>NZ_JAAOXM010000001.1 GCF_011605345.1 Burkholderia sp. D-99
CGGTTCCCGTTGACGCGGGACTCGCCTTCGATCGCCTTGCGCCCGATCGCGTTGCGCGGGGACGCCGCAGGCGTCAACCAGCCTGCGTAAACCGCCCCGGCGTGATCCCGAACTGGCGCGCGAACGCACGCGTCAGGTGGCTCTGGTCGGCAAAGCCGGCTTCGGCCGCGGCATCGGCGATCGGCAGGCCGCTGGCGAGCAGCGTGCGCGCCAGCCGCGCACGCGACTGGATCAGGTAGGCGTGCGGTGTGATGCCGAGTTCGCGGGCAAACCCGCGCAGCAACTGAAAGCGGCTGACACCGCTCAGGTCGGCCAGCTCGGCGAGCGAAACGGGGGCGGCCGGTGCAGCGTCGAGCCGCTCCCGGGCGATGCGGATCGCAGGTGCAACGCCTGCCGCCGGCAGTGCGCGGTTCGCGTGCCGGGCGAGCAGCCCGGCGACGAGCATCACGAGCGCCTCGTCGCGGGCGAGCGGCTGGGATTCCCCCGCGACGATGCGCGCATGCAGCCGGCCGACGGCGGCCGAGAGCCGCGCGTCGCGCACCGCCGGATGCGCCAGTTCGACGCCGCCGAGGCCTTCTTCCGCCGCGACGCCCGCGACCAGCGCGGGCGCGAGGTACAGCATCCGCCAGCGCCGGCCTGTGCCGGCCTCGATCGGCGAGCCGTCGTGCACCTCGCCCGGGTTGACCATGATCGCGTCGCCGGCCAGTGCGTCGACCTGCCCGCGGCCGCTCCACGACCGGTGCGCGCCGCTGACGATCACGCCGACCCCGAATTCGTCGTGCGCGTGGCGCGGAAACGCGCGGTCGGATTCGAGGCTGATTGCCTCGATGCCTTCGCCGGTTCGTCGGTAGTGGGTGACGTGGTGCATGTGCGCTCCTCGCGCCGGTCGGGGCGCGGATTTCGTGCACTTTAGCGCGTTCCGGCGCCGCGCGCCCTTCATCCTTTTGGCCGATACCGCGCGTCGCGTGCAGCCCGCACCATGTGCACATGAGCAGCGTACACGGCCCGCCGGGCCTGAAGCTGCGCGGGAGACGGCAGGTGGAACAACAGGATCCGGTATTCATTCAGGTTGGCGCGCTCGCGGACGGCTTCGCGCCGGAAGCGAACATCCTCGCATCCGTCGACGCGCTCGCCGGGCATACGCTTGCGCTCGGCGACGCGTCGGGGGCGTGGCGGGTCTACACGTTCGAGCCGGGCGCGCTGCAGTGGCGCGACGCGGCGACCGATACAGGCGGCCGCGAGCCGTGCCGCGTGACGCGGTTGCGCAACGGGCTGTACTTCGTCGACTACATCGACTCGGCCGCCCGCGCGACGTCGGTCAGTCTCGTGATCGATCTCGACAACGGTGTATGGACGTCGGTCGTCGGGACGCTGCCGACCGAAGCCGACACGCGCATCGACGCATTCACGCGGGTTGCGCGCGGGCTGCCGCTGACGGGCGTCGATGCGAGTTTCCGGCATGGCACGCTCGGCGACCACACGCAGCCGGGGCTGCTGCATGGGCCCACGCACGAGCTGATCGGCAAGCGGACGATGTACCGCTACAGCCCGACTGAATGCTATGAGCACATCTACCTGAACGAGAACTTCTACGCGTGGCAGTGCGTGCAGGGTGTCGAAGGGGGGCTGGCCGATGTCGACCGCTGTCATTACTTCAGGATTGCAGACGAGCTGTATCTGTTCGTGTGGCGCGAAAAGGTGGTGCCGACGCTTGGCGTCGTGCTGATCGACCTCGCACAGCGCAAGACCGACGGCAAGATCTTCGGCTACCAGGGCGGCGATTTCGGCACGCTGTCGAACTTCCCGATCGGCGCGCATGCGCAGGTGCTGAACGACACCGTGCATCCGCTCGACGGCGAGGCGCAGCGATGAAGGCCGTGCCGGGCAGCGGCCGCCTGCGGGCGGATTTCAGCGGGCGCGTCGTGCTTGTCACGGGCGCCGCGCAGGGGATCGGCGCGGCGATCGCGCGCCGTTTCGCGGAATCCGACGCGTTCGTCGCGCTCGCCGACCTGAACGGTGAGGCCGCCGCCGCGCAGGCCGACGCGCTCGCGAGCACGGGCGGCGAGGCGCGCGCCTATCGGGTGGATGCGGCCAGCCGCGACGAACTGGGCGCCCTGGTCGCCGCAGTCGAGCGCGACGGCGGCCGGCTCGATGTCGTCGTCCACAATGCCGCGTATTTTCCGCTGACGCCGTTCACGCAGATCGACGAGGCGACACTCGACCGGACGCTGTCGGTCAACCTGTCGGCGCTGTTCTGGCTCGCGCAGGCCGCGTTGCCAGCCTTCGGGCGTGCGGGCGCGGGGCGGCTGCTCGTCACGTCGTCGGTGACGGGGCCGCGTGTAGCGTATCCGGGGCTCGCGCATTACGCGGCGTCGAAGGCCGGCGTGAACGGCTTCATTCGTGCGGCGGCGCTGGAGCTCGCGCGCCGCAACGTGACGGTGAACGGTGTCGAGCCGGGCATGATCCGCACGCCGGCGGCCGGTAATCTCGGCGACGCGTCAGTCGCGGCGCAGATCGCGCGCGACATTCCGCTCGCGCGGATGGGCGAGCCGGAAGATATCGCGAACGCGATGCTGTTTCTCGCATCGGCCGATGCCGCGTACATCACGGGGCAGACGATCGTCGTCGATGGTGGTGCGACGTTGCCCGAGAGCGGGGCGGTGCTTGGTGGCGAGTGACGGTAGACCGGCTAACGAGCCGCAGAACGGGGCGGCCACGGCGCCCGCTGCGAACTCGTGCTGCAGGCTCGGTATGTTCCGTCGGGGGCATCTTCGCGAGCGTCAGTCCGGCATCCCGTCATGGTCCCCGAGCGGCCTGGCGGGCCAGTCCACCCAGCGATCCGCGCGGGTGAACTCGTACGCTTCGTTCTTCGGGTAGCGGATGCGGTTGTCGTCGCGTGGGCGTTCACCGATCACCATCAGCCTGACTTCGTCCTTCGTGTTGTTGATGAAGGTGTGACAGATGCCGGTGCCCGCCGGAAAGGCGACGGAATCGCCTTCGGCAACGGGGTGAAGCACGCCGTCGATCCAGACATCGGGCTTGCCCTCTAGCACGTACACAAACTCCTGTTCGGTGCTTTCGGCATGCGGATATGACGTCCGCCGACCCGGCAGGAGCCTCACGTGGTGAATGCCGATACGCGTGATGCCGAGTTCGGCGGAAAGCGGTGCGTCCAGCGCCATCGGCTCGGTGTCGCCGCGATAGCAATGCGCTTCCGGTTCTTCGAGCTCGGTCCAGTGCTTGATGAAATCGGGGCGGGTCATCGGATGCTCTCCTTTCGGGGGGGTGTCGAGGGTCGTGGTTCAGGCACCGACGTCAGCAGTGATTCGCGCCCCATCTCGGCGAATGGACCTCGGCCGATAACTTACCAGCCAATACGAGATGACGGTTGCTCGTTGCGGCTTCCGGGCGGTGGGATGCATGCCCGGAAGCCGCAGTCGAAGCGATCGGTGACATCCACGGCATTTCGCGACGAACCTTTTTGCGCTGCGCAAATGCCGTGCGCGACGCGCGCGTGCCGACCGCCGCGTATCGCCGCGACTACAGCCAGCCGTTGCGGATGAACTCGACGATCGAATAACGGCGGTGCTCGAGATCGTGCTGCCGGACGGCGTCGACGATGCGCGATACGCCGTCCGCGTAAGGTGTTGTGCCCACCACGCGCGATTCGAACTGCAGGCTGCACGCACCGTCGTCGATGCGGATCCGGTGAATCGCGTGGCGGCCGAGCTGATCGTCGGCGACAGCGAATTCGCTGCGCTGCACGTCCGGGTCGCGCACGGAGCGGATGTCTTCCGGCCGCACGCCGAGCGACTGGCCGATCCCGACGGCCGTGCCCGGGACGGACGTCTTGCCCGCCTGGTGCGACTCCGTCAGGCTGATCCGGCAGTCGTGAAACAGGTGGCCGCTGGTTTCCAGCATGCTCATGAACTTGAGCATCAGGATGTTCGTGTTCGGACACAGCACGATCGGGAAAGCATGCGAGCCGGTTTCGAGCTCGGAGCCGGTCGACAGCTCGACGAGCGGCGATGCGGTGGCCTCGCAGAAGGCGATTACGTCAGCGAGTTCGCGGCCGGAACCGGCATGCACGACGATCGAGCGGGCGTCGATACATCGGGCGTCGTTACGCTGGGCGTCACCACGCCGTGTGTCGTCACGCTGCGCATCGTTGTGCGCGCTGTCCGACCACGCCATCACGCGACAGGTTGACGGGTCGAGCCGGTGCGCGCCGAGCAGTTCGCTGGCCAGCTTGCCGGTTCCTACGACGAGTACTTGCATGGAATTCACGGGTTCAGGATTCGGGACGGGAAATGCGCCGGCCTTCGGGTTGCCCGGCACGGTCGCGGCGCGTGGCGCCGCGGCGGCTGCACGCATTATGCCCGGCCGCCCGCCTGCGCGCCCGCGCGGGCCGCGTGGGGCGCGGGTGGCGATGCGATGCGATGTAATGCGGTGCGATGTAATGCGGTGCGGTGCGGTGCGGTGCGGTGCGTCAGCTCGCCGACACCGTCGGCAGCCACGCGTTCGCCGCGTTCTGCGTGGCGAGCTGCTTTGCGATCGAGCGCGCGAGGCGGTCCGTATCGGAGGCCACCGTGTCGTGCTTCGCTTCCGATACGCCATGCAGGCCGGCGCCGACCGCTGCCGACGTCGCGAGGCGGCCGGCCGCCGCGCCGACCCCGGCGGTTTCCACCATGCCGGGCAGGTGGCCGCTGTTCGCGCTCGACGAGAACGTGCCGAGCGGCTGCGGCGTGCCATGCGCCGGCTGGAACAGCACGGTGACCGATGCCTTCACTTCGCTCTTGCCCGCACCGAGCCCGATCAGGGTGCGGCGGCGGCGGTTGCCCGCGTCGATCGACTCGAACCGGCCTTCGACCACCAGCGCGTCGCGGCCGTCGGGCACCGGGCCCCGCAGCGCGGGGATGCCTTGCGAGCGGAGTTCGCGCACGAGCGCGTCGGCGAGCTGCTCACGGGTCTTCAGCGCGCTCTGCTGGCGCTGCACGTCGGCGGACGAACCGCTCGCGAGGGTCGCGAGCTTGCTGATCATCCCGCCGTCGACCTTGACGTCGGTCGTGTCCACGTCGAACGGGGACACGTAGACGACGTCCGCATGAACCTGCGGCTGCGTGCGGGCCGCGGGCGCGGTGTTCATGGTCGTGGTCGCGGTCGATGCGCAGCCGCCCATCGCGAGCGCGCTGGCGATCAGCGCGGCGCTGGTCAGACGTTTGGTGTGGGTGGCAAGTGCGTGAAGGGAAGTGAACATGTCGATCTCCGTGGCCTGGATGAAGTTGCCGATACTGTCGCGGCATTCAGGAACGCGAACGATCGGAAGCGGGGCGTGATCGCTGGCGAGGGAGAGGTTTCATGCCGTTGCGCAACACGCAGGCGCAAGTATGCGGAGGTCGGGTGTGATGCGCCACGCAGGAATTATGTCGGCGCATGTCACGTGCCGCTGCGCGCGGACACGCTGGGCCGTCGGAGCGCCAGGCAGCAAGTCAGCAAGTCAGCAAGGCAGCAAGGCAGCAAGGCAGCAAGGCAGCAAGGCAGCAAGGCAGCAAGGCAGCAAGGCAACAAGGCAACAAGGCAACAAGGCAACAAGGCAACAAGGCAACAAGGCAACAAGGCAACAAGGCAACAAGGCAACAAGGCAACAAGGCAACAAGGCAACAAGGCAGACGGACAGACGGACAGACGGACAGACGGACAGACGGACAGACGGACAGACGGACAGTCCGTCACCCCGATAGCGCCCGCCGCGCCTGCCCGGACGAATCGAGCGGCAGCGCGACGACGGCCTCCAGCCCGCCGCCATCGCGGTCGCGGAACGTCAGCGAGCCACCGTGCAGGCGGGCGATCCGCTCGACGATCGCAAGGCCCAAGCCCGTGCCGCCCGCGTGGCTGCGTGCGTTCGCTCCCCGGCTGAATGGCGCCTTGAGCCGTTCGAGTTCGGCTGCGCCGATGCCGTTGCCGCGATCGCTGACCACCGCATACGCGATCCCGCGTTCGGTCCAGGTGCGCACACCAAGACCCGTGCGGCCATAGACGACCGCGTTCTGCATCAGGTTCATCAGCAGCCGCATCAGGCTGATCGGACGAAACGCGAACATGGGCACCTCGCCTTCGTCGAATTCGAATTCGTGGCCGAGCCCCGCGAAATCCGCGACGAGCTGGCCGATCAGCGCATTCAGGTCGCCGGTTTGCGGCGTTTCGCGCTCGCCGCTGCCGGCGTAGTCCATGAATTGCTGCAGGATCGTATCGATCTGGTCCAGGTAGTGCTCGGCCGATGCGGTGAGCGCGTCGTGCGTGCCGCGCGGCAGCGCCATCGCGATCGCCAGGCGAAGCTTGGTGAGCGGCGTGCGGATGTCGTGCGACACGCCGGCCAGCATCAGCGAGCGGGTCGCTTCCGCCTGTTGCAGCGCGTCGGCCATCTGGTTGAACGCGCGGCTCACGTCGGCGATTTCGGTCGGGCCGTCGGTGGGCAGCGGCGGCGGGCGCTCGCCCGCGCTCACGCGCTGCGCCGCACGCGCCAGCGCGTCGAGCGGCCGGTTCAGGTGGAGCTGGATCAGGTAGCCGGTCAGCGCCGCGAGCAACGCCAGCCCGACCGACAGCACGAGGGCCGTCGTGATGCCGCTCGCCTGTGCGTCGGCGGCCATCGGCAGCGGCACCCAGACGGGCGAGCCGGCCGCATGCAGCCGGATCCACAGGCGCTCGTCGTCGCCCGACTGCCAGCGCGCCGGGAGGTCCGGCGGCAGGTGGCGTTCGAGCGCCTGCATGAACACGTCGCGCTGCCAGGTGCGGAAGAAGGCCGCCAGGTTCGGCGCTTGCGGCGGTGCGGCGGGCGGCAGCGCGGCCTGGCCGCCGAACTGCGCGACGACCGTGCGGCCGGCGTCGGGCGGCAGGCCGGCGAGCGTGCGGTCGAGCAATTGCACGTAGTCGGAGAAGACGATCGAGGCCCGCTCGATGCGCGGGCGCTGCACGTAGTGCAGCAGCACGGTGAGCGAACAGGCGAGCGACAGCGCGACGAGCGCCACCAGCAGCGCGATGTTGCGCGCGAGCAGCGAGCGCGGCAGCGGGATGCGCATCACGGCTCGATGCCGGCCACCAGCATGTAGCCGATGCCCCAGACGGTCTTGATGAAACGCGGCTTGCCGGGATCGTCCTCGACGATCTGGCGCAGCCGCAGGATCTGTACGTCGACGCTGCGGTCGAGTGCGGCATGGTCGCGGCCGCGCGCACGGGCGAGCAGGTTCTCGCGGCTCACCGCGCGATTCGGCGACGAGCCGAGCGCGTGCAACAACAGCATTTGCGCCGAATGGATCTCGACGGGCGTGCCGTCGCGCATCAGCGCCTGCTGGCCGACGTCGAACGTGAACGCGCCGAAACGCAAGCGCTGTGAAGTGACCGTCGGTTCGCCGGCCGCCATCTTCTGCCGCCGCAGCAGCGCGCGTACGCGGGCCACGAGTTCGTCGGGGAGAAACGGCTTCGCCAGGTAATCGTCGGCGCCCGTCTCGAGGCCGACGACCTTGTCCGCGGCATCGCCTTTCGCGGTGAGCATCAGGATCGGCAGCGTCTGGCCTTCGGCACGCAGGCGCCGGCACACGCTCAGGCCGTCCTCGGGTTCCATCATCAGGTCGAGCACCAGGAGGTCGTACGGTTCGCGCTGCAGCAGGCGGTCGAGCCGCTTGCCGTCGGCGACCGCGCGGACCTGGAAGCCGTGGCCGGTCAGGAAGCGCTGCAGCATGTTGCGCAACTCGGCTTCGTCGTCGAGCACGACGATCCTGCAGGACTGTTCCATCGCTTGCCTCCCGGTGCGTGCGCGGCCGGATCGTCGCGCGGGCTCAACGGGCCGCCATGCGCTGGCGCATGAAGCCGGCGAGCTGCTCGAGCGTGACGTAGCCGTTGTGCTGCGTGTCGATTTCGTCGAAATGCTGCGCGACCATCGGCATGCCCGCGGCGGCCTGCTCGCGGGTGAGCCTGCCGTCATGCGTCGTGTTCGCGCTGGCGAAGCGGGCCTGCAGCTGCATCAGCGCACGTTCGACGCGTGCACCGCCGTTCGCCGCGCCGGGCGGCACCTGCTGGGCCGACGCTGCTGCTGAGACGATACACAAAACGACGACGGCAATCATCTTCTTGATGGACTTCATGGGGTTTCTCCTTGCGTGGCCGACGGTCTGCGCCGGCCGGGTGGTTGATGAAACGGATGGAAAACGAAACAAGACGGAGCGGTGCCGGATCATGCCCAGTGCGCGGGCACCCACATGCGGCCGGCCCAGTGGCCGGGCACCCAGACGACGGCGCGCGGCGGGTGAGCGACATACACGGCGCGCGGGGCGACGTACACGGAGCGCGGCAGCGGCGGCGCGAGGTACAGGACCTTCGGCGGCGGCGGCGCGACGTAGACGACGCGCGGCGCGGGTGCGACCACGACGGCCTTCGGCGGCGCAACATGCACGACCTTCGGCGGCGACGTGACGACGACGGCGGCAGGCGGGGGCGGTGGGGGCGTGACCACGACGGCGGCAGGTGCCGGCGCCGGTGCCACGACAGCGACCGTGGCGGCGGGCGGAGGCGGCACGACGGGCACGGGCACCGGTACAGGAACCGGCACCGCCGCGCCGGCCACGACGACCGCGCCGCCTGCCGCCGTGCTGCCGTGGATCACGGTCGTGCCGCCGGTCGAAACCGTGCCTCCGTGTACGACCGTCGAGCCCCCCGACGTCGTTACGACACCCGGCGCCACGCGCGTCGCGCTGCCGGAATGCGTGACGCTTGCGCCGTCGGTGCCCGTCACGGTGCCCGAGCGCGAGCAGGTCGAGCCCGCGCAATTCGTCGACGCCGTGTGGCTGGCCGTATTGCCGTTCGATCCCGTGATCGTGCCGCTCGACGAATACTGGCCCGCACCGTTGCGCGTCACGCTGCCCGACGTTGTTGCGCTGCGGCCGTCCGAGCCCGTCAGCGAACCGGTATGCGAGCAGGTGCCGTCGGCGCAGCTCGTGTCGCCGCTGTGTTCGACCGAGCGCCCGTTCGGGCCGACGGCCGTGCCGCTGTTCGAGAACTGGCCGGGCGCGGTGCGCGTGACGGTGCCGGTATTGGTCGCGATCCCGCCGCCGGGGCCGATCACGCCGCCTGCATGCGAGCAGCTGCCGCCGCCGCACGAACCGGCGTGTGCGCCGTTGTAGGTGCCGCGCGGCGTGTACGCGGTGCCGTGGCCGGACCAGCCGGCGAAGGCCGGCGTGCAGGTGAGGGCGAGTGCGGCGGCGGTGACGAGGAAGCGGGTTTTCATCGGGTGTCCTTGCGGTTCGTTTCGGTGCACGCAGTGGCGTGGCGACGGGACGAACTTTAGGGCGACGACACGCGCCCGTCGCGTCATAAAAGATGTCGCGGTGTTACACGTGTCGTGCTGTTTCGAGGTACGACGAATGCGTGTGCCGACCGCGCCGATCGCGGGCATGCCGCGCCGGGCAAGGTTTCCGGCGATGCGATCGCGTGAAGGTACGGTGCAGCGGTATCGGGCGGAACGTGTCGTGCGCAGCGCGAAAATGTGTCGAGGCGACACGCGGTGACATATTTGCCGGCCGATCCATGCGTGTGTCGTGTCGAGCCGCATCACGCGAATTGAACGCATCCAGTTGAACGCATGCGGTACGCCACGTGCGACCGGAACCGGCCTCTCCGTAACATGGCGCGGCGGTCGCATACCGTCCGAGGAATCGGTTTCCGGATACCTCCTGACGACCGTGTTCGTATGTCGCGCAGGCTTATCCGTCGGCCAATGTCATGTCATGTTGTGTGCACCGTCTACCGGCTTCATCACGACATGCGGCGACACATTTCCCGCCGGACATGCACATGCGCAGCCGCAAAACGTCCCGGCTTCCGTTCCTTGGAGCCTGTGGCCGCCACGCATCACCTGCATGCCCTTCAGCGCGACATACGGCGACATATTTCCCGCGTGGTCTTTCCATTCCACGCCCACTACAGTGCGTTTCATTCGACGCGATGGCAGCCCGTGCCGCCCGTGACGCGTCCGACTCAACCGAAGGAACGACCCATCATGCTCACGACCACCGGAAAGCTCGCGTACTACGTCACGCTCTTCATCGTCGCCGTCTCGCTCGTCGAGGCGGCCGTGCTCACCTGGCGCTGCGCCCGCGGGCCCGAACCGTTCAACTGGAACGAGGTGTGGCTGTCGCTCGCCGATCTCGCGGGCCGCAAGCTGCTCGCGCTGGTGCCGCTGTCGCTCGCCACGCCGCTGTTCGATTTCGCATGGGCGCACCGGCTCTTCACGATCCCGCTCCACAGCGTCGCGCTCGCGCTGCTCGTGTTCGTCGGCCAGGAGTTCTGCTACTACTGGTATCACCGCGCGTCGCACCGGGTGCGCTTCTTCTGGTCGACCCATGCGGTGCATCACTCGCCGAACCAGTTGACGCTGTCGTCCGCATTTCGCCTCGGCTGGACCGGCAAGATCGCCGGCGCCGCGATGTTCTTCACGCCGCTCGTGTGGCTCGGCGTGCGTCCGGAAGCCGTGCTCGCGATCCTGTCGTTCAACCTGATGTACCAGTTCTGGCTGCACAACACGTGGATGCCGAAGCTCGGCTGGCTCGAATACGTGTTCAACACGCCGTCCGCGCACCGCGTGCACCACGCGTCGAACCTCGACTATCTCGATGCGAACTACGGCGGCGTGCTGATCGTGTTCGACCGGATGTTCGGCACCTATGTCGCCGAACGCGCCGACGAGCCGTGCCGTTTCGGCCTCGTCACGCCGACCCGTTCGCGCAATCCGTTCGTCGTCGAGCTCGAGCACTGGGCGAGCCTCGCCCGCGACGTCGCGACGGCCCGCGACGTGTGGACGGCGATCCGCTTCGTGCTGCTGCCGCCGGGCTGGCGCCCGGACAACCAGGGCGAAACGACGGAGGAACTGCGCCGCCGCAGCCTCGTCGCCGTGCGCACGGATGCGTGAACGCGCTACGCTGTGTCGAATTGCCGGCCGCGCATGCGTGCTGCGGCCGGCATGACCCATGTAACTTGCATCATCAAGCAACCCTCGATCCAGGAGAAAACATCGATGGAACACGATCTCAAAGGCAAGGCAGTCGCAATCACCGGCGGATTCGGCCATCTGGGCGTCGCGACGGCCGCGTGGCTCGGCGAGCGCGGTGCACGCGTCGCGCTGATCGGCCGCGGCGCGGCGCCGGCGGCAGCGGCACTGCCCGGCGTGCCGGCCGACGCGCTGCGCATCGGCGGCATCGATCTCGTCGATCCGCAAGCCGCCGCGCAGGCGCTCGATACCGTGCAGCGCGAATTCGGCCGGGTCGACGCGCTGCTGAACATTGCAGGCGCGTTCGTGTGGCAGACGATCGCCGACGGCGACGCCGCCACCTGGGACCGCATGTACGAACTGAACGTGAAGACCGCGCTGAACGCATCGAAGGCCGCGCTGCCGCACCTGCTGGCGAGCCCGGCCGGGCGCGTCGTCAACATCGGCGCGGGCGCGGCGTTCAAGGCCGGCGCGGGGATGGGCGCCTATGCGGCCGCGAAGGCCGGCGTCGCGCGGCTCACCGAGGCACTGGCGGCCGAACTGCTCGACCGTGGCGTGACGGTGAACGCGATCCTGCCGAGCATCATCGATACGCCGCCGAACCGCGCGGACATGCCGGACGCGGATTTCACGCGCTGGGTGCGGCCGGAACAGATCGCGGCGACGATCGGGTTCCTGCTGTCGGCCGACGCGCAGGCGATCACCGGCGCATTGATTCCGGTGACCGGCCGCGTGGCGTAGCGCGACGGGCAGGGGCTCGCGCCGCGGCCGGCCGTGCGTACAATGTCGCACCGGACACGCGCGAGCCCAGCCTGAGACCATGCATCAACCCAATATCCTGATCGTCGAAGATGAAGTGGCGATCGCGGACACGATCGTCTACGCCCTCGGTACCGACGGCATGCAGACCGTCCACTGCACCCTTGGGCAGGCGGCGCTCGACAGCCTGCGCGATGCGCGCTTCGATCTCGTCGTGCTCGACGTCGGCCTGCCGGACCTCAGCGGCTTCGAAGTGTGCCGGCGGCTGCGCACGTTCTCTGACGTGCCGGTGATCTTCCTCACTGCGCGGCACGATGAAATCGACCGGATCGTCGGGCTCGAAATCGGCGCCGACGATTACGTGGTCAAGCCGTTTTCGCCGCGCGAGCTGGCGGCGCGGGTGCGCGTGATCTTGCGGCGTTTCTACCGGACGGCCGCACCCGAATCGACGCCCGCGCCCGCGCCCGCGCCTGCATCGGCATCGACACCCGCATCGACACCCGCACCGGCACCCGCACCGGCACCGGCCGAGACAACCGCACCGGGCTTCACGCTCGATACCGCTGGCGCGCGCGTGTCGTGGCTCGGCCACGCACTGGATCTCACGCGCTACGAATTCGGGCTGCTGGCGCTGCTGGTCCGGCATCCCGGGCGCATCTATTCGCGCGAGCAGTTGATGGATCTCGTGTGGCACGAGGCATTCGATTCGGCCGACCGTACGGTTGACACGCACATCAAGACGCTGCGCGCCAAGCTGCGCGCGATCGATCCCGAGCGCGACCCGATCCGCACGCATCGCGGGATGGGTTATTCGCTGCAACCGTAACGACCGGCACCGCCCATGCATATCGGCCTGCGCATCTTCTTCGGCTTTTTCCTGATCGTCGGCCTGGCCGCGCTGATCACGCTGCGCGTGTTCGTGCAGGAGGTGAAGCCCGGCGTGCGCGAGGCGATGGAGGACACGCTCGTCGATACCGCGCAGGTGCTCGCGACGCTGGCCGCCGACGACATGGCGAACGGCCATATCGCCGACGGCGCTTTCGCGCGGCAGCTCGCGACGCTGCACGAACGCCCGGTGAGCGCGAACGTGTGGGGCGTGCAGAAGAACGTGATCGGCTACCGTCTCTACATCACCGATGCGCACGGCATCGTGCGCTACGACTCGACCGGCCGCGCGCTCGGGCAGGACTATTCGCGCTGGAACGACGTATACCGGACGCTGCGCGGCGAATACGGCGCGCGCAGCACGCGCAGCGATCCGAACGACGACAGCAGCACCGTGATGCACGTGGCGGCACCGATCCGGCGCGGCAACGAGATCATCGGCGTGCTGACGATCGCGAAGCCGAACCAGACGGTCGCGCCGTTCATCGCGCGCAGCCAGCGCAAGATCATGCTGTACGGCGCGTTGCTGATGGGCGGCGCGATCCTGATCGGCGTCGCGTGCACCTGGTGGCTGGTGGTCGGGCTGCGTCGCCTGCAGCGCTATGCGCGCGCGATTGCGGCGGGCGAGCGGGCCGACATGCCGCTGCAGGGCGCGAGCGAGCTGGCCGAGCTCGGGCGCGCGGTGGAAAGCATGCATCAGCGGCTGGAGGACCGGCAGTACGTCGAGACCTACATCCATACGCTCACGCACGAGATGAAAAGCCCGCTGGCGGCGATCAGCGGCGCGGCCGAACTGCTGCAGGAAGACATGCCGGTTGCGAACCGCCGGCGCTTCACCGAGAACATCCGCCGCCAGGCCGGCCGCCTCGAACAGATGATCCGCAAGCTGCTCGCACTCGCCGAAGTCGAGCAGAAGCAGCGGCTGTCGGTGCGCGAACCGGTCGCGCTGCGGCCGGTGCTCGACCAGCTCGTCGACGATATCGAGCCGCGCGCGCGGCAGCGCGGCGTGAACCTGGCGATCGACGCGAACGACACGGCCGACCCGGCGGTCGTCGAAGGCGATCCGTTCCTGCTGCGCCAGGCGCTCGGCAACCTGCTCGACAACGCGCTTGATTTCGCGCCGCGGGGCAGCACGATCCGCATCGCGCTCGAACGGCAGGCGGCGGGCAGGGCGCATGTCGCGATCGTGCGCGTGGCCGATGACGGCCCCGGCGTGCCCGACTACGCACTGGCGCGCGTGTTCGAGCGTTTCTATTCGCTGCCGCGCCCCGACGGGCAGGATCGCAGCACGGGCCTCGGGCTGTGTTTCGTCCGCGAGGTCGCGATGCTGCACCGCGGCCAGGTCGCGCTCGCGAACCGCGACGAAGGCGGCGCGTGCGCGACGCTCACGCTGCCGTCGGCGGCCTGAGCGCGCTTCACGTTCGCCACACATTCGCTTCACACCGGCTTCAATCGCCCTTCACCGGGCCCGCCCATGCTTGACGGTACTTTTACTCCGGTACCCGTCGGCCATGAATCGAGTCCTGTTGTTCAAATTCGCGATCACCGCGTTTCTCGCGCTGCTGATCCTGATCCCGCTGCACATGGTGCAAAGCATCGTGCAGGAACGCTCCGCGTATCGCATGGATGCGCTGCAGAGCATCTGGTCGAGCTATGCGGGGCCGCAGACGGTGTCGGGGCCCGTGCTCGTCGTGCATTACACGGAAGTCACGCGCGTGCGCGACGACACGCCGGCCGGCGGCGCGACGAAGACGAGCCTGAGAAGCGAGACGAAGCGCCTGCTCGTGTTTCCGAAGACGCTGAACGTCGACGGTACGCTGACGACCAGCGTCCGCTATCGCGGCATCCACAAGGCACTGGTGTACGAGCTGGCGAGCCGGTTGACCGGCACGCTGCCGTTGCCGGACCTGAAGAAGCTGCCGCAGGCGGACGGCCACGTGAGCTTCAAGGTCGACGACGCCTATGTCGCGATCGGCATCGGCGACATTCGCGGGCTGACCGCGCAACCCGACCTGCGCATCGGCGGCGCGCGTTTCGACGTCGAGCAGGGCACGCGGCTGGACAGCCTGCGCCAGGGTGTGCACGCGAACGTCGATCTCGCGGCGCTGGCGGAAGCAAGCGCGGGGGCGGTCGTGCCGTTCAGCATCGACCTGCCGCTGCGGGGCGCGGAGTCCGTCGCGTTCGCGCCGGTGGGCGACCAGAACGATTTCTCGCTGAAGTCGACGTGGCCGCATCCGAGTTTCGACGGCGCGTTCCTGCCGAGCAACCGCACGGTCGATGCGCACGGCTTCACCGGTAACTGGCGCGTGACGTCGTTCAACACGAAGGCGCGCGAGCAAATCGCGACCGGCAACGGGGAAGGCGCGATCGAAATGGCATCGGTGTCGGTGATCGAACCCGTGAACGTCTATCTGCAGGCTGAACGCGCAACGAAGTACGGCGCGCTGTTCGTGATGCTCACGTTCGCGAGCTTCTTCATGTACGAGCTCGTGAAGCGGCTGCGCATTCACCCGATCCAGTACGCGCTGGTCGGCCTGTCGCTCGCGTTGTTCTTCCTGCTGCTGCTGAGCCTGTCGGAACACATCGCGTTCGCGTATGCGTATCTCGCGGCGAGCAGTGCCTGCATCGGGTTGCTCGGCTTCTACCTGAGCTTCGTGCTGCACAGCGTGAAGCGCGGTGCGGTGTTCGCGGCGCTGCTCGCGGTGCTGTATGCGGCGCTCTACGGGCTGCTGCTGTCGGAAGACAACGCGCTGATGCTCGGTTCGCTGCTGCTGTTCGCGATCCTCGCCGGCATCATGACGCTCACGCGTCGCGTCGACTGGTATTCGCTCGGCGCCGCGTGGCAACCGCTGGCCGACAAGGCGGGCGCGGGCGCCGTGAAGCCGGGCGCGCAGGCGAAGTAAGCACGCGGGTGGCGAGAAAGCGCGCCGGTCGGGCATGCCACGGCCGGCGCGTCATGCGGTGCGGGACAGCTGCGATTCACACGCGCGGTGCGGGCCGGCGAAAACGCGCCAGCGGAATTTCGGCGACGGCGGTGATCTCGATCAGCAGATCGGGATGGTAGAGGCGCTCGACCTGGACGGTCGTCGTCACGGGATAGGGCTCGGCGAAATACGTCTTGCGGATGTCGCCGGCCTGCATGAAGGCATCGATGTCGGTCGCGTAGTGGACGAGCGAAATCACGTCCTGCATCTGCCCGCCCATCGTGGCGAGCACGGCGCGGATGTTGTCGAGCGTCTGCCGCACCTGCGTGCGCATGTCGCCGTGGCCGACCACCTGGCCGTCACGGTCGAGCGCCACTTGCCCCTTCAGATGCACGATCCGGCCGTCGCCCTGGATCACGGCCATCGAGAACGCGCCGAACGGCGCCCAGACTTCCGGCGGATTCACTGCTTCGGCCATGACGCAACTCCTGTCGGTCGGTGGGGAAGACGCGGCTGCGCGGTTTGCGGCGAGCGGGCGTGCAACGGTCACGCGCCGTCGACAGCACCGCCCGCTTCGTCGACAATCGCGCCATTATGGATGAACGCGCGGCGACGCATGGGGCGTTGCATCGCGATTCCCGACTTCCCGACGACACACATGGACGACATCCGCGTCATCAAGGATCTTGCGGCGCTCGACGGCACCGCGTACGTCGAACTCATGGGCGGGCCGTATGCGCGCACCTGCTGGAATGCCGGGTCGCTGTTCTTCGACGAGGAAGTGTTCGGGCTGCTCGAGGCGGCCATCGCGCGGCAGATACCCGACTACGACCATTTCGCGTTCAACGGTATCGGCATGGCCGACTGGCTTGCGATCGTCGCCGAACTGGCCGACACGGGCAGGATGCTCGGCAACGCCGCGCAGCGCACCGATGCGCTCGACCGGCTCGGTTTCATTTTCAGCGGATCGCGGCAGGCTTTCGTTGATCGTCTCGACGCAAGCTGCGCCGCACTGGCCGGCGTGATCGCGGAAGTCGACGCGTGGACGCGCGAAGTTCGGCTTCGCCATGACCAGGTGACGATCCTGGGAATGTGACGCGGCGCGTGCCGGGTGTCACCACCGGCAGGCCGGGCGGCATCCCCTTATACTGAACGTTTCCCGCCATTCGATTTTCGCCGTGCCCACGCCTGCCCCCACCGATCCGTCCATCGACGATCCGCGTCCGACCCCGCCCGTACAGCCCGAACTGGAAGACTGCTGCAACAGCGGCTGCTCGCCGTGCGTCTTCGATCTCTACGATGAAGCACTGGCGCGCTATCGCGTCGAGCTGGCCGAGTGGGAAGCGCGGCACGCGCAACGCAAGCCATAACGACAAGGCCGATGCCGGCGAGCGGTGCGCATTGACTGCGCGCGTTTCGAGCCGAGCCGGCGGCGCGCGTCCGGTCCCGCTTCACGCGCCTGCATGCAGCCGCCGATGCAACGGCCCGAGCATGGCCGACAGCGCGACGCACACGAGCAGCACGGCCGTCAGCGCGAACATCGACGTTCTGAAGCCCTGCACGTAATCGAGCGCGGCCGGATGCGCGCCGAGCCGGGCGAAGAACACGCCGCCGAGCGTGGCTGCGCCAACCGCCGCGCCGATCTGCAGCATCGCGGTGACCATGCCGGATGCAACGCCCGCGCGCGCCGTATCGACTTCCGCGAGCACGATCCGCACGACCGACGGCAGCACGAGGCCCTGGCCGATGCCGATCGCTGCGATCCCCACGTAGAAGCCGGCGCCTGGCGCGGCTGCACCGGCAAGCGCGGCGGCCGTCGCGACGCCGGCTGCGAGCATCGCGAAACCGAGCGTGAGCACGCGATAGCCGCCGAACCGGCCGACGAGTCGCGGCATCAGCAGCGGGCTCGACAGGAAGCCGAGCCCGAGCGGCAGGATCGCGAGCCCCGACGCGAGCGGCGACCAGTTCAGGCAGCCCTGCAGGTAGATCCCGTAGCTCAGGAAGAACGCGCTCAGCGTATAAAACAGGAACGCCAGCACGAGCCCGAGCGCGACGACGGGGTTCCGGAACAGGCGCACGTCGAGCAGCGGATCGTGGCCGCTCGCGAGACGGCGCGCCTCGACCGCCAGCAGCGCGCCGAGCATCGGCAGCGCGCCGACGAGGCACGCGACCATCCACAGCGGCCAGCCGGCCTCGCGCCCGTGCGTGAGCGGGTAGACGAGCATCAGCAGGAACAGCGACAGCAGCGCCATGCCTGGCACGTCGATGCGCTGGCCGCGCGGCGGCCGGCTTTCCGGGATGAAGCGCCAGCTGCCGATCAGCGCCAGGATGCCGATCGGCAGATTGACGAGGAAGATTGCGCGCCAGCCGAGCCCGAACGGATGCAGGCTGATCAACGCACCGCCGCCGAGCTGGCCGATTACGGCCGCGAGGCCGAACACGAAACCGTAGAAGCCCATCACGCGTACCTGCTCCTGCGGGCTGAACACGTTGCGGATCGTCGCGAGCACCTGCGGCGCGAGGATCGCGGCGAACAGGCCCTGCAGCACGCGGCCGCCTACCAGCACCGCGCCGCTGCCGGCCAGCCCGCACAGCGTCGACGCGACGACGAAGCCGGCCATCCCGATCATGAACATGCGCTTGCGGCCGTACAGGTCGCCGAGTCGGCCGCCGGTGATCTGCACGACCGCGTTCGCGCACGCGTACGCCGACACGACCAGCTGCAGCTCGGCCGGGCGCGCGCCGATGCCGTCGCGGATGGCCGGTAGGGCGAGATTCACAATGAAGTAGTCGAGCGGCGGCAAAATCGCGCCAACCAGCAGGACCACCAGCGCCCAGCCGTGGTGGCTGCGTGGCGGCGCTGCGGCGGCCGAGCCGGCCGGTACGCAGGGGGCAAGGGTGTCGTGGGTCATGAAAGCAAGTCCGAAGGAATGAGGGCCGGATCCAGGCCGGACCCGCCGCCGGGCGCGCCGGTTCGACCGGGGGCGGGCGATTGACCGACATTCTGGGCGGCGGCAATGAATCGGAAAAGCGGGAATTGGTGGTAGCATCCATCGGGTTACTCGATGGATGGAGAATGGCGATGCGCGGTTTCGACCTGGATCAGTTGCGTACTTTCGCGGCGGTCGCGGACGCCGGCAGCCTGACGGCCGCCGCGCCGCTGCTGCACCTGTCGCAGTCGACGGTCAGTGAGCAGGTGCGCAAGCTCGAATCGCGCGCCGGCGTGCCGCTGTTCGTGCGCAGCAAGCGCGGGGTCGAGCCGACCCCGGCCGGCTCGCGGCTGCTGCAGCACGCGCGGCGCATCGTCGCGCTGAACGAGGCCGCGTTCGACGAAGTGCGCGGGCAGGCGATCAAGGGCGAGCTGCGCGTCGCGATCACCGATTACTACCGGACGAACGAAGTCGCGGGCCTGCTCGCCCGGCTGCGGGAGTGCTACCCGCAACTGAGCCTGCACGTCAGCGCGATGAAGAGCGCGGATATCGAGGCGGCGCACGCGCGGGGGCAGGTCGATCTCGGCGTGGTGATGCACCTGTCGAGCGGGCCGTTCCGGCCGGCGTCGGCCGATACGCGCTGGGTGCTGCGGCGTGAGCCGCTGTCGTGGGTCGCTTCACCCACGCTCGCCGAGCAGTTGCCCGAGCCGTTGCCGCTCGTGCTGCTGCCGGACGACTGCATGATGCATCAGGTCGCGGTGCGCTCGCTCGACGAGCAGCACACGCCGTACCGGCTCGTGCACAGCGCGTCGGGGGTCGCGGGGCTGCAGTCGATGCTGGCGGCGGGGCTCGGTGTGGGCTGTCTGTGCGCGTCTGCGATCGGCGAGGGCATGATGCGGCTCGGCGCGAAATACCGTCTGCCGCCGCTGCCCGACGCGGTGTTTTCTCTGACGCCGCCGATGCCGGGCGAACGCGAAACCGTCACGCAGGCGCGCGAGGTGCTGTCGCGGCAATTGCTGATGTGAAGCGGCTTCGAGCCGGACGACGGTTCAGGCGTGCCGGTTTGAAATGCGAAAGCCCGCACGTCTGGTCCGGCAGGCCGGACATCTACCGCACGCGTTCTTCTCAATGCGCGAGGCGTTGGCAGGGGCCGGTGGCCTGCCGGATTGGGCTGCAACTGCAGTCTGCCACCCGCGTCATTGTGTCTACCCACTCGTATCTTCCTCACCGGATTGACGGGCTACCCCTGAATACAGGGAGGCGAAGTCTGACCCAAGGTCACAATTAACCGGCGAAGATTGACGAATAAAGAAATATGAGATTGTCGAATTGGGTTAATCGCTCGAATGCGACACTGATCTACTCCCACACTTGAATCGACTGCATGTGACGTACGTCGGTCGCATCGACGCAACGGCCCGCACTGTCATTGGCTGCGACCTGATCGACGTCGATCGATTGGAGGCAGTGATCTCAGTCACATCATGTTGTCGAGCAATGCGGGTCCGAAAATTGTTCGAATCCGGATGTCCCATGTTTGCCGTGCCAACCGGTGCGATGCTGTGAGCTGCCGATCAGCTGCCGGTGCGCACCGATTGACACGGGCGGATTTCGAGCCGGAGCATGGCTTGCTTGTGAATATATTGTGATGATTTCACATTCTCCCCTCCATTCTGTCGCTACCTTGTCTTGGCAATATTGAGATGAATGGGAGTGGCGACATGGTAGTGTCGTGCGATTTGACTATTACGGATTTGTCGAATTTTGGGCGTTGCTGTGTCTGGAGGCGCCATGTCGGATATGTTTGTCAAGATTGACGGAATTTCCGGTGAATCGCAGGATGAGTTTCATCGGGACGAGATTCAAGTAGATGGATGGAGATGGAAGATATCTCAGTAATCATCGATGCTTTCCGGGTCGGGTGGTGGGGCTGGTAAAGCAACAATTAACGATCTGGAATTTATTCATCAAATCGATCGGGCAAGTCCTAATCTTATGCGCTATTGTCTGACGGGGCGGCATATTCCCAAGGTGGTGCTGACGGCCAGAAAGTCTGGTGGAACTCCGTTGGATTTCCTGAAAATCACAATGGAAGATGTTGTGATCACGGAGGTACAGTCGATTGTCGCTGAAAGCAGCTATTGTGAGCATGTGAGCCTTTCATTTTCGCGAGTCAAGCAAGAGTACACTTTGCAAGGCAGCTTGGGTGGAGGCGCCGGGACCGTCACGGCAAGCTTTGACATCAAAGAGAACCGAGATCGATGAGGCGACGAAATTATTTTGCGTTGTTGATTGGCGGTGTCCTCGCTCTCGTAACGGCCTACTGTGTAATCTCGAATATTCATTTCCTCTCGACCTCGGAAGTCGCTACCGGAAAGGTGGCTCATTTCGAATTCGGCAAGCACCATCCTGTGATCGCATTCGATGCGCAGGACGGACGGCATTACGAAACTTCAGTGAGCTCATGGTGGAATTTGGAGATCGGTCAATCCACGCAGGTGCGTTACTATCGCGACGACCCGGAAGGGTCGGTAACGATTGACACCTTTGCGGATCACTGGGATTACATATTGCTATTGACGTTTCTGGTGATGGTTACTTTGATCGCGGGATTTCGAGGTGTGCGGTTTAGAGAGGATTTGGGGCAATGATTTTAAGAAGGAGCCGATGGAGGTTCAATACAAGTGCTGGCTCCGGGGTTGGTTATGGTCCATTCAATTCCGAGGCCGGTATGTTTGCGCTCAGTGATGTTCAAGGTGAATCGCATCGATATGTTTACGCTGGATTCGGAATTGGAAGGTCCATTGTCTTGGCTTCACTTGTCAAATTTTCAAAATTATCTCTTCCGAGAATAGTGATAAAGAATAATTCCTTGGGCGGCACGGGGGCTACCACCGAATTTACAAGTGCTGGCGGACTTTTCCTGACGGATTCGTTCAAAGGTGTAGACCTGACGGACCCCAAGAGTCTCGAAGGAGGGACAGTCTACTTCCAAGGGGCCGGAGGTTACCTATTTGGCGGTGCGGGCTCGTTAATGCTGCTCGGCCTCAATCGATCCCTGCTCATGATGGGCATCGCAAAGCCGGGCTTCATTGGTATGGCGATCAGAAGTGCGCCAGCGGCGCTGTGGGTGGCCGGCTTTAATGAAGGGCTGCAAGATGCGGTGGGATATTCGTACATGTTTGGCCACCTTGATTACAAGGGCTTGTACAGCGCCGAATAAGGCAATCGTTGCGTTGACCGCGCACGCGTTCTGCTCAGGCAGCTATGGATTGTCCGAACCGGAGGACGGGGGCCAGTGACGCAGGCGAGAGAGGTGCTGGCGAGGCGGTCGCTGTTGTGCCCCCCCTTCCTGGCGCGCAACGGTCACACTTGCTCGCCGTCGACGTACTCAAGCAACCCCCGCACCAGCGCATCGAACGTCGCCCGGCAGCGCGGGCTCGTGCGCAAGTCCTCATGCATCACGACCCAGGTTTCCAGCTGCATCGCAGGCCCGTCCGGCAGCACGCGCACGAGCCGCGTATCCCGCTTCGCGAGCCCGGTCTGGCAGAAGCCGATCCCGTAGCCGGCGCGGATCATCGCGAGCTGCGCCAGGTTGCTGTCGGTGCGCAGCGCGAACGCCTCGCGCTTCCACAGCGGCATGCCGCGGCCCGCCGAGCGGATGAACGGCGTGACCGTGTCGAAGCCGATCAGCGCGTGATGCGCGAGTTCGTCGATCGTCGCGGGCGTACCGTTGCGTGCCAGGTAGTCGTCGCGCGCATACAGCGCGACATCGATTTCGCCGATGCGCCGCGCAACGAGCGCCTCCTGCGCGGGCGGCGCCATCCGGACCGCGATGTCGGCCTCGCGCTTGAGCACGTCCTGGATGCGGTCGGTCGGCACCAGTTCGATGACGAGCCCCGGATGGTGACGCCGCAATTGCGCGAGAATCGGCGGGAGCACTTCGACGGCGATCACGTCGCTGGCCGAAATCCGCACGATGCCGCGCACGCCGGCGCCGTGGCTCGCGGCCGCGCGCTCGAACGCGGCCGCCGCGCTGCGCAGCGCCTCCGCGTGGCCGCGCAGCGCGAGCGCCGCCTCGGTCGGCAGCAGGCCGGACGGCGAGCGCGTGAACAGTGTCTGGCCGAACCCGGCCTCGAGCGCCGCGACGTGGCGGCCGGCCGTCGGCTGCGTGATGCCGAGCGCGCGCGCCGCACCGGACAGCGAGCCTTCCGTCAGCACGGCAAGGAAGGTGCGGTAGCGTTCCCAGTTCAGATCGGTGGTCATGCATAAATGTATAGCTGATCCATTGGGTTCGGCAATTCCTTGGTAGCCAACGGCGCGCCAGAATGCGTGTCATGACGGTTCATTCAAGGAGAGCGGCAATGACGACCCACGCAGGCGGAACGCAACGACAGGCCCTCGTGCTCGGTGCGAGCGGCGGGATTGGCGGGGAAGTCGCGCGACAGCTGCGCGATGCGGGCTGGCAGGTACGCGCGCTGAAGCGCGGGCTCGACGCCGAGCTCGTGGAGCGCGACGGCATCACCTGGATGCGCGGCGACGCGATGGACCGCGACGCGGTGGTCCGGGCCGCGCGCGGTTGCAGCGTGATCGTGCACGCGGTGAATCCGCCCGGCTACCGGAACTGGGCCGGGCAGGTGCTGCCGATGATCGACAACACGATCGCGGCGGCGAAGGCGGAGCAGGCAACCGTCGTGCTGCCGGGCACGGTGTACAACTACGGCGCCGACGCGTTTCCGGTGCTGCACGAGGATGCGCCGCAGCATCCGTCGACGCGCAAGGGCGCGATCCGCGTCGAGCTGGAGCGCCGGCTGCAGGATGCGGCCGGGCATGGCGTTCGCACGATCATCGTGCGCGCCGGCGATTTCTTCGGGCCGAAGCTCACCGGCAACAGCTGGTTTGCGCAGGGGTTCGTCAAGGCCGGGCAGCCGGTCGCGGCCATCAGCGTGCCGGGGCGGGACGGCATCGGGCATCAATGGTCGTATGTGCCGGACGCCGCGCGCACGATGGTCGAGCTGATCGAGCGGCGCGACACGCTGGAACCGTTCGCGCGCTTTCACCTCGGCGGGCACTGGGACGCGGACGGCACGCAGATGGCGGAGGCCGTGCGCCGCGTCGCGCAGCGGCACGGGCTGCGTCCGACGGTGCGCAAGTTCCCGTGGTGGCTCGTGTGGGCCGCGGCGCCGTTCGTCACGACGCTGCGCGAATTGCTCGAGATGCGCTACCTGTGGCGCGAGCCGATCCGGCTGGACAACACGCGGGTGACCGCGGTGCTCGGCCGCGAGCCGGTCACGCCGCTCGATACCGCGATCGAGGCGACGCTGGCGGGGCTCGGGTGTCTCAAGTGAGCAACGGCGGCGCGCGAACGCAATCGCGTTCTGCTATGATCCGCGCTCCCTTCCTCGACGCTGCTGCAGGAAGGTACCCACGACCGCCGGAAAACCGGAGGTCGCGTCGTACCTTTTTCATTTTCAGCAGCGATGTCTACTTTTCCTCGCTTAAAAAAGGCCTTGCAACGGCAAGGCATCCGTGTCGACTATCACGCCGGCATCTATCACCTGCGCAATGAACTGACGCAGGCGTCCGTCCTGCTGCCCGATTCGCTCCCGCTCGAGGAGAAGGCCGTTCAGCAGTTGCTCGCGTTCGCGGCAGTCCGTTCGCCGGACGGCCATCAGGGCGTGTGCAAGGCGTGCGCGACGCCCGACTTTCATCCGGGCGGGGTCGCGCCCGTCGGCTCGATCGTCGCGACCGACGACGCGTTCGTGATTCCCGCCGCGATCGGCACCGATATCAATTGCGGGATGCGTCTCGTCACCACGGGCCTCAAGCGCTCGGCGCTCGCGCCGTTCGAGACGGCACTCGTCGAGCGGCTGACGCGCGCGATTCTCGCGGACCGGCGCGACGTGCCGGTCGCCAGCGACGCATTCCGCGCGCTGTTCGACGCGGGCCCGGCGGCCTTCGTCGATCGCGTCGCGCGGCAGGGGCTGTGGGCGCACGTCGACCGCGATCGGCTCATCGACGAACTGTCGTCGTGCATCGGCCTCGACCGGTTCGACGGCAGCGCGAAATATGCGCCGGACGCACACGTCGGGTCGCGCGAGGTATTCCGCGATCCTTGCCTCGGCACGCCTGGGTCGGGCAATCACTTCGTCGAACTGCAGGTGGTCGACGAAGTGTTCGATCGGCATGCGGCCTACCGGGCGGGACTCGCAAAGGACGATGTCGTCGTGATGATCCACAGCGGGTCGCGCGACGTCGGCTTCTACGTCGGGCGACGCTGGATGGACCGGGCGCGCGCGGCATGGCCGGCAGGCGTCAGGCATCCGGAAAGCGGCCTGTACGGCCTGTCCGGCGAGCTGGCACGCGAGTATCTCGTCGCGATGGGCACGGCCGCGCGCTATGCGTGGCTTAACCGTGTCGTGCTTGCCGAGATGGTTCGCAAGGAACTGGCGGAGCTCACCGGCGAAACCCGTTCGGCACTCGTGGTCGACGTGCCGCACAACGTCGTGCTGCGCGAAAACGGGATGAACATCCATCGCAAGGGGGCGACACCGGCCCGCGACGGCGATCTCGCGCTGATTCCCGGATCGATGGGCGATGCGTCGTTTCTCGCGACCGGGCTCGGCCATCCCGACTGGCTGTGGTCATGCAGCCACGGCGCCGGCCGCAGCGTGCGCCGGCAGGCGGTGCGGCGGATGCGCACCGAGCAGGCACCGGGCACGTGGCGCTGTGTCACGCTGCGCGACGAGCGCCGCATCGAGGAGGCGCCGGAAGCCTACAAGCCGATCGGGCCCGTGATCGATGCGCAGGAGCAGGCCGGCCTCATTCGCAGCGCGGTTCGGTTGAAGCCGTGGGTCACGTTCAAGGCATGACGGGCGGCGGCGTGGGCCCTGGCCGCCGCCGTGGCTTGCGCCACGGCCGGCGGTACGTCGTCCGTTTTCGCGTGACTTGGGCTGCGCCCGGGCACCGGAAAGCGTCCTGGCGAACCGAAGAACCCGCGGGACAACAATTTTCCACATACCCGGGCGCGTCCGATGAGCATCATGGCGGTCAACGTCGATAAAGCAAAAGCGGGGGCGCAATGTTGCATTTCGGATGGAAAGTGTCGGTTGCGGGGGCAATCATGTTCGGATTGAGCGGGTGCACCAACCTGGTCGGTCTTCTGTATTGCGACAACTCGCAGTTCAACTTCCCGGACTATCACTGCTTTCAGCCGTACTAGCAGGAGCCGGCGCGGCTACAGAAAGCCGTCGCACCCGTGTGCCCCACGATGCCTCATGGCCCGTCACGCGACGACCGGCAACACCTCCACCGCATAGTGGTGCCGAAGGCTGCGCCCGAGCAGCGGATCGTGCAGTTCCATTTCGAACGCATCGCCGTCGCCCATTGCCGCGATCGCGCCGTGCACGGCGACCGTGCCGCCATACATCGCGCAGCGCGCGGGCATCGTGCGGCGGTCGTCGAAGCGATGCCACAGCACGTCGGGCGCGAGCAGGCCGCTGACCGCGCCGTGCTGGTACGCCGTCCGCTCGCCATCGCGCGAGATCAGCCACGCACGCATCTCGATCGCATCCCAGTGATCCGCGACGTCCGCGTAAAGCCACGCGTCGCGGCCGAGCGGCTTTGCGCACACCTGCTTCGACACCGCGACGCCGTATGCCTCGACTTCGCGATCCGTATGATCGGAGCCGACGGTCACGAGCGTGCCGGCCGGGCTGTCGACCAGCACGCATTCGATCTCGCCACCCGAGCGCGCGCCGAGCACGCTTATCGACGGCGCCTGCGTGAGCAGCGCGGCCGACACGCGATAGAAGCAGGGCGTGGTCGACGGCGGCGCAACGCCGAGCGCCGCGAGTTCGTCGATATGCGCGCGGATCGCGGCCGGATCACGCCCGGCCCAGCCGGCGATCACGACGCGCTCGATCTCGACGTCGACCGCGGCCGGTGCGTGTTGCCGGGAAATCACGTTGAACGACAGGGTTTGCATGCGGGTATCCGTTTGAAGTGCGAAGGAATGAAACGACTGACGGCGACGCTCAATCCGCGAGCGGCTGGTGCGCGGTTTCGCGTGCGGCAAGGAGCGCGATCGACGTGACGACGAGCGCGGCGGCGACGTATAGCGAGACGGCCGTCGTTGTGCCGGTCTGCCGGAACAGCGCGGCGATCACGAGCGGCGCGAAGCCGCCGCCGACGATGCCGGCGAGCGTGTACGCGAGCGACGAGCCCGCATAGCGCACGCGGGTCGGAAACTGTTCGGTCACGAACGCGCCCTGCGGGCCGTACATCACCGCGTGGATCACGAGGCCGATCGCGACGGCCGCGACGATCGCGCCCGGGCGTGCCGAATCGAGCATCGCGAAGAACACGAACGCCCACACGATGCCGGCGAGCGCGCCGGCGAGATAGACGGGCCGGCGGCCGAAGCGGTCCGATAGCGCGCCGAAGAACGGCACTGCGAGCGCGTTGCAGGCCGTGCCGATCATCACGGCCGTCAGTGCGACGGGGCGCGACAGGTGCAGCACGGTCGTCACATAGGTCAGCGTGAACACGACGATCAGCGCATACAGCACGTCCGAGCCGATTCGCGAACCGCCCGCGATCAGCAGGCGTTTCCAGTGGTACTTCAGCACGTCCGCGACGGGCACCTCGGCGGTCGCGTGCGATTCGGCGAGCTGTTCGAACTGCGGCGTTTCGTCAACACCGCGCCGCAGCCAGAAACCGAACACGACGAGCAGCGCGCTGGCCGCGAACGGCACGCGCCAGCCCCACGACAGGAAGTCCCCCGACGTGGTCGACAGCGTCACGAGCGCGATGCAGCCGGTGCCGAGCAGCGTGCCGAACGACGGGCCGATCTGCGTCCACGATGCGGACAGCCCGCGCCGCTTCTGGTCGCCGTGCTCGACCGACAGCAGCACCGCGCCCGCCCATTCGCCGCCGAGCGCGACACCCTGGACGAAGCGCAGCGCGACGAGCAGGATCGGGCTCAGGATGCCGGCCTGCGCGTAGGTCGGCAGCGCGCCCATCAGCGCGGTCGTCACGCCCATCAGCACGAGCGTGAGCATCAGCACCGCGCGGCGGCCGATGCGGTCGCCGAGATTGCCGAACACAAAGCCGCCGAGCGGTCGCGATACGTAGCCGACCGCATAGGTCGAGAACGCGAGGATCGTGCCGGCCAGCGGATCGACCGACGGGAAAAACAGGTGGTTGAAGACGAGTGCGGCGAGCGTGTTGTAGATCGTGAAGTCGTACCACTCGAGCGACGTGCCGATCATGCTCGCGGTCGCGAGTCGGCTGTTGCGGACGCGGCGGGGCGCGTGGGCGGCGGGCTGGGCGAGAGTGCTCATGGTGTCGGGCCTGTCGTGACGGGGAACGGGATGAAGTGCCGGGCCGATGCGCGGATATGCATCGCGCAGGCGGTGCGGCCGGTGCGGGCGATCAGGCCGGCAATGCGGCGACGGCGGCGGGCTCGGCGTCGACGTCGCCGCGTGCAGCATGCAGCGGTGCGGCGGCGCGCCACAGCAGGTCGAAGGTGCGCACGTCGTCGTGCCCGGCGAGCGTGGCCGCCACGCGGCGCGTCGTGGCCGCATCGCTGCCTTCGATCAGCACGAGCGCATCGGCGGCCGGGCGGGCGGCCGCGTCGGCGCCGATCGGTGCGGACAGCTCGGGCGCGGTGCGAAAGAGCCGCGCGGCGTGGATGCCCGGTTCGTGCAGCACCTCGTCGAAACGCTCGCGCAGGTGCGGCACGTCGATGCGATCCGGCGGCAGCACGAACAGCGCGAGATGCACGCCTTCGCCGTCGCCGGCCTCGATCGTCAGTTCGCCGACGCGCCGCTGCGTGCCCGTCATGCGCTCGAAGTTCGCGAGCGACCAGGCGGTCTGCTGCGTGAACGCGCGCCGGTAAGCGTCGCCATGGAACACGTCGAGCGCGTCCGTCACGTACAGCGCGAGGTACTTGCGCGGGCCGCCGTCGGTCGCGCGAAAGCGCCGCGCATGCGTGAAGCCCGGAATCGCGACACGTTCCTGCATGTGCTCGCGGTCGTACCACGCGTTGAAATCGACTTCGTGCGCGGGGTCGATATCCGTCCAGACGCAAAGCTGGCCGTGCGGAAGGGGGAAGCGGGTCATTGCGGGTTCCTCGTGACGGGGGTGTCAGGAACCGCAGTGTCCCGAAGACGGGCCGCGCCCGTCCAACAAGAAAACAAATTCGTGGTGAACAGGTTTTCTTATGAGCGGCGCGGGCGGCGTTTCGCGGGGGAGGTGGCGGGCGGTGCGGATTGCGCCGTGCGCTTCGTTTTCGCAGGCGCTTTGGCTTTTGCTTTCGTCGCGGGACGGGCGGGTGTGTCGTCCACGCGATCGGGCGTGACCGCTGCCGCCGGCCTGGCGTGGCTTGCGGCGGCCGACATCGCGCGCGCGACTTCGCTGGCCAGTTCCGCGATGCGCGCGGCCACCGGCAGGCCCTGGCTGCGGTACGTCGCGACGAGCGGCAGCGCGGGGAACTCGGGTTCGACGTCGAGCAGTTCGAGCGCGCCTTCGTGCAGTTCGCGCCCGATGATCGCGGGCGGCAGCGCGGCCACGCCGAAGCCGTCGGCGACGAGGCGGATCATCGCGGCGACCGACGTGATGCAGTTGATGCTGGCCGGCCGCTCGACGGCCGCGAACAGCCGCTCGATCGTCGCGTGCGGCCCCGAGTGGCGCGAGAAGCTGATGATCGGGAATTCGGCCAGGCGCGCGACGTCGAGCGGCTGGCCGCCGAGCCCGAGGCGCGGGCTGGCCGCCCAGCGCACCGGGAATTCGCACAGCGGCAGGTTCGTGAAGTCGGGGCCCGGCACCGGGTCGGTCTGCAGGATCAGGTCGACGCCGTCGGTGCTGAGCAGGCGGATCAGATGCAGCGTGGTGTCGCTCGTGATCTCGACGTCGAGGCGCGGATAGCGCTCGCGCAGTTGCGCCATCAGCGCGGGGAACCAGCTGTGCACGATCGATTCGATCACGCCGATCCGGATCAGGCCCGCGTCGCTCGCCGCGTCGATGTCGCGCCGCATTTCGCCGTCGAGCCGCACGATCCGCTCCGCATAGGCCAGCATGCGCCGGCCCGCGGGCGTGAGCGTGGCCGAGCGCGTGTTGCGGTCGAACAGGCGCACGTCGAACGCTTCCTCGAGCGACGCGATGCGGCTCGACACGGCGGCCTGCGTCGTGTGCAGCTTTTCGGCCGTGAGCCGGAAGTTTTCCAGCTTCGCGAGCCAGACGAAGGTTTCAAGAAACCGGATGTTCATCGAAGTCCGAAACGTGAGGCGGTGCCGGGCGGGGCGGCGGGATCGGTCGATGGTAGCGGATTTTCGGGGCGGGGAAACGAGCGGGCGGCGCGGTGTGTGTCGTGGGTGGGGGGGACGGGCGGCCGCGTGCCGGCGAGCGTGCAGGACACGCCGGGTGTCACGACGCGTTACGCGGGTGGTGTGCCCGCGTGCTTTAGAGCGTGTCGAACTTTTCGGGGCGGGAAACGAGCGGGCGGTGCGGTGCGCGCGTCGTGAGGCCCTGACGGGCGGCGGCGTGCCGGCGAGCGTGCACGACACGCCGGGTGCAACGAAGCGTCACGCGGGCGGTGTGCCCGCGTGCTTCAGAGCGTGTCGAACGCGAGCGTCGGCACGTCGACGACCATCGCGCCGCCGTCCGCGACGAGCGTCGCACCGGTCACGAACGACGCGTCCGGCGACGCGAGGAACGCGCAGACGGCCGCGATCTCGTCCGGATCGGCCGCGCGGCGCAGCGGCACGTCGGCGCTGACGCGCGCATACGCGCCGTCGAGCGTGTCGCCGTGCGCCGCCATCAGCGGTTCCATCTCCGCATCGGCCATCGGCGTGCGGACCCAGCCCGGGCACACCGCATTCGCCCGTACGCCGTGCGGTCCGTAGTCGCGCGCGAGCGACCGCGCGAGCCCGAGCAGCGCGTGCTTGCCGACCGTGTAGCCGCACACGCCGGGCCCGGCCGCGAGCGCCGCGATCGACGCGACCAGCACGATGCTGCCGCGCTGCGCGATCAGGTCGGGCAGGCACGCGCGCGCGCTGACGAACGCGGTGTCGAGGTTCGCGTGCATCGCGTCGCGCCACTGCGCGTCGTCGGTTTCGTCCGCGCGGCCGAGCCCGTGGCCGCCCGCGCATGTGACGAGCGCGTCGACGCGTCCGAAGCGTTCGGCGATATGCGGCAGGAAACGTGCCCAGTCGGTGGCGCTCGCGGCATCGCCGGCAAGCGCGAGGCCGCCCGTTTCGGCGGCCAGCGCGTCGAGCGGCGCCTGACGCCGCCCGATCAGCACGACGCGGTCGCCGCGGCTGGCGAAGCGGCGCGCACACGCGGCGCCGATACCGGTGCCCGCGCCGGTGATCGCGATCGTGCGGGGTTGCGGGTATGTCATGTCGTGCTCCGGAAGGGTGTCGTTCCCGGCCACTTTAGGCGGCGCCGGCGAGCGCCGGTATCAGCCGAAAGGATGAACGCGGGTGGCATCCGGCCGGCAACGTCGGTCGCCGCCAATTTTGCAAAGGCTGACGATGTCCGGCACCGAATCGCTCTATCCTCCACATTTTTGCGATAAGTCACGAAAGCCCGGCAGAATAGCGCGGGCGGGCCGCGTATCGACGCGCGGCGCATCGGTTGTCCGATTCCGTCGTGCGAGCGGAGCGGCGGGCTGGTGGTCTCGGCACGAGCGCACCCCCCATGCGCGGCCCTTGCATCGGCCGAGGATCGTGCCACGACAACATATCGCCCGGTTGCGCGCTCGCGCGCCGGACCATCGACAAGAACAGGGAGGGCCGGCAATGAGGCTGGACGACGAAAGGGAAAGCACGAACGTCGAGGATCGCCGTGGCGCCGGCGGGTTCGGCGGCGGGCGTGGAGCGACGATCGGCATCGGCACGATCGTGGTCGCGTTCGCCGCGTCGTATTTCTTCGGGATCGACCCGCGCGTGATACTCGAAGGCGCATCGGCGCTGCAGGGCCGCCAGCAGCAGGCGCAGCCCGCGCCCGCGCAGCGGCAGGGCGTGCCGTCGAACGAGCCGGGCGTGGTGTTCACGCGCAAGGTGCTCGGCAATATCGAGCGCACGTGGACGGGCGTGTTCAATACCCAGCTGCATGCGCAGTACCAGCCGCCGACGCTCGTGATGTTCACGAATTCGACGCCCACGGCGTGCGGCACGGGCCAGACGGCGATGGGGCCGTTCTATTGCCCGGCCGACCGCAAGGTGTACATCGATCTCGGTTTCTACGACGAGTTGCGCAAGCGTTTCGGCGCGGGCGGCGATTTCGCGCAGGCTTACGTGATCGCGCACGAAGTCGGCCATCACGTGCAGAACCTGCTCGGCATTTCCGACAAGGTCGACGCCGCGCGCCGGCGCGCGAGCCAGGCGCACTCGAACGCGCTGTCGGTACGGATGGAGCTGCAGGCCGACTGCTTTGCCGGCGTGTGGGCGAACAACGCGCAGCGCGCGAACCAGCGCCTGATGGAACCCGGCGATTTCGAGCAGGGGCTGAAGGCGGCCGCCGCGATCGGCGACGACCGGCTGCAGCAGCAAGGGCAGGGCTACGTCGTGCCGGAAAGCTTCACGCACGGCACCAGCGACCAGCGCGTGTACTGGCTGCGGCGCGGGATGGAATCGGGCGAGTTGAGCGCCTGCGATACGTTCGCCGCGAACGCGCGTTGACGCGAGGCGCGCGCGTCAGCGCGCCTGTGTCGTCCTGGTCAAACCGGCCGCACGGGCGGCACGGGTGGCGTTGCGCGTTGCGCAACGTGAACGGGCGGCACCAGCCGCACCAGCCGCACCAGCCGCACCAGCCACACCAGCCACACCAGCCACACCAGCCACACCAGCCACACCAGCCACACCAGCCACACCAGCCACACCAGCCACACCAGCCACACCAGCCACACCAGCCACACCAGCCACACCAGCTCCACCAGCTCCACCAGCTCCACCAGCTCCACCAGCTCCACCAGCTCCACCAGCTCCACCAGCTCCACGGGCCCCACCGGCCCCACCGGCCCCACCGGGACGATTTGCCGATTTGTGCTCACCGGCGCTTTTCGGCGCCGGTAGGCTGGCCCGAACTTCAATATTCGATGCGTTCGCCCGCCAGCCGATTCCACCATGCCGACCCCATCCGTTCCCGCCGACCCGGCCGCCGCCGACTGGCTGCGCGCGCTGCGCGCGTGCGTGGACGCGTTCGATGCGTTCGCGAGCCCGTCCGCGATCGTGTTCTACCGGCTCGACCAGAGCGGGGAACCAGCGGATTTCGAGCTGTTCGGGATGCCGGAATCGATGCATCGCACCTATGTCGCGCGCTACCGGATGCTCGATCCGCTGCATCCGTCGCGTTGCGCGGCCGGCGAACGTGCGGTCGTCACGCTTGCTTCCCAATTGCCTGATGAAAGACGCGATGCGTCCGCGTACTGGACCCGTTTCCTGCGGCGGCACGACGTGGCCGACGTCGTCGAGATCTGGCTGCGCGACGCGGGCCGGACGGTCGGCGCGTTCTCGCTGCTGCGCTTCGGGGCGGGAGAAACGTGCGGCGCCTTGCCCGGCAACAGCACGGCCGGGCGGTTCGCACCTGGCGAGATCGACGCACTCGCGCGGCTGCAGCCGGTTGTCGAAGCCGCGCTGAGCCCGCTGCTGCGGGCCCGGCGCGGGATCCACCGGATCGGCTGCGAAGAGCGGCTGACCTACCGCGAGGAGCAGATCGCGCGCCTCGTGCGCGACGGCCGCTCGAACAAGGAGATCGCCCGCGATCTCGCGCTCGGGCAACCGACCGTCAAGACGCACCTGATGCGCATGTACCGCAAGCTCGGCGTGTCGAACCGCACCGAACTGGTGGGGGCGCTGTTCCTGTAATTCATCGGATAATTGCGGTCCGGACTTCGAACCATCGCGATCGCCGATTCATGAATACCCAAGCCAAAGCGCTGCTGGCATTGCTGGTCGTCTCGCTGGGTGCCTCCACCCCGGCCTTCGCACACGAGGGCGAGCCCGATACGTGTCTCGTGCTGCAACCGACCCGGATTGCCCCGGAGGACGTCGGCGAGGCCGGCAACTATTCAGGCACCGGGTGGCTAGGACTGGTACCCGACGGGAACCACTGGAAGCTCGCGCCGGCACGCGTCCGGTTCGAACCGGTGCAGCCGGCAGGCGACATCGTCGACATCCAGTCCGACCTGAAAAAAGCCGTGGCGCTGTTTCGTTGCAAGTCGCTCAGGCAGGGCAAGGTCGATGCGGCGAGCCTGGTGTTCACGAAGGACGGAAGGGCGATCGAGCCCGGCGCCGGCCCGCTGCGCTTCGGTTTTCACGGCCGTCGGTACGAACTGCGCCACACGGTATCCGGTGCGGTGATCGTCGAAGGCGGCGGCAAGCGGTCGATCCTGCATGATTTCGGCGGCAGCTCGCCGCCGTTCAGCGCATCGCTGATCTGGGCCGGCGATCTCGATCGCGACGGCCGGCTGGATGTCCTGATGGAATTCGAAAGCGACCTCGGTGCGAGCTTTTGCCTGTTCACGTCGGGCAGTGCGAAGGAAAACGAACTGGTCGGTCCCGCGGGCTGCATGGAAGTCAGCGGCTGACCGGTGTCGCTCCCGGGCCGGCTTTCTGCGTCGGCCGCCAGTCATCCCACGGGGTTCGAACCCGCCACCCTCGGCGCTCACGCGCTGCCAATTTGCGCTCACCGGGCGCGATCCCTCGTCGATACAGTGGTCCGACGCCCGCGTGCCCTCACGCACGCGGCTAGCCACGACAATCTAACGAGACGCCCATGAGCACCACGAACTACGTCGCCGTCAGCGACACCGTGCGCACTTTCGTTGCGCGCGATTTCGGCCTCTTCATCGACGGTGAAATGCAGCCCGCGCACGCGGCCGCGCGACTCGACGTGTACGACCCGGCGACGGGCGAGCGGCTCGCGACAGTCGCGGATGCCGACGAACGCGACGTCGACCGCGCGGTCGCCAGCGCGAAGCGCGCGTTCGACGCGCGCGTGTGGAGCGGCCTGCGCCCGGCCGACCGCGAACGCATCCTGCTGAAACTCGCCGACCTGATCGAGGCCGACGCCGAAACGCTCGCGCAGCTCGAAACGCTGAACCAGGGCAAGTCGATTCACGTGTCGCGCGCGATCGAGGTCGGCGCGAGCGTCGAATACGTGCGCTACATGGCCGGCTGGGCGACCAAGATAACCGGCCAGACGCTCGACGTGTCGATCCCGTTCCCGCCCGGCGCGTGCTATACGGCCTATACGCGCAAGGAACCCGTCGGCGTGGTCGCGGCGATCGTGCCGTGGAATTTCCCGCTGATGATCGCGGTGTGGAAGCTGATTCCCGCGCTCGCGGCCGGCTGCACGATCGTGCTGAAGCCGTCGCCGGAAACGCCGCTCACCGCGCTGCGCCTGGCCGAGCTCGCACGCGAAGCGGGCGTGCCGCCCGGCGTGTTCAACGTTGTCACGGGCGGCCGCACCTGCGGCGCCGCGCTCGCGAGCCACCCGTCGATCGCGAAGATCTCGTTCACGGGCTCGACCGCGACCGGCAAGCTGGTCGGCGCGGCGGCCGTGCAGAACATGACGCGCTTCTCGCTCGAGCTCGGCGGCAAGAACCCGATCGTGATGCTCGACGACATCGACGTCGCGCAGGCGCTCGACGGTGTCGCAGCCGGCGCGTTCTTCAACCAGGGGCAGGTGTGCGCGGCCGCGTCGCGCATCTACGTGCATCGCAGCAAGTTCGCGCAACTGGCCGACGGCCTCGCGGGCGTCGCGCAGTCGATGAAGCTCGGCGCGGGCCTCGACACGACCGCGCAGATCAACCCGCTGGTATCCGCGCACCATCGCGACAAGGTCGTCCAGCACATCGAAGGCGCGCGCCGCGCGGGCCTCACGTTCCTCGCGGGCGGTACGCCGGCCGACGACCTGCCCGGCTACTACGTGAAGCCGGCGGTGATCGCCGATCCGCATCCGGACAGCGCGATCGTGCGCGACGAAGTGTTCGGCCCGGTGATCGTCGTCGTGCCGTTCGACGACGCGGCCGACGCGGTGCGCCTCGCGAACGCGTCGCCGTACGGCCTCGCCGCGAGCATCTGGAGCAACGACCTGAAGCGCGTGATGAATCTCGTGCCGCAGATCGAGGCCGGCACCGTGTGGGTGAATTGCCATATCCCGCTCGATCCGTCGATGCCGTTCGGCGGCTACAAGCAATCGGGCATCGGCCGCGAATTCGGCCAGTACGCGATCGAAGGCTTCACCGAAACCAAATCCGTCTGCATCGCGCACTGACGCGCGGCATCAACCTCGAACCCTGAACCCGAACGACCCAGGTTCAAACGATCCGACAGTGGAGACTGCAATGAGCTACAACGAAGCAAAATTCTGGCATCCGATGGTGCACCCGAACGAGATGAAGCAGCGCAAGCCGATCCGTATCGTGCGCGGCGACGGCTGCTACGTGTTCGACGAAGAGGGGCGCAAGCTCGTCGACGGCGTCGCGGGCCTGTGGAACGTGAACGTCGGCCACAACCGCCAGGAAGTGAAGGACGCGATCGTGCGCCAGCTCGACGAGCTCGAATACTTCCAGCTGTTCGACGGCATTTCGCATCCGCGCGCGGAAGAACTGTCGAAGAAGGTGATCGACATGCTCGAACTGGAAGGAATGCGCCGCGTGCTGTACAGCTCGGGCGGCTCCGATTCGATCGAGACCGCGCTGAAGATCGCGCGCCAGTACTGGAAGGTGCGCGGCCAGGCCGATCGCACGAAGTTCATCTCGCTGAAGCAGGGCTATCACGGCACGCATTTCGGCGGCGCGTCGGTGAACGGCAACACGGTGTTCCGCCGCAACTACGAGCCGAACCTGCCCGGCTGCTTCCACGTCGAGACGCCGTGGCTGTACCGCAACCCGTTCACGCAGGACCCGGAGGAGCTCGGCCGGATCTGCGCGGAAATGCTGGAACGCGAGATCCAGTTCCAGAGCCCGGACACGGTGGCCGCGTTCATCGCGGAGCCGATCCAGGGCGCGGGCGGCGTGATCGTGCCGCCGGCCAACTACTGGCCGCTCGTGCGCGAGGTGTGCGACCGCTACGGTGTGCTGCTGATCGCCGACGAGGTCGTGACGGGCTTCGGCCGCAGCGGCAGCATGTTCGGCAGCCGCGGCTGGGGCGTGCGCCCGGACATCATGTGTCTCGCGAAGGGGATCTCGTCGGGCTACGTGCCGCTCGGCGCGACGGTCGTGAACGCGCGGATCGAGGACGCGTTCGCCGCGAACGCCGATTTTGGCGGTGCGATCATGCACGGCTACACGTATGCGGGCCACCCGGTCGCATGCGCGGCCGCGATCGCGAGCCTCGACATCGTCGTGAAGGAAGACCTTCCGGCGAACGCGGCGAAGCAGGGCGCGTATCTGCTCGAAGCGCTGCAGTCGTTCCCGGAACGCTTCGCGGCGGTCGGCGAGGTGCGCGGCAAGGGGCTGATGCTCGCGCTCGACCTCGTCGCGAACAAGGCAACGCGCGAGCCGATCGATCCGCTGTCCGGCTATGCGAACGCGGTCGCGGAAGTCGCGCGCGAGAACGGCGTGCTGGTGCGTCCGGTCGGCACGAAGATCATCCTGTCGCCGCCGCTCGTGATCCAGCGCGAGCAGCTCGACCGGATCGTCGACGCGCTCGCGGCGGGCTTCGAGGCCGTGCCGTTCGCGTGATGGCGTGATCGCGTGACGGCATACCGGCGGCGCGCAGCGCGGCTGCCGCCGGTTTGCCGATTTGCGCTATGACCGGATTATTTTGCCTGCGTATTTTTTCGACATCGGATCAAGGTGTGATCGACAGGGGGCCCGGGAATCGAAGCGCTGAAGCGCCGCCCCGGGCCGACCGCAAAGCATGGGGCCTCAATAGCTGCCGGAGCGCAGGTTCGGGCCCACTCAGGAAGGAGACGAAGATGTCGGGATGGTCAGGAATTACCGGCGCCGCAGGCGACACGCCCGCCGGCACGCCGGATGAAGCGGGTGGCGGCACGGCCCTGAAGGCGGGGGCGGTCGGCTTTCCGACCGCGCTGGCGAGCGCCGTCGGCCTCATCATGGCAAGCCCGGTGATCCTCACCGCGACGTCGGGCTTCGGGATGGGCGGTTGGGCGTTCGCGGTCGCGATGATCATCGCGTTCGTGATGATGCAGGCGCAGGCGACCACCTTCTCCGAAGCCGCCGCGATGCTGCCCACCGCCGGCTCGGTTTACGATTACCTGTCGTGCGGGCTGGGCCGCTTCTGGGCAATCACCGGCACGATCTCCGCGTATTTCCTCGTGCACGTGTTCGCCGGCACGGCGGAAACGATCCTGAGCGGCATCATGGCGCTCGTCAATTTCGAATCGCTGAACGCGGCATTCGAGAAGCACAACAGCTCGTGGCTCGTCGGCGTCGGCCTCGTCGTCACGTTCGCGATCACCAACATCATCGGCATCAAGGTATTCAGCAAGCTCGAGATCGTGCTGACGGCCGGCATGTGGCTGTCGCTGATGATCTTCGGGATCCTCGGGCTCGCGGCCGCACCGGCTGTCCACCTCGACGGATGGTTCGGCGGCTCGGAAGTCGGCACGTCGGTGCCGGCCGTGCTCTCGCTGGTCGGGATGGCGATGTTCATGTTCGTCGGCTGCGAGTTCGTCACGCCGCTCGCGCCGGAGATGAAGTCGCCGGGCCGCACGATCCCGCGCGCGATGGCGCTGGGCCTCGTCGGCGTCGCGATCTGCATGTTCCTGTACGGCGCGGCGATCCGCCGCCAGGTCGCGAACGTGCCCGTGAGCCCCGACGGCCTCACGCACCTGCTCGACACGCCGGGCGCGATTCCCGCGTTCGCGCTGCAGGTGCTTGGGCCCTTCGGTCGCATCTGGTTCGGCATCGCGTTCCTGTGCGCGGGCGCCGCGACGATCAACACGCTGATGGCCGGGCTGCCGCGCATCCTGTACGGGATGGCGATCGACGGTGCGCTGCCGCGCTGCTTCGCGTACCTGCATCCGCGCTTCAAGACGCCGGTGGTCGGCATCGTCGCGGCGGCGATCGTGCCGATCTTCCACGCGTGGCTGATCAACGGCAATCTCGACAGCATCCTGCACCTCGTGCTCGCGGCGACCTGCGCGTGGGGCACCGCGTACCTGCTCGTCACCGCGTCGGTCGTGATGCTGCGGATTCGCCGCCCGGACCTGCCGCGCCCGTACCGTTCGCCGCTGTTCCCGCTGCCGCAGATCGTGTCGAGCGTCGGCATCGTGCTCGCGATCTGGTACATCACGCCGCCGGGCATGAACGCGCGCGACATCTACGTGCCGTTCGGCGCGATGCTCGGGCTCACCGCGCTGTACGCGCTGTTCTGGACGCTCGTCGTGCAGCGCCGGCATCCGTTCAAGCCGGTGCCGGTCGAGGAAGTGCTGCGCAACGAGCACGTCGCATCGTGAAGGCCGCGCTTGCCCGCTGGCGCGCGGCGCCCGCTGCGCCGCCGCCCGGCCATCGGCCCGGCGCGATCGCCGCGCGTGTGCTGGCCGATCTGGGCGCCGCACGTGATGTCGACGGGGGCGGCAGCCTGACGGCCAGGCTGCCGAATGGCATGCGCGTGAGCGTCGACGAGCGTGTCGACCGCCAGTTCCTGATGCACACGGTCAGCGTGAAGGTGGCGGCAGCCGCGTGCGGACCGGCCGCGCAGGGCAGCGCGCGGGTGACGCAGACCGGCTGGCTGCGCCGCACGGGCATCGACGCGGTAGCCGAGCCGGGATGCGACCCCGGATTCGCCGATACGGTGGCCGCGCTGGTCGCCGAGCCGTCGCTGGCCGACGCGCTGCGGCCGCTGCACCTGACCGACGCGACGATCGATGCGCGCGATGGCCGCTGGACGCTCACGATCGTGCCGTTCGGCGGCAGCGAGGTCGTGAACCGGATGCCGTCGTTCCGCCGCTACGTCCGCCTGACGGGTGAGCAGGCTGCCGCACTGTCGGCGGCTTGTCTTGCGTTCGAAACCGCACTACGCAGGATTTTGCACGGGTAAGCTGTGGCGTTGCGCGCCGGGGGGAATCCGGCGGCCGCGTTTAGGGGTTTCACCGGAGATGCCGATGCTGTTCCAGTCACGCTCACACGAAGACGTGCACGATCACGGGCTCGCGATCGCGGGCTGGCATCAGGTCTACCGCCAGATGACGCCGGGCCGCTTCAAGGGCACCGTCACGCAGGTGCTGTACGACGATTTTCACTTCTTCCGCGAGACGACCAACCGGCGCGTCGCGCAAACGGGGCTCGCGCCGGCCGGGCGCACGTCGCTCGCGGTGCCGCTGTCGGTGCCGCTCGCGGGCACGTTCCAGGGCCAGCCCGTCGACGGCTATGCGCTGCTCGCGCTGCGCGCCGGCGAGGATTTCGAATTCCACACGCCGGAAGGGATGGGGCTCGTCGGGATCAGCGCGGCGTCCGACATGGTCGACGACCTGTGCGAAGCCGAATTCGGCGCATCCGGCGCGCGCAAGCTGCGCCACGTGACGCGCCTGTCCGACGCGCAGGGCGTCGCGCTCGGCCTGCGGCTGTCGGCGCTGATCGACGATGCGCAGCGCAATCCGGGCCACCTCGAATATGCGGCCACCCGCAAGATGTTTCGCGACGCGATGCTCGGCATGTTCCTCGATGCGCTCGAGCAGGGTATCGGCGTCGAACGCCGCGACATCACGCACGCCACTTACAGCGACATCGTGAGCCGCTGCGAGAAGCATCTGCGCGACCGCCCCGAGGAACCCGTCACCGTGCTCGAACTGTGCCGCGCGCTGCGTTGCAGCCGCCGCACGCTGCAAACGAGTTTTCAACGCGTGGCCGACGTCACGCCGGTCGGCTATCTGCGCACGATCCGGCTGAACGCGGTGCGCCGCATGCTGCGCACGACATCCGTGCAGCAGCTCGGCGTCGGCGAGGCTGCCGCGAGCTGGGGTTTTACGCATCTCGGCTATTTCGCGCGCGAGTATCGCGACCTGTTCGGCGAGCTGCCTTCCCAGACGACGCGTCCCGACTGACGCACGCGCACCGCGACGGCGCCGTCGGGCAACGTCGCGGGCAATGCGTGCCACTGTTTGCCGATTTGCGATAGAGGTCCTGAATTTTCGCTGGATAGAGTCCTGTCACCCATATCGATAACCCAATCGATTTGCACTGCGAATCGATGACAACAGAGGGGCGGGACATGAAGATCGGACGACGACTGGCCGCGGCCGCGGCCACGCTGGGATGCATGCACGCACACGCGCAGACTTCGGGCAGCGTGACGCTGTACGGCACCGTGGATACCGGCATCATCTACTCGACGAACCAGCAGTTCACGCGCGCCGACGGCAGTACGGGCGGCGGCCATGCGTGGCAGATGGGCGGCGGCAACCTCGTGCCGTCGCGCTTCGGCTTCCAGGGTGCCGAGCCGCTTGGCGGCGGGCTCAACGCGGTGTTCACGCTCGAGCAGCAGTTCCTGTCGGCGAACGGGCAGGCGCTGCAGGGCGGCACGGCCTTCAGCCGGCAGGCGTGGGTCGGGCTGCGCCAGGACGGGATCGGCACGCTCGGCCTCGGCCGCCAATACGACTCGTACACGGACATGCTCGGCGCGTACGTGTCGAGCAACAACTGGGCGACACCGTACGGTTCGCACCTCGGCGACGTCGACAACCTGAACGCCGCATTCAACTTCAACAACGCAGTGAAGTTCACCAGCGCCGATTTCAACGGCCTCACGTTCGGCGGCACGTTCAGCTTCGGCGGGCAGGCCGGCGACTTTTCAGCGAAGCGCGGCTACGCGGTGGCCGCGACGTATACGCGCGCGCCGGTCGCGTTCTCGGTCGGCTACCTCGATTTGCACCAGCCGCTCGATGCGGCGCTCGGCGGCGCAAACGGCTATATCGGCGATTTCGCATGCAGCAACCCGGGCGCGATGTACTGCCTGCTGCAGGACGCCGGCTCGATGCGCGCGTTTGGTGCGGGCGGGTCGGTCACGTTCGGCGATGCGACGATCGCGCTCACCTATACGCATACGCGCCTCGGCGACAGCCGTTACTTCTCGACCACGGTGCAGCCGCGCACACAGGCGTTCACGTTCGACATCGGCGAGCTGAACGCCACGTACATGTTCACGCCCGCGCTGCAGGGCGGCGTCGCGTATATCTTCAACGCAGCGCATACCGACGGACGCGGCACGACGCGGTTCCACCAGGTGAACGTCGGCACGAACTACAGCCTGTCGAAGCGCACGGCGCTGTATGCGGTTGCGATCGGCCAGATCGCGAGCGGGACGGGGCTCGGCACCGACGCGAGCGGCAACGCGGTGAACTACGCGCAGATTCCGGTGCTCGCGAACAGCAACTCGAGCCGGCAGCTGGCCGTGATGGCCGGGATCCGCGTGAACTTCTGACCCGGCCGGGGAGGTCCGGCCGGGGAGGTCTGGCTCGGGAGGTCCAGCCGGGGAGGCCGGGCCTGGGCAGCCAGGCGGGCGGGGCGGCCAGGTACGGCGGCAGCCTCTCTCGCCGGGTGCCATAAATTCTTAACGATCGGCGTGAACAATGGCGTTCGCATCAGGCGGCCCGAAGCGCCGCCCGCGTTGCACACGTGTGCAACGCCTGGCCGTCCCGCCACCACGCCGAACGAGAGAGACCTCATGACCCTGCTGAGCCGCCTGCGCGCGCTGTCCGCCGCCCTTGCGTTGTCCTTCGCCGCCACGCACGCCGGTGCCGCTGATCTCGTCATCGCAGGCCGCGACGACATCTACGGCAAGGGGCTGGCCGACGCCGTCGCCGGCTTCAACAAGCTGCACCCGGGCACCGAGATCGAGTTGCTCAAGCTACCGAACGCGAATCTGTACCAGAAGCTCAAGCTGTCGATGCGTGAAGGCACCGGCGCGTACGACCTCGTGATGATGGACGACACGTGGGCCCCCGAATTCATCGGCAACGGCTGGCTGAAGCCGCTGCCCGCGTCGCTTGCCGACGCCGATCTCGTGCCGTCCACCGTCGCGCTCGGCCGCAACGCGGCCGGTGCGCTGTACGCGCTGCCGATCGTCGGCAACGTCGAGATGTTCGCGTACCGCAAGGACCTGCTCGCGAAATACAAGCTGCAGCCGCCGCGCAACTGGGACGACGTGTTGAAGATCGCGCAGACCGTCGGCGGCGCGGACAAGAGCGTATCGGGCGTCGTGTTCCGCGGCACCAAGGGCAACCCGGTCGTGACGGGCTTCCTGCCGATCCTGTGGGCGTACGGCGGCGACGTGTTCGACCACGCCGGCAACGTGACGATCGATTCGCGCGAGGCGCAGGCCGCGCTGAAGACCTTCCTCGCGCTGAAGGCATCCGCGCCGAAGGACGTCGACGTGTACGGCGCGGCGGAAGTGCGCGACGCCCTGCAGCGCGGCACGGCCGCGCAGTCGATCGAAGTGTGGCCGGCGTGGGTGCCGGCGCTCGACGATCCGAAGCAGTCGCGCGTGGTCGGGCAGATCGCGCTGCAGGCGCCGCCCGGGCAGACCGCGGGCCCGGCGCCGATGCTCGGCATCTGGCAGATGGGCATTCCGAAGGACGCGCCGCATGCGAAGGTCGCGCAGGACTTCCTGGCCTACCTGACCAACCGCGACACGCAGACGCGCCTCGCCGGCATCGGCATTCCGCCGACCCGCCGCAGCGTGTTCAACGATCCGGCGCTGGTGCGCCAGTACCGCTGGTATCCGGATCAACTGAAGGCGCTCGAGGCCGGCCGTGCGCGGCCGCGCGTGAAGGACTGGCAGCAGGTCGAGAGCATTCTCGGCGACCAGCTGCAACTCGCGTTGACCGGGCAGGCTGCGCCCGACGCCGCGCTGCGCCAGGCGCAGCAGAAGATCGCGCAGGCGACGGCCGCGGCCGGCAAGTGACGGCCCGCCTCGACCCATCGCCGGGGCACAGCGCATGAAAGCCTTCGGCCGCAGCCTGCCGTTCGTCGCGCTGCTCGGGCCCGCGCTGCTGGTGCTCGCCGCGCTCGCGCTGTATCCGGTCGCGCAGGTGCTGATCGATTCGTTCTGCCAGGTCGACTACTCGGCCGGGCGCCGCGCGTTCGCGGGGCTCGCGAACTATCGCGCGGTGCTCGGCGACGACGCGTTCACGGCCGGCTTCGGCAACACGCTGCGCTTCACGATCGTCGCGTCGCTCGCCGAAGTCGCGCTGGGCTTCGGCCTCGCGCTGCTGTTCGTGCGCGCGTTTCCGGGGCGGCGCATCGCGCTGCCGCTCGCGATCCTGCCGATGATGCTGTCCACGCTCGTGTGCTCGGCGATCTGGCGCAACTGGCTCAACTTCGACGGCTTCCTGAACGCGCTGCTCGCGGCGTTCGGCGTCGAAGGCGTGCGCTGGCTGTCAGACCCGCATCTCGCGCTCTGGTCGCTCGCGCTCGTCGACGTGTGGCAGTGGACGCCGATGGCGTTCCTGATCGTGCTGGCCGGGTTGCAGTCGATCCCGCAGGAACTGTACGAGGCCGCGCGCACCGACGGCGCGAGCGAGTGGCAGTGCCTGCGCGACATCACGCTGCCGCTCGCGGCGCCGCAGATCGGCCTCGCGCTGCTGCTGCGCTCGATCGACACGTTCAAGCTGTTCGACAAGGTCTATGCGCTGACGGGCGGCGGCCCCGGCAACGCGACGCAGACACTGTCGACCTATATCTACGACACGGGCTTCCGCTTCTTCAACGTCGGGCCGGCGAGCGCCGCGTCGGTGCTGATGCTCGCGGCGTCCGCGGTGCTGGTTTCGGGGTACGTATGGCAGACGGTTCGCAAGCGGCGCGCATGACGGCGCATCCCGCAGGCATCACGGGCGCGCGAACGGGCGCCGCATTCGGTCGCGCGATGCCGTGGGTGTTGCGCATCGTCGCGCTCGCCCTGTTGCTGCTGCCATGCCTGTGGATGGCCGGCGCGGCCTTCATGCCGACGCTCGAACGCCTCGATCATCCGATGCGGATCTGGCCGGCCGCGCCGACCTTCGAGCATTTCGCATCGGTATGGTCCAACGGCATCGGCGCGCCGCTCTTCAATTCGCTGCTGGTCGGCTTCGGCACGACGCTGCTCGCGCTGGCACTCGCGTTTCCGGCCGCGTACGCGCTCGTGCGGTTGCGGTTTCCGGCGCGGCTCGACCTGCTGTTCCTGGTGCTCGTGCTCGCGTTGAAGCTGATGCCGCCGATCACGATCGCGGTGCCGCTGTTCGCGCTCGCGAAGCGGCTGCACCTGCTCGATTCGACGCTCGGCCTGATGCTCGCGTACCAGATCTATGCGCTGCCGATGGCGATCTGGATGCTGCTCGCGTTCGTGCGCGAAGTGCCGATCGAGTACGAAGAGGCGGCCTGCATCGACGGTGCGGGGCTCGCGCGACGGCTCGTGCAGATCGTGCTGCCGCTGTGCGCGCCGGGCCTGATCGCGACCGCGATCTTCGTGTTCATCGCCGCGTGGAACGAATTCCTGATCGCGCTGCTGTTCGTATCGACGCCGAGCCGCTTCACGCTGCCGCTCGCGATTGCCGGCTACGTGACGGAAAACGGCATCGACTGGGGCGACCTGATGAGCGCGGGGCTGTTGGCGTCGCTGCCCACGCTGGCCGTGGCCGGCTATGTGCAGCGCTACCTGTTGCGCGGGTTCGCGGGCGGGCTGAAGTGACGCGGGCAGCACGCAGGCTGAACGGACCTGGCGGCCATGCGCATCGAATGGGCGTGCTGTTCGCGGAAACGACGCGACATGGGTGTGACTCGCATCGCGCATCCGGACGCCACGCGCCGCGACTGATCATGCGCAGCTATGCCGCACCACCTGCGTGACCGGCACGACGCGCGTGCGCGACGGGCCGTCGAACGCCTGCATCCGCTCGGCGAGCAGGTCGACTGCCGCGTGCGCGAGGCCGCGCGTGTCCTGCCGGAGCGTCGTCAGTCGATACGCGTCGTATTCGGCGGCCGGGATGTCGTCGAAGCCGATCACGCGCACGTCGTCCGGCACGCGCAACCCGAATTCGCTGCGCGCGACATCGATCACGCCGAGCGCGAGCAGGTCCGACGAGCAGAACACGCCGTCGGGCCGCTTGCCGTTCGCGAACAGTTGCCGCGCCGCTTCGATCCCGCTCGCATGAGTGTCGGACGGCGTGTCGAGCACGCAGGCGAGGGTTGCATCGAACGCGTCGCCGCGCCCGATCGCATGCTCGAACGCGGCGGCGCGCGACTGTGCGCTGTAGCTCGCGCTGCGCGGCCCGACAAACGCAAGCCGACGCGCGCCGGCCCGCACGAGCCGCTGCGCCGCATGCACGGCGCCCGCCGCGTTGTCGCTGACGACGATGTCGGCGCCCGGCAGGTTCGCCTCGCGGTTGATCATCACGACCGGGATCCGGTGTTCGAGATACTGCTGCGCGACCGACAGCGGCGGCGACGCGGACGTCATCACGAGGCCCGCGATCCGGTAGCTGAGCAACTGTTCGAGCGATTGACGGACCTGGCGCGGGTCTTCCGCATTGGTCACGAGCGGCGTGAGCGCGCGCTGCCCGAGCGCGGCCATCAGGTCCGACAGCAGCCTCGCGCGAAACGGATTCTCGAACCCGGCCGTCACGACGCCGATCATGCTGCTGCGCTGCGTGATCATGTCGCGGGCGATCAGGTTGACCTGGTAGCCGAGCGCGCGCGCGGCGACCATCACGCGCTCACGCGTTTGCGGTGCGATGCTTGCTGTCGGCGAGAACGCGCGTGACACCGCGGAGCGCGATACGCCGGCGCGCGCCGCGACATCCGACGCCGTTACCCACGGTTTTCTTTCCTTGTCATTCATCGATTCATGATCCCTTCGAGCCACGATACGTGCATGCCGCTCGCCGACTGGATGTCGGCGCTCGACGATGTGCGGCTGCTGCATACGCTGACCCTACCGGGCAGCCATGACACCTGTGCGTATACCGTCGACGATCGGCTGGTGCGCACCCAGCGTGCGCCGCTCGATACGCAGCTCGCGCATGGCGTGCGGCTGCTCGACATCCGCTGCCGGCACGTGCGCGATGCGTTCGACATCCATCATGGCGGCATCGCGCTCGGCATGACGTTCGACGACGTGCTGGCCGATTGCACGCGCTTTCTCGATGCGCATCCACGCGAATGCATCGTGATGTCGGTGAAGGACGAATGGCCGGCGCATGCGTGTACGCGCAGTTTCGACGCGACGTTCGACGCGCATCGTGCGCGGCATCCGCGGCTGCGCTGGCATGCGGGCGGCACGCTGCCCGCGCTCGGCGACGTGCGCGGCGCGATCGTGCTGCTGCGGCGCTTTCGCAGCAGCCGGCCGCTCGGCATCGACCTGACCGCGTGGCCCGACAACGCGACGTTCACGATCGATCATCCCGACGGCGCGTTCGTGATCCAGGACGAATACCGCGTGCCGGTGGCCGCGTCGATCGGCTGGAAGTGGCGTGCGATCGACGCGCTGCTGACGGACCTGCCGTCGCCGGACAGCGGCCGCTGGGCGATCAATTTCTGCAGCGGAACGGGGATGGGCGCGAATCCGTCGGTCGTTGCTCACGGCGACGGCAAGGTGCAGGGCATTCATGCGCGGCTGGTCGAACGATTGCGCGAGCAGCGCGGCCCGTGTGGCGCGATGCTGCTCGACTTCTGCGATGACGATGACTGGGCGCTCGTGCGCGCGCTGATCGCGTGCAACGACCATGCGCCTGCGCCGGGTGTCTGGCGCAAGACGTTTCGCTGTTAGTGAAGGTTCGCCGTGAAGAACGCGAGTGCGCCGGCGTCGAGCGTCTGGTGAAAGGCAACGCGATCGAATTCGCCGGTGTCGACGCACACGCGCGGCGATATTTTTTTCAATGCGTCGGAACACGGCGCGACGAACGCGAAATGCGCGGCATGCTGAACGACGTGGAATTCCGGCCGCTGCGGCAACAGGCCGGCCAGTGCGGGGAGGGTGGCCGGCTCGACGCCGTCGCCGCCTTCCTCCGATGCCCAGAGCTGGATCGGCGCGTGGACATTCTTTACCGTGTCGGCGCTCGGAAATTCGTCGAGCGGATCGGCCAGCACGTAGGCCTTGATTCGCGGGTCGTGGGTCAGCGGTGGCAGGACAAGGTCGCGGTCGCGAATCTGCCGGCAGATGAGCCAGGTCGGGTCCGTGCACGCGACCGGCGCATGCACGTAATCGGGATTGCCGCCGGCCAGCACCAGCCCGGTGTACCCGCCGCGCGAGAAACCGAAGAAGCCGATCCGTGCGGGATCGATTCGAGCGGCGTCGGATGCATTGCCCAGCATGTAGTCGACCAGGCGCTTGATGTCGATGGGGCGTTCGACGAACTCTTGAATGTCGGCCGCGTGGCTCATGTCGGAGAACGTGTCGCCCGGATGATTGATCGCCGCGACCACGAAGCCCGCGTCGGCGAGCGTTTCCGGAAGATCGTGGTGGTCGAGGAACGTGCCGCCGTGGCCGTGCGAGATCACGACGAGCGGCAGCTTGTCGCCGACGGTCGGGCAGTCGCGTTGCCCTTTCAATTCGTAAGGGCCGATCGTGAGCGTCTGAGGAGCGTCCGCGCAGGGCGTCCACACGACTGCCTTCAGCTCGGGGCCGCCGGCATCGGCCGGAATCCGGACGAGCTTGACGCCGGCCGCGTGCGCGACCGTGGCGGACAGGCAGAGGAGGACAGCCGATACAGTCGATAGCCAGGTCTTCACGGTGAAACCCTCCGGAGCAACGATCGGACTACGGTTGCGGGGTGCCGGTCGCGCGCCGGCATGCGATAGCACGGACACGACGATCAGCGCGCGTCGCCGATCGTGATGCAGAAATGGAGCCGGTCAGTCGTTTCGGGGTACTCGTCATGCCACGCCTGTGCGTCGGACACCATCGTGCGGTGGCAGAACGCGGCGGCTTCTTCGAGCGGCAAGTCTTCAAGACTTACGGTGCCCTGCGGCGCACTGCCGTGTCCGACCCGTCCGTCGGCAGTCAGCACCCAGCCTTCCCACCCGTAGATCGGAATGCGATGACGCACGCAATGATCGATGCATTCGAGCGCGGCGTCGAGCGGAAGCACGATCTCGCGACGGGAAATCGATTGTGCGGCGAGTGCGGCAGGAATGTTCCCGAGTTGCGACATGACAGGTGGCAGGCGGTGGTGTGGCGCGCGACCGGCGGGCTAGCGCGTCGCAATCGCCACCGCCGCACCGGCCATCGCAGTTGCGCTCGTGCGGTTGGCGATCCGCTTGGCGCGCGCCGACGTCAGGAACGCGCGTGCGCGTGATGCGAGCAGCGACCAGGCGCAGTCGGTGGCGATCAGGATCGCGAGCATCGTACCTACCAGCTCGGCCCAGGCCGTCACGCCGACATGCGTGAGGTCGACGATGGTCGGCAGCAGCGCAAGATAGAACACCATGATCTTCGGATTGCCGAGCGTCACCAGCATGCCGGCGACGAACATGCGCCACGGCGACTGGCCGCGCGGCAGGTCGTCCGCACGCGTGTCGGTCGGCGCGGTCCACATCTTCCACGCGAGGAACAGCAGGTACGCGACGCCGAGCAGCTTCAGCACGATCAGGCCCGCCGCGAACGTGCGCGTGAACGCGGACAGCCCGGCGACCGCGACCGTGAGCCACAGCGCTTCGCCGAGCCACATGGCCGCGAGGAACGGCAGCACGTCTCGCACGCCGTTCGTCAGCACGCGCGAGACGAGCGCGGCGACGCTCGGGCCGGGCGTGCCGGAGGTAACGAGCAGGGCGAAGGCGAAGACGGCGAGTGCGGACAACGTCATGACGGACCTCGTGGGTGGCGCGTTCGAAACGTATGAAGTTTCGATTATAGTGACGGCCGTTCCAGACTGCCTGCCTGAATTGTCGTCATGACTGCATCGATCCTGATCCGTCCCGCCACGCGGGAAGACGCGGCCGCGATGGCCGCCGTGGAAGTTGCCGCCGCGCAGCGGTTTCGCGCAATCGGCATGACCCACATCGCCGAAGCGGAGCCGACCGATACCACCGCCGTGCTCGTGCGCATCGACGGTGGCCGTGCGTATGTGGCAGTGGATACGCAAGGGGTGTGCGTCGGGTTCGCGTTCTACCGGCTGCTGGATGCGCGGCGGCTCTACCTGGAAGAACTCGATGTCGCGCCGTCACATGCCGGACAGCGGATCGGCGCGCGCCTGATCGAACAGGTGACCGCGTGCGCCGCGCAGGCAGGCATCGCAGAGGTCGTGCTGTCGACGTTTCGCGATGCGCCGTGGAATGCGCCGTACTACGCGCGCCTGGGTTTCGGCATCGTCGACGACGCCACGCTCGACGACACGCTGCGTGCGATCCGCGCGCACCACGTCGCGCTCGGCCTCGATGAAACGCAGCGCGTGTTCATGCGCGCGGACGTGCGCAACTGAACACGCGCTGCCCGGCCGTCAGGCCGCGTCGCTCAGCGCCGGGTAGTCGGTATAACCCGTTTCGCCTTCCGCGTAGAACGTCTCCGGCACCGGCTTGTTGAGCGGTGCGCCGAGCTCGAGGCGGCGCGGCAGGTCGGGGTTCGCGATGAACAGCTTGCCCCATGCGATCGCGTCGGCGTTGCCGCTCGCGAGCGCGGCTTGTGCCGAGTCGAGCGTGAACTGCTCGTTCGCGATCAGCGGGCCGCCGAACGCTTCCTTCAGGCGCGGACTCAGGTGGTCGCCCGAATACGACTCGCGCGTGAAAATGAACGCGATCTTGCGCCGGCCGAGTTCGCGCGCGACATAGCCGAACGTTGCCGCCGGATCGGAATCGCCCATCGTGTGCGCGTCGCCGCGAGGTGCGAGGTGCACGCCGACGCGGCCGGCGCCCCACACGTCGATCGCCGCGTCGACCACTTCGAGCAGCAGGCGTGCGCGGTTCTCGATCGGGCCGCCGTACGCGTCGGTGCGGCGATTGGTGCTGTCCTGCAGGAACTGGTCGAGCAGGTAGCCGTTCGCGCCATGGATCTCGACGCCGTCGAAGCCGGCGGCCTTCGCATTCTCGGCACCCTTGCGGTACGCGGCGACGATGCCGGGGATTTCGTCGAGTTCGAGTGCGCGCGGCGTCACGTACGGGCGCTGCGGACGCACGAGGCTCACGTGGCCGCCTGCGGCGATCGCGCTCGGCGCGACCGGCAGGTCGCCGTTCAGGAACACCGGGTCGGAGATCCGGCCGACGTGCCAGAGTTGCAGCACGATGCGCCCGCCGGCCGCGTGCACGGCCTGCGTCACCTGTTTCCAGCCTTCGACCTGTTCGTCGGACCAGATGCCGGGCGTGTCGGCATAACCGACGCCCTGCGGCGTGACCGACGTCGCTTCGGTAATGATCAGGCCGGCCGATGCGCGCTCGCGGTAATAGCGCGCCATCAGTGCGTTCGGCACGCGCGCCGCGCCCGCACGGGAGCGGGTGAGCGGCGCCATCACGATGCGGTTCGGCAGGTTCAGGTCGCCGAGGGTAACGGGATCGAACAGTGTGGGCATGGCAGATAACCTCTTCACGAAAGGCGGGAACCCCGTCGCGTCATGTGCGGCGGCGGCCCGCATGGCCGGTTTGGCCGTTGGCTAGAGTTCGCGGCGCAGGGCGTCGTGAAATGCGTCGATGACGGCCTCGTTGCGCCGGAAGAACGCCCACTGGCCGATCCGCGTCGACGTCACGAGCCCCGCGCGTTGCAGCGTCGCGAGGTGCGCGGAGACGGTCGATTGCGACAGCCCGCAGCGCGCGTCGATCTGGCCCGCGCAGACGCCGTGTTCGTACGGCAGCGTCTGGTTCGGGAAATGCACGTCCGGCGTTTTCAGCCAGGCGAGGATTTCCCGGCGCACGGGGTTCGAGAGCGCTTTCAGGATCGCTTCGATGTCGAGTTCGGTCGGCATGGACGGGTTTGGCGTTTCGGTCGGGCAACGAGGTATCGTCGATGGGCGAATCTTATATCGTAACTTGACGATATGTTTGAAAGCATTGCCGGCAATAGGGTTGATAGCGAAACGCGATCGAGGGGACATAGCGGGGCAAACGCAGGGGATGCGGGGCGGAACCGCCCCGCATCGCGCCATCCGGCACTCAGTCGGACACGCCGAGGATCTTGTACCGTCCCTGCGTCGCATCGACGTGCGCGAGCGTATCGAGCACGCGTATCACGGGCGGAAAGCCGTACACCCGCTCGACCATCGCCTTGTATTCGTCGCCGTGCCAGCGCGCGGCGGCTTCGCGCGTGCGCCACACGTACACGCCGCCGCCTTCGTGCGTTGCCGGATCGTAGAAGTACCACTTGTGCAGCAGGTCCGGGTTCAGAGCCCACTTCACGGCAGTCTCTTCATAGCGGTTACGCAGCGTAGGCATGTCGACGTCGGGCTTGAGCTTGAAGAAGACGATTTCGGTGATCATGGCAGTGCCTCTCTTCGCGATTCGTGGGGATACGGCGAGGATGCCTCCGGAGCGCGACGTCGGGCGACGCGCCCCCGGATGGCCGGGCCGATCAGTACGGTGACGGACGGTTCTCCGTGCGCCACTTGAGATCGGCCGGCGTGCCCGGCCGCGGCGGGCGCAGCCCCTCGATCGTCCACAGCCCGAACGGCGTTTCGCCGATGTGGATTTCCCAGCGCAAGCCGCGCTCGCCGATGAACGGCGCCAGCCGCTGGCCCACGTGATGCATGAACCGCGCCTGTTCGCCGGGATCGTCGATCTGCCGCGCGATGTGGTCGACCCGGATGCGCACGAAGTCGTCGGTCGGCTTGCCGCCGATCAGGAACGACGCGGGCGGCAACGGCTGGAACAGCACGTTCACGTAGAAGCGCGGCAGAAACCCGTCGTAGAAGCCGACGATGCGCTCGGCGATCTCCAGCTTGTCGGCGTCGGTATAGGTGTGTTCGGGATGGTAGATGTTCCAGAGCGGCATGTGTGTTCCCCGGTTCGTGAGAGAGAGCAGGCGTCGCGTCAGATTGCGCTGTAACGCGCGGCGGGCTGGCCGTCCCGCGTGACGGCGTGCAGGAGGTTGCCGCGTGCACCGTCGAACTGCTGCCATGCGCCGAGATCGTGGAGCGTCGGAAAGCACACGAATTCCTCGTGATCCAGTGCGTGCAGTGCGGTGTCGACGAGCGTTTCCGGCGTCATGAACAGCGAATCCGGGAACGGCGCGCTTGCGTTGCCGAAAAACTCCGTGCGCACCGGCCCCGGCATCACGGCTTGCACCGCGACGCCGCGCGGCGCAAGCTCGGCGTGCAGCGAACGCGTGAAATTGAGCACATACGCTTTCGAGCCGCTGTATCCACCCGCGCCGGGCACGGGCATCAGCGTGACGATCGACCCGATGTTCACGATCATGCCGCGTCCGGCTGCGCCGCAGCGGCGCGCGGCTGCGAGCGAGAGCCGGGTCAGCGCGAGCACGTTGACCCGGATCATTGCGTCGACGGCGGCCGGGTCGACCGAAGCCGACAGGCCCAGCGCGCCGAGGCCGGCGGCATTGACGATGCCGGTGATTCCGACGGTGCCGTCGATCAGCGCCTCGATTCGCGCGACGCCGTCGGGGCTCGACAGGTCTGCGACGACGGCTCGCGCATCGCAGCCGTATGCGGACTGGAGCCGGTCGGCGAGTGCGGCGAGTCGCTCGCGCCGGCGCGCAACCAGGATCAGGTCGTATCCGCGAGCGGCGAGACGATCCGCGTAGACGGCACCGATACCCGACGACGCACCGGTCACGACGATCACGCCTCGATCTTCCTGCTTCATGTTCGAACCTCCAAAGGGGTGGGCTGACAAGGTTTCTTGTAACTCTTATTATTAGAGTAAGTGGCGCGCGATACGCCGTCAAGCGTTGCCGGATGCGATACGATTACCGCCGCGCGCACCGCCATGTGCTGCGCATCGAAGTCAGGAAAGGTGATTCGCGATGAAATCCAAAAGTTTTGACGGCATGACCTGCTCGATCGCCAGCGTGCTCGACGCGCTTGGCGATCGATGGAGCACGCTGATCGTGCGCGATCTGGCGCTGGGGCTGGCGCGTTACGACGATCTGCGCCAGTCGACGGGCGTGACCCATGCGACGCTGTCGGACCGGCTGAAGGCGCTCGAAGGCAGCGGGCTGATCGAGCGCCGGCTGTATCAGTCGCGCCCCGACCGGTACGAATACCATCTGACGCCGCGTGGCCGCGACATCGGCATCGTGCTGATGGCGCTCGCGCAGGTCGGCGATGCGTGGGGGCAGGCAGAGTCGAAGGCGCCGCCGCTCCGTTTCACGGAGGCGCGCTCGGGGCATGCGGTGCGGCTGGCGGTGGTCGACGCCGAGACGGGCAGCCCGATCGGCCTGCCGGATCTGCGCGTGGAGGCAGGGCCCGGCGCGGACGAGATCATGCACTGGCGGCTCGAGAAGACGCACGCGCGGCGCGGCGAATCGTGATGGGCGAATCGCCGCCGCGCGGCCGGTTCGCGGCTCATGCCGGAAATCGCGCGGCGCCCGCTTCCGGCGGCAGGCGCAGCCCGTTCGTGAGGTAGCTGACGGTCCGGTAGAAGCCCGCGAGCATCAGCAGCTCGAGCAGCGCCTCATCGCTGAAATGCGGGCGCAGCGCCTGCCACAGGTCGTCGTCGATGTCGCAGTGCCGATGCAGCGTGTCGCACAGCCGGATCAGCAACCGGTCCTCGTCGCTCCAGCATGCGTCGTCGGCCGAGCCGCGGGCCAGCGAGCGAATCTGTGCGGCGGTCAACTCCGCGGCCGGCGAAAACACGGACACATGCACGCCCCATTCGTATTCGGAGCGGCAAAGCGCGGTGGTGCGGTCGATCACGATTTCGCGTTGCCGGATGGTGAGGTGGCCTTTGTCCAGCAGGCCGCCGGCGAAGAACTTCGTGAACAGGCGCGCGTCGCGCGCCAGCGTGGTGAAGAGGCGCAACGGCGGGCGGCCCCGCATGATCCGGTCGATCGACGCGGCGATGTCGGGGGCGAACGGCGGCACTGCGCATGCGATACGCTGAGTCATGTGAACTCCTTCGTGCTCGTGGCGGGTGCGCGTGAACGCTCGCGTTCGCCGATGGCTGAGTCGGTAGCGTAGGTTGGGTGCTTTAAAAAGTAAAGCATGGGGGGAGGAAAAACGTCGACATTGCGGTGTGGCTTGGGCCTGACATCGCATCGATTCGTTGACGCCGCGTGATGTTTGCTTTAGAAAGTACAGCATGACCACACCAAAAATCGGACAACGTGTTCGCGGATCGAAGACAGGGCGGCCCATCATGGTCGTGCTGGATCTGCTCGGGCGGCGCACCACGCTGCGCATCCTGTGGGAGCTGCGCGGCGAGCCGCTCACCTTCCGCGCGTTGCAGGAAGCCTGCGAGACGAACGCGCGCTTGCTCAACACCCGGCTGGCCGAACTCAAGGCGTCGGGCCTCGTCGAGCATGGCGAAGGCGGCTACTGCATGACCGCCGAAGGCCGGCGGCTCGAGGCGGCACTGCAGCCGTTGCTGGGGTGGGCGAAACAATGGGCGAAGCGCGACCCGGTGGGGTTCGACGCGGCCGATCGCGAGCAATCCGGTCAGGAACGCTGATCGATCGATACGCGGGTGCGTATCGCAACGTCATACCGGTTCGCCCGTCACGCGCGAGCCGATTTTTTGCGGAGTCATTTCATGTCTGTTCGGGCCGTCATCTTCGATTTCGATCTGACGCTGGCGGATTCGTCCGCCGCGATCATCGCGTGCACGACGTACGCGTTGAATCAGCTGGGTGCTGCCGGCGCAACGCCGGCGCAGATCGGTGCCGTGATCGGGCTGCCGCTGCACGAGATGTTCCGCTCGCTGACCGGTGAAACCGAACCGGCGCGTGCCGACGCGTTCGCGCGTCACTTCGTGGCGCGTGCCGACGAGATCATGGTGCACGGCACGCGCATCTATCCCGAGGTTCCGCCGCTGCTCGCGAGTCTGCGCGAGCAGGGTCTCGCGGTCGCGATCGTTTCGTCGAAGTTTCGTTACCGGATCGAGGCGATTCTTGCGCTGAACGAATTGCAATCGCTCGTCGACGTGCTGATCGGCGGGGAAGACGTGCAGCGTCACAAGCCCGATCCCGAAGGGCTCGTGCTGGCGCTGGCGCGGCTCGGCTTGCCGGCCCGGTCGGCAATCTACGTGGGCGACCACGCGGTGGACGCGCAGGCGGCCGAGCGCGCCGGCGTGGCGTTCGTCGGCGTGGTGAGCGGGATGACGTCGTTCGACGGATGGGCACGCGCGGGCAAGCAGGCGGTGGCCACGCATATCGGCGAGCTGGACGCGATCGTGCAACGGATGCAGCGCGGTCCGTCCGAAGCATCGGGCTGACGCGCCCCCGGGCGGTGCCGGCGCCGGAGCGCCGCGCGCATCGTTGCCGGCCATTGCTCACTCGGGATATCCATCATGCCGCGCACCGCAAGATTCGACATGCGTATCGATCATCGTCTTCCCGCCGCGCCGCTACGGGCATTTATCGATCGCTACTGGAGCTGGGACGGCGCCGGCCTCCCGTCACCGGCATTGTTGCCCGTGATGCCGGGGCCCGGCGGCATGGAGGTCTTCTTTCATTTCCACGTGCCGTTCGAGCGGAGATCTGTCGACGGCGAATGCATGCAGGCATTGCCGCTTGCGCATGTCACCTGCGTGCGGGGTGAGCCGGTCCGGCTTGCCGCGCCGGTGTGGCCCGGGTTCATCGCCGTGCGTGTGCGCGCCGGTGCCATTCCCAGGCTGACCGGCCTGCCCGCGACCGACCTGGCCGATTCCGTCGTATCCGCCGATTCAGTGTGGGGGCCGGCGGCTGCCACACTGGCCGAGCGCATCGCGCTGAGCACCGGCACCGCTGAGCGCGTGGCCCTGCTGGACGATTTCTTTCTCGCGCAGTTGCGCAGGCCGTCGCGCGGCTGCCGCATCGACGAAGCGGTTGCGTGGCTGCTGCGAGGCGACCCGGCCCGGATCGCCGATGTCGCGGCCACGACCGGCCTGTGCCGCCGCCAGCTTGCGTATCGCTTCCGCGCGGCAACGGGCTCGTCGCCTGTTCGCTTCAGGCGGCTCGCGCGGCTGCAACGCGCGCTGCGTGCGATCGTGCTGGCGTCGCCGGATCGTTCGCTCACGGATCTGCTCGATCCCGGCTATACCGACCAGGCGCATCAGACGCACGAATTCCGCGCGCTGACCGGTTTCAGTCCCGGCGAGGTGCGGCGCGCGGCGCTCGCCGGTCATGCGCATTTCTACAATGCCGCGTGGCCGCGCTAGCGAATACTGGGCGCCCATCCATTCCATACGGGAGTTGCCATGAGCGCCAGCCACACACTTGCCGAAGTCGACCGTAAACCAGCCGCCGAGACGCTCAGGGACGCGCTCCGTCAGGTCGGCGCCCGCGCGTTTACGGCCTCCGACTACCGGGTCGGCACGGTTCGCCATCTCGTGCTGCTCCGCTTCGCCGAGCGCGTCCCCGTCGCGCTGCGGCGTGAGGCCGTCGCGGCGTTCCTGACCCTGCGCGACACGTGCGTGCGCGACGGCAGGCCGTACATCCGTTCGATCGAACACGGCCTGCAGAGCAGCGGGGAAGGCGCGGACCGCGGCTTCGAGCATGCGTTCCTGATGAGCTTCGATTCCGAGGGCGATCGCAATTACTACATCGGCGAGCCGATCGTCGACGATCCGCTCTACTACGACCTTCAACACCATGCGTTCAAGGCGGATATCGGCCCGCTGCTGGATCCGCAACGCGTGCTGGTGTTCGACTACCCGGTCGCCGACGCGCCCGTCGACGCCGTGATCGACGGGGAAGGTGCCCACCGTCGTCAGCCGGATCGGCAAGGGCTCGAGCCGGCACCGGCGCGGCCGGGCCTGCCGGGCGCCGCGGCGGCCTAGCGTGGCGCGTGGCGCGGCGCCGGCCGACGGAACCGCTTTCCGCAACAGTCAGGCGGCGCGCGACGGATTCTGCGACCATCGCCGTTAAAGTCATACCCGCCACTCGATCCGTCGCCATGTCACTCATTTCAGTCGCCTTCGCCAACCTCCGGTTCCCGCGCGTGCTGCCGGCTGCCCGAACGCTGTCATGTGCGGTTTCGCTCGCGGCCGCCGGTGCCGTACTCGGCGTGCCCGGCAGCGCGCTTCCGGCTGAAGCCGCCACGCTCATGCAGCGCGAACGCCTCGAGGCGCCGGTCAAGGCCGTCGCCGGCCAGCGCGTGGCCGTCGATACGCCGCAGGGCAGTGCGCTGCTGCCCGTCTACGCCGATCGTCCGCTCGACCAGGCGGCGCCCGATGTCACGCGGGTTTTCGTCGTGATTCACGGCACGCTCCGCAATGCCGACGCGTACTACGCGTCGGGGCGCGAGGTCGTCGAGAAGGCCGGTGCGGCCGGCAAGGGCACGATGGTCGTCGCGCCGCAGTTCCTGACGCGCGCCGATACGCGCGCGTTCTCGTTGCCCGCGCCGACGCTCGCGTGGACGCAGGAAGGCTGGAAAGGCGGCGAACCGGCCCGCCAGCCGGGCCCGGTCAGCTCGTTTGCCGCGCTCGACGCGTTGCTCGCGCATTTCGCCGACCGCAGCCTGTACCCGTCGCTGTCGACGGTGGTCGTGATCGGCCATTCCGCCGGCGCGCAGTTGTTGCAGCGTTATGCGGTAGCCGGGCGCGAAGGCGATGCGCTCGCGAACGCCGGCATCGCCGTGCGCTATGTGGTCGCGAACCCGTCGAGCTACCTGTATTTCGACGACGAACGGCCGGATGCCACGGCGATCGCGGGCGGCACCTGCCCGAGTGCGACGGAATGGAAATACGGGTTGAAGTCGGCGCCGCCTTACGTCGCGTCGCAGGACGTGCACGAACTCGAAACGCGCTACGTCGCGCGCCATGTCGTCTATCTGCTCGGCCAGGCCGACACGAACCCTTACACGCACTTCATCGACCGTTCGTGCGCGGCCATGGCGCAAGGCCCGTACCGGCTCGCGCGCGGGCTCGCGTATTTCGACTACCTGAAGAAGCGGCATCCGGACGATCTCGCGCAGCAGGTCGTCGAAGTGCCGGGCGTCGGGCACGACAATCTCGGCATGTTCACGTCCGCCTGCGGGCTCGCCGTGCTGTTCGGCCAGACGCTGCCGCAATCGTGTCCGGTCGTCGCCGGCACCGCGCCGGGCATGCGCGCGGCGTCGCAGTGAGCCGTTGAGCGAGATCCGCCGCGACGACGATCGATCGGAGGCCGATCGCGCGTGATCTCGCCGAGGCTGTCGGCGCGCGATCGCGGCGCCGTGTGTCAGGCCGTTTCTGCCGCGCCTGGCGGTGCGCTTGCGTCGAATACCGTCAGGCCTTCCGTCGGGTCCGTCGGCGTGTCCCACGGACGTGCCGCGATAGCCCGTTGCGCGGCCTCGTAGCCGGCCTGCCGGCGGGCCGCGATGCCGGCCGGCGTGAAGTCGATGTCCTTCAACTGATTGTCGCCGGCGAGGCGCGGCGCCGCGAGCTTGATCAGGTGCATCGTCGTTTCGCATCCCCACGCGGCGAGCCGGCGCACGGCCGGCGACGCGCGTTCGGCTTCCGGCACGTGGCGGGCCAGTTCGCGGATCACGTGGCGCAGCCGGTGGATCTGCTGCTGGCGCGCGATGTGGCTGTCGGTGCGGCTCGCATACTGGATGTCCTTCTGCCGCTCCGACACCTGCCAGATGCTCTCGGGCTCGGGGCCGGCCGGGTTCCACATCTGGACGGAAAAGATGATCGAGCTGCGGCGCGGGTTGTCGTCGAGCACGACCTCGACCGGTGTGTTCGAATACACGCCGCCATCCCAGTACGGTTCGCCGTCGATCCGTATCGCCGGAAACGCGGGCGGCAGCGCGCCCGAGCTCATGATGTGCTCGATCCCGAGCCGCGTGTCGCGTGAATCGAAATAGCGCATCGTGCCCGTGCATGCATTGACCGCGCTGACGGTCAGGCGCGGGTGGCCCGCGTTCAGCAGGTCGGGATCGATCAGCGACGCAAGCGTGTCGCGCAGCGGCGCAATCCGGTAATACGACGCGCGATCGACGCCGAGGCGCGCCATCGGCCCGAGCCACGATGCCGGATTGGGCTGGAAGAACCCCGCGATGCCGCCGCCGATGATCATCAGCTCGGCCAGCGTCCGGTCCCAACCGGGCAGCAACGGCGCGGCGTCGAAACGGGTTCGTTCGGTCACGCGGCGCCAGAACGCCGACAGCTTGTCGTAGCGCTGCTCCGGCGGGTTTCCGGCGATCAGCGCCGCGTTGATCGCGCCGATCGACGTGCCGACCACCCAGTCGGGCCGGATCCCGGCTTCGTCCATCGCCTGAAAGACGCCGAGCTGGAACGCGCCCAGTGCGCCGCCGCCCTGGAGCACGAGCACGACTTGCCCGGGGAGGTTCATGCGTGCCGGTTCGCTCGCGGTCATGGCTCGCCTCGCTGCGTGTGAAGGTGGGTCGGAACCGAATGGTTCGATTCAGTTTAGGCGATTGGGGGCGGGGGGCGCCCGCCGCGCAATGGCGATTCGCGCCTGCTTGGCCGATCGCTTCCGACCCTTCGGCGCGGTTGTCAGCGTCGCGAAGCCGGTGTCCGGCCGCTCGCGCCGTCGTTCGCGGCGCATCCGCGAGCGACCGGCGTCACGCGTCCGGGTAAGGCGTGCCGTCCTTGTGCAGGAACCGGCCATCGCGGCTCGGGCTCATCATGTCGATGTCGGGGCAGGTGATCACGTCGTCCGGCGAGCGCGAGCCGACTTCGAGATAGACGGCGAGCGCCTCCGACCGGTTGACCAGGTGATGGCCGTTGCCGGAGCCTTTCGGGAACGCCGCGCAGTCGCCCGCGCGCAGCACGGTTTCGCCGCCGTCCTCGATCATCACGAGTTCGCCTTCGAGCACATAGACGAATTCGTCCTCGTCGGAATGCCAGTGGCGCTGCGCCGACCAGCCGCCCGGCGGCACGCGCATCAGGTTGACGCCGAAATCGCGCAGCCCGCCGGCGTCGCCGACGCGCTGGCGGATGCGCTGCGCGCACTGCGCGTCGAACGGCCGCGGATAGCCGCTGCCGTGGCGTTCGGGCACGGCGCTGAGGTCGATCCTGGGCATGGGCGGCTCCGTCGGCCACGCGGGCGAATGGGATGGGGGCATTGTAGGCGGTGCCGCCCGCCATGCGTCCGCGCGTGTCGTGGTGCGCCGCGTCATTCGACCGTGATGGTTTCCTTCATGTACGGGTGAATCCCGCAGAACACCTTGTAGACGCCCGGCTTGTCGAACCGGAACGAGTACGTATCGCCCTGGTCGAGCGCCGACGAGTGAAAGATGCCGGCGTCGTTGACGACGGTGTGCGGCTCCCCGTCGAGGTTCTTCCACGTGACCGTCGTGCCGGCCTTGACCGTGGTCGACATCGGCGAAAACATGAAATTGTGGATCGTCACGAGCGGGCCGTCCGGGCCCTGCGCGAACGCGGCGAGCGGGGCGGTGGCGCACAGGATCAGCGCCGCGACGAGGCTGGATTGCTTGAAGCGGTTCATGTCGGTCTCCTTGCGGATCGGTGCGTCAGGCCAGCGTCGCATCGTGCAGCGACGACGCGACCGGATGGCCCGCGAATTCGACGGTCGTCACGCCGAGCATCGACGGCAGCCGGTCGCGCGGCACGGTCAGCGGCACGGGGCCCGGGCCGTTGCCGGCGGTGGGCTGCGGGAACGCGGTGGAGCGCGCGGTGTGGAACGTCACATTGCCCTCGACCTTCGACACGATCTGGTGGATGTGCCCGTTCAGCACGGTGACCGAGCCGAAGCGGCGCAGCAGCGCCATCGTCTGCGGTGCGTCGCCGGTGCCCCAGCCCCAGGGTTCGTAGATGGTCCACATCGGCATGTGCGAGAACACGACGATCGGCGTGCTCGACGAGCGGCCCTTGAGATCCTGCGCGAGCCACGCGAGCTGGTCGTCGCCGAAGCTGCCGAGCCCGTTCGGCTTGAAGTGCATCACGTTGACGAGGCCGATGAAATGCACGCCCGCGTGATCGAAGCTGTAATACCCGCGGTTGTCCGACGCCTTGCCGAACCGGCCGAAATATTCGGCTCCCGAACCGTCGGTGACGTCGTGCTCGCCGGGCACCGTATGCAGTTCCGGCACGCGCAGCGCGGACAGCAGCTGCGACGCGTGGTCGAATTCCTCGGGCTTGGACAGGTGCGTGATGTCGCCCGTATGGATGGCCAGCGCGGGCATCGCCGGCATGCCGTTGACGAGGTCGATCGTTTGCCGCAGCGTGGCCGATACGTCGGGGTTCGCGTCCTTGTTGAAGCCGATGTGCGTGTCGCTGATCTGCACGAACAGCGGGCGGCCCGCGTTGGCCGGGAGCGCGTCGCCGGCCTGCGCGAGCGCAAGGTCGAACGGCGTCAGGATGCCGCCCGACAGCGTAAACAGCGTGCCGAGACCGCCGAAGGCCATGCACTGCAGGGCCTTGCGGCGCGACGGGCGGGTGGGGTTCGATGAAGACATGGGAGCCTCGCATTCGTGTGACGAAACCGGACGGCCGGATCGTCCTGGAATAAACCGGCGCATTCGTGTGCGATACCGGCGAAGCGGCGGATTTATTCCCGCGGATATTCCCGCGCGTTACGAGGGCGGATACCGCTGCCCGCGGGCAGCGGGGCGATGAACGGCGATTGAAGGATGACCTGTCAATGTCCTGTAAGTGACACGTCACATTTGCGTCACGACCGACCTATAGCCTGCGACTCCGAGTCACCTGTCCGGAGCCCCTTCATGCCGAATCTCGCGGCAACGGAAACCAGCGGTGCGGTCAGCAACCGCACGCGCACCATCAGCCTTGCGCTGTTTTTTCTGATCATTGCCTGCGGCATCGTCTACGTCGGCATCCATCTCAGTGCCGACCTCAGCCCCGTCAAGGAAAGTTCGGTCCTCCCGTTCCTGCTGCTGATCGTCGCGCTGCTGATCGCACTCGGCTTCGAATTCGTCAACGGCTTCCACGACACCGCGAACGCGGTCGCGACCGTCATCTATACGCACTCGCTCGATCCGCACCTCGCCGTCGTCTGGTCGGGCCTCTGGAATCTGTGCGGCGTGCTCGTGTCGAGCGGCGCCGTCGCGTTCGGCATCCTGCAGTTGCTGCCGGTCGAGCTGATCCTGCAGGTGGGCAGCGGCTCGGGTTTCGCGATGGTGTTCTCGCTGCTGATCGCGGCCGTCACGTGGAACCTCGCAACCTGGTATTTCGGCCTGCCGTCGTCGAGCTCGCATACGCTGGTCGGCTCGATCATCGGCGTCGGCCTGATGAACCAGATCGTCAACGGCCCGTCGGGCACGAGCGGTGTCGACTGGAACCAGGCGCTCGGCGTCGGCAAGGCGCTGCTGTTCTCGCCGCTGATCGGTTTCGTGCTGTCGGCACTGGTGCTTCTGCTGCTGAAGGCGCTCGTGCGCGTGCCGGCGCTGTACCAGGAGCCGAGGGGCAACAAGCCGCCGCCGTTCTGGATTCGCTTGCTGCTGATCCTCACGTGCACGGGCGTGTCGTTCGCGCACGGCTCGAACGACGGGCAGAAGGGCATGGGGCTGATCATGCTGATCCTGATCGGCGTGATGCCGACCGCGTACGCGCTGAACAAGGCCGTGACGCCGGACCAGACGAGCACGTTCGTCGCGGTCGCGCGCCATGCGTCGACGACGCTCGTCAAGTATGCGGATCCGGCCGTGCAGTCCGCCAACCCGCGTGCCGATGTCGAAGCGTACGTGCGCACGCACAAGCTGACGCCCGTGACGATTCCCGCGCTTGGCAAGCTCACCGACACGATCGCCGACCAGGTCGCGCAGGCCGGCGGCATCTCGAGCGTGCCGCAGAACCTCGTCGACAACGTGCGCAACAACATGTACGTCGCGTCCGAGGCGATCCGGCTGATGGAGAAGGCGAAGGCGCCGGCGTTCTCGGTCGAGGACGCGAGCGCGCTCGAGGCGTTCAAGAAACAGATGGATCGCGCGACGAAATTCATCCCGACCTGGGTGAAGGTCGCAGTCGCGATCGCGCTCGGCCTCGGCACGATGGTCGGGTGGAAGCGGATCGTCGTGACGGTCGGCGAGAAGATCGGCAAGTCGCATCTCACGTACGGGCAGGGCGCATCGGCCGAGGCCGTCGCGATGCTGACGATCGGGATGGCCGACGCATACGGGCTGCCGGTGTCGACGACGCACGTGCTCGCGTCGGGCGTGGCCGGCACGATGACGGCGAGCGGCGCGGGCCTGCGCTGGGATACGGTGCGCAACCTCGTGCTCGCATGGGTGCTGACGCTGCCTGCGTCGATCGCCCTGTCGGCTGCCCTGTACTGGGCGCTGCACGGACTGTTCTGACCCGCGCCGGGGGGCGCGACGTCCGGCCGCGCGGCGCGCGGCCGGTCCCATCGAATTTCAATCCGACACAAGACGCTACCGATGGATATCAGTTTCTTCGACCCGAATCGCACCGCGAACGCTTCGGCGTGGCGTGTGCTCCCCAACCGCTGGGATGCCATCGCGTTTCCGCTGATCATCTGCCTGCTGGCGATGGCGATCGTCGGCTTCCATCAGACGATGGCGCCGATCGGCGTGCTGCAGACGCAGAAGATCACGCTCGACCCGTCGAACCTGCCCGAATACGCGTTGCGCACCACGCTGCGGATGCTCGCCGCGATGGTCGCGTCGCTCGTGTTCACGCTCGTCTACGGCACGCTCGCCGCGAAAAGCCGCCGTGCGGGCATGGTGCTGATTCCGATCCTCGACATCCTGCAGTCGGTGCCGGTGCTCGGCTACATCTCGTTTACGGTCACGTTCTTCCTTGCGCTGTTTCCGGGCCGCGTGCTCGGTGCCGAGCTGGCCGCGATCTTCGCGATCTTCACGAGCCAGGCGTGGAACATGACGTTCAGCTTCTACCAGTCGCTGCGCACGGTGCCGCGCGACCTGAGCGAAGTGTCGCGCGGCTTCCATCTGACGGCCTGGCAGCGCTTCTGGAAGCTCGAGGTGCCGTTCTCGATGCCGGGGCTGATCTGGAACATGATGATGTCGATGTCGGGCGGCTGGTTCTTCGTCGTCGCGTCGGAAGCCATCACCGTCGGCAACCAGACCATCACGCTGCCGGGCATCGGTGCGTATCTCGCGCAGGCAATCTCGGACAAGAACCTCGGCGCGGTCGGCTGGGTCGTGCTCGCGATGACCGTCGTGATCCTCGCGTACGACCAGTTCCTGTTCCGCCCGCTCGTGGCGTGGGCCGACAAGTTCCGGATGGAGAACACCGCGTCGGGCGATGCGCCGCAATCCTGGCTGCTCGACATGATGCGCCGCACACACCTGATCCATCAGTTGCTCGTGCCGGCCGGCTGGCTGCTGTCGCAGGCCGCGCGGATTCCGCTGCGCGTGCCGGCGCTGAAGGGCACGCGTGCGCGCGGCGCATCGGCGCGCCGCAAGTCGTCGCGGATCGGCGACATCGTGTGGGGCGCGCTCGTGGTCCTGCTGACGGTGTACGTCGTGTGGCGCGTCGTCAGCTTCGTCGCGACCGGCGTGACGATGGCCGAGGTCGGCCACGTGTTCGTGCTCGGCCTTATCACGCTGTTGCGCGTGCTGTTCCTGATCCTGATCGCATCGGTCATCTGGGTGCCGATCGGCGTGTGGATCGGGCTGCGCCCGTCGCTTGCCGAGAAAGTCCAGCCGATCGCGCAGTTCCTCGCGGCGTTTCCGGCGAACCTGCTGTTCCCGGTGTTCGTGATCGTGATCGTGCGCTTCCACCTGAACGCGGATATCTGGCTGTCGCCGCTGATCGTGCTCGGCACGCAGTGGTACATCCTGTTCAATGTGATCGCCGGTGCGATGTCCTATCCGAACGACTACAAGGAAGTGACGAAGAATTTCCGTATTCGCGGCAAGCAGTGGTGGCGGCAGGCGATCCTGCCCGGCATCTTCCCGTACTACGTGACCGGCGCGATCACCGCATCGGGCGGCGCGTGGAACGCGAGCATCGTGTCCGAGTTCGTGCAGTGGGGCGACACGAAGGTCGTCGCGCACGGCCTTGGCGCGTACATCGCGCAGACCACCGCCGCCGGCGATTTTCCGAAGATCATCCTGGGCATCGCCGTGATGTCCCTGTTCGTTACCTTGTTCAACCGTCTGCTGTGGCGTCCGATGTACGCCTATGCGGAATCCCGGCTCCGTCTCGATTGAGAGTAAGCGCGATGCAAAATTCGAACGTTATCAACGCCCCCGTCAAGACGTCCCAGCCACTGCAGCCGCCGCGCCTCGGCGACGAAATCCTGCGCGTGGAGCACGTGAACCGCGGCTTCAACAAGTCGCAGGGCGAACTGCTCGTGCTCGACGATGCGAACCTGTCGCTGCGCGAAGGCGAGATCGTCGGGCTGCTCGGCCGTTCCGGCTCGGGCAAGTCGACGCTGCTGCGCATCATTGCCGGCCTGATCGAGCCGACCGGCGGCGAAGTGACCTACCTCGGCAAGCCGCTGAGCGGCCCGGCCGAAGGCGTCGCGATGGTGTTCCAGACCTTCGCGCTGTTCCCGTGGCTCACGGTGCTGCAGAACGTGGAAGCCGGCCTGGAGGCGCTCGGCGTCGGCGCGCGCGAGCGGCGCGAGCGTGCGCTCGCCGCGATCGACCTGATCGGTCTCGACGGCTTCGAGAACGCTTATCCGCGCGAGCTGTCGGGCGGCATGCGCCAGCGTGTGGGCTTCGCGCGCGCGCTCGTGGTCGATCCGACGATCCTGCTGATGGACGAGCCGTTCTCCGCGCTCGACGTGCTGACCGCCGAGACGCTGCGTACCGACCTGCTCGATCTGTGGACGCAGGGCCGGATGCCGATCAAGTCGGTGCTGATCGTCACGCACAACATCGAGGAAGCGGTGTTCATGTGCGACCGGATCCTCGTGCTGTCGTCGAATCCGGGCCGCGTGATCGCCGAGATCAAGGTGCCGTTCAAGCATCCGCGCAACCGGCTCGACACTGATTTCCGCAAGCTGGTCGACGACATCTACGCGAAGATGACGGCGCGCGCGACCAACGAGGCGACGAAGAAGGGGCTGGAGCTCGGCAGCTGGCTGCCGCGCGTGTCGACCAACCTGATGTCCGGCCTGATCGAAACGCTCGCGATGGCGCCGTACCATGGCCGCGCGGATATGCCGGAAATCGCGCGTACGCTGCATCTCGAGGTCGACGAACTGTTCCCGATCGCCGAAGTGCTGCAGTACCTCGGCTTCGCGGACGTGCGGGAAGGCGACGTGTTCCTGACGCCGCCCGCGCGCGTGTTCGCGGAATTCGGTACGCAGGAGCGCAAGCTGATGTTCGCGGATCATTTGCTGAAGCACGTGCCGCTGGCTGCGCGGATCCGGAAGGTGCTGAACGAGCGTCCGGGCCATCGCGCGCCGCGCGTGCGCTTCGAGCAGGAGCTGGAGGATTTCCTGTCCGACGAAGCGGCCGAGGAAACGCTCGACGCGGTGATCGACTGGGGGCGTTACGGCGAAGTCTTTTCGTATAACGACAAGACGGAGGTGTTCAGTCTCGAGGATGTGGAGAGCTGATCGTCGAGTGCGTGTTGCATCTCGTCACGCCAAGGCGTGACGAGATGCCGTCATGAACCATCTGCCTCTTCCCACTGGGCGAGCAGCTCCGGCGGGACGGCCTTGACGACATCGACATAGCGTTTTCCGACGAATTGTTCGGCACGTTTGAGCAGCACCGGAATGGGGCTGCTCGGTTCGTTCGTCTCGAACCACCGGCGTGCCGCGCAGATCAACGTCAACGCTGCCTGCCGGTCCGTCGGTGCAAGCGGGGCGGGCGCGACAACGGACGTCGAGGTTGGAGAAGCAGCCGGCGCATCATCCGGGCGTGCCGGCGATGCGGGCGTTTCGGCGAGTGCCGCCAACGCCGGTGTATCGCGGTCCTCGTGCTCGACCGCAGGCAAAGTGTCTGATCGGGTATCGACCTGCGGTTCGCTTGCTTGAAAGAGCCGGAGCAGGCGGATCAACGAGGAGAAATCCGGCAGATACGTCTCGAGATGCGTCGCGCACCACGTATCGATGGCGCAGAGGCTCGAGATCGTGTCGTCGAAGGCCTTCATCGTCGACGGCTGCTGTTCGCGCAGGTTCTGCAACTGCAGCGCGACCGAATCGGGAGCGAGCGCATCGACCGGACGCGGATGCGCGAATGCACGCTCGACGTCGCGTACCTGCAGCCGGGTGGCGGTCGATCGTGTCAGGACGATTTCCCGCACGTCGGCCAGCAACCCTTCCGGATCCGACAGCGCTTGCAATGCGTTCATCCGCATTTCCAGCGCGGCGTGGCGATCGTTGTCGGCATCGGCCTGTGGATGGACCTGGTCCGGAAACGCCTGCAACCAGGCCGCCAGCAGCCGCGTCCCATCCGCAAGACCCGCCACGCCGCCCAGGCGCGTGCGGCAGCGCGTATGCAGTACGGCGACGCGCATGTCCTTCGTCCGCGTCATCAAACGTCGGCAGTCTCGCTCGATCTCGCTCCAGTTGAGCGGATCGGGCGCACCGACGAAGGCGCCGTATTGCACATCCTGCCTGGGCGCGGTGCCGGCAAACAGGACCACGAAATCGTGGTCGTATTCGAGATCCGGGCCGCACGGCGCCGTATCGCTCAACGGCGCGAGCCAGTCCTCATGCGGCGTATCCGCGACGGCCGCCCGGCCGGGCGTGTTTTGCGTGGTAGACGATTTCCTGCTCATGGTCGATGTTCGGAGGCCGTGTCGCGGCGATTGAAATGGCGTGCATGGCGTTCGGGCTCGAAGCGCATGCCGGTGATCGGCTTGTCGGACGCAGGGCGGCCCAGCCAGCCGGACCAGCCCATCCGCTGCCGGCCGCCCATCACGGCCGGCGGCGCGCTCTCGGGCTTGATGCGCAGCTCGAGTTCCCATTCGAGCTCGTGACCGACGAATGCCCGCACCCACTCGACGAGGCGCGGCAGGTCTTCGCCTTGCGGCGTGAAGCGCAGGTACGCGTCGAGATCGACGGGGCCGATCACGATGCGGAACCGGTGCTGGCGGTCCGGTGCGACGCGCCCGAGCACCGCGCCGCGGCCCATCGTCGCGGCAGCGCCCGGGTAACCCATGCGCCCGCAGTCGGCCGGATCGATTTCGATCCAGTGAAAGACGTTTTCCTCGAGGGCGACCGGGACGCCGAAATAATGTCCGAGCGTGGCGCGCAGCCCGTCCGGATTGCGCGACTCTCGAACGAGATGGGCCGAGGCGGCAAGGCGCGCATGCGACGGAAGGGCGCGCCGGGTGATTTCGCCGATGTCTTGCCCGACAAGGCTGGCGACATAGAACGAGAACTGCTCGTCGTGTTTCCGGTCGAGGCCTGCAGCCGCCTGTGCGGACGCCCACGCCCGATAGAACAGGGTGAAGAACCGGTGATGGAAGATGTCGAAGAAGTCGACCGTGGTCGTGTCGCGGCGGCTGCTTTCCCGATCCTTCGCGATTTCGGTCACGTGGATGGGGAGTGGGCCGTTGGGCCCCAGCATGCCGAGGCCGAACAGCCGCACCTTGAGTCGCCCGGCCATCTCGTGTGCGCTCGCGATTTCCCGCGGCGCGAAGGCCAGGCTCGGCTGCTGGCCCAGCCTGAACGGTTCGGCCTGCGGCCGACGCGCGGTGCCGACCGGATCGATCGCGGGGTTCGCACCGATCCGCCGCAGCAACGACAGGAACCCGAAACGCCAGGGTCCGGCCTGCAGGGCGTCGAGTAATTCGGGCGACAGCGCGTTGTCGCGCAGCAGCGCGGGGAGCGTGGCGCGCTTCATCACAGGGCCCCGCGCGTGCCGGTGCGCGCCGGCCAGCGCGCGATCCGGCCGCGTTGCATCGAGTGCAGCTCCGTCTGCGTGAAGCTGTTGATCGACACGTGCCGCGCGAGCCAATGTTCGAGGATCGTGCCGAAAAGATAGGGGCTCACGCCCGAGAAGCCAGTCTCGTCGACCGTCAGCGCACATTCGATGCCGCGGCCGAAGGTCATCGGGCCGGTTCCCGGCAGCTTGCGCGTCACCGCGCGCGTTTTCGCGCCCACGAGGCTTTCGACCTGCCGGCCTTGTCCGGCGTCGCCATCCACGAGATACAGGCGCAACAGGTCGCGCAGGCCTTGCCCGCCCTCCCGGTGATCGAGCGCTTCGAGCGGCAGATAGTTGAAGTTCAGCTGGCGGATCAGGCGCCACGCCATTTCCCGCTCGGCATAAGGCGGCAACGGTGCGCTCGGCGGGCGGATCAGGCCGATGCTGTCGACCGGCGCGGACTGCGCGGTCTCCAGGTCGTGCACGCCGTCGCGCGGCACGAGCGTGGCGAGATCGCGGTTCGTCAACAGCGCCTCGACCGACAGGAAGCGGATGTTTTCGCCATATGGCGCCTCGGCCTGGTCGACGAGCGAGAGAAAGACTTCCGTCCCCACGTACGGCGTGCGCGTCCCGTAGCGGCGCGCCGAATCGGACAGCAGGCGCCGCTCGCGCCGCATCGAAAAATAACGGCCGTGGTTGCCTTCATCGTTGTTCAGCGTCTGATAGAGCGGCCGGAACTCGAGTTCGGAGGACGTTGCGGCGACCTGCCCGTAGACGGCGCTGACCGAGAACACCTCGTAGTCGAGCGGCGTGAGTCGAGCCGGTACCAGATGGAATTCGGTGTCGCGCGGCGAGATCTCGACCCGGTCGGTATGCTTGCGGAACAGATTGATGACGGGCGTGCAGAAGAGCGCGAAGCGCGATGCATCGACGAGATTGGCGAGCGACCCGGGCGCCCGGTCGAGCAGGACGACGATCTCGACTTCCCGGCCGTTGACGCGCGAGAACCCTTCGGCAAGACCGTTCAACGCGAAGAACCAGAACCGCGCGGGGCAGGCGAAGTACTCGTGCAGCAAGTTGTGCCCGTGGAACTTGGCCCAGTTGAGCGGCAACAGGCTTTGATCGGTACCCAGACCTTCGTGTTCGACCGCATGGTCGGTGACGGCCGTGATCGGCGCGCCCGGCGTGCCGAACTCGCCGGGCGCGCCGATCACGGAAGCGATGCCGCTCGCATGCAGCAATTCGAACAGGTGCGACGCGACTTGTTCGTCGCCTGCCAGATAGACCGGAAGCCGGTCGAGTCCTTTCAGGTCGGCGATCCGCATATTGCCGGTGGTCGCGAGCCTGATTCGCAGCGCCCCACGCACTTGCGTATCGGGCGGGCAATAACGCTCCAGCGCCGGGATGTCCGGTGGAATGCCGGTCAGCCGCACGTCGTTGATCGTGAGCGGCCACAGCGTGACGTCCTGTCCGCTCGTGAACTGGCAGGCCGTGCGCTCGCCATCGGGAACCTGTGCGGTGAACGCGGTCCCGCGCGCAAGGCGATAACCATCGACGAGGCTACCTTCCGCCTGCCCGGGATACAGGCGAGCGATCGAGATCGATGGAGTCGGCGCGACGTAGTTCGGGTAGATGACCTCGAGCAGCCGCTCCGTGAAACGCGGAAACTCCGCATCGAGCTTGATCTGCATACGCGCCGCCATGAAGCTGAACGATTCGATCAGCCGCTCGACGTAAGGATCGGCCACTTCACCGGCTTGCATGCCGAGCCGACGCGCGATCTTCGGATGTGCATGCGCGAACTCGGCGGCGAGCTCGCGCATGTAAATGAGTTCCTGGTTGTAGTAATCGAGCAGTCGCGGGTCCATCGGAGAGGCCTCGTTAGGGTCGTGGTGTGCGCGCCGTGCTCAGCCGGCGCGCATGCCCGTGATGCGGATCTCGCTCGTTTCGAGATCCAGCGAGCTTTGCACCATGAATTCGAGCGGATACGGATCCATGTGAATCAGCCCGCGCACTTCGAAGGCGAGCACGTTGTGATGTTCGCCCGCGGAATCGGCATCGGCGTTGGTGCGGGGCGATACCACCAGTGAATCCGGAATCAGGCGCGGCTCGAAATCGCCGATGGCGCGACTGATCATGCATTCGACGTCGTTCCACTGGCGCGACGCGATAAAGGTGCCCGCGAGCGGCGGCACGCCGAAATTCACGGTCGACGCAGCGGCTTGCGGATGGCGGGCGCGATCGATCCGGTCTTCGATGCTCGTCGTGTTGAGCAGATAAGCGAGATCGCGCTGCACGATGTCGCGCATCTGCTTGCGCGTGACCGTGTATTCCTCCGGGGCTTCGGTCTGTCGATGCGGAGCATCGTCGCGCAGGCGGTCGAGCAGCGTCGGCATCAGATGCGAGTTGGCTCGCCGCGGTGTACGTACGGCCGGTGCATCGGTACCCGGCTGGCGTTGTCGGCGTTCAGTCATGGGCTGGATCCGCGCCGATCGCAACCGGCGTGACGCGCGAGCCGAACTCGGCGTGCGCCAGTTCGAACAAGCTGAAGTCGCCCAGCTCCGTTGCCCAGGTTTTCTGCCCGAGTGCGACGACACCGGTGCGGCCGATGTCGCGCCAGAGAGTCTCGCGTCCGAGACGAACGGCGTCGCTGCCGGTTTCCGAACCCGGATACCGGGCCGGCATGAAGCCGTGGATGAGGCTGCCGTCGACGAGCGTGAGTGTGCAGGGTGCCCAGACCAGATCGATTGGCTGCGCCGGCTGCGACACGCGCCATGCCGCCAGGTCGGCGAACGGCACCCAGCGATAGTGTCCGGCCGTGATGAATTCGCAGACCGGGCCGAATCGGGAATCGCTGTCGGCGATCCAGGCGGCATGCCCCTGCGGGGCGACGAGCGGAACGTTCGGCGCAGCCCGGAACGCCGAGTCGCGCACGATGTCGGCCTGTTCGACTTGCCCGTCGGCAGCATGACGTATCGCGTTCAGCAGTGCATCGGTCCAGGGCAGCGGTGCATGGATGGCACCAGGATGTTCGCGGTCCTCGACCACCTTTGTCCGCCACCGCTCGGCACGGATCAGGTCGCGATACATCTGCGCGGTTCGGGCCTGATCTGGATCGAGTTTTGCCCACACCTGCAGTTGCTGCATCGCGCGTGACCATTCGCCGACGATGCACAGCAGCTGGAACAGCGCCCATCGATGTGGTGCGGTTGTCGGTTGCGAGCGGATGCTCGTTTCGATTCGCGCGATCTGGTCGGCGAGCGGAATGTTGTCTGCGCGATGGGTGGCGGGCGTATCGGTGGTGGTGTGCGCGGTCATGGTTGGTCCTTGCGCAAGGGCGCGACCAACGGGCTGTCCACGGACAGCGCATGGTGCTCGCGCCGGGTAAGCGGTGGCGGGGCGGGGGCGCGGCGCGCGGACTCGGCATGAAATTCGGGTGGCGCGAACAGTTGCAGGATCTCCGGAACGGATTCGCCATCGGTCACCGCTTCCACGTGTCCGACCAGATGGCCGAAGGCATCCTCGATCGTGCGATTGCCGGACAGGAACGTCTCGATCGAATCCGAACGTCCCGGGCTTTCGTAAGCCGGCGAGTCGTGTGGGTGATCCGGTGCGATCGGGGGCGCGAGCGTGTCGTCCACCGATGGGGCCCATGCGGAAGCGATCGGTGCGCCTGGATCGGCGAGCGCGCGCCAGTACTGCGCATGGAGCGCGTCGATCAGCGCGTCGGTGTTGCCGGCCTCGATGTCGGCCGTGTCCGCGGTGGTATGCGAACGGGCAGCAGCATCTTCCCGGGTGCCGATACCGAGCAGAGCGAGCATGTCGTCGTCGGTGCGAGCGGAACCGAAGGCGTCGTCCAGCGGCAACGTGTCGGTAACGGACGGACGTGCATTCTCCGGCACGGACGCGACGAGCGGGGTGTTCGACTGATGATGCCACGGCAGGCGAAGGGGGCGCATGGGCAGGTTCGGTGGCGAAAGATCTGAAAATAAAACGTGAGTATCGATGAATCTATCGTCTCAAAAAAGCACTTGAACAATTGGATGTTTGAAAATTGATTGTTAAAAATTGAAACAGTTAAATAAAAATACGATTTGAATCAAAGTGATGCTGCCATTTGTTTGCATTTTTTGTAGTGGATTCATGATTTTTATCTCGAAATAACAGTGACTTGCGTGTGGCGAGTTCGATGGGGTGGCGTTGGCCGTGCATGATTTTTCGGTTGCTTTTGCATGGATTTGATGTCGTGGACTATAGGACTAGTCCGAATTTTTATTTAATATTTAAGATGCAATTAATGCGTTGACGTAGTTATTGGTTCGTGTTGATAATTCGACTGCTGATTCGAGTCGGCCGTTTTTTCGAATCGGAGAGAGATGCGTGTTTTGAGGGTTCCAGATCCCGCCTGGTACGACGAGCATAAAGGACTCCTAATTGCTGGAGCGGATTCGTTCGAAACACGCTAACGAACAAAACAAGACCATCATGAACATTTCACGCCAGACTTTGTTCGGCAAGCTCGGGGTCGAGCTTTACCGGGGAATCGAGTCGGCGACGAGTTTCTGCAAACTGCGCGGGAATCCGTTCGTCGAACTAGTCCACTGGCTGCACCAGTTGCTCCAGCAGCCTGACGGCGACCTGCAGCGGATCGTGCGTCATGCGGATATCGATCGCGATGCGCTCGAGCGCGATCTTGCGCGTGCGCTCGCTGCGTTGCCGGCCGGCGCGAGTTCGATCAGCGATTTTTCCTGGCATATCGAAGCGGCCATCGAGCGTGGCTGGGTGCTGGCGACCCTCGGGCATGGAGATCGTCGCGTGCGCGGTGCATGGCTGATCGCGGCGCTTGTCTCGACGCCGGAACTTCGGCGCGTGCTCCTCGCCATTTCCCCCGAATTCGGCAAGATTCCGGTGGAAGATCTTGGGGACGCGCTTCCCGCCTGGATCGACGGGTCGCCGGAGGCGGCGGACGGGCCGTACGACCGCAGCGAACTTGTACCGGCCCTGCCGGGCGAGGCTTCCGGTGCGCTGCCGGGCCCGTCGAAGGGCAACGTGCTCGAGCAGTATTGCCTGGATCTCACCGCGCGGGCGCGTGCCGGCGAAATCGATCCCGTCGTCGGCCGCGAACTCGAAATCCGCACCATGATCGACGTGTTGCTGCGTCGGCGGCAGAACAATCCGCTGGTTACCGGCGAGGCCGGCGTCGGCAAGACGGCCGTCGTGGAGGGGCTTGCACGCTCGATCGCAGCGGGCAACGTGCCGCCGAATCTCGCCGACGTACGGTTGCTGAGCCTCGATGTCGGCGCGCTGCTGGCAGGGGCCAGCATGAAGGGCGAATTCGAGGCTCGCCTGAAGGGTGTGCTCGAGGCCGCGGCACGATCGGCGGCGCCCGTCATCCTGTTCGTCGACGAAATCCATACGCTGATCGGTGCGGGCGGGCAAGCCGGCACCGGCGATGCCGCCAACCTCCTCAAACCGGCGCTTGCACGCGGCACGATTCGCACGATTGGCGCGACGACCTGGGCCGAGTACAAGCGGCATATCGAGAAGGACCCGGCGCTGACCCGGCGTTTCCAGGTGTTGCAGGTCGCGGAGCCGTCCGAGGCGGCGGCGACCGACATGGTTCGCGGGCTCGTGCCGACGTTCTCGTCGCATCACGGCGTCGTCGTTCGCGATGAAGCGATCCGCGCCGCAGTGACACTGTCGCATCGATACATTCCGTCCCGTCAGCTGCCCGACAAGGCGATCAGCCTGCTCGACACCGCGTGCGCACGCGTGGAGTTGTCGCAGCACGCGACGCCGCGCGAACTGGACGACGTGCGGCAGCGTCTGGCTGCCGCGCGTGCCGAAGAAACGCTGCTGGTGCAGGAGGCCCGCATCGGTCTCGATGCGGACAAGGCGTTGAATCGCGTGCGCACGCGCATCGACGTGCTGGCGACGGAAGAGGCGGCGATCGCGGATCGGTGGCGTGAGCAGGCGCAGGCCGCCCAGGCGTTGCTCGCCGGGCGCGAAGCCGCGATCGCGGACGCAGAGGGTTCGCCGGTATCGGTCGACCGGCTGCGTGAACTCGAACGGACGCTGGCCGCGCTGCAGGGTGATGTGCCGCTCGTCTTTCCCGAGGTCGACGCCTCCATCGTCGCCGAGATCGTTTCGGACTGGACCGGCATCCCGGTCGGCCGCATGGTCACCGACGAGATTGCCGCCGTGCGCCGCCTTCCGGAAACGCTGGGTGCGCGCGTGATCGGGCAACGCGACGCACTGCACCTGATCGGCGAGCGCGTGCAGACCGCACGATCCGGCCTGACCGATCCGAAGAAGCCGCTGGGCGTGTTCCTGCTTGCCGGTCCGTCCGGTGTCGGCAAGACCGAGACCGCACTCGCGCTTGCCGAAGCGTTGTACGGAGGCGAGCAGAACCTGATCACGATCAACATGAGCGAGTATCAGGAATCGCACACCGTGTCGGGTCTGAAAGGTGCGCCGCCCGGCTACGTCGGCTACGGCGAAGGCGGTGTGCTGACCGAAGCGGTGCGCCGCCGCCCATACGCGGTGGTGTTGCTCGACGAGATCGAGAAGGCGCATCGCGACGTGCACGAAATGTTCTTCCAGGTGTTCGACAAGGGCTACATGGAAGACGGCGACGGCCGACATATCGATTTCCGCAATACCACCATCCTGCTGACGAGCAACGTCGGCGCCGACCTGAGCGCGAGTCTGTGCGCGGATCCTGCGCTGTCGCCGGATCTCGATGGCTTGCGGGCCGCGCTTGACCCGGAGTTGCTGGAGGTATTCCCGGCGGCGTTCATGGGGCGGGTGACGGTCGTGCCGTACCGGCCGCTGGCCGACGACGCGCTCGCCAGTATCGTTCGCCTGCATCTGGATCGCGTCGTGAAGCGCATGGTGGACAGCCACGACATCGTGCTTGCGTACGACGACACGGTCGTGAACTACATCGTCGGCCGCTGCCTGGTTCAGGAGACCGGTGCGCGCGTGCTCATTGGCTTCATCGAACAGCACTTGCTGCCGCGCCTTTCCTCGCTCTGGCTCGATGCGTTTGCATCGCGCGCGCCGCTCGCGCACATCGCGATCGGCGTGACCGACGCGTCCGCATCGCCCGCCCATGCGCTGACGTTCGAGGCGACCCCTTCTCATCTTGTCGAGCCTTGCTGTTGAGCTCGACATCCGTCAACCACTGTCAGGAGACTGTTCATGTCCGCTAGCAGTTCGCAGAAGTTCATCGCGCGCAATCGTGCGCCGCGCGTGCAGATCGAATACGACGTCGAAGTGTATGGCTCGGAGAAGAAAATCGAGCTTCCGTTCGTGATGGGCGTGCTCGCCGACCTGTCCGGCAAGCATCCGGTCGAACCGCTGCCGGCGGTGTCGGACCGCCTGTTCCTGGAAATCGATATCGACAACTTCGACGAGCGCATGAAGGCGATCCGGCCGCGCGTCGCGTTTGCCGTGCCGAATACGCTGACGGGCGAAGGCCAGATGATGGTCGACATGACCTTCGAAAGCATGGAGGACTTCTCGCCGGCTGCGATCGCCGACAAGGTGGAGCCGCTGCGCCGCTTGCTCCAGGCGCGTACGCAACTGGCGAACCTGCAGACGTACATGGACGGCAAGTCGGGGGCCGAGGCGCTCGTCACCCAGTTGCTGCAGGACCCGGCGCTGCTGAAGTCGCTGGCCGCGGCACCGCGGCCCGAGCGGCTCGAGGAAGGCGCGGCCGATCCGGGCGACGCGAGCTGACCGACAAACCGATCGAGGATGACCATCATGGCAAAACAGCAAGCACAGGCCGTCGAGGCGCTGGCAACCACCCAGTCCGATTTCACGCAGTTGCTGGAACGGGAATTCCGTCCGAAAACGGACCAGGCCCGCGCAGCGGTGGAACATGCGGTGCAGACGCTTGCGGAGCAGGCACTCGTGCAATCGATCACGATCAGCGACGACGCCTACAAGAGCATCGCCGCCATCATCGCGCAGATCGATCACAAGCTCTCCGAGCAGATCAACCTGATCCTGCATCACGACGACTACCAGGCGCTCGAATCGGCATGGCGCGGCCTGAGCCATCTCGTGTCGAACACCGAGACGGACGAGCACCTGAAGATCCGCGTGATGGACGTCTCGAAGACCGAGCTGCATCGCACGATGCGTCGCTACAAGGGGCTGGCGTGGGACCAGAGCCCGCTCTTCAAGCAGATCTACGAGCAGGAATACGGCCAGCTCGGCGGCGAGCCGTACGGGTGCATCGTGGCCGACTACTACTTCGACCACACGCCTCCGGACGTCGACCTGCTCGGCTCGATCGCGAAGGTGGCGGCGGCCGCGCACACGCCGTTCGTGACAGGTGCGGCCCCATCGGTGCTGCAGATGGAGTCCTGGCAGGAACTGGCCAACCCGCGCGACCTGACGAAGATCTTTACGCAGAACCTCGAATACACCGCGTGGAATTCGCTGCGCAATACCGAGGACGCGCGCTACGTCGGCCTCGCGATGCCGCGCTTCCTGGCACGACTGCCGTATGGCGCGAAGACCAATCCGGTCGACGAGTTCGATTTCGAGGAAGACACGAACGGCTCGAATCACAGCCGCTACGGCTGGGCCAACGCGGCATACGCGATGGGCGTCAACATCAACCGTTCGTTCAAGCAATACGGCTGGTGCTCACTGATCCGCGGCGTCGAATCCGGCGGTACGGTCGAAAACCTGCCGTGCCACACGTTCCCGACGGACGACGGCGGGATCGACATGAAGTGCCCGACCGAGATCGCGATTTCGGATCGTCGCGAGGCTGAACTGTCGAAGAACGGCTTCATCCCGCTCGTGCATCGCAAGAATACCGATCACGCGACCTTCATCGGCGCCCAGTCGCTGCAGAAGCCGGCCGAGTATCACGACGCCGACGCAACCGCCAACGCGAACCTGTCCGCGCGCCTGCCGTATCTGTTCGCCTGCTCGCGCTTTGCGCACTACCTGAAGTGCATCGTGCGCGACAAGATCGGTGCATTCAAGGAGCGCGAGGACATGCAGCGCTGGCTCAACGAATGGATCATGCACTACGTCGACGCCGACCCGGCGAACTCGTCTCAGGACACGAAGGCGCGCCGGCCGCTCGCGGCGGCCGAGGTGCTCGTCGAGGATGTGGAAGGCAATCCCGGCTACTACCAGGCGAAGTTCTTCCTGCGCCCGCACTTCCAGCTCGAAGGGCTGACCGTTTCGCTGCGGCTCGTGACGAAGCTGCCGTCGATCAAGGAAGCCGCTTAACCATCCGGCAGGTCCCGCAGGGTCGAGCCTCGGATTGCTTCGGCGAACGACGATCGGCCCGTTTCAAATCACTTAATAAGAGGAGTGCTACGCATGTCACAGGACATTTTTCTGAAGATCGACGGCATCAACGGCGAATCGCTCGACGACAAGCACAAGGACGAGATCGAGATCCTGAACTGGGACTGGGAAATCCTGCAGGAATCGTCGATGCATTCGGGTAGCGGCGGCGGCGCCGGGAAGGCGACCGTCAAGGACCTCACGTTCGAACACAACATCGATCGCGCGAGCCCGAACCTGATGAAGTACGCGCTGACGGGCAAGCACATCGACCAGGCTGTGCTGGTGATGCGCAAGGCCGGTGGCAACCCGCTCGAGTACCTGAAGCTCACGATGAGCGACGTGATCGTCACGCGCGTGAAGCCGTCGGGCAGCAAGGCCGGCGAAGAGAAGAGCCGAGAGACGGTGTCGCTGTCGTTCTCGAAGGTCAAGCAGGAGTATGTCGTGCAGAACGCGCAGGGCGGTAGCGGCGGCGCCGTCACGGCGAGCTTCGACATCAAGGGCAACAAGGAAGCGTAAGTGCGGTGTGTCGCGCGCGACAGGGCATTCGTGTTCTCCGCGCGCGACGCATTTCGCGGTTCATGAGGTGAATTCTGCATGCGTTCGATTTTGACAGCCGCTTCGTGCGCCGCCGTCGTGCTGCTTTCGGCCTGTGCGAGTGGCGAACCGAAGCCGAAGGAGCCGATTCGGCTCGAACTGACCGTCAACGCGGCATCCGACGTGAATCCGGATGATCGCGGGCGGGCGGCGCCGATCGTGGTGCGCCTCTACGAGCTGAAGAACGACAACGCATTCGAGGCGGCGGATTTCTTCACGTTGGAGAAACAGGAGAAGACGGTGCTGGCCGACGACGTCGTCAAGCGCGACGAATTCCAGTTGCGGCCCGGCGAGCATCGGAAAGTCGTCCGGCGGCCCGATCCGGAAACGACCGCCATCGGCGTGATCGCGGCCTATCGCGACCTGCCGAACGCGGTGTGGCGGTCGGTCTACACGATGCCGGTCGCGCCCGACAAGGCGTGGTACCGCTTTACACCGAAGCTGAAACTGACTGTCGATCTCGAGGCCAAGGCTGTCAGGATCGACGAAGCGAAGAAGAAATGAAACACGTCGCGCAACACAACGGACGATACGTATGAGCTGGTACGCCAAGGTCGCCTGGCAGGAAGGGTTGTTTTTCAGACCGCAACTGTTCCAGCAACAGGAACGCTATTTCGAGAAGTACGCGCACATGCGTACGGCGCCGCTGTCGCCGTTTTTCTTCGGCTTCGTGCATTACGGGCTCGATCTTGAATCGCTCGCGCTCGGGAAGGTGATCGTCAAGTCGGCCGCCGGCGTGTTCGCTGACGGCACGCCGTTCGATGCGCCGGGCAATACACCGCTGCCGCCGCCGTTGACGATCCGTCCGGAACATCTCGATCAGGTGATCTATCTGGCCGTGCCGGTGCGCTTGCCGAACTGCGAGGAAACGACGTTCGAGAACACGGCGGATTCGATGGCGCGCTACCAGGTGTTCGATACCGAGCTGCGCGACTCGAATTCGGTCGGGCTGGCGCCCGAGTCCGTCCAGCTGTCGAACCTCCGGCTACGCCTGGTGCCCGAGAAGGAGCTGGGCAGTGCGTGGATCGGCCTGGCGCTGACGAGTGTGAAGACCATTCGCGCGGACGGCAGCATCGAACTGGATGACACGATCGTGCCGCCGGTGTCGGGCTATGGCGCGAGCGATCTGCTGACGAGCTGGGTCACGAAGATCCACGATCTCGCTCACTTGCGCGCGAATGCGCTGTCGCAGCGGCTGGCCGGCACCGACGAAACGACCGCGAGTGCGGCGACTGTCACGGACTACCTGCTGTTGCAGATCCTGAACCGGTATGAGCCGTTGCTGCAGCACATGCTGCGCGTGCCGACCACGTCGCCTGCGGATGTGTACACGCTGCTGATCGCGATGGCGGGGGAACTGTCGACCCATCTGCGCACGGATACGCGCCGTCCGCTCGAGACACATCCGCCTTATCAGCATACGACGCCGCATCTTTGCCTGAAGCCGGTGGTCGACGATACGCATCGGCTGCTCAATGCCGTGCTGGTGCGGAGCGCGCAAAGCATCGCGCTCGAGGATCAGGGGCATGGCATGCGCAATGCGGTGGTCGATCCGGTGGATATGCAAGGTTTCGCTTCGCTGGTGCTGGCCGTGAATGCGGCGATGCCGCCCGATGTGCTGCGGCAGCAGTTTCTCGCGCAGGCGAAGGCGGGGCCGTCGGAAAAACTGCCGAGCCTGGTGCGCAGTCATTTGCCGGGTATCGGCATGCAGGTCCTGCCGGTGCCGCCGCGGCAGATTCCGTTCAACGCGGGATACATCTATTACGAGCTGACGCAGGGCGGGGCGCTGTGGGAGGAGGTGGTGCGCCACGGCGGGATCGGGTTGCATGTGGCGGGGGAGTTTCCTTCGCTCAGGCTCGAACTGTGGGGGGTGCGCGCGTGAGTGACGAACGGCTCCTTCTGAATTCTGGAATCGCGATCTGCGACGTATCGCCATGAGCAACCAATCTACCGGAACGACCCTGTCCGACAACGTTGATGCACCTGATTCCATCGTTCGCGAATCGAATGCGCGCAGTGGATCCGGCATTCCATTTCGCGAACGCCTGGCCGCTGTCGAGCGGGCGACAAATCCGCTGCGTGAAGCGGCATGGCCACTTCTTCGAGCGCTCGCCGAGATGCCGAATCATCTCGCTGCGGATGAGACGTTCGTGCTGCACGACCTTCTCACGCATGAGGTACGTATCTTCCAGAAGCTGTGCGAGCAGGCCAACGTTCGACGCGATCATATGATCGGTGCCCGGTATTGCCTTTGCACGGCGCTCGACGAGGCCGCTGGGCGGACCGAGTGGGGGAAAGAGGGCTCGTTCGGCATCCAGTGGATCAAGGACGGACTCGCCACGACGTTCCATGAGGATCGCCATGGCGGAGACAAGGTCTACCTGTTGATCGCCCGACTGCTCAATGAGCCAGTGGAGCACCTGCATCTGCTGGAAGTCGTGTACGAGATTCTCAGTCTCGGTTTCGAAGGACGTTACCGGCACGAAGCGAACGGCAAACGAAAGCATGAAGTGATTCGTCAGCGACTCTATAACGAAATCGCCGTGCGGCGCGGATCGGTGCCCGCGAAGCTGTCGCCGCATTGGCAATCTGACGCGCAAGGCAAGCGGCTGTCTTTGTACGATTTTCCGGTATGGATCAGTGTCGCGTTCCTGTCGGTCATCCTGCTCGCGTTCTTCGGCTGGTTCAAGTATGAGTTGATGAGCCGGAGCGCTTCGGTACAGAAGCAGATCGTCGAGATAGGTCGAATGACGCCGCCACCGGCAGCCCCGAAATTGCATCTGAAACAGCTCCTCAAGGACGAGATTGCAGCGGGCACGGTCGGTGTCGACGAGGACGCGCGTCACAGCGCGGTGACGTTCCAGGGAGATGCGATGTTCCCGCCCGGAAGCGTCACGATCAAGGCGGCGATGGCGCCGCTTATCGCGAAGATCGCCGGTGAAATCGTGAAGGTGCAGGGCAAGGTCACCGTGCTCGGTTACACGGACAACGTGCCGATCCGCAGCCGCCAGTTCCCGTCGAACGAGGCGTTGTCGGAGGAGCGGGCAACGCAGGTCATGCAGATGTTGCAGTCGGCCGGCGTCCCCGCGGGACGTCTGGAGGTGTTCGGCAAGGGCGACGCCGATCCGACCGGTGACAACCGTACAGCCCAGGGGCGCGCGCAGAACCGGCGTGTCGAGATCATCGTCGCGCAATAGTGCAGGGTCCGTTTCCGGAATCGCATATGAAGAAGTTTCGTTTGTTTCTCGCGTCCCGGCAGTTTCTCGGGATTCTCGCGCTGGTCGTCGCAGCGCTGGTCATCTGGTTCGTCGGGCCGTTTTTTTCGTTCGACGGACTCAAGCCGCTTGCCGGCGCCAGCATGCGTGTGCTGCTGATCAGTCTGTTGCTCGTCGGCGTGTTGCTCTGGCTTGCGGATCGGTCGACGCGCATCGTATTCGTTGCATTGACGTGTCTGCTGATCTGGTACGCATCGCCCTTGTTGTCGTTCGGTCAAACCTCGCCGTTCGAGCCGGCTTCCGTTCGGCTCGTCGCAATTGCGGTGGTGGTGATCGTCTTCGGTGTCCACTGGATGTTCCGGCTCTGGCAGCGCGCGCAAGAGGACGAGGCGTTCCTGAAGAAAATGCTGCACTTCGGCCGCAAGAAGGAGCAGTCACCCGCCGCGCGACGGCTACAGAAGGTCGACGCCGTTGTCACTAGTGCGATGGCGCGACTGAAGTCGATGCGCACTGGTGCGAGAGGGATGGGCAAGCTGTTTCAGGGAAAGCGTTACCTGTACGAACTGCCGTGGTATATCACGCTGGGCTCAAAAGGTACGGGTAAGACGAGTGCGTTGCTCAATGGTGGTTTGTCGTTCCCGATCGCAGAACAGATGCAACGTGCGGCCGCTGTCTCGGCTCGCGATGCGAATGTCGTGGATTGGTGGTTTACCAATGAAGCGGTGCTGATCGATACGACCGGCTACTACACGCGTCACGGTACATCGCCGGCAACCGAGCTGGACCTGCCGATTGATCAGCCGGATCCGCAGACGGCCAGAGACGGTGACGAGACAAAAGCGGCCGGAGAGGACAAGGCGCCGACCACGCAGGCCGCAGCAGGGGCGACGTCAAGCGGGAATGTCTTTCGGTTTCGGACCGGTACACGTGAATGGCGAGAATCGCTCGACCGCGCCGAGTGGTTGGGCTTTCTCGGTATGCTGCGTCGACATCGACCTCGCGCACCAATCAACGGAGCACTACTGAACATCGATCTGACCACGTTGGCGAGCGCGGATGAACAGGAGCGTATTGCTGAAGCGTCTGCGCTGCGGGCGCGGCTCGCGGAATTACGTCAGACGCTGGGGATCCGCTTTCCCGTCTACCTGCTCGTGACCAAGATGGACCGCTTGACGGGATTTCCCGAGTATTTCGGTGCGTTGACGGCCGAGAGCCGCGCGCAGGTTTGGGGCTTTACTCTTCCGCAGAGCAAGGAGGCGGTTGAGAAGGAGGGTTTGCGTGCTCGTTGTCAGGATGAGCTGACTCAACTGGCGGGCCAATTGTCGAACATGGTTCACACACGCCTGCAGGATGAAAACGAGGCCAGGAAAAATCGCCAGCTCATCGTGCTGCCGGAGGAGTTTTCGGCGCTGATCGAACCGCTGGTCGACCTGATCGATCGTGTGTTCCTTGATTCGCGCTATGACAGCACGCAGCTTCATTCGAGCCTTCGGGGTGTCTATTTCACGAGTGCGCGGCAGGCTGGAAGTCCAGTCGCAGCGGAGCGCGACACGATCGTTCAACGTCTTGCGCCTAAACAATGGCAAGGCAGATCCGGTGACGGCGACGGCAATCGGAGCTTCTTCCTGAACGACGTACTGACTCGCGTCGTGTTTCCAGAGGCGCATCTCGTCAGTCCCAACCTGCGGTGGGAATATCGATATCGGCTGCTGCGCCTGATTGGCCACGCGCTTGCGTTGCTGCTGTTCGTGTGGTTCGCGCTTGGTCTGCGCGGGAGCTTCGGGCACAACAGCGACTACCTCGATGCAATCGGGCGCAAGGTGGCGGCGCTGGCGACGCGCGTCACTCAGTTCTACAAGGACCCGAAGCCCGAAGTCGTGCCCGATGTGCTGACCGAGGCACACTACTTGCCCACGGTCCCCAATCTGGATTTGCCCAGTCCTGGCATCACGTGGCGCTACGGTCTCTATACGCCTGCGGATATCGCGAAGGAAAGCGATCGCACCTACGACGCGCTGGAGGACAACCTGTTGCTGCCGCACATCGTGCGGCGCATGGAGGATGTGATGTCCGGCGCGATTGCCGGCAAGGATGCGAAGGCGGCTTATGACACATTGCGTGTGTACCTGATGCTGTATGACAGCAACAAGTACAACGCTACGGACATCAAGGCGTGGGTGCTGGACGATTGGGCGCGAACGGACAGCGCGGCGGCGTTCGGCGGCCGGGCCTCGATGATCGACCATGTCCAGCGGCTTTTCTCGGGCGACCGCATTGTCCAGTCACCGCTGATTCGCAACGATGCGCTGATTCAGCAGATCCGGGCATTTCTCGACGGCAGCAATGCGACGGATCGCCTGTACCAGCGCGCAAAAGCGGCAATGCTGAAGGAAGCTCCGGACGAGTTCACGCTGCTCCGTGCGGTCGGCCCCCAGGCCGGCACGGTATTTACCAGGGCGAGCGGGCAGCCTCTTTCACGCGGTGTACCCGGCCTGTTCACGTTCGACGGTTACCGGAATCTGTTCGACAAGCGGTTGCCGGAGTTCGTGCAGATCGCCCGTGACGACGACGCCTGGGTCATGGGACGTGCGTACCTGGACGAGGCTCAAAAAAAAACGATTGAGATCGTGAACAACGCAATCGGGGCCGACGATGCATTGACGGATGCAGTTCGTCGCGAGTATCTGGCTGAGTATGCACAGCAATGGGATGCGTTTCTGAACGACATCCGGACGGTGAGCGGCACGAGCATCGCATTCGATCTCCAGGTGCTGCGCCGATTTGCGGCACCGGATTCGCCGCTTGTCCGGCTTGCGCGGGCGGCAGTGCGCGAAACGACACTTACGCAAGCCGCTTCCGGTCAGGGTGGATCGCTGTTTCAGAAGGCGGCTGATCAGATCGGTCAGAAAGCGGACAAGGCGCTTGGCATTCGCGCGACCGAACGTGTGGAACGCGAACTTGTGGACGCGCATTTTGCCGCGCTGCGTGAGGTAGTGACCGGCAACGCCGAGACTCAGGATGGCACGCAAGCTACGGCCACCCAGGCTGGCAAGACGGGCCTCGACGACGTCACGAACCTACTGAACGATTACTACACGGCGCTGACCATTTCCGACAACGCCTTGTCGAACAACAGCATGCCGCCGGCGAACGATACGTCGGCAAAGCTGAAGATGGCGGCGGACACAATGCCGGCGCCGTTTCGCGCGGTGTTGCGCCAGCTTGCCGTCAGCGGTTCGCGCGAAGTCAATCAGGGTATCGGACAACTGCTGTCGCGCCAGATGCAGGCATTGGTCGGCGATGCGTGCCGGCTCACTATCGAGGGCAACTATCCGTTTTCGCCGAACAGCAAGCGCGACGTCAGTATCGACGACTTCACGCGGGTATTCGCGCAAGGCGGCGTCATCGACGATTTCTTCGTGAAGACGCTCGCGCCGTTCGTCGATACGTCGGCCAAGCCCTGGCGCTACCGAACGTTGCCGGGCGCAACCGAGCCGGTGCAGGGGCCGGATCTGGAGCCGTTCGAACATGCGAAGGCGATCCGCGACACGTTTTTCAACGATCCCGGGTACAAGCAACTGTCGTGGAAGGCCGACATCCGGATTCCGGAGCTAGATCCGACCGTCGCGAGCCTGTCGCTCGACATCGACGGCCAGACAACGCTCTACCGACATGGCCCGGTCGCGCCGTTTGCGGTGTCGTGGCCGGGGCCGCGCGGCGGGGTGCATGCCGAAATCACGGCCAGCCCGCGGATTCAGCCCGACACGTCGACGATTGCGACGGACGGCCCCTGGGCATTGATGCGATTGCTGCAGAAAGGGCAGGTTGTCGAAGCGGCAACGGCCGGTCGTACCCGTGTCGCCCTGGATTTTGACGGCCGCAGGGCAGTGCTCGACATCACGAGCGCCGGGAGTGTCGCGAATCCGCTTACAAGCGATGTCCTCCAGACATTCCGGTGTCCCACGACGATGCCGATGTTCAACCTGGCGGACAGCGGCCCGCCGGCCGGATTGCCGCGCGGTGCCGTTCCGGTTCCGTTGGTCGACGGATCTCACTGATCACGGGAACGGGAAGAATGGCTTTGTCGCTTGAACATAAGGTAAACCGCGCAAGCATGCAGAAACCGTCGTTTGCCGTGCGGCTAAGGGCAGCGGAACAAGCCGTCAATCCGTTGCTCGAAGCGGCACGTACGCTGTTGCAAGCATTGGCGGATATGCCTGATCGACTCGAGGTCGACGGTATTGCTTGGCGACGCCAATGGCTGGAATCCGAGCTGAGGATGTTTGCTCGCGTATGCGGTGAACTTCGGCTTCGACCCGAGCATGTCAGGTGCGCGAGTTATTGCCTGTGTTCGGCGCACGATGAGGCCGCCGTGCAGGCGAATTGGGGGGCGGAGAAAAACAACGGATTTGACTGGCAGGCGAACGGTCTGGCGGTAGCGTTGGGACACGATCGCCAAGGTGGCGATCGCGTGTTCCAGCTGATCGAAGAGGCAATGTCCGATCCTCGCGAACACCTCGATCTGATCGAGGTGTTTCAGGGGGTACTCAATCAGGGCTTTCAGGGACGCTTTCGTTTTGAGAGTGACGGCCGGCAGCAGCTCCAGGCCATTCACGAGCGGATACGCGATGTAGTGGTGACGGGCGGACTTGGTGCGGATCGCGATGCTGTACCTGTCGGTTGGGCAAGACCGGTGGCTGAGCCTTGGTCATGTCAGCCCGCCGTGCGTCGGTCCCGCAGGTGGATCATCGGAGGGCTTGCCGGCGCATTGCTTCTGGGGGCCGGGGGATATGCGGGAGTGGAGCATTGGATGCGCGGCATGCGTGAGCGGCGCGGCGGATTCGCGCTGGATTCGCTGGCCGGGCAACTCGAGAGCCGGCTTAGGGATGAAATCGTTGCAGGGAACGTCGAATTGATCCGCGATGCCGGAAGAAATGCATTGACGATCCGATTCGGAGGGATGTTCGTATCCGGTGATTCGGCCGTGGCGCCATGGGGCGCTTCCGTCGTGGCGCTGACGGGACGGGAAATTGCCGAATCGATTAGCGATGCGAACGTATTGGTGGAAGGATACGCGGACAACATGCCCGTCAATCAGGCTCGACAGGGATCGAATCAGGCCCTTTCGGAGGTGCGGGCCAGGCAGGTCGCGCAGATTCTTGTCGCGGCGGGCGTGCCTGTGAAACGCGTTGAAGTTGTTGGAAAGGGCGATACGGATCCTTTGGCAGACAACGACACGGCCCAGGGCCGTGCCAGAAATCGTCGTATCGAGGTGACCGTGTCTGATTGATGCGCGATGGGAATCAGAACCGCCTGAATTGAGTCGCATGCACTGTGATCGCGTCTTTTTATGGATAGGTAGCCAGGGTGTTTTTTGAGATGTCCATTGCGGATAACATCTGACGGAATGCTGACGAACTGCGCGTCGAATCGATAACCTGGAAGTACGAACTGCTTACGTCATGGATCCTCGTCTTCTTGCTGCGTACAACCAGGAGCTGCTCTATTTCAAGGAACTCGCGGCAGAGTTCGCTGACGCGCATCCGAAGATTGCGCGGAGGCTGGGCATGCAGGCTGGCGAGATCGGCGATCCCTATGTCGAGCGCCTGATTCAGTCGGCAAGTTTCGCGGCTGCGCGAATGCAGATCAAGATCGATGCGCGGTTTCCGGAGTTTTCCGAGCGCTTTCTTGAAACCGTCTACCCGAACTTCATGGCACCGACGCCATCGATGTCAGTCGCACGATTGCTCCCGGCTGCCAGGGAGGGCGACCTGACAGATGGATTTGTGGTTGAGCGCGGTACTCGGTTTGCGGGCGAGGTCCCGGATGGAGAACAAACGCCCTGTGTGTTTACATCCAGCCAGGATGTCACGCTTTATCCCCTCGAGATCGTCGATGCGAAGTTGACGGGCATTCCGCTCGATATTCCGATGTTGCACCGTTGGGTGCCGTTTGACAGGCAGGTGAAGGGGGCGCTGCGTTTGAGAATCCGCACGACCAACCGGCGCAACATGGCGGAGTTGGGAGGACTGGATCGCCTGTCCGTGTACTTGCCCGGCGACGAGTCGATCGCGTCGAAGCTGTACGAATTGATCCATGCAGCAGGCGTAGCAACGATCACAGGCGAGCCGGGAGAGTTCAGTACGCCGGGCGCGTCGTTTCATGCCGTCCGTGAAGGTGCAATCGTGCACGAAGGGCTGGAGCCAGGGCAGGGGCTGTTGCCGCTGACTTCACCCAGGTTCCACGGGCATAACCTGCTTCATGAGTTCTTTACCTGTCCGGCCCGCTTTTACTTCTTTACGTTGACGAATCTGAAGAAAGGGCTTGCCTCGGTTCGTGGGCGCGAAGCCGAAATCGTCGTGTTGTTCGATCAAACGGCTGGCGAGCTGGCGAATCATGTCAGCGCTCGATGCTTCTCGCTCTTCTGTACGCCGGTCATCAATCTTTTCCCGCACACCGCCGACTCGATCGAGCTGACATCCGGCAACACGGAAGTGCTGTTGCGTCCGGTTCCGTTGAATCCGATGGACTACGAGGTGTTTTCAATCGATCGTTTTTACGCGAAGGTCGATGAAGACGCGGAGCGGCAGGAATTCATGCCGCGCGATGCGATGTTGCCGCGGGACGAGGGCGGACATGGGCGGTACTACAGAATCAGGCGTGAGCAATTCGTGCGTTCGAATACCGTGAGACGCTATGGAACGCTTACACCGCATTCAAGTACCGAATGCTACGTGTCGCTTGTCGACGAGGACGATCGGCCATACCCCGAGCACATGAGCTGTGCGTCTGCCCACGTATGGTTGACCAACGGCGATCTGCCGATCCTCTTCGATCGCAACGGCGGACGCGGGCTCAAGCCGGACATTTCGATGCCGATTGAGGGCGCTGCGCTCGTCTATCCGCCTTCGCCCCATCGGCCACCGCTGGCACACCGTGACGTCGCGTGGGATTTGATCCGGCAACTGAGCTTTGATTGCGAGGCATTGATGGGCGCGCACGCTGACGATTCGGCTCGCAGCTTGCGTGAGGCGCTGGGCCTGTTCGTGTCTCCCGATAACACGCGTCAGCAACGTCAAATCGACAATCTCGTCGGCGTCAACGTCAGCGCCATCACCAGAAATTTGCCTGGCAATGGCCCGCTTCGGTTCGGTCGTGGCCTGGCAGTCGAGCTCACTGTCGACGAAAGGGGTTTCGATGGCGTCAGCCCCTATCTGTTCGGCTTGATTCTGGATCACTACCTGGCGCGATGCGTATCGGGACACTCGTTTATCCAGACCAGCCTTGTGTCCGTGCAGCGTGGTGCTGTCATGCGATGGCCGGTGCGCATGGGGATGCGTGGCGTCGCCTGAACAGCGGTGCCATTTCAACTTGATCAAAGAGGCCGCCGGTTGGCGGCCAATCACGAGGGTAGTCATGTTGAGCTTCACTTCCAGTCGCACGATTTCAGTCAGGGGCGTTGCACTGCCGAGATCGTCTCGGGACGAACCGCTGCTGGAGTTGCGCGCGATTCACGGACAGGAGGCGTTTTCCGAGGTCTACACCTACACACTGGAGTTGGTGACGCCCTCGGCGCCGTTCGTAGCGGAAGCCGAAGCTGCCAACCTCGATCTGCGGTCGATGATCGGTAAGGAACTGACGGTGGTGATCCAGTTGGACGGGATGGGCACGTATGCCGCGGGGCTGGCAGGCAACGCCGGCCGGGCGAACATTGGTGCGGGCGAACGCGAGATCGGCGGGCTGGTGTTCGAGGCACGCTACCTCGGCCAGGACAACCGCCGTGGGCGATACGAACTCAAGCTCAAGCCGTGGATTGCGCTGGCGGCGGAGCGCACGGACTACCGGATCTTCCAGAACAAGACGGTGATCGAGATCATCGACGAGGTGCTCAAGAGCCACTACGTGTACTCGTACGACAAGCGGCTGGGCGAGAGGTATTCGAAGCTGGCGTATCAGGTGCAGTACGGCGAGACGGATCTCGACTTCATTCAACGGCTGATGCAGGAGCACGGCATCTACTGGTTCTTCGAGCACACGAACGGGTTCCACCGGATGGTGCTGGTCGACAGCGTGAGTGCGCATCGACCGGTGGAGAGCGAGGCGTATCGGACGCTACCGTACTACCCGCCGGGCCAGCGCATCGATCAGGAGCACGTGAGCCGGTTCGACGTATCGCGGAGCTTGCAGGCAGGGGTGTGGACGACGGACGACTACGATTTCCACCAACCCAAGGCTAGGCTGAGCGTGACTCGCCAGTTGCCGCAAGGCACGGCGCTGAACGACATCGAGCGCTACGAGTGGCCGGGCGACTACGCGGAGAAGCAGGAAGGCGAGCAGTTCGCGCGGATCCGGATTCAGGAGTTGCATGCGCGGGGCGATCGGGCGTATGGCCAGGGGAATGTGCGCAACGTGGTATGCGGGACGGTGTTCACGCTGGCGAATTACCCGCAGAGTGATGCAAATCGGGCGTATCTGGTGATCGCATCGAGCATCCGGGCCACGGAGATCGGCGACGTGAGCGGCCAGGGGCAGAGCGGGTTCGAGACGGAGTTCGTGGTTCAGCCGAGGACGGTGATGTACCGGCCGGCCCGCACGGTGAAGAAGCCGCGCACGACGGGCCCGCAGACGGCGATGGTGACGGGTGCGGCGGGCAGCGAGATCTGGACGAACCAGTATGGACAGGTGAAGCTGAAATTCCACTGGGACCGTTCGGCGGCGATGGACCATACGTCGTCGTGCTGGGTGCGGGTGGCGTATCCGTGGGCGGGTCAGAACTACGGGTCGATCCACGTGCCGCGGGTGGGCAGCGAAGTGATCGTGGACTTCGAGAACGGGGATCCGGACAGGCCGATCGTGACGGGCCGGGTCTATAACGCGATGTCGATGCCGCCGTGGGCGTTACCGGAGCACGCGACGCAGAGCGGGACGCTGACGCGTTCGACGAAGGACGGCGGTTACGAGAACGCGAATGCGATCCGCTTCGAGGACAAGAAGGGCGAAGAGGAGTTGTGGATTCACGCGGAGAAGGATCTGCGGACGGAGGTCGAGCACGACGAATCGCACACCGTTGAGCATGATCGGAGAAAGTCGATCGAGCACGACGAAACCACGACGGTCGGCCACGATCGCCGCGAGACGGTCGGCAATAACGAGCAGGTCGACATCAACGAGAACCGTTCGCACACGATCGGCAACAACGACCTGCTGAAGATCGGCAACAACCAGGTGGTCGAGATCGGCTCGGATCGCACGGAGAGCGTGGGGAACCATAGGCGAGACCGGATCGGTGCGAACCACACCACCGAAACGGGGGGCAATGCGGAGCATACCGTGCAGGGCCAGTACAGGCTTCAGGTGGGACAACGCATTACCCAGACGACGCGGATGATCGAGATGAGTGCAGCGGATCGCTTCGTGATCAAGGGGCCGGGCGGCACGATCACCATCGATGCGAGTGGCGTGACCATCGAAGGAGTAGCGATCAAGCTGAAGGGCCCGGTGACGCGGTCGAGCGGCGCAGGTAACGGGTTGAGCATGAGCGGTACGCCGTCGCCGGGCCGACTGGCCAACTGCTCGGAGAGCACACGATGAATGTGCCATCGAATCGCGAAAGACTGACTGCTGCACATCGTGATACCGACCATTTTTACCTGCTGGTCGATCCGCTCGCGAGCGGCGCGGGTTACAGCCCGATCAGCTTGCCGAATATTTGCGACACGCTGGGTGATGCGGCTGTGACATTGATCGAGCGTGCCGACCTGGCCTATGCGCCCGATCATTGTCCACGCCTCGTGACGTTGGCCTTACCTGGCGCGACGCCGGATTCTGACCTGCTCGATGCGTCGCTGAGCTATGCCGAGTTGGAAGCAGGCAACGACAAACGCTATGTGTGCGGTTGGCTGAGTAGCGCGGCGGCACCGGAATTGCTGACGCTCGATATCGCTCAACGTTGCGTTATCGATCATGGCGACGAAACGGCGTTTGTCCCCCTGTTCGAGCCGATACGTCACGAACTGCTGGCAGCGCTGGCTCCCGATGAGGCTGCAACGTGGCTTGGACCGGTCAATCGCTGGCTGTACCCGTCCGCCGACGGTGAAATTCGGGAGACGACGAAGCGGCTCGGCGATGAGTACCCAGTGTCGATCAACAGTCTTACCGTACAAGGCGATGTCCCGTTGGTTGTCCGCATCCTGGCTGGATGGCGTGCGTCTTTGTCGTTGCCGCTGAGTTATGCGCCCGCCAGAGGGGCGAGTCGGAAATTGCCGCCAGGCGCGGCGTTGAGTGCATGGCGTGAGTTGCAGGATGCACGCGCGTGGGGATTGAATACGCTCGAGAACCAGCTTGTGTTCGCGCTGCACCGACTGAACCTTCATCCGCGACTCGACGGCTACTCGATCGTCCGTGAGGCGATTCATCACGTTGTGTCGACGGGCACGCCGCTTGCGGATCAATTCGACCGTTTCAGCGATACGACATGGGCGCAGATCCTGTCCGCCCGGCGATAAGGAAAAGGAATTATGGCGGTCTCCGCTCAACTGAACGAATGCGCGAAGCAGACCGCGCAATGCGATCCCACCCGATGCAAGTCATGCAAGCGTACCGGCATTCCGATTTTGCCATTGCGCAAGGCAGTGACGCCGATTCTTGGCAAGCGCCCGATGTCGATGGAAGCGTCTGGCTTCAATGAATCGTTGCGGATGCTGCGTGCGGGCTATGTGTATGTGCTGCTCGACGGCAAGGTCTGGCAGGCATATCAGGTGACCTATCAGGGCGCGCTGCGCCAGTTCGATCCGCTGCAATCGCCCCCTTTCGATGCGGATGGCGCCATCCCGCCGCTTCCGGAAAGCTGCATCAGCAACGGCGACGAAGTAGCGGCGGCATTTCTGAACATCGGAGCCGGTTTCAAAAAGGCGCAAGTTGCATTCGCGAACGATCCGTGGCCGAAGGAAGTGCTGGACGCATACCGTACCGGCAAGTCGCCGATGTCACGTTTTTCGACCTACGACATCGCGAAGCTGAAAGCGGATCCGTCGAACGCCGGGAGCGATGCCGACAGCAAGGCGATGGGGCTGACGCAGATAGCGGAACTTGGTTCGAAGGTCTGGGAGTTCGTGCCGGATTCGGTGGATTTCCAGAGTGCGCATGGGTTTTATGCGCGCGCGCACCGGGCGGCGGCAATGCAGGCGTTCGTGACGTCGAGCATTGCGAAATATCAATTCCGGAAAGGTGTGCCCGTATTGATCCTGCCGGATCCGGTCGGGATGGTGCAGGAGTACAACAGCTTGCGCATGTGCTGGATGCGGGCGCTTCAGGAGTATGCGGCCGATCCCATGAGGCAGTACCGCCTCTTTACGTCCCAGGCATTGCTGGAACTGAAGAAGGTAGAGGCGGGGTGGGCGCAGCAGGAGGGGAAGGCCGCGGCGCAGGCAGAGGTCAAACGGGTCAAGGACTGGAACGCAAATCCGGTGCTGGGGAACAAGGCCGCATTGCCGCCCGTCGATATGGATCGGTTTGCCGCGCAAACCACCAAACAGAATACGAAGGATTATCACGAGCGCCTCGAGGGCGAATACGACGAGAAGGCGCGCAAGAAGTTTCAGGCCGAGTACGACAACGCGATCAAGCACTACGAGGCGCAAATCGATGCGTTCGGCAAACACTGGGCTAGCTGGTGCGGGTCGGAGAGCTGGATACGCCAGTGCGAGCACGATTACGACGGTGGGAACCTGAAGTCGGGATCGTGGCATGCGTACGCGAACATGATGGCCATCTGTGTAGCAGGTGGCCCGTCGGGCGCGCCAGCGAAGCTCGATCCGAAGGATCCGAAGAAGCCACCGCAACTGATTGACGAGACACAAAAGCGTTGGGAAACGTGGCTGAACGATCGGAACAGTCCGGTCTACAAGGCGTTGGCGGCGAAGAACAAAAACTTCCTGGCCGACCTGTTGCCCAGCTCAGGCGAGCTGAACGATTCCGGGAAGTTGTATACGGCCATTCGCTACGCGTTCGAGAGCAAGGATGTGGGCGAAGCATTCCTGCAGGTGAAGATCCAGCACACGGCCGGCGTGTTGCTGACGGCGGTGAATAGCGCTGCGATCGGCCTGTCGAGGAATCTGTCCGATGACGTGTCGCTGCGGGTTCGGAACTTGAATATTGGCTGCAAGTTTCTGTATGAGCGCACGTTGCCGACGCGGTTCCTGGTGGAGCTGACGCTGACGGAATACATGTCGAAGCTTTCGGAGACACTGCATCAAGGAATGGCGAGCAGCGGCAAGAAAGTGCGCTCGTTGCTGCTGGGCGGTTTGATTTCGATCCCGGATCCGAAGCTCAGAAATACGGTAATCAAGGTGACGGGTTGGGCGATGGACAGTGCCGAATCCGTACAGAAGACCTTGCAAGGCCTGGCGAGCAAGCCGGTTGGCGAAGCGCTAGCGGTTGGTAGCCTGTCGATGCGCTCCGTGTCGATCGTGGAGGCGTTTGATCCCGCGGCCAGGAAATTCCTTGGGACAGTGAAGATGAAAAGCGCCGATGCGGTGAAGTTTACGAGGAACACGGCGGTGACGATGCACCGGAGATCGGGGCCGCAAAGCCTGCTGATCTCGGCAGTGGCGTTGTATCTGTCTTATGACAGTTTGAAAAAGTCTCTGGACGATGTGAATACGAAGGTGGGAGCGAAGTATCCGGAGGCGGCGATCGGAGCGCGGTCGGCATCGGTCGGGGCGCTGGCGGCGGTGACGGAAACGGTGGGGGTATCGCTGAAGGCGTTTGCGAGTGGCGCGAGGACGGCGGCGAGAGCGGGTGGAGGATCGCGTGCGACGGTGGCGACGTTGAAGAATGTGGCGGATGTGGGTGGGAAGCTGTTGACGGGAACGGGGGTTGTGTTCGCGGCGCTGTCGTTTGTGGATGCGGCGCAGAGCATGATGGCAGCCGGGCGAGTGGAAAGACAAGGAGATGAATGGTCGAAGTACGCATATAGAGTATCTGCATTTGCTTCTGCGTTAGCCGGTGGATTCGGTGCTTACGCTGTTTACTCGGGGAGCGCGTTCCTTGGCCCCGTATTCGGCTTGGGGCCGCTAGGATTAGCGGTGGTCTTAGGTATTGCGGCCTACGCTGTATCTAAATGGGGGCAGTCACAAGAGGCAACGCCGGTTGAGCAATGGGTGCGTCGATGCGTGTTCGGTAATAATAAGGGTAAATTAATCTCGTGGAATACTCCGGAGCAAGCAGGTGATGCCGTGGCCGCATTGAATGCAGCGCTGCTGGGGTTCAGTGTCGATGTGAGCTTCGAGCCCGAATGGGATACGGTGAGCGGTATGGGAGATGTTGATACCGTAACGGTGAGCCACCGGACGCTGAATTTTTGCATTGTGATGCCGAATTTCGATCCTTTACGTTCAGCTTATGCCTATACCGTAACCGTGATCCGCCGTGATGGCGGGGCGCAAGTATTGACGGCCGGTCAGAAAAATATGGAGCCGCTGGCGCGCATCCAGCCGCCCCCGAATGGAAAAGTTGACTACGAGCTCAGTACGTTTGCAGCTAACACTCCCGCGCCCGCCAAGCCAGGTGATCCAAAAATCGTAAGCGGGAAAATTCATCTGACTTCTGATAGCAAAATCCGTGACGTATCGATCGTCGCTCGATTCTATAAGGACCGTATGGATCCGTACGGTTTTGCTGAAACCACGACTCAGGATAAGTTGCAGTGACGACTCAACCCAAGCTGAACCCGCCTATGCGCGGCTGGCAGGCCGACTTGCCCGAGCCGGATGACGTCCCGAATGAGGAGCCCAATCTAGATGGCTATGCGCCCAATCATCTGGACGATGTCTATCTCGAATTGCCGCGCTCCTTTATGGTAGTACGAGGCGTAATGTTTTGGATTGGTATATTTTTGGCTATATTTTCATACTTTTGCTTGCGAGATTTTTTTTTCGATTTTAATAATTTGATGATTGTTGCGATTGGTTTTTTTCTTGTGATGTTTGGGGGGTGGTCCATACTTGTTTTGTCTCGACCAGATATATCTTCCCCACGTGATCTTCCGCTTCGGTTCAACCGTTTGCGTCGCAAGATGTATGTGTACGAAATCGACGTGGTGTGGTGGAACCCGTTTATTCGCTGGCCGATCCGTGCTGTTGCTTACGACTGGAACGATGTCCGAGCCGAAGCGTGGCAGCTACAAGGCGCGATCAACGGCGGTCATACGATGAAGTGGGGCGTGGTGTTGTCGGTCGTGAAGGCGGGGACGAACGAGGTAATTGATCGGTTCCAATTGGGGGCGAAGGGGGATGGCGAAGCAGCGTGGGCATACATCTGCACGTATATGCAGGAAGGACCCGGCGCGCTGCCACCATCGGATTATCTGTCGCGCGACGACAACAACGATCGCACACTCAATATCGCGTACCTCCTTGCTCCAAAGGTGAAATGGCCCACTGAGATGGACATCGAATCGCGGACGGCGCCAACGGAGTCGTCTTGTTGCGATACGTGAAGGGGGGCTTGCTCGGTGGCGTGACCCGTCGATATGGATCGGTTTGCCGCGCAAACCACCAAACAGAATACGAAGGATTATCACGAGCGGCTCGAGGGTGAATACGACGAGAAGGCGCGCAAGAAGTTTCAGACCGAGTACGACAACGCGATCAAGCACTACGAAGCGCAGATCGATGCGTTCGGCAAGCACTGGGCTAGCTGGTGTGGGTCGGAGAGCTGGATACGCCAGTGCGAGCACGATTACGACGGTGGGAACCTGAAGTCGGGATCGTGGCATGCGTACGCGAACATGATGGCCATCTGTGTAGCAGGTGGCCCGTCGGGTGCGCCGGCGAAGCGCGATCCGAAGGATCCAAAGAAGCCACCGCAACTGATTGACGAGACACAAAAGCGTTGGGAAACGTGGCTGAACGATCGGAACAGTCCGGTCTACAAGGCGTTGGCGGCGAAGAACAAAAACTTCCTGGCCGACCTGTTGCCCAGCTCAGGCGAGCTGAACGATTCCGGGAAGTTGTATACGGCCATTCGCTACGCGTTCGAGAGCAAGGATGTGGGCAAAGCATTCCTGCAGGCGAAGATCCAGCACACGGCCGGCGTGTTGCTGATGGCGGTGAACAGTGCTGCGATCGGCCTGTCGAGGAATCTGTCCGATGACGTGTCGCTGCGGGTTCGGAACTTGAATATTGGCTGCAAGTTTCTGTATGAGCGCACGTTGCCGACGCGGTTCCTGGTGGAACTGACGCTGACGGAATACATGTCGAAGCTTTCGGAGACACTGCATCAAGGAATGGCGAGCAGCGGCAAGAAAGTGCGCTCGTTGCTGCTGGGCGGTTTGATTTCGATCCCGGATCCGAAGCTCAGAAATACGGTAATCAAGGTGACGGGTTGGGCGATGGACAGTGCCGAATCCGTACAGAAGACCTTGCAAGGCCTGGCGAGCAAGCCGGTTGGCGAAGCGCTGGCGGTTGGTAGCCTGTCGATGCGCTCCGTGTCGATCGTGGAGGCGTTTGATCCCGCGGCCAGGAAACTCCTTGGGACAGTGAAGATGAAAAGCGCCGATGCGGTGAAGTTTACGAGGAACACGGCGGTGACGATGCACCGGAGATCGGGGCCGCAAAGCCTGCTGATCTCGGCAGTGGCGTTGTATCTGTCTTATGACAGTTTGAAAAAGTCTCTGGACGATGTGAATACGAAGGTGGGAGCGAAGTATCCGGAGGCGGCGATCGGAGCGTGGTCGGCATCGGTCGGGGCGCTGGCGGCGGTGACGGAAACGGTGGGGGTATCGCTGAAGGCGTTTGCGAGTGGTGCGAGGACGGCGGCGAGAGCGGGCGGAGGATCGCGTGCGACGGTGGCGACGTTGAAGAATGTGGCGGATGTGGGTGGAAAGCTGGTGACGGGAACGGGGGGTGTGTTCGCGGCGCTGTCGTTTGTGGATGCGGCGCAGAGTGTGATGATGGCTAGGCGGGCGGCGAAGCAAGGGGATAGTAGTGCCGAGACCGCATACCGACGGTCTCGAAATGCCTCGATCGCAGCGGGGCTATTTGGAATTTCTGCCGTTGCTGCAGAAAGTGCTTTTTGGGGGCCGCTTGGAATTGCGGTTGCTTTGGGAATTCTGGCATACGGTTTAACCAATTGGGGGCAGTCCCAAGAGGCGACACCTGTTGAGCTTTGGGTGCGTCGGTGCGTGTTTGGAATAAATAAAGGACGCTTAGCTTCATGGAAAACACCGGAGCAGGCAGGTGATGCAGTGGCCACATTGAATGCAGCGCTGTTGGGGTTCAGTGTTGATGTCGGTTTTGAAGGTGAATGGCAGACGGTAAGCAATACGCCAATTTTGCCGGGTGAGGCCGAAGCATTGGTCCGAGTCCAAACGCTGAACTATCGTATTGTGATGCCGAATTTCGATCCTGTACATTCGGCTTATGCCTATACCGTAACCGTGACCCGCCGTGATGGCGGGGCACAAGTGGTGACAGGCGGTCAGCAAAATATTGCGCTGTTAGCGAACATCCAGCCGCCACCGAACGGCAAGGCCGATTACCGACTCGATTCGCAGGTGGTTAATATTTCTAAATTTTCCGAGCTGGGAGATCAAAAAATAGTGACCGGGAAAGTCTATCTTGACCTCGGAAGCAAGATTAATTCTGTGTCGATCGCGGCGCGGTTCTATAAGGATAGAATGGATGAATATGGCTTTGCTGAGGCTACGTCTAAGGACCAGTTGTGATGGCAGTTCGACCCAAGCTTAATCCCCCTGCGCGCGGTTGGCAAGCTGACCTGCCGGAGCCGAATGATATTCCGAATGATGAACCGAGCCTGGATGGTTGCGCGGTGAATCATCTGGACGATGTCTACATGGAATTGCCTCGGTCATTTATGAAGATCAGAGGTTTATTTTTTCTGGTGAATATATTTTTTTTGCCATTGATGATTGAGTCGATCGTCGGCGTTGTTGATTTTCATGGTGATTATTCGACATTAATAGTGATGATTCTTGTTGATTTGATTTGTATTTGGGTGGCGCTTTTCACTCTCCGTTCGGATATTTCTCCTCCGCGGGATTTGCCACTGCGTTTCAACCGTTTGCGCCGGAAGATGTATGTGTACGAAATCGACGCAGTGTGGTGGAACCCATTCATTCGTTGGCCGATCCGGGCGGTTGCCTACGATTGGGATGACGTTCGGGCCGAAGCCTGGCAAAAACAAGGCGCGATCAACGGCGGTCATACGATGAAGTGGGGTGTGGTGCTGTCTGTCGTGAAGCCACGGACGAACGAGGTAATTGATCGGTTCCAGTTAGGAGCGAAAGGGGATGGTGAAGCCGCGTGGGCATACATCTGCACGTACATGCAGGAAGGCCCCGGCGTGTTGCCAAAATCGGATTATCCGTCGCGCGACGACGACAACGTGCGCACACTCAATATCGCGTACCTCCTTGCTCCAAAGGTGAAATGGCCAGCTGAGATGGACATCGAATCGCGGACGGCACCAACTGAGTCTTCTTGTCGCGATCCGTTTACCGGAGCGGCGTGATGTCAACAACCGAGATCATCAACGAATCGACGGAGAGACGATGAAAGCAGTCGTTCTGGTCGGGCATCGACATATGTGCCCGGAACATGGTGAAGGTGTGGTGGAGAGCGGTTCGACAGGCATGGTCGTCAACGGTCGTGCGGTGGCAGGGACCGGCGACAGGATCAGTTGTGGCGCGATCATTACGGGTGGCGCATCGTCTTTTGAATCCGACTCGAGACAAGTCGCCCGGGTAGGTGACAGTACGAGTCACGGTGGGGTGTTGATCGAAGGCGATGAAGGATTCTGCTTGGAGTGAAGACGCGGACGCCAGGTGCTCCGAAGGTTGCATTACGAGAGAGCGTGGGGAAGCGCCAGGGATCCTGGAAGGAAATAATTGTGTTTATAAATAAAAATCTTGCTTTCTATGGGGTAATGTTCGCGGCATTAAGCTTTCCGATATTTATGGGAATTGGACTCATCTGGAGTGTGGATGTTTTTGTAAACTATGCTTTCACTGTAGTAACTTTGGTGCCGCTGCTGTATTTTTGCTATGCCGGGTTGGTGCTGCTCTGGCAATTTTCGTCTAGGTCGCGTGGCGGTCCGCTTTATTTTGAGCCGGGAAGAGTCAAGGTCATAGGGGTTGCAATTCTATTGCTATTGTGTTGTTTGGGTGCTGCATTGGTGGCATATGGAGTGGTTAATACCATTGGGCGCGTTTCAGATATCTCGGTCAGTCTGAAAACCGGCATCGCCAGTCAATGGTTTCCCGCCACGGTAACGCGAGGAGTAGGTTACATGCCATCGAGTACAATAGAGGTCACATGGGACACATCCCCGTTGAAGTTCATCGGGTTTATCGAGTACAAGGTTGCGCTCATTCTTTTGTGGTTTTTGCTAACGGAGGCCGGGGCAATCATCTTTGTTGCATTATTCTCAATCATCTGGCATGTGGCGATGAGGTCGTTTATATCTAGCGGACGCAATCCCCATTAGCAATTCAAATCGAACTGTGAGGGCTCGCATTTTTACGGTGGCTGTTGGGAGCTGACGATGAAATGCTGCCGTCAATGTCGACGGAGAAGGTGCGGTCGGTGTCGTTGGGGCGATACTTGGCGCCGGCCGCGGCTCGTTCGGGGAACGGAGATTGTGAAGCCCGTGCCCGAATGGCGAACGATCGTCACTCGGGCAAATCGCGGCTGTTGGCGTTCTGCTCGATTCCGCCGGTATTAAGCGATTCGATCTTCTCCATCCGCTGCCTCGCCAGTTCCGGCAGCCGATTCGTCACGCCGATCACGAGCGCTTCGGCGAGCGCGAGTGCCGGCACGTTGGTCTGCAGCATCGCAAACGGCTGCCCTTGGATCCGCAGCACGATCTCCGCAAATTCCCCGATCGGCGAGTGCCATTCGTCGGTGATCAGCATCACGCGCGTGCCGAGTTGATGTGCGGCTTGTGCGAACCGGATGCTGTCGCGCTGGTAGCGGCGAAAATCGAAAATGACGAGCACATCGCCGGGCCCCATGTCCGCCAGGGCGACCGACGCGAGGTTCACATTTGGTTCGACATACTGAACATGCGGCCGCGCGTACGCGAGCGTGAACGAAAACAGCGAAGCGAGCGGCGCGGTATAACGCCCGCCACCGCAGAAGACACGAACGTCCTGATCGGCCAGCAGCGCCACCGCTGCATCGAACGCCGCCGCATCGAGCCCTTCGATCGTGGTCGCCAGCGATTGCGACAGCCGCTGGAAAATCGCCGCATGACTGTCGCGCAGCCCCGAAGCCGGGTGAAACGCATCCATCCGCGCGAGCGGCGAATTCATCGCGGTGTCGATTTCGCCATACAGCGCCTGCTGGAACGACGAATAGTTGGGAAACCCGATCCGGACGACGAAGCGGAACACGGTCGGGTCGCTCACGTCGGCCTGCTTCGCAAACTGCGCGATGGGCCCCAGCCCGAGACTGGGATAGCGATCCAGCAATGCCTGCGCGACCTTCTGTTCCGACGGCGTGAAGCTATCCATCTGGGATAACAGCAACGCCCTGATGCTTGTCCCCATCGGGCACTCCGGCTTTCTCAATCCGAATGACAAACGGCAGACGTGCGTCTGCCGGCGAACCCACGCATGTTAGCCGATTGACGTGCGGCGGGCCGAGCACGCCCCGGAATTAGAGGGACGCATCGCACGGTCGGCCGATTCGCCTAGTAATGTAATAAAACAAACATTGATAAAGAAGCGATTCAGCGAATATTCGTTCATTATTCAGTATTAACCCTAGGTTTTGGTGCAAAAAACCGAGTGATATGATCGCGACCTCGCTGGAGTGTACGGTTTATTACATCGCAAATCGCCGCGTCGACACGCGGTGATGCGGTGTCGCATTCCGGCATGGCCCGGTTTATTTGTCTGGAGGATTCCGTCATGAGGCGGCTCGTAGTACTCACCCTGTTGTCGGCAATGAGCATGTGCGCGATCGCCGCGTCGGACCCGGCGGTCGAAGCGAAGAACGGCATGGTCGTGTCGTCGCAGCACTTTGCGTCGCAGATCGGCGTCGACATCCTGAAGGAAGGCGGCAACGCGGTGGATGCGGCGGTGGCGGTCGGCTATGCGCAGGCCGTGACCAATTCGTGCTGCGGCAACATCGGCGGCGGCGGTTTCATGACCCTCCACCTGGCCGACGGGCGCGATCGCTTCATCAATTTCCGCGAGACCGCGCCGGCCGCGGCTTCCGCGAACATGTACCTCGACGCGAAGGGCAACGTCATCCCTGACGACAGCCTGTATGGCTATCGCGCGGTCGGCGTGCCGGGCACGGTTGCTGGCCTCGACCTCGCGCAGCGCAAGTACGGCAAGCTGACGCGCAAGCAGGTGATGGAGCCGGCGATCCGGCTCGCGCGCGACGGTTTCGTGCTGACGCGCGGCGATACGGACATCCTCGACACGACGGTCGAGCGCTTCAGGAAGGATCCGGAAGCGGCGCGCATCTTCCTGCGGCCGGACGGCACGCCGCTGCAGCCAGGCGATCGCCTCGTGCAGAAGGACCTGGCCCGCACGCTCGAGCGCATCGCGGAGCAGGGGCCCGACGCGTTCTATCACGGCGAGATCCCGAAGATCGTCGAAGCGGCGGCCAAGCGCGGCGGCGGCGTGATCACGGCCGCCGATTTCGCGTCCTATCGTGCGCAGGATATGGCGCCGCTGACGTGCACGTATCGCGGCTACGAGTTCGTGTCGGCGCCTCCGCCGAGCTCGGGCGGCGTGACGATGTGCGAGACGCTGAACATTCTCGAAGGGTACGACCTGCGCAAGCTCGGCTACCATTCGGCCGCGGCGGTTCACTACATGACCGAAGCGATGCGCCACGCATACGAAGATCGCAACACGCTGCTCGGCGATCCGAACTTCATCGACAACCCGGTCGCGAAACTGACGAGCAAGGAATACGCGGCGCAGATCCGCAAGAGCATCCACGCCGATACGGCGACGCCGTCGGTGGACGTGCAGCCGGGCGTCGGCGTGCACGAGAAGCCGGAGACGACCCACTATTCGATCATCGACAAGGACGGCAACGCGGTGTCGACGACCTACACGGTCAACGGCCGCTTCGGCGCCGTGGTCATCGCGCCGGGCACGGGCTTCTTCCTGAACGACGAGATGGACGACTTCACCGTGAAGGTCGGCGCGCAGAACCTGTTCGGTCTCGTGCAGGGCACGCGCAACTCGATCGCGCCGGGCAAGCGTCCGCTGTCGTCGATGGCGCCGACCATCGTGAAGAAGGACGGCAAGGTGTTCATGGTGGTCGGTTCGCCGGGCGGGTCGCGCATCATCACGATCACGCTGCAGACGGTGCTGAACGTGATCGACTACGGGATGACGCCGCAGGACGCGGTCACCGCGCCGCGCATCCACCACCAGTGGCTGCCTGACGCGGTCTATTACGAAACCTACGGCCTGTCGCCCGACACGCTCGCGATCCTGCGCAACATGGGCTACAAGATGGTCGAGCAGACGCCGTGGGGCGCCGCCGAGCTGATCATGGTCGGCCTGCCGGGCACCGAAGCCGCGAGCCGCCAGAGTTCCGGGAACGATTCGTCCGTGTCCGGCAACGTGCGTGTCGGCTTCGTCTACGGCTACAACGACCCGCGTCGTCCGGCCGGATCGGCAATCGGCTACTGACCTGACCCGATCGCATCATGCTGGATCGCTGCCGCAGGCGTTCGCCCTCGCGCGAATGCCGTCGCGGCGGCCGAACGTCGGCTCGCGGACATCCGCGAGCCTGACCGGCGCCGGCGCCCGTGCCCGACATACCGGACACGACCGGCTCGCCACGCGCGCGCCCTGGCACGGCACGGGATGCGCGCCTTTCATCCGTCCACTTCTTCCCGTGCATCGAATTCCGTCATGAACAAACGAATGTCCGCGGCAGGCTGGATCCTGCTCGCGATGGCGGCCGGCATCCTGATCGGCTACATGATCTACACGCAACTGCCGGACAAGCAGTCCGCGGCGGAGATCGCCGGCTACATCTCGCTGGTGTCCGACGTGTTCCTGCGGCTGATCAAGATGGTGATCGGCCCGCTGGTGTTCTCGACGCTGGTCGTCGGGATCGCGCACATGGGCGACGCGTCGTCGGTGGGACGCGTGTTCGTGAAGGCGCTCGGCTGGTTCGTCACCGCGTCGCTGATCTCGCTACTGCTCGGCCTGTTGATGGCGAACCTGCTGCGACCCGGCGAGAACCTCGGGTTGCCGTTGCCGGTTATCGGCGCGTCCGCGCATCTGGCAACGTCCAAGTTCACGCTGAAGGATTTCGTCGGTCACATGGTGCCGAAGTCGATCGCCGAGGCGATGGCGAACAACGAGATCCTGCAGATCGTCGTGTTCTCGATGTTCTTCGGCGTGGCGCTCGCGTCGCTCGGCGAACGCGGCAAGATCCTCGTCGCGGCGATCGACCAGCTCGCGCACGTGATGCTCAGGATCACCGGTTACGTGATGAAGCTCGCGCCGCTCGCGGTGCTGGCGGCGATGGCGTCGACCGTCGCGATCAACGGCCTGTCGATCCTGCTGAAGTTCGCGGTGTTCATGGGCGACTTCTACCTGAGCCTGTTCCTGCTGTGGGGCACGCTCGTCGCTGCCGGGCTGCTGTTCCTCGGCCGCCGCGTGTTCAAGCTGCTGGTGCTGATCAAGGAAGCGTTCATGCTGTCGTTCGCGACCGCGAGCTCGGAAGCCGCGTATCCGAAGATCCTCGATGCGCTCGACCGTTTCGGCGTGCGCCGCAAGATCTCGAGCTTCGTGATGCCGATGGGGTATTCGTTCAACCTCGACGGCTCGATGATGTACTGCACGTTCGCGTCGCTGTTCATCGCGCAGGCATACGGCATTCACCTGTCGCTCGGCACGCAGGTCACGATGCTGCTGATCCTGATGCTGACGTCGAAGGGGATGGCCGGCGTGCCGCGCGCGTCGCTCGTCGTGATCGCCGCGACGCTGCACCAGTTCAACATCCCGGAAGCCGGGCTGCTGCTGATTCTCGGCGTTGATACGTTCCTCGACATGGGCCGTTCGGCCACGAACGCAGTGGGCAACTCGATCGCCAGCGCGGTGGTCGCGAAATGGGAAGGCGAGCTGATGCCGGAAGCGGAAGCCGAAGCGAATGCGGCGCTGCTGGATGAGGAAGCCGAAGCACGGATGAACGAGGCGGCCCGCGAGGCGGATCGCGTCACCACGGCCTGAAGCGGTATCCCGAGCCTTCAGGCCGCTTCGGCGGGGCGGGCCGCGTCGATGCACGCGGCCAGCACCATCGCGGCGGCGTTGCCCGGTGTCGAGCCGAGCAACTGCGGCGCATAGACGCTGTCGCCGATCGCGATCGGTTGCCCCGACAGCGCGCATACACCGCGCTTGCGCGTGGTGAACAGCCGCCACTTCTGATAACCGTAGTGCCCGGTGCATGCGTCGCGCCAAGAAATCATCACGGTGTCGGCCGTGGGCCGCTCGAGTACGCTGATGGCCGGCTTGCTCGTCGCGTTCCACGACGGCAGCCGGTCGCGTGTGACGCTGCGCCGCTGCGGCATGCCCCACGAGACGGACGGCATGTCGAAGCTGCCGATCGCGGCGACAGTCACGAGCCAGGGCGCTATACGGTTGTTCATGTCAGTTTTCCTCGAAACGTTACGCGACGCCGCTGCGCGCGGCATCACGACAGGCGGATGCGCGGCCGCACGCAGCCGTTGATCCGTTCGGCGATCCACAGCAGGGTCGCCTTGGAGAAACCGTGCAGCGCCTGCTGGTGCCGCCGGTAGAGCATCAGGTGGCTGAACTGCGCGAAACGCCCCTGGATGAAGCCGCCGCGAAAGAACCCGAACTGCCCGAGCGTGCCGAACGCGTCGTAGTCGCTGATCGACACGAGCGCGCCGAAATCGTGGAACGCGAACGGCGGCATCGGCTTGCCGTCGAGCCACGCGGGCAGGTGCTTCGCGAGATGCTCGGCCTGCTGCGTCGCGACTTGCGCGGTGGGCGGCAGCGGCCGTTCCTGGCCGTCGGGCAACAGGCTCGCGCAATCGCCGATCGCGAACACGTGATCGTCGCCCGTTGCCTGCAGCGTCGGGCCGACGACGACCTGGTTCGCGCGATTCGTGTCGAGCCCGCCGAGCGCCTGCATGAAATCGGGCGCCTTCACGCCGGCCGCCCAGACCATCAGGTCCGCTTCCGCAAACGAACCGTCGCCGTAGTGAAAGCCGTTCGCGTCGGCTGACGTGACGCGGGTCGACGTCAGCACGTGAAAGCCGATCTGTTCGAGCCGTTGCTGTGCCGATGCGGAAATCTTTGGCGGAAATGCGGCGAGGATGCGAGGGCCGCTTTCGAGCAGCGTGAGTTGCAGCCGGTCGCGTACCGTTTCGTCGCCATAGGCTTGTGCCACTTCCAGCAGGCGGCTCAGCTCCGCGGCAAGCTCGACGCCCGTCGCGCCCGCACCGACGATCGCGACGCGGAACGGCTCGTTGCGCGCGATGCTGCGAAATACGCGCATCCGCAACGCTTCGTTGAAGGACTCGGCCTGCGGCTGGCTGTCGATGAAATAGCAGTGCTCGCGTACGCCCGGCGTGCCGAAATCGTTGGCCTGGCTGCCGAGCGCGAGGATCAGCACGTCGTATTCGAGTTCACGGGCGTCGACCACGAGTTCGCCGTCCTGCGAGCGAATCTCGCCGAGCTGCAGGCGGCGCCGCGCGCGATCGAGCCCTTTCAATTCGCCGGGCTGGTACGTGTAACCGTGATCGCGGGCATGGGCCAGGAAGATCACCTGCTGCTGCTGCACGTCGCGCGTACCGGCCGCGATCGTGTGCAGCATTGGCTTCCAGATGTGGGTCGGGCTGCGGTCGACGACGGTGACCTGTGCGCGCCCGGACCGGCCGAGGCGCTCGCCCAGGCGGGTGGCGAGCTGCAGTCCGGCGATCCCGCCGCCGACGATGACGATGCGTGTAGGGGTTGCCATGGATAAATCATCACGTGATGAATAAGGTATGATCCTAGCGCTTCCCGGCTTCGCGTGTCAACGGAGCCGGGCAGGTCATATGGTTTTGGCGACGCTAAAGCGGGGCCGGAACAGGGGTATCCGAATCATTCAAGGAGAGCAGGGAAACGTGGCTGAAGTCACTGAGCGCGCGCCGGCCAAGCGGCGTATGCGAGGGCGGCCGCTGGCCGGGGCGTCCGTCGGTCCGGACGTGATATTGCGGGCCGCGCGCCGCACGTTCGCGAAGCGGGGCTACGACGCGACGAGCGTGCGCGAGGTCGCGCGCGAGCTGGGCATCGACGCGGCGCTGATCGCCCATCATTTCGGTACGAAGGAAACGTTGTGGCTGGCCGTCGTCGAGCAGATCGTCGAGATCGCCGAACCGATGTTCGATGCGCTGCGTGCGTTGCGCACGTCGTCGCTGCCCCATCGCGATCGCGTGCGGCGCATGCTCGAGCTGTGCGTCGATCACGAATTCGCGGAGCCGGACATCGGCATGTTTTTTTCGACAGCGGCGACCGAGGAGGGCGGGCGGCTCGACCGGCTGCAGGAGCGGATCGTGCGCCCGTATCACGATGCGATGTTTCCGCTGCTGGCGGAGGCGGTCGAGGCCGGCGCGATTCGCCCGGTCGATCCGAACGTGTTGTTCTTCATGATCGCGAGCGCGGTCGGCACGACGGTGTCGTACAGTCACATGATGCTGGAGTTCACGTCGCTGCCCACGCAGCAGGATGCGTTCCGGCAAGCGGTGCTCGCCGTCGCGTTCAACCTCGTCGGCGACTGAGCGCCACGCGCGCTCACGTCGCGGCAACCAGCCCCAGTTCGCGCACCGCGTGCTGCGCGGTTTCGCGCAGCGCATCGACGAGCGGCGATGGCGTCCGGTACGCGATCGCCAGCTCGTACGCGAGCGGGCTGCCCGCATCCTTCAGTTCGCAGAACGTAATGCCTTGCGGTTGCATCGGCACGAACAGGCGCGGCATCAGCGCGACGCCGATGCCGCCCGCGACGAGCCCGGCTGTCGTCTGCATCTGGCGCGGCCGCTGGACGACGCGCGGTGCGAAGCCGGCCTGCGCGCACGCCGTCACGATCAGCGCATGCATGCCGGGCCCGTGGTGCGCGGCGAACATGACCCACGGTTCGTCCGCCAGTTCGGCGAGCGCGATGCGTCGGCGGCGCGCGAGCCGGTGACCGTCGGGCAGCGCCGCGACCATCCGGTCGCGCAGCAGCGGCTCGACGCGCACGTCGCCCGCATCGGCCACCGGCAGCACGACGAGGCCGACGTCCGTACGGTCCTGGCGCAGCGCGAGCACCTGTTCGGCGGTCGTGCCTTCCTCGAGCTGGAAATCGACGTCCGGATACCGTTCCTGGAATGCGCGCAGGATCAGCGGCAGCAGCGCGTTGACCGTGCTGTCGACGAAGCGCAGCCTTAGCGTGCCGCCGAGGCCGGCGCCTGCGCGGCGGGCCACGGCCACCGCGCGCTCGGCCTGTTCGAGCGCGCGCCGTGCTTCGAGCAGGAACGCCTCGCCGGCCGGCGTGAGCGCCGAGCCGCGGTTGTCGCGCTCGAGCAGCGTCACGCCCAGCTCGTCCTCCAGCTTGCGGATCGCCGCACTGAGCGGCGGCTGCGCCATGTGCAGCCGCTCGGCCGCGCGCCGGAAGCTCAGCGTCTCGGCAACCGCGATGAATTGCCTGAACTGCCGCAGATCGATCATGCGATACCTTCCATGTATCAGTTGATCATCGAATTCGTATTTTACCTATCACCTCGCGCTGCCCAGAATGGCCTTGTCATCAACCGTCAATAGTCAGGAGGGCAGGTCATGGCGGGCAACGAACGGCAGCGAACGGCGATCGTCACGGGCGGGTCGAGCGGGATCGGCTTCGCGATTGCGCGACGGCTGGTGGAGGAAGGGTATCGCGTCGCGATCGTCGGGCGCGACGCGATGCGGCTGGAAGCGGCCGTCACGCGTCTCGGCGGCGCGGCGATCGGGCAGGCGGCCGACCTGAGTGTGCGGCGCGATGCGGAAGCGGCGGTCGACGCGATCGTCGCGCAGTGGCCTTGCGTGGACGTACTGGTCAACAACGCGGGGCTGACCGGCCGCGTCGGTGCGGATACGGAGGCGGGCGAGGCCGAGACCGTGTGGGATGCGGTGCTCGACGCGAACCTGAAAAGCCTGTTCGTGACGACCATGGCCGTGCTGCCGCATCTGGCCGAGCGCGACGCACGGATCGTCAACATCGGCTCGATCGCGGCGCGCGCCGGCAGCCTGCTGCCGGGCGGCCTTGCGTACGCGGCGGCGAAGGCCGGCGTCGAAGGGTTCACCGTCGCGCTCGCACGCGAACTCGGGCCGCGCGGGGCAACGGTCAATACGGTCGCGCCAGGCTATATCGCCGACACACGCTTCTTCGGCGACGGCGGTGTCGCGCCGGCCATCGCGGCGACGATTCGCGAGCAGACGCCGGCCGGCCGCGCCGGGCATCCGGATGACATCGCGGACGCGGTCGCGTGGCTCGCCGGGCCGCGCGCGTCGTTCGTCACCGGCGCGACGATCGCGGTGAACGGCGGCTGGCGCGTCGGGTGACGCCATCCGCACCGGCGGCCGGGCGCGGCATCGCACGCCATGCCCGGCCGCCGGTCACTCGAGGTCCGTGGGCGGCGCATCGCCGAGCCAGCGCCGCGCGCCGGGCCCGTTGCGGCCCGCACGGTCTTCCGGGTTCGTCAGCTTGCAGCGCTTCAGCGACAGGCAGCCGCAGCCGATGCATTCGTCGAGGTTGATGTAGAGCCGCTGCAGCTCCTCGATCCGGTTCGCGACGCGTTGCTTCCAGCCGCGCGACAGCCGCTGCCAATCCTTGTTGCTCGGCGCGGTTTCCTCGGGCAGGCTGACGAGCTGCTCGGCGATCTCGTCGAGCGAATAGCCGATCTTCTGCGCGAACACGATGAACGCGATCAGCCGCAGCACCGCGCGCGAATAGTGGCGATGGCTCGAACCGTTGCGGTGCGACTTGATGAGCCCGCGCGTCTCGTAGAACCGCAGTGTCGACGCCGGCACGCCGCTGCGCGAGGCCACTTCGCGAATCGACATCAGCGGCCATTGCGGCGTTTCCTGGATACCCATGACGCTCCTCCGGGAAAGCTTGACTTGAAGTTAACTTTAACTTTTATGCTACGCGCCAGTTTAACCCGTCGCGAGGCATCATGCTCTCCTTATCCCTACGCAGGACGTCGCCTTTGGGCGCGGCCTGTGCCCTGCTGCTGGCGTTGTCGGGCTGTCACGACGGCAAAGGCGCATCGTCGGCCCCATCCCTTCCCGAAGTCGGCGTTGCCACCATCGCGCCGCGCACGATCCGCCTCGCGGACGAATTCAACGGACGCGTCGAAGCGGTCGATGCAGTCGAACTGCGGCCGCGCGTGAGCGGCTATCTGCAGCGCGTCGCCTACAAGGAGGGTGACCTGGTCGCGCAGGGCGCGCTGCTGTTCGAGATCGACCCGCGCCCGTACCGGATCGCACTCGATCGCGCGAACGCGCAGCTGCAGCGGGCCCGCGCGGCCGCGAGCCTCGCGAACGTGCAGCTCAAGCGCGTGCAGACGCTGATCGACGCGCATGCGACGTCGCAGGAAGAACTCGACAACGCGCGCGCCACTGCCGAGCAGGCGCGTGCGGACCTGCAGGCGGCCGACGCGGCCGTCGCCGACGCGAAGCTCAATCTCGGTTTCACCGAAGTGCGTGCACCGATCGCGGGTCGCGTCGGCCGCGCGGTCGCCACCGTCGGCAACCTGGCGCGCGCGGACGACACGCTGCTGACGACCGTCGTGTCGCAGAACCCCGTCTACGTGTATTTCGACTGCGACGAACAGAGCTACCTGCGCTACAACGCACGGCGTGCCGATCCGAAGCATCGCGCGATCGGCGCCGATCCGGTACGCGTGGGCCTCGCGAACGAGACGGGCTTCCCGCATGCGGGCACCGTCGATTTCCTCGACAACCGGCTCGACCCGCAGACGGGCACGATCCGCGCGCGCGTGCGGCTGCCGAATGCGGACCATACGTTTACGCCGGGCCTGTATGCGCGCGTGCAGCTCGTCAGCGGCCGCGACCAGGATGCGCTGCTCGTCGACGACAAGGCCGTGCTCACCGATCAGGACCGCAAGTACGTGTATGTGATCGGGCCCGGCGACAAGGCGCTGCGCCGTGACGTGACGATCGGCCGCGGGCTGGACGGCGAGCGGATCATCGAGAAGGGGATCCAGGCGGGCGACCGCGTGGTCGTCGACGGCATGCAGCGGATTTACTATCCGGGCGCGCAGGTGAAGCCGAAGGCGCTGCCCGCGCGCGCCGACGCCGGTGCCGGCAATGGTGCGGGCAACGGGCCGGGTAGTGGGTCGAGCAACGGCGCGCAGGCCGTCGCCGATGCCGGCACGCCGGCTGCACAGTAACGGGAGACAGGTAATGGATTTCTCCCGATTCTTCATCGACCGGCCGATCTTCGCGGTCGTGCTGTCGATCGTCATCTTCGCGATCGGCCTGATCTCGATTCCGATGCTGCCCGCCGGCGAATACCCGGAAGTCGTGCCGCCGAGCGTCGTCGTGCGTGCGACGTACCCGGGTGCGAACCCGAAAGAAATCGCCGAATCGGTCGCTGAACCGCTGGAAGAGGCGATCAACGGCGTCGAAGGCATCATGTACATGAAGTCGGTCGCCGGTTCGGACGGCAGCCTGCAGGTCGTCGTCACGTTCCTGCAGGGCGTCGATCCCGATACGGCCGCCGTGCGCGTGCAGAACCGCGTGAGCCAGGCGCTCTCGCGCCTGCCCGACGAGGTGCGCCAGTACGGCGTGACCACGCAGAAGCAGTCGCCGACGCCGCTGATGTACGTGAGCCTCTATTCGCCGGACAACAGCCGCGATTCGCTGTACCTGCGCAACTACCTGACGCTGCATGTGAAGGACGAGCTGTCGCGGCTGACCGGTGTCGGTGACGTCGGATTGTCCGGCGCCGGCGACTACGCGATGCGGCTGTGGCTCGACCCGAACCGGCTCGCGTCGCGCGGGCTGACCGCGAGCGACGTGATTGCCGCCGTGCGCGAGCAGAACGTGCAGGTGTCGGCCGGCCAGCTCGGCGCGGAGCCGACGCCGAAGAAAAACGACTTCCTCCTGTCGATCAACGTGCGCGGCCGGCTGCGCACGGCGCAGGAGTTCGGCGACATCGTGCTGCGCAACGGCGACGACGGCCAGGTCGTGAAGCTGTCCGACGTCGCGCGTGTTGAGCTCGGCGCGGGCGACTACACGCTGCGCTCGTATTTCAACGACAAGCAATCGGCCGTGGTCGGCATCTTCCTGTCGCCGGGCGCGAACGCGCTCGAGGTCGCGAAGGCCGTGTACGCGACGTTCGACGAACTGTCGAAGCACTTTCCGCCCGGCGTCGCGTACCGTCCCGTGTGGGATCCGACGGTATTCGTGCGCGATTCGATCCGCGCGGTGCAGCACACGCTGATCGAGGCCGTCGTGCTGGTCGTGCTCGTCGTGATCCTGTTCCTGCAGACGTGGCGCGCCTCGATCATTCCGCTCGTCGCTGTGCCCGTCTCGGTGGTAGGCACGTTCGCGTGGCTCTACCTGCTCGGCTATTCGATCAACACGCTGACGCTGTTCGGGCTCGTGCTCGCGATCGGGATCGTCGTCGACGATGCGATCGTGGTCGTCGAGAACGTCGAGCGCAACATCGCGCAGGGCTTGAGCCCGCGCGACGCCGCGCACCAGGCGATGCGCGAGGTGTCGGGGCCGATCGTCGCGATCGCGCTCGTGCTGTGCGCGGTGTTCGTGCCGATGGCGTTCATGTCGGGCGTCACCGGGCAGTTCTACCGGCAGTTCGCGGTGACGATCGCGATCTCGACGGTGATCTCCGCGATCAACTCGCTGACGCTGTCGCCCGCGCTTGCCGCGAAGCTGCTGCGTCCGCACGACGCGCCGAAGGATGCGCTCACGCGCGGGCTCGACCGTGCGTTCGGCTGGCTGTTCCATCCGTTCAACCGCTTCTTCGACCGTAGTTCCGATCGTTATCACGGCGTCGTCTCGCGCACGCTGAAGCGGCGCGGGGTGGTGTTCGCGGTCTATGCGGCGCTGCTCGGGGCAACCGCGCTGCTGCTCAATGCGGTGCCGGGCGGCTTCATCCCGGTGCAGGACAAGCTGTACCTGTTCGCGGGCGCGAAGCTGCCGGAAGGCGCGTCGCTTGCGCGCACCAGCGAGGTGACCGAGCAGATGACGAAGATCGCGCTCGGCACCGACGGTGTCGAGATGGTGCCGGCGTTTGCCGGGCTGAATGCGCTGCAGGGCGTGAACACGCCGAACATCACGAACTCGTACGTGATCCTGAAGCCGTTCGACCAGCGCCACCGCAGCGCGGCGCAGATCAACGCGGACCTGAACGCGCGCTTCGCGGCCATCGGCGGCGGTATTACCTATGCGCTGATGCCGCCGCCGATCCAGGGCCTCGGCAACGGCTCGGGGTATTCGCTGTACCTGGAGGATCGCGGCGGGCTCGGCTACGGCGCATTGCAGAACGCGCTCACCGCGTTCCAGGCCGCGGTCGCGAAGACGCCGGGGATGAGCTACCCCGTCAGCTCGTACCAGGCGAACATCCCGCAGCTCGAGGTGAAGGTCGACCGGTTGAAGGCGAAGGCGCAGGGCGTTGCGCTGACCGACCTGTTCAGCACACTGCAGGTCTATCTCGGCTCGATGTACGTGAACGACTTCAACCTGTTCGGCCGCGTGTATCGCGTGATGGCGCAGGCGGATGCCGGCCACCGGCAGACGGCCGCCGACATCGCGAACCTGCGCACGCGCAACGCGAAGGGCGAGATGGTGCCGATCGGCTCGATGGTGACGGTGGTGCCCGCGTACGGGCCCGACCCGGTCGTCCGCTACAACGGCTATCCGGCCGCCAACCTGATCGGCGACGCCGATCCGAAGGTGATGTCGTCGTCGCAGGCGATCGAGAAGCTGCAGCAGATCGCGAAGGAAGTGCTGCCGCCGGGGATCGTGCTCGAGTGGACCGATCTCAGCTATCAGCAGGTCACGCAGAGCAACGCGGCGATCGTCGTGTTCCCGCTCGCGGTGATGCTCGTGTTCCTCGTGCTCGCGTCGCTGTACGAGAGCTGGACGCTGCCGCTCGCGGTGATCCTGATCGTGCCCGTGTGCATCTGTGCGGCACTGTTCGGTGTGTGGCTGTCGGGAGGCGACAACAACGTGTTCGTGCAGGTCGGTCTCGTCGTGCTGATGGGGTTGGCGTGCAAGAACGCGATCCTGATCGTCGAGTTCGCGCGCGAGCTGGAAATCCAGGGCAAGGGCGTGATCGAATCCGCGCTGGAAGCGTGCAAGCTGCGGCTGCGTCCGATCGTGATGACGTCGGTCGCGTTCATCGCGGGTTCGGTGCCGCTCCTGATCGGCGGCGGCGCGGGCAGCGAAGTGCGGGCGGCCACCGGCATCACCGTGTTCGCGGGGATGCTGGGCGTCACGCTGTTCGGGCTGTTCCTGACGCCTGTGTTCTATGTGGCGATCCGCAAGCTCGCGGGCGGCACACCGGCCGTGTGGAGCGAACACCACGGCACCCTCGAAGGAGAAAACCGATGAGCGCCGCTTTCCGTCTTTCCGCGCTCGCGATGTCGGTGACGCTCGCTGCATGCGCGGTCGGCCCCGATTTCAAGCGACCCGACACGGCTACGACCGCGCGGTTCGCCCGCGATGCGCATCCGGCAGCGCAGCGCGATGCGTCGCCGTCCGGTACGACGCGGGATACGCCGCCCGACGCGTCGGCCGATGCCGATGCCGCGTTCTGGCGCGGTTTCGGCGATCCGCAACTGACGCAGCTGATCGACACGGCACTCGCGGCGAACCAGGACCTGCAGGTCGCCGTGTCGCGCTACGACGCATCGAATGCGCTGCTGTCGCAGGCCACGTTCGACCGCTATCCGACTATCACCGCGAGCGGGACGATCGGCCATCAGCTGATGAGCAAGGACCAGGCGTTCGGTGCGCCGCGCAGCCAGCGCGATACGCCGACGTCCAGCGTCGGGATCAATGCGGCGTGGGAGCTCGACCTGTTCGGCCGCGTGCGTCGTTCGATCGAGTCGCAGCGTGCGGAAACGGCTGCCAGCGCGGCGGACGTGCGCGCGGTGCGCGTTGCGATCGCCGGCGAGGTGGCGAGCACGTACGTCGATCTGCGCGGCTCGCAGGAGCGGCTGCGGATCGCGCGCGAGAACGCCGACAACCAGAAGCAGACGCTCGCGCTGATCAATGCGCGCGTCGGCGCGGGGCGCGGCTCCGAACTCGATGCGGCGCGGGCGCGCGCGCAGTACGAATCGACGACGTCGCGGATCGCGGTGTACGAAGCGGCGATCGGCGTCGACGAGCATCGGCTCGCGGTGCTGACCGGGCAGACGCCGGATGCGCTGATCGGCCGCTTCGATCTCCCGAAGGCAGCCGCGCCGGCGGGCACACCCGTGCCGCTGCCGGCGCTGGCAGCCGACATCGATCCCGGCACGCCGGGCGACCTGCTGCGCCGGCGTCCCGATGTCGCAGCCGCCGAGGCACGGCTGCACGCGGCGACCGCGCGCGTCGGCGTCGCGACGGCGGACCTGTTCCCGCGCTTCACGCTGTCGGGCCTGCTCGGCAGCGCGACGAGCAGCTACGGGTTCTTCCGCGCGGGCAGCGACACGAACCTGATCGCGCTCGGCATCGACTGGTCGTTCCTCGACGTCGGCCGCGTGCGTGCGCGGATTGCCGCGAGCGACGCGGAAGCGGCCGGGCAACTCGCGCAGTACCGGCAGACCGTGCTCGGGGCGCTGGAGGAAACGGAGAACGCGCTGCTGCGCGCGGCACGCACGCGTGACGAGACGGACCATCTCGTGCGGGCCGCGACCGACAGCGCGCGTGCCGCGCAACTGGCGCAGGCGCGGTTTTCGGCGGGCGCGATCGACTACTACGAAGTGCTCGACGCGCAACGCACGCTGCTGCAGGCGCAAGATGCGGCGGCCGACGGGCAGATGCGCAGTGCGGCGTCGACGGTGGCGCTGTACAAGGCGCTGGCGGGCGGCTGGCCGTCGGGAACGGCGCAGGGTTCGCAAGGCCCGCTCGCGCAAGCGGGGCAGTAGTAGTCCGGGTACGGCGGCGCGGCAGGCCGGAGCATTCTTGCCTGCCGCCTGCCGCCTGCCGCCTGCCGCCTGCCGCCCGCCACCCGCCACCCGCCACCCGCCACCCGCCACCCGCCGGGTGACTACACGCTGGCCGGATCGATCTTGTCGATGTCGATGCCGTAGCGCCGGATGGCTTCGCCTACGCGAACACGCGGTATCGCGCCGTCGTCGGCGAGCGCCTTCAGCGCCGCGATCACGATGAAGTGCCGGTCGACCTCGAAGAACGTGCGCAGCGCGTCGCGCGTATCCGAGCGGCCGAAACCGTCGGTGCCTAGCGACACGAAGCGCCGGCCGTCGACGAACGCGCGGATCTGGTCGCCGACGATCTTCATGTAATCGGTCGCGACGACCACCGGCCCCGTGCGGCCGTCGAGGCATTGCTGCACGTACGGCACGCGCGGCGCCTGCTCGGGATGCAGCAAGTTCCAGCGTTCCGCGGCCAGCCCGTCGCGGCGCAGTTCGTTCAGGCTCGTCGCGCTCCACACGTCGCTCGACACGCCGAAGTCCTGTGCGAGCAGGTCGCTCGCGGCGATCACTTCGCGCAGGATCGCGCCGCTACCCATCAACTGCACATGCGGCACATCGGCCGCGCGCGACGCGCCTTCGCGCAGCAGGTAAAGCCCCTTGAGAATGCCGGCCTCCGCGTTATCGGGCAGTGCCGGATGCGGGTAGTTCTCGTTGAGCAGCGTGATGTAGTAGTAGATGTCCTCCTGTTCCGCGAACATCCGCCGCAGGCCGTCGCGCACGATCACCGCGAGTTCGTACGCATAGGTCGGGTCGTACGACACGCAGTTCGGAATCACTGACGACAGCACGTGGCTGTGTCCGTCGTCGTGCTGCAGCCCTTCGCCCATCAGCGTCGTACGGCCCGACGTCGCACCGAGCAGGAAGCCGCGCGTACGCGCGTCGCCGGCCGCCCACGCGAGATCGCCGACGCGCTGCAGCCCGAACATCGAATAGAAGATGTAGAACGGGATCGCTGGCAGCCCGTGATTGCTGTACGCGGTGCCGGCCGCGATCCACGACGCGATCGCGCCCGATTCGTTGATGCCTTCCTGCAGGATCTGCCCGTCCTTCGCTTCCTTGTAGTAGCTGAGCTGGCCCGCGTCCTGAGGCGTATAGAGCTGGCCGAGATGCGAGTGGATACCGATCTGGCGGAACAGGCCCTCCATCCCGAACGTACGCGATTCGTCCGGCACGATCGGCACGACGAGCTTGCCGAGCGCCGGATCCTTCAGCAGCGTGCCGAGGATGCGCACGAACGCCATCGTCGTCGACAGCCCGCGCTCGCCGCTGTCCTTGAGCTGCACGTCGAATGCGGCGAGCGGGGGCACCGGCAGCGGCGCCACACGGCTGAAGCGGGCCGGCACGTGGCCGCCGAGCGCGGCACGGCGTTCCGCGAAGTAGCGTGCCTCGGCGCCGCCGGGTTCGGGTCTCAGGTACGGCAGGTCGTCGAGCTGCGCATCGCTGACCGGCAGCGCGAAGCGGTCGCGGAACGCGCGGATGGCGTCCGCGCTCATCTTCTTCAACTGGTGGTTCACGTTCTGGCCTTCGCCGGCTTCGCCCATCCCGAAGCCCTTGACCGTCTTCGCGAGCACGACGGTCGGCCGCCCGTCCGCGCGCATCGCCTGCGCATAAGCCGCATGCACCTTTTCCGGATCGTGGCCGCCGCGCGCCAGTTTCCAGATGTCGTCGTCGGACAGGTCGGCGACGAGTTCGAGCAGCTCGGGGTACTTGCCGAAGAAATGCTCGCGCACGTACGCGCCGCTCTGCGACTTGAAGGTCTGGTAGTCGCCGTCGACGCATTCCATCATGCGCTGACGCAGCAGGCCCGTTGTGTCGCGCTCGAGCAGGCGATCCCAGCCGCCGCCCCAGATCACCTTGATGACGTTCCAGCCCGCCGCACGGAACGTGCCTTCGAGTTCCTGGATGACCTTGCCGTTGCCGCGTACCGGGCCGTCGAGGCGCTGCAGGTTGCAGTTGACGACGAAGATCAGGTTGTCGAGCCGTTCGCGCCCGGCGAGCGAGATCGCGGCGAGCGATTCGGGCTGGTCCATTTCGCCGTCGCCGAGAAATGCCCAGACCTTGCGGCCCTGGTGCGCTTTCAGCCCGCGATATTCGAGGTAGCGCATGAAGCGCGCCTGATACGCGGCCGTGAGCGGCCCGAGCCCCATCGACACGGTGGGGAATTGCCAGAAATCCGGCATCAGCCGCGGATGCGGATACGACGACAGCCCGTCGCGTCCCGCTTCGCGGCCGGTCTCGCGGCGGAAGTTGTCGAGTTGCGCATCCGTGATGCGACCTTCCAGATACGCGCGGCCATAGATGCCGGGCGCCGAATGACCCTGGATGTAGACCATGTCGCCGTCGAAGGCATCGGTGCGGCCGCGGAAGAAGTGATCGAAACCGACGTCGTACAGCACCGCGGCCGACTGGTAGGTCGCGATATGGCCGCCGACGTTCGAATGCCGGCCGGCACGCAGCACCATCACCATCGCGTTCCAGCGGATCATCGCATTCAGGCGGCGTTCGAGCGCGAGATCGCCCGGGTAGGCCGGTTGCCGCTCGCGCGGCACCGTGTTCACGTACGCGGTCGTCACGCGGCCGTGCAGGTCGCCGTGGCGCGCCGCGTCGAGATCGGAAAGCTGGTCGAGCAGGTAGTGCGCGCGCGGACGGCCTTCGAGCGCGATCACGGATTCGAGCGCATCGAGCCATTCGCGGGTTTCCTGCGGGTCGATGTCGGGTAACGCGAGAGGTGCGGTCATGCAGTGTCTCCAGAAGCATCAGGCTGCGCGTGGCGACGGTCGTGGCGCCGCGTCGCGCGACGGAACGCCCGCCGATCGGCGGGCAAAGAAATGATTGCAATTGCAATCGTATTGAGGGGCATTGTTATCGAGGTAAAATTTAATTGCAACTGCAATTCAACGAAAGGAACGACCTGACATGAGCGCACCCGAACCCGATCTGTGGTTCTCGTTCGTCCGCGCGCACCGGACGATGATTCGCGAGATCGAGCGCCGCCTCGCGGCTGCCGGCCTTCCCGCCTATGCGTGGTACGACGCGTTGTGGGGGCTCGAAAGCGGGCCCGACGGCACGCGCCGCATGCACGAACTGGCCGATGTGCTCGCGATCGAGCGTTACAACCTGACGCGGCTCGTCGACCGGCTCGAACAGGAAGGGCTCGTCATGCGCGCGCGGTCGGCCGACGACGGTCGCGCCGCGTTTGCGAGCATCACCGACAAGGGGCGCACGCTGCGCAAGAAGATGTGGAAGGTGTACCAGTCGACGGTCGCGGAACTCTTTCTCGACCAGTTCACCGGCAAGGAGCAGGCGGCGATGGCCGCCGCGCTCGATCGCGCGACGGCCGTGGCGCGCGACGCGACCGCCGACGCGAAGTAACGGCAGCCGGCGCGCGCATCAGCCGCGCGCATAACGGTGCATCGCATGCGCGGCCCAGTCGGCCGGCACGCAGCCGTCGTCGGCCAGCAGGCGAAGCGCGACCGCGGCGATCCAGCGCGCATTCGGCGCGCGTGTGCCGGCGCCCGGGCCGGCCGAGTCCGCACCGAGCGCCGCGAAGCGGGCCGGGACAAATGCGCCGATCTGCGCGGCGACGTGCCGCGCATAGCCCGTCACCGCGAGCACCGGCGTGCGGCTGTCGCCGATGCATCGGCGCACATGCGCGATCTGCGGCTTGTCGTGCGGGTGCAGCAGGTTCCACCGGTCGGCCGCGTGACCGTCGCGGGCGAGCTGCGTGTAGCTCGGGCAGCTCCAGATCGTCGAATCGACGCGCCATTCGTCGTGCAGCAGATCGGCCGCCTCCTTCACCTGCGCGAGCGTGCTGCCCGCGCCGCACAGCCGGATTCGGGCGGCCGCGCCGGCCGCCGCGCGCCGGCCGGCCCGCACCATGCCGCTGAACGCATCGCGGGCCGCCGTGGCCGATAGCGGCTTCGCATCGGGCACGGGGTCGTCGTGGCTCGCGAGGTAGCAGAATCCCGGCTGGCCGGCGACATAAAGCGTGCGCAGCGCGTGGCGCAGGATCGCGATCGCCTCATGGCCCGATGCCGGATCGTACGGCGTGCACGCGGGGTTCGCGGCCAGCCAGTGCGGGACGTCGGGCGTCACGCCTTTCGGCCAGGACGAAGCGACCGTTTCGGCATCGTTCACGAAGATCCCGCGATCGACGGTTTCGATCGACGCCAGCCGCAGCCGGTCGGTCGCGCGCGCATGCAGCAGGTACAGCAGCGGCTGCTCGAACCGCTTGCGCGCATCGAGAAACCGCAGCGGCCATGCGCTGATGCGGCGATGTGCACCCGCGTCTGCACAGGGCTCACGCGTATCGGCTCGCACGATCCATACGCGTTCCGCTGTTGCCGCATCGCGTTCGAGGCAATCGGCGGCCGCGCGCATCGCGTCGAGCGGCGATATCGCACGGCCGCGCGGTGCGAGCCGCTGCGTCAGCAGCCTTTCGAGGCAGGCCGCCGCGGCGCGGCGGGTGTCGGGCGTCCGCACGGGCGGACCGGATCGCGCAGTCTGCATGTCCCTCCTTCTGGTATTGGCATGTCGCCGGGGCGTCGGTTCCGGCATAGGATTGCAATTGCAACGATTGTAGTTGCAACAATAACCGAATGACAAGGACCGACATGACCTCGACGCATTCCCTCACGTTCTATACGGCCGATACGCCGAACGGGCACAAGATCGCGATCTACCTGGAGGAGGCCGGGCTCGCGCATGACCGCGTGCACGTGAACCTGTCCGCCGGCGAGCAGCGCAGCCCGGCGTTTCTCGCGATCAACCCGAACGGCAAGATCCCGGCCATCGTCGACCACGACACCGGGCTGGCCGTGTTCGAATCCGGCGCGATCCTCGGCTATCTCGCTACGAAGACGGGCTTTCTGCAGCCCGAAACGCTGGCCGAGCGCACGGCGGTGCAGCAATGGCTGCACTTCCAGATCGGCGGGATCGGGCCGATGCTCGGCCAGCTCTGGTGGTTCCTGCATGCATCGAAGACGGTCAATGCGCAAGCGCTCGAGCGTTACCGGAACGAAGTGCGGCGCCTCTACGGGGTCGTGAACGGCCGATTGGCGGAATCGGCGTATCTCGCGTCGTCGCGGTACTCGATCGCCGACATCGCCGCGTTCCCGTGGCTGCGCGCGGCGGCCGAACTCGAGCTCGACCTTGCCGGCTACCCGCACGTCGAGCGCTGGCTCGCCGGCATCGAGGCGCGGCAAGCCGTTCAGCGGGGCCTGATTGCATGCCGCGCGCCGGCGGCGGAGAACGCGCACTGACATCACATCGCCCGCGCCGGACGGATGGCGCGGGCGTCGGCCGCCGGCCTGCCGGGAAACATCGTTCTCCTTCGTCGTAAACGTCTCGAATGCGTGATATTTGCGCCGCGCGATCCGGTTTAGAGTGGCCGCGAATCGATGACGATGTGTCGTACCGCCGCAGTCCCGGGCCGTACAGATGCACCAGAGGAGTGGGAGACAAATGAGTGAAGGCAGGATTACGCAGGTCGAGTCGTTCGGTTTCGAGCGCATTCCCGATGCATCGCGCTATGCGCGGCCGATCGACCTGTTCAGGTTGCTGTTCGGCGGTTGCAATACGTTTTCCACCTCGGTGCTCGGCAGCTTTCCCGTGCTGGTCGGGCTGTCGTTCAAGGCGGGAGTCTGCGCGATCGTGCTCGGCGTGCTCGCCGGCACCTGCATCCTCGCGCCGATGAGCCTGTTCGGCCCGCGCAACGGCACGAGCGACCCCGTGTCGTCCGGCGCGCATTTCGGCATTCACGGCCGGATCGTCGGCTCGTTCCTCGCGCTGCTTACTTCGATCGCGTTCTTCTCGCTCGCGGTATGGAGCTCGGGCGATGCGCTCGTCGGCGGCGCGCACAACATGGTCGGCGTACCGGTCAACGGCTTCACGCTCGGTGCGGCGTACATGGTGTTCGCGGTGCTCGTGCTGATCGTCTGCATCTACGGCTTCCGCTTCATGCTGTGGGTCAACAAGATCGCCGTGTGGGCCGCGAGCGTGCTGTTCGTCGCGGGCCTGTTCGCGTTCGCGGGCCTGTTCGACACGAATTACGCCGGCACGGTGCAGCAGGGCAGCGCGGGCTTCTGGGCCGCGTTCGTCGGCGCGGTGCTGGTTGCGCTGAGCAACCCGGTGTCGTTCGCGTCGACACTCGGCGACTGGGCACGCTACATCCCGCAGCGCACGCCGAAGCATCGCGTGATGGGCGCCGTGTTCGCCGCGCAGATCGCGACCTTCGTGCCGTTCTTCTTCGGCCTCGCGACCGCGACGATCATCGCGACGCAGGCGCCCGCATTCATTGCGTCGAACGACTACGTCGGCGGCCTGCTCGCGATCTCGCCGCGCTGGTTCCTGCTGCCGATGTGCCTGATCGCGATCATCGGCGGGATGTCGACCGGCACGACCGCGCTGTACGGCACCGGCCTCGACGTGTCGAGCATGTTCCCGCGCCTCCTGAATCGCGTGCGTGCGACGCTGCTGATCGGCACGATTGCGATCGCGTTCATCTTCGTGGGCCGCTTCTGGTTCAACCTCGTCGAAAGCGTCGCGACGTTCTCGACGCTGATCGATACGTTCAGCTGCCCGTGGATGGCGATCATGGTGATCGGCTACGTGACGCGGCGCGGCTACTATCTCGCCGACGACCTGCAGGTGTTCAACCGCGGGCTGCACGGTGGCCATTACTGGTTCACGCATGGCTGGAACGTGCGCGCGATGGGCGCGTGGCTGCCGGCCGCGTTCGTCGGGTTGTCGTTCGTGAACCTGCCGGGGCAGTTCGTCGGGCCGCTCGGCAACCTCGCGGGCGGGCTCGACCTGAGCGTGCCGGTGTCGCTGGCGGTCGGCGGCGTGCTGTATTTCGTGCTGCTGACGCTGTATCCGGAACCGGACGGCGTGTACGGCCCGCACGGGCGCCGCTTCGTGCGCGGCGGTGGGCAGGCGGCACGCGGTAACGGTGCGCCGGCGATCCAGCCGAGGGGATAAGAGCGGCGCGCGGTATGTCGCTGCGCAAATGACGATGCCGCCGCGCGGGAGAGCCGCTGGCGGCATTGCCGCTTCCGGGTGTGTGATCGCCAGAGGGGGACGCCTGATCTTCCACGTGCCGCCCCCTCAAACGAAAACGCCTGCCGGGTTGGCAGGCGCGCGTCGACTTCGATGCGTGTCAGTGGAATGTGCTGCCCGCCAGCATCCCGCCGTCAACGATGAATTCCGACCCCGTGCAGTACGCGGATTCGTCGGACGCGAGGAACAGCACGAGACTGGCGACTTCGTCGGGCTTGCCGATGCGCGCGATCGGCAGGCCGCTGTAGATCGACGACGGATCGAAATCCGCGAACTCGGGCGGGCGCGCCATCACGGTATCGATGCCGCCCGGGTGCACCGAGTTCACGCGAATGCCGTAGCGGCCGAATTCGAGTGCGGCGGCCTTCGTCATCCCGCGCACCGCGAACTTGCTCGACACGTACGCGCTGCCGCCCGCGACGCCTTCCATCCCGGCCGTCGACGATACGTTGACGATCGAGCCGCCGCCGGCTTCCTTCAGCGCGGCCACTGCCGACTTCATGCCGAGCCAGCAGCCGACCTGGTTCACGTCGATCACCTTGCGATAGTCGTCGAGCGAACACGCTTCGATCGGCACGAGCTTCAGGATTGCCGCGTTGTTCACGAGGATGTCGAGCCGGCCGAACTGCGCGAGCGTTGCATCGACGGCAGCTTGCCAGTCGGCTTCGCTTGTCACGTCGAGGTGCTGGAATCGTGCGGCGTCGCCGAGTTCGGCGGCGACGCGCCGGCCGGCGTCGTCCAGCACGTCGGCGATCACCACGCGTGCGCCTTCGGCGACGAACCGTCGCGCTTCCGCTTCGCCCTGGCCGCGGGCACCGCCCGTGATCAGTGCCACCTTGCCTTCGAGTCGTTTCATGCTGCTTGCTCCTTTAGTGAGAGGGGCGCGCACGGCCGCTCACGCGGAGAGGGCCGCCGCGTCGATGATGCGAAGCGGATCGGCGCCGTCCCATGCGCGGGCTTCGGCGATGCCGTGCGCGATCATGTCGCGCATGCCGGCGCCCTCGATGACTTCGACGCGCACGCCGGGATCGTCGATGTCGTCGAGATACGCGACGCGTGTGGCCGGGTTGCGCGCTTCGAATACGACACGCAGGCCGCGAGCCGTAAGCTGCGCGAGCGCGGCATCGAGATCGTCGACGACCCACGCGACGTGATGCAGCCCGACGAGCGGTTGCCCATGCACGTCGCGGTACGGCGACGACGTGTCGTTCGTCACGTGAATCAGTTCGATCTGCAGATCGCCGCGATACGCGAGCCCGACGTCCATCGTGACCGTCACCGGTTCGCCGAGATGATGGCCATCGAGGCGCACGTTGCGGAATACGGTCCACGGGCCGACGTCGTGGCGTTCGCGCCAGCGCGCGATGCTGCGGTCGAGATCGGCGACGACGTAGCCGATCTGGTCGATGGGGCCGAGGACTGGGTCGTTCATGGCGTCTCCGTGGCGGACGCACGTGTGCGCGCCGCGCGTTGAATGACGGCCATGATCGCAACAAAGCGTGCGCTTCGTGCCATCCAAACGGATGAGTACGCACGCTTCTTTTTGGCGTGACGGGTGGGCGCGCGTGGCCGCGACGATGCAGGTGCGTGAAGCGGAAAGGAAAGGGCGCGCCGCCAGGCGAGCCGCGCGTTACCGCGTGTTCGGCGCCTTGACCGTGAGCCGGCACACGGTCGCGAGCGCGAGCAGGTTCGGGTCGCGCTCGCGCCGGTGCAGGAAACTCAGGCCGATCGTCTGGCGGATCGTGGGCCCGGCGAGCGGCACGAGCGCGATCTTGTGCGCGAACAGGTCGCGCACGCGGCCGGGCAGCAGCGAGCAGCCGATGCCGCCTGACACGAGGTTGATCAGCGAGAAGATGTCGCCCACCCGCATCACCACGTTCGGCGTGACGCCGGCCGCGCGAAACGCTTCCGTGAAGCCGTGATGCGTCGCGAAGCCTTCGCCGAGCGATACGAACGGTGCGTCGCCGCACGTGTGAAGATCGATGGCGTCGTGCCGCGCGTACGGCGAGTCGATCGGCGCGGCGAAGAACATCTCGTCCTCGAACAGCGCGATCGATTCGATCTCGGCGTCCGGTTCGGGCAGCGCCATCAGCGTCGCGTCGATCGCGCCCTGGCGGAGCTTGTCGAGCAGGTCGGCGTTCGAGCCGAGCACGAGCTCGGCCTGCAGCTCGGGGCGGCGCTCCTTCAACGCGATCACGACTTCGGGCACGGTGCGGATCGTCAGCGAGTAGAGCGAACCGATCTTCAACTGGCCGGCGCCGTAGCCGGCCGCCTCGCGCGTCGAGCGGATCCCGTCCGTCATCGTCTTGAGCACTTCGCCCGCGACCTCGGCGAGCACCTGCGCGGCGTCGGTCGGAATCAGGTTCCGCCCCTCGTGGCGAAACAGCGCGCAGTGCATTCCTTCCTCGAGCGTGTGCAGTGCGCGGTGCACGCTGACCGTGCTGACGCCCAGCGCCTCGGCGGCCTTCGCGAGGCTGCCGGCTTCCATGAAGGCGAGCAGCACCTCGAGCTTGCGGAACGTGATCTCTTCGTTGATGCGGTTGCGCATGGTGCGGACGACGGGAAGGGCGGCCGACGATTCTGCCGCAGAACCCGTGCTCCAACAATGCGCGAATTTCCGGGGTCCTCGTGTGGCAGAGCCCGGCGGGGAAACATTTAATCTCCGGCTAATCATCTGCCGCGGGCATTAATTGATACGGGTTTTCGGCGTCCCTATGATCGTTTCACGCCGGTCGTGCGTGCGGGGCGAGAGGTTCCGATGGTGCGGGCCCGCGCCTCACCGGCCGGCGATACGAACAGCCGGTTCGCCCATGTTTGCCACGGAACGCGGCACGCATGCGGCGCGGCGCCATGAGACAGCAGGAGACAAGCATGCGCGACACACGTCGGAACTCGCGGCATCGGCAAGTGATTGCCGCTGTCGTCGGCAACACCCTCGAGTGGTACGACTTCATCGTTTACGGTTTCTTCTCCGGCATCATCGCGCGGCTGTTCTTTCCCGCCGAGAGCCAGTACGCGTCGCTGCTGATGTCGCTCGCGACCTTCGGCGTCGGCTTCTTCATGCGCCCGGTGGGCGGCATCCTGCTCGGGCTCTATGCGGACCGCAAGGGCCGCAAGGCCGCGATGCAGCTCATCATCTTCCTGATGACGCTGTCGATCGCGCTGATCACGTTCGCGCCGTCGTACGCGACGATCGGCGCGGCGGCACCCGTTCTGATCGTCGTCGCGCGGTTGCTGCAGGGTTTCGCCACCGGCGGCGAATACGCGAGCGCGACCGCGTTCCTCGTGGAAAGCGCGCCCGAGAACCGGCGCGGGCTGTACGGATCGTGGCAACTGATCGGCCAGTGTCTCGCGGTGTTCTCGGGTGCCGCGATGGGGGCGTGGGCCACGCAGTCGCTGTCGGACGCGGCGCTGCATAGCTGGGGCTGGCGTGTGCCGTTCGCGCTCGGGCTGTTGATCGGGCCGGTCGGCCTGTGGATCCGCCGGCACATGGAGGAGACCGACGCGTTTCTCGACGCGAGCAAGTCGGCCGTCGAGCCGCCGGCGAGCGTGTCGCGCGTGCTGCGCGACAACCTGCGCGGCGTGCTGGTGTCGATGGGGCAGACGATCACCGGCACGGCCGTGTTCTACGTGATGCTCGTGAACATGCCGACGTTCGTGCACAAGACCTTCGGGCTGCCGCTCGACCAGGTATTCAAGGTGCAGATGGCGGCGGTCGCGCTGCTGACGGTGACGATTCCGGTCGCGGCGCTCGTGTCGGACCGCATCGGCCGGCGGCCCGTGCTGATCGCCGGCACGCTTGCGCTGCTGACGGTGACGTACCCGCTGTTCTCGTGGCTGGCCGCTGCGCCGGGCATCGGGCGCCTGCTCGTGATGCAGTTCGTGATCTGCGCGATCATCGGCATCTGCTACGGGCCTGCTCCGACCACGCTCGCCGAACAGTTCGCGACGCGCTCGCGTTCGACCGGTATCGCGCTCGCGTACAACGTCGCGGTGATGATCTTCGGCGGCTTCGCGCCGTTCATCGTCACGTGGCTGACGCACGCGAGCGGGTCGCCCGTCGCGCCCGCCTGGTACGTGCTGTTCGCGGCGTCGTTCGGGCTGCTCGCGAGCGTGTTCATGCATGACGGCGCGCCGTGCGTGCTCGCGCGGCGGCAGTTTCAGGGCGAGCCGTTGAGCGTCAAGTAGCGGCGGCCGCCCGCCGCCCGCCGCCAGCGGCCCATCGGCGCGGGCGGCATGCAGGGTATCGGTTCTGCCGATGGTCAGCATCGCGGGCGGCGGCCTACCGCGGCCGCCGCCCGGTCGTTACGCTTGGGCGATCATCCACTCTGTCCGGAAGGTCGCCATGTCCCGGCTCGATTACAAGTTGCTCGGCCCCTGCCTGCTCGCGATCGCGATCGACGCGATGGGATTCGGGCTCGTTTATCCGATGATGTCCGCAATCTTCAGCGATCCGCACGCGGGCATCCTGCCGGCCGACGCCGGCGCGCACGCGCGCAATTTCTACCTCGGTCTCGGCTACGGGATCTACCCGTTGTGCATGTTCTTCGGCTCGTCGCTGATGGGCGACCTGTCCGATCGCTACGGCCGCCGCAGGATCCTGCTGCTGTGCGTGACCGGCCTCGCAGCCGGCTACGCGATGATGGCGGCCGGCGCATGGCATGCAAGTGTCGTGCTGCTGCTCGCCGGCCGCGGGCTCACCGGGCTGATGGCCGGCTGCCAGGGCATCGCGCAGGCGGCCATCACCGACCTGAGCACGCCGGAGAACAAGGCGTATAACATGAGCATCATGTCGCTCGCGTTCAGCGCGGGCGTGATCGTCGGCCCCGTGCTCGGCGGCGTCACGTCCGACCGCACGATTTCGCCGCTGTTCGACTACGGCACGCCGTTCGTGCTGGTGGCCGTGCTGTCGCTGATCGGCGCGTTCTGGACCTGGGCTTCGTATCGCGACTCGGCCGCGCCGCGCGGCGGCACGCGCATCGATCCGCTGCTGCCGCTGCGAATCATCGGGGAGGCCGCGCGCCAGCGCAACGTCGCGTTCCTGTCGGTGGTGTTCTTCCTGATGCAGGTCGGCTACGGGCTCTACCTGCAGACCATCATGCTGCTGCTGCAGGCGAAATTCGGCTATACGAGCGCGCGGCTCGGGCTGTTCAGCGGCGTGATCGGCCTCTGCTTCGTGTTCGGCCTGCTGTTCGTCGTGCGGCTGATGCTGCGCGTGTGGCGTGTGGTCGACATCGCGAAGACGGGCCTGCTCGTCGCGGGCGTCGGCCAGGTCCTGTCCGCGCTGCTTCCGCACGAGCCGGTGTTGTGGGCGCTCGCGATGGTCGTCGGCTGCTTCGACATGGTCGCGTATACGACGATGTATACGGCGTTCTCCGATGCGGTCAGCGAGGACCGGCAAGGCTGGGTACTCGGCGTCGCGGGCTCGGTGATGGCCGTCGCGTGGGTCGTCACGGGGGCGCTCACGAACCTGCTGCCCGTGTTCGGCGAGATCGGCCTGCTACTGATTGGCGGCGCGGGTTTCCTGCTCAGCTTCGCGATGATGGCCGCGTACGGTCGCACGCAGCCGGGGGCGCGAACGGCCGCGCTGTCATAGGCGGTATGAACGTTGGCCCGATCCTGTCGGACGTTGTCCCGCACGCCGCTGTCGCGCAAGGCCGCGCGGCCCGACACTGGCGCCTCGCGGCCGGGGAACGTCCGGGCCGCGTCCGGCGGCGCCGGCTGGCCCGGCGCGCCGATCCTTCGATAGGCCAACCGAGAGAGCGACCCATGCAACATCCGACCATCCGTACCCTGGCGGGCGCGACCGCGCCGACGTCGATCACCGCCGCCCGCACCGCGCTGCTGGTGATCGATTTCCAGAATGAATACTTCAGCGGCCGCCTGCCGATTCCGGAGGGGCCGCGTGCGCTGGGCAATGCGCAGCGCGTGATCGCGTTCGCCGATCGCGCGGGCATTCCGGTGTTTCACGTCCAGCACGTCGATGCGGCCGACGGCCCGATCTTCGCGGACGGCAGCGACGGCTTCCGCTTTCACGCGGACCTGCAGCCGGCGCCGCATCACGCAGTCGTGAAGAAAACGTCGGTGAGCGTGTTCCCGACGACGGACATCGATGCGCGCCTGAAGGCGGCCGGTATCGATACGCTGATCGTCACGGGCTTGATGACGCACGCATGCGTCGCCGGCGCGGCACGCGATGCGGTGCCGCTCGGCTACGGGGTGATCGTCGTCGACGACGCCTGCGCGACGCGCGACCTCGACATCGCGGATGGCGGCACGGTATCGCACCGCGACCTCCATCGCGCAACGCTGGCCGCGCTGTCGGACACGTTCGGCGACGTGCTGACGACCGAGCAGGTGCTGGCGCTCGGCGTCGCCTGACGGCCGCCGGGTTCGTGCTTCAGGCGGCCCAGCCCGGCGCGGCGTACACGACTTCGCCGCGGAAGCACGTCTCGATCGCGCGGGTTTGCGCGAACGTCTCGACCGGGTGCGCGAACGGATTGCGGTCGAGGATCGCGAAGCTCGCATCCTTGCCCGCTTCGAGCGAACCCGTGCAGTCGTCGAAGCGCAGCGCGTACGCGGTATTCACCGTATAGGCCTCGAGCATCGTGAGCAGGTCGAGGCGTTCGTGCGGATTCCACGGCGGGCTGTCGGGCTGGTCGATCAGCAGGTGCGTGACGCCCGTCTGGATGATCTGCATCGGATCCATCGTGCTGACCGACCAGTCGGAGCCGGCCGCGAGCATCGCGCCCGCGTTGCGCAGGCTGCGGAACGGATAGTTGCGCGCGGTGCGTTCGGCGCCGAGCAGGTCGCGATAGAGCTGCTGCTGCTCCTCGCGCGCGGCCGTCCACAGCGTCTGCACGCTGGCGATCGCGCCGAGCCGGTTGAAGCGGCTCATGTCGGCCGGATCGACGAGTTGCAGGTGCGCGAGCTGTGCGCGGCGGTCGCGCATGCCGTTGCGGATCTGGACATATTCGAGCGCATCGAGCGTCATGCGCACCGCGCGGTCGGCGAGCGTGTGGAAGTGCAGGTCGAAGCCGGCGGTATCGGCGAGCAGGCAGATCTCGTTCAGTGCATCCTGGCTCCACAGCGCGAGGCCGCAGTCGTCGGTGCCGGCGTACGGCTCTAGCAGCGCGGCGGTTTTCGATTCGGGCACGCCGTCGACGAAGATCTTTACCGTATGCAGGCGCAGGTTGTCGCATTCGTACTCGCGACGCCATGCGGCGAAGCGCTCGATCTGCTCGCGCGGATCGCGGCGCGGGTTCGCATAGAGGCCGGCGCTCATGTACACCTTCAGCGTGCCCGCGCGCTGCGCATCGGCATAAGCCTTGAGTTCGGCCTCCTCGACGCGCGCGTCGAACCACCCGGTGATGCCGTAACCGTGCGCCATCGCGTGCGCCTTAGCGAGCGACTTCGGGTAGCCGGCGGGGCTCAGTTGCGGAATGATCGGGCAGACGCGATAGAACGCCGCTTCGTGCACGACACCGTTCGGCGCGCCGGATGCATCCCTTTCGTAAACACCGCCGGCCGGGTCGGGCGTGTCGGCGTGGATCCCGGCCGCTTCGAGGCCCTTCGTGTTGAGGCAGCCGCTGTGCACGTCGAAGCCGACCACGAGCAGCGGCCGGTCGGGCACGATCCGGTCGAGCAGTTCGCGGGTCGGATACGCGCCGAATGCGGCCAGGTTGGCGCCGCCGAGATAGACCCACGGTTCGTTCGGCGTCGCATCGGCGCATGCGCCGATGCGCTGCAGGATCGCGTCGGGATCGTTGATGCCGGACAGGTCGAAGTCACCGAGGATCTGGTGGCCTTCGAGCGGGTGCACGTGGCCATCGATCAGGCCCGGCAGCATCAGCCTGCCGGCCAGGTCGACGGTGCGCGTCGCGGGGCCGGCCAGCGGGCGGATATCGTCGTCGCGTCCGATGGCGACGATCTTGCCGTCCTGGACGGCGAGTGCCTGCGCGAAGCGGCGCTGCGCGTCGCCCGTGTAAAGCAGACCGTTCAGATAGACGGTGTCGGCGTGTTGCATGTGTCTCCTCCGGATGGGGGCTGTTCGACGGGCGCACGTGTCCGGCGGGCGGGCCGTGAGGCTCGTCCGGTCGCGTGAACCCGGTCGGGTTGGAATGGGCTGGGGGAGCGGCTATGTGCCGGTACTGCGCGGCAGGCGCGGCGATGCGTCGTGGTGAAGGCCGGCCGCCGCCGGAGCGTCATGCCGATTCCGCCGCCGGGACTGAATCGGCAGGTCGATGGGCGACGCGCGGGCGGCCGTGCGGGCCGGCGTCCATCCGGTATTCGGCATTCGGTGTCTCCGTGGCATCCGACGCGTTCCCGTCGTCGGGTGAGTCAGATACTAGGAGCGGGGCGACCGGCTGTCTGTCATCGTTTTGAGGACAACGCGCGACAAAGGCGGCGGGGGGATGGGTGTTGCAGCGATGCGAGGTGTCGTCTAGCGGCCGCGGTCCTCAGGAGGTCCCTCCTCGGTCACGCACCACGCGAACAGCCCGGCCCGGTTTGCAACACCGAGCTTCGCGAGCGCGCGCCCGAGATAGGTGCGTACGCTGCTCGGCTTGAGCGCGAGCGTGTCGGCGATCTGCGGGACGGGCTGGCCTTGCAGCACCGCGCGGCACACGAGCCGTTCGCGCTGCGACAGCGCCGCGCCGCAGGCCGACAGGCGCTGCTCGAACCGCTGCAGCAGCGCGCCGTCGTCAGAGCGTGGGGTCAGGCGTGCGAGCCGCGCGTGCTGGATCAGGAGCGGCAGCACGAAATCGCCGAGCTGCCGCAGCAGCGCCAGTTCGGCCAGCGTATAGGACGGCTGGCCGCGCCGGCGGAACAGCGAGAACGCATAGACATAGTCGCGCTCGCTGCCGAGCAGCGTGCAGTCTTCGCCGAGTTCGCCGAGCGCGAACTGGCGGCCGTATTCGGTCGCCGTGTCGACGTCCTCGTTGCACGAGAACACGAGCTGCGAATCGGTGGCGCGCTCGATATGCGGGAGCAGCGTGTCGGTGCGCCACTCGCCCTGTGTATACAGATCGAGCGCGTGGCGCGTGCCGTCGGGATCGTCGCCGCCCGCGAAGAACAGCACGTCGACGCTGTCGACCGACTGCGACGGCGCATCGCGACGGTAGCGCGTCGCGACGCTGTAATGGGACTGCGGATCGACGGTTTCGCGCAGCCACGCCCAAAGCCGGGCGGGAAACTGCGGACTGCCGAGGCTGGCGACCAGGTCGCCGGCATTGCTGAGGGAAATATGGGCGGGGCTCATCGTTGACACCGTCTGCGCGAACGGCCGCCCGTGCCGGCCGTGTTTCGCGTACGACGGCGAGCCGGCGGCGCGGCGGCCGGCGGTGCGGTCATGCGGGACGGCGGCCGGCGCGGCGGCGAAGCTCGATTGTAGGGGACTTCGCCGGCGCGAGGCATGCTCGCTTGCCCGGCGGCCGGGCGATCGCCCGTCGACGGGCGACGCGCATCGTTGCGTACCGCGTAGTGCCCCGCGCGTCAGAACATCGTGTTCGTGTTCGCGGACGTTTCGGGTACCGGCTGGATCACGTCCCAGTGTTCGACGATCTTGCCGTCCTTGACGCGGAAGATGTCGACGACGGCTTCGCCGCGGTCGCCCGGGCGCTCGGTCGCATGCACGTGCAGGTAGACGAGGTCGCCGTCGGTTGCGCTGCGCACGATGCGCGCGCGCGACGCCGGGTTCTTCTGGAACGCGCCGACGAAGTACGACACGAACGGCTTCTTGCCGTCCGGTACGTGCGGGTTGTGCTGTTTGTAGTCGTCCGCGACGACGACGGCGGCCTCGACCGCTTCGTGCTTGTTGAAGAAGCGGTCGTAGAACGTCAGCACGAGCTGGCGGTTGGTTTCCTCGGCGGCCAGGTCGCGCGTGGCCGGGCCGGCGGCCAGCGTGGCCGTCGACGCGGCCAGCAGGACGAGCGCGGCAACGGCGCGAACGGGGGGGCGGAGCGATGACATGTAGCGGGTTCCTTGTCTGACGAAGCGTGGGTTGGCGCGCGTTGCGCGACGGCGGGTCGAGCCGGCCATGACGATCGGCGGGCGACGGGGTAGAGCCGCGGATGCACGTGCGTGGTCGACGCGACGGATTCGCCGCGCAGTTCGTATCGCCACGATACGGACTGGGCGAGGCCGCGCGTCGTCGTCATGCTTCGTTGAACTGGCGAATCCGCGCGGCTGCCGGGCCGATCGAATGGTACAGTTGCCGCGAACCCGTCACAAGAAGTCAGCGCGGTGTGAACAGGTCACACCGCGCTGACCACGCGCTGCCCTTGAAAGAGAATCCCGTCATGCCGTTCCCGCCTGCCGATGAAACCGTCGAACTCGATCAGCCATGCCCGATCCGCGATGTGCTCGACCGCATCGGCGACCAGTGGAGCCTGCTCGTGCTCGAAGTGCTGTCCGGCGGGACGATGCGATTCAACGAACTTGGCCGTGCGATCGGCGACGTGTCGAACCAGATGCTGTCGCGCACGCTCAAGCGGCTCGAGCAGGACGGCTTCGTCAGTCGCACGCTGTTCGCCGAAGTGCCGCCGCGTGTCGAATATGCGCTGACCGACCTCGGGCGTTCGTTCCTGACGCCGATGCAGGCGATGATCCGGTGGGCTGACGAACATCATCGCGCGATCTGCGCGGCGCGACGCCGGGCACGGGGGCTGGAGGGCGGCGGGCGCTGAGCGGGAGGTGCGTGCCGTTTTGTCGATGGACGGTGTACTGAGTCGAGTGCGATGCGACGAGGCATGTCGCGACTGCATATGCATTGCTGCGCGTGATTTCGTTATCCGAATGATCTCTGGTGGGGGTGGGCGGGGTCGCCGATGCTTCGATGTGTTGTGTTCCGATCGTCCCGAATGCGGCAATGCGCTGGCGGTGCTCCGCTTACGGGGCACCCGCCGGGGCGAACGAAACGGCGGTTTTCCTCTGCATGGCGCACAAGCCGCGCGGCAGGGTCCGGTCGGGCCGGGATGGCGCACCGCAGATCGACGGGCATGTCGGCGGCCGAGGTTGCCTGACCTGATGGACGCCTCGACACCGGTTTGGACGCCGGCACCGGGGCGAGGTCGGGCAGGGCGCGCGGGGCCGCCTGCCAGGTATCACGATGTCGGGGCCGAATAGCGCGGGTTCGCCCCGCTGCCTGATCCCGGGCCTGCCATCGGTCGGGTGCCAGGCGCCGGGTGCCTGCCTATCGCCATGTACCGTCGACGTAGATCCACACGTGTCCCTGGCGACGCCAGTAGCCGGGCACCCACCGACGTCCGGGGCGCCGTGAGACCCAGCGGCCGGACACCCATATATAGCGGCCACGCTGCCAGCGCCAGTAGCCGTCCGTCCAAATATAGCCGTGCGGCCGTGGCGGCGGCGGGCGGCGGTCGTGTCGGGCCGCCGGCGGCGCGAATCCCGGGCGGTCCGCATAGGGCGGCCCGCCGGGCACGCGATTCGGGCCGGACGGCCGGTACACGGGCGGTGCGGGCTGGGCCGAGGCGGCGCGGAGCCAGCTGCCGGTGCCGACGAAGGCGGCGGTCAATCCGATGGCGCGTAACAAGGAGCGTCGATTCATGGCGTGTCCTGTTTTGTTCAGTATTCGAGGCTGCCTTACATTAGCCTGCCAGTCCGCCGACCGGGTTACGCGCGCGGTTAAGGCTGTTACCGTGTGTCACGGCAGGCAGGCGAGCCGCCGGCGGGCGCAGGCCGACCTTTCTGTTTTGCTGCGGCTGACGGGTGGAGGTTGTCCGTTGTACGAACGTCGCGCCCTGTTTACTGGCTGACGGATGCGTTTTAGGTGCTCGGAGCCTGAAATTCGAGACTGAATTGGGTAAAATTTGCCGATTCCGGGGTGGTGTGCCGAATCCGTTTGTTGTTTCTATGCAACCGTCAAGACGATGACATGAAAGAATGGTGCGATGGAAGCCTCCAAAAAGCCCCCGTCAAGAAGTCAAAAACAAACGTTAAAACAAATACTTATAACTCGGCCCCACTTTCATTATTTCTAGTTCTGGAAAAGCTTATTTCTTTATTTGCGGATCGCTCCCCTAGGGTACACCCCTAAACTCACGGTTCCCAAACGGGCAACTATCCGGGCGCGGCCAGCAGGATCGATGGCGCTCCCGGGCGGTTGCAGACCGTTTATGAACAAGGTCGCGAGACCTGCCTCTTTTTAGAAGGGAGCTCCACGAATGAACAAGACTCTGATCGTTGCAGCAGCTGCAGCATCGTTTGCTACCGTCGCTCACGCGCAAAGCAGCGTCACGCTGTACGGCGTGCTGGACGCAGGCATCACCTACACGAGCAACGTCCAACCGGCACTGGGCCAAGCTGGCAAGTCGCGCTTTGCGATGGGTTCGGGCATTGACCAGAGCCGTTTCGGCCTGCGTGGCTCGGAAGACCTGGGTGGCGGCCTGAAGGCAATCTTCACGTTGGAAAGCGGCTTCAACATCGGTAACGGCAAGTTCGCGAACGGCAACGGCGGCATGTTCAACCGTCAAGCTTTCGTCGGCCTGTCGAGCCAGTACGGCACGGTCACGCTGGGTAAGCAATACGACGCAACGCAAGACTACCTGGCGCCGCTGACGGCAACGGGCTCGTGGGGCGGCACGTACTTCGCGCACCCGCTGAACCTTGACCGTCTGAGCACGAACGGTGATGTCGCACAGAACAACACGATCAAGTTCACGAGCGCAAACTACGCTGGCCTGCAATTCGGCGGCACGTACTCGTTCTCGAACAACACGAACTTCGGCAACAACCGTGCGTACAGCGCGGGTGCTGCATACCAGTTCCAAGGTCTGAAGCTGGCTGCTGCATACTCGCAAGCGAACCTGGGTGACGGCACGAACGCAAACGGCGCAACGTCGTCGGCAATCGGTGGCATCGCTAGCCAAGGCCGCGTCCGCACGTACGGTGCTGCTGCTGGTTATGCATTCGGTCCGGCACAAGTCGGCGCCGCATGGACGCAAGCGCGTCTCGACAACAATGCAGTCGGTAGCCTGGGTTCGGTGCGCACCGACAACTACGAAGTCAACGCAAAGTACAACCTGACGCCGGCTCTCGGCCTGGGTGCTGCTTACACGTACACGAACGCGAAGATCAACAACGGCAGCACGCACTGGAACCAGTTCGGCCTGCAAGCTGACTACGCACTGTCGAAGCGCACGGACGTCTACGCACAAGCTGTGTACCAGCGTGCAGCGAAGAACGGTGTTGGCGCATCGATCTACAACGGCGACAGCTTCAGCAACAACCTGCCGAGCTCGTCGATCAACCAAACCGCAGCAACGGTTGGTCTGCGTCACCGCTTCTAAGCGTGACGGCGGGGTAACCCGCTTCGCAGCATCGAAAAAGGCGCCTTCGGGCGCCTTTTTTTTCGTCTGTGGAATGTGATGTCGACGATTCGCGTCGTCCGGATGCAAAAAAAGCGAGGCCTGTGCCTCGCTTTTTCGTTGTGCGCCGCTACGGGGCGATACCCGCGGCAGATAGCTCAGCGCGTGTATTCGCCGTTGGCTTCCGGCTGGAACACGATCGCGGCGACCTTCATCAGCTTTTCGGCGCCGCTCGGCTGCATCACCTTGACCATCTGGCCGCGCTGGGTACCCAGCAGCGCCATGCCGACGGGCGAGAAGACGTTCAGGCGGCCGAGTTCGAGATTGGCGGCATCCGGATAAACAATCGTCCAGGTGGCTTGTTCCTGGGTCGCTTCGTCGAGCAGCGTGATCTGCGAGTTCATCGTGACGACGTTCGCCTTGATGGCATCGGGCTGGACGATGTCGGCGCGCTCGAGCAGCGTATCGAGCATCGTCTGGAAGCGCGGGTTGTGTTCGGCGTGCTTCTCGAGGCGGGCAACGTCGAGTTCGGTCAACTGGTAAAGGCGTTGTTTCATGGCAGTTCTCCAAATGATCGGCAGGGGCAGGCGTGGCGTGCCTATGAGGATCGCCCGGAGCCTGTCTGACTGGCTCCGGGAGGAGACCGAGCCGTCAGATCAGGCGCCGGGCAGGGGCGAGCGGCGTCTGGGCCGTGCGTCGAGCGAGGGGATTCGCCGGATGGCCGGCGCGCGCGCGCACGCCGGCCGGGCCGGGCGGCGAAACCGAAAGGGGCGTGAGCGCGTACATGGTGGATGGAATATCGACTAGCGAATAAAACCTTACGATTCTACAACACAACCTTTGGGATATGTGATTTGGCCGTCGGCATTTCGTCAGCGATTGTTGTGCCGGTGAAGCAAGTTGCGGCGATATCGTCCGGGAAAGGCGGGTTATTCTTGTCAAAATCGCAACGCTGTATGTTCAAACTAAGGGTTTACCCTCGGAGTGGCGAGAACTACACTGCATTCAATCGCTTCAGACAGTCCTGCCGAGGCGACGTCATAAGAGAACATATTCCGGAGGTAAATCATGAAGTCGATCATCTACGCAGCCATCGCCGCATCCGTCCTTGCCGCCCCGATCGCATCGTTTGCGCAGTCGGAGCAGGGGCTGACCCGCGACCAGGTCAAGGCCGAGCTCGTGCAACTCGAACAGAACGGCTACAAGCCGCTGGCGACCGATTCGCAGTATCCGGACAACATCCAGGCCGCCGAACAACGCATTCAACCGAACCAGCCGACGCTCGCGCAGGCTGATACGAGCGGCTACGGTGCCGTGGCGACGGGTGCCGGGCAAGCCGGCCGTCGCATGACGCGTGAAGCACCGAACCCCGTGAACTCGGTCTACTTCGGCAACTGAACGCCCCCGGGTCTGCCGAGCGCACCGCTTAATCGACGAGACGCGCGCCAGTTGCCCGCGTCATTCGCCCGCAGGAGCAGAACCTCCGTCGCCGCATTCCGGCGGCTTTCCGCCCAGACGCTCGCGCGTTTGGGCCTTTTTTGCTGGGGCGGGTCAGGCGGACGTGACCGCGGGTGTGCCGTGGATATAGTGTTCAAGCTGGCTGATCGTGAACTGCTGATCGGCAATCACGCTCTTGACGAGGTCGCCGATCGAGATGAGGCCGACCAGCTTGCCGCCGTCGAGGACGGGCAGGTGGCGCATCCGGTGCTCGGTCATCAGCGCCATGCACTCGTCGGTCGATTGCGACGGTTCGACGTAACGCACCTTCGCCGTCATGATTTCCTCGACGCGGGTGGCTTTCGATGAGCGATCCTGCAGGACGACCTTGCGCGCGTAGTCGCGCTCGGTGACGATGCCCGCGATATCGTCGCCGTCCACGACCAGCAGCGCGCCGATGCCCTTTTCCGCCATCAGCTTGATGGCGTCGTAGACGAGATCGGTTTTCGTGACGGTGTAGATGGTGCGGCCCGAATCCGGCTTGGCCTTGAGAATCTGCGCGACAGTCGTGCTCATTCGCTTTCTCCGTGTGCAGGTCGATGCTGGGCAGGCAGGGCGTGATGCGTGTCACCCGACGAGCCCAGTATAGCCGCGCAGGTGGCGGCAGTCGCGTGACGATTCCAGATTAGCGGTAAACTCCCGTCACGTACTATCCACACAACTCCTACATTCCTGAACGTTTCGATTGAATTCATGATGTCTTCGCGTCCCCAATCGCCCACGAAGGGCAATGGCCAGGCCGACGAGTGCGTGACGCTCGTCGCCACGGCGTCGCTGCCCACGCGCTACGGTACGTTCACGTCGTACGCTTTCCGCGTATCGGGCAGCGATGCCGAACATCTCGCGCTCGTGATGGGCGACGTCGCCGGCGAGCAGTCCGTGCTGACGCGGCTGCATTCCGAATGCCTGACCGGCGACGTGTTCGGCTCGTACCGCTGCGACTGCGGCGAGCAGCTCGATCTCGCGTTGCGCTACATCGCGGCCGAAGACCGCGGCGTGCTGCTGTATCTGCGCGGCCATGAAGGGCGCGGGATCGGCCTGAGCAACAAGATTCGCGCATACGCGCTGCAGGAGCAGGGGCGCGACACGGTCGAAGCGAACCTCGACCTCGGCCTGCCCGACGACGCCCGCGAATACGACTCGGCCGCCGCGATCCTCCGGATCCTCGGTGTGACGTCGGTGCGGCTGATGAGCAACAACCCCGCGAAGTTCGACACGCTCGCGAAGCACGGCATCCCCGTCTGCGAACGCGTGGCGCTTGCGGTGCCCGTGCGCGAGGAAAACGAGCGTTATATCCGCACGAAGCAGACGAAGTTCGGGCATTACTTCGAAGAGAACGAGTAATCGCCGCGGGCGCGCCGGCGCCCGTTTCTCGTCATCTGTTCCCGTGATCGTCGCCGGCAGAAGCGACGATCACGATTTCCTCTTCGTCCATTCCGCTTTCGGGTATGTGAAGGCGCTCGCGTTACACCGCCTGAACGATCCGTCTCCCCCATGTCCACACCGTCGAAGATCGAAACCGGGCGTCTGACGCTGCGTCGCTGGCAGCCGGCGGATGCGGGCGCGCTGTCGGCGCTGCATGCGGACCCGGAAGTGACTGCGTGGCTCGCGCGCGGTCCGATGTCCGTTGACGAGGCGAGCGACGTCATCGCGCGCTTCGACGTGCATTTCAATGCGCACGGCTTCGGCCCATGGGCAGTCGAGCGCCGCGCCGACGCGATGTTGATCGGCGTGTGCGGGCTATCGCACGAAGTGCGTGCAACGCATCCGATGGCACAGTGCGTCGAGATCATGTGGCGGCAGGCTCGCCACGCCTGGGGGCATGGCTACGTCGCCGAAGCGGCCGCCGCCGCATTGGCCGACGGGTTCGACCGGATCGGGCTCGACGAGATTCTCGCGTGGACGGCCGACACCAACCTGCGATCGCAGCATGTGATGCAGCGGCTCGGCATGCAGCGTCAGCCCGCGCGCGATTTCGACCACCCTGCGTTGCCGGAAGGACACGCGCTGCGTCGGCACGTCGTCTATGCCGCCCGCGCCGCCGGCCTGGCCGGCGCGTAACGGCTCACACGGATTCGCCCGTCAGCGCCACGTGCCGTTCTGCAGCACGATCCGGTAGCCGTCGGCATCCTCGAAGGTCTGGCCGGATATTTCCCAGTACGGATTGAACGACGTGACAGGCATGAAACCATGCGCTGTGGCGCTCGCGCAGGCAGCTTCCCATTCCGGCCGATCGGGCAGGTAGAACACGATCAGGTCTTCCGGCGTCGGCGACGGCGCGATCGGGTGGTCGGGGCAGTGCGTGAATTCGAAGTGATAGTCGAGGCCGTCGCGTCCGAGCATCACGCCGGAAAAGCCGTCGTGATCTTCAAAGCGTGCAAGGACGGACAGGCCGAGGCCGTCGCGATACATGCGTTCGGTTCGGGCGAGGTTGCTGACCGGGCGGGCAATGCGCAGATGGGCGTGCAAGATGGCCTCGGGGGAGCGTGGCAGACCCGCCGATGATAGTCGATTCGGATTGTGGCGTGCCTGACTGTATGCGCAGGCAACCGATGAAGGCGGGCGGTGGTATGGCCCCGCAATTCGAACAGGCAAGAAAAAGCCCGCTGCATCGCAGCGGGCTGAATCCATGTTTGGAGACATGGAGGAGACAGACGTAAATTTAAGGGAAAACCCGAGGCATGGCAAGCCCTAGTTGTATCGATACAACTTCTTGCTGCATTGCATTCACATGCCGCCGGCCCGAGCGTGCGCCGCAAACGCGCTGAACCGCTCCTGCGCGACAGGCAACGCGAACTTGTCGCGCATCTCCGTCTCGATCCATGCACAGGCCTCGCGCGCGCAGTCGGTCAGCGCGTGGCGCGTTGCATGCCCGTCGATGTCGTAGACGAAGCGCACGCCGACTTCGTCGTCGGCGACCTGGCGCTCGAGCTGGTTGAGCTGCAGTTGCGGCCCGTGCTGTTGCGACAGCGCGCGCAATTCGTCGAAGTGATATTCGAGCCAGTCGGCAAAGAACAGCGCGTCGCTGTGGCACGGCAGCCGGAAGGCCGCGCTGCGCGACGGGCGCGCCCCGGCTTCGCCCGCCGATGCATGCGGTTCGCTGTCGGCGGCGATGGACGTGTCGACAGGGGCGAGCGGGTGCTGAATCCGGCGGTAGGGTTCGCGGTCGCGCAGCGCATGCCACAGCAATTCGTCACCGGCGGCGCCGGACGGCTGCATTGTCAGGTCATGCCGGCCTTCGCCGGCCGGCGCGATGTCGCGGATCACGAGGCGCAGCGAGCAGAGCGGCTCGTCCGCGACCAGCAGCGTCGCTGCACGCGGCAGCCCGCAGACGAGCGGCGCGGCGCCAGCGGCACGGAACACGAGGCCGCGCCGGTCGAGCCGCACGAGCGGCAGCGGCCGGGGAAACGACGGGTAGGCGACCGCGATGCGGGCGCCGTTGGGGCTCGTCAACCCGGGCATCATCGCGCGAAAGACCTGAGACTGGTCCACGTTGATTCTCCTTCGTTACGATGCCGCCTGAACAGGAACGCGTGTTCCGGATCAGGCGGCGATGGCTTGCCGGGCAGCCTGCCCCGGCTCGATTCCTAGTGCAGCAAACGTTTGCGAGTCGATATCGATCCAGCACGCGACCACCAGGCGTCCGTCCACCTGCTTCGGCGGGCCTGCGCGGTGCGCGTGTATGCCGATCCGGCGGAACAGCCGCTCCATGCTCGCGAACGTCACGCCGATCAACTGCCGCGCGCCAAGCTGCGCCGCGCACTCGACGACGGCCGCGAGCATCGGGCGCACGGCCCATTCGGCATTGCCCGGCCCGCCTTCGTCGTCGGTCGCCGCGAACCGGGAGAGCTCCCAGACGGCGGCCGATTGCGGCAGCGGCATGTCTTCGGCGATCAGGTCGGCGAACAGCGACTTCAGCAGATACGGGCGCGTGGTCGGCAGCAGGCGCGCACATCCGCACATGTCGCCGCCGGCGTTTCGCGCGAACACGTACACGGTATCGTCGCGATCGAACTGGTCGCGCTCGAAGCTTTCGTTCGCCGACGGGAGCGCCCAACCGAGCTGTTCGACGAACACACGGCGCCGATAGCGCCCGAGATCCGCTGCTAGTTCGTGCGGCAACCGCCCTTCCTCGTGAACGAAGGTCTGCATGGTGTCCTCGGATCTGTGCTTTTGTATGTGCGCATTACATCGCGCAGCACGAGGAGGCTGTAACTGGTAACTCTTACAGGGTGGCGGTGGAACGACGCCGATCAGGAGGTGGTAACGGTTTCTTGATCAACGGGATTGAAAACCGTGCCGCTTTTGCTTATAAAGAGCGCCAGCATCGCGGAAATCGTCAGAGGAATGCGCGGCCAGTTGTCACTGGAGCGTCGGACCGGCATGATAGGCGTCGTTGTGCCCGAGCAGGGCCGACGCGACCGCTGCGGGCCAGTCGATGCACGCGAGCCGCGCGGCGAGCGCGGCGGCCGTGCGGAACATGCCGATGTCGGTGCCCGTGGCGTCGACGGCCATCACGTTGCTGCGGACGTCGCCGCCCGCGATCACGAACGTGCCCGTCGCGCGTTCGAGATACCAGTCCCAGCCGATCGTCACGTACGCGACGCCGGCACTGGCCGGGCGATGCCATTCGGTATAGCCGGCGAGGCGTGCGTCGATTGCGCTGTCGCGCAATTCCGCAAGCAGCGATGCGTCGAGGCCGCTTGCGACATGGTCGAGCGCAAGCACGGCCAGTGCGCTTTCTGACAGGCGTACGTAGCCGTCCGGGGACGGGCCGAGGACCGGGTGCAGCAAAGGTGAAGTCATGCGCGGAATGTATCAGCGTCGAACGGGTGCTGGAACCTGACAAGTATGACAGCGTGACGTTGTCGGAGAATGAATGGAACTGCGCTGGCAGGATGCCTATCAACAATTCAGCGCCGCGGAAGACGAGCAGCAGCTCTTCCAGCGGATTGCCGCCTATTCCAAACGGCTGGGATTCGAATATTGCTGTTATGGAATTCGCGTGCCGCTGCCCGTATCGAAGCCATCGGTAGCGATCTTCAATACCTATCCAGACGGATGGATGGCGCATTACCAGGCGCAGAACTACATCGAGATCGACTCGACGGTTCGCGACGGCGCGCTCAGCACCAACATGATCGTCTGGCCGGACGTCGACCGGATCGAACCGTGCCCGCTGTGGCAGGACGCGCGTGAGTTCGGGCTGTCGGTGGGCATCGCGCAGTCGAGCTGGGCGGCTCGCGGTGCGTTCGGCCTGCTGAGCATCGCACGCCATGCCGACCCCCTGACACCGGCGGAAATCAACATGCTGACGCTGCAGACGAACTGGCTCGCGAACCTGTCGCACTCACTGATGAGCCGCTTCATGGTGCCGAAGCTGTCGCCGGCAGCGGGCGTCACGCTGACCGCGCGCGAGCGCGAGGTACTGTGCTGGACGGCCGAGGGCAAGACCGCGTGTGAAATCGGCCAGATCCTCAGCATCTCGGAGCGGACGGTCAACTTCCACGTCAACAACATCCTCGAGAAGCTGGGTGCGACGAACAAGGTCCAGGCGGTCGTCAAGGCAATCTCGGCCGGTCTGATCGAGACGCCCTGACCCGGAATGAGGGCGGGCGCGGGCGGCAGCGCGACACGCGGCTGCCGCCGGGCCGCTCACTCCATCAGCGGCTCCGCTTCCTTCGCGGTCCAGCTCACGCTGGAAATGCTCTTCTCCATGCTCATCCGGCTCGCGATCTGCTCGAGCTTCTGCTGATCCTTCGGATGCAGCTTCAGTGTCGCGGTCACCTTCAGCCGGTCCGGCTGGTCGGGCACATCTTCGCTCGTGAGGCTCTGGAACGACAGCGGCTTGGCATACATCGAGTTCGACAGCAGCGTGCGGATGTGCACTTCGTCGACGGTCAGGCAGATCACGGTGATCTGGTATTCGCGCACGAGATCGGCGTTCGACACGGGTGTGGCGTTGATCGCCTGGCTGACGCCGCGCAGCACCGTATTGGTGAGCAGCACGACGCCCGTGCCGGCAAGCGCAGGTACGAAATGACCGGAGCCGGCCAGCACGCCGACGGCGGCCGAACACCACAGTGTCGCGGCCGTGTTGATGCCCTGGATCGAGCCCTTGTCGCGCATGATCACGCCGCCGCCGAGAAAGCCGACGCCCGACACGACGTAAGCGGCGATCTGCGTGACGCCCGCGACGCCGTTGCCGGTCAGCACGCCGAGCGTGACGAACAGGCATGCGCCGCTCGCGACGAGCGTGATCGTGCGCAGGCCGGCCGTGCGCTGGCGCATCTGGCGCTCGAGGCCGATGGCGACGCCGCAGGCGAATGCGGTGAAAAGACGAAGTGCGAAATCGAAAGTCATGGTTGTCCTGCCGTGCAAGGAGCGCGTGCCGTTTCGCGTCGCTGCGGCGCAATGCCGAAAGCGACGCGAAGATAGCCGTCATCGCGCGGTACTGTACCGCGCGAATGCGTCATTCAGTGTGAAACGGTAGGCGTGCGGCTCGCGGAACGCGAGCCGGGCAGGAGAACTGCGTCGGACAGGCGTTCAGGCGGCAAGCGGCGCACGCAACGGAGTGCTGCAACTGTCCACGATGGTTCCTGAAGGAAGAATGGGCGGCATTCTAGTGGGGGGCGAGCGCATGCGTCAACCGCCTCGCGGTGGTCGGGCTACTGCGCCGAGCCGATTGTCCCCGTCGCAAGCGCGAGCGCGGCAGCGGCCGACAGCGCGCCGGCATAGCTGTCGACCTCCGCGTTGCGGGCGGCGAGCAACTGGCTTTGCGCGATCGTCGCATCGGTGACCGAACCGACGCCGTTCCGGTACGCGGTCAGCGCCGCGTCGTAGCTCGTCTGCGCGGCATCGACGAGCGCCTTCGCGGCGTCGTGCGACGCAAGGCTCGTCTGCACCGCGTTCTGCGCGGCGACGACCTGGCGGACGGCTTCCTCCTTGGTCCGCGTGAGTCGCGCGGAGGCGCTTTCCGCATCGTTGCGCGCCTGCATCAGCACGGCCGAGCGCAGGCCGCCGTCGTACAGCGGAATCGTCACACCGAGGAACACGCCGCCACCGTAGCGGCTGCCGTTCAGGTTGACGGTCGGTGCCTGGTCGCCGATCGCGGGCAGCGCGGAGATGGACGTGCCGCCGCTCGCGTACGACGTCGACGCGGACAGGAAGATCTTCGGCATGAACGCGGCTTCCGCGGCCTTGATCTTCGCGCGATTGGCTTTTTCAAGCGCGAACGCACCCTGCAGGTCGGGGCGGCGCGCGATTGCATCCGACACGATCGCGTCGACCGACGAGCCGAGTGCGGGTGGCAGCGGCCGCTTCGGCAGCGCGGCGATGGTCGGTTTCGACAGCGGCGAGATGCCGAGCGCGGAGACGAGGGCGAGGTAGCTGTCGCTCTCCGTGCCGTTCGCCTGCACGAGCGCAAGGTTTGCCTGCGCGCGGTTCTGTGTCGCCTGCGCGAGCTCGACGACCGTGCCGACGCCGTGCTTGAGCCGCGCGCGGGAGGCCGCGAGGATCGCGTCCGCGTTTGCGAGGCCCTGCCGGGCGCTGAGGGCGCGCGAGCGCGCGGCGTCGTAACGGTAATACGCGACGGTCACGTCGTGGATCACCTGCTGGTGCACGGCCGTGAACGCGACGTTCGACGCGATCGACGCCTGCTCGGCCGCTTCGACGCGCGCCGCGCGGCCGCCGAAGTCGAACAGCAGCCATTGCAGCGACAGCGCCGAGATGGTGCCGTGAGCGGTGGTGTCGCTCGACGAGTCGCCGAGGATCGTCGACGTCGAGCCGTGGTTTGCCTGGTACGCACCCATGGCCGTCGCGGACAGCCTTGGCAGGTAGGCGGACTTGGCCAGGCCGACCGCGAGCGCCGCGTTGCGTGCATCGTTCCAGGCGATGCGGGTCAGCGGATTCGCCGATTCGGCGAGATCGATCAGCTCGGGCAGCGTGTATGCGTGCGCGGTGTCGAGCGCGGCCGGCGGCGAGACTGACGCGAGTGCGGGCGAGGCGGGCAGCGTGTAGTCGTGCGAACCTTGCGCGGACGTGCGCGGCGGGCCCGGCACGATGTCGCCAGCAGTCGACGTTTGCGGCTGCCACGGGCGGTCGGACGCCTCCGGCGCCAGATCGATCGACGACGTCGCGCAGCCCGCCAGCGCGACGGCGGTCGCGAGGGCGGCGGCGGCGATCGAGGCGGCCGGCGGTTCAGGTAGGCGCATGGGGGGCAGGCTCCTTCGGTGTGGCTTGACGGGCGGCGTCGGCGATGTGCGCGAGCCGCGTGTCGATCAGGTTCAGCAGCGCGTCGCGCGCGGAGTCGGCAGTCGCGGCACCCGGCGGAGTGGCTTGCGGCGCGGGCGAATCGGTATGACGCGCGGCTTCGTCGTCGCGCGGTTCGGTCACGCGGGCGAGCTGTGCGGCGATCGCCGCGTCGCCGGGCTTGCGTTCGGCGAGCAGGAACAGCGGGCCCTCGAGCGCGCCGAGTTCCGCGAGCGTGCGCCGCCGCGTGGCGAGCCACGTGGCGGCCGGCCGCACCCACGACGGTTCGTAGTGAACCAGCCCGAGCGCCTGCGCGATCGCGCCGTGGCGGGCGAACGCCTCAGCTGCGAGCGCACGCCGCTCGGCCGGCTGCGCGACCTGCACGAGGCGCCGCCACTGGTCGGTCAGCGCCGCGAGCCCGGCGTCGATCTGCTTGCCGATGCTGACGGGCCAGATGCGCGTGAACACGAGATACACGACGACGTTGCCGAGCAGGATGCCGATCGTGCGGTCGCGCGCGATCGTCAGGTCGAAACCGGGGCCAGCACCCTGGATCACGCACAGGAAAAACGCGAACGCGATCTGGAAGCCGGCATACGCGATGCGCGGCGAGCCGAATGCGACCCACGCGGCGAGCCACCCGCCGGCGAACACCAGCGCCATCAGGTGACCGACCGACGACAACGACGGCACGACGAAGACGAGTGCCGCCGTGCCGAGTAGCGCGCCGACGATGCAGCCGAAGATTCGCAGCGTGAGCTTCTCGACCGTCTCGGCCGTCGAGCCGAGCGACACGATGTAGCAGGTGACGACGCACGTATGGATGCCCGACCAGTCGAGCTGCGAATACAGCAGGTAGCAGAAGATCGCCGCGGCGGTTGTCTTCAGCGCGTAGCGGATGTGGTCGGGATTGGTGCGCGCGTCGGGCAGGAAAAAGCCGCCGCGCGGTGCGGGCGGCGTGGCTGCTTCCGCGGCAGCAGGCGCTTCGGGGGCGGCCGCCGGCGCGTTGGCCGCGGCGGCCGATGCATCCGTCGTGGCTTCAACCGCTGCGGCCGGTTCCGCGAAGCGCGTGATCGCCGCATGGATATCCGTGACAGCGACACGCGCGAGCGGCGGCAGTGAGTCGGCCGGCGGCAGTGCGAGCGTCACGTCGACGGGGTAGCCGCCCTGGTCGAGGATGTCGGCCATCTCGTCGAGCGTCGCGGCAATCGGGGTGGCGTACGTGTCGGGCAGCCGCGCGCCCGGTTCGCGATCGGCCAGCGCGACGCCGACGAGCAGCGCGGTGCTCGATGCCACGGCCTGCCGCAATGCCGCGAAGTCGGCGGCGGACGACGAGCCTTCGAGTGTCGACAGCTTGAGCCACGTGAGCAACTGCTTGTCGCCTTCGTGAAGGCTGGCATCGAATGCGTCGCGTGCCGCATCGTCGCCGCGCAGCCGCTGTGCGGCGAGCCGCAGGCGCTTCGCGAGCTGCGCGTGCGCGAGCTTGCGCGGCGACGGCGCGATCAGCAGGTTGACGACGATCGCGACACCGACCGGGATCGCGATCGTCAGCCAGATGTACAGCAGCGCGCGCGTCGCGGCTTCGCCGAACGGCGCGAGGCCGAGCTGGTCGAGCCCGAAGCCGACGATCATCGCGAGGATCGCGCCGACCGGGCGCAGCTTGCTGGCCGAGGTCAGGTACAGGAGGGCGACCGACAGCACGGCCATGCACGCAACCCGCAGGATCGAATAGTCGATGCTGAAGATCGCGATGCCGAGCACGAGCCCGATCACGATCGTGACGATCAGCAGCAGCGCGGCCGCGAGCACGACGCTCGTCACGCGGTCGGCACGGATCATGAAGAACACGACGTACGCGGACAGCGCGGCTTCGGGCGTGCCGTATGCGGCCGTCACAAACGCGGTCAGTGCGCAGATCAGCGCGACCCGCACGGCAATCGACGCACGCCCCGGAAACGGCGCGAGCAGCCGCAGGACTTCGCGCGGGCCCGGCGAGCGAACCTCAGCGGCAGGCAGTGCCATGCCGGACCTCGACGATCGCGCTGGCGCCGACGCGCACGAGCGTGCCGTCGGGTTCGTCGAGCTTCACGCGCACGGGGAAGCGCTGTGCGACGTGCACCCAGTTCACCGAGTTCTGCACGATCGGCAGCGTGCGCGGCAGGTTGATGCGAGCGCTGTCGGCGACGCCGGCGCCAATGCCGACGACCTTGCCCGTCAGCGGGCGGCTGCGGTCGATCATCGAATAGACGGTCGCGCAGTCGCCGACCGCGATGCGGCTCAGCGACGTCTCGCGGAAGTTGCCGACGGCGAACCATTCGCTCGCGTCGATCAGCGTGAAGATCGACTGGTTCGGCGCCAGGGTTTCACCGGTCAGTACCGTCAGGCCCGTGACGAGGCCGTCGTGCGGCGCACGCACGACGGTGTCGTCGAGGGCATGCTGCGCGCGCGCCAGCGCGGCCTCGCGCGCATGCAGCGTCGCGATCGCATCGGCTTCGTCGCCGATCGTCTGCGCGGACGCGCGCTGCTGTTCCTGTGCCTGCGTGAGCGACACGGCTGCGTCGCGCTGGCGGACCTTCGCCTGGTCGAACTGCTGCGCGCTGACGTAACCCTGCGCGGCGAGCGGTGCGAGCCGGTTCACGTCGCGCGTCGCAAGGTCGTGGTTCTGCGTCGCGCGCTTGACCTGCTCGGCGGCCACGGCCGCGTTCGAGCGCTCGCCGATCAGCGAACGGCGGCGCGTGTCGAGCGAGGCGCGCGCGAGCTCGAGGTCGGCCTGCGCCTGCGCAACCGTCAGACGGTACGGCACGGGATCGATGACGTACAGCAGGTCGCCCTTCGCGACACGCTGGTTTTCATGCACCGCGAGCTGCACGATGCGGCCGCCGACCGGTGACGCGACATGCACGACGTCTGCGTCGATCGACGCGTCGTCGGTGGACGGGTAGGCCGTCGTGCGGTAGTACGCGTACACGAGCGCAGCGATGCCGAGCGCGACGATCGCCAGTGCGATCACGCGGCCTTTGATCGAGGGGCGGGCGATGCCGGCGGCCTTCATGCGAACGGCCCCGTGCCGGTGAGCCACACGATTACGGCGACCACGAGCCCGATCGCCGTGCAGACGGCAAGCTGGTAGGGCACCGTGGCGGCCCAGCCGGTCGCGACGAATACGCGGTGCGCGACGATCGCGCCGACGACGCCGACGATCGCACTGACGAGCCAAAGCGGGAAATACGCGCCGAACAGGACGTACGACGGTGCGCCGCGCGATGCGCAGCCCGCGAGCGGCAGGGCGGGCGCCAGGACGGCGGCGACGCGCAACGGCGCGCGCGGCGTTGTTTTTCTCATGGTGTGACGAGCTCGACGTTGGGGGTGGATGCCGGGCGCGGCGCAATGCGGATCGTCGCCGCGACGACGATTCCAGGATACGGAGCCGATAATAAATCAGCGTGATGCGGACCGCCAGCGATCCGCCTTGCGCACCGTGGGGGGCGTTGCCGGTCGGGGAGCGCATCCACTCGTCCGGCATCGCGTTTCGGCAACCGAGGGCAACCGGGACCGGACCGTCGCGATTCTGCCAGTGCAAGCTCGCGTAGGGTTGCTAACGGACTGTAAAGGATCGTCAGACGAACGAAGGGTGGCTGAATTTGCCTTGGCGACAGGGCGGAATCGGCGTGGAAATGGTCGATTGCCACTCGAGCGCATGGGAATCCGGTGGGCCCGGCAGGCCGGGGGGCGATGTTGACGAGTCGGTCGACGGGATGTCGTGCGAAGCGCGCAGTGCGTCGAGATCGGCCACGCAGATCTGCAGCGGGCGTTCGGCGAGAGTCGTCTGCTCGTCTGCGATGGCGATGGCGATGGCGATGGCGATGGCGATGGCGATGGCGATGGCAACGGCAACCGCAACGGCAACCGCAACCGCAACCGCAACCGCAACCGCAACCGCAACCGCAACCGCAACCGCAACCGCAACGACGCGCAGCGCCATCGGCTTCGCATGCCGACGCGCAGCGCCTTCGGGCAAGCCGCGGATGCTCCCATCGATCATCCGGCAGACTGATCGAAGTAGCTGACCTGGATGTGCAGGCGCAGCGTGCGTTTCATGCCGGTAGCGGGGGCGCTTCAAGAAGTCGTCGATCGCGTTCACTTCGGGCAGGCCGATGAGGGCGCGGCCTCGCGCTGTGTCGAGCGGCAGCGACGCCATGCCGGCGACCGGTCGTCGCCGCCGCGATCTGTGTACCATCGTACGTCTGGTGCGACGCGCGGAACGGAGCCTCACGGCCCCGTGCGACGCGCGACGCGGAAGCGGTAAAGCAGCATCGCAACGAAGGTGAGCGTTCCATGCGAAGTTTTTTTGTCCGGTTCATTGCAATCGGCGTGCTGTTCCATCTGTACGTCGGGATGCGGATCATTCCCGATGCGTTCGGGTCGCCGGTCGCGCGCACGATCGCGGCGCTCGTGCTGGCGAGCTTCGTCGTGCTGATCCCGGTCGGCATGTTCTCGCGCCGCTTCGACGAAGGCTGGGCCGCGACGCTGGCCGGCTGGGCCGGCTCGCTCGTAATGGGATTCTTCTCGTCGCTGCTCCTGCTGACGTTCCTCCGCGAATTCGTGCTGCTCGGCGTGTTTGCATGGCGGCATCTCGGGCACGACGGCGCATGGCCCGGCGCGGCGACCGACACGGCGCTCGGCGTGCTGGCCGGTGCGGTGCTTGTCACCGTGATCGGGTTCGTCGGTGCGCGCCGCACGGCCGCGGTCAAGCGCGTGTCGATCCCGGTCGCGGGGCTGCCGGCCGGGCTCGACGGGCTGACGATCGTGCAACTGTCCGACATTCACGTCGGGCCGACGATCAAGCGGCCTTATGTCGAACGGATCGTGCGCGCGGTCAATGCGCTCGATGCCGACCTCGTCGTCGTGACCGGCGACGTGGTCGACGGCTCGGTCAAGCGCCTGCGCGAGCACACGGCGCCGCTCGGCCGCATGCAGTCGCGGCACGGCAGCTTCCTGGTGACGGGCAACCACGAGTATTACGCGGGCGCGCATGCGTGGATCGACGAATTCCGGCGCATCGGGCTGACGGTGCTGCTCAACGAGCACGTGCTGATCGAGCATGACGGCGCGCACGCGGTGCTCGCGGGCGTCACCGATTTCACGGCGGGCGGGTTCGATCCCGCCCATCGCAGCGACCCGGAGCAGGCGCTGGCGGGGGCGCCGCACGAGGTGGCAACGAAGATCCTGCTCGCGCACCAGCCGCGCAGCGCGGAAGCGGCGAACCGCGCGGGGTTTACCGTGCAGTTGTCGGGGCACACGCACGGCGGCCAGTTCCTGCCGTGGCCGCCGTTCGTGCGGTTGCAGCAGCCGGTGATCGGCGGGCTGAGCCGCTTCGGCGATCTGTGGCTCTATACGAGCCGCGGCACCGGGTACTGGGGGCCGCCGAACCGCTTCGGTGTGCCGTCCGAGATCACGCTGATCCGGCTGACGCGCGGCGGGTAGCGCACGTTCCCCCGTCTGGGAAAAATCATTCGCGGGACCGGGGCAAGCCCGCCATCGGCGGGGGAAGGGAGGGCGGCAGCTTTCTTCATCTGCGAATGACAGCGCATGGCGGCGTGCGACGCCGTTGGCTAGTATGCAGGCATGCACTATTCGCTTTGCCCATCGCCCGTTCCTCTCGACATGTCGACACCCGATCTCTTCGCTGACACGCCCGCCCCCGACGTGGACTGGTACCCGGACTGGCTGGCGCCGCCCGATGCCGATCGCGCGCTGGCCGCGCTGATCGACGAGGTCGCGTGGCGCCAGGACACGATCCGCACGCCGCGCGGACGCATTCCGCTGCCGCGGCTCACCGCATGGCAGGGCGAGCCGGATGCCGTCTACGTGTATTCGGGGATCCGCAACGAGCCGGCGCCGTGGACGCCGGCCGTGTTCGACCTGAAGTGCGCGGTCGAGGCGACGTGCGGCGCGCGTTTCAACAGTGTGCTGCTCAATCGCTACCGCAACGGGCAGGACAGCCTCGGCTGGCACGCGGACAACGAGCCCGAGCTTGGCGATGCGCCGGTGATCGCGTCGGTGAGCCTCGGTGCGATGCGCGTATTCGATCTTCGCCATCGCGCGACCGGTGTCACGCATGCGTACCGGCTCGCGCATGGCAGCCTGCTCGTGATGCGCGGGCGCACGCAGGCCGAATGGCAGCATCGCGTGCCGAAGGCGCCGAGCGTGCAGGGCGAGCGGGTGAACCTGACGTTCCGGCGTGTGATGTCGGCTGGAACGGGCCGGTAACGACCCTCGCCACCGCGGTGCCCGGAGCGCCGGGCGATTCGCGCCCCGTTTTTGCAACTCACGCGCGACCGACGCAGGCAAGCAGTCGCGTATGCGGCACGTTGCCGCATGAGCACGGAACCGCGCGCTATAAAACGGCGCTGAGGCCCGTCCCATATGGATTTCAGGAAAATTCGATCGACCGATCGGTTCCGATAGATGAGTGAAACCTCTGATGGTGCGTCGCAACAATCCTTGACTAGACTGTCGAATGGCAGAAGCGCGTCGTATCCCGGCGCGACCCTTTCGACATGCCCCAAGCGTCGCCGATGCGGCGCGCAAGGGGGCAGGAGCAAAACGCGTGACCGTACTCGACCCTTCCTTCGAACCCTCGCTGCACGTCTTTGAACAAGACGGCGGATGGCAATGGGCGCTGACGGTGAAGCGGGCGACCGGCGTTGGCGTGAAAGTCGTTGCGTTCAGCCGGGAAGGCTTTCGCGGCGAGGCCGAGGCTTATGCCGCCGGCCAGCTTGCCCGCGCCGAGTATGACGCCGCCGTGACGGCCTGACGCCGTCGCGTCGATCCCGCTCGAGGATCACCTTCACCGCCCGCCGTTCACCGCCCGCCGCCGGGTGGTTTTTCCCGATCGTTTTCCGTCTGCCTGTCCGCCGCGCCGAGCTGCGCTGCGTCCATCGCGCGATAGCGCATGCGGCGCGCGTGGGCGCATGTCCGTCCGGGCCCCCGCGCCAAATGGTCCGTACCATTCGACACGTGTGTGCCATACGCCGCGCTTAACGTCCCTGCACGGCGTCCGTCGCGCCGGCGATGCGGCTTCGCGCCGCGCTTTGAACGCCGGATGCCGGACGCCGACCCATCGACAAGAATGCAGGTCATGTGCGACGACAGAACCGACTACAACCGCCATGCGCGCGGCGGATCGCGCACGGCGCGGGAGCCGCAACGGGGATTCACGCTGATCGAGGTGCTGATCGCGCTGGCGATCGTCGCGGTGGCGCTGGGTGCCGTGATGCGCGCGATCGGCGCGCTCGCGTCGGATACCGACATGGCGCGCATGCGCCTGCTCGCGTTGTGGAGCGCCGACAACGCGCTTGGCGAGATCCGCATCGCTTCGACCTGGCCGTCCGTCGGCACGAACACGTTTGCATGCCCGCAGGGCCGCTACCGGTTCGTGTGCCGCCAGTCGGTGGCCGCGTTGCCGAGCCCGCTCGTGCGTCGCGTGACGGTGAGCGTGTATCCGTCCGCGTCGAGCCGCAACGTGCTCGCCGAAGTCGTCACGGTGATCCAGAATGAAGCGCGCCGCTGAACCGCGCGCGGCGGCGCGCGCCCGCGGCTTCACGCTGATCGAGATGCTGGTCGCGATCGCGCTGCTCGCCGTGATCGCGCTGCTGTCGTGGCGCGGCCTCGACGCGACGATCCGCGGCCGCGACGATATCGCGTCGAATCTGGCGCAAACGCGTCTGCTCGGCCGCTACTTCTCCCAGTTGCAGTTCGACCTGACGAACCTCGTCACGCCCGACGAAGTGTTCGGGCCACCGCTGCGCATTCGTCCGGGCGAGCTCGTGATGGTGCGCCATCTCGGCGTCGGCGGCGGACCGACGCAGATGCAGGTCGTGCGCTACCAGCTCAAGGGGCGCGAACTCGTGCGCAGCGCGTCGCAGCCGCTCGCGTCGCTCGCCGACGTGGAGGACGCGCTGCAACACATGGACGCGTTCGCGCGCGTGGTGGTCAGCAATGATGCGCGCTCGATGCAGCTTTCCGTATGGATCCCGCCCGATGGATGGACGACGAGCCAGGCCGCCATCGAACAGTCCTATGCGCAATTTCTCGCGCAGCACGGCATCAGCAACTCGACGTCGATCGGCGTACCGGTGCCGCGGGGGATCCGCTTCACGGTCACGATGGGCGCGCCGGCGGTCGAATACGTGCGGACGATCCCGATCGGCCAGTGAGCGCGCAAGGTCGTCCGGCGTGCGCATCCACGCGCGGAAAGGCGTTCCGTCCCCCGGGCAAAATGGTCCGTAACTTTCGTCATACGTCTGTTATTGGCCGTCCGTTAGTCTCGTGCCGAGCATGACCGCCGCGACCGGTTCCATCGACCGGTTCAGCGGCGGCATCGGCAAACGGGAAGGGGGCGAACGTGACGGTCGAGCACCGGCATGATGCACACGCGGGCGCGTCGGGACACGACGCGCGCGGGCAATGGCAATCGGCGGCGATGCTGGGCCGCGCACAGCAGTGGCACGGCGCGGGTCGCTTCGACGACGCGGCACGGGAATACCTCGCGGTGCTCGCGAAGGAGCCCGACCATCCGCAGGCGCTGCATCTGTACGGCGTGCTGCAATTCCAGCGCGGTGCGGCCGAACAGGCCGAAGCGCTGCTGCGCCAGTCGATCGCGATCGCGCCGGACGTGCGCGCGCTGTCGGATCTCGGCGCGATCGTCGGCGAGGGCGGCCGCATTGACGAAGCCCTCGGCCATTTCGAGAACGCGCTGCGCGCGGCGCCCGACGACGTGCAGACGCTCGTGCGCCACGGCAACACGTTGATCAGCCTGCGCCGCTACGACGACGCGCTTGCGTCGTTCGACCGTGCGCTCGCGGTGTCGCCGCTCGTGCTCGACGCGCTCTGCAATCGCGGCGGCGCGCTGCGTGCGCTTGGCCGTCTCGACGACGCGCTCGACACCTACGACCGTGCATTGATGGTCGATCCGCATTCGTTCGAATCGTGGTTCAACCGCGGGCTCGTGCTGCGTGAGTTGCAGCGCGCGGCCGATGCGCTGCATTGCTTCGATCGCGCGAACGCGATCCGGCCGGGCATCGCCGCGATCATGGCCGAGCGTGGCCGAACGCTTGCCGGGCTCGACCGTCTCAACGAAGCCCTTGCCGCCTTTAACGACGCACTCGCGGCCGATCCCGCGCGGCTCGACACGCTCTGCGACAGCGCAGCCGTGCTCGAACGGCTCGGCCGTGCGGACGAGGCGCTCGCGCGGTGCGAACGTGTGCTGGCGCTCGATCCGGATCACGCCCGCGCCCTCGCGGGCCGTGGCAATGCACTGCTGCAACTCGAGCGCCACGACGACGCACTCGACAGCCATGACCGTGCGCTCGCCATCGATCCGCGCGCGGCCGACACACTGTGCAATCGCGGCACCGTGCTGCGTGACCTGCAGCGCTTCGATGCGGCGCTCGCCAGCTACGACGCCGCGCTGGCACTCGACGCGCGTTTTGCCGAAGCGTGGACGAACCGCGGCAACGTGCTGCGGGACCTGTATCGCTACGAAGAAGCGATTGCGTCGCTCGATCATGCGCTCGAGCTGCGCCCCGATCTGGCGACGAACTGGCTGGCCCACGGCAACCTGCTTGCCGAAATGGGGAAGGCGGAGGACGCCTTCACCGCCTACGATCGCGCGCTCGCGCTGCAACCCGACTTCGCCGCCGCACACTGCGCGCGTGCAGCGCTGCACCTGATGGAAGGCGATTTCGCGCGCGGCTGGCGCGGGTATGAATGGCGGTTGCGCGATCCGCAACTCGCGCGCGATGCACGGTCGTTCACGCAGCCGGTGTGGCGCGGCGACGAACCGCTCGAAGGCAAGACGATCCTGATCCATACGGAACCGGGCGTCGACGACACGCTGCAGTTCTGCCGTTATGTCCCGCTTGTCGCGGAGCGCGGCGCGCGCGTGGTGCTCGAGGTGCAGCCGTCGTTGCGCATGCTGATGGCGTCGCTCACCGGTGCGGCCCGCGTGATCGCACGGGGCGAGCCGCTGCCGGCCTTCGACTGCCATGTGCCGCTGTCGAGCCTGCCGCATGCGTTCGGCACGGAAGCGCACACGATTCCGCACACGGCCGCGTACCTGCATGCGGACCCGCAGCGCACGCGCCAGTGGGACGCGCTGCTGGGCGAACGGCGCAGGCTGCGCGTCGGATTCGCGTGGGCGAGCGATTCGGCACGACGAAACGACGCCGGCCGGTCGATCGATTTCGCGCGGCTCGCGCCGCTGTTCGATCTCGACGTCGACTGGATCAGCCTGCAGAAACCGGTGCATGAGCGCGACGCCGCGTGGCTGGCCGATGCGCCGGTACGTCGTGTCGACGACGAGCTAGGCGATTTCGCGGACAGGGCCGCATTGATCGGCGCGCTGGATCTCGTGATCGCGGCCGATTCCGCGGTCGCGCATCTGGCGGGTGCGCTGGGCAAGCGCGTGTGGGTGCTGCTGCCCAACTCGCCGGCATGGCGCTGGATGCGTACGCGTGACGACAGCCCGTGGTATCCGTCCGCGCGGCTGTTTCGCCAGCCGGCACCCGGCAACTGGGCCGATGCGATCGACGCGGTGCGTGCTGCGCTCGAACCGATGACACGTTAGACACGACACGCGATACGAACAGCGATAAGTGAGGGCCACACGATGACACCGAACGGGGAAGGGACGACACTTGTGAGCGCGCCGGTCGCGCCGGATCGCCGCCCGCCCGACACCATGCAGCTCGAACGGCTGCTCGTGCGTGCGCGCAAGGCGCATCATGAGGGCGCGCTGCAGCACGCGGAGCATGCCTATGCCGAGCTGCTGGCGCTCGATCCCGAGCATCCGGAGGCGCTGCATCTGCTCGGCGCGGTACGTTTCCAGCAGGGGCGCCTCGACGATGCCGAGCCGCTGATGCGGCGCTCGGTCGAGCGCCAGCCGGTGCCGCTCGCGCTCGCGAACTACTCGGCGGTGCTGGCCGGGCTCGGTCGCGAGCACGATGCGCTCGCGCGGCTCGACGAGGCGCTCGCGATCAATCCCGTGCATCAGCGCGTGCTGTTTCAGCGGGCCGGGCTGCTCGCGCAACTCGCGCGGTACGACGAAGCCTGCGCGGTCTACGATCGCCTTCTCGAACTGACGCCCGGGTTCGCCGACGGTTACGTGAAGCGCAGCGACATGCTGCGCGCGCTCGGCCGCTGCGACGACGCGCTCGCCGATTGCGATCGCGCGATCGCACTCGCGGGCCGCACGTTCGACGCGATGCGCGCGCGCGGGCTCGCGCTGCGTGAGCTCGGCCGCTACCGCGAGGCGGCGGACAGCTATGGTCATGCGCTCGCGTTGCGGCCGGGTAGCGCCGACGCGCTGTTTCTGCGTGGCGTCGCGTATCTCGACCTGCACGATCCCGAATACGCGCTGGCGGATTTCAACGCGGCGATCGCGGCGAGCCCCACGTTCGTCGATGCGATCTTCAACAGCTCGATCGCACTCGAACAGCTCGGCCGGCACGACGAAGCGCTGGTGCGCTGCGACCGCGCGCTCGCGATCGACCCGCGCCATGCACGCTCGCACGCGAATCGCGGCAATGCGGCGAGCCACCTGGGCCGCTTTGCGGATGCGGTCGACAGCTATGCGCGCGCGCTCGACGCCGAGCCGGGCAGCACGGGCGTGCTGTGCAACTACGCGAGCGCGCTGATGCAGGTGGCTCGTCACGACGATGCGCACGACATGTGTGACCGCGCGCTGGCGATCGATCCACACTATGCGCCCGCGTCGTTCACGCGTGCGCGGGTTCGACTCGAAACGCATCGCTACGACGACGCGCTCGACGATCTCGCCAACGTGATCGCCGCGACGCCACGCGACAAGCTCGCGCACTTCCATCGCGGCAGCGCGTTGCGCGCGCTTCGGCGGCACGAGGATGCGTTGCGCGCATATGCGGAAGCGATCGACATCGACCCGGACTATGCGCACGCGCACTGCATGCGTTCGTTCCTGTGCCTGTCGATCGGCGACTTCGAGGCTGGCTGGGCCGAATACGAATGGCGCTGGCGCGACAGCCAGCTCGACGGCAGCCGGCGCGATTTTGCGCAGCCGCGCTGGACGCACGGCATGCCGCTCGACGGGCAGACGATCCTGCTGTATCCGGAGCAGGGGCTCGGCGACACGTTGCAGTTCTGCCGCTACGTGCCGCTCGTGAAGGCGCTCGGCGCGCGCGTCGTGGTCGAGGCGCCGGTCGAGCTGAAGGCGCTGTTCGCGACGCTCGACGGCGTCGACGTGCTCGTCGCGCGCGGCGACCCGCTGCCGCCGTTCGACCTGCATTGCCCGCTGTTGAGCCTGCCGCTCGAATTCCGCACCGATCTCGCGTCGATTCCGGCGAGTGTGCCGTACCTGCGCGCCGATCCTGCGCGGGTCGGGCACTGGCGCGCGCGGCTGGGCGCAGCCGACCGGCCGCGCGTCGGCCTCGTGTGGTCCGGCAACCCGCTGCACCTGAACGACCGCAACCGCTCGATCACGCTCGCCGACCTGACGCCGCTGCTCGACGACCGTTACGAATGGATCAGCCTGCAGAAGGTGATCCGCGACGAGGATCGTCCTGCGCTCGATGCGAGCCCGATCCGCTTCGTCGGCGACGAACTGACGGATTTCGCGGAAACGGCCGCGCTGACGGAGGCAATGGACGCGGTGATCAGCGTCGATACGTCGGTCGCGCACCTGGCCGGCGCGCTCGGCCGGCCGCTCGCGGTGATGCTGCCGCACACGCCCGACTTCCGCTGGCTGCTCGATCGCGACGACAGCCCGTGGTATCCGGGCGCGCGTTTGTTTCGCCAGCCGGACGGTGGACAGTGGGCACCGGTCGTCGAGCGGCTCCGCGACGCGTTGCCGGCGCTGGTGGCGGGAGCGTCGCGATGAGCACGGCGCAGGCACCGGCGTTCGGCGCGGGTGCCGCGCCGCTGCGGGCCGCCGTCGACGATGCGCTGCGCAACGCTCGCGTGAAACTCGAGCAACGCGACTTCGCGGGGGCGGGGCGGCTTTACGACGGGGTGCTGGCGATGCTGCCCGACCACGTCGAGGCGCTGCATCTGCTCGGGTTCGTGCATCTCCAGCTGGGCGATCCCGTGCGCGCGGAGCCGCTGATTGCGCGATCGATGCGCTCCGGGCTGAATCAACCGTGGAATTTCGTGAATCATGCGCAGGCACTGACACGCACCGGCCGTCCTCGTGAAGCGCTTGACGCGGCCGCGCAGGCGCTCGCGCGCGATCCCGGCCATGCGCCGGCGTACGCGGCGCGCGGCGACGCGCTGCATGCGCTCGGCCGGCATGGCGAAGCGGTCGGCGCGTACGATCTTGCGCTGACGCGTGAGCCGGGCCGCACGGAGTCGTGGGTCCGGCGCGGGGAGGCATTGCGCGCGCTCGACCGGCCTGCCGACGCACTGATCAGCATCGAGCGTGCGCTGCGGATCGATCCCGACGACCCGGCTGCGCTCGCCGAACGCGGCCATGCGTTGCGCGCGCTCGGCCGCGGCGACGAAGCGCTGCATTGCTTTCAGCTCGCGATGGTGGTGCGCGGCAAGACGCCCGATCTCGTCTACGCGTGCGGCTATACGCTGATCGAACTGGGGCGTCCGGCCGAAGCGCTGGCGTGTCTCGACGAAGCGCTGGCGCGGACGCCGGACGACATGCAGCTGCTGTTCGTGAGTTGTGTCGCGCTCGATCTGCTGCATTTGCGCGACGAACTGCTCAAGCGTAGCGACCGGCTGCTGGCGCGCGACCGCGACAACGTCGGCGCGTGGGTCGGCCGTGGCAACGCGCTGCTCGGGCTGAGGCGGCACGAGGAAGCCGCGCATGCGTACGGCGAGGCCCTCGCGCGCGCGCCGACGGATTTCGACGCGCTGCGCAACCGGGCCGGTGCGCTGCGGGCATTCGGTGCCTGCGACGAAGCGCTCGCGCATTACGACCGTGCGCTCGACGCGCGCGGCCCGCACGCGGAAGTGCTGTGCAATCGCGCGATCGCGCTGCAACTGCTCGGCCGCTACGACGATGCGCTCGCGAGCTATGCCGCGGCGGCTGGCGCGCCGGGACGGACCGCGCAGGAGATCTACACGCGCGCAGTCGCACGCCAGCAACTCGGCGACTACGACGCCGCGCTTGCCGATTTCGCGCTGGCCACCGTGCGCGATCCGAATCACGGCATCGCACGCCGGTCCGAGGCGTTCTGCCGCCTGGTGATGGGCGACTTCGATGCAGGCTGGCGGCAGCATGAAGCGCGCTGGGATGCCGCTGACGTAATGCTGCACCGGCGCCATGCCGGCCGCCCGCAATGGACGGGCGACGAACCGCTCGCCGGCCGCACACTGCTGCTGCACGCTGAACAGGGCTTCGGCGACACGCTGCAGTTCTGCCGCTATGCGAGCCTTGCGCACGATCGCGGCGCGACCGTGCTGATCGACGCACCGGCCGCGCTAGCTGGCCTGCTCGGCACTTTGAGCGGCGTGAGCCGCGTCGTCGCCGACGGCCAGCCCGCGCCGGCGTTCGATCTTCATTGCCCGATGATGAGCCTGCCTTTCGCGTTTCGGACGACGCTCGATACGGTGCCGGCCGACGTGCCGTACCTGCATGCCGACCCGCAGCGGCGCGCCGCGTGGATCGACCGGCTCGATGCGGCCGCACCGGCGCGGCGGTTGCGAGTGGGGCTCGCATGGTCGGGCAATCCGGATCACGCGAACGATGAAAACCGGTCGATGACGTTCACCGCGCTCGCGCCGCTGGTCGCGCTCGACGCGACGTTCGTCAGCCTGCAGGTGGGCGTGCGCTCGCGCGATGCCGACGCATTCGCGGCAAGCGGCGTGCTGTCGTTCGAGGCGGAGCTGAGGGATTTCGCGGAAACGGCGGCGCTCGTCGATGCGCTGGACCTCGTGATCGCCGTCGATACCTCGGTTGTGCATTTGGCCGGCGCGCTCGGGCGTCCCGTGTGGGTGCTGTTGCCGCGCGTGCCGGACTGGCGCTGGCTGCTCGAACGTGACGACAGTCCGTGGTACCCGAGCGCGATGCTGTTCCGGCAGGGGCTGCCCGGCGACTGGCCGGCGCTGATCGAGCGTGTGGCGCAGGCGCTCGCGGACCGCATCCGCACGCACCGCGAAACCGCGTGACCGGCCGACTGTGACAAAAGCTACGGACCTTTCGCGTGCGGCCCGAATGGTCCGTAACACCCGCCATGCCGTTGCCATCGGGCCTTCGTATGTTCGTGTGATTCCAGTGACCGGGTTCGATCCCGGTCGCAACGACCCAGCGCGGCGACGGCTCGGTGCCGTTTTCGGCGCGAGCGTCGTCAAGCGCAATTTCATAGGATTCGGGGTGAAGAATGGCAGCACGCGCACGCACGGCACGACAACCTGACGCGACGGGCTTGCGCCCGGTCCTGAAATCGGAACTGCGGCCGCTGGTCCGGGCCGTGGCCTTGATGCTGCTGGCGGGCGCGTCCGCGCACGTGCAGGCGGCCGGCATCATGAACCTCGGGGCGGCGGCCGCGCGTGCGTCCGGCGGCGGCGCGGGTGGCGCCGGTGGCGCGCCGGGCATGCCGAATCTCGGCGTGTCGGCGCAGCAGGCGCTGCAGGCGAGCCAGCCGTCGATCCGCAACCTCGGGTATGCCGCACATGCGATCGCCGCGCAGATTGCCGCGCAGCAGAATGCGGCCGCGGCGGCGGCGAAGCTGCCTTCGACCGTGCCGAACGGGCTCGCGCCGGGCGGGCTGCAGGTGGCGAACGGCGTGACCTTCGTGACGGACGGCAACGGCAACCAGATCAGCCAGAACACGGATACCGGCAACCCGCTGCTGTGGGTCAACGCGAACGGACCGAAGCAGACCGTCGACAGCAGCGGCCACGTGAACGTCGACGTCAAGCAGACCGGGCAGAACGCAGTGCTGACGTGGGAGACGATGAACGTCGGCCGGCAGACGACGCTGAATTTCGACCAGTCGGCCGGCAACCAGACGAACGGTGCGAACAACTGGGCCGTGCTGAACCGGATCAACGACCCGAGCGGGCGGCCGAGCCAGATTCTTGGCAACATCACAGCGCAGGGGGCCGTGTATGTGATCAACCGCAACGGTGTGCTGTTCGGTGCGGGGTCGCAGGTCAACGTGCATTCGCTGGTCGCGTCGTCGCTGAACCTGCTCGACATGAAGAACCAGCTGGTGCCGACGCCGGCGGGCATCGTCGCGAGCAATCAGCAGTTCCTGAGCTTGCCGGCGGGGACGACCGGCGGGCTCGCTTATCCGGAGTCGGGGAGTTCGAGCGGGACGGTCGGGCCGGGGGGCAAGCCGAACGAGGTGCTGGGGCTCGGTAATCAGGCGCTGCTGATCGGGACGTATCAGGCGCCGGGCGACGTGACGATCGAGCAGGGGGCGTCGATCACGACGCATACCAACGGTACGGCGAGCGACGGCGGGTTTGTGCTGGTTGCGGCGCCGAACGTGACGAACGCGGGCAGCATTTCGGCGACGTCTGGGCAGGTCGTGCTCGCGGCGGGCGTGGGGGTGAGTCTGCGGCCGAACGGAGCCGGGACGACGGGCAACCCGCAAGTCCTGCTGCCGGAGTTGAGCGGGCAGATCGTGACGACGGATCTTCAGACCGGCAGTACGATCGACGTCACGCCGGCCGGTACGTTGACCAATACGGGCATCGTCCAGGCTGCCCGCGGCAACGTGAACCTGCTCGGCAGCCGCGTCGCGCAGAACGGCGTGGTGGGCGTGACGACGAGCGTGAACACGCCGGGCACGATCACGATCTCGACGGCTGACGAGTTTGCGTCGAACAATCCGCTGGGCAATCCGTATACGGGCACGATCCCGGTCACGGGCAACACCGGCGGCGCTGACAACATCAATCGCGCCGGTCTGCTGAGCTTCGGGCCGGGATCGGTGACGACCGTGCTGCCCGACAACAACGGCCAGACCGCGACGTCGACGCCGGGCACGACGTTCACGCCGGGCGGCATCACGATGACGGCCGGCTCTGTCTGGTTCCAGGGCGGTTCGCTGATCGAGGCACCGGGCTCGAACGTATCGGTGACGGCTTATGTACCGTCGATCGTGGCGAACAAGGTGCCGGGCCAGACCGCGGTGCCCGGCCGGATCTACGTGGACGACGGCGCGACGATCGACGTGTCGGGGCTGGCAAACGTGCAGGCGCCGATCTCGCAGACGCTCGTCACGATCGACCGGATCGGCCAGAACGAGCTGGCCGATTCGCCGCTGCTGCGCAACAGCTTCCTGTTCGGGCTGAAAGGCGCGGTCGTCGACAGCACGCTGTCGGGTACGCGCAGCGACGGCGTGCAGTGGGTCGGCAGCCCGATCCTGAACCTGTCGGGCTACGTGAACCTGATTCCGCGTACCGTCGACCAGTTGCTGACCAACGGCGGCACGATCACGCTGTCCGGCAACGAGGTGATGACCGCAGCGGGTTCGTCGATGAACCTGAACGGCGGGTATGTGCATTACAACGGCGGGATGGTCAACACGACGCGGCTCGTCGACGCCAACGGCGCGATCGTGCCGATCGGGCAGGCGAGCCCGTACGACAACTATGTCGGTATCGCCGGGCAGTTCGTCGAAAACCATCCGCGCTGGGGCGTGACGAAGTCCTGGTACAACCCGCTGCTGACGAGCGGCACTTACCAGTCCGACTATATCGTCGGCGGCAATGCGGGCACGCTCGACCTGTTCGCGTCGCAGGCGCTGGTGCTCGATGGCGACATCAGTGCGCAGTCGTTCGGTGGCGCGAAGCAGATGCAGGGCAATAGCCTGCCGTCCGGCGGCACGTTCAACCTCGGTGCGGATCCGAAACTGGCGGGTGGCGCGCTGGCCGGGATGACGTGGAACACCGTCGCCAACCCGACGATGACGTTCACCGGCATCTCGGGCTTCGCGATCCTGCAGGACAACGCGCCGCAACTCGGCGCGCTGATGCCGGGCTTCTCGATCGGTACGCCGATCGACAAGACCGCGTACCAGTCGCTGGCCGCCAACGATCCGAACAACCTGCTGACGACGCAGGTCGTGCCCGTTGCGAAGCTGAACAACGGCGGCTTCGCGAACCTGAACGTGGCGGAGGACAAGAACACCGGCAAAGGCATCGTGGTCGCGCAGGGCACGCAACTGAACCTGCAGCCGGGCGGGTCGATCTCGCTCAACAGCCCGGCGGCCGGTGCCGACGTGAACGTCGCGGGACGGCTGTCCGCGCCGTCCGGTTCGATTTCGATCACGAGCGGCGGCAATGTCGTCGTCGGGCCGCAGGGCGCGATCAATGCTGCAGGGCAGTGGGTGAACAACGACGTGCAGGCCGCGCCGGGCACGACGCCCGGCAACAGCCAGTTCATCAACGGCGGCAGCATTTCGTTGTCGGCGAAGCAGAATGCGACCTTCGTGAACGGCGTCGCCGTGGACGCGACGGGATCGATCCTGCTCCAACCGGGCAGCGTGCTCGATGTATCGGGCGGCGGCGAAATGCTCGCGAACGGCCAGTTGCTGATGCAGAACGGTGTGCCTGCAGGGCGCGGCGGCAACGTGGCGTTGCAGACCTATGCGGTACCGGCGGGGGGCGCGCAGTTCGGCGATACGGCTGACGGCGGCGCGAACATGCCGAATGCTCAGCCGACAGCCGGCACGATCGCGATGAACGGCGCGATCCTGAGCGAGGGCTTTTCCGGTGGCGGCACGATGACGCTGGGCGCGCTCGGCTTCAGGATCGGCGGAGCGCCGTCCGCGGCATCTCCGTGGGATGTGTACCTGCCCGAGAACTTCTTTTCCCGGCAGGGCTTCGGCAAGTATGTGCTGAGTGCGTACTACGACTCGACCGTCGCACCGGGCGCGACAGTTGCGCTGACACAACTGAACCGTATTCCGGACGTGCTGGCACTCCAGCAGACAGGCTCGGGCGCAAACCTGACGACGGCCGGCCTGACGACGATCGGCCAGCTGGACGCGTATCACCGGCAGCCCACGAGTCTGGCGGTGACGGGCGGTGGTTACGTGGCATGGCCGAACGCGGGAGGCACGGGATCGGTGTCGTATCCGGGCGTGACGGGCTCGGTCACGCTGTCGTCCGGTGCGTCGATCGACGCGGATGCCGGTGCGAGCGTCGCTTTGTCGTCGCCAACGCAGGTCACGGTGCTCGGGTCGGTGGTCGCGCCGGGCGGGGCGATCTCGCTGGGCGCGAACGCGGGCGGCATTGCGGCCGGGCAGAGCAGCCGGTCCGTCTGGCTTGGCCCGGATGCCACGCTCGATGTATCCGGTGTCGCGCTCGCCAATCCGCTCGCCGCGCCGGTCAAAGTTGGTGGAACGACTGTCGTGCCCAATTCCGGCAAGGTTCTGCCGGGCGGTTCGGTGACGCTGTCGAGCGATTCGGGCTACGTCGTTGCACAAGCCGGTTCGACGATCGATGTGTCGGGTGCGTCGGCGAACTTCGATCGTTTGCAGGCGAACGGCACCTATGCGTCACAGCCCGTCTGGAGCGATGCCGGCTCGATCACGCTGTCCGCCGCGTACGGCCTCTTCTCGGACGCGACGCTGGCCGGCCACGGTGGTGCGTCGCAGGCACGCGGCGGCACGCTGACGATCCTGCCGCATCAGAACAGCGGCTCGGCCGGCGCGACGGCACTCGTCGTGCGGCAGAGCGGGACGCTCGTACCCGCCGGACTTGCGCCGGGCCAGGATTTCTCGACCGCGATCGATCCGACCACCGGGCAGCCGATCGGCCAGCCGACGGGCGTGATCCAGTTCGCCGCCGATCGCCTGAACGGTTCGGGAATCGCGAATCTCGTGCTGGGCGACAGCACGCCGTCCCCGATTCCCGTGTCGGTGCCGCCGATCGTGTTTGCCGGTGATGTGAATCTGACGTTACCCGAATCGGTGACGCTGAATACCGGGCGAATCGCGGCAATCGGAATGGATCAGCTCTCGACGCTGTTGTCGACTCCGGCCCAGCCGGCTGGCGGCAATTCGGTGCTGGTGAACCTGCTCGCGCAGCCGCCGGCCCATCCTCTCGGCACGACGGTGACGATCAACGCGCCTTATGTCGCGCTTGCAGGCCCGATCGTAACCCCGTCAACGCCCGCATTCGTACCGGTCGCGACGCTGTCCGATGCGACGCTGAACGTCAACGCGTCGTTCCTCGACCTGCGCAATCAGTTCCAGCTGAACAACATCGGTCAGGCGAATCTGGCGAGCAGCGGCGATATCCGGCTGAGTTCGACCAGTGTGTCGCAGACCAGCAACGTGCTGCTGCCGGGCGAGCTGTACATGCCCGGCAATGTGACGCTCAACGCCGCGAGCCTGTATCCGGCCACCGGCAACACCTTCATCATCGACGCAGTCGGCCCGGTCGATTCGACCACCGGCAAGCCCGCGCCGACCACCGTCACGTTCGGCACGACCGGTTCGTCCGGCACGCCGCTGTCGGCCGGCGGCACGCTGCTTGTCGATGCAACGAACATCGTGCAGGGCGGTAACGTACGTGCGCCGTCGGGTACGCTCGTGTTCGGCGTCGGCGATCCGACGAACGCCGCGACACAGAAGCAGTTCGGCAACCTGCCGCTCGTCGCGACCGATTCGGTGACGTTCGCGAACGGCAGCGTAACGTCGGTTTCGAACGGCAGGTCGATCATTCCGTACGGCACGACGATCGACGGCGTCGAATGGCAGTTCAATCCGCTCGCGGGCACGACGGCATCGGACCTGAATGGGCCGCCCGCGAAGTACATCGGCGTGAACGGCACCAGCGTCGCGCTCAACAAGGGCGCGACGATCGATCTCTCCGGCGGCGGCGACCTGCAGGCCGCCGAATGGGTGCCGGGCACGGGCGGCACGCGCGACGTGCTGTCGCAATACAACGTGAGCTACGCGAGCGGCAAGGGTGCGACGGCGGTGCCGGTCAACGCGGGTGCCGGAAACGTCTATGCAATCGTGCCGGGCACACAATCGCCGGTGGCCGCATACGATCCGCTGTTCGCCCAGACCGTGCAGCCGGACGTCGGCAGCAACGGCACGCCGACGACGAAGACCTCGACACTCGGCGTCGGTCAGGCCGGGTTGAACGACGCGATCGGCAAGGCCGTGTACCTGTCCGGCGTGCCGGGCCTGGCGCCTGGCTATTACACGCTGCTGCCGGGCAAGTACGCGACGCTGCCGGGCGCGTACCGCGTGACCGTGTCGTCGGCGACGGGCAACGTCGTGCCGGGCGCGTCGCAGGTGCTGCCGGACGGCACGGTGATGGCGGCCGGGTACTTCGCCGATGCGGTGACGGGCGGCCGCAGCGCGACGCCGACGCTCTTCAACGTGCAGTCGGGTGCGACGTGGCAACAGTATTCGCAGTACACGCTGAAGGGCGCGAACGCCTTCTTCACCGCGCAGGCCGCGAAACAGGGTAACGTGACGCCGCCGCTGCCGGTGGACGGCGGCCAGCTCGTGCTGGCCGCGACGAAGGCGCTGACGCTCGGTGCGACGCTGAACGCCGCGGCTGGTACAGGCGGCGCACCGGCCGAGGTCGACGTCGCGTCGCAGGACATCCAGATCACCGGCAACGGCAGCGCGGCGCTGCCCGGTTATCTGCAGATCGGCGGCGACGCGCTCGATTCGCTGAACGCGGGCAGCCTGCTGATCGGTGGCACGCGCGCGGCGACAACGAAGGGCGTGACGATCACGCCGATCGCGAACAGCGTGGTGGTGTCGAACGATGCGAACTCGTCGCTGAAGGGCCCCGAAATCCTGCTCGTGACGAAGACCGACGCGAGCGGTACGGACCTGAATGCGGCGAACGGCTTGCGTGTCGACGCGGGTGCGTCGATCGTAGCGGCAGGCGATTATCCGGCGGCGAAGGATCAGCCGATCACGATCGCCGGCGACGGTGCGCTGCTGCGCGTGTCAAACGGCGCGATGGCGCCGCTCACGCGCACGGGCGGCACCGGCACGGGGCTGTTGACGGTCGGCGCAGGTGCGACGCTGTCGGGCGGTCAAGCGCTGATGCTTGATTCGTCGGGCAACCTGAAAGTTGACCCGAGCGCGGTGCTGTCGGCGAAGGCGATCACGGCGGACGGTTCGGCGATCACGTTCACCAATGCGAGTGGCGCGGCTGCTGCGAACCTGCCGGGCTTCGTGATCGATCAGGCGGGACTTGCGCAGCTTGCCAATGCGGATCTCGTGTCGCTGCGCAGCTACGGCGTGATGGGCTTCGTCGGCGACGTGAACGCGACGTTCGGCAAGAGCGTCGACCTGAGCGCAGGCACGTTCACGAGCGACGGCGGCCGCGTGACGCTGAACGGGCAGCAGATCGCGTTCACGAACGAGACGGGTGCGCCTAATGGCACGGTCACGCCGGGTAACGGCACGCTGACGGTCAACGCGAAGGAGATCGATTTCGGCACGGGCGCGAAGACGTTGAGCGGCTTCTCGTCGGCGAACATGACTGCAAGCGGCGGCATCGTCGGGCAGGGCACGGGGACGTTCGATTTCGGTGCGCTGCCGGTGACGCTCAATGCGCCGGTGTATCTCGCCGATACGAGTTCCGCGTCGACCGTGAAGACGACCGGCGCGCTGACACTGAACGGCGCGGCGGGCACGGCGTTGACGAAGACGCCGGTGGGCGGGGCGTGGAAATTCGTGGGCGGCACGCTCGCCGACAACGGTGCGACGATCGCCGCACCGGCCGGCAACGTGAGCCTCGAAGCGACCACCGGCAACCTGACGATCGGCGGCGGGTCGACGGTCAGTTCGGCCGGCGTCTCGAAGCAGTTCTTCGACGTCACGCAATACGCACCGGCCGGTTCGATCGTGCTGACTGCCGATGCAGGGACGGTCGATGTGCAGTCAGGCACGACGCTCGACTTCTCGGGCGCGAAGGGCGGGGGCGCGGCGGGCAGCCTGACGCTGTCGGCGCCGAAGCAGGTCGTGAATTTGAACGGCACGATCAAGGGTGGTGCGACGAACGGCTACGCGGGCGGTTCGCTGTCGCTCGACACCGCCGGCGCGGCCGATCTCGATTCGCTCGCGAAGACGCTCGCATCGAGCGGCGTGAACCAGTCGATTGCCGTTCACACGAAGTCGGGCAACCTGACGCTGTCGGCCGGCAACGCGCTGACCGCGCGCTCGGTGCAGCTGACGGCCGACGGCGGCGCGGGCAATGCGTCGGATACGGCAAACGGCAACGTGAACGTGCTGGGGACGATCGACGCGTCGGGCAAGGCGGGCGGGCAGATCAACCTGTACGGGCGCAGCGGCGTCGATGTCGAGGGCACGCTGCTCGCGCGCGGCTCCGATCCGACGCAGCGCGGCGGCAATGTGAATATCGGCACGAGCGCGGTGTTCGATCCGACCATCGCGAATCCGTACAACACGACTTATGGTTACGAGAATATCGACCCGTCGCGTTCGGGGCTGATCCGGGTAGGCGCGAATGCACTGATCGACGTATCGGGCGGAACGGCCGGCGGGTTGTCCGGCGGCACCGTGAATTTCCGCGCGCCGTTGCTTGCGGACGGCAGCGTCGACGTGCAGTTGCCGAATACGTTCAACAGCGGCAAGGGCATCGTCGGTTCCCGTGCAACAACGCTCGAGGCGTATGCGACGTGGAGCACGACCGACGCGACGTCGGGCGCGCAGCACTTCGACGGCATCGTCGATCCGGCCGGCTGGTACGACGGCAACGGGCATTTGCTGGGCGGCACGTTCACCGCGCAAGGCGCCAACCCGCCGACCTTCACGTTCGCACCGAACGCGAACGGCGACGGTGGCGGTACGCTGACAAACAACGCGACTGGCGCGCAGGTGACATTGACGGGCAGCGACGCGGACCAGGCCTCGCTGTATAACGGCGTCACGGCGATCGGTTTCCCGGGGATGAGCAGCGCGTACTTCGTGCCGACGACCGCGAACGCCGATCATCAGAATTTCTACGGCGGAGAGATCGTCAAGGCGAGCGACGGTACGCTGTCGATGACGCCCGGCACGCTGATGGGATTCATTCAGAGCGGGCTCGGCGCCAACGGGCCGACGCTGCAGGGATCGACGGCGAATATCGCGAATTTCCGCGTGGCGCCGGGGATCGAGTTCGACAATCCGAGCACGGCGATCAACGGCGGCAACATCTCGATCCTGTCGAACTGGAATCTCGGCGCAGGGCTGCCGAACAACAACGGGGTGATCGTGCCTTCGTATCGCTACAACGGAACGATCGCGCCGATGCTGACGTTCCGGGCGACGAACAATTTCGATGCGGAAGCGAGTATCACCGACGGTTTTTTCCAGAGCCAGGTCGCGACGATTCTGGGGGCGGCGGGGAATGCGTCGGCTACAGGGACGTATGCGGCGGCGCTGGCGTTGTACAACAGCTTGATGTCGCTGGATGATCCGACGTCGATCACCGTGCAATTTACCGATGGATCAACCCAGTCACTGACGTCGATCAGTAAAGATTCGACGAATCCGCTATACGACCCGAACGTTGCATTGACTGCGCCACTCCAGAATCAGGCGCCTCTGTACTACTCCGACTATCTGCAGTACGGCAATTCATGGGGTTCGTATTACGGATACTGGGCAAGCGGAAACTATGCATTTCACATCATGCCTTATGTCCCGCTGCGTGTCGCCGCTCCGGTGCTATCGAACTATGCGTCATACCAGGATTATGCGAACGCGTACTTTGGTCCAGGTTCCTGGTTGTCTGGGTATGGAAATAACACCGTTGCCGGAATAGTGCGAAACGGCGTGGTTTTCTATGAGAAATTTGGTACGCCGACGCCGCCGGTCATGTCGTCAAAGCCTGACGATTACGGACAGTACATCGCTTTATACGGGAACTATCTGTCGCGATTGACTTTCACGAAATCGCCCAATTTTGCGTTCGTTGATCCAAGGAACGCGTATAGCTTCTTCTATGCGCCTGCCTCTCCGCTGTCGATCCCTAACACGGGCGTCAACATCGGCGCATTGCCAGGCAATACGACGGCCAACGTTGCAACGAAAGACAACCCGCTGCCGATCAGCTATGCCGCATTGCTGGGTGGTCAAAGCACGGCATATCGCATCGTTGGCGGCGCAGATCTGGCAAGTGCCAATCCGCTCGCCGTACAGCCGGCCGCCGCATTGAATGTCGGCGGCACGCTTGCCGGAAACGTAATCCTGAACCAGCACACTGCTTACGTCGATTCGAATGGACTGACGTTGCTTCAGCCGACGACGATCCGGACGGGAACGGGGTCGATCGACATTGCGGCAGGCAACGATTTCACGCTGGCAGATGCCACTGCACCGGGGGTGGTGTATACCGCGGGGGCGCCTGCACAGGGTTCGCCGGCATTGGGACTAGCTTCGGCGGTGATGCACGGTAACCAGCCGGGTCTGCAAGACATTCTGGTCACGCCTGCAGTGAACCCGGATTCGGCCGGCGACATTTCGATTCGTGTGCAGGGTGACATCAATGGCGTTCAGAACGTTACCGACGCGAATGGCGCAGTGACGGGCAGGGCGGGTAACAGCATCGGTCAGTACTGGTGGCAGTGGATGCAGATCACTGCGGGACACACCTCGGATGGCTTTTCCGTCCAGGCTCCGCTGTCACGGACTTCGATCGATTTCGGCGCATTCGACCAAGGCGTGATGAGCGTTGGTGGCAATGTATCGATCAGCGCTGGCGGCAACATATCGGACCTGGCCGTGTCGGTGCCGACTACGTGGTACCTGAACGGCAGTGGCAAGCCTGTTACTGTTGGCGGTGGAAATCTGACAGTGCGAGCTGGCGCCGATATTCTCAGTGGTGACTACTTTGTCGCAAAGGGAACGGGGACGATATCGGCTGGCGGAAGTATTGGTTCGGATATCACAACCGCGTCCCGGGCGCTTGGCTGGACGTCGATGGCAGTATCGACAGTGCTTGCGGCGCAGGACGGAGTATTCGACGTTGTTGCGCGCCAGGGCGTGGATATCGGTGCCGTATTGAATCCGTCTTATGCGAGCAGCTATACGCAGAGCGGTGGGCAACCGACACCTATCGTCACACTCGCCAATTACGGCCAGTATCCTGACGGCCAGGGCTATTCGCCGACTTCAGCGGTCAATGTGATCTCCACGACCGGTGACGTCCGGCTCGGCACTCTTGGCGATATGTGGACCGGCGCGAATGGTGTGCTGCCCGCCAGCGTGAATCTGACCGCGTTCGGCGGCGCGATCGATATCCAATCCGGAGGCGCGCTTTATCCGTCGGCCGTTGGCCAGTTGAATCTGGTCGCGAACCAATCGGTTTACCTGTCCAATGTAGCGGCCAAGCGGACCAACTCCACATTGCCCAATACGTTTGGTCTGTCCGACGCCGATCCTTTGCAGATGCCGTCGCCGACGAACCCACGAGTGAATTACGCCATTCCGGCGTTGACGGACGTGACGCTTGCCGCGCATGCGACCAGAGCACTTCACAGCAACGATACACTTCCCGCGCGGATCTACGGCCTGAATGGAAGCATCATCAACGGCGGGATCGATACGTCGGGTATTGGCGACGGCTTTTACCAGAATCTCGTCACGCTTGCGATCGACAAGCCCGCGCTTCTGCAGGCGGGGCTGGATATCGTCAACCTGGCGCTCTGGGGGCAGAACCTGCGTAATTCCGATGTGACACGTGTCGTTGCTGGGCGGGATATTTACGACACACCGATTTCGACGATTGGCGGCGCAGTGCCGGTACTTGCTATTGGAGGACCGGGCTGGTTCGATGTGCAGGCTGGGCGCAACATTGGTCCATTGACGAGCCAGGGCGAGTTGTACAACAGGAAAGCGAACACTGGAGCGCTCACGCATCCGTTCACAGGCATCGATGCAGTCGGCAACTCGAACAATCCGAACCTGCCGCACGAGAGCGCGAACGTCAACGTGCTGTTTGGCGTCGGCCCCGGCGTCGATCTGCCGGGGTTCATCTCGACCTATATCGCGCCGGGCAGCTCGGTTGCCGGCGTGCCGAATGCGACGCCCGCGTTGATCGCTTTCATGGAGCAGTACGATGCGGGGCTTGGCGTTGATACGGGACTGCAGGCGGACAAGGACGCCGCGCTTGCCAGGGTCGGACGGTTGACAGCCGGCGACGCGTGGAAGCAATTCAAGGCATTGCCGTCTTACGTACAGCAGCTTTTTGCGGAAAAGGTACTGTTCGGCGTCCTCGCGCAAGTCGGTGCGGACTTCAATGATCCAGCGAGCCGGTACAACGGCCAGTATTCGCGAGGTTATCAGGCAATCAACACGCTGTTCCCCGCTTCTTTTGGCTACACGGCGAACAATCTGGGCGGCGGTTCCAACGGGGCGAACAAGTCGGCGAACACGGGCAACCTCGACATTCGTAGCACGACGATCCAGACGCAGCAGGGCGGCGACGTGACGATCCTCGGCCCGGGCGGGCAGGCGCTCGTCGGCAGTACGACGGCGCCGCCGCAGATCATCAACAGTGACGGGGCGGTGGTAGCGGGCCCCGGAACGATGGGAATCTTGACGCTCGAAAAAGGCAACGTCGACATCTTCACCGATCAGAGCGTGCTGCTCGCGCAGAGCCGGATCTTCACCGAGCAGGGCGGAGATATGACGATCTGGAGCTCGAACGGCGACATCAACGCGGGCAAGGGCGCGAAGACGTCGGCCGATACGCCAGCGCCGCAGTATGTATGCGATGCGAATCATTACTGTACGGTCGATTCGCGTGGTCAGGTGACGGGAGCGGGTATCGCAACGCTGCAGAGCATACCGGGTGCGCCGAAAGGCACGGTCAATCTGATTGCGCCGCGCGGCACCGTCGATGCAGGCGACGCGGGCATTCGTGCAGGCAACCTGAACGTCGCCGCGTTGCGTGTGGTGAATGCCGACAACATCCAGGTGACGGGGAAGGCGACGGGTATTCCGCTTGTTCAGGCGGTGAATACGGGCGCGCTCACCGCTGCGAGTTCCGCTGCGTCGGCGGCGAGTCAGGTCGCGCAGGACATCGCGAGAAACAATGCGTCGGGCGTTGCCCCGCGCCGCTGGACGATCAGCGTGCAGGTCGAAGGTTTCGGGGACAACGGTCCGGACGGTGGGTCCAAGCGGCGCAAGTCGGAGCAGGTTGGCTACGATTCGTCCAATGCGGTTTCGCTACTGGGGTTTGGTGCGGCGGGTCCGACTCAACGGACACTGCTCAGCAAGGACGAGCTCGGGAAGCTGGACCGGTTCTGACCAGGCTGAATCAATATCGATCTAACCGGACGGAATTAGAATGCCCCGCCTCGAACGCTTGAGGCGAGGTCAACAGGACACGTCGAATCAGTGATGTTTTGGATTAACGGCCGGTGTACAGAAGAGGGCAAATCGATGTGTTGCCGATGTCAAGGTAGTTCGCGTTCGTGTTGCCCAGGATGTTCGCATAGATCGCGGTCGTGATGTTTGACGGCACGGTATCGAAGCCATTGCCATGCACGACCGATGCGTAGCTGGCGTTCGTGTAATGGTTGTTCAGGAAGCTTTGAACATTCGACGTCACCGTCGGATCGGAATAGCACTGGCTCAGGATGATCTGGCTCGTGCCCGATACCGGATAGCCGGAGGCGGGGTTGGCCAGCGCATTGTACGCGGGGCCGGAGACCGGCACCCACGCATTCGGATCGGCAGGGTTCGACGGTGCCGAGATCGTGCCGAGTGCCATTGTCGCGTTCGCGTACGTCGGTGCGTAGTACACGCTGTTCAAGGAGTTGTACAAGCTGGCGATCGGAAGCTGCAGCGCGCCCGACGACGTCACGACCGTGCTTTGCGACGCGAGGAACGTGTTCGTATAGGCCGGGCTCAGGTACGCGAAGGCGGCCGTGCCGGCCGACCACAGCGATCCGAGTGATCTGCGAATACCGCTGTCACCCGACGCAGCGACGAAGTTTGATGGCACGCCGGAGGGGAAAGCCCATGTGTTCGCGAACGTCAGCGAATCAACGAAGGTAACACCCCTCGCCGTATATATGTTGTTCTTGCAGACAGCGGCGAGGTGGCGGGTCAGTAGTTCGGTCGTGCCGCTACTATCCGAGCGATAGACGACCGTTATTGGCGTACGGGCCGTCGTGTAAGGCGTGCCCGTTTCCGGATTGATTACCTGTCGCCAGTCTGTGAACTGGCCCGAGAAGATGCCGCATAGGTCGTTGTCGTTCAGCGCAATGCTGTGCGCCTGCCCCGGCGTCGTTTGCGGCGTCCTCGTGCTCGTCACGGGCGGGCCGTTGACGACCGGCACCGTGATGGCCGTGACGATGTAAGGGATCTGGATCAACGGGCCGTCCGTCGGTCCGCGCCCGGTGTTGTCGTATGACTGGACTTGCGCCGTTGTCAGCGGAGCTTCGCTGGTAGCAAAGTGAACCGCGCCCGTGGCGCCCTGGCCGAAGAATGTCGGCTGGTTATTCAGGAACGCGTTCTGGCCGGCGTCCAAGCCTACGGCGTAGTACGTGAATGTCCCTCCGGCCGTGCCGAATAATCCTATCTCGCTTGCAGGATTGCTGGTGCTGCCGAACAGCGGCGCGACAAGCGAAGATCCTCCGCCTTGAACGATCGGTCCGGCGGCAGCGGCGAGCGACGATCCGGCGATCGGAATGATCCCGGCCAGAATGCGGCAGATTGCACGTTTGGTGAAATTCATAAGGATTCCAGTGTTGTGGTATCGGGGAAGCCGGCGAGAAGCGCGTTCGACAAGAGTCAACCTCGCGCCGTTGGTATCGAGCGCCCTGAAACGACGAATAAAAAAAACGACCTCGATTGCTCGAGGTCGGTGCACTGTAGTGCCGTGTATTGCAGGATCTGCTGTCGATTACCGACCGGTGACGAAAGTGCAGACCGATGCGTCGCCGATGTCCAGGTTGTTCCCGCTCGTGTTGCTCAGGAAGTTCGCGGAGATCGCGGTCCGGAAGTTCGACGGCACGGTATCGAAACCGTTGCCGTGAACGATCGACGCGTAGTTGGCGGCCGTGTAGTGGTTGTTCAGGAAGGACTGAACATTCGAAGTCACCGCCGAGTTTGCATAGCACTGGCTCAGGATGATCTGGCTCGTGCCCGAAACCGGATAGCCGGCAGCCGGGTTGGCCAGCGCAACGTATGCCGGGCCGGAAACCGGCACCCACGCATTCGGATCGGCAGGGTTCGACGGTGCCGAGATCGTGCCCAGTGCCGTCGTCGCGTTTGCGTACGTCGGCGCGTAGTACGTGCTGTTCGACGAGTTGTACAGGCTGGCGATCGGAAGCTGCAGCGCGCCCGACGACGTCACGACCGAGCTTTGCGATGCGAGAAACGTGTTCGTGTAGTCCGGGCTCAGGTATGCGACGGCGGCCACGCCGGCTGACGACAGAGACGCGAGCGAACCGCGGACGCCGGTCACGACACCGTTGACGATCGGGCCGCTGCCCGAAGCGCCGATGAAGTTGCCCGGCACCCCGGACGGGAATGCCGACGTGTTCGCGAACGTCAGCGAATCGACGAACTTGACGCCAGACGCCGTGTTGCTGGTCGTACAGACTGCGGCCAGGTGGCGGGTCAGCAGTTCGGTCGTGCCGCTGCTGTCCGAGCGATAGACGACCTTGATCGGGGCGTTCGTCGAGTAGAGACCGCCTTCCGGATTGGCGACCTGGTTCCAGTTCGTCAGCTTGCCCGAGAAGATGCCGCACAGGTCGTCGTCGTTCAGCGCGATGCTATGCGCCTGACCGGGCGTCGTTTGCGGCGTCTTCGTGCTCGTTACCACCGGGCCGTTGACGACCGGCACCGTGATGGCCGTGACGATGTACGGGATCTGGATCAGCGGGCCGCTGTTCGAACCGACCGTGCCGGCGTTGTACGCCGTGACTTGCGCCGTCGTCAGCGCGGCATCGCTGTTCGCGAAGTCGACCGTGCCCGTGACGCCTGCGCCGAAATACGTCGGCTGGTTGTTCAGGAACGCGTTCTGGCCGGCGCCCGAGCCGACCGAGAAGTACGTGAACGTGGCGTTGTTGACGCCGTACAGACCGATTTCACCCGAAACCGGCGAATTGGCACCGATCGTCGGCGCGACGAGCGACGAACCGCCACCTTGAATCAGCGGGCCTGCGGCCATCGCGAGGGATGCACCCATGCCCGAAACGACGAGAGCGAGGACTTGACAGATCTTGCGCTTGCTGGATTTCATGAGAAATTTCCTTGGACGAAGATAAACGGAACCCCTGCTACTGCGGTTTGAATACTTGTGGACCGCCGGGTAAATGTAGGGGGAATTCCTTATGACGCGTGTGAATTTTTAATAACGAATGGTACGGAACATTTTTGGCGATATTGCCAACGCGTTATCCGGATTGGAGGGCGCGAAATCGAGATCGATTCGCGTAACGAGCGATTCCCAGATGGTGGGAAGGCGGCGGCCTGATGTGGCGCCACGCCGGCCCCGCTGGCGTGTTTGTTCACACGACAGCGCTATCTCAACATCAAGTCGGTTTCGTGGCAGATGCTACGGAACATTTCTTCCAGAGGCGAATCGATCATTCGGTTGAGATATTCTTGAAATTGATCGAATTTAATTATTCGAAAATCATTGGATCGTGATCGCTGGATGGTTAACGATCGAATAATTGATGTCATCTCTCAGAATGAAATCGTTTATCCAATATAAGAACAGCGACCGGAAGTAATAAAGCCCGCCAAACCCCAAAAAAGGTAGCCCAACATCCGTCACAAATCTGCGCCGGTTCACTCCTTAGTCTTCCCCGACGACTCCGTCCGACTCGTTGCACGACGTCGCCGGGAAAGTCGCACACGTGACCCGAGGGCAGTGACATGTCGGCATTCCGCTACGAAGCGATCGATCCCACCGGCCGCACGCTGAAAGGCGTGCTCGAAGCCGACAGCGCACGCGCCGGGCGCAGCCATCTGCGCACGCAAGGCCTCACGCCGCTCGTCGTCGAACTCGCCGCGCAGCGCCTGCACGGCGAACGTCATCAACGCCTGTCGCTCGGCCGCAAGCTGTCGCAGCGCGAGCAGGCGATCCTCACGCGCCAGCTCGCGAGCCTGCTGGTTGCGGGACTGCCGCTGGACGAATCGCTGTCGGTGCTGAGCGAGCAGGCCGAGCGCGAATACCTGCGTGAGCTGATGGCGTCGATCCGCGCGGAAGTCGTCGGCGGCCATTCGTTCGCGAACGCGCTCGGCCAGCATCCGCGCGATTTCCCCGACATCTACCGCGCGCTCGTCGCGGCCGGCGAGCACACGGGCAAGCTCGGCATCGTGCTGTCGCGTCTGGCCGACTACATCGAACAGAGCAATGCGCTGAAGCAGAAGATCCTGCTGGCGTTCACATATCCGGGCATCGTCACGCTGATCGCGTTCGGCATCGTCACGTTCCTGCTGAGCTACGTGGTGCCGCAGGTGGCGAACGTGTTCACCAGCACGAAACAGCAGTTGCCGACGCTGACGGTCGTGATGATGGCGCTGTCCGATTTCGTGCGGCACTGGTGGTGGGCGTCGCTCGCGGGAATGGTTGCGGTTGTGTTCGCGATCCGCAAGGTGTTGTCGCAGGAAGGGCCGCGACTGAGGTTCGATCACTGGCTGCTCACCGCGCCGCTCGCCGGCAAGCTCGTGCGCGGCTACAACACGGTGCGCTTCGCGAGCACGCTCGGCATCCTGACGGCCGCCGGCGTACCGATCCTGCGCGCGTTGCAGGCGGCCGGCGAGACGCTGTCGAACCGCGCGATGAGCGCGAACGTCGACGATGCGATCGTGCGCGTGCGCGAAGGCTCGGCACTGTCGCGTGCGCTCGCCCACACGAAGACGTTTCCGCCGGTGCTGGTGCACCTGATCCGCTCGGGCGAGGCAACCGGCGACGTGACGACGATGCTCGACCGCGCATCGGAAGGCGAATCGCGCGAGCTGGAGCGCCGCACGATGTTCCTGACGAGCCTGCTCGAACCGCTGCTGATTCTCGCGATGGGCGGCGTGGTGCTCGTGATCGTGCTCGCGGTGATGATGCCGATCATCGAGCTGAACAACATGGTGCAGTGATGCGCGGTTCGGCTCAGCGCACGAACGCGTTGGCCTTCTCCGTGGCGGGCAGCGCGATTTCGCGTTGCAGGCCGTGGCGATCGACGACGATCGAGCGCGCGCGAACCTCGGCGAGCTTCGCGGCTTCACCGACCGCCGCGCCGAGCGACACGACGCGCGCCGCTTCGCCGCCGACGCTGACGATCGCGGCCGCACGGCGCGCGTCGAACGCGAGCACGCCGAGCAACTGGATCGTGTCGCGGTTGTCGTCGGGTTTCGCGCCGAAGAGTTGCGCGCTCGCGGTGACGTCGATCGGCGCGGGCACTGCGACGGGCGCGGGCACCGATGCGTCGGGCACGGTCAGCAGCCGCACGGCCCATAGCGAGACGGCGACGAGCGCCGCGCCGGAAGCGAGCGTCGCGACGAGCGGCACGAGATCGGCGCGGGATGGAACGATGCGGTGCAGGGCGAACGGTTTCATGGCGAAGAGTCGGTGCGATGGACGAAAGACGATTGCCATTCTTTGATGAAAGGGTGAATGCATGATGACGGGCCCGAATGAAACCCGCTTGTCGCGCGCAGGCAAGCCGCAGGAACCTGCACGTCGACGCGCGCAACTCGGCTTCACGCTGATCGAGATCATGGTGGTCGTCGCGATTCTCGGGATTCTTGCGGCGCTGATCGTGCCGAAGATCATGAGTCGTCCCGACGAAGCGCGCCGCATTGCCGCGAAGCAGGACATCGGCACGATGATGCAGTCGTTGAACCTGTATCGACTCGACAACGGCCGATATCCGTCGCAGGAGCAGGGGCTCACCGCGCTGATCCAGAAGCCGACGACCGACCCGGTGCCGAACAACTGGAAAGACGGCGGCTATCTGGAGCGGTTGCCGAAGGATCCCTGGGGCAACGCGTATCAATACCTGAACCCGGGCGCGCACGGCGTGATCGACGTGTTCAGCTACGGCGCGGATGGCAAGCCGGGCGGCGAGGGGAACGATGCGGACATCGGTTCGTGGCAGTAACGGCAAAGGCATGGCGCCCATGAAGCGCACGAACGCGCGGCCGCGATCGCGTCGATATCGTCAATCCGGCTTCACGCTGCTGGAAATGCTCGTCGTGCTCGTGATCGTCGGGTTGCTGGTCGCGGTCGTGACGCTCGCGCCGTCGCGCAATCGCCGCACGGATCTCGCCGAGGAAGCGCAGCGGCTCGCGAACCTGCTCGAATCGGCCGGCGACGAAGCGCAGGTGCGGTCGATGCCGATCGCGTGGCAGCCGGTGGGCGGTGGCTACCGGTTCGTGCAGCGCACCGAGAGCGGCGCGTGGGCGCCGATGTCCGACGACCTCTATCGTGCGCGCCGCTGGGGCGCCGAGGTGACGGGCGTGTCGGTGCGTTACACCGGCGGCGGCGAAACGCCTTCGCAGATCGTGCTCGGCAGCGAAAGCATCGACGTGCCGGTGACGATTACGTTGTGGTCCGGCGACGTGCGGATGGCGGTGGTGGGTACCGGCATCGGCAACTTCGTCGTGCGCCGGCCGTGAACCGCATGCGACGCCGGCGAGCGTGCGGCGAGACGGATTGAATCGCATTGCGACATGGTTCACCTGACTGTCATAGTGCCCGCGCAGAATCAGATGTTCGTTTGCTGCGGAACCGCTCACGGGGGAGCAGGTTTCGCCGGCAACGTGCAACTCCACTTCCGTCCAGGGATTCATGACTCGTTCACGGGCGCCGACCGGTGTCCTGGCGCTCGTTGCGTGGCTGGCGTTCGTCGTGCCGTGCATGCACGGCATACGCGCGCAGGAGACCGGTTCCATCGTCCGCCAGCCGGGCAGTGCGGTGCGATTCGATCTGCCCGCGCAGCCGCTCGCGAAGACCTTGCAGGACTTCGCGCGGCTCACCGAGCTGATCGTGCTGGCGCCGGCGCCGCTGCTCGACGGGCGCACGAGTGCGCCGGTCCAGGGCGAATTCGTGCCGCGCGCCGCACTCGAGCGGATGCTGGCCGGAACGGGGTTGCGTGCGGAATTCTCGCGTCCGGACGAAGCGATCATCGTCGCGCAACCGGCCGCCGAGCAGGCGCCCGCGACGGCCGACACGCCGGCGGATGCGGCCTTGCCGATCGACGGGATCGGCGATTCCGGCGAGCGGCACACGTTCGCGGGCCTGCTGCAGGCGCATCTGATCGATGCGCTGTGTGCGCAGCCGGCGGCGGTGCCGGGCAGCTATCGACTCGTCGCGCAGGTGCGCATCGACAACAGGGGGGCGGTGGTGGCGGTCAACATGGTGGCATCGAGCGGCTCGGCCGCCCGCGACGCGGCGGTGATGCGCGCGCTGCGCGCACTGAAGCTGGACGACGCGCCGCCTGCGGACCTGCCGCAGCCGGTCACGATCCTGCTGCGGCCGGCCGGCAACGGCGTGCATTTCCGCTGTCCGGCGCCGCAGCCGGCCGTTCGGGGCTAGGCCGCGATGACCGACAGCAATCGCACCGGGCTCAGGAAGCTGCTGGCGACGCGCTACGCGTACCTCGTCAGGCGCCTCGAGCGCGTGACAGGGTCGAAGGACGGCGCCGCCGACGCGCTGCACGAAACCTGGCTGCGTCTCGAGAACGCGAACGTCTCCACGCAGGTGACGAACGCGGACGCCTATATACTTGGGATGGCGAACAATGTCGCAATCGACCAGCATCGCCGCGAACGGCGCCATCTGCACGACGACGATGTCGAGACGCTGCTCGAGATGCCCGACGAACTGGCCGATCCCGAGCGCATCGTCGCGGCGCGCCGCAAGGTCGAGACCCTGAAGGACGTGCTGCGCGGCCTGCCGCCGCGACGCCGCGCGATCCTGCTGGCCGCCCGCGTGGACGGCCTGCTGAACCGCGAGATCGCCGAGCATTTCGGCATTTCGCTGCGGCTCGTGGAAAGCGAGCTGAGTGCGGCAATGAAGTACTGCCTGCAGCGCATGCAGGAAGACGGTGATCCGTACACGGGCACGCGAGGCGGCCCGCGTAAATTTTGAGCTTCAGGACGATGACGAAAGCCCAGGCCCAACCTGCCCACGACGAACCCGACGAAGCGAGTGCGTGGCTGCTGCGTCTGCGCTCGGGAGAAGCGAGCCAGGCCGAAGCCGATGCGTTCGAGCGCTGGTGCGCCGATCGTCCGCAAGCCGCCGATCTGCTGCGCGACACCTGGAGCTCGCTGCGCACGGCGGCGACCGAACTCGCGCACGAGGAACGCGCGGCCGCTGCCTGGGCAAACGTTGCAAAGCGCGAGCGCACGATGCGCACCGGGCGGCGCGCGTTCATCGGTTTCGCGGTCGCAGCCGGCGCGTCGTGGCTCGCGGTACGCCCGCCGCTGCAGTTGTGGCCGTCGCTCGGCGAGCTCGCGGCCGATTACCACACGGGCACCGGCGAGCAGCGCAGCGTCGCGCTGTCGTCGCGCGTGACGGTCGAACTGAATACGCAGACGCGCCTCGACGTGCTGGCCGCGAGCGATGCCGCGCACGGCGTCGAAGTCGTCGCCGGCGAAGCGGAGATCGACGCGGCCGCGCCGCCGGCCGACCGCGCGACGCCGATCCAGCCCGTCACCGTGGTGGCAGGCGGCGGCCGCATGCAGGCGACCGTCGCGCGCTTCAACGTGCGGCGCACGGGCGCACAGGTCTGCGTGACCTGCCTGTCGGGCACGGTCGCGCTCCAACATCCGCGCGGCGCGCGCACGCTGAACGCCGACGATCAGGTCGTCTACGACGATCGCGGCGTGCAGCCCGTATCCCGGATCGATCCGGGCGCCGTCAGCGCATGGCGGCGCGGCATGCTGGTATTCAACGGCGTGCCGCTGTCGGACGTCGTCGACGAGATCAACCGCTACCGGCGCGGCAAGGTCATCCTGCGCAGCGCGTCGCTCGGCGAGAACCGGATGCAGGCGCAGTTCCCGATCACGCGGCTCGACGACGTGATCGACATGGTCGGCCGCCTGTATGGCGCACACATCACGCGCCTGCCCGGCAACATCGTGCTGCTGAGCTGACCGGCTTCCCGCGTTTTATTTCCCCGTCTTCCTCCCGCACGCGATGCGTTCGCGACGCTTGCGGCCGTCCGCGCACTGCGGGTTACGGCCGTCCGATACGACTTGATCAATGAGGGCCGGCAAACGCCGGGCCGTCCTTCGTGGCGGCCCGGTGTGACGTCGTCGGACCCGAGGCGTGGGTGGCAAGCGCCCCGGCCGCGCAGCGATGCGCGGTGCGGGGGATGTGTGTCGATGGAGCTTCGGGCGGTGGCGTGATCATGAACGAATCGCAACGGGACACGGATCCCGGCGACGCGAATACGCGCGCCGACGCGATCCGCGAGGGCGCCGTGCGCTGGCTGCTGTGGTTGCGCGCCGGCGACACGACGGAGCAGGAACTCGACGCTTTCGGGCGCTGGCGCGCGCAGAGCGACGAGCACGCGCGCACGGTCCGCGAGCTGATCTGGATGTGGGCCGTGCTGGAGACGGTCGGCCGTCAGGAGCCCGGCGGGTCGACGCGCACGCATTGACGCGATGGCGATTCGAGCACGCACCGGTGTGGTGCGCGATCGCGTTCGCGCCTGGTCCACGAGCGTCTGAAGAAAGTCTGCGGGTTATACGAGCCCGCTTCGACCTTGTATATGAGAGAGCGAGGGGGCCGTGTAGCAGGACCGTGAAGAGGGGCGGTAAAGCGGAGACCGGGGAACGGGGGCCGAGAGGGCTCCCGGATCACCGTTCACGTACGGCGGCGCGCGTGTGGCGAGTAGGTGCCGGCCGCGTCACGGAAACACGGCTTCACGATTCAGGATGGCGACCCGGGCCGCAGGCCGGCGCGTGCGCCGTTCCATGCGGCATCGAGCGGATCGCCGGCATCGCGCAGCGGCTCGCGCAGAAAGGGAAAGCGTTCGACGAACGGTGCGGATTCTTGCAGGGCCACGATATGGTTGACCATCCATTGCAGCAGTTCGCCGCCGTGCCGGACCTGTTCCGGGCGCCAGTCCGGCATCGTCGAGAAGAGGGCCGCGAAGCCGCTCCAGCGCGACGGCCGGTCGTTGTCACCCGGCCGGAAATAGGTGTTCATCGAGACGTCTTGCGCGTCGGTCAATGCGCCGACGAACAACCCGTGCGGCGTCGGCACGCCGATCTGCTGCCAGCCTTCCGCGAGGGCGAGCGAGCGCATCACGCGCGCCGCGACGAACGCGATGCGCGTTTCATGTTCGATTTCCGCAAGCGACATCACGCCGTTGCGCTGCATGCAGCGTGCGACCGCGTGCGGCCGGATCACGTTCGACGCGAAGCTGCGCAGCACGAGGTCGGGCACCGTCAGTTGCAGCTGGAATTCGCGCAGGCCATGCTCGGCGCTCATCGTCGAGAAGTTGACGAACAACCCTTCGGCATGACCGAGCGCGCCGACGTACGGCTCGAGCCCGAGGCGCACGAGCTTCGGGGCGATCTGGCGTTCGAGCAGCCGCATCAGGTTGCGGCGATTGCGCACGCCCGTGAAATCGTCGAGGCCGCGTGTGACCACGTCGCTGATTTCCCAGCGGCGCTCGTCGGCGACGAGCCGCGGGGAGCCGCTCAGGTCGAACCGGGCGCGGCCATGGGCCACGCGGGGATCTACGTACATGCCGGTGCCTCGTGCATCGATTGCGGGTGGACCGTCGCAACGGCGCGTCGTCGCACGGGTCCGGTCGCACACGATGCTGCGGCGTCGCGGGCGGCCCGTCAAGTGCGATTGCGCCGCGACGCAGGCTGGCGGGTGCACCTGGCCGAACAAGGTGGAGTGACCGGATGATGCGCACGATTGTGGAACGCTTCGTCGAGCAGAGCCCGATGACGATCATGGCGCGGCTCGTGCTGCAATGCGCGCTGCACGACGACTGGATCGACACGGCGGCCGAAGCGGACGAAGAACCCGATGACGAATCGATCCGCGAGACGCTGTTCGCGCTGGCGGTCGACGCGATCGCGGCGATTGCCGCGCAGACGCAGATGCCGACATCGCAGATGCCGCACGGTGTGGCCGGACACGCATCGTCCGTGCCGGGCGCCGCGGTGGCCGCGCTTCACGACGGCATGAGCCGATGGCGTGCCGGCTGGGGGCGTGCGCTCGTCAGGGACAGCGTCGATCTGCTGTTGCCGGTGGCGGCGGCGCGGGCCGACGAACGCGGGCGCGCGCTCGGCGGAATGCGGCTGCGCGTGCTGGACGGCACGGGCGACGGTTGTGCGCACGGCGGTGCCGGTTGCGACTGCGGCCGCGCGTGCGACGACCCGGTACGTGACGCGGCGCTGGGTCCGACCGGCGCACGTGTGCTGCCGGTCTACGATCCGGAGCTTGCCATGATCGTCGATCTGCTACCGGTCGAGCGCGGCCGTTCGCACGAACGCGCATTCGTCGGCGCGCTGCTGGAAGCGGTTCGGCCCGGCGAGATGTGGATCGTCGACGGCCGTTTCGATATCGACGCGATCGTGTCGGGCTGGCCGCGCCGCGGCGCTGCCTTCGTGTTGCGCGACGATGGCGGCGCGGCGACATGCCGGCCGCTCGGCGGCTGGCGCGATGCCGGCCCGCTCGACGGCGGTGAGGTTCGCGAGCAGTCGGTTGTCATCGCGGGCGACGGCCAAGTGGCCGGCACGCTCAGGCGGATCGAATGGCGCGGTCACGTGCCTGGCGGCCACCCGGGCACGAGGGTCGCGGTGCTGACGAACCTGCCGGTCGAGCCGTTCGACGCGTGCCAGGTGATGCAGCTCGCGCGCCAGCGCTGGCGCGAAGCGCTGCCGTTTCCGCTCGACCCGGTACCCGGTGGCACGTTGTTCGGCAGCGTGCCCGCGCGCGCGTCGCTGCTCGCGAGCGGCATCGCGGCGCTCGCGTACAACGCGTTCAGCGTGATGACGCGCGTCGTCAGTGGCGCGCTCGGCCTGGACGAACGCGACGCGCAACGCGTGCCGTCGCATATCGCCGAAGGCGTCACCGCCACCTATGCCGGGATGATGATCGCGCTGCCGCCCGACTGGTGGCGGCGCTACGACCAGCTGCCCGCGGCGACGCTCGGCCAGATCGTGCGGATGCTCGCCGTGCACGTCGATCCGCGCAGCGAGCGGCGCAGGCGCCGCGACAACCGGCTGTCCGCGAAGTCGCAGGCGCTGCTGCGCGCGGCGACGCTCGAACGCCTGCTGCATGACGACGGCGGCGACCCGGCAGCGAGCGTGTTCAGCCTGCGCACGATCGCGATGGCGACGCGCGACTTCAGCAGCAATCCGTCGAAGGCGCTGCGGCACGCCGGCGAGGCGCTCGTGATGGTCACCAAATACAACCGGCCGATCGCGTTGCTCGTGTCGATCGACGACTGGAACCGGCTGCTCGGCGAAGTGCGCGAGACGAGCCTCACGCGGCTGTCGTTCGACTGCGCGGCCGCGCAGGGCATGCGTTCGGTCGCGTTGAGCGAATCGTCGCTGAACTAGCGGGCGTAGCGGCGCGCAGGCGCCGCGTTCAGCTCGTCAGCCGGCGGACCCAGATCACCGACGTCCACGTGAAGTTGCCGCTGCCGTAGCGCGCGATCAGCGTGTCGACGCGTGCGTTGATGCGCGCCGAATGCACGCGGCAATGCACGATGAAGTAAAGGCTGTTGACGCCGACGGTCGAACCGTCCGGCAGCGTCGAATTGCCGCCGCTCGCGGGCAGCAGGTATTCGGCGATGTCGCCGGTGCTGACGAAGTACGCCGTGCCGCGCCGGTCCACGAGCCGCCTGGCCTGGCTGGCCGATAGCGTCGGGATCGCGGCGACGAGCACGGGCTCGGCCGCGGTATTGGCGTTGACGGTGGTCAGGTCCGGCAGGATCGTCGTGAACGGCGCCAGCGTGTCGATCGCATGCGCGTCGTAGCCGGGAATGCGCGCGAGATCGTCGATGGACACGAGCTGAAGGGGCCAGCCGTCGGGGCCGTTCGTGTCGCGCAGCGAGCGCAGCATGTAGTCGGCCGTCGGTTGCGCGAGCGCGGGATCGAGCGACAACTGGCTCAGCAGCCGCCGGTACGCGAGCACGCCTTCGCCGTTGGCCTGCCACGGCTTGCCGGGCGCGATGCGCATCACGAGGTTCGTCAGGTTGAAGCGCGCCTGCGCATCCTCGACATGGCCGGAGATCCACGCACGCGACAGCTCCGCGTTGACCGCCGCGGCTTCGGGCGGCAGCAGGTCCGCAAGCTGCACGTCGGCGGCCGGCGACGACCACGGCTGGCCGACGAACGTGACGTTCGACGTCGCGCTCTGCGCACGCAGCGTCGCACGCGCCCATTCGACCGCTGCGCGTTCGACCCACATCGTCTGCGTCGCGAGCCGCTGATTCTCGACGTCGCGCGTCGCGACCTGCTGGCGCCACAGCACGCTCGCCGCGAGCGTGGCCGCCAGCGCGACGACGAGCAGCACCGTGACGATCGCGATGCCGCGTGCGCGCAGCGGCCGCGTGCGGCCGGATCTTCCGTATCGATGCATTCGCAACCTCCTGCAAGGGCGGTGGGGCGGCGCTCAGTCCTCGAATGCCAGCCACGCATGGACGATGCTCGCATGCGCAGATGACGTGACGCCGAACATCGCGGTGAGTCCGGCCACCCAGAACGCGAGCGTCGCGGGATGCGTGCCGTCGGTCGTCAGCGCCAGCGGGCCGACCAGCGATGCGATCGCATGCGAGCGCCACAGCAGCAGCACGAACAGCGTGCAGCCGACGGCCATCGCGACGAAGAACAGGTAGAGCGCGACCGTCGAGCGGCGCGTGAACGGCGTGCGGTGATGGCGCTGGTTCGTCGCGACGATCGCGGCCCCGTTCGCGACCGGCACGATCGCCATCGCGAACATCCAGAACAGCGGCTGGTCGCTCGACGCGTCGATCAGCAGCAGCGTGCCGATCGTCCAGATCGGCGGCGCGAGCAACGTGAGCACGATCCATGACAGCAGGTGCCAGACCAGCCAGGGCGCGCGCCAGCGCAACGGGCGCCGCGCCGCGGCAAAGGCGGCGGGCGGCCGCCGGCCCGCGGTCTCGGCGTGGCCGGACAGGCGTTCAGCGAGCCACCGTACGAACATCGTCGCGAATGACATGGATGGATCCGGTCGTTGATGTTTTTACCCAATAGCTAGGACGAAGCGAACGGCCGCAAACCGCAGGATTTCTCGTCGCGGGGACGCTTGTCCCGGCGCCGCACGGCGTGTGCGCTGCGCGGAAGGAAACGGCCTCGCGCGCATCTCGTGCATATCTTCAGCGGAATGTCACAAAAACTTCCCGGTTGAAACCCGAGGATTGTCGGGTTGCCCGCACGGGGGCGATGCGCGTCGCGCGTTGTCTTCGGGGCCGCAACACGTTTGCCGGCGATCTCGCACGCACGCGATGTCCGGAAGCCCTGGCAGCCACGGCAGACGATACGCACACGAAACGGGGGCCACGCACATTCCTGCGCAACGCGCCGCGCGATTCGCGCCGGCTGTCGTTGCGCGCGCATTGCAGGTCGCACGCTGGCGGCCGCGTCCTGCTTCCGGCGTCGCGTCGGACGGCCCGCGAAAAAAAGTTTGCGGCAATGCGCGCCCGGTTCCGTCTAGGTAGGTGAGAGCGGCGACTCGTGCGCCGCACACGATGGTCGTTGCCGATCGACGCAGCAGTGCCGATGCGTCGTCAGGCGGCTGATCGCGACGATGCGCGCCGGAGGTTGCGGGTTTTCCGGATTCGCTTCGTCCTTTCCGGTAGATGCGGTTGAACGCATCGGGTACGGAAATCGGGAAAAGCATTGCACATGTCATGCTAAGGATGACGAATAAATCGTCATCAAAGTGAAACAGGCAACTGATAGCGGAGCGAGCGGCTGGTGCAGTGCGGCTTCGCTTCGATCCGGAACAACAAAGGGGAATGGCGCATGCCGCCGAGAGTAGACCGCAAGTCACGCGAACGATGGCGGCTGAACTGCCGATGCCTGGCGGGTGTCGTGCTGGCCGGAGGGCTGGGCCTCGCGCCGGGCGTTCATGCGCAGGAAGCCGCGCCGGCCGCAAAGGCGGCACCGGCTGCACCGCAGTCGTTCGACGTGAATGCCTTCGTGGTGCGCGGCAACACGACGTTGCCGACGCTCGAGATCGAGAAGGCCGTGTATCCGTTCGAAGGGCCGGGCCGCACGCTCGCCGACGTGAACGCGGCACGTGATGCGTTGCAGAAGGTGTACCAGGATCGCGGCTACCAGTCGGTCGTCGTCGAGCTGCCGCAGCAGCAGGTGAAGAACGGCGTGATCCTGCTGCAGGTGACCGAAGCGAAGGTCGGGCGCTTGCGCGTCGACGGCGCGCAATACAACTCGCCGCAGAACATCCGTGATGCGGTGCCCGCGCTGGCCGAGGGCCAGGTGCCCGATTTCAACCAGGCCCAGCAGCAGCTCACCGATCTGAACCGCTCGGCGGACCGGCAGGTGATTCCGATCCTCAAGCCGGGCGCCCTGCCGCAGACGGTCGACGTCGACCTGAAGGTCGACGATCACAGCCCGTTGCACGCCTCGCTTGAGCTGAACAACGACAACAGCCCGGGCACGTCGACGCTGCGCACGACCGCGAACCTCAGCTACTCGAATCTGTGGCAGCTCGGCCACGTGATTTCCGGCACCTACGTGATCGCGCCGCAGCATCCGAACGATGCGCGTGTCTACGCGTTCTCGTATCTCGCGCCGATCAAGGATTCGCGCTGGAGCTTCCTCGCGACGGTCGTTCATTCGGACAGCAACGTCGCGTCGGTTGCGAGCACCAACGTGCTCGGCAAGGGCACCACCTACGGCTTGACCGCGATCTATGCGCTGCCGGCGACGGAGACCTACGCGCACTCGGTCAGCATCGAGATCGACCGCAAGCACTTCGACGAGAACGTGTCGATGCCGGGCCAGGCGAGCTCGACGGCGCCGCTCACGTATGTGCCGGTGACGCTGTCGTACAACGGCCAGTTGAGCCTGAAGAATTCGCAGACGTCGTTCTCCGCGTCGGTGACGACGAACATCCGCGGCCTCGGCAGCGACTGGGGCGCGTGGGACAACAAGCGCTACAACGCGACGCCTGATTTCGTGTACGGCAAGTTCGATGTCAACCACACGCAGCGCTTCGCGAACGACATGCAGGCCAACGCGCACGTGAATGCCCAGATCTCGAACTCGCCGCTCGTGTCGAGCGAGCAGTTCGCCGCGGGCGGGATGAACAGCGTACGCGGCTACATGCAGGCCGAAGACACGGCCGACAGCGGCGTGATCGCGTCGATCGAGCTGCGCAGCCCGTCGCTCGCGAAATGGCTCGGCGGTGCGGTCGGCAGCCGCGTGAACGAGTGGCGCTTCCACGCGTTCTTCGACGCGGCGCACCTGTGGCTGCTGAGCCCGCTGCCGGAGCAGACGTCGCGCTTCAACCTGATGAGTGTCGGTGTCGGCACGCGGGTGCAGATCATGAAGTATGCGAGCGCGGATTTCGAGGCCGGCTGGCCGTTGAAGGCGGGCGTCTATACGCGGCAGTACAGCCCGCGGTTCGATTTCTACGTAAGGCTGGGGTTCTGACGGATTTTTTTTGATCGTGCCGGGGCGATGCGACGAGCGCGGCGCCCGCACATTCGGGGAGTGGATCGTGAAGCGAGTCTTGTTTTTCCTGTTGGCGGTGATGCTCGGCGTGCTGCCCGGCATCGCGAACGCGTGGTGGCAGAACGACTGGTCGTACCGGAAGGCGATCACGATCGATGCGAGCGCGAAAGGCGCGAACCTCGCGGAGTCGGCCGGCCGCGTGCCGCTGCTGATCCGCCTGCACTCGGGCAACTTCCAGTTCGACGGGCTGGCCGACAACGGCGCCGACATCCGCTTCGTCGCCGGCGACGACAAGACGCCGCTGAACTACCACATCGAACAATACGATCCGGTGCTCGGCGTCGCGCTGATCTGGGTCGACGTTCCGAAGATGCCGGCCGGCGCCGCGGAGTCGATCTGGATGTACTACGGCAACAAGAAGGCGCCGGACGGCAGCAAGCCGGCCGAGACGTTCGATGCCGACTACACGCTCGTCTATCACTTCAACGGCGCGGCGGGTGCGCCGCCGAAGGACCTGACCGCGTACGGCAACCACGCGCAGAACGCGTCGTTCCAGACGGTCGAGGACGGCATCGTCGGCAAGGGTGCACGGTTCGACGGCAACGGGTCGCTGACGCTGCCGGCCAGCCCGTCGCTGAACGTGGCGGCCGGCGGCAGCTTCACGTTCAGCGCGTGGGTGAAGCCGTCGGCGCTGGCGCCGAACACGCTGCTCTACAGCCGCCGCGACGGTGCGAATGCGCTGCTGATCGGCCTCGACAACGGTGTGCCGTTCGCGGAAGTCCAGGGCGCAGCCGGCAATCCGGCACCGGTGCGCACGCCGGCCGCCTCGCCGGTCGACGCGAACCAGTGGACCTATCTCGCGGTCACGGCCGACGGCAAGAACCTCACCGTCTACGTGAACGGCAAGCAGGCTGCGCAAGTCGCGGCGACGCTGCCCGCATTGAACGGCGCGGCGACGGTCGCGGCGGACGCCACGGGCGCGCCGGCCGGGTTCGCCGCGTATGCGGGCGCGCTCGACGAACTGCGCCTGTCGAAGATCGCGCGCTCGCCGGCCGCGATCGCGGTCGACGCGCTCGCGCAGGGTTCGGAATCGAAGCTCGTCGCGTACGGCGCCGACGAGAAGCAGTCGGGCTTCGGCTTCGGCTATTTCGGCGTGATCGTGCAGTCGGTGACGGTCGACGCGTGGGTCGTGATCGCGATCCTGCTCGGCATGGCGGTCGTGTCGTGGGTCGTGATGTGGACCAAGGCGCGCTACGTCGGCACCGTCGACAAGGCGAACCTGTATTTCGTGCAGCGGTTCCGCGAAGTGGCCGGGCGCCACCTGGTCGGTCTCGCGCATGTCGACGAAGCGAGCACCGACGGCCGCCGGCTGTACCAGTCGTCGCTGTACCGGCTGTACAAGGCCGGCGTGCATGAAATCCACAGCCGCGTGGACGGCAACGGCCGCACGGTGATCACGTCGGAGTCGATCGAGGCGATCCGCGCGTCGATGGACGCGACGCTCGTGCGCGAAAACCAGCGGCTGTCGAAGTCGATGGTGCTGCTGACGATCGCGATCTCGGGCGGCCCGTTCCTCGGGCTGCTGGGCACGGTGGTCGGCGTGATGATCACGTTCGCGGCGATCGCGGCGGCCGGCGACGTGAACGTGAACGCGATCGCGCCGGGTATCGCGGCCGCGCTGCTCGCGACGGTCACGGGCCTGTTCGTCGCGATTCCCGCGCTGTTTGGCTACAACTACCTGCTGATCCGCAACAAGAACGTGACCGCGAACATGCAGGTGTTCGTCGACGAATTCGTCACGCGCCTTGCCGAAGCGCACCGCTCGCCCGATCACGCGGTGCTGGCCGACTGACCGCATCGAACGCACGCAGGAGACCACCATGCAGGTTCAGGACGACGACAAGCCGTACGACGACATCAACATCACGCCGATGCTCGACCTCGCGTACGTGCTGCTGATCATCTTCATCATCATGACGACCGCGTCGGTGCAGGGCATCAAGGTCGATCTGCCGAAGGCGAGCTCGTCCGCGAGTCTCGCGAAGCCGAAGACGAAGGCGATCACGGTCGCCGATTCGGGGCAGGTATTCCTCGACGCATACCCGGTGACGATGGACGAACTCGAGAGCCGGCTGCGCACCGAGAAGGCGACCAGTCCGGAGTTTCCGATCGTGCTGAAGGGCGATGCGGGCGTGCAGTACCAGAAGGTGATGGACGTGCTGGACCTGCTGCGCCGCCTCGACCTGTCGCAGGTCGGCCTGGTGACCGGCAAGGCGAAGCAGGGCGGCTGACGCGATGGAAATGACCTACAACGGCGGCCCGCCGGACAAGGGCCCCGGCCGCTACGTGAAGCCTGTCGCAATCGCACTGGTGCTCGCGGGCGTGGCCGCGCTGATCTGGCGTTTCGCGAGCGATACCGCGGGCGTGAAGCGCGTGAGCGCGCCGCAGGTGACGACGGTGATTCCGTTGCCCCCGCCCCCGCCGCCGCCGAAACAGAAGCCGCCGCCCGAGAAGGTGAAGGAAGAGGTCAAGACGCCGGTCGACCGGCCGACGATCGCGCCGAAGCCTTCGGAGGCGCCGAAGCCGTCGGACAACCAGCCGAAGCAGATGACGATGAATGCCGACGCGCAGGCGGGCACCGACAACTTCGGCATCGGCGCGGGCGACGGCTCGGGCTTGCTGGGCAGCGGCGGGGGCGGCAAGTTCGGCAACGCGAGCTACGCGCAATACATGGTGTACGTGCTGCAGCGCGCGATCGAGCAGGACAAGGGCGTGCAGGAGGCCGGCGGCGCGCGTTTCGCGGGCAGCCTGAACCTGTGGATGGATGCGTCGGGGCGGATCACGAAGGTGACGATCGCGCAGTCCACTGGCGACGCGAAGATCGACACGGCTGTCGTCGCGGCAGTGGAAGCGCTCGGCAGGGTCGATGAAGTCCCGCCGCCGGCGACGTCGTATCCGGTGCTCGTCAAGCTTCAGGGGCGCAAGCCGGCATGACGATGCGCGCGCGAAACGACGAAAGAATCATGGGGTGGCGCCGTCGCACGGATGCTGCCGGAAAAGCAACGGATATTGTTCGGAGTCCTTTGATGAAGCGGAAGATGAACGGACGGGGTGGGGTACCCCGCAACGGCGCGCTGCCCGCGCGCCTGTCGCGCGTCGGCGCGGCGGTGCTCACGCTCGGGCTGGCCTGCGCGTCCGCCGCGCACGGGCAATCGCTCGAGGCGCAGGCGGCATCGGGGAAAGCCGCGCCGACCGAGAGCGTGGTGATCAACCTGATCAACCTGCTCGTGAAGCGCGGCGTGCTCACGCAGCAGAACGCGAACGAGCTGATCAGCGAAGCACGCACGGAAGCCGTGCAGGCGCGGTCGGCGCGCGCGTCGGGCGCGCCGGTCGTGGCGGGCGGCGTGGTCAACCCGCCGACGCAGCCGGGCGATGTCGCGGTGCCGTACGTGCCGCAGCTCGTGCGCGACCAGATCCGCGACCAGGTGAAGCAGGAAGTGATCGCGCAGGCGAAGGCCGAGAACTGGGCGCAGCCGAACACGTTCCCCGACTGGGTGTCGCGTATCAAGCTCGACGGCGACATGCGCGTGCGTGACGAGTATCACTTCTACGGCGGCGGCAACACGAACGGCGTGACGAATTTCGCGGCGATCAACCAGGCCGGCGGGTTCGACGTCAACCAGAACACCAACAGCACGCAGATTCCCACGCAGAACACGCGGGAAAACCGCAACAACCTGCTGCGCTACCGCGCGCGGCTCGGCGTGACGGCGACGCTGTCCGACGACATGATTGCCGGCCTCCAGCTCGCGAGCGGCAACGACAACGGCCCCGTTTCCACGACGGGAACGGCCGGGGGCGGCTGGGGGAAGAAGAACATCTGGCTGAACAAGGCGTTCTTCGCGTACAAGCCGACATCGTGGCTGAACCTGACGGCCGGCCGTTTCGACAATCCGTTCTTCAAGTCGGATCTCGTGTTCTCCGACGACCTGATGATGGACGGGCTGGCCGCGAACCTGCGTCATGCGCTGCCGTGGAATCCGGATGTCACACTGTTCGGCACGCTCGGTGTGTTCCCGATCCAGTACACGAGCGAGAACTTCCCGTCGAACAGCACCGAAAAGGCCGGCAGCGACACGAAGTGGATGTTCGGCGCGCAGTTCGGCGCGGACTGGAAGATCGATGCGAAGAACCGGCTGCGCGGTGCGGTCGCGTACTACGACTTCCAGAACATGCGCGGCACGCTGTCGTCACCGTGCGCGCTGTATCTCGGCGCGACGAGCTGCAGCACCGACAACGAGGCGCCCACGTTCATGCAGGGCGGCAACACGCTGATCGCGTTGCGCAACATCGTGCAGAACCCGAACCTCGCACCGGGAATGACGCCGCAGCCGCAGCTCTTCGGGCTCGCGTACAACTACCGGCTGCTCGACCTGAAGGCGCAGTGGGATACGGTCGTGGCCGACCGCTTCAAGCTGCGTCTCGACGGCGAATACGTGCGCAACCTCGCATACAACGACAACAAGGCGTTCGCGGCGGCGTCGCTGCCGGTCAACAACTACGATTCGACGTCGGTGAACGCGACGCGCGCCGACTACCGCAGCGGCCCGAATGGTTTCCTCGCGAAGGCGACGTTCGGCGAGCCGGAGCCGCGCGAGAAGGGCCAGTGGAACTTCTCGGTTGCATACAAGTACCTGCAGCCGGACGCCGTGCTCGACGCGTTCAACGATCCCGACTTCCATCTTGGCGGCACCAACGCGCGTGGCTACGTGCTCGGCGCCGCGTATGCGGTTGCACGGGACACGTGGGTGTCGGCCCGTTACCTGAGCTCGAAGGAAGTGTACGGGCCGCCGGTATCGATCGATGTGCTGCAGATCGAGCTCAATGCTCGCTTCTGACCGGAGCCGCGGATGAACATGATCACTCGCACGATGCTCGCGGCCGCCCTGTCCGGCACGCTGCTGCTCGCGGCCGGCGGCGCGCACGCGCAGAGCATCGAGGACAAGCTGCGCAGCCAGTTGCGCTCGACCGTGCAGGAGCTGCGTCAGTTGCAGGACAGCCAGGCGCAGTTGCAGAGCGACAAGGCCACGGCCGAGAAGCAGCGCGACGACGCGCTCGCGCAACTGAAGGCGATGCAGGGGCAGCTTGCGGCCGCGCGCGGCGACTCGGGCGCCGAGGCGGCCGCGAAGCGCGCGCTTGCGCAGGAGCGGGCGGGCCGCGAGCAGGACGCGAAGTCGCTGGCGAAATACAAGTCGTCCTACGAGGACTTGCTTGCCGTGTCACGCGGCCGCGATGCGCAGCACACGCAATTGCAGAAGGACGTCGCCGCGCGTGACACGCAGCTGAAAACCTGCCAGGCACACAATGCCGAGCTGTATCGCGTGGGGCACGAGATTCTCGACGCGTACGAGCACGTCGGCATCGGCACGCTGTTCGCGTCGCGTCAGCCGTTCGCACAGTCGGCGCGCGTGAAGTACGACGACCTCGCGCAACGCTACGGCGACGCGCTGTATGCGGGCAAGTACGATCCGGCCGCGCGGCCGGTTGCCGCTGCACCGGCACCGGCGTCGGCTGCTTCGGCGAACGCGCAGTGAGCGCGCAACCGGGATTGAATCGATCGATTCGTTGAATATGGGGAAGACAGACATGCAAGAGAACAAACCGAACGCCGGCGACGAACGCGCGGCACACGACGCGCCGATCGAATCGATCAGCGCCGACCGCCTCGCCGACGTGCTGCGCCGCGCGGGCTACCGCGTGACGGCGGCCGAGCAGAACGGCACGGTGCAACTGATGAGCGCGAGCCAGGGTATCGGCTTTGCGGTGCGCTTCGGCAACCCGGCTGCCGTGCTCGCGCCGCAGGGCGCCGACGCACAGCTCGCCGCGCTGCCGTACATCGATTACACGCTGTCGTGCGTGCTGCAGGTGCAGGGCGAGCTGCCGCTCGAACTCGTCGCGGACTGGAACCGCACCAAGCGCTTCGCGCGTCTCGCGAGCCACGGGCAGTTTCTCGCGCTGGAAATGGACGTGGTCGTCGCGGGCGGGGTGTCCGAGCGTTACCTGCGCTCGACGATCGAGCTGTGGGATCGCCTGATCCAGGAATTCCTGCTGCACCTGCGCAACCGTCCCGCGATGGCCGAGCAGGAGGCGGCGGCGCGTGCGGCGGCCGGCGATCAGGCAAATGCGTCGACTGCCGAAGCGACCACGGTAGCGGTCGAGGCCACTGCGCAGTGACGCGCGCCGGCAGCCGGATCGGCGCCGTGCTGCGCGGGTGGTTGCCGGGCCGCGCGCGGCACGAGGCGAAAGCCGCGGCCGCGGACGATGCGCCCGCCGCGTGGAGCGCATACGCACAGCGCATCGCGCAGTGGCTGCAGGCGACACTCGACGGCGAAAGCGACGACGCAGCGGTGTGCCGCCTGCGCGCCGGCATCGAGCGCTGGGCCGGCGAACAGGCCGATGCGGGCGACGATGGCCCCGTGCTGCCGGTGCGCGCGTGGCTCGACCGGTACGGGCACGTGACGCGCATCGACAGCGGTGCGGCCGCGCAGCCGGTGCTCGACGCGGCGCTGCACGCCGCACTCGTCGGCCGGGCAGTCGGCGCGGCGCCACCGCGCGGGATGGCGCAGCCGCTCGTCCTGCGCATGACGCTGACGGACGCGCGCTGACGCGGCGTCCGCATTTCAAGAACGATCGAGAGGGCAGTCGGACAATGATGACGAAGATGAAGTTGCTGGCGACGGTGGCAGGCAGTCTCGTGCTGGGCGCACCGTTCGTCGCGTACGCACAGGACGACGTGATCGCGAATGCCGCGCAGGCGTCGGTCACGCAGGCCGATATCGCGGGGCTGCTGAAGTCGGTGAGCCCGGAGGGGCGCGAGCGTCTCGCGGCCGATCCCGCGGCGCTGGACCAGGTCGTGCGCTCGACGCTCGCGCAGAAGGCCGTGCTGGCCGAGGCGAAATCGAAGGGCTGGGACAAGCAGGCGCAGGTGCAGGCGGCCGTCGAACAGGCGCAGCGCGAGATCGTCGTGCGCAGCTACCTGGCGTCGGCGAGTGCGCCGCCGGCCGACTATCCGTCGGACGCGGAGCTGCAGTCCGCGTATGACAAGAACCGCGCCGCGTTTACCGCGCCGCGCGCACTGCACGTCGCGCAGATCTATATCGCGGTGCCGCCGAACGCGGATGCCGCGACGCTCGACAAGGCGCGCAAGCAGGCGGCCGATCTTGCGAGCCGCGCGCGCGGCGGCGATTTCGCGGCGCTCGCGAAGGCGAACTCGCAGGACAAGGCGAGCGCCGCGAACGGCGGCGATCTCGGTTTCGTGCCCGATCAACTGATGGTGCCGGCGGTCCGTCAGGCGGCCGACGCGCTGAAGCCGGGCCAGGTCTCCGCGCCGATCCAGACGCCGGCCGGCTTTCATGTCGTGAAGCTGATCGACATCCGTGCGGCCGCGCCGCGCCCGCTGGCCGACGTGAAGGAGCAACTGCGCGCGATGCTGCGCGCGCGGCGCACGCAGCAGAATGCGCAGGCGTATCTCGCGAAGCTCGCCGCGAATGCGCCGATCAACGAAGACGCGCTGAAGAAAGCGCTCGCGTCTGCCCGGTAGGCGTGCCCATGGCAACCGTCCGTTCGACGCCACGCGTCCACGCCCCCGACGCACGCACGCCGGGGCGACGTCGCCCGGCCGCGGCCGCCGACCGCCCGCGCATGCCGAAAGCGAACCCGTGGCCGGGCCTGCCCGGCGAGTGGCCCACGCATTGCCCGTTGTGCTTCGGCGCGCTGGAGCCGTTGCCTGGCGTGGGCGGCTATGCACGGCACCGGAGCGCGCGGTGCTCCGCGCAATGCGTGCTCACGACACGCCAGTATCAACCGGAGGAACTGACGATTCGCGGCTCGCGCGACGTGCAGGTCGCCGCCGGGCATCGCGAGCGCTTTGTCGCGCACTGGGCACGTCATTACACGCTGATGCGGCGCGCGTGGCCCGCGCTCACGATCGGGCGCTTCATCGCGGTGATCGCCTGTGTCGACGTCGCGGATCTCTGGTCGTACCGGATGTTGCGCGACGACGATCTGGCGGCCGTGCTGCTCGTGCTGGCCGGTTTCCTGCGCGTGCCGGATGCGTCGGGCACCGATGCGCCCGGCGCCGATACGCGCGCGCCGACGGTGCGCTGGGCGCGGTTCTGGTTCGACGCGAGCGTGCGCGACGTCGGCGATCTGTGGACGGCCGGCAACAGCGCGCCGCCGCTGTTTCGCGTCGACTATCGCGAACCGCTCGTCACGCCGTATCCGACCGGTGCGCAGGTGCAAGCGTGGCAGCCGGTCGACGGCATGCGCGACGCCTGGACGCAGCGGGTCGATGTGCAAGAGCCGGCCGTCGAAGAATCCGATCGCGCGGCGTTTGCGCGTTTCCTGGCGCGCGCATCGGCACCGGGCGCGAATCTGTGAGCGCGGCAACGCTTGTGCCATGGAGCCATTTCGGAAGGAGGCGCGCATGAAGATGCGAAAAAGCGGAATCGCGACGATCGTCTGCCTGCTGCTGGCAACCGGCGCGCACGCGCAGGGCGGCCGCGCGGTGGCGAGCGCACCCGCGCCAGCGGCGGCCAGTCCGGGTTCGGCCACGAAGCCGGTGTGCGTCGACGCGGAAGTCGACGGCAGGCGTGCGCTGTCGTACGACTGCCTGAGCCAGCAACTGAAGCCGAAGGCCGATCCGCAGGCGGGCGCGTCGCAAACGGATTCGGAGCGGCTGTCGAAGCAGCCGTCGAACCGTCTCGGCACGTTCAACCTGTCGACCGAGCGGAACCGCTTCGGCTCGAACTGGGGCCGCTCGACGACCCCGCAGCGGCCGGATGCACCGGTCGCGGTGCCGCCGAAGTGATGCGTGCGGCCGAGCGGGCGGCGTGCGTATCGACGAGCCGGCGGCGTTCCGGCGCGAACCGACGAGGAACAGCGACATGAAGGCGGGCAGGCACACGAAGCGGGCGGTGGCGCTGCGAGCGATGGCCGGCGGGCTGGCGCTGGCCTGCGCATGCGTTTGTTCAACGGCATCGGCCGCCGAGCGGCCCGTGCCGCCAGGTGCCGCAACGCCAACGCCAACCATCGCGCTGCCGAACTTCGCCGCGCTGGTGCGGCGCGTCGGCCCGGCCGTCGTCAACATCAGCGTCACGCGCGAAGTCACGCAGATGGGCATCCAGTTGCCGCCGGGCATCGCGCCCGATCATCCGCTCGCGCCGTTTCTCGCGCGGCGCGTGATCGGCAACCGCGAGGAAGTGAGCCTCGGCTCCGGCTTCATCGTCAGTGCGGACGGCGTGATCCTGACCAACCGGCACGTGGTCGGTGACGCCGTTGCGATCGACGTGAAGCTGACCGACAAGCGGCAGTTCAAGGGGCGTGTGATCGGCAGCGACCCCGTCTCCGACGTTGCAGTCATCCGCATCGACGCGCACGACCTGCCGGTCGTCGCGACCGGCGACCCGGCGCGCACCGAAGTGGGCGACTGGGTGATGGCGATCGGTTCGCCGTACGGGTTCGCGAACACGGTCACGCAGGGCATCGTCAGCGCGAAATCGCGCTCGTTGCCCGGCGAGCGCGCGATTCCGTTCATCCAGACCGACGTGCCGATCAACCCCGGCAATTCGGGCGGCCCGCTGTTCGATCTCGGCGGCCGCGTGATCGCGATCAACTCGATGATTTTCTCGAAGACGGGCGGCTATCAGGGGCTCGCGTTTGCGATCCCGATCGATATCGCGCTCGACGTGAAGGACCAGTTGCTGCGAACCGGCAAGGTCACGCGCGGCCGGCTCGGCGTCGCCGTCCAGGAAGTGAGCCAGGCGCTTGCGCGCTCGTTCGGCCTCGCGAGCCCGGATGGCGCGCTGATCACCGTGGTTGAGCCGGATGGCCCGGCCGCGCACGCGGGCCTGCAGCCGGGCGATGTCGTGCTCGCGGTCGACGGCAAGCCGGTCGCCGAATCGTCGGACCTGCTCGGCACCGTTGCGGGCATGCGGGCCGGGCGGCAAACCGATTTGCTCGTATGGCGCGCGGGACGGGCGATGCACGTGATCGCGACCGTCGCTGCGTTCGACAGCGGGGCGGCTCCGGCGAGCAGCGAGCAAGGGCCCGCGCGGTTCGGGCTCGCGCTGCGCGCGGCGACGGAGCAGGAGCGCCAGCGGCTCGGTGTCGGCCAGGCGCTCGTCGTCGAGCAGGCGAGCGGTCAGGCCGCGCGCGCGGGGTTGCAGCCCGGCGATATCGTGCTGTCGGTCAACGGCACGCCGGTCGCGAACATCGGCGCGCTGATGGCCGAGATCGACGCCGCGCACGGCAACGTCGCGCTGCTCGTCCAGCGCGGCGGAACACGGCTGTATGTGCCGATCGAGATCGGTTGAAGGTCGCAGGACGAGCGGATGACGCGACGCGGCAGGGCCGCGCATCGTCGAAACGGGAGGCGGGATGAAGCGAATGCAGCAGTGGGGCGTATCCGGAGGGTGGCGGGCGATCGTCGTCGCGTGGGCGCTGGCCGTGGGCGTCGCACCGGCCGTCGCACAGACGGCCGACGTGCCGCAGGCGTGGATCCGCTACGGCCAGCTCGCCGGGCAGCAGTTCCAGACGTGGCTCGAAGCCGACGGCGACGCGGCCGATCGTCTGCACCGCTATCTCGAGGCGCGCGTGCTGAACGCGAGCGCCGCTGCGCCGCCGCCCGCGATCGTCGTGCGCGCGTGGATCGGTACGAACGGAGTCGTCGCGCGTGTCGAATTTGCGTCGCTCGGCGATCCCGACGCGGACGCGACGCTGCGGCAACTGCTCACGGCCAGCCCGCTGGCGGAGCCGCCGCCGCCCGACATGCTGCAGCCGTTGCGCGTGCGCCTGCGGCTCGCGCCGAATCCCGAGGCGGCCGCCGCCGCACCGGCATCGGCTGCGCGCCTGCCGTGACGCCCGGGGCCGGGCTTCGACGTCGCCGGATATCGTAATAAGATATGAGGTTATTGCGTTGGCGGGACGATGACGCCTCGCTTCTTCAACAGGAGCCACCCATGCAACTGACCCCGTTGGGCGCGCATGTCGCCCAGTTCGGTTTCCCCGAGCGGCAGAGACACGTGCAGGCGCTGATTGCCGGCACGGCCGACATCAACACGTATGTTTCCGCCGGCGTCTGCTACGACGCCGCGGCCTATGTGCGGTACCTGATGCGCGCTGATGCGATGATTTCACCCAACACGCTGCTCGACACGATCGGTCAGCACTGGCGGCCGCGATTCAACTTCGAGAACGGCGGCGAATGGGACGGGCACGCGCAGATTCCGGCCGGGACCGCCGTCGGCTTCTCGCGTGGCGGCACGGTCTTTCATGCGGCGATCGCCATTGGCGGCACCCGGATCCGGGCCGTGAACGGCGGGCTTCTCGGCAGCGGATGGCGGTATGCGGTCGACCTGGCAAGCGTGCTCGAACCTGACGCGGCCGGCGGCTTCACGTATGACCGCGCGAATATCCGGGTTCATCTGTCCCACCTGTAGCCTGCGGGCGTCTCGGCGGAGCGTGCCACGCCGGCCGCGATCAGTCGGCGGCTCGCCTCGCACACGGCCGGGCGGCGGCGGTCCCGCCCTCCGGCGATTTGCGCATGGCGTCGCGCCGGCCATCGCTGCTATCCTCTCGACCGTGAATGACTCTTCCTGGAGTCGTGGCGGCGCATGCTGCGTCGCGGCGAAGTGCGCGGTCGCAACTGCGTGCGCGCCGGGGCGGCATGACCGGCCGTCCACGACGATCCATGACCTGTTTCGTGATTGATTTCCTTCCGTCCATGTCCACATGGCCAAGGCAACGATGAGCAACGCACCCGACCAAGCGGCGCCCGGCGACGACGAATCGTCCGGCGGCGCATCGTCCTACCTGGTGCCGGGGCTCGAACGCGGGCTGCGGATTCTTGCCGAATTCTCCGCGCGCGAGCCGGTGCTCGGCGCGCCCGAGTTGTCGAAGCGCATCGGCATTCCGCGCACGACCACGTTCCGCCTGCTGCAGACGCTCGAAGCGCTCGGTTTCCTCGAGCGCGTGAACGGCGACCGTTATTTCCGGCTCGGCGTCGGCGTGCTGCGGCTCGGCTTCGAATACCTGAATTCGCTCGAACTGACCGATCTCGGCACACCGGTGCTCGAACGGCTGCGCGACGCAACGGGCCTGTCGACGCATCTGCTGATTCGCGACCAACGCGACGTCGTGTTCGTCGCGAAGGCGCAGAGCAACGCGTCGATGTTCGGTTCGGTGAAGGTGCACGTCGGCACGCGCCTGCCCGCGCATGCGACCGTGCACGGCCACGTATTGATGGGCGACCTGACCCGCGACGCGCTGCGCCAGCTCTATCCGGAAAAGCGGCTCGAGCAGTTCACCGAGCGCACGCCGGGCACCGTCGATGAGCTGTACGAACGCGTGCGCCATTACGCACGGCTCGGCTACGCGGTCAGCGAGGCGGCGTTCGAGAGCGGCATTTCGGCAGTCACCGCGCCCGTGCGCGATCATTCGGGCTCGATCGTCGCGGCGATCACCGCGACGGTGCCGCGCTCGGAGATCGGCGAGGCCGGCGAGAAGGAGCGGCTCGTCGAAGCCGTGTGCGGCGCGGCGGTCGACCTGTCCCAGCGGCTGAACTATCGTCCGCTCGAAAGCGACCCGACGTTCGCGCACGCGCGCCACAAGGTCGCGATGTTCTGACACGCGGGCCGGCGCTGCGCCGCTGCTTGCGAGCAAGGGGCGGCGCGTGCACGGCCGCCGTCGTCCTCAGGCGCCCGGCGCGGGCAGGCCATGCACGAGCAGCGCGAGCGTGTCCGCGCCCGCGTGGCGATCCTCGGAAATCTCCCGGTACTCGGGCGACTCGACGAACCGGCGCGCCGACGCCTCGTCGGCAAACGACATCAGCACCACCTTGTCGCGATCCCATTCCCCTTCGAGCGCCACCGGCGCACCGTCGGCGGCGAGCAGGCGGCCGTCGAACCGGCGGAATACATCCATGAAGCGCGCCTGATACCGGTCGTATGCGTCGCGGTGCGTGAAGCGAAGTTGCGCCAGCAAATAGACTGCCACGGTCGTCTCCGTTCGTCGGAATCCGCTGATGCTACCCGTTGCCGGTGCAACGCGTACGGCGGGCGGGCAAATGCTGCGCGCGAACCAACAAGAGCGGCCCGCGGGCCGCTCTTGTCGTTTCAGGCGGCGAATGCCTGACGTCGTTCAGAACGAGTGGTGAATCCCGGTGAGCACGACCACCTGGTTGGCGGTGCTCGACACGCCTGCCGTGAAGAACGCGGCCTGTGCGCCGCCCGAACCGTGCTCGTACAACACGTTCGCATAAAGCTGCGTGCGCTTCGACAGCGCATAGATGTCGCCGAGCTCGACCTGCGTCCAGCGGCGGCCGGCCAGCGTCGTGGTCGCCGCGCCGCCCGCGATCGTGTTGAACGCGCTGCTGCGGTAGTTCACGCCCGCGTCGTAGCTCTGGAACGTATCCGAAAAGCCGTTCGACTGCATTTTCGTGCGCGTGTAGAGGCCATGCACGAGGAAGTCGCCGAACTGGTAGGACGCGCCCGCGCCGATGTTCTCGACCTTGTTCGCGGTGTAGCCGTTTGCCGTGTTCTGCCCCTGGAACGACGTGATGCCGGTCGTGCTGATCAGGATCGAGCGGTCGTGCTCGTTCGAGTACACGGCCGACGCCTTGAACGGCCCGTTCGCATAGTTCAGCGCGACGCCGACCGACTTGCCGGTCGAGAAGTTCGTCGTGTTGCCGAGCGCCATCGTCGCCGCGGCCGAGAAGCCCGCGAAGGTCGGCGAACGATACTTGACCGCGTTGTTGTACGGCACGTTGCCGGTCGCGGCGAGCCCGTCGATGTTGCCGGGGTGGAACGCGTACCAGCTCATCGCGAGGTAGGCCGTGCTGAGCGGATCGAGATAGTCGAACGACAGCGGCGTCTGGCGGCCGAGGGTCAGCGTGCCGTAGCGTTCCGAGCTGAGGCCAACGAACGCCGCGCGGTTCCAGATCGTGTTCGCGGTCGCGAACTGGCCGTTGTTCGTATAGAAGCCGTTTTCGAGCTGGAAGATCGCCGACAGGCCATCGCCGAGGTCTTCCTTGCCCTTCAGGCCCCACCGGTCGGGCTGCGTGTTGCCCTGAATCATCGCCCACTTCGCATGGCCGCCGACGTTGTTCACGTACGCGATGCCCGCATCCAGGCTGCCGTACAGCACCACGCTGCTCTGCGCCCACGCGCCCGACACGGCGCCCATCCCGATCACTGCTGCTGCTACCGCATGCTTGACCATTTGATCTCCTGAATCTCCAACCTGATGAAAACGTGCCGTGGCGGCATGCGCAGGAACGGCCGGCCGTTGCGCGTTTTCGCCATCGAACGGGCATTTGTATGTTCCATATAAGGAACAGTGTGCCTCTGATGGAATGGAGTATAGGGGCGTCGAGCGTCTGGTCAAAAATAATTTTTTCGGGACGGATGGGGGCCGGGGCGATGCTCGTGACCGGTGCGCAAAGCCCGCAAAAAGGGCATAACTCCCCGTCACACAACAAAAAATTACATTTGATAAGGCAGGCGAAAGCGATCTCCAACCCGATGGTCGGTGTTTTCCCTAGGACATGCAGCTTTTTGTTTTACTCGTGAAAAGTCGCTCCTATAATCACCATCCATAAACTGCTGTTCCGAGTATGGAACAAATCGGAGCAGACCGAGAGTCGATCAGAAGGAAGGGTGTGAGATGTCTGAACAATGGGTTTGCGCCGGTCACGCCGGCGCGCTGTCGGAAGACACGCCGATCGAGTTCAAGCGGACCGACGGCGCGGAAATCGGGATCTACCGCGTCGGCGACGACGTGTATGCGCTCGAGAACGTGTGCCCGCATGCGTACGCGCTGCTGACGCAGGGGTTCGTCGACGAAGGCACGGTCGAATGCCCGCTGCACGAGGCCGTGTTCGACATCAGGACGGGCGAATGCCTGAAGGGCCCGGGCGGGCGCGCGCTGAAGCAGTACGCGGTGCGCCTTGCCGGCGAGGAAATCCAGATCAAGGTGGAATGACATGAAAGAAGCGACCGTCAACTTCAATCCCTTCCTGAAGCCGTGGGTGGCGCCGCAGCCGAACAACGTCGCGGGCAAGGGGCAGATCGAGATCCCCGGCCAGGTCGAGAACCAGGTCTGGCAAAACCGCAAGGCCGCACCGACCCAATACGAAAACGACCTCGGCGATGCACTCGAACGCGTGTTCGAAGCCGGCGCGATCGAGCTGGACGATGTCGTCGCGGGCCTGAACCGCATCGGCTTCCGCGCACCGGACGGCACGGCGTGGACCCCCGAGCGCTTCCGCGCCGAAATGGCCTCGCTCGCGGAATGACCGCGCCGAGCGCGTGACCGCCGACCCGACGACAACCGCATCCGGAGCACACTGATGACGTCCCCCGTACAACACGCAGTCCAACACGACCCGGTCCGTGACTATCTCGACCGCGGCATCAAGAACTACTGGTATCCCGTCGCGCCGAGCTGGCAGGTGTCGAATGCGCCCGTCGGCCTCACGCGCCTGTCCGAGCAGATCGTGCTGTGGCGCGATCACGAAGGCAAAGTCCATGCGCTCGAAGATCGCTGCCCGCACCGCGGCGCGCGCCTGTCGCTCGGCTGGAACCTCGGCGGCAACATCGCCTGCTGGTATCACGGCGTCGAAATCGACGGCGGCGGCACGGTGAACCGCGTGCCGGCCGTGTCGAACTGTCCGCTTGAAGGCATGAAGTGCGTGAAGTCGTATCCGGTCGAGGAGAAGGCCGGCGCGATCTTCCTGTGGTTCGGCGACGAAGCGCACGGCGAGCCGGCGCCGCTGAACCTGCCGGAAGAACTGGTCGACGACGAGTACGGCCACTTTCTGTGCGTGTCGAACTGGAAGTGCAATTACCAGTACGCGATCGACAACGTGATGGACCCGATGCACGGCGCGTACCTGCACGCCACGTCGCACTCGATGGCCGAAGGCGACAAGCAGGCCGACATGCGCGTGCGCAAGACGGAAACGGGCCTGATGTTCGAGAAGATCGGCCAGCGCGACGTGAACTTCGACTGGGTCGAGCTCGGCGAAACGGGCTGCCTGTGGATGCGCCTCGCGATTCCATACAAGCAGAAGTTCGGCCCCGGCGGCAACTTCGGGATCATCGGTTTCGCGACGCCGGTCGACGGCGACAACTGCCAGGTCTACTTCTGGCGTACGCGCAAGGTCAGCGGCTGGCAGCGCGACGTGTGGCGCTTCATGTACCGCAACCGCCTCGAGGGCCTGCACTGGGACGTGCTCGAGCAGGACCGCTACGTCCTCGAAAGCCTCGCGCCGAACGCACGCGATCACGAATACCTGTATCAGCACGACGTCGGCATGACGCGCGTGCGCCGGATGCTGCGCACGCGTGCGCAGGAGCATCTTTCCGCGCTCGACACGCATCGCGCGGCGCAGGCCGCAGCGGAGCCCGCGAATGGCTGAGCTCGCTCCGGTCGTGTCGCTGCCGGGGCGCCGTGTGCTCGTGACGGGCGGTGCGCGCGGGCTCGGCGCGGCGTTCGTCAAGGCGCTGGTCGCAGCGGGCGCGCAGGTCGCGTTCGGCGACGTGCTGGTCGAAGAGGGCCGCGCGCTGGCCGCGCAGCTCACGCAAGCCGGCCACACCGCGCATTTCTTCGCGCTCGATCTCGCCGATCCGGCCAGCATCGACGCGTTCGTCGCGCAGGGCGCGGCAGCACTCGGCGGCATCGACGCACTGATCAACAACGCGGCGATCACGAACTCGGGCGGCAAGCTGTCGACGGAGCTGGACGTGTCGACCTGGGACGCCGTGATGAACGTGAACGTGCGCGGCGTGTGGCTCGTCAGCAATGCCGCGCTGCCGCACCTCGCGCAGTCGGGCCGCGGCGCGATCGTGAACCTCGCATCGGACACCGCGCTGTGGGGCGCGCCGAGGCTGCTCGCGTACGTCGCGAGCAAGGGCGCGGTGATCGCGATGACGCATGCGCAGGCACGCGAGTTCGGCGCGCACGGCGTGACGGTCAATGCGATCGCGCCGGGGCTGACCGAAGTCGAGGCGACGGCCTACGTGCCGGCCGAGCGCCATGCGTTCTACATGCAGGGCCGCGCGCTGACGCGCGCGCAGGTGCCCGACGACGTGACGGGCCCCGTGCTGTTCCTGCTGTCGGACGGCGCACGCTTCGTGACGGGTCAACTGCTGCCGGTGAACGGCGGCTTCGTAATGAATTGAATTGAAGTTTTCACTCTGATGAAGGAGAGGACGATGGCGGACGCCGATCTCGAACGCAAGTCGTGGGACCAGCCGGAAGGCGCAAGCTTCAACGACTGGATGGAAGGGCGCGTCGCGCGCTACGCGACGCGGCGCTACGACTGGGACGCACTGAAGTTCCAGGCCGACTACGACCCGAAGTACCGCCGCGCGCAGATGCGCTATGTCGGCACGGGCGGCACGGGCGTCGCGAAGGACGTCAACACGGTGCCGGCCGGCGGCTTCACGTTCTCGACGATGGTCATCCCGGCCGGCAACATCGGCCCGAGCCACATCCACATCGACGTCGAGGAAATCTTCTTCGTGCTGCGCGGCAAGATGAAGGTGATCTGCGAGCGCGACGGGGAGACCTGGGAAGCGATCCTCGGCGAACGCGACCTGATCTCGGTGCCGCCGGGCGTGTATCGCACGGAAATCAACATCGGCGAGGAAGACGCGCTGATGTGCGTGATGCTCGGATCGTCGAAGCCCATCACGCCGACGTATCCGCCCGATTCGCCGCTCGCGAAGATCAAGCGTTGAGACGGAGCCGGTAAAGCAATGAGTGTCATCGACAAACGTGAACGCGACCGCACCGCGGCGTTCGCCGCGCTGCTCGGGCAGTTTCCTGAGCAGCGTTGCGCGGCCGGCGCGGCGGGCACGATCGGCTACCGTGAAGCTGGCGCAGGCGAGGCCGGCGCGCAGCATGCGGGCCGTGCGCTGCCCGTCGTGCTGCTGCACGGGATCGGCTCGGGCGCCGCATCGTGGGTCCGCCAGATCGACACGCTCGGCGCGTCGCGCCGCGTGCTCGCGTGGGATGCGCCCGGTTACGGCGTGTCGACGCCCGTGCACGGTGCGTCGCCGGCCGCCGCCGATTACGCGGCATCGCTGAACGCGTGGCTCGAGGCACTCGGCATCGAACGCTGTGTGCTGGTCGGTCATTCGCTCGGCGCGATCATCGCGGGCGGTCTCGCCCGCGTGATGCCCGCGCGGATCGCCGGCCTGCTGCTGGTGTCGCCCGCGGGCGGCTACGGCAGCGCACCGGCCGAAACCCGCGAATCGCGCCGCGACGCGCGGCTCGCGATGCTCGCCGAACTCGGCCCGGCCGGGCTCGCCGAACAGCGCAGCGGCAACATGCTGTCCGGTTTCGCGAACGAGGAGGCACGTGCGTGGGTGCGCTGGAACATGGCGCGCATCGTGCCGGCCGGCTACGCGCAGGCCACGCATCTGCTCGCGAACGCCGATCTTGCGGCCGATCTCGCCGGTTTTCGCGGTCGCACGGCAGTCGCCGTCGGCGCGAACGACGCGATCACACCACCCGCCGCGTGCGAACGGATCGCCGCGGCCGCGCACGTCGGGCTGCAGGTGATTCCGCAAGCCGGTCATGCCGGTTATGTCGAAGCACCGGCCGTTTATTCCGCATTGATCAACACGTTCTGCCGTCAATGCGATACGCAGCGAGGGCTGGCATGAACGAACCGCTGCAACAACAAGACGCAGAGAACGCGAAAGCCGAAGCCAGCTACGTGGTGCCCGGCCTCGAACGCGGGCTGCGGATCCTCGCCGAATTCTCGCCGCGCGAGCCCGTGCTCGGTGCGCCCGAGCTGTCGAAGCGGCTCGGCATTCCGCGCACGACGGTGTTCCGCCTGCTGCAGACGCTTGAATCGCTCGGCTTCCTCGAGCGCGCGGACAAGGATCGCAACTACAAGCTCGGCATCGCCGTGCTGCGGCTCGGCTTCGAATACCTGAGCTCGCTGGAGCTGACCGATCTGGGCCTGCCCGTGATCGAGAGCCTGCGAGACGCCACCGGCTTCACGACGCACATCGTGATTCGCGACGGCCGCGACGTGGTGTTCGTCGCGAAGGCACAGAGCCAGGCACCGGTGTTCAGCTCGATCCGCGTGAACGTCGGCACGCGCCTGCCCGCGCATGCGACGACACACGGCCACGTGCTGATGGGCGACCTGTCGTTGAAGGAACTGCATGCGCTGTATCCGGAGGGCACGCTGAACCGGATGACGAACGCGACGCCGGAAACGGTCGACGCGCTGTACGAAGTGATCCGCGAGGATGTGCTGCGCGGCTACGGCGTCAGCAATTCGTCGTTCGAGCGCGGCATCTCGGTGGTCACGGCGCCGGTGCGCAACGAGACGCAGAAGATCGTCGCGTGCATCACGGTGACGGTGCCGCGGCCGGAAATCGATGCGGCGCTGATCGCGGACGGGCTGATCGACAAGGTGCAGCGCGCGGCGGCGGAACTGTCGCGGCGGCTCAATTACCGCTCGGATGACGAGCATACGTTTCTGAAAGCTTTAGGACTCCGATGATCCAGATCGATCTGACCGGGCAGGTGGCGGTGGTGACGGGCGGCTCGTCCGGCATCGGCCTCGCGACCGCCGAACGGTTCCTGCAGGCAGGCGCATCGGTCGCGATCTGCGGCCGCGACGGCGAGCGCCTGGCGCGTGCCGAGGCGATGCTCAACGAAAAATACCCGGGCGCGCAGCTGCTCGCCGCGCGCTGCAACGTGCTCGACGAGCATGACGTCGCCGCGTTTGCGCAGGCCGTGTCCGCGCGCTTCGGCCGCGCCGACATGCTGGTCAACAACGCCGGTCAGGGCCGCGTGTCGACCTTCGCCGACACGACCGACGATGCGTGGCGCGAGGAGCTCGAGCTGAAGTACTTCAGCATCATCCGCCCGACACGCGCGTTCCTGCCGCTGCTGCGCGACGCACAGGCACCGACGATCACCTGCGTGAACTCGCTGCTCGCGCTGCAGCCGGAGCCGCACATGGTCGCGACGTCGTCGGCGCGCGCCGGTGTGCTGAGCCTCGTGAAGTCGCTCGCGACCGAACTCGCGCCGCAGCGCATCCGCGTGAACTCGATCCTGATCGGCATCGTCGAGTCGGGCCAGTGGCGCCGCCGTTACGAAGCGCAGGCGCAGGCCGGCGAAAGCTGGGAGGACTGGACGGGCGCGATCGCCCGCACGAAGAACATTCCGCTGAACCGCTTCGGCAAGCCCGACGAGGCCGCCTGGGCACTTTTTTATCTCGCAACGCATCTGTCGTCCTACACGACGGGCAGCCATATCGACGTTTCTGGAGGCTTTGCACGCCATGTCTGAAAAAACCACGGTTGGCGAGCTGATTGCCGCCTTTCTCGAGCAGTGCGGCGTGAAGACCGCATTCGGTGTCATCTCGATCCACAACATGCCGATCCTCGACGCGATCAACTCGCGCGGCAACATCCGCTATGTCGGTGCACGCGGCGAAGCCGGCGCATTGAACATGGCCGACGGCCTGGCCCGCGTGTCGGGCGGCCTCGGCGTCGCGTTCACGAGCACGGGTACGGCCGCAGGCAACGCGGCGGGCGCGATGGTCGAGGCGCTGACGGCCGGCACCGCGCTGCTGCACGTGACGGGGCAGATCGAGACGCCGTATCTCGACCAGGATCTCGCGTATATCCACGAAGCGCCGGACCAGTTGTCGATGCTCGACTCGATTTCGAAGGCTGCATTCCGCGTGCGCACCGTCGAAACCGTGCTGCCGACGATCCGCGAAGCCGTGCGCATCGCGCAGACGGCGCCGACGGGCCCTGTTTCGGTCGAGATTCCGATCGACATCCAGGCGGCCGAAATCGAATGGCCGGACGACCTCGCACCGGCACACGTCGCGGTGCGCGAGCACGACCCCGCACGCGTCGCGAAGCTCGCCGACGCACTGGCCGCCAAGCGCCGCCCGCTGCTGTGGCTCGGCGGCGGCGCGCGCCACGCACGCGAGGAAGTCGAACGCCTCGTGAAGCTCGGCTTCGGTGTCGTGACGAGCGTGCAGGGCCGCGGCGTGCTGCCCGAGGATCACCCGGCGACGCTCGGCGCGTTCAACGTGCACGCGTGCGTCGAAGCGTTCTACAAGACCTGCGATGCGCTCGTCGTCGTCGGTTCGCGCCTGCGCGGCAACGAGACGCTGAAGTACAAGCTCGCGCTGCCGCAGCCGCTGTTCCGCGTCGATGCCGAAGCACTTGCCGACAACCGCGGCTATCGCAACGAGCTGTTCGTGCATGGCGATTCGAAGCGGGTGCTGGCCGAGCTGGCCGACCGCCTCGAAGGCCGCCTGTCGGTCGATCCGCAATTTGCAGCCGATCTCGCGGCAGCCCGCGAGCAGGCAGTGGCCGACGTGTCGAAGGGCCTCGGGCCGTACAAGAAGCTGGTCGACACGCTGCAGGGTGCGGTCGGCCGCGACTACAACTGGGTGCGTGACGTGACGATCTCGAACAGCACGTGGGGCAACCGCCTGCTGAAGATCTTCGAGCCGCGCTCGGGCGTGCATGCGCTCGGCGGCGGCATCGGCCAGGGCATCCAGATGGGCATCGGCGCGGCGCTGGCGGATGCGGCCGCGAAGACGGTGTGCCTCGTCGGCGACGGCGGCCTGATGGTCAACGTCGGCGAGCTCGTGACGGCCGTGCAGGAAAACGCGAACGTGATGATCGTGCTGATGAACGACCAGTGCTACGGCGTGATCCGCAACATCCAGGACGCGCACTACGGTGGCCGACGCTGCTTCGTGCAGCTGCACCAGCCCGATTTCGCGCAGTTCTGCGCGAGCTTCGGCCTCACGCACTACCGGATCACGTCGCTCGACGACGCCGAAGCGATCGTGCGCGAAGGGATGGCGAAGGAAGGGCCGGTGATGGTCGAGGTCGACATGCTGTCGGTCGGCTCGTTCGCATCGCAGTTCGCGGGCCCGCCGGTGAAGAAGGAAGCGCCGACGGAGCGCCAATATGCTTAACGGGCAAAAGCGGGCCCACGCACCCGTCGACGTCGCGATGATCGGCTTCGGTGCGATCGGCGCGGCCGTGTACCACGCGGTCGAGCACGATGCGTCGCTGCGCATCGCACACGTGATCGTGCCGGAACACCAGCGCGCGGCGGTGCAGGGCGTGCTGGGCGGCGCGGTGGAGGTCGTGTCGTCGGTCGACGCACTGGCCCGCCGCCCCGAGTTCGCGCTCGAATGCGCGGGCCACAGCGCGCTCGTCGATCACGTCGTGCCGCTGCTGAAGGCCGGCACCGACTGCGCGGTCGCGTCGATCGGCGCGCTGTCCGACCTCGCGCTGCTCGACGTGCTCGCGCAGGCGGCCGACGAAGGCAACGCGACGGTCACGCTGCTGTCCGGCGCGATCGGCGGTATCGACGCGCTGGCTTCCGCGAAGCAGGGCGGCCTCGACGAAGTGCTGTACGTGGGCCGCAAGCCGCCGCTCGGCTGGCTCGGCACGCCCGCCGAGGCACTGTGCGACCTGCGCGCGATGACCGAGGCAAAGGTGATCTTCGAAGGCACCGCGCGCGATGCCGCGCGCCTGTATCCGAAGAACGCGAACGTCGCGGCCACCGTCGCGCTGGCGGGCCTCGGCCTCGACGCGACGCACGTGCGCCTGATCGCCGATCCGGCGGTCGAGCGCAACGTGCACCGCATCACCGCGCGCGGCGCATTTGGCGAGATGTCGCTGGAAATGAGCGGCAAGCCGTTGCCGGACAACCCGAAGACGTCCGCGCTGACGGCGTACTGCGCGATCCGCGCGCTGCGCAACCGCGCGGCCCGCTGCGTGATCTGACCGGGCCATTGAATGTCCGCCCGCGCCACGGCGAGGGCGGACGTGCAGAGACAGATTTGTGGGACTTGTGACATGACTCCTTTCGATACGAGCCTCGTACCCGACGGCAACATCCTGATCGGCGGCGAATGGCGGCGCGGCCGCGGCGCGCCTTACGCGAGCATCTATCCGGCCGACCAGTCGCTGAACATGGAAGTGTCGACGGCGAACGCGGAAGATGCGGCCGAAGCCGTCGTGGCCGCCGACGCCGCATGGCGCCGCGCCGACTGGGCCGGGCTGAAGCCGCACCTGCGCGCGCAAGTGCTGTACCGCATCGCCGACCTGATCATGCAGCGCCATGAAGCGCTCGCGAACCTGCAGCGTCGCGACAACGGCAAGCCGATCAGCGAGACGCGCGTGCTGGTGGCCAGCGCCGCGAACACGTTCCGCTATTTCGCGGCGTGCCTCGAAACGCTCGACGAGGAACTGACGCCGTCGCGCGGCGACTACCTGACGATGAGCGTGTACGAGCCGATCGGCGTGATCGCGGCAATCACGCCGTGGAATTCGCCGATTGCGTCCGATGCGCAGAAGCTCGCGCCGGCGCTCGCCGGCGGCAACGCGGTCGTGCTCAAGCCGGCCGAAGTCACGCCGCTCGTGTCGCTCGCGCTGGCACGCATCTGCGAGGAAGCCGGCGTGCCGAAGGGCGTGCTGAGCGTGCTGCCGGGCAAGGGTTCGGTGATCGGCGACGTGCTCGTGCGTCATCCGCTGGTGAAGAAGGTGTCGTTCACGGGCGGCACCGAAGTGGGCCGCGGCATCGCGCGCATCGCGGCAGAGAAGCTGATGCCGGTGTCGCTCGAACTGGGCGGCAAGTCACCGACGATCGTGCGCGACGACGCCGATCTCGATCACGCGGTCAACGGCGTGCTGTACGGCATCTTCAGCTCGTCGGGCGAAGCATGCATCGCGGGTTCGCGGCTGTTCGTGCAGCGCTCGGTGTACGACGAATTCATGAAGCGCCTGGTGGCCGGCGCCCGCAAGCTGCGCGTGGGTGACCCGACGCGGCCCGACACGCAGATGGGGCCGCTGATCACCGCGAAGCATCGCGAATCGGTGGAGCGCTACGTCGCGCTCGGCCTGGAGGAGGGCGGCCGTCTGCTGTGCGGCGGCGAGCGGCCGTCGGGCGACGGTCGCGAGAACGGCTTCTTCTACCAGCCGACGATTCTCGAAGGCTTGCCGAACAGCGCGCGCATCTGCCAGGAAGAGATCTTCGGCCCGGTGCTCGTCGCGATGCCGTTCGACGACGAAGCATCGCTGATCGCGCAGGCGAACGACAGCGTGTTCGGCCTGGCCGCCGGCATCTGGACGCGCGACTACAAGCGCGCATGGCGCATTGCGCGCGCGCTGGAAACCGGCACCGTCTGGATCAACACGTACAAGCTGTTCTCGATCTCCACACCGTTCTCGGGCTGGAAGGAGAGCGGGATGGGCCGCGAGAAGGGGCGTCTCGGCATCCGCGAGTACATGCAGCAGAAGAGCCTCTACTGGGGCTTGAACGACGCGCCGCTGCCGTGGGCGAACTGACCGAAGGGGAAAAACGCAATGAGCATTTTGGGAATCGAGCAGATCACGTACGGTGTCGACGATCTCGCGACCTGCCGGCGCTTTTTCGCCGACTGGGGGCTGAAGGAAGTCGAGCACGACGACACGCAAGCACGCTTCGAGACGATGAACGGCTGCACCGTGCTGGTCGTCAAGGCCGACGATCCGGCGCTGCCGCCCGCGTTCGAAGCGGGCCCGACGCTGCGTGAAGTCACGTGGGGCGTCGCGACGCAGCAGGAACTCGACGCGCTGCGCGGCAAGTTCGCCGGCCAGCCCGGGTTCTACGCACGCAAGGATGCACTCGGCTGCACCGACCCGAACGGGATGGCGATCCGCGTCGAAGTCACGCGCAAGCGCGAACTCGGCATCACGGGCTCGCCGTCGAACGTGTGGGGCCAGACGCTGCGCGTCGACCAGCCGAGCCCGATCTATGCGCGTGCGGAGCCGGTCGAGGTCGGGCATGTCGTGTTCTTCACGAACTGCCTCGACGCGCAGGAAAAGTTCTATCACGAGCTGCTGGGCTTCGAGACGTCGGACCGCTACCCGGGCCGCGGCGCGTTCATGCGCTGCGCGCCGCACGGCGGCCACCACGACCTGTTCCTGCTCGCACTGCCGAATGGCAAGCGCGGCCTGAACCACGTCGCGTTCACCGTGCGCGACATCCACGAGGTGTTCGGCGGCGGCATGCACATCGACCGCTGCGGCTGGGAAACGCAACTCGGCCCGGGCCGTCACCCGGTGTCGTCCGCGTACTTCTGGTACTTCCAGAACCCGGCCGGCGGGCTGATCGAGTATTACGCGGACGAAGACATGCTGACGCCCGAGTGGCAGCCGCGCGAATTCGAGCCGGGCCCGACCGTGTTCGCCGAGTGGGCGGTCGACGGCGGCCTCGACGGCAACACGCGCCGGCAGAAGAACGCGAAGGCGCCGGAAGGCAAGTTCATGACGGAGCGCAAATCATGAGCGAAGAGAACACACAGGCGCAGCCCGCGCCCGGCACGGTCGTCGTGATCGGCGGCGGCCAGGCCGCCGGCTGGGTGCTGAAGACGCTGCGCGCGGAAGGCTTCGCGGGCCGTCTCGTGATGATCGCCGACGAGCCGCATCTTCCATACGAGCGCCCGCCGCTGTCGAAGGCCGTGCTGGCCGGCGACGCCGACATCGAAACCGTGCGCGTCGTGCGTCCCGACGAATTCGACGCGCTGAACGTCGAAGCATGGCAGCCGGAACGCGCCGCATCGATTGACCGCGCGCGCCGCGTCGTGACAACCGAAAGCGGCCGCGAGATCGAATACGACCGTCTTGTGATCGCGACCGGCGGCACGTCGCGCCGCCTGCCGGACGCACTCGTGAGGACCCCGAACCTGCATTACCTGCGCACGCTCGACGAAGCGGCCGCGCTCGGCGAGAGGCTGCGCGCGAGCCGGCGCGTGCTCGTGATCGGCGGCGGCTGGATCGGCCTCGAAGTCGCGGCGACCGCGCGCAAGCTCGGCGTCGAGGCGGTCGTGGTCGAAGGCGCGCCGCGGCTGTGCGGCCGCTCGGTGCCGCAGGTCGTGTCGGATTTCCTGCTCGACCTGCATCGCTCGAACGGTGTCGACGTGCGTCTCGGCGCGGCGCTCGCATCGCTCGACGCGCAGCCGGACGATGCATCGAAGGTACGCGCGACACTCGCTGACGGCACGACGATCGATGCCGATTTCGCGGTGGCCGGCATCGGCCTCGCGCTGAACGCGTCGCTCGCGAGCGATGCGGGGCTGGCGATCGACGACGGCATCGTCGTCGACGAATTCGGCGCGACGAGCGACCCGGCGATCTTCGCGTGCGGCGACGTCGCGAACCATCACAACGGCTGGCTGAAACGGCGCGTGCGGCTCGAATCGTGGGCCAATGCGCAGAACCAGGCGATCGCGGCCGCGAAGGCCGTGCTGGGCGTGCGCGCGCCGTACGCGGAGATTCCGTGGTTCTGGTCCGATCAGTACGACGTGAACCTGCAGATCCTCGGCGACTTGCCGGCCGATGCGCGGCTCGTCGTGCGCGGCGAGCTTGCCGCGCGCCGCGCGACGCTGTTTTTCGTGGGCGAAGGACATGTGAGAGGTGTCATCGCCGTGAACAACGCGCGTGAGCTGAAGCTTGCGCGCAAGTGGATGAACCAGGGCCGGGCAGTGGATACGGAAGCGCTGGCAGACACGAGCAAGCCACTGGCCTGACCGGGCGACGAGACATAGGAGACACCCCGCATGAGCACTTTCGACAACGTCGTGGCCGGTCGCGCCACGATGGAAGCTGCCGCCTCCACGCCCGGCGCGATCATCGCGCGGCTCGAGCGGCTTCCGGCCAACGCGATGCAGCTCCGCGCCCGCCTGCTGATCGGCACCGCGACGTTCTTCGACGGCTTCGACGTGATCACGATCGCGGCCACGCTGCCGCTGCTGATTCACAAATGGGGGCTGTCGCCGACGCAGATCGGCCTGCTGATCGCCTCCGGCGCGATCGGCCAGCTGATCGGCGCCTTCCTGTTTCCGGCGCTGGCGGAGAAGCACGGCCGCGTGAAGGCGATCGCGTGGAGTTCGGCCGTGATCGGCATCACGAGCATCGCGTGCGGCTTCGCACCGACGTTCGAGATCTTCGTGCTGCTGCGGATCCTGCAGGGCCTCGGCCTGGGCGGCGAGCTGCCGGTCGCCGCGACGTACATCAACGAGATCACGCGTGCACATGGCCGCGGCCGCTTCGTGCTGTTGTACGAGATCGTGTTCCCGATCGGCCTGCTCGTGTCGATGGCGCTCGGCGCGTGGCTCGTGCCGCGCTTCGGCTGGGAGATCATGTACTTCGTCGGCGGGCTGCCGCTGATCCTGTCGCTCGTGCTCACGCGCCTCGTGCCGGAGTCGCCGCGCTGGCTCGCATCGCGCGGGCGGCTCGCGGAAGCCGGGCGTGCAACAAGCGTGTTCGAAGCGTCGGTGCGCGGTGAACTGCCGCCCGTCGCGCAGGTGGCCGCGTTCGACGAGATGGTGCGCCAGCACCCGAAGCGCCGGATGAGCGACCTGTTCAGCGCCGCGTATCGCAAGCGCACGCTCGCGGTGGCGACGTTGTGGGCAACCTGCGGGTTCATCCAGTACGGGCTGTCGACGTGGCTGCCGACGATCTACAAGAACTTCTATCACGCGCCGTTGCAGCTCGCGCTGAACCTCGCGGTGATCGGCTCGGTGATGGGCGTGCTCGGGTCGCTGGCGTCGGCGCTGCTCGTCGACAAGCTCGGCCGCAAGCCGGTGATCGTGTGGTCGTTCGTGCTGTGCGCGCTGTCGCTGGCGTTCGCGGGTGTCTATCACGCGTCGTCGGTGTATGTCGTGTCGATCTTCTGCTCGCTGTCGCTCGGCTTGATGGCGTCGGGGTTCATTACCGCGTACGTCTATACGCCTGAGCAGTATCCGACGAGCATCCGCGCGTCGGGCTGCGGGCTCGGCAGCGCATGGCTGAAGATCGCATCGTTCGTCGCGCCGATGGTGGTGCCGCACGCGATCATCGGCGGGAACCTCGCGCCGGCGTTCTACCTGATCGGCATCGTGCCGCTGATCGCGGCGGTGACTGTGCACTTCGTCGGGATCGAGACGAAGGGGAAGGTGCTCGAAGCGCTTGAAGCGTAAGCGCGGCCGGCGGTAACGGATGAGTAGGGGAGGCCCGGGCAATGCCCGGGCCTTTTTGTTATGCGGCGATCCGGTTGCCGCGGCGTGACGGCGCGTGCAAGCGCGCGCGATGGCCGACTTGCGGCTTGCATGTTCTAATTCACGATCCCGCTTTCCGACCGACTGTCGCCATGCCCTTGTTCGAACCTGTCACGCTGGATACTTCCCGCCTCGTGCTGCGGCCGCTACGCGAAGCCGACGCGCACGCCTTCTTCGAGATCTGGTCGGATGCGGAAGCGATGCGCTATTTCTCGTTCTCGCCGATGACGCACATCGAACAGGCGATCGAGCGCGTTACGCGCAACCTGAACACGTCCGCGAGCGGGCAGGACCTGATCTGCGTGCTCGAACTCCGGGAAACCGGCGAAGCGCTGGGCGAATGCGTACTGTTCCATGCGAACGAGCAATGCCGGCGCGCCGAGATCGGCTTCAGCCTGCGGCGCCGGTACTGGAGCGGCGGCTACATGCGCGAGGCGGCATCGGCGGTGATCGAACACGCGTTCGGCACGCTGCGGCTGAACCGGATCGAAGCCGATATCGATCCGCGCAACGTCGCGTCGGCGCGGCTGCTCGAACGGCTCGGCTTCGTGAGGGAAGGGTTGCTGCGCGAGCGCTGGATCGTCGGTGACGAAGTGTCGGACAGCGCGCTGTACGGGCTGCTGGCGAACGACCGGCGCGCGTGATGCGCGGGAGCCGGATCACTTCGCCGCAGGAACGATCGCGAACGCGTCCACTTCAACCAGCACGTCGGGGTGGAAGAGCGAAGCCACGCCGACGAGCGCGCTCGCGGGCGGACAGGTGGTATTGACCCACCGGTCGCGCACCTCGCGAATCTGCGGCAACAGGCTCGAATCGAAGTCGCGGACGTAGAGCGTGAGTCGCGCGACGGATTCGAAGCCGACGCCCGCGGCACGAAGTGTAGCGGCGATGTTCCGGAACACCTGATCGAGCTGCGTCGCGTGATCGGTGCCGACCACGGTGCCGTCGGTGTCGAACGGAACGTGCCCGGACAAGTACAGCGGTTGGCCGCCTTCCACGAGTATTGCTTGCGAAATACCGGGAATCGTGGCGCCGGGGGGATTGATTGCACGCAGCATGCGACTGTCCTCTCAGGGTGATGCGGTGGTTCGGTGCGGTCGGGTTCGACTCGCCGCGTCTGATTCACCGGTTGACCGGCGATTGCGCGATGCGCTCACGATTTCGCGAGCCAGCCCTCGACCTGTTCTTTGCCGTGCAGCGCTGCAGTCCACCGAGCGGGTAACGCGTGCTCGCCGTACAGCGCGCCGGCGAGGCTGCCGGCGATGGCCGCTGTCGTATCCGTGTCGTTGCCGAGCGCGATCGCGCGTTTCACGCAGTCTTCGTAACTGCGCGTCGACAGCAGGCAATGGATCGACGACCAGAAGCTGTCGACCACGTAACCGGACCCTTGCGGCGCATCGAAGCGGCCATCGAGCACGATCTTCAGTTCGATCTCGTCGGCCGCGCCCGCGTAGCGTGTCAGCAATTCGTCTTCCGCCGCGCGCACCGCATCGGGCGCCGGCTGGCCTTCAAGAATGCCCATTGCCGTCAGGCCATAGAGCGCACAGCACAGCTGCGAGCGCACGTGGCCGTGCGTGACGACGCTCTGCCTGCACGCGAGCCGGATCGCTTCGTCGTGCGATGCGGCGACCATCACCACCGGAAAGCAGCGCATCAGCGAGCCGTTGCCGTTGTCGCGCTCGTCGTCGGGGCCGGCAACGGCCGGCGCCGCGCCGGCCGCCAGCGCGTGGAACGCGCGCTGCGTCTGCAGGCCGACGTCGAACACGCGGCCGTCCGGCGTAAAGGCGCCGCGATGAAACCAGTCCTGCAGGTTGCGGGCGAACGTATCGAGATTCAGGTCGCGGTCATCCGACAGCGCGTCGAGCAGTGCGAGCGCCTGCGCGCCGTCGTCGCTCCAGGTGCCGGGCGGCACGCCGTCGTGTGCGCGCGCAAAGCCGGGGGGCGGCGTCATGTCGATTTCGGCGGGCGGCGGGATCGACGCCGCGTCGTGGAATTCGTACGGGACGCCCAGCGCGTCGCCGATCAGCAGGCCAAGCAGGCCGCCGCGCAGGCGGGATCGTCGGTTCGGAATGGCGGTCATCGGGCAGGGAGCGGGTGGGCGGCTCGTGCCGCGGAATACCGTGCAGACTAGACCAATCGCCTGCGCGTGCCTAGGGTCTGTTCACGCTAATAACGGGCTTGCGAACGTGCCTTGTCGGCTGTCCCCCAAGGGGACTACCTTCGGGCGCGTGCAAGGCGTAAGGAGCGCCGTTTGGCCGAGCCAAACAAGCGACGCGCGACGCCGCAATGCGGCCGACAAGGCACGTTCCCCTATTTGGAAAAATTCATTCGTGGGGCTGGCCCCCAGAAGGGCCGATCGCCGCGTCATGCTCCTCACGAATACGTCGAGTATTCGCTTCGTCCCACAGGGACTTCCGTTGGTCGTCGCAATCCTTGCGCTCGGCCCTTCTGGGGGCCAGCGCAAGCCCGTTATTAGCGTGAACAGACCCTAGCCGATGCAGCGCCGCCGGTGCGAACGAATGCCGCATGGCCCGTGTGCGCCGGTGAACTAGAGTCGACTGGTAGCGGATGAAACGACACCGGGAAGACAAGATCATGGCCAAGAAATTTCCGCTGCATCCCGTGCATCCGGAGCGGATCTGCTGGGGATGCGACAACTACTGCCCGACGCACGCGATGCGCTGCGGCAACGGCTCCAGCCGCACGCAGCACCCTAGCGAGCTGCTCGGCGACGACTGGTATCGATACGGCGACTGGGGCATCGAAGGCGCGGATGCCGACGATGAACACGAACACGAGCACGCAACCGCGGCCGGCGGGCAGTCGTAGCGACAAGTTGCCTCACCCGAGTGCGTCCGGATTCTTGATCTGCATCACGGTTGCGAAGCGCGTGCCGAAACATCATGAAAAAAGATGCATGCACCACGCATCTTGAAGCGGGCGGGATGCCCGGCGGCCAGGAACGCGCGTTCCGCCGCCGTTCGCGCCGACCCGCGCCCCCATGATCGAGAAAGGAGAGCACCGTGTTTTGCTATCAATGCGAACAGACCGACCGGACCGGCGCGCGGCCCGGCTGCGCATCGGCGAAAGGCAACTGCGGCAAGGATGCAACGACGGCCGACCTGCAGGACCTGTTGGTCCATGCGGTGAAGGGCATTGCGCAATACGGCGCGATCGCGCGAGCGATGGGCACACCGGATCGCGACGCCGACCGCTTTGTGCTGTACGCGATGTTCACGACGCTGACCAACGTGAATTTTCATGCGGCACGTTTCGTCGCGCTGCTGCGCGAAGCGGCTCAGGTGCGCGACCGTGTGAAGGCCGCCTGTGATGCGAGTGCGCGGGCGGCGGGAACGGTCGTCCCGGCGCAGCACGGGCCGGCGATGTGGCAGCCGGCGGACGATCTGGCCGGCCTGCTGGCGCAGGCCGCGAGCGTGGGTGTCGACCAGGGGCTCGACAACGTTGGGGCGGACATCGTCGGCCTGCGCGCGCTGGTGCTGTACGGGCTGAAGGGCGTGTGCGCGTATGCGCATCATGCGCGGGTGCTCGGCTACGAGCGCGACGATATCTACGAGGGGATCGAGGCGGCGCTCGCATTTCTCGCGCGCGACCCCGCCGACGTCAGCGCGCTGCTCGCGCAGGCACTCGAACTCGGCCAGCTGAACCTGACGGTCATGGAGGTGCTCGACAGCGCGAACACCGGCCGTTTCGGCGCGCAGCAACCGACTGCCGTGCGCGTGTCGCCGGTAGCGGGCAAGGCGATCCTCGTGTCGGGCCACGATCTCGGCGATCTGCACGCGCTGCTAGAACAGACGGCCGGCACGGGCATTCAGGTGTACACGCACGGCGAGATGCTGCCGGCCCATGCGTATCCGGTGCTCAACGCGTTCCCGCACCTCGCCGGCAACTACGGCGGCGCGTGGCAGGATCAGCAGAGCGACTTCGCGCATTTCCCCGGGCCGATCCTGATGACGTCCAACTGCATCATCGAGCCGATGCCGCCATACCGGCAGCGGATCTTCACGACCGGGCCGGTCGGCTGGCCGGGCGTGCGCCATCTCGAGCATCATGATTTCTCGATGCTGATCCGCGCCGCGCAAGCGCTGCCCGGGTTCCCGGCCACGGCGCCGGAGCAGACGATCACGGTCGGTTTCGGCCGGCACGCGGTGCTCGGTGTCGCGGACAAGGTCATCGACGCGGTCAAGGCCGGACAGATCCGCCATTTCTTCCTGATCGGCGGCTGCGACGGCGCGGCGCCGGGCCGCAACTACTACACCGAGTTCGCGGAGCAGGCCCCCGACGATACGGTCGTGATGACGCTCGGCTGCAACAAGTACCGCTTCAACCGGCACGCGTTCGGCGATATCGGCGGCATTCCGCGCCTGCTCGATCTTGGGCAGTGCAACGACAGCTATTCGGCGATCCGGATCGCGACGGCGCTGGCCGACGCATTCGAATGCGGCGTGAACGACCTGCCGCTGTCGCTCGTGATCTCGTGGTTCGAGCAAAAGGCGGCGGCCGTGCTGCTGACGCTGCTCGCGCTCGGCCTGCGCAACATCCGCCTCGGGCCGACGCTGCCGGCATTCGTGACGCCGGGCGTGCTGGCGGTGCTGGTCGAACAATTCGGCATCCAGCCGATCGGCGACGCCGGCACCGACCTGGCCGCGTCGCTGGCGCGCCGGGCCGCTTGAGCGGGATCGTTCGATGACGTATCGCATCGAGATCACGACACGCGACGGCGAGCGCTTCGGCTTTGGCTGCGACGCGGGGCAGGATCTGCTGTCGGCCGCGGCCGACGCCGACATCACGCTGCCGTCGCAATGCCGGCGCGGAAGCTGCGGCGCATGCCAGGCGACCGTCGTCGACGGCGCGTACGAGATGCTGCCCGACAGCGCCGGCGTGCTGCCGGCCGGCCAGCGCGGCGCGGTCCTGCTGTGCCGGACCACGCCGCGCGGCGATCTGCGGGTCGCCGCGCCGTACGACCGGACCAAGGTGCTGCTGCATCCGGTGCCCGTGCGCACCGCGCGGATCGCGGCGCTCGAGACGGTTGCGGCCGACACGATGCGTGTCGAGCTGCAGATCGAACCCGACGACACGTTCGGCTCGGCAGCGGAGTTCGAGCCCGGCCAGTTCGCGGAACTCGAGGTGCCGGGCAGCGGTGTGCGCCGCCCGTATTCGCTCGCGAACACGAGCAACTGGGACGGTCGCCTCGAGTTCCTGATCCGGCTGCGGCCGGGAGGGTGGTTCTCGACCTACCTGCGTGAGCGTGCGCGACCCGGCGATTCGCTGACCGTGCGCGTGCCGATGGGCGGCTTCGGGCTGTTCGCGGACAGCCTGCGGCCGCGCTGGTTCGTCGCGGGCGGCACGGGGCTCGCGCCGATCCTGTCGATGCTGCGGCGTATGGCCGAATTTCAGGAGATGGCCGACGCGCGGCTGTTCTTCGGCGTCAATCAGGAAAGCGAACTGTTCATGCTCGACGAACTCGCGCGCTTGCAGGTCGACCTGCCGCAATTGCGCGTCGATCTGTGCGTGTGGCGGCCGGGCGGGGAGTGGAGCGGGTTGCGCGGCACACCGGTCGATACGTTGCGTCTGGCGCTCGCGCAGCACGACGGGCTGCCCGACATCTACGTGTGCGGGCCGCCGCCGCTCGTGCAAGGCGTGCGGGAGGTGGCGATGACGGCAGGCGTGCCGGATGCGCAGTTCGCGAGCGAGCGTTTTACTGTTTGATGTCGATGTCGATGTCGATGTCGATGTCGATGTCGATGTCGATGTCGATGTCGATGTCGATGTCGATGTCGATGCCGATGCCGATGCCGATGTCGGGGCGATGGCGGGGGCGGGGGCGGGGCGACGCCGGCGCGCCATGCTCCCGGGCGCGGGTGACTTGCCGGAATCACGCCACAAACGTACCCTTGGTCGACCCCCACCACCATCGGCAGGTGCTCGACCATGCAAGCCCTCCCTTTGCGTCTTTCCCCCGGCGACGACCTGCGCGCGTCGATCGAGCACGCATTGCGTCAGCACGACGCGCACGCGGCATTCGTGATCCAGGGCATCGGCAGCCTGAGCGTCGCGCAGTTGCGCTTTGCCGGTGCCGACGTGCCGACCGAGCTGCGCGGCGACCTTGAAATCCTGACGCTGGCCGGCTCGGTATCGCCGCACGGCGCGCACCTGCACATGTCCGTTTCCGATGTGGTCGGCCGCGTATCGGGCGGCCATGTGGCCAGCGGCTGCATGGTGCGCACGACCGCCGAGATCCTGCTTGCCGTGCTTCCCGCGCATCGCTTTGCCCGTGAACCCGATCCGCACACCGGCTTCAACGAACTGGTGATCCGCCGCGAGCCGGGCGGCGAGGGCGCGTGAAGGTCGCGAAGCGGCGCTAGAATCGCCGGTCATTCGACGCGTTTCCGCCATTCATCCTTCCGCGAGGGCCCCATTCATGGATGATTCCGAAATCGAACAGAAGGCGTGGGATATCGTCCGCACCTGGCTCGAGGGCGCGACGCCCGAGCAATGGCACCGCTTCGCCGCGCGCTCCAACTACGACGGCAACGGCCGCGCGCTGCGCTGGCTGCTCGACAACCGCAGCATCGATCGCGCCACCGCGCTGCTGATCTACTGGAATCTCGGCGCCGCGTGGTTCGTGCAGTACGCGAACGAAAGCGACCTGGGCGATGCGTCGTATCAACTGGACACGTTCCGGCTGCTGCGCGAAATCGAGCAGCGTTACGCGGAAGGCTTTTACGCCGATCACGGGATCTGGTTCGATCCGCATGACTTCGAGGGCGCGGGCCCGGACGACTATCCGGACGTACCGGTCGCGCGGCCGGTGCCGGCGCTGATGCTGAAGCCGACCGACGGCCGCGAGTATGTCGATCTCGACGAGATGGAAGGGTACGACGAAGGCTTGCCGTTCGACGTCGCCGACCGGCTTTACGCGCTTTACGACTGACCGGGCCGGGCCGGAAATTCGTTCCGGCGCCGGATAAAAAAATGGCGCCGCGGGCATTCAGCCTGCGACGCCATTGCGTGGTGCCGTGACGTCAACCGCCCGTCACAGCCCGCTGCGCGTGCTTACAGCTGCACGGTGTCGGCCACTTCCTTGAAGTCTTCGATCTGGTCGAAGTTCATGTACTTGTAGATCTTGTCGCCGTTCGCGCTGAGCACGCCCATGTCGGCCATGTACTCGTCCTTGGTCGGGATCTTGCCCAGACGCGAGCAGATGGCCGCCAGTTCCGCCGAGCCGAGGTACACGTTCGTGTTCTTGCCGAGGCGGTTCGGGAAGTTGCGGGTCGACGTCGACATGACCGTCGCGCCTTCGCGCACCTGAGCCTGGTTACCCATGCACAGCGAGCAGCCCGGCATTTCGGTACGCGCACCGGCCGTGCCGAACACGCCGTAGTGGCCTTCTTCCGTCAGTTGCTTCTGGTCCATCTTGGTCGGCGGCGCGACCCACAGCTTGACCGGGATGTCGCGCTTGCCTTCCAGCAGCTTCGACGCGGCACGGAAGTGACCGATGTTGGTCATGCACGAGCCGATGAACACTTCGTCGATCTTGGCGCCGGCGACGTCCGACAGCGTCTTCACGTCGTCCGGATCGTTCGGGCATGCGACGATCGGCTCGTGGATGTCGGCGAGGTCGATCTCGATCACGGCCGCGTACTCGGCGTCGGCATCCGGCGACAGCAGTTGCGGGTCGGCCAGCCACTGTTCCATCGCCGCGATACGGCGCTGCAGGCTGCGCGGATCCTGGTAGCCCTGCGCGATCATCCACTTCAGCAGCGTGATGTTGCTGTTCAGGTACTCGATGATCGGTTCCTTGTTCAGGTGCACCGAGCAACCGGCGGCCGAACGCTCGGCGGACGCATCCGACAGCTCGAACGCTTGCTCGACCTTCAGGTCGGGCAGGCCTTCGATTTCGAGGATGCGGCCCGAGAAGATGTTCTTCTTGCCTTGCTTGGCGACCGTCAGCATCCCTTGCTTGATCGCGTACAGCGGAATCGCGTTGACGAGGTCACGCAGCGTGACGCCCGGCTGCATCTTGCCCTTGAAGCGGACCAGCACCGATTCCGGCATGTCCAGCGGCATCGTGCCGGTGGCGGCCGCGAACGCGACCAGGCCCGAACCTGCCGGGAAGCTGATGCCGATCGGGAAGCGCGTGTGCGAATCGCCGCCGGTGCCGACGGTGTCGGGCAGCAGCATGCGGTTCAGCCACGAGTGGATCACGCCGTCGCCCGGGCGCAGCGCGATACCGCCACGCGTGCTGATGAAGTTCGGCAGCGTCTGGTGCGTCTTCACGTCGACCGGCTTCGGATAGGCGGCGGTGTGGCAGAACGACTGCATCACGAGGTCGGCCGAGAAGCCGAGGCAGGCCAGATCCTTCAATTCGTCGCGGGTCATCGGGCCCGTGGTGTCCTGCGAGCCGACCGAGGTCATCTTCGGTTCGCAGTACGTGCCCGGGCGTACGCCCTGGCCTTCCGGCAGACCGCAAGCGCGGCCGACCATCTTCTGCGCGAGCGAGAAGCCCTTGCCGCTGTCGGCCGGCTGGTGCGGCAGGCGGAACAGCGTCGACGGCGCGAGGCCCAGTGCCTCACGTGCCTTCGCGGTCAGGCCACGGCCGATGATCAGCGGAATGCGGCCGCCGGCGCGCACTTCGTCGAACAGCACGTCGGACTTGACCTGGAATTCGGCGATCACGTTGCCGTCCTTCAGCGCCTTGCCTTCGTACGGGCGCAGTTCGACCACGTCGCCCATTTCCATCTGCGACACGTCGAGCTCGATCGGCAGCGCGCCGGCATCTTCCATCGTGTTGTAGAAGATCGGGGCGATCTTGCTGCCGAGGCACACGCCGCCGAAGCGCTTGTTCGGCACGAACGGGATGTCTTCGCCGGTGAACCACAGCACCGAGTTGGTGGCCGACTTGCGCGAGGAGCCGGTGCCGACCACGTCGCCCACGTAGGCGACCAGGTGCCCCTTTTCCTTCAGCGATTCGATGAACTTGACCGGGCCGCGCTTGCCGTCTTCTTCCGGCGTGATGCCCGGGCGTGCGTTCTTCAGCATCGCCAGCGCGTGCATCGGGATGTCCGGGCGGGTGGTGGCGTCCGGGGCCGGCGACAGGTCGTCGGTGTTGGTTTCGCCCGTCACCTTGAACACGGTGATGGTCAGGCTTTGCGGCACTTCCGGACGGCTCGTGAACCATTCGGCGTCGGCCCAGCTTTGCAGCACGGCCTTCGCGTGCGCGTTGCCCTTGTCGGCGAGTTCCTTGACGTCATGGAACTGGTCGAACATCAGCAGGGTTTTCTTCAGTGCTTCAGCGGCGACGGCAGCGACCGCTTCGTCGGACAGCAGCTCGATCAGCGGCTGGATGTTGTAGCCGCCCAGCATCGTGCCGAGCAGTTCGGTCGCGCGTTCGCGCGAGATCAGCGGGCTGGCGGTTTCGCCCTTGGCCACGGCAGCCAGGAAGCCGGCCTTCACGCGGGCGGCTTCGTCGACGCCGGCAGGCACGCGGTAGGTGATCAGTTCGAGCAGCGTCTGCTCTTCGCCGGCGGGCGGGTTCGCCAGCAGTTCCACCAGTTCGGCGGTCTGTTGAGCCGTCAGCGGCAGGGGAGGAATACCGAGCGCGGCGCGGGCGGCCACGTGAGCACGAAAGTTTTCAAGCATGGGGAGACCTGCTGATATTGCGTTTGAGGGGAAGGCCTTGCCGGCACTCCGGGCTGTTCCAAGCACTGCTTTGAGCGGGATTCTAATCTCAATGCTCTATAACGTCAAATGTCTTATGTCTTATATAAGAGTTGAGGCTCGCGACGCGGGAAAGCTCGGTGGAGCGGGGAAGTGGGTGTTTTCCGACGTGTTGCGGAGGCTTGCTTGGGGGCGGATGCAGGCAAGGTGTTCCGGGTGGTTCTGGCGGTGACCGGGAGGCGCGGCGGGCGGCGGGGTGCCCGACTGCGATCCGGGCGCGTCCGTTCGGGTCAGGTGCCTTCGGTGTCGACTTTGGCTGCTGTCGTGCGAGCCGACGCGAACCGTTCGAGGCCGCGACCGGCGAGGTGCGCTACTGATAACGAAGCCCCGGGAGCCCGGTTGCCGACGGCGCATATATCTGTACAAGCACGCAAGAAACGTTACACACAGGCCGCTTTGGCGCGCCTACGCTCTATTGCGCGCGACTTTCAGTCTGATTTCAAAAAGACGGCGCGGGCATCGGTGCTGCCGGTCGCCCCGTCGTGGAATGTCCCGGAAGGCCGCGAGCCCTCAAATCCCGTCGATCAAGCACATGCGAGCCAGAGAATCGATTTTCGTAGTGGCGTCCCTCGTCGCGGTGTCGGTCGTTCATGCGGCCACGGCCGACGCCGAGGCGCGTGACTCCGCCAGCCGTCCCGTCGCGCTGGTCTATCGCGGCCCGGCCGCATGTGATGGCTGCCCCGAGACGATTGCGAGGCGCCTGCGCGAATCGGGGCACAAGTTCCGGGTTCTCTATGTCGGGCCGGCGGAAAAGCTCCGGATCACACCCGCCGTCCTGGCCGGCGCCGCGCTGTATGTGCAGCCCGGCGGCGGGCAGGACATTCCCGGCGCGGCGGCCAGCCTCGGGAAAAATTCGATCGAGGCCGTGCGGCAATACGTATCGAACGGCGGGCGCTACCTGGGCATCTGCATGGGCGCCTACCTGGCGGGCGACCCGGGTTTCGGGCTTGTCGCCGGCGAGGTCGACTCCGAGGTCGACCGGCCGCGCTCGACGCTTCACGGTATCGCGGACACGGTGACGCCGGTGGTGTGGCGCGGGCAGAAGCGCTGGATCTACTTCCAGGACGGCGCGATGCTCCCGGCCGCCCCCGGCGCGGTCGTGCTGGCGACCTATCCGAACCGCGATATCGCAGCCGCGACCTATCGCTACGGCAAAGGACGCGTCGGGCTCGTCGGCCCGCATCCCGAAGCCGATGAAAGCTGGTATCGCCAGTACGGTCTCAGGAATCCGGACGGCGTTCTGCCGGACATGGCGTACGACCTGATCAACGCGACGATGAAGCAGTAAAGGTGCGCGAGCTACTTTCGCCTGGCGCGATACGCGTCGAGATTCTTCCGTGCCTGCGCGCGGATCGCGCGTTGCATGAAAGGCGTCCAGCCGAGCAGGGCGCCTTTAATTCCAAGCGCCTGACGTGCCCAGCGCCACAGGTCGAAGCTGTCGCGATGCTCGACGATGCGCCCGTCGCGAAACCGGAACCGTGCGTCGATCCGGTTGACCACCATCCGGCCGGTCGTGGTGAACCGGTAGTGGGCGATCCACTCGGCACGCCCGGCCTGCTGATCCGCGTCGACGTCGCCGAACGTCAATGAAAAGTCCTGCGCACGCGCGACCAGCATGCGCCACATGTCGCGTGCGAGGTCGCCGCGCAGCTCGCCGAACGCGGGATCGCTGAAGACGACGTCATCCGCATAGCAGGCGAGCATCGCGTCGACGTCGCGTTGCTGGAACGCCGTGTAGAAGCGCTGGATCAACTCGGTGTGCGGATGGTTCATCTGTTGATTGGCTGTCGTTGTCGATGAAGTGGCGTGTCGTCGCGGCGGCCCGATGGCGGGCAAGCCACTGTAGCGGAAATCGCACAGGCTGTCGCCCGTGTGCGACGACCGCGGCCGGCTGTTTCGCCGGCCGGTCAATTGGTGGACAATCCGGCGCGGGAGGCCGCCCGCGCCTCGTCCGCAGAGCCAGCGTCGACCGTCGAGACCGATCCATGACATTCCGCATTGAAGCGCCGTTCCGGCGCGCGTTGTTGCCCGTGCTGCTCGCCGTTGCATCCCGATCTTTCGCCGCGGGGCTCGACTGTGCGCATGCAGGCAGCCCGACGGAACAGGCCGTGTGCGCGTCGAACGACCTGCGCCTGGACGACGGCAGGCTGTCGGCCTTCTACCGGAAGCTGTCCGATGCGTTACCGCAGGGGCCGCGCGCCGCGTTGCGCACCGAACAGCTCGGCTGGCTGAAGACGCGCGACCAATGCGGCGCGGATCGCGGCTGTATCGAACAGCGTTATCTGTCGCGGATCGGTGATCTGCAGACGCGGCTGGTGACGGTGCTCGCGTACCGCCCCGACGCCGAAGACAAGGCCGCGCTCGACGATTTGCGTGCGCTCGTCGACCAGGCGCGCCGGACGGATCCGATTTCGCCGGTCGAGCAGGTCGTCGAGCGGCTGCGGGTCAGGACGGCGGTCGCGCAGTTTTCCAGCGCGTCCGACGACGGGCAGGACGCGGCGTTTCCGACGGCCCGGCCCCACGACGTGACGGCCGACGAATGGAAGGCGTTGCACGCGTCGCACATCGACGCCGGCGACACCGTGACGCGCGCGTTCTACACGCTGATCGACCTCGACGGCGACGGGCAGCGCGACCTGGTCATCGAATCCGCGGCGGAGGGGACCGGCCTGTGGTCGTCGGTCGACGTATGGCGCCGCAACGGCGGCCGGTTCGAGGTGCCCGCCAACTCGAACGAGGCGCTCGATCGCAACCTGTACACGACGAACGGCCGCGGCGCGAATCAGGCGGCGGATTGGGTGCGCCTGCGCGGGCGCGTCTATGCGCTGTATCGCGACAGCCACTACGGCGTGGACGAGTATTACCTGCTGCGGCCGTTTACCGTCGTCGACCGGGTGCCGAAGCTGACGGTGCATTATCGCTACCGGCTGTCGGTGCCGATCGAGCAGCGCGACGACGGCAAGGCCGGTGCGACGACGCTCGACCGCACGCTGCATGCGGCCCTCGAACGGGCGCTGCGCGACGTGAGCGACAGCACCGCGCGCGATGCCGGCTCCGACACGCCGCTGTGTCCGATTCCGGCTTCGGTGCAGGGCGACGATCGCAGCGAGTACATGAGCTACGGGCCCGGTCACTACACGATCGAGATCGTCGGCGACATGCCGGTCCGGGTCGGCGGCACGTGCTACATCGGCCGGCTGATCGACTGGTTCGGCGGATACGGCAAGGACGGCCTGTTCGCACAGATTTCGATGCGCGTTCCAGGAAGCGACGCCGATCGCGAGCAGACGTTCACCGTGAACGGCGTGCGGGCCGTCACATCGGTCGCGACGTCGATCGAGAAAATGACGGTGAACAGCGGGAATTGACGCGGAGGTACGCGGCTTCGGTTCGGCCGGTCCGGCCCGAACGCTGGCGGCGCGCCGCCCGACGCGCGTCAGCGGTTCGCCAGCGCGACGTCCTGGTTGCCACGCCCGGTCACCAGGCAACCCGACATGAATGCCTCGCTCTGGCTGCCGGCGGCTGCGTCGCCGAAACCTCGGCCGAGCGCGTCGGCCTTCACCTGCGCGGCGCCCTGTTCGCAGGCAAGCGGGCTCGCGTCATGCCCCTGCGCATGCAGGACCGCGCGATCCGCGATGAGATAGGCCAGCAGCGCAAAAACGGCGATATGTACGGCTCGTCTCATGATTCGTCTCCTCGTCGCTCAAGCGTAACGCGGACTCATCTGACGAAGCACTTGGGGGTTCCCCCGGTAAACGTCTGCTGAAACGAGGCGGGCGGGGTGATCCTGTCCCGTTTTTTTTGAGTCTTGGGGGCGGAACGCGGGCGCGGCTTCAATGCGGCCGGCAGGCGAAACCGGACGTGCGGCGAGCTATTCGCGCAACGGTTTTCAGCGCGACAGGCACGCGATTCGCGCGAGTTTGACGAATGTCAGGATACGGGCGGCAGGGGGCGGTCGCGCAACCGTTCAAAGCGATAGCATGAATGCATGATTTGACGGAACGAGATCGCGGAGGAATGCATCGGTTCCGGCAAGCAGGTGCGTGTTGAACATCGCTGTTGAAATAGTGAGGAATCCAAATGCTTAACGTCTCTTCCGTCCTGATCAGCCTCGCCCCGATGTGGGCCATCCTGCTCGTTGCATCTTCGGCCGCCGCCTATTTCGTGTTCTGGCGCAAGGTCATCGACTAAGCGCAGCGGGAAGGCCGGTGCGCGTGTGGGCGGTAACGCGCACAGGTGTCGCACCGCGCGTTGCAAACCAGGGGCCCGTCGGCGAACGAGCCCTCGACGCGCTGCCGCGCGTCATCCCCGTCATTGCACGGCCGTGACCGGCACATTCGAAATCCGCACGAGCCGGCTCATCACGCTGCGGCGGAACACCGACATCAGCGCATGCAACGGATCGTGCCGCGGCGCGACGACCACGATCTCGTCGCACCCTGTCTCCGCCGCCACGGTCGCGATTGTATCGGCCACCGGGCCCACTTTCATCACGACGCTGTACTTGACGCCGGCTTCCTGCAGGATCCGCTCGGCCATGGCCAGATCGTCGGACGCGAACTTCTCCTCGATCGAACGCAGCCGCGATAGCGGATGGTAGGCCTCGAGCCGTGTCGATTCGAGCGGTGCCTGAACGTTGATCAGCACAATCTCCGACGCGCACCGTTCGCGATACAGGAATGTCGCGTGGCGAACCGCCTGAAGCGAGCGGGGAGAGTGGCCGACCGGAACCAGCAGCTTGAGCATGAACGTTGTCCAGGGAACGAGATGATTCCAGCGTAGCGCCCTGCCGGGCCGAACGATCTAAAGAGAACGGGCGACCGCGTAAAAATGTCGTTAACGCGCGCCGCTGCGTGCCGCGCCTGATAGAAATATAAGAAATTTAAGTTTATGCGCATAAACGATTTCATCGGCGGGGGCGGCACATCCGAAGCTTGGCCCGCCGCCCCGATTTAGTCGGAACCGCAATGAATCGCGGCGGAAAATATCGGAGGTCGCCGATCCGGCGTCGCGTAGAGTAGTGCATCGGCCGCGGCGCGGCCCCTCCCGGCCGGCTCGGGAGCGACCGCCGCCATGCGGCCCGCCATTCCATTCCGATTTCAGGAGACTCCGCATGCCGCACGGCGCCCCGCAGCTTCTCGCTCCCGCATCCATCCCCGTCGACCCGATCGTGCGCCTGTCGGCGGGCGAACTCGCGTCGGCGATCCGCAGCAAGGCCGTGTCGTGCGTCGAGACGATGCGCGCGTATCTCGATCACGTCGAGCGCGTGAACGGCGCGGTCAACGCGATCGTCGCGCTGCGCGATCGCGACGCGCTGCTTGCCGAAGCCGCGGAAAAGGATGCCGCACTGGCGCGCGGCGAGTACCACGGCTGGATGCACGGGATGCCGCAGGCGCCGAAGGATCTCGCGATGACGAAGGGGCTGCGGACGACCTACGGCTCGCCGATCTTCCGCGAAAACGTGCCGCAGGCCGATTCCGTGGGCGTCGCGCGGATGCGCGCGGCCGGCGCGATCTTCATCGGCAAGACCAACACGCCCGAATTCGGGCTCGGTTCGCACACGTTCAACGAAGTCTACGGCGCGACGCGCAACCCGTACGACCTGACGAAGAGTGCGGGCGGCAGCAGCGGCGGCACGGCGGCGGCGCTCGCGTCGCGGATGCTCCCGGTGGCGGACGGCAGCGATTTCGGCGGTTCGCTGCGCAATCCGGCCGCGTTCTGCAACATCTACGGCTTCCGTCCGTCGCAGGGCCGCGTGCCGCGCTGGCCGGGCGTCGACGTGTTCGTGCAGCAGCTCGGCATCGAGGGGCCGATGGGCCGCACGGTCGGCGACGTCGCGCAACTGCTCGCGATCCAGGCCGGCTACGACCGCAACGATCCGTTGTCGCTCGCGGAGGATCCGGCCGTTTTCGCGCAGCCGCTCGACGCCGACCTGCGCGGCAAGCGCATCGCATGGGTCGGCGACTGGAACGGTTATCTTGCGACCGAGGCCGGCGTGCTCGCGCTGTGCGAACAGGGGCTGGCGACGCTGCGCGGGATCGGCTGCGAGGTCGATGTCGCACTGCCGGCGTTTGCGCCTGACCGGATCTGGCGCCTGTGGCTCGCGCACCGGCACCTGCTGTCGGGCGGCGGGCTGCTTGCGCACTATCAAGACCCGGCGCGGCGCGCGCTGCTGAAGCCCGAGGCGATCTACGAGGTCGAAGGGCTGCTCGCGATGCAGGGCGCGGCCGTATTCGAGGCGAGCGTCGAGCGCACCGCGTGGCATCAGGCCGTGCTGAGCTTCTTTGACCGCTACGACTTCATCGCGGCGCCGACCGCGCAGGTGTTCCCGTTCGACGTCGACCAGCGCTGGCCGAAGGAGATTGCGGGCCGTGAGATGGATACCTACCACCGCTGGATGGAAACGGTCGTGCCGTGGACGCTGGCCGGCTGCCCGGTGATCAGCGTGCCGGTCGGATTCAACGACGCGGGGCTGCCGATGGGGATGCAACTGATCGGGCGGCCGCGCGCGGATCTTGCCGTGCTGCAGCTCGCGCGCGGCTACGAGCAGGCGGCCGACCTGGTCGGGGGGCGGTTGCCGGCGTGGATGGCTGCGTAACGCCGCGCTGGCTAGCCGATAGCCGATAGCCGATAGCCGATAGCCGATAGCCGATAGCCGATAGGCGGAAGGCGGAAGGCGGAAGGCGGAAGGCGGAAGGCGGAAGGCGGAAGGCGGAAGGCGGAAGGCGGAAGGCGGAAGGCGGAAGGCGGAAGGCGGAAGGCGGAAGGCGGAAGGCGGAGGCCGGAGGCGGGAGGCGGGAGGCCGGAAGCCGAAGCCGGAAGCCGGAAGCCGGAAGCCGAAGCCGGTTGCGGTGGACAGATGGAGAGGCGGGCGGCGCGAAGCCGCCCGTTTTGCTTCGATTCTCGAACGTGTGTTTCGTAGATGCGCGTCACGTCGCGTGAGGACGTGTCGTGCGACGGTATGGCGTCATGTCATTGACGCAGGACAGCACGTTCCGTGTCGCTGCTGTTCCGGTCGCAGAAGCATTCGCTGTGCAGTGCGACACGCGCGACCGTGGGCGGATCACCTCCGGCATCGCCTGCGAAAGCCCGCAACCGCCGCCATTGATTGATGCGGCGCGAGAACGAATGTCGGTGCGCGCCTGGAAATCGCACGGCAACCGCGGACGAATCTCCTCAAGCACGTACGCCGGTCGCCGAATTGCAAGCCGCCGCACCGCGTGATTTCGTTTCGATGTGTTTCAGTCGTTGCGGCGGCGCGCGGCGCGCTTCGACAATATCGGCCTCAATCATTCGGGCACGAGGAAAACACATGAAGCAGATTCGCGCGACGGGCCGGCACCTGGCCTCGGCAGGCATCGCGTTCGGCATCCTGGCAAGCGGCGCCGCGCACGCACAGCTCGACCTGCAGTCGATCGGCGCATCGCTGCTCGGCGGCGGGCAGCAGCAGGCGGCGCCCGCGCAGGGCGGCGTCGCGCAACTGCTGCAGGCCTATGTCGGCGCGAACCAGCAGGTGCTGACCGGCCAGTCTTCGCTCGCGTCGGCGATGGGGCTTACCGGTGCGGCCGGGCAGGCGCAGCAAGCCGCGAGCCAGCTCGCCGGCGGCGATGCGCTGACGCCGGCTGCGCTGTCGCAGATGGGCGGCGCGCAGCAATCGGTGTCGCAGGCGCTCGGCCAGGCGTTCGCGAGTGGTGGCGCGACGCACGGGCCGATCGACAAGCAGGCGTTCAGCAACGGCCTCACGTCGCTCGGGCAGGGGCTCACGCAGTATTCGCAGTTGCAGTCGGGGCTCGGCAATCTCGGCTCGACGAGCGCGGCATCGCTGTTGCAGTCGGGCCTGAATCCGCAGAACATGCAGGCTGCGTCGTATATCGCGCAAAGTGCGCCGGGCCAGTTGCAGTCGCTCGCGGCGACGCTCAGCCAGGCTGTGCAGTTCGCGACGAGCCAGGGTATTTCGGTGCCGTCGGTCGCATCGTCCGCGCTGAAGCTGCTGCCATAACGTTGCGCGGGGCCGCGCGCGGCGGCGCCCGCCTCGCGCGCGACGCCGAAGATTGCCCTGCCCAACATGGGGATTTCGCGCGATGTTATCGTGGCGTGTCCCTTTTTCGGTGCAGGTTCATGACTGACTCGTTCGACCTCTCGCGCTATTTCTCCCGCATCGGCTACGACGGCCCGGTCGAGCCGACGCTCGACGTACTGCGCCGGCTGCACCTGCTGCACCCGCAGGCGATTCCGTTCGAAAACCTCGATCCGCTGACTGGCGCGCGCGTCGCGCTCGACCTGCCCACGATCGTCGACAAGGTGCTCGCGCATCGCCGCGGCGGCTACTGCTTCGAACTCAACAAGCTGTTCTACACCGCGCTCACGACGATCGGCTTTCGCGTGACGCCGATGATCGCGCGCGTGCGGTGGATGCTTCCGCCGGAAGTCGCCTCCGCGCATACGCACATGCTGCTGCGCATCGATCTCGACGGCGCGGCCTGGCTCGCGGACATCGGCTTCGGCAGCGCGACACTGACCGCGCCGCTGCGGTTCGTGCCGGACGAGCGGCAGCTGACGCCGCACGGCGTATTCCGTGTCGTCGCCGCGCCGGTCGACGGTGAATTCGACGTGCAGATCGAGACGCCTGACGGCTGGCAGGCCACCTACCGTTTCCAGCCGAAGCGGGTCGAATGGATCGATTACGACGCTGCGAACTGGTTCACGTCGACGTATCCCGAATCGATCTTCCTGCATACCCTGATCGCATGCCGCGTGCTGCCGGACGGCCGCGCCGCGCTGCGCAACACCACGCTGACGATCCGCGATGCGGCGGGCGCCAGACGCTCTGTCACGTTCGACGATGCGGCTGCATGGGGCGCGTGCCTGCGCGACACGATCGGCATCGATACGACGGGATTCGATCTCGACGCGCTGTTCGCGCGGCTGGCGGCGCGTGCCGCGACGTAAACCGGACTCACGATAGCCCATCGCGGCCCGCGCACGCGGGACGCATCCGCGCTTGATTTTTGCTAGATTGCTAGCATACTAGTCCCCATGACCGACGAAGAAGTGAAGCAATTCAACGTGTACCTGCCGCTGAGCCTGATCCGGCAGGTCAAGCATCGCGCCATCGAAACGGAGCAATCGCTGTCCGCGCTGGTGGCCGATGCGTTGCGCGCGTACCTGGCCGCGCCGCAGCCGGGCGCGGGGCCGTCCACCGAGGAGGAGTGACATGTCATCCGAGCGAATCGAAGCCGTGTACCTGACGACGCACAACTGGGGCAAGTCGGCGAAGTTCTTCCAGGCGCTGGGCTTCACGCTGGAGTTCGAAACCGATCACAACTCGGGCCAGCTGCGCAGCGGCGACGGCCCCTTTCTGTTCATCGCCGAAGTGCCGCCGGGCGAGACGCCGGACATGCAGGTCGTGCTCAAGGTGCCGAATGAACAGGCGGTGCAGCCGCAGCCGATCGTCGACGTCGTCACGCCGTTCGAGGACACGCACTGGGGCACGCGCGACATGACCGTGCGGGATCCGGACGGCCGTGTATGGCGCCTGCAGGCGCCGGGCAAGCAGGGCGCGTGAGGCCGACATGACCGATACCCGCGAAAGCGCCCCCGACAGCACCGCCGCGCGCGTCGCGCTGTGGCGTGCGCTTCACGTCGAACTCGACGCGCCGCCGCATGTGCTCGCCGACGAAGTCGGGCTGCAATTGCTCGCACCGGCACCCGGCTGGCAGCAGCGCGGTGACATGGATCCGCAGTTCACGAGGCCGTTCCGTGCGTCGATCGTCGCGCGGGCGCGCTTCATCGAGGATCGGGTGGCCGAGCAGGCGGCGCGCGGCGTGAGCCAGTACGTGATCCTCGGCGCGGGGCTCGACAGCTTCGTGCAGCGCCGGCCCGACATGGCGTCGCGTGTGACCGTCTTCGAGGTCGACCCGCCGGCGCCGCAGCGCTGGAAGCAACGGCGCCTTATTGAGCTGGGCTTCGGCGTGCCCGACTGGCTGCGTTTCGTGCCGGTCGATTTCGAGGCGAAACAGTCGTGGCGCGCGGCGCTCGTCGGTGCGGGCTTCGATGCCGGCAAGCCGGCGGTCGTGGTGTCCACCGGCGTCAGCATGTACCTGACGCGCGAGGCGAACGCGGCCGCGTTGCGCGAAGTCGCATCGCTCGCGCCGGGCTCGACGCTCGCGATGACGTTCCTGCTGCCGCTGGAGCATGCGGATCCGGACGTGCGTCCGGGGCTGGAAATGGCGGCGAAGGGCGCGCGCGCAAGCGGCACGCCGTTCATCAGCTTCTTCATGCCGGCGCAGGTCCAGGCGCTCGCGATGGAAGCGGGCTTCACAAAAACCGAGCACGTTTCGGCCGCCGAACTGACGCGCCGTTATTTCGCGGATCGTCCGGACGGTCTCAGGCCGCCGAACAACGCGGAGGAATTGCTGGTTGCGACGATCTAGCGTCGCGCGCACGAAAGCGGGCACGTGTACGGGTTCCGGTCACGCCGAACCGACGACGCGCATTCACCGGGCGCCCGCCAGCCCGGTCACGCGCGTTCGAGCACGGCCATTTCCCGCACGATCACGAGCAGCACCGCGAGGCTTGCACCGCCGGACGCGCGCAAGTCTGCAAGCAAATGTTCGTAGCGCACGAGCGCGGCTTCGCGGCGCGCGCGCCATGTGCCGACGATCGTCTCCGGCGTGGTCGAATCCGGCGATTCCGCGAGCGCGCTCGTCGCGAGCGTGCGCTTGAGGCGCGCGACTTCCGCGAGCGCGGCCGCGCGCGCCAGCATGTCCCAGTGCGTCGGCGTCGGCAGTGTCGCCGCACGTTCGCTGATCCACCCGTAATTGAGCAGCGTGCCGAGCGAGAAATAAACGCCCGCGACGAGTTCGAGGCTGCGGTTGCTGGTCGCGGCCACTTCGGCGATGTCGAGCAGCGCGGCCGAGATGTCGCCGCTCGCGACGCGCACCGCGAGCGCGCTGTCGACGCCGGCTTCCACCAGCACGCGCTGCCGCTCGGACAGCGCTTCGAGATCGTCGGCCGGCAACAGCGACGGCAGTTGCGGCGCAAGCCGCTCGGCCGCGTCGCGGCAGCGCGCGATCAGCTCGGCGACGCCGCCGTCGGCCACCGCGCCGGATTGCAGATGCCGCAGGAACCACAGCGCCGCGCGCTCCAGGAGCCGCGCGACGTCGACGAACATGCGCGCCTGGATGTCGTCGGCGACGCGGTTGTCGAGCGCATCGATGTCGCGCCACACCGCATCGAGGTCGAACACGTCGCGCGCCATGATGCATGCCCGCACGATGTCGCCGGGCTTCGCGTCGGTTTCCTCCATCAGCCGGTGCACGAACGCGGAGCCGACGCGGTTCACGAGCGCGTTGGTCAGATGCGTCGCGAGAATCTCGCGGCGCAGCGGATGGCGGCGCATCGGTTCGCTGAAGCGCTGCTGCAGCGGCTTGGGGAAGTAGTCGACGAGCATCGCGGCCACCAGCGGATCCTCGGGCACGTCGGATTCGAGCAGCGCGTCGTACAGCCACATCTTGCTGTAGGCGAGCAGCACCGCGCGTTCCGGCGACGTGAGGCCGAGCTTCGCGGCTTGCCGTTCGGCGACTTCGTCGTCGGTCGGCAGGAATTCGATCACGCGGTTCAGGCGGCCCGCGCGTTCGAGCCAGCGCATCAGGCGCGCCTCGGCATCGAGCAGTTCGACCGCATAGCGGCCGGCGATCGACAGCGCCTGCGTCTGGTAGTAGTTGTCGCGCAGCACGAGCAGCCCGACTTCGTCGGTCATCTCCGCGAGCAGGGCGTTGCGCTGCTTCTCGGTCATCTCGCCGTCGGACACGACCAGCCCGAGCAGGATCTTGATGTTGACTTCGTGATCCGAACAATCGACGCCGGCCGAGTTGTCGATCGCATCGGTGTTGATGCGGCCGCCGCGCTGCGCGAACTCGATCCGGCCGAACTGCGTGCAGCCGAGGTTGCCGCCTTCGCCGACGACCTTGCAACGCAGGTCCGCGCCGTTCACGCGCACCGCGTCGTTCGCGCGGTCGCCCACCTGCAGGTGGGTTTCGCGCGCGGCCTTCACGTAGGTGCCGATGCCGCCGTTGTACAGCAGGTCGACCGGCGCCTGCAGGATCGCGCGGATCAGCTCGGCCGGCGGCAGCGCGTGTGCGTCGATGCCGAGCGCGGCCTGCACGGCCGGCGAAAGCGGGATCGTCTTCGCGGTGCGCGGATAGACGCCGCCGCCCGACGAGATCGCGGCCGGATCGTAGTCGGCCCAGCTCGAGCGTTCGAGCGCGAACATGCGCTCGCGCTCCGCGAAGCTCGTCGCGGGATCGGGGTTCGGGTCGAGGAACACGTGCCGGTGATCGAACGCGGCGACGAGCCGGATGTGCGGCGACAGCAGCATCCCGTTGCCGAACACGTCGCCCGACATGTCGCCGACGCCGACCACCGTGAAGTCGGTCGTCTGCGTATCGATGCCCATCTCGCGGAAGTGCCGCTTCACCGATTCCCACGCGCCGCGCGCGGTGATCGCCATCTTCTTGTGGTCGTAGCCGACCGAGCCGCCGGACGCGAACGCGTCGTCGAGCCAGAAGCCGTATTCGCGCGAGATCGCGTTCGCGTAGTCGGAGAAGGTGGCCGTGCCCTTGTCGGCGGCCACGACCAGGTACGGATCGTCGGGGTCGTGCCGCACCACGTCGGGCGGCGGCACGATCGCGTTGCCGGCCAGGTTGTCGGTCAGGTCGAGCAGGCCGCGCAGGAAGGTCTGGTAGCACGCGATGCCTTCGCGCATCCACGCTTCGCGATCGCTCGGCGGCGGCGGGTTCTTCACGACGAAGCCGCCTTTCGAGCCGACCGGCACGATCACGACGTTCTTCACCATCTGCGCCTTCATCAGCCCGAGCACTTCGGTACGGAAATCCTCGCGGCGATCCGACCAGCGCAGGCCGCCGCGCGCGACCCGCCCGCCGCGCAGGTGCACGCCCTCGACACGCGGCGAATACACCCAGATCTCGAACATCGGCTTCGGTTCGGGCAGGCCGGGCACCTTGGCCGGATTGAACTTGAACGACAGGTACGGTTTCGATTCGCCGTTCGCGTCGAGCAGGAAGTAGTTCGTGCGCTCGGTTGCGTTGATCACGCCGAGGAACTGGCGCAGGATGCGGTCCTCGTCGAGGTTAGGCACCTGGTCGAGCGCGCCTTCGATCGCTTTCAGCAGCCGCTCGGCCTGTACGTCGCGCGTGTCGCCGGTGGCCGGGTCGAAGCGCAGCAGGAATAGCTCGACGAGCTGCCGTGCGATCGCCGGGTTGCCGGTCAGTGCGCGCTCGATATACGCGTCGCTGAAGGTCGAGCCGACTTGCCGCAGATACTTCGCATACGCGCGCAGGATCGTCACTTCGCGCGCGCTCAGGTGGGCGCGCAGCACGAGGCGGTTGAAGTCGTCGTTCTCGATCCGGCCGCTCCAGATCTGGTCGAACGCATCCTCGAACAGGCCTTTCACGCGCTCGATGTCGAACTCGGTGTCGTCCGCGAGCTCGAGGCCGAAATCGTGTACCCATGCGTGCGCAGCGTCCTGCGTCTGGATCCGGTACGGCCGCTCCTCGTCCACGCGCACGCCCAGATGCTCGAGCATCGGCAGGCTGCGCGACAGCGCGATCGGGTCGCCCGCGCGATAGACCTTGAAGCGGAACGCACGCGCCTCGGCCTCGATCGGCCGGTACAGGTTCATCGCGAGTTGCCCCGAATCCTTCACGCGCTCGATCAATTCGATGTCGCGCACGGCCGTGCGTGCCGGATAGTCGTCGCGATAGCCGGCCGGGAACGAATCGGCATAGCGCTGCAGCAGGCGGTTGCCTTGCTCTTCGCCGAATACGTCGAGCAGCGCGTCGGCGAGATCGTCCTGCCAGCGGCGCGTGACCTGCACGAGCCGCGTTTCGAGCTCGCGCGTGTCGACGTCGGGCATCGTGCCGGGTTCCGCGTGCACGACGAAATGAATGCGCGCGATCGCCGATTCCGACAGCAGCGGCGTGAATTCGACGTTCACGCCGTTGTACGCATCGACGAGCAGCTTCGCGATGCGCCGGCGCAGGTCGGTGTTGTACTTGTCGCGCGGCACGTACACGAGGCACGACACGAAGCGGTCGAACCGGTCGCGGCGCACGAACAGGCGCGTGCGCTGGTGTTCCTGCAGCCGCAGGACGCCGAGCGCGATGTCGTAGAGCTGGTCTTCGTCGGCCTGGAACAGCTCGTCGCGCGGATAGGTTTCGAGCACCGTCACGAGCGACTTGCCGAGATGCCCCTTCGGCAGGAAGCCTGCGCGCCGCACGATGTTCGCGCACTTGCGGCGCACGATCGGGATCTCGGCGCTCGACACCATGTAGGCGGTCGACGTATAGAGCCCGATGAAGCGGCGCTCGCCGGCGACCTTGCCGTCGGGGCCGACGAGTTTCACGCCGACGTAGTCGAGATAGCCGGGCCGGTGCACGGTCGCGCGCGAGTTCGCCTTGGTCAGGAAAATCGGCCAGGAGCCGGTGATGATGTCGGCGGCGGCCTGCGGCAGCGGCGTGACGTCGGGGGCGCCGGACGTGCGCAGCGATTCGCGCAGGATGCCGAAGCCGGTGCCCTCGATGCCGCGCAGCCCGAAGCCCGTGCCGTCGGACACGAGCGCGTAGTCGCGCTGGCCGAGGAACGTGAAGTGATCGGCGGCCATCCATTCGAGGAACGCGCGCGCCTCGATGTCTTCCGCGGTCGATTCGCGCGCTTTCATTTCCTTGATCGTCGCGCGGGCGATCTCGACGATCTTCGGCCAGTCTTCCACCGATGCGCGCACGTCGCCAAGCACATGCGCGATGTCGTTGCGCAACGTGTTGAGCAGCGCGGCATCGCCGCAGCGATCGACTTCGAAATGGATGAACGACGCGAGCTGCGACTGGCCGTCGCCGGGCGTCGCGCCGCCCGCATTGACGCGCTCGATGCCGCCGTCGGTGCCGCGCCAGATGCGGAATACCGGGTGCAGTGCCGAATGCAGTGCGAGCCCGAGGCGGTTGACGGCCATCGTCACGGAATCGACGAGGAACGGCATGTCGTCGTTGACGATCTCGATGACCGTGTGGTCGGAATGCCAGCCGTGCTGTTCGAGGATCGGGTTGTACACGCGCAGCCGTTCGCTGCCGGGCACGAATTTCTGGGCGGTCTGCCAGTGCGCCATCGCGGCGCCGTAGAGATCGGCGATGCTGCGGCTCTGCAGATCGTCGGCATCGACGAAATCGTAGTAGTGACGCAGGAAGGGTTCGACGATCCGGAAGGTGGCTTCGGGCAGGCGCCCGCGCGCGAATTCGACGACGTCCGAGAGCAGGTGTGCGACGACTTCCTCGTTCTTCGCTTCCATGGCGGTCTCCTCGTCGGGTGGCCATCGGCTGCTGCGTCTGAGGCGCATTATATGCACCGATTGCGTGACAAAGCGATGTGCACGCGCACAACGGGAGGCGAAGGAGGAGGCCGCCTGCAGTGCCGCCCGGCGGGCGCCGCAGGAGATGAATCAGTGCGATGCAGGCGGGCGTTCAGGCATCGCCGGTTGTGACGCTCAGCGCTCGTCGCTCCACAGCTTCCCGGCCGTCGCCCAGTTCTCCTTCTTCACGTCGGTGAGAATGATGTCGACCGAGCCCGGCTCGCAGCCGAGCGTCTCGCACGTGACGCGCGTGATTGCTTCGACGAATTCGCGCTTCTGTTCGACGGTGCGGCCTTCGAACAGCTGGATATTGAAAGTCGGCATGACAAGTGCTCCGGTTGGGATTGAACGATTGGGTTGAATGCGGATGCAACGCGGATGCGGCGTCAGTCGCGATACGACGGATCGATCCGGTCGAGCCGACGCAGCAGCGCCGGCCATTCCAGCTCACCTTCGATCGCGCCGCCGTCGCGCAGCTGTTCGGCGGTGCGGTCGGCCACGGCCGGATCGGGCAGCACGAGCGGCCCGCCGCCGGCCTGCGCGCGCACCTGGATGTCGCACGCCTTGATCAGCGTATCCATCAGCACATAGGCTTCGGCCACGGTGCGGCCGACCGTCAGTGTGCCGTGGTTGCGCAGCAGCATCGCGGATTTCGCGCCGAGGCTCGCGGTCAGCCGCGTGCCTTCGGCCGGCGAGAACGCGAGCGCCTCGTAGTCGTGGTACGCGAGGTCGCCGTGAAAGCGCAGCGCGTGCTGCGACGCGGGCAGCAGCCCGTCGTGCTGGATCGATACGGCGATGCCGGCCGTATTGTGCAGATGCATCACGCAGACGGCGTCGGCACGTGCGGCATGCACGGCCGCGTGCAGCGCAAAGCCGGTCACGTTGACCGCGTGCTCGCTGTCGCCGATCCGGTTGCCGGCGAGGTCGATCTTCACGAGGTTCGATGCGCGGACCTCGTCGAACGTCAGGCCGAACGGGTTGATCAGGAAGTGGCCGGGCTCGCCGGGCACGGTTGCGGAAAGGTGCGTGTAGATCAGGTCGTCCCAGCCGTTCAGCGCGACGAGCCGGTAGGCGGCGGCGAGATCGACGCGCATTTGGCGTTCGGCGTCCGAGATCGGGCCGCCAGGTTTCACGGCTTCAGGACGGTGTGCGAATGACGACATCGGGTTCTCCGAAGGTGAGGCGGCGCGCGACGGCTACGGTCACCCACGACGCAAGCGCGAACGGGGCCGTGAACACGGGGATGCCGGCGCGCATCGCGAGCCACTGGATCAGCGCGGCGAGTGCGGCGGCGGCAAGTGCCGCGCGCGGGCCGCGCGGCATCAGCGCCAGTGCGGCGAGCGCGCCGTTGAAGCCGAGCAGGCCGTCGGCGAACAGCGCGCCGTTCGCGCCGAGCGCGACCAGCAGCACGGTCGACACGATCGCGCCGCCGAGCGCGAATGCGGCCGCGCGGCGCGATGCAAGGGCAAGGCCGACGACGATCAGTGCGCCGGCCCACGCGCCTTGTGCGAAGGTGGTCTGCGCGACGCCAGACAGCAGCGCGTCGGTGACGGACGAAGGCGTCAGTGTCGCACCGGTCGTCGCATCGGTTGCGTGTTGCAGTGCGACAAACGGCAGCCACAGCGCGGTGACGACGAGGCACGGGCTCGAATACGGGCACTGGCGCCAGCGGGCGAGCGGCGTGCGCATCGCGCGCTGCACGAGTGCCGCACCGATCGCGGCCAGCGGCGCCAGCGCGACGGCGGCAAGCGAATCGGGCACGAACAGCACCGCGATCAGCGCGGCGAGCGCGCCGTTGAAGCCGTGCAGCCCCTGTTCGACGTCGTGGCGCTCGGCGCCCGTCAGCACGGCGGTCATGCTGGCGGCGGCCGAGCCGAGCAGCGCCGCGCACGCGAGCCGCAGGTCGGTCAGCGCCAGCGCGGCGAGCAGCAGCGCGCCGGTGAGCGCGTTCGCCTGCAGTACGATCTGACCGATGCCGCGCAGCAGAATGCGCAGGTCGATCGACGGCGAGGCGGAGCGGGCGGTAGACATGATGGCGGCGGAACAGGACGAGCCGCGAGCATAGGACACAATCCGATGCACCGGAATAGGGAATTCTGGATAGTCAGGATTTGTCGGCGGTGCCCCGAAATGGGGAATGCGGACGGTCGGCCATGCTTGACGGGCGCCGCGTTGGCGTTTTCCGAGGCGAACGCTCCGTGGTTGGCGAATTCGGGCATCCACTGGCGTTTTCGTCGGTGGATTCGTGCGACAGTGCCCCGCATTGGGGGCATCGGGAGGCGAAACGATGCGTGAAGTGCGATGGGCGTCGCTTGAAGGCGACGGGGTCGAACATCTGACGTTCGACCAGAGCGGCGGCGGGATCGTCGTCGAAAGCGCGGTGGTCGGCCAGCGTTACGGCCGCGCGTATGGGCTCGCGTATCGCGTCGAGTGCGACGCGCGCTGGCGTGTGACGTATGCGGTGCTCAAGGTGATGGGTGGCGGCACGCTCGAGCTGCGCGGCGACGGCGAAGGCCATTGGCGCGACGGCGCGGGCCGTGCGCTGCCGGAACTGGACGGCTGCATCGACATCGACATCGCGGCGACGCCGTTCACGAATTCGCTGCCGATCGGCCGCCTGGGGCTCGCGCGCGGCGAGCGGCGGCCGATCGACGTTGCGTATGTCTCGACGCCGGACCTGAAGGTCACGCTGGTCAAGCAGGCTTACGCGTGCATCGAGCCGGGCCGGCGTTACCGCTACGAAGGCATCTTCCGGAATTTCACGGCCGAGATGGACATCGACGACGACGGGCTCGTGATCGACTACGAGACGCTGTTCAGACGCCTGCCGGCGCCGACGGGCCGCTGAACCACCGCGTTCGCGACGGCCGGCCGCTCCTGCGCGGACGCGAAGCGGTCGATGCGCGACGCGATCATGTCCGGGTGGCGCAGCACGATCCAGTGCGTGCCATCGATTTCCTCGCGCACGTGGTCGCCGAGCCAGCGGTCGAGGTCGACCGACATCTCGGGCGTGACATAACGATCGCGCACCGGCACGAGGATCTGCACCGGAGCCTGTGCATAGCGTTCGCGCGGCTTGTGCGCCCGCGCAAGGAAGTTCGCGCGGTAAAGCTGCAGGCCGTTCAGCGCGTTCTTCAGTTGCACGGGGTCGCGCTCGGCGCGCACGCGTTCGGTGATCTGCAGCCAGCGCGGCCACAGCGCCGCACCGCCGAGCCGCCATACCAGCGACGGCACGACCGGCAGGTGAAAGAACGCGATGTACCACGACTTCAGGCTCTGCTTGAGCCGCATCTTCGCGCGGAACACGTGATCGAGGCACGGGCCCGAGATCGACGTGTACGACGCGATCCGGCCGCGGAACGCGGGATCAGTGACGGCTTCCCAGCACTGGATCGAGCCCCAGTCGTGGCCGACGAGATGGAACGGCCGGCCGCCGCAGGTCGCATCGGCCACCGCTTTCAGGTCGCCGGCGAGCCGCTCGAGCGTGTAGTCGGCGCGGCGGCGCGGCGCATCGGACGCGCCGGCGCCGCGCACGTCGTACGCGATCACGCGGTAGCGCTTCGCGAGCCGCGCGCGGATCGGCGCCCACACGGCCGCCGAATCGGGGTAGCCGTGCACGAGGATCAGCGGCGGGGCGCGACGCGACCCGCTCACGTAGACGGCGAGTTTCACGTCGCCGGACTGGACGGTCAGCATCTCGTGGGCGCGCGCCATGGCGTCATGCCTGCGGGACCGGGTGCAGCGGCACGCGGCGCGGGGCGGCTTGCGCGGCGTAGCGCGCGTTGGTCGCGTCGATGTTCTCGAGCAGCGTGTCGAGCCCCTGCAGGTACTGGTGGTTGTCGTGGTCCCACGGGTGGAAGCCCGGGCGGAAGTAGTCGAGCCATTCGCGCGCGATGCTCGGGAACACGCCGTGCTTCGGGCTGTACAGGTACTTCACGAGGCGCCACATGCCGCCGAACTTGCCGTGTTCGCGACGGTGCGCGCGCATCAGGCGCACGTGGAAGTCAAACACGATCGTCCAGAAGAACACGGTGGTCGTCAGCATCGTGCCCGTGCGCAGCAGGTAGCTGCCGAGGCTCGGCTTCATCACGGTGGTCCATACGTCGTACGACACGGCCTTGTGCTCGGTTTCCTCCATCGCATGCCACATCCACATCTGCTGGTAGCCTTCGACCGAGCCGTCGATCCGGTGTTCGTGGCCCGACAGCAGCTGGTTCGCGAGGATCGCCGTGTAGTGCTCGAGCGCGATCGTGATCGCGAGCTGCATCGAATGCGGCAGCGCCTTCTTGAACCAGCCGAGGATCGTCCACAGGCGCTTGTCGAGCTTGTGTGCGGGCAGGCCCGACGACTGCAGCAGGTCGTTGTATTCGATGTGCTCGCGCGTATGCATCGCTTCCTGGCCGATGAAGCCGAGCACCTGTTTCTTCAGCTCGGGATCCTCGATCCGGTCGCGGTAGTTGCGCACCGAATCCATGAAGAAGCGTTCGCCGGCCGGGAACAGCAGCGACAGCGCGTTCATGAAGTGCGTGACCGGCACGCCCTGCACGTGCCAGTCGCGCGCGCGTTCGGGGGGCAGCGCGAAACGGATGTCGCGTCGCACGGGCATCATGTTCGGGGTCGTCATGATTGTTCTCCTCCCTGATTGCCTGCATTGTTGTAGGTGGCGTGCAGCGGTGCGGGCGCCGGCGCCGGCGTGCCGCGGGCTGCGCGTCGAGCCTTCGCTGCCTCGCGGCGCGTCGCGAGCACGACGAGCGCCTGGTACGCGGACGGCAGCACGCGCGCCATCCAGTCGCCGGCCTTCGCGTCGCGGCCGATCAGCACGCGGCGCTTGTTCTTGCGCACGCCCGAGAGGATCGTGCGCGCGGCATCGTCGGCGGTCGTGATGAAGAACTTCTCGAACGTGTCGCGGCCTTGCTGCTCGCTCGCGACCATGAAGCCGACCATGTTCTTCGATACGCGGCTCGCCTGCGCGATGTTCGTGCGGATGCCGCCCGGATGCACGCAGGTCGCCGACACGCCGCACTTCATCATGTCGAGTTCCTGGCGCAGCGATTCGGTGAAGCCGCGCACCGCGAACTTGGTCGCGTTGTAGCCGCTCATGCCCGGTTGCGCGAAGATCCCGAACAGGCTCGACGTGTTGATCACGTGGCCGTCGCCCGATGCCTTCAGGTGCGGCAGGAATGCCTTCGTGCCGTGCACGACACCCCAGAAATTGATGTTCACGATCCACTCGAGATCGCTGTATTCCATGCCTTCGATCGTGCTCGACAGCGCGACGCCCGCGTTGTTGAAGATCAGGTTGACCTTGCCGTGTTCCTTCGCGGTGTCGTCGGCCCACGCGAACATCGCATCGCGGTCGCCGACGTCCAGCACGCGCGTCGATACCCGCACGTTCGGCGCGATCGCGCGGACGATCCGTTCGGTTTCCGCGAGGCCCACGCCGTTCTTGTCGGCGAGCGATACCTGGCAGCCAGCCTGCGCGAGCTGGATCGCGAGCGAGCGGCCCATGCCCGAGCCGGCACCCGTGATCGCGGCGACCTTGTTGGCGAAATCTCTCATGTCGGTTGCTCCTTGTCTGGCTCAGGCCGCTTCGGCGGAAGTGGAGGCGGAAGCGGCAGCGGCCGGCGCGGCGGCGGGCCGCGCGGCCGTGTCATGTTGCGGCGCGCGATACGCGTGGTAATCGGCGATCGAGAAGTGCGCGGTCGCCTGGCGGAAGCGCCACGTGAAGCCCGGCCACAGCGTCGTGTTCTTGCCCGTGCGCGGATCGAGGTACCAGCTCTTGCAGCCGCCGGTCGACCAGATCGCCTTCTTGAGCCGGCCCTGCAGGTCGCTGTTGAACTGCGCCTCGACGAGCGGGCGCACCTCGATCGCATCCGCGCGCTCGCGGTGCATCGCCTTCAGCGCACCGAGGATGTACTCGATCTGCGACTCGATCATGAACACCATCGAGTTGTGGCCGAGGCCCGTGTTCGGGCCGACGATCATGAAGAAGTTCGGGTAGCCGGGCAGCGTCGAGCCGAGATACGCATGCGCGCCGTCGCGCCATGCGTCGACGATGTCGAGCCCGCCGCGGCCGACGATCGCGCCGCGCGGGAACGGATCGGCCACCTGGAAGCCGGTGCCGTAGATCAGGCAGTCGACTTCATGGCGCTTGCCGTCGGTCGTCACGACCGCGTCGGCTTCGATGTGGTCGATGCCGGTCGTGATCACGTCGACGTTCTTGCGCGACAGCGCCGGATAGTAGTCGTTCGAGATCAGCACGCGCTTGCAGCCGAGCGTGTAGTCCGGCGTGACGGTCTTGCGCAGCTCCGGATCGGGAATCTGCTTGCGGATGTGGCGCAGCGCGAGCTTCTGCACGTTCTTCATCAGCGACGGATGAATCGCGAAGCCGAGCACGCGCGATTCGAGCATCCAGTAGATGCCGCTGCGCACCGCCTTCTGCGTGAACGGCAGCGTGCGGAACAGCCACTTCTCGAGCCCGGTCAGGTTGCGGTCGGGCTTCGGCATGATCCACGGCGGCGTGCGCTGGAACAGCGCGAGTTCCTTCACGCGCGGTGCAATCTGCGGCACGAACTGGATGGCGCTCGCGCCTGTGCCGATCACCGCGACGCGCTTGCCTTCGAGCGCATAGTCATGATCCCAGTGCTGCGAATGGAACGCACGGCCCTTGAAGGTCTCGACGCCGGGAATCGACGGCAGCGCGGCGCGCGACAGGCCGCCCATCCCGGACACCAGCACGCGTGCCGACAGCCGCTTGCCGTTCGCGAACGTGAGGCGCCAGCGTTGCGCGGCCTCGTCGTACTCGGCGCGTTGCAGCTCGTGGTTCAGGCGCAGGTGCGGGCCGACGCCGAAGCGCTGCACGCAGTCTTCCAGATAGGCGCGGATCTCCGGCTGCGGCGCGAACATGCGCGTCCAGCGCGGGTTCGGCGCGAACGAGAACGAATAGACGTGCGATTGCACGTCGCATGCACACCCGGGGTAATGATTGTCGCGCCACGTGCCGCCGACCGACGCGGCCTTCTCGAGGACGACGAAGTCGGTCACGCCTGTTTGCCGCAGGCGGATCGCCATGCCGATGCCGGCGAAGCCGGTGCCGATGATGGCGATGTCGATGGTTTCGTCCTGGCCGTCGTGGCCGGGTGGACCGAAAGGCAACGTGCGAGCATTCATCCGGGTGTCTCCGATTTGGCTCATTTTCGAATGTTACATTGTTTGATGTAACGATAGTGGGTGAACCCGGAAACCGCAAGAGGCTAGAAGCGGCGCTCTAAGGGCCGGAAACCAGACGGGAAAAGGCTGAGCGGGGTTTGGAACGGGCCGGTTTCCGTATTGCGGGATGCGCGGAAAAGGCCGTCGACAGGGCGAGAGAGGGCGCAGACGAGACCGCCGGCGCGCGGCGGTCTGTTTGAAACAGTATCAGGGACGGATCGTTCGGGCGGCCGTCTCATGGAAAACCCCGGCCACGATCGTGACCTGTGCGAGCGCGTAGAGGCCCCAGATCAGGTAGTCGATACCCGGAAAGCCGCCGAGGAACCGGCCGACGCCGATCAGCGTGTCGGAGCCGACGAAGATCAGGCTGCCGATGGCCACCAGCGGGCCACGCGTGCGGGCGGCGAGCGCGAAGCTCGCCATCACGCACAGCACGAGCATGTAGACGGCGACGGGTGCCAGCAGCTCGCCGAGGTGCGGGAAGAACGCTATGTAGAAAGCAGGGGCGGCGATCCACAGCCCGACGAGCGCGACGATGCGCCAGCCGTGCGGCCGTGCGCGCCAGCGCATGAAGATCGCGCAATAGCACAGGTGCGTAAGCAGGAACGCGCCGAGGCCCAGCACGAACGACAGCGGCCAGTCGGGCAGCGCGAGCAGCACGTCGCCGAGCACGGCCGTCACGAGCGCCGCGCACAGCCACGCGCGTTCGCGCGGCGCGCCGCAGGTGCTGCCCGCCGCGAGCAGCAGGATCCCCATCGCGGCTTTCGCGGCGGCCTGGCCGGGATAGGGCGCGGCGGCGAGCGAGAGCCCGTACAGCAGCGCGGCGGCGACGGCGAGCGGCCAGAGCCGGCGGTAGGTGGCGGGAAGCGTGGCGATCAAGGCGGGTGTCTCCGGTTTGTTGTTGTCTGCGGTGGACGGCGCACGGTCGTGGGCGCGGCTGTCGGCCATTATCCGGAAGAAAGGACGTGGGAAAACCGCCGAATCCTTCTAGGACGCGGCCAACGATGGTACGCGCAGGCGATTGCGCTGCGACTGCGACGAGCCGGCGCCGTCGGGCGCACTCCGTCGCCCGGTTTCTTCGATGCGTTGCCCCGGCTGAACCGGGGCAACGACATCAATTCGGCTTGTTATGATCGCCGCGGTATTGCCGTTGCCGTTGCCATTGCCGTTGCCGTTGCCGTTGTCGTTGCAGTTGCAGTTGTCGTTGTCCCGCTCGGCCGCGCGACAGGATGCGCAAGCCGATGCGTGCCCGATGAATCCATGCCGTGCTTCCTTGCGCTGACGCAGCGCGAGGTAAGGCCGGCCCCCACGAAAAAATGGTCCGACCATGACCGAACTTCTCCACGGCGACGGCGCGATCCGTCGCACGACGCCGTACGGCTCCTCGATCGAAAACACCTATGCGGGCGTGCTGTCTTTCATGCGCCGCAACTATTCGCGCGCGCTCGACGGCGTCGACGTCGCGATCTCCGGCGTGCCGCTCGACCTTGCAACGACCTATCGCTCCGGCGCGCGGCTCGGCCCGGCCGCGATTCGCGCGGCGAGCGTGCAGCTCGCGGAGCTTCATCCGTATCCGTGGGGTTTCAACCCGTTCGACGATCTCGCGGCCGTCGACTACGGCGATTGCTGGTTCGACGCGCACAACCCGCTGTCGATCAAGCCCGCGATCGTCGAGCATGCGCGCACGATCCTGCGCTCGGGCGCGAAGATGCTGACACTCGGCGGCGATCACTACATCACGTATCCGCTGCTGGTCGCGCACGCGGAGCGCTACGGCAAGCCGCTGTCGCTGATTCATTTCGACGCGCACTGCGATACGTGGGCCGACGACGATCCGGACAGCCTCAATCACGGGACGATGTTCTACAAGGCGGTGAAGGAAGGGCTGATCGACCCGGCGACGTCGGTACAGGTCGGCATCCGCACGTGGAACGACGACTTTCTCGGGATCGAGCGGCTCGATGCCGCGTGGGTGCACGACCACGGTCCGCGCGCGGCGGTCGAGCGGATCGTCGAGATCGTCGGTGCGCGGCCCGCTTACCTGACGTTCGACATCGACTGCCTCGATCCGGCGTTTGCGCCCGGCACGGGGACGCCGGTCGCGGGCGGGTTGTCGTCCGCGCAGGCGCTGGCGATCGTGCGCGGGCTCGGGGCGGTGAATCTGGTCGGCGCGGATGTGGTCGAGGTTGCACCGGCTTACGATCACGCGGATATCACCGCGATCGCCGCGGCGCATGTCGCTTGCGATTTGCTGTGCCTGTGGCGGCAGAAGAAGGTGGCGGGGGCCCTGAAGTAAACGGGTGCGCGTGGTCATGCAATGCAAAAGGCCGGCGGGTAATTTGTCCGCCGGCCTTTTTTCATGCGTTTTGCGTGGCTTCCCGCGGTGCCTGTAAAAGAGCGACTCGCGGAATACCGTGATTGGCGCTCTCCGACCGAGGCTGTGTGGAAACGCAAAACCAGCCGGTTTCGGGGGGCCGCCTCACCCCTCCCAGGTTGCTACCAAGCCAATACAGTGCGATCTGAAGGGCCGAATTTTCGAATGGAGCATTCGGCCAGCGTTTTCACACAGCCTCGACCCGTAGCAGTCTTGCGCGAAGCCGGAACAGGGGCGCCCGTTTGCGCACCCGTGCGGCCGCCGGCAGAAAACACCCGGGATCTTGCGCAAAGGCGCGGCGCCCCCCTCGGTGGCTAGCCGAATTTGACGAGATTCAGCACCGGCAACGGGCCGCCCGGGATTTGCACGAGGCGCCCTCCGTCTTCGAGCAAACCCAGGTCGATGCCGAAGAAGCCGAGCCGCCCGATCAGTCCGCCCACAACCGATTTCGCGTGCTCGTCGTCTCCCGCGAAGAACAGCACGCGGTGTCCGCCCTCGGCCTGTGGATCGTCGGAAAGGAGGTGCGCCGGCAGATGATTGAACGCCTTCACGACGCGTGCGCCCGGCACGAGGTCCGCGAATACCGCGCTCGACGTTCGGCCATGCAATTCGGCGGGTTCGAACCGCGGCGCCTCGATCGGGTTGTTCGCGTCGATCACGATGCGTCCGCCGAAATCCGGCAACCCGGAGAGGGCGGACGGCAGCTTCGCCCAGTTCACCGCGACGAGGACGATGTCCTGCGCGGCCGCTTGCTCCCGGGTTCCCGGCGTGATTGACGGGCCGAGTTCGCGTGCGAGATCCGCGAGCGAATCCGGGCCCCGGCTGTTCGCGATGATGGCTTCGATGCCTTTGCCCGCCAGCGCTTTCGCGAACGCGGACCCGATGGCGCCTGCTCCGATGATACCGATGGTGTTCATGACGATGCTCCTGGTGAAAGTGGATGAATCAGGTGATAACGCCGATGCCTGTGTCGACGAGGGGAGGAACAGCTGACGTTCGCTCTCCAAGATCAGGTGAGCGAATGTTGCCGCCGTTATTGCTTGACGATTAGTGGGTAATTGTTTGAATTATTTTCAAGCAATGCTTTAAGATTCACGCATGGAAACGCTCGCCAACCTCGAATCGTTCGTGCGCAGCGCCGAAACGGGCAGCTTCTCCGCGGCCGCGCGGCGTCTTGCGCTGACACCCGCAGCGGTCAGTCGCAACGTTGCGCTGCTGGAACGCAATCTCGGCGTGCGGCTGTTCCAGCGCTCGACGCGCAAGCTCACGCTGACCGAGGCGGGTGCGCGTTTTCTCGTGGAAATCGGCGGCAATCTGGATGCGCTGCAGGCCGCGATCGCGTCCGTCTCGACCGATCGCAGCGAGCCGGCTGGCGCGCTGAAAGTCAGCATGGCGCCGACGTTCGGCATGACGTACGTGATGCCGCTGCTGCCGGCGTTTCTCGCTCGCTATCCGATGGTTCGCCCGGATTGGTACTTCGAGAACCGGCAGGTCGACCTGATTGCGGAGGGATACGACGCGGCGCTCGGTGGCGGATTCGATCTCGCACCGGGCGTCGTGTCTCGCCCGCTGGCGCCTGCGCATCTCGTGGCGGTCGCGTCTCCGGCCTACATGGCTGGCCGCCCACCGCCAACCGATCCTGGAGATTTGGCGGCGCTCGGCGGCATCGTGATGCGTTCGAGCCGCACCGGCCGCGTGCGTCACCGGACGATGCGCGGCCCGGCAGGCGTTGAAATGCCAGCGCTGCTCGGCGAGACCATCGTGGTCAACGACCCGGCGGCAATGCGTGAAGCGGCAATGCTTGGGCTGGGCGTCGCGCTGCTGTCCGTGTCGGACGTACTGTCGTCAATCGAACGGGGGGAACTCGTTCGATTGCTGCCGCGCTGGTACGTGGACGCCGGCGCGATTTCGATCTATTACGCGACGCGAACGCTGCTGCCGGCGAAAACACGCGTGTTTGTCGACTTCGTTGTCGAAGCATTCGACCGGGAGCGGCTGGCCGAAAGGTTTGCGGGAGGTGCCGCATGAGTCGAATGCCGGCAAGTCGATGCGCCTCGACTGCTGCAACGTGATGGCCGGGAACGGTTGCTCGTGGCCGAACGTCGACGGTTCGGCCCGCGCTTCGCGAACATTTCAGACGAACCAAAAAAGGCCGACGGGCAGGGTGCCCGTCGGCCTTTCTCGAATGAGTGCGCACTGCGCTGCGTCGCGCGTTACTTCGCCGCCAACGCCGTCGCCACCCGCTTGTCGCTCCAGGCATTATCAGCAACGCTCAGCTTCTGCGGAATCAGCTTAGCCCCATAAAACGCATCGGCAACGCCCTGCTGAACCGCGACGATCTTCTCGTCGACTGGCACCGCGCCGAACGGCACGCGCTTGATCCACGTCTCGACGAGCGCAAGCGGCAGCCCGACTTTCGGCGCGATCAGCGCGGCGGTTTCGGCCGAATGCCCGTTGACCCACAGTCCCGTCTCCCGCGCCTGTTTCAGGATCGCGCCGACCACGTCGCCATGCTGCTCCGCGAAGTCCCGTGTCGCCTCGTAGAAGTTGTTCGCCGGCGTGAGGCCCGTGTAGTCGGACAACGTGCGGATCTTCAGCGAATGCTGCGCGGCCGCGTAATACGGATCCCAGACGGCCCACGCGTCGACATTGCCGCTTTCGAACGCGGCGCGCGCGTCGGCGGGCGGCAGGTACACGGGGCGGATTTCGTCGTAGCGCACGCCGGCCTTCTTCAGCGCCACCAGCAGCAGGTAGTTCGCGCTCGAGCCTTTCTGCAGCGCGACCTTCTTGCCGCGCAGTTCGGCGAGCGAGCGGATCGGCGAATCGGCCTTCACGAATACGGCTTCGTTGTGCGGCGACGGCGGTTCCGCGCCGACGTACACGAAGCGCACGCCCGCTGCCTGCGCGAACACCGGCGGCGGTGCGCCCGTATAGCCGAAGTCGATGCTGTTCGCGTTCAGCGCTTCGAGCAGTTGCGGGCCGGCCGGGAATTCGAACCACTGGACGTTGTAGCCAAGCGGCTTGAGCCGTGCTTCGAGCGAGCCTTGCGCCTTGATGATCGACAGCAGGCCGGCCTTTTGATAGCCGATGCGCACGACCTTACCGGTGTCGCCCTGCGCGAAGGCCGACGTGGCGGACAGCGTGACGAGCGCAACGAGCGCGACGGCGGCGGTGCGGGTGATCCAGCGGGTGAAACCAATCATCGAACGGACTCCATGCGAAACGTCTTCGGGCGAGCGGCGGTGCCGCTCGGTTGGAAGAATCGTCGCATGAGCGATCGCACCCGCAAACGAAGCATTGCCGATAAGAATATGACGGCGGCGGCCCTATGCTTTGTCGCCGTCGTCTTGCGTATCGGGCGTACCGGACTGGCGCGCCGCTTCGTCGCTGAGCTTCTTGTCGAGGATCGTCGCGACGCGGCCGCCGAGATACGCGCTCGCCGCGGTTTCCAGCGCGCGGTTCGTCTCGCCTTCGACGAACACGGCCGCGAGCGGGCGCAGGCGCCAGATCGCGTCGACCAGTTCGGGCACGTCGGTGGCGGGCGGCAGCGTGCCGGCGTCGTAGCGGTCGAGCCGCTTCACGACGAGATCGACGAGCAGCCGCGCGATCGCGTCGAAGTGCGGCCGCGCGAGGCTGATCACGTCGAGCAGTTCGCGCGGCGGGATGCCTTCCTTCGTCATCGCGGCCGCCGCCTCGAGCAGCGCCGGGCTCTTCGCGACGAATGACAGGCCGCGCCGTTCGAGCAGCCCGAGCTCGGTCACGCGCGAAAGCTGCGTGGTGGCCTGCGGGCCGAACATCTGTGCGAGCGCGGCGAGCGAATAGGTCTTCGGCAGTTCATGCGACCAACGGCCGCCGATCGCGTTTTCGAGGCCGAGGATCGAGCGCAGGTCGTGGCCTTCGTCGATCGCCTTGATCAGGTCCTGGATGTTCGACAGCGTATAGCCGCGCGCGAGCAGGTGGTTGATCAGCTTCAGGCGCGCGACGTGCGTGTCGTCGTAGATGCCGACGCGCCCGCGCTTCTCGGGCGGCGCGAGCAAACCGCGATCCTGGTACGCGCGGACGTTGCGCACGGTCGTGTCGGACACGCGCGCCAGTTCGTCGACCGTGTACTCGTTGCGGGAATCCGCCGCGGCCTCGTCAGGGGTGGAATGAGTCTGTTTTGACATGCGGCCATTCTAGCGCGACGCGGCGGGCTCGGGCGAGGCGGGGAGCGTGTGTGCGCCGTCGCCGAGCGGGCGCTGCAGCAGTGCCGTGTCGATCCAGCGGCCGTGCTTGAAGCCGACCGCCTTCAGCGTGCCGGCCGGCTCGAAGCCGAACGCGCGATGCAGCGACGTCGAACCGCCCGTGCCGCCGTCGGCGATGACCGCGACCATCTGCCGCCACGGGCCGGCCTCGCAGCGCGCGATCAGCGCCGCGAGCAGTGCGCGGCCGATCCCGCGCCCGCGCTGCGCATCGTCGATGTAGATCGAATCCTCGATCGTGAAGCGGTATGCGCTGCGCGTGCGGTAAGGCGTCGCGTAGGCGTAGCCGGCCACGCGGCCGTCGCATTCGGCGACGAGATACGGCAGCCCGTGGCCCAGTACCGCGTCGCGGCGCGCGCGCAGCTCGGCGGCGTCGGGCGGTGTTTCCTCGAACGACGCGACGCCGTGGCGGACGTGGTGCGCATAGATTGCATGGATAGCGGCGAGATCGGCGTCGGTCGAATCACGGACGATGCAGGCGGCGGGCGTGGCTGGCGTGGTGGACATGGTGACGGGGCGGCAGGGCGGGGTGCGGGCAAACCATGACTATGCGGGCGATTGCGTGACGCGTAAAGCGGCGGCCGCGCGTCCGGCGCCGCGGCGTTCAGTTCGGCGCGCGCTTCTTTTGCGTGTCGCGCGGCAACTCGTCAAAGCGGGCGAAGTAGTAAGCGGAAAAGCGGCCGAGGTGCCCGAAGCCGAACGTCAGCGCCGTATCGGTGATGCTGGCCACCGGGTCGGTCAGCAACTGCACGCGCGCGGCGTCCAGCCGGATGTTGCGCAGCAGCTCCATCGGGGTCGCGCCGTGATAGCGGCGACACAGCACGTTCAGCGTCCGCAGGCTGACGCCGGCCGCGCGGGCGAGATCCTCGAGCGAGATCGGCGCGCAGAGCCGCGCGTGGATGAATTCGTGCAGCGCGTCCATCTGCCGGATGCCGCCGCGCGATCCGGCTTGCGCGGGTGCGCCGCGCGCTTGCAGCGCCGGGCCGGCATGCACAGCAGCGGGCGACGGCGGGCAATGCACGAGCAGGAACAGCGCAAGGCTTCGTTCGAAGTGGTCGCGCCATTCGGCCCGGATGCCGCCGTCGTCGGCAACGGCGAGCACGTTGAGCAGCGACTGCGCAATCAGATCCCATTGCGACGCAAGCGCCGTCGGCAACAGGAAGCCTGGCGCGAGGCCGGGCGCCGCGTCGTCGGGCGGGCGGCCGCGGACCGAGTGCATCAGCGAATCGGGCACCTTGACGATCAGTTGCCGGGTGCCGGATCGCCAGCGGAGGCGGACGCGCGACGTCGGCGCCAGCACGGCGGTGCGCCCTTCGGACACGCCCATCACGTGCCCGTCGCACTCGATTTCGGCGCCGCCCGCGAGGGACGTGTGGACCAGCGAAAAGCCGTCGAAGGGGCGCGGGGCGACCTCGACTTCGGCGCCGTACTGCAGCGCGTAGACGCTCAGGTGATTCAGTTGCCCCTTGAAAAGCGCTGCGTCGGGTACGCCCTGCTTCCAGCGCAGCGCATGCTCGGCCAGTTCCAGCGAGACCTGCTCGTGCGCATCCGCGCGCAGGCCGGATCGGAACACGCAATTCCGATACAGCGCGGACAGCACGTCCGCATTCGGGGTGAGGGGCATGGGGCGTCTCCTGCGTGGCGATTTTCGTGCAGCACATCAGCTGGCCGCGGATGCGCGTCGTGCCACATCGGTTTCTCTTGTGAGCGAGATATCCTGAAAGGATGATATTGATCTTTGTCAGGCTTGTCGAAAGTTTCGCAAGAATCGGATAGTCCCATCCTCGCCGGGGAAAAATCCGGATAGCGCGCGGCGTACGGCGTGCGGCACGAGAAAAACGGATCGAATTCGCGAGCCGCCTGCAAATTCCGGATAGTGGAAATCATTGTGGCTTCCTACACTGCGCCGGCAGCCGGAGAACCGCGGCGCATTCACGGTAATGATTCGTACAACTACTAAATTGATGGGTTGATCGATCGTATTAGTTCGAACTCGCGTCATGCGACGGCTACCGCCGGGCCCGAATCCCCTCTGGAAAAGGAAGGAAGCTCCATGCGTCAAATCAACCTGCAGGCGCTCTCGGACGATGCGCGGCTGGGCAAGCTGCACGGCGTCGTGCTGTTCTGGTGCGCGCTGATCATCGTGTTCGACGGTTACGACCTGGCCGTGGCCGGCATCGCGCTGCCGGCGATCATGAACGAGATGGGCGTCAACCCCGCGCAGGCCGGTTTCATGGTCAGCTCGGCCCTGTTCGGCATGATGTTCGGCAACATCGTGTTCGGGACCGTCGCCGAGCGGATCGGGCGCCGCTGGGCCATCGCGGCCTGCCTGACGCTGTTCAGCGTCTTTACCGCGGCGGCCGGGCTGGCGCCGACGCCCGCATTGTTCGGTGCGGCCCGCTTCGTTGCGGGCATCGGCATCGGCGGCGTGATGCCGAACGTGATCGCCCACATGACCGAGTACGCGCCGCGCCGCGTGCGCAGCACGCTGGTGACGCTGATGTTCAGCGGCTATTCGGTCGGCGGCATGCTGGCGGCCGTGATGGGCAGGGGGATGATCGAGGCGTACGGATGGCAGTCCGTGTTCGTTGCCGCGGGTGCGCCGGTGCTGCTCGTTCCGCTGCTCGTGAAATGGATGCCGGAATCGCTGCCGTTCCTGATCCGGCGCGGCAGGACCGACGACCTCGCGCGGATCGCACGCCGGCTCGATCCCGCATACCAGTATCAACCGGGCGACTGTTATGTCGTTCCGCGCGACGACAAGGCGGGCGGCGCGCCGGTCCGCCAGCTGTTCGACGACGGTCGTGGCTTCAGCACGGTCATGTTCTGGATCGCGTGCTTCATGTGCCTGTTCATGGTGTATGCGCTCAGCTCGTGGCTGACGAGGCTGATGGCGAGCGCCGGCTACAGCCTCGGCTCCGCGTTGACGTTCGTGCTGGTGCTGAATGCCGGCGCGATGGTCGGCGCAATCGGCGGCGGCTGGCTGGCCGATCGCTTTCCGATCAAGACGGTGCTCGTGTCGATGTATCTGCTCGCCGCGGTGTCGATCACGCTGCTCGGCTACAAGATGCCGACCGCGCTGCTGTTCGTGCTGGTCGGCCTCGCCGGCGCGTCGACGATCGGCACGCAGATCGTCAACTGCGCGTATGCGGGACAGTTCTACCCGATGGCGATCCGCTCGACCGGCATCGGCTGGACCTTGGGCGTGGGCCGCAGCGGCGCGATCCTGGCGCCGATCGTCATCGGTTTGCTGGTGGGTATCGATCTGCCGCTGGAGCAAAACTTCATGGCGATCGGATTGCCCGCGCTGGCGGCGGCCGTCGCGGTCGGCCTGATCGATCATCGGCGCTCGGCGTCGCATCACGGCCTTGCGGCTTCGGCCGGCGAACCGCAGGCGTCGCCCGCCCGGCAGTCCTGAATGGCACACCGGCGCGGCGCCGGCGCGCGGCCGCCGGTCTGTCGTGCGCGGCAACGCAGCGTCCTTCGTCTTTTGGGAGAAATTCAGTCATGCATATCGATTCGAGGGCAGTGAAGGCGATGATGAAGGGGAGCATGCCCGTGTGGGCGCTGGCGGCGGCATCGTCGATCGCGCATGCGCAAGGCGGCGTGACCCTGTACGGCATCGTCGATACCGGCATTTCGTACTACAACCATGCGGGGAGGGGCGGATCGGTGGTGGGCATGCCGCATCTGACCGGCGAATTGCCGTCGCGGTGGGGCGTGAAGGGAACCGAAGACCTGGGTGGCGGCAACCGGGCGTTTTTCGTGCTGGAGAACGGCTTCCAGCCAGGCACCGGTCGGCTCAATTACGGCGGGCGACTGTTCGGCCGACAGGCAAACGTGGGGCTGAGCAGCGATTACGGAACGCTCACGCTCGGCAGGCAAATGAACATGACGGCCTACGCGCTTGCCAACGCCGACGTGATCGGGCCGTCCATTCATTCGCCGAGCAGCTTCGACGCGTATCTGCCGAATGCGCGCAGCGACAACGCGATCGGCTACCTGGGGAAGTTCCGCGGGCTCACGATCGGCGGCACGTACAGCTTCGGCCGCGATGCTGCCGGGCCGGCCGGGCCTTCGGCCACCGGTTGCGCGGGGCAGGTGCCGGGCAATCCGCTCGCGTGCCGGCAATATACGGCCCTGGTCGCTTACGAAGCGACGCGCTTCGGCGTCGCGGTGTCCTACGACGTGAAGCGCGGTGGGGCGGGCGCATCGGCGCCGCTCGACAGCAGCGCCCATACGAGCACGCACAGCGTCGTCGACGGATACGCGGTGATGGGGCGCGCGAAGCTTGGCGCGGGATGGATCCGGAACAACGTTGCGGCGGCCGTCCATTTACAGACCGACATTTTCTTCGCGGGCGCTACGTATACGCTGACCCCGGCGGTGTCGTTCGACGCGCAAGGCTCGCGTTATCTGCAACGCGGGCCTGCGCACAACGCGAACGCGAACGCGACGCTGCTGGTCGGGCGCGCCAACCATCAGCTTTCCAAGCGGACGCGCGTCTACACGTCGGTCGGCTACATGCTGAACAGTGCCACGGCCGCCAAGGCGGTCGCCGCAGGCGGCACGGTCGACACGGGGCGGAACCAGCTGGGGATCATGGCCGGGCTGCAGCAGCGGTTCTGACAAGGCCGGGGCGTCAGAGCCGGCCGTCCGCCGCGCGAACCGCGTCGGCAATCGCATCCGCGACGCGCTGCACGCGCGGCGACCGGCGCACGTCCGGGTGGACGACGAGCCAGATTTCTCGCTCGATGTCGCAGCGGGGCGCGGCCGTCAGCTCGACGAGCGGCGCACCGGCGTGCGCGGCCGGATCGTCGACGAGAAACCTGGGCAGCAGCGCGACACCGGCGCCCGCCGCGCACGCGCGATGTTGCGCGGCCAGGTCGTTGGTGACGAACGCGAAACGGCGCCCGGCGGCGAAACGTTCGAGCCATTGTTGCTGCGGCGTTTGCGCGAGCGCGTCGTCGTAGCCGACGAACGCCCAGGTGTCGGGCGGCGCGTCGACCCATTCCGGCGCGGCGCATAGTGCGAAACGCATCGTGCCGAGCCGGCGCACGGCGAGCCCCGGTTCGCTCGGCCGCGACAGCCGCACCGCGAGATCGGCTTCGCGCGCGTACAGGTTCGCCGCATGCATCTCGCCCATCAGGTCGATCCGTAGCGCCGGCCACGCGCGCTGCGCGCGGGCGAGCCGTGGCGCGAGGAAATGGCTGGCGAACACCGGCGACGCCGATACGCGTACCACGCCGTCGAGTGCCGCGGCACCCTGGGCGGCGCGCGCGAACGCATGCGCGTCGGCTTCGAGGCGGCTCGCGTGCTCGGCGAGGTGCAGCCCTTCATCGGTCGGCGGCCAGCCGCGCGGCAGCCGGTCGAACAGCCGGATGCCGAGCGCGGACTCCAGCGCGTCGATGCGCCGCGCGACCGTCGAATGCTGAACCTGCAGCGCCCGCGCGGCGGCCGACAGGCTGCCGCCGCGCATCACCGCGAGAAAGTAGCGGACGTCGTCCCAGCTCATCGGCGGCGCGGACGCGGGTATGGGTTCTTGGTCGGGCGAATTTTGCACAGTAGATGGGCGATAACCGGGAATTCCGATCGATTATGCACGATGGGATGATCGTGTCACATCATTCGATTGTGAGGAACGTCATGACCCAAACCACCACCGCCATCCGGATCGGGATCGATCGCTACGGCGACGCCAGCGTGCTGCGCCGCGTCGATGCACCCGTCGCGCCGCTCGGTGCCGGCGAAGTGCGGATTCGCCAGACCGCGATCGGCGTGAATTTCGTCGACATCTATTTCAGGACGGGCGCGCATGCGTTGCCCGCGCTGCCGGACGCGCTCGGCGTCGAGGCTGCCGGCGTGATCGACGCGGTCGGGCCGGGCGTGACGGATCTCGTCCCTGGCCAACGCGTCGCGTATGCGGGCATGCCGACCGGCAGCTACGCAAGCCTGCGCACGATGCCGGCCGAGCGCGTGCTGCCGATCCCCGACGGCTTGAGCGATGACGCGGCGGCTGCCGGGCTGCTGAAAGGGATCACCGTCTACATGCTGCTGCATCGTGTCCGGCAGGTTGGGGCCGGCGACACGGTGCTCGTGCATGCGGCGGCAGGCGGCGTCGGGCTGCTGGCGACGCAGTGGGCGCGTGCGCTCGGCGCGCGCGTGATCGGCACGGTCGGGTCGGCCGCGAAGGCCGCGCTCGTGCGCACGCATGGGGCCGAGGCGGTCGTCGATTATCGCGAGGAGGATTTTGTCGCGGCGGCACGCGTGTTCGGCGGCGGCGCCGGTGTCGATTACGCGATCGACGGGATCGGCGGCGACGTGCTGATGCGTACGCTCGGTGCGATCCGCCCGTTCGGGATGGTCGCGAGTATCGGGCAGGTGGCCGCGATCGGTGCGCGGCAGACGTTCGATCTCGACGAACTGGGGCCGGCGCGGTCGATCGCGCTTGCGCGGCCGAGCGTGCTCGGCTTCATCGCGCGCGACGTTGACGGGTATCGGAAGGCTGCGCGTGCGACGCTCGACCGGCTGGCGAGCGGGATGCACGTGGAGATCGGCGCGCGGCTACCGCTCGAACAGGCGGCCGATGCGCACCGGCTGCTGGAGTCGCGCGCGACGACGGGCGGGGTCGTGCTGGTGCCGTAACGGCGGGTGGTTGCGCATCGCGATGCGGCCCGGTGGCTGCGTCGCGATTCGCGGGCCGGTCAGTTGTGCTTGCGCAGCGGTGCATCCTCGACGAACCACGCGAGCACGAACGCGATCGCGATGACCGTCGCCGCCGCGAGATAGACGACATGCAGCGAACCGGCGAACGCATGCAGGTACGTGTCGCGCACGGCATCCGGCAACTGGTGCACGGCGGCCGGGCCGAGCGCGGGCGGCAGCTCCGTGCCGGCCGGCAGCGCATCCATCACCCGCGACTGCAGCCCGTGCGAGAACAGCGCGCCGAACGCCGCGACGCCGAGCGAGCCGCCGATCGAGCGGAACAGCGTCGCGCCCGACGTCGCGACGCCCATGTGCCGGAATTCGACCGTGTTCTGCACGGCGAGCGTGAGCACGGGCATCACCATGCCGAGCCCGATCCCGAGCAGCGCCATGTACGCATACATCGTGTGCAGCGGCGTATCGAGCGTCAGCGTCGACAGCAGCGCCATCGCGATGCCGCCGGTCAGCGTGCCCAGGATCGGGAACATCCGGTACGAGCCGAGCCGCGAGATCAGGCGGCCGCTGACGATCGACGTCACGAGCATTCCGCCCATCATCGGCAGCAGCTGCATCCCGGCCTGCGACGGCGTCGAGCCCTTCACGACCTGCAGGTAGAGCGGGATGAACGTGACCGAGCCGAACAGCGCGATGCCGACGACGAAGCCGATCAGGCTGACCAGCACGAAGGTGCGATGGCGGAACAGTTCGAGCGGCATGATCGGCTCGGCTGCGAGCCGTTCTTCATAAACGAAGCCGCCGATCGCGACGAGGCCGAGCACGAGCGTCATCCACAGTTGCGGCGACGTCCACGGCAGCAGCGAGCCGCCTTCGCTCGTGAACAGGATCACGCAGGTGAGGGCGGTGGCGAGGAACGCGGCGCCCATGTAGTCGATCCGGTGCTTCACGTGCGCGGTGTGCGGCCGGAACGCGACGCCGATCACCGCGAGCGCGAGAAAGCCGAGCGGCAGGTTGATCGTGAAGATCCAGCGCCATGAAAGATGCTCGACCAGGAAGCCGCCGAGCAGCGGGCCGATGATGGTCGCGAGGCCATACACGCCACCGAACATCCCCTGGTAACGCGCGCGGCGATCGGGCGGCACCAGATCGCCGATCGCGGCCATCGTGACGACCATCAGGCCGCCGCCGCCGAGCCCCTGCAACGCGCGCAGCACGATCAGCTGCGTCATGTCCTGTGCGACGCCGCACAGCGCGGAGCCCGCGAGGAACAGCACGATCGCTGCCTGCAGCACGATCTTGCGGCCGTACAGGTCGCCGAGCTTGCCGTACAGCGGCAGCACGACGGTGGACGACAGCAGGTACGCGGTGACGACCCACGACAACTGGTCGAGTCCGCCGAGCTCGCCGACGATCGTCGGCAGCGCGGTCGACACGATTGTCTGGTCGAGTGCGGACAGCAGCATGACGAGCAGCAGCGCGGCGACGATCAGCCCGGTCGGCGCGTCGCGGCGAGCCGTTTCAGCGGCCGGCGGAGTGAGGAGGGTGTCGGTTGTCATTGATATATCTGCCATGGCAGGGAATTGTGTCGAACTATAGCTATCGATGATTGACTAGTCAATTTCTGCCCAGCCTTGATCTGTTGCAGGCGTAACAGTAGATTGCCGGCGCAAAAAATTGACCGGGATCACGTGGAAAGCGGGGCCGGACTCAAGTTTTCTGCAGGCAAACCGTAATCCAGAGTGCTGCAGACCGATTGCCGCCGCATTTTTCACCGCTCACGTCCCGTCATGAACCTGAACGCCCTGTTTTCCCGTTTCTCGATCCGTACGCGGATTTTCTCCACGCTGGGCCTCGTTGCCATCCTGCTCGTCGTCTCGGGGCTGATCGGCCTCGCCGGCATGCAGAGCTCGAACCGCGCGCTCGACGAGGCCTATACGCAGCAACTGGCTGCGAAGACCGCGCTGTCCGCGGCCAGCCTGAACCTGACGATCGTGCGCACGACGCTCGACCGCGCGCTGTTGCATCCGGAAGCGCCGGAAGTGCCCGATCTCGTCAAGAAGGCCGAGAGCTATCTCGCGAAGGCCGATACCGCGTGGCGCGGCTACGCGTCGATGCCGCACGACGGCGACGAAGGCCCGCTCGCGAGCCGCCTCGACGCTGCGCGCCAGGCGCTGATCGGGCAGGCATTGAAGCCGATGATCGACGCGGTTCGCGACGGCCGCCGCGACGAGGCCGACCGGCTGCTGATGTCGGTCGCGCCGCCGCTGTCGGTTGCGCTCACGCAGGCGACCGATGCGCTCGATGCGTACCAGGTCGCACGCGGCAAGGATGTGTACGACACCGCGCAGACCTACTACGGCTGGATGCGCGTGGGCGCGATCGCGGGCATCGCATTCGGCCTGGCCGCGTGCCTTGGCTGTGCGATCGGCCTGCATTTCGCGATCACGCAGCCGGTGAACCGGCTGCTGTCGCATTTCCGCCGCCTGTCGGACGGCGACCTGACGTCGGAAGTGCGCTGGTCGTCGCGCGACGAAATGGCGGAGCTGGTGAAGGGTGTGACGGGCATGCAGCGCAGCCTCGCGGATACGGTGCGCCAGGTCAGCCAGGGTTCCGAGGCGATCTCGACGGCGACGCACCAGATCGCGGCCGGCAACACCGACCTGTCGCAGCGCACCGAGGAACAGGCGTCCGCCCTGCAGGAGACGGCTGCGAGCATGGAGCAGCTCACCGCGACCGTGAAGCAGAACGCGGACAATGCGGTGGAGGCGCAGGCCTGCGCGGACACCGCGAGCGAGATCGCCACGCGCGGCGCGACCGTGGTCGGCGAGGTGATCGGCACGATGAACGAGATCGACCAGAGCTCGCAGAAGGTCGCCGACATCATCGGCACGATCGAAGGGATCGCGTTCCAGACCAACATCCTCGCGCTGAATGCGGCGGTCGAAGCCGCGCGCGCCGGCGAACAGGGTCGCGGCTTCGCAGTGGTCGCGGGCGAGGTGCGCACGCTCGCGCAGCGCTCGGCGTCGGCGGCGAAGGAGATCCGCACGCTGATCGGCGAATCGGTCGAGCGCGTCGCGACCGGCTCGCGGCTCGTTGGTGTGGCCGGCACGACGATGCAGGACATCCAGCAGGCGATCGGCCGCGTGACGGGCATCATGACGGAGATCGCGGCCGCGTCGAACGAGCAGCGCGACGGAATCGAGCAGGTGAACCGCGCAGTGTCGCAGATGGACCAGGTGTCGCAGCAGAACGCGGCGCTCGTCGAGCAGGCCGCGGCTGCGGCGGCTTCGCTGGAGGAGCAAGCGGACGGGCTGCGTCGCGCGGTGGGTGCGTTCCGGGTCGCTTGATCGGCCGTGGGTGGCGACGGGCCGGTCGCCCGCCGATTACGTCAGACGGCCGCGAGCTGCGCGGCCGCACGCGACGACGCGACGATCAGCAGCTTCATCGTCGCGCGCGTCGCGCCGACGAACAGCTTGCGCGCGGCACGCGCGTCGAGCGTGTCGAAGTCGACCTCGGTGAGGATCACGCACGGCGCCGACTGGCCCTTGAAGCGGTAGATCGAATCGAGCAGCACGTCGCCTTCGCGATATTCCGGGTTGCCGAACAGGTCGTACTTGCCGGTGAAGCTCTTGAGCCGGTGCGGGCCGAGCTGGTCGAGCGGCGCGAGCACCGAGCCTTCGCGGCCGCGATACGACAGCACCGCGATGTCCTGCTTGCGAAAGCCGAGTGACAGCGCGTGCGTGATCGCCCGCTTGGTCGCGTCGACGCAGGCGTCGGCCAACGCGTCTTGCGACGCGCCTTCTTCCCCGTACGCCGACACCGACGGATCCGAACCGTCGAACGGGCTGCCCGAGCGCAGCTCGGCCGCGAGCGGCTCGACCCGGCCGACGATGTCGCGCACGAATTCGAGCAGGTCGCGCGGGCTCCGGTAGTTCGTGAGCGCCTTCAGCGTGACCCAGCCCGGTAGCGCGACGGGCTCCCGCATGTACAGGTTCTGCAGCGGATCTTCCAGCCACCACCATGCGCCGTCAGGCGCCAGCAGGCGCTCCAGCGCATCCGCCCACGGCGCATGGAAATCCTGCCCTTCGTCGACGACCAGCACGTCGAAGCGCCAGCGCTCGGAAATCGGCGTTTGCGCGAAGCGCGCCTCGAGCCGTTCGAATTCGCCGGGCACCTGGAAGTCCGGCGTATAGCCGCCGTCGCGCGCGACCCAGTCGCACAGCTGGTGGTAGTTCGCGATCTTCGCGCCGGGTGGCGCGATGCGTGCAATGTAGTCGGCGAGCGGCCGGTTGAAGCACACGTAGAGCACGCGCTTGCCGGCCGCGACGGCATCGCGCATCGCCTGCACCGCGAGCTGCGTCTTGCCTGACCCGGCCGTGCCGGTGACGCGCAGCCGGAACGGCGCGAATTCGAGCTGGCGCGCCCATGCGGCGAGCCCGCCCGACAGCCGCGTGACGAGCGTGCCGGCCTGCCCGACGAGCGCGCTCGTATCGGGCGTGAGCGCGAGCTCGTCCGCGAGGAAATGGTGGAGTTTCGGTGCGTTCGGAAAGTGCTCGTCGTCCTCGGGCAGGATCCGCAGGATCACCTGCGCGAGCTGCGCCTTGCGCGACGCATCGACGATGCGGTCGGCCGCGACGCCGGCGATCGACGCGTCGCGGATCGAGTAGTCGGGGCAGTACAGCAGCGCCTCGACGCCATAGACGCCCGCGCCGAGCGCGGCCGTCAGGCGCCGGTGCAGCGTTTCCTGCGTGCGCGCGAGCTGGATCGGGACGTTGCGTTCCTTCTGCAGATAGACCTTCACGAGCCCCTTCGGCGTTTCGCGCAGGAAGCCGGCTTTCTGCTCGATCAGCAGCACGCGGCCGGCCGGGCTCACGACGACGAACGCGGCCTCGCCGAACACCGAGAACGCCTGGTCGGCGCGCGTCCAGTGCACGCCGTGGTACACGGTGTAGCCGTCGGGCAGCGCGTGTTCGAGGGCGGCGAGCGTTTCGCGCTCACGTTCGGCCGCGCCGGTCGCGGCGAGGCTTTTCCAGTCGTCGGGGATGAGGCGGGCCATGGCGTCGGGCGGCGGATGCCGGGGTGGGCGTGAACGGGTGCGGCTATTGTACTGAGCTATGAACCTGTTCACGACCGCCGGGCCGTGCGGACGATGGCCGTCCGGAGGGGGAGCGGCCCGGGGACGTTACCCGCGCGCGAGCCGTTTCGCGAGATCGGCGCTGAGGATCGCCATACGTGCGGGCTTTTCGTAGCAGACGACGTCGAACGCGCGGATCACTTCGCTGATGTCGGCCTCGCTCGCGCGGCCGGTGAGCAGGTCGCCCGTCAGCACGAAGATCGGCGCGCCCGGGTTGTCGGACGTGCGCACGGCCTTGATCGCGGTGGCGGCCGTGCTGTCGTCGAACAGCCATTCGGTCAGGACCGCGTCGAACGCTTGGCCCTGGAGCGCGTCGACGAACGGCGCGAGGCCGTCGAATGCGGCCGTCGCGAAACCCTGGCGCTCGAGATAGCGGCACAGCTCGGTCGCGCTCACGCGATCGGGGTCGATCACCGCGACGACGAGCTTGTCGCTCTCCGCGCGGCGCGGATAGATCTCGATCTTGTGCACGTCGTACGCGTTTTGATACAGCACACCCGTGTGGCGCAGCACGCGCCAGCGGCCGTTTTGTTCGTACGCGACGAATTCGGGGCGCGCGCCGGCTTCGAGCGGCGCGCCGATCCATGCGGTACACGGCATCTCGGCGACGCCCGCATACAGTACGGCCTCCTGCGAGTAGGCGCCGACCATGCCGGGGTCGAGCGTTTGCGCACCGAACAGCTGGGCGGCGGGTTCGCCGTACGCTTCGGCGACTTTCTTGATCTGCGCGAGCGTCCAGGGGCTGCTGCCGCGCAATTTACGATGGCCTTGCGAGAAACTCAGGTCGAGGATGCGGCACAGCTCGGTGGTCTGCTGGCGCTTGCCGATGCCGTTGCGGGTCATCAGCTCGCGCACGCGCTCGGCAACCGCGAGGGAATCCGTGGTGATTGCTTCAGTGGTCATGCTACGGGAACGGATCGTGACGTTCAGAACGACGCCTTGCGGCAGTCTCGACGGACAGTCTTCATGACGTCCAGGGGCGAGCCGACCGGCCACGCGCGGAAAAGATAACTTTACCGCAAAATGGTCGTTATTCAGCGTCGCGAAAGGTGCGTTTGTGTGAAAGGTGTGTCACGACGTTACCACCGCGGCCCATATCCGGATGCATTAACGCCTGACAGGAAACAATGACGACAACCTATCCGCTGCACGATGCCCTGACCCTTGCCGACCTGCCATTCCCGGCCGAAGCCGATGTCGTGATCGCCGGCGCGGGCATCATGGGCTGCGCGGCCGCGTATTACCTGGGCCTGCGCGGCCTGAAGGCGGTCGTGCTCGACAAGTCGCGCATCGCCGGGCAGCAGTCGACACGGGCGTGGGGCTTCGTGCGCCAGCAGGGCCGCGAAGCGGCCGAGGTGCCGCTGATGATGGCCGGCATGCGGATCTGGGAGGGGTTAGAGGAAACGCTCGGTTTCGATCTCGAATGGCGGCAGGGCGGCTGTCTCTATATTGCGGACAACGAAACGGACTGGGCGTCGTTCAACGCGTGGCTCGCGGTCGCGCGCGAGCACGGGGTCGACACGCGCACGCTGACGCGCGCGCAGATCGACGAGCGCATCAGCGGCCTTTCGCCGCAGGCACGCACGCTCGGCGGGCTGTACACCGCGACCGACGGGCAGGCCGAGCCGCGCCGGGTGGCCGCCGCGTTCGCCGCGCGTGCCGTCGAGGCTGGCGCGCGCTTCTTCGAAGGCTGCGGCGTGACGGCGATCGAGACGGCCGGCGGCGAGGTGGCCGGCGTCGTGACCGAGCGCGGCACGATCCGGTCGCGGCGCGTGATCTGCGCGGCCGGCGCGACCAGCTTCCGGCTGCTCGACGGTGTCGGCATCCGGCTGCCGCAGCAGGCCGTCCGCGGCACCTGCATGCGCACCAATGTGGTGCCGCCGGTGTCGGCTGCGACGGTGTGGGGGCATGGCCTCGGCATCCGGCAACGCAAGAACGGCGCGATCAATCTTGCGGACGACATGCAGGTCGACGTCGACCTGACACTCGGCCACCTGCGCGGGTTGAGCCTGTTCTGGCCGGAGTTCTGGTCGCAGCGCGACAAATTCCGGCTGCACGTGAACGGGGCGGCATGGCGCGATGCGCTTGCGCGCATCAACGGCGCGACCGGGCCGATCGAGCCGCGCGATCCGCAGCCGCAGCCGAATCGCGCGCATGCGCCGCGTGCACTCGAGAAACTCAAGGCGATCTTTCCCGCGCTGAAGGACGCGCAGATCGTCGAGGCCTGGGCCGGCCTGATCGACGTGCTGCCCGACGGCATTCCGGTGATCGATGCGCCGGGCACGCCGTCCGGGCTCGCGATTGCGACGGGGTTCTGCGGTCACGGTTTCGCGATGGGGCCGATCGTCGGGCGGCTGCTTGCCGAATGGATCGACACCGGCGCGCCGTCGCTCGACCTGTCGGCGTTTCGCGCGCAGCGCTTCGTCGACGGCACGATGGTGCGGCCGCGCAGCATGTTGTAGCAGGCGAATCGACGTGATGACGTCGGCTGGTGACGGCCGACCCATCGTAGAATCGAGCCCGCATCCTTCAGGAGATTCCCCGTTGGCAACGCCTTCCGCCCAGCGCCGCTCGTTACGCTCGCGCCTGCGTCGCGCCCGCAATCCGTGGCAGGCACCGCGTGCGCGCACGCTGTTCACGCGTCCCGCGACGTCGCCGCGCCGCACGCTGCTGTTCCGTATCGGCGCGGTCGTGCTGCTGTGCACGCTCGCGTTTCTCGTGCTGTATCTCGATCGCGACGGGTTGCGCGATTCGACCAAGAGCACGCCGATGACCGTCGCCGATCTCGTGTACTTCACAATGGTCACGGTCGCGACGGTCGGCTATGGCGACATCGTGCCCGTCACCGCACGGGCACGTCTCATCGATGCGTTCTTCATCGTGCCGATCCGCATCGTCATCTGGTTCATTTTCCTGGGCACGGCCTATCAGTTCGTGATCCAGCGCGTCGTCGAGGAATTCCGCATGAAACGCCTGCAAAAGCAATTGTCCGATCACATCGTCGTCTGCGGTTATGGCCTGTCGGGCTCGATCGCGGTGCGCGAACTGCTCGAGAGCGGCGTCGATCCGGCGACGCTCATCGTGATCGATTCGCAGCAGCAGGCGATCGAGGCCGCGACGTCGCTCGGCGTGGCGGGATTGCTCGGCGATCCCGCGCATGAGGATCTGCTGCAGCAGGCGCAGGTGCGTGAAGCGAAGGCCGTGATCATTTCGGTGACCGACGATCCGACCGCGATCCTGCTGACGCTGTCGGTGCGCAGCATCGCGCCCGATACGAAGATCGTCGTGCGGATCCAGGAGAACCTGTACCAGCGGCAACTGCGGCAGGCGGGCGCCGACGTGATCGTGTCGTCGACGAAGATCGGCGCGCTGCTGCTCGCTGATGCCGTGCATAGCCGCTACATCGTGCCGTTCGTGAACGACATGCTGTCGACGCGCGGACGCGCGACGCTGCTGGAGCGCGAGGCGATGCCGCAAGAGATCGGCTGCATGACGAATGTCGTGCCGGGTGCGATCGTCGTCGGGCTCGATCGGTGCGGGAAGATTTTTTCGTTCTACGAGGATCCGCCGTGCAGGATCGAGGCGGGGGATACGCTGGTTGTCATCCAGTCGGCGCGGATTCCGGATCCGGATGTTTGAGGATTGTACGTGGAGAAAATGTAAGTATTTTCAATGAATTATTGTTTTCTCTTTCTTCGATTTTTCGTCTCGCTTGTAGTGTGTAGGCGCCATGTAGGCGATCTGGGGCAACTTCGATCCACGTCGATCGATGGCAGTGCGTCCCCGATGAGTCGTCGAGTGCTATCGACGGCAAGACATTTTCCTGGCAGAGCGGGGGTGTGATCCCGGTTGCGATAGCAACTACCATCGGTTCGAACTTCATTGCAAATTTCAACTGGCGTGTGAAATCGCGACAGCATTGTCGCGGTTGTGCCGGTGGGGAAACTTCGTCGAAGGTTTCCCGATGATCGCCCTACCTACCGGCGGAATACGAGTCGGCGACGTTTCTCCATATCACGATCACAAGCGTCTTGGCAGCTAGATTGACGTTGTTGCGACTGTCTTCCAACCGGACGTCTCCGCACGGAGCGCTGTTGCCGGTGCGTTTGACCATGGAGTAACGACGCTGCTTCGAAGCGCACGTTGCTCTGACCTGGGACGTTTCTTGTAGCCATTTGGCAAGTGAGTTCTCTTTTATCCTGGAGGCAAGGAGAACTCGATGAAGAAGCGATTTACCGACGAGCAGACCAGGCGTGGGCGTTGCGCCGCCTCTATGCGCAAGGCCTACTCACGGATGAAGCGCATCCAGAGGCAATGTCGCCGGTTGTCGTCAGCGAAACCACTCTGCCGCCAACTCAGCCGTCGACATCAGTATCATCGCTCTCTGGCTAGGTCACGAGAGTATCGAGACCACGGACATCTATATCGACACCGACCTGGCAACAAAGGAGCGAGCCCTTGAGAAGCTGGCTCCCAAGACGCAACTTCGCTTCGGTTCAAGCCCACGCGACAGCATCCTTGCTTTCCTGCAACAGCTCAGATTATTTACAGTTGATCCGCCGGCAATCCAGAGGCATCGGATCATCAGCGGACCATCTGTGTACAATCTGGAACTGTATCCAAAAGCGCTAATGCTCTGCAGAGGATTAGCGCTTATCTTGGTCAGCCCCTTGTTCACGGTTGCGTCGGTCACAGGACGTTGTTTCCCCCTCCTTGAACAAGCGGGGCATGTGAGACTTCTTCTTTCAGTCTGAAACGTCCTGCACGGTCTTCCTGCCGACGATCTCCCAGAGCAGATCGATATCGAGCGCCTGCTTGGCGACGAGCAACTTCAGACGATGGTTCTCGTCCTCCAACTGTTCGACGCGTCTGGCGTCCGCAGCATCCACGCGGCCGAACCTGGCACGCCAGGTGTCGAGGACATCATCCGAAATGCCATATGCGCGATACAGCTTGTTAGCCGTCGGACCAACCTCGGTCTGTTCAGGAATTGTGTTGATCTGTTCTTCGTTGATTCCATGCTTGTTCATGTCCGCTCAGTCTCCATGCCATACCGACCCATCGATCAGTGACGTATTTCAAAGGCACAACATGCGTGACTCATGCAGTATTGACCGAGAACGATTTGAGTTGCCCCGGAATGGCTTGCCTGGTTCCGTGGAGCATTGAAGAAGAGATTTTCTCGGCCAGCATAATCACAGGCGAATTGAGGTTCGCGGACGGTATTGTCGGAAATATCGAGGCATCGACTACCCGGACTCGCTCAATGCCAATCACGCGCCCCTCCGAATCCGTAACCTTCCCCATGCGCAATGTGCAGGACGGGTGGTAATTGGATTCCGCCGTTGCTTTTGCCCATGCCAGAATTTCCGCGTCGCTGCGCGCTTTCGAAACGTCGCCTGCCTCTCCCAGAATCATTTTGGCAATGGCAGGCTGGCTCATGATTTCTCGCATGTTCTTGACCGCTTTAATCGCCAGCCTTTTGTCATGTTCTGAAGTCAGATAATCGAAGCTGAATGCAGGCATGGCCAACGGGTCTGCGGAGTGCAACCATACCCGACCGACGCTGGTTGGGCGTTGCAAGCTCAACGAGCAGTGATATCCCGGATTGATGCGTATCGCATCGTGCCCGAAGTAAGGTCGGAAAGCAACGCACTCCATCTGAATATCCGGGCGCCCGGAGCCGTCGGTTGAAATCATGGCGCCGGCTTCAAACAGATTGGAGGCGCCAAGCCCCCGGCGTGTCAGGATCCATTGCGCCCCGATTATCGGGCGGCGGGGCAGGGACAACTCGCGGGCCATCGAATCGTGCTCGTTCCTGACATGCCAGTCGATAACGAGGGCCGTGTGATCGGATAAACCTTGGCCAACCTCCGGATGATGGGCAACCGGTGAAATGCGATGCTTGCGGAGTTCGTTTGCATCTCCGATCCCCGAAAGCATCAGTAATTGCGGGGACATCAACGCGCCCGCACAAAGAATCGCCTCTCGTCCTACGGAGATGCGGTGATTCCTGTTCAGCCGTGTTGCCTCGACGGCAACGCAAGTCGTGCCCGAAAACAGCAATCGTGTCACCCTTGTATGCAACATGACGTCGAGGTTGGGCATGGGATGCTGCCGCAAATAAGCGTAAGAAGCGTTCATACGCCGACCGTTGCCGATATTGCGCTGGATTCGATGCATGCCTGCTTGCTTCTCCCCGTTATGATCCGGATTCAGCGCATGCCCGGCTTGCTGCCCCGCCTCGAGAAATGCCTCAAACAACCGGTTTCTGCATTGTGCCCTCTCGACCTTGATCGGACCGCTTCCTCCTCTCCAGAGATTCTCGCCATCTTCGAACGTTTCCGTTTTTTTGAAGAATGGAAGAACATCCTTGTATTCCCATCCAGCTACACCGAGATTGGACCAGCCATCATAGTCCTCCGCATTGCCGCGCATCCAGTTCATCCCGTTTACCGATGACGATCCGCCCAGCACACGGCCTCGCGGTTCGTAAATACGTTCCGGGTAATCATCCGAAAACAATTTCCAATTTGTCTTGTCGCTAAGCAACGGCAGTCCCATCGCACCAGGCATTACGATGCCGAGATTGATATCCGATCCGCCGACCTCGATGAGCAAGATTCTCAGCGATGGATTTTCGGCCAATCGACCGGCGACTGTGCTGCCAGCTGATCCGGATCCGACAACGACGTAGTCGTAGCCATCGATCGCTGGCTCTGAAACGATGTTCAACATGGCACCCCCAATGTAGCGGCAATCACGTTTTGTTCGAGGATCGACGCGCGTGCGCGGGCAGTTGCAGACTCTTTAGTTCGATGAACTCATGCATGCCGAAATCGCCGCACTCGCGGCCATTGCCGGATTGCTTGTAACCGCCCAATGGCGCCTCATAGCTGAATTCGCCGCCATTGATGGAGCAGGCGCCTGCCCGGATCCTCCTCGAAATGCCGATTGCGTCCTCGAGGGTTCCGGACCAGACAGCCGACGCCAATCCGTATGGCGAGTCATTGGCCATCAGAATGGCCTCCTCCAGCCGATCGTATGAAATCATGCAGAGGACCGGACCGAAAATTTCCTCTTGCGCGATCGTCATCTTGTTGTGAACGTCGCGAAAGATCGTCGGTCGCACAAAGGCGCCTTTGTCGACGCCTTCGGGCAGATCCGGGCCACCGGTAACCAATCGGGCGCCTTCATCCAACCCTTTCTGGATGTAGTCGATGACGACCCCTCGCTGGTATCGGGTGCTCATCGGTCCCATGTACGTCGCTTCATCCGCCGGGTTGCCGATCCTGATGCGTTCGGCGATCGTCTTTGCGATCACTACGGCCTCTTCGTACCGGGATCTCGGAATCAGCATGCGGGATAAGCAGACGCACGTCTGGCCGGAATTGATCATCACGTCTTCGACGCCGAACCGGATTGCGGCTTCGAGGTCTGCGCTTTCGGTGATGATGAAAGGACTCTTGCCGCCGAGCTCCAGGCAGACCCGCTTGATCGACCGGGCAGAAAGTTCCTGGATGCGGGCGCCAGTGACAGTCGATCCGGTAAAGGACACCATATCCGCGGCCGGGTGCGTGACCATCAGATCGCCGAGCACGCTGCCCTTGCCGGTCAACAGGTTGAAGACGCCGTCGGGGAGGCCGATCGAGTCGATAACCTCTGCAAGGACCAATCCTTGGAGCGGAGTGACGGACGACTCCTTGACCACGACCGTACATCCTGCGGCAAGGGCAGATCCGACTTTGGTCAGCAGCTGGAACAACGGATAATTCCAGGGCGTAATGAGCGCGCACACGCCGACGGGCTCCCGGATGACCAATACATTGTCGACCTCCGTCGTCTCGTCCAGTATCGCGCTGCGCGCGGCAAAATTCCTGAACGCATCGATACAGGATGTCTGTATCTGTCGTGTAATGTTGATCGGGCAACCCATCGAGGCAGAGATGATGTTTGCCAGTTCCTCCCGGCGGCTTTGCAGCGCATCGTGGATTTTCACGATCCAGTCATGCCGTTCCCTGGATGTGGTTTGTGACCACGCGCCAAATGCTTGCTTTGCAGCGCGAAACGCTTCGTCCACATCTTCGGCGGTTGCATTGCATATCTCGGCGATGACTTCTTCGGTAGCCGGATCGATGACCGGGCTGAATCTGTTTCCATGCGGATAAACCCACGATCCGTTGATGAACAATTTATCGAAGCGCCGAATCATCAGGAAAACTCCTTCGTAAATCTATTGGAATGAAAGATTGATATTTTCTATCGTCTTGCACCGTAACAACGCTAAGTCCACGATTTTTTCATGGCAAGGCTGAAAGATTCGCTGGCCGTGGAATGGTATTCTCTTTCTCCGGGTGGCAGGCACTCTGCGAGTTCGAAAAGTGCCTTGCGTTTTTAGCAAAATACGATCCGAGCAATCCATGGACACTATCGCTGCAATTCGTCTGTTCTTTGAAGTTGCTGATATGGGGAGCTTCTCCGCGGTTGCGCGCACCCATCAGATCGCCATTTCTTCGATCACGCGTGTCATCAACCAGCTGGAGCGGAGCCTGGGCGCAACGTTGTTCATCCGCTCGACACGCCAGCTATCCCTAACCGAAGCCGGGTATCGGCTTCTGCAATCGCGTGGCCAGCTTGCGCAGCTGGCTGAGACGCTGAAGGCGATCAAAGGGGTTACGGAAGATATGTCGGGGAGGATGCGGATCACGGCTCCCGAGAATTTCGGGCGACGCTATTTAGTCGACATCATTCCGGCATTGCTTGATGAGTTTTCAGGGCTTGAGATAGAACTTGATCTTAGCGACGAATATCGCGACCTCGTAACCCAGGGTATTGATATGAGCATTCGAGTGGGTGAGGATCAATCTTTGTCTCTGATTCAACATCAGCTCACTCCCAATACTCACGTGCTTTGCGCAAGTCCGAATTATTTGTCTCGGTACGGAGTGCCGAAAGAGGTTGGTGACTTGAAAAATCACCGTTGCATTAGGCATGAAATACTCGGCCTCGATAAGCACTGGGTATTTTCGGATGAGACTGGTGTGACTTACTTCCTTCCCGAGGGATCATTCTCGTCCAATCTGTCGGATGCAGTCATTTCTGCAGCGATTTCAAGTCAGGGAATCATTCTGATGCCATATTGGCTGGTTGGAGCCGAGCTGATTGACGGAAGGCTTGCTCCGGTCATGGCGACCAGTTCCGCCAGACCTTTGCCGAAATATGGGGAGTGGCTTTATATTGCCTATCCCCCGCATAATCGCCATTCGATCAAGGTTCAAACCGTAAAGGAGAGATTGATTGCGTTATTGTGTGACGTCGGATATCCGGCCGAAGCTGCTCCAGATATCCATCGCTGATAATCCGCCCATCGCTGAGCGACAGGGGGCAACGCAGCGTTTTCGGAGCACGGTGCGAAGGCCGAAGCTCGATCACCTGTGACGCGTTGCTCGACGGTCCGGCCGGATCGAGGATGCCGTTGATCGCCGCATGTGCTCCCGAGTTGGCACGCTGGTAGATGCCGTCGACGTAGACCATCGTTCGTTTGGATACCGAATAGCCAACCGTCGCGGCGATCCGGTGTGCGTGGTTATTTTCCGGTTCGGCATTGCCTTTCATGTACATGTGGCTTGTGCCGAACGACCACGCTGGTGTGATTTGCACAGAGCTGTGCTGCATAGGCTGTGCCGGCGGTCAGTGTATTTCGGATGGTGACGAAGTCGGCGACGGTGTATGCGGGACCCAGCACGTAGTGCGCACCGACGCCCCGGTTCCTGATCGCGATTTGCGGCGATCCGTCGAGCGAACCCGGATACTTCTTTTCGGTGTAGGTTGCACCGAGCCCGAACGGTCCTGCGGCGTAGTTCAGACGGAAGCTCATGGCGGCGTTCGAGCCGAATGATCCCGGTACGCCGCCTGGTGCATGGAGCACACCGAAAGACAGTCCCACAAAGATCTGAGATTCATACTTGATAGAGTCGGCCGTTGGTTCTGCTCCATTCGAACCAGCCGGGTGGGGCTCTGCGGAACGTTGAGCTTCTGAAATGCAGCTAGAGTCCGAGACAAATGGCGGGTTACTCCATGCGCCCGTGCAAACCACTCGGGCGTCAGGTAGTCGAGCGAGCTGTGGGACCGCTCGGAGTTGTACTCGATTCGCCACGATTCAATCAAGCTCCTCGCATGACGCATGGAGGCAAGTCAGCGCCCGTTGAAACTTTCGATGTGAGCATTTTGATTGGGCTTGGCCGGCCGGATGAACGACAGCGTTACACCGACCTGGTAAGCCCATGCATGCAGCACCTTGCCGGCTAACTTGCTGTGCCACCAGTAACAGCTGGCCTCCGAGAAGCCGTATCGGCGGCACAGATCCTTGATCGGGATACCTGCGTCTGACTTCCGCAGGAGGCCAATGATCTGCTCGTCGGTGAAACGTTTTTTGATGTCCAATCTCCTGGCTACGTGATTGGACGCTAAATCGGCGCGCTACTCGAATTAGGAGGGGCGTCGGTCCCATCTTGTTCGTTGCGCTTGTCGCGCCGTGCCACAAATCATGGTGATGGAGACACCGCATTTCCTTGTCCCACCTCGCACGTTCGAATGCCCGTTGAATTTGAGCAAGCTCGAAAAGCCTGACGTGCTGTCTACCGCATACGCGTCTACCGTGAAACACCGTCCCTGAACTGACGCGGCTGCATGCCGTTGAAGCGCTTGAATGCGATCGAGAACGCGGCTTCCGATTGATAGCCTACCCGCCCGGCAATCCTGCCGACGGGTTGCGGCGTTTCCACCAGTAGTCGCTCGGCCTCCTGCATGCGAATGCGTGTGATGTAGCTGAATATCCCTTCGCCCAGTTCGCGCTGTGCGGCGGCGATCAGCCGGGAACGCGATGTTCCCGCAAGACTGGCAAGCGTCTCCAGTGTCCATGGCCGGGAGATATCTCGATGAAATTCGCGCAAGGCGGCGGCAACTCTGGAATGCCCTGACAACGAAATCCACGCGGGCAACAGCGGCATGTTCGAGGCGACGTAATGCCGGATGACGTTGATGACGACTAGCTCGGCCTGTCGCACCGCCACTGACCGAAATCCGGGGCGCTGGAACGTCAGTTCGTCCCGAATCGCCTCGATCGCGCGACACAGCCACACGGGCAATTGGTCGAAATTGAGGAGCAATACGTCGGGCAGCGCGTCGAATATCGCCGCACTGACGCTTTTTGCTGGTGCCATGCCCACGAAAAACGTCGACGTCACGCCCGTGTCTGGCGATTCGCCAAAAGCGATGGACTGGAAACGATCAATCTTGGCGGGGTTGCGCAAATCGACAGGCTGGTTGGGACGTGTGAACAACGAGTCCTGAACGATATGCTCCCGCGCGCGCAAGATCAGGCAAACGCTCTTGTCGCGCAATGCGTTTCTCTCTCCTGACTCCGTCATGAGCAGGTTGCAAGTCGCGCCGGTGAAAACATACAGCGTAACCGGCCATATGCCTTCGGGCATATGCACCGCCCACGGGCTGCTCGATTGCGCCTCACCCGCTTCGATTTCTGCGAAACGGCAGGTATCGAGCGCAGCAGTTATCGGGTCCATTTCCGTACTCCATCCAACCCTGCATGTCATTGGGCCGAACATAGGATCATAAGAAGAACACTGCAGGCTGCCGTGCGCAATCCGGAGATGTCCGTATCCGCCCGAGTGGGCCGCCGTCCATGCGGTGCTCTCGCAAAAGGAAACGAGTCCTTTAGATGGGCGCGACTAACCATACTCCCCACGGACCGAACGTGTATGCGCCTCGAAGCGAAGAAGACACCCGGCTGAGGCTCACACAGCACGGCGGATTGGCCACTCATTTCTGAAAAATACAGATGCGCCCTCTCGATATCCCCGATCTGAAGTCGGCGGCATTCCTCGCCGACCGTTACCCCACCTACCGTGCGTTGCAGGCGGACTTTCCCCATTTCGCGGTCGACATCAATGGCGAGCAGTGCATCGTCCTGACGCGATATAGCGACGTGGACGAGGTGCTACGCAACCCGCTTGCGTCCGTCCAACAGGCGCCGGGCGAGTTTCCCGAGCGCATCGGGAAAGGCGATGCCGCACGCTTCTATCGTGAATCGCTGCCGAACATCGATGCGCCGGATCACACACGTATTCGACGCATCGTCACCCCGGCCTTCAATCCGAAAACCGTCGCCAACATGCGCGGATGGGTCGAAAAAGTCATCGTTGACCATTTGGACAAGCTCGACGGCGAAAACGAGGTCGATTTTGTGGCGGACTTTGCCGACCCGGTTCCCGCTGAAATCGCCTGCAGGCTGCTGCATGTGCCGGTCTCGGACGCTCCCGAGCTTTTCGCGCAACAGCACGGATTGAATGCGGTACTGAGTGTGTCGGACATCACGCCGGAACGTCTGGCGCAAGCGGATGCCTCCGCAACCTTTTACTACGAGTACATGGACGATGTCCTGGACGCCCTCAAAGGCAAGCTTCCCGAAGATGACTTCGTCGGTGCCTTGATGGCGGCCGAAGGCGCGGACAACGGCCTGACCCGCTCCGAGTTGGTCACGACGCTGATAGGCTTCCTGGTCGCGAGCTACCACACGACCAAGGTGGCGATGACCAACACGGTACTGGCTTTGCTCAATCACGGCAGCGAAAAGGCTCGCCTGATGGCGAATCCAGACCTTGCGCGCGCGGCGTGGGAAGAGTCGCTGCGCTACGACGCTCCAGTCCATTTCGTGCATCGCTACGCGTCGGAGGCGATGACGGTCGGTGGCACGCCCGTCGAGAAGGGGAAACGTCTGCTGCTCGGACTGCACGCGGCGAGCCGTGATGAGGCCCGTTTCCCGGAGGCGAACCGCTTCGTGATCGACCGGCCCGATAACCGGCATCTGGCATTCGCTGGCGGTGGTCATTTCTGTCTGGGATCCCAGCTCTCCCGTCTAGAGGGCGATGTGCTCCTGCGCTCGCTCTTTCAACGCTTCCCTGAGATGCGTTTGACGGAGTCGCACTTCGAGCGTGTGCCGGACCTGACCTTTCCGATGCTGCTGCGTATGACCGTTGCCCTTCGCGGCGCTGAAGGTTGAGATCGACCATGCATCCAATCACCGTCCAGATACAGCGCGATATGTGCTGCGGATTCGGCAATTGCGCGGGCCTGTGTCCGCAGGTCTTTGCGCTCGATTACGACACGAACCGCGCACAACTCGTGCCTGACGCGCCGCTCGCGGACTATGTCACCCAAATCTCCCTGGCGGCGAGCGAATGTCCGACGCAGGCGATTCTGGTCCGCCAATCCGGCGGCGATGCGGGGGAACTCAATGCGTGACCGGACCCTTCGCGGCGCGATGTCCGAGTGGACGCCGATGCGCGTTGCCCATCGCTATCGTCTCGCCGAGCACATTTTCGCCGTGACGCTCGAGAGTGAGCGCGGAGCGCCCCTTCCCGGGATTGCGCCGGGCGACCATGTGGAGGTGCAGGTGCCGGGGGGCACGCGTGCGTATTCCCTCTGCAATCCGCCCGGCGCGCGGGACCACTATCTGTTGGCCATCCACCGCTCGCCTACGCGTGGCGGCGGACATTACTTATGTGAGACGTGTGAAGTTGGCGACACGGTGCACGTGCGGGGCCCGAACAATTGCTTTGCGCTGTCGCCACAGCATCGGAATGTCGTGCTGATCGCGGGGGGCATCGGCATCACGCCCATCATCTCCATGGCGGAGCATCTGACATTGCAAGGCGTGAACTTCGAGTTGCATTACAGCGCACGTACCCGGGCCTGCGCAGCATTCGTCGACAGGATGGATAACGCCACATTCCGAAGCCGCGTCCGCTATTACTTTCGGGATGATCTTCGAAGTGAGCGGCTAGGCCTCGACGCTATCTTCAAAAGGCTCGACGCCGATCAGCACGTCTACCTCTGCGGACCGAACGCCATGCTGGCGGAAGCCATGACGCTAAGTGAGCGATATTCCCTGTCCGACCGCCTGCATTACGAGCGTTTCGGGGCGAGTCGCGCCGCTCCGGCACCCATCGGGACAGATGACAACTTCGAGGTCCTTGCTGCACGAAGCGGTCTGCGAGTCGAAGTGCCATCGGACTGCTCGATTGCCGTGGCATTGATTCGCGCGGGTATCGATGTGCCCCTTTCCTGCGAACAAGGCGTTTGCGGCATGTGCCAGACGCGTGTGCTTGATGGCATCCCGGATCACCGCGACGACGTGCTCACGGCAATGGAGCGCGCTGCTAACGACGTCATCCTGCCTTGTGTTTCACGTGCGAAATCCAACTTGCTGACGCTGGATCTATAGACCCGGCGGCATTCCTTACGACACACTCAGGAGAGACGATGAGACTTGCCATGTTTCGTGAAGGCGGCACAGACCGCATTGGCATCGTTGAGGCGGACACGATCATCGATGTCACCGCCGGATTGTCATCGCTGTCGCGAGAGCTTACCGACTGGTTGCCCGGGCTTTCCACCTCATGGCAGATCCTGGCGTTGCTTGCCCGCGAATCGCAGGTTCGATTTCCGCTGTCTGATGTTCGGTTGCTACCACCGGTACGACGCCCGTCGGCGTTTCTGGCCATTGGCGGCAACTATGCGTCGCATATCCGCGAGATTTCCCACTTGAACGTCAATGTCGGGGAGCATCAGATCTGGTTCAACAAGCAAGTCTCTTGCATCACCGGCCCGTTTGACGAACTCGTCATCCCGGCAGGAACTTCGACACTCGATTACGAAGTGGAGCTGGCGGTGATCATCGGGCGGCGCTGCCGCAATGTTTCTGCTAGGGACGCCATTGATTACATCGCGGGATACACGGTCTGCAACGATGCCAGTATTCGAGAGCGGCATACCCGAAGCCCCACCATCACACTCGCGAAATCGTTCGATTCGCTCGGTCCGCTCGGTCCATGGATGGTGACGGCCGACGAGATCGCCGATCCGCATGCGCTTCAGGTGCGCACATGGGTCAATGGCGAATTGCGGCAAGACGGTAATACGGCAGAAATGCGGTTCAACATCTTCGAGCAAATCGAGGAAGTCAGTCACGCTATGACCCTGGAGCCAGGTGATGTGTTGGCCACGGGCACCCCGGCCGGTATTGGCGCCGCGCGCCTACCCCCCATTTTCCTCTCACCCGGCGATGTCGTACGCATGCAGATTGAAGGGATTGGCGACATCGAAAACCGCGTGGCGGCGCACTCCGTGAGCCCCTGAGGGAGCTGCCGAGTCTTTGTCGTAGCTTAATCGCGGTAGGGAGAAACATATAAATTAGGAATATTAATTATGCTGTGCATTACATTTGACAATTTTGGCAGATCGTCCGGCGATTTGCTGCCGTGGCAGTGCCCTGCCGAGATTCCGCTGGTGGAGTGGGCTACCTACAATCAGATCGGTCTGGAGCTGGGGCATCCGCGCATCCTGAAACTTCTCGACGATCTGCAGATTCGCTGCACCTACTTCGCCGAAGGATACGCGGCAGTGCTCCACCCGGACGAGATGAGGACCTGGCATGCCGCCGGACATGAAATTGGGGTTCATGGCTGGAAACACGAGCATTGGTCAGGCATTGCCTCGCGTGACGAAGAGAACCACCTCATCGAGCTGGCCGTCACGAGCATTCAAGCGCTGACCGGGGAAGCGCCTGTGGGTTTTCGTCCCCCGGGATTGGCCATCAATTCGTGGACAGACGACGTGCTGGCGGCGCACGGCATCCGGTACGTCTCGCAAGCCGTTCCGGTAGTCAATGCCAAGACCCCAGGCACGTCTCGTGAGGACGGTGAGACGTCGCCGGTGGTGAGTCGACTCGCTGTGCTGTCGACTGATCCCACGCTGATCGACGGTGCGGTGATCCACCCGCGATTCGGCGGGATTTTCGGCACGCTCGATGCAACGGCGGCCTACGACAAGCTCTATCGACTCGCCGTGGCCCACGAGAGCACGCGCCCGGACGAGCCTTGGGTGCTGGTTGTGCATCCGTTCACGTCGGGTAATCGAGCGTGGTTCGCATTCGAGGACTTCATGAGACGGCTCGCGGGCGAGTTCGGTGAGTCGCGCTTCCTCCGGGCGAAAGACGTGACCTTTACTACGAACGCCTGACGTCAAACAAACGCCGTGCGCCGGCCCACTGAATCCCTCGCAAGGCGCTTTGCGCGCATTTGCGATGCAGGATGTATCAAAAAAACAAAACATGACACACAGGAGACATGGAGTGAAACGCATTGTTCTTATCGGAATTTTTCTCTGGGCAGTATCGCGTGGCACGATGGCTGCGCAAGGCGTGACGTACGGCGGCCCAGTCGGCGGCACCGACATACAGAATGCGTACTTGCCGCCGGAGTCGGGGCTGTATGGGACGTTCATTGGTGTGGGGGCGTACGGCGACAAGTTTTACGACAACTCGGGAAGAAGTCCCACAACCTCCGTCAGATTGCCGGGCGGGATTGCCGAGTTCGGTTTGCTCTACGTCTATCCGTTCAAGCTGTTCGGTGGGACGCTAGGGAGCTCTGTCGCCACAGGCTACGGATGGGGCAACATCACAGTCAATGGTCAGCGTCGGAATTTCAAGGGCATCAACGATCTCTATACCGATATCCTGACGTGGAGCAAACACCTCGGGTCGTTTGAGGCAGGCATGCCGCGAGGCCTGACGGTGAAGCTCGGCTACTCGATGATGATCCCGATCGGCAAATACAACACTACCGATCTGTATACGACAGGGCAGAACACCCTCTACTACATACCGAATGCAGCCCTGACCTATTTGACGGGACCCAACATGCTGGGCGATGGCACGGAATTCAGCGCGCACTTCTTCCTGGATGTTGCTGGCAGCAACGCCGCGACTAACTACAGAAACGGTCTGGTGGGTGATGTCGACGTCGCAATCAGTGAAGTGATTGGCAGATGGCAAGTGGGTGTGGCGGGCTACTACGCCCGGCAATTCACCGATGACAAAAGAAACGGTCAAACAGTGCCCGGCAATCGGTTTGCCAGTGCAGCCGTTGGCCCCGTTGTCGCGTACAACATCCCTCAATGCAAGTGCAGCGTGAAGCTCAAGGCACAGTTCTCAGTGCTTACGCGCAATTCGCTTGCTCCCAACGCCGCCTATCTGTTCATCAGCAAGGCGTTCAACTAGTCAGGAGGGCGGACGGGCGGCAGATCACGTCTCAACGCTCCGTCTTTCGGAGGACTGCGACGGGATTGTTCCACATCTACTGACCGTTGATATTTCACCGTAGGAGCTCAAAAAATGTGTTTGGCACGATTGCGAAGGCTTTATCCGGCCTCCGCAATCATGCCACTGGACCGGCCAGCCTTCCGCAGACATCTTCGAACCATAATTTATGGAAACCGAGGAGGTCAGTATGAGCGGCAAGCGGTACACCGATGAGTTCAAGATCGAAGCAGTCAAGCAAGTTACCGAGCGAGGCCATTCGGTAGCAGATGTGGCCCAGCGTTTAGGCATTACGACGCATAGCCTGTATGCCTGGCGAGCGAAGTTCGATAAGCCGGATGTCGAGCGGCAGACGGAATTGGACCAGAGCGCCGAGGTGCGGCGACTGAAGGCCGAACTCAAGCGGGTGACCGAGGAGCGCGACATTCTAAAAAAGGCCGCCGCGTACTTTGCAAAGGGATAACGGCAAGGTACGCGTTCGTGCGGGCGCATATCAACGAGCATTGTCTGCGCACGATTTGCCGCGTTCTCGACGTTCATCGCAGCGGCTATTACGTCTGGCAGCGTCAGTCGGGCAGTGCGCGCGAGCACGAGGATGAACGACTGCCGGGTCTGATCAGGCATATTGGCTGGCCAGCGGCGGCGTCTACGGTTACCGCAAAGTCACGTTGGATTCGCGTGAATCAGGCGAGACGTGCAGTCGTCACCGCGTGCTCCGGTTGATGCAGATCGGAGGTTTGCGCGCCGTGGTTGGCTACGGTAGCAAACCGCGATATCGCGGTGGTCCACTCGGCGTGGTTGGCAACGTATTGAACCGGGACTTCGCGCCTGACGCGCCAAACATGGCTTGGGTAACCGACACACCTACCTCCGGACCTGCGAGGGCTGGCTGTATCTGGCGGCGGTCATGGATCTGTACTCGCGACAGATCGTCGGCTGGGCGACCCGCTCCACGATGACCCGTGACCTGGTGTTGCAGGCTCTGTTGGCAGCGGTATGGAAACGCAAGCCGGAACCGGGCGTCGTGATTCATTCGGATCAAGACAGCCGGTTCACCAGCAATGACGAGCAATCGTTTCTGAAGGCCCGCCACATGGTGCCGAGCATGAGTCGTCGCGGTAACTGCCACGACGATGCCGTGGCGGAAAGCTTCTTCAGTGCGCTGAAAAAGGAACGAATCAAACGGCGAATTTATCCGACCAGGGCGACGGCAACCACAGATGTGTTCGATTACATTGAGATGTTCTACAACCCCATTCGCCGGCACGGTTTCGCTGGCAACCTGTTACCTGTAGAGTTTGAGCGGTGCTATGCGCTAAACGGCTCGTGAGTGACTATGAAATTCTGGCCGGTCCACCACGGAATCTTGGGAAATCCACAAGTGAGTATTTCAATGTCCACCTCAATTCTAAAAAGTAATAGATACATATTTGAGCCCGCTGGCCAAAATCTCATAGCCAAGTGCCCAGAGCCCGTGACTCGAGTTATTGTTGTTGGCGCTGGGTTTTCGGGAGTTGCGGCGGCCAATTCGTTGCAAACGAGTGGTGTGGAGGTCGTAGTTCTGGAGGGGCGCTCTGGTATTGGCGGGCGGACGCACACGGTGCCTATGCAAGGTGCCAGCGTGGAGGCGGGCGCCGCGTGGATTCACGCACCGATCGGCAACCCCTTGACCGAATTGGCTGACTTTCTTTCGCTCGGGCAGCGAGAGTTTGCGATCAGCGACATCTTTTCAGATATTCGACTGGTGGGCAAATGCGGAGACGTGCTGGGTACGCCTGAGCGTGATCGGGTAATGGGGTTGGCCGATGAGATCGAGACGGAGCTGATTGAATCTGCTGGCTCCTATGCGCCGACGCAGACCGTGGCCGAGTTGCTCGAAACCCGACTACTCTCAATCACCGATCCGGCCCTGCGGGAGTGGGTGCGTTTTGTCCTGTACACGGGATTTCAGGCGGATTTGGCTAGTCCGGCAGAAGATATTTCCATCGTAAACTATGCCGTGGATGCCGGATTCAGCGGGGGAGACAACTGCATTGTAGGAGGCTACGGCACGATGCTTTTTCGGCTTGCAGATGGATTGAAAATCCACTGCGACTGTCTCGTGAATGAGGTGCTGCAAGACGCCGAAGGCGTCACCGTATGCTGTACCAACGGCCGCGTTGAGCGGGGTTCGCATGTGGTGATGAGTGTGCCGCTGGGAGTTTTGAAGGCCGGTGATATCCGTTTCTCACCGGACTTGCCAGCGGTAAAGAAAACAGTCATCGAGCGCTTGGGTTTCGGGTCATTCGAGAAACTCATTCTCCAGTTTGAGCAAGCATTCTGGCACTCGGGGAATGCTTGTTCCCGCGGGGTGCTGATTCAGGATCACCCGGTCTTTCCGTACTGGATTGATGTGTCTCTCAGTGCCGGTCGTCCGACTTTGGCTGCGCACATCTCAGGGCCACCCGCCTTCGCGTTGGCTCGGTTGAGCCGTGATGCCGCCCTTGCGATGGCTTTGTCGGCACTCGCCAAAGCCTTTGGATGTGACATTCCGCACCCTACGGCCGTCCACCAGACCAACTGGCTTGGCGATCCGTGTAGTCGCGGCGGGTATACACATCTGCCTCCTAGTTCAGGGGTTCCGGATATACAGACACTCAGCGAACCCGTAGGGCGTCTGCTTTTCGCCGGCGAGGCTACTTCTACGCAACGCTTCGGCTATGTAGACGGGGCATTTGTCTCAGGCCTTCGTGAGGCCCAACGGCTGATCGGTGGCGCTCATGTGCAACTGTCGGCTACTTGCTACGATGCATAAGGAGATCGAGACCCGGACATTCGGACTTATTGGTGGCATGGGTTGGGAGTCCAGTGCCGACTATTACCGGATCATCAATCGAGAGGTACGCTTATCTCTGGGCCGTAAGCGCTCGATATGTACCGTCTGGTCATGAGAGTGATTTTAAAAATATGCCATTCGTCTACTTTATGCCAGGCATGAAAATAGAATGTGATCTCTCGATAATTCCAGATTTTCATCTGGAAAAACGTTAGCTTCCTATCCATGCGTAGCAATCGACATTGACCTGGGACGTTTCTTGTAGCCATTTTGCAAGTGAGTTCTCTTTTATCCTGGAGGCAAGGAGAACTCGATGAAGAAGCGATTTGCCGACGAGCAGGTCATCCGCATCTTGCGCGAGGCCGAGAGCAGGGACGAGCCGGTGAAGGATCTGTGCAAGCGCTACAACATCTAGGAACAGACGTTCTATCGTTGGCGCAACAAGTTCGGCGGCATGGATGTGGCCGACGCCCGCCGGCTCAAGGATCCGGAATCGGAGAACGAGCGGCTCGAGCGCCTGATCGCCGAGCAGATGCTGATGATCGACGGCCTGAAGGAATTCAGCCGAAAAAAATGAGTACCCCAACGGGCCGGCGCGAAGCGCTGGAAGTCCTGACTCGGTGGGGTCTCTCGCAACGCAAGGCATGTTGCTATCTGGGGCTGAGTCGCCGGGTGGCAACCTATACGCTCAAGCAACCGGAGAAGGATCGGAGCCTGGGTGCGCGACTGATTGCGGCCTTTCAGGAAGTGCCACGCTTCGGCTACCGGCGGATGTCGGCCTGGCTGGCGCTGGGCGAATCGCGTGTGCGGCGAATGTGGCGAGCCTTGCAGCTCAACACTTCGCGACGGTGTCCTCGCCGTCGTCGTTGTGGCAACGAGATTCGCCTGCCCGGTGCGACACGGCCGAATTCGGTATGGAGCTACGACTTCGTACACGACCAGTTGGTGGACGGGCGGGCGTTGAAGATGCTTTGCGTGATCGATGAATACGCCCGCGAGTGCCTGGCGATCGAAGTCGGCGCCAGCTTGCGGTCGCAGGATGTGATCTTGAAGCTGTCGCGACTGATGCGGCTGTACGGCAAGCCCGCATTCGTTCGGTCTGACAACGGCGCTGAATTTACTGCTGCCAAGGTCATGCAGCTGGCTGCGAGACGCCGCTATCGGTCCCGCCTTCATCGCGCCTGGCCAGCTCGCCTCGGGGCAATGGGTCGACACACTGTCGGGCTGGCGCAAGACGTTCGAGCCGTACTCCCTCGATTACCGGAGCCGTCGTCATGCGTCGCCCACGTTTGCGCTGCTGGTCGACGCGCTGTGCGACAGCGCCAGGTGCGCGCTACAGCGCCATGTCCTGCGCAATTTCCGCGATTTGCCGGCGCAGCCACCCGTGCGCCGGATCGTCGTGCGTGCGCTCGTGCCAGATCATCGTCAACGCGAAAGGGGCGACTTCGACCGGCAACGGCACCAGCGTGACCGGCATCGACAACGCGACGTGCTGCGCGAGACGGCGCGGCAGCACCACCGTCATGTCGCTTTTCGCGACGACCATCGGCGCCACCAGAAAATGCGGCAACCGCATCGCGATGCGCCGATGCAGCCCTTGCCGCGCGAGCGCCGCGTCGACGAGCTCGCCACCACGGCCGCCGATCGTCACCAGCACATGCGACAGCGCCGCGAAGCGCTTCGGCGTCAGTCGGGCGGATAGCGCCGGATGCCCGTTGCGCACGATGCAGACCAGACTGTCGTCGTAGAGTTTTCGACGATAGATACCGGCAGGCAGGGTGTCATCGTCGAACGCGCCGAGCGCGATACCGGCCGTGCCGTTCGCCACGAGTTCGACGTTGTTGCCGCGCGACGGCGGCATGTCGAGATCCATGCCCGGCGCGCGCTGTTCCAGCCGCGCAATCACGTCAGGCATCAGCGTCAGCGCCATGTGATCGAGGCTTGCGATCGAGAACTGCCCGCGCGTGGTGGCCGGATCGAATACGGCAGGCGCGACGATGCCGGCCGCTTCCGTCAGCACGCGCGACACGCGCAGCGCGAGCGATGCCGCGCGCGGCGTGAATTCCAGCCCCTTCGGCGTGCGCACGACGACGCGATCGTCGAGCAGCGTGCGCAGCCGGCCCAGCGCGCGGCTTGCCGCCGGCTGCGTCAGGCCGAGCCGCACACCGGCGCGCGTGACGCTGCGCTCCTTGAGCAACGCGTCGAGCAGCTTGAGCAGGTTGAGATCGACGTCACGCAAATCCACTTCGTGCATGCTGGACATGATCGGTATGCATTTGAGTTATGAGATGCCAGCGTACATCATCGAAGCCATCGCTCCAACGGGTGGAGCGGCTGTCGGGAGAACACATGTTCGTTGTTACGGGAGTCACCGGGCGCACGGGAGCCGTCGCGGCCCAGGCCCTGATCGATGCGGGCGTCGCGGTGCGCGTGGTCGTGCGCGATCGCGCGAAGGCGGCGCGTTTTGCCGCGCAGGGTGCGGAAGTGGCGGTCGCCGATCTGGCCGACGCCGACGCATTGACGCGTGCCTTTGCCGGCGCGCACGGCGCGTATCTGGTCAAGCCGCCCAACTATGCGCTGGAGAACCTGTTCGAACACGCAGACGTCACGGCGCGTGCCGTCGCCGAAGCAGTGCGTGCGGCGGGCTTGCCTAAACTCGTGCTGCTGTCGTCGGTAGGCGCCGACCGGCCGGACGGCACCGGCGTGATCGCGACCAACCGCACGGCCGAGCAACGTCTGGCGGAACTGGGCATTCCGGTCGTGTTCCTGCGCGCGGCGTACTTCATGGAGAACTGGGCGCGCGTCGTCGAGCCGGTCCGCACGCAAGGCATCCTGCCGAGCTTGCTCGTGCCGGTCGAGCGTGCCGTGCCGATGGTCGCGACCGAGGATATCGGCCGCATCGCGGCGGGCCTCCTGCGTGAAGAGTGGGCGGGCATCCGGAAGATCGGCCTGGCGGGGCCGATTGCGTATTCGCCCGGCGACATCGCGGCGATCTTTGCGCGCGCGCTGAATCGACCGGTGCGGCCGGTGGCGCTCGAGCCTTCCGCGTGGGCCGGGGTACTCGCGATGAATCCGTTCTCGACCGCGGCGATCGATGGCTTCATCGAAATGAATCGCGGGCTGAACAGCGGCCACATCGACTTCGGGAGCGACGACACGGTCGAGCTTCGACAAGGGCGCGTGCCGTTCGAACAGGTCGTCGAGGAGATCCTGCGGGCGTGACGCCGCGCATCGCCGCGGCATCGCGGCGTTCGTTGCCCGGATACGGGCGCCATCGCGTGTGTCGAACGGCCGCAACGGACCGAACGGCGTCACGCGCGATCCGGCTCCGCCGCGGCGCCGGTCATTTTCTCTTCGACCGCGACCTTTCCGGTCCACCCACCTGCGCGGCCGTGGCCAGCAGGCTGCGCAGGAACACCATGATCATGTGCCCGATCGGCACCTCGGACAGGATCGACTGCTGCAGCGACAGGCCCTGCGAGAGCCCCATGAACGAAATGGCCAGGACGGCCGGTGGTTCGGGCGGCACTTTCTTCAGCCGCGCGAAAATCTGTTCGATGCAATAGGCGAGGCCATCGCGGTGGGCGTCCAGCAATGCCTGCGACGCGATGGCAAAAGCGGGGTTGCGCCGCCCCTGAAGCTTGAACTCGACGCCCAGCACCGACCACTCGGGCTCGGCATCGACGGTTCGCGACCAGACATCCAGCGCATTCAATATGTCCTCCCCGGACGCGGACGGGTCGCTCAGTACCCGGGCGATGTCGGCCACTTGCGCCTTCGAACGCTCCCGCATCAGCTCGACGAACAACGCCTCCTTGCTCGCGAAATTCGAATAGAACGCGCCCTGCGTATAGCCGGCCTCGGCAGCGAGATCCCTGAGCGACGTGGCGCCGAACCCGCGGTCGACGAACAGCCGCTTCGCCGCGGCGAGCAAATGCGCGCGGGTCTGCAACCGGCTTTCTTCGCGGCTCAGCCGCGGGGGAAGGGGAACCATGTTCATGGCCGAAAGGATATCAGTTGATATTTGAGATAGATACCATTACGATCCGATTTCGGATATCACTCGATATGTGGAATGCGGCGCGCGATTGTGCACCTCATTGTCGGCAATGGGCAGGGATCACACGGACCAATGCCGGCCGCTTTGCCGCGGCAATCAAATGCGGTGGGTCGGCCGCACGGCGAAGCGCACCGCGCTTTTGGCCGGACGGGTATCGGTTGATATTTGAGATGGATGTCATTGTTATTGCATTTGCAATTATCGATTGGGCAATGAAACAGGCGGCGCGCTGGTGCGCCTGACTGTCCGCATCGGGCGGGGACCGGGCGGACGATCGTTCCGGTGTGGGGCGTCGATGCGGCGCCGGTACGCCAGGGATTCGCGCTTTTGCCGCATCGCGTGGCCGATGCGCGGAGCGCGTCGCCTGCCGATCAGGTAAAGGTCACGCCCACGGGACGTGATGAATCATTCTGTTAGTCATGCGAATCATGTGGATTCGTATGCGGATGCATGATGGGAAGCAGAAGATGAGCGTGAGCAAGACCTATGCGCAGCTCGTAGTCGAGCTGGCCGAACTGGACGAGGAAATCGAGCATGCACGTGCCCGCGAGCGCGTCGATGCGATCGAGAAGGTTCACTCGCTGATGGATACCTATGCGATCAAGCATCGCGACCTGGTCGGCCGCAACGGCAGCCGGGGTTCGTACATCGTGAAAGTCCTGCCGGCGCGCTATCGCGATCCGGCGAGTGGAAAGGAGTGGAGCGGGCGCGGCAATGCACCGCTCTGGATCAGGGGCAAGGATCGTCGTCAGTTCGTCATCGTCAAGCCGCTGGCCACCGGCAAGAAAACCAGGGCCGGCTGACAGAGGGCGCAGGGCCACGGCGGCGTATGACGCCGGCGGCGGCTGCACCACGAGCAGCGTGGCGCCTTCAGGCGACGGCGCCACGGTCGCATGCAGCCCGAACGGGATTCGGCGTCGCGCGCGCCTATCCCCGCCCGACGAACGGCATGGCCGTCGCCATGATCGTCATGTTCAGGATGTTCGTGTCGAGCGGCAGGTTCGCCATCTGGACGATCGCGTTCGCGACATGCGTGACGTCCATGCGCGCCTCGGGCGCGAGGCTGCCGTCGGCTTGCGGGACGCCTTGCGTCATCCGTTCCGTCAGCGACGTTGCTGCGTTGCCGATGTCGATCTGGCCGCACGCGATGTTGTACCGGCGGCCGTCGAGCGCCAGCGCCTTGGTGATTCCGGTCACCGCATGCTTGGTGGCCGTGTAAGCGATCGTATCGGGGCGCGGCGCATGTGCGGAGATCGAGCCGTTGTTGATGATTCGGCCGCCCTGCGGCGTTTGCGCTTTCATCAGGCGCCAGGCCGCCCGCGCACACAGAAAGACGCCGGTCAGGTTCGTCGCGACGACGCTGTTCCACAGGTCGAATTCATATTCGTCGAGGGAAACCGCAGGGGCGTTGCGGCCGGCATTGTTGAACAGCACGTCGAGCCGGCCGAACTGCTGCGCGATTTGCGCAAACGCGTGGTCGACCGATGCTTCGTCGGTGACGTCCGCAGGAAACACGTGCGCGTCGCCGCCGGCGGCGCGGATCGCGTCCTGCGTTTCGCGCAACGAGGCCTCCGTGCGCCCGAGCAGCGCGACGGTGAATCCCGCCTGGGCGAGCGCGACGGCCGCCGCGCGACCGATGCCGGCGCCGGCGCCCGTGACGGCTGCGAATTTCTTCGAGACTGACATGGCTTGATTTCCTGCTGGTTGAAAGAGGGCGAGGCGGCCGATGACCGGGATCATCGCCGCATCCGGCAATGTAGTCGAAATGCGCGGCGCGCATGTTCGAGCGACATCGTCAGGCACGCTCGATTGCGCGATGGCCGCGACTACTTCTTCCGGCCGGGCGTGGCCCTCCGTGCCCGCGTGCCGGTTTGCGCGAACAGATCGACCACCACGTCGCGCAGCCACCGGTTCCCTTCGTCCTGGTTGACGCGCGCATGCCAGAGCATGTGAATCGGCGTACCCGGCAGCGCGACGGGCAGCGCGCGCCAGCCCAGCGAAAACGGTGCGGCGAGCTGCTGCGCGAGATGCTCGGGCACCGTCGCGATCAGGTCGGTGCGCTGCAGGATGTAGCCGACGCTCATGAAATGCGGCACCGTGAGCCGCACCTGGCGCTTCACGCGGCGGCGCTTCAGCCATTCGTCCACCTGCCCGTGACCGGTGCCGGCCGACACCACGACCAGATGTTTGGCATTGCGCCACGCGTCGACCGTCAGCGGCGCGTCCTCGAGCGGATGCCCCCGACGGAACAGGCACACATAGCGCTGATCGAACAGCCGGCGCTGATAGAAGCCGCCCTGGAGCTGCGGCAGCAGGCCGATCGCGAGATCGACACGGCCGTCGGCCATTTCGTCGCCGAGATTGATGCTCGTGTTGCGCACAGTATTGAGCGCGATGCCCGGCGCCGCTCGCGACAGGTGTTCGAGCAGCGCGGGCAGGAACACGACTTCGCCGATGTCGGTCATGCCGATCGTCAGCGTGCGCGTGGCGCGCAGCGGATCGAAACCGGTCTCGGGATTGAGCGCGGCGTGCAGGGTCGCGAGCGCGTGCGACACGGGTTCCGCCAGGCGCAGCGCGAACGGTGTCGGCACCACGCCGCCCGGCCCGCGCACGAACAGCGGATCGCCGAGCCGGCGGCGTAGCTTCGCGAGCGCATTGCTCACGCCCGGCTGGCTCATGTTCATCTGCTCGGCAACGCTCGACACGCGCCGTTCCTGCATCAACCGCTGGAAAAGCAGCAGCAGGTTGAGGTCGACATCGCTCAATTCCATGGGTTTTGCCTCGCCGGGTTCATTGCATCCAGTGATGATGCAGATTCCTTTCATTTTATTGCGGGATGAAAGTCCGCTCCCGAGAATACCGATACGGCCCATGCAATCGACATGGCCGCTGCGCAAGCCGCAGACCCCACATCGGAACATCGGAGACACCTTCATCATGCAGACGAACCTGAAGATTGCGATCGTCGGCGCCGGGATCGGCGGCCTGACGCTCGCGCTTGCCCTGCGCGAGCACGGCATCGACGCGCAGCTCTACGAACAGACGGAGGTGTTGCGCGAAGTCGGCGCGGCCGTCGCGCTGTCGGCCAATGCGACGCGCTTCTACGAACGCATGGGCTTGCGTGCGGCCTTCGACGCGGTGTGCGCGGACATCCCGGGGCTCGTCTATCGCGACGGCCGCAGCGGTGCGGTGATCGGCCATCATCGCGGCGCGCCCGACTATCGCCGGCAATTCGGCGGCGCGTACTGGGGCGTGCACCGCGCGGATCTGCAGGCGGTGCTGTCGAAGGCGGTCGGCCTCGAATGCATCCATCTCGGCCATCGGTTGACCGATCTCGCGCAGCATGCCGATCGCGTCACGCTGGCGTTCGACAACGGTGTGCGCATCGACGCGGATCTCGTGATCGGCGCGGACGGGGCGCGCTCGATCACGCGGCGCTGGATGCTCGGCTACGACGATGCGCTGTATTCGGGCTGTTCGGGTTTTCGCGGCGTGGTGCCGGCTGCGCGGCTCAGCCTGTTGCCTGATCCCGAAACGCTTCAGTACTGGATCGGGCCGCACGGGCACCTGCTGCACTATCCGATCGGCGACGACGGCGACCAGAATTTCCTGCTGGTCGAGCGTCATCCGTCACCGTGGCCGTCGCGCGACTGGGTGATGCCGGCGGAAGAGGGCGAGCAACTGCGTGCGTTCAGGGGCTGGCATCCGGCGGTGGTGCAGATGATCACGGCGATGCCGATCAGCCAGCGCTGGGGGTTGTTCCATCGGCCGCCGCTCGGCCGCTGGAGCCGCGGGCGCGTGACGCTGATCGGCGACGCCGCGCATGCGCTGGTGCCGCACCACGGGCAGGGCGCGAATCAGTCGATCGAGGATGCGGTGGTGCTGGCGGCGCAACTGGCGCAGGCCGGGCCGGGCAACTGGCGTGAAGCGCAGGAAGCGTACGAGCGGCTGCGTCGCGGCCGCACGCGCAAGGTGCAGTACGCGTCGATCTCCGTGGCCGACGTGCTGCACCTGCCCGACGGGCCGGCCGCGCAGGCACGCAATGCGCGTCTGGCCGAGCGCGACAGCGTGCTGCATCACCTGGACTGGATTCACGATTTCGATGCGCTGGCCGGGGAGCCGAGCGAACGACAGGGCGGTACGTGGCTTTGAGCCGGGCATGCCGGAGGCGGCGATTTCCACGTGGACGTAGCTGGGTGAAGTCGGGCGGCAGTCCTTTGCAGCCCGGCACGCGCCCCCGGCGTATTGCTTCATGCGGCAGCATGGCTCAACCCAGCAACGGCGGCAGTTCTTCCTTCAGAAAATCGACCAGCGCGCGCACGGCCGGCATCATGCCGCGCCGCGTCGGGAACAGCAGCACGAGCCGTCCCTCCCGCGAGCGCCACGTCGGCAGAACAACCTGTAGCGCGCCGGACGCGATCTCGGCGCGGCATGCATAAAGCGGCAGGCTTGCGATCCCCAGCCCGGCCAGCGCCGCTTGCTTCAGCGTTGCGACATTGTCGCTCTGCACGCGCGGCCGGATCGTTCGCGTGACGACGTCGGCGTTGGCGCCGATCAGCCGGAGCGCGGCGGCCGGGTCGCCGATCGGCGCATGGATCAGGAAATCGTCTTCGGGGAGCGTGTCGGGCGTATCGATCGGACCGGTTGCGGCCAGATACGCGGGGCTCGCGATCAGCCCCCAGCGCGCGGTGCACAGCGGAACCTGGACGAGGCTCGACGATTCGACGTCGAAACCCATGCCCCGTACCACTACGTCGATGTGTTCGTCGACGAGATCGACTTGCCGATGGCTGGCCTGCAGCGCGAGCCGGACCTTCGGATAGCGCTGCATGAAACGGGGCAACAGGCCGGCCAGTACGATATCCGTGATCGCGATCGGCATGCTCGCGCGCACCAGCCCCGACGGCTCGGCGGTGCGGCGGCGCACGGCGTCCTCGCCGGCCAGCGCCTCGTCGATCATCGCGCGGCAATGCACGTAGAGTGCTTCGCCGGCGTCCGTCAGGCTGAGGCGGCGCGAGGTGCGCTGCAGCAGCCGGGTGCCGAGACGGGTCTCCAGATCGGTGATGCGCCGGGAAATATGCGACTTGCTGACGCCGAGCGCGTCGCCGGCCGCGGTGAAGCCGCGATGCTCGACGACCTTCGCGAACAGGTAGAGGTCGTTCAGATCGGAGGAAGCCGGATTCATTCGGGATTCGCCAGGGGAAAACGTCGACATATCGTTTCCACATGGAAACGATGGGTTGATTTGAAGTGTATTTATCGTTTGTCGTTGCGTAAATATCATTCTTTCCAACCGGCGCTGACAAGCACCGGGCGATTCGGCCGGCACATCGGTCCCGCCGATCCGTCACCCGACATCATCGTGAGGAAAGACATCATGAAACGCTTCTCCCTTCTGAAAGCCGCGGCTGCCGCCATCGCCATCGCCTTTGCCGGTACGGCCGGCACGGCTGCGCTGGCTGCTGAAGCCGCACCTGCAACCACGCCCGCGTCAGCACCCGTCGCCGTCGCACCGTCGGGCGCGCCGTATTCGCTGCTGTCGCGCGACAACACCGTGCTGCTGCTGGTCGATCACCAGGTCGGCCTGTTCACGGGCGTACGCGACATCGACGTCGGACAGCTTCGGCACAACGTGGTCGCGTTGGCGAAGGCCGCGAAGACGCTCGGCATCCCGGTCATCGTCACCGCGACGATGCCCGACGGCATGTGGGGGCCGACCATCCCCGAACTGAAGGCGGCGCTGCCCGGCGTGCCGGTGATCAGCCGCACGTCGATCAATGCGTGGGACGACCCGAACGTGCGGGCCGCGATCGAGAAGACGGGCCGCAAGCAGGTGGTCATCGCGGGTGTGTCGCTGGAGGTGTGCGCGACGTTCCCGGCACTGACGCTCAAGGCCGCCGGCTACGATCCGCGCGTGGTGCTCGACGCGTCAGGCACGTTCAGCGACGCGAAGCGCACGGCCGGGCTGCAGCGCCTCGCGGGCGCCGGCATCCCCGTGACCGACTACGCGACGGTCGGTGTCGAATTGCTGCACAGCAACGTCGATCCGAAGGCGCAGCAGGTGTATGCGGATCTCGACATGCCGTTCGCGAACCTGGTCTGGCAGCTCAAGAGCGCATCGGGCAAGTGACGGGGCAAGCGGTTTCGCGGGGCCGGCGAGGGCGCGTGCCGTCGTCGCCGGGCCATCGTGCAGGAAAAGGCTATCCAGCCAGGAGCACCACGATGAACGAATATGTGCGGATGTCGCGCGTCGTTACCGGTCGCGATCTGATCATCGGCGAATCATTCAGCGCCAGGAATTTCGACGAGGGCAGGTTCGGCGGGGCGATGGACCCGGTCATCATGCTCGATCACTTCGAGATGACGGCGCCGACCTTCGACCCGCACCCGCATGCGGGTATCTCGGCCGTGACGTACGTGTTCGAAGATGCAACGGGCGCGCATGTCAATTACGACTCGCTCGGCAACCACGGGCCGATCGAACCGGGCGCGCTGCACTGGTTTGCCGCCGGCCGCGGCGCCGTGCATACGGAGCAGCCGGAAGGCGACGGGCATCGTGTCCATGCGCTGCAGATTTTCGTGAACCTGCCGGCCGCGAAGAAGTACGACACGCCCTATGCCGTCCATGTCGAGCCGCATGACATCCCGGAGTTCGCGGCGCCCGGCGTGCGGGTGCGTGTCGTCACGGGCAGCAGCAACGGCGTGAGCGCGCCGGTCACGGAGAAACTGCCCGAGCCGTTCACGTTGCTGGACGGATTCCTGTCGCGTGCGTCGTCGTTCGACCATGTGTTGCCGCGCGGATGGAATGCGACGATCCATGCGGTTTCCGGGACGCTGCGCGTGGAAGTTGACTCGACCGCGAGCAGCCTGAAGGCCGGTGACGCGGTCGGCGTCATGTTCGACCGCGACGCGCCGGGCGACCGTGTGCGGATCCGCATCGTTGCCGACGACGATGCGCACTTCGTCGTGCTGTCCGGTGCCGCGTTACGGGAGCCGATCGCCAGGCACGGCCCGTTCGTGATGAATACGCGCGCGCAGCTCGACGAGCGGATCAGCGCCTATCAGAAAGGGGCATTCGGACAACTGGCCGCGCCGTTCGTCGCGCGGTGATCGGCGCAGGGCGGGACGGCATCGTCGTGCCGCGGGTTCCGTGCGTTGATGCCGGGAGACTGCTTGCGTCCGCACGACGGACGCAAGCAAGCGCGCGCCCGACCGGGGCGGCCATCACTTCACGCACTCGAGCGCGTACTTCAACCCCTGCCCGAGCAGCCCTCGCCATACGTCCCACGTATGCCCGCCGTCGACGATGCGCAGTTCGGCCGGGTTCTGCGCGCGGCGCAGGTGCGTGTACAGCACGCTCGATTCGGCCTGGATGGTCAGGTCGTCGTCGCCGGCCGCGATGAACATCGGGATCCGCCAGCTGCGCGCGAAATAGCCGCGCATCAGCGCCGGGTAGTTGAGCTCGTGCCACACGCGCGGGTCGAACTGCCGGTCGCCGAACACGCCGACGTAGCGCGCGGCGGAATTGAGCGGCGGCTCGTTTGCGTAGATCGCGGGGCTCAGCAGCATCGCGCCGCAGAACAGCCCGGGTTCGAGCAGCGAGAAGCGCAGCGCGCCGAAGCCGCCCATCGACACGCCGCCGATCGCGCGGCCCGCGCGCTGGTTCGACACCGCGAAGTGCGCTTCGACTTCGGGCAGCAGGTCGTTGAGGAACGCGCTCTGCATCTTCTCCTTGCGGTCGACGTACCAGTCGGTGCCGCCCTGCGGCATCACGATCACGACGGGCGGAATCTCGCGGCGCTCGATCAGCGTGTCGGCGGTGGCCTGCAGCCGGCCCTGCGTGACCCAGTCGTTCGCGTTGCCGGCATTGCCGTGCAGCAGGTACATCACCGGGTAGCGCGCGCCTTCCGGGTTGTAGCCGGGCGGCAGGTAGACCGTGTACGACCAGTCGCGCTTCAGCGAAGCCGACCGGAACGAGCGCAGCACGACGCTGCTGCCCGGATTGAGCGCGGGCTCCTGGGCGGCCGACGGGGTTGTCGCGGTCTGGAGGGCCGGCGGTGGCACGGGCGATACCGTCGGCGCGGCCGGCGTGGCGCGGGCGGTGGCGATGGAGCCGGCGATCAGGGCGATGGCGAACGGAAGGGCGAGTCGGCGCATGTCGAATCGTTTCAGGAGAGGCGCCGGCTATCGTAGCAGCGGCGCATGACGGCGCGGCATGTCATCGCCGCGATCGGAACGGCAGCCGCGCGACGAGCGGCCCGTAGAGTTTGGCGACGAGATACAGCAGGCCCATCGCGACGACGTCGGCGGTCAGCCCGAGCTTCACGTCGAGATAACCTTCGGTCGCCTGGTAAAGCAGCGAATCGACCGCGAGCGAGATGCCGGTGCCCGCGACGAAGCACAGCAGCCCCTGCCGGCCGATCGTGCCGATCCACGGCATCGCGTGCGCGACCTTCTTCATCCAGCCGAGGTGGACGAGCTTGGCCGCGAGCCACGCGATCGCGAGGAAGTTCGCGAGCCGCAGCGCGCCGAGGTTCTGCTTGATCGACGGATCGGTCGGGAACGGTTCGATGCGCAGCCGGTAATACGCGCCGGCCGCGACGATCGCGAGCGAGACGGCCGTCAGCAGCCAGCCTTGCGGCTTGGGCGCGAGCGTCTGGTAGACGGGCTGGCAGCGCGCGATCACGCCGAGCACGAACAGGAACTGCCACGCGAACGGATTGAAATCCCACGGCGCGCCTTCGACGGTCGGCAAGAAGCGCGCGACGTGCGGCGCCGCGACCCACAGCGAGCCGCTGAACGCGAGCAGCAGCCACGGCTGCGTGCGCGCGAGCGGCAGCGTGAGCGGGACGAGCAGCGCGAAGAACGCGTACATCGGCAGTACCGATGCGAGGTACGGCTGGCGGCGGAACAGCAGGATGTCGCGCAGCGCGGCGAGCGGCTTGTGGAGCAGGCCGTCGAGGTCGTTGGTCGGCATGTTCGGGCCGTCGATCGCGAACGCGTTCAGCGCGGCCGTGATCAGCAGCATCAAGCCGGCCGTCACGAGGAACGCGCGGTAGATCTCGAACGCGCGCCGGATGAAGCGCTGGCGCGCGGCGGCTTCGTCGTGCCGCTCGGCGAGCGAGTTGTACGCGATCGCGGTCGCGAAGCCGCCGAGGAACACGAACACCTCGGCCGCGTCGCACAGCGCGTACGCGTGCAGCGTCACGCGCGACAGGATGCTGCCGCCGATGTGGTCGACGACGATGACGAGCAGCACGAGGCCGCGGAAGAAATCGAGCTCGGCGTAGCGGCCGGCCCGGGCCGGTGCGGTCATCGGACCGCCTCCCGGCGCGGGCCGCGTGCGCGGCCGGCACGCGCCGCGCATGAATCGGGGTGAAGCATGACTTCGTGAAGAAATGACGAACGGATGCGCATTGTGCCACCGATGCGCCACCTCTCGGGTTTACGCGGATGGCGGGCCGTCCTGCCGCTGCCGATAAGCCGGGTCAGGCAGTCTGCGCGGCAGGGCAGTTGGACGAGCGCAACGTTTTGCGCCGGGTTCACATACCCCGATGGACGGACGGTTTGCGACGTGACACCATTTTGTCCTCACGCGGCCGCACACCGCGTCGTCCGCCCTGCGGGCCACACATACAACAGATCAAACATTCGCCGGGCGCTCGACCTGCCCGGCCCCGGCTCCGGAGATCCGTCATGAAGAAGCACGTCATTTTTACCGCCGCGCTGGCCGCTTTCGCCGCGCCGGTCTTCGCCCAGAACAGCGTGACGCTGTACGGTGTGATCGACGAAGGCTTCAATTACACGAACAACGTGAACGTCAATGGGGTCGGAAAATCGAATTACCAGCTCGCGAGCGGCTATGCGCAGGGCAGCCGCTGGGGCCTGAAGGGCAGCGAGGATCTCGGCGGCGGGCTGAAGGCGATCTTCACGCTGGAAAACGGTTTCGACGTGAACAACGGCCGGCTCGGTCAGGGTGGCCGCATGTTCGGCCGCCAGGCATTCGTCGGGCTCTCCGAGTCGCGCTTCGGCACGCTGACCTTCGGCCGCCAGTACGACTCGGTCGTCGACTATCTCGCGCCGCTCACGGCCAACGGCAACTGGGGCGGCACGCTGTTCTCGCACCCGTTCGACAACGACAACACGGACAACTCGTTCCGCGTCAACAACACGGTCAAGTATGCGAGCGCCGACTGGAACGGCCTGACGTTCGGCGGCACGTACAGCTTCAGCAACAGCACCGGCTTCTCGAACAACCGCCAGTACAGCCTCGGTGCGCAATATTCGCTGGCCGGGCTGCAGGTCGCGGCGGCGTACCTGCAGGCGAACAACCCGGGTGTCGGCAGCGCGGGGGCGATCGCGGCGGATGACGCGAACTTCATCGCCGACCGCCTGCGGATCTTCGGCGGCGGCGTCAACTACACGTTCGGCCCGGCCACGGTCGGTTTCGTCTACACGAAGACGGACGTGAAGAATCCGGTGTCGACCGTCTACCTGCCGGCATCGACGTTCGCCGGCCTCGGGCTGACCGCGACGAAGTTCCAGAACTTCGAGATCAACGGCAAGTACCAGCTCACGCCTGATTTCTATCTCGGCGCGCAATACGTGTACACGGACGGCAAGTTCGATGCCGCGGCCGGGTCGTTCAAGCCGAAATACCACACGGTCGGCCTGATGGCCGACTACAGCCTGTCGAAGCGCACTGACGTCTACCTGCAGGGCGCATGGCAGAAGGTTGCCGGCGACAAGACCGGCACGGCGGCCGATGGCGGCTACGTGGTCGGGACGGACGGCCCGTCGGCGTCGTCGAACCAGTTCGCGGTGCGTGCCGCGATCCGCCACAAGTTCTGATGTTCTGATCGGGTGGCGCCGGGGCCGCGTGCTTCGGCGCCGGCTGCCGTCACGTCGCCCAGGGCGTGGCGCCGAGCGTTTCCGCGAGCCAGTCGACGAAGATCCGCACGCGCGGCGCGAGATGCCGCCCGGTCGGAAACACCACCGACACCGGCAGCGGCTCGGCATTCCATTCCGGCAGTACCTCGACCAGCGAGCCGTCGGCCAGCAGCGGCGCGAGCCCTTCGCGCGGTACCTGGATCAGCCCGAGGCCCGCAAGACAGCACGCGAGATACGCCTGCGAGCTGTTGACCGATACGACGCTGCGCATCTTGACCGCGTGCAGCTCGCCCGAATCCATGTCCGCATATTCCCAGTCCAGCTCGCGGCCCGTGCGGCTCGAGACATAGCCGACCGCGACGTGGTCGGGCAGCTCGTCCGGCGAGCGCGGTGTGCCGTACCGTTCGAGATACGCGGGCGCCGCGCAGTTGACCTGCGCCAGTTCGCCGATGCGCCGCGCGACGAGCGACGTGTCGGACATCGCGCCGATTCGCACCGCGCAGTCGATCCCGTCGGCGACGAGATCGACGAAGCGGTCGGTCGTGCCGATCACGACGCGCAGGTCGGGGTAGCGCGCGTGGAAATCCGGTAGCGCCGGAATCATCTGGTTCACCGCGAAGCGCTCGGGCAGGTCGACGCGGATCGCGCCGCGCGGCGTCGTGCCGGCATCCTCGAACAGCGTTTCCGCGTCGTCGAGATCGGCCAGCAAGCGCATGCAGCGCTCGTAGTAGGTCGCGCCCTCGGTTGTCAGCGCGACGCGCCGCGTCGTGCGCTGCAGCAGGCGGACTTTCAGGTGTTTTTCCAGATACTGGACGGCGTTGCTGACCGTCGGGCGTGGCAGTTGCAGCTGCTCGGCCGCTTTCGTGAAGCTGCCGAGATGGGCGACGCGCGCGAAGATGCGCATTGCTTGCAGATGGTCCATGCGGGGCGGGTGCGTTGGCGGATGGGGCAGGCTCCATTGTTAATCAGCGTCGAATGGATTGGTTGAGTGTTTCGCATTTATCGTGCGCCGCGGTGCATCCAGAATCCGGCCTGTCGATTCATCACTCGAGGAAACGGACATGGATACGCGTGAACTGGGCCGTACCGGCCCGCGGGTGTCGGCGCTCGCGCTCGGCTGCATGGGGATGTCGGACTTCTACGGGCCGGCCGACCGCGACGAGAGCATCGCGACGCTGCACGCGGCACTCGACCACGGCATCACGATGCTCGACACCGGCGATTTCTACGGAATGGGCGACAACGAGATGCTGATTCGCGATGCGCTGCGCGGCCGCGCACGCGACCAAGTGCTGATCAGCGTGAAATTCGGCGCGCTGCGCGACCCGGCCGGCGGGTTTGCCGGCTACGACGCGCGGCCGGCGGCGATCCGCAACTTCGTCGCGTACTCGCTGAAACGGCTCGGCACCGACTACATCGACATCTATCGGCCGGCGCGCGTCGATCCGGCGGTGCCGATCGAGGAGACGATCGGTGCGATCGCCGATCTCGTGAAGGCCGGCTATGTGCGCCATATCGGCCTGTCGGAAGCCGGCGTCGACACGATCCGCCGCGCGGCGGCCGTCGCGCCGATCTCCGACCTGCAGATCGAGTATTCGCTGCTGTCGCGTGGTATCGAGGCCGGGATCCTGCCCGCGTGCCGCGAACTCGGGATCGGCGTGACGGCCTACGGCGTGCTGTCGCGCGGGCTGCTCGGCGGGGGCTGGAGCACGGCACGGCAGGGCGAGCGCGATTTCCGCGCGGCGAGCCCGCGCTTCCAGGGCGAGAACCTCGCGCACAACCTCGCACTCGTCGACGCGCTGCGCGCCATCGCCGACGAGAAGGGCAGCAATCCGGCGCAGGTCGCGATCGCGTGGGTGCTGTCGCGCGGCGGCGATATCGTGCCGCTGATCGGCGCGCGCAAGCGCACGCAGCTTCAGGACGCGCTGCAGGCGGCAGAGATGCAACTAACGGTCAAGGACATCGCCCACATCGAAGCGGCGGTTCCCGCCGGGGCGGCTGCCGGTGAGCGCTATCCGGCCGCACAGATGGCGCACCTCGACAGCGAGCAGGGGCGGGGGAGATCTCACGGGGACTGATCGGTTCAGATCGGCTTCTGTTTCGGAACGGGTGCGGCATTCGACTCGGAATCGGGTGCCGGGGCGGGGTTCGGCAACCCGGATGCATGGTCCGGCCTCGCCTGCCTTGACGCCGGCGGCGCGAGTTTCGCCGGCCCGTGGCCCGCGGCGCGACATCACATCGGCACAATCGCGCGACCGGCTCCGTCCGGCAAGCCCTAGCCAGCCTCAGGCAAAGCCAGATGGCGGGCGGCGCGATCGGGGTTCACCATCGGCGCCGTACTCAACCGGACGGAATGCCTTTCATGCACATTCATACGCTGACCATCATTGCGGTGGTGTTCCTGCTGGCCGGCGCGGTCAAGGGAATGATCGGGCTCGGCCTGCCGACCATCGCGATGGGGCTGCTGACGCTCGCGATGCCGCCGTCGGCCGCCGCGAGCCTGCTGCTCGTGCCGTCGTTCATCACCAATGTGTGGCAGTTGTGGCTCGGCCCGTCGTTCGGGCCGCTGTTGCGCCGCCTGTGGCCGCTGCTCGCCGGTCTGACGATCGGCACGCTGACGGGCGGGCTGCCCGCGCTCGCGGCCGGCAGCACCTGGACACACGCGGCGCTCGGCGTGGTGTTGATTCTCTACGGGCTGTGGGGGCTGGCCGCCATGCGATTGCCCGCGCCGGGGCGCCATGAAAAATGGCTGTCGGCCGTGGTCGGCTACCTGACCGGTGTCGTGACGGCCGCGACCGGTGTGTTCGTCGTGCCTGCCGTGCCGTACCTGCAGGCGCTGCGGCTGTCGAAGGACGACCTGATCCAGGCGCTCGGGCTGTCGTTCACCGCATCGACGATCGTGCTCGGCCTGCAGTTGCGCGTGACGGGGGCGCTGGAGACAGTCGATCTCGGCGTGTCGGCGCTCGCGCTCGTGCCCGCGCTGGCGGGTATGGCCGGCGGGCAATATGCGCGGCGCGTGATGAGCGAGAAGGCGTTCAAGCGCTGCTTCTTCGTCGGGCTGATCGCGCTCGGCGCGTATATGGCGGCTTCGGGGTGGCTGTGAGCGGGCATCGCCGGCGTGCGTGATGCCCGCTGTCCGTGACGATCCCGAAGCCGGTTTCGACAACCGGCTTCGGGTGCATTCACCGGACGTGGGTCACACCGCTCAGGCCGGGTCGGCGTACTTCAGCGTCCACCCGAACGTGCGGGTCGCGCCTGTGCCGAGTGCGAACGGCTTCGTCGTGCACGCGAAGTTCGAATGCAACTGGCCGATCGGCGTCGTCGACAGCGGATTCGTCGTGCCGTTCACCGTGTCGAAGGCGGACAGCGCGCAGTTGTCGAACCCGGACGCCGCATAGCCGGTCGCGGCGCTGTTCGCGTACGTGACCGACACGCCGTCGCCGTTGGCCTGCGTCGACGCGAAATCCGCGAACGACGTGAAGTCCGTCTCGACCGACAGGTTGCCGGTGAGCGTGCCCGTGCTCAGCGTATCGCTGCGTGAGACCGAGCCGTGCGCGAACGTCAGCACCGTGTGCACCTGCAGGTCGAGATCCGTCGTATACGCCGCGTTCTTCGATGCGAGCCGGAACTTCGCGGTATCGAACGACACGATCACCTGCCCGTTGCCTTGCTGGACATTCAGGTTCTTGTAGTACGTGACGGGAATGTAGGTCTTGCCGTTGTACGACACCTGCGGAATCAGCAGCGCGTAGCCGAGATCGGTCGTGCCGTAGGTCAGCTTGTCGGAGGAAGGCACCGGGTAGTACGGCGTGAACGAGTTGTAGTCGGGCGCCTGGCTGAGGTTCAGGTTGATCACGCGCCGGCCATCGCGCACGGTCACCAGCGCCGCGCTGTACGGATGCGCGGGATCGTTCGGCTGGTTGTACCAGGTGAGCGTGTAGTGCGGCAGCGCGTCGAGCCACGCGTTGTAGTCGGCATCGGCCATCGGCGCCTTGCCGCCGAAGCCGAGCTTGTTCCACCACGCGTTCACGTACAGGTACTGGTGCAGCAGGCTGAAGTTCTCGCCCATCACGCGCGGCTTGCCGCGATACGCGTCCGTGCCGCGGCCCTTGACCCACATGTTCACCGACGGCGTCGGCAGCGACGGGTCGTACCAGAACGTGTCGAAGCGATGCGCGGCCTTCGAGATGAACGTGTACGCGATCTGCTTCTCCTGATCGGACAGCACGCCGGCGTTGGCGGCCGCCGTCAGCACTTCCATGAACGCGGAATCGCCGTACGGGCCGATCGAGCGGCCGTAGTTGAAACCTTCGCCGTCGCCGTTCAGCTGCGGCAGGATCAGGTCGACGGACTTGCGCAGATACCCCTTCAGTTCCGGTGTGAGATTCGCTTCGTTGCCCATCTCGAGCGTGCGCTCGGTGACTTCGCCGATCAGCAGCGTGCTGTAGCGGTCGAAGCGCGCCTGGTCGTAATAGGTCGTGTGCGTGTTCGACGCTTCGTCCGAGAACCCGCCCGACGAATCGTTGCGGATGTGGTTCGTGAGCGTGTACAGCAGCGCGTCGCGCGCGCCCATCGTCGCGACCGACGGATCGGTCTTCGATGCGAACGAAGGGCTGCTCCAGCCGAGCTTCTGGCGCAATCCGGCGATTCCGTAGGACACCGCATAGTAGTTCTGCGCGGTGTTCAGCGACGCGATGTCGATCGGCGTGCCGGCGGCCGGGCACGTGTCAGTCTTGCCGCTCGCGTCGGGGCCGAACATGTCGCAGAACCGCAGCCGCTGCTGCAGCGTCGCGAGCATCGCGTCGCTGAAGACTTCGTTGAGCATCCCGTGCGCCTTCAGGTTGTTCAGCGCGACGAGGTAGTAGTACTCGCCCCAGGACGTATTCGCATACGTGTAGTTGCCGCCCGACTGCGCCATCATCGCGGTCGTGATCGTCTGGTACGTCGCGAGGTAGCTTGCGTATTGCGGATCGTTCTTCGACTTCATGTCGATCAGGATGTACGACAGGCCGAGCGCGAGCTTGCCGGGCAGGAATTTGTCGCCGGTGTTCGTGTCGAGCACGTGGACCGGCGTGCCGTCGCCGAGATCCATCACGACCTGCGTGAAGTCGGGCGACTTCCGGATCAGGTCGAACAGCGCGCGCATCTGGCCCATCATCGTGATCGGCGTATCGGTGCCGGCCGGCACGCTCGTGTCGGCCGCGCCGTAGACGAGCGCCTGCAGCGAGCTCGCCGCGAGCGTGGCGGCGGGCGGCGACGTCGGCGTCGAGCCGGACGGCGGGGACGACGAAGACGGCGGATCGGTGATGTCGTTGCCGCCGCAGGCACTGACGAACACGACGGAAAGGGCGCTGAGCGCGGCGCCGAGCGCGAATCTGCTGCGCGGATGCATTGTGTCTCCAGTTTGAATAGTGATGAGGAACGGGCGGGTGTGGCCGTTGCCGCGCTCGATGCCCGTGCCTGGTCTCCGTCTTGAACCCTGATCCCTGAAGACGGACGGCCTGAATCACCACTCGAGCGGGCAAGCGTTCTCCCTGCACGGGCCGTGACCGGCGTCGCGCGAATACATTGGAAAACGTTTTCCAAATTTAGGCATCGAGCGGCATGATGTCAATGAACTTTCACGCTGGATGCGCCGGGACAAACCCGGATGGTGGAAAGGAGGGAATGGCGCGCGAGCTTGGAATGTCGCGAAAATTACCGGGATTTTTTCCGGCTGAGACGAGATGCAGTGCGGGATGTTGACGCGGACGCGTCGAGCAGAAGGGTTATCCAGCGATGTGCGTTTGCCGGAATTTTAAAGAAAACGTTATCCATAAGGATCGAAGCGAATCGTGCGGTGCATCGCGACATCGACCGCGAACGGCGCGCGTCACTGCAGCGTGGTTTCGCCGGACAGGAACGCGACGAACTCCCGCGTGTATTTCGGCAACGCGTCGAACGACCGCGCGCACAGCGTCAGTCGGCGGTGACTCCACGGATCGGACAGCTCGACGAGTCGCACGTCCATCGTCTGCATCGCACGCTCGGCCGCATGGCGCGACACGATGCCGATGCCCACGCCGCTGGCGATCACGCGGCAGATCGCATCGAAGCTCTTCAGTTGCACGCGATAGCGGATCCGCTTGCCGAGCGCGCGCGACTGGTCGGCGAGATGCACCTGCAGCGCGCTGCCGTCGGTGAGGCCGATGAAGTCGGCATCGGCGATCGTGTCGAACGCGACCTTGTCATGCGACGCGAGCGGATGCGCGGCCGGCACGACGACGATCAGCCAGTCCTCGCGGAACGGCTTCTGTTCGAGCCCGCCGAGCCCGACCGAATCGGCGACGATCCCGACCTCGGCCGTCTTGTTGCGGATCGCATGCACGATCTCCTGGCTCGAGCGCTCCTCGACGCTGATCGACAGCTTCGGATGATGCGGCAGGTAATCGGCCAGCGCATCGGGCAGGTATTCGCTCAGCGACGCCGTGTTGCACAACAGCCGGATATGCCCGCGCAGCCCCTGGCCGTATTGCTGCAGTTCGCCGCGCATGTGGTCGATCTGTTGCAGCACGGTGCGCGCATGGTGTTCGAGCGCGCGGCCTGCGTCGGTTGCCTGCGCGCCCGACTTGGTCCGGTGCAGCAGCGGTACGCCGAGCTCGTCCTCCATGCCGCGGATGCGCTCGCTCGCGGCCTGCAGCGTGATGTGGGTCCGCTCGGCGCCGCTCGTGATCGTGCCGGCTTCGCAGATGTTCAGGAAGAGCCGCAGGTCGGTCAGGTCGAAGCGCATGATGGTTGGGGGCGATCGTATTGGAATGGCCGATAAGTTAGCAGGGAACCGCAACCGTGGTCTCAGGCGCAGCCTGAGGCCCGATTCGCCGGTTCCGCATTTTCGGGGCGCGATCGATGGCGGATCATGGCCGCACATCAACCGGGGAGCCTGTCATGCAGATCGATTCGTCGTGGGGCGTGTCGTTCAAGATCGCGCTGCACGTGCTGTTCCTGTGTATCGGCATCGCGTGGGCCTGCTCCGAACTCGCCGCGTGGCTGCGTTGAGCGTCGCGGCGGACGCGCGCCGCAGTGGGCGTGGGCGGTAATCGCACGCTTCGTGCCTATCGAAACAGATCCGCCATAGTTTCCTGAAACGAAAATTCTTCCGTTTTCGCGTAAAAGACCATCAAGTTTTTCTGGATCGGACCGTATTACCGGTAGCGAATGCCGGCCGGCATCCGGTTCGTGATCGTTTGTCATCATTGTTTGCATCCGGTTACACGTCGGCCGTTCCGTTTTTGAGATGCTTGAAAGATTGTCAAACCGGAGTCGGATCGTCCATGAAAACGCGCGAGATTCACCGTCACGCGGCGTGGCTGCCAGGCCTGGCAGCCGTGCTCGTCATGGCCGGTTGTGCAGGCACGCAGTCCGTTCCGCCGAGCGACACGCAGGCGGGACAGCCGTCGCCGTCGAGCCCGCTCGCCATTGCGCCGTCGGCCGCCACCCCGCCTCCGGCGCCGATTCTCGTCGCGCAGAAGTATGTCGTGAAGCGCGGCGACACGCTGACGGGCGTCGCGACCGCGAACGGCTGCAGCGTGGCCGACCTGCGCACCTGGAACAAGCTGGGCGCGAACGGCAGGCTGCGCATGGGGCAGGTGCTGCGTATCGTCAAGCAGCAGCCGTTGCCGCCGCCGGGCTCGGGCGGCACGCAGGTGGCCGCCTCGTCGGCCACGAGCAATGGCGCAGGGAGCAACCCGGCGTCGGCGCAGGCCACCGCGTCGACCGCGAACGACCGTCAGGTCGTCAAGGAGACGAAGCGGCATGCAGGCGGTGTCGCGCTCAAGTGGCCCGCCAGCGGCAAGATCGTCGACGGGTTTCGGCCGGGGCAGAACCGCGGCATCCAGATCGCCGGCCGGCCGGGCGACCCGGTCCGCGCCGCGGCCGACGGCCGCGTGATGTACGCCGGCACCGGCCTGAACGATTACGGCAGCCTGATCATCGTCCAGCACAACGCGGATTTCCTGACCGCGTATGCGCACAACCGCAAGCTGCTCGTGAAGACGGGCGATATCGTGCGCCAGGGCGACGAGATCGCCGAGATGGGCGATCTCGACAACTCGCGTGTCGCGCTGCTGTTCGAAGTGCGGCGCGACGGCAAGCCGGTCAATCCGATGCCGTATCTGCCTTCGTCACAAGGGTGAAGCAGGGCCGTTTCGCTGGAGCGTGGCGGCGGTCGCTGCTACGCTAGGGCCTGTTCATGCGAGTCCCGCGCGTCGCGGGGCCGACGGTCGTCTTTCGGGGATGCGCGGCGAATGCCGTCGCGGGCCGGCCGCCGGCGTGAACGGGTGCGCCGTTTCGACGCGCGCCCGCGTCGCTTCGTGCCACCGTTTCCGACAGAAGACAGAACCCACCTCATCCATGGAACACTCTCCGACACGCCGCTCGCTGTTGCTTGCCGCCGTAGCCGCGCCGTTCGTCGCCGCGTGCACGTCCGCGCCGGTCGCCGACCAGGGGCGCGCGCACACCGCCCAGGCCGAACTGACCGCGCTCGAGAAGGCCTCGAATGGCCGGCTCGGTGTCGCCGCGCTCGATACGTCGAACGGCGTGCGCATCGCTCACCATGCGCGCGAGCGCTTCCCGCTGTGCGGCACGTATGCCGTCGTCGCGGCCGCCGCGATGCTTGCGCGCGGCTCGCTCGACGCGTCGCTGCTGCCGCGCCGCATCCTTTACCGCCGCTATGAAATTGTGTCGGGCTCGCCGATCACGGAAAGCCACGTCGACACGGGCATGACGATCGAGCAGCTGTGCGTGGCGATGCTGCAATCGGGCGACAAGGGGGCCGGCAACCTGCTGATGGGCGTGCTGGGCGGCCCGCAGGCCGTCACGTCGTTCGCGCGCACGAGCGGTGACATGACGTTCCGCCTCGATCACTGGGAACCCGAACTGAACAACGCGGCGCCCGGCGACGAACGGGACACGTCGACACCGGTCGAGATGGTCGACACGCTGCAGCGGCTGCTGCTCGGCAACACGCTGCACGAACCGCAGCGTGCGCAACTGACGGAATGGATGGCCGGCGGCGCGCGTGGTGCGACCGGCATCGCGGCGGGCGTGCCGCCCGGCTGGCGCATCGCAGGCAAGGCCGGCACGGGCGGTTACGGCACGACGACCGACATCGCGGTGCTGTGGCCGCCGTCGCGCGCGCCGATCGTGATGGCCGTGTCGTTCACGCAGCCGCAGGCCGCCGCCGCGGCCCGCGCGGACGTCGTCGCTTCCGCGGCGCGTATCGTGGCGGGCGCGCTCACCGCGACGGCCTGAGCGCCTCGCGCCTCGCGCAAAACCGGCGTTTGGCTTATCGTGTCGGACAGCGCGCGCCGGGGTCGGCGCGCGGTCCTTCCGCGCCGTTTTTCCGTTTGCCTTCTTCATGCGCCGACTTCCGCCCCTGCACGCGCTGCAGATCTTCTCGATGGTGGCCCGCCACCGCAGCTTCACGCGCGCGGCCGAGCAGCTGTGCATCACGCAGGGCGCGGTGAGCCGGCAGATCCAGACGCTCGAGGCGCATTACGGTTTTCCGCTGTTCAAGCGGCATGCGAAGGGCCTCACGCTGACGGCGGAGGGCGAGCAGTTGCTGCCGGTCGTCAACGAGAGCTTCGCGCGGATCGAGGACATCTCGATGAAGCTCACGCGGCAGCGCACCGATCTCGCGCTGAAGGTGCCGACCTGCGTGATGCGCTGGATGCTGCCGCGCATCATGCGCTTCCAGGGCGAGCATCCCGATCTCCACGTGCAGATCACGACCGCGTGGCAGCACGTCGTCGATTTCTCGACCGAGCCGTTCGACGCGGCGATCGTCTACGGCACGCCGCCGGGCGCCGGCGTGTTCGCGCTGCCGCTGTTCGACGAGCGGCTGACACCCGTATGCGCGCCCGAATTGCGGCAGGCGTCGCCGCTCGACTCGGTCGGCGATCTTGCGCGCCATACGTTGCTGCATCCGACCCGCGACCATCGCGACTGGCGCGCCTGGCTTGATCACGCGGGCGAGCGTAGCGTCGATCCCGCACGCGGGCCGACGTTCGACACGCTCGATCTCGCGACGAACGCGGCGATGCAGGGCTTCGGCGTCGCGATCGGCGACGTGACGCTCGTCGACGACGACGTCAGCGCGCGCCGGCTCGAACGGCCGTTCGACATCGTGCTCGAGACGGGCGCGCGCTACTTCTTCGTCTATCCCGAGAACATCGGCAACCAGCAGAAGATCCGCGCGTTCAGCGACTGGATCGCACGCCATCGCGATTGACCGGCGAAGCGCACACGTGCGCCGAACCGGTCGCGGAACCCGTCGGGTGCCGCGTCGGCGAACGGCTTTACTGGTAGGTCACGACGGCGATCATCGGTGCCTGATTGTTGCCGGGACGGTTCGGTAAAACGATTGCGCGCGAGGCCTGAGTAAAGGTCGTGGTCTTGATGGCCTGCTGGCTCGCTGCGTCGACGAACGCGATCTGGCCGGTTGCCGGGCGCGGACAGTCGGCGCGCACGTGCCCACGGGCGAGATCGGTCGTATCGAGCGCGAACGAGCAGGGCGGCTCGACGATCATGCCGGAGAAGTGGATGACGCCGGACGCGCCGGCGGCAAAGGACGAGGAAGTGGCCAGAAGCGAGGCAGCCAGGGCGAACGAGGCGGCAATATGGCAATGCTTCATGACAGGCTCCAGAGAGGAAGCGCGTCGCAGCGGGGCCGCTCGGGTGGCAGTCCGTCAACGCTGCGATGCTGTATGCGTAAACGGCAAAACCATTGGACCTCTTGAATGAAAAAATCGAAATAATGGCTATAAGCAAACGATTGCGTATTGCTTAAACCAATGTAGGCCGAATCTGCGCAAGCGCAAGTCAGGGAAATGCCGGGTGGCATAAGATCGAAGGACGAACGGTCGTCATGACTGTTGTGTGGGCAACGGCCTTGTGCCGCCCGGAAAGCAAAACGGCCGCTCGTCTCGAGCGGCCGTTTTGCGTCGGAGCCGAAGGTGCGCGGTTCAGTTCATGCGCTTGCGTACCGCGCCGACGATCACGAGCAGCACGATCGCGCCGACGATCGACGCGATCCAGCCTGCGCCCTGGCCCGGCGCGTACCAGCCGGCGGCACGGCCGACGTAGCCGGCGAACAATGAGCCGACGATGCCGAGCACGATCGTCATCAGGATGCCCATCTTGTCGTCGCCGGGCTTGAGCGCGCGGGCGAGGAGGCCGACGATGAGCCCGACGACCAGGGTTTCGATGAATTGCAGCATGAACGCCTCCCTATTGCGGTTGAGCTGTTGACGAAAGCAAGTTGACCCGTGCGGCGCACAAGGGTTCCATGCAGCGGCAAGCCGGCGCGTGGCGTGGCGAGTATCGCATGGCGGCGCGACGTACAAATGTCACGCGGCCGGCGCGCCCGGTGCAGGCTCGAGACGACGATAGCCTTCGGTTGCGTTCAGCAGCGTGCGTGTGTAGTCGCGCGCAACCTGCCCGGCGCGCACGTCCTCGATCCGGAGCTGCTCGACGATCTCGCCGTGCTGCATCACCGCGACGCGCTGGCACAGGAAGCCGATCACCGCGAGGTTGTGGCTGACGAGGATCATCGTCAGGTTGCGTTCGCGATGCAGCCGGCGCAGCAGGTTCAGGATCTCGGCCTGCACCGACACGTCGAGCGCGGACGTCGGCTCGTCGAGCAGCAGCACGCGCGGCTCGACGATCAGCGCACGCGCGATCGCGACGCGCTGCCGCTGGCCGCCCGACAGCTGGTGCGGATAGCGGAAGCGGAACGTGGGGCCGAGGCCGACTTCGGACAGCGCGCGGGCGATGCGCGCATCGGCGTCGCGAATCCCGTGGATCGACAGCGGTTCGCGCAGCGTCTGGTCGACCGTGAAGCGCGGATGCAGCGATGCGTACGGATCCTGGAACACCATCTGCACGTGGCGGCGAAACGCGCGGTCAGGCGTGCCGCCGACGGGGCGACCATCGATCGACAGGTTGCCGGACGCGAGCGGCACGAGGCCCGTCAGCGCGCGCAGCAGCGTCGATTTGCCGGAACCCGATTCGCCGACGAGCCCGAACACCTCGCCATCGCGCACCGCGAAGCTCGCGTCGCGCACGGCGTCGACGTGACCCGTGCGGGTCGGGAAACGGATCGATGCGTGATCGACGTCGATCATCGTGCGGCCTCCTGTCGATCGGCGGGCGTGCCGGCGTGCGGCGCGGGATCGAGCCACGCCGGATCGCGCCGCAGCACGGGCAGTTCGTCCGGCGGGTTCGCGAGCGGCGGGTTCGCCGCGAGCAGCCCGCGCGTATAGGGATGCGAAGCGTGGCGCAGGTCGCGCGCGGCGCAGGTTTCGACCACGCGGCCCGCGTACATCACCGCGACGCGATCGCAGAACGACATCACGAGCGGCAGGTCGTGGCTGATGAACATCAGGCCCGTGTCGTGCCGCGCGATCATCGCGTCGAGCACCGCGAGCACCTGCATCGACACGGCGACGTCGAGCGCGGAGGTCGGCTCGTCGGCGATCAGCAGGCGCGGGCCGGTCGACACCATCATCGCGATCATCACGCGCTGGCCCATGCCGCCCGACAGCTCGTGCGGATACGCATCGGCCACGCGCGCCGGGTCGCGGATCTGCACGGCCTCGAGCGCGGCGACGATCCGCTCGCGCAGCGCGCGGCCGCGCAGCCCGGGCTCGTGCAGCCGGAATGCTTCGCCCATCTGCTTCGCGACCGTCATCACCGGGTTCAGCGAATATTTCGGGTCCTGCAGGATCATGCCCATCTGGCTGCCGCACAGGCGCCGGCGTTCGCCCGGCGACATCGCGAGCAGGTCGCGGCCCGCGAAGCGCATCGTGCGCGCCGACCAGCGTGCGGCGTCGGGCAGCAGGCCGAGCAGCGCACGGCCCGTCAGCGACTTGCCCGAGCCCGATTCGCCGACGATGCCGAGCCGTTCGCCGGGAACAAGCGTCAGCGACAGGTCGCGCACGGCGTCGGTGACGGTGCCGTCGTGCCCGCGAAAGCCGATCTTCAGGCCGTCGATCTCGCACAGCGGTGCGGGCGTGGGGGCGGGGTTCAGCGGCATGTCACGCTCCATGGCGGGGATCGAAGACGTCGCGCAGCCCGTCGCCGAGCAGGTTGAAGGCGAGGCTCACGAGCAGGATCGCGATGCCGGGCAGCGTCGCGACCCACCACGCGTCGAGCAGCACGTTGCGGCCCGACGCGACCATGAAGCCCCACTCGGGGCTCGGCGGCTGCGCACCGAGGCCGAGGAAGCCGAGGCCCGCGACGGTCAGGATGATGCCGGCCATGTCGAGCGTCGCGCGCACGATCACCGACGACATGCACATCGGCACGATGTAGCGCAGCAGGATGCGTGGGCCCGATGCGCCCTGCAGGCGCGCGGCGTGGATGAAGTCGGCCTGCGCGATGCGGATCGTCTCGGCGCGCGCGAGCCGCGCATACGCGGGCCACGCGGTGATCGAGATCGCGACGACCGCGTTGATCACGCCGGGCCCGAGCGCGGCCGCGAACGCGAGCGCGAGCACGATCTTCGGGAACGCAAGCGCGATGTCGGTGACGCGCATCAGCGCGCTGTCGACGAAGCCGCCGCAATAGCCGGCCGTCGTGCCGATCGCAAGCCCGATCGGCACGACGATTACGACGACGAGCAGCGCGATGCCGAGCGTCAGGCGCGAGCCGTCGATCAGCCGCGAGAGGATGTCGCGGCCGAGCTGGTCGGTGCCGAACCAGTGCGACGGCGAGCCGGGCGGCAGCAGCCGGTCGGACAGCACCTGGCGCAGCGGATCGTGCGGCATGATCAGCGGGCTGACGATCGCGACGACGATCAGCGCGACGAGGATCGCGAGCCCGAACAGGTTGAGCGGATTCGTGGCGAAACGGCGCCAGCGTCGGTACGCGAGGCCGAATGCGGCCTGCGAGCGCGATGCGGGCGCGTCGGATAGCAGCCACGCGCGCAGCGTGAGACGCTCGGCGTTCATGATTGGACGACCTTCGGCATGAGCGAGGAAAGAGGCAGGGTGGAGGCGGTCATGTCGGGGCGGCCCTCAGCGCGCACGCGGATCGAACACGCGGTACAGCGCGTCGGTCAGCAGGTTGACGGTGATGAACATCGCGCCGATCACGAGCGTCGCGCCGAGCACCGCGTTCATGTCGGCGTTCAGCAGCGCGCCGGTCAGGTACGAGCCGAGCCCCGGCCATGCGAACACGATCTCGGTCAGCACCGAGCCTTCGAGCAGGTTGCTGTAGGTGAGCGCGATCACGGTCAAGAGCGGCACCGCGATGTTGCCGAACGCATGCCGCCAGATCACGCGCCGCTCGGACAAGCCTTTCGCGCGTGCGGTGACGATGTATTCCTGGCTCAACTGGTCGAGCATGAACGAGCGCGTCATGCGGCTGAGATACGCGACGGAGTAGTAGCCGAGGATCGCGGCCGGCAGCGCGATGTGCGACACCGCGTTGCGGAACACATCCCACTCGCCGGCGAGCGCCGAGTCGATCAGCAGGCTGCCCGTGCGCGTATCGACCATCCCGTCGTACACGGGATCGAGCCGGCCCGGCCCGCCGACCCAGTGCAGCCGCGCGTAGAACAGCAGCAGCCCCATCAGGCCGAGCCAGAACAACGGCACCGAATTGCCGATCAGCCCGACGAAGCGTGCGATGTGATCGATCGGCCGGTTGTGCTTCACGGCGGCCGCGACGCCGAGCGGCACGCCGACCGCGATGCCGATCAGCGTCGCGATCGTCGCCAGTTCGAGCGTGGCCGGGAACACGCGCTTGATGTCGTCGAGCACCGGGTTCGCCGTCAGCAGCGACATGCCGAGATTGCCGTGCAGCACGTCGCGCGCATAGATCAGGAATTGCGTGACGAGCGGCTTGTCGAGCCCGAGCGCGATGCGTTCGGCCGCGTACGCCTCGGCCGACGCGCGATCGCCGAGGATCGCGAGCACGGGATCGATCGGCACCTTGCGGCCGATCACGAACGTCAGCGCGAGCAGCCCCGCGAACGTGACGGCGAGCGTGAGCACCCAGCGCAGCACGCGCAGTGCCCAGCGCACGGCCGGGCGCCGGGCGGGCAGCGTGCGCAGGGCTTCGAGGGAGGAGGCGGGAGTCGACATGCGGCGAATCTTATTGCTTCTTCAGGTTGCGGTACGACACGAGATCGTTGATCGGCCCGACTTCGAGCCCGCTCACGCCGGGCCGCGTCGCGACCTGCGCGACTTTCTCGAACATGATCACGAACGGCGAGCGCGCGAGCATTTCCTTCTGCATCGCCTGATACCGTTGCGCGCGTTTCGCGGCGGTCGGTTCGGCGAGCGCGGTGTCGGTTTCCTTGGTCAGTTGCGGGATGTCCCAGCTGTTGCGCCAGGCCAGCATTTTATAGCTCGACTTGTCGGAATTGTCGGGATTCCACGCAAAACCCTGCGCGTTGCTGTGCGGATCGATGTAGTCGGCCGACCATTCGCCGATGTAGATGTCGTGCTGGCGCGCGCGGTATTTCGCGAGCGTCTGCTTGTTGTCGCCGGGGATCAGCTGCACCTTGATGCCCGCCTGCGCGAAGTTCGCCTGCACGGCCTGCGCGATTTCGGTGTACGGATAGTCGTTGCGCACGTCCATCGTCACCGAAAAGCCGTTCGGCACGCCGGCCTTCGCGAGCAGCGCCTTCGCCTTCGCGACATCGAGCTTGTACGGGTTCGCGTTCAGCGTGCCGAGGAAGCCTTCGGGCAGGAAGGTCTGGTGGACCTTGTAGGTCGTCTTCACCACGTTGCCCTGGATGCCGGCATAGTCGACGAGCCACTTCAGCGCTTCCTGCACGTCGGGCTTCGCGAGCGTCGCATTCTTCGTGTTCAGGCCGAGATACAGCAGCGTCGCCTGCGGCGATGCCGTCACCTTCGCCTTGCCGGATTTCGCGACCGACGCCAGATCGTCGGGGCTCAGGTCGCGCGCCGCATCGACATCGCCGTTCTCCAGCAGCAGGCGCTGGCTCGCGGCCTCGGGCACGTGGCGCAGCACGATGCGCTTCATCGCGAGCGGCAGCCGGTAGCCGTCGAAGCGCTGCAGCACGACGCTGTCGCCGGCGGTCCACTTGACCAGCTTGTACGCGCCGGAGCCGGCCTCGTTGGTCTTCAGCCATGCATTGCCGAAGTCGCTGCCCTGCTGGTGCGACAGCAGCAGCTTCCTGTCGAGCACCGACGCGGGCCACGAGCCCAGCACGTTCAAGACGAAGGTCGGCGCGTACTTCTGGTCGGTCGTGACCGACACCGTCAGGTCGTCGAGCTTCTTCACATTGGCGACGACGTTCGCCTTCGTGAGCCCGATGCCGGTCAGCACGGCGGCCGGGCCCTTGTCGAGCAGCACCGCGCGCTGGATCGACCACGCGACATCGTCGGCCGTCAGCGGATTGCCCGAGTGGAACTTGAGTCCGGGGCGCAGCTTGAACGTATAGGTCAGCCCGTCGGCGCTCACCGTCCACGACTGCGCGACGTCGCCGTTGAATTTCGACGGATCGCGCAGGTCGACGCGCACGAGCCGGTCGTACGTGTTCGCGACGTATTCCTCCGGCACCAGCTCGTAGATCTCGCCCGGATCCAGCGTCGTGAATTCGTCGAGCAGCGTGGCCATCACGAACAGGTCCTTCGGCGTTTCCGCGCGCGCGGCGGAAAGCGGAACGGCGGCGAGAACGGATGCGGCGGCCAGCGCCGCGACGAGCCGGGATGTCAGGGGTTTCATCTGCGCTCCATGTGTCGTTGAAGTCGTTGAAGTCGTTGAACGTGAACGGTGAGGGGAATGCGTCTGGCCATCACATCAGGCGCCACGGGCCGCTTGCCGCGTTGTCGATCTGTGGCAACGCGTGCGAGCCGGGCAGTTCGTAGTGCCACCACTCGTCGTCGACGTGCGAGAAGCCGGCCGCGTGCATCACGCCGAGCAGCAGCAGGCGGTTGCGCTGCACGGCTTCGGGCAGCCCCGCGTGGAAGTGGCCGGATGCGGCGACCATCTCGTCGAAGCCGGTGCCCATGTCGAGCGGTTCGCCATTTGCGCCGACGAGCGTCAGGTCGAGCGCGGTGCCGCGGCTGTGATTCGAACCGCCGCCGAGATCGGCGACGAAGTTCGGGTCGGGCAGGAAATCCCACAGCACCTGCTGCGCCTGCGGCGGCCGGTACGCGTCGTAGATGCGCAGCGTGAAGCCGGCCTGCGCGGCGACGTCGACCGCGCGGCGCAACGCCGCTTCGGCCGGTTCGAGCAGCAGGCAGTGCGCGCGGCGGTAGATCGGCTTGCCGGTCAGGTTGCGGTCGGTCGCGTAGACGAGGTCGATGTCGACGCGATGCGTGGCGGGCGTGATTTCGACGAGGCGGTGGTCGTTCATCGGCGGTTCGGGTTCGGTCGGGTTCGCTCAGGATTCGAATTGGTCGAACGTGTGCTGCAGTTCGCGGTTGCGCGCGACACGCCGGTCGATTGCGGGGCCGAGGCGATCGACCACGGCCGTGATCAACAGGTTGAACAGGCAGGTAAGCGGCGCAAGCGAATCCCAGAACTGGCCGACGTCGGTCTTCACCTGCAGCAAGTCGGCCGGCCATTCGCGCGCCCACGGGCACGACAGGTCGGTGACCAGCGCGAACGGCTGCCCGCGCTCGGCGGCCGCCTGGCAATAGCGGCGCGCGCTGCGCGAATATGCGCGGGTGTCGGTGACGATGCAGTAGGGCCGCTCGAATTCGGAGTTCAGCGAATCGACGTACGAGCCCGACTGGCCGTCCGAGTAGAACACGCGCGGGCGCAGGTATTCGAGATAGCTGCTGAACGCGTTGCTGATCCCGCGCGTCGACTGGATGCCGAGGATGAATACCGCATCCGCATGCGCGATCCGGTCGGCCACCTGGGCGAACACCGGGCCTTCGGCGAGGCGGTACACGTGGCGGATCGCATCGAGCTCGCGTTCGAGCGACGATGCGAGCGGGCCGTCGCTGCCGTTTGCGTTTCCGTTGCCGTGTGCGGGTTGCGTACCCGCGGCGCGGCGGTATTCGTCGAGCCGGTCGGTGATCATCCACGGGCGATCGCCGCCGCCGCGCAGCTCGCGTTTCAGGTCGTCGAGATTGCGGTAGCCGACGCTTCGCAGGAAGCGCCCGACCGAGATGCCGCTGGTGCCGGCCTGCTGCGCGATCTGGTCGGCCGTTTCGAGCCCGAGCCGGTCGAGGTTCGCGAGCATGTAGCTCGCGATGCGCTTCGCGGTCGGCGTGAGCGCGGCATAGCGGGATTCGACGGTACGGGCGAACGCGCAGGTCATCGGCTGTTAGATCGTTGTCGTCTGATGATCGAATGTCATCCATCTAACGAAGCCAAAATCATTCGCGCCAGCGGATAAAAACTATGGTGTGAGGATAGGTGATAGGGTCGGAAGTGTGTTCCAGGGTGGGCAGTAGGGAGCCAGAAGGGCGTGTTTTATCTCTGTCAGACATATTTTGCGTTTATGTCTGTCAGGCATGTTGGCCGAATCGAATCGCGATCGTCCGTTACGTGCCTCCATCTCCTCTTGCCGTCAATCGCACATCACGACCGGGCGCGGTCGTATTGCCGCATTCACCGGATCTGACCGATTTGCCAACCTCTATCGTCGCCTGCCATTCCGCTGCATCGCAATAATTACAAAATTAAAGTCGATCAGATTAAATCATTAATTCAGGTTAATAATTCATTTAAATTATTCGTCGAATTGTATTTAACTTGCGTGACGGGATGTTCGATTTTCGATAATCCGAAAAACGGCATGTGTTCCGTAATGGGAATTCACTTGATCGCAGGAATGAAGGAGAAAACATGACGAATCTTTCTCGACGCAAGATGCTGGCGAATACGGCCGGCGCCATTGCTGCCGCGGGTATCGCGGTATCGGCGAAGGCCGCCTCGTTCGGCAATCCGGACCGTCCGCCGGAAGGCGCGGTCAATGCGAGTAACCGCCAGAGCCTGACCGATCCAGGGCCCAAAAATCCGGCAATCGCCAATCAGTTTCCGTCCTTTCAGGATCCACCGGCCACCGATATCAACGGCATGCCGTTATTCTGGGCCTCGTTCAATAATGCCCATAAAAGAATTCAAAATGGCGGATGGGCGCGTGAAGTCACTCAGGACGATTTTGCGATTTCCGAAACCATTTCCGGCGTCAACATGCGCCTGACGCGCGGCGGCATTCGCGAGATGCACTGGCACCAGCAGGCCGAGTGGGCCATCATGCTCGACGGCCGCTGCCGGATCACGGTGCTCGACGAACTCGGGCGGCCGTCGGTACAGGACGTGAAAACCGGCGATCTCTGGTATTTCCCGCCCGGCCTGCCGCATTCGCTGCAGGGCCTCGGCACCGACGGTGCCGAATTCCTCCTCGCGTTCGATAACGGCCGCGCATCCGAATTCAACACGCTGCTGCTGACCGACTGGGTCGCGCACACGCCGCCCGACGTGCTCGCACTCAACTTCGGCGTGCCGGCCGAGGCATTCCGAAACATTCCGCTCGACAACCTGTGGATCTTCCAGGGCGACGAACCGGGCCCGCTCGCGGAAGCCCAGCGCGCGTCGGCGTCGTCGGCAGGGGCGCCGCCGCATCCGTTCATCTTCTCGCTCGGCGACATGAAGCCCGTCAAAAAGACCCGCGGCGGCGAGGTGCGGATCGCGGACAGCACGAACTTCAACGTGTCGACGACGGTCGCGGCGGCGCTCGTCACCGTGCATCCGGGCGGCATGCGCGAGCTGCACTGGCATCCGAACGCGGACGAATGGCAGTACTACCTGCAGGGCGAGGCGCGGATGACCGTGTTCGACACGGGGCCGAAGGCGCAGACGGCCGACTTCCGCGCGGGCGATGTCGGCTACGTGAAGAAGAGCCTCGGGCACTACGTGCAGAACACCGGCAACACCGATCTGGTGTTCCTAGAGATCTTCAAGACCGACCGCTATGCGGAAGTGTCGCTGTCCGACTGGCTCGCGCACACGCCGCCACAGCTCGTCGAAGCGCACCTGAACGTCGCGCCGGACGTGATCGCGCAGTTTCCGCGCAACCGTCCCGACGTCGTGCCGCTGTAACGCCGCCGCCGCGGCCGACCCGCGACATGCCGGCCGGCCGCGGTGCCCGAACTTCAGGAAGCCTTCCTCATCCGAACGGAACCCCATCATGATTCCCGTCACGAGCAAACCTGCCGGCGGCTTCGCGCTGCCGGGCCTGTCCACCGGGCACACCGACGGCGCGGCGCGCGCCGCGCTGGAAGGGCGCCGCACCGGCGTCGCCGCACTGCTGCCGTTCGTCGGCCCGGCCGTGATCGCGTCGATCGGCTATATGGACCCCGGCAACTTCGCGACCAACATCCAGGCCGGCGCCGCGTACGGCTACCGGCTGCTGTGGGTCGTGCTGGCCGCGAACGCGATCGCGATGCTGTTCCAGGCGATGTCGGCGAAGCTCGGCATCGTGACCGGCCGCAATCTCGCGGAGCTGTGCCGCGACCGGTTTCCCGCGCCGGTCGTATGGGGCATGTGGATCGCGTCCGAGATCGCCGCGATGGCGACCGATCTCGCCGAATTCCTCGGCGGCGCGCTCGCATTCGGGCTGTTGTGCCACCTGTCGCTGTTCGCGGGGATGATCGCGACGGCGCTCGCGACCTGCGCGATCCTCGCGTTCGAAAAGCGCGGCTTCCGGCCGCTGGAAGCGGCGATCGCGGCGCTGGTCGGCGTGATCGGCGCGTGCTATCTCGGCGAACTGCTGATCGCGCCGCAGGACTGGCACGCGGCCGCGTTCCACCTGGTCGTCCCGCAGATTCCGGATCGCGCGGCGCTGACGATCGCGGTCGGGATCATCGGCGCGACGATCATGCCGCACACGCTGTATCTGCATTCGGGGCTTACGCAGAATCGCACCGCGCCGCGCGACGACGGGGAGCGGCGGCGGCTCGTGCGCTTCTCGAATCGCGAGGTCGTCGTCGCGCTCGGGCTGGCCGGGTTCGTGAACCTCGCGATGGTGATGATGGCGTCGTCGGCGTTTCACGCGAGCGCGCCGGGCATGACCGACATCGCCGACGCGTATCACACGCTGATCCCGGTGTTCGGGCCGGCGGCCGGCGCGCTGTTTCTCGTCGCGCTGCTGACGTCCGGCGTATCGAGTTCGGTGGTCGGCACGATGGCCGGGCAGGTCGTGATGCAGGGCTTCATCCACCGCCGCATGCCGGTCTGGGTGCGGCGTGCGGTGACGATCGCGCCCGCGTTCGCGGTGGTCGCGCTCGGCTGCGACGTCACGCGCGCGATGGTCGCGAGCCAGGTCGTGCTGAGTTTCGTGCTGCCGATCCCGATGATCGCGCTGCTGATGCTGTCGGCGCGTGCGGACGTGATGGGGGCTTACGCGATGCGGACGCCGCTGCGAATCGTCGCCGGTGCGGCGACGGTCGTGATCGTCGGGCTGAATGCGTACCTCGTGTGGGCGGCATTCAATTGACCGGCAGCGGGCCGCCGCCTACTGCTGCATGTCCGGCGCCTCGCGCAGCCGCCAGATCGCGTTGCACTGCTGGCCGCCGAGGCTCGTCGAGCGCAGCGTGATGACGGTGCCCGCCGCGATCCGATACGAGAAATGCGCCATCAGCTCGGTGCCTTTCCGCTGCGACTGCCCGTCGACCAGCACTTCGCACAGCAACGGCGATGGCGAGCCGGACGGGTGTGTGACGTACACGTTCAGGCGCGCGATGTCGCGTGTCGCGGTGAACACGACCTCGTGGTTCCCGCTGCCGATCAGCATCGTGCCGCCGGGTTCGTCGATCGCCTGCAGGTAGGCGCCCGCACTTCCCTCGATCGCCGCGGCCGCAACGTTCAGCCCGGCCGAGCGCACGTAGTCGGCCGCCGCGATGCGCGCGGCGGCCGCGTCGGACTGCGCCGGCGTGCCGTCCGACAGCGCGAACGGCACCCCGTCGCGCAGCGCGGCGTCGATGTGGTTCGCGTAGTAGCGCCAGCGGTCGAGGAAGCGGATGTCGCCGGTCATGTGCAGCGCGCGGATCGGCTCGTCGTGATACCGGAGCGTCGTCGTGCCGGTGCCTGCGTCGAATGCTTCGTGAATGCCGTACTTGCTGACGAAGTTCTGGACCGGATCGAGCAGCGCGGTCTCGCCCTGTGCGCTCCACAGGTGCAGGAACGTCGTATCGATTCCGAAGCACTCCTGGAAATCGGTGCCGATGCGGGCGATGCAGTCGCGCAGGTGGCTGGCGTAGCGTGCCCACGCGTCGGCGGTTCCGGCAACGAGCCCGGCCTGCAAGGCGCCGCCGTGGCGTGCGGAGACTTCGTCGACGACGAGGCGCCAGTGATGATCGCGCCGCTCGCCGATCAGCGGCGTGACGACGAACGTGCAGAACAGCGGGTCGGGGCAGGCGTGAAGCCGGTCGTCGCCGATCTGCGAGAACAGGTCGAACCCCGGCGCGCAGAACCAGATGTCGGCGTCGTACAGCGCGAGCTTGCGGATCTGCGGGTTGCGTGCGCAATATTCGGCGGCCTCGATGAAGCGGCCGACCGGCAGCGCATACGCACCCGACGCGTCGATCACGTCGACCGACTGGCTCGCGAGGATTTGCCGCTTGCGCTCGGAGAGCCTGTAGCCGATCACCGCGATCCGCCCGTCGTAGCCGGTGTGCCGCAGCGACAGCAGGAACGGCACGAGCATCTCGTACCACGCGCGGTTGTTGTCGTTGATCGCCACGCAGACCGCGTGTTCGCTCGAGTGCATGTTCTCCCCCCGTTGCGTGCGCCCGGCTCAGTAGCCGACGTGGCGCTCGCAGACGACCGCGCCGCAACCGCGGCTGTCGTGATACGTAATATGAAACTGCTTGTTGTCCCACAGCCACTGGAACACGGCCTGGTACACGCCGGCCACGGTCATGTCGTGCAGCACGATCTTCTTGCGCGCGAGCGGGCCGAACCGGTTCAGTTCGGCGAGCGTCTGTTCGTACGTATGCGTGGTATCGATGAACAGCAGGTCGGCGGCCAGCGGCTCCATTGCCAGATCGTCGGCGATCCTGAATTCGAAGTCGATCGACAGTTCTTTCGCCGCCTGCTCCAGTTCGGGCCGGATGTGGAAGTACTCGTCGGAGATGTCGACCGACACGAGGCGTTTCGGCTGCGCGAGCAGGAAGGCCGTCGTGGTCAGCCCGGTAAACACGCCGAGCTCCAGGATGGTGTCGCATCCGGCGGCCGTTTGCGTATAGAAGTCGAAGCGGGAAGGGCTGTCGCCGAGCCAGCCGATCGGCTCGATCTTGTACTGCAGGAACTCCATTCGCAGTTGCTGTAGCGTGCGCATCCTGTTTTCCTTGGCGAAGCGGATTCGATGGTCTCGATCGTCGCCGGTCGCGGCCGGCGTACGTGGCGTCGGGCATTGTAGATCGCCGCTGCCGCACGGCATAGCACCGGCGCGGCGGCCCGCGGCGATTACCCGCGCGCCGGCATCGCCGGGCGCGCGGGTAATCGCCATTATTTCGCCAGCGTGCGGTATGACACGAGGTCGTTGATCGGCCCGATTTCCGGCCCGGTCACACCGGGGCGTGTCGCGACCTGCACGACCTTCTCGAACATGATGATGAACGGCGAGTTCGCGAGCACGGCCTTCTGCAGCGCTTCGTAACGCTGCGCGCGCTTCGCGGGCGACGGCTCGACGAGCGCGGCCTCGGTGTCCTTCGTCAGTTGCGGAATGTCCCAGCTGTTGCGCCACGCGAGCATCTTCGTCGGCGACTGGTCGGAGTTGTCCGGATTCCACGCGAAGCCGCGCGCATTGCTGTTCGGGTCCATGTAGTCGGGCGACCACTCGCCGACGAAGATGTCGTGCTGGCGCGCGCGATACTTGCCGATCGCCTGCTTCGCATCGCCCGGAATCAGCTTCACGCGGATGCCGCCCTGCGCGAAGTTCGCCTGCAGCGCCTGCGCGATCTCGAGGTACGGATAGTCGTTCGGCATGTCCATCGTCACGTCGAAGCCGTTCGGCAAGCCGGCCTTGGCGAGCAGCGCCTTCGCCTTCGCGACGTCCTGCTTGTACGGCCGCGCGTTCGACGCGCCGAGGAAGCCTTCGGGCAGGAAGGTTTCATGCACCTTGTAGGTGGTGCTGACGATGTTGCGCTGGATGCCGTCATAGTCGACGAGCCATTTCATCGCCTGCTGCACTTCCGGTTTCGCGAGATTCGGGTTCTTCGTGTTCAGGCTCAGGTACAGCAGCGCGGACACCGGCCACGACGCGACCTTGATCTTGCCGGCCTTCGTCAGCGCGGCGAGGCTGTCGGGGCTCAGGTTGCGCGCGGCGTCGGCGTCGCCGTTCTCCAGCAGCAGTCGTTGCGCGGATGCCTCGGGCACGTGGCGCAACACGATGCGCTTCATCGGGTACGGCGTGCGGTATTTCTCGAAGCGCTGCAGCACGATGGTCTCGTTGGGCGTCCACTTGACGAGCTGGTACGGGCCCGAGCCCGCGTCGTTGGTCCGCAGCCAGCCGCTGCCGAGATCGTTGCCCTGCTGGTGCGACAGCAGCAGCTTCTTGTCGAAGACGGATGCCGGGCATGCGCTCAGCACGTTGAGCACGAAGCTCGGTGCGTACTTGCGGTCGGTTTCGAGCACGACGGTCTGCGGATCGACCACGCGCACCTTCTGCATCACGTTCGCCTTCGTGAGGCCGAGGTCGGCGAGCACGCCGGCGGGCCCCTTGTCGAGCAGGATGGTGCGCTGCAGCGACCACGCGACGTCGTCGGCGGTCACCGGGTTGCCGGAATGGAACGTGAGGCCGGGGCGCAGCTTGAACGTGTAGGTCACGCCGTCGGCGCCGACCGTCCACGATTGCGCGATCTGCCCGTCGAAACGCGTCGGGTCTTTCAGGTCGACGCGCACGAGCCGTTCGTAGGTATTCGCGACGTATTCGGACGGCACCAGCTCGTAAATCCCGCTCGGGTCGAGGGTCGTGAATTCGCCGAGCTGCGTGGCGACGACGAAGATGCCGGGCGGCGTGGCCGCCTGCGCCGGCAGCGCCGGAACAAGCGCGACGAGCGCGGCGCTGACGAACAGGCGGGACAGCAGGTGCTTCATGCGGGCTCCGTTGAAAGGGAATCGTGGGTGCGATTCTCTCATCGACGGCCACCCGGATGAAAATATTCAGCGTGCGCGCCGGCGGGCTGGCGCGCAGGAGCGAGCCGGGCGGGCGCCCGGCATCGGCAGGGTTCGGATCAGATCAGGCAGCGCGCGAGCGCGAAGCGCATCGCTTCCTCGGGCGGCTCGTTACCCGAGCCGCGCACGACCTTGACGACCGAACCGTTGCCCGACGGCGTCAGCGTGACGAAGTACGAGTTCGAGCCGACGGCGATATCGGTCACGCCGTTGTGCTGCGATTGCTCGGTGCCCGGCAGGCGGCTGTCGAGGCAGTTGGCGATCGCGTAGGCCGGACGTTGCGACGACACGTACATCATCGGCGCCGCGCCGGACGAGCCGGCCGAGTCGGACGACGGCGCGGAACCGCAAGCGGCGAGCAGGGCGGCGGGAAGGAGCAGCAGGAATCGTTTCATGGTGGGTCGTCGTGTGTCTCGTATCGAGGCTGGGGCGCGGGGTAGGCGAAACGCGAAGCTTCGCGACGAAACCGCCCGGAATCGGGCCGTTTTTGACGGATGACGATGCGACAGGCGGCTGACGACGGAGTATACCCGCAGCGTTTGAAGCCGTTGGCGCGTTGAAACGATTCGATACACAACAAGCACCCGCCGCCGCGCGGCGGCAGCGGGCGTTTCAGGTGGTGGCGAATGGGCACTTGCCGGTGTTGTCGATCTTATTGGCCGATCTGGTGGCTGACCGCATTTTCCTGCTGGTTCAGCACGTGCTTTTCGCTCTTCGTGATGTGGCTGTGATCCTGCGCAGCCATGTCCCGCTCTTCCTGGCGGATCTTGTGGTCGTCACGATGCAGGCGCGCGGCCTGTGCGTGCGACATCTCGCCTTCCTTCACTTCGTGATGGATCCGGCGATTCTGGTTTGCGAGGCGCTGGTTGACCTCTTCGCGGCGCGGATGCGCCTGTTGCCACGGCGTGTCGGCGAACGCGGTGCCGGTCAGCACCGACATCAGGGTGGCGGCAATCGCGAGATGGCGGGTAAAGGCTCGCATGGTGTTTTCTCCTGTCGTTGCGCGTCCGGATCGTGGGCGCTTGTACAAAAAACGCGGAGCGGGCACCGGCTGTTGACGTTTCCGCCTGTATCGATTGCAAGTCTTTATTACGTCGGCGCGTGGCGGCACGGGCCCCGGCGTGCGCAGCACGGGGGCCGATCGTCGCGCACGCGGATCAATGCGCGCCGGCCGCCGCCGCATCGGCATCGCCGCCGCCCGAGCGCGACGGTTTCGTGATCCAGATCAGCGGAATGATCGCGATGAAGATGATCGCCGATACATAGAAGATGTCGTTCAGCCCCATCACGGCCGCCTGCGAATCGACCGACGCGTTGAAGAATGCGAGCGCCGAATCGGGGCTCAGATGCAGCAGCGAGCGCGTCGTGTCGACCTGCTGCGTGAAGGTCGGGTTGTTGATGCTCGCCTGTTCGGTGAGCCGCGCGTGATGCAGGATCGTGCGGTCGTTCCATGCGTTGCTGATCAGCGACGTGCCGACTGCGCCGCAGAACGTGCGGCCGAAATTCGACAGGCCGGCGGCGGCCGGGATCTTTTCCGGCGGCAGCCCGGACAGGATGATCGCCGTCAGCGGCACGAAGAACATCGCCATCGGGATGCCCTGCAGCAGCGTCGGCAGCACCAGATCCCAGCGCGACACGTCGGTGTAGAAGGTCGTGCGCATCATGAACACGACCGCGAAGCCGACGAACGCGAGCGTCGCGATGTAGCGCGGGTCGGTGCGCGGCAGCAGGCGCCCCATGACCGGCGTGAGCAGGATCGCGAACACCCCGAGCGGCGCGGTGGCGAGCCCCGAATCGACCGCGCGGTAGCCGAGATAGCCCTGCATCCACTGCGGCAGCAGCACGAGCGTGCCGAAGAACATCCCGTAGGCGACCGAGATCGCGATCGTCCCGCCCGCGAAATTGCGCTGCGTGAAGAGCCGCAGGTCGACGATCGGGTTGGCCTCGTGCAGTTCCCACACGAGGAAGAACACGAAGCCGATCAGCGCGACGATGCCGAGCGCGACGACGACGGGCGAGTTGAACCAGTCGAGATCCTTGCCCTTGTCGAGCATGATCTGCAGCGAGGCGACCCACAGCACGAGCAGCAGCAGGCCGACCTTATCGATCGGCAGGCGGCGCGTGGCCGATTCGCGATCCCGGAACACGATCCACGTGACCGCGGCCGCGAAGAAGCCGACCGGGATGTTGATGTAGAAGATCCACGACCAGTTGTAGTCGTACGTGATCCAGCCGCCGAGCGACGGCCCCGCGATCGGGCCGACGAGCGCCGTCATCGACCACAGCGCCAGCGCGCTCGCCGATTTCTGCCGCGGCCACGCGCCGAGCAGCAGCGCCTGCGACAGCGGCGCGAGCGGCCCGGCGACCGCGCCCTGCAGGATCCGCGCGGCGAGCAGCGTCGGCAGGTTCGGCGCGATTCCGCACAGCCACGACGCGAACACGAACAGCAGGATCGACGTGACGAACAGGCGTACCTGGCCGAAGCGCTGCGTGAGCCAGCCCGTCAACGGAATCGACACCGCGTTCGCGGCCGCGAAGATCGTGATGACCCACGTGCCTTCGTCGACCGACACGCCGAGGTCGCCCGAGATGGTCGGAATGGCGACGTTCGCGATCGACGAGTCGAGCACGTTCATGAACATCGCGAGCGATACCGCGATCGTGCCGATCGCGAGCTTGCCGCCCGACAGCGGGGCTGGAGTTGACGGAGAGGACATGGGTTTCCTGCGTAATGGGCGTAATGTGGGCGTAATGTGCGAAACGGATGCAGCCCGTTGCGGCGGGCACGGGCCACCGCGCACGCGCGCGCGAAGGCGACGCAGGCGCGGCTCGGCTGCTGAACGGAAGGGCGCACGGCGCGGGCGATGCGGCCCGTTACATCGGGCCGACGCGTGCGACGGGCTGCTCGATCGGGTGCACGAAGCCGTGGCGGGCTTCGGAAGGCGGGATGCGGCCGGTCAGGAAGGCGGGACGCGGGTGACGCGTCTGCGGGCAGCGGTCAGGCGGCTGCCGTCGCGGGTGGAGTCGTTGTGCATCGCGACAGGCTAACGATGTGGCGAGCCGCCATCAACACGGGCCGGCTCATTAATCGATTTCGCGTCGCGCAATAATCGGTGTGCGAACCGTGCTGGTTACGGTGCGGTTCGCCATGCGGTGAACAGTTCCGCGAGAAAATCGACGAACGCGCGCACCTTGCTGTCGAGTGTCGCGCGCCGCGGGTACAGCACGTGCAGCTCGACGTCGTCGGTCCGGTGCCAGTCGGGCAGCACGATTTCGAGTTCGTTGCGTTCGAGCCGGCGGGCCGTGTAGTGCGTCGAGACCAGCGCGATGCCGCCGCCGCTCGCGGCCTGGCGCAGCACCGTCACCGATTCGTTGGTGATCAGCACCGGCCGCACCGGCACGTCGGCGACTTCGCCCGCCGCGTTGGTGAGCCGCAGCGTCAGGCCGGGCGCGTCGCGGCCGACGAGCAGCAGGTCGTGCTGCGCGAGGTCCTGCGGCGTGGCGGGCCGGCCGACGCGGTCGAGATAGGCGGGGCTCGCCGCGAGCTTCGCCTGCGACCAGCCGAGCGAGCGCGCGATGTAGCTGGAGTCGGTCAGCTCGCCCGCGCGCAGCGCGACGTCGAAGCCGTGCTCGACGAGATCGAGCGGGCTGTTGTCATAGATCAGCACGAGCTGGACGAGCGGGTAGCGCCGGCGAAACTCGGCGAGCGCCGGCTCCAGTTCGAACAGGCCGATCGAGTACGGCACCAGCACGCGCAGCGTGCCCTCCGGCGCCGTGCGCAGCGAGCGGGCCTGGCGGTCCGCGTCGAGCAGGATGTCCTCGGCGCGCAGGCAGCGCTCGTAGTAGTCGCGCCCGGCCTCGGTGACGGAGACGCGCCGTGTGGTCCGGTACAGCAGCTGGACGCCGAGATCGTCCTCGAGCTGCTTGATCTTGCGGCTCACGCTGCTGAGCGGCATGTCGAGGTGCGTGGCGGCGGCGGTGAAGTTGCCGCGCTCGACCACGCGCAGGAAGATGCGGATGCTTTCGAAGTCCATACGGGGTGCTTCAGTGTTCGGCCTGCGCGCATCTTACCTTCGCCGGACGGATCGCTTCGTGCGGCGGCGATTATCCTGCCCGGTGCAATAACGCATCCCGTCCGCGCCTCTTAGTGGCGGCGGCGCGCGCCCGTATGCTCGCCGCATGAAATTCGCCTTACCCCATCTGCCGCTGCTCGCGGCCGCCCGCACCGCGCTGCGCGACGCACGTCCCACGCTGCCGCCCGGTGCGGTCGGCTTCGCGTTGCGAAACACGGCCGCCTCGCTGCTCGCGCTCTACATTGCCTTCCGGATGAATCTCGACGATCCGAAATGGGCCGCATCGACGGTGTGGATCGTCGCGCAGGGCAGCCGAGGGATGGGCTTGTCGAAGAGCCAGTACCGGATTCTCGGCACCGCGATCGGCGCGGCCGTCGCGCTCGTGCTGACCGGGGCATTCGCGCAGACGCCCGAGCTGTTCCTGCCGGCGCTCGCCGCGTGGATCGGCCTGTGCGCGGGCGTCGCGACGTTCCAGCGGAATTTCCGCGCATACGCGGCGGTGCTCGCCGGCTATACGGCCGCGATCATCGCGATGGATGCGGTATCCGCGCCGCTGCATGCGTTCGACATCGCGGTCGCGCGGTTCCTGTACGTGGTGGTCGGCATCCTGTGCGGCGCGCTGTTCGATACGGTCTTCGCGCCGGGCGCGCCGCTGAACGAGGTCCGTACGCGGCTCAAGCGCTATCTCGACCGCGCGGTGGTGGTCGGCGCGGGCGCACTGCGCCGCGAGCCGAACGGCGCGGACGTGCACCGGCTGTTCGCGGACGCGCTCGAACTCGACACGGCGGCCGAGTATGCGGCCGCCGGTGCGCCACCGGTGCGCAACGCGATCGGCCATTTGCGCGCGGCGGTGCTGGGTGTGCTGTCCGCGCAGGCCGCGGGGCAGGCGCTGCACGAGCACGCGGCGCGCAGCGGCGGCACGCCGGACCCGCTGGTCGACGATGCCGCGCAGGTGCTCGACGGCGTGGCGGCGTCGGGCGAAGCGGGCGCCGCGCTGACCGCATTGCGGGCGCGCGTGGACGACGCGGTGCGCGCCGAGGCCGCGGAGCCGGCCGGCTCGGACCCGTCGCGCCTGCTCACGCTCGACCGGCTGGCGGCGCTGCTTGCCGGGTTCGACGCCGCCTTTGCGGGCAAGGCGCAACTGGACCGGCCGGATCCGCTGGCGTCGCGCGTGCGCTATGCGTTCCACCGCGATCCGGTGCTCGCGTGGCACAACGGGATTCGCGCGTTCATCGCGGTGCTGGTCGCGTCGGCGCTCTGGATCGTGACGGCGTGGCCGTCGGGCGCCGGGTTCGTCGCGATCACGGGCGTGGTCTGCGCGCTGTTCTCGACGCGCCCGAACTCGGTGGGCGCCACCGTCGGCTTCCTGAAAGGGGCCGTCTGCGCAGCGGTCGCGGGCGCCCTCTGCAATTTCGTGCTGCTGCCGGCAGTGTCGGGCTTCGAGATGCTCGCGTACATCCTCGGCGTGTTCATGGTCGGCACGGGCATCGCGATGCGCCATCCGCGCACGGCCGGCATCGGCAGCGGCTTCTCGATCTTCTTCTGGAATTTCACGTCGCCGGACAATACGGCGCGCATCGGCGACGCCGCTTTTCTCAATTCGGCGCTTGCCACGCTGCTCGGCATCGCGTTCGGGGCGATGGTGTTCGCGCTCGTGTTTCCCGGCGATCCCGGTACGAGCCGGCGGCGCCTGCATCGCGCGGTGCGCGGCGACCTGGCGCGCATCGCGCGCAATCCGCGAGACTGGCAGGCGAGCGCGTGGCTGAGCCGCACGGCCGACCGTCTCGGGCGTGAGCTCGGCTTCGCGGGCCGTCTGCCAGCGACCCTCATCGAGCGCGACCTGCGCGATTTGCTCGCGACCTGGACGATCGGCGACAGCTTGCTGGCGCTGGCCGAACTGGCGGCACGCAAGCCGGCTGCGCGCCGTGCGGTCGCGTTGGTGCGGGGGCGGGTCGGGCACGCGGATTTCGCCCGGCTCGAGCGGGCTTGCGATGCGGCGGCCCGCATGATGTTGCGGCGCGTGACCGAGGTCGACAGCGACGACGGCCGCGCGTTGCTGCGCGGCGTCGTGCTGCTGCGGACGATCGCGGAGACGGCGGCCGCGCACGACGGCTTCCTGCGCGGTCGCCGGGATTGACGGGTGGATGGACGCGTGAGAGGCGGCCCGCGCGTCAACTGAGGCGATAGGCCTTGCCGGGCGTCACTTCCGCCGGCAGCGGCTCGCGGTTCAGTTCGAGCAACGTGCGCTCGATCATCCGCGTCATCGCATCGAGCGCGAGATGGTTCGGCCCGTCACCGAATGGTTCGGCGATCGCATGTGCGATCGCGTCGAGCGCGATCAGCGTATAGGCGACGAACACGGTCACGAACGGTGTGGCCGCGCCGATCGAGTCGACGAGACCGAACGGCAGCAGCACGCAGTACGCATAGATGGTCCGGTGCAGCAGCACGTCGTACGAGAACGGGATTGGCGTCGATGCGATGCGCTCGCAGCCGCTCACCATCGCGACAAGCTCGTCGAGGCGCGCGTCGAGCATCCATAACCGCGTATCGGCAAGACGGCCGGCGTCGGCGCGCGCGGCGAATGCTTCGCGCAGTTCGTGAACGATCGCGACCGGCGCATACCGGGCGGCGGCGATGCGCGTACCGGTGGCGCCGTCGAGCAGCGTGCGCAGGTCGGCTGCCGGATCGGTGCCGCGCAGTTGATGCTTCAGCGTATAGACGAACGCGACGACCTTGCGCACGAACGCCTGCCGCGAGGCGTCGTCATCGTCGATCGCGCCGTAGCAGAGCGCCTGCGACACCAGCGTGCGCGTGGCGGTCAGCACGCCGCCCCACAGCTGCCGGCCCTCGCGGTAGCGTTCGTAGCTCGCGTTGTTGCGAAACCCCGCGAAGATCGCGAGCGTGAGGCCGATCAGCGTGAACGGCGTCGGGTTCAGCGGCACCTTCTCGCCGAGCACGCGGCCGCCGCCCCACACCGCGACGACGCTGATCGCGAGCGTCAGCACGAGCTGCGGCAGGATGGTCGGCAGCACCGAGCCGTTCCAGACGAGCAGCATCCGCAGCCAGTGCTCGCGCGGACGAACGATCATCGTCGTGCTCCGTCAGGCGGCGATCGACGCCGGCGCGGCCGCGCGATGCAGCAGCACGGGCACCGACTTCGACGTCGGCGTGTTGCACACGTCGCCGACGCTGTCGAGCGGCACCAGCGGGTTGGTTTCCGGGTAGTACGCGCCGATGCAGCCGCGCGGGATGTCGTACTCGACGAGCAGGAAGCCGTCCGCGCGCCGCTCGATGCCGTCGTGCCACACGGTTTCCATGTCGACCCATTCGCCGGCCTTCAGGCCGAGCATCGCGAGATCGTCGCGGTTGGCGAACACCACGCGGCGCTGGCCGAACACGCCGCGATAGCGGTCGTCGAGCCCGTAGACGGTCGTGTTGTACTGGTCGTGCGAGCGCGTCGTCATCAGCGTCATCAGGCGTTCGCCGTGCTGTGCGCGGGCGCGCTGGATCGGCGTGTCGGTGGGCAGTGCATGTGCGATGAAGTTCGCCTTGCCCGTCGGCGTCAGCCATTCGCGGTCGCGCGACGCGACACGCAGGTGGAAGCCGCCCGGTCGCGCGATGCGCGTGTTGTAGTCGTAGAAGCCGTCGAGCGTCGCCTCGATCGCGTCGCGGATCTTCGCGTAGTCGTCCTTGTAGGCGAGCCAGTCGATCTTGCCGCTGCCGAACAGCGCGTGGCCCATATGCGCGACGATGGCAGGCTCCGACATCAGGTTCGGCGACGCCGGCTTGTTCATCCCGTACGACACGTGGACCATGCTCATCGAATCCTCGACCGTCACGCCTTGCGCGACGTTGTCCTGCAGGTCGATCTCGGTGCGGCCGAGCGTCGGCAGGATCAGCGCGTCGCGGCCGTGGATCAGGTGGCTGCGGTTCAGCTTCGTCGTGATGTGCACCGACAGGTCGCAGCGGCGCATGCCTTCCCACGTGCGCGGCGTGTCGGGCGTCGCCATCGCGAAGTTGCCGCCGAGGCCGATCAGCACCTTCACGTGGCCTTCGAGCATCCCTTCGATCGTCTCGACGACGTCGAGGCCGTGGTGGCGCGGCGGTTCAAAGTCGAACACGTGGCCGAGGCGGTCGAGGAACGCCTGCGACGGCTTCTCCTCGATGCCGACCGTGCGGTTGCCCTGCACGTTCGAGTGGCCGCGCACCGGGCACAGGCCCGCGCCGGGGCGGCCGATGTTGCCGCGCATCAGCATCAGGTTGGTCAGCATCTGCACGGTCGCGACCGAATGCTTGTGCTGCGTGATGCCCATGCCCCACGTCGCGATCACGCGTTCGCTGCGTGCATAGAGCTGTGCGAGGCTGTCGATCTGTTCGTACGGCACGCCGCTTTCGGCCGTCAGCGCGGACCAGCTTTCGGTGCGAAGATCGTCGGCGAACGCGTCGAAGCCGGCCGTGTGCTCGCCGATGAACGCGGTGTCGAGCACGCGCGGCGCACCGGCGGCGCGCGCGGCGTCGTCGAGTTCGAGCACGCGCTTCGCCATCCCCTTGATCAGCGCGAAATCGCCGCCGATCGTCGGCTGGATGAACGTCGATGCGATCTTGGTGCCCGACATCGTCAGCATCTCGATCGGGCTTTGCGGATCGGCGAAGCGTTCGAGGCCGCGTTCCTTCAGCGGGTTGATCGACACGATCGTCGCGCCGCGCTTCGCGCATTCGCGCAGCTCGCCCATCATTCGCGGGTGATTGGTGGCCGGGTTCTGGCCGAAGATCAGCAGCGTGTCCGCGTGTTCGAAATCGTCGAGCGTGACGGTGCCCTTGCCGACGCCGACCGAGGCCGGCAGCCCGCGGCTCGTCGCCTCGTGGCACATGTTCGAGCAGTCGGGGAAGTTGTTCGTGCCGTACCGCCGCACCAGCAATTGGTACAGGAACGCCGCTTCGTTGCTTGCGCGGCCGGACGTGTAGAACGCGGCCTGGTTCGGGTCGGGCAGCGCGCGCAGGTGGCGCGCGATCAGTTCGAACGCGTCGTCCCACGCGATCGGCACGTAGCGGTCGGTCTGCGCGTCGTACACCATCGGGTCGGTGAGGCGGCCGTGCTGTTCGAGTTCGAAGTCCGACTGTTCGAGCAACTCGGTGACCGTGTGCGCGGCGAAGAATTCGGGCGTCACGCGCTTGCTGGTCGCTTCGGCGGCTACCGCCTTCACGCCGTTTTCGCAGAATTCGAACGTCGATGCGTGCTGGCGGTCGGGCCACGCGCAGCCGGGGCAGTCGAAGCCGTCCGGCTGGTTCTGGCGCAGCAGCGTGCGGTAGTTGCCGCCGGCGACCTTTTCCTTGATCAGGTTGATCGTGACGGCTTTCAGTGCGCCCCAGCCTGCGGCCGGGTGAGTGTACGGTTCGATGCGCGCGGTAGCGGATTTCTTTTTCATGATGCAGCGGGTGTCGGGGTCGATGGCTGCAGAGTACGCGCGGCCCCCGTCCGGCTGTGTGTACACCTGTTCACTTCAAAAAAGAGTACAGTTTCGGCAATTCAGACAGTGCGGATCGCAACTGTGTTGTTGAATGGAAGTTGAAAGGGAGGCGCGTGAAGCGTTACGAACAACTGGCCGACGATCTCCAGGCGCAGATCGAGCGTGGCGTGTACCGGCCCGGCGAGCGGATTCCGTCGGTGCGGCAGGCGAGCCGGCAGCAGCAGCTCAGCGTCACGACCGTGCTGCGCGCGTACCTCGTGCTGGAAAGCCGCGGGCTGATCGAGAGCCGGCCGCAGTCGGGCTATTTCGTGCGGGCGCGCGCGGCGGCGCCGGCCGAGGCCGAGCTGCACACGTCGGCGCCGACGGCCGAGCCGTCGGCCGTGGACGTGAGCCGGCTCGTGCTGTCGACGCTGCGCTCGATCGCGCGCGACGACGCGGTGCCGCTCGGTTCGCCGTATCCCGATGCATCGCAATTCCCGGTGCAGCGCCTCGCACGCTATGCGCAGGCGATCGGGCGGCGCCGCACGCGCTGGGGCGTGATCGACGATCTGCCGCCCGGCAACCAGGAGCTGATCCGCCAGATCGCGCGGCGTTATGCGGAGCGCGGGATCGCGGTCGAGCCCGGCGAGATCGTGATGACGATCGGCGCGACCGAGGCGATCAACCTGTGCCTGCAGGCCGTTGCGAAGCCGGGCGACACGATCGCGGTGGAGTCGCCGACGTTCTACGCGATGCTGCATGCGATCGAGCGGATGGGTATGCGCGCGCTGGAAGTCGCGACGCACCCGGGCGACGGCATCGATCTCGACGCGCTCGAACGGATCCTCGAACGCGAGCGCATCGCCGCGTGCATGGTGATGCCGAATTTCCAGAATCCGCTCGGCTTCCAGATGCCCGATGCGCGCAAGCGCGCGCTCGTCGAGCTATTGGCGAAGCATGGTGTGCCGGCGATCGAGAGTGATGTCTATCACGAGCTGCATTTCGGCGACACGACGCCGAGCGCGCTGAAGTCGTTCGATCGCGACGGGCTCGTGCTGCATTGCGCGTCGTTTACCAAGAGCCTGTCGCCGCGCTACCGGATCGGCTGGGCGATGCCGGGCCGCTACCGCGACCAGGTCGAGAAGCTGAAATTCCTGAACACGCTCGCGACGCCCGCGATCGAGCAGCTGGCGATCGCCGAGTACCTGAAATACGACGGCTACGATTTCCACCTGCGGCGCATGCGCAAGCAGTACGCGCAGCAGGCGAGCCTGATGAGCGCGATGGTGCGGCGCTTCTTTCCGGAGGGCACGCGGCTGTCGCAGCCGCAGGGCGGGTACGTGCTGTGGGTCGAGCTGCCGAAGCAGGTCGATGCGATGAAACTTTACACGCTCGCGCTTGCGCAGCGGATCACGGTCGGGCCGGGCCACATGTTCTCGGCGGGAACCGATTACCGGCATTTCATCCGGCTCAACTACAGCTATTCGTGGTCGCGGGAGATCGAGGATGCGTTGAAGGTGCTCGGGCGGCTCGCGTCGGAATGCGCGGCGCGGTAAATGCGGCCGCGCCCGACGGCGGGCGGCGGCCGGTGGGCAGCCGCCGTGTGGCTCGCATCAACCCGCGTGTGACGCCCGCAACCCGGCTTGCGCGGCGCCGGCCATCTGCCGCATGTCGAAACCCGACGGGTGCTGGTACACGCGCAGCCCGAACTCCGGCAGCACCGCGATCAGGTGATCGAACAGGTCGGACTGGATGGCTTCGTAGTCGACCCACGAAGTCGTGTCGGTGAAGCAGTACAGTTCGAGCGGAATGCCTTCGGCCGTGAGCGGCAGCTGCCGCGCCATGCAGGTCATGTCGCGGCGGATACGCGGATGGCCCTTCAGGTAGTTCGCGACATACGCGCGGAACGTGCCGAGATTCGTCAGCTGGCGGCGGTTCGCCGGGCAGTCGCCGGCCGCGCCGAGCGTTCCGTTCCATTGCTCGATCGCGTCGACCTTGTCCTCGAGATAGTCCTTCAGCAGCGTCAGGCGTTCGAGACGTTCGATTTCGTCGTTCGACAGAAAACGCACGCTCGTCGCGTCGACGAACAGCGCGCGCTTGATGCGGCGCCCACCCGCTTCGGTCATTCCGCGCCAGTTCTGGTAGCTCTCGGTGATCAGTTTCCACGTCGGCACCGTGATGATCGTGTGATCGAAGTTTGCGACCTTGACGGTGTTTAGCGTGATGTCGATGACGGTACCGTCCGCGCCGGCCGACGGCATCGTGATCCAGTCGCCGATCCGCAGCATGTCGTTCGACGACAGCTGTACGCCCGCGACGAGGCCGAGCAGCGTGTCCTTGAAGATCAGCATCAGTACCGCCGACATCGCGCCGATGCCGGACAGCAGCAGGCCGATCTGCTTGCCGGTCGCGTCGCCGATCACGACCAGCGCAGCCGTGATGAACATCACGAGCTTGACGAGCTGCATCGCGCCTTTCAGCGACAGGTGCGGCTGGTCGCGCTGATCGCGCTGGTACGTGCGATGCGTGTGCTCGAGCGCCGAAAGCGTTGCGCTGACGGTCATCGTCACGAGGAACACGATCAGCGCGAACAGCACCTTGTCGGCGGCCTGCGCGGCCGTATCGGGAATACCGGGCACCGCGCCGAGCCCGAGCTTGATCACGACGAACGGGACGATGCGGTTCAGCCACTTGAATGCGCCGAACTCGAACAGCGCGTCGTCGACGCGTGTGGCGGAAAGCCGCGCGAGCCGCGCGACTACGCGGAACAGCAGGAAATGGACGACGGCGGTGATTGCGCCGGCGGCGGCGAGCAGGATGAGGATGCCGACGAGCGGCGCAAACCAGGATTCGTTCAGGGTCATAGGGGCAAACAGGGGCCTTCTGGTGCGTTGAATCGGCGCCGCGATGCGGCGCGCGCCCGGTGAAGGGCACATGAAAGGGACCGTGATTGTGCCATCGGGTTCCAGTCGCGTTGCCGTGAATGCACGATGCGCGGCTCCCGAATCGCCTCACCATTGCACAGGTCTCCTCTGTAATCGGGTGAGGGCGGGTGACGAAAGCGCGTCACCGCGAGCCGGTGCGCGCGTGTATTGCCGGATGCGCTGCACGTTCGTCCGGGATCGGCGCGACGCCGCCACGGCGGGCCTTCGCGCTTCGATGCGCGTGACCGGCGATCCATGCAATCATGCGGGCGTCGCAGGGTCGTCGATGGGCCGTTCGCCTTTGCGTGCGGCCCATCCGCCGACGATGAGCGACACGCGCCTCGTTCGCACACTTGCCATGCGATGCCTGCCCGGGGCACGATGCGCGAACGACTTCGCGAACCACGTCACCTCGTATTCACGCATTTCACGCATGCAAGATTCCAACGAAAGCCGCCCGTCAGGCGTGCGACTGCTGAAAGGCATCCTCCCGATCCGCCGTGGCGGGGCCCTCCGCGACATCTTCGCGGGCATGTCGCTCGCGTCGATGGACATCCCGCAGGTGCTCGGCTATGCGCGCATCGCCGGCATGCCGGCCGTCACGGGCCTGTACACGGTGTTCCTGCCGCTCGTCGCGTTCGCGATCTTCGGCGCGTCGCGGCATCTGGTGGTGGCCGCCGATTCCGCGACCGCGACGATCTTCGCGAGCCGGCTGTCGTCGATGGCGCCGGCCGGCAGCGCCGAGTATGTGGCGCTGGCCGGCATGGTCGCGCTGCTGACCGCCGCGATGCTGCTGCTCGCGCGTATCTTCAAGCTCGGTTTTCTCGCCGATTTCCTGTCGCGCACGGTGCTGGTCGGCTTTCTCGCCGGCGTCGGCGTGCAGGTGTCGATCGCGATGCTCGGCGACATGCTCGGGCTGGCGGTGCCGTACCCGGCCTCGCGCAGCCTGGCGCAGCTCGACTACGTCGTCACGCATCTCGTCCACACGAACCGGCCGACGTTCGCGCTTGCGGCGCTCGTCGTCGTCGCGATTCTCGCGTGCAAGCGGTTCCTGCCGCGCGTGCCGATGCCGATGATCGCGGTCGCGGGCAGCATCGCGGCGAGCTACAGTTTCGGATTCGCCGCGCACGGCATCGCGGTGCTCGGGCCGGTCGCGGGCGGGCTGCCGCCGTTGCGCTGGCCGTCCGTCACGTGGCAGCAGTTCCTCGATCTCGTGCCGGTCGCCGCGTCGTGTTTCGTGATGATCATTGCGCAGAGCGCGGCCGCCGCGCGCGTGTTCGCGCAGCAATATGGCGAGGATGTCGATACCAACGCCGACATCCTCGGCCTCGCGGCCGCGAACGCGGCGGCGGCGGTGGGCGGCGCGTTCGTCGTCAACGGCAGCCCGACGCAGACGGCGATGGCTGACGGCGCGGGCGTGCGCAGCCAGATCGGGCATCTCGCGTTTGCGGCCGTGGTGGCGGTCGTGCTGCTGTTCTTCAGCACCTACCTGCAGTATCTGCCGCATGCGGTGCTGGCCGGCATCGTATTCACGATCGCGCTCGGGTTGATCAACGTGCGCAGCCTTGCCGCGATCCGCAAGGAAAGCCCTGGCGAGTTCACGCTGGCGCTGGGGACGGCCGTGGCCGTCGTGACGGTCGGCGTCGAGCACGGCATCCTGCTGGCCGTCGCGCTATCGCTGATGCGGCACGTGCGCCACAGCTATCAACCGCACACGATGGTGCTCGAACCCGTCGAAGGCAACGGGCGGTGGCAGCCGGTGCCCGCGCGGCGCGGCGCGATGACGGCGCCAGGGCTGATCGTCTACCGGTTCGGCTCCGACCTGTTCTTCGCGAACGATCACCTGTTCGCCGCCGAAGTGTCCGAACTCGTCGATGCGGCGCCGGTGCCGGCGCGCTGGTTCGTCGTCGATGCGGGTGCGGTCACCGACATCGACTATTCGGCCGCGCGGACGCTGACCGACCTCGTCAAGTCATTGCACGCGCGCGGGATCGGCGTGCTGTTCGGGCGCGTGAACCGCTACCTGCGCGCGGACATGGATCGTCACGGGATTACCGAGGTCGTCGGCGCGTCGTGCATTTTCGCGACGCTGCATCAGGCGCTGGAGGCGGCCGGCACGACGCCCGCACCGCAGGAGCCGGGCACCGTGTAGCAGGAACGGGCCCTAGGCGGCCGCGCGCAAGCGCGCGAAGCCGTTGCGCAGGTGGCGGGCGAGTTCGGTTGCGGCCGGCGTGCGCTGGCCGCGCGGCACATGCAGATGGATAGAGAAGTTCGGCAGCGCGGGCAGGCCGCTGCCGGCCGGCAGGATGTCGAGGTCGGCCGGCACGGTGGACGCGAGCCAGACGGTCACCGCGAGATCGGAACGCACGGTCGCGGCCGTCGCATCGAAGCTGCCGTTCTCGAACACGGTGCGCCACGCGCGATCGCAGCCACGCAGCGCGTCGAGCACCGTCGGGCGGAACGCGCAGGTCTGCGCGACCATCGATACCGGCAGCGGCGTGTTCCGGTACGCGGTGCCGCCTTTCGCGCCGACCCAGACCAGCCGGTCGACGGCGATGCACTCGCCGCGCGACGATCCGACCGGCGCCTCGATCAGCGCGACATCGAGGTCGCCCTGCGTGAGCCCGCGCCGTAGCTCCGGCGATGCTGCGCACACGAGCGTGAGCGCGACTTGCGGATGCGCCTGTGCATAGTTCTTCAGGATCGGCGCGAGACAGGTGCCGACCAGATCCTGCGGCGCACCGAGACGCACGGTGCCTTCAACCGCACCGGCCGTCATGTCGGTGAGCAGCGCATCGTGTACGGCGAGCAGCCGGCGCGCCTGTTCGAGCAGCCGCTCGCCGGCCGCCGTGAGCAGCAGGTTGCGGTGCTCGCGGACGAACAGCGGGCCGGACAGCGTTTCGAGGCGTGCGACCTGCTGGCTGATCGCGCCTTGCGTCAGGTGCAGCGCGCGGCCCGCCGCCGTCATGCTGCGATGATCGGCGACCGTGACGAAGGCGCGCAACAGCGCGATGTCGAGATGACGTGCCATGCGACGCATTATGAGCGCTAATGGCAGGCATAAAAAGCTTTCGCTGTCGTAATGGGAGGATCGCGGGTAAAACGGGGCTTCGACGACGACAACCGGGAGCCTCCGTGCCGTTCCGCGACTACCTGCCGCTGATGCTGTTCGTGATTGTGTCCACCGTGACGCCGGGCGGCGCGACGACGCTGGCGACTGCCTCGGGCGCGCATTTCGGCTATCGGCGTTCGTTGCCGATGATGGCGGGCATCGCGGTCGGCCTGGCGTCGATGGCCGCCGCTGCCGCGGCCGGGCTCGGCGGCGTGCTGCTTGCGGTGCCCGCGTTGCAGCTCGCGATGAAGGCGGCCGGTTCGGTGTACCTCGTGTGGCTGGCCGTGCGCATCGGGCGCGGCGGCAAGCCGCGGCTCGATGCGGCGGTGCACCGGCCGCAGGGCTTCATCAGCGGCGTCTGGATGCTCTGGCACAACCCGAAAGGCTGGGCGATGACGCTCGGCGCGGCCGCGTCGTTCGCCGCGCTCGCGTCCGGCCCGGCACGGCTCGGCGCATTGCTCGGGCTGGCGTTCGGCGTGGCCGCGATGGCGTCGCTGTCGCTCTGGTGTTTCGCCGGGCTGCTGTTCGCGCGCGTGTTGCGCACGGAGCGGCAGTGGCACTGGCTGAATGCCGGGCTCGGTGCACTGCTGGTGGCGTCGATCGTGCCGATGTGGATGCCGTAGCAGGGCGGCCGCACGCGTCGTGCAGCCGCCTGAAGGTCAGCGCGAACCGGCACGCGCGGTGCCGGCAGGTTGGCCGCCCGCACCGGCCGACCACAACGGTAGCCGCAGCGTCGTGACGAAGCTTGCCGCGTGCAGCACGCAAAGCAGGCCGAACGCCCACGCATACGCGTTCGCCTGCGTGCCGCCGCCCGCCGCCGATTCGGCCTGCAGCCGCCAGGCGAGGAACAGCGTGCACACGGTGGTGAACGTCGGGCCGCCGAGACGCTGCACGATATTGAGCGAGGTCGTCGCCATCGGCAGGTTACGGCGCTCGACCGACGCATACGCGGCGGAGATCGACGGCGCGCCGATCGCGCTCTGGCCCATGCCGCGCAGAAACAGCGCCGGCACGAGCAGGATCGGATCGTAGCCGGTCAGCGCGACGAACACGAACGGCAGCGTCGCGACGAGCGCGAGCAATGCGCCGGCGGCGGCCAGCCGGCGCACGCCGAACCGGCTCGTCAGCGCGCCCATTGACGGATACGTGACGAGCATGCCGAGGCCCATCGGCGCTAGCAGCCAGCCCATTTCGCCGGGCGTGCGGCCGCACGCCTGGATCAGGAACACCGGAATCAGCATCTGGCCCGCGAACAGCGCGCCGTTCGACAGGAACTGTGTCGACGCGGCCGCGCCGAATACCTTGCCGCGAAACAGCGCAAGGTCGATCAGCGCCTGGTCGCCCTTGCGTGTTTCGACCCGCAGGAACGCCGCCAGCAACAGCGCCGACACGATGATTGCCGCGATACCGAGCGCTTCGTTGATCCGCTCGATGCCGTACAGGAACAGCACGAGCCCCGGCGACAGCAGCGCGAGGCCGACGTAGTCGAGCGCGCGCGGCTGCGTGTCCTCGCGGTCGCCGGGCAGGAACCGCACGGCCAGCGCGAGCGCCAGCACGCCGACGGGCAGGTTCACGAGAAACAGCCAGCGCCACGATGCGTGTTGCAGGATCGCGCCGGCGACGACCGGGCCGAGGATCGGCGCGAGCAGCACGGGTACGGCCGCGTAGCCGATCACGCGCGCCATCTGCTGGCCGGCGACACGCGCGATCATCATCTGCGTCATCGGTGCGAGCAGCCCGCCGCTCACCCCTTGCAGCACGCGGAATGCGATCAGTGACGGCGCGGACCACGCGAGCCCGCACAGGGCCGACATGAGCGTGAACGCCGAGAAGCACCACAGGTACAGCGCCTTCGCGCCGATCCGGTCGACGAGCCAGCCGTTCAGCGGCAGCACTAGCGTCAGCGCGAGCAGGTAGCCGCTCGTCACCCACTGGATCGTCGCGAGACTCGCGTGCAGGTCGGTCGCGAGGCTCGACAGCGACACGTTGACGATCGTCGCATCGAGCTGCGACAGCAGCGAGCCCAGCACCGCGACCGCGCTGACCTTCCAGATCGACGGATCGAGCCGGCCGGCCGCGTGGTCCCGCGCCGGCCGAGCGCGCGGATCGCTCACGCGCCGCGCTGGTCGAGCAGCGCGACGATGTCCTGCGTCGTGCCCGTCTCGCCGAGACGAGGGAACAGACGCTCGACGCTGTTCACGTGCGCATCCGCGTTGAGGTCGGTCATCGCGTCGACGGCGAGCGTCACGTTGTAGCCGAGTTCGTGTGCCTGCCGTGCGGTCGATTCCACGCCGATGCTCGTCGCGATGCCGGTCAGCACGATCTGCGTGACGCCGGCCGCCTTCAGGTGCGCGTCGAGATCGGTGCCGGTAAACGCGCCCCAGGTCTTTTTCGTCACGACGTGGTCGCCCGGCTGCCGATCCAGTTCGGGTACGAGCTCGGTCCAGTCGGCGGGCAGCGCGTCGGTGCGTACCTGCTGCTGCGTGCGGCCCGGCGCGCCACCGGCGACGTTGACGAGCACGACCGGCAGGCCGCGGCTGCGGAATGCGTCGAGCAGCGTACGGGCGTGTGCGATCACCGGCGCGACCGGATGAGCGGTGGGGAGGGCGGTAATGCCTTTCTGCAGGTCGATGACGACGAGTGCCGTGTTCGTGTCGAGACAGGTTGCGCTCATGATGGGACTCCGTGGAATGGACGAAGGGAGGCGGGTGCGCGCATGCCGCGACGCGCGTCCGCCGGATTCACTGGTCGCCGATCCGCCTGATCAGCGGGATCGCGGCGGCGAGCATGCGGATTTCTTCGGGATCGAGCTTTTCGATCGCGGCGCCGAGCCACTGGTGCTTCGCGATGTGGCGCTTGCGGCGTGCGTCGAGGCCGACCGCGGTCAGCTGGAACAGGATCTGGCGGCCGTCGGTCGGATGCGGCTCGCGTTCGACGAGGCCTTCCTCTTCGAGGCTCGCGAGAATCGTCTTCATCGATTGCGGCTTCATCGCCTCGGCGCGGGCGAGATCGGCGGTCGTCATCGGCCCGTTCTGTTCGAGCCGCGCAAGCGCGCTCGTGTGCGACATCCCGAGCCCGTCGGACGGGACTTCGGAACGGAGCCGGCGGATCAGCTGGCCGACCGCCAGCGTCAGGTCGGCGGCGACGGTGTGGGCGGCAGGGCCGGATGGGCGTGAATCGGTCATGGGCAGGATCTTAGGTTAAGACAGTTTAACTTGCAAGTTAAACTGTTTAGTTTGGCGAGGGATGTGGACGTGACCGGTCACCTGCGATCGGCGTATTGCGCACGTCGTCGCGTGACGATACCGGTCGGCACAAGAGGGAAGACAAGGGGGAAGGCGGGGGACGGTGCGACGTCAGCCCGCCCGCGCGCCTGGTAAGCGCGTGTTCCGCTAGATGCGACCGGTCGGCGGAACCGGAACGACGTCGTTGTACCTGGGCGTCGCGTTCTCGTGCAGCAGGTCGCCGAGGTATTGCGCGAGTTCGTCGGCGGCGAGCGCGGACGGAATATGCAGGTTGGCCGGGCGTCGCTTGCCTTCGGTACCGAGATCGAACACGGCCCAGCGGTCGTCCTTGCGCACGACGGCGAGTAGCCGGCCGAATGCGTTAAAGCGGTATTCGTCCTGCATGGCATCGCTCCCTTACGGTGAACGCGCCGGCTGCCTGCGCGCTCACTGGATCGAACAGGACAGCCAGCGATGGATCTTGATGGCATCGCTCGAGACGCCCGCGCGGGTCGGTGCGCCGAGCAGCACGACCGTTTCGCGGCGGCCCTTCACACGCATGCGCATTACGACGCCGTGCCCCGACTCGTTGATGAAGCCGGTCTTCTGCAGGCGGATCGGCAGGCGGCGGTAGCGGACGAGCGGGTCGGAATTTACATACAGCAGCTCACCCTCGCCCGGGCGCACGGTGGTCGACGTATCCGTCGAGAAGTAGCGGATCAGCGGATCCTGCGCCGCCGCGCCGACGAGCTTCGCGAGATCCTCGGCCGTCGACACGTTGTGCGGCGACAGGCCGGTCGGCTCGCGGAAGTGTGTCTGGTGCATGCCGAGCCGACGCGCTTCGCGATTCATCGCGTTGACGAATGCGGCGCGCCCGCCCGGATAGTCGCGGCTCAGCGCGGCGGCCGCGCGATTCTCCGACGACATCAGCGCGATATGGAACATCTCGCGGCGCGACAGTTCCGAGCCCACCTGCAGGCGCGACCCGGTGAACTTGATCGTGTCGCGGTCGCGCGCGGTGACGCGCAGCACGCCGTTCAGCGGACGGTCGGCGTCACGCGCGACGACGGCCGTCATCAGTTTCGAGATCGACGCGATCGGCCGCACCGTGCGTGCGTTGCGGGCCAGCAGCGGCGTGCCGGAGTCGACATCGAGTACGTAGGCCGCACGTGAATGCAGGGCATTGACCGCGCGCGGGGTGTAGCCGCAGCTTGCCATCAGACGCGGTTTCGCGGCCGTCGGGCGCGGGCGCACGGCGGTCGTGCGCTTCGCGCGGCGCTGCTGCGGGGCCGGGGCGGCGTGACGCTTGATCGTCTGGTGCTTCGCGCTCGGGCGACGATGCTTGACGGCCTTGTGCTTGCCGTGGGGTTGCTTCTTGACGGCTTTCTTGTGCGGATGCGCGTGGGCCTGCGCGGTGCGATGCGGCTGCGCGCGCTGCGCGGACGCGTTCGCGGCGAACGCGAGCAGCAGGAACGAGAGGGCGAGGATCAGCGTGGTCCGGGCGCGAGGCACGCGCGCGATGAGGCCGGTCAAGCGAAAGTCTCCTTTCCACGCGCGAGGTGGCGGCGCGGAATGCATGGGCGGTCAGCGGGTGCGGGAAATTATAAGGTCGATCGCGGGAGGATGACGATAGCAGCCAGGCGGCGGCGCGCTGTTTTGCCGGCTGCCGTTGCGTTGTACTGCGTTTTGCGTCGATATGTCGCGCCCGCGTGACAAGCGATGGTACGGCCGGCAAGATATCGAGCTCATTGTCAGGAGAACCCATGTCCCGCCAACCGCACGCGCTACCCGTGCTGCCGCTTGCATCGATCGACAGCCTGTCCGCGACAGGTGAACTCGTTGCCTTCAACGTCGGCGCGGACGATGCGTTGTACACGGCATTTGCACTGGAACCGCTCGATGACCGGACTCGGTCCGACGGCGCTTCGTTTGCGATCACGACACCGTCGACTGCGCAGCGCTACCGCTTGATTGCGTGGCGGGACGGCGAAACGCTGCTCGATCTCGTCGTCGACGACGAACCGTTCGATATTCACGAGATCCAGCCGGTGGGAGACGATCTTCTGCTGGTGTGTTGTCGATCCTGTTATCGCGGGCCGGACGACTTCGACCTGAACGGCCGGCTCTATCGCCGCGACGGCACGCGTTGCGGAGAAATACTGCTGGGCGATGGCATCCAGTCCGTGCAGGTCACGGGCACGGGAGAAATCTGGACGTCCTATTTCGACGAAGGTGTCTTCGGCAATTTCGGCTGGGAGGTGCCGGTCGGGGCGTCCGGACTGGTTGCCTGGAGCCGGCGCGGCGAGCAGCTTCATGCGTTCTCGCCGCCCGAGGGGCTGGGCCCGATCGACGACTGTTATGCGCTCAACGTTCAAGGCGACCACGACGTCTGGTTGTATTACTACAGTGAATTCGCGCTCGTCCACTTGCGCGACCGGCAGCCTGTCGCGTCATGGCGCATGCCGGTCAAGGGCAGTCACGCGTTCGCGGTGATGGAAGACCGCACGCAACACGGCGAATTCGTGGCGCTGTTGTGCGGGGCATACGGCGATCGCGACGTGTTGCAGCTCGTGCGTCTGGGTACCGATGGCCAGGTACGGTTGGTACGCGCGTATCGCATGCTCAATGGTGGCTCGGAGCCTGTCGGTGTGGCATGGGCGGTCGGCCGTGGTCGTGTGCTGTACGTGATCAGTACCGAGGGCAACGTGTATCGGATCGACGTGGCGGGGCTTTTTGCGGCCGCTGCCGCTTGAGTGCCGCTTAACGCGGCCAGTTCCGCCGCGACACGACCGCAAAACTGATCGCGATCGACCCCGTTACCACGCGAGGCGGGTCGTCGAGCGCATCGCCGAAGCGAAAGCGGCGGCTGCGTCCGTCGCTGCGTTCGGCACGACGTTTCGGTGCGCGCGTATCGGCCGCGACGGGGTGTTCGTGCGCGACGGCCGTATCGCACGGCAGGTCGGCCACACAGTCGGCAGCATGATCGAGGGACATGACAGTGAGTTCCGGAAAGGGCATGCCCGTATTGAACGTCATCGCATTCGATCGGTAAAATGAATGTTTTGATCGTTACGATTCCTTTTAAGAATGGAATTGAAGCTGCTGAGAACGTTCCTGACCGTTACCGAGCTGTGCCATTTCAGCCGCGCGGCGGATGCGCTGCACATGAGCCAGCCGGCACTGAGCAAGCAGATCGGCGCGCTCGAGGCGAGCCTGGGCGGCAAGCTGTTCGAGCGCGGCCGGCATGGTGCGGAGCTGACGCCGTTCGGCGAGCGCTTCCTGCCCGATGCGCAGGCGCTCATACGCGATGCCGACGAGATCCTGGCGCGCGCACGGGAGGCGACGAGCGGGCAGCGCGGGCATCTGCGGCTCGGCATCTGCCTGTCCGTCCTGACGATCGTGCCGAAGCGGGTCGCGGAGTTTCGTCGCCGCAATCCGGGTATCGCGGTCACGCTGAGCGACCTGTCGTCGTCCGAGCAGACGCGCCGGCTGCGCGCGGGCAAGCTCGATGCCGGGTTCCTGCGCCTGCCGTCCGACGAAGGATTGTCCTCGTTCAAGGTGATCGATGAAGGGCTCGCGCTGGCGGTGCCGCCGCACCTCGGCTTCAAGCGCGTGCCGGCCGATCTCGACGTGCTCAACGAGATCGGCTTCATCGCGCTGCAGCGGGCGCGCGGCCCGGGGCTCGCCGCGCAGATCGACCGATGGTGCGTCGAGCGCCGCTTCGTGCCGCACGTGACGCAGCAGGCGGAGGACGTGCAGTCGGTGCTGACGTCGGTTGCGGCCGGCGTCGGCGTGGCGTTCATTCCGTCGCGTGCGCAGTACCTGCTGCGCGACGCGACGGTGCTGCCGCTCGATGGCCGGGACGCGAAGTGGCGCGTCGGGCTCGCCTGGCTGTCGGATCGCGACGATCCCGTGACCACGCGCTTTGTGTCGTTCATGCGTGCCGCGATCAAGGAAGCTTGACGGGCGAAGCGATATAGTGTTCGCAATCGGCGCTGAATGCCCGAATGAATTTCCTGTCCGCTACAGACCGAACCGATGACCTCAGAATCCGACGAATCCCCGCTCGATCCCGCACTCGTTGCGACACTCGCAACGCTGAACGATGCCGCGAGCGACCCGGCCGGCAAGACCTGGTCGTTGCCGAAGATCGCGAAACGCACGCAACTGCCGATGAGCACGCTGCGCCGCGTGCTGACGCAGCTCGACGCAGCGGGCCTGAGCGCGACGACGCTGAACGAAGACGGCACCGGCAGCGCCGCGCTGACCGACGAAGGGCGCGCCGTGTGCGCGCAATTGTTCGGCGCGAACGACACGCAATAAAAAACGGGCCGCTGGAAGCGAAGCGGCCCGTCGTCTTGCGGTTCGGCATGCGGCTCGATGCGCCGCACCGGCGCGTCACCACCGCACCGTCACGCCCCCCATCACCGAATGATCGTAGGTCTGGTCGTTCAGCCCGCGCCGGTAGCCGATGTCGAGATCGAGCCACGGCTTCGGCGAATAGATCGCGCCCGCGATCACGAATGCTGGATGCGCGCCGGCGCCGCTCTCCGTATTGCGCGACGTGCCGATGTCGGCCACGATCTGCAGCGTGTCGGTCGCCTTGTAGATCGCCGCGCCCGACACGGCCCAGATCGACGTCAGGTCGCCCTGGCGATTCGGCTGGTACGTCATGCCTGCATTCGCGAGGAACGAAAACCGCGCGACGTCGAGCTGCGCGAGCAGCGTTGCGCCGGCACCCATGCGGCCGGTGCCGAGCCCGCGCCGGTCGTTGCCGGTCGGCGTCGTCAGTTTCGGCTTCAGCGCGATCGACAGCGGGCCGCGTTCGACGAACCGCCATTTCATGCCGATCTCGACATCGCCGAGCCCGGCGCCATTTTCGTCGGTGCGTGTCTGCAGATGCGTGTACGGCGCGTTCACGTAGAGATCGACGTGTTCGCCGAACCCGCGTGTGAGTGTCGCGTTCCACAGCTGGTGGCGGCCGTTTTCTTCCTGTTTCGACGTTTCCTCGGCGTTGAACTCGAACTGCCAGTTCGCGTTGCCCTGCGTGCCCGTGTCGTCGCTGACGAGCGGATGGGTGGCGAGGGCATCGAACGGCGCGAGGAGGGCGCTCGCGGCTGCGAGCGGAAGCATTCTCTTCATTGCATCACCTGTATCGTTCATGGCGAGCCGGCCGGCCCGCGTCGGGGAGCGCGGGCCGGCCGGCTTCAGGCAAAGATCTTCAGAACCACTGCTTGTAGCGGCGTACGTAGACCGTCTTGACGATCTGCGCGAGCAGGATGTAGCCGACCATCGTTGCGGCGAGCCACAACCAGAAGGTGCCCGGCAGGTGCATGAAGCCGAGGGACTCCGCGAACGGCGAGAACGGCAGCCAGCAGCCGATCGCAATCGCGGTGAACGTCGACAGCAGCACCGGCAGCGCGGCCGTGCTCTGCAGGAACGGGATCTTCTGCGTGCGCAGCAGGTGCACGACGAGCGTCTGCGACACGAGGCTCTCGATGAACCAGCCCGAGTTCATCACGATCTGGCCGCCCGTGCCGCCGTTCAGGTGATACATCGCACCCGCGCCGAATACCGTCCACATCAGGATGTACGTCGTGATGTCGAACACCGACGACGTCGGCCCGACCCACAGCATGAAGCGGCTGATGTTGCCGGCTTCCCACTTGCGCGGCTTCTTCAGGAACTCGGGATCCATCTTGTCCCACGGCAGCAGCATCTGCGACGTGTCGTAGATCAGGTTCAGCACGAGCAGCTGCGTCGCGAGCATCGGCTCCCACGGCAGGAACGCGCTGGCGACGAGCACCGAGAACACGTTGCCGAAGTTCGAGCTCGCGGTCATGTTCAGGTACTTCAGGATGTTGCCGAACGTCTCGCGGCCCTTGATCACGCCTTCCTCGAGCACCATCAGGCTCTTTTCGAGCAGGATGATGTCGGCCGTTTCCTTCGCGATGTCGGCGCCGCTGTCGACCGAGATGCCGACGTCGGCGTCGCGCAGCGCGGGCGCATCGTTGATGCCGTCGCCGAGGAAGCCGACCGTGTGGCCGTTCGCCTGCAGCGCCTTGACGATGCGCGCCTTCTGCAGCGGCGTGAGCTTCGCGAACACGGTCGTGCGTTCGACGACCTGCGCGAGCGTCGCATCGTCGAGCGCTTCGATTTCCGTGCCGAGGATCGGCTTGCCGGGCTCGAGGCCGACCTGGCGGCACACCTTCATCGTGACGATCGGGTTGTCGCCCGTCAGCACCTTCACCGCGACGCCGTTCTCGCGCAGCGCGGCGAGCGCCGGCGCGGCCGATTCCTTCGGCGGATCGAGGAAGGTCAGGAAGCCGCGCACGACGAGGTCGTGTTCGTCGGCGGTGCGGTACTGCTGGCGTTCGTCGCCGCGCGGGATCGTGCGCGTCGCGAGCACGAGCACGCGGAAGCCGTCCTCGTTGTACGCGCTGGCCTGTTCGAGCAGCCGCTTGCGCGCGACGAAGTCGAGCGGACGCACGCCGTCTTCATCCTGCACGTGGGTGGAGACAGCCAGCATCTCCTCGACCGCGCCCTTGCAGATCAGCAGGTGCGTGCCGCGCGTATCCTCGACGACGACCGACAGGCGGCGCCGTACGAAGTCGAACGGCAGTTCGTCGATCTTCTTGTAGCCCTGCGGCTTGACGCGTTCGCCGATCTCGTCGGCACGTGCGACGACCGCGATGTCGATCAGGTTCTTCTGGCCGCTCTGGTGGAAGCTGTTCAGCCAGCCGAGCCGCAGGATCTCCTCGTTCTTGTGGCCCGACAGGTCGAGGTGATGTTCGAGGATGATCTTGTCCTGCGTGAGCGTGCCGGTCTTGTCGGTGCACAGCACGTCCATCGCGCCGAAGTTCTGCACCGAGTTCAGGCGTTTCACGACGACCTTGCGGCGCGCCATCGCGACCGCGCCGCGCGCGAGGTTCGCGCTGACGATCATCGGCAGCATCTCGGGCGTGAGACCCACGGCCACCGCGAGCGCGAACGTGAGCGCGCTCAGCCAGTCGCCCTTGGTCAGCCCGTTGATCATGAACACGATCGGCACCATCACGAACATGAACTTGATCAGCAGCCAGCTCACGCTCGAGACGCCGCGGTCGAAGCTCGTCTCGATGCGCTTGTGGCTCACGACGTTGCGCGCGAGCGAGCCGAAGTAGGTGTCCTCGCCGGTCGCGACGACGACGGCCGTCGCCGTGCCGCTGACGACGTTGGTGCCCATGAAGCAGACATTCTCGAGATCGAGCAACGATGCCGACGTATCGGTCGCCGCACCGGCCGCGCGCGTGCCGGCGGATTTGCCTGCGACCGCTCCGAGCGTGTCGTACTTCTCGACCGGCAGCGCCTCGCCGGTCAGCACGGCCTGGCTGATGAACAGGTCGCGCGATGCGAGCAGGCGTACGTCCGCCGGGATCATGTCGCCGGCCGACAGGTGCACGATGTCGCCGGCTACGACTTCGCGCATCGGCACTTCGCGGCGGGTCGGCTCGGACGCGTCGGTCATCGCGCGCTGCACGGTGGCGGTCGTGCGGACCATCGCCTTCAGCTTCTCGGCCGCGCGCAGCGAACGGAATTCCTGCACGAAGCGCAGCAGCGCGCTGATCGTGACCATCGTCAGCAGGATCGTCATGCCGACATAGTCGCGATCGTCGGGGGCGGCGAAGTAGACGTCGGTGAAGAAACTGATGGCGGCCAGCACCAGCAGCACGTAGACGAACGGGTTGTGGAACGAGAGCAGCAACTGGCGGGTCCAGTGCGGCGGCTTGTCGTGCGCGATTTCGTTCGGGCCGTAGTGCTGCAGGCGGTCGGCGGCCTGGTCGTAGGTGAGGCCGCGCGTGCTGGTGTTCAGCGACTTCAGCGTGTCTTCGAGCGGGCGGGCCGCTTCCTGCGCGGCACGCATGATGCGCGGTTCGTTCTGCGGGCCGGTGCCGGCCTTGATGAAGCCACGCTGCTTCTTTTGCGATGTGTTGTGTCGTGTTGTCATGTGTCGCTCCTTGCGCACGAGGCGGCGGGCGGGGAGCGACCGTGACGTTATCGACGCACGAGCGCTCCCCGCCGCGTCGCGTCAGGCGCGATCGGATTGGGATCGGTGAAGGCGGGAATGCTCGCCGGCGCGTGCGGTGCGGCCGGAGGGGCGATGCGCAGCGTCGCACCGGCGAGCGGTAATCGACTACTGTCGTCTGAGTTCATCTGCACTCCTGTCGGTTGCGGATAATCGGCGCGGGCGATCGACAGCGACGCACGCACGAAGGCGCGCGGCCGGACGGCACGCGAACGGAAGGTGCACGCGGCTGGCGCTGCGCGCAACACGAACGCACGCGCGCGACGGCGCGTCGCGTGCATTCGACAACATCGAAAATTCGGCGGGAGATCTGGCCAGTCAGGCCGGAAAGACGCCGCATCCTGCTTCCCGGGATGCGGCAGAAGACGAGGCTCTGCGCGTTTTCCTCAGGCAGCAGTCAAGTTGGTCAAGCACCAACTACAACTCGCATCGGTGTTCACAGAACACTCCATGTAATTAGACGGGAGCGATGGTAATGGGTCGCCGTGCGAAGCGTCAACCCTTTTGTCAGTCGTTATTTCGAGAAACGTAATCCGGGTGAAGTGCACGCGGCGCGCTGCCGGATCGCCGCCAATGAAACGGCCGCGCGCATGCGTCATCGGCATGCGCGCGGCCGCGTTGAAACAGCGTGCCGGTTACTGGTTGGCTGCCGCGACGGCTGCCCCTGCGTCGACAATGCCCGAGCCTGCCGGCATCGCGGTGCACGACGTGCCGGCCGCCAGCTTGGTCGTGCGCGCGCCGCCTTGCAGTTTCTGCTGGATCTGCGCGGGCGTGAGGTTGCCGTTCACCGACAGCATCAGCGCGGCGATGCCCGTCACTTGCGGCGTCGCGAGGCTGGTGCCGTTCGCGAGGCCGTAGGTGTCCGAGCCCGGCGTCGTGGTGCCGGTATTCGACGTCGACAGGATGTTGACGCCCGGTGCGCTCAGCGCGACATCGGCGCCGAAGTTGCTGAACGATGCCCGGCGGCCGGTCGCGTCGGTGGCGCCGACGCTGATCACGCCGCGGCAGTTCGCCGGCTGGTCGAGCCCGGTCGACAGGCCGTCGTTGCCCGCCGCGACGACGACGGTCACGCCCTTCGCGGTCACGTCGTCGATGGCCTGCTGGAACGTCGTGCTGCATGCGCCGACGCCGCCGAGGCTCAGGTTGATGACCTTCGCGGGCGTCGGGTTGTTCGGTACGCCGTTGACGGCAATGCCGGCCGCCCAGCGCATCCCGTCCGCGATGTCGCTTGTCGTGCCGCCGCACTTGCCGAGCACGCGCACCGGCAGGATTCGGCCGAGCCACGACACGCCGGCGATGCCGGCGCCGTTGTTGGCGGTCGCGCCGATCACGCCCATCACGCGCGTGCCGTGCCAGCTGCTGTCGCTCGGCTGGGTCGCGCAGTTGTAGTACGGACCGTTCGCATTGCTGAGGTCCTGCTGCGTGACCCAGTCGCCCGGATCGGTTGCGTCAGGGCCGCGCGTCAGGCCGTTGTTGCTGGTGTTGACGTTGCTGATGAAGCTGTAGCCGGGCAGCAGGTTGCCGACGAGATCGGCGTGCGGCCGGTAGCCGGTGTCGAGCACGGCGGTGACGACGGTCGGCGAACCCTTGGTCACGCTCCACGCCGGCGGCATGTCGATGCCGGCGGTCGGGTCGGACAGGTACCACTGCTGGCTATAGAGCGGATCGCTCGGCGTGTCGCGAATCTGCATCGGGTGATCCGGTTCCGCGTAGTCGACGTCCGAATCGGCTGCGAATGCCTGCGCGAGCGCGGCTGCGTCGGTGGCTGCCATGCGCTGGCCGAGCGACAGCACGGCCGCGCCATTCGAGATCGTCCGTTCGACCTGCACGTTCACCGGCGTTTGCCCGACCGTGCTCGCGTACGCACGTGCGCTGCCGGCGACCGGTGCCGTCCAGCGCGTCATCGAGCGCTGGATGACCGCGTCGAGCCGTGTTCCGTTGTCGACGGCCGCCATCGCACGCGTGGCCGTCAGCGTCTTCAGCTTGACGATCAGGTGATCGATCGGCGCTTCGGCCGGCGCGGTCTGCGCCGCCATCTGCACCGCGGCCTGCTGCGTCGCGCATGCATTGCTGCCGGTCGAGGCGGGCGGGGTCGTCGGGGTGCTGGGAGCGGGCGCCGGGGCCGGTGCCGCGTTGGAAGAAGACGGGTTGCTGCCGTCGCCGCCGCCTCCGCCGCCGCAACCGGCGAGGGGCAGGAGGGCGGCGGCGGACAGCATGCCGGCGAGCATGCGCGCGTGTGCGGAGCGCGCCAGCGCGAAATTGAAACGCTTGGTTCTCATGTTGAAACTCGATCCTCGTAGATAACCGTCGTGCCGGCGGTGGCGCTGGTCCGGCTGACCCGGACCTTGTCTTTTTTGTCTGGCGGCCGAGGCAAGGTTGCTGCGACGCGCCATGCACTGGGTAACGGCTTGTGCGGCGGCTTCTTGAGTGCGTTTCGCGAGAAAAACCGGGGCTGGCGCAAACGATTACGTTGGTGCGTCGCAGCATGAACACGTGTTTGGAACGTGTGGCACAGAACGTGAGGCGAGTCCGCTTGCGGCCGGTCGGGCGAAATGTGCGGCACGGGCCGGTTTGCGCGGCACGGCAAACGTCTTTCAATGCGCGGCCACGATGGAAGGTTGTTTACGCTTTCCCTGATGCGACGCGAATTTTGTCGGGCGTACGATCGCGATTCGATCAACGTTTCGTCAGGAGAAAAGCATGGATCGCCGCTTACGCTGGCTGGCCGTCGCGCTGTCCTGTGCGCTGGCGGGTACCGCGCACGCGCAGGCCCTCACCGGCACGCTCAAGAAGATCAAGGACACGGGCGTCGTGTCGCTGGGCATACGCGAATCGTCGGTGCCGTTCTCGTATTCGGACAACCAGCAGAAGAACATCGGCTATTCGCGCGACATCGCGTCGCGCATCATCGACCAGCTGAAGACGGAACTGAACCTGCCGACCCTCGCGGTGAAGGAGATTCCGATCACGTCGCAGAACCGGATTCCGCTGCTGCAGAACGGGACGATCGATTTCGAATGCGGATCGACGACGAATACGCTCGAACGGCAGAAGCAGGCCGCGTTCTCGAACAGCATCTTTCTTTATGGCATCCGCTTCAGCACGCGCAAGGATTCGGGCGTGAAGGACTTCGCGGACCTGGCCGGCAAGACGGTCGCGACGACAGCCGGCACGTCGGACGAGCGCCTGCTGCGCAAGCTCAACGAAGAGAAGGCGATGAACATGACGATCATCAGCGCCAAGGACCACGCCGAAGCGTTCATGAACGTCACGACCGGGCGTGCGGTGGCGTTCGTGATGGACGAGCCGCTGCTGTACGGCGAGATCGCGAAGGACCGCAACCCGGGCGCGTACGCGGTGACGGGCACGCCGCTGGTCCACGAGAACTACGCGTGCATGATGCGCAGGGACGATCCGGCGTTCAAGCATGTCGTCGACGGCGTGGTCGCGAAGATGCAGACGTCGGGCGCGGCCGAGAAGCTCTACAACCAGTGGTTCACGCAGCCGATCCCGCCGAAGGGCGTGAGCCTCAACTATCCGCTGTCGGCGGAAATGAAGCAGCTGTTCAGGAATCCGACGGATCAGGCGCAGTATTGACCGGATGCGGGTCTGATCGACGCTCGGCAATGAAAAATCCGCCGGCGCGTGCCGGCGGTTGCGATGTGGAAGGCGAATGGCGTGAAACGCGTCAGGCCTTGATTGCCAGGCTGCGCTCGGCCGGCACCGCGGGTGTCGCCCGGGGCAGCTGAAGGTGCCGGCGGCCGCGCCGGCACGGTGACGGGAACCGGCTCGGGCATCGCCCAGGGCGCCATCGCGAACCCGACGGGTTGCGGTATCGGCATCGCACGTGCGCTGGCGAGCGCGACGTGCTGGAGCGCCATCATTTGCTGCTGCATGGCGACCATCTGCGCCTGGGCCGCCTGCATCGGATACGAACGGAATCGCATCTTCGTATCCCCATCAAACAATGCCGTTCGAAGCAACAATGAACGAATCGTGCGGCTCACGGAGCGCGCCATCGGCGGCCATGCGAGTGCCGGCTCAAGTCAGGATCAAAGCGGCTTGCAGCGGAGGCTGTCGCGCATTTAGCGCATTTCCGGGCATGCCGCAATCCGCATTCAACCTCGTCCACGCCAGGGGAATCCGGCTGCGTGGCGCGACAACAGGCACAATACGGCATTCGACACGACGCACGCGTGTTCGCAGTTCGAACATCGCACGGCTGCGTCACCGCCGCCCGAATCCTTCCCAGTCGTCATGAACGCCACGCTTACTCCCGCGCGCGAGTCGAACTCGCCGCGCTTCCTGTTGTTCCTGATCTGCCTGTTCGCGTCCGCCGGCCAGCTCGCGATCGACATCTACGTGCCCGCGCTGCCCGACATGGCACGATCGTTCGCAACCACGCCGCAGGCGATCCAGTCGAGCGTGTCCGGCTACATGGCGGCGTACGCGCTCGGCCAGCTCGTTTTCGGGCCGATCGCCGACGCATACGGGCGCAAGCGCGTGCTGGCGTTCGGGCTCGTGATCTACACGATCGGCTGCCTGTTGTCGCTCGGCGCGCAGAACCTGGAGACGTTTGTGCTCGCGCGTTGCCTGCAGGGCTTCGGGATCGCGACCACCAACCTGCTCGCGAAGGCGATCATCACCGATACATTCTCCGGCCAGGCGCTGATGCACGCGTTCACGTACATGTCGATCGCATGGGGGCTCGCGCCGATCGTCGCGCCGGTGATCGGCGCGCACCTGCAGGAATGGTTCGGCTGGCGCGCGTGCCTCGTGTTCCTGCTGGTGTACTCGCTGGTGATGTGGGCGCTGCTGTGGCGTTACCGCGAAACCTTGCCGAAACCGGTGCATCTCGAGCCGCGCACGCTGATGACGAATGCGGGCAAGGTGCTGGCGAGCCCGGTGTTCCAGAGCTGCTTCCTCGCACAGGGGCTGTGCTACAGCATCCTGCTGGTGTTCAACATCGTCGGGCCGTTCATGGTGCAGACCACGCTGCACAAGCCGCCGACCTTCTTCGGCTATCTCGCGCTCGGCATCGGGCTCATGTATTTCCTCGGCGGCCTGTCGAACCGCATTCACGGGCGCGGGCTGCCGAGCGCCGAGCAACGGCTGCGTATCGGCGCGCGCGTGATGGCGGGTGCGTCGATCGCGATGCTGGTGCTGGCGCTGACCGTCGGGCTGCGCGTGTGGACGCTCGCGACGCCGGTGCTCGTGATGGGTTTCTGCGCGGGCGCGATGTATCCGACGCTGATGGCCAAGGGCAATTCGCTGTTTCCGCATATCGCCGGCCTGACGAGCGCGATCCTCGGATGCGCGCTGCTGCTCGTGTCGTCCGCGATGATGGGGCTGGCCGGTTTCGTGTCGATCCATGTGCTGACGCCGCTCGCGGTGTTCTTCGTCGCGCTGTCGTGCATCGTCGTGTGGATGGTCACCAAGCTGCTGCGGTACCTGTCGGAGCAGCAGGCCCAGGCCGCGCCCGTCGTGTGTGGGAGCGGGGAGGCCGCGTAAATGCCGCCTGTCGACCTGCCCATGAACCCGATCCTGCTGAACCGCGTCGCCCGGACCGACGCCGCCGACCTGATCGCCGCCAATCGCGCGAGCCGGAGCCACCATCTGCCGTGGGTCGACTCGTTCACCGACCAGGCGGGATTCGACCAGTGGTTCGGCCGCTGCCTGACGGGGCCGAACGTCGGCCTCGTTGCGCGCGAGCGCACGTCCGGGGCAGTGGTCGGCGTGGTGAACCTCAACGAGATCGTCGGCGGGGTGTTCCAGAGCGCGTATCTCGGGTACTACGGAATGGTGGCGTTCAGCCGCAAGGGGCTGATGACCGATGCCATGCGCGCGGCGATCGGTGTCGCGTTCGGCGAATTCGGGCTGCATCGGCTCGAAGCGAACATCCAGCCCGGCAACCACGCGTCGATTGCGCTGGTCCGGCGGCTCGGCTTCACGAAAGAGGGCTTTTCGCCGCGCTATCTGCGCATCGGTGGCGAATGGCGCGACCACGAACGGTGGGCGCTGCTGGCCGACGACGAGCCCGAAGCGCGCGCCTGACGCGCGATACCGGCCGATTTTCTTCCCGCCGCCGGCCGCTTACAGCGGATGCGCCGCGCCGGCCTGCGTCAGCAGCGAAACGGCCGCCGGATCCGGCATCCCGTTCGAGTCGATCGCGCCGGCTTTCGCGAGGGCGACGAGATCGCTGTCGACACCCGGTTGTCCGACCGTGAACGACGTGGTCAGGAACGCCGGCGCCGCGAGCGTGACCGAATAGCGCTGCTGCAGGTTCGTCACCACGGCCGCTTGCGCGGCCTGTACGGTGTCTGCGTTGTTCATCGCCTGCTGGTAGCGCGGATTGCCCTGGAAATTGCCGATCAATGCACCTGTGTTCGTGCCGAGCTGGGCTGCGAGATAGACCAGTATCAGCTCGGTCTCGGGTGTCGTATTGAACGTGCCGCCTGCGTATGCGAGCGAATGCAGGCTCGTACCGCCCGACGTGACGGTAATGACGCACGGCAGCGCGGCGTTGACCGAAACGCGGTAGTTGCCGCCGCCATCCGTCAGCGTTGTCGCCGAGCCCGTCACGCAGCTGACCGTCACCTGCGCGCTCGCGAGCGCGTCGCCCGTTGCGGCCGTGCCCGACAGCGCGACGGTCTGCGTGTTGTTGTTGAAGCAGGCATCCACGCCGAAGCAGGCATCGCCGTTGCACCCCTGAAGCGTCGCGAGGGTGGCGATGCAGAGCGTGCCCAGCGCGGGGCGGATGAAACGCCTGGGGTGAGTGTTCATGGTCGCTGGCCTTGATGAGAGTGGGGCAACCGGTGGGCGCCGACGGTGCGGCGTCGTTCACATTCTAGGTCCCGAATCGGGGCGCTGCTTGCCCGTTTGGGTCATTTGGCTCGTTTGGCCCGTTTGGTCTGTCTGGCCCGCTTGCGGCCGGGCGCGACCTGCCGTCCGGCGTGTCGTGCGTTGCCGCGTTCCCGGTGACAGGCGTCAGTTGCGTGGACGGGCCGGCTTCATCATGTAGGCGAGCAACAGGCTCAGCACGATGCTGAGCGCGAGTGCGTGCCAATGGCCGGTGAGCAGCCGCTGGTAGTGCTCGCCCATGTCCGGCGTGATCCACCAGCACGTCATGTCGTGCATTCGGGCCTGGTGACATTCCAGGATGCCGCCATGCAGATAGGCATCCCACAGCGCATCGCCCGAATACAGTCCCAGGAAGAGCGGGATGATCTGTACGCCGTACTGGAGCAGCTTCCCCTCGGTTTCAGGTGTCATTTTTGTCGACTCCGGAATCGGCCTGCGCTGGTTTGTCGTCGGTATCCGAATGCCTCGCGTGCCCGATATTGTCGACCGCATCCCTCGCGATGCACAATGATTCGCGCGTTGGCAGGATCAATCGGACAGTCGCGTGGCGACGGTCCGGCGCGCAGGAGCAGCGGTGGCCGGAACGGTATCTGGATTACGGTGATCGCATTGAGACAAGCAACGGGGAAGCGATGAGCAAGATCGGCTGTGTGTGCGGAAACACGATTCGGGACAACACCGATTCGCTGCCTTACAAGGCACGCATTCTCAAGGATACGGCGTACGGGCCGTTTTTCGACTGGCTGGTGAGCGAGTTGCAAAGCTACGTCGTGGCAGCGGAGCAGGGTGAAACGTCTGACTGGCTGGTGAGCCGGGGTTATTCCAGCGACTACATCGGCTTGCGGCTCGACCACGGGAACGTGCTTCACGATCATCTGCACACGCATTTTCACGGCCTCGAAAGAACCGCATACGAATGCACCGCGTGCGGCAGGCTGCTGGTTGAAACTGCGGAAGACAACCGCTTCGAGACCTATGTGCCGGCATCGGGGCGATACGACGGCATACTGAAATGACGCGATCCGGAAGCCGGCCGGAAACCTTTCAGTTCCTTTCACAATTGGTTATGCTGCGGGACGATTAAAAACGACGAGAGAACGTGCCGTTCCCGATGGAGCCGGCGCGCCGTTTCCGACATGACTTTGAAACGACAGACGGGCCGGCCGTGCCTGCCGGGTGGCGACGGCGATCCGGCATCGTGGGCAGGCACCACGCGAAACGACATTCGGCATACACACAGCGCGAAGGGTACAACCTGCAGGCCCGGCTTCTGGAAGGCCACGGCCTTGCTGGCGGGCGCGGTCTTGCTGTTCGGCGGCACGGCCATTGCAGCGCCGGCCGAAGCCCCCAGCGTTGCCGGCGCGGCGTTGTCTGCTGCCACGCTTTCCGTCCCGACCGAGTTGGCCTGCACGCACGTGGCCGCCGCAGCGGCCTATCCGGTCGCCGCAAAACCCGAAGCCGCACCGCCGTTGAAAGGCCGCGTGACGGACACGACGGGCGCGCTGAGCGCGGCCTGCGCATCGGAGCTGACCGACCGCCTCGCTGCGCTCGAACAACGGCTCGGCGTACAGATCGCGGTCCTGCTGGTCGGGTCGACCGGGCAGTCGACGATCGAACAGTTTGCGACCACCGTATTCGACCAGTGGAAGCTCGGCAAGGCCGAGGTCAACAACGGCCTGCTGCTGGTCGCCGCGCTCAACGACCATGCCGTGCGGATCGAAGTCGGCTACGGGCTCGAAGGCACGATTCCGGACATCGTCGCGGGCCGGATCATTCGCGAGCGGATCGTGCCGGCATTCCGCGAGAACCGCATTGAAGCCGGCATCAGCGACGCAGTGGACGCGCTGGCACACGAAATGATGCCGCCTGACGTCGCCGCGCCGGAGCAGGCCGCGCCCGCGACCGCATACGACGGGCGCGACGACGCCTACGAAACGGCCGAGGCGACCGCGACGGATGCCACGAACGCACCGCCCCGCGACGCACGAGCCGGCGGCGAGAAATACCAGTCGAACGGCCTGCCCGAGCGGAAGCGCCCGAACACGGGCGGCGTGCGGTTCTGGTTCCTGCTCGGGGTTGCCAACGTCGTGCTGGGCGTGGTCGCGCAGTGGCGCAAGCTGCGCCGCAGGGTGGCGCTCCTGGCCGCGTGGCTCGTGGCGGCCGTCGTGCCGATCGTGATGCTGCCGGTCGGCGCGATCTTCAACGGCAATGTCGAAGCCATGCTGGGCGCCGCGGCGTTCGTTCCGGCGGTGGCCGGTGTCGCGCCGTGCCTGCTCGGCGTCAACCTGTTCCTGTCGGCACGCGTGCGCAAATACACGGCGATCGTGGGCGGGACGCTGTTCATGATCATCGCGATCGGGCGCGAGATGGACTATTCGGTCGAGGAAGTGCTGTCCGGCATCTTCGGCGTGCTGTGCGTGCTCGCCGTGATCTGGGCGAAGCTGACGGGCATCGGTTCGTCTTCGTCGTCATCCTCGTCCGGCTCCCGGTCGCAATCGAGCTCGAGCTCCGATTCGTTCCGCGGCGACGGCGGTTCGAGCGGCGGTGGCGGCGCATCGGGCCGCTGGTAGCGTCCGCGCGCAGCGTGCCTGCACACCTGGTTCCTTTCACCTACCGCTCCACCCGGAGCGTTCAACCGGAAACAATCCACGATGAAATGGTTTCGAATCCTGCTCGTGTGCTGCGTGCTGGCTCCGCTCGCGGGGTGCGGCTATAACGCGATCCAGTCGTCCGACGAGGACATCGATGCCGCGTGGTCCGAAGTGCTGAACCAGTACCAGCGCCGCGCCGACCTCGTGCCGAACCTCGCCGCATCGGTGAAGGGCTACGCGGCGCACGAGGCGCGCGTGCTGACCGAAGTGGCGTCGGCCCGTGCACGCGTAGGCAGCGTGCAGATGACGCCGGAGATGGCGAAGGATCCGGCCGCGCTCGCGGCGTTCGACCAGCGGCAGGGCGAGCTGTCCGGGGCGCTGAGCCGGCTGATGGTGGTGTCCGAGCGCTACCCGGAGCTGAAGGCGAACGAAGCGTTCCGCGACCTGCAGACCCAGCTCGAAGGCACGGAAAACCGCATCGCGGTCGCGCGCGGCCGCTACATCAAGACGGTGCAGCGCTACAACGTGCAGATCCGCCAGTTCCCGGGCGTCGTGATCGCGAAGATCTTCGGCTACCAGCCGCGCCCGAATTTCAGCGTCGCGAACGAAGCGGCGATCTCGACCGCGCCGGCACTCGATTTCTCCGCGCAGCCGCAGCCGCAGCCGCAGCCGCAGCCGCCGAAGGCGAACACGGCCGGCGAATAAGGCTGACGAATAAGGCCGACAAAGGCGTTCAGGGCTTGCGCGCGGCCGCCTTCGCGAACGCGCCGCGCACCTCGAAGCTGATCGCGTCGGCCACATTGCCGCGCGCATCGACCAGTTCGAGCCGGTGCCGGCCCGGCCACGGCATCCACGCGATGCGGTCGGCATGCCCGATCACCTTGTCGTCGAGCCGCCACGCGAACTTCGCGGCGCGCCCGGCCGAGCGCTCGAACCAGATCCGCTGGTTCTTCGGCGGAATGTCCGGGTCGATCGCGAAGATCGTGCCGTCGGTCGGCGCGCCGATCGTCAGCGGCGCACGCGCGCCGTCCTTGCCCGGCGTGACTGGGGCGGCGAGCCGGATAGTGTCGACCGCCGTGCCCGCGACGAACCACTCGTTGCGTGACGGCTCGATATCGCGCTCGAACGTGATGCGGCGCGTCTCGACACCGGCCGGCGCACGCGGCGCGCGGCTCGGCACGTCGCGGTGCAGGTAGCCGACGACAGCCGACCACACCGGCGACGCGCCCGTGACGCCCGACACGTCCCACATCGGCGAGCCGTCCGCATTGCCGACCCACACGCCGACCGTATAGCGCGACGTGTAGCCGACGGTCCAGTTGTCGCGCATGTCCTTGCTGGTGCCGGTCTTGACGGCCGAGAAAAAGCGCGTCGCGAGCGGATTGTCGAAGCCGAACGTCCGCACGCGCGCGTTGTTGTCGGAGAGGATGTCGGTCACGACGAAGCTGGCCGCCTCGCTGAACACGCGCGTGCTGTCGGCCGCGCGATCGGGCGAGGATGCCGATGCGCCGGATGCCGGTGCCGGCGCGGGCCGGTCGACGACCTGGCGGGCGACGCCGCCGTTCGCGAGCGCGCGGTACGCGTTGGTCAGCGACAGCAGCGTGACGTCCGCGCTGCCGAGCGCGAGGCTGAAGCCGTAGTAGTCGCCTTCCTGCGCGAGCGGCAGGCCGAGCGCGGTCAGCGTGCGCGCGAAGCGGTGCGGCGTGACGAGCACGAGCGTGCGCACGGCCGGCACGTTCAACGAGCCGCCGAGCGCGCTGCGCACGCTTACCCAGCCCTTGAAATCCTTGTCGTAGTTCTGCGGAATGTACAGGCCGCCGCCGGCGGCGAGGTTGATCGGCGCATCGTCGAGCAACGACGCGGCCGTCAGCCGTTTCTCGTCGATTGCCTGCGCATACAGGAACGGCTTGAGCGTCGAGCCGGCCTGGCGCGGCGCGAGCACGGCATCGACGTCACGCGCGCTCGACAGCGCGCCGGACGAGCCGACCCATGCGCGAATCTCGCCGGTCGCGTTGTCGATCACGACGACCGCGCCGTCCTGCACGTTGCGCCGGTGCGCGGGCGCGTTGAGTTCGGTCAGCGCCCGCATCAGCGTGTCGCGCGCGAAGCGCTGCAGCGGCGCATCGAGCGTCGTGCGCACCTGCGCGCCGGCCGTCGGCCGGACCTCGGCCGCGATGCGTCGCGCGAAGTGCGGGGCGAGGGCGGCGCCGTCGTCGCGCGCGGCGCTGGCCGGGCGCGCGGTGACAAGCTGCACGTAGCCGTCGAGCGATGCACAGGCCTGTTCCGCATGCATGTCGCGCAGGATCCGGCACGCGCGCTCGGCGACTTTCGCGGGCGTTGCGTTGGGCGCGCGCACGAGCGCGGCCGCGATCGCGGCTTCGCGTGCGTCGAGCCCCGACGGCGCCTTGCCGAACAGCACCTGCGACAGCGCGGCGAGGCCGATCGTCTCGCCGCGAAACGGCACGAGGTTCAGGTAGGCCTCGAGCACCTGGTCCTTGCGCCAGCCGCGTTCGAGCAGCATCGCGTTGACCGCCTGCGAGGCCTTCTGCGGCAGCGAGCGCTGGCCCGACCGGCGCGGCGAATCGCTGAGCAGCCCGGCGAGCTGCATCGTGACGGTCGATGCGCCGCGCGTGCGCTCGTTCCACAGGTTGCCCCAGGCGGCACCGGCAATCCCGCGCCAGTCGACGCCGCTGTGTTCGTAGAAGCGCTTGTCTTCCGACACGACGATCGCCTCGCGAAACGCGGGCGACACGTCGGCGAGCGACACCCAGTCGCCGCGCCGTTCGGTGAGGTCGACGCGCGTGCGCTGCAGCGGCGTGCCGTCGCGCGCGAGCAGCACCCAGTCGGAGCTGCGCCAGTTGCGGCGCACTTCGTCGTAGCCCGGCAGCGCATGCGCGACGAGCGGCGCGGCCAGCACGACGGCGACGAATACGCGGCCGGCGAAACGCGCCGGCCGCGGCAATACCTGATCGATCATCACGGTCTCGTTACTTGCCCGCGTCGGCCGGCTTCACGGTCATCGGCGGGTTCGGCCACAGGCCGTACACGGACGGCGCGTACAGCGCCTCGACACGCGTCGGCGGCAGCCCGAACGTGCCGACGTTGTTCAGCCGCACCGTGTACTCGACCGAGAATTTGCCCTTCGGCAGATAGTCGTAGTACGCGCGGTAGCCGTCGAAGTCGCGCTCGATGAACGCCGGCCACGCGCCGTCCGGCGTCTTCTCGCCCTGCGTCGCGGCTTCGGAGTCGCGGCCGAGGCCCGAGCCGAGGATCGTCGAACCGGCCGGAACCGGATCGTTGACGACGACCCACGTCATGTCGCTCTGCGCATCGATGTCGAGATGCACGCGCACGACGTCGCCGCGCGTCAGCACGCCCTTGACGGCGGGCGACACGGGTGTGACGGTCTTCGTGATCCGGTAGCCGGCGGCGAACGGCGAACGCAGCGGCACGGCTGCGAGGCTTTCGATCGTGGCCCACGGACGGCCCGTGCCGTCTTGCGTGACGGACAGCGTGGCCGGCGCCTGCGACGCGCGCGGCCACGGCAGCATCACGCTGCGGGCCGCGGCGGCGCGGGTGGCCGGGGTGGCCGATGCCGCCGTGTCGGCGGGCGCGGGTGCCGGCGCTTGCGACCACGCGATCGTGCGCTCGTCGCCGCCGAGCGCGACCTTCGTCGCGCCGGCAACCGGCGTGCTCTCGTAAGTGCGCGAGAAGCGCTCGACCGCGAGCAGGCCGAGCGCGTTCGACGTGGTCGTCTGCCATGCGCCCTGGCGCTGCAGGGCGAGCAGGCCGGCCGTCACGCGGGGCATCTCGTCCTTCCACGCCGGGTCACCCGCGAATTCCAGTGCGAGACGTGCCGCGTTGGTCTCGTTGCTGGTCATCAGCCACCACAGGTCGTCGTCGCGTGCAGTCGAGAACACGAGCTGCGTGCCCTGGTACGTGAGGCGTGCGCGCAGGATCTGTTCGACCTGCGCGCGTTTCTCGTCGCGTTGCGGGATGTCCTTCACGCGCGTCAGGATCGCGTGATAGTCGATCACCGCCGACGTCGGCCACTGGTTCGGCGCGATCTCGATCGAGCCGAGCATGCGGCCCTGCGCTGCGCCGTAGCGCGACAGCGCCTCGATCGCGGCGAGCTTGCGGAGGTCGCGATCCTGGCGCGGCGCCCACGTGTTGCGCTCGAGGCGGCCGTCGACGAAGCGCGCGAGCCCGGCTTCGAGCTGCGTGCGAAGGTCTTCCGGCAGCGCGAAGCGCGGGTCGAGACGGCTCGCCTCGTCGGACACCACGAGCAGGTACGACGACAGCGTCGCGCTGCCGGCATGCGAATCGTCGGACGACGGCGGGAAGTAGCTCGCGAGCCCGTCGCTGTCGAGATAGACGGGCATGCGGGCGATCAGCGCCTGCCATTGCGCGGGATCGCGCAGGCCGATCGCGCGCGACGTCTGCTGTTCGAGGCAGCGGTACGGATAGCGCTCGAACCAGCGCTTCACGCCGGGCAGCCCGTCGGCGAGCTTCGACTGCAGCGACACGGCGATGCCGCCGCGCGGCAGGCCTTGCGCGTTGTTCGCGGCACCGGCCGGGGAGGCCACCGGCACCGTCAGCGTGCCGTCGACTTGCGCGAGCGTCGCCTGCTGAACCGTGACCGGCAGCGCGGGCACGACCTTCTGCGCAACCGCCAGCGCGTCGGACGCACGCTTGCCGCCTTGCTCGGCCGCTTCGATGCGCCAGTTCAGCGCACCGGCCGCGTCGAGCGCCTGCTCGGGCACGGTGATCGTCCACGCGACTTCGGTTGCCGTATTGGCCGCCAGCGACACGGTTTGCGGTGCGACCTCGAGGCCCGTCACACGCGGCGTCACGACGACCTGCATCGCGCGGTCGGTCGTGTTGCGCAGCGTGACCTGCGCACGGAACGCGTCGCCTTCGCGCACGAGCGGCGGCAGGCCGGAGATCAACTGCAGATCCTGCGTGCTGCGGATCGACGTGCTGCCGGTGCCGAAGCGGTCGGGGCCGACCGCCGCGATCGCGACGATCCGGAAGCGCGTGAGCGCGTCGTTCAGCGGCACCTCGACGGTCGCGCTGCCGTTCGCATCCAGCGTCACGCGCGGATTCCACAGCAGCAGCGTGTCGAACAGCTCGCGGGTCGGCGCGCTGCCGCCACCGCCGCCGGCCGGCACGGCCTTGCGGCCGAAGTGGCGGCGGCCGACGATTTCCATCTGCGCGGTGGCCGTCTCGACACCGTACGCGCGTCGCCGCAGCATCGCGTCGAGCAGGTCCCAGCTGTTGTTCGGCATCAGTTCGAGCAGCGCCTCGTCGACGGCCGCGACCGCGATCTGCGTGCCGGCCGGCGCGGGCTGGCCGTTCGGCAGCGTGACCTTCACGTGCGCCTGCGCCTTGCTGCGCACCGTGTAGCGGGTCGCGTCGGTCGTCACGGTCACGCCGAGTCGGTGCACGCCCGTGCCGACCTTGATCTCGCCGAGGCCGTAGCGGAACGCGGGTTTCGACAGGTCGACGAACGCGGTCGGCGCTTCATAGTGACGGCCTTCGCGCCAGAACGCGCGCGCCCATTCGACCGGCGCCTTCCAGCCCCACGTGAAGAACGAGTACCACGGCACTTCGCGAATCCGGCCGCGCAGCGCGAGCACCGACACGTAGACGTTCGGCCCCCACGTGTCGCCGACCTTCAGGTCGACCGTCGGGTTCTTGCCGTTCAGCTCGACGATGTGCGTTTCCATCACGCCGCCGCGCTCGACCGCTACCAGCGCGGTCGCGTAGCGGAACGGCATGCGCACCTGGAAGCGGGCGGTTTCGCCCGGTTCGTACGAGGTTTTCTCCGGGATCACGTCGATCCGGTCGGTGTTGTCGCCGCCGAACCAGAGTTCGTCCTCGCGCGTGACCCACACCGATGTCGATGCATTCGACGTGCGGCCGTCGCCGTCCTTGGCAACAGCGATCAGCTGCACGTTGCCGGCCTGTTCGAGCGTCGCGTCGCAGGCCATGCGGCCCTTGTCGTCGGTCTTGCCCGAGCACAGCACACCGAGGTCGCGCGTGTCGCTCTTGTTGTCGTACGCGTAGAAGCCGCCGACCATCCGCTTGCGCGACGACGTCGTGATGCGCGCGACGCCCTTGATCTCGATCGGCACCGACGCGCGCGGCTTGCCTTGCAGGTCGACCGCCAGCGCCTGCACGGGCACGCGCTGGCCGACCGATACCCAGCGGCCTGCCTTGACGCCGGCCACCACCGCGGCCGGCCACAGGATCGTGTCGCCGCGAATCGTCTGCACTTCGCCGTTCGGATCCGCGAACGTCGCTTCGAGCGCGATGCGCTTCGGTGCGTCGACGTCGGGCAGGCCTTTCAGCGTGACCGAGCCCGCACCGTTGCGGTCGAGCGTCAGCGGCAGCTTGTCGGCGATCAGCTTCGTCGCGTCGGGGTCGTTGTTCGACGACGACGCGTTGTCGCCGTCCTGCGAATCGTCGTCGGCATTGCCGTCGCTCGTGTCGGGGCGATACGGCGTGAAGCTGAAATCCTCGAAGCGATCCGCGAACGGTGGCGATGCCCACTTCATCAGCGCCGACACCTGCACCGGCAGGTTCGATGCGCCGCCACCCGACACGTAGTCGATCTGCACCGCGAGCGGCGCTTCCTTCACGGCGACGAGCGGGCTCTTCTGCGCGTCGCGCGCGCCGATCGATCCCTTCAGCACCGGCAGGCGGAACGCCTCGACGCGGAAGCTGCCGCTGTAATAGGTGGCGGTCGGCGCGTCCTCCGGGCCGCCTTCGAGCTCGACGCTGTATTCGCCGAGCTTCGCGGCGGCCGGCAGTGTGAACTGCGAGTCCGCGCTGTGGTCGGCCGCCCACGTGAGCGGCAGCTTGTAGGTCTGGCCCGTGCCGAGATGGCGGATCGTCACGCGCGTCGGGTATTGCGACGGAAACGCGAGGCTCTGCAGCGTTTCGGTGCGGATGAAGTGCTTCATCGACACGGTTTCGCCCGCGCGCAGCAGCGTGCGATCGAATACCGTATGCGCACGCACGGTCGGTGCGCTGTCGGTGTCGGTCGGCACGTTGAAGCGCCACGATTCGATCCCGCGGTTCCAGCCCGAGCTGACGAACGCCATGTCGGGGCCCGTCTTCGGATCGTTCACGCGGGCCGACACGAAGTAGTCGTCGAAGCGTTGCTCCGAGTCGGACGAACTGCAGGCGCGCTTCGATTCGAACGCGCCGTCGATCTTCAGCAAACCCTGCGCATCGGTCTTGCCGGACGCGATCTCGTCGCCGTTGCAGTCCGACACGCGGATCTGCGCATTCGGCACGGGCTTGCCTTTGTCGAGCGTCGTGACCCACACGAGGTTGTTTTCGCGGCCCTGTTTCAGGTGCACGCCGAGGTTGGTGACGAGCACCGTGGTGCGCACGTACATGCTCGACGGTTTCGCCAGCAGCGAGCGGCCGAGCGCGGGCGACGCGAGTTCGAGCACGTAGAAGCCGGGCTTGTCGATCGGCACGCCGACGACTTCGAACGGGCGCAGTGCCTTCGGGTCGGCCTTCGGCAGCGTCAGCGCCTGCACGCCCGGCTGGCCCTTGAGCAGGGTCAGCGAGCGCACGTCGATGCGGCGATCCTTCGGCGCGGGCGCCTTTTCGCCGGCTTCGCGCGGCACGTAGACGGGGTGCTGGCCCTTGCGTTCGAGCAGGCCCGGAATCTGGCTGTCGATCGAGCCGGCCGTCATCGACCAGTTGTCGAAGCGGTCGACGGTGCGCATCCACTGGCGAATCGCCGTGTCGTCGTCGACCTTCAGGTTCGAGAACTGCGCGCCCTGGGTGTTCAGGCCGTCGATATGCAGGTCGGCCTCGACGTTGCGCAGCGTGACGGGCACGAGCGCGGGCGTATCGGGTTCGGCGAAGCGCTCGACGATCCCGAAGGTGCCCGACGAGAATTTCGCGAGCGGCGGCATCGGCGCGGTGCGTGTCGCGAGCGGGAACAGGTCGGCGTTGGACAGCGAGCGGTCGGTCACGTCGCGCAGGCCCGACGGCAATTCGATCGTCAGGCCGGCCTGCTCGGGCAGCGGCGGGTTGAACGTGACGGTGGTGACTTCCTCGCTCTTGTCGTCGGCCGCGAAGGTCGGCGACAGCGAACCGTCAGGGCCGCGCAGCTTGATGGCCTCGGCGTTCTTGCGCGAGATCGGTGCGTTGAACGACAGCGTGAGCGGGCGCAGCGGCGTGCAGGGGGCCTTCGCGTTCTCGCGTTCGCACGAGAAGCTCGCGGCGAACGGTGCGCGTACGGTGAAATCGAAGCGCCGTTCCGTTTCGTTCGGGATCCCGCTCGGGCTCGTGACGCCCTTGCCATACACGAGCTGCATCTTTGCGCTCGCCGGCAGCGCCTGCGCGCACGAAAGCGTCAGCACGCGCGCGGCATCCTTCTTCAGCCCGAAGTGATCGAGCAGTGCGTTGCGCGCATCGTCGTCGGCGGCCGTGACGGGAATGCGGTTGCCGATGCCGGCCGCTTCGCACCAGATGTTCGCGAGCGCCGAGCGCGGTTCGGCCGGGCCGTTCAGCTTCAGCACGAATATCTGCCGTTCCTCGATCTCGCGCGAGCCGGGCCGTACGTTCACCGGGAACGGGCCGCCCGTCTGGAACGTGAAGCGGCGCGGGCCGCTGGCCGCGTTGCCGGCGACCGAGCGCAGCGTGTCGTTGAGCGCGACCGAGCAGCGCACGCCGGGCGGCAGGTCGTTTTCGAAATCGTAAACCCAGGTCTTGTCGTCGAGCCAGTGACCCTGGCCGCGCGCGGCCGTGGAATCGTTGCAGGTGACGCGCGCGGGATTCGGCGCGGAGGCCGAGCCGAACGCGACCATCGGTTCGTCGAACTTGACGACGCTCTGCCGGACTTCGGTGACGGTGCCTTGCGGCGACACGCTCACCGTGCGCGCCGCGAGTGCATGCAGCGACAGTGCCGTGGCGCCGCCGAGCGCCGCGACGGCGCCGATGCGCCAGAGCAGCCGGGTGGTGTGGTGGAGTCGTTTCGCTTTGTTGTGTTTGTCGTGCTGCTTCATCGCTCGATTGCCCTCGGAGGGAAGCTTTCTGTTTGATTGCACGCGATTCTAACCGACCGACATCTGCGCGCATCGCGCCGCACAGTGTGCCGTCGACGTGCGACACTGACGTGCGTGCCGCAACTTTGTCGCGCCGACGATACAAAAATGCAGCGAAATGTCGATTGTCTCGGATTGCGGAACATTTAATGGACTATAAAAAGATTGTTCGTTCCGATTTGTGCGCGTACATTTCAGGTCCGCGCCAATGTTTGAGAAATATCAAGCGTGGTTTTCCCGAATCCGGTGTTCGAGAGAAGGAAACATGCACAACGACAACACTCCCCACTCGCGTCGTGAAAGCGACGCAACCGCAAGCGGTATCACGCGGCGTCAATGGTTGCAGGGCGCACTGGCGCTGACGGCGGCGGGCCTCACGGGCTCGCTGGCGTTGCGGGCCCTGGCCGACGATCCCGGCACCGCGCCGCTCGATACGTTCATGACGCTCTCCGAAGCATTGACAGGCAAGAAGGGGCTGAGCCGCGTGCTCGGCCAGCGCTTCCTGCAGGCCTTGCAGAAGGGCTCGTTCAAGACGGCCGACAGCCTGCCGCAACTCGCCGGCGCACTCGCGTCCGGTTCGCTGAATCCCGACCAGGAAACACTCGCGCTGAAGATTCTTGAAGCGTGGTATCTCGGCATCGTCGACAACGTCGTGATTACCTACGAAGAAGCATTAATGTTCAGCGTCGTATCCGATACGCTCGTGATCCCGTCGTATTGCCCGAACAAACCCGGCTTCTGGGCCGAAAAACCGATCGAGAGGCAAGCCTGATGGCCGATACCGATACGCAAAAGGCCGATGTCGTCGTCGTCGGGTCGGGTGTCGCAGGCGCGATCGTTGCACACCAGCTCGCAATGGCGGGCAAGTCGGTGATCCTGCTGGAAGCCGGCCCGCGCATGCCGCGCTGGGAAATCGTCGAGCGCTTCCGCAATCAGGTCGACAAGACCGATTTCATGGCGCCGTACCCGTCGAGCGCATGGGCGCCGCATCCGGAATACGGCCCGCCGAACGACTACCTGATCCTGAAGGGCGAGCACAAGTTCAACTCGCAGTACATTCGCGCGGTGGGCGGCACGACGTGGCACTGGGCCGCGTCGGCGTGGCGTTTCATCCCGAACGACTTCAAGATGAAGACCGTGTACGGCGTCGGCCGCGACTGGCCGATCCAGTACGACGACCTCGAGCATTACTACCAGCGCGCCGAAGAGGAACTCGGCGTGTGGGGCCCGGGCCCCGAGGAAGACCTGTACTCGCCGCGCAAGGAGCCGTACCCGATGCCGCCGCTGCCGTTGTCGTTCAACGAGCAGACGATCAAGAGCGCGCTCAACGGCTATGACCCGAAGTTCCACGTGGTGACCGAGCCGGTCGCGCGCAACAGCCGCCCGTACGACGGCCGGCCAACCTGTTGCGGGAACAACAACTGCATGCCGATCTGCCCGATCGGCGCGATGTACAACGGCATCGTGCACGTCGAGAAGGCCGAGCAGGCCGGCGCGAAACTGATCGACAGCGCGGTCGTCTACAAGCTCGAGACCGGGCCGGACAAGCGCATCGTCGCGGCGATCTACAAGGACAAGACCGGCGCCGACCATCGCGTCGAGGGCAAGTACTTCGTGATCGCCGCGAACGGTATCGAGACGCCGAAGATCCTGCTGATGTCCGCGAACCGCGATTTCCCGAACGGCGTCGCGAACAGCTCCGACATGGTCGGCCGCAACCTGATGGACCATCCGGGCACCGGCGTGACGTTCTACGCGAACGAGAAGCTGTGGCCGGGCCGCGGCCCGCAGGAGATGACGTCGCTGATCGGTTTCCGCGACGGCCCGTTCCGTGCGACCGAAGCCGCGAAGAAGATCCACCTGTCGAACATGTCGCGCATCAACCAGGAGACGCAGAAGATCTTCAAGGGCGGCAAGCTGATGAAGCCCGAGGAGCTCGACGCGCAGATCCGCGACCGTTCCGCGCGCTTCGTCGAGTTCGATTGCTTCCACGAAATCCTGCCGCAGCCGGAGAACCGCATCGTGCCGAGCAAGACGGCGACCGACGCGATCGGCATCCCGCGCCCGGAGATCACGTATGCGATCGACGACTACGTGAAGCGCGGCGCCGTGCATACGCGCGAGGTCTACGCGACGGCAGCGAAGGTGCTGGGCGGTACGGAAGTCGTCTTCAACGACGAGTTCGCGCCGAACAACCACATCACGGGCGCGACGATCATGGGCGCGGATGCACGCGACTCGGTCGTCGACAAGGACTGCCGCACGTTCGACCATCCGAACCTGTTCATCTCGAGCAGCTCGACGATGCCGACCGTCGGTACGGTGAACGTGACGCTGACGATCGCGGCGCTCGCGCTGCGGATGTCGGACACGCTGAAGAAGGAAGTCTGACCGTGCGGAAATCTACTCTCACCTTCCTCCTCGCCGGCTGTCTCGCGCTGCCGGGCCTCGCACGCGCGGCCGATGCCGCCGATCCGGCGCTGGTCAAGCGCGGCGAATATCTCGCAGTCGCGGGCGACTGCATGGCATGCCACACCGCGAAGGGCGGCAAGCCGTTCGCGGGCGGTCTCGGCATGCCGATCCCGATGCTCGGCAAGATCTATACGAGCAACATCACGCCCGATCCCGAGACGGGCATCGGCAACTGGACGGCCGAGGACTTCGAGCGCGCGGTGCGCCACGGGGTGTCGAAGAACGGCGACAACCTGTATCCGGCGATGCCGTACGTGTCGTACGCGAAGATCAACGACGACGACGTGCAGGCGCTGTACGCGTACTTCATGCACGGCGTCGAGCCGGTCAAGCAGGCGCCGCCGAAGAACGAGATTCCCGCGCTGCTGAGCATGCGCTGGCCGCTGAAGATCTGGAACTGGCTGTTCCTGAAGGACGGCGCGTACGAGCCGAAGCCGGCGCAGAGTGCCGAGTGGAACCGCGGCGCGTATCTCGTCCAGGGTCTTGCCCACTGCAGCACGTGCCACACGCCGCGCGGCATCGCGATGCAGGAGAAGTCGCTCGACGAGACGGGCGGCAGCTTCCTGTCGGGTTCGGTGCTCGCGGGCTGGGACGGCTACAACATCACGTCCGACGCCAACGCTGGGATCGGCGGCTGGACGCAGCAGCAACTCGTCCAGTACCTGCGCACCGGCAGCGTGCCGGGTCTCGCGCAGGCGGCTGGCCCGATGGCCGAGGCGGTCGAGCACAGCTTCTCAAAGATGACCGAAGCCGACATCGGCGCGATCTCGACGTACATTCGCACGGTGCCGGCCGTCGCCGGTGGCGACGCGAAGCAGTCGCGCTCGTCGTGGGGCAAACCGGCCGAGGACGGCCTGACGCTGCGCGGCGTCGCGCTCGCGTCGTCGGGCATCGATCCGGCACGGCTGTATCTCGGCAACTGTGCGACCTGCCACCAGATGCAGGGCAAGGGCACGCCGGACGGCTATTACCCGCCGCTGTTCCACAACTCGACGGTCGGCGCACCGAATCCGACCAACCTCGTGCAGGTGATCCTGAACGGTGTACAGCGCAAGGCCGGCAGCGAGGACGTCGGGATGCCGGCGTTCCGCCACGAGCTGTCGGATGCGCAGATCGCCGCGCTGACGAACTACCTGACCGGGCAGTTCGGCAATCCGGCCGCGAAGGTGACCGAGCAGGACGTCGCGAAGCTGCGCTGATGCGGCGCGCGACGAAGCAGGGCGATAACTGACAAGAGGAGGAGCACTGCACATCGGGTTGTTGCAGAGCGGGGCGGGCGGCGCAGGCAGCCACCCGTCCTGGTTCATTCGCAATCCGGTGCGCCGGGCGTGTTTGCGCCATGCGCATCGCTTTCGTTGATCGACACCATGACACCGAATCAACCGTTTCTCGCGTCCCAGCGCGATGTGCTGCTGCTGCTTGCCCGGATCCTGCTTGTGATCCTGTTCGTGATGTTCGGCTGGAAGAAGATCGTCGACTTCCCCGGGACCATCGCGTTCATGGGTTCGGAGGGCGCGCCCGCGCCGATCATCTCCGCCGCGATCTCCGTCGTGATGGAGCTGTTCGTCGGGATCGCGATCCTGGTCGGCTTCCAGACGCGCCCGCTCGCGCTGCTGCTGGCGCTCTATACGATCGGCACCGGCATCATCGGCCATCACTACTGGACGATGACGGGCGGCGAGCAGATCAACAACATGATTCATTTCTACAAGAACATCGCGATCTCCGGCGGCCTGCTTTCGCTTTGCGCAGCGGGCCCCGGGCGTTTTTCGATCGATCGCGGATAAACAGACCCTGGGCGCGCGCATGGGGCACGTGCTGGAAGGTCGAGACTCCGAGGGGGCATCATTTTGCGACTCAAACATTTCGCATGGCTGATCGCGGCCGCCACACCGGCGGCCGCTTTTGCACAGACGAGCGTGACGCTTTACGGCCGCGTCGACGGCGGCATCGAATACCTGAACCACATCGCGAAGCCGAATGGCGGCAGCGGGACCCGCTGGAGCGCCGAAAGCGGCGACTGGGGCACCAGCATGTTCGGGCTGAAGGGCATCGAGGATCTCGGCGGCGGGCTGTCGACGGTCTTCGACCTGGAAACCGCGTTCCAGGTGATGAACGGCCAGACGGGCGGCGGGCGCATGTGGTCGCGGCGTGCGTATGTCGGGCTGAAGAGCAACACGTGGGGCCAGCTGCAGGCCGGCCGCAACCTGTTCATCGACAGCGACGGCGTGTGGGAATTCGACCCGTTCGTGCAGCAGGCGTTTTCGTCGGCGTCGCTCGTGCGCGGCCGCAACTGGCAGCAGACCAGCAACAACATCGAGTATCACAGCCCGGTGATCGGCGGCTTCGACGTGCAGGCGCAATACGCGTTCGGGAACCAGTCGCGCGGCTTCAACTACGGCGCGGCCGACGACTTCGGCCGCTCGGACGGGATCATGATCTCGTACCACTCGCCATTGCTCGATGTGCGCGGCATCTACGATGAATTGCGCGACAACAACGGCAAGTTCAGCAACATCTTCACCGCGTCGCGCGAGTATTTCGTCGGCGCGAACGTCAAGGTGTCGAAGTTCAAGATCCAGGGCGCGTATACGCACTACCAGGCGCCGGACAGCCCGGCCGGTGTGGCCGATCGCGCCGATCACTACTGGCTCGGCGCGACCTATTCGGCGACGCCGCAATGGGCCGTGACGGGCGGCGGTTACTACGTGAAGGTGGGCGACGGCGGCGGCGATGCGTCGCATGATCCGTCGGGGCACGCGATGATGTACGTGCTCGGCACCACGTACAACCTGTCGAAGCGCACGTTCCTGTATGGCACGGTTGCGTATGTACGCAACGGCGGCAACTCGAACTTCTCGCTGCTCGCGACGCCGCGCGATGCGACATCGGGGACAAGCCCGATGACGGGCGAGTCGCAGACGGGCGCGTATGTGGGGATGATGCATACGTTCTGAGCGGCGAAGGTATACGACTTGTACACAACAACGCACGGGCGGTTGCCGTCCGTGCGTTGTTGCGTTTACGGCGCGTGGCAGGCGCCGGTCAGAATCCGCACGCGTCGGTCGACGTCAGCGTCGCGAACGGACCATTAAGCGTCGCGTTGTGATGCGCGACGATCCGCTCGGCCGGCAGTTCGAGCGTATCCATGCAGGTGTGCGCGTCGGCGACGAGCGCCGCGCGAAAGCCGTGATCGGCGGCCGCACGGCACGCTGTGTCGACGCAATACTGGGTCTTCATTCCCACGATGACGATCTCTCCGATCCCGGCCGCATGCAGCCACTCGGCGAGCGGCGTGCCGGTGAAGCAACTCGACCGCGTTTTGGCGAACACGGTATCGCGTGCAGCATCGATCGCGAGTTCCGGCAGCAGTGCGGTCAGCGGCGAGTCGAGCGCAATCGGCGAACCGGCGGGCCCGGTGTGCCGGACGGCGAACACGGGCGCACCGGCTTCATGCGCGCGACCGATCAACCGGTTGATGTTCGCGAGCATGCGCTCGCCGTCGTACGGACGCTCGGGGCCGTGAAACAGGCCGACCTGCATGTCGACGACGAGCAGCGCGCGTTTCGGGGAAGAGACTTCGGGCATTGCGTTTCTCCTGAATGACCGATACGGACGGAGAAACGACAAGACCCCGTCCGGAACCGGCGGGGCCTGTGAGGGGTTGCGCTACGACCTTGCGCGCACTCGCCGCACGAGCCCGCCGAAGGCGGTCGTGCGCGTCGTGGTCGAGAAGGTGGTCGTGGTGTGGCGCATGGAGCGATCATGCCCGATGCGCGTGCACCACGTCAATCGCGCATCCGGCATCGGCCGCCGGTCAGTCGAGCGCCTTCCCGGCTTTTTCGTCCATGCAGCGGATGGCAAGCAGCGTGAACACACCGCAACCAATCGCATACCACGCAGGCGCATTCGGGTTACCGGTCGCCGCGATCAGCCACGTGACGAAGAACTGCGCGAAGCCGCCGAAGATCGCGACGCCCACGCTGTACACGAGTGCACCGCCAGTCGCGCGCACCGCACGCGGGAACAGCTCGCCGAGCATCGCGCCGGTCGCGCCGATGTTGATCGCATGCACGATCGACAGCGCGGCGATGATCGACAGCAGCGACGCGGCGCCCGGCCAGCGGTTCAGCGCGATGAACGCCGGATAGATCGAGGCCATCAGCACGATGCGCGTCCACCACACGATCCGGTTGCGCCCGTAGACGTCGGACAGGTGGCCGCCGATCGGCGTCACGAGCATCAGGATCGCGCCCGCGACGCAGCCGGCCGTCATCGACAGCCAGGTCGGCAGGTGCAGCACCTGCACGCCGTAGATCGCCATGTAGAACACGATGATGTAGTGGATCGACGTGCCGCCGATCGTCACGCCGAGGCCCGCGAACACGGCCTTGCCGTGATGGCGCAGCACGTCGGCGAGCGGCAGCGATGCGACCGGCTCGTCGTGCGTGGCGGCGGGCGCGGCGGCCGGCACTTCCTCGACGGTGCGGCGCAGCCAGTAGCCGAGCGGCACGAACAGCGTGCCGATGATGAACGGTACGCGCCAGCCCCAGCTTTCGAGCTGCGCGGCATTCAGCGTCGACGTCAGCGCGACGCCCGTCAGCGCACCGGCGAGCGCGGCGAGCCCCTGGCTCGAGAACTGGAACGATGCGTAGAAGCCGCGACGATGCTGCGGCGCCTGTTCGAGCAGCAGCGTCGTCGACGCACCGACTTCGCCGCCTGACGCGAACCCTTGCAGCAGGCGCGCGAGCACGAGCAGCAGCGGGGCGGCGAGGCCGACCTGCGCGAAGGTCGGCGCGACGGCGATCGTCGCGGTGCCGAGCGCCATCAGCAGCAGCGTGAGGATCATCGCCTTCTTGCGGCCGGCGCGGTCGGCATACATGCCGATCACGAGCCCCCCGAGCGGACGCGTGACGAAGCCGACGCCGAAGCTCGCGACCGCGAGCATCAATTGCCCGAACGGCGAATGCACGGGAAAGAACAGCTTGCCGATCAGGATTGCGAAGAAGCTGTAGACCGTGAAGTCGTAGAACTCGAGCGCGTTGCCGACGGCGGCGGCCGCGATCAGCCGGCGTTTCTTCGCGGCGGCGCGTGCATCGACCGGCGTGCCGGCGAGCGAAAGGGCGGACGTTTCCATGTGGGGCTCCCCCGGTTGGCGCGAAACGATGGGATGAAGGGCCGTCAGGCCGCGAGCCAGGCTTCGGCGATGCGAACCCAGTAGCTCGCGCCGATCGCGAGAATGTCGTCGTTGAAGTCGTAGCCGGGGTTGTGCACCATGCAGCCGCCCTTGCTGCCGATCCCGTTGCCGATGAACGCGTAGCAGCCGGGGCGCGCTTCGAGCATGAACGCGAAGTCCTCGCTGCCCATCAGCGGCGCGGCGTCGGTTTCGACGCGCTCGGCGCCGAGCATCCGGCGCGCGATGTCGGCCGCGAATGCAGTCGGCTCCGCGTGATTGACGAGCACCGGGTAGCCGTAGTCGTAGTCGACTTCGGCCGTGACGCCGAAGCTTTCCGCCTGGCCTTTCACGAGCGCCTCGATGCGGCGCGCGAGCAGCGCGCGTACGTCGGCGTTCAGCGCACGCACCGACAGTTTCATCACGACGGTTTCGGGAATGATGTTGAACGTCTCGCCGGCCTGCACGCTGCCGACCGTGATCACGGCCGCATGTTGCGCATCGACCTCGCGCGCGACGATCGTCTGCAGCGCGACCATGATGCTGCCCGCGGCCGACATCGGATCGCGCGCGAAATGCGGCATCGCGCCGTGGCCGCCGACACCGCGCAGCGTGATCGTCACGCGGTCGGCCGACGCCATCGCGGCGCCGGTGCGGAAGGCCATGTCGCCGGCTGCGCGGCCCGGCATGTTGTGGATCGCGAAGATCGCGTCGCACGGGAAACGATCGAACAGGCCGTCATCCATCATCGCCTTCGCGCCGCCGAAGTTTTCTTCGGCCGGCTGGAAGATCAGGTTCAGCGTGCCGGAGAACTGGCGCGTTGCCGCGAGGTGGCGCGCCGCGCACAGCAGCATCGCGGTGTGGCCGTCGTGGCCGCACGCATGCATCTTGTTCGCATGGCGGCTCGCGTACGGCAGGCCCGTGGCCTCCGCGAGCGGCAGGGCATCCATGTCGGCGCGCAGCCCGACCGTGCGCGTGCCTTGCCCTTCGCGCAACACGCCGACCACGCCCGTCTTGCCGATGCCGCGATGCACGTCATAACCCCAGCCGGTGAGCAGCTCGGCAACGAGATCGCTCGTGAGCGTTTCCTCGAACGCGAGTTCGGGGTGAGCGTGGATGCGGCGGCGCACCTCGACCAGCTCGGGTGCGATCGCGGCGATACCGGGGATGACGGGGTTCACGGCTTGCAGCATGGTGTCTCCTGGGGGGGGCAGGTGGGGCGCTTGGTGCACATATGACGAGCAAGCATATAAATTTCTTTTGCGTACCAGAAGCTGATAAATTGCTTTGGTGCTCACCACCGGTTGCCGCTCGGGAATACCCTGAGCCGGTGTGTGCCGTGCAGCACAGGGTTTCCACGGATCACGCGTCGCCGCCATGAAATACCATCAGCTGAAAGCGTTCGTCACCGTCGCGGAAGAGGGGAGCATTCGCGCGGCCGCGCGGCGCCTGAACGTGTCCCCGGCGGCGCTGACGAAGGCGGTCAAGGAGCTGGAGATCGCGCTCGGCGTGTCGCTCGTCGTGCGCACCGCACGCGGCGTGCAGCTCACCGCGTTCGGCCAGCAACTGCAGGTGCGCGCACGGCTGATCGTCGCCGAAATGCAGCGCGCCCGCGACGACATCGAGCAGGCGCAAGGGGCGATGACGGGCTCCGTTGCGGCGGCGGTCACGCCGGCCGCCGCGGTGACGATCCTGCCCGATGCGTTTCGCGCGTTCCGGCGGCGTTTTCCGGTGGCGCGCGTCAGTATCGTCGAAGGGTTTCCGGGCGTCGCGCTGCCGCGGCTGCACGACGGCTCGCTCGATTTCGCGGTGGCCGTCGTCGTGCCCGAACTGCTGGCCGCCGAGTTCGACCATGCCGAACTGTATTCGAGCCGTTCGCTGATCGTCGCGCGCAAGGGGCATCCGCTCGCATCGGCCACGTCGCTCGCCGATCTCGTCGAAGCCGACTGGCTGATGAATCCGTCACCCGAAAGCTCGACGCAGGTGCTGTTCAATTCGTTCGTCGCCTACGGGTTGCCGGTGCCGGCGCGCGTCGTCGAATGTCCGAGCTTCGGGCTCGCGCGCAGCCTGATGATGGGCTGCGACCTGATTGCATCGATGCCCGAGCAACTGCTGCAGGGCGAGTGGGCGCGCGACCAGTTCGCGATCCTGCCGATCCGCGAGCGGTTGCCGGCCGTATCGGTGCAGGTCATCACGCGTCGCGACAGCCCGCTGACGCCGGCCGCGGCGATGCTGCTCGACTGCCTGCGCGATTCCGCGAGGCGCAAGGGGCTGCTGTGAACCAGTACACGCAGCAAGCGACCGTCATTGCATCGTTATCCTGACGATCACGCGTGTGGCATTGCCGTCGTCCGGCCGGCATGTGGCTTGTGCAGCGGGCACGTCATTCCGGCTCGAGCCGCGCGAGCCGGTATCATAGCGGCCGGCCCGCCGCTCCGGCCGGCCTCCAACAACATCGCCATCCGGCATCCAGCAATCAGAGGCATTTCATGACCAGTGCAACCCAATTCGACAACGTATCGGTCGTCAAGCGCGCGAACGTCTATTTCGACGGCAAGTGCGTGTCGCATACCGTGCTCTTCCCGGACGGCACGCGCAAGACGCTCGGCGTGATCCTGCCGTGCGCGCTCAACTTCGGCACCGATGCGCCCGAATTGATGGAAGTGCAGGCAGGCAAGTGCCGCGTGAAGCTCGACGGCAGCAGCGAATGGCAGACCTACGGCGCCGGCGAATCGTTCTCGGTGCCGGGCAAGAGCCGCTTCGACATCGAAGTGCTCGAGACGCTCGATTACGTCTGCAGCTACCTGTAAAACGCACACGCGCAGCAAAGAAAAGCCCCGCCGAAGCGGGGCTTGTCACAAGCGGATGGCGCAAGGCCATCCGAAGCGCCTGTTCTCGTTACAGGCAGGCGTTGATGTCGCCGGCCGACGATGCATCGCCACCGCGGAAACCAACCCAGGTCTTTGCGTTGGCGGCGTTGGCCGGGCGCACGATGGCCGCGGCGCCATTCGGCGGCTGCTGGCCCGGTGCATACACGGCCATCGCGAGGCCGTTTGCGAGTTCATACTGCGACGTCACTTGTTGCTGCGACTTGTCGGCCCAGGTCTTGGCGATGCACTGCGCGACCTGGTCGGCGGGTTTCTGGCTTTGTCCCACGTTTTGGAGGGCAGAATCAGCTGCATGAGCAGAAAATGCCACGGTCAATGCGATGAGCGGTAAGTATTTTGCGTTCACGTTATCTCCCTCGAGTCGTGATTGATTGAGTGGGATGCGCAGCAGGACTGCGTGCAAGTGAGATCGCATCGGGCAAGCACGGTTCCGGCTATTCCGAAACAAGTTGTTAACGCGCTTGCCAAATGGCGGCTCCGATGCTGTGCACTTTGCTGCGGCACGGCATGCATCGTGTGCGGCTCGACGTCATGCGTGGCGTGGTCGGCGCGCTGCCCGGTCGTGTGGTGAAGTGACGGTCGCGGCGAGCGGCATGCGTCTGCATGCCGTGCCGCAACTCTTTATTTGATTGCGCAGTGGAATGGCTGATTGTTGGCCCCGTCGCATGAGCACCATGATGACAAACTTTCGTCCGTCGAATTGTTAACCAACTTTAAACGCGGAAAGCGACGGAATGCGATGCGGCACGCGAGGGGCGTGTCGCATCGTGCGGAGCGTTGACGCGAGGGGGTCGTGCGCGGCGAGGGCGCCGCGCAGCGCGGTGGGTCAGCCGGCCTTGCGCGTGCCGATGTCGCGCAGGTTGGCCGGGACGATCGGGCGGAAGCGCTCGCGCTTCTGTTCGTCGTCGAAGTGCTGGAGCGCGGGCTTGATCAGGTCGCTGCGCGACACGATGCCGGTGATGCGCAGCGATTGCTCGTCGGCGACGACGGGCAGGCGCTCGAGCCCGAGCATCGCGAGTCGCGACGCGACGACACGGCACGTTTCGTGCGCCTGGGCGACCGCCGGCGCACGGTTGGCGAACGCGCCCGAGATCGGCGTGTCGGCCGCGGCCTGTGCGCGCTGCGCATCGAGTGTCGCGCGATCGACGAGACCGAGCAGGCGTCCGTTCTGCACGACCGGGTACGCACGGTGCGTCTGCTTCGCGCCGAAGTACTGCGATTCGACGGCATCGAGCGTCGCTGCGCCGTCGATCGCGACGAGCCGCTCGGCGGACGTCATCACTTCGCCGATGTCGTGCCGCTCGAGCGGATCGACGCCGTATTCGCGATAGATGTGATAACCGCGACGCGCGATCTTTTCCGTCATGATCGAGCGCTTCATCACGATGGTCGAGAAACCGTGCGCGACGAGCGTCGCCGCGAGCAGCGGCAGCAACGCGTTCGCGTCGTGGGTGAGGCCGAACGCGAACACGATCGCGGTCAGCGGGGCGCCGAGCGTCGCGCCGAGCGTCGCGGCCATACACACGAGCGGCCACAGCGCCGGGTCGCCGCCCGGCAGCATCGGTGACAGCACGGTGCCGAGGCCGGCGCCGAGCATCAGCAGCGGGGCGAGCACGCCGCCCGATGTGCCCGAGCCGAGCGCGATCACCCACATCACGGCCTTCACGATCAGCAGCGCGAGCGCGATCTTCAAGGCGATGTGCTGGTGCAGCAGGTCGCCGATCACGTCGTAGCCGACGCCGAGTGCGCGCGGCTCGAGCCAGCCGCCGATGCCGATCACGATCGCGCCGAGCGCGGGCCACCACATCCAGTGCACCGGCAGCTTCGCGAAGGTGTCCTCGACGCGGTAGAGTGCCGCCGACAGCCCGCATGCGAGCATGCCCGACAGCAGGCCCGCGACGATGCACGACAGCAGCGCGACAGGTGTCGGCGCGGCCGTGGTCAGCGGAAACAGCGGATCGACGCCGAAGAACACGGCGCGGGCGAAACCGGCCACCGCGCATGCCAGCGCGACCGGCAGGAAACTGCGCGGACGCCATTCGAACAGCAGCAATTCGACCGCGAGCAGCACGGCGGCGACCGGCGTGCCGAACACGGCCGTCATGCCGGCGGCCGCACCCGCGACGAGCAGCGTCTTGCGCTCGGCGGCGGTCACGTGCACGCACTGCGCGATCAGCGAGCCGAGCGCGCCCCCCGTCATGATGATCGGGCCTTCCGCGCCGAACGGGCCGCCGCTGCCGATCACGACGCCGGACGACAGCGGCTTGAGGATCGCGACCTTCGGCGACATGCGGCTCTTGCCGAACAGGATCGCCTCGATCGCTTCGGGAATGCCGTGGCCGCGGATCTTTTCCGAACCGAAGCGCGCCATCATCCCGACGATCAGCCCGCCGATCACCGGGATCACGATCACCCATGCGCCCAGCGTGTTGTTCGCGGGCGAGCGGTCGACGAACGAGAACTGCTGGAAGAAAAACAGGTTCGTGAACAGATGGATCAGGCTCAACAACACGAACGCGGCAAGCGTGCTGAGCAGGCCGATCCCGGCGGCAAGCAACGCGATCCTGGGCAGGCGTTCGTTGGTCGAGAAATCGCGTTTGTGTGGTGCGTTCATCGGCGTGGAAAAAGCAAGGGTCAGTAATCGATCTGCGGAACCTGGAACGCGTCCTTGAGCGACTTCAGCTCGGCGCGATGCATGGCCGCGAGGCGGGCGAGCAGCGTCTCGCCGGCCGGTTCGAGGTGGACCTCGACCTGCCGGCGATCCGCTTCACTCGTCTTGCGCTTCACGAGGCCGAGCGCTTCGCAGCGCGTGACCAGCGCGACGACACCGTGATGCTGCGCCTGCAGGCGTTCCGCGAGTTCGCCGATGGTTGCCCATTCGCGATGCGGGTAGCCCTTGATGTGCAGCAACAGCAGGTATTGCAGCGGCGTCACGCCTTCGCTTTGCGCGGCGCGCTCGGAGAAGCGCTCGAAGCGGCGCATCTGGTAGCGGAACTCGGACAGTTGCTGGAAATCGCTTTTCGCCAGCGCGCGTCGGGTATCGTTCATCGGGTGCGGTCGGTCAGTTTTGGTAGCGGCAAATATATCACAACATGATATAAATGGCAGAATTGTGGCGAGTGGAATGCATTCCGCGTTGCGCCGGCCGTTACATGGCGTTACGTACGCTGCACGCGTTACGCGGCCTCGAGCATTTGCGTCTGCCGATAAAGGCCCGTGACGAGATCCGTCTGGGTAATGATCCCGACGAGCCGGTGCGATCCATCGACGACCGGAATGTGGTGGTGGCCCGAATGCGTAAACAGCGGGACGAGCGCGGTGATCGGCATCGCTTCCGGCACGCACACGACGTCGCGCGTCATCACGGATGCGACGCTCGCCGGCTGGCCGCCGAACGATTGCGGCAGCCGCGCGGACAGGCGCTGCCACAGCGGGGTCGGCCGGCGCAACTGGCGTGTGAGGTCGGCACGCGTGACGATGCCGGTCAGGCGGCCTTCGCCGTCTATGACGGGCAGCGCCTTCACGCGGTGGCGGTCGAGCAGCGTGAGCGCGGCCATCACCGACGTCGACGGCGCGACTTCGATGGCATTCTTCGTCATCAGGTCGGCGCACGAGAGCTGGCCGAACGTGCGCGAATAGGCCTGCATCTCGGTTTCGCGCAGCAGCGCCTCCAGATCGTCCGGATCGACGTCGAGCCATTCGCCGCGGCGCTTCAGCACCGTGTCGAGGTCGCCGCGTGTGAAGCCGCCGCGCGCCGGTGCGGCGCCGCCTGCCTGCGGTTTCGCTTCGGGACGCACGCCGCCGTGCGGGTAGCGGTGCCCGGTCAGCGCGTGATAGGCGAGTGCGGCCGACAGGAGGATGGCCGATTGCAGTGCGATCGGCTCCAGCACGAAGCTGAACCCGAGCGCATGGATCGCGGGGCCGCCGACCACGGCCGTGAGCGCGACGGCGCCCGACGGCGGGTGCACGCAGCGCAGCGCGAACATGCCGCCGATCGCGCACGCGATCGCGACCGCGGCGGCCGTGATCGGATCGGCGATCCATTGAGCGCAAGCGACACCGACCGTCGCCGCGACGAGATTGCCGCCGATGATCGACCACGGCTGCGCGAGCGGACTCGCCGGCACCGCGAACAGCAGCACGGCCGACGCACCCATCGGCGCGACGAGCAGCGGCACGAGGCCCGGCACGCCAGGCAGCAGACGCATCGTCGCGCCGACCGTCGCGATGCCGACGAGCGCGCCCGCGCACGAACGCAGGCGCTCGCGCCAGCCCAGCGACATCGGATGGGGAATGAAGCTGTGCAGCCATTGCCGCAACGTGCGGCGCGACGAAGGGGAACCTGACGACATGGACGGTAAGCGGTAAAAGTGACAGCGCGGGACGCGCGCAGCGACAAGCCGCGAATTATATCGCGTTGTGATACAAATTGTCGCGCTGCATCAAGCCGTTGCACGTGCGCGACGCACATGTCTTGCAAAAGCCTTTCATCCGATGAAAGGTTGCGGGCCGGGCAATCGCGCAAATTTGTCTGCAGCGGCGTACAATTCGGGCCACTGAATCCCCCGTCATGCCAGAACCCCGTACGCGATGCCCGCTCTCCCGCCTTTCCCCCGGCACGGTGATCGACTCGACGTGGTTCGCGGCTGCGTTCCGTTCCCCACCTGACGCGAGCGCTGCCGACGCCTCCCCACTGACTCTCCCCAAGCCAATTCAATGGACATGCTCGAAAACATGCGCCTGTTCGTGCGCGTTGTCGAAGCCGGCAGTTTTACTGCGGTCGCGAAGGAAATCGACGCGACCACCGCGCAGGTGTCGCGCGCGGTATCGAACCTCGAAGCGCACGTACAGACGCGGCTGCTGCATCGCACGACGCGCCATCTCGGTCTCACCGAAAGCGGCGAACGCTATTTCGAGCGCGCGAAATCGATCCTCGCGGAAATCGACTACGCGAACGCGGAGGCGCGCAACGCACTGCTGCGGCCGAGCGGCAAGATGCGCATCCATGCGATGACGGGGCTCGGGCAGAGTCATGTCGTGTCGTCGATCGTCCGCTACCAGGAGGACAACCCCGACGTGTCGGTCGAGCTGACGCTCGCGCAGCGAATGCCGAATCTCGTCGAGGAGGGTTATGACGTATCGATCGTGACGGCGTCGCAACTGCCCGATTCGGGCTATGTCGCGCAGACCTGCGGCACGAGCTGCAGCGTGCTCGTCGCGTCGCGCGAATACCTGGCGCGCCACGGCACGCCGCAGTCGCCCGACGAATTGCCGAACCACGTGTGTCTGCGGCTGGACACGCCCGCCTCGCCGGCCGGCGAATGGCGGCTCGAGCGCAACGATGGCGAGGAGGCCGTCTACGAGCTGCAGCCTGCGCCGTTCCAGGTCAACGTGCCGGACGCGCTGTGTGTCGCGGTGCGCGCCGGGCGCGGAATCGCATGCGTCGCGCTGTATACGGTGCTCGACGACATCCGCGAAGGGCGGCTGATTCGCGTGTTGCCCGAGTATCGGCTGCAGACGGTGAGCGTGTATGCCGTTTACGCGACGCGTCGCTATCTCGATGCGAAGATCCGCACGTTCCTCGACCACCTGCGCACGACGCTTACGCCCGCGCTGGAGAACGACCTGCGCGAACTCGACCGGCTGACCACCGAACAGACGCAGACGCCGGGCGGCCGCAAGCGCGCCTGACGATCCGCACATGCCGCGGCGATGTTTATGCGCGCGGTGCGATGCGAATCCGCTCGAAGCGTCCCGCGAGCCACGCATAGGCGGCAATGCCGAGCAGCCCGTGCGCGGCGACGAACCACAATGCGCCGGCGAACGAGCCCGTGCTGGCGACGAAATAGCCGATCACGAGCGGCGTGACGATCCCGGCGATGTTGCCGAGACCGTTGAATACGCCGCCGCTCAGGCCGACCATCCCTTCCGGCGCCGTGTCGGCGAGCACGGCCCAGCCGACTGCCGCGAGCCCCTTGCCGAAGAACGCGATCGTCATCAATGCGATCACGACTGTATTCGACGATGCACCGTTCGCGAGCACGAGCAGCGTCGCCATCGCCATCCCCACGACGAACGGCGTCTTGCGCGCCTTCGACGGATGCATGCCGCGCCGGATCAACCAGTCCGACAGCACGCCGCCGAGCACGCCGCCGGTGAAGCCGCAGATGGCCGGCAGCGCGGCGACCCAGCCGGCCTCCATGATCGTCATCCCGCGCCCCTTGATCAGGTAGATCGGGAACCACGTGATGAAGAAGTAGGTGAGCGCCGTGATGCAGTACTGGCCGATATAGATCGCCCACAGGTTCCGATGGCGAAACAGTTGCGACACGTCGAGCCACGACATGCGCGGCCGATGGCGCACGCGGTTCGCTTCGAGATCGACGAGCGCCCCGTGCGCGCGCAGGTAGTCGCGCTCCGCGTCGCTCACGCGCGGGTGGCCGTGGGGTTCGCGATACCACGCGAACCACAGCGCGGCGAGCGCGATGCCGAGCATCCCCATCCACAGGAACACGTGCTCCCAGCCGAGCGTGTGCGTGAGCCATGCCATCGCGGGCGTGAACAGCACGACGGCCATGTACTGCGCGGAATTGAACAGCGCCGACGCCGTGCCGCGTTCGGCGGTCGGGAACCAGCACGCGACGATTCTCGAGTTGGCCGGGAACGCCGGCGATTCGACGAGGCCGAGCATGAAGCGCATGACGAACAGCGCGAGCGTGGCGGCCGCGCCCTGCACGGCGAGCCCGCCGACCGTGCCCTGCAGCATCGTGAAGACCGACCACAGCAGCAAGCTCAGGCCGTAGACGCGTCGTGCGCCGAAACGGTCGAGCAGCCAGCCGCCCGGGATCTGGCCGATCGCATAGGCCCACGCGAACGCGGAAAAGACGATGCCGAGCTGCACGGGCGTCAGCCCGAGGTCGTGCGCGACGCCGGTGCCGGCGATCGACATCGTCGCGCGATCCGCATAGTTGATGACGGTGACCGCGAAAATCAGCGCGAGGACCGCATAGCGGACGCGGCCGATCGTGCGCGAGGCGGCGGGTGACGTGGCGAGGGCGGCGTCGCTGGATCGATTGGGCATGCGTGTCTCCTGGCCTCCGTCGCGCGGAGGCATCTGGTGTCGTAACGGCGGGGCAGCCGTGCGGTGTGCGGCGATCAGCCCGTGACGCTGGTCGGCGGGCGCTGGCCCGCGAAGCACGCGGCGAGGTTGGCGAGCACGATCCGGCCCATCTCTTCGCGCGTTTCGCGGGTCGCGCTCGCACGGTGCGGCTGCACGACGACGCGCTCGAGTTCGAGCAGCGCGGCCGGCACGTGCGGTTCGTCCGCAAACACGTCGAGGCCGGCGCCGGCGATCGTGCCGTCGGCGAGCGCGCGAATCAGCGCGGCTTCGTCGACCAGCTTGCCGCGCGCGACATTGATCAGGAATCCTGTCGGGCCGAGCGCGGCGAGCACGTCGGCCGTCACGAGTACGTTGCCATGATCGGCCGATGCCGCGATCACGAGCACGTCGCTGTCGCGCGCGAGCGCGGCGAGGTCGGGCACGAAGCGATAGCCGCTGTCGCGATGCTCGCGCGGGCCGAAGTAGCTGACAGGCATCCGGAACGCCAGCGCGCGCAGCGCGATCGCGCGTCCGACGCGGCCGAGCCCGACGATGCCGAGCCGCTTGCCGGTCACCTGCGTCGCGAGCGGCTGGGCGGTCTTGCCCCAGCGGCCGGCGCGTACGATCCGCTCGCCGGCGCCGAGGTCGCGCAGCGTCATCAGGATCAGCCCCATCGCCATGTCGGCGACGTCGTCGGTCAGCACGTCGGGTGTCGTCGTCACGTGGATGCCGCGCGCCCGGGCGCGGTCGAGATCGACGGCGTCGGTGCCGATGCCGCTGATCGCGACGATCTCGAGCGCGCTCAGCCGGTCCATCAGTGCGGCGGACAGGCCGTTCGCGCCGCCGGTCACGACGCCGCGAATACGCGTGGCAACGCGATCGAGCAGCGCGTCCGGCTGCTCGGCCGCATACAGCCGGTGCACTGTGTAACGGGCGGACAGTTCGGCGTCGATGGCGTCGGGGAGCGGCTGGGTGAGCAGGATGTCGATGGTCATGAAGGTCTCGGTCGTCGTGCGCGGCGCGGGCCGCGCATCAGGTGCAACCGAGTATAGAAATCGTATCGATATCGGTCTAACATCAAAAGGCTATTGATCGATTCAAGAATTGGATGATTGAACTGCACCAGCTTCGCTGCTTCGTCGCGGTCGCCGAGGAACTGCATTTCGGTCGCGCGGCCCGGCGGCTCTTCATGACCCAGCCGCCGCTCAGCCGGCAGATCCAGCTGCTCGAACATGCGCTCGGCATCGCGCTGCTCGAACGCAGCAGCCGGCAGGTCAGCCTGACCGCGGCCGGCGAGCGGTTCCTGCGCGACGCGCGGCACATCCTCGAATTCTCCGCACGGGCCGAGCAGGCCGCGCAGCGCGTCGCGCATGGCGGCGCCGGCCGCATCACGCTCGGCTTCACGGCGGTCAGCGCGTACCGGATGATCCCGATGCTGCTGGCGCACGCCGCGCACGCGCTGCCGGACGTCGACGTGGAATTGCGCGAGATGGTGTCGACCGTGCAGATCGACGCACTGGCGTCGCGGATGCTCGACGCGGGCTTCGTGCGCCAGCGGGCGGCGCGGCAGCCGCTCGAATACCGGCTCGTGCAGCGCGAGCCGATGCTGGTCGCGGTCGCGGAGGGCGCGCCGCTCGCCGCGTGCGAGCGCATCGGCCCCGACGATCTCGACCGGCAGCCGTTCATCGCGTATTCGCCGAACGAGGGGAAATACTTCCACGACCTGATCTCGGGCCTGTTCGCGAACGCGGGGCGGCTGCCGAACTACCTGCATTACGTCGGGCAGACGCATACGATCCTGGGCCTCGTGCGCGCGGGGCTGGGCGCCGCCCTCGTACCCGCGTCGGCGCGCGAACTGCATGTCGACGGCGTGGTGTTCCGGCCGCTGGCCGGCGCCGACGTGGCGGCCGAGCTGTATCTCGCGTGGCGAGCGGACAACGACAATCCGGCGCTGCCGGTGTTCAACGCGATGGTCGAGCGGTTTCTCGCGCAGGAGCAGGGCGGCGCGGTGACGTGATGCGCCCGGGAATCCGGCCGGGCGATGTGACATGCTTTCAGTCCGCAAGCGTGCGCATGCGATGACAAGCAATCCTGATCGAGCGCGACAGGTCGCAGTCCTGCGAATCCTTACCGTATTGAAAGCTGTTTAGCTGCCAGTGTTCCAACGAAGGAACGCAGCGGTTCGCTGCACTGCGACAACTGCTTGACGCTGCATGCCGGTCGGCGCACGATACGTCCGTGCATTTGGAGCGGGACGCGCCGGCCGCGCGGTTCCTGCACCCGCGATACGCAAAAGAACAACGATGAGCCTTTACGCACTCGTACCGGAATACCGGCCCCGCGTTTGTCGGCCCGCCGGAACAACGCTTCTCCCGACGCCCGTCGCGTCACGCATCCGTCATCCCGTTTCGTACCGTGTATCGGTACACTTCCCCGTTCGCGCGAGCGCCGCGACGATGAACGGCGCCCGTCCGGCCCGCCGCATCGCAGCGCCGTCTGCCACTCCTCATCACCGCATCCTGAACGGCGCGTACACCGGCGTCTCGTGACGCCCGTCGCGCCCGTCCTTGTATTGCGCCGCCGGCTTGCCTGGCTGCCCGGCGGCACCGAAGTCCGAAGCATTTCGATTGAGCTTGAAAAAACAAACGCAAGCAGTTCGGTTCGAGGTTCAAGGAGAAAAACTCATGTCGCAGCTTTCGAATGAAGAAGCAAACGGCAGTTCGGGGAGTGGCAAGGTCAAGCTGATCAAGTGGGCGATCATCATCGCCGGCGTCGCGATCGCGGCACCGGCGGCGCTGTTCATCCTGAAGGGGGTGATCGCGCTGGTCGCGGCGGGCGTGATCGGCCTCGGCGCGATCTATTTCGCGCCGGTCGTCGCGATGAAGTTCGCGAACCAGAAGGTGAAGATGATCGTCGAGGAGGCGCAGGCCAATCCGATCGAGACGCTGATCAACCAGCTCGCGGAAAAGCGCCAGGCGGCACAGAAATTCGCGGACAGCATCACCGCGTTCCGCACCGAGGTGAAGAACTTCGAGAGCAAGACGGAACTGTTCGAGAAGCAGTATCCGGACGACGCGCCGCGCTTCCGGCAGCAGCTCGACACGATGAAGCAACTGCTCTCGTTCCGCGAAGGCCGCTACAAGCAGGTGCAGGCCGAGCTGAAGAACTTCGCGTCGGCGATCGATCGCGCGAAGGCGATGTGGGACATGTCGCAGGCGGCGCAGCAGATGAACAAGCTCGCGGGCCGGCAGGCGTCCGACACGTTCGAGCAGATCAAGACCGACGTGGCCGTCGATTCGGTGATGCGCTCGGTCAACAAGGCGTTCTCCGAAATGGAGACGTCGCTGATGGATAACCCCGAGGTCAAGCAGGCGCAGCAGCAGGCGGTGATGAACGCCCCGCATGCGCCCGGGCTCGATGCGACGACCCCCGCGCAACTGCCGTCGAAACAACAATAACTTCTTGCAGGCTCGCAACCATGAAAAAACTTCTTGGCGCCATCGCGTTTCTGGTCGTGCTCGTCGGCGTATGGATCGTGCATCAGGGCGGCCTGTCGACGCTGATTCCCGCGCATGACGCGGCCCCGGCCTCGACATCCGCGCAAAACGGCGACAGCGGCCAGTCCGCGCAGACGCCGCCGTCGTCCAACGTGCTGCCGGCCGGCTTCACGCCGCAGGCCAGCGCGCTGAAATCGATTGCCGAAAACGGCATCGTGCGGATCTCGGTGCAGAACCCGAGCGAACCGTTCTTCGGCGAGGACAAGGGCGCGCCGCACGGCTTCAACGTCGAGTTCGCGCGGCTGCTGTTCGCGGATCCGTCGTTCTCGCACGGCGGCAAGCCGGTCATCGTCGATACACGTCACGAGGTCGACACGTACCCTGGCGTGCCGAAACAACTGCTCGATACCGACGCGAAGGGGAACCACGTGGTCGACGTGGCGATGGACGGGTTGACGTTCCCGGACAACACGCCGGCGGGCGTCGTCTATTCGGTGCCGTACGTCGACGATTTCGGCTATTCGCTGATCGTGCGGCAAGGCTCCGCGATCCGCTCGACCGACGATCTCGCGGGCAAGACGGTCGGCATCCTGAAGGGCGACCCGGACGTGCGCGCGTTCGTCACGCGCCAGTATCCGAACGTGAAGTTTGTCGAAGTCGACGATTCCGATCCGGCATTCATCGCGAAGAGCATCGACGGCCATACGGTCGATGCGTTCATCTACGACTATCCGTTCGCGGTCAGCTCGATCAAGGACACCGACCTGAAGTTCGCGGTGACCAAGCTCGACGGCTCGAACATCGCGTACAAGATCGGCGTGCGCGCCGACGACCAGGATCTGCTGATCTACCTGAACGCCGCGATCGCGAAGCTCAAGCAGTCGCCGCAGTATCTCGACCTGCTGCGCAAGTACTTCGTCAGCGACCAGGCGGTGACGACCGCGGCCGCGTCGGGCGAGCTGACCTATGTGGTGAAGGCGGGCGACACGCTGAACATGATCGCGGCGAGCAAGCTCGGCAGCGGCCAGCGTTATCGCGAGATTCAACGCCGCAACAACCTCGCCAACCCGAACCTGATCCTGGCGGGCCAGCATCTCGTGATTCCGGTGCGGTAACGGCGGCGTGAAGTGAACGAAGGGGAAGGGACGTGAAGGACGGCGCGCGGCCCGGCGGAGGTGATCCGCCGGGCCGCGTGCATGTGGGCGTCAGTGGGTGATCGACAGGAACAGGTACGCGGCGAACAGTGACAGGTGCACGACGCCGTGCAGTACCGTCGTGCGGCCCTGGCTGAGCGTCAGCGTGCTGACCAGCAGGGTGAGCGCCAGCAGCACGGTTTCCATTGGCCCGATGCCGAGCGTGAGCGGCTGGCCAACCCAGATGAACACGGCCGCGACGGTCGGGATCGTGAGCCCGATACTCGCGAGCGCGGAACCGAGCGCAAGGTTCATGCTGGTCTGCAGGCGGTTCGCGCGTGCGGCGGTGACGGCCGCGAGCCCTTCCGGCAGCAGCACGAGCGCGGCGATCACGATACCGACCGCGGCTTCGGGCGCACCGAGCTTCAGCACGGCGTGCTCGACGGCCGGCGACAGCAGCTTCGCGAGCAGCACGACCGCGACGAGGCTCACGAACAGCAGCAGCATGCTGATCAGCGCGGTGCGGCTGCTCGGCGGTGCCGCGTGCACCGATTCGTTCGCGCTGTCGTGCGCGGTGAGGAAGTAGTCGCGGTGACGCACGGTCTGCACGAACACGAATGCGCCGTACAGCACGAGCGACGATACGCCGGCAAACGCGAGCTGCGATTTCGAAAAGAACGGCCCCGGCGCGGCGCTCAGATAGTTCGGCATCACGAGCGACAGCACCGACAGCGACGCGAGTACCGCGAGCGCCTTGCTTGCACCGCGCCCCTGGAAGTCCTGCTCGCCGTGCTTCCACGCGCCGACCAGCAGGCAGATGCCGACGATGCCGTTGCAGATGATCATCACGGCGGCGAACACGGTGTCGCGTGCGAGGCCCGATTTCTCGGGGCCCGCGCCGAGCATCACCGACACGATCAGCGCGACTTCGATGACGGTTACGGCGACCGCGAGCACAAGCGTGCCGAACGGTTCGCCGACGCGGTGTGCGACAACTTCGGCATGGTGGACGGCGGCAAACACGGCGCCGGCGAGCGCGGCGGCGAACACCGCGATGACGAGGCCTTCGGCCGGCACGACGCGCGACAGCGCGAGGACCAGCCATGCGGCAAGCGGGGCCACGAGGGTCCAGCGCGGGAGCTGGTTGGACGAGAGCGGCATGGAGGGTTTCCCTATGCGAGTGGCGGCGCGCGACGCGCCGTCACGGGTTGACGAAGCCCGGCCGTACTATCCGCCGAACGAGGATGATGAAACCGAAGGGCGGCAGCACGCAACGGTGCTGCCCTGGGTTCGCCACCGCGAGGCGGCGAGGGGCGCGGGCGGGCCGGAGCCCGTCGCTGGATGAAACGATTCGATACGGCTGGCCGCAAACGGTGAGGCGAGCACGCGAGACGACGCGCGGGCCGGAGGCTCGGTTCCGACCCCGGAAGGGCGGCCGGCGATGGACGACAGTGGCGGCGTGACACGCGGTTTCCCCCTGAAATCCGGCGGTTTGTCGAATTTTATCAGGCGTTCGGGGGTCACTATCTCATATTCGAACGCTTTCATTGACCTTTCGGTTTACAAAAAGTGCCCCGATCTTTCAAATTTTTGTCTTTGCAGTTTCCGTAACGGTCTCTTGCACGACAAATTCGGGCTCGCCCTGACATAAATCTACCGACCGGTCGGTTTATAATCGCTTGCACTTCCACTTCATGACGGATCGCAAGCGATGGCTGTTTCTTCTGCACATTCGGTGAACTCGGGCGCGCTGGCGCCGTCGGCGGTCGTCGGCGTGATCGGTGCCGGCGCGATGGGCGCGGGCATTGCGCAGGTCGCGGCGGCGGCCGGCCATACGGTGCTGCTGTACGACCTGAACGAAGCGGCCTGCGACAAGGCGCTGGCCGGCATCCGCGCGCAGTTCGCGCGGCTCGCGGAGAAGGGCCGGCTCGAACCGGCACAGGCCGAAGCGGCCGGCAGCCGGCTCCGCGCGGTGCGTGCGCTGGCCGATTTCGCAGGTGCCGCGCTGATCGTCGAGGCGGCGGCCGAGCGGCTCGACGTGAAGCGCGAGATCTTCGCGACGCTCGAGCGCCATGTCGATGACGCGTGCCTGCTGGCGACCAACACATCGTCGATCTCGATCACGTCGATCGCGGCCGGGCTGCGCGTGCCGCAGCGCGTCGCCGGTCTGCATTTCTTCAACCCGGCGCCGCTGATGGCACTCGTCGAGGTGGTCAGCGGGCTCGCGACCGCGCCGGACGTCGCGCAGGTGCTGGTTGCAACGGCCGCCGCGTGGGGCAAGCAGCCCGTGATGGCGAAATCGACGCCGGGCTTCATCGTGAACCGCGTCGCACGGCCGTATTACGCGGAAGCGCTGCGCGTGCTGAACGAGCAGGGCGGCGCACCGGCCTCGATCGATGCGGTGATGCGCGAGGCCGGCGGCTTCCGGATGGGGCCGTTCGAGCTGATGGACCTGATCGGCCACGACGTGAACTTCGCGGTGACCGAATCCGTGTTCCGCGCGTACTTCAACGATCCGCGCTACACGCCGTCGCTGATTCAGCAGGAGCTCGTGAACGCGGGCTTCCTCGGGCGCAAGTCGGGGCGCGGTTTCTACTCGTATGCGGATGGTGCAACGCCGCCGGCGCCCGATCTCGAAGCCCCGCGCGACGCGCCGGCCGACGTTGCACTGTTTGCGCAGGACGGCCCGGCCGCCGCGCTGCATACGCGCTTCACCGAGCGCATCGCGGGTGCCCGGCAGGCCGGCGCGCATGCCGACGACCTGCTCGCGACGGCCGGCCGCGCATCGATCGCGCTGACCGACGGCCGCACCGCGACCGCGCGCGCCGCGCAAACGGGCGTGGCCGATCTCGTGCTGGTCGACCTGGCGCGCGATTACGCGCAGGCCGGGCTGGTCGCGCTGACGCGCGCGCTCCAGTGCAGCGACGCAGCCTATGCGGACGCGGTCGGCCTGTTCCAGCAGGCGGGTTTTCGCGTCGTCGGCGTCGCGGACGTGCCGGGCATGGTCGCGATGCGCACCGTCGCGATGCTCGCGAACGAGGCGGCCGACACGGTGAACCAGGGCGTGTGCTCGCCCGCCGATCTCGACCTCGCGATGGAGAAGGGCGTGAACTACCCGTGCGGCCCGCTCGCGTGGGCCGATGCGATCGGCATCGCCCGCGTGCATCGCGTGCTGTCGAACCTGGCGGCGAGCTACGGCGAGGACCGCTATCGCGTGTCGCCCCGCCTCGCCGCACTGCATGCGGCCGGTCGCACGTTCCGGTCGTAACGCCGGCTGCGTTACCTCGATCACGATAACGACATCACTCCATTGGAGGAGCACCCCGATGACTCACCCGACGCATCCCGCCGCCGCCCTCGAGCCGATCGAGACCGCCAGCCGCGACGAACTGCAGGCGCTGCAGCTCGAGCGCATGAAGTGGTCGCTGCGCCACGCGTACGACAACGTCCCGCACTATCGCCGCACGTTCGATGCGGCGGGCGTGCATCCGGACGACCTGAAGTCGCTCGCCGATCTCGCGAAGTTCCCGTTCTCGACCAAGAACGATTTGCGCGACAACTATCCGTTCGGGCTGTTCGCGGTGCCGCGTGAGCAGGTCGTGCGCGTGCACGCGTCGAGCGGCACGACGGGCAAGCCGACGGTGGTCGGCTACACCGCGCGCGACATCGACACCTGGGCGAACGTGACCGCGCGCTCGATCCGCGCGGCCGGCGGCCGCCCGGGCGACACGCTGCACAACGCGTTCGGCTATGGCCTCTTCACGGGCGGTCTCGGGATTCACTACGGCGCGGAACGGCTCGGCTGCATGGTCGTGCCGATGTCGGGCGGGCAGACCGAGAAGCAGGTGCAACTGATCCGCGATTTCGAGCCGAAGATCATCCTCGTCACGCCGTCGTACATGCTGAACCTGATCGACGAGATGGTGCGGCAGGGGATGGATCCGGCCGAATCGTCGCTGAAGATCGGCATCTTCGGCGCCGAGCCGTGGACGCAGGCGCTGCGCGAGGAAGTGGAGACGCGCGTGGGCATCGACGCGCTCGACATCTACGGGCTGTCGGAAGTGATGGGCCCGGGCGTCGCGTGCGAATGCGTCGAGACGAAAGACGGCCCGGTGATCTGGGAAGACCATTTCTATCCGGAGATCATCGATCCCGTCACGGGCGAAGTGTTGCCCGACGGCAGCCAGGGCGAGCTCGTGTTCACGTCGCTGACGAAGGAAGCGATGCCGGTGATCCGCTACCGCACGCGCGACCTCACCGCGCTGCTGCCGCCGACCGCGCGCGCGATGCGCCGTCTCGCGAAGATCACGGGCCGCTCCGACGACATGCTGATCGTGCGCGGCGTGAACGTGTTCCCGAGCCAGATCGAGGAAATCGTCGTCGCGCTGCCGCAGTTGTCGGGCCAGTTCCAGATCACGCTGTCGCGTGACGGTCACATGGATCGTCTCGACCTCGCGGTCGAACTGCGCTCCGAAGCGGCCGCGTCCGTCACCGACAGCGATCGCGCGGCGCTCGCGCGCGAGCTGCAGCACCGGATCAAGACGATGGTCGGTGTGTCGTCCGGCGTGACGGTGCTGGCGGCGGGCGGCATTCCCGCGACCGCGACCGGCAAGGCCCGGCGCGTGATCGACCGCCGCCAGGCCGCGTAATTCCGATGTTTGCCGTTCTACCCGAGGAAACCTGTTCGATGGATGGATTGAAGACCCTGGCCGTCACGGTCGATGCGCGCGGCATCGCAACCGTCGCGTTGCAGCGCGGTGACGTGCTCAACGCATTCGACGAGACGATGATCGCCGAGCTGACCGACGCGTTCACCACGCTCGGCCGGCGCGACGACGTGCGCGCGATCGTGCTGCGTTCGGACGGCCGCGCGTTCTGCGCGGGCGCCGACCTGCAGTGGATGCAGCGCGCGAGCGCGAACGACGCGGCCGCGAACCTGCGCGACGCAGAGCGGTTCGCCGCGATGATGCGCGCGATCCGGCAGTGCCCGAAGCCCACGGTGGCGCGCGTGCAGGGCCATGCGTTTGGCGGCGGTGTCGGCCTGTGCGCGGCGTGCGACATCGTGATCGCGAGCGATCACGCGCGGTTCTCGGTCAGCGAGGCACGCTTCGGGATCCTGCCGGCCGTGATCGGGCCGTATCTGGTCGAGGCGGTCGGCCAGCGCCAGGCGCGCCGGCTCGCGCTCACCACAACCCAGCTCGCCGCCGGCGAGGCCGTCGCGATCGGCCTGATTCACCAGGCCGTGCCGCTCGATTCGCTCGACGAAGCACTCGACCGGACGCTCGCGGAACTCGGCCACAACGGCCCGAACGCGCTGATGGAGATCAAGCGCTTCTTCGACGCGATCGGCGAGTATCCGCCGTCGGACGAGCGCGCGGCGTTCACCGCGCAGACGATCTCCCGCGTGCGGGCGACGCCGGAAGCGAAGGAAGGCTTTGCCGCGTTCTTCGCGAAGCGGCCGCCGGCATGGGAGGCGGGCGCCGAGTAAGCGCAAGCGACGACGATCGGCGCCGCCGCGGGCGCGCCCGCATTTTGTGTCGCGGGCGCTTGCTCTACAATGCGTGACCTCCGGCGCACCGCCGGCCCAGCCCCGACCGATTCTTCGCCCGATGATCGTCAACCGCCTTATCTCCGAGATCCTGTTCGGCTTCACCGGCCTGATCGGCATCATCAATCCGATCGGCATCGCGTTCCTGTTTCTGGAGCGAACCGAGGCACTCACCGAGCATGAACGCGATCTGCTCGCGAGGAAGGTCGCGTTCAACGCGTTCATCGTGCTGATGGTCGCGTTCTTCGCCGGCACGCCGGTGCTGCATTTCTTCGGGATTTCGATGGAAGCGCTGCGGATCGGCGGCGGCTTCGCGGTTGCCGTCGCGGGCTGGCAGATGCTCAACGAACCCGACGGGCCGGGCGGCGGCGACACGCCGGTCAAGCCAATCGACGCGAACGCGATCATGACGCGCGCGTTCTTCCCGTTGACGATGCCGCTCACGGTCGGCCCCGGCTCGATCGCCACCGCGATCGCGCTGAACGCGAACCGCACGCACAAGCTGTCGGAGTTCATGCTGTCGAGCATCGTGTCGATCGCCGTGTCCGTGCTGGTCGCGCTCGTGATCTGGCAGGTCTACAGCCGTTCCGCGCTGCTGTCGCGCTACCTCGGCAGCGAAGGCACCAAGGTCGCGAAGCGCGTGTCGGCGTTCCTGCTGCTGTGCATCGGCGTGCAGATCATGCTGACCGGCTTTTCGGCGTTCCTGCAGCCGATCGCCGACCAGGCCAAGTAAGCGGCCGGCGCCGCTGCGCGCGTCCCGCGCAGCCTGCACCTCGCGCGACCCCGCGCGCCCTCGCGCCGGCGAACGCCCCCTTCGTACGATGCGGCGGCGCCGCACGTCTTTTCGCTGCCCGGGATACCATGCGACGGTTCGGCGGATGCGCGGCGCGCATCCGGCCGTCAGCTCAACTTCAATGGCGAGGCGTGCAATGGAATACGTGAAATTCGGATCGACAGGGCTGGAAGTGTCCAACCTGGTGCTGGGTTGCATGACGTTCGGTGAACCGTCGCGCGGCTCGCACCCGTGGACGCTGCCGGAAGCGGAGAGCCGCCCGATCATCCAGCGCGCGGTCGAAGCCGGCATCAACTTCTTCGATACCGCGAACATTTATTCGGACGGCACGTCGGAGGAGATCGTCGGCCGCGCGCTGCGCGATTTCGCGAAACGCGACGAGATCGTGATCGCGACCAAGGTGTTCTACCGGATGCGGCCGGGGCCGAACGGCGCCGGCCTGTCGCGCAAGGCGATCATGACCGACATCGACCAGAGCCTGAAGCGGCTCGGCACCGATTACGTCGATCTCTACCAGATCCACCGCTGGGACTACGGCACGCCGCTCGAGGAGACGCTCGAGGCGCTGCACGACGTCGTGAAGGCCGGCAAGGCGCGTTATATCGGCGCGTCGTCGATGTTCGCGTGGCAGTTCGCGAAGGCGCTGCACACGTCGAAGCAGCACGGCTGGACCCGCTTCGTCAGCATGCAGAACCACCTGAACCTGCTGTATCGGGAAGAGGAGCGGGAAATGCTGCCGCTGTGCAAAGACGAAGGGATCGCGGTAATTCCGTGGAGCCCGCTCGCGCGCGGCCGCCTGACGCGCAACTGGGACGAGTCGACCGAGCGGCAGCAGAGCGACGCGGTCGGCCAGCGGCTTTACGACGCGACGGCGGAGTCGGACAAGGCAGTCATCGACGCCGTTGCAACGATCGCGGCCGCACGCAACGTGCCGCGGGCGCAGGTTGCACTCGCATGGGTCGCGCAGAAGGCCGGGGTCACCGCGCCGATCGTCGGCATTTCGAAGCCGCAGCAACTGGACGACGCACTGGCCGCGCTCGAACTGAAACTGACCGACGACGAGATCGCCACGCTCGAACGTCCGTACGTGCCGCACGCGGTCGCCGGAATCAACTGAGCGGCAGAGCGCCGCGCGGCCGTCAGCGCGCGGCGTCGAGCATCGGGTAGGTGAACAGGCCGAAGTGGACGACGTTGAGCCCCGCATGCGCGAGCGTGGACGCGAGCAGTCCGCCGCGCCGCCAGGCGAGGCCGTAGCCGACGCCGGCCACCGTGCCGAGCACGATCCATTGCCAGCCGCCGGCCGCATGCGCGGCGCCGAACAGCACCGCGCCGATCGCCAGCGCGGCCCATGGCCCCCATGCGAACGCGTGGAACGCGCGCGTCAGCCCACCCTGGACGTAGCCGCGGAACAGCGCTTCCTCGACGAGCGTCACGAGCAGCAGGTTGTTCACGAGCCACAGCCACCCGGACGGTGGCCACTTGGGCGCCCAGCCGACCATGCCGAACGCGAGCGCGCCGGCCAGGCACGCGGCCGCCGTTGCGACGGCGGCCACCGCGCCGGTGCGCAGCGCGCGCGACAGCGGGTGGTCGGGGGCGACCCACGGCAGCACCCACACCAGCCACAGGCCGACGAGCGGCTTGTCCAGGTTCAGGTACATCGTGAACGGCACGGCATCCGGCGTGAAGCGCGTCGGCGCGATCACGCGTGGATTGTGGAAGCCGGGAATCAGGTGCAGGCTGAGTGCGATCGCGAGTGCGGCAAAGACGACGTGCGCCGCGATGCGCACCGCGCGCGCTCGCTCGGGCATCACGCCCCAGGCGGCCGCGGCCAGCAACGCGAGCGGTGCCAGCGTGAGCGGCGCGAGCTTGCCGAACGCCAGCGCGCATGCATAGGCGAGCGCGGCGAGGCCGACGCTCAGGCCGTGCTGCGGGCGATGCCACGCGAACGCGGCGGCCGCGAACAGGGCGAGCCAGATCGTGGCGGACGGAAGGAGCGAAAGGGACATGACAGGAGCGGCATTCGTCGGACGAGACGCCGCGCATCATACAGCAGCCGTCCGGTCGTGCCGGCCGGGCGCCGTCAGCGGCCGGCGGTTTCGGTGACGCCGTCGCGCCCCGGGATGTGAACGCTGTTGCGCACGCGCATCCGCCGCCGGTACCAGAATGTCCACGTCAGCAGACAGCCGAACACGGTGTAGCCGATGATCGGCGACACGACCAGCACGCGTTCGACCGGCCAGCTCACGACCATCCAGAGGCGCAGCAGCATTTCCAGCGTCATGAACGCGCCCCAGATGAAGGTCATCCGCCGGAGCATCTGCCGCAGCCCCGGCTGCGTGTCCCAGACCGCCTCGAAATGCGCGGCGCCGCCATCCATCTCGCGGGCCACGGTGGCGCGGGCGAGATAGAAGATCAGCGGGCGTTCACGGAACAGCGACAGCAGGAACACGATGCCGATCGTGCCCGACGCGAGCGATTCGCGCATCAGGAGCGTGCGCGGGCTGCCGCCGAGTGCCATCCCGATGATCGACAGCGCAATGCCGAGCAGCACGATGGCCGCCACCGCATCGACGCGGCGCGAGCGGATGAATTCGACGATCGACCAGATGATCGGCGGGACCGCCGACGCGTACAGCGCGCCGGTTTCGCCGAAATACGGCTGCGCGGCCCGGTAGGCAACCCAGGGCAGCACCAGGTTGACGAAGAGTTCGAGAATCAGTCCGGCTCGCGGTTTCACGGTGAGCAATTCCACGCAGGTTGGGGCGAACGCGCAAAGGGCGTGGTGGCCCCCGGCTGCCCCGAAAAGGGTTCGGTTCAGTATATAGAAGAATGGTACGGGGCTGCGGCACGGCGTCGGCCGTTTGCAGCCGGCATCGCTAGCACCGCCGGCATCGTCAGCATTGCCGGTACCGCCAACATCGCCAACATCGCCAACACCGCCGGCACCGCCAATACCGCCAACACCGCCAACACCGCCAACACCGCCAACACCGCCAACACCGCCAACACCGCCAACACCGCCAACACCGCCAACACCGCCAACACCGCCGGCACCGCTAGCATTGTCATCACGGAGCCGCCGCGGCCGGCAGTGTGATCGTGACCGTGGTGCCCTGCTGCACGACGCTGTGCACGTGGATGTTGCCTTCGTGCCGTTCGACGACTGCCTTGACGAACGCCATGCCGAGCCCGACGCCGCTGGTTTCCGGCTGGCCGGCGGTGCGAAAGCGCCGGTAGCGCTCGAACAGCCGCGTCTGGTCCGCGCTGCCGATCCCGCACCCGCTGTCGCGGATCGTGCAGCGCACGGTCTTGCCGTCGGCGCCCGGCTCGACCTTGCATTCGACGCTCGTCAGTGGCGCGCTGTACTTGATGGCGTTGTCCAGCAGGTTGATCAGCGCGCGCGACAGCAGCGCCGGGTCGCCCTGCACGATCGTGTCGTCGCGGCGCGGCACGTCGTCGATCGACATGGATTTCCGGTGCGCGAGCGGCCACACCGCGTCGCGTGCCTCGTTCATCAGGTCGGCGAGGTTGACCGGCACACGCTCGTATTCGCTGGCCTCCGCACGCGAGAGCTGGGCGAAACCGTCGGCCATCGCCAGCGTGTGCCGCGCAAGCTTGCCGATTCTCGCGAACTGCTGCTTCATCTGCGTATCGCCCGCCCGCCGCGCCTGCGTGTCGATCAGGATGATCAGCGATGTCAGCGGGGCGCGCATGTCGTGCGAAAACAGCGTCAACATGTCGTTGCGCTGGCGCTCGAGCATGTCGCGGCGGACGGTCGCGTTGCGCAACGTTTCCAGCGCGTCATGGATCCTCTCGATCTCGGGCCCGATGCCGCGCGGCATCGCGACGTGCGACGTATCGCCGTTGCTGAGCGCGACGATCCGGCGGCCGAGCATATCGAGCGGCTTCGACAGCAGCCGCTGCATGCCGCGCGCGAGCGAGACCAGGATCGCGATGCACAGTGTCGTGGCGAACGCCGACACGCCGACCCTGATCCGGGCGGCGTTCCGGTCGCCGATCGCGCGACGCCGGGCCAGGTCGATCACGCGGTCGCGCAGCAGCTCGCTCGGCTGGAAATGCGGCACGATCGCGCGGGAAAAATCGGCCGCGCCCATCGCATAGGCACCGTTCCGGCCGCTGGCGACAGTCGCGTCGACGAGCGGCAGGATATGCGCGTCGAAGGCCGCGTTGAGCTGCGCATATTCGCGTGCCACGTCCGGGTCGTCGAGCTGCGTGCCGATCGCGCCGTCGATCAGCGCACGCAATTGCTCGATGCGGCCGCGCATTCGCATGATGTCCGCGAACTGCGTGCGATCGAGCGCCTGCCGCGCGAACATCGGCGCGATGAGCAGCGAGCCCGTGCGGCCCGCGTATTCCCTTAGATCGCCGAGGAGTCGCGCGAGCAGGATCGCACCCGACGTGCGCGGGTCGCGCATCGCCGTGTCGGTCATTGCGCCGTCGATCAGCAGCGACAGCGTGTCGACGATCCGGAACAGGCGTGCCTGCGCGTGCTGGATATCGTGAACGGTGAGCGACGCGAGCGGCCGCGCGTCGAGCGCATCGACTTCGGCACGCGCGTCGGCGAGCGTCATCCGGACCGAATCGAGTGCATGCAGCAGGTTGCTGCGCTCGCGGTCGTCGAGCACGGCCGCTTGCGCGATGCCGGCGCGAAACTGTTCGAGCGCCTGGTCGGAACGCGCGCGCGCGGCGAGCAGGTTGCGGACCTCGGTGGCGCCGTCGTCCTGCAGGCGAACCAGCAGGTCGTTCGTCGGGCCACGTTCGGCGGAGATCACGTTGGCGGCGCTCATCGCGCCGCGGACGAAGTCGAAGCTCTGCAGGTCGGCGTTCTCCTGCCGGTATTGCCGGATACTCCCCCAGATGATCGTGCCGCAGAGCAAGGCCAGCAGCGTGGTGACGAGTGCGAAGCCGATATGCGTCTTCTGCTGGATCGTCAGCGATCGAATGTTATATGCGTGTTCCCGGCTAAACGAGAATGAACGATTCATGACACACCATGTTTGCAAGCTATCCCGGGTGGGCCCGTATTCTCGGCCTGTCGGCGTTGTGGCGCCGTAAGGTTGTGTGTGGGGGCGCCTTCGCGGGGCGGCAACGATTCCGGCCGGGAGACCGGATCGCGCCTTGCACAGGATCGCCGTGCGTCAGTGTCCTGTCGACAGCGGACGAATCGTGCTCGATCCGGAGAAACCCTGATCGCGCATCGAGCCCGTCACGCGTTACGGAAGATGGTTTGGATTGCGAATGTTTTTGATCGTCGTGTCTGCCGCGAGACGCGGCACCGAGTCCGCTTCGGACGACGGCAGCACGGCAGCAAGAAGAGGGCGCTGGGCGGGAATGGCAGGCAGGCGCGCCGCCCGTGCAGGGGCGGCGCTTCAGGGCGACACTGCAGCAGGCGTGCCGCGGCGCGAATCGGTGCCGCGGCCGCGCGAGCGGTCAGGCGACGGCGGGCTGAACGATGATCTTCACGTTCCGGTCCTTGTGGTTGACCAGTTCCTCGAAGCCGTGCGAGACGATGTCGCCGAGCGCGATGCGCCCGGTGATGAGCGGCTGCACGTCGATGCGGCCGTCGGCGATGAAGCGGATCACGTCCGCGAATTCGCCGTTGTACGCGAGCGAGCCGATCACTTCCTTCTCGGTCGACACGATGTCGAAGAAGTTGAACGGTGCCGGCTCCTCGAAGATGCCGACCATCACCGACTTGCCGGCCTTGCGGATCACGTCGATCGCGAGCTTAGCGGTGGCCGTGTGCCCGATGCACTCGAACGACACATCGGCGCCGTAGCCGCCGGTCAGCGCCTTGACTTCCGCGATCGCGTCCGACGTCTTCGGATCGATGACGACGCTCGCGCCGACTTCCAGCGCCTTCTGCTTGCGCGCGGCCGACATTTCCAGCGCGATCACGCGCCCGGCGCCCGCAGCCTTCGCGCACATGATCGTGCACAGGCCGATCGTGCCCGCGCCGACCACGACGACGGTCTGCCCGACGATGTTGCCGGCCTTCTTGACCGCATGCAACCCGACCGCGAGCGGCTCGATCAATGCGCCGGCCTCGGTCGGGAAACCGTCGGGTAGCTTGTACAGCAACTCGGCCGGCACGTTGACGAATTCGGCGAACGCGCCGTTGTTCATCAGCCCGGTGAACGCGAGGTTCTCGCAGATGTTGTACAGCCCGTGCCTGCAATACCAGCAGGTGCCGCAATGCTGGCATGCGTCGGCCGTCACGCGGTCGCCGAGCGCGAAGCCCGTCACGCCCGCGCCGAGTTCGGCGATCTCGCCGCTGAACTCGTGGCCGAGGATGCACTGGCCCTTCAGGCCCGTCAGCGGATGCGGCGCGTCGACGGGGATGAAGACGGGCCCCGCGACGTATTCGTGCAGGTCGGAGCCGCAGATCCCGCACCAGTGCACGCGAATCGTGACCCAGCCCGCCGGCGGGCGCTCCGGAACGGGAACCTGTTCGACGCGGATGTCGTGGCGGCCGTGCCAGACGGCGGCTTTCATGCTGGGGGCGGTGGTCGATGCCGGTGTACTCACGTTGCTGTCTCCGTCAGGTTGTCGTCGGGCACGCGGCAGGGTTGCCGGTGCGCCCGTCGCGCGATTGCGCGATCGACCGGTATGCAGGAACGGGGCCAGCTCGAGCGGGTGCGCCGGGTGGCGATTCAACGGAGCGTGCGTGATGCGACGCATCATTCGCCTGTTCGTTGACAGGGAACGATTCGATGCGGGAGTGGTGCGAAGTTTGCTGCGACCGCTGTACGGCACACCGGTGAGACGCTGGGACGTTCGTCTCACCGTAATGAGACGAATCGCGAGACACGCGGCGATGCACGGCGCGGTTCGACGCGCGTTCAGGCGACGATTTCGTCGACCGCGACCGGTGCGAGCCGCATGAATCCGGCGGCGCGGTACAGCGGCAGACCGGCCTCGGTCGACACGAGCCACACGCGCTGTGCGCCGCGTTGCCGTGCGTGCGCGACGATCGCGGCAAGCAACTGCATCGCGAGGCCCCGGCGGCGGTACGCGTCTGCCGTCCCGACGCGGTCGACGACGATATCGTGTGCCGACGCAAAGCCGTAGCGCGCGGTGGCGGCGACCTGCCCGTCCAGGCGGTGCGCGAACAGGAATGCGGCCGGATTCGGCTGGAACGGCGGGAACGGGGCGATCGCATTGAACGTATCGACGTCGCCCGGCAGGTGGCAGGCGAGCGCCTGCGCGAGGGCATCGTCGCCGGACAGCATGCCGATGTCGGCGGCCATGAAATGCTCGTCCGACAATCGGCGTGTCCTGCCTTCCAGTGCGGGCGGCAGCGGCGCGGCGCCGTAGCGCGTGATCCACGCGCCGACGGTGAACGGGCCGTCGCCATCCGCGGGCGCACCGTCGATCACGAAGTGCTCGAAAGGCCGCCCCATGCCAGTGTCGAACCGCACGACGTGGCCGTCCGGGCTGTCGTGCAGCGGTGCATCGCGCCGGTCGCGTGCGGCGCAGTATCCGGCGATGAAGGTGCGCACGGCGGCCTTGCGGCGGGGGAAGGTCGACCAGGCTGCGTCGAGCGGAAGCGGGGCGTCGGGGGCGGGAGAGGCGGTCGGCATGCGGGCGGGCGCAACGTCGTCGGGGCGAAGCCGACAGCTTAGATCAGGCGGCTGCACGCCGCCATGCGGGCCGATCGGGCCCATTGCCGCGATCGGCGAAACGGATCGTTGCGCACTTACCCCTTTACTTGAAGTTAACTTCAATTTGTATCATGTGCGCCAGTCCGATCGCGGACGCGTGATGCATCCCGTTGCACGCGGCCGCTTCAACGGGAGTGGAGATGATCGAATCGCCTGTCGCGGCCGATGCCGCCACGCTGCCGTCGCGCAGCTACCGGGCCGCCGTCGCGAACGTCGTGCTGGCGAGCATCGTGTCGGCGTTGCACGTCGGCAAGGCGACGATCGGCTTGCCGTCGCTCCAGCACGAGTTCGGCGGCTCGCTGGCTTCGCTGGGCGGGATCATGTCGGTGTTTCCGTTCGTCGGCGTGTTCGGCGGCATCGCGGCCGGCCTTCTGGTGCGACGCTGGGGCGACCGGCTGCTGCTGATCGCGGGCCTCGTCATCCTCGGCCTGTCGAGTGTCGCCGGCGCCTGGGCCGGCAGTTTCGCGCTGCTGCTGGCCACGCGCTTCGTCGAGGGGCTCGGTTTCGTGATCGTGGTGGTCGCCGCGCCGGCCGTGCTGAATCGGGTGACGCCGCCCGAGCGGCGCAATTTCGCGTTCGGGCTGTGGAGCACGTTCATGCCCGCGGGCATGGCGCTGTCGATGCTGATCGGGCCGCTGCTCGGCGGCTGGCGCAACGGCTGGCTCGCGGCCGCGGCGCTGACGCTCGTTGCGGCGGCTGCGGTGCCCGTCACGACATCCGCCGAGGCGCCGTCGCGGCAGGCGGACGCGCCGCGCATCGGGCCCGCGCTGCGCGACGTGCTGGCATCTCGCTCGACTACGCTGCTCGCGCTGGGTTTCGCCACCTACAACGTGCAGTTCTTCGCGGTGATGACGTTCCTGCCGGTTTTCCTGATGCAGCGCCTCGGCGTCGCGGTCGGCGCGGCGGGGGTGATCAGCGCGGCGATCGTCGCCGCGTGCGTGATCGGCAACCTGACGGCCGGCTGGTTGCTGTCGCGCGGCGCACGTCCGGGGATCGTGATGGCTGCGACGTCGGTTGCGATCGGCGCGGCCGGCGCAGGGCTCTTCAGCGCGGCCACGCCTGCACCGCTCGCGGTCGCGCTGGGTTTTGCGTTCTCGGCGATCGCGGGGATGCTGCCGGCGACGATCCTCGCGTGTGCGCCGGGCTCCGCGCCGTCGCCGTCGCTGGCGCCGCTCAGCATCGGCTGGGTCGTGCAGGGCAACTATCTCGGACAGGTGATCGGGCCGCTGGCGATCGGCGCGATCGTCGGTGCGTTCGGCTGGTCGGGCGGCATCGGACTGATGCTCGCGGCCGCCGTCACCGGCGCGGTGATCGGCCTGTCGCTGCTGCGCGAACCGATGGGCCGGCGCTGAGCGCGGCGCCGTTCAACCTGCACGGAAATCCGTCAAGCATGCTCAACACCATGGAAAGCCTGATTTGCGAAGAAGACGCGCCGAGCGATGCGCCGGCATGGGTCGAACACGATGCGATACCGCCGTGTGGCGGCGTCGCGCATCCGCTCGTGACGCTCGGCGGAGCGCCGGTGCCCGAGCACGCCGCGGCGGCCGTCTCGCCGTTGCGCCCGCAACTGTTCGTCACGGTGCTGGAGGCCGGCGACAATGCATTGCTGATTCGCTGGGTCGAGAGCGGCCGCTGCCATTACGGCGAACAGCGCTGGCGCTTGCGCGTCGCGTTGCAGCCGGGCCGTTGCGCGATCTCGGGGCAGCCGATCGAGCCGGGCGAGCCGGTGTTCCGGCCGGTGCGGCGGCCCGTGCCGGCCAATGGCGACGAGATGATCTGCCCGGCCTCGGTGCCGGGTGCAACCGGCGTGGCGTGTGGTGCCACGGCGGAGGACGACGACGCACACGCTCCGGCCGACGTTCACGGCTGAACGCCGGCCGGCCGCGGTGCAACGTTATTTCTTCACGTCGTGCCGGTACTGGATAAACCCGGCGTTGTTCGCGAGCTTGTCGTACAGCGCGCGCGCGGTCGTGTTGGTTTCGTGCGTGAGCCAGTACACGCGGCTCGCGCCGGCGTCGCGGGCATGTTCGTACACGGCCTCGATCAGCGCACCGCCTGCGCCTTGCCCGCGTGCGTCGGGCGCGGTGTACAGGTCCTGCAAATAACAGTACGGCCCTTCGGTCCAGCACGAGCGGTGGTAGATCGAATGCACGATCCCGACCAGCGCACCTGATGCGTCGAATGCGCCGAGCACGAACATCGGCTCGGCAGGATCCATCAGGCGGGCCCACGTCGTCGCGAACACCGCGTCGCTCAGCGCGGTCTCGTAGAACTTCTGATAACCCTGCCACAGCGGGCGCCACGCGGCTTCGTCGGCGGCGGCGAGCGGGCGCACCGTGACGCGCGTCGCGTCGTGCGCGCGGCTGGCCGCATCGCGCGCGCTCGCCTGCGCATGGCGGATCGCGGTGAGCGACTGGCGCTGCCCGCCCTGTGCGTCGAAGTTTTCCGGTGCGAGCCACGCGTCGAACGCGGCGCGGACATCCGGCCATTCGCCGTCGATGATCGAGAACCACGCGGTGTCGCGATTGCGGCCGCGGTAGATGATCGCCTGCCGGAAGGTGCCTTCGTAACGGAAGCCGAGCCGTGCGGCGGCCTTGCGCGACGGCACGTTCAGGTCGTCGCACTTCCATTCGTAGCGCCGGTAGCCGAGCGTGTCGAACGCGTACTTCATCAGCAGGAACTGCGCTTCGGTCGAAATGGGCGTGCGCTTGAGCAGCGGCGAGAACGTGACGGAGCCGACCTCGATCACACCGTTGGCCGGATCGATGCGCATCAGCGCGAGCGTGCCGACCGCGCGGCCCGTGGCGAGGTCGATCACCGTGTAGTGCAGCGGATCCGCGCTCGCCTGCGCGGTACGCGCGTAGTCGCGGTAGCTCGATTCGTCTGCGTACGGGCCGTGTGCGAGATAGGTCCAGTCGCTGCCGTCCGGCGCCTGTGCGTAGGCGGCGTGCAGGTCGGCCGCATGGCGCTCGGCGTCGAGCGGTTCGAGCCGGCAGTAGCGGCCTTCGAGCACGATGCGCTCCGGGCGCGGGCGCGCGGACCAGTCGGGAACGGGGTGGCCGATGGATTGCTGGAAAGCGTTGGTGAGCGTGGACAAGGTCGATCTCGCTTCGGTTGGCGGCCGGCGACATGCCGGGATGCAGACGATCGTAGTCGTGGCGAGGTACCATGAGAAGCGCCAGAGATCGGGAAATTTATGGTGCCACGAATTTCGGGGGCAGAACCATGAGCAGTTCTTCACCAGCCGTGCACAACTAGCCGTCCGCAACTGGCCGTACACAACGGGCCGTCCGCCACGTTCCAACATTTTCACGCTGCGATGCTCCGATGACGACTGTCCTTCCTTCCGGCGACGCGCCGTTGCTGCCGCTCGACGCGCCGCTGGCGCGCACGCCGGGCGCGCCTTCGCTGCAGCGCCAGTTGCTGCGCCGCGTGCGCGACGCAATTCTCGGCGGTGCGATGCCGGCCGGCACGCGGCTGCCCGGCACACGTGCGCTGGCCGAGACGCTCGGCGTGTCGCGCAACACGACGGCCGCCGTCTACGAGCAACTGGTTGCCGAAGGTTTCCTGCAATCCGACCGCCGCGGCACGCGTGTCGTCGGGTTGTCGCGGCCGGCGCCGCCGCGCCGGCGTGCCGCGCCGCCGGCCGTCGCGCAGCGGCTCGACCGGATTCGCCCGAGCCGCATCGGCACCGGCGAATCGGAGGGCTTCCGTCCGGGCGTGCCCGCGCTCACGCATTTTCCGGTGGACGCGTGGCGCCACGCGATCGACCGCGCGCTGCGTCGCAGTGGCCGCGACCTGCTCGGCTATGGCGACCCGCTCGGCGAGCGCACGCTGCGCGAATCGATCGCGCGCCACCTCGCCGTGACGCGCGGCGTGCGCTGCGACCCCGAGCAGATCGTGATCACGGAAGGCGCACAGGGTGCGATCGCGCTGTGCGCGCAGTTGCTGACGAATCCGGGCGATACGGTGTGGGTCGAGGAGCCCGGCTATCGCGGCGCGCGCACCGCGATGCAGGCGGCCGACCTCGACGTCGTGCCGATGCCGGTCGACGCGGAAGGGCTGCGCGTGGAAGCAGACGACTGGCGTGAGCGGACGCCGCGCCTCGTCTATACGACGCCGTCGAACCAGTTCCCGACCGGCGCCGTGCTGTCGATCTCGCGCCGGCTCGCGCTGATCGATGCCGCGCGCCGCCATCGCGCGTGGATCATCGAGGACGACTACGACAGCGAATTCCGTCACACCGGCGAGCCGATCGGCGCGATGCACGGGCTCGCGCCCGATTCGCCCGTCGTCTATCTCGGCTCGTTCAGCAAGACGATGTTTCCGGCGCTGCGCATCGGTTTTATCGTGCTGCCCGACGCGCTGCTGGCCGCGGTGCGACCGGTGCTGCCGGAGATGCTGCGCGGCGGGACGCGCCACGTGCAGCTCGCGCTGGCGGATTTCATCGAGACGGGCGAGTACGGCCGCCATCTCGGCCGCATGCGCCGGCTGTACCGCGACCGGCGGCGGTTGCTGCTCGCCGCGCTCGACGGCAGCCTGAGCGTGCCGCACCAGATCGAGGGCGGGCCGTGCGGGCTGCATCTCACGTTGCGGATGCCGGCGCGCTATCGCGATCGTGCGATCGTCGACGTGGCGCGTGCGCATGGCATCGGGCCGTTTCCGCTGTCCGGCTTTTCGATCGATGCGGCATCGGCGGGTAACGGGCTCGTGCTCGGTTTCGGCAATACGTCGGCCGACACGTTCGAGCCGATGTTGCGGATGCTGTCGGCGATCGCGGAGCGGGTGGGCGGGGACTGACGTGCGGGCGGCAGGGCGCGCGGGTTGCGTCACCCGTCGCCGGTGATTTCCGCTACCGTATTGCATCCGATTTCATTTCTCTTCCCGACCGAACGGGTGTACGTCTTACCGATTCGTTGCGCTCGCCGGCATCGCATGTGCGTTGCCGGCGAGCGCCGCCGCCCGTGCGCAAGCCGCTCATGACGGATTCATCTGCGATACCGGCAAGCATCACCGCGTGATCGGTCATGTCGCGAACGGAACGCTGAACGAACGGGCCTGGAACGAACCGCATGCGGTCGATCGCACACCGGACGTCGAGGTGCACGGCGGCACGGAGGAAACGGCGGGTACCGCCCCGTGCGTCGGCGCCGACTGGATGTTCAAGCGAGGCAATGTCGAGTACGTGGTGTCGGATAGCGTCGCCTGCACCGAAGGAGCGCCGCCGCGCAACGCTTAGGGGAGGGCATTGTGCCGATCCACCAGGCTTTTTGCGTCGCGCTATTGGTGCGTGAGGTAAGTGCCGCGCCGCCAATCGGCTTGCGTGGCCTCGGCCGGCAATCGACCGGATGCGCCGAGCCGGATTGCCGCCGATCCTGCGGGCTTCCGGGAGTTCGCCCGGGGGGGGGCGCCGGGATTCGCGTGATGTCGTGTTGCCGCTTTGCCCCGGCACGGTCCGTACCGTGACGTGTCCATGCGCCTATCCGGATGGGGAAGATGAGGGAAAGTACGGAGTACGAGCGGCGGTGAAGATGCGCTGCGGTGTGCTGGTGCGACGTCAGTGTGCAGTAAACTCGGGTTCGACAAACGAAGCGGCTTCGGTTGGTTGAGATACCGCTGATTGAGACAAGAATCGGATTCTTGGGTCATAGCGCATGGAAGACCTGCTGCCTTTCTACGAAAGAGAGCTCACGCTGTTGCGCCAGAGGGCGCGTAAATTTGCCGCCGATTATCCGAAGGTGGCGAGTCGCCTGCTGCTGGCCGGAGGCACGGATAAAGACGGCGGCGACCATTCCGTCGAGCGCATGTTCGAGGCGTTCGCGTTCATTGCGGCTCGCGCCACCCGACGTATCGACGACAACTACCCCGAATTTGCCGAGGGGCTGATCGAGACGATGTATCCGCATTACTTGCGGCCGTTTCCGTCATGCTCCATCGTGCGCTTCGACGTCGATGCCGGTCGAGCGTCGCGGATGTCGTCAGCGACCGTCGTTCGCCGGGGGACGCAGTTGTACAGCCGGCCGGTGCGCGGTACGAAGATCATGTTTCGGACAGCATACGATGTCGCGTTGTCACCGTTGCAGCTGGTCGACGCGCGCTTCGAAGCGGTTGCACAGGCTCCGCGGGCGCTTCGTGTGCCGCCGCAGACTGCGTCACAGATCTCGTTGACGTTCTCGATTCAATCGGCGCATGCGTCGCTCGAAGCGTTGAATATCGATTCGATTCGCCTGTATACGCAGGGCACCCCCTTGCTGTGCGCAGCGTTGCGGGATGCCTTGTCGATGCATGCATTGCGGGCATACGTGGAGCCGGATCGCAGCGGAAAGTGGGTGGCGCTCGAACAGGTGCCGTTCACGCTTGCCGGATTGCGGCGCGAGGATGGGTTGATTCCGTTTCCGGAGAAATCGAATCCGGCTTATCTGTTTCTCACGGAGTATTTTGCGTATCCGGAGAAGTTCGGCTTCTTCGATTGCGATCTGCGGCAAATCGGGCGGATCGGCGGCCGACACTTCACCCTGCACATCCTGCTCAAGGACGTGATGGCCGATTCACCGGCGGCTCGCGCGCTCGGGAATCTCGGCGCGGAAAACATCCTGCTCGGATGTACCCCGGTCGTCAATTTGTTCAATACGGCGGGCAAGCTCTCTGGCGCCTTCGATGGGGCGTCCGCCACGGATGCATGCCCGCTCGTGGTGGACGAGCAGAATATCCATGGTTATCAGGTGTACTCGGTCGATGCGGTCGAGCAGACACGGGAAACGCCGCAAGGCGCGGCGGTCACGAGGTTCGAGTCGCTTCATGCATTGAATCACGCGGCTCGGCCGGAGACGCGGCATGCAACGTACTGGTGTGCCGGTCGCGATACGCTGGCTGCGCATGGTGGCACGGGACAAGAGCTTGTGATGCGCTTCGTCAATGGTGCGCTCGAACCCGTGCCGCCTCCGCCCGGGCTCGATTTCAAGCTGACATGCAGCAATTGCGACTTGGCGGAACATCTGGAGCATGGCGCAGCGACCGGCGACCTGATGATGGAGGGCGGAACGCTCGCGCGGCGCATCATGCTGTTGCATGCGCCGACGAAGCCTCAAAGCATCAGGCGCGATGATGGGGCGTTGTGGCGCCTCATTTCGCAACTGGCCTTCAGCCCCGTCGCGTTGATGGCCGGCGCCCAGCCCATACGCGATTTGCTGTCCCTCCATAATCCGATGAAGGTGGCCGCGGTGCATCAGATCGACGGCGTGGTCGATCTGCATCAACAAGCGGCGACCGCATGGCTGCCCATCGGGCCGTGCGCCGGTGTCGTGCGCGGCATCGAGTTGCGCCTGACGATCGACGAAACACATTTCGCCGGCACGGGCATCTATGCGTTTGCGCGGATGCTCGACGATTTCCTGAGCTTGCACGTCAGCACGAATGGTTTTACGCAACTCGTGCTGTTGTCGAGCGAAGGGGGGCGCGAACTCCTGAGATGTCCGCGACGGCCAGGCACCGATTTCCTGCTCTGACGACGCGTGACGTCGGAGATACGGGCGCCGCGTCAGACGCCGGCGGCCTGGGCGTGGTGTTCGTCTACCGGCGCCGGTCCGACGAGCGCGACGCCGCGGGCGATCGGATCGCTGCTGGAGATGACGAGCGCGGGATGCTGTTCCCGGAGGTGATGAGCGCCGGCGACGGCGATCGCACCGAGCACCAGTGTCGCGCCGCTCTCCCCGTTGGCGAGCCCGAGCATGGACGGTGCAGTGGCGGGTGCTTCCGACGGTGAGGCCGCGCGCCATTTTTCGAGTACGCCGATGAGTTCCGTGCGCCAACTGCTGCGCTGATCGGTATCGCAGACGATCTGACAGATTGGCGTTTCCTGGTGGGAAGACCGGGGCCGGGCGAGTGCCTGTTCGATCAATCGATGCAGCACGTCGTCTTCCTGAGCGTCGGAACGATCGACGGGGGCGTTGCGGTCTGCCACTGCGACGCGATAGAGATGGGGAGCGGGCTGCGCATAAGCTTCGGTCGGATGAGCGAGCAGCAATGCGCATGCGCCTTCGCCCGGTATGCAACCATCGAGGTGCTTCTGCCCATAGAGCCTGTCGGTGCTGTCGAGCATACGTATCGTGCGCGGATCCAGTTGCGATTCGCAAGCCAGGACAATATGCCGAAGCGCGGAAGGATGCCGGTTGATCTCCTGATTCAGCGCATCGATTGCCGTCAGGGCATCAACCGCGCTCGCAACGGGGACGATACGTGCAGGTTCGACGCCGGGGCGCCAGCGGTTGCGGGCAACATGGGCATCGAGCCATGCGCCGAGGTGCGGTGCGACGGCCTGCCACCGTGCGGGAAGGAGCAAATGCAGCTTGAAGGGCGGCAGGCTGGATGCGCGATTGTCGTTCGCCAGCGCGGCGGCCGCATGCCGCTGCATCAGGTCGTCCATTGCATCCGCTGCGAGCAGCAGCGCGCGGCGTTGTTCATCGCTCCAGTCGACGGTGGCCGCTGGTGGCAGCAGACTGTCGTCGAAGCCTTGCGCCGAGATCGAAGCAACGACGCCGGCAAACACCCCGGAGCCATCGGCACGCTTCAGGTCGGCGTGCAATCGGGTTGTCGCTTCTGCGAGGGCCGTGTCGAGCACCGCGTCCGTATCGTCGCCCGCCGGCAAACGGACGCTGGTGTCCAGTAAGGCGATCGCGGAATCGGGCTGCATGTCCGGGTTCGTCGACGATGCCGATGCGGCGGACGCAACAGGCTGGGGTTTCGGCTGGCGCAGCAGGCGGATCTTGCCGAGAAACCAGGCGGTTCCTCCGATCAGTGCAACGGGCAGCGCCAGGGCATACAGCACAAGATCGGTCCCGGTCGGGACGTGGTAGGTCGCCCGCCAGCAGGCGGCGACAACCAGCCAGACCACGGCGAATGTTGCGACGACGCCAATTGCAATCCGCGCGACCGGAAGTGCTTTCTGCGGCGTGGCTGCCATGTTTACTCGCCGCCCGTGGTTGACTGGCCCGCAATCAGAATGGCGCCGCATGCGGTTTTATACCCGTCGCGCGCGGCACCGCTTCCATCGATGATCGCGGTGTCGTCTCCTTCCACGATGAAGTTCGGGCCGTGAATCGGGCAGGTGACCTTGTCGTTTCTCCGGGCGATGCCTTTGCCCTTGATATTGGCAACGGTGGAGGCGCTGGTCACGGTGCCGCCATGACTGTGTTTGTCGCCGAGAACAATAAACGGGCGTGTCATGAATCCCTCCTGATATGGCTAAGCCACGATTTAGGAAATTATTACCTGTTTTTGTGGATGGATTGGCTCGACTTCGCCTCAAATTTACCGGAACCAGTCATCCCGTTTAAATCAGGCGAGCTGGTGGATTGTCGATTTTGTTTAATTCGCATTTGGAAGCCGACGGGAGAGTTCGGCACGCACTTTTCGCATGGTAAGCTACGAAATAATATTCAGTAAATGGGGACTTATCGTTGCGCAGATGCAGCGATGACGATTATCAGACTCCAATGCTGGGTATCCGGGATGATTCGGTGACCTATAGCTACAGGGGCGCGTCTTTTGCATCCTCGGCTATCACAATTCGAAAGCAGATACGGCTTGATGCCCGAGAGAGCGGGGATTGCATGGACGTCTCTTCACAATTGTCTTCAGTGGCGGACTTATTCACCGCCGCTAATCGTCTCTATTCCCTCGAAGGTCAAGGGCCGCTATCGGGGCTTCAGGTCGAGTGCTGGTCGGGACGGGAACGCCTGTCGGAAAACTACCGTTGGGACGTCTACGGATTGTCCCGCGATCCCGGTTTGAATCTCGAGGAAATGCTGGGCCAGCGTGTGACGATCCGCTGTGCGCTGACGAACGGATCGTTCGCCGTGCGCAGCGGACTGGTTGTCGAAGCCCGATGTCTCGGTTTCGACGGGATGCTGGCGCGTTACGCGCTGCAACTCGCGCCGTGGCTCGCGGTACTGGATCACGGTCGGACACAGCGCACGTTCGTGAAGCAGGGGCTCGCCGATATTCTCGGAACGATATTCGGCGAATACGAGCAAATTGCCCACTGGCGTTTTACGGCCGACGCGGACAAGCGCATCGAGGCACTGGGGCTGCTCGATTACAAGATCCAGTACCGGACGCAGACGCACCTCGGCTTCGTTCGGCAACTGTTGGCAGACGCCGGGTTGGGCTTTTGTTTTGTCGAGGACGACGATGCGCCGGCGGGCCACACACTCGTGATTTTCGATGACAGCACGCAACTCCCCGATGACGAAACATCTGCGCGCCTCGGCGGAATTTCGCAGCGTTTGAGCGATGGCGAGGCCGCAGCCGCCGACCAGATTCTCGGCATCGGCCAGTCGTTGTCGCTGATGGCCGACCGGCTTACGCTGATCAGTGGCGACTACCGCAGCAATCAGGCGACGACCGCGTCCGCGAACCTGGGTAATCCGGGCGGTGCGCGGGAACTCTACGACGACGTCGGGCCGGAGGCATTCGAGAGCGTGCAGCAGGCGGAAGACGTGGCGCGTCGGCAGGCCGAGGCGATCGTTTCCCGGGCGCGCTTCTGGATGGGCTGCAGCACGCTGCGAACGGCACGCTGCGGCAACGTGTTCAGGATCGCGAATCCATCTTGGCGGCCAAGGCGCGACAACGGATCGGCACCCGATGAGTTTCTGCTGGTGGCAATCGAGCATGCCGGCGTGAACAATCTGCCGAAAAACGCAATGGCGCTTGTCGAGCGTGGCCTTGGCATGCCGCCGCCCGCGAGTTCCGATGCGCGGATTTCCGCACAGGCTGCTGCCGGCGGTTATGCGAATCGTTTTGAAGCCGTGCCGCGTCGGCAGGCGTGGCGACCGACGCTCGAGGACGGGAGCGGGCAGCGACTCAATCCGGTACCGACCGCGTTGGGCGCGCAGACCGCGCTGGTGGTCGGCCCGCAAGGCGAGCGCGAGCCCGGGGCTTCCGGGCCGCTCCATACCGACGTCCAGGGGCGGATTCGGGTTCGCTTCCACTGGCAGGCCGAGGGTGACCAGGGCACCTATCCGACTCGCGGCATGCAGCGGCTCGCGAGCGACGGGCATGGTTTGCAGCAGACACAGCGAATCGGCCAGGAAGTCCTCGTGCAGTTTCAGCACGGGCTCGTGCATCGTCCGATCGTGCTGGGCGGCTTGTTCAACGGCCGTGGCGAGGGGGGCGAAGCACCGACACCGGGCGGCGAACCGGCGCAGCCGCTGAATCCCGCCGTGTATCGACAGGCGTCCGATCGTACCGCGAGCGCGCAAGGCAATCTTGCCGGCGGCCACAGCCCGAGCTGGCACGGCGCTGGCGGCGGCGCCGATGGTCACAATCATGCCGGCGCATTGTCCGGTTTCAAGTCGCAGGGGTTCGATGGGCAGGGAGGCAACCAGCTCGTTGCAGACGACAGCGATGCGATGGGCCGCCTGCAGATGGCGACGACGCATGCGGCGACCGAATTGAACCTCGGACATCTGCGTCATCAGGCTGACAACTATCTCGGCAGTTTCCGCGGACAAGGCGTCGAGTTGCGCACGGATGCCTATGGCGCGGTGCGCGGGACACGCGGGGTGCTCGTATCGAGTTATGCGACGACGCCCGATCAACCTGCGGGTGACGTGTCGGCGTTGCAATCGCTGCTCGCGCAGCAAGCAACGCTCGCCCGCCTGTTCGATCAGGCGGCGGAAACGCATCGTACCGTGCCGTTTGCCGTTCAGCGCGGCGTGCAAAAGACGGGGCAATCGATGCTCGACGATCGATCGGCACCCGTCGACGCCCTCACGAAGACATTTTCGACGACCGTCGGCGCCAAAGGCTTCGACCAGGCGGCCAGCGATGCCCGGCAGCGCGCTTCAGGCCAATCGTTGCCGCACACGGGCGATGCGGTCATCGGGATGGCGGCTCAGGGTGGTCACGGGATCTTCGCCGGGCAGGCGCTGCACTGGGCCGCGGGGGAGACGCTGGCCGTCGGTAGCGGACAGGACATCAACATGGCGGTGAATCAGGTCGTGCGAATGCACAGCGGGCAGGGGATCGGCTGGCTCGCGGCCGCACGCGAAGCATCGGGGGCGGGACTGAGCGTGATCTCCGGCGCGTCCGGTCTCGATCTTCAGGCGCAGCACGATCAGATGACGCTGCATGCGCAGAAGGATCTGAAGGTCGTGTCGGCCAACGCGAACGTCGAACTGGCCGCCAGCAAGACCGTGCATCTCGCGGTGAGCGGCGGTGCACATCTGACGATCGAGGGAGGCAACATCGTGTTCGGATGTCCGGGATCGCTTACCGTGCACGCTGCGACGCATGGATTTGTCGGTCCCGACCAACTGGATACGCAACTGCCGCAGTTTCCCGAGAAGGTCTGCGTCGAATGCTTGCTGCACGCGATGCAATCGGGCAGCGCACTTGCCGGCAAGGCAATCTGAGCAAATCGATGGATATCGGTGACTGGATCGATTCGTATCCGACGGATACGCTGTCGCAGATGCGGCAGGTACTCGACGCGTCTGCGGCGTCGACGCGCTGGCATGCGTTGCTGGACACGAGTTTCGTGCCGTCGTTGCGCGATCGCTTGTCCACACCGTCCTCCGGGTGTTCGATCGTCACACTGTACGAGGGCGTGTACGACGGCGAAGGGCTGATGGCGATTTCGCCTTGCCTGATGTCGTTGCCCGATGGCGCGGAAACGCGGGCGGCCGTATGCGCCGACCTGCTGCGGCATACCGCCGGGCATCCGATGTTGAGCCTGCTGCGCACGACGATCGATACCGATGCACTCGCGTCGCATCTGCGAAGGCAAATGGAAGCAAATGCCGATGACGGTGAGGCCTTCCTCGTGAGACTTGCCGATACGCGTTGCCTGCCGACCTGGGTCAAGGTGTTGACGTTGCCGCAGCGCCGACGCTTCCTGGCCGGGATCGATGCGTGGTGGATATTCGATCGCGCCGGATCGTTGATGGCGCTGGACGTCGAAACCGTCGGGATGGCCGGGGGCGATTCCGTCGACACGGATCCCGCGCCGTACCGCCTCGACACGGATCAGGTCGCGGCGCTCAGGCAAGCGGCGAAGATCGATACGTTGCTCTTCCATGTCCGGCAGCGTCCGGATACTTTCGGGCAACTGCAAGCGACACCGTCCCAGGCATACGCATGCGTGCGTGATGCGTGGGAGAAGAAGGATTTGGCGGCACAAACGCCGCGCGTGGCACTGGACGCACTCAAGGCGGCCGGGTGGCTGGTACCGGCAACGATATCTGCGTGAACGCGACGCGAATCGGTCCGGAAAGGAGCACGACGTGATGCCGTGCATGGCTGGGTGGGATCCTGACAAGAGAATCGAGTGATGAATTTGCGAGCTGGATCGGTGAGGGCCGTGGTTCGTCTGGCAGTTTTTCTGGCCGTCTTCGTGACGGGAGCAGGGTGTTCTCGTGCGACGGATCACGCGGTGGCGCAGGCCGGTACGGCGGCGGAGGCCGCGCAGTCTGGTGACGAGGATACCGGGCTCGGGCTGAAGCTGAATGCGCTGAACTACACGGACGTGCCGATCGGTACCTTCTATGTCGACGGAGCCTGGGGCGGGAACGTGGCCGCCCGTATCGGCAGCGCCGGCGGCCACATCACGTGCTGCGTGACCGTTCCGCAGAAGTGGCACCCGGGATTGACGGTCAAGGTCGAATGGCGCAACGACGAGATGTACAAGCGCGACCCGAATGCAGTGGCAAGCCGGATCGTGCCGATCGAGCAGTATGGTTCCTTCTCGGACGGCTATCTGTGGATCGTGTTTTTCCCGGGAGACAGGATCAAGGCATATGCGTCTCCCTGGTTGCCGGGTGCTCCGGCGTTTCCGGATGGATTGCAGGCCCCGAGCGACGCTTGTCCGGGGCACTTTACGGTGTTGAACAGCAGCCGTGATTGCCCGGCGCCGGATAAGAGAATTGCGGGGACTGCGCCATGAGTGTTCGTTTTGCGGCCGCCGAGCGGCCCGATATCAGTGTCGTGACGCCCGAGGAGCAGGATGCGATTCTCCGCAGGCTTCATGACGACGATGGCATGAGCTGCTGCAAGACGCTGCACGTCGGCATTTTCTTCGATGGCACGCGCAACAATGCCGAGCGGGATCGTTCGGGGCACAAGCACAGCAACGTCGCGCGGCTCTGGGATGCATTCCCGCAGGATAAATATCACAAGGCGATCTATGTCGCGGGCGTCGGCACGCCTTTCGTCGTCGAGGTCGGCGACCATGGCGTAGGGCTGCAGGCGGCGGCAGGCGCCGCCGCAGGATGGGCGGGGGAAGGCCGCATCAACTGGGCGTTGCTGCAGGTCCAAAACGTCGTGCACGAATGTGCGTTCAAGGTCGGCCTGAGCGAGGCGCTCGGCGTGAAGGACAAGGACCTCGTGAAGTCCATGAGTGTCGACATGAATTTCAAGGGCATCGATTCCGGCGGCGCGATACCCGGGCCGGGCAGTCTCGGCGATATCAAGGCCCGCTCCAGCACGGGTGCCGGTGCGCTCAAGCTGATGGCCGCCGAGCAAAACGGTATCAACGAGCTGACGTGGGAGCACGACTCGATCTGGGCCCAGCTCAAGAGCGAAGTCGATTCGTCGAAGTGGACCGCCGCGATGCAAGCCTGGGACACGATGCGCCGCAAGGTGTTGAACGAGCGGCTGGCGCAACTCAAGGACCGCGTTGGCGACAAGCTCGTGAAGGGCAAGCCGGCACTGCGGACTATCCGGCTGTACGTATTCGGATTCTCCCGGGGCTCTGCGGAAGCACGTACGTTTTCCAACTGGCTGCCGGACGCGCTCGATAATTTCAACCTCTGCGGCGTGCCGGTTTCATACGAATTTCTCGGCATTTTCGATACCGTGGCGTCCGTGGGCATCGCGCAGGGCGCGGCGCCCACGCTGTTCGACGGACATGGCGGCTGGGGGCGCGGGCAGTTGATGGCGGTGCCGCCGTATGTACGCCGCTGCGTTCACATGGTGGCTGCGCACGAGCCGCGCGGTTCGTTTCCGTTGGACCTGATCGATCGTTCTGCTGACGGTCGCGTAGAAATCGTGTATCCGGGCGTGCACTCCGATGTCGGCGGTGGCTATGCGCCCGCGGAACAGGGGCGCGGGCGCGACGATTCCGACAAGCTTTCCCAGGTTCCGTTGCTCGACATGTACCGCGAAGCACGCAAAGCCGGTGTACCGCTCGACGTCAAGGGGCCGGGTGTTTCCGCGGAAGCGGCGAATGCGTTCAAGATATCCGCCGGTCTGAAGCAGGCGTTTGCGGCATATGTGAACGCGACTGCCGGCTGCTACCACGATCCGTCTCACGGTACGCCTGGCCTGATGCGTGCCCACTACGGGTACTACTTGCGATGGCGGAAGCTGCGGCTCAAGAGCATGCGGGCTCAACCAGGCTTCAAGGCGGCCCAGTCCGGCTATCCGCAGGACGCGACGGACCTCGACAGCGCGAATCAGGAACTGCAGGTGGAGTGGGACGATCTGCTGCAGAACGAGAAGGATGGCGGGCCGAGCCTTCGCTACTACTTCGGCAAATATGGCGAGAACTGGCTGCACGACAATCCGAAGGGCGCGGCTGTCGCGTCCGCGGCGCTCGCGCCAATCATCATGATCCTGGGCGTCATACCGGGCGGGGTGCCGCTGACGGCTGAAGTCAGCAAGCGGGCGATGAAGGTCGCGCAGGCGCAACTGCAGGACAAGTGGGACCAGTGGCGGCAGGTGCGCGACGACTGGAACTCGACCGTGCCGCTCGCCGACGCGATCAGCGCGCTATACGACAACTACATGCATGATTCGCGCGCGTGGTTCAAGCCGATGGGCGACGACGACGACGTCTGGAACTACCGGCAGATTCAGGCGCTGAAAGCCAGGCAGGCCGGTTACGCGCGCGCACATGATGTATGGAAAACGCAGATGGAATCCGGCTTGCCCGGTGCATTGCCGGGCTTGCGGACGATGAACCCGAACACGCTGGCGCTGGGGCCGGGAATCGGCATGAGCCCCGGGCCGGAGCCGCAGTCACCGCTCACCGCGCAGGAGAGCGATGTGCTCAAGCGCTACGACGCCGCGATGCAGGCGGCGCAGCAGGCGCGCGCGGACAAGAGCGCCACGGCGCCTTCCGATAGCGCCGTGCTGACCGATCCGAAGGTGACCAACGGGCTGCAGCAGCAGGCCGGCGGTCGCGAACCCTATTGCATATGGGGCTATCTGCGCTGGCGAACGGTCTATGTGGACGGCAAGCGCTGGGAGCCGCCGCACGTCGAGACCCCGCAGGAGCAATGGGAAGGCGAACTGAAGCTGAACGAATTCCGCGCGTCCAAGTTCGCGTGGCCCGGATGATCGGGGCACGACGCGATTGAACAGCAGAACGCTGCCGCTCGCCCGGCAGTCATGGGCCGAATCGATGTTCGCGGCCGTGTCGTGGAGCAAGGCGCCAATGGGACGCAAGCAGAACCGGACATTGTCATGAATCTAACCGCCGCATTGACGGGATACGACCAGACGACCCGTCACATCCAGATCGATACCGCGATGCCGGGCAAGTTCGCGGTCGAACGCTTTCATGGTCGGGAGGGCGTCAACGAATCGTTCCGGTTCGAGATCGACCTGCTGTCGAGCGAACCGTTTCTCGACCTGACGCCGCTGATCGGCAGCGCTGCTCGCCTGCGTCTGGCGACGGGCAGTGGCGAGCGGTGCTGGAACGGCTACGTGACGCATGCGGCGTACGCAGACAGCGACGGCGGAATGACACGCTACCGGCTGACGCTGGAGTCGTGGCTGGCATTCCTGCGTTTGCGCCGAAATTGCCTGTACTTCGCGGATCTCGATACGGAAGGCATTTGCGAGCGCGTGTTCGGCGACTACGTCGAGGCGCGTCGTCGTTATGACGTGACGGAGAAACTGCGGACGTTCAAGCTGCGTGGGCAGTATCGGGAGACCGATCACGAATTCGCGTTGCGGCTATTGTCGGAGGCCGGTCTGTCGTTCCGGTTCGAGCACGCGCAGGATGCGGGGAAAGCGCCCACCGGCGACCACACGCTCGTCGTCTTCGATTCGCATGCCGCGCCGCGCTCGGGGGGCACCGTTCCGTACAATCTTCAGGACGTCGGCGATCCGGACGGCGTGATGACTTATTTCACCGAGCGCCATCAGATGGTTCCGGACCGGGTGGTGGTTTCGAGCTGGAAGGCGGATCAACTCGTGGCCGTTTCCGGCCGTGCGCAAAGCCAGGCAGATGCGGACACACCGGTCCTGCCGGCCCGCGAGATCTATGACGGCCAGCGCGCAGGGCGGTTCGACAGTTCGGACCAGGCCGACCAGTACGCGGCCCAGCGTCTCGACGCCCTTCGGCTACCCAAGGTGCTTCATCGCGGTGCCGGTTCGATTCGAACGCTCGAAGCCGGCAGCGTGTACACCCTTGACGGTTACCTCGACGAAACGGTCCGGTTCGTTCCGCTCTGCATCGACCACGAGGCCGTCAACAATCTCGGTGCGGCGATCGCGCAATTGCTCGGCCAGGGGCAACTGGAAAACGGGCTGTATCGCAACCGCTTCGTCGCCGTCCCGCCCGATACCCCGATCGTGCCGGCCCATCGGGCCAGGCCGGTCGTGCATGGCGTGCAAACGGCGGTCGTGGTCGGAGAGCCCGACAGTTCGGTGAGCAGCACGCGCGATCATCAGGTTCGCGTGCAATTTCCCTGGATGCGAGGGACGGCGCCGCTTCCCGGCGGATTGACGGATACCGCGAGCCGTTCGAATCCCGCCGGACATGCGCCGGGCGATCATCGGTCCGGTGTGCTGGCGCGCATCGCCGAGCAGACGGCGGGACCGAATTTCGGGCACAGCTTCACGCCGCGCGTGGGCGCCGAAGTCGTGATCGGCTTCGATTCCGGAAATATCGACATGCCGGTGGTCCTGGGGCAAGTCTACGGCGGGCGCGTACAGCCGCCATTCGCGGCCGGCGAGGGCAGCAATGCAAATCATGCCGGCACGCTGTCCGGTGTGCAGACCCGCACGCTGGACGGGCAGCCCGGCACGCGCTGGGTGATGGACGATGCAACCGGGCAGCTTCGCCACGAGGTCGGCAATGCCGTCGCGAACAGTGCGCTGGCGCAAGGCTATCTGATTGCGCAGGACGGAGCCTCGCGCGGCATGTATCGCGGCGAAGGCTTCGAGCTGACGACAGCTGGCTGGAATGTCGTGCGCGCGGGCGAAGGCGTGCTGCTGTCGAGCACGGCTCGCTCCGAGGCGACCTCGACGCAAATGGACGTGGCCGAAAGCGTGGGACAACTGAAGCAGGCCGTCCTGACCGCCCGGAGTCTCCACGGGACGGCCGTCGATGCAAAGGCCGAGGGCCTCGGCGCAAACGCCGCGCAGGCGGATTTCCTCAAGGCGATCGACCCGCAGCAGGACGGCAAGTACACCGGTGCGGTCAACGGGCAAGCGTCGACCAAGGCGAGCGGAACGCAGCGCGAGGGCGGTGACCCGGTCGAGCGCTTCGCGGTGCCGGCGATCGTGATGGAGTCTCCTGAAAACGTGGCGCTGGTGACACCGAAGACCGCGATCTCGTACGCGGCCGAGCATGTGCATCTGACGGCGCAGGGCGATGCCCATTTCGCGGCGCGTGCCACGATCGCCGGCGTGTCCGGCGAGTCGCTGAGCCTGTACGGTGCGCAGGGCGGGGTGAAGATCATCGCGAATCACGGGCCGGTGAGCGTCGAGGCGCATACGGGCGCGATGGAGATACTGGCGGACCAGTCGGTGCGGATCACGTCGACGGACAGTCGTGTCGATGTACTGGCGAAGGATGCGATCGTCCTCCAGCAAGGGCCGAGCCGTATCACGCTGAAGGGCGGCGACATCACGATCGAGACACCGGGGCAGTTCACCGTCAAGGCCGGATCGCATCCCTTTCCGGGACCGCTGGCTGCCACGCCGGCACTACCCGGGTTGCCGGACTCCCGTACGCCGATGTTCGACGAGGCATTCGTGCTCAAGGACGAGCAGACGGGCGAGCCGATTGCGGGGCGCGCTTACCGCATCATCCGTGCGAACGGTGCAGTCGAACACGGTGTAACCGATGCGACCGGACACACGCATCTGGTGACCTCGGCCGACGCCGAGCCGCTGTCCATCGAGATCGATCGCTGAGAGAACGCATGCCGGATATTCCCGTTAAATCGTCGTCCGCCACGAGCCCGGTCTCGCGCACGCAGCGCAAGACGGTGCTGGTTTCCGGGCGCGTAGTCGAGGCGCAGTTGCTGGAGATCAGCTGGCAGGGCGGCGTAACCGTCACGCGCAAGCAGTCCGCGGTCGCGGCGCCTCACTGGACGAGTGATGCGAACGTCGTCGAGATCGAGCAGCCCGACGAGTTTTGCCATGCAAGCGGCTCGCAGCGTCCGGGCGCTTATCTCGTCAAGTCCAAGGCGGGCGCGAACAACAAGGTCGGCATCAAGTTGCGCGTCACCAAGACGAAACCGAATGCGCCTGCCACGATGAAGCTGACAGGGACGTTGCACGGGCTGACGATCGAGGGAGATTGTCCGACTGCGCTCGGCGAACATCAGGTCACCGCGACCGTCACGAACTTGCCGGACACGCTTGCCTACTATTACGGCGATGCGTCGTGGAAACTGAACGATGCCGCGACCGGCCTCAGTGCCGCCGTGACGCCGGCGACGCGACTCGAAGTGTTCGTGTTGCTCGATCGGCCGGGCAAGCCGTTCGGTGCCGGCGTGTGGGCCGAAGCGCTACGCTTTCTCTTCAAGCGCGCATCGGTTGCCGGAGCGGCGACCGCCAAGGCCGCCATCGCGAAGGTCACGGACTATTGCCACCACGGCCACGGGTTGCATTACGACACGATTTCCGGTGCCGCGCATTTCGGCGGCTCGGTGGCAATGACCGGCGGGCTGTTCGAATTGAAGAAGTACATGCAGAAGCGCGCGGTCAAGGCGGGCGGGGCCGCCGCGTCGGGCGGCGCTGCCGACGATGGGCGAACCGTGAACTGCTACGATCAGGCGTCGGCCGTGTTCAGCCTGGCGGCGGCGCTGGGCGTGAAGCCCGGCATCTATTTTCAGAACCCGTTCGGGTATATCAACTCGACCAATCTCGTCGGCATCGGTGCTTGCAACAACCCGTTCTTTTCGTCGAACGGGTCGACACCGACCATCGCCGGAGAGTCCCCGTCGCGGACCAGCTTCGGCAATCACGCTTTTGCCCATCTGAGCCATCAAGTCGAAGACGCATGCGCCGGACCACACCACGACGAAGCGTTGCGCGCCTATCTGGTCGCTTCGATCGATACAGGTCGGTCGAGCCGCGAAATCAGTCAGGAATACAAGATCCAGCCGCCGCTCTCGCCTGACGATTACATTGCGCAGCTCCTGATGACGACAAAGGAATTTCCCGGTGTAGGAGCGGTGAAATGAACAAGCGTGTCGTCGGGTTGTTGTTATGTTCCATTTTTACCGGTGCATGCCATGCGCAATCGCCGGAATCGAGAAACGTCATGACTCCGGAAGAAAGAGCAGCAGCGATTCAGAGGGCCTTCAGCCCGACCGCCCGTGTCGATGCATTCAAGTCGCGCATCGACTTCGACCGGAAGTTCGCCACCGACGATGGCCGGATGGTGGTCGCGTTCGACTGGAGCAGGCTTGCAACGGAGCACCTCCCCGGCTTGACGGGATTGAAGATCGAGAGTCACGAACCGCGCGTCAACGAAACCGGCCCGCTCAAGGATATCCGGGAGGATATCTTCAACGGCCAGTTCGACGGCGCACGCGTATCGATCACGGTTGCGCAGGCGAAGGACCGCTTCAAGGCCGCGGATTATTTCCTCAACGAGACGACTTCGCCGTCGATCGCGCAGGTGCCGTTCGAGACGGATCCTGCGTCGCTCGGAAGCGTGTCGGTCCGCAGCACCATCGCCGGCCCGGGGCGCGGCTTCGTGTGGATCTACAAGAACCTGTGCTTCGTCGTGACGGGCGCACCGGCCGATCCGGTCAGCAATCTTGCCCGACGCCTGCAGACGCTGGCGGAAGGCCACACGGTCAATTCGAAGTGATGGCGAGCATCGCTCGCGATATTCAACGGTAAAGACCATGTCCATCAATACAGGCGCACTGAGTTCGCTGCTGCGAGGCTGGTCGCAGCACAGCCGCTTTCTGTGGATGCGCACGTCGTTCGGAACGGATGCGTTGATCGCGGAAAGCCTGCGCGGCTGGGAAGCGGTTGGCGGCGGCGGGTTTCGTTTCGAGCTGACTGCATTGTCCGAGAATGCCCGGCTCTCGATCGGCAAGCTGATCGGCGGCCCGATCCTGATCGAGTGGCAGGCCACCGAGGGGCAGGACACCCGGCGCCCGGTTCATGGGCATGTGGTTGCCGCGGAACTGATCGGCAGCAACGGTGGTCTCGCCCGCTATCGCTTCACGATCGAGCCGTGGTTTGCACTGCTGCGCCAGCGCGTGGACAGCTACAACTATCAGCACGCCAGTGTGGTCGATATCAGCGAGCAGATCTTCGGCTACTACACGCACGGCGCCATCGTACCTGCGTGGCGTTGGGCGCTGACTGATCAGTCGAAGTATCGAAAGCGCAGCCTGACCGCGCAAGCCGGCGAATCGGATTTCGATTTTCTGCAACGCCTGTGGGCGGAAGAAGGCATCTTCTATTGGTTTGAACACGAAGGCGATGCGAACGCCGCAAACTTCGGTCAGCACACGCTGGTATTGGCGGATTCGAATCAGCAGTTCAAGCCGGACGATCCCGTCGTCATCGGGTTCCATCAGGCGAGCGACGGGAGTCCGGCAGGGAATATCCAGGATTTCATGGCGGCGCGCCGCTGGCGTATCGGGCAAGTGACGCGCGCGAGCTGGGATCATCGCACCTTGTCCACCCGGCCGTCGGAGGCGCGGGTGAAAGGCGCGGTCATGCCCGGTATCGATCGCGACGTTGCCGGCCCCTATGCGTATCAGACCGCGGCGGTCGGCGACTACCGGGCACAGCAGCAACTGGATGCGCAACGCGTGAGCGCGTCGCGCAGCGAAGGGCGCGGCACGCGCCGCGACATGCGGCCGGGGCTGCGATTCGCGATGCGCGACCATCCGGTGTTGAAAGTCTCGCAAGCCTTCGTTTGCCTGCGTGTCGAGCACGAGGTGCAGGCGAATGTGGACGCCGATGTCCACGGCGAAATCGAGCGCAAGCTCGGCAAGGTACCGCCGTCGGCCGAGGTCGACGCATCCGCCGCCGTCGAAGGAATGATGCAGGACGGTCTGTCCGGCACCGGCACGGATCCACGCAATGACATGTCGCGAAACGACACCGGCCGCGTGTACGGAAATGCCTTTGTTGCACTGCCGGTCGAGCAGTCCTACCGTCCGCACGAGGATGGCGTGGACGGCGCACGCTTGCATCCGGAAACGGTGGTGCAGGGCGCGCAGACGGTGATCGTCGTCGGTGCGGATGCGCCGATTCATACCGACCGCGACCACCGCGTCCGTATCCAGCATCATGCGCAGCGCGGCCAGAATGCAGCCAGCCGCGAAGCACATCCTCGTGATTCCAATGCGCCCGCTGATCAAGGTGCAGGCACCTGGACGCGGATGATGACCCCCATCGGCGGCGACAATTGGGGCGGTGTTGCCGTTCCGCGCGTGGGCCAGGAAGTGTGGGTCGACTGGCTGGAAGGGCAGCCTGATCGTCCGGTGGCCGTGGCGTCGCTGTATAACGGGCGCGGCAACGACAACGGTCAGCACAATGCGCGCGCCGGCGGGCCAAGCGGCAGCACCGGCAATGCGGCCGCGTGGTTCGCGGGTAACGGCCATGCAGCCACGCTGACCGGATTCAAGACCCAGGATCTGAGTCAGAGCCAGCAGGGCACCGGCGGCTATCGTCACTTCATGATGGACGATACGGCGGGTCAGTCGAGTGCGCATCTCTATACGACCGATCGCCGTAGCGGGTTGATGCTGGGCCACCTCAAGTCGATGAACGACAACGTTCGCCAGGCTGATCGTGGTTATGGCGCGGAGCTGAATACCGAAGCATCGGGCGCGGTGCGCGGCGGCTCGGGCGTACTGGTCAGCGCCGCAGCCGGCGTGAACCAGATGGATGCGTCCGGCGCGGCCCAGGTGCTCGGCGACAGTCACGACCTGCTCGACGGTCTGGCGCAGGCCGCGCGTGCGCAAGGTGCCGAGCCGGGCGCGTCGCAATCTTCTCCCTCGCAAGCGGATGCGTCGTCGCCCGAACGAACGGACGCGGGCGCTTCGTCGTCCACGCCGGCGGCGGTCACAGGGCTGAGTGACGGCAAGCAGGCAATCAGCGCCGCACGAGCAGGATCCACGTCCGGTCAGGCGACCGGAGGCGGCGATGGCAGCGCGACCGCGTGGAGTCGTCCGCATCTGGTGGCCTACGGCCAGGATGGCGTGGTGGCTGTGTCGGCCAAGAGCCACGTCTGGTTGTCGGGTACCGAGACGGTGCTTGCCGCCGGTCAGGATTTGCAGTGGATGGCGCAGAACAAGACGAGCGTCGTCGCGAACCAGGGAATCCTGTTGTACACGGATGGCAAGAAAGGCGACGGGCGGCCCGTTGCCGTATCCGGCATCGCGCTGCATGCGGCATGTGGATCGGTCGGCCTGCAGGCCCAGCGTGGCGGGAATCTCGGGGCCGTTGCCCAGCAAGGCGTCAGCTTGGCCAGTGCGACGGCAAGCGTGACCGCGCAGGCATCCCGGAAGGTATTGCTCACCGCAGCGAAAGCCTATCTGAAGATGGAGGGGGGCGGCATCGAGATCGGTGTGCCGGGCACAGTGAAGTTTCATGCAGCCAATCACGTGCTGACCGGCCCGCGCAGTTCGGACATGAACCCGCAGATCGCGCAAAGTCAGGTGAAGGCCTGTCCGACGAAAGACGGCGATGCGGCAGGTCGCGGCGCCGCCACGTTGTGACGGAGAGAGGGGCGTGAGTACATCGATCGAACTGACGACGTCGCAGATACAGGACGCGCTGCGGAAACAGGATTCGTTGCACGGGTATCTGCTCGTCGATCCGTACCTGCGGGAGCCGCTTGTCGAGCATGGGCCGATGCCCGGAGAACGCGAGGTCGTGCCGATTCCGGTGGCCAGCGAGTCGCTTCTCGACCATCAGCGTCCGCGGCTGATCTGCTTCGATCATGACGATGTCCAATTGATCGAGGCATCGGTCCGGGCCGCGTGCGACGAACAACGCGATCCCCATGATGAAGTGGTGCGCGGGTTCACGGTGGGCGGCTGGCTGGTTTCGACGCTGCCACCGGAAATCGTCGCGGTTCACCTGGCGCGCGTGATGGTTTCTCCGCGCCCCCGCGTTGGCCGGAAGTACGTGCGATGGGCCGATCGGCGCGTACTCGAATGGATGTGGCCGGCACTGAACGATCTGCAACGAAGCGACTTGTTCGGCCCGATCGCGGCCTGGCATGCGCTGGACCGACATGCCAGGCTCGTGGAGCGGATTTCACCGGTGGGTTTCGACCCGAGCGCATCGCGATCGCGTGCCACGTTCTTCGCGCTCGACGACGCGCAATGGAGCCGGGTGGATCGATGCGCGACGGTGCAGGACCTCCTCAGGGGCTGGTGCGTGTTCGAGCGTGAATTGCCCGACGATTACCTGAACCGGGCGGACGCGGCTGTTGCCGATGCGCAGGTGCTTGGTTTGACGCATGTAGCCGACATCGTGCTGTTGGGCGCGTATGTGCTGCAGATTCATCCGGCACTGTGCAAGCACGCGCATGTGATCGAACTGGTGAAGTCGACATTGAGCGATCGGGCAAGCTTGAGCGAGCGGCTCGGCGCGGTCGGGGATGACGTGTGGGACGCGATGCGTCTCGAACTGGATCAGAAGACGTCGCGCGACACATCCTTCGCGATGGCTCGCCGCTAGCAAAGGAAATCGAATCATGTCAGATGGCAAATATGCGCAGAACGCGAATGCCGCCGCCGCCGGTGCGCCGCACTGTTCCGCAGGCGGGTGCCCGTCATGCGTGAAGGCCGGCTTGCCGGTTTTGCTGGTCAGGCCGGCGCTGGCCGAAAAAAAATATGCCGATGCGAAGAAAGGCGCGATCGCGAAGCTGAAGCCAGGTGTTGCCGACGTCGGGTTGAGTTACTTCGGCTACACGATGCGAACCTTGCGCGGTGGTTATGTCTACGCGTATTACGAGCGACCGCACACCCCGGAGCTCAAGGAGCAGAAGGGGTGGCAGGCATTCCAGGTCGACGACGGTGGCTACATGACGCCCTATTCGCTCAGCGAATTGCCCTTGCCTGGCAACGCACCCGTGTTCGCATGCCAGCGCACTGCCGGTTATGCAGCTGCCATGCTGTTCGTCATCCCGAATGCATCCGAGACGCAGCGTGTGTGGATCGGATTCAGCGATACGCCATGGAGCGAGAAGATTCGGAATGCATATGGAAATCCCAAGAACGAAACGCTGCGGCGACAGCGCATGGTGTGCATCGATGCGCCGCAGGCGAAATGCGATCGTTCGGCCCCGCTGACAGAGGCCGAAATCGGCAAGATCGTCGAAGAGTACAACGCGAACTATCCGGTGGCGTCGGCTGCGCTGTATGGCGACGACAATGTGTTTCCGTTGAGGAAGCCGGCGCGAATGGACCCGAAGGGAGGGCGTCGCGAAACGGCGAAGGACATTTACGACCAGGCTGTCGAGATCGTCAAGAAAAGCCAGACGTTCGACATCGGCAAGGCGATGATCGTCAGCGTACCCGATGCGATCGGTGTGACGTATGAGGCAGCGAACTTCCGTATCACCGTGCCGAAGAAGGCCAAGACGATGATGACGGACAAAGGCTACTGGAAGCTGCAGTCGGCGCTGTGCATCAAGGGCCTGGTCGAGACGATGCAGCAGCAATACAGCCATATCGGCAATCTGTCCGGGATGCAGGGTGACCCGAACACCTACATGGCCAGGGATCAGTTCGACGCGATGAAGGCGAGCGGGAATCTCCCGCCGGGCGCGACCTTCATGCCGCAGACGATCTCCGGATCGGGGATGTTCGCCGGCACCTATACGAACCCGTCGATGGGCATCGTCGCGATACCGGAGGACGAACTGCCGGCGGAGCAGATCAAGAAGAAGCTGGGTGACAAATATCAGAAATTCCTGGACCAGTACCAGTCCGCGTGCAACGACGACAGCCGATTGCTTGCGACGATCGAGCCGGATTACGGAGCGTGGTTGCAAAGCGGGGCGCGCAAGCTGGTGACCGAACACGATTGTGACGACACGACGCGGCAGGACGGTGTCTACTACGCGGTACTGGTGGGCAAGGTGTGCCATGGCGGCCACAAGACCGACGTCGGCCTGCAGTGGTACGCGGATTTCATGAAGGACAATCCGGACGACAAGAACAACCTGATGATCCGAGCGATGCTCGGCAACCAGCAGGATTTCTTCACGTGGTTCAAGGACAAGGATCAGCGATCCAAGACGATCGATGAATCCAAGGCGTTTTTCGACGTGATCGAGGAGCTCGAGAAAAAGCACGAGGGTGGACAGCTGGTCGGGGCCCTGGCACGCAATCTGCCGTATTTGCGGACGCTGGCTTCGCTATGGAGTTACAGCTTGGTGTCATTGCTGAGCGCTTCCAGTCTTGCGTTGCGCGGTCTCAAGAATCCGCCGTCCCCGGATCTCGTCAGGAAAGTCGAGGTGGGGATAGCAAGAATCGGCATCATCAGTGCCACCAAGGATGGCATTCGCGTCACGCGGGTCAAGGCGTCGTACAAGCAGGCGAAGTTTTACTGGCGTGAAGTCGCCAATGCGAAAAACAGTCCCGAAGGTGGTGGCAAATCGACGTCGAAGGTGGGTGACACGCGTACCGTCAGTGTTTCAAGAAGCGGCGGTGGTGCTTTCGACGTGTCGGGAAAAGGTGGGACCGTCGAGGTATTCGTCTTCGAACAGGTCAGTGTTACGACGACCGCCGTTGCGCAGTTGCCGGCTGACATGGGCGAACTCAGGAAGTTTGCCCGCAAGGTCGGCGAATTGATGCGCGAGGGAGGCGCGGTGCTGTCGGTCGCGGGCGGATGGCTGCAGGTCCTGAGCCTGCGGGATGCGATGGACAAATACAGGTACGGAAATGACGACGAGCGGCTGGAGGGTATTCTCGGCATCGGGTCGGCGGCGATGGGTTGCGCTACCGCGTTGTTCGAAGTCGGGAATGCCGCCGCCAAGAAATGGGAAGCGGTTGGCGCTGCGTTGCGCACGAAGATATTGACAGGCGTAGCCGCCACGATTGCCGCTGGATTTGATGCCGCGACCGCGGCCATGAAAGCTGCCTCGAGATATACGCGGGACAACATGGGCGCCTTTACTGCCTATGCGGTTCAGACGCTGTTCTTTTTGGGGGCGACCGTGGCCAGCGGGGCGGGCTTTCTCGAAGCGATCGGCGTCATTACCGTGACGGGCGGCTACGGCCTTTCCTGGACTGGATGGGGGCTGGTGTTGGTTGCTGTTGGTATGGCTGCGGGTTTCTTGGCCCAGCTTCTGCAGAATCGGCCCGCGGAAGAATGGGCGGCACGCACAATCTGGGGAAGTGCGAGCGACAAGTGGGGGAGTATGGCTCGCGAGCAGGAAGAATCGAACAAGTTGTTGCTGGGGATCAGTGTCGACTTCAGCTACAAGGACGGCTTTTGGGATATCGCTGGCCGGAGCGCGGCCGCTGGCATGATGGGAGGATTGCCTATGCCCGGCGGCAGCAATAGCAATCCGATGGATTATCGGGAGGTATATTTGCGCCTGCGTATCCCCGTGGGGTTGCGGGCGCAACTGGACTGGGTTGCACGCATCTACGGCAAGAGCAAGAAAGGCGGGACGACGCTGTTGCTGGAACGCACAGGCGGCTCCGCGCGGCCTTCAGGGCTAGCGGTAGGTGGCGCTTCGGCGCTCGCGAAACTGAACGCCGGGGTGAAAGATCAGGATCAGGACATTCGGCTGTCGCTCGATCTGAGTGTCATTGAATTCAGCGGGGCGTATGCCGAAGTGGCCGTGGAAACGAAGGATGGAGACGAGGTTCTGAGCGAACGGCTGCCGAACTAGGAGATGGGCATCGAAATGAAAAGCGAGAAGAGCGACTACCGCGTGCTGTTGCCGGAATGGAAGCAAGCAGATCCGTATTTCAACAAGTTCCCCGGGAAACTGGCGAATACCCGACAGGGCGTCACGCCACCGTGGCGAGTGGCAAGCGATGACAAGCTGCGACCTGCTCACGAGATGGCCAGCACCTGCGACTCTCTTTTGAATATCTACCCGAATGCGATAGAAGTTGGTACGCCGATGGGCGCCGGCGGGAAAACGGTGTATCTGATGCTTGGTGTGCTGATCGGGCTGTTCGGCACGGGGTGCATCGGCTATCTGGCAGTTCTGGCTTTGCTAAAAATTCCGGTCTTCGGCGTCTTCATGTCCGTTGCCACTGTGCCGTTCTTTTTGTTTGCGGTGTTTTGCCTTCGGGCAGCGCTCTTTTCTCCGCGGGATCTTCCCGTTCTTTTCAACCGGAAAGATCGCAGCGTGAGCTTCATTCCCTATGTGTCGCCGCCGTTCTGGCGATTCTGGGAGAAAGGCGGCGCAGGGGCGGTTCGCACGCGCGCGTGGGACGACGTGAAGGTTCGATCCTACAAGTGGACGCAATTTACTGGGGCGGCGGCTCGGGAATCTTATTTCCTATCGCTGTTGTGGGGTGAAGCAGGCAATCCGCGGTCGTGCGCGGAGATCGTCAATATCGGCTACACCGGATGGTGGGAAGACGCGATGCTTTGGCGGCTGTATGAACATATCCGGCGCTACATGGAGGAGGACGGCCCCCCGATCCCGCGTGGAGAAGCGTTGCGCCAGACAGGTACCGGCAAGCTGCCCACCTTCCCGGCGGAGATCATTGCCGCTGCGGGCGGTGCGGCGATCAAGGTAGAGGAGGCGGTGAACCTTTGATCGGTTTCGCGGGTTCGAGCGGATGGCTGGACGTGAAGACGCTCATGTTCGGCTCGATCATCACTCCGTCGGCGATATCGAATTTGCCGAGATAGTAAAGCGTACGGTTCCGGTACATCGAAATGAAAAACGAGAAGAGTGACTACCGGGTGCTTTTGCCAGAATGGAATCGAGCAGATCCGTTTTTCAACAAGTTCCCCGGGAAACTGGCGAATACCCGGCAGGGCGTCACGCCTCCGTGGCGAGTGGCAAGTGACGACAAGCGGCGACCCGCTCACGAAATGGCCAGCACCTGCGACGCCCTTTTGAACATCTACCCGAATGCGATCGAAGTTGGTACGCCGATGGGCGCCGGCGGGAAAACGGTGTTTTTGCTGATCGGTACGCTGATGGGGCTGCTCGGTACGTGGGGATTCGGCTACCTGGCGGTGCTGGTCTTGCAGGAAGTCCCAGTTCTCGGTGTCGTCGTCTGCCTTTTCACCTTACTGGTCCTTTTGTGTGGTGTGTTCTGCCTCCGAGCGGCGCTTTTTTCTCCTCGGGATCTTCCCGTTCTTTTCAACCGGAAAGATCGCAGCGTGAGCTTCATTCCTTATGTAACGCCACCGTTCTGGCGATTCTGGGAGAAAGGCGGGGCAGGGGCCGTACGCACGCGCGCGTGGGACGACGTGAAGGTTCGATCCTACAAGTGGACGCAGTTTACGGGGGCGGCGGCTCGGGAATCCTATTTCCTGTCGCTGTTGTGGGGCGAGGCCGGCAATCCGCAGTCATGCGCGGAGATCGTCAATATCGGCTACACGGGATGGTGGGAAGACGCGATGCTGTGGCGATTGTACGAGCACATTCGACGCTACATGGAGGAGGACGGCCCCCCGATACAGCGCGGAGAAACACTGCGCCGGACAGGTACCGGCAAGTTGCCCACGTTCCCGGCGGAGATCATTGACGCTGCCGGCGGCGCGGCGATCAAGGTAGAGGGGGCGGTGAACCTCTGATCGGTTTCGCGATAGCGAAGGCTTGCTGCTCTCGCGGTTCAAGCGTGTGGCTGGACGTGATGACACTCATGTTCGGCTCGATCATCACTCCGTCGGCGATATCGAAATTGCCGAGATAGTAGAGCGTACGGTTCCGGGACATCGAAATGAAAAACGAGAAGAGCGACTACCGCGTGCTGTTGCCGGAATGGAATCAAGCGGATCCGTATTTCAATAAATTCCCCGGGAAACTGGCGAATACCCGGCAGGGCGTCACGCCACCGTGGCGGGTGGCAAGCGATGACAAGCGGCGACCTGCTCACGAAATGGCCAGCGCCTGCGACGCCCTTTTGAACATCTACCCGAATGCGATCGAAGTTGGTACGCCGATGGGCGCCGGCGGGAAAACGGTGTATCTGATGCTTGGCGTGCTGATCGGGCTGCTCGGTGCGGGGGGCATCGGCTACCTGGCGGTGCTGGCCTTGCTCAAAATCCCGGTCTTCGGCGTCTTCGTGTCTGCCGCCACGATGCTGTTCCTTTTGTTTGCGGTGTTTTGCCTCCGAATAGCGCTTTTTTCTCCCCGGGATCTTCCCGTTCTTTTCAACCGGAAAGATCGCAACGTGAGCTTCATTCCTTATGTAACGCCGTCGTTCTGGCGATTCTGGGAGAAAGGCGGGGCAGGAGCCGTACGCACGCGCGCGTGGGACGACGTGAAGGTTCGATCGTACAAATGGACGCAATTTACGGGGGCGGCGGGCCGTGAATCCTATTTCCTGTCGCTGTTGTGGGGCGAGGTTGGCAATCCCCAGTCGTGCGCCGAGATCGTCAATATCGGCTACGCCGGGTGGTGGGAAGACGCAATGCTCTGGCGGCTGTTTGAACATATCCGGCGTTACATGGAGGAGGACGGCCCTCCGATCCCGCGTGGAGAAGCGTTGCGCCGGACAGGTACCGGCAAGCTGCCCGAGTTCCCGGTGGAGATCATTGCCGCTGCCGGCGGCGCGGCGATCAAGATAGAGGAAGCCGCCAACCTTTGACGCGATACCGTCTCTCGGCGGTGCGGCAAGTTAGCCGTCGCGCACGACAATCGGACTTGTGCGGATTGACGAACCGCGCACTTTGTTCGAAACGAACGCCGTCGCGGCTCCGCGCCTGCCGCGCCGCCCGGCATTCGGGTTTCGATTCGTATGTTCGAACAGGCCGCGTGGACTATAAATGGATGCGTGTACCGGGGTTTGTCGGGCGCCTGCGCGTCTCGCGCATGTCGGCGCCGTGACTCCCGGGGGAGGTGCACCGTGGTTCGCCAGACGCTTGCTCGCGCCGTGCTTCGCACCGCGTTGATCGGGGGCGTGTTTGCCGGCGGTTTGCTGCCCCCGCCGGCCGCCCTTGCCGGAACCCTCTCGCCGCCCGTCGCGCCACACCCCATGAAGCAGCGGCCGGCTGCAGCGCCTTACGCGATGCCGGTCGATTTTCCGGCTATCGTCGACCGCTACGGCCCGGCAGTCGTGACCATCATGACCGCCGCACCCGAGCAGCAGGCCGGCGGCCCGTCCTTCGCGATTCTCGATCCCGACGATCCGCTCACCGCATTCTTCCGGCACGACGCGCCGCCGCCAGCGCCGCCGCCAGCGCAGGGGCCAGCACTGGGGCCACTGGCGTCACAGGCTCCACAGGCTCCACAGGCGCCGGCGCCCGACACGGCACCGCGCGCGGTATCGGGTAGCGGTTCGGGCTTCATCGTCAGCGCCGACGGCCTGATTCTCACCTCGGCCCATGTGGTCGACGATGCGACCGACGTGACGGTGCGGCTCACCGACCGCCGCGAATTCAAGGCGACCGTGCTGGCCGTCGATCCGCAAAGCGACGTCGCCGTGCTGCGCGTCAACGCGACGAAGCTGCCGTTCGTGCGCGTCGGCGATTCGTCGAAAGTACGGGCGGGCGAGCCGGTGATGACGATCGGCGCGCCGGACGGATCGGGCAACACGGTCACGGCCGGCATCGTCAGCGCCACGTCGCACCGGCTGCCGGACGGCAGCGCATTCCCGTTCTTCGAGACTGACATCGCGCCGAACCCCGACAACTCGGGCGGCCCCGTGTTCAACCGCGCGGGCGACGTGATCGGCATCGCGGTGCAGGTCTATACGGGCACCGACCGCTACGCGAGCACGACGTTCGCGATCCCGATCGCGTTTGCCGCAAAGGTGCGTGCGCAACTGCAGAAGCAGATGCAGGCGCAGCAGTCCCAGGCGCCGGGCGAGTCGTCGTCCGGCAATGCGATCGGCGTCGACGTGCAGGATGTCGGGATCGGGCTGGCCGCGGCGTTCGGGCTGCCGCGTCCGGCGGGCGCGCTCGTCAACGGCGTCGCGCCCGGCTCGCCGGCCGCCGCGGCCGGCGTGAAGCCCGGAGACGTGATCGTGAAGCTGGGCGACAAGACGATCGGCCGCTCGGCCGAGCTGAACGACCTGGCCGCCGCGCTGCCGCCCGGCCAGAAGGCGCCGCTGCGGCTGATCCGCAACCGCGCGCCGGTGATGCTGACGATCACGGGTGCCGACGAGGCCGCCGGCAACGCGGGGCCGACCATCGGCATGGCCGCGCCGAAGGCGGCCGCACGACCGGGCGCGGGAGCCGGCGCGGGCGACGGCGGCGACCGTCTCGGGCTGACGATGCACGCGCTGAGCGACGACGAGCGCCGCTCGACGGGGCTCGCGGTCGGGATGATGGTGGACGCGGTGCACGGCCCGGCAGCCAACGCGGGCATCCAGCCGGGCGATGTCGTGCTGGAGCTCAACGACACGCTGCTCGAGACACCGGACGACGTGCAGTCGCTCGAAGCGAACGGCGGCAGCGTGATCGCGGTGCTGATCCAGCGCAACAACGCGCGGAAGTTCGTGTCGGTGCGGGCGCGTTAGGGCGTTGACGTGGCGGGTGTTGCCCGCCTAACATCGTTCGATATCGCGGGCAGTCAGCCCGGCATTCAGGAGCCATTCGGCATGAAAACGGCTTGCTTCATCGTAGTAGTCCACAGGCGCAGGGTCCGGTAGCGGCACCGCGCCGGCACCCATGCGCCCCCGACTCGCTCGGGGGCTTTTTTTTGCATTGCGCACGGCCGTGCGGCATGTGCGCGGAGGGCATCCGCTTGCAATCGAACCTGCCGATCGCTTCCGAACGGGCGTCGCCGAGACACGCGACGCTGATCCTGCTGTGCGCGCTCTCGGTGCTGCCGCTGAGCCTGTTCCTGCCGTCGTTGCCGGCAATCGCGCGCGACCTGCACACCGACTATGCGCTCGTCGCGCTGTCGCTCGGCGGATACGCGGCGGTGGCCGCGTCGCTCGAGTTCGTGATGGGGCCGCTGTCGGACCGGTTCGGGCGGCGGCCGGTCGTGCTGGCGAGCGTCGGTGTGTTCGCGCTCGGCTCGCTCGGCTGCGCGATGGCGACCGATATTCGGGCGTTTCTGGCATGCCGGCTGATGCAGGCGGCGATCACGTCGGCCTATCCGGTGTCGATGGCGACGATCCGGGACACCGGCGGCGGTGCGCGCGCAGCGAGCCGGATCGGCTATGCGGCGATGGCGGCCGCGTTCGCGCCGATGCTCGGCCCGACGCTCGGTGGCGCGCTCGACCAGACGTTGGGCTGGCGCGCGAGCTTCTGGCTGCTCGGCGTGGCGGGCATCGCGCTGTTCGTCTGGTGTGCGTTCGATTTCGCCGAGACCCATGCGAACCGGTCGTCGAGCCTCGGGCAGCAGCTTCGTGCGTATCCGGCACTGCTTCGTGCGCGCCGTTTCTGGGCCTATGCGCTCTGCATGGCGTTTTCGACCGGCTCGTTCTACGCGTTCCTGGCCGGCGCGCCGCTCGCCGCGCAGACGGTGTTCGGCATCGCGCCCGCGGAGATCGGCTTCTACATGGGGACCATCACGGCCGGCTTCGTGTGCGGCAGCTTCCTGGCCGCGCGTTACGCGCGCCGCTACGCGCTGGCCGCGACGATCCTGTGCGGGCGGATCGTCGCGTGTGCGGGGCCGTTGCTCGGCCTCGCGCTGATGTTCGGCGGCGCGACGCAGGCGATCGCGTGGTTCGGGCCGTGCGTGCTGGTCGGCATCGGCAACGGGCTGACCAATCCCGGCGCGCATGCCGGCGCGGTGTCGGTGCGCCCGGAGCTGGCCGGGAGCGCGTCGGGGCTGGCCGGCGCGATGACGATCGCCGGCGGCGCCGCGCTTTCGTCGCTGACGGGCGCGGTGCTGACGGCTGGCAACGCCCGCTATGCACCGCTGGCGATGATGCTGCTGTCGGCCGCGATCGCGCTGGCGGCGGCCGTCTGCGTTCGGGTGTTCGAGGCGCGGGATGCCGGGCGGTGAGCGCAGGCGCGCGGAACCGGGCAGGGGTGCCGGCACGCTACCGTGACGCGGGCGATTGGCGGACAATCGACCGAATACCGGAAGCAGACGAACCCTCCGCGCGCCGAGCCGTATTCCCCGACGCATCCAGGGCGACAGGACGACGATGCGATGAACGACTTTTCCGATTTCCAGAGGGGCATTGCGGACGCGGCGAGGGCGACCTTCAAGGCGCTGCGGGCGCTGCATCCGGACGAGCATTTCTACGCGTTCGCGCTCTATACCGACAGCAGTGCGATGACGGTGGTGCCGGCGGCCAACACGGTGGAAGGGCTGGCCCGGCTCCGCGCACAGCAGACGGTGGCGGACAACGATCCGGCCCCATGGTTTGCGTGGAGTTTTTCCGAGTGGGCGTACGAGTCGGCGGAAGCGTCGCCGTTCAACGCGCTCTGCGGGAAGCTGGCCGATGAGGTGCTGAGCCCGCAGTTTGCGATGTCGCGATTTCCGGCATTTTCCCGGCAACTGCATGCCGACATGATCGAGGCGTTGCGCGTGCTCGACCGCGAGGGCCTGTTCGGCGCGGGCGACGAAAGGGCGGCGATTACGTTGTTCGTGTCGATCAGCGACGACAGCGCTGCCGAGGCGTTGGAACACGAATCGGCGAAAGCGCGAATCCACCGGCCGTCGCCGACGCATTCCTGCGCCGCTACGATTGACCGGCAGGGACATCGCACGGCGGCCTCCCCGGCGGGGCGGCCGCCATGCTTGCTGCGTGACGGCTTACGGCGTTACGGCTTCGCGCCCACGACGAACTCGAACGTCGCGACACCGTCGACGCCGCCCGTGACGCGATCACCGGGCTGCAGCGCGCCGACGCCGGCCGGCGTGCCGGTGAAGATCAGGTCGCCGGCCTTCAGCTCGACCGAGCGCGACACATACGCGATGACGTCGGGCACGGCCCAGATCATGTCGGCGAGGTCGCCTTGCTGGCGCGTTTCGCCGTTGACCGCGAGCCAGATGCGGCCCGTCGCCGGGTGGCCGGTGGCCGACGCCGCGCGCAGCGCGGTCACGGGCCCCGACGCGTCGAAGCCCTTTGCCCAATCCCACGGACGGCTCAGCTTCTTCGCTTCGGCCTGCAGGTCGCGGCGCGTGAGGTCGACGCCGACGCCGTAGCCCCACACGTGCGACAGCGCGTCGGCCGGGTCGATCGACCGGCCATCCTTGCCGATCGCGACGACCAGCTCGATTTCGTGATGGAGGTCGTTGGTCAGCGGCGGATAGGGGACGGTGCCGCCGGCCGGGACGATCGCGTCGGCCGGCTTCGTGAAGAAGAACGGCGGTTCGCGGTCGGGATCGGCGCCCATTTCGCGCGCGTGGTCGGCGTAGTTGCGGCCGACGCAGAAGACGCGGCGCACCGGAAAGCGCGCGGACGACTGTTCGACTTCGACGGAAGGACGCTCGGCAGCGTCGATGACATAAGCGGACATCGGATGGCCTCGTTCGGTGGGAAGACGGGTGCCGCGCCCGTGCGGCGCACGGGCCGGCATGCGTGCAACGATACCCGACGCCCGTGCGGCCGGATGCGACACAACTGCGTTTTACCGGGACAAAACTACGCGTCGGCCGCCGTCGGCGTGTCGTCGCCGTCGGGCAGCGCGGCATTTGCGTCGCGGTACGCCTTCGGCGACACGCCGACCCGCGCGCGGAAGCGCCGCGCGAAATACCCTTCGTCGCGGAAGCCGACCGAGCGCGCGATATCCGCGATGCGCCGGCTCGTGTGGGCCAGCAGCGATTGCGCGAGCGCGATCCGGCGCTCGGTCACGAGATCGGTGAAGGTGCTGCCGGTTTCCTTGCGGACCAGGTGCGCGAGGTAGTTGGGCGACAGGAACGCGGCCTCGGCGGTCGCGGCAAGCGTCAGGTCCTCGCGGGTCAGGTTGGCGCGCACGTGCCGCAGCACGCGCGCGAGCGCGTCGCGCCGGCCCGCGCGCTGGGCCCCGCGCTGTGCGAGCTTGTCGAGTGCCCCCGCGTACTGCGTGCAGACGAGCCCGATCAGTTGCAGCAGGTAGCCGCGCAGCAACGTGGTCGAGCCGAACGTGCGCACGCGATCGGTATCGAGCATGCACAGCGCGAGGCGGCGCGCTTCGTCGTAGGTGTCGCCGGTCAGGATGAAATCGAGGTGTTCCTGGAAGCGGAACGGCGTCAGCTCGGGAAAGCGGTGGGCGGGCACGTCCTCCAGGTCGAGCGGATCGACGTCGAGGTCGGCTCGCAGGAACGCCTGGCTGAAGTTGATCACGATGAAGTGCGCACCTTCCGGATGCGGGATCAGGTGCTCACGGTGCGGCAGCACGAACGCAAGCGCGCCGCGCGGAAACGGCCGCGTGACGCCGCCGATCCGCTGCTCGGTGTCGCCGCCGAGATTGAACTGGATCTGGAAATACGCGTGCCGGTGCGGCTCGGTGATGGCCTGGCGCGACGCCTGGTCGCGGATGTAGAAGTCGAGCCGGTCGCTGCGTTCGGGCATCCCGTACAGGCGCGGCGGGGCGGTGGAGGGCATGAAGGATTCTGCTGATCGTGACGCGGATGAGCCGCGATGGTACAGCGAACCGGGCGTGGCGGCGACCTGTGCGGCCGTGCGGCGTTGCCCGGTGTCGCTCGCGGCGTGCCGCGCGGCGGTCATTCGTCCGGGTGGAAGCCGAGATAACTCGCGTGCGGGTTGCCGCTACCTGCACGCTGACTGGTCGCGCCGACCGACACGAGCGCATCCACCGTCGACGTACGGTTCGACACCAGCGTCCACGCGATGGCGTCGTCGGCGCGGGCCGGAGCCGGCGCCGGCTCCGCTGCGCGCAGTGCCGTCAGCGCCGCGAGCAGCGTGGCGGCCGGCGGCGCATGGATCGCGAACCCTTCGTTGGCAACCGCCGCCGTATCGATCCCCAATGCCGCGCAAAGCCGTGCCCGCAGCGGCGTCTCGGCTTCGCTCGCTGCACGCGAACGTGCGATGTTCTCGCGGGTAGCCGCGTCGACAATCGTGCCGCCGCGGACGAACGGCGCCTGCTGCCACGCGTCGGGCGTGCATTGCTTGCCGGCCGGGGCCAGCGGTACGAACGGGTTCACTTCGGCCGGATAGATCCGGCACACGAGCGGGCGCTCGTCGTAGATCGCGCATCGCAGGTCGTCGAGCAGGTTCGGGCACGGCCCGGCATGGGTCGCGGTGAGCATGACCGTGATGCGGACGGGCAGCGAGCCGCTGAGCGCGGCGGTCGAGCGCACGCGCTTGTACGCGGCGAACGCGTTGTCGGGCTCGGGCTCGACGAGCCACGGCATCGCATCGCACAGCAGTTCCACGTGGCCGCCGCGCTGCAGCCACGCAGTGGCCTCGTCGATCGTCAGCGGAATGCGCAGGTCGCGGCAGCATCCGCCGCAGCCGTTGCAGGCAAAGTCGAGGTCGGTGGGGGTGTCGTTCATTCTGTTTCGATTCGGATGACGGGGATGTCGCGAAGCGTCGCGACAGGGCAATGGTTTCGTTTACCGGGTGACCAGCGGCGCGACTCGGCGCCGCAGCTCGGGCACGACGTCGGCGTCGAACCAGGGGTGGTGCTTGAACCACGCCTGGTTGCGCGGCGACGGATGCGGCAGCGGCAGCACGCCGGGGCCGTAGTCGCGCCATGCGTGTACGGTGTCGGTCAGCGTGGCCTTGCGCGTGTCGCGCAGGAAATGCCGCTGCGCATACTGGCCGATCAGCAGCGTGAGCCGGATCGACGGCAACTCGGCGAGCAACCGGTCGATCCACAGCGGCGCGCATTCGGGGCGCGGCGGGTTGTCGCCGCTGGCACCGCGGCCCGGGTAGCAGAAGCCCATCGGCACGATCGCGAAGCGCGTCTCGTCGTAGAAGGTGTCGGCGTCGACGTCGAGCCAGCCGCGCAGCCGCTTGCCGCTCGCGTCGTCCCACGGGATGCCGCTCGCATGGACGCGTGCGCCCGGCGCCTGCCCGACGATCAGGATGCGCGCGTCGCGATGGGCACGCACGACCGGGCGCGGGCCGAGCGGCAGGTCGGCTTCGCAGGCACGGCACGCGCGGATTTCAGTGAGCAGCACGTCGAGCGGCGCGCGCGTGGGTTTCGGCATCGAATCTGATCGGGGACGGAGTGGTCATGCGGCGTCACCCGGGGGCGCGTGGCGGGCGCCGACAGGCGGCCCGGACAGGCGTGGCGCGGGAGCGCGCGCCGCCTGCATCACGCGGCGCGCCTTACGCCCGCGACGGGCCCGGTGCGCCGCTTTCGGCGACGGCAGCATCATACAACGTGGTTTGCGCGATCGCCCGTGCGATCTCCGCGTCGTCGTGCGAACCGTCGAGCATGCCCCAGCGCCGATATTGGGACAGGAACCACTGGCCTTCGCGCGGATCGGGGCGGTTCACGGTGCCGCCGTCGTGAAAGCGGATCGGCAGCGGCGGCACGGCGAACGGGCCTGATCCGTAGTCGCCGAGCAGGCGCGGCGCGATCAGCCGGGCCGGCACGCCGAGCGCATCGGGCGACGCGAGCCAGTCGGCCGCCTCGCGCCGGTGCGTGGCGCTGTCGAGCCATGCGCAGGCATCGACGAGCGTGCGGATCAGCGCGCGGGCCGTGGCCGGGTACAGCGCGACGAAATCGCGCCGGGCCGCGAGCACCTTCTCCGGATGATCGGGCCAGATCTCGCTCGTGACGGCAACGGTCCGCCCGGCGCCGCAGGCCTCGGCCACCGCATGCCACGGCTCGCCGGCGCAGAAGCCGTCGAGTTCGCCGCTGGCGAGCGCGGCCACCATCTCGGGCGGCGGGATCACGACGCTGCGCACGTCGCGCAGCGGGTCGACGTCGTGCGATGCGAGCCAGTGGTTCAGCCACATCGCGTGCGTGCCGGTCGGGAACGTCTGCGCGAGGAGCGGCTTGCGGCCGAGCGTCGCGAATGCGTCGCGCACGCTGCCGCTGCCGCGATAGGCGTCGGCGAGGCCGCGCGACAACGAGATCGCCTGGCCGTTGCGGTTCAGCACCATCAGCGCGGCCATGTCGGCCTGAGGGCCGCCGATCCCGAGCTGCAGCCCGCAGACGAGCCCGTACAGCGCATGCGCGGCGTCGAGCTCGCCGCTCAGCAGCTTGTCGCGGACGGCGGCCCACGACGGCTGGCGGCTGAGTTCGAGCGTGAGGCCGTGCCGCGCACCGAGGTTCAGGCGCTGCGCGACGATCAGCGGGGCCGCGTCGCTCAGCGCGACGAACCCGAGGCGAAGATGCGCGCGTTCCGGCGCGACGGGAGAGGAGGTATCCATAGCGGTCATGACTCGGGTGTTGCGTCGAGCAGTTGCCGCGCGACGTCGACGATGCGCAGGCCCTGATCCATCGCGCGCTTGCGCAGCGCCGCGTACGCGTCGTGTTCGGACAGCCTGCGCTGGTCCATCAGCATCCGTTTCGCGCGGTCGATCAGTTTTCGTTCGGCGAGTTCTCGCTCGACATCCGCAAGCCGGCGGCGCAGCGCGTCGTCGTGCGAGAAGCGTGCGAGCGCGACTTCGAGAATCGGTGCGAGGCGTTCGGCCGACAGCCCTTCGACGAGATACGCGCTGACCCCCGCGCCGACCGCTGCGCGGATCAGCGACTGGTTGGCGTCGTGGCTGAACATCAGCACGGGGCGCGGCGCGGTGGCATGCATAACTGCGAGCTGTTCGAGCGTGTCGCGCGACGGCGAATCGGTATCGATGATCACGACGTCGGGATGCTGCTCCTCGACGGCGGCCGGCAGGCGCGCGGGCGTCGCGACGTCGTTCAGCATGTCGTAGCCGAGCTGCGCGAGCGCATCGCCGAGCTCGCCGATCGGCTTGTCGGTATCGGTGACGAGCAGCACGCGCAGGCGGGTGGAGGAAGCAGGCGTACTCATGACGCGAACGGCGGCGGCGAAATCATGGCGCGATGCGCCGATGGGAGGCGGTGGCCCCGTGCGGACATCGTGTCGGCGCCGCGCACGGCGACCCGGCGGCCGGTGCGAACGGTGCCGCTGTCTTCATGATAGGTGGGCGGCCGGTGCCGCGTGGTGTCGCGCATGCTACGCGGCCCGGGACAAGGCCGTTTCGATCGCGGCCCCCGCGTCCGGCACGTCCTGCACGGCCGCTTCGCCGATCGCGCCGCCGACGAGGATCACGGCCGGACTGCCGAGCCGTGCTTCGTCGATGCCGCGCGCGAGATCGCCGAGCGTGCCGGTCCAGCGGCGTTCGTCGGGCGTGCCGGCCCATTGCACGGCCGCGGCGGGCGTCGATGCCGGCAGCACGGCGAGCAGGCCGGCGGCGATGCTGTCGACGCGGCTCATGCCCATGTAGATCGCGAGCGTGGTGCCGGCCGCCGCGAGACGCGCCCAGTCGGGTTCGCCGTGGTCCTGGCGGTGGGCGGTGACGAACGTGACGCCGTGGCAATGCTCGCGGTGCGTGAGCGAGATGCCGAGGCTCGCGGCAGCCGCGAATCCCGACGAGATGCCGTTGACGATCTCGACCGGAATCGCGGCGGCGCGCAGCGTGGCGAGTTCTTCGCCGGCTCGCCCGAACAGCAGCGCATCGCCGCCTTTCACGCGCACCACGTGCGCGCCCCGCAGCGCGTGGCGGCGCATCAGCTTCTCGATGAACGCCTGCGGCGTGGAGCGGCAGCCGCCGCGCTTGCCGACGCGGATCACGCGCGCCTGCGGTGCGAGTTCGACGATGCCGGGCGCGACGAGATCGTCGAGCAGCAGCACGTCGGCAGCGGCCAGCGCCTTCACGGCCTTCAGTGTAAGGAGATCGGGATCGCCGGGGCCGGCGCCCAGCAGCGTGACTTTGCCTGTCGTCATGTCGTGTTCCAGTGCCGCCTGCATGTGGCGGCCGATAGCGCGTTGTCTGCGCGGCGGCGGCGGGCGGTCGAAACGCACCGGCATCCGGCCGTGCCGCGCACGGGGGGACGCCGTTGTCCTGGTCGGCCCGCCTGCGCGACGGGTCTGGTTTGCGGGGACTGCCCACCGGCGCCGTTGCCGGTGTCATGCATCGGGTTCAGCAATATCCGGGCCAACCGGCACGGCAAGCCACGCCGGCGAGGCGGGAAGGCGCGCACCGCGCCGCATGATGGCCCCGTGCGGGCCCCGTGCGCGCAGGCGGCCGCCGCGCGCGGGCAGCCGCAATGCCGCATCGGCGTGCATCGTGCCCCGCCAGCGCGCACCGCGATGTCGCACGGCGACAGTGCTGCAGCGCACCACATCTGTGCCTCGCTGCATCAAGGCGCATCGGGCGCCGGGTGTCGCCGCGCGTCGCACGGCGCCCGATGCGCCTTGCGCGGCGGGGCTGCAGGGCCGATTCGCGTCGACATGGCACGGCGTTTGCGTAAGCTGGTTCGGGCGGATCAATGGCGATTCGTCCGCAGTACCGATTACTAGACGCGCCCGGCAACGGGCTTCATGGGCAACGGCGTCCTACGCATCGGGTCTCGACGAGACCGGGTGCGCAGGACGCCGTTTTTCGTTTGGCGGATGACATGACCGACAAAGCTACCCGTATCGATCTCTTCAGCTTCCGCACCGCGCCGATGCGCGCGTTCCACCTGACGTGGATGGCGTTCTTCGTGTGCTTCTTCGCATGGTTCGCGTGCGCGCCGCTGATGCCGCTGATCGCACGCGAATTCCACCTGAGCGCCGCACAGGTCGCCAACATCAACATCGCGGCCGTGGCCGCGACGATCGCCGTGCGGCTGCTGGTCGGCCCGCTGTGCGACCGCTTCGGCCCACGCCGCGTGTACGTCGGCCTGCTGCTGCTCGGCGCGATTCCCGTGTTCGCGGTGTCGTTCACGCACGACTACCTGTCGTTCCTGATCTGCCGGCTCGGCATCGGCGCGATCGGCGCGGGCTTCGTGATCACGCAGTACCACACGTCGGTGATGTTCGCGCCGAACGTGGTCGGCACCGCGAACGCGACGACGGCCGGCTGGGGCAATGCCGGCGCGGGCGCGACGCAGGCGCTGATGCCGCTGCTGGTGGCCGCCGGCCTGATGCTCGGCTTCGGCGACGATTCGTCGTGGCGTATCGCGCTGTTCGTGCCGGGCGTCGCGATGCTCGTGATGGCCTGGGCGTACTGGCGCTTCACGCAGGATTGCCCGCAAGGCGACTTCGTCGCGCTGCGCAAGGAAGGCGTGACGGTCGACAGCGGCAAGAAGGGCGGCTGGGCGAGCTTCGTCGCGGCCTGCGGCAACTATCGCGTGTGGATGCTGTTCGTCACGTACGGCGCGTGCTTCGGCGTCGAGGTGTTCATCCACAACATCGCCGCGCTGTACTACGTCGATCACTTCAGCCTCTCGCTGAAGGACGCCGGTTTCGCGGTCGGCCTGTTCGGGCTGCTCGCCCTGTTCGCCCGTGCGCTCGGCGGCTGGCTGTCCGACAAGATCGCCGCGCGCCGCAGCCTCGACGTGCGCGCGACGCTGCTGTGCGCGCTGATCGTCGGCGAAGGGCTCGGGCTGATCTGGTTCTCGCATGCGCAAAGCGTCGGCATCGCACTCGTCGCGATGCTCACGTTCGGCCTCTTCACGCACATGGCTTGCGGCGCGACCTACGCGCTGGTGCCCTTCATCGACCGCAAGGCACTCGGCGGCGTCGCGGGGATCGTCGGCGCGGGCGGCAACGTGGGCGCGGTCGCTGCAAGTTTCCTGCTGAAAGGCGTCGGCGACGTGCAGTACACGCTGAGCCTGCTCGGCCTGGCCGTCACCGCCACTGCGCTGTGCGCGATGGCCGTGCGCTTCAGCGAAGAACACAAGGCACGCGAAGCCGAGCTGCGCGATCGCGCGCTGGCTGCCAGCAGCGTCGCGAACTGATCGACCGAAGGAAACGTCATCATGAAACTCATCGTCATCGGCCACGGCATGGTCGGCCACAAGCTCCTCGAATGCGTCGCGGCGGAAGCGGGCACCGCGGGCACGCTGCAGGTCACCGTGCTCGGCGAGGAGCCGCGCCCGGCCTACGACCGCGTGCACCTGTCCGAATTCTTCGCGGGCAAGTCGGCGGACGACCTGTCGCTCGTCGAACCCGGTTTCTTCGAGCGTCATCCGCAGTTCGACCTGCGCCTGAATGCGCGCGTCGCGTCGATCGACCGCGCCGCGCATACGGTCACGCTCGTGTCCGGCGAAACGCTCGCGTACGACAAGCTGGTGCTCGCGACGGGTTCGCGCCCGTTCGTGCCGCCGATGCCGGGGCACGATCGCGCGGGCTGCTTCGTGTACCGGACGATCGAGGATCTCGAAGCGATGCAGGCGTGCGGCGAGCACGCGACGCGCGGCGTCGTGGTCGGCGGCGGGCTGCTCGGCCTCGAATGCGCGAAGGCGCTGCGCGACATGGGGCTCGACACGCACGTCGTCGAATTCGCGCCGCGGCTGATGGCCGTGCAGGTCGACGACGGCGGCGGCCGGATGCTGCGCGCGAAGATCGAGTCGCTCGGCGTGACCGTGCACACGGGCAAGAACACGCTCGAGATCGTCGATGGCGAGGAGGGCACGCACCGGATGGCGTTCGCCGACGGCTCGCACCTCGACGCCGACATGATCGTGTTCTCGGCCGGCATCCGGGCACGCGACGAACTGGCGCGTGCGTGCGGGCTCGACATCGGCCCGCGCGGCGGCGTCGCGATCGACGACGCCTGCCGCACGAGCGGCGCCGACATCTATGCGATCGGCGAATGCGCGGCGTGGAACGGCATGGTGTACGGCCTCGTCGCCCCCGGCTACGACATGGCGCGCGTGGTCGCGAAGCAGCTTGCAGGCAGCGCTGATGGCACGGGCGCGGCTGCATTCGCGGGCGCCGACATGAGCACAAAGCTGAAGCTGATGGGCGTCGACGTTGCGAGCATCGGCGACGCGCACGGCACGACGGCCGGCAGCCGCACCTACCAGTACGCGGACGAGCGCCGCCAGGTCTACAAGAAGCTCGTGGTGTCCGACTGCGGCAAGTTCCTGCACGGCGCGGTGATGGTCGGCGACGCGGCCGAATACGGCACGCTGCTGCAGATGATGCTGAACCGCATCGAGCTGCCCGAGTCGCCGGAATTCCTGATCCTGCCGTCGTCGGACGGTGTCGCGAAGCCGGCGCTCGGCGTCGACGCGCTGCCTGACGGCGCCCAGATCTGCTCGTGCAACAACGTGTCGAAGTCGCAGATCTGCACGGCCGTCGCCGACGGCGCGACGAGCCTCGGCGCGCTGAAGACGTGTACGGGCGCCGGTACGTCGTGCGGCGGCTGCGTGCCGCTCGTCACGCAGATCATGAAGGCCGAGATGAAGAAGCAGGGCCTCGCGGTCAACAACCACATCTGCGAGCACTTCCCGCATTCGCGCCAGGAGCTGTTCCACCTGATCCGCGTCGAGCGCATCACGACCTTCGACGCACTGCTCGCGAAGCACGGCCACGGGCTCGGCTGCGACGTGTGCAAGCCGGCGGTGGCGGGCATCCTCGCGTCGTGCTTCAACGAATTCGTGCTGAAGAAGGAGCACGCAGGGCTGCAGGATTCGAACGACTACTACCTCGCGAACATCCAGCGCGACGGCACGTATTCGGTCGTGCCGCGTATGCCGGGCGGCGAAGTCACGCCGGAAGGGTTGATCGCCGTTGGCCAGGTCGCGAAGAAGTACGGGCTCTACACGAAGATCACCGGCGGTCAGCGTGTCGACCTGTTCGGCGCGCGCGTCGAGCAGCTGCCGTCGATCTGGGAGGAGCTGATCGCGGCCGGTTTCGAATCGGGCCACGCGTACGGCAAGGCGCTGCGCACCGTGAAGTCGTGCGTCGGGTCGACGTGGTGCCGCTACGGCGTCGACGATTCGGTCGGCCTCGCGATCGACCTGGAGAATCGCTACAAGGGGTTGCGCGCGCCGCACAAGATCAAGTTCGGCGTGTCCGGCTGCACGCGCGAGTGTGCGGAAGCGCAAGGCAAGGACGTCGGCGTCATCGCGACCGAGAAGGGCTGGAACCTGTACGTATGCGGCAACGGCGGGATGAAGCCGCGCCACGCGGAGCTGCTCGCGTCCGATCTCGACCGCGCCACGCTGGTGCGCTATATCGACCGTTTCCTGATGTTCTACGTGCGCACGGCCGACCGGCTGCAGCGCACGAGCGTGTGGCGCGACAACCTCGAAGGCGGCCTCGACTACCTGATGGATGTCGTCGTGAACGACAAGCTCGGGATCGCGGCTGAACTCGAAGCCGACATGCAGCACGTGGTCGACACCTACGAATGCGAGTGGAAGAAGGCCGTGACCGATCCCGACACGCGCAAGCGCTTCCGTCACTTCGTGAACAGCGATGCGCCGGACACGACCATCGAATTCGTCGAGACGCGTGGCCAGATCCGGCCCGCGACACCCGGCGAACGCGCGGGTGGCAAGCCCGTGTCGATTCCCGTCGTCGCCGCAGGCGCGGCGCAAGCCGCAACCGAACCCGCAACCGTTTGACCCTGACCGACACCCGCATCTTTTCCAAGGAGCCCATCATGAACGATCGCCTTCCGCTGTCCTGGACCCGCGTGTGCCCGCTCGACGACATCGTGCCGAACACCGGCGTGTGTGCACTCGTCAACGGCGAGCAGGTCGCGGTCTTTCACGTCGCGCATGCCGAAGAGGGCGGTGTGTTCGCGATCGACAACGTCGATCCCGTGTCGCAAGCGGCCGTGATGTCGCGCGGGCTGATCGGCAGCCTCGGCGAGCGCGTCGTCGTTGCGTCGCCGTTGTACAAGCAGCATTTCGACCTGCGCACCGGCGAATGCCTCGAGGCGCCCGAGCAATCGGTGAGCGCGTACCCGTCGCGGGTCGAGGACGGTTTCGTGTGGATCGCGGCCTGACCGCCCCGGAGCGCGCATGACCGCCACCCCCGTCAAGAGCGTGTGCCCCTACTGTGGCGTCGGCTGCGGGATGGTGCTGCACGTCGAGGACGGCGAAGTCGTCAAGGTGTCCGGCGACTCCGACCATCCGACCAACTTCGGGCGGCTGTGCACGAAGGGCTCGTCGGCGCACGTTGCGCTGCGCCGCTCGGGGCGGCTCGATCGCGCGTTCGTGCGCCGGGCGCGCGAGGACGACCTCGTGCCGCTGCCGGCGCGCGACGCGATCGCCGACACGGCGCGCCGCCTGCGTGCGGTGCTCGATGCGCACGGGCCGGACGCGTTGTCGTTCTACGTATCGGGGCAGATGTCGATCGAGGCGCAATACCTCGTCAACAAGCTCGCGAAGGGCTTCGTCGGCACCAACAACATCGAGTCGAACTCGCGCCTCTGCATGGCGAGCGCGAGCACCGGCTACAAGCAGTCGCTCGGCGCGGACGGCCCGCCCGGGTCGTACCAGGACTTCGATCGCGCGAACCTGTTCTTCGTGATCGGCGCGAACATGGCCGACTGCCATCCGATCCTGTTCCTGCGGATGATGGATCGCGTGAAGGCCGGCGCGAAGCTGATCGTCGTCGATCCGCGCCGCACCGGCACGGCGGACAAGGCCGACCTGTTCCTGCAGATCCGGCCCGGCACGGATCTCGCGCTGACCAACGGGCTGCTGCACCTGCTGCATGCGAACGGCCGCACCGACGCCGCGTTCGTCGACGCGTACACCGAAGGCTGGGACGCGATGCCCGCGTTCCTCGCCGACTACACGCCCGAGCGTGTCGCGGCCATCACAGGGCTCGCTGAAGCCGACCTGCGCACGGCCGCGCAATGGATCGGCGACGCGCAGGAATGGATGAGCTGCTGGACGATGGGGCTCAACCAGAGCACGCACGGCGTGTGGAACACCAACGCGATCTGCAACCTGCACCTCGCGACAGGCAAGATCTGCCGCCCCGGCAGCGGGCCGTTCTCGCTGACCGGCCAGCCGAACGCGATGGGCGGGCGCGAGATGGGCTACATGGGCCCCGGGCTGCCGGGCCAGCGCTCGGTAGCGTCCGACGACGATCGCCGTTTCGTCGAGAACCTGTGGCGCGTGCCGGCCGGCACGCTGCGCAAGGAAACCGGCAAGGGCACCGTCGACCTGTTCGAGCGGATGGCGGCCGGCGACATCAAGGCATGCTGGATCATTTGCACGAACCCGGTCGCCACGGTGCCGAACCGGCAGAACGTGATCGCCGGATTGCAGGCCGCGGAACTCGTGATCGCGCAGGACGCCTTCCTCGATACCGAAACCAACCGCTACGCGGACATCCTGTTGCCCGGCGCGCTGTGGGCCGAAGGCGACGGCGTGATGATCAACTCCGAGCGCAACATGACGCTGATGCGCGCGGCCGTCGCGCCGCCGGGCGACGCGCTGCCCGACTGGCGCATCGTCGCGGAAGTCGCGCGCGCGATGGGCTTCGGCGATGCGTTCGACTATGCGTCGGCGGCCGACGTGTTCGACGAGATCGTCCGTTTCTCGAATCCGGCGACGGGCTACGACCTGCGCGGCGCGAGCCATGCGGCGCTGCGCGACGGGCCCGTGCAGTGGCCGGTCGCGCCGGGCACCGCGCGCGAGCGGCACCCGATCCGCTACCTGAACGACGGCGTGAGCCAGACGCTGCGCGCGGCCGCCGACGGCAACGCCGCGCCGCGCATCGCGTTCCCGACGCCGTCGGGCAAGGCGCGCTTCTTCGCTCGGCCGCACGTCGATCCGGCCGAGTTGCCCGACGACACGTTCCCGATCGTGCTGAACACCGGGCGGCTGCAGCATCAATGGCACACGATGACGAAGACGGGCAAGGTCGCGATGCTGAACAAGCTCAACCCGCGCCCGTTCGTCGAGCTGCACCCGGACGACGCGAGCGCGCTCGGCATCGCCGCGAAGGACAGCGTCGAAATCCGCTCGGCGCGCGGCCGCGCGGTATTGCCGGCCGTCGTGACCGAGCGCGTGCAACGTGGCAACTGCTTCGCGCCGATGCACTGGAACGACGTGTATGGCGACGACCTGTGCATCAACGCGGTGACGAACGACGCGATCGATCCGGAATCTCAGCAACCCGAACTGAAATACTGCGCGGTTGCACTGCGGCGCGTCGAGACCGATGCGTTTGCGTCCGCCGACGACGAGACGGCGCAACCCGATGCACTTGCCGCCGACGCGCGGCCCGCGCCGGCGACGGTGCAGGCGACTGCTTCACAGGAATCCGATATGGCAGACATCGACACTTTCGCGGCCGCGCTCGGCGTTGCCGACCTCGCGCCGCCGCCGTTGACGGACAACGAACGGCTGTACGTGGCCGGGCTCGTCAGCGGGCTGAAGGCAAGCGCCGGCCGGCGCGAGGGCAGCGTGCCGGTGCTGCCGGCCGGCGCGCCGCTCACGCCGCCGGTGCGGTTCTGGCTCGACGGGATGCTCGCCGGGTTGTTCAGCCGCTCGCTGCCGGCGAGCTTGCCGGGTGCCGCGGCGCCCGCGCTGCCGGCCGATGCCGCTGCGTCCGGCGGCGTGCGGATCGTGCGCACGCGGCCGAAGGTCGTGCTGCTGTGGGCGTCGCAGACCGGCAACATCGAATCGTTGACCGAGGATTACGCGACGCAGTTGATGAACGCGGGCTTCGAGATCCGCACCGCGTGCATGTCCGACTATCCGGTGGCGTCGCTCGCCGGCGCGCAATACGTGTTGCTGATGACGAGCACGTTCGGCGACGGCGATGCGCCCGACAACGGCAGCGAATTCTGGGAAGCGCTGCAGGCCGGCAGCGCCGCGCCCCTCGACGGCGTGCACTTCGCGGTGCTCGCGTTCGGCGACCGCAACTACGACCAGTTCTGTGGCCACGGCCGCCGGCTCGACGCGCGACTCGCGGAACTCGGCGCGGCGCGTCTCTGCGCACGCGTCGATTGCGACGTCGAATTCCAGCGCGACGCCGACCAGTGGCTCGAACGCGTCGTTGCGCGGATCAAGGAGGCCGATGCCGCGCTGCACGCGGTGCCGGCCGGCGGCCTGAGCCCGTCGGGGCTGCTGCCGACGAAGGCGCATCCGGCGCCGTCGAAGCTCGTCGCGAACCTGCGGCTCAACCGTCCGGGCGCAGCGAAGGACACGCGCTACGTGTCGCTGTCGACCGAAGGCGCGAACCTCGAATACGAAACCGGTGACGCGCTCGGCGTGTGGCCGACCAACTGCCCGGAACTGGTCGACGAACTGCTGTCCGTCACCGCGCTGAAGGCCGATGCGCCGGTGTCGGTGGCGGGCGCCGGCGACATGCGCCTCGGCGATGCACTCGCGCGCCACTTCGACATCACGCGTCCGCATCCGGACGCGCTCGCCTTCATCGCGTCGCGCAGCGCGAACGGCGCGCTGAAGTCGCTGCTCGGCGACGACCGTAAGAGCGACCTCAAGCAATGGCTGTGGGGGCAGCAGCTCGCGGACGTGCTGCACGAGTTTCCGGTCGAGCTGTCGGGCACGGAGCTGGTCGGGATGCTGAAGCGGATGCAGCCGCGTCTCTATTCGATCGCGTCGAGCCCGAGCGCGCACCAGGGCGAGATCCACCTGACCGTGTCGGCCGTGCGTTATCACAACGGCCGGCGCGCGCGCAAAGGCGTCGCGTCGACGTTCCTCGCCGATCGTGCGGAGGACGGCCGCGTGCCCGTGTTCGTGCAGAAGTCCGCGCATTTCCGGCCGCCGGTGAACGGCGACGTGCCGATCGTGATGGTCGGCCCCGGCACCGGCGTCGCGCCGTTCCGCGGCTTCCTGCACGAGCGGCAGGCGCGCGGCGCGCGCGGGCGCAACTGGCTGTTTTTCGGCGAGCAGCATGCGCAGACCGATTTCTACTACGGCGACGAGCTGGGCGCGATGCACGACAGCGGCTTCCTGACGCGGCTCGATCTGGCGTTCTCGCGCGACCAGGCCGACAAGATCTACGTGCAGGACCGGATGCGCGAGCAGGGCGCCGAGCTGTTCGCGTGGCTGGAGGAAGGCGCGCACTTCTACGTGTGTGGCGACGCCGCGCGGATGGCGAAGGACGTCGATACGGCACTGAAGGCAGTGGTCGCCGAGCACGGCGGCATGTCGGACGACGATGCGAGCGACTATGTCGCGCGGCTCGCGAAGGCGCGCCGCTACATGCGCGACGTGTACTGACCGCGGGCGGCGCGACTTGACGCGGCCCGCCGGCATGCGGGCCCGGCTTCGGCGACGCGCTGGCCTGCGGCGGCCCGGGCCGTCGGGACGGCTGGCGACCGCGAACGCGGCGCGCGACAGGCCGGGCGGCGGGCGTCGCGTTCCTGCGTGAACCGCCGGCCGCCGCCGGTTTACATCACTGCTGACGATCCCAGGCGCGCGCCTGTTCGGCACGGACGAACGCTTCCGACGACTGCGGCAGCAGGTTGCGGAATGCGCCGCCGTCGCTTTCGATCACGTCGACCATCTTCGCGATCATCTCTTCCGGGTCGTGCTGTTCGAGCGGGAACGTCAGCTGCTCGGGTGTCACGGTGTGGACGGCCGGATCGTGCCAGCGCTTCGTGGTCTCCATCATCCGGTCGTTGAAGCCGGTGCTGTACGGGCCGGGGTTCACGGTCGCGACGCGAATGCCGTGCGGCGCCAGCTCCGCGTGCATCGCCTCGGCGATCGATTCGATCGCATGCTTCGATGCGCAATAGGCGCCCGTGAACGGCCCGGTAATCAGGCCCGCGATCGACGACACGAACACGATCTTGCCGCGCTTGCGCTCCAGCATTCCGCGCGCGATTTGCTGCGTGAGCTCGAGCGGCCCGAACACGTTGACGTCGAACAGGTCGCGGACGATCCCGGCCGGCAGGTCGACGAGCGCGCCTGCTTCGCCGACGCCCGCGTTGTTCACGAGCACGTCGAAGTCGAGCTCGGCCGCGCGAGCGCGATCGTGGGCCGACGTGACATCGAGCTTGATGGCGCGCAGTGCGGTGCCGCGTTGCGCGGCGGCGTCCGTCAGTGCATCGATCTCGACGGTGACGCGCACGCCGGCCGTCACGTCGTGACCGCGTGCGGCGAGCCGAAGCGCGACTTCGCGGCCGAAGCCGGTGCCTGCGCCGGTGATGAGGATGCGTTTCTGGGTCATGTGCTTACCTCGTGGAGTGGAAGGTGGCCTGAAAGCGGTCGCGGCAGTGCCGGGCGATCGCGGTGTCTTCGTCGACGCTGCCGCCCGACACGCCGATCGCGCCGACGCAGCGTCCGCTGCCGTCGACGAGCGGTTCGCCGCCGCCGAACGTGACGAGCCCGCCGTGGCTGTGCTCGATCCCGCGCAGCGGACCGTCGCCCGACATCGCGCCGAGCGCGCCGGTCGATACACGGAAGCGGACCGCCGTCAGCGCCTTGCGCTGCGCGAGGTCGATCGCCCCGAGAAAACAGTCGTCGGTGCGCACGAACGCGAGCAGGTTCGCACCCGCATCGACGATCGCGACGGCGATGCCCGCGACCTGCAACGATGCGGCATGCGCGAGTGCGGTTTCGATCGTACGGCGGGCGGCTGCGAGCGGCAGGGGGGTGGTGAGCGGGTCCATTCGATGCTCCGGTGACGCGACAGGGCCAGTGTAGGCAGTTGCGGTATATGGGAGAATCCGCATTCCACTCGAAAGAGTTTCAAGTTTTTCTAATGATGAGCCGACGCGATCCGATGGCCGGGCTGCACGTGTTCATGACGGTCGCGACGGCCGGCAACTTCACGCGGGCGGCCGCCACGCTTGGCCTGACGCCGGCTGCCGTCAGCCTCGCGATCGGGCAGCTCGAGGGCGAGCTGAACGTGAAGCTGTTCAATCGCAGCACGCGCGGCGTGAGCCTGACGGAAGCCGGGCAGCGCTACTGGCGGCAGACGGAGCCCGCGTACCGGCAGGTCGTGCAGGCGCGCGACGAGCTGAAGGATGCGCGCAGCGAGCCGAGCGGCGTGTTGCGCGTGACCGCGCTGCCGCTGGCGCGCACGCTTGTGATCGCGCCGGTGCTCGCCGTATTCCGCGAGCGTTATCCGAAAGTGCGGCTCGAGATCCGCTACGAGAACGAACTCGTCGATATCGCGAAGGACGGCTTCGACGCGGGCATTCGTCTCGCCGACCGGCTGCAGCCGGGCACGATCGGCGTGCGGATCGCGCCTGCGCTGTCGTGCGCGCTCGTCGCATCGCCCGGCTATCTCGCGCGGCACGGCACGCCTGCGTCGATCGCGGCGCTCGAGCGGCATGCATGTATCCGCTTTCGGTTTTCGGAGAGCGGGCGGCTGCACAAATGGCTGCTGCACGACGGGCGCCGCGATGTCGATCTCGATCCGGAAGGCGTATTCGTGACGAACGATGCCGATGCGGTGATCGACGCGGCGCGCGCCGGTGTCGGGATCGCGTTTGCGTTCATGCGCGAGCGGATCGAGCAGGACCTGCGCGACGGCGCGCTCGTCGAGGTGTTGCCGGGCGCGTGCCGGACGCTGCCGCCGATGTGGCTGTATTACGTGAATCGCAAGCACGTGCCGGCGAAGCTGCGCGCGTTTATCGACGTGCTGCGGGAGCGTGCGGGGGTGGCGTAGCGCGGCCGCCGGCAGCGACGCGCGGGACGGTGCATGATGGCGGCTCCATCCTGTGTCGACGGAGTCACGTCATGCCGACTATTCCGTTTTCGTTGCGCGCGCTTGGTGTCACCGTTTCGCTTGCCATTGCTGTCGCGCTTTGCCGCGCACCGGCCATCGCCCAGACCTCGACCGTGCCGGCCGGCACGGACGCGGCAACACCCGACAATGCGGTGCTGCTCACGGTCTTCCTGAAACACGATCAGTCGCGCCCGCTCGCCGAGCTGAACGCGCAGTTGGCGAAGCAGGGGTTCTACAAGGCGTTTCCGCCGCCGGGCGTCGAAGTGGTGAGCTGGACCGTGGCGATGGGGATCGGGCAGATCGTCGTGCTGCGGCTGCCCGCGTCGCGGGTGCGTGAAGTGAATCGGGTGCTCGAGGATACGGCGTGGGGCGCGTACCGGACGGAGTTCTATCCGACTTATGACTACAAGGCGATCGGGCTGGCAGCGCATGAGCGGGGGAAGTGATGAGTGTGCGCGCGCGTGCTGTGGCGCCCGTAAGAATGCAAACCAAGGCCGAATAGCCCGATGTGGCGAATGGCTGGCAAGACATTCTGACTGTTTCCCGATTATCGACACGCAGTGCGATATCGGGACAATTCTTGCCTGAGATGAGATAAATCGAGAATCAATGAAAGCGAATTCTGATTAATTGCAATCAAAATCGTATGAATTGATTTGAAGTGGTGGGGAATAAGAAGCATCCAAAAAAGGCATTGCTTCATATCTTTACAACGTTTGGCAATTGTTGACAGTCGCCCTATGGTTTGCTGACGATTGCTTTGCTACCGTTCATCGATCTGAAAAGAAGTCCAATAAAGAACGATGAACAAGAAGACCTGCCGTCTGGTGTATTCCAGATTCCGGGGAATGGTGGTGGTTGTCGAAGAGACGGCTGCTGCTTCGGGGAAGACTGCTTCCGGCGAGCGCCGTGCCGGCCGGCGCGCACTCGGCGGTTCGGGCCGGCTGATCGCGGCCGCATCGCAGGCCGGCGCGCCTTCGCTCGCGCTGACGCCGGGCACGCCCACCCACGTGATCCAGACGCAAAACGGTTTGCCGGAGGTGAATATCGGCAAGCCTGCCGGCGCTCGCGTATCGGTCAATATCTATAACCAGTTCGACGTTCAGATGAACGGCACGATCCTGAATAACTCGCCGATTCTCGTCAATACGCAGCAGGCCGGTTAAATCAACGGGAATCCGAATTTCGGGTCCGGCCAGTCGGCGCGGATCATCGTCAACCAACGCCCATGAGACGAAAGCGGGCGTAGCCCGCCAAGAGGGGAACGGCCCGCATCGATCTAGCAGGGCATGCAACATCAGTAATTGGCTGTATTTAACAATTCAAACAAAAGGAAATGAAAATGAATCGACTGTGTCTGGCAACCGTGATCGGAGCGGCGGTATTGCTGGCGGGATGTGGGGGTGGCGATGGTGACGGTAGCGGCGCCACGGCAACCGGCAACAGCAGCAGCACCAACACTGGCAACACCAGCAACAGCAATAACGGCTCGACCGGTGCGGGAACGGATACCACGTCGACCGATCAAACCACCCCATTCAAGTGTCCGAGCGGCTACAAGTCGATACAGCTGACGAAGAGCACGATCCCGAATGCAACCATGACGCTCGTGACCGACGACGGCGTGGCGACGTATACGTTCAAGACGCCGCAGGACGGCGTGGTCCGTGACGGGACGGTGTGTCTGGGCAAGCCCGATCCGGTTCCCGCAGGCGTGCAGGCCGACGTGATCTACGAGATCAAGGCGTATGGCGGTTTCTATGAAATGTCCGACCGGAAGCTGACCCTGAACTTCACGTCGAACCTCATTCCCGATCCATTCCCGCCGGTCGTTGAGCTGGCAGACGTATCGAGCGGAACGGTCGCGTACAAGCCGGCGATCCAGGGGAACCTCATTTCGACTCCGCCGAATTTCAGCCTGAGCGTCTATCCGAACGCTCCCGGCCTGTACGTGGTGCGCCTGAAGCGGTAAGCACCGCGCCTGGCCGCGGCGAGCGTCCCGTTTCGTCTGCCCGACGACTTGACGCGTTGAGCCGCGGCCGTCATGGCAAGCCTGTTTGTTTGATATCGGATCGTCCCGGCATCCCTGCACGCGTGGGCGGCGGCGTGCCGGCAAAACATGACCCGCTAGCCCGAAAATATTTGACCCCATTTAAGTGAGCCCGCTCGGGCTTGCGGATTCGTGCTCGTCGCGGCGCACCGTTCGGGCAGTTTTCTCCCAAATGCATCACAAGTCATTCATCCGATGAAAAATCCCCGTCGGTTCCCGGTATGATGCGCACCTCGCGCGTGATCGGTCGTCGATTTTGATACGACATTGATACACGCGGCGCTACAAATCCGCACAACGAGCGCGTGAAAGATTTTGTAATATAAGACCCGTATACTTGTAAGTTCTGATTCAGGCGCTCCTTGCCATTTCTTCCGGCCGACCGCCCACGCAGAACAACCAGATTCGTCGCCGCCTGGCCTCCTTGCGCCGCGACACGCTATGCACCACCACTGAATAATCTATGTCTTCCCGCCACTCTGGTTCGCCCGGCCGCGCCGCGGCGGTGATCGCCCGTGTCCGGGCGCTGATCCGCCACGAGCGTGTGCTGTCGCCGCTGCTTGCGCTCGGCATCGGCCTGCTGCTGATCGTGGTTTTCCAGCACCTGTCGGAATCCGTCGACTACCGGTCGGTGATCCGCCAGTTGCGTCACATGTCCGCCGGCGAGTGGGGTGCGTCGCTGGCCGCGACGGCCCTCAGTTACCTCGCACTCGTCGCCCGCGACGCGGTCGGCCTGCGCTACGTCGCCGCGAAGGTGCCGCGTGTCGCGTTGTGGATCGGCGCGATCGCCGGCTCCGCGCTCGGTAACGCGACCGGCTTCGGCGCATTGACGGGCGGCGCGGTCCGCGCACGCGTGTACGGCGTGTCGGGCGTCACGCCCGCGCAGATCGGCCGGATGACGGTGTTCACGAGCGGCACGCTGGCGCTCGCCATGGTGTTGATGACGGCGGTCGGCATGGTCTGCGTGCCGGAGGCGCTCGCCGCGATGCTGCACGTCGCGCCCGGCGTGCTGACGTGGGCCGGCGCGGCGCTGCTCGTGGTGCTGGCCGCGATGGTCGTGATGTGCGGCAACACGGCACGCCCGGTCGTCACGCGCTTCAAGTGGCTATCGTTCGACGTGCCGGCACGGCGGGATCTCGTCGCGCAGGTCGTCTACGCGGTACTCGACGTCGTCGCGGCGGGCTTGACGCTGTGGGTGCTGCTGCCGGCCGCGCCGGTCGGCTTCCCGACCTTCATCACGGTGTACGCAGCCGCGCTGCTGCTCGGGATGATCGGCCATACGCCGGGCGGGATCGGCGTGTTCGAAGCCGCGATGGTCTTCACGCTCGGTCGCGAAGTGCCCCCGCACGCAATGGTCGCCGCGCTGATCGCGTATCGCGCCATCTATTTCGGCGTGCCGCTCGTGCTGTCGGCAGGCCTGCTGGCCGGTTTCGAGGGCCGCGCGCTGCGGCGCCGGCTGGTGACGCGGCAGGCCGTGCGCGTGTCGCAACTCGCGCCGGTGTTCCTGAGCCTCGTGACGTTCGCGGTGGGCGGGATGCTGGTGATCTCGAGCGCGACGCCCGCATTCTGGCACCGGATCGCGATCCTGCGCCACCTCGTGCCGCTGTGGGTGCTCGAAGGCTCGCAGGTGATCTGCAGCGTGCTCGGCGTCGCGCTGCTGTTCGTCGCGCGCGGGCTGCTGCGTCGCCTCGACGGCGCCTGGTGGATGACCTTCGCGCTGACGCTCGCAAGCCTCGCGCTGTCGCTGGCGAAAGGCCTCGCGTTCGTCGAGGCCGGCGTGCTCGGCACGCTGCTGGTGCTGCTGCTCGTCAGCCGTCGCCGCTTCAATCGCCATTCTTCGCTGCTCGCCGAGCGCTTCACGGTGAGCTGGTTCGTGTCGGTGACGATGGTGCTGATGCTGGCCGTGTGGGTGCTGTTCTTCGCATTCCGCGACGTGCCGTACACGCGCGAGCTGTGGTCGCATTTCTCGTTCGACGCGCGTGCGCCGCGTGCGCTGCGTGCGACGCTTGCGTCCGGCGTGTTCGTTGCGCTGTTCGCGCTGTGGCAATTGCTGCGCCCGGCGCCCGGCCGGTTCGTGAAGCCCGTGCCGCAGGACCTGTTCGACGCCGAACGGATCATCCGCGCGCAGGAATGCAGCGATGCGGGCCTCGCGCTGATGGGCGACAAGTCGTTCCTGTTTTCGGAATCGCGCCAGGCCTTCCTGATGTATGCCAAGAACGGCCGCACGTGGGCTGCGCTGCACGACCCGGTCGGGCCGCGCGAGGAATGGCCGGCGCTGATCAGCAAGTTCATCGCGCTCGCCCATGCGCACAGCGGTCGCGCGGCGTTCTACCAGGTGCGCGCGAACGCGCTGCCGCTGTATCTCGACGCAGGCCTCACGCTGATGAAGCTCGGCGAGGAAGCGCATATCGCACTCGACCGGTTCGACCTGAAGGGCTCGAACCGGTCGCACCTGCGCTACGCGCTGCGCCGCGGCGACAAGGATGCGCTGACGGTCGAGGTGATCGCGCCGGACGACGTGCCGGCCGCGCTGCCGGCGCTGCGCGACATCTCCGACGGCTGGCTCGACAGCCGCGATGCACGCGAGAAGAGCTTTTCGGTGGCCGCGTTCCACGACGGTTATCTTGCGACGCAGTCGGTGATGCTCGTGCGGCAGGCCGACAAGCCGATCGCGTTCGTCACGTTCATGACGACCGACCTCAACACCGAGGCGACGGTCGGCGTGATGCGCCATCTGCCGGACGCGTCGCCGTACGCGATGGAGTATCTGTTCACGCAGCTCGCGCTGCATCTGAAGGAAGCGGGTTTCCGCAAGCTGAGCCTGGGCATCGCGCCGTTCTCGGGGATGGGGGCGGCGAAGATGCCGTCGCCGTGGCACCGGCTCGGCCTGATGGTCTGGCGCTTCGGCGGCCGCTTCTACAACTTCCGCGGCTTGCGCGCTTTCAAGAGCAAGTTCGAACCGCACTGGGAGCCGCGTTATCTCGCGGCCTCGGGCTCGGTCGGCGTGTTCGTCACGCTTGCGGATCTGTCATTGCTGGCTGGAGGTCGGCGCTCATGAGTTTGAAGAAGGGAATCGCGCGGGCGGCAGCCGCCTGCGCGGGAATGATGCTGGCCGGCGCCGCGTGCGCCACGCAGCCGGCCGCAATGAAGGCTGAAACCGTATCGGGCGGCCGCTACGGGCCCGTCACCGTGACCAAACCCAGCGGGCCGCTGCGCGGCTTCGTCGTGCTGTTCTCGCGCGAGGCCGGCTGGAATGCGGCCGACCAGCAGGCCGCCGATGCGCTCGCGAAGGCCGGTGCGATGACGGTCGGCGTCGATTCGGAGCGCTATGCGACGAATCTCGCCGCGAAGCAGGAGACTTGCCACCACCTCGACGGCGACGCCGAAGCGGTCAGCCACCAGCTCGAACGTCTCGCGCAGTCGTCGCGTTATTTCACGCCGATCGTCGCGGGTGTGGGCCAGGGCGGTGCGATCGCGAAGCAGATCCTGTCGATGGCGCCGGAGAACACGATCGCGGGCGTCGTATCGGTCGACCCGGCCGCGAAGCTCGATCCGCGCTTCAAGCCGTGCCCGCCCGATCCGACGATCGTGCGCCGCGCGATGCCGGGTTTCGTCGAAACGGCAGCCGCGGGCGACAACACGAAGCTCGTGTCGCTCGTCACGTCGCATCTGCGGGACACCACCAGCGGCGACGAACTCGATGTGTCGGATCTGCCGCTCGTCGAGCTGCCGGCCAAGGGCGGCAACGGCCAGCTCGCGATCGTGATCTCGGGTGACGGCGGTTGGCGCGATCTCGACAAGACGATCGCCGAGGCGCTGCAGCGCGACGGCGTGTCGGTGGTCGGCATCGACAGCCTGCGCTATTTCTGGAGCGAGAAACCGCCCGCGCAGGTGAGCCGCGATCTCGCGCGCGTGATGCGCACCTACATGGCGCGCTGGCATGCGAATCGCGTGGCGCTGGTCGGTTACTCGTTCGGTGCCGACGTGATGCCGTTCGCGTACAACCGGCTGCCGGCCGACCTGCGCGACAAGGTCGCCGTGATGTCGCTGCTCGGCTTCGCGCCGGCCGCCGATTTCCAGATCCGCGTGACGGGCTGGCTCGGCATGCCGGCGAGCGACAAGGCGCTGAAGGTCGCGCCGGAACTCGCGAAGGTGCCGCCGCAGCTCGTGCAGTGCTTCTATGGCGCGGAAGAGAAGGACACGATGTGTCCGGCACTCGTGAACACGGGCGCCGACGTGATCAAGACGCAGGGCGATCACCACTTCGGCCGTGACTACATCGCGCTCGAGAAGAAGATTCTCGGCGCGTTCGGCAAGCCGGTGGCGGCGCGCTGAACGCCGGCGCCCGCTTCGCGGCGGGGGCCGGCCGGACCTTTCCGGTTCATCGTACGGGCGGCCAGCGTGCCGCCCGTTTCATTTTCCGGCTTGCGTTGCCGCGTTCTGCTGCGGCATCGCCTCTCTCGCATCGCGCTGATAGAAGCCCGGGAACCGGTCGAGCTGCCGCCGCGCGGCCGTGATGTCCGTGCCGTCGCCGAGCACCGCGCTCGAAAACCCCGTGCGCTCCATCAGCAACAACTGGTCGACCAGCACGTCGCCGGTCGCGCGCAGGTCGCCGGCGAAGCCGTAGCGCTTGCGCAGCAGGTACGCCTGGCTGTATGCACGGCCATCGGTGAACGACGGAAACTGCAGGTCGATGCGCGCGGCCTGAGCGATTTGCGCGGCAAGCGGCGGCAGTTCCTCGTCGTTGCCGATCGTCAGCGTCGCGGCGTCGTGCGATGGCGTGTCGGCGGTGTGTTCATCCGGCGTCAGCAGCCGGATACGTGCGCTCGGGTATTCCTGCTTCATGCGTGCTCCACCTGATGGCGCGCGTCGTTCGCGGCGGCCTTGAAGGGTTCCATGCCGATGCGGCGTACGGTGTCGATGAATCGTTCGCTGCGGCCGTCGTCATCGATCCGCGCGTCGAGGTAGGCGTTGACGATCGCGTCGACGACATCGACGATCTCGTCCGCCGAAAACGACGGACCGATCACCTTGCCCGGCCGTGCGGGGCCGCTCGCGGTCGAGCCGTCCGAGCCGCCGAGCGTGACCTGGTACCACTCGGCGCCGTCCTTGTCGACGCCGAGGATGCCGAGGTGGCCGCTGTGATGATGGCCGCATGAATTGATGCAGCCGCTGATGTGCAGGTCGATGTCGCCGACGTCGTGCAGCATGTCGAGATCCTGGAAGCGCTCGGTGATCGCGTCGGCGATCGGGATCGAGCGTGCGTTCGCCAGCGCGCAGAAGTCACCGCCCGGGCACGCGATCATGTCCGTCAGGAGTCCGACGTTCGCGCTGGCGAGCCCGATCGCGCGGGCGTTTTCCCACAGCAGGAACAGGTCGTCGACATGCACCCACGGCAGCACGACATTCTGCGTGTGCGTGACGCGCGCCTCGCCGGCCGAGAAACGGTCGGCGAGATCGGCGAGCGCGTCGAGCTGGTCCGGCGACGCGTCGCCCGGCGCCTGCAGACGGCGCTTGAACGACAGCGTGACGATGCGCAGCGCCGGGTCGCGGTGGTCGGCGACATTGCGTGCGAGCCAGCGCGCGAAGGCCGGATGGCGTGCGGCCTGGGCGGACACGCGCAGGTTCGCGTCGCGCAGGCCGGCCGTGCGCGGCTTGAGCCTCGGAGGGACGAACGAAGCGGCGATGCGGTCGAGTTCGACCTGGGCAATCGTGTGCAGCCCGCCGTCGTGATCGACGATCTGGCGGAACTCCTCCTCGACGTCGTCGATGTAGCGCTGCCCCTCGGTCTTCACGAGGATCTTGATTCGCGCCTTGTACTTGTTGTCGCGCCGTCCGTAGCGGTTGTACACGCGGACGATCGCCTCGATGTAGTTCATCACGTGCTGCCAGGGCAGGAACGCGCGCAGCAGCGTCGCGATCGTCGGCGTACGGCCCATCCCGCCGCCGACGCTCACGCGAAAGCCGAGAGCGCCCGCGTCGTCGCGCACGAGCTTGAGTCCGACGTCGTGCCAGTCGGTCGCGGCACGATCTTCGGCCGACCCGGTGATCGCGATCTTGAACTTGCGCGGCAGGAACGCGAATTCAGGGTGCAGCGTCGTCCACTGGCGCATCACTTCGGCGAACGGGCGCGGATCGGCGATCTCGTCCGGCGCGACGCCGGCGCGCTCGTCGCACGAGATGTTGCGGATGCAGTTGCCGCTCGTCTGGATGCCGTGCATGTCGACGGTCGCGAGCAGGTCCATCACGTCGGCGGCCTTCGCGAGCGGAATCCAGTTGAACTGCACGTTGGTGCGCGTCGTGAAGTGCGCGCTGCGGGTCGGCAGGCGCAGCGTGCCGAGCAACGCCTGCGCGTCGCATGCGGCGCGGTAGGTGGCGTCGTCGGGCACGTCGTAGTCGCGCGCGATCCGCGCGAGCACGCGCAGCTGCGCGCTCGACAGTTCGCCGTACGGGACGGCCACGCGCAGCATCGGCGCGTGGCGCTGCACATACCAGCCGTTCTGCAGGCGCAGCGGCCGGAACGCGTCTTCGCTCAGCGTGCCGTGCTGCCAGCGCTCGAGTTGGTCGCGAAACTGGGCGGCGCGGCTGTGCACGAGCGCCCGGTCGAAAACGGTGTATCGATACATGACGTGATACGCGAGGAGAGCCACGGCGCGATGCGCGCGGCTCAGGGGGGCGTTGCGACGGGTGTCAGGCAACCGGAGACAGCGTAGGGAACGCGGGGCGGCGGGACAAGCAGCAGATCGGGACGAAAAGGGCGCAGCAGATGGCCGGCGAGACGTCGGTGCGGGCCGGCGCGGACCGGGCATGCGTGCATGCCCGTGACGGGTGTTTACGCGTCGGCGTCGACGACGAGCGCCGGATCGAGCGCGCGGATGCGCTGGTCGATGAAGTAGCCGCCGCCTTCCTGGTAGCGCAGGAACAGGCGGCTGCACGAGCGGCAGCGGCTGACGGTGCAGCGGTTGTACGGGAAATGGCGCAGCGCGATCGGCGCGTCGTCCGACGCGTAGCGTGTGCCGCCCGGATGATATTCGGCGTAGGTCGGCTCCGTATCACCGGGCGGCGCGAGCGTGGCGACTTCGGTCAGTTGCGCGTCCTGCAGCGACAGCGGCAGGGTCGTCCATCCGGCGAGCGGCGTTTTCGTGCAGGTGCACGGCTGCGTGACGTGCGCCGCTTCGGCCGTCAGTTTCAACAGCGCGTCGTGATCGAGGTAGGGCAGTTGACTCATGGGACATCATGAAGGGGCGGTGGGATCAGCACTGTAACCTGCGTGCGGATTGCATGCATGGCGGCCATGACGCAGGTGGCCCACCGCGTGCATCGTGTGCGATTCAACCGCCCTTGCGGACCGACGGCTGCGCGACCAGCTCGCCGAGCACGCGGATCGCGCGCTCGATGTCGCGGCTCCACGGATGGCCGAAGTTCACGCGCACGCAACGCTCGAAGCCGTGCGCGGCCGAAAACAGCGGGCCCGGCGCAAAGCTGATCCCGCGCGCGATCGCTTGCCGATGCAACTCCATCGCGTCGATCGCGTCGGGAAACGCGAGCCACAGAAAATAGCCGCCTTCGGGCCGCACCCACTCGACGCCAGGCGGCAGCCAGCGCCGCAGCGCGTCGTCCATCCGGTCGAGCTGCGTGTGCAGCGCGCCGCGCAGCTTGCGCAAGTGCCGGTCGTAGCCGCCATGCTCGAGATAGTTCGCGATGCCGGCCTGCGCGGGAATGCTGGCCGACAGCGTCGTCATCAGCTTGAGCCGCTGCACCTTCTCCGCGAACCGGCCGGCGGCGGCCCAGCCGATCCGGTAGCCGGGCGCAAGCGTCTTCGAGAACGAACTGCAGTGCATCACGAGTCCATGCCGATCGAACGCGCGCGCGGGCAGCGGATAGTCGGGGCCGAAATGCAGCTCGCCGTATACGTCGTCCTCGATCAGCGGCACGTCGCGCGCGGCGAGCAACTCGACCAGCGCCCGCTTTTTTTCGGTAGACAGCGTGACGCCGGTCGGATTCTGGAAATTGGTCATGAACCAGCACGCGCGAATGTCGTGCCGGTCGAGCGCGTTCGCGAGCGCATCGAGATCGAGGCCCGTGCGCGGATCGACCGGAATCTCGACCGCGCGCAGGTCGAGCCGTTCGATCGCCTGCAGCGCCGCATAGAAGCCGGGCGCTTCGACGGCCACGACGTCGCCTGGCCGCGTAACGGCCATCAGGCACAGGTTCAGCGCTTCGAGCGCGCCGTTCGTGACGACGATCTCGTCGATGGGCTGCGAGATGCCCGTCGCGAGATAGCGCCGTGCGATCTGCTGGCGCAGCGCCTCGTTGCCGGGCGGCAGGTCGACGACCGTGCTCCACGGGCTGACGAGCCGCGTGGCCTGCGCGAGCGATTTCGCGAGACGCGGTAACGGAAACAGTTGCGGCGACGGGAATGCGGAGCCGAGCGGCACGATGCCGGGTTGCGTGGCCGCGTCGAGGACGGAGAACACGAGGCTGCTGATGTCGACCTTGCGCGTGGCGCCGGCCCGTCCTGTGCGGCGCCTGGCAGCCGGGCTCGCCTGCGGCGTTGCGCCCGGCGCGACGTAGTAGCCCGAGCGTTCGCGTGCGCGGATCAGCCCCCACTGTTCGAGCAGGTAGTACGCGCGAAACACCGTCGACTGGCTCACGCCGTGCTGTGCGATGATCTGCCGCAGCGACGGCAGGCGCGTGCCGACGGCGAGGTTGCCGTTGCGGATGTCGTCGGCGATCGTGTGGGCGAGGGTTTCGTAGCGTTTCATCGGCGAGGGTGGCGCGCGCCGTCGCCACGCGCGGGCCGGACTGGCGCCGCGCCGGCGGGCGCGGCTCATTGTCCGATGCGCGGCCCGAAAAAGAAAGCGCAGGCGCGTCGGCCGCGCTTTCCCGCTGCGTCAGGCCGCGTTCGGCTCCACATTCTGCCGGTTCGCACCGCCACGCAGCGGCGGCAACGGCTCGACCTTGCCGACGATGAACAGGTACGACAGCGCGCCGACCACGCACAACGCGCCGGCCACCGCGAGCGGCACGACGAACGAGCCTTTCGTGATCGACAGCATCACGCCCGTGAACGTCGTGATGAAGATCCCCGCGAGATTGCCCGCGAAGTTCTGGATGCCGCCGAGCGACGCGACATGCGCCGGCGTCGGCGCGACTTCGCCGACGAGCGTCCACACGTTGGCGCCCGCGAACGACAGGCTGGCATACGCGAGCGCGAACAGCGCAAGGCACGCCCAGACGTTCTCGACGAAGGCCGACAGCGCGATCGACGAAGACAGCAGCATCCCGAGCACGAGGCAGGTCTTGCGTGCGGCGGTCGCGCTCCAGCCGCGGCGGAACAGGCTGTCCGACACATAGCCGCCGAGCCAGCCGCCCGGAATCGCGAGCAGCGCGGGCAGCATGCCCCACGTGCCGAGCGACGCGAGCGAGAAGCCGCGCGCTTGCAGCAGGTAGCTCGGGAACCACGTGATGAAGAAGTAGATCGCGAAGTTCAGGCAGAACAGGCCGATCATCATCCCCCACACGGTGCGGTAGCGGAACAGGTCGAGCCACGACACCCTCGCGCCGTCGGTTGCGGCCGCAACGGTCTGAGCGCCGCGCTGCGCGAGCAATGCATCGACGGCATCGGGCGCGATCGCGCGATAGCGTTCCGGGTCACGATAGATGAACCACCACGCCAGTGCCCACACGATGCCGATGCCGCCCGTAATCACGAACGATCCGCGCCAGCCGACGATCGAGATCAGCCAGGCGACGAGCGGCAGCGACAGCGCGGAGCCGACGCGCGAGCCGCTGTCGAAGATGCTGCTCGCGAGCCCGCGTTCGCTGCGCGGGAACCAGTTGAACGCGACCTTCGCGAACGACGGGATCGCGGCCGCTTCGCCCACGCCGAGCATCAGTCGCACGCCGACGAGCTGCGCGAGGCCGCGCGCGGCGCCCGTCGCGACGGTGAACACCGACCACCAGCCCACCGCGAGCGCGAGGCTCACGCGCACGCCGACCTTGTCGATGAACCAGCCGGCCGGCAACTGCAGGAACGCGTAGGTCCAGAAGAACGCGCTCAGCACGAGCCCCATGCCGACCGCGTCGAGGCCGAGGTCGGCGCGGATGCTGGGCGCCGCGATCGCAAGGTTCGCGCGGTCGATGAAGTTGATGACGTTGGCCAGGAAGCACATCAGGATCATGGCCCATCGGATGCGTGGCATGCGGTGTCTCCTCGCGGAATGTCGTGACGGGCGGCCGGCGATCCGCTGCGCCGGCCGCCTCGATGGGCGGGTTATCGCGTGGTGTGCGACGGCGTGCGGTCGAACTTCGCGAGCGCTTCCCACAGGCCGTTCAGGTAGACCGCGCCGAGCGCGCGGTCGTAGAGGCCGTAGCCGGGCTTGCCCGTCTCGCCCCAGATCATGCGGCCGTGGTCGGGGCGCACGTAGCCGGTGAAGCCGGTGTCGTGGTACGCCTTCACGATCGCGGCGATGTCGAGCGAGCCGCAGCTCGACAGGTGGGCGGTTTCCTCGAAATCGCCGTTCGCGTCGACCTTCACGTTGCGGATGTGCGCGAAGTGGATGCGGCCCATCGCGCCGAATTCGCGCACGAGCGCCTCGACATCGTTCTGCGGGCCTGCGCCGAGCGAGCCCGAGCACAGCGTCAGCCCGTTCGCGGGCGTGTCGACGATGCGCACGATCCGCGCGAGATCGTCGCGGTTCTTCACGATGCGCGGCAGCCCGAAGATCGGGCGCGGCGGATCGTCGGGGTGGATCGCCATCTTCACGCCGGCTTCCTCGGCCACGGGGATGATCGCCTTCAGGAAATATTCGAGGTTCGCCCACAGAGCGGCCTCGTCGACGTCGCGATACTCGGCGAGCAGCGCCCGCAACTGTTCGGGCCGGTAGCTCGAATCCCAGCCCGGCAGCGCGATGCCGTTGTCCGGATCGATCCGGTCGACTGCGTCGGTGCTGAATGCGAGGCAGGTCGAGCCGTCGTCGAGCGTCTTCGCGAGCTCGGTGCGCGTCCAGTCGAAGACGGGCATGAAGTTGTAGCAGATGACGCGGACACCAGCCGCGCCGAGATGGCGAATCGTCTGACGGTAGTTGTCGATCAGGCGGTCGCGGCCCGGCCTGCCGAGCTTGATGTCCTCGTGGACCGGCACCGATTCGACAACGTCGAACTGCAGGCCGGCGCGTTCGATCGTCGCCTTCAGCGCGTCGATCTTGTGTGCGGGCCAGACTTCGCCCACGGGTTCGTCGTAGATCGCCGACACGATATGCGTGACGCCCGGGATCTGGCGGATGTATTGCAGCGAGACCGGATCGGACTCGCCGTACCAACGGAAAGACATCTTCACTGGAGCGGCTCCTGGCTGGCGGTTGATGCATCGGACGGACGGGCGGCAGCGTGCCGGCCCGTTTCCGGTGAGCGGATTATGATTGGTATGCCAGTTGTGCGGGATAGTGGTTTACCAGTTGTCGGCGCGCGGCCGGCCGGCATGGCGCATCGGGAGGCACCCCGGCACGCCGGCCAACACGCCGAACCGGACGCTGGCCGGAATTGGTGTACCATTTTGCGATCCGGCGCCGCGACGGCGCCGGCCAGCCTGTTGCGAGCCTTTCGATGACCGATCTTTCCAGCCAGCCAGCCAGCCGCGATACCGATGCCGCGGACCGCTCCTATATCGGCCTTGCGCGGCAGATTCACGCGATGGTGGCCGCCGGTGCGTTCGAGGCCGGCGCGCGGCTGCCGTCCGAGCGCAGCCTGGCCGACCAGTTCGGCGTGAGCCGCACGCAGGTGCGCGAGGCGATCATCGCGCTCGAGGTGCAGGGAATCGTCGAGGTGCGGATCGGTTCGGGCATCTACATATCGGCGGCTGATGCCGCGCGACCGGTGACGTTCGAGGTGCCGCGCGGCCCGGGGCCGATCGAGACGCTGCGCGCACGCGGGCTGATCGAGGCGGAGGTCGCGGCGCTCGCGGCGACCGAGCGCAAGGATGCGGATCTCGACCGGCTGTTTTTCTCGTTGACGACGATGCGCGAGCAGATGGACGACAAGGCCGCGTACGACGCGGCCGATCGCCAGTTCCACCTGCGCATCGCGGAATCGACCGGCAACACGGTGCTGCTGCACATGGTCACGGCGATGTGGGACTGCGCGCGCAGCGATCCGCTGTGGGACAAGATCGAGGAGCATTTCCACTCGAGCGCGCTGCGCGAGGCATCGCAGGAGGATCACCAGCGGATCTTCGCGGCGATCATGGCGCGCGACGCGGCCGCTGCACGCGATGCGATGCGTGCCCACCTGTCGCGCGTGATCGCGGAATTCACGCAGGCGTGGCGCTGAGGTTCTTCGGTCCGGTCAGCGGAAGCGGGGCGCCGTAACGGCACCGGCATGCGGCGTCGATGATGCCGCGCGTGCGCCGTATACGGCTTCTTCCAATTGCGCGACGGTAGCTTTTATGGTCTTGTTGCGGGATATCGCATCGACTCGAAAAAGGACAGTCGAATGCAACGGGGCGATTCACGCGGGGACCGATTGATCAGGGGAATCGGCGCACGTACGCGCGTACGTATCGCCGTGCGCCGGCTGCTCATCATTTTGACGGCGGGCTTGCTTGCCGCTGCGCTTCCGGTGTTCGCCGCCTCTCCCGAAACCGTCAACGACAACGTGCTGCGCGTGCTCGCATGGCCCGGCTATGCGGACGGCGACGTCGTCAGCGCATTCGAGGCGCAATTTCACGTACGCGTCGAAGTGACGTTCGTCGACTCCGACGAAGCACTGTGGGCGCGGATGCACAGCGCGGCGCCACCGCCGTACGACGTGCTGGCCGCGAACACGGCCGAGATCCAGCGCTACGCGCACGAACGCTTGATCGCGCCGATCGACCTGTCGCGCATCCCGAACCGGCGGCGGCAGTTGCCGAACTTCCAGCAGCTCGCGACGATCGACGGGCTCGTGGAAGAGGGCGCCGCCTATGCGATCCCGTTTACGTATTCGTCGATGGGGCTGATCTACGACCGCAAGCAGGTGCCGGCCGCGCCGCGCTCGATGCGGGAGCTGTGGAATCCGCGCTACCGTGGCAAGGTGCTCGACTTCAACAGCGCGCAGCACAATTTTTCGTTCACGGCGCTGGCGCTCGGCTATCCCGATCCGTTTCGCCTGTCGCCCGCGCAGACGCTTGCCGTCGCGCACAAGCTGATCGACCTGCGCCGCAACCTGCTGACGTACTACACGCTTCCTGAAGAGGCGACCGCGCTGTTCGTCCAGCATCGCGCGGCACTGATGTTCGGCAACTACGGCACGCAGCAGGTGGAGCTGCTGCGGCGCGCCGGCGCGGACGTCGGCTACGTGATCCCGGACGAAGGCGCGCTCGCGTGGCTCGACTGCTGGGCCGTCACGCGCGGCGCGCAACATCCCGAGCTTGCGTTCGCATGGATCAACTACATGCTCGAACCGGCGATCGGCGCGCTGCTGACCGAACGCCAGGGCCTCGCGAACACGCTCGCGCCGCCGCCGGGCCTCGACACCGGGCACCAGCATCTCGTCTGGCTCCAGCCCGTCGAGGACATCGCGCGGCGCGAATCGCTGTGGAGCCGCATCGTGTCGGGCGACCGTCCGGAGCGGTTCGAAAAATGATCCGGCTCGGGCTCACGTCGAAACTGTCGGTGCTGTTCGCATGCATCGGCGTGATCGCGTCCGGCGCGACCGGCTATTACACGTATCGCGCGAACCGCGCGATGCTCGTGCAGGAAGCGCAGCACAGCCTGCTGATGTCGACGCAACTGCTCGGGCAACGCTTCACCACGGCGCTATCCGACGTCGCGGACGATGCGCTCGTGCTCGCGCAGTTGCCGTCGAGCGCGCTGGTTTCGGGCGGCGACAACCGGGATGGCGCGCCACGCGCACGGCTCGAGCAGGTGTTCTACAGCTTCATGAGAAATCACCCGGAGTACCTGCAGATCCGCCTGATCGCGCGCGGGGATTTCGGGCTCGAGCGCATTCGCGTCGATCGCGATGCGCACGGCATCGTCGTGCTGCCTGATAGCGCGTTCCAGGAAAAAGGACAGTTTTCCTACGTATTCGATACGCTCGCGACGGCACCCGGTCATATCTACCTGTCGCCGATCGTGATCAACCACGAGACGGGGTCGCACGCGGCCGAAGGGCTGCCGATCCTGCGCGTGGGCACGCCGGTCGTCGACACGTCGGGCCGAACGGTCGGCGCGCTCGTCGTCGACGTCGAGCTGTCGCGCGTGTTCGACCGGCTCGAGCGCGATCTGCCGGAAGACTACGCGGTATTTCTCGCGAACGAGTGGGGCGATTTCCTCGTGCACCCCGATCCGGCGCAGACGTTCGGCTTCGATCGCGGCCGGCGCGTGCTGATGCAGGACAGCTTCGCCGTCACGCGCGCGCTGTTCGACAGCGCACGTACAAACGTTACCCTCAATGGCCTTGCCGATCCGGCCGGGGCGCCGGGGCAGATGTTCGCGTTCGCGCGCACGCCGTTCGGGCACGACGAGGGCAACCGCTTCGTCGTGCTCGGGATGGGGCGCCCGCTGGCGGACGTGCTGGCGCCGGCCGGCATGCTCGGCGAACGGATCGTCCGGATGGTGCTCGTGTCGAGCCTGATGGCGGTGATCCTCGCGATCCTGTTCGCGCGTGCGATCACGCGGCCGCTGCAGACGCTCGCGCGCGCCGCGACGCACGTGTTCGACGATCCGGCCGCCGAGCAGCTGCCGGTCGGGCGCGCCGACGAGATCGGCGTGCTCGCGCGCTGTTTCGACAGCATGCGCGTCGAGATTCGCACGCAGGTCGCGATGCTGCGCGCAAAGCAGCTGGAGCTCACGCACCTCGCCGGCCACGATGCGTTGACCGCGCTGCCGAACCGCCTGCTGTTCATGGAGCATCTCGATGCCGCGATCCGGCGGGCGGCCGCGATGCACGAAGGGCTGGCCGTGATGTTCGTCGATCTCGACCGCTTCAAGCAGATCAACGACCAGCACGGGCACTCGGCCGGCGATCGTGCGCTCGTCGCGGTCGCCAAGCGGTTGAGCCTCGTGCTGCGCGGCGGCGACATGGTCGCGCGGCTCGGCGGCGACGAATTCATCGTGCTGATTGCGGACGTGCGCTCGCCGGCGGTGATCGGCGACGTCGCGTCGCGCATCCAGCTGGTGATGGCCGAGGAACTGGAATTTGGCGACCGGCGCGTGGCCGTCGGTGCGAGCATCGGCGTCAGCGAGTTTCCGGCCGACGGCGCATCGGCCGAGGAACTGCTCGTCAAGGCCGACGCGGCGATGTACGCGGCGAAGGCGTCCGCGCAGAGCGCGTACGTGCGCTATCAGGAACTGGTCGGCGGCGGGAGTGGCACCGGCAGCGGGACGGACGAGGCGGCCGGTCGTGTCGCGTCGGGCGGAAGCCGGTGACGGGCGTCCGCTGATACGACCGATGCAAACGCAACGAGCCCGTCGCGGGACGGGCTCGTTGCCGGTGCGAACTGCGCGCGGGCGCGCGCAGGGGCGGGCTTAGTGGCCGAAGTAGACCGAGTCGCGCGGGTTTTGCACCTTGGCGACCGGTGCGCCACCCTGAACGGTCGCGGCCGGTTGCGCACCGTAGCCGCTGTTGTCGGCGCCGTGCACGCGGGCTTGCGCAGCCTGGATGTCGGCCGGGTAGTACGGGCTCGACTGGCTCGGCTTGTAGCCGGCGCTTTCGAGCTGGACCAGTTCGTTCTTCACTTGGGCGCGGGTCACGGTGCTTTGGGCGAATGCGCCGAACGAGGCGGACAGGGCGACAGCGGCAACGACTGCGGAAACGAGCGATTTCATGATGACCTCCGATGTTTGTTGGCTTTCCGCGTTCGACACCATGTCGTAAGCGGTTGATTACATCGTAGGCGTCGGCCGACCTAGGGTAAACGTGAGTTTTGGTGAAAGATCGTTGCCGCTGGAGTAATAATTTCGAGATAAATGCCTTCCGTCCCTATTCGATGTTGCCGGATTTGCAAGGGAGCGGGGCGGATGCGCGCGGCGCGGAGGGTGCGCACGGACGAGTGCCCGACGGCGAAGGCGCGGGCGGAGGGAGGCGGACAGGCTGCGATGCTGCCAGGTCAGACGTCGTCGTCGATTTCCTTGCGTTCCCGGCGTTCCTCGTTGCCGCGGCGCGCGCGCAGCCGCTGCCGCGACAGCACGGCGATCACCTGCTGGGTCGGCGCGCCGGACGGCAGTTCGTTGCGGATGCGATCGGCCACCATGGGCAGGCCCGCGCGCTGCCGGCGCAGCGCCTTGGCGATGGCCCGGCGGCATTCGTCACCGTGGCAATCCCATTCATCGCGGATTCTCTGGCAATAACGGCATTGTTCCATCCGGACAGTCTAACGCGTCTTCGCGAACGGGGCTGGTCGCCGGCCTGAACCGCGTCATGCGCTGGGTGCGGCACCCGCGAGGGCTTGAGCATGAGACTGGAAGCGGCGATGTTCTTCCGGTGGCACGAGCGAGCCGCCCGTTGCCCAGATGACGTGCGTCGACCGGCTCAGGTCGATCGCGTGGCGATGCAAGTAGTCCTGCCCTGCCGGGGACTGCGTCAACCAGCCGGGACCGCCGACGGCAGCGGCGGCCGACGGCTCGAGTTCCACGCCCGTCGCGTCCTTGACCGCGAGCAACTGGGCGTAAAGCTGCGCGTCGCTGACGGTGAAGACACCCGACAGCAGGGACGCCATCAGCGGACTGACTAGGTGCGATGCCTGCGCGACCGCCAGGCCATCGGCCTCGGTCCGGTTGTCGAGCCCCGCGTCGTAGACGGACACGGGCTTCCCGGGGCCGGCGGCCAGTTGGACCAGCATGCACGGCGAAGCGACGGGTTCGGCGAAAAAGCAATGCACGTGCTCGCCGAAAAGCGCCTTGAGACCATATGCGATGCCGCCCGGTGCGCCGCCGACGCCGCACGGGATGTGGACGAAGAGCGGATGCGCCGCGTCCACGCTGCGGCCCGCCCCGGCGAGCTGCACGGCGAGATGCCGGGCACTGGCCGCATAACCCAGGAACAGCATCAGCGAGCCTTCGTCGTCGACGAAGTGGCTGAGCGGCTGATTGCGTGCCTGCGCGCGTCCGGCCGCGACGGCTTGCGCGTAGTCGCCGTCATGTTCGATCACGCGAACGCCGCGTTTTCTCAGGCGCGCCTTCTTCCACGGTTTCGCGTCGGTCGACATGTGGACGACCGACTCGAACCCCAGCGCGGCGGCCATCACGCCGATGCTCAGGCCGAGATTGCCGGTGCTGCCCACGATCACGGTGTGCGCGGCAAACAGTTCGCGCACGGCGGCCGACGCGAGGAGCCGCCGGTCGCCCGCGGGGTCGAGCAGCCCGTGTTCGATCGCGATCGACTCCGCGAGCGCGAGCACTTCATGAAAGCCGCCGCGCGCCTTGATCGAACCGGCGACCGGCAATGCGTCGTCGCGCTTGATGAACCAGGCGCCGTGTTCGCCTGCCGGGAGCGACAACCTGCGCTGCAGACTGTCTGCCGGCATCAGCGGCGATTCGATTTTTCCCGCGCTCGCCGCGAGTTCGGGAAACAGCTCGGCCATCAGCGGTTCGCAGCGCGCCAGCCGCGCTTCGGCCATCGCAATGGCGTCGAACGCCGGCGCGTCGTGCGGCAGCGGGCTGCCGGCATGGGGGTTCAGCCACAGCAGCGGGTGGCGGGATTGCAGTTTGGCTAATAGATCGGCGGGCTGGAGCGTGAGGGTCATGGATCGGTCTTGCATCGGATCAATGGGAATCATGACCGGGATGCTACGATTCAAGACGACTGCGCAAAAGCGCCGATTTCTAATGGATGCATTAGCCTGATTTATATCTATGCGACTCGACGGTTCGATCCTGGGTGCGTTGCTCTGCTTTGAAACGGCCGGCCGGTTGCTGAGCTTCACGAAGACGGCACAGGCGTTCAACCTGACGCAAAGCGCCGTGAGCCAGCAGATCCGGAACCTGGAGGACCGGCTGGGTTATCCGCTGTTCGTGCGTCAGGCGCGCGGGCTGAAGTTGACCGAGAAGGGCGGGATCCTGCTCGGGACGATGTCGGGCGCGTTCGGCGACATCAATCGCACGCTTCAGGCACTCGGCATGCCGGACGCGCCGCTGCAGGTGAGTTGTCTGCCGTCGCTCGCGCTGCAATGGCTGATGCCGCGCCTGTCCGAATTTCACCGGCAGCAACCGAACGTGCCGGTTCGCGTGAAGGCCGAGTTTCAGGTGCTGGATCGTCAGGCGATGGAGACCGACGACATCGATGTGGCCGTGCGCTACGACCCGGTGCAATACGAGCGGCTGCATGCCGAGGCCATTCTCGACGAAATCCTGTTTCCGGTCGCCACGCCTGCCTATCTGGCGCAGCATCCGTCCTTTGCCAGCGGGGAATCGCTCGACGGCGTCGTGCTGCTGCACGACGCTGCGCCGTGGGGCGGCGCACCCGAGTTCGTGGAGTGGCGCACGTGGCTGGAGGCGGTCCGTCCCGCGTGGGCGGCGCATCTTGACGGCCCGCAGTTCAATTTCTCCAGCCTGGCAATCACGGCCGCGCTGAACCATCAAGGTGTCGCGATGGGGCGCGCCGCGCTGGTGCACGACGAGATCGCGAGCGGACGGCTCGTGGATGTCTTTGGCCGGCACGTACGCGCGCCGGCGCGCTACATGCTGTTGTCGCGCAATCCCGACGATCCGCGCACCGCGGTTTTTTCGGACTGGCTCAAGGCCGAGTGCGCGCGCTTCGATGCAACTCGGTCACGAATGCTGTCGAACGGAAGCCGGCACGCGTAGCCGATGCTGCCGGACGGCTGCATCGGAGTGCGAAATAGTCGGGCGACGAATGCCGCTGCAAACTACAATTTCCCGTCCGTCTCCATACGGATTGCTTGCGTGCGGACGGGGCTGGCGAGCGTTACTTGAGCTGCCAGATGCCCCAGATGGCGATCAACAGGCCAAGGCCGAATCCGCAGCCGAGCAACACGTAGGTTTCCATTTCATGTCTCTGAAAGCGTGGCAGCGCTGATGTGGACATCAGCGTGCGAGCAGCACAGTCGGTGACGTATCGTCCGCACCGCGAGGCGCGGACGATACGCCGGGTCCGCGAATACTACGCTTGGCAGCTTTCAGAACGCATGCGCGAGCGATGGCGGTCCGCCGACTGTCAGTTCTTGCCCGCGTGCGCGTTGTCCATCTGCGTAACGTGCGATCCGCCGTGGCGGAACACGCCCGATTTCCAGATCATCTGCGATGCCGCGACGAGCACGAACAGCAGCACGACCATCCTGAAGCTCCGGGGCGACAGTTTGTCCCGCAGCGGGCGAACGAGCCACATGCCGGCAATGGCCGGCAGGCTGGCCGCCGCCGAGATCGCGAGGTCGGCGCCGCTCGCGTGCGCGGTGCCGCTGAACGTCGTGATCAGCGTGACGATCGACACCACGAGGATGATCGCGATCTGCTTCGTGAAGACGCGCCCGGTCGCGCCGGACGAAATCAGGTAGGTGGCGAGCAGCGGGCCGGGAACCGACGCGATGCTCTCCATCAGCGCCGCACCGAAGCCGAGTGCGAAGCCGACGGGCTTCTGCCACGTGGGAGGCAGGTTGAGCTTCGGCGCGGCGAGCATCAGCGTCGCGGCGACGATCAGCAGTGCGCCGGACGCCGCCTGCGCATGGCCCGGATTGAGCGAGAGCAGGATCGCGACACCGACGATATTGCCGATCACGGTGCCCGCGATCGGCGCGGCGATCTTGCGTGCCGTCGCCAGCACCTGGCCGCCTTCCAGCGCCTGCGGAATGTTGCCGAGGATGATCGGCATCGACAGCAGCAGCACCGCATGCCGGATCGGCAGGAACTGGCTGAGTATCGGCATCGCGATCAGCGGCACACCGATGCCCGTGATCCCCTTGGCCATGCCGCCCAGCAGCAGCGCAACCGCGATGCCGGCCAGATCGAACGCGCTGAGTCCTTGCAGGCTGGAGACCAGCACACCTTCAGTCAGATTGAAATGCATCATGGAATGGCATGTCGCGGCATATCCGGCAGCGAGCGCTGTCGACGGAGCCCGTTGCGGCGCGTGCGTGGTGCACGCTGTGTTCTGGATCGGCTTGAACCGGGCGTCGATCGCATGGCGGCGCCGTTGTGCGGCCGGCGCTGCAGGCAGTCGAAATGCGGTTCGAGGGTGCATCTTACCTGCGCGTTGCGGAGGACATTCGGCGCTGGCTGCGGCGCGCCACAGGTGACGTCGGCGCGATCACGCCTGCGGTTCAATATAATTCATGACAGCCCGTCGCCTCATGCGCGATATACATCTCTCTGAACAAGGAGACCCGATGACGCTTGCCCAGTTGCAGGCCCTGGCGGCCGTGGTCGAACTCGGCTCGCTCACAGCCGCAGCCGACCGGCTGAGCCGCAGTCAATCCGCGATCAGTCATGCATTGACCGAGCTGGAAGATCTCACGGAAGTCAAGCTGCTCTGGCGCGACCGGCAGCCGGTCGTCCTGACGGCGGCCGGCGAACGCCTGTGGCCATACATCCAGAACGTGGTGCGCGAAGCGCAGCTGCTGCGCCAGCAGTTCAGCGTGTCGCGCGGCAAGCTCGAAGGGAAGCTGGTGGTCGCGTCGCTGCCAAGCGTGTCGCTGGCGTTCGTCGTGCCCGCACTCGAGGCGTTGAAGGAGATGCACCAGGGCGTGTCGGCGGTGCTGCTCGAAGGCACGGACAGCGAAGTCGAAGGGTGGATCGAAGACGGGACGGCCGACGTCGGCGTGGTGGCCGGCACGAAAACGTTCGCGCACAATCTGCCGCTGCTCGACGAGGATTTCGTCGCGGTGGCGGCGCACGACATGTTCGCCGGCCGCAAGAGCGTGTCGGCGAAGCAGTTGTCCGTGGCCCCGTTCATTTTCTCGAAGGCAGGATGCGGGCCGGTGATCGCGGATTACTTCGCGCGCAGCGGCACGCCGCTGCGCGCCGCGTTCAACGTGGTCGAGATGCGCACCATCCTGTCGATGGCGGAGGCGGGCATGGGCGTGTCGATCGTTCCGCGCATCACGCTCACGTACACGCCGTTCGGTGGCCGCGTGCTGGAACTGTCGCCACGGCTGCATCGTTCCGTGCGGCTGTCGTGGAGCACGTCCGGCAATGCGATCACCGACGCGTTCGTGCGGCTCGTCGACGCGCAGCGCGCGAAGGCGGCGAAGGCGATCCACGCGCGCGCGCGAAAGAGCCGGTAACGAACGGCAGGTGCGATGAAAAGCGCTCATGGGCGGCTTGCAGTTTATTCATGTAGATAGCGGTCGAGATGCAATACATTGTTCGAACTCGCCCCCTGACCACTTCGTCCCGCAGGAGATTGCCGTGCCGGCCTTGCCCACCTTGCTTGCTTTCGGACTCGTATCGCTCGGCATGGTGCTGACGCCCGGGCCGAACATGATCTACTTGGTTTCGCGCTCGATCTGCCAGGGCCGCCGTGCCGGACTGGTGTCGCTCGGCGGCGTCGCGCTCGGGTTCGTTTTCTACATGGTGTGCGCGGCGCTGGGCATCACCGCGCTCGTGCTGGCCGTGCCGTATGCGTACGACGTGCTGCGCTTTGCCGGTGCGCTTTATCTGGCGTACCTGGCGTGGCAGGCACTGAAGCCGGGCGGTCGTTCGGCGTTCCAGGTCAGGCAGTTGCCGCACGACAGTCGCGCCAGGCTCTTCACGATGGGCTTCGTCACGAACCTCGCGAATCCGAAGATCGCGGTGATGTATCTGTCGCTTCTGCCGCAGTTCATTTCGCCGGGGCACGGCAGCGTGCTCGCGCAATCGCTGGCGCTCGGCTGCGTGCAGATCGCGGTGAGCGTCAGCGTGAACGCGCTGATTGCCTGCATGGCCGGCGCCATCGCGGGCTTTCTGGCGGGGCGGCCGGTCTGGGCGTCGGCTCAGCGCTGGTTGATGGGCACGGTGCTGGCTGGACTGGCCGTGCGTATCGCACTGGAGTCGCGCAGCTAGCGCAAGTGGCTGACGGTTTGCAGGACCACCGGGTGCTTTCGAACTGCATCGTGACGAAAGCACCGGGCATCGTCAGCCTTGGCAGTTGCCCTGCGCTTCGTTGCCGACCCGCACGGGTGCGGCTTTTTTGCTGCGCCGGCCGCGCGTTGCGAGCCAGCACAGGATCGACCCGCCGCATACCATCGATGCGCCTTGCCAGAATTCGATCGACAGCGGCGCATGCAGCAGCGTCGCGGCGAGCATGGCGGCGAGTACCGGGGTGAAGTACGACGCGCCGACGATGACCGTCACGTTGCCGTGCATGATGCCGGTGTTCCAGGCCGCATAGCCGAATCCCAGCGCCGATGCCGCCAGCACGATGTAGATGACCGCATGCAGGCTGAACGTCATGCCGCCGCCGCCTTCGATCGCGAACTTGATCCAGAGCGCCAGCGCAACCAGCATGAAGAACGGCGTGACGCCGTTCTTGCCGTCGGCAATGCGCGCCGTCACCATGCAATAGCCGGCCCAGATCAGCGCGCCGACGAACGCGAGGCCGTAGCTCAGCGGATTGTCCGCGACGTTGTGCAGCATGCCGGCCGGATCGAGCCCCTGGTCGCCGCCAAGCACCCGGCAGATCCCGAGCATCGACAGCAGGACGCCCGGCACGACCAGCAGGTTGGCGCGCTGCTTGTTGAACACGATCGCCGCGACCAGCGTGAAGCTTGGCCACAGATAGTTGACCATCGCGACTTCGATCGCCTGCTGGCCGTTGCTTGCGTAGCCGATCGACAGCGACATGCACAGCTCGTACGAGACGAACAGCAGCCCGCCCCAGATCAGATAGTTTTTCGGGAATTTGCTGAGATCGGGGAAGCCGATCGTAAACAGCAGAAGCACGGATGCCACGGTATAGATCATCGCGGCGCCACCGGTCGCGCCGAGGCTTTCGCTGACTCCACGAACGAGGGCGACCACGGAGGCCCACAACAACACCGCGCCGAGCCCGGCGAGCGTTGCCTTATTCTTGCGCTTCATGCTTCCTGCCTGTTTCAACATTCAAATTCGATTTCGGGTGATTCGGTTGCGCCTGCGCGGGCCGCGACGGCAAACGGAATGATCCGGTTGCAGCCGTCACGCTGGGCGGCGGAAAGCGGCAATGCCATGCAGCCCGCTTGCGCGGGATCCGCGGGTACGTCGATCCGGATGATCTTGATCCCGGGGTACGGGTCGTGCGCGCGGACCGACTTGTCACGGCCGCCGAACCCGGGGTCCTGGTAGCCGTCGAACGGCGTCGGCACGTCGCCTTCGTCGAAGCCGTTGACGGTCACGACGCCCGCGCGGCTGTCGCGCGACAGCCGGATCGCACGGTTCAGGGCGCCAGTGTAGACCGAGTCGTTCGCGAGCGCGATCGCATCGCCGATGTCGATGAACGTCGTCACCGACAGTACCGGGCCAAAGATCCGCTTGCGGAGCAGCCGGCTGTTCCGGCTCGCGCGGAGAACTCCACGGCCTGGTCGTTCCAGCCGCATGACACGCTGATGCTCGGGAATGTGCGTACCTGCATGTATAACTGGCCCGTCGAGCCGACGAAAGGGGCGGCCGGTCACGCGTCGTCGATGCGCCATGCTGCGCCGATTCCCGACAATGCGCGACCGATCGAGTCGAGCATTGCGTCCCGCGTCGGCCCGAGCGTCGTGACAAGGAAGAAACCGTCTTCGTCGGTCGACAAGGAGATCAGCGGCCATCCGCTTGCGTCTCCACGGACTTCAAGCTGCCGTCGGTCGAGATCGATGTCGATGGCGCCGTGCGCTTGCCGCAACGCGTTCGCGATTGCATCGAATGCGTCGGCCGACGGGATCGTGTGGATGCGGTATTCGAAACTCATCTTCATGGGCCGGAGTGCGAGGCGCGCAGTCTAGCGCGTATCGTGGCGCCAGGCCCTGCAATGGGTGCACAACGGGCGCCCGTGCGCCGTCGCGGTATAGTCACGCAGCCGTCGTCGCATGCATCGAATCCCATCACACCAACCAGAGGATCCGTGTTGAATCGCTCAATGCTCGTATTGTCAGCCGCAGCCTTCACGGTACTTGCCGGCGTCGCGCGCGCCGACGTGCCCTACGTCAATGCACTCGAGGTCGCACGCTGCACGCGGCTCGACTTGCACAACCTGTCATATCCCACCGAATCCCGCCGCGCGGGGCATGCCGGCGATGTGACGGTTGGCGGCGTCGTGGCGCCGGATGGCGCGCTGTCGGATGTGACGGTGCTGACGAGCAGCGGGCACGCGGAACTCGACGCCGCGGTCACCGAGGCGTTCATGGCCATCCAGTGCGCCCGGCACGAAGGCGCGCAGCCGATTCGCATCAAGCAGTGGGTCAGGTTCTCGTTGCAGCCAGCCGCCCGTATCGCGCCTTCAGAGAGGGAAGCATGAAAGCAGTGCCGTATTTCTCGCAATGGGAATCGACGCATCTGGTTCCGCAGTTCGTGTCCCGCGAACTGCGCTCGGAAGACGATCCGTTGTGGCATCGCTCCGGTGCGAGCACGCCGGAAGAATATGCGCAGTGGAGCCCGAACATCTGCGGTATCGCGTGCCTGAAGATGTTGCTCGCGTACCGCTCGAACAGGATCGTACCGTTGCTCGACCTGGTACGCGAAGCCGTCGGGTTCGGCGTCTACCGGCCTGAACTCGGCGACACCGGCAAGCGTCTGCATTACCGGCCTTTCGTGCACTGGGTGCGTGAGCGGTACGGGATCGACGGCGACGTCGTGGAAGGGATTGATTCGGCCGCGATCGACACGAAGCTGCATGACGGGCACATGCTGATGGCGTCGGTTCATCCCGGCATCCGGCACGACGGATTCGAGCCGCCGTCGCGCGGCGGGCATCTGGTGCTCGTGTTCGGCGCGAACCGCGACACCGGTGACTGGGTGTTCCACAACCCGTCCGGGTTCGACGTACGCACGCAGCAGAACGTGGCGATGCCGCGCGCGACGTTCGACCGCTATTTCGCGAACCGCGGCATCCTGATTTCCCCATAACGTTGCGTATGCAACGAGTCGTGCGAATGCGGCATCAGGCGCCCGTCGCAACGGGCGCCTGAGCGATCACCGTTCGTTGCGCTTCTTGCTCAGCTCGATCGTCTCGAACAGCTCGTAGTCGGCGCTCGGGTGCTGGTCGGCGCCCGGCGCGTGGTAGTAGCGCATCGTGATCGTCGTGTGCCCACCCGGCTTGCCCGGGTCGTGGTCGAACACGGCGATCCCGTAGCCGGTGCCCGTATCGCGGCGCGCGGACCAGATTGCATCTTCCAGCGCATCGGCCGGCTGGCGCACGAACGTGTTCGGCGCCGTGCCCGGCACGGGCCGGTTCGGCTTCGTGAACACCTTCGCCTGCGCAAAGCCGGTCGCCGGGTTCTCGCCGTACACGTCGAGCGGCGCGCTGGTGCCGCCGCCGCCCAGGATCAGGTGGATCGTGCCGTGGCTCGTGTCGAACTTCATGCGGTCCGGGTCGTTCGATCCGACCGGGCGCGGCTGCAGTGTCTCGACTACTTCACCGGTCGTCGCATCGACGCCCGCGCGGTGATTGCAGCCGCGCACCGGGTAGCTGCGCTCGTAGTCGTGATCGTGGCCGCACAGCACGAGGTCGACGCCGTAACGGTCGAACAGCGGCAACCACGCCTCGCGGATGCCCTTGTCGGAACCGTTGCCCGTCTTCGACGAACTGAGCGCGTCCTGGTGCATCTGCACGACGATCCAGTCGATATCGTCGTCATGCGCGGCATGACGCAGCGTGTGTTCGAGCCAGCGCGTCTGCTCGCCGTTGCTGTAGCCGCGCACGTAGAACGACGTGCCGGGCTCGATCGGCGGGCGGCCCGTGCTCGCGGCCGGCACGAGCGGCGCGGGGCCGCCGACGAATGCGGCGGCGTCCTGGTACACGACGTCGTCGGCGTCGAGCGATACGAACAGCACCGAGCTCACGCGGAAGCTGTACCAGCGGCCCTGGAAGCGCGTGCCGTTCTCCGGCAGCGTATAGCGCGCGAGATACGAGTCGAGCCCCTGCGGGCCATTGTTGAACTCGATCTCGTGATTGCCGGGGCACGGCATCCACGGACGATTGGCGGCCGACGTCTGGTTGTTGTTGCCGAAATCGCGCCACACCTCGGGCTGGTGCGCGGGGTTCAGGTTCGCGTAGCAGAGGTCGCCGTTCAGCAGGTGGAACAGCGGCTGGAACTGCTCGACGGCCTGCACCGCGAAGCGACTCTGCGGTGACGACAGCACCCAGGCGCCGTTCGGCGTCGCGAGATCGCCGTAACTTGTGAAGCGGAACGGCGCGCGGCCGCGCGGGGCGGTCGAGAAATTCGCGGAGAACGGCTGCGCGGCATTGCTGTCGTTGTCGGCCGTGATCTCGTAGCGGTAACGCGTATTCGGCTTCAGCCCGTGCACGCGCGCGTGGTACGCGAACACCGTCTCGCCGTTCAGGCCGTCGGTGTACAGGCGCTGGACGCCGTGCACGGTGCGCGCCGGCTCGCCGTCGGCGACGATGCGCGCGCGCGGATTGACGGCCGACGCGAGCGACGCCCACGAGATCACGACTTCCGACGTCGGGTCGTTGCCCCACGTCAGGTGGACCTGCTCGGGTGTGCCGTCCGGGTTCGACGCGGCGGCCCGGGCTGCCGCGAGGCCACCGGCGGCGGTGGCGAGGCCGGATACGCCGGCGAGTTTCAGGAAGCCGCGGCGCGAGACGGACGCGGCCGGCTCGTTCGGCTGGATCGGGGAGTTGTCCTGGTTCGACATGGTCGGTGTTTTCGTTGGTGGAGACGCGAGATGCGGAACCGCCCGGCCGTGCGCGAGCGTGGCCGGGGCGTGGGCCGGAAACGAGCGGGATCCCGGTGCCGGACATTGTCGGAGGGCAGTTTTGCCGGGTTGTGACAGCACGGCAACCCCGCGAGCGCGTCGGCACATGCCCGAGCTTGCGGATCGGGGCATCCGGCCCGCGCCGACGCGAATCCGGTTCGGCCGAAAATATTTTGCCGATATCGCGACGGATTCTGTTCGCCCGAGCCGTTTAACGCATGAACGGCCGCTTCCGGTCGATACGCGCTACTTCGGAGTCTTTCATGAAGCTTTCCATCCCGTTGCGGATTGCCACGGCGTGCGTGGCTGCGCTGGCTGCGTCCGCCGCCTTCGCGCAGGCCGTCATCGTCGCGCCTTACGCGCCGCCGCCGGCTCGCGTCGAAGTGATGCCGGCGCCGCGCGCGGGCTACGTGTGGGACCAGGGCCACTGGCACTGGCGCCAGGGCCGCTATGTCTGGATTCCGGGCCACTGGCAAGTGGTTCGCGTCGGTTATCACTGGGTGCCGGGCCATTGGGCCGCGCGCGGCCCGGCGTGGCGCTGGGTTCCGGGTCACTGGGCCTGATGCACATGCCGCCGCACGGCACGCGGTGCCGACGCGGCGGCGCCTTCCCGCAACGTCATGAGTCGCAGCCATGCCCTTTCGAACCGTGGTGATACTGGCGGCCGCAGCCATCGTGCTGACCGGCTGTGTCGTGGTGCCGGCGCGCCCGGCCTATTACCGGCCCGCGCCGGTCGTCGTATATTGAGCGCGCCGGCCGCCGCTCACGCGACCGGGCGGCCGGCACCCGATCGACCCGATCGCCATGCGGCCTGAAACGGATACCGATGAAACGGACCTTGCCGAGGCCGTGCGCGATGCGTGCGGCGATCCCGAACCGCCGGTGTGGCGGGGCCGGGTAATGGCTGGGCGCATGCAAGGAGAGCACGACGATGAGCTTCAGTCTGCCGGCGGGCGCGTCCACGATCGCGCGGCGGCACAGACGCGCGATGCGCTGGAGCGCCCCGCGTTGAGCGACGGCGATCCGGACGCGGCACTGGTGGCACGGGTCGGCGCGCGCGACGCTTCGGCCGTGCGCGTGCTCGTCGCGCGCAAGCTGCCGCGGCTGCTCGCGCTCGCGACGCGCATGCTCGGCGACCGCACGGAAGCCGAGGACGTCGCACAGGAGACGTTCTTGCGGATCTGGAAACAGGCGCCGGGCTGGCGCGAAGGCGAGGCACGGTTCGACACGTGGCTCCATCGCGTCGTGCTGAATCTGTGCTACGACCGCTTGCGCGGCCGCCGCGAGGAACCGGTCGACGTGATGCCCGACGTGCCCGATCCGCAACCGGAGCCGGCTACCCGCGCGGAGACCCGCTCGCGCGACGCGCGCGTGCGGCAGGCGCTCGCGGCATTGCCGGCGCGGCAGCGCGAAGCGCTCGTGCTCCAGTACTATCAGGAAATGTCGAACGTGGAGGCGGCCAACCTGATGGGCATTACCGTCGACGCGCTGGAAAGCCTGCTCGCGCGCGCGCGGCGAAACTTGCGCGCGCAACTGGCCGGCGACGCACCTAGCGAGGACATCCGATGACACCCGAACGATTTCGTACCATCGTCGCCGCGTACGGCTCGGATGCGCGGCGCTGGCCGGACGGCGAGCGCGCGGCCGCCGAGGCATGGGCGCGCGCACATCCGGGCGACGCATTGGCGGCGCTGGACGATGCCGCCGAACTCGACGCGTGGCTCGCCAACGATACGGTCGCACCGCCCGCGCCGGCACTCGTCGAGCGTATCGTCGCGACGGCGCCCGTACCGCGGCGCGTGCGGCGGCGGGGCGCCGTGTGGTGGTCGGGCGCGGCATTCGCGGGCGTGGGCCTGGCCGGCGCGCTCGCGGGCGCGGTGGCCGTGTCGATGCTGATGCTCGGAAGCGTGCCGCCTTCGCATGAGCCGGGCTATCTGACAACGACGTTCGGCGGACCGAGCGTGGACTGGAGTGATGAATGAGTGAGCGTGGCTGGAAATTCGTACTTGTCGGTTCGGTCGTGCTGAACGTATTCATGCTCGGCGCGATCGGCGGCGGCGCGTATCAGTGGTTCTCGACGCATCGCGACCTGCGGGCCGCGGGCGCACCTGCGTCGCGCACCGCGTTGCGTTTCGCCGCGGACGAATTGCCGGACACGCGCCAGCAGGAATTCGCCGCCGCGCTGAAGGCGGCACGCAAGGACGGTCGCGATTTCGCGCGGGAAGGGCGCGACGACCGGATCACCGTGCTGGACCTGCTCGCCGCGCCGCAACTCGATCGCGCGGCGATCGACGCCGCGCTCGACCGCACGCGTGCGGCCGATACCGCGCTGCGTGTGCAGGTCGAGCGCAGCGTCGTCGATTTCGCGGCGACGCTGACGCCGGACGAGCGCGCGAAGTTCGTCGACGGGTTGCGGCGTAGCGGAAACTGGCGGCTGCCGCCGAAGTTGCAGAAGAAGCAGGGCGAGGCGGGGAGTCAGTAAGGAAACGCCGCGCGGGCGATGTGCGGCGGCGGGCCTTTTCAGCGATGCGTAACGTGTACGCGGAAGGCCGATCGGTAATGCATTCAGGCACGCTTCAGTGAGGAATAGCAAGGCGACCGCAACCGCAACCACAACCGCGACTGCGACCGCAACCGCAACCGCAACCACGTTACACGGCGGCTACGCTCAACGTGCCAGCATCCACGCGGAGATCGCGTCGACCACGCCGCTCTCCAGGCCATTGAAGCCGTGATAGGCGAACGCTTCGCATGGATCGCCCCGGGACGTGCCGCCGGACACGATCATCAGGTCGGCTTTCGGCGACGAATCCAGCTTCTTCATCAGCGTATCCGTTTCGGACACCGGACAATACTTGCAGCCGTCTTTCTCGTGATGGACGACGAGCACCGGAATCCTGAGGCTGGCAAGGTTCATGTCCGTGACCGCGGTACCGCCTCTATCTTCGCGGAGGATGGTGGACGTCAGCACGATACCGTCGGGCCCGCCGCCGCCGCCGGCCAGCGCAATCGCAATGGCAGCGGCGGACTGGGTGCCGCGGCTCGTCCCGACCAGCCAGACCGGTACGTGAAGTTGCTCCCTCAACCAGGCGATCACGGCACGCGCGTCGTCGGCATGTTCCTTCGAGAGCCGGAAGCCATTGAGGTAGGGCGCGGATTGCCGGTCGCTCGGTGCATCGATGACCGCGACAGCGATACCGTCATTCACGAACAGCTGTCGGGTGCGGACGAGAAAGTTGCCTGCGCCCCATCCGAACCGGCCGGACGGGTCCAGTTGCAGCCCGCCGTGTCCGCCGGCATAAAGAATGGCCACGGCCTTTGGCGCGTCCGGCGCGATGAAGAGAAACCGTTGAGTCACCCCGGGGCGGGTCGGCACGTCGACGACTCTTGGTTGACTCTGCGCGTGAGCGGGATAGCCGTGCAGCGCCAACGCAATCGCGAGCAGCCACGCGCGAGTCCAGCGTGAGGTCGGTGGCATCGAACCGAAGCAACGAAACCGCGCACGCAATCCGACGGGAAGATGGGTCATCGTAGCGGTGGCCAGCGCAATCCGCCGTGGCCGGCCGGAGTGCGGCAGCTTCTCCTTGTCAATGTCGTGGCGCCACGTCGACGCGAGTGTGCCGGGCCGTGGCTACTCGAACCGTCGTGTTCTTCCCGACGCACGGCGCTCAATGCGATTCGACGAACTGAACGATTTCGCCATTGTCGCGCTTGAGGTAGAGCGCGTCGTCTTTCATGCGAACGTCGTTACACGAATATGGAATCTTGCGGCCCTTGCTGCAGATCTTGCCATCCTCTGCCTTCCAGTCGCCGTGATCGGCAAACCCCTGGCTCGACTTGAAATCGAAGTCGCCGCCACTGCCGTACTGGACATGCCATTGGGTACCGTCCGCCAGTTTGATGTCGAACGCCTTGCCCGCGAGGCGTTGCTGGAGGTCCGATGCGGCAGGTGCGGTGGAACCGTCGGGGAATGTCGCCTGATCGGCAAAAGCGACAACGGGAGTCAGCAGCAGGATGGCGAGCAGTTTGGTCACGGTGGGTCTCCGGTTGTTCCGAATTCTTGCTCTGGGTCGAGACGACGAAACCTTCGTGGCGCGGGGGCGATTCGTTCCATTGAGTCTAGGTGGCTTTCAGGGAACGGCAAGCGCTGGGCGGGTGCGGGCGACAACGCGGCATTTCACCCATCCAGGGTTTCGGCCGACGCGCCATGCGGCTGGATCCATGCCGGTCAGGCGAGTGAAAGCCTTTCAGGCGGATCAAGAAATGTGTCCGTGCTTCGGCGGGGCACGGAGCCGCGATACGGCGGCTGAGCGATCCGTCGGTTCGCTGCAATCGTCAGTCGAATCCGTGCCTGAAATTCGAACGGCGACACGCACGCATTCAACGCCACGCGACAAGCCCGAAATATTCGTCTTCCGGGCGACGGATTTCCCGCCGACCGACGTTTAACACGGGTACGCATCGCGAGAGCCCCGTCATGGACCACCCGAACGACATCACACCGGCCGCCGTCGCGCTGAACCGCTTCGGTCTCGGCGCGCGTGCCGACGAAGTGCCGCCTGCCGACCCGAAAGCGGCGCTCGTCGCGCAATTCGACCGTTACGACGCGCGGCCGGACGCGTGGGCCGGCGAACCCGACGCGGTGGCGCTCGCCACGCGCTTCGCGAACGCGCGCAATGCGATGACCGGCGACGATCCGGCAACGAAGCGCGCGACCGAGCAGTCGATCCGGCGTGACGGCAACGACACGTATCGCAGCGCCGTCGTCGCGCGGCTCAACAGCGCACTGAACACGCCCGCGCCGTTCGTCGAGCGTCTCGTGCATTTCTGGGCGAACCATTTCGCGGTATCGGTCGACAAGGGGCCGGTGGCGGCCTATGCGGGCGCGTTCGAGCGCGACGCGATCCGCCCGCACGTGCTCGGCCGTTTCGAGGACATGCTGGTCGCCGTCGAGCAGCATCCCGCGATGCAGCTCTTCCTCGACCAGGCGCGCTCGGTCGGCCCCGACAGCCCGGCCGCGCTGCGTGCCGAAGCGCGCAATCCGTCGGGCAGGCGCGGGCTCAACGAGAATCTCGCGCGCGAAATCATGGAATTGCACACGCTCGGCGTACGCACGGGTTACACGCAAGCCGACGTCACGGAATTCGCGCGCGCGCTGACCGGCTGGAGCATCGCCGGCGGGCGCGGCCCGCAGCCCGGCGATGCGGCGCCCGGCGCGTTCGTGTTTCGCCCGAACCTGCACGAGCCCGGCGTGCGGACCGTGATGGGGCGCAGCTACGACCAGCCCGGCGAATCGCAGGCGCGCGCGATCCTGCACGACCTCGCGCATTCGGAGGCGACCGGTCGGCATATCGCGTTCCAGCTGGCCCGTCATTTCGTCGCCGACAATCCGCCGCCCGCGCTGACCGACCGGCTGGCCCGCGCGTTCGACGCGAGCGGCGGCGATTTGCCGACCGTCTATCGCGCGCTCGTCGATGCGCCCGATGCGTGGTCGCCGGTCAACCGCAAGTTCAAGACGCCGTGGGAGTGGGCCGTGTCGTCGCTGCGCGGGCTCGGCTGGCACGACACGGGCGACCTGAAGGCCGCGCCGCTGCTCACGCAGCTCGGCCAGCCGGTGTGGCGGCCCGGCTCGCCCGCCGGCTACGACGACGTCGCCGCGAGCTGGGCCGCGCCCGACGCGCTCGTGCGGCGCGTCGAGCTGGCGCAGCGGCTGGCCGCGCGCACGGGCGACCGGCTCGACCCGCGCACGCTCGGCAACACGCTGCTCGCCGGTTCGTTGAGCGCGCCGACGGCGACCGCGCTGTCGCGCGCCGAAAGCGCGACCACGTCGCTCGCATTGCTGCTCGTATCGCCCGATTTCCAACGGAGATGACCATGGCACTGTCCCGCCGACAATTCCTGAGCGTGGCTGCCGCCGGCGCAGGCGCGATGCTCGTCGCGCCGCGGCTCGTGTTCGCGAACGTCGAGACCGATCGACGCTTCGTGTTCGTGATCCAGCGCGGTGCGGCCGATGGCCTGAATACCCTCGTGCCGTATGCCGAACCCGCGTATGCGTCGTTGCGCGGCCCGCTTGCGATCGACACGGCGGCCGCGACGCGGCTCGACGGCACGTTCGCGCTGCATCCGTCGCTCGTGCAGACCGCGCAGTTGTACCGCGACGGGCAGGCGCTGTTCGTTCATGCGATCGCGTCGCCGTATCGCGACCGCTCGCATTTCGACGGCCAGAACGTGCTCGAGACGGGCGGCCGCGCGCCGTACCAGGTGAAGGACGGGTGGCTGAACCGGCTCGCCGCGCTGCTGCCGGCGACGCGCGAAAGCGCGATTGCGTTCGCGCCGACCGTGCCGCTCGCGCTGCGCGGCACCGTGCAGGCAGCGTCGTACGCGCCGTCCGGTTTGCCGGCCGCGCCGGACGACCTGCTCGCGCGCGTGTCGGCGCTCTACGAGGCCGACGCGCAGCTCGGCCCGTTATGGCAATCGGCGATGGATGCGCGCGGCCTCGCCGGCGATGCGCACGCGCGGCAGGATCCGGCGGGCGTCGGCAAGCTCGCCGCGACGTTTCTCGCGCGCGACGACGGCCCGCGCATCGCGATGATCGAAACAGGCGGCTGGGACACGCACAGTGCGCAGAACGCACGGCTCGCGAATCAGCTGAAAGCACTCGACACGATGCTCGCGGCGCTGCGCGACGGCCTCGGGCCCGCTTGGCAGCAGACCACGGTGCTGGTGGCGACCGAGTTCGGCCGCACCGCCGCCGCGAACGGCACGGGCGGCACCGATCACGGGCAGGCGTCGGTCGCGATGCTCGCGGGCGGCGCGGTCGCGGGCGGTCGCGTGATCGCCGACTGGCCGGGTCTGCGGGCGGGCGATCTGTACGAAGGGCGCGACCTGAAGCCGACCGCGTCGCTCGACGCGCTGATCTCGGGCGCCGCCGCCGAAAGCCTGCGGCTCGATCCGCAGCGCACCGCGTCCGCGCTGTTCGCGGAAAGCGGCGCGACGCGGCCGATGAGCGGGCTGATTCGCGGCACGGCGTGACGCGCGGCGTTGCCGCTTCCGCGCCGATCCGTCCACGACACAAAAGGGAGAATGCAAGATGATGAAGATCCGATCCGTTTCGCTCACCGTGCTGGTAGCGGCCAGTGCGACGCTGATGTCCGCATGCGTGGTCGAACCCGTGCGGCCGCCGCAGCCGGCGCCGGTCGTCGAGACGCCGCCTCCGATGCCCGCGCCGGGCTATCGCTGGGCGAAGGGGCATTACCGGTGGGCCGGCAATCACTGGGCATGGGTGCCCGGGCACTGGGTGGGTGTGTACTGATCGGGTGTGACGTGACGTGCTGCATGCGGTGTGGGTGTGGGGAAGCGGCGCGGCGTATTGAACTGCGATGCGCGTTGCCCTAAGCTGCCGGATCCCGGCGACGGGCTACCGGCGACGGGCATCCGGCGACGGCCTTGCCCGTTCGCCCGTCACGGCGAGCCGATCCACGGCCGCCGTTTTCTTCGTTACGGCACCCACATGAAAGCATGGCTCGTTGCGCTGGCCGTCGCGGCCGGCATGACCGGCGCGCACGCCGCGTCGTTCAACTGCGCGAAAGCATCCACGTTCGTGGAGCGCGAAATCTGCACCAATCCGACGTTGTCGCGTCTCGACGATGCGCTTAACGCGGATTACCAGCACATGCTCTACGATTTCAGCAACTATCCTGTCGAGGATCCGCCCGAGTACGAGCAGTTCATGGCGACCCAGAAGGCGTGGCTGAAGGCGCGTAACCGCTGCACGACGACGCAGTGCCTGATCGACAGCTACCGCAAGCGCATCGACGTGATGTGCGGGCAAATCGACTGGCAGGGGAAAGGCGAGCGCGAGAAATGCCGCAGCAATGGCGGCCTGGGCGGGCTCGAACTCGCTCACTGAGCACGGACGCGTCGCGCGAGCCGTGATCCGTCAGGTCGACGCGCGCCTACCACCCGATCCGGTGTTTCTCTTCCGTTTCGCGATGCCGCCAGTCGTCATCCGCGTGCAGGTACTGGCTCGTCGTCGTGAGCGACGCGTGGCCGAGGTTGTCGCGCACGAGCCGCAGGTCGACGCGACCGTCGGCCATGTGCGAGCCCGCGCTGTGGCGTAGCCAGTGCGCGGACGCCTGTTCGAGCACGCGCGCCTGCTGCTCGCCGGCTGCGCCGTTCGCGCGCAGCCGGTCGGCCGCGTGCCGGAACACCTGCTTCACGATCCGGTGCAGCGCCGCGCGCGTGAGCGGCTTGCGCACCTGGCCGACCGGCAGCACGAGCGGCGTGGGCTCGCCGTCGGACGGCAATGCGGGCAGGCCGTGCGCGCGCCGGTAGCGCGACAGCTCGGCCATCATTTCGTCGGTAGCCGGCACGAGCCGCTGCCGGCCGCCTTTGCCCGTCACGTCGAGCCACCAGCGGTCGCGCCCGTCCGCGTCCCGCCTGCAAAAGAACTGGCCCATCGTCGTGTCGGCCGCTTCGGTGATGCGCAGCCCGCCGAGATACAGCAGCGTGAACAGCCAGCGCGCGCGGTCCGCATGGAAGCCCGCCCGCGCGTCGTCGCGCGGCATCGCGGCGATCGCCTCCTTGACCGACTGCCACAGCGGCTGCCCGAGATGGCGCGTGACGCGCGGCGCCGGCCGGCGCTGCCGCTGGCGCGACAACGCGAGCGGATTGCCGGCCAGATAGCCGGCCTGCACGAGCCACGAGAACATCACGTTCAGGATCACCAGCGCCTGCCGCTGGCTGGCCGCCGACAGCGGCCCGTAGAACGGCCGCCAGCGCGGATCGTCGCGCGGATGCTTGCGGCCGCCGTTCGCGCACCACAGTTCGGCCGGCGCGGGCGCGAGCAGAAACTGCCGGTAGACGATCAGGTCTTCGTGCGTGAGCGACGACAGCGGCTTGCCGCACGCGATCACGGCCCATAGCAGCAGGCGTTCGGCTTCCTTGCGGTAATTCTGGAACGTGGTCGGCGTATCGACGAAGCGCGCGAGCCAGGCGCGCACCGCGTCGAGGTCGTTGGTCGCGGCAATCTGCGGATGCGCGCTGTTCGAGCGGTTGGTGCCCGTGCGTCCGTCGAGCGCGGCCGGCACGGTCAGCGCATCGATCGGCAGCGGGCGCAGCGCGGCGTCGGACGGAACGGGTGAGGTCATGCGAAGCGGGGTGCGCTGCGCGGATCGTACGCGTGGAGCCGGGCGGACGAACGCAGCGCGATCAGGCATATCGGGAAGCGCCGATGGTACACGATCAACACACGGTGAATCCGCCGTCGACTGCGATTGCCTGACCGGTCATGACGCGCGCGGCGGGCGAGCACAGCCACGTCATCGCTTCCGCGATGTCGCGCGATGCGCCGAGCTGCGCCATCGGCGTGGACTGCGTCAATCGCGCGTTGTCGTCGCGGTTTTCCGGGCGGACGGTGATCGCCTTACGGGCGATGCCGTCGGCGCACACGGCATTCACGCGGATGCCGCGGCTCCGCGCTTTCGATGACGAATGCCGGCAGGTCGCCCTCGCGCCGCGCAGCTCACCCCAGCGACAGCACGCTGTTCAGCAACGTCCTGACGAGCGTCGCCTGCCGCGTGACGCCTGTCTTCGAAAAAATCGCGCGCAGGTGCGAGCGCGCGGTGTTCTTGCTGATCGCGAGCTCGTCGGCCGCTTCCTCGAGCGTTTGCCCGTTGACGAGCGCGAGCGCCAGCGCGGTTTCGGCGGGCGTGAGATCGAACAGCTTGCGCACGATGTCGTGCGACGCCTGCGACTTGCGCTCGGCATCGCGGACGAAGATCGCACACGCCGGCCGGCGCGGATTGTCCTCCGACCATTCGCTGAGCGGCACCGCACGGATCAGCACGCCGAGCGGCGGCTTGCCGGACGGGCGCGGCACGGCGATCGCCTGCGCGACCGACGGCGCGCCGCCTGCGCGCTCCGCCAGCACCTGCCGGATCAGCTTCTGCAGCTTGCGATCCTCCAGCGGATACGACGCTTCGAGCGCGTCGCCGCGCACGCGCAGGCCGTCGCATTCGGCGAAGATCTCGTCCGCGACGCAATTGGTCTTCATGATCGCGCCGCGCTCGTCGAGGATCGCGGTGGCGACGAGCATGCGGTCGATCGTGCTCGCGTACAGCGTGCGCTCGGATTCGACCATCCCGAACTTCGCGTGCAGGCGCACCGCGCGCTTCAGGTGCGGCAGCAGCGCGTTGCAGGCGGCCTTGTCGGTCGCCGAGAATGCGCGGTCGCGATGCGAGCGGCACACGCGGAAACGGCACTCGATTCCGTCGGGCGTGCGCAGGTCCGCGCCCATCAGGTACCCGACGTCGAACGGCTCGAGGAACTCGCGATACATCGCGCTGCTGCGCCAGACGCCGACGCCGAGCAATTCGTCGACGGTGACGACGCGATCGCTCGGCAAGTTCACGAACGGGTCGAGTGCGTAGTAGTAGTTGTTGTACGACGCGACGCCCGTCAGCGGCGCACTCTGCTCGGACGCGTTGATCATCAGCCCCGTGTGGCCGCTGGCCGGCCAGCGCAGGATCATCGTCACGTAGTTCGCGTGCAGGTGCACGCGGATCTGTTCGAGCGCGGCACCCCACGGCACGTCTTCGAGCGGGCCTTCGTAGATGGTCGTGAGCAAGGTGTCGAACTGCTCGAGCGTCAGTTTGGATTGGGCAAGATATGGCGGCAGGGCCGCAGGCGCCGTGGTCATTCGGGTTGTCTCCTGTTGCGGGCACCGGGTCGGCAGGGCTGAACTGGCCCCGTCGCCCGGCGTGCACGTGTGAGCCGCCGGCGACGATGCGCGCGGCTGAACCGGATCACGGTAACGTATCGGTTCGCGCGCGACATCCCATAAATGAGGGTGGTCGAGTGTGTTCTGTAAGGTATTTGTGAACTTTCTCGACGCGCGGGCCTCTAATCGGCCCTCCAACGCTTCCTGAGGAACATCAGATGATTCGCCAATCCAGAACGCTGCTCGGCGCGGCCGTCATTGCCGGCAGCACGCTCCTCGCCGGATGTCAGACCGACGCAGTCGCCACGGCGCCGAACGCGGTGCGCCCGGCCGACGCCAAGCCGGTGACCAGGACTGTCTATGTCGCGCCGCAATCCGCGCGCTGCACGGGCGTCGCGCCGATGGAGTGCCTGCAGGTGCGAAACAGCCCGAACGAGCCGTGGAGCCTGTGGTACGCGGGCATCGAAGGGTTCGCTTATCAGCCCGGTTACCTGTACACGCTTGAAATCGACGAATACCACGTCGCGCAGCCGCCGGCCGACGGTTCGTCGATTCGCTGGGTGCTCAAGCGCGTCGTCGAGCGGCGGCAGGCGAACTGACGCTCACGATCGTGACCGCGCTCATGAGGATGGCCCGGTAGTGCAATGCAACGGTCGCGATTGACGTATCGCATGCTACCGGCCCGGCGGTCGGCAGCAAGACAGCGTCGTTGGGCTCGCCGGGCGGGCGCAGACGGGATTGCTCGCTCATCGCGCCACGGCATTATTTCAAGTCGACCGAATCTGCGATGAGCGCATGCACGTTGGCGGTGGGGTGTGCCGAGCCTGCCACCCAATCGCTTTGCAGCCTGCCGGTGTTGTGCTTGTCCCTGATTGCCATGCTGAGGATGGCGTCGTTGCCATAACGCATGCCCCGGGCGCGGGTCGAGTCGTATGCATCGAACGTGGCGATGTCCATGAACGGTGGCGTGTCGGGCGCGTCGACGTCCGATGCGGGCTTGCTCCAGAATCGAACGAGGTCACCGGACGGACAGCTTTGCGTCGAGCATGTCTCGGCCACGGAGCAATAACCGTGACCCACATGATCTTCAGTGGCGAAGGCCGGGTTGCTGCGAACAGGTCGCCAGCCCAGTTCCGAAAACGCGCGCAGTTGCTTATCCTGAAGCTTGTCGATGAAAAGCGACTTGATTGAGCCGTACTCGGTCTCGTTGATGCCCATGAGGAAATTGGGATTACCGGTTTTGGATTCCACGAACAACTGCAATGCCTTGTTACCGTCCCGTGTGCGCCGATTGCACTGACTCAGGCTGCTCTTGTGCTGGGTCGGGTCCGGATAAACCAGCGATTGAACATGATCCGGTTCAATACCGAATTGCGTCAGGACCGTATTGATATCCGCATACAGTGACGGAAGTTCCGCGATCCCGATTGCAGCTTGCTCGGGGGCGACCACCTTGAGATTGCGCAACTGGCCTAGCCCGAACTTGTGGATGCTGCCGAGAATCGGTACATCGGCAAAGCGCGCGGTTTTCGTGATCAAGGTCCATGTCACCACGCCGGAGAAACCGGCGTCATTGCCACCCAGCGATGACAGCACGCGATACACCTTCCGGTATCCGCCCGGGCATCCGTATATTTGCGCCGGGCCGTAGAGAAACTGATTGTGTTCCGGGCCCTTCACATAGTCATGATTCAACGACTGAACCACCTGCGTGGGCTGTTCGTCCTTGCACAGCAGCATGGCCATTGCATGTTGCTGCGACAGACGCAGATGCGTGCCGTTGTTGACCGGATAGGTCTTGCTTGTTCCGCCCAGCCCATCCAGCGGGGAGGAACTGCTATTTTTCACCAGATACGGCGAGACTCCGGGCGGATTCAATTGAGCGCGGATAAAGCCGTCGTAGACCTCCGCGCCAGAGCAGGCGAAGCTCGCGAATTGCACCACTTGCTGCTTGTCGCGCATTGCCTCGCGCAGCGCCGCCAGCGCCTGCCACGACAGCAACGAGCGATGGCAAGCAGGATCCCACCATGCCGCGTCGTGCTCGATCATCGAGGCGGCATTCCGTTCGAAATACCAATCGAAGCGGGGTGACTTGCTGCGCTGCGGATTGAAGGTCGCCGGATAATCCGGGTTGCCTTCGCCGGAAGCGAAGGAGTCTCCCAGGCCGACGATCAATTTCTCGTTGATCGTGTTGTTTTCGGATACGACGGGCGCTTCCGTGCCGGAAATTGTGTACGCCAACGAGAACGCGGCGCCTGAGGGCACGGGAGCGACCACCCATTGGGTACACGGCGTATCAGTGGCCAGCTGCACGCCGTTGATCCGCCAACGGCAGGTCTTGCCTTCGCCGATGTGCTCCGCGGCGACCCTGATCCGGATCTGATGCGTGGTCGGGAACAGCACCGCCTTGTCATAGGTGCCTGTCTCCGGCCGCCAGGCAGTGCGGTCGATCGGCAGCAATTGCCGGAGTTTCTGCGTAAATCCTGGCGCATTCACCGTGTCGGCTGCAAGCCCGGAAACGCTCCAGGCATTTTCCAGACGTTCGAAGTCTTTTGCCTGGCTGAACAGCGTGAAGCGGTTGACGACTTCCCACTCGATCGGCGTTTGCCCGGGATTGCCCGCAGCCATTGCTGTGGAGAAGACCGTCATTAGAAGCGGCGCCAGTGTTGCCAGGCGCTTGAGAAACCGGTAGCGGGTCGCGTTGGTCATTGTCATTGGAGTCTCTCCACGGTTTTTATTCTTTGGAAGGCCAAATCTTCGGAGAGTCGCCGGATTTTTAATATCAGGGAAAGCTTTACCTTTCGTTACCCGTTTCACCAGTCGTGTACGGGAAATGACACGATATATCGTATGCGGCCAACGAGCCTGTTTGCCGAGCGAGTTGATGAGTGTCAGTCGACTTCGGCTTGTCACTCAATACATGAAAAATCGAGAGTCCGAGATTTTCGGGTTTGTTCGCCACACTTAGTTACGTTGGCCGCGAAACGGCATTGCGCAAATAGTCCGCTCGGAACGCCGTTCTCGAATGGCGACGCGAAACAAAAGGCTGTGCTTGCGCTATCGAGATATATGAGGTCGAGCGGGGCTGGCACGTCGCATCGGTTCGATGGCCGGGTCAATGTGCTGCACGATGCCTTCCGAGGTTCGTGCTTATGCAGACGGCCGCGACGCGACCGGCCGCGGCGGCGCGACCGTATCGATCCGCCGGAACACGGCGGACGACAGCAACGTGACGACGCCCATGCAAGCGAACGACAGCATGAACCCGTGTGCCATCGAGCCCCAATAGGCGGCAAACAGGTTGACGAGCCCGCCGCCGATCGACACGCCGAGCCCCATCGCCAGCATCTGCATCATCGTGAACAGGCTGTTGCCGCTGCCGGCGTCGGCATGCGACAGCCCCTTGAGCGTCACGCCGTTCATCGCCGCGAACTGCATCGAGTTCGCGGCGCCGAACACGATCAGCAGTGCCCCTTCCAGTAGCGGTGCCGGCCGCGCCGACACCAGCGCGAACCCCGCGATCGCGCAACCGACGATCCCCGTATTCACGACCAGGAACGCTGCGTAGCCGAAGCGCTTCACGAGCGGCGCGATCCAGCGTTTCGCGATGACGCCCGCGATCGCGGCCGGCAGCATCATCAGCCCCGACTGCAGCGGCGTATAGCCGAGCTGCACCTGCATCAGCAGCGGCAGCATGAACGGCACCGAGCTCGTGCCGATCCGGCACAGCAGGTTGCCGAGCAGCCCCGAACCGAAGTTCGGCTCGCGGAACAGCCCGAGCCGGAACAGCGGCTGCGCGCGGCGCCGCGCGTGCGGCAGGTACGCGAGCGCGCTCGCCAGCCCGAGCACGGCGAGCCCGGCTGCCCATGCGGCCCGATGCGCAGGCATCGGCGGGTCGATCGCGAGCGACAGCGCGATCATCGCGACCGACAACAGCGCACAGCCGACGAAGTCGAAGGGCGGCGGTTGCGCCGCCTGGTCGTGCGGCAGGTAGCGCTGCACGGCGAGGAAGCCGACCACGCCGACCGGCACGTTGACGATGAACACCCAGTGCCACGAAATCGCCTGCGTGAGCCAGCCGCCGAGCGTCGGCCCGACGATCGGGCCGAGCTGGCCGGCGATCGACACGAACGCGATCGCCGCGACGTACTGCTCGCCCGGCACGCGGCGCAGCACGGCGAGCCGCCCGATCGGCAGCAGCATCGAGCCGCCGATGCCCTGCAGCGCGCGCGCGGCGACGAGCTGGCCGAGCGTATGCGATGCCGCGCAGCCGATCGACGCGAGCATGAACACGAGAATGGCGACCGAGAACACGCGGCGCGTGCCGAACCGGTCGGCGAGCCAGCCGGACGCCGGTGTGAGCATCGCCATCATCAGCGTGTAGGCAACCACGACGGGCTGCATCGCGAGCGGCGACGCGTGCAGGCTTTGCGCGATCGAAGGCAGGGCGGTGTTGACGATCGTCGTGTCGAGCGACTGCATGAAGAAAGCAGCGGCGACGATCCAGAGCAGCGCGGAGTGTGTGGGTTCCCGGGACATGGCGAATTCGGTGGTGCAAAGGCCGGCGCGGGCGGTGCCTTGGCGCGGCACCTGCCGGTCTTCAAGCGCACGATGGTACCGATTCGGACGGTCATCGGGAAGCCGCCTGAAGACGTTGACTGTCATCGGAGATACCGATGACAATGCCGGATGCTCAATCCCGTCTGGCTCAAGACCTTCGCGACCGTCACGAACTGCCGCAGCTTCACCGAAGCGGGCCGGCAGCTCGGGCTCAACCAGTCGAGCGTCAGCGAACACATCCGTCGTCTCGAAGAGAGCGTCGGGCGGCGGCTGTTCGTGCGCGACACGCATTCGATCGCGATGACGGCCGACGGCGAGGCGCTGCTCGTGCACGCGAACGTGATCCTGCAGGCGCTGAACCGCGCGGAATCGCAATTCCGCAAGCCGAGGCTGCAGGGCCGGGTGCGACTCGGCGCGCCGGACGACCTCGCGCTCGTCGCGTTGCCGGACGTGCTGGCCGGGTTTCGCGCCGCGCACCCGGACGTCGCACTGGAGATCACCACCGGCATGACGAGCCGGCTCTACGAAGGGCTGGACGCGGGTGCGCTCGACCTGATGATCGGCAAGCGGCGGCTCGGCGAGCGGCGCGGCACGCCGCTTTTGCGCACGCGGCTCGAATGGGTCGCGCGGCCCGGCACCGTCGTCGATCCGGAGCGGCCGCTGCCGCTCGTGCTGGTCGCCGAGCCGAGCGTGACGCGCGCGATCGTCCTGAACGCGCTCGCCGAGAAGGGGATCGGCTGGGAGGTCGTGTGTTCGAGCAGCAGCCAGCCGGGCTGCATCGCGGCCGCGCGCGCGGGGCTCGGTTTGACCGCGACGTCGCACCATTTGTCGACGGGCGGGCTTGCGCCGCTGGTCAACGGCAGCGCGCTGCCCGTGCTGCCCGAGATCGAATTCATCGCACTGGCTGCGAAGCGGCTCAGCCAGCCGGCGCGCACGTTGCTCGAATTGCTGGAAGCGAGCGACCTGAGCACACCGGGCGCAAACGCGTAACGGATTCGGCACACGCGAGGCGACCGTATCCGGCGCCCGCGCTGCGTGATGTCATGCGACCCGTCATGCGACCCGTCATGCGACCCGTCGCGCAACCCGTCACGCAGCCCGTTTCTGCGAAATCACGAGCAGCGCGCCGTTCTTGTCCTCCAGCACCGCGCGGAATTCGTGCGGCCCGGCCTGTACGGGCACGCGCACCGACGCGCCGGCCTTCACGACCCGCGCCATCGCCGCATACAGGTCGTCGTCCTCGTCGACGCGCAGCGTGAGCGCCGCGCGCTCGACGATCTGCTCGTCGCCCGCGACCAGCGCGATCGTCAGCGGGCCGCCGTCGAGCGCGCAATAGCGGTCGCCGTCGCGGAACTTCACGTTCAGGCCCAGCCCGTCGACGAACAGCGGCAGCGCCGTGTCGATGTCGTCGACCGGATACAGCAGCATCGATACCTTCATCCCGGATCTCCCTTGTCTTGATGTGGGCGGCGTGCAACGCGCCGCCCGTCGATGCTAGCGCGCCGTTCGCGCGCTCACGCAGTCCGATCGGATGATCGTGAAACCCCTCTGTCCCCGCAGGCGTGCAGCTACTCCGAACAGATGATGTCCGCGCCAGCCGGCGCGCCGACACTCCCATTCGTGGACCGTCGCTATTCGTCCGTATCGTGCGGGCGGCCTGCGCGACCCCGACTCGTCCAACATACATGGAGACGCACGCAATGAAGTTTTCCCTCATCTACGAAGCCCAGACCACCGACGCATCGCGCGAGGGCGACCACCGGGTATTCAAGGAGACGGTCGAACAGGCGCTGCTCGCCGAGCAGGTCGGTTTCGACACGATCTGGTGCGTGGAGCACACGTCGCTGACCAACTATGCGCACATGAGCGCGCCGGAAACCTTCCTTGCGTACCTGGCCGGCCGCACGACGCGCATCGGCCTCGGCCACGGCGTCGTGTGCCTGCCGCCGGCGATGAACCACCCGATCAAGGTCGCCGAGCGCGTCGCGCTGCTCGACATCCTGTCCGGCGGCCGCGTGCACTTCGGCGTCGGCAAGGGCGGCAGCCAGCAGGAAGCGGGCGCGTTCGGCTACGACCTCAACGAACTGCAGCCGATGATCGACGAGTCGATGTACCTCGTGCCGAAGATGTTCGTGCAGGACGAGATCGAGCACGACGGCAAGTACATCAAGATTCCGAAGCGTCCGATCCACCCGAAGCCGTTCCAGGATCCGCACCCGCCGATGTACCTCGCGTGCACCAACACCGACGCGCTGCTGCGCGCCGGCCAGCGCGGGATGGGGGCGCTGGTGCTCGGCTTCGGCGGCCCCGACGAAGTCGCGAAGAAGAACGCCGTGTATCGCGAAGCCTGGGCGAACCGCAAGCCGGAAGACCAGGTCGGCTTCCGTCCGACCCAGCACCTCGCGGCGCTGTGCCCGACGGTCGTGATGGCCGACGGCCAGGCCGCCCGCAAGATCGGCATCCGCGGCCAGCGCTATTTCATGGAATCGCTCGCGTACTGGTACACGGGCGGCGAGCGTCCGGACCCGGCGAAATGGGGCGACGACCTCGTGCAGGCCGACACCGGCGAGATGGTGATCCGCTCGCGCTTCGCGTCGGAGGAAGTCGTCGTGAACTTCGCCGACCCGGCGCTCGCGATGATGAACCCGAACCACGCGTACGGCACGGTGGACGACTGCATCGGCTATGTCGGCCGCCTGCAGGAAGCCGGCGTCGACGAAGTGCTGTTCCTGTGCCAGATGGGCACGGTGCCGCACGAGGCGCAGATGGAGACGATCCGCAACATCGGCGAGCACGTGATCCCGTTCTTCAACAAGGAGAAGGAACGCGCCTGCGCGTGATGCATCAGGGCCTGTTCACGCTGATGGCCGGCAAGGCACGTTCCCCCGTCTGGAGAAATTCATTCGTGGGGCCAGCGCAAGCCCGTCATTAGCCGGAACGGGCCCTGGGCCACGCCCGTCGTCCCGTCCGGTCGGACGATGCGGCGCGGTCGCGCGAAGCCGACCATCGGTGGTGGCGAGCATCGCCCGCGGCCAGGCCGCGCCGAACAACTTTGAACGAGAGCGGGGCAGGCGCCGCGGCGCATTACCCGCTTCACAGGAGACATTCGTGCATCGCGACAACGATTCGAACGCATTGGCCGCCACGCTGATCGCCCGGGCCGAGGCGCTGGCGCCGACGCTGGCCGGCCGCGCCGCGCAGGCGGAAGCGCAAGGCCGCATCCCGGCCGAGACGATCGCCGACATGCAGGCCGCCGGCTTCTTCAAGGTGCTGCAGCCGAAGCGCTACGGCGGCTACGAGCTCGATCCGCAGGCCTTCTTCGACATCCAGATGGCGCTCGCGCGCGGCTGCATGTCGACCGCGTGGGTGTACGGCGTCGTCGGCGTGCACAACTGGCAGCTCGCGCTCTTCGACGAGCGCGCGCAGCAGGACGTGTGGGGCAACGACCCGGCGACGCTGATCGCATCGACCTACATGCCGGTCGGCCGCGTGACGCCGGTCGACGGCGGCTTCCGCCTGTCGGGCCACTGGAAATTCTCGAGCGGCAGCGAACTGTGCGAATGGGTGTTCCTCGGCGCGCTGGTGCCGCCGGCCGAAGCCGGCCAGCCGCCGGAATACCGCACCTTCCTGCTGCCGAAATCCGACTACCGGATCCAGCAGGACTGGGATGTGCTCGGCCTGCGCGCGACGGGCAGCCACGACATCGTCGTCGACGACGTGTTCGTGCCCGCGTACCGCACGCACAAGGCGATCGACGGGATGATGGGCACGAGCCCCGGCCTCGCTGTGAACGACGCGCCGCTGTTCAAGCTGCCGTTCGCGCAGATCTTCGTGCGTGCGGTGTGCACGTCGTGCATCGGCGCGCTGCAGGGCGCGCTCGACGATTTCACCGGTTATGCGGCGACGCGGGTGTCGGCCAACAGCGGTGCGAAGACGACCGACGATCCGGGCGCGCAGAACGCGTGCGCGAACGCGGCCGTCGCGATCGACGAGATGAAGGTGCTGCTCAAGCGCAATTTCGCAGAACTGATGGCGTCGGTCACCGGCGGCCCGGCCGTATCGATCGAGCGCCGCGTGCATTTCCGCTACCAGTCCGCGCAGGTCGCCGAGCGCTGCGCACAGGCGGCGAACGCGCTGCTGCGCTACGCGGGCGGCAACGGCATCTATCACCGCAATCCGCTGGTGCGCCGCTTCCTCGACCTGCATGCGGCTCGCGCGCACTACGCGAACAACGTGGACCGTTTCGGCCAGAACCTCGGCGCCGTGATGCTCGGCCGCGAGAACACCGACTTCTTCATCTGACGGAGACGCGATGAACGACCCGCAAGCACAGCAATACGTGTTCGACGTGGTGGTCGTCGGTTCGGGCGCGGGCGCGCTGCTCGCCGCGTGCCGTGCGGCCGACCGCGGCCTGTCCGTCGTCGTGATCGAGAAGACGGCGCTGTACGGCGGCACGTCGGCCGTCTCGGGCGGCGGCATCTGGGTGCCGTGCAACCACCATATCGCCGAGCTGGGCGCGACCGATTCGCGCGAGGCCGCGCGCGGCTACATCGAAGCCTGCGTGGCCGGCGCGTCGACGCCAGAGAAGCTCGACACGTATCTCGACCGCGCGCCGGAGATGCTGCGCTACCTGGAATCGAAAACGCCGGTGCGCTACCAGTCGCTGCCGAAGTACGCGGACTATTTCCAGAAGGTGCCGGGCGCGATGCCGGGCTATCGCGCGCTCGATCCGCTGCCGTTCGACGGCGGGCTGCTCGGCGACGAGTTCGACCGGTTGCGGCCGCCGTCGCCCGGCACGCTGATCGGCGGACGCGTCGCGGTCACATCGAAGGAAGCGCACACGCTGTTCTCGCGCGGGCCCGGCTTCATGAAGCTCGCGATCGCGCAGTTCGGCCGGTACTGGCTCGATATCGGGATGCGCCGCCGCACGCGCCGCGACCGGCGCCTGACGCTCGGCAATGCGCTGATCGGCGGGCTGCGCCGCGCGCTGCTCGAGCGCAACGTGCCCGTGTGGCTCGATACGCCGATGCGCGACCTGCTCGATGTGGACGGCCGCGTGACGGGCGTGCGTGCGCAGCGCTTCGGGCAGCCCGTGACGATCGCCGCGCGACGCGGCGTGATTCTCGGCGCGGGCGGTTTCGAGCGTAACCAGCCGATGCGCGAGCGCTACCTGCCGCAGCCGACGCAGGCGCAGTGGAGCGCGACGCCGCCGGCCAACACCGGCGACGCGATCGCCGAAGGCCATCGGCTCGGCGGCGCACTGGCGCTGATGGAACACGTGTGGGGCGCACCGACGGTCGGGGTTGCCGGCGAGGAGAAACAGCGCGCGCTGTTCGTCGAACGCAACCTGCCGGGCTGCGTGATCGTCAACAGCCTCGGCAAGCGCTTCGTCAACGAAGCCGCGCCGTATTCCGAGTTCGTGCCGGCGATGTATCGCGACCATGCGCGCACCGGTGTGAGCGTGCCCGCCTGGATGGTGTTCGATGCGCGGTTTCGCCGCAAGTATCCGTGCGGGCCGATCATGCCGGCGTCGATGATGCCCGATGCGCGGATTCCGGCCGCGTTTCGCGACGTGATCGTGAAGGCCGACACGATCGACGCGCTGGCCGGGCGCATCGGCGTCGACGCGGCCGGCCTGCACGACACGCTGCGCGACATGGCGCGCTATGCGGTCACCGGCATCGACGAGGCGTTCGGCAAGGGCGACAACGCGTTCGACACGTACTACGGCGATCCGCAGAACAAGCCGAACCCGTGCCTCGGGCCGGTCGACCAGGCGCCGTTCTATGCGGTGCGGATCGATGCGGGCGACATCGGCACGAAGGGCGGGCTCGTCACCGATGTGCACGCCCGCGTGCTGCGCGCCGACGGCGAGCCGATCGATGGCCTCTATGCAATCGGCAACACCAGCGCATCGATGATGGGCGCGAGCTACCCCGGCGCGGGCTCGACGCTCGGTCCGGCGATGACCTTCGGGTATCTCGCCGCCGACCACCTGGCCGCACAGGCGGCCGACGCCGGCGGCCGGCCAGCCCGGCCATCCACGACTGAACTTGACGGAGTCCAATGATGAGCGATCTCACCAACCATCCGCTGCGCACCGACATGCTGCTCGCGATGCGCCGCCTCGCGCGCTCCGTCACGGTCATCAGCAGCGCGCACGACGGCCGGCGCTACTCGATGTCCGCGACGGCGGTCGATTCGCTGTCGACCGATCCGCCTTCGTTGCTGATCTGCATCAACCGCACCGCGTCGCTGTATCCGCCGCTCGATGCGGGCGCGTCGTTCTGCGTGAACGTGCTGTCCGCGCGCCACGAAGGCGTCGCGATCGACTGCAGCGGCCGCCTGAAGGGCGAAGCGCGCTTCACGACCGGCGACTGGCACTCGTCTCAGGACGGGGTTCCGTATCTGCGCGATTCGCAGGCGAGCTTCGTGTGCGAGCAGGACGGCCGCTTCGAGTACGGCACGCATACGGTGTTCATCGGGCGCATTCGCGAGGTGCTGATGAGCGGCGACGTCGATCCGCTCGTCTATCTCGACGGTGCCTACACGACGCCCGGTGCGCCGGTGGCCCGTGCGGCCGCGTGACGTGAGGAGCCGGCCATGAGCGATTCGCGCTTCCATCGGCTGACCGTTGCCGAAGTGATTGCCGAAAGCGACGACGCGTGCTCGTTCGTGTTTGACGTGCCGGCCGCGTTGCGCGACGCATTCGCGTACCGGCCCGGGCAGTTTCTGACGCTGAACGTGCCGTGTGCGGACGCGACCGTCGCGCGCTGCTATTCGTTGTCGAGCGCGCCCGGCATCGACGCCGCGCCGAAGATCACCGTCAAGCGCGTGCGCGACGGCCGGGCGTCGAACTGGCTGTGCGACCGCGTGCAGGCGGGCGACACGCTCGACGTGCTGCCGCCGGCAGGCGTGTTCACGCCGCGCACGCTCGACGGCGACCTGCTGCTGTTCGCGGGCGGCAGCGGCATCACGCCCGTGCTGTCGATCCTGAAATCGGCGCTCGTGCACGGGCGCGGGATGCTGACGCTGATCTATGCGAACCGCGACGAACGTTCGGTGATTTTCCGCGACGAACTTCAGCAGCTCGCGCAGCGCCATCCCGGCCGCGTGCGCGTGATCCACTGGCTCGACAGCGTGCAGGGCATCCCGCAGCAGCGCCATCTCGAGGAACTCGCGCGGCCGTTCAGCCAGCAGGAGACGTTCATCTGCGGGCCAGCGCTGTTCATGGAGAACGCGCTGGCCGCGATGCTCGGCCTCGGGTTGCCGCGCTCGCGTGTGCACGTCGAGCGGTTCGCGTCGTTGCCCGATGCGCCGGCGCAGGCCGACGCCGCAGCGCAGGCCGCGGCAACGGCGGCGTCCGGCGAAGGCGCGGCGATCGAGACGGTGCTCGACGGCGACGCGTTCGCGTTCGACAGCGCGCCCGGCGAAACGCTGCTCGACGCGATGCTGCGCGCGGGCGTGCCGGCGCCGAATTCCTGCCGGATGGGGCAATGCGGCGCGTGCATGTGCCGGATCGAGCGCGGCGAGGTTGCGCTCGACAGCAACCACGTGCTCGACGACGACGAGATCGCGGCCGGCTGGACGCTGGCCTGTTGCGCACGGCCCGCGAGCGATGCGCTGCGCGTGGTGTTTCCCGACTGAGCCGCGGCGCGCCGGCGGCGCGCACGGCCATCCTGATCTATGACGATGGACAACGAAATCCTGACCACGCCCGCGCTGATCGCGCGGGCAGCCGCGCGCCACGGCGCGCATCCGGCGATCGAGTCGGAGCATGGCCGGCTGACCTACGCGGAACTCGACGCGGCCCGTCTCGACGCGGCCCGCGCGCTGCTCGCGAGCGGTATCGAGGCCGGCGACCGCATCGCGGTATGGGCGCCGAACCTGCCGCAATGGATCGTCGCGGCGCTGGCGATCCACACCGTCGGTGCGATCCTCGTGCCGGTCAATACGCGGATGAAGGGGATGGAGGTGGGCGGCATCCTGCACGACGGCGGCGCACGGCTGCTGTTCTGCTGCGGCACCTTCCTCGGCGAATCCTATCCGGCGATGCTCGCGCCGCACCGGCCCGCGACGCTCGAGCGCGTCGTCGTGTTCGATGGCGAACCGCCGCCCGGCGCGCGCGACGAGACCTGGAACGCGTTCCTCGCGCGCGGCGCCGAGGTGCCGCTGGCCGCGGTGCGCGAACGCGAGGCACAGGTGACGCCCGACACCGTGATGGACCTGATGTTCACGTCCGGCACGACGGGCCGCCCGAAGGGCGTGATGACCGCGCATGGCCAGAACCTGCGCGCCGCGCAGGCGTGGGCGGCAATCGCCGGCGTGCGCGCTGACGACCGCTACCTGATCGTCAATCCGTTCTTCCACACGTTCGGCTACAAGGCGGGCTGGCTCGCCGCGCTGTCGAGCGGCGCGACCGTGCTGCCGCATCTCGTGTTCCAGCCGGCCGACGTGCTGCGGCGCGTCGCCGACGACCGCGTGTCGGTGCTGCCCGGCCCGCCGACGCTGTACTACGCGCTGCTCGACGCGCCCGATCGCGCGACGCGCGACCTGTCGTCGCTGCGGATCGCGGTCACGGGCGCTGCGGCGATCGCGCCGAGCCTGATCGAGCGGATGCGCGCCGAGCTCGGCTTCGAGACGGTGCTGACCGGCTACGGGCTGACCGAATCGTGCGGCTTCGCGACGCTGTGCCGTCAAGGGGACGATGCGGAAACGGTTGCCTATACGTCCGGCCGGCCGATGCCGGATGTCGAATTGCGCATCGCGGGGCCGGGCGGTGCGCCGCTCGGGCCCGACGAGACCGGCGAGATCTGGGTGCGCGGCTATAACGTGATGCGCGGCTACTTCAACCAGCCGGACGCGACGCGCGAGACCGTCGATCCCGATGGCTGGCTGCATACGGGCGATCTCGGCTGCGTCGATGCGAACGGCAACCTGAAGATCACCGATCGCATCAAGGACATGTTCATCGTCGGCGGCTTCAACTGCTATCCGGCGGAGATCGAGCGGCTGCTCGCCGCGCATCCGGCGATCGCGCAGGTCGCGCTGGTCGGTGTTCCCGATACGCGGCTCGGCGAGGTCGGGCATGCGTACGTCGTGCTGAGGCCGGGTGCGCACGCGGATGCAGACGGACTGAACGACTGGGCACGCCGCAACATGGCGAACTACAAGGTGCCGCGGCATTTCACGTTCGTCGAGCAACTGCCGACGAGTGCTGCCGGGAAGGTGCTGAAGTACCGCCTGCGGGCGGGGACCGAGGCGGCGGCCTGAGCGCCGCCGCGACACACGAACGGGATGAACGCATGAACGACAACGGGTTTCCGCAGGGCGCGGTGCTGGTGTTCGGCGGCAGCGGCGGGATCGGGCAGGGTGTCGCGCTCGAGTTTGCGCGCGCCGGCGTGCCGGTCGCGGTGGGCTACCGCAGCAAGGCCGATGTGGCCGAGCGCGTCGCGCGCGACATTCGCGGCGAAGGTGTCGCGGCCACCACGCACTGCGTGGACGTGACCGATCCCGCGCAGGTCGACGCCGCACTCGCGGCCGCGATCGGCGCGCATGGCCGCGTGCACACGGTCGTCTGGGCAGCCGGGCCGTTCGTGAACCAGCGCCATATCGGCGACATGACGCACGACGACTGGCGTCGCGCGATCGACGTCGAGACGATCGGCTTCTTCGTGGCGGCGAAAGCCGCGCTGCCGCACTTCCGTGCGTCGGGCGGCGGATCGTTCGTGACGCTCGGGTCGGCCGGGCATCTGCGCTGGCCCGATCGCGACGGGCTGTCGGTCGCGCCGAAGGCGGCGAACGAGGCGCTGGTCAAGGGGCTGGCGCGTGAGGAGGGGCGTTACGATATTCGCGCGAATTCGATCCTGGTAGGCGTGATCGAGGCCGGGATGTTTCCGGTGCTGCTCGAACAGGGGCAGTTCGACCAGGTGTGGATCGACGAGACGCAGAAGATGCTCGCGCTCAAGCGCTGGGGGAAGGCGCACGATGTCGGGCGGGCGGCGGTGTTTCTGGCGTCGGACAGGGCCAATTACATTACCGGGCAGCAGTTGAATGTTTCGGGGGGATATGGGTTGTAGGCTGCCGAGCCTTATCCGGCAAGGCGTGTTCAGAATTTGTTCAAAATGCATTCGGAACCAAGCACCCGTGATCTTGGCCCGGACGGGTTCCAAACCTCGCGAATCACCATACAGGGCAGCCGTTTTGTCGTCTTGATGCCCCAGCCATGCCTTTGTGTCTACGCCGCCTTGTTCCACGTACAAGCGTTTCGACAAAATGCGCCAGCTGTCGTTAGCTCGTCGTTAGCTACAACAGCCCGGTGCTTGCGTTGGGCGACACGGGTGGCGCGGGCAAAGGGTACCTGCAGTTTCAGAAGGCGAGAGCGGCTGCATGGAATATCGGGAGCGCATCGAGTGCATCGAATCAGCGTGGGATCGATTGTTACGTTTCTGGTTCCTACGTCGATACTCCTTTCACGATTACGAACGCGACGGGCATCGTTTCAATGCCCGACGGCCTCATATCCGCCGGCGGCATCAACGGTACGCCGATAGGCGCGACCACGCCCGCGGCAGGCACGTTCGTCAATCTGGCGACGAACGGCACAACGACGCTCGCGTCTGCACCCACTACCGGGTCTGCCACGATCTATCCGACGGTGCCGACCAACGCAGCACTGCTGGCACTGTCGACGGCCACGACCAGCACCGTCACGCGCCTCGGCGACGTCGCCCCGCTGACCTATACGGCCAGCGGTAGCGCGTGCTCGCTGAATTCGGGCAACGGCGACAACGGCTCGCAGGTCAAGAGCGCCAATCGGTTGAGCTGGATCGCCAATTTCCCGTCTGGGCCGCGCAACGTACTTGAGTGGGGTGCTTACATCAACACCGATGCGTCGACCACCACGCCGGACAATCAAGCGGCTATCAACTCGCTTCGGTCGAATGGCGGGCTATCTATCTGCTCGCCGGAACGTATTCGATCTCTTCGGCCCTCTCCGTCGGGAATGGCGCGTCCGCATCTGCATCGACGATCAATGGCGTGGTGATAGAAGGCGCTGGCGCTCCCGGCATGACGTCGCTGAATCGGATCGGGTGGAACGTCAACCCGACGACGAGGTTGCAGTGGAGCGGCGGCTCCCTTCCGGTGAACGTCATCAACGGCCTCCCGACTGGCTGGAGGCTGCGCAGCTTGTTCCTGGATGGCAATTCCGCAGCAACGTACGGCATTTCCGTTCAATCCGGCTCTGGCAATTGCAACACCGATCTCACGATCACGAACAATACGCTGGGCCAGGTTGGCTCGTTCACGTATGCGGCTTTCTCGGGCGCCACGTTGACCAGATTCTCTGGCGAACATCGGAGCGCGGGGTACGAGCAGCGGCTCGCTCGCGCCGAACCGGTGGATTTCGGTATTGGGCGTGAACAGCGCGATGTACCCGACCGGTCTCGCCAACCTGCAGATCGTCGGCATTCCGTCGCAGTGGGCGAGCCGGGTGCTGACCGGGCAACCGGCGGCGATTTCGGCCACGGCGTTCACGCCGTACTCGGTGCTGCACCCGGGGTTGTTCCGAGTCTCGGGTTACCGGTTCATCACGACGCCCGGTACCCGCGGCGCCATCACGCCCACGATCAGCTGGAACGATGGCAACAACTCGCCGACCGTTTCCGGGACTGGTGTTGCGGCGAATGGTGGCTGGACGCAATTCTCATCGGTCAACTATGCGGCGGCCGGCACGAACATTTCGTTCGGCAAGACATTCGGCAGCGTCACTGGCCGCCCCGCCTATACGGCGTCGTTCAACGTCGAGCAGTTGCCGTGACGTCGGGGGCCGCCTGCTTCTCGATCAGCGCGGTGAAGCCGGGTAGCAGGAGCATGTTCGAGTAGTAGGTGAGGTGATCGCCGTCGAACAGGATCGGTTTTCCGTCTCGATAGGCGCGGCATTCCGATCCGGGGCAGAGTGTCGGCAGCGGATCCCAGACCTCGACGCCCGGAACCGCATTCTGCATTTTCGCGTAGGACGCGAGGATCGGCGCGCGCAGATCGTCGAGAAGAGGGCGCGGGACCGACATGCCTTTCTCGCAGATCGGATTGTTGCGGTTGAACCAGTCCGCGCAGCGATACGGAATGCTCTCGAGCATTGGCGTCGGCGCTTCGAACACGACACGCGCGCCGCGTGCGGCGAGCTGCTGCAGCACCGGGACGGCACGTTGCACGCCGTCATCGCGGCCTTGCTGGGCCGTCGGGCTGAACACGGCATTCTTCGCGGCATCGACGCCGAACACGGCCCATTGATCGACCATGCGCGGCAGGCGCAGGGACGCCAGCAGGACGACGTCGCCCGGCTTGATCTTCGGCAGCATGTCGGCAACGGCGGCATCGCCGAATGCCTTGCAGGTGTCGTCCCGGCCGGGCATCCACGCTTGCAGGCTGATGAACGGGCAGCCGCCAACGTTGTAGGCGTAGATCGTCGCGCCGGTGCGCGCGGCAAGCTGTTTCAGCATCCCCGAATATGCCATTGCATGGGAGTCGCCGAGCACGAACACGTTGTGCGCGAACGTCACCGGCGCGCTGCATTTCGAGCGTTCGTTGACGAAGACGAGGCCGCCATCGAAGGCGCGCGCCGATGAGGCGACGCTACATCCGTTGTCGGCGATCACCTGGCTCGGACCCTCCGGATACCAGAGGGCCATGTTGCGCGTGACGGTGCTCAGCGAGATGCTGGTCTGGTTCGATGCGACGGCCGTCGAAACGAGATAGCCCGACGCCACCAGCGCCAGGCCGGCGCCGATCATGGCCGACTTCCTGGCGCCGCGCGCTGCCTTGCGGGGCGGCTGCTCGACGAAGTGGAAGGATGCGATCGACAGCGCCGCGGTCAGCGCGATGGCGGCGATCTGCCATACAGGCGAATCGAGCCCGACTGTCCAGCGAAACAGAACGAAAACCGGCCAGTGCCAGAGGTACAGCGAATACGAGATTTTCCCGATGAAGACCATCGGGCGGCGCGTGAGCAGCAGAAACGCCACGCCACCGCGTCGTCCGTGCAACGTTCCGAGAACGAGCGCCGTGCCGGCGACCGGCAGCACGCATGCCGGAAACGGTGCGGCCTCGGGGCGCGCAAGAATCAAGCCGAGTCCGAGGGCAACCAGACCAATATCGCTGGCCACGGCGAAGCGCGGACGATACCGGCTCTCGCTATCGAACGAGTGCCCGCGCGCGTGCATGATCTGGAACAGCAGCACGCCGATGCCGAGTTCCCAGAAGCGGGACCACATCATGTAGAAGGCGCGCGTTTCGTCCGTGCGGCCGAGCCAGATCGCGCATACGAGCGACGCTACGAGCGCAGTCACGAATATCGCGACGGAGAGCGCACGGCGGCCGCGCAGCCACAGAACAAACAGCAACGGAAATACCAGATAGAACTGTTCTTCGACGGCGAGCGACCAGGTATGCGTGAACGGGTTGAATTCCGCTACCGGAGAAAAATAGTTTCCGGTGTTGGCCGAGAGAATGAAATTCGAAAGGCCCAGGAACGCGAACATGCCGGTCCGCTGATTCGATGACGAAAGCCAGGCTTCGGGAATGAACAGCGCGGAGGCGATGAACGTCACAAGCAGCATGACGACGAGCGCCGGCGTGATGCGCACCAGGCGCCGCGCGTAGAAGTACGACAGAAATTTGCCGAGGCTCAGGTTGCCGAGCTCGCTCACCGACATTGCCACGACGAATCCGGAGATCACGAAGAACACGTCGACGCCCGCGAATCCGCCCGGAAGCCACTTCGGATTCAGGTGGTAGACGATCACGGACAGGACGGCAATGGCGCGCAATCCATCGATATACGCGGCATGGAATGGCTTTTTTTCCATAGGGGCAGAGCAGCAGGCAGGAATTGGTAATCGGCCGTAATGGTAACTGAATAACAACCATCAACCGCCCACGTGCGGCTTTATGCATTTCGGGGCTGATGAACCATCCAAGTGCACAAGCGCGCGACGTAGTGACGCCGGCCCGCATCTTGGATCTGGAGAACCGTATGAGCACTCCCGAGCAACGGGTCGCCTCCTGCCACGACGAGCGTTCGCGGAACACGCAGGTGCCGCAGCAGGTCGAGCCGAACACGGCAGAGCTGATCGCGCTGGTGAGGTTCGCGAGCAGCGGCATCTGCTTTTTCGCCGGCCTGGGACGGTTCCTGCGCAAGCAGGTGATCTGGCTCGGGCCGTTCATCACGATCGGCGCTGCGCTGTGGGCGATCGCGCATGGCAAGTGGCCCGAATGGCCGGAGCAGTCGTGAACCTGACGGCCCCCATCATTGCCGCCAGCTGCGGCGCGTCGCCGGCTCTCGCCGCGCTGCAAGGCGTACGCGCCGCGCAGCAGATCAACACGCCGCTGCGCACGGTGGCGTTCGTGGCGACCGTCGGCGTCGAGAACCTGAACGACAGCAAGGAAGGGCTGCTCGCCACGCTCCCGAAGTACGTCACCGACGCCGAGGCGCAGCAATACGCGCGGCGGCCGCGGGCCATCGCGAATCGCGTCCACGCGAGCCGGTACGGAAATGGCGACGAGGCGAGCGGCGACGGTTGGCGGTATCGTGGCCGCGGGCTGATCCAGAGCACGTTCCACGACAACTACCCGCTTTGCGCGGTGGTGCTCGGTTTACCGCTCGTACAGCAGCCGGACCTGCTCGCCGCCCGTGCGAATGCGGCGTCATCGGCCGCCTGGTGGTGGGCCGCGCGCGATCGCGCCGCGCGCCAGCGGCGCGAGGTCACACCGTTGCAACGTTTCTTCAATGCATGGCGCCGCACGCGCTTGACCGCAACGACGCTCCCCACCCGCTGAAGTCCATCCCGCCTCGTTCGGCATGCATTGCGGCATCGATGCATGACACGCCGGATCGCGCGCCCCGGCATCGTCTGCCGAATACGGATGCGTTCCTGAAACATTTCCTCCGATTACAACCCGCGTTACCGCCCGTGATTTTCTGTAACGCTTGCTCCGCTTCGGTTTGCGCCGCATGGCACGCGCTTTGCGGTTGACCCGGTGCCGCCGGTGCAAACGAAATTGGCAAGAACGATGAACGCCTCGGCGGCATGCAACGACATCGAAACAAACGGGGAATCGGATCGGGCCGTGGACGCCGCCTGTCGCGGTGTACCTGCGCGCGTGTCGTATCGGTCATGCGTACGGGGCAACGCGTTCCCGATCCGTCGAACAGCAAGCGAGCTTGCAAGGTGTCGTGCCGGGGTTCGCATCACGCATGGCGACGCAGGCCGCATGCGTTGGCGAGGCGCGCCCGGCACATGTCGAGGGAGGCGCCCGTGAAAATGACGGTGAACCAATGGGCAGCGGTAGCGGTGATGTTCGCCGCGAGCGCGCACGCGCAGGAGATCTACCTGCAGGGCGGCACACAGGGCGTCGGCATCGGCGCGGCCGTGAGCTTCAATTCGATGCTGGGTGCGCATGCGGACTTCAATGCGATCGATCTTTCGCATGACTTCACGGTGGCCGGCAATCGCTATCAGGACGACCTGAAGCTGCGCCAGGGCGGCCTGTACGCGGACATCTTTCCGTGGCGAGGCAGCGGCTTCCGGGCGACGCTCGGGATGCGCTTCAACGACGACGATCTCCGCGGTGTGTCGGTGCCGACCAACGGCACCTATGTGTTCGGCGGCAAGCGCTATCCGGCGATGCCGGGGATGTACGCGGTGGCGGAAGCGCGCTATCCGACGGTGATGCCGTACTTCGGGATCGGCTACGGGCATCGGCCTGCGTCGAAAGGGCTGGGATTCGTCGCCGACCTCGGCGTTGCGTACGGGATACCGAAATGCTCGTACACGCTGTCGCCGGAACTGGCTGCCGCGGCGGGCCCGGCGAAGAGCCAGATCCTGGCCTCGAGCGGACTGGATTCGCTGCGGCAGGTGATGTCGCGCTACCGGTGGTATCCGGTGTTGCAGATCGGGATTTCGTATCGGTTCTGAGCGGTGGGTTGTCGCTGCGTGTGCCGGCCGGGGATTGCCGGCACGCCCGATACGGGTGGGGTAATGGGTGTTGGCAAGGGCAGGGCTGGCGCCCGTTGCCAGCACCGCGCGCGGAAGCGGTGAATGCAGCCGTCCCGCGGCGATCAGCCCGCGCCTACCGTTCAGTGGTGATTGGCCGATCGGCCGTCTTTCCCGACGCTCCGATCCGGCTTACCTTTCAAACAGCAGTTCGACGTGTCGGGCGAGCGGCGCATGCCGAAAGGGTTCATGCGGCCTGTAGCCGCTCGCTGACGCCAACCACCGTCCTCCTTCCGTCATTGGCGATGATAGCAATGATTGCAATTTGCGGTCATGGCGCTATCATTGATATCAACCTGGATGGAGGGAACCATGGCAAATCTACTGGTGCGTAACGTGGATGACAGTATCGTTCAGAGCCTGCGCGAGCAGGCGGCGGCAAATGGCAGGAGTGCCGAGGCCGAACATCGGGCCATTCTGGCCGATGCGCTCGGCCGGCCGAAGCGAAAGACATTTGCGCAAGTGCTGATGAGCATGCCCGAAGTTGGCGAAGACGCGGATTATCAACGTGTTCAGGATTCCGGCGAGGCCAGGCGTGTATTTGATTGATACGAACGTCATCAGCGAAATCAGGAAAGGCAAGCGAACCAACCGCGGCGTGCGGGCGTTCTTCAGGCAGGCCGCGGCCGACGCCAGCCCGCTTTACCTGTCCGTCGTGACGGTTGCTGAACTTCGCCGCGGCGTCGATCTGATCCGTCATCGCGGCGATTACCCCCAGGCGTCGGCGCTCGAGGCGTGGATGGCGACCATCCTGGCCGGCTATGCGCCGAACATCCTGCCGGTCGACATCGAGGTCAGCCAGATGTGGGGGCATTTGCGCGTGCCCGATCCGACACACGAACTCGACAAGCTGATCGCGGCCACGGCGCTGATCAACGATCTCACCGTGGTCACGCGCAACGTCGCGGATTTTGCCCGCACCGGCGTCAGGTTGCTTAACCCGTTCGACTGATCCGGGTTGCCGTGCCGCGGCAACCCGCACCTGCTTCCCGTCTCCTTCCACATGCATGGCCCGCTCCGCCGGGCTTTAGCGCGCGTCTGCGCCGCTCCAATTCCCCGCCGCCTCTCGTCCCAACAGACGATGTAACACCACCCCCGACCGGCCAGAATCCTTTCACGAACAACGGATTCTGAACCAGGAGGAGGCCGACATGATCGATGTCCGTGCGCTTGGCTATGTCGTCGTCGAGGCGACGCGCGTCGATGCGTGGCGCCGCTACGCGGAAGACGTGCTGGGCATGCAGGCGCTCGACGCGCCCGACGGCGCGCTGTACCTGAAGATGGACGAGCGCGATTTCCGCTACGTGATCGTTCCCGGCTCGACCGACCGCTATTTCGCGTCGGGCTGGGAACTGCCCGACGGCGCCGCGTTCGACGCCGCGCTTGCGGCACTGCAGCGCGCAGGCGTCGAGCCCGTGCGCGCGACCCGCGACGAAGCCGCGCTGCGCCGCGTGCAGGCGATGGCGTGGTGCACCGACCCGTCCGGCAACCGCCACGAGCTGTACTGGGGCGCGCGCTGCGACTTCCGCCGCTTCGTGTCGCCGCTCGGCGTCGCGCGCTTCGTCACCGGCGACATGGGGCTCGGCCACGCGGTGCTGCCTGCGCCGCAGTTCGACGCGACCGACGCATTCGTGCGTGGCGTGCTCGGCTTCGAGCTGTCCGACATCTTTCGGGTGAAGTTCACGGCCGATCCGGCCGAACCCGAGAAGCGCATCCATTTCATGCACTGCCGCAACGCGCGCCATCACAGCCTCGCGCTGTTCGAGATGGCCGTGCCGTCGGGCTGCGTGCACGTGATGGCCGAAGTCGATTCGATGGACGAAGTGGGCCGCGGGCTGGATCGCGTTGCGGCGCACGACGTGAAGATGTCTGCGACGCTCGGCCGTCACTGCAACGATCAGATGATTTCTTTCTACATGAAGACCCCCGGCGGCTTCGATCTCGAATACGGCTTCGGCGGCCTCACGGTCGACTGGTCGAAGCACGCGGTGTTCGAGGCCACCAAGGTGAGCCAGTGGGGCCACGATTTCAGCATCGGATACCGGTAAGCCAGCACGATGACGATGAAACCTCTCGACAAGACGATGTCCGCGCGCGACGTGGTCGCGCAACTCGCCGACGGCATGACGATCGGCATCGGCGGATGGGGGCCGCGGCGCAAGCCGATGGCGCTGGTGCGCGAGATCGCGCGCTCGAACCTGAAGGACCTGACGATCGTCGCCTACGGCGGCGCCGATGTCGGCCTGCTGTGCGCGGCCGGCAAGGTACGCAAGGTGGTGTTCGGCTTCGTGTCGCTCGACGTGATTCCGCTCGAGCCGCAATTCCGTCGTGCGCGTGAACAGGGCCGCATCGACGTGCTCGAACTCGACGAAGGGATGCTGCAGCTCGGCCTGCGCGCGGCCGCCGCCCGGCTGCCGTTCCTGCCGACGCGCGCCGGGCTCGGCACCGCGCTGCTCGACCACGCACCGGCGCTGCGCACGGTGCAATCGCCGTACGACGACGGCGAAACGCTGCTTGCGATGCCGGCGATCGAACTCGACGTCGCGCTGCTGCACGTGAATGCGGCCGACCGGATGGGCAACACGCGCATCGACGGCCCCGATCCGTTCTTCGATGCATGGATGGCACGTGCCGCGCAGCGCTGCTACGTGTCGGCGGAGACAGTCGACGCATCGATCGCGACGGAAGACCTCGACGCCGCGAAACGCAATCCGTTCGAGCGCTCGCTCGTCACGGGCGTCGTGCACGCGCCGGGCGGCGCGCACCCGACGTCGTGCGGGCCGGCCTACGGCTGGGACCTGCCGCACCTGCGCGCGTACTGCGCGAGCGCGGAAGACGACGCGAAAACGACGGCGTACCTGCGCGACGTGGTCGGCCAGGACGAACGCCAGTACCTCGAAGGCGTCGGCGGCCTGTCGCATGTGACGACGCTGCCGTTGCCGATTCTGTAAAGGAGCGCCTGTGAGCGAATCTCTCGACCATTCCCTCGCGGAACTGATGATCGTCGCGTCCGCGCGACTCTGGCGCGACGACGGCGAAGTGCTGGCGACCGGCATCGGCACGGGCCCGCGGCTCGCGGCCGGCCTCGCGCGGCTCGCGTACAACAACGGGCTGATGCTGACCGACGGCGAAGCGTATCTCGTCGAGGAGCCGGTGCCGCTCGGCCCGCGCCCCGACGGCTATCGCGTGAAGGCGAGCGGCTGGATGACCTACGAACGCGTGTTCGACTGTCTGTGGCACGGCCGCCGCCACGCGCTCGTGATGCCGACGCAGATCGACCGTTTCGGCCAGGCCAACATCTCGTGGCTCGGCGACGACTACGCCCGCCCGAAAACCCAGCTGCTCGGTGCGCGCGGCTTCCCCGGCAACACGACGAACCACGCGAACTCGTTCTTCGTCAGCGGCCACGGCAAGCGCACGTTCGTCGATGGCGAAGTCGACATGGTGTGCACGGTCGGCTACAACCCGGCGCGCCGGCTGCCCGGGATGAAGACCTTCGTCGACCTGCGCAGCATTGTCACCGACCTGTGCGTGATGGATTTCGGCGGGCCGGACCATGCGATCCGCGTGCGTTCGCTGCACCCGGGCGTGAGCTTCGACGAGGTGCAGGACGCGACGGGCTTTCCGCTGATTCCACATCCGGAACTCGGCACGACCGAAGCGCCGAACGCGGAAGACCTGCGCATCGTGCGCGCGCTCGATCCGCACAACCTGCGCGCGACGATCGTGCGCAACAATCCGGCGCCGCGCCGGGGATGAGGGGCGACATGGAAGCGACCCAGATGACCTTCGGCGACGGTGTCGTCGATTACGCGGTCGACGGCGGCATCGCGACGATCACGATGAACCGCCCCGAGTATCACAACGCGCAGAACTCGAAGATGACGTATGCGCTCGACGCGGCGTTCCGGCGCGCGGCGCACGACGACGCGGTGAAGGCGATCGTGCTCGCGGGCGCCGGCAAGCATTTCTCGGCGGGCCACGATATCGGCACGCCGGGCCGCGACATCCACGAGTCGTTCGAGCGTGCGTCGCTGTGGTACGACCACGTCGACAAGGAAGGCGGCGAATTCCTGTATGCACGCGAGCAGGAGGTGTACCTCGGGATGTGCCGGCGCTGGCGCGACCTGCCGAAGCCGACGATCGCGATGGTGCAGGGCGCATGCGTCGCCGGCGGGCTGATGCTCGCGTGGGTGTGCGACCTGATCGTCGCGTCCGAGGATGCGTTCTTCGCCGATCCGGTCGTGCGGATGGGGATTCCGGGCGTCGAGTATTTCGCGCATGCGTACGAGCTGAATCCGCGCATCGCGAAGGAATTCCTGTTCCTCGGCGAACGGATGCCGGCCGAACGCGCGTACCAGATGGGAATGGTCAACCGCGTGGTGCCGCGCGAACGGCTGCACGACGCGACCTACGCGATCGCCGCGAAGATCGCGACGATGCCGCGCCTCGGGCTCACGCTGACCAAGCAGGCGCTGAACCACGTCGAGGAACTGCAGGGCAAGCGGGCGGCGATGGATGCGGCGTTCGCATGGCATCACTTCGCGCATGCGCACAACGAGCTTGTGAGCGGCGATCGTCTCGGCGGCTACGACGCGCGCAGCATGGCCAGCTCGCAACGCCAGCCGAACGGCGCGGATCGTAGCGACGCGCAAGCACCGGTCGCCGTCAACGGAGCCGCCGCATGACCACGACGCTGCAAAGCCCGCTGCATACGCCGCTGTGCGACCTGCTCGGTTGCCGCTATCCGATCGTGCAGACCGCGATGGGCTGGGTGGCCGACGCGCGGCTCGTCGCGGCGACCGCGAACGCAGGCGGTTTCGGCTTCCTGGCCGGCGCGACGCTCGAGCCGGAGGAGGTCGAGGCCGAGATCCTGAAGGTGAAGTCGCTGACCGACAAGCCGTTCGGCATCAACTTCCACATGTTCCAGAAGAACGCGCAGCAGGTCGTCGAGCTGGCGATCAAGCACAAGGTGCGCGCAGTGAGCTACGGCCGTGGGCCCGATGCGAAGACGATCCGCCGTTTCAAGGACGCCGGCATCGTCTGCATGCCGACGGTCGGCGCGCCGAAGCATGCGGCGAAGGCGGTCGAACTCGGCGCGGACATCGTGACGGTGCAGGGCGCGGAAGGCGGCGGCCACACGGGCTCGGTGCCGACCACGCTGCTGCTGCCGAAGGTGCTCGACGCGGTGCGCGTGCCGGTGGTCGCGGCCGGCGGGTTCTTCGACGGGCGCGGGCTGGCTGCCGCGCTGGCCTACGGTGCGGCCGGTATCGCGATGGGCACGCGCTTCCTGATGAGCGCCGAATCGCCGGTGCCGCGCGAGACGCTCGACCGTTACGTCGCGGTCGGCGACCCGGCACGCATCCGCGTATCGGACGCACTCGACGGGCTACCGCAACGGATGATCGACAACCCGTATCTGCTGAAGCTCGAACGCTTCGGCCCGCTGCGCCGCACGTGGTTCGCGCTGAAAACGGCCGAAGCGTGGCGCCGCCAGAACGGCCTGAGCACGACCGACATGCTCGGCCTCGCGATCAAGGCGCTGCGCTCGCACGACTACACCGCGAGCCAGACGCTGATGGCCGCGAACGCGCCGTTCCTGATCCAGCGCGCGATCGTCGAGGGCCGCCCGGATGAAGGCGTGCTGCCGAGCGGCCAGGCGGCGGCGATGATCGGCGCGATCGAACCGTGCGACGCGCTGATCGCACGGATCGTCGCGGAAGCCTGCGAGCGGCTCGACGCACTGGCCGCGTTGCGCGGCGCGGCAGCGGCGCAGGCCGCATGAACAACATCACAGGGAGGCAATGGAGATGACAGCATCCAATCAACCGGCCGGCGCGATGCCGTTCCGGATCGATCGCGCAGACGGCATCGCCGAACTGGTGATCGCCCATCCGCCCGTGAACGCGCTCGACGCGCAGGGCTGGCACGCGCTCTCGCGCGCGCTCGACGCGCTCGGCAAGGACGACGACGTGCGCGTGATCGTCGTGCGCGGCGAAGGCCGAGGCTTCTGCGCGGGCGTCGACATCAAGGAACTGGCCGCGCATCCGGAGCGGATCGTGTCGGTCAATGCGGGCAACTACGAGACGTTTCGCGCGGTGCACCGCAACCCGAAGCCGGTGATCGCGGCTGTGCACGGCTTCGTGCTCGGCGGCGGGATCGGCATCTGCGGTGCGGCGGACATCGTCGTCGCGGCCGACTGCGCACGCTTCGGCGTGCCCGAGATCGACCGCGGCGCGATGGGCGGCGGTGCGCATCTGCAGCGTCTGTTCGGCGTGCAGAAGGTGCGCGCGATGTACTTCACTGGCGAGATGATCGATGCGGCGGAAGCGTACCGGCTCGGCGCGGTCGAGCAGGTCGTGACGCGCGACACGCTGCGCGACGCGGCGCTCGCGATCGCCCGCAAGATCGCGGAGAAGAGCCCGGCGATGGTGCGGCTCGCGAAGGAGGCGCTGAACGGCGTCGAGGACGGCGATCTCGAGGACAAGTACCGCTGGGAGCAGGGTTTCACGCTGCAGGCGTACATGACGAACGACTCGTCGGAAGCCCGTGCCGCGTTCGTCGAGAAGCGCGACGCGCGTTTCGATGCGCAGGCACCCGCCGAGGAGGCACGCGCATGAACCTGACCTATACGCCGCAGCAACAGGCGTTTCGCGCGGAGATCCGCGCATGGCTCGCCGCGCACGTGCCGCGCGAGCGGCTGCCGAGCTTCGACACCGAGGAAGGCTTCGCCGCGCATCGCGAATGGGAGCGCACGCTGCACTCGGGCCGCTGGAGCATGGTCACGTGGCCGCGCGAACTGGGCGGGCGCGGCTGCGACCTGATCGAGTGGCTGATCTTCGAGGAAGAGTACTGGCGCGCCGACGCGCCGATGCGCGTGAACCAGAACGGCATCTTCCTGCTCGGCCCGACGCTGATGGATTTCGGCACCGCGGAGCAGAAGGCGCGTTTCCTGCCCGCGATGGCGGCCGGCGAGCACGTGTGGGCGCAGGGCTGGTCGGAGCCGAACGCAGGTTCCGACATGGCCGCGATCCGCACGACGGCCGCCCGCATCGGCGACGAATACGTGCTGAACGGCCAGAAGATCTGGTCGACGCGCGCGGTGTGGGCCGACTGGCTGTTCGGCCTGTTCCGCAGCGATCCCGAATCGTCGCGCCACCACGGGCTGACGTTCCTGATGGTGCCGCTGTCCGCGCCGGGCATCACGGTGCGGCCGATCCGCCAACTGAACGGGCAGACCGGCTTCGCGGAAATCTTCTTCGACGACGTGCGCGTGCCGGTCGAGAACCGGCTCGCGGCCGAGGGCGCCGGCTGGCAGGTCGCGATGGCGACGGCCGGTTTCGAGCGCGGGCTGATGCTGCGTTCGCCCGCGCGCTTCCAGCGCACCGCGCAGGCGCTGCGCGACCTGTATCTCGCACACCGCGACAGCGCCGACCGCGACCCGACGCTGCGCGAGCGCGTGGTGCAGGCATGGATGGATGCGCAGGCGTACGCGCTGTCGACCTACGCGACCGCGAGCCGGCTGCTGAAGGGCGGCCATATCGGCGCGGAGTCGAGCACCAACAAGGTGTTCTGGTCGGAACTCGACCTGCGCATGCACCAGACCGCGCTCGACATCCTCGGTGCGCACGGCGAAGTCGTCCCGCAGACGCCCGCGCAACACGCGACGCTCGGCCACTGGCTCGACGGCTTCCTGTTCGCACAGGCCGGCACGATCTACGCGGGCACCAACGAGATCCAGCGCAACATCGTCGCCGAACGGATGCTCGGCATGCCGCGCGCGTAACGGCGCCGGCGCCCCCCTCACTGAACGGACATCGTATGGATTTCGTATTCGATGAAGACCAGGAAGCGCTCGCGGACAGCGTGAAGCGCCTGCTGATGACCGAGATGACGCCCGAGCTGATCCGCGAGCTCTGGGCGACGCCGACCGGGCGCTCGGATGACCTGTGGGCGCTGTTCGCGTCGCAGGGGCTGACCGCCGTGTCGGTGCCCGAGGCGCACGGCGGCCTCGGCCTGAGCGAAGCGGAATGGGCGCTGCTCGCACAGACCTACGGTTACTTCGGCAGCCCCGAACCGCTGCTCGACACGGCGCTCGTGTCGGCCGGCGTGCTCGCGCGGCTGCCGGCGAGCGACTGGCGCGACGCGCTGCTGCGCGACATCGCCGAAGGGCGCGCGCGCGTCGCGCTCGTGCATCCGGTGAACCCGTATGCGGCCGACGTACACGTTGCGCAAGCGCTCCTGTGCGAGCACCGCGGCGAGCTGCATCGCGTCGATCCCGCGCGGTGTGCGTGGCGCGCGGTCGACAGCGTCGACCCGTCGCGGCGGCTGTTCACGCTCGACTGGGAGCCATCGGCGGCCACGCGCATCGCGAGCGCCGACGAAGCCGCGCCGCTGCTGAACCGTGCGCTCGACCACGGCGCGTTCGCGGTCGCCGCACAGCTGCTCGGCCTGACGCAGCGCGTGCTCGACGTCGCGATCGACTACAGCGCGCAGCGCAAGCAGTTCGGCAAGGCGATCGGTTCGTACCAGGCGCTCAAGCACCTGCTTGCCGATGTCGCGATCCGCTACGAGTTCGCGCGGCCGGTGGTCGCGCGCGCCGCGCAGGCGATCGCCGACGATCACCCGCAGCGTGCAGTGTTCGTATCGCACGCGAAGCTCGCGGCGACGTCGGCCGCGCAGCTCGCCGCGCGCCACTCGATGCAGGTGCACGGCGCGATCGGCTACACGTGGGAGCTCGACCTGCAGATCTTCATGAAGCGCATCTGGGCGCTTTCCGGCAGCTGGGGCGACAGCGCGTTCCACAAGGCCCGCGTGGCAGACGCGATCCTCGGCGACGCGTTGCCGATCGGCCCCGCGCAGACCTTCGACCTCGAGGAAACGAACTGATGAAACAAGCCTATATCGTTGACGCGCTGCGCACGCCGACCGGCCGCCGCAAGGGCGGGCTCGCGCACGTGCATGCGGCGGACCTCGGCGGCTTCGTGCTGAAGACGCTCGTCGAACGCAATGCGATTCCGGCGGACGACTACGACGACGTGGTGTTCGGCTGCGTTGACACGATCGGCCCGCTCGCGGGCAACATCGCACGCACCTGCTGGCTCGCGGCCGGGTTGCCGCTGCAGGTGCCGGGCGTGACGGTCGACCGCCAGTGCGGGTCGTCGCAGCAGGCCGTGCACTTCGCGGCGCAGGCCGTGATGAGCGGCGTGCAGGACGTGGTGGTCGCCGGCGGCGTGCAAACGATGACGCAGATCCCGATTTCGTCCGCGATGACGTGCGCGGCGCCGCTCGGCTTCACTGATCCGTTCTCGGGCAGCACCGGCTGGCGCGCGCGCTTCGGCGATGCGCCGGTGTCGCAGTTCGTCGCCGCGCAGCGGATCGCCGATCACTGGAACCTGTCGCGCGATGCGATGGAGCGCTATGCGCTCGAAAGCCACCGCCGTGCGGTCGCGGCGATCGAGGCCGGCCATTTCAAGCGGGAAATCGTGCCGTTCGAGGGCGTGATGCACGACGAGACGCCGCGCCCCGACACGTCGTTGGAAAAGATGGCGACGCTCGAGCCGCTTACGCCGGGCGGCTCGCTGACGGCCGCCGTCGCGAGCCAGACCTGCGACGCGGCTGCCGCATTGCTGATCGTGTCCGAGGACGCGCTGAAGCGCTACGGCCTCACGCCGCGGGCGCGCATTCACCACCTGAGCGTGCTCGGCGACGATCCGCTGTGGATGCTGACCGCGCCGATCCCGGCGACCAAGGCCGCGTTGAAGAAGAGCGGGCTCGACTGGTCGCAGATCGACGTCGTCGAGATGAACGAAGCGTTCGCGTCGGTCGCCCAGGCGTGGCTGGCGGACACGCGGTTTCCGCACGAAAAGACCAACCCGAACGGCGGCGGCATCGCGCTCGGCCATCCGCTCGGCGCGACCGGTGCGCGGCTGATGACGACGCTGTTGCACGAGCTGGAGCGCACGGGCGGTCGTTACGGATTGCAGACGATGTGCGAAGGCGGTGGCCTCGCGAACGTCACGATCATCGAGCGCCTGTGAGCGCGTCACTTTCACGAACTCACGATCCAAGAGGCACCAGCATGGGAATCTGTAACGGACGCAACGTCATCATCACCGGCGCGGGCGGCGGGCTCGGGCGCGAATACGCACTCGCGTTCGCGGCCGAGGGCGCGGCGGTCGTCGTCAACGACATCCGGCACGACGCGGCGCAGACAGTCGTCGACGAGATCGCACGGCGCGGCGGCCGCGCGCTCGCGAATTCCGACGACATCACGCAGACCGACACCGCGCAGCGGATCGTCGACGCGGCACGCGAAGCGTTCGGCGACGTGCACGTGCTTGTCAACAACGCGGGCATCTGCCGCGACAAGATGTTCACGAGCATGACCGAGCAGGACTGGGACGACGTGATGCGCGTGCACCTGCGCGGCCACTTCTGCCTGTCGAGCGTGCTGGCGCGCGTATGGCGCGATGCGGCGAAAGCGGGCCACGCGGTCGATGCGCGAATCGTCAATACGAGTTCCGGCGCCGGGCTCCAAGGCTCGATCGGCCAGTCGAACTACGGCGCTGCGAAAGCGGGCATCGCCGCGCTCACGCTGATGCAGGCGGCCGAGCTGCAGCGCTACGGCGTGCGCGTGAACGCGCTCGCGCCGGCCGCGCGCACGTCGATGACCGAAGGCGTGTTCGCCGACATGATGAAGAAGCCCGAAGACGGCGGCTTCGATTATTTCGATCCGGCCAACGTCGCGCCGCTCGTCGTGTGGCTCGGCAGCACGTTGTCGGTTGACGTGACGGGCCAGGTGTTCGAGGTCGCGGGCGGGATGATCGCGGTCGCGGAAGGCTGGCGCACGGGCCCGAGCGTCGACCGCGGCGCGCGCTGGGCGACCGCCGAGGTGGGCGCGGCAGTCGCGCAGCTGCTCGCCGATGCGCGGCCCGCGCAGCGCGTGTACGGGAGCTGAGCATGGATCTGGCGCTCACCGACGAACAGGCGATGATCCGCGACGCGGCGGCCGATGTGCTCGCCGAACGCAGCGCGTCCGCCGACGTGCGCCGCGCGATCGAGCAGTCCGCGGGCCGCGACGATGCGCTGTGGGCCACGCTCGCGGGCGAGCTCGGCTGGAACGCGCTCGCGCTGCCGGAGGCGGCGGGCGGGCTCGGCCTCGGCGCGGTCGAACAGACGGTGTTGATGGAACAGCTCGGCCGGCGCGTCGCGTGCGTGCCGTATTTTTCGACAGCGTGCCTCGCGGCGACCGCGCTCGCCGGCTGCGACACGCCTTCGGCGACCGCGCTCGCCGGCTGCGACACGCCTTCGGCGACCGGCTGGCTCGCGAAGATCGCCGAAGGCGCGTGCAGCGCGACGCTGGCCCTGCCGTTCGACTGGCCGTTCGGCGAGCCGGGTGGCACACGGGGCGGCCGGCCATATGGCGGGCCGGGCGCCGATGCGTTCGGCGCATCTTTCGGCGACTCGTTCGACGCCCCGGCCGGGGCGCGAGCGCTTCCGTTCATCGCGGAAGAAACCGCGGCCGGCTTCGCGTTGTCCGGCGTCACAGCACAAGTGCTCGACGGCGCACGCGCCGACCTGCTGCTGGTTCCGGCGCGGATCGCGAACGAAGGGCAGTCGGTCGGCCTGTTCGCGATCGACATGACCGCCGGCGCAGCCGGCGTGGCGGTGACACCGCTCGATACGCTCGACGCGACGCGGCCGCTCGCGCGGATTGCGCTCGACGACGTGCGCGTGAGCCGCGACGCGCTGATCGCGGGCCGCGACGCCACGGCGATCCTCGAACGTGCCGCCTGGTTCGCCGCGCTCGCGCTGGCCGCCGAACAGCTCGGCGGTGCGCAGCAATGTCTCGACCTGACGCTCGACTACACGAGCGAGCGCGTGCAGTTCGGCCGCGCGATCGCGTCGTTCCAGGCCGTCAAGCATCGCTGCGCGCAGATGATGGTGCTGATCGAATCCGCGCGCTCGGCCGTGCTCGGCGCGGCGCACGCATGGGATGCGGAAGCGGGCGGTGCGACGCCCGGTGCCGCGCTGCGTGCCGACATTGCCGCCGCGAAAGCCGCCGCGAACGACGCGTATGCGTTCTGCGCACAGGAAGCGATCCAGTTGCACGGCGGCGTCGGCTTTACGTGGGAATACGACCCGCATCTCTACTTCAAGCGCGCGCAGGCATCGGGTGCGCAGTTCGGCAGCACGCCGCAACTGCTCGAATGGATCGCGTCCCATGCGATCGACGGCGGCGCATCGCAGCGCGACGACGCGCTCGCGACGCAGCCCCTTTCTCTGGCAGCGCGCCCATCCGCCGCACGCGCAGGAGCCCTTCAATGAACAGCGAAACGCGTGAACAGCAATTGCGGCACGAAGTGGCCGACTGGGTGCGCTCGCACCTGAGCGGCGACTTCGCGTGCCTGAAATACCGCGGCGGCCCCGGCGACGAGGAAGCGTGGCCCGAGCTGCGCAAGGCGTGGGAACGGGAAATGGCGCAGGGCGGCTGGACCGGGCTCGGCTGGCCGACCGCCGCCGGCGGACGCGGCTTCTCGGTCGCCGAACAGGTGATCTTCCACGAGGAATACGCACGCGCGGGCGGCCCCGGGCGGATGGGCCACATCGGCGAAGGGCTGCTCGGGCCGACGCTCGTCGCGTGCGGCACCGACGACCAGCGCGCGCGTTTCCTGCCCGGCATCCTGGCGGGCACGCAGTTCTGGTGCCAGGGCTATTCGGAGCCGGGCGCGGGTTCCGACCTGGCCAACGTGCGTACGCGTGCCGAACCGGACGTGGACGGCACGTGGCGCGTCTACGGCCAGAAGGTCTGGACGTCGCTCGCACACGATTCCGACTGGATCTTCGTGCTTGCGCGCACCGATCCCGAATCGAAGGGCAACAAGGGGCTGTCGTTCCTGCTGATGCCGCTCGACCAGCCGGGCATCGAGATCCGGCCGATCAAGCAGCTCAACGGCGGTGCCGAATTCAACGAAGTGTTCTTCGACGGCGCGCGTGCCGATGCGCGCGACCTCGTCGGCGCGCCCGGCGACGGCTGGCGGATCGCGATGACGTTGCTCGGCTTCGAACGCGGGATGTCGACGCTCGGCCAGCAGATGCAGTTCGTCCGCGAACTCGAATGGGTGATCGACGCCGCGCGCGAATCGGGCGCGGACCGCGACCCCGTGCTGCGCCAGCGGATCGGCCGGGCGTGGGCCGGGCTGCGCGTGATGCGCTACAACGCGCTGCGGATGCTGTCCGGCGCGGACGACGCCGATGGCGGGGCCACCGCGCCGCTGCGCCGCGAGGCGCTGATCTACAAGTATTTCTGGTCGAACTGGCACCGCGACCTCGGTCAGCTCGCGATGGACGCGCTTGGGTCTCGCGCGAACGTGATCGATCCGGTCGACGAAAGGCTCACCCATCTGCAGCGCGTATTCCTGTTCTCCCGTGCGGACACGATCTACGCCGGCACCAACGAAATCCAGCTCAACATCATGGCCGAGCGCGGGCTCGGCATGCCCAGAGAACCACGAGGCAAAGCATGACCGAACCCCAGATCCAGAAAGCGCCGGCGTACGTGCCGGGCCACCAGCTGCTCGCCGGCAAATCGGTGCTGATCACGGCCGCCGCCGGCGCCGGCATCGGCTTCGCGGCCGCGCGCCGTTGCGCGGAAGAAGGCTGCCGCGCGCTGTTCATCTCCGACATCCACGAAAAGCGCCTCGAACAGGCCGTCGAGACGCTGCGCGCCGAAACGGGGCTGCAACAGGTCTACGGCCGCCTGTGCAACGTCGCGGTCGAGGCCGACGTGCAGGCGCTCGTCGCCGAAGCCCAGGACAAGCTCGACGGCGTCGACGTGCTGATCAACAACGCGGGGCTCGGCGGATCCACCCGCATCGTCGATATGGACGATGCCGAATGGTCGCGCGTGATCGACATTAGCCTCACCGGGACGTTCCGGATGACGCGCGCGATGCTGCCGCACATGCAGGCCCGAGGCCGCGGCGCGATCGTCAACAACGCATCGGTGCTCGGCTGGCGCGCACAGGCGGAACAGGCGCACTACGCGGCCGCGAAGGCGGGCGTGATGGCGCTCACGCGCTGCGCGGCGCTCGAGGCGTCGCCGTACGGCGTGCGCATCAACGCGGTCGCACCGAGCATCGCGATGCACGATTTTCTGAAGAAGTCGGCTCCGGCCGACCTGCTGAATCAACTGGCGTCGCGCGAAGCCTTCGGGCGCGCCGCCGAAGTCTGGGAGGTCGCGAACGTGATGGTGTTTCTTGCAAGCGATTACGCGTCGTACATGACGGGCGAAGTGCTGTCGGTCAGCAGCCAGCACGCATGATGAGCACGACCCTCGACCCCGTGCGCGCGGCGCCTCGCGTGTTCGCGCATCCCGGCGAACTCGCGGCGGCTGTCGGCGACACGCTCGGCGGGAGCGCCTGGCTCGCGATCGACCAGATCCGCATCGACGGCTTCGCCGACGCGACGGGCGACCACCAGTGGGTCCATGTCGACCCGGTGCGCGCGAAGGACGGCCCGTTCGGCGCGTGCATCGCGCACGGCTACCTGACGCTGTCGCTCGTCAATCATTTCCTGCCGCAGATCGTGCGCATCGACGGCGCGCGGCTCGGCGTCAACTATGGCTGCGACAGGATCCGGTTCCCCGCGCCGGTGAAGGTCGGCGCGCGCGTGCGCGGCGTCGGCGAGCTGTTGCGCGTCGAGCCGCTCGAAGGCGGCGTGCAGGCGTGGATACGCGTGACCGTCGAGATCGACGGCGGGGCCAAGCCCGGCTGTGTGGCCGACACGATAAGCCGCTACTACTTTTAGTTCGAGATTCAGAGAGGCAGCACATGGAAGACGCAGTCATCGTTTCCGTCGCCCGCACGCCGATCGGCAAGGCGTTTCGCGGCATGTTCAACGACACCGAGGCACCTGCGCTGGGCGGCCACGTCGTGCGCACCGCGCTCGAACGCGCGGGCGTCGCGCCGGCCGACGTCGACGACGTGCTGATCGGCTGCGCCGCGCAGCAGGGCACGCAGGGCTACAACATCGGCCGCCTGTCGGCCGCGGCGGCCGGGCTGCCGGCCTCGGTGCCCGGCATGGCGATCGACCGCATGTGCTCGTCGGGCCTGATGTCGATCGCGAGCGCCGCGCGCAGCATCGGCGCGGGCGATGCGCGGATCGTCGTCGCGGGCGGCGTCGAGTCGATCTCGCTCACGCAGAACAAGCACAAGAACGCGTATCGCGCGCGTTCGCAGGCCGTGCTCGACCACCAGCCGGCCGCCTACATGGCGATGATGGAAACGGCCGAAATCGTGTCGCGCCGCTACGGGATCTCGCGTGCGGCGCAGGACGAATTCGCGCTGCAGAGCCACCAGCGCACCGCAGACGCGCAGGCGGCCGGCCGCTTCGATGCGGAAATCGCGCCGCTCGACGTGCGGCGCGCGCTGTTCGACAAGGAAGGCAACCCGGCCGGTCACGAGGACGTGAACGCGGCGCGCGACGAAGGCGTGCGCGCCGATACGACGGCCGAACGGCTCGCGGGGCTGAAGCCGTCGTGGAGCGGCGGCAAGGTCGTCGAGCAAGGCGAGTTCGTGACGGCCGGCAATGCGTCGCAGCTGTCGGACGGCGCGGCGGCCGTGGTCGTGATGTCGCGCAGCGAGGCGGTACGCCGCGGGCTGACGCCGCTCGGCGTGTTCCGCGGCCTCGCGGTGGCCGGCTGCGAGCCGGACGAGATGGGCATCGGCCCGGTGTTCGCGATTCCGAAGCTGCTGGCGCGCTTCGGCATGACCGTCGGCGACATCGGGCTGTGGGAGCTGAACGAGGCGTTCGCGTGCCAGGCGCTGTACTGCCGCGACATGCTTGGCATTCCCGACGAGCGGCTGAACGTCGATGGCGGCGCGATCGCGCTCGGCCATCCGTTCGGGATGTCGGGTACGCGGATGACGATGCACGCGCTGCTAGAAGGCGCGCGTCGCGGCGTGCGGCACGCGGTCGTGACGATGTGCATCGGCGGCGGGATGGGTGCCGCCGCGCTGTTCGAAGTCGGCGCTTAGCGGTACGCGGACAGGCCGCACCGCACATGCGGCCAACCAGTCAGGAACATTCGAGGCCGCGGCCATGACCGGCGGCCCGGAGACTTGCAGGCGACGGTTGTCGGCGCGCACGCGCAAACGGCCATCGAACGCAGAAACAGGAGACAAGCATGAAACGAACCTTGCCCGGACTCGCGATGTCGGCGCTCGTGCTCGGCGCCGCGCTGTTCGCGTTTTCGCCGCGCCCGCTGCCGGCGTTCCCGGTCACCGCGATCCATGCGGACCGGCTGCAGATCAACGGGCTCGCCCGGGCCGGCGCGCGCATCGTCGCGGTCGGCGAACGCGGCGTGATCCTGCTGAGCGACGACGCGGGCGCGCACTGGCGGCCGACAACGGTCACACCCGACCAGGCATCGACGCTCACGCAGGTGCGCTTCATCACGCCGACGCTCGGGATCGCGGTCGGCCACGACGGGCGGATCGTCCGCAGCGACGACGCCGGCATGCACTGGCGTGAAGTGCACATGGACCATGAGCATTCCGATCCGCTGCTGTCCGTATGGGGCACGGCGGACGGCCCGCTGTTCGCGGCCGGCAGCTTCGGCCAGTTGCTGCGCTCGGATGACGCGGGCCTGAACTGGCAGACCGTGAAGACGCCGGCCGGCGACCGTCACCTGAACGCGATCGTCGGCGACGGTCACGGCAACCTGCTGGTCGCGGGCGAAAGCGGCACGCTCCTGCGCTCGACCGACAACGGCGCCACGTGGGACAAGCTGCCGTCGCCGTACGCCGGTTCGCTGTTCGGCGCGCTGATGCTCGCCAACGGCGACTGGGTCGCGTACGGGATGCGCGGCAACGTGGTGCGCAGCACCGATCGCGGCGCGACCTGGACGCATGTCGACAGCCACGTGCCGGTGTCGTATTTCGGCGCGACCCAGCTCACTGACGGCGAACTCGTGCTGGTCGGCCAGGGCGGCGCGATCGTCGCGTCGCGCGACGGCGGGCTGACCTTCGACGTGCGCAAGCTCGGCGGCGTGCAGAGTCTCGCGGCCGTGCTCGACATGGGCCACGGTGCGCTGCTGCTCGGCGGCGAGGCCGGCGTCGCGCCGCTCGCCGCGTCGCCGTCCTGATGCACGGCCGCGGCGGCTTTCACGGCCGCCGGCATCCGTCCGTCACGCTGCACCCATCCGCATCGTCAGCATCGTCCGTATCGTCAGCACCGACACGAGAAACCCATGAACGACCTGTCACGTCCCCCTGAAGCCGCCCCCGCGTCGCGTCTCGCCGCGTTCGTCGAGCGCTGCGCCAACACGATCATTCGCCAGCGCAAGCTGCTGATGCTGCTGTGCGTCGCGGTGACGCTCGCGCTCGGCTTGTCGGCCACGCGCCTGAAGCTCGATCCGGGCTTCAACAAGATGATCCCGATGCAGCACCCGTACATGCAGGTGTTCGAGCGCTATGCGGGTGCGTTCCCCGGCGCGAACACGATCCTCGTGAGCCTGCGCTGGAAGGGCGACGGCGACATCTACAACCAGACGTTCATGGACGCGCTGCGCCATGCGACCGACGACGTGTTCTTCATCCCCGGCGTGAACCGCTCGCGCGTGTTCTCGCTGTTCACGCCGAACGTCCACTACACCGAGGTGACCGAGGCCGGCTTTCGCGGCGACGTGGTCGTGCCCGGCCAGTTCTCGAGCGCGAACCCGGACGATCTCGCGAAGGTGCGCCGCAACGTCGCGCGTTCCGGGCAGATCGGCCGTCTCGTCGGCAACGACCTGAAGTCAGCATTGATCCGCGCGGAACTGCGCGAGACCGACCCGGCCACCGGCAAGCGGCTCGACTACAGCGCGGTCGCGCGCCAGCTCGAGGAGATTCGCGCGAAGTACGCGAAGCAGGGCATCGACGTGAACATCATCGGCTTCGCGAAGCTGGTCGGCGACGTCGAGAACGGCATCTCGGGCGTGATGGCGTTCTTCGCGCTCGCGTTCCTCGTGACGGCCGCGCTGCTGTTCGCCTACACGCGCTCGCTGAAGACCACCGTGCTCGCGCTCGTCGTCGCGCTGCTGCCGGTCGTGTGGCTGCTCGGCGCGCTGCCGCTGCTCGGGCTCGGCATCGACCCGATGTCGATCCTCGTGCCGTTCCTGATTTTCTCGATCGGCGTGTCGCATGCGGTGCAGATGACCAACGCGTGGAAGCAGGCGCTGGTGCGCGGCGCGTCGTCGGTCGACGCCGCGCGCGACGCGTTCCGCAAGCTGTTCGTGCCGGGCACGGTCGCGCTGCTGACCAACGCGCTCGGCTTCATGGTGATCATGCGGATCAGGATCGACATCGTGCGTGAGCTCGGCATCACCGCGTGCCTCGGCGTACTGCTGATGATCGTGACGAACAAGGTATTCCTGCCGATCCTGCTGTCGTACACGCGCCTCGAACGCGGCACGCTGGCGCGCGCGCAGCGCACGGCGGCGGCCGGCGGCAGCCGGATGTGGTCGCGCTTCGCGGTGTTCGCGCGGCCCGCGCCGGCGCTCGGCGTGTTTGCGGTGGCGCTCGCGTTGCTCGCGTACGGCACGCTCGAATCGCGCAAGCTGGAGATCGGCGACATCGGCACCGGCGCGCCGGAGCTGCGCGCGAACTCGCGCTACAACATCGACAACGCAGCGATCACGCACCAGTACAACATCGGCGTGGACGTGCTGTCGGTGATCGTCGAGACGACCGGCTTCGACGACGCGTGCCTGCATTACCCGGTGATGAGCGCGATCGAGAAGTTCGAGATGGCCATGCGTGGCGTGGCCGGCGTGCAGTCGGTGACGAGCGTGTCGTCGCAGGGCAAGGTGTTCATCGCCGCGTTCAACGAGGGCAATCCGCGCTGGGCGGCGCTGCCGCGCTCCAGCGACGGGCTTACGCAAGGTTCCAACGCGTTCGACCCCGACAACGGGATGAACACCGCGAACTGCAAGGCGATCCAGGTGCTGATCTACACGAAGAACCACGAAGGCACGACCATCGCGCACATCGTCGACGAGATCAAGCGCTTCGCCGCCGAGAACCCGACGCCGAACGTCGCGTTCCGGCTCGCGGGCGGCAACGTCGGCGTGATGGCCGCGACCAACGAGGCCGTCGGCGACGCGGAGATCGCGATGCTGCTGTCGATCTTCGGCGCGATCGCGCTGCTCTGCGCGGTCACGTTCCGCTCGTGGCGCGCGGTGCTGTGCATCATCGTGCCGCTCACGCTCGTGTCGATCCTGTGCAATGCGGTGATGGCGCGTCTCGGCATCGGGCTGAAGGTCGCGACGCTGCCGGTGATCACGCTCGGCGTGGGCGTGGGCGTCGATTACGGGATCTACCTGTACGAGCGCCTGCAGCACGACATCCGCCACGGCGCGACGCTGCCGGACGCATTCGCCGACGCGATGCGCCAGCGCGGCACGGCGGCGCTGTTCACGGCTGTCACGATGTTCATCGGCGTCGGCACGTGGGCATTCTCCGCGCTGAAGTTCCAGGTCGACATGGGCGTGCTGCTCGCGTTCATGTTCCTCGTGAACCTGTTCGGCGCGGTGTTCCTGCTGCCCGCGCTCGCCGCGTGGCTCGGCGTCGAGCGTGCCGAGCGCCGTGTGCAGCAGGCGCACGCGCAGCCGTCGCCGGCGACCCCGGCAACGCTGAAGCCGTCGCCCGCGCTCGAACCCGGCAACCCGATGCGCTGAACGGCGCGCCCCATTTCCCCCGCGCGCGGCCGGCCGCCGCGCGCTCTCCACCAGAGGAGTCAACCCACATGTCCGCACGCCCCTACAAGATCGAAGCCCAGCCGCTCGCGCAGCGCTATGCGCGCGGCTGGCACTGCCTCGGGCTCGCCCGCGACTACAAGGACGGCAAGCCGCACACGCTGAACGTCTTCGGCCGCAAGCTCGCCGCGTTCGCCGATTCGACCGGCAAGGTCAACGTCGTCGACGCGTATTGCCCGCACATGGGCGCCGACCTGAGCCTCGGCACGGTGCAGGGCGACAACCTCGTGTGCCCGTTCCACGGCTGGGCGTGGAGCGGCGAAGGGCAGTGCGCATCGATTCCTTACTGCAAGCGCATTCCGCCGAAGGCACGCATCGGCGCATGGCCGACCTGCGAGGAAAACAACCTGCTGTTCGTGTGGAACGACCCGGAAGGCAACGCACCGCCACCCGACGTCGCGATTCCGCGCCTCGACGTGTGCTTCTCCGACGAATGGTCGGACTGGGTCGTCGACAAGATGGTGATCCAGGCCAACTGCCGCGAGCTGGTCGACAACATCTCGGACGTCGCGCACTTCGCGACCGTGCACCGCGCGCCGATCGACTATTTCGCGAACCTGTTCGAGGACCACAAGGCGACGCAGCTGATGGTCGGCCGCAGCGAGAAGCTCGGCGGCGACGCCCTGACCGCGCTGTCGACGTATTTCGGGCCGGCCGTGCACATCACGCAGATGACGGGGCAGAGCGGCGGCCAGCCGATCCACTCGGTGCTGCTGAACTGCCACGTGCCGATCGACATGAACAGCTTCGAGCTGCGCTACGGCGTGATCGTGAAGAAGGTGGCCGGGCTGTCCGACGAGCAGAACCTGGAGATCGCGAACGCGTACGTGAAGGAAGCGCAACGCGCGTTCTACGAGGACGTCGACATCTGGCACAGCAAGACGCGGATCGACAACCCGCTGCTGTGCGAAGGCGACGGGCCGCTGTACCAGATGCGCGACTGGTATTCGCAGTTCTACCTGGACGTGGCCGACGTGCGGCCGACGAGCGTCGCGCGTAAGGCATTCGAAATGCGGATTCGCGAAGGCGACGCGCCGCCGGCGCTGCATCACGTGTTCGAGCCGCAGTAAAAACCGGTGGGCCGGCCAAAAAAAGGGGCGTATCGAAATTCACCTCATCGGCCGGCAACACCCGCTGCATAAGGCGCACGGGGCGGGCGTGCTGGTGCGTCGCATCAAAATAACTTGACGAAACGGCTGCTCCCGCGTAGTGTCCATGACCGAAGTATTCAAGAAGTTCGATTGCTCATCATTGGCCGCACTCCGTGCGGCAGTCGTTGGTCTCTCCCTCTTTGATTCTTTCTGTGCCCGTCGTGGGCGCATGTTCAATTATTTGTATTAAGGAAGTTTTTGTGGATACCGGTACCGTCAAGTGGTTCAACGAAACCAAGGGCTTTGGTTTCATCTCCCCGGACAACGGCGGCGACGATCTGTTCGCCCATTTCTCGGAAATTCGCGGCACGGGCTTCAAGACCCTGGCCGAAGGCCAGAAGGTCAGCTTCGAAGTGAAGCGCGGCCCGAAGGGTCTGCAAGCGTCGAACATCACGCCGCAGTAAGCCGCATCGGCATCGGCCGCCAGTCGGTGGCCGCTGCCGGATGGAGTTTCGCGCGAGGCGCCGCTTCGGCGGTGCCAGCGCGTTCCGATGCGCACGACCGATGCATCGCGACATTCACGATGCATCGGTCGTGACGCCTCCCTCCCGCATGCCTGAACGGCGTGCGACGTAACGTCCTCGTAAGGCGCTCGCCGCTTCGCGAGCGCATCACCGCTTCAACGCATCAACCCGAGCAGGCCGCCGCCATGTTGTAGCAGGCGCGGTCCCGACTTGCGCGGCGCTCATTGCGCCGCCGCCACCGACCGCCCGAACGCCGCAACGCGCCGGGCTCCGATCGCAAGACAGGCCCGAGGCCCGTCTGAACGAACCGATCCCCGGTAGCCTGCCGGCGGCCGTCCCGTTGCGGGATACGGCGCCGGGCAGATCGCCGCGGCCGCGGTCTATCACCTTGTCTGGAGGAATTGGTTTGGCAAAAGAAGAACTGCTGGAACTCGACGGGATCGTCGACGAAGTGCTGCCGGACAGCAAATATCGCGTCACGCTGGAAAACGGCGTGGTGGTGGGCGCGTACGCGTCGGGCCGCATGCGCAAGAACCACATCCGCATTCTCGCGGGCGACCGCGTGACGCTGGAACTGTCGATGTACGACCTGACCAAGGGCCGCATCAATTTCCGGCACAAGGACGCGAATTCCCCGCGTCCGCAGCGCACCGGCGGGCCGCGCCGTTAAGCGGTAACGATCGGCGCGCAGCCGCGTGCCGATCGAATCCCGTCCGGCCCACGCGGCCGGACGAACCGGATGAACGACCCGCTGCGTGCCGTTCACCGGCCGCCGGCGGCTTCGTCATGTCGCAGCGGCCCACACCGCCTTTACCGGCCGCCGCGCGTGCGTAACGCTCAGGCAGCCGCGTCCCGCAGGAAATCCTCGACGATCATCGCGAAATACGGCGGGCACTCCTGCATCGGGTAATGCCCGCAGTTCGGTATCACCGCGAGCCTTGCGTTCGGGTGCCACGACAGGAACGTCGCCTGCATCGCCGCTTCGTCGAGCCCCGGATCCTTGTCGCCGACGATCACCAGGAAGCGCGTGTCGAGCCCGCGGATATCATCGACGAAATCCGTTCCGGTCAGCATGTCGAGATACGCGAGCCGGCAGCCCGGCGCCACACGCTCGCGGTTCTGCTGCAATTTCAGGTCGGCCCAGCGTGCCGACAATCCACCCGTCACGAATCGCACCAGCCGGCGAAACGCATCGTCGTCGACGGTCGTGCTCGCGAAGAATGCGCGCGCGTCGTCGTTCAGGCGGTTGCCGGCCGCCGACACCGGGCATACGGCGATCGCGCGCTTGATGCGGGAGGGCGCGTCGGCGGCGAGCCGTTGTGTCGCCATGCCGGTCATCGAATGGCCGATCACGTGAAAGCGCTGCCAGCCGAGACGATCCGCGAGCGCCAGACAGTCAGCCGAGATCTCGTCGACGGTACAGGCGCCGCTCAAATGGATGGATTCGCCGTAGCCGCGCAGGTCGACGAACACGTACGTGAATGCCGCTTCGTCGAGATACGGCAGCAGCGCCGTGTAGTTCGTATGGTCGCCGAGCCAGTCGTGCATGACCATCACGCATTCGGGGCCCGTGCCGTGCTGCAGGTAGCCGAGGCCGTTGTTCGGGCTGGAGGCGAGGGTGTCGATACGGTTCATTTCAAGGGGTTTCCTTTTGGTTGGGGAACCAAAACGAAACGCCCTCCCGGCGGACCGGGAGGGCGTCTTGAAAGTGCATCGATCGTATCGAACCGATCGGCGAAAGTCAACGCTCAGAGCGCCATCCCGCCCGACACCTCGATGCGCTGCCCGTTGACCCAGCGGTTGTCGTCCGACAGCAGCGACGCGATCATCGGCCCGATGTCGTCGGGCTCGCCCACTCGGCCGAGCGCCGTCCATTCCGCGACGCGCCGGTTGACCTCCGGGTTGTCGCGCACCATCCCGCCGCTGAAATCGGTTGCCACCGCGCCCGGCGCGACGACGTTTACCGCGATGCGGCGCGGGCCGAGCTCCTTGGCCAGATAGCGCGTCAACACCTCGACCGCCCCCTTCATCGACCCGTACGCCGCGCTGCCGGGCACGGCGACGCGCGTGAGGCCCGACGACACGTTCACGATGCGGCCGCCGTCGCGGATCAGCGGCAGCAGGGTCTGGGTGAGGAAGAACACGCCCTTGAAGTGCACGCGATAGAGCGCGTCGAGATCGGCTTCGGTCGTCTCGGCGATCGGCGCGTGATGCGACGTGCCCGCGTTGTTGACGAGGAAGTCGAATAGGTCGGCGCCCCAGCCTGAAAGCACCTCGCGGAGCTGTGCGGCAAAGGGGGCGAACGTGGCGCTGTCGCCGGTGTCGAGCGGCAGCGCGATCGCTGCCTGCCCGGCTTCGGTGGTCAGCGCGACCACGTGATCGGCCTCGGCGCGGTTCGAGTGGTACGTGAAGATCGAGCGCACGCCGCGCTGCGCGAGATGAAGCACCGTATTGCGGCCAAGCCCGCGGCTGCCGCCGGTGACGACGGCGATTTTCGGGGTTGAACGGGGAGAGTGTGCTGCTGTCATGCTGGGCTCCTGATCGAAGTCGGTGACGGACAGCGGCAAGCGTACGGCGGCCGCCGCGGCGGTTGAATGCCGGAACCGGCCGGGTTCTTGCCTGATCCTGCCCGGCCGCCCCGGGAGGCGCCGCGCCGCGTGTACCATCCGGGCATCGGGATACGGAGGGTGGCTGCATGTCGGACGAACTGGTCGAGCGTGTCGCACGCCTGACGGGCGTGCAGGGCGAAGACAGCCCGTTCGCGACGGCGATCGACGGGCTGATCCTGCTGCGCGCCAATCGCGAGAAACTGCCCGCGCCGCTGATCATGAAACCGGCGCTGTGCGTCGTCGTGCAGGGCGCGAAGTGGACGACGTTCGGCGGGCGGCGCTACGACTACGGGCCCGGCCGCGCGCTCGTCGTCAGCGTCGAGATGCCGGCGACGAGCCGTGTCGTCAAGGCGAGCGAAACCGAACCGTTCCTCGGCATCGTGCTTGAATTCGATCTCGCGATGATGCGCGACGTGCTCGAGCGACTCGACGCGCCGCCGCCGCAACCGGCCGGCACGATCGGCCATGGGGTGTGCGTGACCGATTTCGGCGGGCCGCTCGCCGATTGCGTGCTGCGGATGATGCGGCTGCTCGATACGCCGGCGGCGATTCCGGTCGTCGCGCCGCTCGTGATGCGGGAAATCTGCTACTGGCTGCTCGCCGGCCCGCACGGCGGCGAAGTCTCGCGCGTCGTGTTCGCCAACGGCCATGCACAGCGTGTCGTCGCGGCGATCCATGCGCTGCGCGGCCAGTTTGCCGAGGCGATCCGCGTCGAGGATCTCGCCGCCGTGGCGCAGATGATCCCGTCGGCGTTTCACCGCCAATTCAAGGCGCTCACGTCGATGACGCCGCTGCAGTATCAGAAGCAGTTGCGCCTGCTGGAAGCGCGGCACCTGATGGTGACGGGTGCGGCGAACGCGGAAACGGCCGCGTATCGCGTCGGCTACGAAAGCGCGTCGCAGTTCAGCCGCGAATACGCGCGGATGTTCGGTGCGCCGCCGCGGCGCGATGTCGTCACGCTGAAAACCGCATCGGCCGACGGCTGAACCGGCATGCGCTGACGCGTTTCGTATGACGCTTTACGCGCGGGGTGGCGCGGTCGTACACTCGTCGGCAATTCGCGGCCCGCGTGGGTGGCTTTCAATCCCTTCAGTGGCTTTCAGCGGGCCAACGACCGTGCCAGCAGGACTTTCGTCGCGCGACGCCAGGAGGCGCCATGAGTGCAGACGCAGCCCCCGCAGCCCCGCCGGTTCAGGCGCGCATCCAGCACGTGTTCGTGCTGATGCTCGAGAACCGTTCCTTCGATCACCTGTTCGCGCTGTCGGGCTACCCCGACATCGTCGCCGCCTCGCCGGGTAACAGCAACGCGTATGGCGGCGCGGTCTATCCGTTCGGCGGCGGCGCGCCTGACCAGATGCCGACCGATCCGTGCCACGAATTCACCGACGTGCTCGAGCAGCTCTGCGGCGCGGGTGTGCCGTTCGTGACAGGGCAGGCGTATCCACCAATCGGCAATACCGGGTTCGTGTCGAACTACGCGACGTCGCATTCCGAAGGCACGCCGCCGCAGCCGGCCGATGCGGGCAAGATCATGCAGGGCGTCGACATCGCGACGCAGGCGCCGTCGCTGTATGCGCTCGCGAATGCATTCGTGCTGTGCGACGCGTGGCATGCGTCGATGCCCGGGCCGACCTGGCCGAATCGCTTCTTCCTGCACGGTGCGTCGTCGGCCGGGCTCGACCATTCGCCGACCAAGGAAGAAATGGGCGGGTGGGACGCGTTCGACGGCTTTCCCTACCCGAAGGGTTCGATCTTCGCCGCGCTCGGCGACGACAACTGGCGCATCTACCAGGACCAGACGGGCAATCCGCTCGGCCAGGTGCCGCAGGTCGCGTCGCTGAAGGGCATCAGCTTCTTCGACATCGACGACCTCGCGCATTTCGAGTCCGATCTCGCGGCCGGCTATACGGCGCGCTATACGTTCATCGAGCCCGGTTACGGCGACATCGTGCACGGCACCTACGAGAACGGCAGCTCGCAACATCCGATGGACGGCCTCGCGGGCGGCGACCACCTCGCCGCGCGTGTGTACAACGCGATCCGCAATTCGCCGGTGTGGAACAGCAGCCTGCTCGTGATCTGCTACGACGAACACGGCGGCTTCTACGATTCGGTCCGGCCGGGCGCCGCGCCGCCGCCGAACGACGGCGCGGCGGCGACGCTGAACGCGAGCGGCTTCGGGTTCGACGTGTACGGCGTGCGGGTGCCGGCGATCGTGATTTCGCCGTGGGTCGCGGCCGGGCAGGTCGACCATACGCCGTACGATCACGCGTCGGTCGCCGCGACGCTCGAGCGGCTGTTCGGCCTGGCGCCGCTGACCGACCGCGACCGTCTCGCCAACGACCTGCTGGCGCTCGTCACCCCGACGTGCCGCAGCGACTGCCCGCAAAGGATCGGATCATGAGTACGACACCGGCCCCCGACCCGCGCGATGCGCTGCCCGTGCGCGACGGCACGAGCCTGATCGCGTTCCTGCACATCCTGAAGAAAGCGCATGCGGCGCTGGTCGGCCATGACAAGGCCCATCAACGCTTCAGCGAGATCGTGACGCGCGGGCAGGCGCGGCAGTACATCGAGGAGCTGATGCCGTCGCTGCTGCAGGCGCGCGAAGCGCATCGACGGCGCAGGCATGGCGGGAAGCATCGATGACGGCCGGGGCGGCACGCGCCTGGACGGGCGCGCCGCACGCCGGCATCGCATTGACCCGGACGCGTTGTGTCACGCCGCGTGCCGCGCACGCTGCAGGCCACGCGCCCTGATGGGGCGTCGGCATCGAACAGGCTGTCGACGCCGGCCGACGGCCGGCCAGTTGCGCTGTTCGCGCTTGCTTAGGAGCCGAACGGCAAGGTGCTGGAAGGGTCGTTCGTGGTGCCGTCGGCCGAACCGGTGCAGCAGCCGGACGAGCGCACGAAAGGAAACGGGGCGCAGCGCGCCCCGTTCTGCATGATCGCAGCGGAATCGGCGATGCAGCCAGATTCCGCCGGTTGCGTGACACTACGCCGCCACCTCCCGCGCCCGCACCATCGTCAGCGCCGCATCCTCGATCATGTCCTCCTGCCCGCCGACGAGCCGCTGCCGGCCCAGTTCGACGAGGATGTCGCGCGCGGGAATCCCGTACTTCGCTTCCGCGCGCTTCGCGAACAGCAGGAACGACGAGTAGACGCCCGCATAACCGAGCGTCAGCGCATCGCGGTCGAGGCGGATCGGCGCATCCATGATCGGCACGACGAGATCCTCGGCGACGTCCGAGATCGCGAACACGTCGACGCCCGTCTCGATCCCCATCCGGTCGCACACCGCGACGAACACTTCCATCGGCGTGTTGCCCGCGCCGGCGCCGAGGCCGGCCGCGGCCGCGTCGATCCGGTTCGCGCCGGCAGCAACGGCCGCGATCGAGTTCGCGACGCCCATCGCGAGGTTGTGGTGGCCGTGGAAGCCGAGTTCCGTCTCCGGCTTCAGCGCGTCGCGTACCTGGCCGATCCGTGCGGTGACGTCGTCGGGCAGCATGTACCCGGCCGAATCGGTGATGTAGATGCAGTTCGCGCCGTACGACTCCATCAGCTTCGCCTGCACGACCAACTGCTCGGGCGTCGACATGTGCGCCATCATCAGGAACCCGACCGTGTCCAGCCCGAGCGTGCGCGCGAGGCCGATGTGCTGTTCCGACACGTCGGCCTCGGTACAGTGCGTCGCGACGCGGATCGTGCCGACGCCGAGTTCGTGCGCCATGCGCAGGTGCTCGACGGTGCCGATGCCGGGCAGCAGCAGCGCCGACACCTTCGCCTGTTTCAGCTCCGGAATCACGGCGCTCAGGTACGCCTCGTCGGTGTGAGCGGGGAACCCGTAGTTGACCGATGCGCCGCCGAGCCCGTCGCCGTGCGTGACCTCGATCAGCGGCACGCCGGCCGCGTCGAGCCCGCGCGCGATGTTGCGCATCTGGTCGAGCGAGATCTGGTGGCGCTTCGGGTGCATCCCGTCGCGCAGCGACATGTCGTGGACGGTGATCTTCTTGCCTGCAAGTGACATCGTGTGACTCCTCGACTCAAGCGGTAGCGGCCGTCGCGGCCAGCATCTGTTCGGCGAAACGCTCGGCCGTGGCGGCCGCCGCGGCGGTCATGATGTCGAGGTTGCCCGCGTACTTCGGCAGGTAATCGCCGAGCCCTTCGACTTCCATGAACACCGACACGCGATTGCCGTCGAACACCGGACCGTTCTTCAGCGTGTAGCCGGGCACATAGCGCTGCACTTCCTTGACCATTGCATGCACGGACGCGGTGATCGCATCGACGTCGGGCGGCCCGTCGGTCAGGCAGTGGATCGTGTCGCGCATGATCAGCGGCGGTTCGGCCGGGTTGATCACGATGATCGCCTTGCCCTTGCGCGCGCCGCCGACCTGTTCGATCGCGCCGGACGTCGTGCGCGTGAATTCGTCGATGTTCTTGCGTGTGCCGGGGCCGACCGACTTCGACGACACCGTCGCGACGATCTCGCCGTACGCGACCGGCTGCACGCGCGACACCGCGTACACCATCGGGATCGTCGCCTGGCCGCCGCAGGTCACCATGTTCACGTTCGCCTGTGCGCTGTCGAGATGCGCGTCGAGGTTCACCGGCGGCACGCAGTACGGCCCGATCGCGGCGGGCGTCAGGTCGATCATCTTCACGCCGAGCGCGGTGAGCTTGTCGGAGTTGTCGCGGTGCACGTAGGCCGACGTCGCGTCGAACGCGATGCGGATGTCGTCGGCGGCCACGTGCGGCAGCAGCCCGTCGACGCCCTTGTCGGTGGTCTTGAGGCCGAACTCGCGCGCGCGGGCGAGGCCGTCGGACGCCGGATCGACGCCGACCATCCACACGGGTTCGAGCACCGTCGAGCGGCGCAGCTTGTACAACAGGTCGGTGCCGATGTTGCCGGGCCCGATCAGTGCGCATTTGATTTTCTTCATCAGGATTGTTCCTTTAGATAAAGCGGACGTCGCAGCTGCCGATGCCGGAGATATGCATCGACAGTGCGTCGCCGGCCGTGACCGGAATCAGTTTCGCGAGGGAGCCGGACAGTACGATCTCGCCGGCGAGCAGCGGCACGTCGTACGCGGCGAGCGTGTTCGCGAGCCACGCGACCGCGTCGGCGGGATGGCCGAGCGCCGCATCGCCGCGCCCTTGCGCGACGGGCTCGCCGTTCTTCTCGATCGTCATCTCGCACGCGGCGAGATCGAGCGTGCGCGGGTCGACGCGTGCGTCGCCGAGCACGTACACGCCGCACGACGCGTTGTCGGCGACGGTGTCCTCGATGCGGATCGCCCAGTCGCGGATGCGCGAATCGACGATCTCGAAGCAGGGGGCGACGGCGGCCGTCGCGGCGATCACGTCGGTGCGGTCGATGCCGGGGCCGCGCAGGTCGCGCGCGAGGATGAACGCGATCTCGCCTTCGGCGCGCGGCGCGATCAGCGAGTCGGCGGCGATCGCCTCGCCGGCCGCGTAGTGCATGCCCGACAGCAGGATGCCGAAATCGGGCTGGCGCACATTCAGCATGTCCTGCACGGCCTGGCTCGTCACGCCGATCTTCTTGCCGACCACTGCCTCGCCGTGTTCGACGCGGCGTTCGATGAAGCGCTGCTGGATGCGGTAGGCATCGTCGAGCGACAGGCGGCGCGCTCGGCTCGACAGCGGCGCGACCGGCGCGCGCGCGTGCCACGCGGCGTACAGCTCGTCGCCGAGCGTCGTATGCAGGCGGGAAGACATGAAAGGGCCCTCGAATGGAAAAGGCCGCCGTCGCGGGCGGCGTCGGGCGCCGGAGCGGGGCCCCGGCGCGTGGGTCGCGGGCGTGCCGCGTCAACAGGTTGATTAGTTACCCGAACTGCGGATCGCGTCCGGCGAGAAGTACGCCTCGTTGAACTGCGGGCTGTTGTCGAGCTTCGGCATCGGGCCTTCGTTCGTCAGGCGGTCGGCCATGTACGCGCCCGAGATCAGGTCGTGGAAGAACACCGCGCTCGGGTAGAACACCTTCGCGTCGAACGCGTACAGCGACGTCGCGACGTTGGTGCGCCAGAGCTGGCCGCGCGCGTCGTAGTTGTCGGCGAGCAGCGATTGCCACGAGTCCTCGTCGATGTACAGCACGCGCTTCGCATACTGGTGGCGATAGCCGCTCTTCAGCGTCGCCTGCAGCACCCACACGCGATGCAGCTCGTAGCGGATGTACGCCGGGTTCTCGTGACCCTTGGTCAGCAGGTCGCCGTACTTCACCGCGCTGTCCATCACCTTGTAGTTGTCGTACGGCACGTAGATCTCGCGCTTGCCGACGATCTTCCAGTCGTAGCGATCGCCGGGGCCGTTGTACAGGCGATCGTCGTCGACCGTGCGGAAGCCGCCCGGGCCCTGCGGCTGGTCATAGCCGTATTCGGGCGCCTGGCGCACGCGCCGCGTGCCGGGGTTGTACATCCACGTGCGCGACGAGTTGTCCGCGCCGGCCTTGTCCCAGTTCGTGAAGCCGACGATCAACGAGCCGCGGTCGGACAGCGGCAGCTCCGTCGCGTTGCGGTAATACGTGCGGTTGTTCAGGTCGCTCTTGACGTCGTACTTGCCGACGTTGCGCGGCGAGTAGATGTCGTAGCGCACCTTGCCCCACGCGATGTTGCCGTCGGAGTACACGACCGCCTGGTCGTAGGTGGCCTGCTCGGTGCCGATCGACGACGAGAAACGCTGGTTCCACAGCAGTTCGGCGGCGGTCTTCGGGATCGGGTAGGGCACCGTCGGCGGCGCGTTCGTGAGGCCGTTCGCGTCGGACGTCATCGTCGAGTCGGGCGCGTACGTGCGGATGTCCTTGTAGACGGCATCCGGGTAGCGGAAGTCGCGGTGGCTCGGGTAGACGATGATCTTGAACGTGGCCGGATAGCGCTTGAACATCGCCTTCTGGCCGTCGGTCAGGTGCTCCGCGTACTGCGCCATGTTTTCCGCGGTGATCGTCGCGACCGGCTTCTCGTTCGCGAACGGATCGGGGTAGCGGCTGCCGCGCTTGTACTGCACGTCGGACGGCGCGCCGAGCCACTTGCCCGACCACTCGGGCACGCTGCTGTCCTTGCTCGCGGCGCGCACCGCACCCATCGGGGTCAACTGGCCGTCGAGCGCCTTCAGGTCGTCCGTCGTGACCTTCGGGTACGACGCCGTCGCGGCGAGCGCGCACGCGGCGATCACCGACGCGCGCAGGAGGGGGAGATGAATTCGCTTCATGACTAATCCTCTTCTTGCTGAGTGACGAGCGGCCGGGCCGCTCAGAAGTGGTAGGTCGCCGTGGCCAGCACGTAGTCGCGATCGGCGAGCGGACGCGTGACCGGGTTCGGCGAACCGAGGAACTTGGCGTAGACGAGCGACAGCGACAGGTTGCTCAGGCGCGTGAAGGTCACGCCGGCCGTCACGCGGTGGTCGCCCTGGCCCGTCAGCGAGCCGAGCGCGCCGGCCAGCGGCGACGTGCCGGTCAGGTCGTGCGTGTAGGTCAGCGGCACGTCGAGATCCCAGCCGTTGAACACGTTCTTGTAGCTGAGCGTCCAGGCGATCTCAAGCGCCAGCGCATTGCGCGAATTCGCGAGCGTGGTCGATCCGTCGAGCTCCGAGATGCTGCCCGCGTGCACGTACGTGAGTTCGCCGATCAGCGACTGCGAGTTCGCGAGGAAGCTCGGCCCGATCGAGTAGATGCCGGACAGGTTGGTCTGCAGCACGTTCGCGCGCGTCGACTGCGGGCCCGTCGCGGTATTGACGAGCACGGCCGCGCCCTGGCGGTACGACACTTCGCCCGCGACGTTCACCGGGCCGACCTGCGTCGAGAAGCTCGCGCCGGTCAGCTTGATGTTGTCGAAGTAGGTCTGCTGGTACTGGAGCGTCGGGAAGTAGGTCGTGACGACGCTCGGGTTCATGTCGTTGTAGTGCAGGTAGTACAGGCCGAGCTCGGTGTCGCCGAGTACGCGAAAGCGCGCGCCGATACCCCACTGGTTGCGTGCGCTCGGCTTCTCGTCGGGGCCGCGCGGAATGATCATCCCGCCCGGGCCGATGATGTATTGCGCACCGGGGCCCGTGACGTCCGAGTAGCTCCAGTACGTGCCGGGTGCGGTCAGGCGGTTCTGCTGGTACGAGAACTGGTAGTAGCCGAGCAGGCTGAAGCGCGGCGTGATCTGCCACTGCGTCGAGATCTGCGGCACCGGCAGCAGGATGTCTTTCACCTCGGCACCGGCCATGTACGACTTGGTCGCGTCGGACGGCCCCTGCGCGCCGGCGATGTTCGGGAAGAACAGGCTTTCGCCCCACGCGACGACCTGATCGCCGACCTTCACGTTCAGGCTCGTCGAGCCGATGTGGAACGTGTTGTACGCATACGCGGCGAGCAGCGTCGTGTGGCCGCCCGACCAGTAGCGTGCGTCGCTCGTGAAATTGTTGTACTGGCCCGACTGGTTCACGGTGCCCGGCGCGTCGTTGTAGTTCGGACGGTGGTACGCCTGGTCGTAGAACGTGTCGGCGCGCACGAACACGCCCCAGTCGTCGTGCTTCAGGTTCACTTCGCCGAGCAGGCTGACCTGGTTCTCGATCAGCTTGTTCTTCGCGAAGTTGCGGTCGCCGTCGTCGCCGTTGATGTTCGCCGGCGTGAGGAGATTGCCGCTCGGTGCGCGGGTGCGCATGCCGAGGCCGTAACTGAGCGTGAACGTGTAGTCCAGCGTCGTGTCGGCGCCCAGCTCGATCGTGCTGCCGGCGTGCGCGCTGGGAACGGCGCACGTCAGCAACGCGGCGGCCAGCGTCGACAGCGTGGCGGTTGCCCGCTTGTCGGTACGGCGCGAAATCCGTTGATGCATGGTGTCTCCTCTTGGGGGTATCGACGACGGTCGTCTATGTGCGTTGTCGTGAGAGGCAGAGTAGGGAGATCGCGGTAGCAGGGAATCGTCAAAATGAACTAGATGACTTCCCTAGGACTGGCAACGATTCGTGCCGTACCGATTGCCATGCGTGCGTCAGCGTGCATCAGCGCGCGGCTGCCTGCGCGGCGTTCAGGAACGCCGGCCGCTCGCCGCCGCCGTCGAGCCGCAGGTTCGCACCCGACGTGTACGACGCGTCGGGCGAGGCGAGGAACAGGCACGCGGACGCGACGTCGTCGGGCGTCGCGAGCCGTCCGGCGGGAATCGTCGCGCGGATGGCGCCGAGCGCGTCGTCGCTGCCGTAGTGGCCTTCGGTGGCCGATTCGGTCTGCACGAGGCTCGGGCTGATCGCGCACACGCGCACACGCGGCGCCCACTCGACCGCGAGCGATGTGACCGCATTGACGAGGCCGGCTTTCGCGGCACCGTACGCGGCCGTGCCGGGCGACGGCCGTGACGCGCTGACGCTCGCGATGAACAGCATCACGCCGCCTTCGGGCTGCGGCTGCATGATCGCGTTCACGCGCTGCGCGAGCTGCAGCGGCGCGATCAGGTTGAGCCGCACGATCGACTCGGTGAAGCGCGGCGACGCGTCGGCCGCGAGCGCAAACGGCGAGCCGCCCGCGTTGTTGACGAGCACATCGAGGCCGCCGGCCGTATCGCGGATCGCCGCGAGCATCGCGTCGACCTGTTCGATGTCGCGCAGGTCGGCCGCGACGAACGCCGCCGTGCGGCCGCCGGCCGCGGGCGGCGTGTCGGGCGCGCTGCGTCCGCAGACGAACACGCGCGCCCCCGCCGCGAGAAACCGTTCGGCGATGCGCCGCCCGATGCCCTTGGTGCCGCCCGTCACGAGCACCGTCTTGCCGCTGTAGTCGAATCCGTTCATCGTCAGCCTCCGTTTCGGTGGGCCGATGATAGGAAGAAGCGCGCGCGGCTTCGTAGTCTGAAAGGATGATGCCGTCCGGCGCCGGCGGCGCAATCATCGTGGCCAGGCATCCATCGAACGACGAAGGAGACAACCCGCGATGACGATCCCCATGACGCCGCCGGCCGGCATCTTCACCGACGTACCGGGCGGCTTGCGCCTGCACCATTACGAGGCGGGCGAAGGCCGGCCCGTGGTGTTCATCCACGGCAGCGGCCCGGGTGCCAGCGGTTTCAGCAATTTCAAGCACAACGTGCCCGCATTCGCGGCGGCCGGCTATCGCGCGATCGTCGTCGACCTGCCCGGCTACGGGCAGTCGTCGAAGCCGTCCGACGTCGCCTATACGCTCGATTTCTTCGTCGGCGCGCTGCATGCGCAACTGAACGCGCTCGGGATCGGGCCGGCCGTGCTGCTCGGCAATTCGCTCGGCGGCGCGATCGCACTCAAGTACGCGCTCGACTACCCGGACGAAGTCGACGGGCTGATCATGATGGCGCCGGGCGGTGTGGAGGATCGCGACACCTATTTCCGGATGGAGGGCATCCAGCGGATGGTGAAGCTGTTCACCAATCGCCAGATGAATGACGACACGATGCGCGAACTGCTGACGCTGCTCGTGCACGATCCGGCGATCGTCACCGATGCGCTCGTCGCCGAGCGGATGAAGGTGTGCGTCGAACAGCCGACCGAAGTGCTCGCGACGATGAGCGTGCCGAACCTGACCGACGCGCTTGGCGACCTGCGCAGCCCGGTGCTGGGATTCTGGGGCACGGACGACCGTTTCAATCCGGTCGGCGGCGCGCTGAAATTCCTCGAACACTGTCGTGACGCGCGCTTCGTGCTGATGAACCGGTGCGGCCACTGGGTGATGGTGGAACACGCCGACTATTTCAATCGGGAATGCCTCGATTTTCTTGCGACGCGGAATACGCGATAACGCCGGATGCCCTTGAAGGCCTGCCCCGATGCGGGCGGCCTGTCTGAACACATACATGGAGACACCATGAAACTCATCGAAGACCTGTTCGACCTGCGCGGCAAGGTGGCCGCGATCACCGGCGGCGCGCGCGGCATCGGCGCGGAGACGGCACGTACGCTGGCTGCAGCCGGCGCGAGCGTGGCCATTCTCGACGTGCTGTCGCAACCGGCGGAAGCGCTGGTCGAGGAAATTTGCGCGCAAGGCGGCCAGGCCGCATTCTGGTCGCTCGACGTGACGCAGGAAGCCGATGTGTCGCGCGTGTTCGGCGAGATCGTCGCGCGCTTCGGGCGCCTCGACGTGCTCGTGAACAACGCGGGCATCGAAGGCCACAACGTGCCGACGCACGAGCTGACGCTCGCGCAATGGCAGCGCGTGCAGGACGTGAACGTGAACGGCGTGTTCCTGTGCACGCGTGCCGCGATTCCGTATATCGACGCGGCCGGCGGCGGCTCGATCGTGAACCTGTCGTCGATGTACGGGATCGTCGGCGGGCCGGACGTTCCCGCGTATCACGCGTCGAAGGCCGCGGTACGGATGATGGCGAAGGTCGACGCGATGCTGTACGCGGCGAAGAACATCCGTGCGAACTCGGTGCATCCCGGCTATATCCGCACGCCGATGCTCGAGGAAGCGTTCCGCCAGATGGGGCAGGACCCCGACAATGTCTTCGGTTATCTGCAGACGCACGTGCCGATGGCGAAGATCGGCAGCCCGCGCGACATCGCGGCCGGCATCCTGTATCTCGTGTCGCCGGCAGGCCGTTACGTGACGGGTGCCGAGCTCGTGATCGACGGCGGTTATACCGCGCGCTGACGCGGCTTTCGCACCACAAGGGAGACGCGCAGTTGAAAGTGCTCGTGGCAGTGAAACGCGTGGTCGACGCGAACGTGAAGGTCGGCGTGAAATCCGACCGGACCGGCGTCGACATCGCGAACGTGAAGATGTCGATGAACCCGTTCGACGAGATCGCGGTGGAAGAGGCCGTGCGGTTGAAGGAAGCGGGTGTCGTGACCGAAGTGGTCGCCGTGTCGGTCGGCGTCGCGCAGGCGCAGGAAACGCTGCGCACGGCGCTGGCGATCGGTGCGGACCGCGCGATCCTCGTGGAATCGAACGACGGTGTCGAGCCGCTGGGTGTCGCGAAGGTGTTGAAGGCGCTGGTCGACAAGGAACAACCGTCGCTCGTGATCCTCGGCAAGCAGGCGATCGACGACGATTCGAACCAGACCGGGCAGATGCTGGCTGCGCTGGCGGGTTTGCCGCAGGCGACGTTCGCGTCGAAGGTGGTGATTGCCGACGGCCGTGCGACGGTCGCGCGCGAAGTCGACGGTGGCGCGGAAACGCTGTCGCTTCAACTGCCCGCAGTCGTGACGACGGACCTGCGCCTGAACGAGCCGCGCTACGTGACGCTGCCGAACATCATGAAGGCGAAGAAGAAGCCGCTGGAAACCGTGAAGCCCGACGAGCTCGGCGTGGACGTGACACCGCGCCTGAAGGTGCTCAAGGTGAACGAGCCGCCGAAGCGCGCGGCCGGCGTGAAGGTGCCGGACGTGCAAGCGCTGGTGGGGAAGCTGAAGAACGAAGCCAAGGTGCTGTAACAGGGAGCGCAAGGAAATGACGATTCTGGTGATTGCGGAGTACGACGCCCCGAAGGAAGCCCCCTTGGCGGGCAACGCGTCGATCAAGGCCGCGACGCTGAGTGCCGTCGCTGCCGCACAGGCGCTCAATGCTGCGGGCGGCGGCGACGTTCATGTGCTCGTCGCGGGGCACGGCGCGCAAGCGGCGGCCGATGCCGCGGCGAAGATCGGTGGGGTGTCGAAAGTGCTGCTGGCCGACGCACCCCAGCTCGCTGACGGTCTTGCCGAGAACGTCGAAGCGACGGTGATGAGCATTGCGAACGGCTACTCGCACATCGTTGCGCCGGCCACCGCCTACGGCAAGAACATCGCGCCGCGTATCGCCGCGAAGCTGGACGTCGCACAGATCTCCGAGATCACGGCGGTGGTGTCGGCCGATACGTTCGAGCGCCCGATCTACGCGGGCAACGCGATCGCGACGGTACAGTCGAGCGACCCGGTCAAGGTCATCACGGTGCGTGCGACGGGTTTCGATCCGGTGGCCGCCGTGGGCGGCGGCGCATCGGTCGAGAAAATCGAAGCGGCGGCCGATGCCGGCAAGTCGCAGTTCGTGAGCCGTGAAGTGACGAAGCTGGATCGTCCGGAACTCACGAGCGCGAAGATCATCGTGTCGGGCGGTCGTGGCCTGGGCAGCGGCGAGAACTATACGAAGGTGCTGGAGCCGCTGGCCGACAAGCTGAGCGCGGCGCTCGGTGCGTCGCGCGCGGCAGTCGACGCCGGCTACGTGCCCAACGACTACCAGGTCGGCCAGACCGGCAAGATCGTTGCACCGCAGCTGTACATCGCGGTCGGTATCTCGGGGGCGATCCAGCATCTGGCCGGCATGAAGGATTCGAAGGTGATCGTCGCGATCAACAAGGATCCGGAGGCGCCGATCTTCAGCGTGGCCGACTACGGTGTCGTCGGCGACCTGTTCACGCTCGTGCCGGAAGCGGTCGCGGCGCTCTGACGATGCCGCTGTTCGAATTCAACGGGATGCGGCCGCGCGTCGATCCGTCCGCGTACGTCGACCCGAGCGCGGTCGTGATCGGCGACGTGACGATCGGCGCGCGCTGCTACATCGGCCCGCATGCGAGCCTGCGCGGCGACTTCGGCGCGATCGTCGTCGCAGACGGCAGCAACGTGCAGGACGGCTGCGTGCTGCATGTCGGGATCGGTGAGACGTGCCGGCTCGGCGTCAACAGCCACGTCGGCCACGGCGCGATCGTGCATGGCGCGACACTCGAACCCGATACGATGATCGGGATGAATGCGGTCGTGATGGACGGCGCGACCATCGGCGCCACGACGATCGTCGCCGCGTGCGCGTTCGTGAAGGCCGGCTACGACGTGCCGCGCGGCGTGCTGCTCGCGGGCATGCCGGGGCGCGTCGTGCGGCGGCTGAGCGACGCGGAGATCGAAGCGAAGGCGAACGGCACGCGGATTTATCAGCAACTGGCGGCGGATTGCCTGAGAACGATCAGGCGGATCGACGGGTGAGCCGCGGGCGTCCGGGCGGGCCGGGATGGGACGGATTGCCGGGCAGGTTGCCGTTGCCGTAAGATCGTCGCAGGCTTTCCCACCGGCATCCGCGTCACATGAAAAAGAACGTCCGTTTTCGGCTCACAGTCATTGCGTCGGCTTTTGCCGTCTGCAGCGTTTATATGCACATCCAGCAGTTCATCAGTGGCTGCGTGTGGGTCAGGGGCCATCAGCGCTGCAGTTTCGAAAACAGCACGAATTTCGAAGGCTGGATGGATCTCGATCTGATGATCGCCTGCTGCTGGGTCGCCGCGGCGGTGGTGGGCTGGATTTCCGTCGTGCAGGCCGCGAAGAAGCCGGGTTGACGGTTGACGCTTTTTTCACGCGAAACCGGTCGCTGTCAATCCGTGACAACGATCATCTGTGCGGCGCCGTCGCGCGCTGCGTCGTCCGCGATCGACGGGCATGTGCTGCTGGCCGGTGAGGTCTTGGCGATCCTGGGCGAGACGAGCGGCTGACGGGGCTGCGGCTGCGGCCGACGTTGTGCCTTTTCCTGCCGTGCCGGGATAATAATCCGGCGTCGCGCACGCTGCGCGAGGGGAGGCTCCCATGCAATTTCCGACGGGATCGGTGGTCGCGCTCAGTTCGGCCGCCGCGACGATGTTTTCGATGGGCATGCTGTTTCTCGGCTACTGGGGATTGCACGAGCCGCTGCCGTGGCGGTTCGGCGACTACGTCGTGATCGTGCCGGCACTGGCCGGCTTCGCGTGCCTCGTCAGCGTGCCGTTTCTCGCGACATCGCCGATGAAAGCACCCGACGACGAGTCGCGGATGTTCGTCGCGCGACGCGTGTTTCTGTGCGGCGCGGGCGCGGTGTGGTGCGCGATCGTCGCGTCGCTGTTCGCGTGAGGTTCGTGCGGGATGCGGGTGAGCGGGCGCTCGCCGGTGCGGCTCTGTGGGCGCGTGTCGAAACGTCTTGCATGAGCGCTGAAAGCACGGTTTTCATGCGTCGATTCGGCCGCCATGGCGGCTTCGATTTCCCCGGTGCCGTGCACTGGAACGATGGCGTTCAAGGTCGCCGACGCTGCCACGATTCGGCCCTTTCATGGGGGCGACGAGGTCAGGGTTCGGGGGAAAGCGTCGATGGCGTGCTCACGATCGTGAAGCTCGCGAATCTCGCAAATCTCGCGAAACGGGCGTAATCGACGAGCGGGTGAGGCGAGCGGGATCGTCGGATGCCGGGTGATGTCCGGTCTTTTCCGATCTTGCGTCGACCGATGCGTGCGTCACGCAGGGATGGTGCCGAAATCCACGAAGACCTTGTTGGCCCCCGCCTTGTACAGCCGCTTGCCGAGCTTCGGATAGTCGCACACGTCGTGCTCCGGCCGGTCGCCCGCCACGAGATAGACCAGCGGCAGATCGCCGGTGTTCAGCATCGTGTGCGCGGCGCCGCCGCGCGGAAATCCCATGAAGTCGCCCGGGCCGATTGCATGCGTGTGGCCATCGATGATTGCTTCGCCGGTTCCCGAAAGGACGTAGACGCATTCTTCCGCGTAGAGATGCCGGTGGTATTCGGTGGATTCGTGTCCGGGCATCAAGGTCATCAGATGGACGCCGAGTTGCGTCAGCCCGGTTGCGTCGCCAAGCGAGCGCTTCAGGCGGACGGCATTGTCGTTCAACGGATGGACGGACTGTTCCGCTTCCATCGCTGCGATGTCGGCGGCTTTCAGCACTTCACGCGGGGTGTTCATCGTCTCTCCTTTCCGGGAATCGGGGCGCCAGTTGTACCGCGAGTGTGAATTATGGGGGCGGGTGTCGGCGAAAGCATCGTTACGCGCGCTTGAATGATGGCGACAGGGGCAGGGCTGCTTCGTTCGCTGGGCGATGCTACGTAACGCAGGGGCCGCGTTACGCACGCGTTACCCGGGACGCGCGGCTTGAGCGCGGCTGGAAGGTTGGGTACGGATGCCACGCGTCGCGCCCTGGGCGGCCGTTGAGAGGCTGCAGTCCGGGGAGTGTGTGAAGTCGACGTTGATGCCGATCGCAATGGCACGATAGCTGCTTGTCGGGATGATCGAGCTAAAAAGCGAACGGGGGCTTCCATGCAGAATCATTTCATCAAGGCGAACGTTGCACTGGCCGCCATTGCCGCGGCTTGCGCGCTGGCCGCGTGCGGCGGCAGCGATGTTACGGCGCCGACGCCGAGTGGTAACAACATCGGAACGAGTACGAGTGGGACCAGCGGCACGAGCGGAACCAGTGGCACAAGTGGCACAAGTGGCACAAGTGGCACAAGTGGCACAAGTGGCACAAGTGGCACAAGTGGAACCAGTGGAACCAGCGGAACCAGCGGAACCAGCGGAACCAGCGGAACCAGTGGCACAAGCGGAACCAGTGGCACAAGCGGAACCAGTGGCACGAGCGGGACCAGTGGCACAAGCGGAACCAGTGGCACGAGCGGGACCAGTGGCACGAGCGGAACCAGTGGCACGAGCGGAACCGGCGGCACAAGCGGAACCAGCGGCACCCCCGGCACGAACGGCATCATCAGCTCGGTCGGCTCGGTCGTCACCGATGTGGGCGTCACGATCGCCGGCGCAAGCCCTCCGGGCGGAACCAAGGGCGTGACCACCGGGCTTGCCAACACGGTCACCGGCGCCGGCACGCTCATCCGCGATACGTCGAACGCGGTGAGCAACGGCATCGGTCAGATGGGCTTCACGACGAACCCGGTCGGCGCGACAGTCGCCGGCCTCGGCACGATCGTCGGCTCGACCGGTAATCCGGTCAGCGGTCTCGCCGACACGGTGAAGGCGCTCGGCTCCGGCCCGCTGTCGCCGCTGGCGCCGCTCACGACGCCGGTCGGCGGCCTGCTCGACACGGTGGCCGGCGGTCTGAAGTCGGGCGGCACGATGCTCGGCTCGTCGCTGTCGTCGGGCCCGGTCCAGCAGGCGACGCAGGCACTCAGCACGGCGATCACGCCGCTCGTGACGACAGCCGGCCAGCTCACACAACAGGTCGGCACCGCAACCGGCCTCGGCCAGCCGGTCGCCGGCCTGCTCGGGCAAATCGGCGGGGCAATCACGTCGGCCGGATGGAAGGTGACATCGGCGTCGCCGCAGCCGGTCGTGAGCGGTGTCGGTGAACTCGTCCGTGCGGTCGGCAATACGGTGACCAACGTGGGCGGGCTCGTGAACCCGAGCGGTGCGAACGGCGCGGTGCCGGTTGCGGGCCTGGTGACGAGCGTGGTCGGCGGTATTCCGGCGACCGTACACGGCGGCTCCGCGACCGGCACGGGCGGCGGCAACCCGTTGGGCGCGCTCGGCAATCCGCTCGCGCCGGTGACGTCGCTGGTGGGCGGCCTGCTCGGCGGCGTGGCCGGCAAATAACCGATCGGCGCCGAACGTCGCACAGGCAGCGGTGCCCAATGACCCGGGAGACGGCTTCAAAAAAGTTGCATGGCGACTGTCAACTTTTGCGCAAGCCGTCTCCTGGCTTCACCTCAATGCGGCGGTGCCGCGGCATGCTGCTGCAACGCATCCAGGTGCCCGATGATCTGATTGGCGATATCCTTCGCCAACGAATCAACCGCGGTCGTCCCCTCGACTTTCTTGACGACGAACTTCGCCGCAACGACGTACGGATTCCAGCTCGCCACCGTACCCTGCGCCTTGATCGCATCCTCCACGCCGATGACCGCAAACGGCACGTTGGCATCCTTGGCCGCGTCGGCGATCGTCACCGAGACTTCCGTGTTCGGGCTGTCGTCGCCCGAGCCGCCTTGCAGCAGCGACTGAATGCGGCCGCTCGGGGCGCGTGAATAGAAAACGCCGCCGATCAGCCAGCCCGACGCGACCATCGGCAATGGTTCGCCGGAGGCGAGATAACGCGCGGTGACGCCCGCGTTGCCGAGCTGCTGGACGATGGCCTTCGCCAACGCACCTGCATTCTGGCTAGCCGACCTCGCGTGAATGGTCGCGCGCGTGCGGGACAGCAAGCGCCCCGAGCCGTTGTTTTCCTGAACGACCTGGAAAGGCCGCACGTACATGACCGGTGTGGCCGGCGCGGTGTCCGAGCCGCTCGCTGCCGGCTGCTGCGCGTGCGCGAAACTCGTTGCAAACCCGATGACGAGCGCGGCAAAAACTGCCTGGTTGAGCTTTCTCAAGGTTTGCGCCTTTTTCACGATTGGAACGAGGGCCAGCTTATGGCCGTGAATAGGGGACGTCAACCTTGCCATCTCCCACGACCTCGGCTTGCGCGTCTCCTCGGTCCCGGTCGTTCAGATGCATGAGGTCAGCAGCTCGCGTCGAAAGTTAACCGCCCCATGGGGCCTTTTTGAATCCATCGTTCAGGTGACCGGCTGGCGCCGGTCGCCTGAGGTTCGGACCAGGACCTGCCGGTCGGCGAGGCGTCGGCCAGCTACTTGCGGCCACCGTCGAGCTTCGACGGTGGCCGCGCCAGCCCGCGCGCCGGCAGCGGCGTCGACATCACGATCGACGTACGCGTTTCGCCGTACAGGTTGATGCGTTCGATCAGTTGTTCGAGATGGGCCATGCTGACGGCGACGAACCGCATGACATACGAGTCCGCGCCCGTCACGTGATGACACTCGACGACTTCGGGAATCGTCTCCAGCAACCGGAGGAATTTGGCTTTCGCCGGTTGCGGCACCGTGATACCGATCAGCGCGCTGACCGGATAGCCGGCCGCGGCAGGATTGATCCGGGCCGTGTAGCCCTCGACGACGCCGGCCGCTTCAAGGCGCTTCACGCGCTCCGTCACCGCCGGCACCGACAGGTGCACCTGGCGCGCCAGCTCCGTGTAGCTGATGCGGCCGTTGGCCTGCAATAGCGCCAGTACCTTCCAGTCCAGATCGTCCATTGCGGTGGGATTTTTAAGGTGGAGTGGCCATTTTTCCTTAAAAACCGCATTCAGCGATGACCGGACTTTCCCTACGATGCCTGTTCCACCCGTTGAAAGTCGCAAGGAGCAGGCGATGCTGTTCATCAAGTCCGTCGTGATGGGGCTGTCGATTGCCGTGCCGGTCGGCCCGATCGGCATGCTGTGCATCCAGCGCAGCCTGAGCCGCGGCTTTCAGGCGGGATTCGCGACGGGCGTCGGCGCCGCGTGCGCCGATGCGATCTACGGCTTGCTCGGCGCACTCGGCATCGCGGGTATCGTCTCGGCATTCCCGATGCTGACCGTCGGGTTGAAAATCGGTGGCGGTGCATTCCTCGTGTGGCTGGCGTGGACCATCGCGCGCCAGGCGCCGGCCGCGTCGACGGCACAACGCGACCTGCCGCGCACGACCGTCCTGCGCGATTTCCTGACGACGTTTGGCCTGACGCTGTCGAACCCGATGACGATCCTGTCGTTCGTCGGGATCTTCGCGGCGCTCGGCCCGCTGTCGGGCGCGCGGGAAGGCGCGATGTGGCCGGCCGTGGCGCTGATGGTCGCCGGTGTGTTCATCGGCTCCGCAACGTGGTGGCTGTGCCTGAGCGGTACGACCGCCGCGCTGCGCACGCGGATGTCGTTCGCGTTCATGCACGGGCTGTCGCGCGGGTCGGCCGCGGTCATCGCGGTGTTCGGCGTGATTCAGGTGGTCGCGGGCGTGCGCGGCGTCATTTAGGTCGATGCGTCGCGCGTATCGCGTTGCGACCGGATCGCGTCGATCGTTGTCCGGATATGCGCGAGCAACTCGAGTACCACCGCCTTCCGAAAATACTGGTTCATCCGCGCGCTGACGACGAGATCGGACGGCAACGCGTCGATCGAACGCTGGGCCGACAGCAGATCGTCGGCGAGTCGCGCCAGCGCATCGCGATCCCGCGCGCCCACGGCAACCGCGATCTCGTCCGGCCAGAAACCGAACGCGTCGATGCCGCAGCACGCGGCGACACAGTCTGTCTCCAGCGCATCGATCAACGGCATGACCGCGGCGAGACAGGGATCGATCGCGACCGCCTGCGCCTGCCCACCCGACAGATCGCCGAATTCGATCCAGCGATCCGGGCCGATGCCGATGTCGTCCTTGTGGGGTTTCCCGTTCATCGTCTGACGCTCGACGGATTCAATTCAATGCCGGCAAATGCGCACGCACGAAGCGTGCGATTTCCTGGCCCAGTTCCATGTCCTCGGGCGCGCCCATGAACCCGCCATGCGGCATCCCTTCGAACAGGTGAAGCTCGGTCGGCACCTGCGCGCGCCGCAACGCGCGATGCAGGCGGACCGCGTTCGACAGGAACAGGTCGCGCGTGCCGCTCTGGATGAAGGTCGGCGGGAAACCGGCCGCGAAATCGCCGAACAGCGGCGACAGGTACGGATGCGCGAGATCGGCGCCGTTCGCGTAGAGCAGGTTGTTCGGCATCAGCGACGTCGGCAACACGACATCGACGAGGCGATTGGTTTCGAAGCTGTCGCCGGATTCGGTCAGGTCGACTTCCGGCGACAGCAGCACCAGCGCGGCCGGCAGCGGCAACCCTTCGTCGCGGGCGCGCAGCACCATCGCGGCGGCGAGGTTGCCGCCCGCCGAGCGGCCGCCGATGACGACGTTTTCCGGTGCGTAGCGCTCCAGCACGTACGCATATGCCGCGATGCAATCGTCGAGCGCGGCCGGATACGGATGCTCGGGCGGCAGGCGATAGTCGACGCCGTAGCAGCGAATGCCGAGCCGGTCGGCCTGCATCTGCGCGCCGGCGCGGCATGCGGCGCCGCCGCCGAGCACCAGTGCGCCGCCATGCAGGTCGATGTATGCGCATTCGTCGGAAGCCGATGCTTCGGGCGTGGCGACGTGCACGTCCGCGGCGCCGGCCCGGATCGTCTCCACGCTCGAACGCAGATAGCCGCCGAGCTGCTCGATGGCTGCCGCGTAGTGCGCGTCCGCGGCCGCCTTCACGCGCATCCATGCGTCGAAATCGTCCGGGGCCGGCATCACGTGCCGCGCGTTCAGCGGCATGCCGTCGCTGCCGACCAGTCGTCGCAACGCGGTTCGCGCTTCTTCACTGATCGACGCCGGGAAGGGGACGACACGGCTCGGCAGGACGACGCCGTCGGGGTGGTCTTTCATCGATTCGGTTCCGTTGGACGTTGGGCGAGTCATGCGGCAGAAGGCCAGTGGCGCAGCATCACGTCCAGCGCATCGAGGCTGCGCGACCACGAAGAATCGGAAGCCGGTGCGCTGTGCGAGAAACCGCCGGCGCGTTCGAGCGTGACGTAGCCCATGAAGAAGCCGCCGAGCAGGCGGATCGCATGCGCCTGTTCGGCTTCCGGCATGTCGTAGCTGCGCAGCACGGCCGAGGTCATCCGGACGAGCCGGCCGCCGGCGCTTTCGGCGGCGCGTTCGGCGCTCACCGGGTGGCGCGCGGCCGCAAAACGGCCGGGGTGTTCGCGTGCGTAGTCGCGATAGACGTTGGCGAGCGCGGTGAGCGCGTCCTTGGCGGTGCGGCCGGCCAATGCTTCGGTCGCGCGATCGGCGAGTTCCTTCAGCGCGAATAGGGCGATCCGGCTCTTGAGGTCGTCGAAACTCGGGATATGGGAGTACAGGCTGGCCAGTTTGACGTCGAAGTGACGCGCGAGCGCTGCGCCGGTCAGGTGCTCGAAGCTGGTTTCATCGGCGAGCTGTGCGCCGGCTTCGACGAGTTTGTCCAGGGTGATGCCGGCGCGTGGCATGGCGTATGCTACTCATATTAGTAAAAAAACTAATTGTATTAGGTTTTGGGGTGATGTCAATTCTCCGTGCGTGCCGGTGCTGCCGATGCGTCACTGGGGTGACGTGTTCCGGTGCTTCGAAGCGCCATGCCTTCATGTGATCGGGAACAGTTGCCATGGCTGAGTGTTGCGCACCAGGAAGCGGAGAGAAACATGCGTCGAGCTGTCTGCCATGCCGACCTGGCTGTCGCGGCAGATCTGCATCTGCCCGGCCCGTGACGATCACCCCAGCTCGAACGACGTCACCCCGAACACGTGATCGATCGCAATCGCCGGCGCGTCTTTCGTGTACATCCGTGCGGTTTCGAAGACGCTCGTCATGCCGTGCCGTTCCGCCAGTGCGACGGCCGCGGGGTTCGTTTCCGGCACGTCGAGCACGATGACCTCGCCGGGCATGCGCGCCGCGAGCGCGCGAAACAGCCCGGTGGCAACGCCTGCGTCGTCGGCGAACAGCGGCCCGATCTTGCAGCCCGCCTTGCAGCGCCGCACGACACCGTATCCGGCGACACGGCTGCCGTCGAGCGTCGCGAGCGCGACGGCATCCGGCTGCGCGATCCAGGCGGAGACGAAACGCTCGCGCGCCGTGGGAAAGCACTGGCGGTCGTAGGCAAGCAACTGCTCGAACGGCACGTCGGCGGCTGCCACCACGTGCGCGCAACCGATGCCGTCCACGCGCCCCTGATAGCGGATGTTGCGGTATGCGAGCGCGAATCCGGACTTCCGGTAGTTTGCCTGCTGGGCCAGGACACCATCGAGCCCGATGTTGCGGTCTCCGAGGTAACGCATGCCGTGCTGCCAGATTCGGATGCCGAAGCCTTTGCCGCGAAACCCGGGTTTCACGATGTAGAGGCCGATGAAGCCGAAGTGTTCGTCGTAGGCGACAGCGGAGATGCACGCGACCGGCTCGCCGCGGCAGACGCCGACGAAGAACCCGGCCGGGTCCGCTTCCCGGAAACAGGACGGATCATGCAGGCCGGGGTTCCAGCCTTCTGCAGCCGCCCATTCGACCGACATTGCCACCTCGTCGGCCGACATGGTGCGCACGATGAAGTCTTCGCCTTGATCCATGGTTCACCTCGGTCGCTGCGCTCGGGAATGCGCATTGCGTTACGGTAAATGCATCGGGGAAGCGTTGGCGGGCAGCCTCGTGGCTGCCGATCGGGTCATCATAATCCCGGGAACGGGTATGAGCGTGGGGAGGGTACAGCCGTACTGTCGATGGCCGACACGCGGTGGGTCGAGGCGGATGGCGTGGTTGCGTTCGGCGAAGGTTCAAAATCTGCCGGACAACGGTTGTCACGATTGGTCTTGCTTGACGCGCACCGCAATGGACTTGTATCGGCCGACAAGGGCCCTTCTGACGTTTCCCGCGCAGGACGGCTGCTGAGCCGAAGCGGCCACGACAGCCTACATGCCCCGGATTGGGAAAACGCCGTCAGCGAAAAATCTATGGATGGAAGGTTTCGCCACGGTTCAGCATCTCGATGAATTCCCCGATTTTACGCGCCCTTGTTTCCGGTTTTTTTGCGTTCTGTACCCGAAACAGGATTGCATAGCGGTTCCGGCTGTTCAGTGTCGCGAAAAACTTCCTGGCTCCCGGATTTGCGTCCAATGCTGCCTGTAGGTCGTCCGGCACGATCGAATTGGCGGCCGACGTATAAGCCGCCTTCCAGCGGCCGTCCTTCCTGGCCTTTTCGATTTCGCCCATGCCGCGCGGGCGCATTCTGCCTGCGGCGATCAGCGCTTCGGCCCTGTCGGTGTTGAGTTTGGACCAGATGCTTCTTGCGGAGCGTGGCGTGAAGCGTTGTAACCAGTATTGCTCGTTCTCAGCCCGCTTTTGACCATCGATCCAGCCGTAGCAGAGGGCGCTTTCCAACGCCTGTTCGTAGGTGACGGTTCGCTCCTCGGTGCCTTTTCTCGCCAGACGCAGCCATGCGCCGGTCGAAGTGCTGCCGTTTTGCCCTAGCCAGCTTTCCCATTCGATCTGACTGGTAAATGTCAGGGCGCATTCGGTCATGTCACTGTCCTGAATGGTTGAGTCCATGTGCGGGGAAGGCGTCCGCAGTCTAACAGTGTTGATACGGACATCAACGTCCGTGGTGCGACCAGAAGACCGGCCGATTCGTAGCCCCGGCCCGTCGACCGGTTTGTGGCGGAATCCCCGTTTCCAAGACCCGGCGACGGACGCGTCGAACACTGCTTTTCAACGAGAGACCTCGCGGCCCGACGCGCCAAGGCCTCTCCATCCACCCGTCAGAACGTATAACTCACCTTCCCGAACGCCGTCCGCCCAAGCGTGTTGTAGCCATACGCGGTCATGTATTGCCGATCGAACAGGTTCGACACCGTAGCCGACACGGTCAGATGCGAATTGATCCGGTACGAAGCACGCAGCCCCACCGTCAGGTACGAAGGCAGATAGGTCGAGTTGGCCGGATCATCGAACGTCGTGCCGCCATAAAGCAGCGACGCCCCCGTGCTCAACGCATGCAGGTGCAGCTCATCCCACGTGTGATCGATGTTGAGGCTGACCGTCTGACGCGGCCGGCGGTTGAGCCAGGAATCGTTGGTCTCGTCCTGCGGATTCAGGATCCCGATCGCGAGGCTCACCGGCGTCGAGCGGCCGATCGTCCCCTTGTACGACAGGTCGATGCCGCGAATATGCGCGCGACCGATGTTCATCGGCGAGAAGGTCGCCGGGTTGTACGCGATCAGGTTCGTGACCCGCGTATCGTAGATCGCGGCCGTAAACGTTCCGTACGACGTGTTCGCATCGACCGCGGCCTCGACCGACGTGTTGCGCTCCGGGTTGAGATTCGGATTGCCGTAGCCGGGGTAGTACAGGTCGTTGAAGGTAGGCAGCCGGAACGCATTGCCGTACGAAACGCGTGCCGTGTAGACCGGCGTGATCGCCCAGGACAGCGCCGCGTTACCCGTATTCACCGACTGCCCGGCGATGATTTCATGGCGCCCCGCGAGGAACATCGTCACGCTGCCGAGCGTCGCCGACTGATGCAGCGAGAACGCGGAATCGTTGCGCGTCGGTACGCCACCGGGAATATCGACCGGCAGGAACGCCTGCTCACGCGTGAAGTCGTACGCGAGCTTGGTCTCGCCCGACAGCGGCAGCCCGAACAGATGGAACCCGCGCTCCTGATGCGTCAACGACGTCGACGTGCTGATGCGCTGTGAATTGATCTGGTCGGTCGGGATGGTCGGATCGCTCGCGTAGAGGAACTGGCGATCGTTCGCATAACCGAACGACTGGTCGAACTGCGTGTCAGGCGTGATGTCGAGGTGGAACGCGATGCCGGTCGTCAGTTGATGATCGAGCTGGCGGTTCGCATAGCCGCTGTTGTCGTAGGACAGATCGGACCGGTGATACAGCGCGAACGTCGAGATCGACCAGTTGTCGCGCGCGTAGCCGAGGCGCGCATCGAGATCCTGCGCGTGGTACGGGTTGCGGCCGGCCTCATGGTACGGCAGCACGGGGCGCGTCGAGTCGATGCCGTCCGTGTTGTACGAATGCAGGCCGAGCGAGTAGGTGAGCCCGCCGAGCGCGGCGAGCGGCCCGGTCGACGGCACCGTGCCCGACGTGCGGAGCTGCGTGTCGAACGTCTTGTTCGACCCGTCGCCGAACGACACGGTCGTCTGGTTCGGCTGGTTGGCGGCGCGGCGCGTGAAGAGCTGCACGACACCGCCCATCGCATTGGCGCCGAACGACGCGGCGGCCGGCCCCGAAATCACTTCCACACGTTCGAACGCTTCGGTCGGCAGGTCGGCCCACGGCGCGATGCCGGTGGTCGGCGAGCCGATCCGGATGCCGTCGATGAACACCGCGACCTGGCTGGCCGACGAGCCCCGGATGCTGACCGACGCGGACGAACCCGGGCCACCGTTCTGCGAGACGGTCACGCCGGGCAGCGTCGCAAGCGCCTGCGTGATGCTCGGCTCGCTCGGCGACAGCCGGTCGAGATCGGTGCGCGTGAGCACCTGGGTCGTCGCGTAGCGCTGGTCGAACGACTCGGGCAGCCGCCGCGTGTCGGTCACGTTGATCGTCGGCAGGTCGGCGCCTTCGGCGGCCGGGGCCGGTTGCGAAATCGCGGGGTCGCCGGCGGCGTGGGCGAGGGGCGAGAGGAGCGCGGTCGCGGCGGACGTGGCAAGGAGGTGTCGAATCTTCATGAGGCTGTCGTTGTCATCGGGCTGCGCATGCGTCGATCGTGAGCGGGCGGCGGGCAGCACCGGTTTTGTTATCGGTGATCGGGTTATCGCGCGAGTGGGCCGGGCAGGCCGTTGTCGCGGGCGTCGGCGCGGCGCATGCCGGCGGACGCCATCGAAAGGAAGCGGCACGCGCGAGCGGGCGGGCCGTGCAGGCCGGCGGCGTGCCGGCGCGACGCTTCCGGTGCGGAAGCGGATGCGGTAACAGTGGACATCGGGCGGATCCTGAGGTCGGGCCGTCCATGCAACGGGCGACCGCCAACGGCGGTGCCTGGCGCATCGGGACACCCCGCCCGGTGCGGCTGCTTGGACCTCGGGTCGATGGCAGGTCTCCTGGCTCGCGGGTCGTCATTCGTGCCGGCCTTCCCGGTTTCCCAGTGGCATGCAGTGGCACGGATTCGCCGCTCACAGTTGCGGGGGCAGCCGCAGATTCGAGGCGCGGCCTCTCCTGCGTTCCCTTTTGATCCCGTCTCCGGGAACCATCAGCGCGCAAGGGTAATGGCGTGCGCGCCGGCGCGTCAATTATCCGGTCGCGCGGGGATGCGAAAAAACGTCATTGCCGGGTGAAAACTTTCGAAATCCTTTCTTTCATGCATCGGTGCCGCATTTCATGTCTGACGAAACGGGGTGGTTTGCAACTTTGCGATCGCGCCTGAACCGGCTCGGCGCGACACCCGTCCACCGCACGAACGCGCGGCGAAACGCCTCCTCGCCGCCGAACCCGAGATGCGCGGCAATCCGCGCGACCGGCCAGTCCGTCTCGCACAGGCAGCGTTGCGCGGCTTCGGCGAGACACTGCTCCCGCAGCGCGTGATAACCGGTGTGCTCGGCCGCCAGCCGCCGCCGCAACGTCGCCTCGCTGACACCGAGCCACGCGGCCAGCTCGGCGAGCGCCGGCAACGCCTGTTCGTGCGCGAGCGCCGCATCGAGGAAACCGCGCACCTGCTGCGTCCACGACACGACGGCCGGTGCCGCATCGATCAGGCGAAACGGAAAATCGACGAGAAACGCGTCGAGCTCGGCCGGCTGCCGGATCACGCGGCACGCGAGCTGCGTTGCATCGAATGCGAAGCCGTAGGTCCTGCGGCCGACTTCGACCGGCGCATTGAACAGCCCGAGCAGCGGCATCGCGTCGTCGCGGCGGGGATGGCCGAGCCACACGTCGGCCGGCCGCAACGGCTGCCCGATCAGCCAGCCGAACAGCTGCAGGTAGCAGAACAGCCCCGTCAGGTCGACGAGGCACGCGGCCGGGCTGCGCGTACGCCGCAGCGAATCCATCCGGAACAGCGCGCGCCCGTCGCGCATCGCAAGCGTCAGGTGCCCGGCGCGCGGCTGGAGCATTTCGCAGAACTCGGCCGCACAGCGGATCGCGTCGGCGAGCGTCGCACAGCTCAGCAGGCAGCGGCACATCAGGTCGACTTCGCGCTTGCGCATCGGCGGGTGGCCGTCGCCGCGCGCGACCTGCGCCTCGAGCCGCTCGATCGCGTCGCGGTACAGCGCGACGAAATCGCGCGGCGTCGTCGCGGGTAGAAGTGGCGGCGCATCGCGGTCGGCCGGCGGCGCGCCGCTGCGCGTGAGTTCGCTCAGCAGGCGCGCGCCGAGGCCCGGCAGGATGCGGCCGCGGGCCGGCATGGCGCGCTGTTTCATGAGTTTCCCGATCTGATCGTTGCGACAGGGGCCGGTGAGCGGGCCGGTAGGGGTCTGCGGACCGTCGCCGCACAACAATGCTATCCACGCCGGCCGCCCGCGGCCTCGCCGGAACGGCGTAGGCCGGCCGCGCATCCCTGTCACGAACGACCACGGACGACACGCGAATGATCCAGATCGTAGACGAAATCACGCTCGCGCCCGAGCGCATTCCCGACGTGCTTGCGCTGCTGCGCGACCGTTACCTGCCGGGCCACGCGGCGCGCGGGCTGACGGCGGCGGGCCGCTGGGTGTCGCCGCCCGTCGCGGCGCCGGGGCAGCCGAGCACGCTGTGGCTGACCTGGCACGTGGCGGATGCGCCGGCCTACTACCGGATGCGCGCGCTGACGGATGCCGACGTGGTCGGTTTCTGGATGGCTGTCGACGCGCTGTGCGACGTGCGCCGCCGCCATGTGATGACGGACGCCGATGCGCCGCTGCCCGCGCTGACGGAGGTCGATCATGCGGCATGACACGGCGCAGGTGTTCGTATCGGCGGATCGCGACACCGGCGGAATCGAGCGCGCGTTGCACGAAGCCGCGCACGCACTGGTGGGCGCGAAACGCGTGGCGCTGGCACGCAATCTGGACGGCAGTTGGGGCGCGGGCGACTACACGCTCGACGTGCTGCGCGACGATTCGGCGGCCGACGGCGCGGCGGATTTTGCCGAGCTGGCGCAACTGCCGGGTATCGAGCGCATCGACGGCGCCGTGTGCCGCGCGATCGGCGGCGGCCTGCGCGAACCGGCACTGCGCAACGGCGTGTGGCGCACGCTGATGCTGCGCGTGCGGCCGCAGGCCGGCGCAGCGCAGGTCGCCGCGCTCGAACGCGAACTGTTGCGCATGCCCGCGTTCATGCCCGGCATCCGCAACTGGCGCCTGAGCCGGATCGTGACGCCCGGCGCATGGACGCACGTGTGGCAGCAGGAATTCGCGCACGTCGGCGATCTGCTCGGCGAATACCTGATGCATCCGTATCACTGGGGCTGGGTCGATCGCCGGTTCGATGCCGAAAGCCCCGACTGGACGGTCGATGCGATCTCGCATGCGTTCTGTCCGCTCGCGTCGAGCCTGCTGGCCGATACGGCGGCGTGACGCGGCGCGCCCATCAAGCTGACAACACCCCTGGAGACACGAAGATGCGAGCCCTGTTGATCGACCGCGCCGGTCATTCCGACGCCTTGCGGATGGCCGACGTACCGGCACCGACGCCGGGCCCCGGCGACGTGCTGATCCGCGTTGCCTTTGCAGGCGTCAATCCCGCCGACTGGAAATGCCGCGAAGGCTACCTTGGCGCATTCATGCAATACACGTTTCCGTTCGTGATCGGCTTCGATGCGGCGGGCGTGGTCGAAGCGGTCGGCGACGGCGTCGACGGTCTCGCGCCCGGCATGCGCGTGTTCGCGCAGACCGACGTCGGCGCGGGGCGCTGGGGTGCGTATGCGGAATACGTGGCGGTGCGCCACGACTCGGTCGTGCGCGTGCCCGACACGGTGAGCCTGGCGGAAGCCGCCACCGTGCCGACGCCTGCGCTCGCCGCGTGGGCCGGCCTGTTCGACGACGGCGGGCTGCGGGCCGGCCAGACCGTGCTGGTGCACGGCGGCGCGGGCGCGGTCGGCACGTTCGCGATCCAGCTCGCGGTGCAGGCCGGCGCGCGCGTCGCGGCGACGTGTTCGGCGCGCAATCGCGCGACGGTCGAATCGCTGGGCGCGGCTGCAAGCATCGACTATCGCGCGCAGGACATCACCGCGGCGCTGCATGCGTGGGCGCCCGGCGGGGTCGACCTCGTACTCGACGCGGTCGGCGGCGACACGCTGCCCGCCGCGCTCGACCTGCTGGCACCGGGCGGCACCCTGGTGAACATCATGACGCTCGCGCCCGGCGATGCGCAGCGGCTGGCCGCGACGGCCGCCGAAGCTGCCCGGCGCGGCCTGCGCACCGCGATGACCTACAGCCGGATGCCGAGCGGCGGCACGCTTGGCCGGATCGCGGCGCAACTCGAACGGCGCGCACTGCGCGTGCCGCGTTTCGACCGTTTTCCGCTCGAACAGGCGGCCCGCGCACTCGATCTCGTTCAAACGGGCGAGGCGAAAACGAAGCTGGTGCTTCATGTTGCGGATATTGCCGACTGAGCCGCCCGCACGCCCATCACAGGAGACAACGATGACCGATACCCGAACCGGCGTGCTCGCCGGCAAGTGCGCGCTCGTAACGGGCGCAAGCCGCGGCATTGGCCGTGCGATTGCGCAGCGCCTGGCATCCGAAGGCGCGACCGTCGTCGTGACGGCACGCAGCCTCACGCAATCGGCCGCGACTGCCGGCACGCTCGCCGAAACGGTCGCGCTGATCGAGCAGGCCGGCGGCCGCGCGATCGCGCTCGCGGCCGACCTGTCGAACGCGGCCGAGCGCGATGCGCTCGTCGGGCGCGCGGCGCAGGCGGCCGGCGGCCTCGACATCCTCGTCAACAACGCGGGCGTGGCTGACTATGCGTGCGTCGACGCGATGCCGATGACGATGTTCGACACGACGATCGAGCACTATCTGCGGATTCCGTTCGCGCTGGCGCAGGCCGCGATCCCGCTGATGCGTGCGCGCGGCGCGGGCTGGATCGTGAACGTCGGTTCGGTGACGGCGCTGCCGCCGCTGCGGCCGTTCGACGATTTTTCGCGTGCGGGCGGCGCGACCGTCTATGCGGCGGTGAAGGCGGCACTGTCGCGCTTCACGCAAGGGCTCGCGGCCGAGCTCGAAGCCGACGGCATCGCGGTGAATCTCGTCGCGCCGAGCACGGCGATCCGCACGCCGGGCGCCGCGCGCTACATCCCCGAAGGCTATCCGACCGAGGATGTCGCGTATCTCGCCGAAACCGCGCTCGCGCTGTGCAGCCTGCCGGCACGCGAACGCACGGGCCTCGTCACGCACAGCCTGCATTTCCCGCTCGCGCAGCAGCTCGCGGTGCGTTCGCTCGATGGCCGCACCGTGCTGCCGCCGCCGGTGATTCCCGCGTATGCGCATCCCCACATCGACCCGACAGGACTTTGATTGATATGACGAATTCGATTCGCTTCGACGGCGGCACCGCCGTGATCACCGGCGCGGCCAGCGGCATCGGCAGCGGGCTCGCACGCCATGCTGCCGGGCTCGGCATGCGCGTCGTGCTGGCCGATCTCGACCCGGCGAAGCTCGACGCATTCGCCGCGACGCTCGACACCGACGTCCTGTGCGTGCCGACCGACGTCAGCCGGCCGGAAGCCGTCGACGCACTGGCGGAAGCCGCCTGGCAGCGCTTCGGCGGCGTCGACCTGCTGTTCAACAACGCGGGTGTGATGGCGACCGGCTTCAGCTGGGAAATCACGCCGGAACGCTTCGAGCGCAGCTTCGCGATCAACGTGCACGGCGTGCTGAACGGGATCCGCAGCTTCGTGCCGCGGATGCTCGAACGCAACGTGCCGGCGCGCATCGTGAATACCGCGTCGGTCGGCGGGTTCCTGCCGAGCCCGCTGATGTCGCCTTATTCGGCGACGAAATTCGCGGTGGTCGCGCTGACCGAATCGCTGTACGGAGAACTGAAGATGCTCGGCGCGCCGGTCGGCGTGTCGTTGCTTGCGCCTGGCCCCGTGCACTCGGGCATCTTCAACGACCCGTTCGGCGCGGCGCACGACCGGCCCGAGGTGCGCGGTTTCGTCGACACGATGCGCTCGATGCTGAACGCGCACGGGCTCACGCCCGACGCATTCGCCGAGCGGGTGTTCGACGGCATCCGTGCCGGGCGCTACTGGCTGATTCCGCAACCGGAGACGATCGACGGCGCGCTGCAGCGGCGCACCGACGACATTCTCGCTGCACGCGATCCGTCGTTGCCGGCATTCTGAGGGCCGGGCGCGGCAGCAGCGCCCGGCGCGCCGTCACATGTGCGTGCCGGAGTGCGTGCGGCCGCTCGGGTCGCCGCCGCGATCGGGTGGCGTATTGTTCTGATCGATCTTCGCGAGCACGAAGCCGGCGTGCGGCAACGCGGCGGGCGAGCGGTGCACCGCTTGCGCGATCGCGTCGTGCGGCGACGCGGCGGGAAAACCGGATGACGTCACGCCCGGTTGAGCGAACGCCGAAAGGGATGCAGCCGCCAGGGCGGCGGCGACGATCGCGTGCGTTTTCATGGTGGCTCCTTCACGACTGGCTGTGCGACTGACTGCGGGACAACGTAATCAGTCTAGGGCGCGAAACTTAACGCGGCGTGAAGGCGTGAAGGCGTGTAGGCGTGTAGGCGTGTAGGCGTGTAGGCGTGTAGGCGTGAAGCGGCGCGGATGACGGAAAGTTCACGCGCGCCGCGACGTTCATGCCGGCGCCGACACCAGCGCGCAGAAGTTCTCGAGATCGACGTTGCCGCCGCTGATCACCACGCCGACGCGCTTGCCCTGCAGCGCATCCTTCATCCGTCGCACGGCGGCGAGCGACAGACAGCCGGTCGGCTCGACCACAATCTTCATACGCGTCGCGAAGAAACGCATGCAGTCGACCAGTTCCGCGTCCGTCGCGGTGAGGATGTCGTCGACGTCGCGGCGGATGATCGGGAACGTCAGGTTGCCGAGGTGCTGCGTCTGCGCGCCGTCGGCGATCGTGTGCGGCGTGTCGATATGCACGATCGCGCCGGAACGGAACGATTGCTGGCCGTCGTTGCCGGCTTCCGGCTCGACACCGTACAGCGTTGCGTGCGGCGACAACGCGCGTGTGGCGAGCGCGGTGCCCGACAGCAACCCGCCGCCGCCGAGCGGCGCGAATACCGCGTCGAGCGGGCCGACTTCGTCGAACAGTTCCTTGGCCGCCGTGCCCTGGCCGGCGATCACGTCCGGGTGGTCGTAGGGCGGGATCAGCGTGAGCCCGTGCTGCGCCGCGAGATCGCGCCCGATCTGCTCGCGATCCTCGGTGTAGCGGTCGTAGGTCACGACCTTGCCGCCGTAGCCGCGCGTCGCGGCCATCTTCGCGGCCGGCGCATCCTGCGGCATCACGATCGTCGCGGGAATGCCGAGCATGCGCGCCGACAGCGCGATCGCCTGCGCATGATTGCCGGACGAGAACGCGACGACGCCGTGGCGGCGCTGCTCTGCGTCGAAGCGCGACAGCGCGTTGAACGCGCCGCGGAACTTGAATGCGCCCATGCGCTGCAGGTTCTCGCACTTGAAGAACACCTGCGCGCCGAGCGCTTCGTCGATCGTCCGCGACGTCATCACCGGTGTGCGGTGCGCATGGCCTTCGAGCCGGGCCGCGGCGGCGGCAACGTCGTCGTACGTGGGGAGAGTCGGAGAGTTCATGATCGCTCGGGGTCGGAAAGGTCAGTCAACAGGGAAGCAGCGCGCACGGCGCGCCGGCATCCGGAATCATTTCGCATCGTTGTAGACGGTCGCGCGCGAGACGCCGAGATGCTGCGACACGATTTCCATCGCGCGGCGCACTTCGAGGAAGCCGTCGGCCTTCAGCGTCTGCATCAGCTCGCGGCGCTGGTCGGTCTTCAGCTCGCGCGGCGTCGTCGCGAGGCGCATCGCGAATGCGTCGATGCGCTGCCGGATCGCGTCCGCGCCGGCCGGGTCGAGCGTTTCCGCGACGGCTTCGCCGTCCGTGCTGCAGAACTGGTTCAGCATGCCCTGGAAGCCGCGGAACAGCGTGACGTCGGCGTTCAGGCACAGCGCGGCCACGTAGCGGCCGGTCGAATCCTTGATGCCGATCGACGTGCTTTTCGCGGTGCGGCCGTCGGCGAAACGGTTCGGGTAGTTCGCGAGCACCTGCGGGAAATCGTCGTCCGCGATGCGGGCGAGGCCGAGCTCGGTCGCGGGATCGCCGACGGCGCGCCCCGACAGGTTGTTGTGGATCGCGAGGATCGCGTGCTTCGGCGTGCGCAGGTCGTGGACCACGACCTCGGTGAACGGCGCGAACATCGCGCCGAGCCCTTCGGCAATGCGCTGCACCTGTTCGATCAGCGAGGCCTGCTCGGACAGCGCCTTGTTCCGGGTGGTGGTCATGGTGGTTTCGCGTTCAGGTTTCGGATCGATGCGACGGCTTCGGGAAAGGGGCAACCGGCGTGTTACTCGCCGTCCGCCGCGTGCGGCCGCGTGATGTCGGCGAGCAGCGGCTGCGCGATCCGCACATAGTCGGCCGCGTCGAGCACGACGGAGCGGTCGAGGCGGCCCGCGTTGAAAGCGATCTCGGTGTTGCGTTCGACCAGGGCGGGATCGACCACGAGCGTCACGCTGGCGTCGAACACGAACGGCGGCACGGCGCCTATCACGCAGCGGGTGACGGTGGCCGCGAGGTCGGGCGATGCGAGTGTGGCCTTGCGGCGGCCGAGCGCATCGGCGACCTTGCGGAAATCGATCTTCAGGTGGCCGGGAATCACCGCGAGCGCGGTGGCGTTGCCGCCATCCTTGAACGTGCACAGCATCGCCTTCGCGCCCTGTTCGGGGCGTGTGCCGCGCAGCGCGGCGATCGCGTCGGATTTGCCTTCGGCCGGATGCGCCAGCACGCGGAACCGCGCGCCGGACGTGTTCAGCAGATCGCAAAGCGTGTCGAAAACGGGGTAGTCGCTCATGGCGCTCATGTCGCTCCGGGCAGGTGGGGCCGGGGAATCGAGGCGCGCTCGGGTTCGCATGCTTCAGCGTGCCGGTCGATGAATTGTCGAATTATAGACGTTTTGTCACGTATGTGGCAAAGGGGCGAGAAGCCGGGGAGTGGAGGGCGCTGCGAGTGGAAAGGGGGATCGAGAAACAGTTGCGTTACGCAATGGTGCGGAGCGCCGGGGAGAATAGCCGGTGCGCGACCCGACGACGGAGCCTTTAGGGCGGGCGGGAAGCGCGACGCGAACCCGGCGCCGGCTACGACGGGAACGCGCAACCCTCCGCCGTTACTTCGTCAACCCTCGTTCTTCCCACCGGTCCCAGGTCTTCAGCGCTCGACGGGCCACCCTGCCGAACAGGAACGACAGGGTGTCGCTCTTCATCGACATCGATTTCCGGTTCACGATCCAGAAGTCGGTCAAGGTCGTTTGCTTCCCGCTCAACAGATCCGCGATCGTCCGGCCATTGAGGTGCGTCAGGGCGACGCCGTGACCGAAACATCCGCCCGAGTAGATGATGCGTTCGTCGTCGATGAAACCGATCTCCGGAACCATGTCCATCGTCACCGAAACCGGGCCGCCCCATCGATAGTCGATGCGCGTGTCCCGCAGCTGCGGGTAGATCCATTTCAGGTGTTCCTCGCAATGCCGCCAGGCCGCGGGGGCGGGAACCTCGTCCATGGCGTCCGTCGTGTAGCTGATCGCGTCCCCGCCTCCCATGAGAATGCGGCCATCGGCCGTCGGCCGGAAATAGTGCAGCATCTGCCGATTGTCCCCGAACGACTGTCGCGCCTTCCAGCCGATACTGTCCCATTGCGCCTCGCTCAAGGGTTCGGTGACGACCTGATACGTCCAGAGCGGATATTGACGCGCTTTCAGCTTGGGCGAGCCGGGAACCTGGCGAGAATAGGCATTCGTCGCAACGACGATCCTGTCTGCCTCGATCCGGCCGTGCGGCGTCGCGATGCGTACCGACAACGGCGTTCGTTCCAGATTCGTGACGGGTGTCAGCTCGTAGATCGAGACCCCGCTCGACATCGCCAGGGCCTTCAGCGACCGGACCTGCTTGCAGGGGTTCAGATACCCGGTGTCCGACTCGTAGATGCCGCCGGCGAAACGTTCCGATTGGAAGTCCTGCTGGAACTGGTGCGCGCTGCGCCACACCATGTCCGTGTCGATGCCCAGCTGCTGGAACAATTCAAACGTCTTCTGCATTCGGCCCAATTGCTGCTTGGTATAGCTCGCGCGAACCAGGCCGCCATGGCAGTAGTCGGCTTGAAAACCATGTTCGTCGATGAGGTGCCGGGTGTGCGCCACGGCGAGCTTCAGGTAGTGATGGGCCTCGATCGTCTTTTGCTTGCCCCAGCGCAGCAGGACCATTTCCGGCTCGAGGCCGAACATCTTCGTGCTGAACCCGGCATTGCGTCCGCTGGCACCGAATCCCACGATGGCGGCCTCCAGCACGACGACTCGAGCATTGGGATTGTCCTTCTTGAATTGAAACGCCGTGTTCAGCCCGGTGAAGCCGCCCCCGATGATGGCGACATCGACCTTGAGATCCCCGGTCAGCGATGGATTGGGCGAATAGTCTCCGTAGGCTTGTTGCCAGAACGACCTGGCCTGAAGCAGGGGTGTTTGATCGAGTGCCATGGCGATGCTCACAGGTGGGGAGATCCGGCCGCCGCCCGATTGATGACTGCGAGGGCGCAGCGGCGAATTTCCCGGGTTACAAGGGCTTACGCCCGCTGGTTCTGGTTATTGATTTCGGTATCCGAAGCAATTATCTCGTGCTGATGAATGAATGCGTCGATGCGGCTTGCCAGCACGGCATCGTCTCCGTTCAATGAGCGCTTCATCATGTCGATCTGGAACGCCTCCTGATCGACCATGTAATCGAGAAAGGCGCGCGCATCGGAGGGGCCGATGTCCCGAAGCCGGCGCAACGTTTCGCAGTAGACGACAGTCTGCGCGCACACGTACTTCAGGAAAGGTTTCAGCAGACACCTCGGGACCGAACTCACGACCCATGCCTTTACCCGCGTCGTCAACCTGGGCGAAGCATCCACTCCCCAACGAGTTGCCGCAGCGTGGTAAATCGGCGCGTTGAACACTTCCAGTTTCAGATAGGCTGCCCAAAGTCGCTGACGGGGATCACCGTCGAGGCGCCCCGCAAGTCTTCCAATGGCACGCAACGCGAAGGCGCGGTTCTGGATCTCGTGATGAAATCCATCGATAAAGGCATTAGTCGGCATCAAAATTTTCCGCTCGTGTATGGCCAGTGTGTGGCAGGAAAAAGCGGTTCCCGGCCCTACCGGCATGTCGATCGATTCGAACAAGCACGAAGTAATCCTAATAATCAAGGTCTGGAAGACGTCAATGGTCGGAACAATGGGTTGCGTACTCAATCGCCGGAAATGCCGCCGGTCCCGCACTCTTCAACTTCCGTGCGGCTTCCAGAGGGGAAAGCGACCCGCTGGAGCTCGACTCGAGTCACGCCGGGCAATCGCCCGCGTATGCCGTCGCCGGTACGTATTGACGATAATATGTCACGTGACCTATTTGTGCAACTTTGGCGACGAACACGCAACGTCGACTGTGGAACCCGATTGCGGCCATCGAGCTCAGCCGCCAAGCAGCCGGCGTCGTGGATCGTCAGTCTCGTGAAAGAGATGAAGGGCGTTCTTGTCGCCACGGCGGAAGTGTTGCAGCGGGGTGCTCAAGCAAGTGGAAGATGAACAAGGATTCCTCTTGCAGACGGGCACCGGACAAGTCCTGTGTACGCCCGCCGATGGACGCCGTCTCGTCTCCCCGGATTCCCAAACCTGCGTAGAATGTCGCCGTCAGGTTCGGCACTTCGGCTCCCACGGTGGAGCCGGTGCCTGGAAGCCGACGGCAGATTCGAGTCGACCGGCACGACCCAATGTCAGGTATCGATGCTTTGCACAATCCGGTCAACCAACCTATATCCCCGCTCGCCGTGTATCGGGCGGGCACGGCGCGGTCGGTATTCGACCGGGCATGAACGGCGCTGACGCGTCGTCGGCACCATCGCCCGGGCATTCGCTCGTCGGGCAGCAGGAGGAATTCTTGAAGAAGGCGGCTCTCGATAACGAACGCGTCTTGACCGAACGCGGCAAGAACACGGTGAACAAAATCATGGCCAGTGCGATCGAGATCTTCGTCGTCGAAGGCTACGGTGGGCTGACCATGCGGAAGGTCGCGGCAAAGGCGGGCCTGGCGCTGTCGAACCTGCAGCATTACTTTCCCACTCGCGAAGACATCTTCGCGGCCATCCTTTCCGCGACGAGGGAGGCCTACGCCAATACGTACGACAGTGTGTGCGCGGACACGTCGCTGACACCCGAGGGCCGCCTGGAGAAAGTGGTCAGGATGTTGCTTGAAGACGGCAAGCAGCCTCAGACGCAAAGCCTGTTCGTGAACTTCTGGGCACTGGCCCAGACTCAAGAGTTCGCGCGGAAAATGCTCGAAGAGGGATACGGGTTTCAACGGAACGTGATCGCCGGATTCATCGAAGCCGTGAACCCGGCGCTGTCACAAGCGGCGCTCGCCAGGCGAGCCGCACTGGTTACGGCACAGATCGAGGGGCTCATCGTGTTGATACCGCAAAGAAACCGGTTCCCGTCGGATATCAAGGGAATCGAGGACGACGCGGTGATGGCCATTCTGGCTTTGGCCAAGGCGCCATGAGCTGAACCGCTGCGGCGGCTTGGCGTCAGCCTGGATCGGGGTAGCTTCGGAAAGCGGGGAATGCTACACATCAAGGCTGGTCGAGATGTGGTGCTATCCCACGCAGATCCCCGAGATGCGGTTCGACCTATCCCTCATGTGCTCGAGTGGTCGAAGCCTATCGAATCAGGCGCAGAGACGTTGACGCGACGAGGTTTGCTTGCAACTGGCTGGAAAGAGGATCTACGAGGAGAACACAGGCAATGTTGATCGGTACGCTGGAAAAGCGCGGAGAAGATTCATCCTTTGGGCGACGATCTTCAGGCACCCGAAAAAGCAGGAAACTCAACTTTTACGTGCAAACGGTGTTGACGTTCGTCCTGGCGCTGGTCGCACACTGCACGTTTGCCGCGAGCGACGTGACCGACAACGATCAGCAGCAAGCTGCGTTGCGTACGCTGATGGGCACGGCTCCGGCACCGGCAGACAGCGTCAAGGGTGTCGCGCTTTCACCATGGGCGCATGGTCCATCGGCTTCAGGGCCGCTGTGGGTCGTGGCCGCCTTGGTCCAGCGCCCGACCGATAACGTCGACGCGGAATTGTGGACAGGTGTCCTGACCCGCGACGGGCAAGGGTTCCACCTGCTCGCGAGTGATCGGAGCGAGCGCGTCGATACGTCACCGATGTTATGGAATGTGTTCCTGACGATGGACGTCATTCCCTACCGAATCAGCGCGCAGGAAACCGCCTTTGGCGTTCGCTTCAACAATAACTACACGTCGACTGCACATAGCGACTCGACCGGGATACTGAGCCTGTATCGCTATGCCGATGCACGCGTGATGCCAATCTTCACCGCAACTACCGATTGGTCGACCTATGACAAGGACGGGGCTGCGGAGTGTGTAGCGGAGAAGGCAGGAAAAGGCAACGATCCGGGGGACGCACGGCAGGATGCCTGCGATGCGGAAAACACGACGGAGGTTCATTACGTGCTGTCGTTCAGCCCTCACACGACCAACGGGCACTACGACCTCCTTGTGCGTCCGAAGGGCAAGGCTGCGTCGGGCAAGTCCGCGCGTTTTACCTGGAATGAGAAAACGTATCAGCCGCGTCAATTCGTCGGCGACTGGCGCTGAAATTCGGCGTTGTGAGCCGGGTGAGCCGGGTGAGCCGGGGAGGCCCACGGCGGGCGAAAGGAGTTGACCGTCCAAGGTTACGACGGCGCGGCAGGAAGGGGGCGGCCGGGCATGAGTCGGCCGGATGCATCGGGTCGACGCGGCTGCTTCCATCGTTGAATCCCGTCGACGTTCGCATGCGCCGTGGGAGCCGTTGGCCGTGGTGCTTCATCAGGGAGAGCTTTTACAAACCATGCAGACGGAAATCGAAGCGCCGGGCCCGGCCGGCCCGTTGAAAGGCACGCTGTTGTCTCCGGCCTCCGGCGACGCCCCGGTGGTGTTGATCGTGCCGGGCTCAGGCCCGACCGACAGGAATGGCAACGCGCCGAACTGGCTTCAGGCGTCGACCTACCGATTGCTCGCGGAAGGGCTGCACGATGCGGGTATCGCGTCGGTTCGAATCGACAAGCGCGGCATGTACGGCAGTGCGTCGGCGATACCGGATGCCGATGACGTCACGATCGACGAGTACGCGGCCGACGTCCATTCGTGGGTCGCCGCCATTCGTGCGCGGACGCGGGCTTCCCGGGTATGGCTGTTGGGGCATAGCGAGGGCGGACTGGTAGCGTTGTCGGCTGCACGGCAAATGGCCGACATCGACGGCCTGATCCTGGTATCGACGGCGGGGCGCCCGCTAGGGCGCGTGTTGAGGCAGCAACTGCAGTCGAACCCGGCAAATGCCCCGATCCTGGCCAATGCAATGTCGATCCTCGATTCCCTGGAAGCCGGGGAGCGTGTAGATGCAGCCGGGATCGACCCGGCACTCATGCAGTTGTTCAGGCCGAAAGTCCAGCGCTTCCTGATGAGCGAGTTGACCCTGGATCCGGCAGCGCTCCTGGCCGGTTACATGAAGCCCGTGCTCATCGTGCAGGGATCGCGGGATCTCCAGGTTGCCGTACAGGACGCGGAACTTCTGAAGCAGGCCAATCCGCGCGCCGAAATGGCGCTGATCGCCGACGCCAATCACGCGCTCAAGACGGTTCGCACGCCGGCGCGGCAGGAAAACCTCGCTGCTTATTCGAACCCGGATCTGCCGCTGGCGGACGGTGTGGTGGAGGCAATTTCGGCGTTCGTGTACGCAGCGATAGCGGGTCGGCGCTAGTCGTAGTCGAGTCCGGTTCGGCCATGCGGGCGGCCTGTAACGGGGCGGGAGATCGGCAGATGACGTCGAGCGTTTGCCGTGGGAAACGGGCATGGTCGCTTCGACCCGCTTCGGCCGAACGCATCGAGCAGGAGTTGACCCGCAGGCGACATTCGACGGACAAACGCAAATCGCCGCAAATCGTGCGCCGTCAACGACTCAGATAATCCGTCACGCGCGCCTGCAAATGCGTGATCGCATCGGTGAGCCGCAGATACGCGTCGACATCCATCAGTGTCCATTCCTGGCCTTCGTTGCCGAAACGGATCGCGGCGATTTCCGCATCGCTCAGCCAACTGGCGAAGAACCAGTGTGGCAGGCGGTCCGGTCGATTCGACGGATAGACCCGTGACCAACCTATCCGGCTGCTCGGTATCGCCAGTCCGAATTCCTCATGGAGTTCACGCAATACGCACGCTTCGGGCGTCTCGTTGCCTTCCCGGCCTCCGCCGGGCAGGTCCCACAGGCCGGGAAACGGTATGTCGGGTTTGTCGTCACGTCGATAGACGAGGATTTCCCGGTTCTTGAAGAGCGCGATCTTTGAACCACTGAAGGGGGCGGGCGATTCCATGCATGATCCATATCGTGGAAGCTGGGCTGTCAGTGTAGATTCTCGGGTATCCACGCGTACGCTCGATTTGGTATAAGCATCCGTCCGGCACGGCCGCAACGACAGCGCGCGCGATGCCTGCTGCCGCTCGTCAGCTTGAAACCGGCCAATGAAGGATCCGCCTGTCCGGCCGGTGCGGTATAGCCGATACCGCCGTTAAAGGTTGAGAATCGAACATGAAGACTTTTGCCATAAGGAACGGCCAATCGGAAAATCGGCGTCGGCCCAGCGCTCGGTAATTTTCCGCACAAGGAACGAGATGAACGCAATGTTGTCGATCCGAACCGCGAGGCAGGAAGACGCCACGCGTATCGCCGTGCTCGGCGCGCACGTGTGGGTGCATACCTATGCAGCGGCGGGCGTGTCCGAGGTCATTGCGCAGTATGTGCTGACGACCTTTACGACTGAACGCATCCTGACTCTGGTGAACGATCCTGACACCGTTCTGCTGGTTGCCGAGGCAGACGGAAATCTTGCCGGATATATCGTCATCCGCCTGGGGGCGCAGCTTGCAGACGTTCCCGTCGAGATTGAAACCCTCTACGTCCAGGCGTCTTTTTCCGGTCGTGGAATCGGATCGGCACTGCTGACTCATGCGAGCGGCATTGCAGAGGAAAGAACCGGAAACCGTTCATTCTGGCTCAGCGTCAACTCGCAAAATGCGAAGGCGATCTCTTTCTACCATTCCCGTGGAATGACGCAGGAAGGAATAACGTACTTTGAGCTTGGCGGGATCCAGCACGAGAACAAGATAATGGTCGCGCGGGGCTGACACATCACGCGTCGTTGTGAACGGCCGTTGAGCGTCAGCAAGTGTGCTGACATTGACGCGACCATTGCTCCCTCGGCGTGTCCGTTTTCGCAACCGGCGGCAGGCAGTCATTCGATTCCGGACCACGACAACAGAAAACGAGCCATGGCAAACCTGATTCGATTCAGTGTTCGACCGGTATTTCAGGGTAGTGATCGGCTGGTCGAGATACTTGATGACCATCGCGCGGTCGATTTCCCGAGCATCGCCGCGATCCTGCAGGATGCGCTCCACGCTGTCCGGGTTCCGCACCCGGATGGCCTTGATGAACCCGTGATCGCCTTGTCCCAGGATCGCTGCTTCAGCTATTGGACTTATGCTCGGGGGCACTATGAAATTGACGACGATATCTGGGGATTGTTCGTGACGGCGTCGATCGACAATTCGTCCATCGTCGCGGACATCGAAAGCGCACTCCTGTCGACGGGGAAGTTCGTCAAGGAAGACGTGGATTTCGGCAAGTTCGAGTGAGTCGACGGGGGCAGGGAACGCCTGCGCAGCCATACCGAACGACCTATCCTTGCGCCCCGCAAGGACCGCGCCAGGTTGAGCAATGCTCTCCACGGAAATCCGCGAAGCGGCGACAAACAAGCCGGCGAAGCGCATCTGCGCTCCACCGGCTCAGCAGCCATTCCGGATAAAAGCGATCGCACCACGCGATCCCCTGAACCTACCCCCGCACCGCCTTCACCACATACTGACTCGTCGGTACCACATCGATCTTGTCGAAGTCGATGAAGCGTCCACAGCTGTCCATCATCTCGGCCACGTTGCGCTGGAATTTTTCATCATCGCCTACCGCATCGAAAAACGCATGCGGATCGGTCATCGCCGCGGCGGGAAAGCATTCCTCGACGATCGCGTCATAACCGGGCGCCGCATGCGTGAGCGCGCGCACGACGACGTTCTGCACATAAAGGAAGTTATCCTGCGTATCGATCGCGACGCGCGTGTGATGCCCGTGCCATACGTCGAGCCATGCCTCGTGCGTGAGGCGCGGCGGCCGCTTCAGGAACGCGAGCTGCGAGAAGCCCGTAGTGCGCTCGCCCGGCTGCGCCGGAAAGCGCGTATTCGGGATCGGCTGCGACTCGGTGACGAGATACGCAGCCATGTGCGGGACGACTGAGCGCACCGCGTCGTCGAACGGCTGGCGGAACATCGCGTTTGCGCTATCGACCCACACCGCGACGATCCCGTCGATGCCTGGGTGCGTGTTGGTCTGCTTCAGGCCGGCGGCCGGCGCGACATCCGCATCGGCAACGTTCACCTGCACGCCGTGCGCACCGAGCGACAGTAGCTTGTCGGCGAGTTGCGCGCGCACCGTGCGGCTCCACTGATCGGGCGCGGCTTTTGCGTCGCGCCACAATACGTAAATGACTTTCTCCATTGCTCCGGCTCCAGGGGGAATGACGGGATCGGCGGCGGTGCCGCCGGGGTTCAGGAAGCGGCTTCAGGCGATCCGGCTGCCTGGTGTGCGTCCGGCGCGAACCGGTTCGCGGTCAGCGTGAACGACGGCGGGATCGGCGACGTGACGGTTTCGAACAGCCGCTCGTGGCGCGTCGCGTGAATGCGCCACACGCCGTCGCGCTTCACGTACTGATCGTCGTAGAACGCAGTGCCGTGCAGCAGGTAGTTGTCCTCGAGATTGATCGCATGGTCTTCGAGAAACCACACGCCGCACGCGTGATCGGCGGACACCAGCGTGAGTTCCGGGTGATGGCCGTGATGCATCGTCAGGAAGGTGGGCTTGCCGATCAGCTCGCGCAGGCTCGACACGAACGCGTCGCGGCCGTCGTACGCATAGCGGCCGCCATACAACCGCGCCTCGCAGTCTTCGGTCAGGCAATCCGCGAGCAGTGCCCAGTCGTGCGTGTCGACCGCGCGGAAATACCGGTACTTCAACTGTCGGATCTGCTCGTACTCATGGAGCGTGCGGGTCGTGTCGTCCATCGCCGGGTCTCGTGGTGGTGTCGTTCGATGGTAGGAACGAAGCCGCCTGCATCACATCGTCTGTTCGGACGAAACCCTCATGCATGAACCGCCGGTTTAATCCGAACGGGTGATGGCCGACGCATCGCGCAGCGGTAACGTGGCATCGACGCGGCCTTCGAACCGCGCGGCACCGAACAAGGAGACAGGATGACCCTCATCGAATCGCTGGAAGCGCGTGTGCGCCGGCTCGAGGACGCCGACGCGATCCGGCGCCTGAAGGCGCGCTACTTCACGTGCTGCGACCGCAAGGATCCGCAAGGGATGCGCGACTGCTTCGCGCCCGGCCACGTGCACATCGACTACGGCCGGATCGGCACGTTCGACACGCGCGACGCGCTCGTCGACGTATTCGCGCAACTCGGCTGCCATCCGCACATCGTCGAGATGCACCACGGCGTGAATCCCGAGATCGACGTGCTCGACGACACGCATGCGCGCGGCACGTGGGGCCTGCACTACCAGATGATCGACACGAACGCGCGAACGCTCACGCAGCTCGGCGCGTACTACGACGACGAATACCGGAAGGTCGACGGCGAATGGAAGATCGCGGGCACGCGCTGCGTCGTCACGTCGACGCTGTCGGCCCGTTACGAAGGCGATGCGCCGGGCGTGCTGTTCGCCGGTGCGCAGCCGCCGGCCGCCTGACGCACGCCAGCGCCACGCACGTGGCGCACATTCCACAGGAGACATCGAACATGACACAGAACCACGAGGCGCCGGTCGCCGTCGTGACAGGCGCATCGCGCGGCGCGGGCAAGGGCATCGCGCGCGCGCTCGGCGCGGCCGGCATGACCGTCTACGTGACGGGCCGCTCGCAGAACGAAGGCGATGCGCCGCTGCCCGGCACGATCCACGAGACCGCACGCGAGATCGATGCGCTCGGCGGCCGCGGGATCGCGGTGGCGTGCGACCACGCGGACGATGCGCAGGTGAAGGCGCTGTTCGAGCGCGTCGAACGCGAAAGCGGCCGGCTCGACATTCTCGTCAACAACGCGACCTACCTGCACGACCAACTGATCCTGCCCGGCCCGTTCTGGGAGAAGTCGCTCGACCTCGTCAACATCCTCGATGTCGGGCTGCGCTCGTCGTATGTCGCGAGCTGGCACGCGGCGGCGCTGATGGCGAAGCGTCGCAGCGGGCTGATCGCGTTCACGTCGTCGTTCGGCGCGAGCTGTTACATGCACGGCGCGGCCTACGGCGCGCAGAAATCCGGTGTCGACAAGTTCGCGAAGGACATGGCTGTCGACCTGAAGCCGTTCGATGTCGCCGCCGTGTCGATCTGGATGGGCCCGCTGCGCACCGAGCGCACGACGCGCGTGTGGGACGAACACCCCGATCTGTACAAGGAGTTCTCGCTCGTCGCGGAAAGCCCAGAATTCACGGGCCGCGTGATTCACGCGATCCATGGCGATCCGCAGCGCATGGCGCTGTCGGGGCAGGTGCTCGTCGGTGCGGAAGCCGCATTGCAGTACGGCATCGCCGATCTCGACGGCAAGCAGCCGCCGTCGTACCGCGAACTGCTCGGCGGGCCCGTGCAGGCGCATCCGGCGATCGTCGCTTAAGGGGGGCGCATGGGCATCCTGAAGGGCAAGGTCGCGCTCGTGACGGGCGCGGGACAGGGCGTCGGCCAGGGCGTCGCGCATGCGCTCGCGGCGGAGGGCGCGCACGTCGCGGTGGTCGGTCGTACCCGCGACAAGCTGCTCGCGACCTGCGAGGCGATCCGCGCGCGCGGCGGCGCGGCCGAGCCGTTCGTGTGCGACGTGATGGACGCCGCGCAGATCGAGCAGTGCGTCGACAGCGTCGTTGCGCGGTTCGGCGGCTTGCAGATCCTGATCAACAACGCACAGGTCGTGCCGCTCGGCCGCCTGCTCGACGTGACCGATGCGGATTTCCTGGCGGGGCTCGAATCGGGGCCGATCGCGACGCTGCGGATGATGCGCGCGTGCCATCCGCATCTGAAGGGCGACGGCGTGGTCGTCAATTTCGCTTCGTCGGCCGCGGTGCGCTGGGACGCGTCCGGCTACGGCGCGTACGCGGCGACCAAGGAGGCGATTCGTGCGCTCACGCGCGCGGCTGCCTGTGAATGGGGCGTGGACGGTATCCGCGTGAACGCGGTCGCACCGCACGCGTTGTCGCCGGGCCTGAAAGGCTGGGTCGACGCGAATCCGCAGGAAGCCGCCGCGTTTTTCCGCACGATTCCGCTCGGCCGCGTAGGCGACTGTGAGCAGGACATCGGGCGCGCGATCGTGTTTCTGGCGAGCCGCGACGCGGCGTACCTGACGGGCGCGACGCTGCCGCTCGACGGTGGCCAGGCTTACTGGGGGTGATGGCGGGAGGCGCGCGGCGCTGGCCGCGCGCAGATCATGATCCGGCAAGCGCACGCACGCATGCGCGCTTTGACCGGCAAACCGGAATCGAAGAGAGGACGACATGGGTCGACTGGAAGGAAAGGTAGCGATCGTCACGGGCGGTGCGCGTGGCATGGGCGCGGCGACGTGCAGGCTGTTCGTCGCAGAAGGGGCTCGCGTCGTGATCGGCGACGTGCTCGACGCGGAAGGCGAAGCGCTCGCGCGCGAGCTCGGCGACGCGGCACGCTTCATGCGGCTCGACGTCGCCGACGAAGCGAACTGGGTACGCGTGACCGAAGCGGCGATCGAGCAGTTCGGCCGTATCGACGTGCTGGTCAACAATGCGGCCGTGCTGACGTTCGGCGGCATCACCGAGCTGTCGAAACGCGATTTCGAGCGCGCGGTGTCGATCAACCTCGTCGGCACGTTCGTCGGGATCCGGACGATCGCGCCGCACATGATCGCGCAGAAGAGCGGGTCGATTGTCAACATCTCGTCGGTGGACGGGCTGCGCGGCGTGAACGCACTGGCGGCGTACGTGTCGAGCAAGTGGGGCGTGCGCGGGCTGACGAAGGTCGCCGCGCTCGAGCTCGGCCATCAGGGCGTGCGTGTGAATTCGATCCATCCGGGCGGCGTGAACACCGCGATGTCGAACCCGACCGGTGCGCCGCTCGAGGAGATCAACAAGCATTACGCGAACGTGCCGCTGCAACGCGTGGGCCTGCCCGACGAAATCGCGCGTGCGACGCTGTTCCTCGCGAGCGACGAAGCGTCGTACTGCAACGGCGCCGAGCTGGCCGTCGACGGCGGGATGGCGGCAGGCGCGTATTACCCCGGATTGCCGGGCGCGCCGTTTTGAGCGGGTGGGCTTGTCGCACGTTCTCGTCGGATGTTTGTGTACGCAACCTAATTCAGGGTTTGCCTGAGTAGCGAAAACACGAATTCGCCGGATGCGCATGCGCGATCGTCATGCGTGCGTCCGGCGAGCCGAATTGACCGCTTCCCCGAAACCATTGCCGGACGGCCGTTCCGGCCGTTTCGCCCCCGAAAGCGGGCGCGTCGACGCCGTCGACATGACTTGCCGGCAACGCATGTGCCTGCACGTCGTCACAGTTGTTTCTTGTTGCAACGCAACGCCCGAGCAATATCGGCGATGGTATGCTGGCCGGCATGGAAGTTGTAAGGCAGGTTGCATGCATGGCGAAACTCGCGTTCGCATCTTCTAACGAGACATCACATCCTCTCGCCCGCATCGCGGCATCGACACGCGCACAGCTCGCGTGTACCGCGCTGCGCGTTGCTGCGTCCTGCGCTCCGATCGCATTCCCCATCTGGCGGGTTCACCCCGCATTCCCCATCCCCGCCCAATAATCTGGAGACATTTTCATGTCGCAAAACAATCTGGCCGAAGCCACACGCGGCCCGCTGATCGCTCCGCCGGCCTTCGTCAAACATCGCAAGCTGATCGACTGGGTGTCGCGCATCGCGGCGCTCACGGAGCCCGAGCGCGTCGTGTGGTGTGACGGTTCGCAGGAAGAAAACGACGCGCTGTGCCAGGCGATGGTCGACCAGGGCACGCTCAAGCGCCTGAACCCGGAGAAGCGCCCGAACTCGTATCTCGCGCAATCCGATCCGTCCGACGTCGCGCGCGTCGAGGATCGCACGTTCATCTGCGCGGCATCGCGCGACGACGTCGGCCCGACCAACAACTGGATCGCGCCCGCCGAAATGCGCGAGACGCTCAACGGCCTGTTCCGCGGCTCGATGCGCGGCCGCACGCTGTACGTCGTGCCGTTTTCGATGGGCCCGCTCGGCTCGCCGATTGCGCACGTCGGCGTCGAACTGTCAGACAGCCCGTACGTTGCCGTGAACATGCGGATCATGACGCGCATGGGCCGCGAGGTGTACGACGTGCTTGGCGAGGACGGCGAATTCGTGCCGTGCGTGCACAGCGTCGGCCATCCGCTCGAAGCCGGCCAGCAGGACGTGCCGTGGCCGTGCAACCCGGTCAAGTACATCGTGCACTTTCCCGAGACGCGCGAGATCTGGAGCTTCGGTTCGGGCTACGGCGGCAACGCGCTGCTCGGCAAGAAGTGTTTCGCGCTGCGTATCGCGTCGACGATGGGGCGCGACCAGGGCTGGCTCGCCGAGCACATGCTGATCCTCGGTGTGACGTCGCCGGCCGGCAAGAAGTATCACGTCGCTGCCGCATTCCCGTCCGCGTGCGGCAAGACGAACTTCGCGATGCTGATTCCGCCGCAGGGCTTCAACGGCTGGAAGGTCACGACGATCGGCGACGACATCGCGTGGCTGAAGCCGGGCCGCGACGGCCGACTGTATGCGATCAACCCGGAAGCCGGCTTCTTCGGCGTTGCACCGGGCACGGGCGTGAAGACCAACCCGAACGCCATTTCGACGCTCACCGAAAACGTGATCTTCACGAACGTCGCGCTGACGGAAGACGGCGACGTGTGGTGGGAAGGGCTGACCGACACGCCGCCCGCGAAGCTGACCGACTGGCAGGGCAACCCGTGGACGCCGGAGATCGGGAAGGAGACGGGCCGCAAGGCAGCGCATCCGAATTCGCGCTTCACGGCGCCGGCCGCGCAGTGTCCGTCGATCGATGGTGATTGGGAGAACCCGGCCGGCGTGCCGATCGATGCGTTCATTTTCGGCGGCCGCCGTTCGACGACCGTGCCGCTCGTGACCGAGGCGCGCGACTGGGTCGAAGGCGTGTACATGGCCGCGACGATGGGCTCGGAGACGACCGCCGCGGCGGTCGGCCAGCAGGGCATCGTGCGCCGCGATCCGTTCGCGATGCTGCCGTTCTGCGGCTACAACGTCAGCGATTATTTCGCGCACTGGCTGAAGCTCGGCAAGCAGCTCGAAGGCGCAGGCGCAAAGCTTCCGAAGATCTTCTGCGTGAACTGGTTCCGCAAGGATGCGAACGGCAAGTTCGTGTGGCCGGGCTTCGGCGAGAACATGCGCGTGCTGAAGTGGATGCTCGATCGCCTCGAAGGCACGGGTGGTGGCGGCGAGCATGCGTTCGGTGTGTCGCCGGCGTATGAGGACCTGCACTGGGACGGCCTCGATTTCACGCGCGAGCAGTTCGATGCGGTAACGTCGATGAACGCCGACGAATGGCGTGAGGAGCTGAAGCTGCATGCGGCGCTGTTCGACATGCTGAAACTGCGCCTGCCGGCCGAGATGACCGACACGATGAAGAAGATCGAGCAGCGCATCGGCGCCTGACGCTCCGCAGCGACGTAGTCGCCCCGACGTCCCGCCGCCGGCATCGATCGCCGGCGGCGGGACGTTTTTGCATCCGCGCCACCCACGCGCCGTTCGCCTACTGCGCGCTGCAATGCGCAACGACTTCGTCGACCGCACGCTGCACGTCGCCGCGCCGGTAGCGGAGCAGCGCGCTATCGGCCGGATCTGGCTCGTACGACACGACGTTGCCGCGCCCCGTGTAGATCGCCATGTCGGGCAACAGCGGATGCTCCTGGTCGAGCGACGGCACGTCCCGCGGATTGCCGGCCGCGCGGAAGAACGCCGCGAAGTAGTCGGCGAAGCTGAGGTTCTCGTCGCCGACGAGGTAGGCCTTGCCCGCTTCGCCGCGTTGCAGCGCGCCCCAGATCGCTTCCGACAGCGATTGCGTCGAGATGAAGTTGCTGCCGCCGGCCGGCCCGAACACGGGCAGCCCTGCGAACTGGCCTTGCGCATAGCCCGTGTACGCAGCGAACATCTCGTTGCGCAGCCCCGGCACCGACCCGACGACGAACGGCGCATTGACGCTGCAGACGGCGAACGACTGCGTCGCGAGCGCGCGGACGCGTTCGTCGGCAAGATGGCGCGAGCGCACGTACGGCACCGTATCGACGAGCGCCGGCGCGACCTGCGGATAGAAACTGCCGACCAGTACCGCGCGCTTCACGCCCGCGTCGCGCGCGAGCGCGAAGAAGCGCGGCACCGCGTCGACGTTCGCGCGTTCCCAGTGCGCAGCTTCGTCGGTGCCGGGTGGCAGGTGACGGATGTCGTTGCCGGCGGCGAACACCACCGCGTCGAACGGCGCGAGATCGTCGCGCGTGAAGTTGCCGGCCACGTAGTCGCGCAGCAGCACGTCGAACTGCGCGAGCGCGCTGCCGGGGGCGGGCGGCTTGCGTGCGGCGAGCGTGACGTGGTTGCCCTGCGCATGCAGGTGCAGCGCGGCATGGCCGCCGATGAGGCCGGTGCCGCCGACGATCAGGATCTTCATGGTGTCTCCGGTAGCGGCGCAACCGCGCCGCGTGAAATGAACAGGCGAGCGGTGCTGCTCAGAAATTGAAGCCGTTGCCCGTGACGACAGGCATGTTGGTCCAGAAGCCGTTCGGGTCGCGATACCAGCCGGCCGCTGCGAGCGCGCCGCCGTCGACATGCAGCGTCGTGCCGGTGACCCACGAGGCGAGCGGGCTCGCAAGGAACAGCGCGGCGCCCGCGATATCGCCGGCCGCGCCGAAGCGCCCGAGCGGGATCCAGCGCGGGATATGGTCGTGGTGCTCGGCCGCGACCATCGCGCTGACGGGCACCTGGGGCGTCTCGGTGGTTTCTGGCGCGATCTGGTTCACGCGAATGCCGGCCGGCCCGAGTTCGAGCGCGAGGCTTTTCGTGAATCCGGTCAGTGCGGCCTTGAAAGACGCGTACACGGTGCAGTTCGGAATGGCGCGAAAGCCTTCGATCGACGACACACCGACGATGCTGCCGCCCGCGCCGCGCTTGCGCAGCAACGGCAGCATCGCGCGCGTGACGACGAATACCTGGCGCAGGTTCGCGTCGAACAGTCGCGCGATGTCGTCGTCGGTGCAGTCTTCGAACGGTTTCGCGATCTGCAGGAAGTCGCCCACGTTGTTGACGAGCACGTCGAGGCCGCCGAAGCGTGCGTCGACGGTTCGCGCGAACGCATCGACCTGGTCGCGGCGCGTGACGTCCACGGTGCCGACGAGCGCGTCGACACCCGCCGCTTCGAGCGCCTGGCGCACGTCCTGCGCGCGTGCCGGGTCGATCTCGGCCACCGCGACGCGCGCGCCGGCCGCGCCGAACGCTTCCGCACACGCACGGCCGATGCCCGCGCCGCCGCCGGTGACCAGCACGGTCTTGCCGGTGAATGAAATCATCGATGAACTCCTTTGAACGGGAAGGTGGTGCGTCGCGTCACAGCGACGACACCAGTTGCGCGTTGTCGATCCGCAGTTCCGCACCGTTCACGAAACGCGATTCGTCGGACGCGAGGAACAGCACGAGATTCGCGACGTCCTGCGGGTCGCACATGCGCGCCATCGGATCGCTGCCGATGCCGAGCGCGGCGGGGTCGAGATCGGGCATCAGCGCCTGCGTCATCGGCGTCCAGATCCCGTCCGGATGGATCGAGTTGCAGCGGATCCGGTAGCCGCTGCGTTTGCAGTGGACGGCGACGCTGCGCGCGAGTGCCGTCACCGCGCCTTTCGATCCGGTGTACGCGCACATCATCGGCAGCCCGCCGAGCGCGGCGACCGACGACATCATCACGATCGAGCCCGGCGTGTCGTTGCCCTTCATCGCGCCGATCGCATGCTTGCAGCCGAGGAAATAACCGTCCGCGTTGGTGCGCATCACGCGTCGCCACGTGTCGAGGCTCGTGTCCTCGATCGAGCCGACCGGGCAGATCGCCGCGTTGTTGACGAGCACGTCGAGGCGGCCGAAGCGGTCGAGCGTCGATGCGATCGCATGCCGCCAGCCGTCTTCATCGGCGATGTCGTGGCGGACGAACAGTGCGGCGTCGCCGATCTCGTGTGCGAGCGCGCGGCCGGCGTCCTCGTCGATGTCGGTCAGCACGACACGCGCGCCTTCGGCGGCGAGCAGCAGCGCATCCGCGCGGCCGACACCGCTGGCCGCGCCGGTGACCAGCGCGACCTTGTTTGCGACTCGATTCATGATCAGTCGAATTCCTTTGACGTTGAAAGATGGCAGGTACTCATGTGGCGTCCGGTGCGCGGCCGGCCTTGATCGCGTCGAGCGCGGCGGCGCCGTAGATCTGCGCGATCGTGTCGTCGACGCGCGGGTTGGTGCGCAGTTCGTGGCCGCCGTCGACCGCGAAGCTCTGGCCGGTCACCCAGCCCGACTCGGGGCCCGCGAGATAGCGCACCGCATGCGCGATCGCTTCCGGTTCGCCGAGCGTGCCGAGCGGAATTTGTTCGAGAAAACTGTCGACGAGCGCGCGGTTGTCGAACATCGGCGCCGTGGCTTCGGAGCGCGTGAGGCCCGGGCGCACCGCGTTCACGCGGATCTTCGCGCCGGCCAGTTCCTCGGCCGCGCCGCGCACGAGCGCTTCGAGCGCAGCCTTCGCGGTGCAGTACGCGGACAGCCAGCGGAAATTGATCTGCGCGGCCGTCGACGAGATGCAGACGATCGCGCCGCCGCCGCTGTCGGCGAGCCGCGGCGCGGCGTGACGGATCGCGGCGAACGCGCTGTGCAGGTTCAGCTCGATTTCGGCGCGGAAGGTATCGGCGTCGTGCAGCAGCAGCGGCCGGAAGCCCGCACCGCCGACCGTCGGCACGACGATGTCGAGGCGGTTGTCGAGCGCCCACGCGCAGTCGAGCGCGGCCTGCAGGTCGGCTTCGTCGCAGGCGTCGCCCGCGTGGATCGCGACGCGGCTGCCGGGCACCGCGTCGGTCAGTTGCCGTTGCGTGCGTTCGAGCGCGTCGCGGCGGCGGCCCATCAGCACGACGGCCGCGCCATCGGCGACGAGCGCATGCGCGCAGGCCGCGCCGATGCCGCCGGCGCCGCCCGTGACGAGTGCGGTGCGGCCGTCGAGGGGAAGGGGTTTGCGCATCGTTCAGCCCTCCAGCGGCAGGTCTTGCGCCCAGTCGACGTGCAGCGTGCGCGCGGCGAAGCGCCACGTGCCGCCGTCGAACACGCAGCGGTCGCGATAGCGCAGCCCCCAGTCGAGCTTGCGCTTCACGCCGTCGCGCACGTAGACGTGGCAGGCGACGCCGTAGGTCTCGACGTCGGCCTCGCCGCCGTCGAGCGTCACGAGCTGGTTGTGCACGTGATGCTGGGTCGCTTCGTAGCGCTCGATCACGCGCATGCCCGCGACGATCGCGTCGCGGTCGTCGAAGCGGAAGCCCGGGCCGGCGAGCTGCGCATCGGGCGTGAAGAGGGCGGTGAGGCGCGGCCAGTCGCGCCGGTCGACGGCTTGCGCGTAGCGGCACGCAAGTTCGTACAGCGCGTGGCGGGGATTCGAATCGGTCATGCAGTACTCCCGTGGAAGAACGGAAAGAGTCAGCCGCGCCGCGAGTGCGGACACGGCGGCATTGCGACGTCGAGGCGAAGGTTCGCATCGGACCGATGGCGACTCATCATCCATACGGAGCAGGGCGAGGGTCGGGGAAAACACCGGGGCCGGCCGCGGCGTGTCACACGATGGCGCACGGATGGTGCGGCGCAGCGACCGGTGCGCGACAAGCGTCTGACGATTGGCGCGTCCGGCTGCGACAGGCGCACAACGTGCCGTGTCTCCTCCACGTGTGCGAAGGCATGGCGCACGATGTTGCGATGCGGCACGCCGCTTGCCCTCCGCTCAGCGTTTGCCCCTAGTCGAAATGGACGATGGCCGGCGGCCGGGCGCTGGCTACCGTGCAGTCATCCGGTGCCGCATGCGATGCACGCCGGACACGAACCGCACCAGCGGACAACCGGAGGGGACGACGATCATGAGACTGACGACTCGCAAGCTGTGCGTATTGGCGATGGGCACGTTCGCTGCCATGGCGATGGCGCGATACGGTGCCGATCAGGTGCCGTCGCCGCCGTATGCGGCCGGCATCCTGCAATGCCGCTCGGTCGACGCGAACGGCCTGCCGACCGGCTGCGTGCCGATCGATCCGTTGCACTTCGGTTTCGCCGCGTTGCGCGGCATGTGACGTCGGCGCGGCCGCGCGCCGCGCAGGCGGGAAGCCGTGGCAGCGCGATGGCGTACGGACGCCTTCCGCTACGGGCACGGTGGAATCATCGCGCGCCGATCCCGCGTTGCGCGGGGCGGCTTCAACCGGGCATGAGATGGCGTGCGTCCTGCACGCGCACCGTCGCACGCCTTTCTCGGCAGCGGGGCGTCGCGGCAACGTCGCGTCGGGCCGCCTGCCCGGCCCTCGCCACATCCGCCGCTTTGCGCAGATTTCCTAAACGCTGACCCATTCCTCATGTCATCCGACTATTCCCTGACTCACCCCCTGAACACCCGCGACGTGCATCGCTGGGATGCCGAACACGATGTCGTGATCGTCGGCTTCGGCGCGGCCGGCGCCTGTGCGGCGATCGAAGCCGCGAGCGCCGGCGCCGACACGCTGATCGTCGAGCGTGCATCGAGCTACGGCGGCACGAGCGCGCTGTCGGGCGGCGAGATCTACCTCGGCGGCAGCGGCGGCACGCCCGCGCAGCGGCAGGCCGGCTTTACCGACGACACCGAGGATCTGTACCGCTACCTGATGCTGGCCGGCGGCCGCGACGCCGACGACGCGAAGGTGCGGCTCTACGCGAACGAAAGCCTCGCGCATCACGACTGGCTCGTCGCGCAGGGCCTCACGTACAAGAACACGTTCATTGACGAGCGGATCGTCGAACCGGAGACCGACGATTGCCTGATCTGGTCGGGCAGCGAGGAAGCCTGGCCGTTCAGCGAGGCCGCGAAGCCGTGCCCGCGCGGGCACACGCCGCAATGGCCGGGCTGGGGCGGTGGGCAGATGCTGATGCGCGTGCTGGCCGAACGCGTGGCGGCGCTCGGCGTCGCGACGCGCTACGACACGCGCGCGCTCGCATTGATCGTCGACGACGGCGGCGCGGTGTGCGGCGTCGTGCTGCGCGCGTATGGCGAGACGGCATTCGTGCGTGCGCGTCGCGCGGTGATCCTGTGCGCGGGCGGCTTCGCGATGAATCGCGACATGGTGCGCCGGCATGCGCCGCAGTTCCTGCGCTCGGATGAACCGATCGGCAGCCCCGGCGACGACGGCTCGGGCATCCTGCTCGGCCAGAGCGCGGGCGGCGCGGCGATCCACATGGACCAGGGCTTCGTCAGCCTGCCGTTCTACGCGCCGGAATCGCTGATCAGGGGGATCTTCGTGAACGCGCGCGGCCAGCGCTTCATCAACGAGGACGGCTATCACGGCCGCACGGGCCATCACGCGTTTCACCAGGCCGACGACCGCATCTACCTGCTCGTCGACCAGGCGACGTACCGGGAGCCGCCCGCGATCGCGCGGATCGGCATCGCGGCGGCCGGCGAGACGTGGGAGGAAGTCGAACGTGACCTGCAGATGCCGGCCGGCACGCTGACGGCGACCGTCGACGTCTACAACCGCCATGCGGCCGAAGGCGCCGATCCGCTGTTCCACAAGGCGAAGAAATGGCTGCAGCCGCTGATCGAGCCGCCGTTCGTCGCGCTCGATTGCCGGATCGACTACGCGTTCTATCCGCACTTCACGCTCGGCGGGCTCGACACGCTGCCGACCGGGCAGGTGGTCGACGCGGCGCGTGCGCCGGTGACGGGGCTCTATGCGGCCGGCCGCACGAGCTGCGGGCTGCCGCGCTGGGGCGCCGGGTACAGCTCGGGGCTGTCGCTGGCCGACGCGACGTTCTTCGGCCGGCAGGCCGGCCGTCACGCCGCGCGGGCGGGGTGTGAGGCACTGCGCAGTGCCGCGTAGCGTAGCGTTGGCAGGATGGAAATGAACGACGCCCCGGGCAATCGCATTGCCCGGGGCGCCGTCGTTTCAAGCGGCCAAGCGGCCAAGCGGCCAAGCAGCCAAGCAGCCAAGCAGCCAAGCAGCCAAGTGACCGAGCCGGCCACCCAGGTAACCGACCAACCAGGCCCGCCCGCCGTCAGCCCAGGTCGAGCGCGTTCGTGAGATCGCCCGGCGGCGTCGCGCCGCGCGCGGCGAACGCCTTGTTGCGCGCGGCCACGCCGTCGAGCGGCGCGAGCCCGTGCACGCGGCTGATGAAGCGCAGGATCGAGTTCGTGTCGTACAGCGTGTGATCGACGAAACCCTTCTTCGCGAACGGCGAGATCACGAGCGCCGGAATCCGTGAACCGGGGCCCCAGCGGTCGCCAACCGGCGGCGCGACGTGATCCCACCAGCCGCCGTTCTCGTCGTGCGTCATCACGATCACGGTGTTGTCCCATTGCGGCCCGCGCCGGATATGTTCGATCACGGTCGCGATGTGACGGTCGCCCGATTCGATGTCCGCGTAGCCCGCATGCATGTTCAGGTTGCCCTGCGGCTTGTAGAACGTGACGGCCGGCAGGCGGCCCGCGTCGATGTCCGCGATGAAGTGGTTCGTCGAAGGCTCGTCGCCGAGCCCTGCGTCGCGCAGGTGCTTGCTGCGCGCGTCGGTGCCCGGCGCATAGTTCACGAAGTAGTTGAACGGCTGGTGGTGGTACTGGAAATCGGGCACGGTACCCGTGTCACGATGCTCGAGCGCGTACTGCCACGCGCCGCTGTACCACGCCCAGTCGACGTTTTTCTCCGACAGGCGGTCGCCGATCGTCGCATAGCCCTGCGGCGGCATCACGCGATGGTCGTCCGGATCGGCATACGCGGCGTTGCCCGGGTCGGGCGGCGGCACGTAGCTCGGCTGGTACGGCGGCGCCATCGTGTTCACGCCGTAGCCGTCGGGCGTCAGCGGGCCGTCGCCTGCGAACTTCGGCGGACCGTCGAGCGCGGACGCGGGCGAATCGTCGGCGAGCTTCAGGCGCGTGCCGGCCGGATCGTTGCCTTCGACCTTCGACAGCAGCTTGGCCGCGTGCGGATGCTTGTGTGCGTCCGGATACATCGGCGGCTGCGCGGAGATCAGGAACATGTGGTTCATCCACGACCCGCCGAAAGCCGCCATGAAGAAGTTGTCGCACAGCGTGTATTGCCGCGCGAGATTCCACAGCCGCAGCGTGTCGGCCGAATTGCGGTAGTGGCCCATCACGAGGCCGCCCGAATCGGCCCACGCGGCGAACTGGTCGTTGCGGCCGCCCGCGATCTGCATCTGGTTCTGGTAGAAGCGGTGCCACAGGTCGCGCGTGATCACGCCGTTCGGCAGCGGCTTGCCCTGCGCGTCCGTGATCCGGAACGGCGCGTTCGGCAGCTTGTCGATGTCGCGCTCGGCGATCGCGTAGCGCTTGCCCTCCACTTCCTGCGCCTGCGGCACGAGCCCGCCCCAGATCTTCGGCAGCACGGGCAGCGGCGTCTTGCCGTCGCGATCGAGCTGCTGCGCGTGCTCGGGCCGCACCTCGCTCAGCGGATGTTGCACGCCGGGGAAATCGCCGTACAGGTTCGCGAAGCTGCGGTTTTCCGCATAGATCACGACGATGTGGCGCACGCGCTGGCGCAGCGCTTCGTCGATGCGCAGGTCGGCGGCGGAACGCGGCGCGCTGCCCGCCGTGGTTTCACAGCCGCTGAGTGCGACACCCGCACCGAGCGCGGCGAGGCCGCCGAGCACGCGGCGGCGGTCGGGGTCGGCGGGAAGGTCGTCGGGGCGATCGGGGCGATCGGGGGTGTCGTTCACGTCGTGGGTTCCTCGAATGGGCGGATGGACGGGGCGTGATGCGCTGCGGTGCCGCACAGGCTGCCGTGCCGCAGGAGCGAAAGCAACGGCCCGTGTTGCGTATCGGCGGGCGCGATGCGTCTGTCACAAAAATGTCACGAACGCGACTATAACGCGGCAACGGGGGCGGATGAAAGGTGTTTGTCGGACGATTCGAGTCGCGCCGAGGGCGATGCGCGACGCTCGCGCGCGAACTAGACTGGATTCAGGGGCGGCGCGTGTCAGCGTGCCGCCCGGGCGAGGATTGCCCGGCGGCGCCGGCCGACGGCGTCGTCGCGGCGCCATTGATGCGACGAAACGAGGCGATGAAGCGAGGCGACGATGGCACGCATGAATGCCGTTTCCGCATGGCTGCCGATGCCGCGCGCCGATTGCGCGCGTATCCGCGCACGTCCGCCGTGCCGCGCAGCGTAGCGTCGTGCGCACGTCCGGCCCGATGCCATGGACAAGAAATTCGACTACCCGGGATTGCTGATCGCGGCGGGCTTCTTCGTGCTGTTCGCCGCGCAGTTGCTGATGTTGCGCCCGACGTCGGCGTCGATCGCGTACAGCGATTTCCACCAGCTCGTCGCCGCCCGGCTTGTCGATGATCTCGAAGTCGGCCCCGCATCGATCACGGGCACGCTGAAGATGCCGCAGGCCGGCACGAAGCTGCCGGCGTCCGAAGCCGCGGCCGTGCAGCAGGCCGGTGCGCCGTGGCGGTTCACGACCAACCGCGTGACCGACGAACACCTGACCGACACACTGACCGCCGCCGGCATCCGCTATCACGGCGCGCCCGACACGAGCTGGATCGCATCGCTCGCATCGTGGCTGCTGCCGCTCGTGCTGTTCGTGTTCATCTGGAACATGATGTTGCGCAGGCGCGGCGGGCTGCAGGATTTCACCGGGATGGGCAAGAGCCGCGCGCGCGTGTACGTGCAGCAGGAAACCGGCATCACGTTCGACGATATCGCGGGCATCGACGAGGCAAAGGCCGAGCTGCAGCAGCTCGTCGCGTTCCTGCGCAACCCCGACCGCTACCAGCGGCTCGGCGGCAAGATCCCGAAGGGCGTGCTCGTCGTCGGCGCGCCGGGCACAGGCAAGACGCTGCTCGCGCGCGCGGTGGCCGGCGAGGCGGCCGTGCCGTTCTTCTCGATCAGCGGTTCGGCGTTCGTCGAGATGTTCGTCGGCGTCGGCGCGGCGCGCGTGCGCGACCTGTTCGAGCAGGCGCAGCAGAAGGCGCCGTGCATCGTATTCGTCGACGAGCTCGATGCGCTCGGCAAGGTGCGCGGCGTCGGCCCGATGTCGGGCAACGACGAACGCGAGCAGACGCTCAACCAGTTGCTCGTCGAGATGGATGGCTTCCAGGCCGGCTCCGGCGTGATCATCATGGCGGCGACGAACCGTCCCGAGATTCTCGATCCCGCGCTGCTGCGGCCGGGCCGCTTCGATCGCCACATCGCGATCGACCGGCCCGACGTGACCGGCCGCCGGCAGATCCTCGGCGTGCACGTGAAGCGCGTGAAGCTCGCGGCCGACGTCGATCTCGGCGAACTCGCGTCGCGCACGCCGGGCTTCGTCGGCGCGGATCTCGCGAACGTCGTCAACGAGGCCGCGCTGCATGCGGCCGAACTCGGCAAGCCGGCGATCGGCATGGCCGATTTCGACGAGGCGATCGATCGCGCGCTGACGGGCCTCGAGCGCAAGAGCCGCGTGATGAACGCGCAGGAGAAGCTGACCATCGCGTATCACGAAGCCGGCCATGCACTCGTCGCGGAAAGCCGCGCACATTGCGATCCGGTGAAGAAGGTGTCGATCATTCCGCGCGGCGTGGCCGCGCTCGGCTATACGCAGCAGGTGCCGACCGAGGATCGCTACGTGTTGCGCAGGAGCGAGCTGCTCGACCGGATCGATGCACTGCTCGGCGGCCGGGTTGCCGAAGAACTCGTGTTCGGCGACGTGTCGACGGGCGCGCAGAACGATCTCGAACGCGCGACCGCGATGGCGCGCCACATGGTCATGCAGTACGGGATGAGCGAGAAGATCGGGCTCGCGACGTTCGACGACGGCGATGCGCGCCAGGGCATCCCCGGCGCATGGCATGCGGGTGAAGGGCGCTGCAGCGAGCACACCGCACGGATGATCGACGACGAGGTGCGCACGCTGCTGACCGACGCGCATGCGCGGGTCGCGATGACGCTCGGCGAACGCCGCGATGCGCTCGAACGCATCGCGCGCCGGCTGCTGCAATGCGAGGTGCTCGAACGCGACGCGCTGCAGGCGCTGATCGACGGGCGCGTCGAAACGTCGTCCGCAGCGCCGGCGGCGCCGGACGACGAAGCCGGTGCACGCGGCGGCGCGATCGAAACGGAGCACGCGTCTGCGGTCGAGCGCGATTTCGTCGCGTACGGGCCGCCACGCGAACCCGAGCGCTGAAGGTGCCGCGAACCTGCGAGCCGCGCGCGTCGATGCGACTGCGTGCCGGCATTCCTTTCCCCGTTGATCTCCGCGGAGTCGCCATGAGCGAGGCGCACGTATCGGTCGATGTCGCGCAGCAGGCGCGTTTCTGTTTCGAAGTGGCATTTGCCGGCACGACGCTGTCGCCGGTGCTCACCGACGAGCCGCCGCCGCTCGGCGACGGACGCGGGCCGAACCCGATCCGGTTGCTGGCCGCGGCAGTCGCGACCTGTCTCGCGGCGAGCCTGCTGTTCGCACTGGAAAAGCAGCATGTCGATCCGCAGCCGATTGCCGCGCACATCGATGTCGACATGGTGCAGAACGAAGCAGGCAGGGTGCGCGTGGGCGCGATGTCGGTACGACTGTCGATCGGCAAGACGTGGGCCGATCTCGCGGCGGCGACGCGCGTGCTCGATCAGTTCGATGCGTATTGCGTGCTGACGGAGAGCCTGCGCGAAGGCATTCCGGTGTCGGTCGACCTGTGCGACGTAAGCGGCGCGGCGCTCGAATACGCGACGACGAACGCGTGAGCGCGCGTCAGGATTCGGTCGCGGCCGCGACTTCCGCCGCTTCGGCGAGCGCGTCGAGAAAGCGCGTGCGCCACCAGTGCACGTCGGTCTTGCGCACGATCGCCATCAGCGCCGCATGACGCTGGCGGCGTTCTTCGAGCGGCATCGTGAGCGCGCGCTGGATCGCCTGCGCCGTGCCTTGTGTGTCGTACGGATTGACGAGCAGTGCTGACTTCAGCTGCTCGGCCGCGCCGGCGAAACGTGACAGCACGAGCACGCCCGGATCGGCTGCGTCCTGCGCGGCGAGAAATTCCTTCGCGACGAGGTTCATCCCGTCGCGCAGCGGCGTGACGAGCGCGACGCGGCTCGCACGATAGAGGCCCGGCAAGCGCTTGCGCGCAACGGTGCGGTGAATGTAGCGCATCGGCATCCATTCGAGTTCGCCGTAGTCGCCGTTGATCGCGCCGCACAGGCTGTCCATCTCGCGCCGCAGGTCGTCGTATGCGCCGAGATCCTCGCGGCTCGGCGCGGCGATCTGGATCAGCGTCGCACGGTCGCGGTTCTCCGGATATTGCTCGAGCAACTGGCGGAACGCATGCACGCGCTGCGGCAGCCCCTTCGTGTAGTCGAGCCGGTCGACCCCGACCAGGAGCTGACGCCGCGAATACTCGTCGCGCATCCGTTCGAACATGTCGAGCCCTTCGCGATCGCGCGCGAGCGATTCGAACTCGTCGACGTTGATGCCGATCGGGAAGGCGCCGGCCGACAACGTGCGGCCGAACGCGCGCAGGCGGCCGTCGGGCAGCCGCGCGGCACCGGCTTCCGCTTCGACGTAATGCTCGAAGTGGAGAAGATCCGACTCGGTCTGGAAGCCGACGAGATCGTAGGCGAACAGCGAGCGCATCAGCCATTCGTGTTCCGGGATCGCGGCCATGATCGGCGGCGGCGGCATCGGGATGTGCAGGAAGAAACCGATCGGATTCGTACAGCCCATCGCGCGCAACTCGGCGGCGAGCGGAATCAGCTGGTAGTCGTGGACCCAGATGGTGTCGTCGGGCCGCAACAGCGTGCGCAGCTTGCGCGCGAACAACTGGTTCACGCGCCGGTAGCCGTCGGCGAAGCGACGGTCGAACTGCGCGAGATCGAGCCGGTAGTGAAACACCGGCCACAGCACGTTGTTCGAATAACCGAGGTAGTAAGCGTCGTAATCCTGCGGGTCGAGATCGATCGTCGCGAGCTGGATGCCGCCGACGTTCTGGATCTGCACCTCGTCGCCATGCGTGGGCTGATCGTCGTCGCCGCGCAGCCTCCCGCTCCAGCCGAACCAGACGCCGCCGGATTCCTGCAGGCTGTCTTTCACGGCAACGGCGAGCCCGCCGGCCGCGGCTTTACGGGGATCTGCAATGCGATTGGATACGACGACGAGTCGGCTCACTAGCTCTCCTGACGATTGTTGGGGGAAAGGTTCGTGCGGCCGTGGCGCGAGAAGCAGACGCCGCCATCGGCACGCGATGTGCGAAGCGATGGGGCCGCAATGCGATCGGACGGGAGTCAGGGCACGCGATTCGCCGTCCGAACGGGGAGTGCTTTTTTAAGCATACTCGTCATTCGTTCGTTTTAAAAGTCTGCATCGGCGGGCGATGCGCGTGCGAATGCAGCGTGATCTCCATGTCGTCGGTGTGGCAACGCACGATACATGGCCGGGATCGAAACTTGCGCGACGCTGCAAACGCAGCATGCGCCATGCCATGAGGAGGACCGCGCATCGCACGCGATCGTCCGTGACGATGCGCATTTCGGACACGCGCGCGATGCCATGCCGGTCGGTAGAACCGACCTTCGATGATGCGGCTATGCCGATGCGCGAGCTACCCGCACGCGTGCCGCGCACGCGCGACGCGAATCGGGGAAGCGCGACGTCGCGCGTGCGAACCGGCAGCGCCCGACGGCGACGATGCACAACCGCACCGCATCCCGCATGCGGCCGCGCATCGCGCGGTACGCGCAAGCGTGACGCAGGCAGACCGGCGAGACAGCGTGCGCACCGTCGTCTCCTTGCGGTATCCGTTACGCGGTGGCCGGTTGCCAGTGATGCATGGCGGGCTCTTGCGCGTACGCGCCCGACGGCGTCACGTGCGTGCCGGACGGCATCCGGAACGCGGCGACCGTTTCGGACAGCTCGCGGCCTTGTGCCTCGAGCGACTTCGAAGCGGCTGCGGCCTGCTCGACGAGCGCCGCGTTCTGCTGGGTCGTCTCGTCCATCTGCGTGATCGTCAGGTTCACCTGGTCGATGCCGCGGCTCTGCTCGGCCGACGCGGCTGCGATCTCGCCCATGATGTCCGTCACGCGCGCGACGGCCTGCGTGACGTCCGACATCGTCTTGCCGGCTTCGCCGGCGAGCGCCGAGCCGTCGCGGATCGTCTGCACCGACGCGGAGATCAGTTCCTTGATCTCCTTCGCTGCCGTCGACGAGCGCTGCGCGAGACTGCGCACCTCGCTCGCCACGACCGCGAAACCGCGGCCCTGTTCGCCCGCACGCGCCGCTTCGACGGCCGCATTCAGCGCGAGGATGTTGGTCTGGAACGCGATGCCTTCGATGATGCCCGTGATGTCGGCGATCTTCGACGAGCTGTGGCCGATCTCCGTCATCGTGTCGACCACGCGGCCGACCACCGAGCTGCCGCGATGCGCGACATCCGACGCGTTCGCGGCGAGCGTGCTCGCCTGTTGCGCGTTCTCGGCATTCAGCCGCACCGTCGACGTGAATTCCTCCATCGTCGCGGCGGTTTCCTGCAGCGACGCGGCCTGTTCCTCGGTGCGCTGGCTCAGGTCGAGGTTGCCCGATGCGATCTCGCCGACCGCATGCGCGATGCTGTTCGACGAATCGCGCACGCGGCCGACGATGCCGATCAACCGCTCGTTCATCGTTCGCAGCGCTTCGAGCAGATCGCGCGTCTCGTCGTTGCCGCTCACGTCGATGCGGCTGCCGAGATCGCCGTTCGCGACCGTGCGCGCGACGTCCACGGCCGAGCCGATCGGCACCGTGATCTTGCGCGTCAGCCACAGGCCACCGCAGGCCGCGATCGAGACCGCGATCAGGCAGATGCAGGCCAGCAGGTTGCGCTCCATCGCATAGCGATCCGCGAATTGCTGGGCGATCGCGAGTTCGCGTTCATGCGTGTAGGACGCGTACGCGTCGGTCGCGCGCACCAGTTGCGCGAGCAGCGGGCGGCAGTTGTCGTCGATGTCGGCGGTCGCCTCGTCTTTCTTGCCGGCCTGCGCGAGCCCGACGATGCGCAGCGCGACGGGCCCGTAACTGGATTCGATGCGGACGATGTCGGCCACCAGTTCGCGCGCGCGATCGGAGGTGTCGGTCGCGTTCGCCATCATGTCCTTGAGCTTCGCGAGATGCTCCTGCACGTCCTTGTGCGCCTGGTTTACCTCGGCCAGTTCGAGCTCGAGGTCGGACGGTTTGGTCACGAGCACGAGGTTGCGCGCGGCGATCGCGCGCCGGTCGACTGCGGTGCGGATCTGCGCGGACAGGGTCGCCCGCGCGCTGATGCCGTTCATGTAGCGGGAAAACTCGGCATTCGTATCGGATAGCGCCTTGAGTGCCATGCCCGACACGATCACGACGACCGCGGCGAGCAGGCCGAAGCCGCCAAGGAGTTTTGTTTTGATGCTCATTCTGGCGATTTTCACGTTGTGCCTCTGCGCGTGTGGTTGGCAAATTGGATTTATTGTTCGACCAGATACGGGCTCGTGCCGGCATTAACGGGTATACCGAATGATTCTTTACCCTTCGAAAACCCTGATATTAGTTTTTTTATCGCTGAAACCTTGTCGGGTGGGCGCTCTTGATTTCAATCGAAAAAACGCCGGAGCGCCCGTGATTAAAAGGTTTATACGTGGAATTTGAAACCGGTTTTATTGGTTGAAACAAAAACAGTCTTTTTGCTAATAATCGTCTGATGAATTTGTTTCGATTTATGGGTGAATAAGGGAATTTCGTTGCGATCTAATTGGGGAGGGAACCGATGCGTGTCGTCGGTGTGTGCCGCGCGATTGGCGGTAATGGCCGATAAACGGAAATGCGGCGCGGAGTGGAGGCGCCGCAGAGCAGCCCGCGGCGGGCGCCGCGGACCATGAGAGGGTCAGAACGTGGTGCGCAACCCGGCCATCACGCTGCGGCCGCCTTCCGGCGCGAAGCCGCGCACGACCGAGGTCGAATAGCGGATTTCCTGGTTCGTCAGGTTGTCGCCGCGCAGGTATGCGAGCCAGTGCGTCGGACCCATGCGGAACTTGTAGGTCAGCATCACGCCGAGCGACGTGTAGCCGTCCGTCGAAGCGTCGTTGTCCGGCACGCGATGCTGCGACCACGCATGCGTGACCTGTGCGCGCGCGCCGAACGGGCCGTAGCCGTAGTCGGCCGCGAGCGTCGCGCGCAGCGGCGCGATGCGCGGCAGCGGCTGGCCCGTGTCGACGTTGCGCGCATGCGTGTAGTCGGCCGTCAGTTCCAGGTCGACGGTATGGCCGCGCCGCGCGAAGGCGCGCCACTTGCCGTCCAGCTCGATGCCGTAGAACTCGGCGCGCACGCCACGGTAGATCGCCTCGTTGAGCGAGCCGTCGGTACCGGGCGCGACCGGTTCGCCGTCGTCGTTCACCACGCGGCCCGTGTTGTACTCGGCCAGGTAGTTCGAGAAGCGGTTGTAGAACACGCCGACGCTGCCGCGATTCGGGCCGCTCGCGTAGCGCAGCGACAGGTCGGTCGACACCGCTTTTTCCTTCGACGCGTTCGGGTTGCCGATCAGGAACTGGCCGGTCGCATCGTGCGGGCCGTTCGAATACAGCTCGTAGAAGGTCGGCGCGCGTTCGGTGTACGCGACGTTGGCCGCCACCGACCACACGGGCGTCAGCGAGAACAGTGCGCCGGCCGACAGGCTGCCCGCGTTGAATTCGCGCGGCTGTGCACCCGCGAATTTCTCGACGCCGGCCGGATCGGGATCGACCTTCACGTGCTCGAAACGGCCGCCGAGGCTCAGCTTGAGCGCCGGGACGACCTGCCATTCCTCGAGGCCGAACAGCGCGACGCTGTTCGTGCGCGTGGAGGGCACGAGCATCTCGTCGCCCAGCGCGGAGAACGTGTTCTGGCCGAACTGCACGCCGATCGCGCCTTCGAACGGGCCGATCTTGCGATGGGTTGCCTCGATGCGCGCCTCGTAGCCGCGATTGCGGAAGGTGGTGGCGGTTTCGCCGTTGTCGACTTCCTTGTGGCGATAGTCGGTGTACGCGAAGTCGAATTTCAGCTTCGTGAACGGCCCGCTCAAGTTGCGTACCTCGGACGCGAGCGCGAGGCGTTCCTGGCGCATCCGCAGCCGCACGTCGCTCTCCGCGACGGAGCCGTAGTTCGATTCGTAGCCGCTGTAGGACAGGCCCGCGAAGCCGTCCGTCCACGTGTACGACGCGCCGAGCGCGCCGCCGTGCACGCGGCCGTCGCTGTTCGGCACGTTGCGGTACGGCTGCGGCGTGTCGGGGCCGTCGATCGCGCGTTGCGCGCCGCTGCGTGCGTAGCCGGGAATCCGCAGCTTGCTCGTTTCGCGGTCGAACGCGTCGATGTGGAACGCGAAGCGGCCGTTGCCGCCTTCGACCTGCGCGGCGCCCGCGCGCACGGAATTCGCGCCGCCGTAGCGTGCGTCGAGCGCACCCGTCACGCCTTCGATCGCTTCGCGCGGAATCCGGTTGTCGATCGTGTTGACGACGCCGCCCACTGCGTTGCCGCCATACAGCAGTGCGGCCGGCCCGCGCACGATCTCGACGCGTTCGACCGACAGCGGATCCTGCGGCACCGCATGGTCGTACGACAGCGACGACGCGTCGTAGGCCGCGACACCGTTCTGCAGCAGCCGGATCCGGTCGCCGTCCATCCCGCGGATGATCGGGCGGCCGACCATCGGCCCGTAGGTGGTGGTCGATACGCCGGGCAGCCCGTTCAGCGTTTCGCCGAGCGAATCGGCCTGGCGGCGCGTCAGCGCATCGCCGGAAAGCTGGACGGTCGGCGCGATCAGGTCGCTGTCGCCGAGCGGGTTCGCGGTCACGAAGATCGGTGCGAGCGGCGTGGCCGGCGGCGTGCCGGATACGGCGGGTGTATCGGCCTGTGCGTGTGCGACGGCGGCGAACAGCATCAGCGAAAGGGACGAGAGCGGGCGAAGCGGTAGACGAGGGAGGTCGCGCATGGTCGGTGAATCGGTTGGAATCGGATCGGATAACGAGCGATGCGGGTCACGGCTGGATACGATATATTGTTGCGTCCGTGACGCGTAGTGACCCGTTGGAACATGGCTCGGCGAGGCTCGCCCGCCCGGAGTGGAACGGCGTCAGGCGGACGAGCACGCGAAATGATATGTTATATCATTTCAAATTCCAAGCCGGATGACAGGAAGTCGTAGGTTTTCCGTCGGATTGGTGAAAAGGCTGCTGGACAGGAGGCCGGTCACCCGGGGGCACGTTGAGTGCATGAAGTGGGCGGGTGACATCGAAGACTTGCACGACGCGAGTGTGATAGATTTCCGGCGCGGCCAATGTGCCGCGAACGTTCTCAGGGCGGGGTGAAATTCCCCACCGGCGGTAATCGCGCGATTGATTGCGTGTAGCCCGCGAGCGCTTGCCGACACGCATGTGCACGGCAAGGTCAGCAGACCCGGTTGGATTCCGGGGCCGACGGTCAAAGTCCGGATGAGAGAGAGCGGGGTTCGTTGCGTACGCAAGGTACGCGGCTTCTCCCTGTGCGCCCATTCAACTCACACAGGACCCATCGATGACCCAACTTGCTTCCCCCTCCCAAACTGCCGCGCCGCGTATCGCTTTTGTCCAGTCATGCTGGCACAAGGAGATCGTCGACCAGTGCCGAAACGCGTTTGTCGGCGGACTCGTCAACGCGAACCTGAGCCAGGCGGATTGCGATTTCTTCGAAGTGGCAGGCGCTTTCGAAATTCCGCTGCATGCCAAACTGCTCGCGAAAACCGGCAAATACGCGGCCATCGCGTGCGCCGGCCTGGTCGTCGACGGCGGCATCTATCGCCATGACTTCGTCGCGCAAGCGGTGATTTCCGGTCTCATGCAGGTGCAGCTCGAAACCGGCGTGGTGGTGCTATCGGCGGTTCTGACGCCGCATCATTTCCACGGGGCCGAGCATGTCGCGTTCTTCCACGACCACTTCCTCGTGAAAGGCGCGGAACTCGCGCATGCATGCGTCGATACGATCGGCAAGGTCGCCGCGCTGAAAGCCGAACCCGTAGTCGCCGCGATACCGCAGGCTGCCTGACGCATCAGTGTGTGCGTGCCGCCGCGTCGATTGCGCGGCGGCACGTACGCCAGTTTGTGCGGGGAACTCGCGAAGGCGGCAGCGACACGGCATTTCCGCCCTTGCTCAGCGCTCCGCAGGAAACCGCTCCTGCAGCGCGTGCAGCCAGCGCGCGACGGTATCGAGTTCATCGTCGGAAAACCCGTCGCACAGCTTGCCGTTCAGCTCGCGCAGCAGCACGCGCGCCCGCTTGAGCGCCGCGTGACCGTCGTCGGTCAGGTACAACCGCGTCGCGCGGCCGTCGTCCGAATCGGCGTGACGCGTAATGAGGCCGGCTTTCTCCATCCGGTCGGCGAGCCCCGTCATCGCGGACGGCGCAAGCTGCAGCGCGGCGCCGACTTCGCCGATCAGCGCACCGTCCTGTTTCGCGAGACAGAACAGCACGCCGGCCTGCGCGGCGCTCGCGCGGGTCTCGGTCTCCGCCTTGCGGTCGATCCAGCGCTGCACGCGCCGCTGGCCGATGTTCAACATGAAAAACAGTCGTCGGTCTTCGCTCAAGCTGGGTTCCCGGCTGCAATGGAAAGGGGGGGACGTCCCGCGGTTCGCGGCGTGTCGAGTGCCTGCGCGAGCCAGTCGGCCACGTCGGGCCACAGCACGGTACCGGGGCGGCTGCGGAAGAAGCCCATGTGCCCGACCGGGCCGCTGCCCGCCGCATGCGGATCGATCTGGCGGCGTTCGACCGCCGCGCGGGTCAGATAGCTTACCAGCAGCCCGATCGCAGTCGGGTTCGCCCACGGGTCGTCGTCGAAGCCGAGCACAAGGATCGGCAACTGCTGTTTCGCGTAACGCTCGGCCGCGCCGAGTGTCGGATCATCGAAAAAATAGTGCGGCAGCGTCGTCCAGCGGCCCCATTCGCGGAACACGCCGGCCGGCATGTCTTCGCCGAGCCCGAGGCGCTTGCCGGGCACGTAGCCGAACAGCGCCGACATCAGCGGGCCGAACACACGCAGGATCAGCCGCACCTTCAGGCGTTCGGCCGCCTGCGTGATCAGTCGCGTGCTGGCCGCATGCGTGGCGACGAGCACGGCCGCGCGCAGATGCGGCGTAGCGGCCGACAGCCCGATCGCATGCCCGCCGACGCTATGCCCGACCGCCAGCAGCGGCAACCCTTCATAGGCCTGCCGTGCCCACGCGGTCGCGGCGCCCACGTCGAGTTCCATCCAGTCGCGCATGCGTGCCTGCAGCGCGCCCAGGCGCGCGGGCCGCGACGCGCCGATGCCGCGATAGTTGTAGGTGAGCGCCGCGAAGCCGCGTTCGGTCAGGAACCGCGCGAAGCCCGCATACAGCCGCTCCGGCACGGCCGTCGCCGGATGGATCAGCACCAGTGCGCGCGGCGCTTCGTCCGGCGTCCACAGCGTGCCGTGCAGTGCGTAGCCGTCGGCGGCGGAAAACTCGATGGGTTGGGAGGTCATGGCCGTCCTCGTTCCGGGTCATTATTTCGTATGCGAAATATAGTGCGTAATTTATTTCGCGCACGAAATATCTGTCGAGGATTCATTCGAACCGGGTTGGCGGGAGGGCAGCAGGCGATATCCGGCGACATCGACCCGGTCATAAAATATTTGCATCTTTACATAGAAGAATATTGCGTTTGTTTCATAGATCGGATCGGCGTATCTTCACCGGTTCCATCCGTTCCGCCGGCCGCCGTGCACGGCGGACCACGAGGCGCCGCCATCGCGCGGCCGCCCGCCAACCTTCCGGGAGATCACGTTGCTGAGCCGAATCGTCACGGCACTCTTGCTGGCGCTTGCCGCGCAGCCAGGCATGGCCAAAGACACCGTCACGCTGCGCGTCGGTGAACAGAACTACTTCAACATCCAGGCGTCGATGGAGGCGTCCGGCGTGCTGAAGGACCTGCCTTACGCGATCGAATGGAAGCATTTCCAGGCCGCCGCGCCCGTTGCCGAGAGCCTGAACGGTAACGCGATCGATGTCGGCTTCCTCGGCGATTCCGCGTTGCTCACGCTGGCCGCGCGCGGTGCGCCGGTGAAGGTGGTCGCGGTGTCGCGCCAGAGCCTCGACGGCGTCGCGATTCTCGTCCCCAAGAATTCGCCGGTGCGCACCCTGGCCGACCTGCAGGGCAAGACCATCGCCGTATGGCGTGGCGCGTGGAGCCAGCAGCTCGTGCTGCGCGCGCTCGAACACGCCGGCCTGCGCGCGGATTCGGTGAAGTACGCGTACCTGATGCCGATCGATGCGACCAACGCGCTCGCGAACGGCTCGGTCGACGCCGTGTCGCTGTGGGAGCCGTTCGTCAGCACGCTCGCGTTGCGGCAAGGCGCGCGGCCCGTGACGACCGCGCAGGGGCTGATGCCGGCGCTGAGCTTCGTCGCCGCGAACGAGCAGGCTGCAACGGGCAAGCGCGCCGAGATCACCGATTTCCTGCGGCGCGTGGTTGCCGCGCGCCAGTGGGTCGACAGCCATCCGCGCGAGTACGCGGACCTGTGGGCGAAGCGCGCGAAGCTCGAACCGGATGTCGCGTACCGCTGGCTCAACAACGCGAAGCAGCGCGTGGGCCCGGTCGACGAGACGGCAGCGAAGGACGCGCAGAACACGGCCGATTTCCTGCACAAGGCCGGCGTGATTCCGGCTGCGTACGACACGTCGAAGCTGCTCGACCGCTCGTATGCGGGCGCGTTCGCGGCGCCTGCGCAGAAGACGGCCGCCGCGCAATGATCGTGCTGTCATTGCCACGATTTTCGTGGTTCCCGCAATTCCCTATCAAGCACCTCAAGGACATACCGACATGCCAGTCGACATCATCGGCATGATCACCGCGACGCCCGGCGCGGAGGTCGACGTACCGGGCGGCGTGGCCGTCCAGCCCGACTACGTGCGCCGCTTCGCGCAGGCGCACGAGGCCGCCGGCTTCGACCAGATCCTGGTCGGCCATTTCAGCAACGCGGCGGACGGTTTCATCGTCGCGTCGTTCGCGGCCGCCGCGACCGAACGCATCCGCATCCTGCTCGCGCACCGGCCGGGCGTGATCGTGCCGTCGGCCGCCGCGCGGCAGATATCGACGCTCGACGTGTTCAGCGGCGGGCGTCTCGCGCTGAACGTCGTGTCCGGCGGCGACGATACCGACCTGCGGCGCGACGGCGATTTCGTCGCGCACGATGCGCGCTACCGCCGCACCGGCGAATATCTCGACGTGCTGAAGCGGATCTGGCTCGCCGACGCGCCAGTCGATCACGATGGCGAGTTCTACCGGCTGCGCGGCGCGTCGCCGCTCGTGAAGGGTGCGCAGCGGCCGCATGTGCCGATCTATTTCGGCGGCTCGTCGCCGGCTGCGCTGGCGGTTGCGGGCGAGCATGCCGATGTCTACATGACGTGGGGCGAGCCGCTCGATTCGGTGCGCGAGCAGATCGCGCGCGTGCGTGCGGCCGCCGCGCCGTTCGGGCGCACGCCGCGCATCAGCGTGTCGTTCCGGCCGATCGTCGCCGCCACCGAGGCGGCCGCATGGGAGAAGGCCGAGGCGATCCGCGAGCGCGTGCGCGCGGCGCGGCTCGCGAACGGCCAGCCGATTGCCGGCCACACGCCGCAGAATGCAGGCTCGCAACGGCTGATGGCGGCGGCCGCGCAGGGCGACGTGCTCGACGAGCGGCTGTGGATGGGCGTCGCGAACCTGACCGGCGCGCGCTGGAATTCGACCGCGCTGGTCGGCACGCCCGAACAGGTCGCGCGCGCGCTCGGTGCGTATTACCGGCTCGGCGTGTCGACGTTCCTGATTCGCGGGTTCGATCCGCTCGACGATGCGCTCGACTACGGGCGCGACCTCATTCCGGCGATTCATGCGCAGGTCGCGGAGCTCGACCGGTATCACGCGGCGGCGTCGGCGTAGACACATCGCGGCGCAACGACGTACGGGCTGCTTCGATTCGCCCCGGCATTTCCGTTGCGGGATGCCGGGGCGATGTCATGTTGATCGTCGACGTATCGACGCCTTCAGAACGACGGCAACCCCGGCGGATTGGTTTCGGCGCGCGCGATCGCCTCGCTCTGCAAGCCCCAGCGCGCGAGCGCCTGCCCGTAGCGACCGCTGCCGATCAGCGCGTTCGTCGCCAGCGTCAGCGCGGGTGCGAGGCCGCTGCCGCGGCGCGTCGCGATCGCGACATCGGCATTGTTGGGCCAACCCGCATTGACGACGCCGACACGGCGGATCTTGCCGGTGCGCGCGGCCTCGTACGCGAGCGATGCGTTCGGGTTCAGCTCCGCATCGGCGCGGCCCGACAGCAGCGCGACGCGCGACGCCGCATCGTCGTCGAAATATTGCAGCTCGGCCGGCTTCAGCCCCTGCGCCACGTTGCGCTTGTTCCACTCGAGCAGGATGCGCTCCTGGCTCGTCCCCGCGCCCGTGATGATGCGCAGGCCGGCGATGTCCTTCGGCTCGGCGATCGTCGCGATCGGGCTGCCGGTGCGCACGTAGAAGCCGTGCAGCCCGAGCCGGTAGGTCGTGAAATCGTATTTCTCCTTGCGCTTCTCGGTTACGCCGACGTTGGAGATCACCGCATCGTACTTGCCGGACGTCAGCCCGAGCGGCCAGTCGGCCCAAGCGATCGGCACCAGCGCGAGCGTGCGGCCGAGCGCGTCGGCGACGAGCTGTGCATAGTCGGGATCGGCGCCGACCACGGTGCGCGCGTCGGTCGCGTAGGTCGACACGGGCGGCGCGTGCGGTGAAATCGCGACCGTGAACGCGCCTTCGCGTACCCAACGATAGCCGGCTGCCGCGCGGATCGCCGCGTCGTCGCGTTGCGCACGCACGCGGCCGGCCTGGCGCGGGTCGAGGTCCGCCGTCGCGGCGGCCGCGTGCGCCACATGCCACGGCAGGCCCGTTGCCGCGACCAGTGCGGCGGTCATGAACTGGCGTCGGTCGGTCATCGTGCGGCACCTCGCAAGCCGGCAGCGGCGCGCATCACAGCACCCGCGACAGGAACGCGCGGGTGCGCGGATGCGTCGGCGCGTCGAGCACGACGGCCGGCGGCCCGGATTCGACGATGCGCCCGCGCTCCATGAACAGCACGTTGTCCGCGACTTCGCGCGCGAAGCCGATCTCGTGCGTGACGATCACGAGCGTCGTGCCCGAGCGTGCGAGTTCCTTGATCACGTCAAGCACTTCGTTCACGAGTTCCGGGTCGAGCGCCGACGTCGGTTCGTCGAACAGCAGCACCTTCGGGCGCAACGCGAGCGCCCGCGCGATCGCGACGCGCTGCTGCTGGCCGCCCGAGAGCTGGCGCGGATACGCGTCGGCCTTATCCGCGAGACCGACGCGGGCGAGCAGCGTGCGGGCGATGCGCTCTGCGGCGTCGCGCGTGATGCCGCCGACGACGACCGGTGCCTCGACCAGGTTCTCGAGCACCGTCAGGTGCGGGAACAGGTTGAAGTTCTGGAACACCATCCCGACGGCCGTGCGCCGCGTCAGCACGTCGTGTTCCTTCAGCTCGTAGAGCACGTCGCCGTCGCGGCGATAGCCGATCAGTTCGCCGTCGATGTCGATGAAGCCGTCGTCGACGCGCTCGAGATGGTTGATCGTGCGCAGCAGCGTCGACTTGCCCGAGCCCGACGGCCCGACGATCACGGTCACGCTGCCGCGCGGCGCGACGAACGAGACGTTGTCGAGCACGCGCTGCATGCCGAACTGTTTCGATACGCCATGCACGGCCACTTCGCCGCCGGCGCGCGGCGCGACGGCAACCGTACCGGCATCGACTTCGGCGCGTGCGATCGACGCGTCGCGGCGAGACCTGACACGCCGCCACAGCACGCCGAGGCGCGCGAGCGCGAACGTGACGACGGACGGCGGCGGGTTGCGCAGCGCACCGCGCGCATAGTGCCGCTCGACCTGCACCTGGATGGCCGACAGCACGGTCAGGATGATCAGGTACCAGACGGTGGCGACCATCAGCAGCGGGATCACCTCGAGATTGCGGCGATAGATCACCTGCACCGTATAGAACAGCTCCGGCATCGCGAGCACGTAGACCATCGACGTGCCTTTCGCGAGCATGATCAGGTCGTTGAACGCGGTCGGCAGGATCGCGCGCATCGCCTGCGGCAGCACGATCCGCGTGGTCTGGCGGCCGCGCGGCAGCCCGAGCGCGGCGGCCGCTTCGAGCTGGCCCTGGTCGACCGCGAGAATGCCGCCGCGGATCACCTCGGCGGAAAACGCCGCGTGGTGCAGCGTGAGGCCGAGCACGGCCGCGAGGAACGGGCTGATCAGGTCGGTCGTCGGCGTGTCGAACCACACGATGTCGGTGAACGGCACGCCGAGCCGCACATGCTCGTACAGGTAGCCGAGGTTGTTCAGGATCAGCAGCAGCACGATCAGCGGAATCGACCGGAACAGCCACACGAAGGCCCACGCGCTTGCCGACAGCAACCGCGAACGCGACAGCCGGGCCAGCGCGACGAACGCGCCGAGCACGAGGCCGAACACCGCGCCGAGCGCGGTCAGCACCAGCGTGCGCACGAGCCCCGACAGCACCGGCGGCGACAGGAACCATTCGGCGAACACCGGCCAGCCCCATTGCGGGTTGCCGAGTATCGAATGCAGGACGATCGCGATCATCGCGACGGCGAGCACGGTGCCGGCCGTGCGCGACCGGTGGCGCGCGGGCACGATCCGGAAACGCGTGCCGGGCTCGCGCGCGCCGGGGGAAGAGAGCGGCGGCAGCGCGCCGCCGAGGTGGGTCGTGTCGCTCATGTCGGTGGAAATCCTCGAATCGGGCGGGCGGGCGCGCCGCGCACGGGCGGCGCGGCGGCGGGTGTCAGGCGTGCGCTTCGGCGGCCGGTTCGTGCGACGCGTCAGGCGCCGCGTGGCGGCTTGCCTTGCGCGGCAGGCCAAGGTGGTCGCGCAGCGTCGCGCCGGGCAGGTCGCGGCTGTAGCGCCCGCGTGCCTCGAGCGCCGGGATCACGAGTTCGACGAAATCTTCCACACCTTGCGCCTGCACGGCAAAGCCGAGGATGAAGCCGTCGCCGGCGCCTGCGTCGTGCCAGCGGATCAGCTCGTCGGCGACATGCTCGGCCGTGCCGATGAAGTTCGGGCGCGGCGTGGCGACCGCGAGCGCCGTCTCGCGCAGCGACAGCCCTTTCTGTTTCGCGTCGGCCTTGATCCGGTCGGTGGTCGAGCGGAAGCTGTTGCGGCCGAGCTCGCCAAGTTCCGGGAACGGCGCGTCGAGCGCGTACTGCGTGAAATCGTGGTGATCGAAATAGCGGCCCAGATAGGCGAGCGCCTCGTCGATCGTCAGCAGGTCGCGGATCGCCTGGTATTTGTCCTCGGCCTCGGCGGCCGTGCGGCCGACGATCGGCCCGATGCCGGGGAAGATCTTCACGTCGCTGCCTTGCCGGCCGTGCTCGATCGCGCTCTGCTTCACGCGCCGCGTGAACGCGGCCGTTTCGTCGAGCGACGGCGAATGCGTGAACACGGCATCCGCATACTTGCCCGCGAGCCCGATGCCGGTGTCGGACGAACCGGCCTGGAAGATCACCGGCTGCCCCTGCGGGGAGCGCTGGATGTTGAGCGGGCCCGCGACCTGGAAGAAGCGGCCGTGGTGATCGAGCGTGTGGAGCTTGTCGCGATCGAAGAAGCGGCCGGTCGCGCGGTCGCGCACGAAGGCGTCGTCGTCCCAGCTGTCCCACAGGCCCTGCACGACGTCGAGGTATTCGTCGGCGATCTCGTAGCGCAATGCGTGATCGGGATGCGCCTTGCCGAAATTCTTCGCGGTGCCTTCGAGCGGCGTCGTCACAACGTTCCAGCCCGCGCGCCCGCCGCTGATCGCGTCGAGCGACGCGAGCTGGCGGGCGACCGTGAACGGCTCGCTGTACGACGTCGAGATCGTGCCCGCGAGCCCGATCTTCTTCGTCGCGACCGCAAGCGCCGACAGCACGGTCAGCGGCTCGAAGCGGTTCAGGAAGTGCGGGATCGACTTCTCGTTGATGTAGAGGCCGTCCGCGACGAACGCGAATGCGATGCCGGCGGCTTCCGCCTTGCGGGCGTTACCGATCGCGAAATCGAGATTGATGCTCGCGTCCGGCGGGTTGCTCGGGTGCCGCCATGCGTTCATGTGGCTGCCTGCGCCTTGCAGCATCAGGCCGAAAGGGATCGATCGTCGGGTCGTCATGGGAGCGTCACGCGTTCTGGTCAGGGGAAAGGAAACGGTCGGCCGCGAGGGCCGCCTGCAACGGCGTGGCCGACAGCGCGCCGCCGAGCCATTCGGCCGAGGCGAGCCGTGCCGCATAGTCGGTCACCGGCGAATCGATCACGAACGCATCGACGTCGAGCCGCCGGCTCAGCGCATCGAGCGCGCGGTGCACGCGCTCGGGGGTATCGGCCAGCACCGTCGGGCGCAGCTCGTCGATCCGGTAGTCGGACGCGCCGCTCTGCCGCGCGAATTCGGCGGCCGCCTGTGCGCTGGCGAGGTTGAAGCTCTGGCCGCCCGCGAACTGCAGCTTGAAGATCTTCAGCGGCCCGATCAGTTGCTCGGCCTCGTCGCGCGTCGGCGCGGCCACCGCGTACAGCGCGACCAGCGGCCGGGTGCCGCCCGCGCTGCGATACGCGTCCAGCGAGCGTTCGATGTTCGCGTCATCGCCGTTGAAATGCCCCGCGTAGCAGAAGCGCCAGCCGTTGCGCGCGGCGAGCGCGCCGCTTTCCGGCGAGCCGCCGAGCAGGATGCGTTCGGGCGCCTGCGGCGGCACGGGCAGCGCGACCGCGCCGGCGAGCGGGTGATCCTCGGCCACGCCCCAGCCGAGAAACGCGTCGAGTTCCGCGAGCTGGCCCGCGAAGTCCGGCTTGCGCGCCTTGTCGTGGAACCACTGCAGCGCGCGCGTGGTCAGCGGCAACCCGCCGGGTGCCTTGCCGACGCCGAGATCGACGCGGCCCGGCGCGAGCGCGGCCAGCACCTTGAAGGTTTCGGCGACCTTGAACGGGCTGTAGTGCTGCAGCATCACGCCGCCCGAGCCGACGCGGATGCGCGACGTATGCGCGAGCAGGTGTGTGACGACGATCTCTGGCGCCGAGCTGGCGAAGCCTGGCGTGCCGTGATGCTCGGCGACCCAGAAGCGCTCGTAGCCGAGCTGTTCGGCGCGCTGCGCGAGCGTCGTGGTGAAGCGCAGCGCGTCGGCGGCGTTCGCGCCGTCGGCGATCGGACTCTTGTCCAGCAACGAAAGCGAGTAAGACATGGTGAGCGGCGTTCCTGCCTGAGAGTGAAATGAGCGTGACGGGACGGTGGGCGGGCGCGCCGCTCAGCTCTTTGGCAGCCCCGGCGGATTCGTGCGCGACTGGTCGATCGCTTCGGAGGCGAGGTTCCAGCGGTCGAGCACCTGCTGGTAGCGGCCGTTCCTGATCAACCCGTTCAGCGCGACGGTCAGCGGATCGGCGAGCCCGCTGCCGCGGCGCGTCGCGATCGCGATGTCGGCCGTGCGCGGCCAGCCGCCGCTGATTGCGCCGACGAGCCGCGTCTTGCCTTGCTGCGCGCTCTGGTACGCGAGCACCGAGTTCACGCTGAACACGACATCGGCGCGGCCCGACTGCACGGCGACGATGCGCATCGCCTGGTCGTCGTAGTACTGGATTTGCACGGGTTTCAGCCCGTGCGCGACGTTCTCGCGATCCCACGCGAGCAGGATCTTTTCCTGGTTGGTGCCGGCGTCGGTCACGACGCGCAGCCCCGCGACGTCCTTGGGCTCGCGGATCGCCTGGATCTTGCTGTCGTTGCGCACGTAGAAGCCGACCTGGTCCTTGCGGTAGGTCGAGAAATCGAACTTCTGCTTGCGCTCCTCGGTGACGGTGACGTTCGAGACCACCGCGTCGACTTTCCCGGATTCGAGCGCGAGCGGCCAGTCGGCCCATGAGAGCGCGACGATCTTCAGCTTGCGGCCGAGACTGTCAGACACGAGCTGGCCGACGTCGGCGTCGAAGCCGATCACCGTGCGCGCATCGGTCGCATACGAGCTGATCGGCGGCAGGCTCGGCGCGATGCCGATCGTCAGCGTGCCCGGTTCGGCGAACTTGAACGACGCCGGCACCGCGCGCTCGACTGCCGCATCGGCCACGCCGCGCGGTCGGCTGCGCTGTTCCGGGCTCAAGTCGAACGTTGCGGCGGCCGCGGCTGCGGCGAACGCGGTCAGGCCGATCAACGCGGTGGCCAGCGTGCGCGCGGCACGGGAAGAAAGCGGTACGGCTCGTTGCATGAAAGCGTCCTGTGGTGGCAAGCGGTAATCGGAGGGAGGTGGGGGCGCGGCGGCGGTCAGCGCGGCAGCGCCGGTTCGGGCACGGGCGCCCACAGGTCGGCCAGCGTCGACGTGCGCGACGGATCGGCGAGATCTTTGCCGAACCGCAGGTGGTAATGCACCTCGGGGGCGATCGACGAATCGAACAGCCGCGTATAGCCGGTGCGGTCGTACAGCGCCCATGCTTCGGGCTGGCGAAAACCGGTGGTCAGGTAGATGCGGCGATAGCCTTGCTGCGCGGCGCGCCGTTCGAGCGCCTCGACGATGAGGCGTGCGAGGCCCTGGCGGCGCAGGTCCGTGCGGGTCCAGATGCGTTTGAGCTCGGCGGTCTGCGCGTCGTAGCGCTTGAACGCGCCGCCGCCGATCGTCTCGCCGTCGCGCAGCAGCAGCACGAAAGCGCCTTCGGGCGGCGCGAACAGCTCGGCCGGGTAGCGTGCGAGCTCGTCGCGCGCAGACGCGCGGCTGTCGGGGCGATACGCGTTGTAACGGGTCGAATATTCGTCGATCAGCGCGTCGATCAGCGGTTGCGCGCGGACGTCGAGCGGTGTCGTGTCGATGATGCGGTCGGTCGTGGCCATGGGCATCGCGAAGGGCGCGCGATGCGGACGTTCCTGGCGGGGTGCGGGCACGCGGCCCGTCCGGTCTGTTCCGTTATCGCGGCGCGGTTGTCGTGATGGCGGCGGCCGGTGCGCATCCTGCGGTGATGCAGGTGGCGGGCCGCCGCCGTTTTGAACACGTTAGCGGCGCGGCCGGCAAAGGCGAACGAAGCAATTTCGATAAGGATTTCGCGGCGGACGTCAGAAGGCTTGCAGCGGGAGTGGGGTGGGGATGACGGGGAGCGCGCGCATGCGTCGGAGCCGGTGCCTGACGCATGCGCGATGCCGACCGGCGAGCGCCTAGGCCGCCCGGACTTCGGCGAGCAGATCGGGGTGACGGTCGAGGATCTTCAGCAATTTCACGAGGGCGAGCGGCGGATTCGTCTTGCCTGTCTCGTAACGGGAGAACGCGTTGACGCCGCCGCCGAAAATCTCGGCCGCCTCGCGCTGATCCAGCCTCAGCTTCTTGCGCACCTTCGCGATGTACTTCGGGTCGACGATGGTCGCGTTCACCTGCTTGTTGAACTCGGCGATCGCTTCGCCGAGACGGGTCGCCTCGTCGAGATCCAGTACCGATTCCCCGCAGGCCGGGCAGAAATCGCCGGTGATATCGCGGACGACAGTCGACCGGCCCTTGTAGGTATAGGGGATGTCTCGCGTGTCGCGGACCAGCTTCGCGGCACCGCATGCAGGGCACTTCATTTTCATCGCTCCTTGAAAGACACGATCAGCACATCGTCGATCACCGTCAGTTTCAGGTACACGTCGCCACGCACCGTCAACGGCCGGTAGACGTCCTGCCAGATCGTGTGGTCGGCGTACGTCGTCATGCTCTTGTGGAAGTCGAGGTCGGACAGCGACATCACGACATCGAGCGCCTCCCTTTCCGTGAAACCCAGTTGCCGGGCGCCGAATACCGCACTCGTGGTGAACCGGACCTGGCCGGATTCGACCAGCGCCTTGACGTGAGGCAGCTTGCAATGAGGCCTTCTCTTTTCCATTGGCGATCATAACCAAGTAAGTTAATTTGTCAAGTTGGTTAATGGCGAGCGCATGCCGTCCGCCATGACTGGCAGACAGCGTGGAAAAGAGAGGGATCCGGTGTTAGGCCGTCTGGCCGATGCTCGGCGGGGCCGACAACTCCGCCAGCTGGAACAGGCAATCACCGCGCTGCACCTGCGCGGGCACGCGCTTGCACACCACTTCGCCGTCACCCTTGAAGCGGTGCAGCACCGGCTCGCGCAGCGGCGTATCGGGGAAGTGCACCCACGCGGCCGGCTGGCCGGCCTTCACCTGATCGCCGAGTTCGACGAGCGGCTCGTACAGCCCGCGCTCGTACGCATAAACGAAATGGCGATCGCCGTCGACCCGCATGAAGCGCGTGACGGTCGGCGGCGCGTCGGGCACGAGCGCGCCGCTCAGCAGGCCGATATAGCCGAGATAGTGCAGCAGCCCGTGGCGACCGAGCCGGATCAGCGACGGATCGGCCATGCCCGCACCGCCGAGTTCGGTCACGATCGAGATCGCACCCTGCCGGCGCGCGGCCGATGCCGAGTGCACGGGATTCGGCGCGTGCAGCAGCGCATTCTGCAACCCGAACGCGACCAGCAGCCCGTTGAGCTTCGCGGCTTCGTCGGCGTCGAGCGGGTCGATCGCGAGCATGTTGCCGCCCTGGTACAGCAGCGAGCTGCCGCCCGAGTGCAGGTCGACCAGATACTGCGAACGCGCCAGCAGCACATGCTCGATGTAGTGGGCAATCATCTGCGTCGGCTTGCCGGCCGGGTCGCCGGGAAAGCTGCGGTTCAGGTTGCCTTCATCGAGCGGCGACACGCGCAGGCCCGCATCCGCCGCCGGGAAATTCGCCATCGGCAGCAGGATCAGCTGCCCGCTGACCATCTCGGGCTCGATCTCGCGCATCAGTTGCGACACGATGATCTGGCCTTCGTACTCGTCGCCGTGGTTGCCGGCCATCACCAGCGCGACCGGGCCTTCGCCATTGCGGATCGACGCGATCGGGATCGGCAGCCAGCCGTACGCCGAGCGGTGCACGGAATGCGGCAGCCGCAGGTAGCCCGCGTGCTTGCCTTGTGCGTCGAGATCGATTTCGCAGTGGATGGGATTGCGGTGTGAGGAAGAGGCGGTCATGGCGGCATCGTTCGATGAACGGAATCCGCCATCTTATCGGGAATCGACCGCCGCGCGGCGCGCCGGGCGCGCGCAACGCCGAACGCCGTCAACCGGCATGCGCATGGATCCGTACGGGCGCGTTGCAAAGCCGATACGTGGCACCCCACGCGATGTTGCAGCGGTGAACGCATGCCGGCGCGCCGGCCGGCCGCATTCGGGCCCGATGTTGCGCGCCGGCCCCGCGCCGCGACAGGGCCGGCGCGTGCGGCGGGCTTACCGGCCCGATGTTTCAGCTTCGAGACGTCCTTCTTCCCACAGTGCCCAGAAACGGCTGCCGGCGCGATACGGATTCGCGCGGCGCGCGCCGTGATCGTCGACGCCCTGGCGAAATGCGCCGTACAGCGTCAGCGGCGGATTGTCGACGCATCGGGCTTCGCGTGCGGCCGGCATGCGGCGTTCGGATACGAGCCGGCGGATCAGCGATGCGCCGTCGATCACATCCAGTTCGTCGATGGTTTCGCTGCGGCTGAGGACTTCGACGGTATTCATGTTGGGTCTCCCTGACCACCTGTTTCCCTGACAGGGAGCAATAAGAGTGCCAGGCTCGAAAAGCCTTGCGCCGCTTCGATCGTGCCGGCTTCTGCAGCCAACGTGACGGGTGGCGGACGGCGATGTTACGGAACACGTCACGTGACACGCGAGCGCGCGACGCCACGTGCGGCTGCGCAAAGCGTTTCGGAATTGAATCGTCGGGAGGATGCGGAGGCGGGAGAAAGCGGGCTGCGCGGCCGGGTCAGCTCGCGGTGGCTGATGTGACCCGGCTGCTGCCGCTCGAATAGAAGCGGTAGATTCCCTTGCCGGCCGACTTCGCGTCGTACAGTGCGCTGTCGGCCTGCCGGATCAGTTCATCGGGGGAGCCGTGCCCATCGTCGAGTGCGATGCCGATGCTGATCCCCAGGCGCACGGTCTCGCCGATCGACAGCGTGTACGGCGCCGAGATCTGCCGGATGATGCGCGCGGCGAGGATCGAGCATGCGTGCATCGTCGTGTCGTCGATCGCGACGACGAACTCGTCGCCGCCGATTCGCGCGGCCAGCTCGCCGGGCGGCAGCGTCTTGCCGAGTCGCTCGGCGACCTGCGTCAGCACGTCGTCGCCGGCCTGGTGGCCGAACCGGTCGTTGATCGCCTTGAAGCCGTCGAGGTCGAGATACATGACGGCGAGCCCCGGGCCCGGCGTGCGCCGCCGGCTCGCGAGCATCCGCTTGAGCTCGGCGTGCAGTTCGTGGCGGTTCGGCAAACCCGTCAGCGCATCGTGCCGCGCGAGATGCCGGATGTGCTGCTCGGTCTGGCGGCGTGCGGTGACGTCCTCGACGATGATCACCGCGTTGCCGTCCGGCACGCGATGGCGCGTCAGTTCGAGCTGGCGGCCGTCGGCAAGCACCACGTCGAGCGGTGCGGGTTCGTCGCAGGTCAGCCAGATCTCGCACTGCGCGGCGAGACGGGCGCCGCCGGGATCGGTCGCGTCGTTCGCGCCGAGCGCCGCGACGACGGCGGGCAGCGGCGTATCGAGCATGATCTCGCGCGGCGAGCCGAACAGTTGCGCGGTGCGCCGGTTCGCGACGATCACGCGGCGCTCGCCGTCGATCATGCACAGGCCGTGCGGCATGTAGGTGAGCGCGGCGTCGAAGCGTGCGACGAGTTCGGCGTTGCGCTGGCGCGCGGCGATCAGCGCGACGAGCACGCGATAGTGACGCTGGACGACCGTGCGCATCGCGGCGAGATAGATCGCGAGCGGCGGCAGCAGCAGCCACGCGCCCGAGCGATGGGCCAGCATCGCGCCGACGCCGATCGGCAGCACGCCGAGCGTGACCTGCATCATCGCGAGCCGCGGCAGCGCCGAATTGCGCGACGCGATTCCGCCGAACACACCGCCCGCGACCATCACCGACAGCGTGCCGAGCTCGACGTCGATGGCCTGCACGCAGCCCATCACGCCGAGGCCGAGCACGAAGCACGCGACGAGCGATACGGGCGCATAGCGCATCGCCCAGTATTCGGCGCGGTCGTCGCCGGCATCGCGCTGAACCGTGTACGCCCGTGCGATCGAGAGCCGCGCGACGAGCAGGCCGACGTCGACGATCAGCCACGCGAGGCACCAGAGCTGCTGCAGCCGGATCAGCGCGACGGCCGCGACGAAGCCGCTCGCGAGCCCGGAGAGCGCCATCGGGCGGACGTCTTCGAACAGGGTGACGAGCATCGACGGGCGCAGCGCGGCCGTCACACGGTGGTTGCCGGAGGGGGGAGTGGCGAGAACGGAGTGCAGGAGAGATGCCCTGACTGCCATGGTTTTTGACCTCGACACGATGTCGCGAGATGTCGCGATGGCTGGCGGCGCCCGCACGGCACGTGGCGGAAGCCCGGCCAGGCCGGATGCGCACGACATTAACATGAAACACGGGCGGCGCGGGTCGCCCGGGGGCCGGCCGGCGGGACTGCGCGCCGCGCCGGCCACTAGTCGTAAACCACGCCCGCGAAAGTCTTGCGCATTCACCGCGGCGGGGGCAGCATCGTTGCGAATGGAGCGCGGTTCGGCGACCGGCAGGAGACCGGTCACCCTGTACCGGGCGCGTATCCGCCGGGCGCGGTCGACACGATCGAAACCGCTGCAAACGGGCAGGCGACGCGAGCGATTCGCCCCCCGCGACCGGCTGTCGCAGCCCGGCTGAATGCCGTTATAAGAAATTCAATAAGTATTTCATGCGAGAAATACTATAGGCGATATATCAAAAACAATGCCAGAATGCGCGCCGCTCCGAACGTCGCGACACCCGATCGCCGTCCGAGCCGCATCAGGAGGTTCCCCCCAATGAAAAACCATGGCCTGTCACGGCGGGGTTTTCTGAAAGCCAGCGTGCTGGCGGGCGTCGCAGTGTATGTCGCGCCCCTGGGCAGCCGCGCATTCGCGGCGCTCTTCGAAGAAAAACTCCTCACCCCCGTCAAATGGGATAGCGTCACCGGCATCCCCCAATTCCGCATCGACGGCATCGCGAAGGTCACGGGCTCGAAAGTGTTCGCCCGTGACGTGCGCGCAGCCGACATGCCGCACTGGCCGCAGCAGCAATCGCATGCGCTGATCCTGCGCGTCACGCAGGCCGATCGCACGTACGAAGGCTTCGACCTGTCGCTGCTCGGCGATGACCTGAAGCCGGACCGTGTGGTCACGGCCGACGATCTCGCGCGCGACGGCGTCGCGTTCCCGACGTTCTACGGCGACGACATGCTGTTGCCGGCCGGCAAGACGCCCGCGTATCTCGGCCATGCGGTCGCGATCCTGATCTATCACGACTTCGCGCGCTTCCGTTTCGCGAAGAACGCGCTCAAGTTCCGCGACGACGTGATCCGCTACGGCGCGGTCACGGGCCCGCTCGAGCGCGATCCGTGGGGCACCTTCCGCTACGTGCGCGTGGGCGGCAAGACGGCCTACGACGACGACGTCTATTCGAGCCTGAAGGACGCGCCGATCTTCCCGAGCATGATGCGCAAGCACCTGCCGGTATGGCCGGACGGCAAGGAGCACGGCAAGCTCGACGAGCAGGGCATGTTCCTGGCCGGGCAGATCGCGAGCGAGCTCGACCATCCGTCGGCGGACTGGCTCGTGTTCGACCGCGAGTACAACACGCAATCGGTCGACACCTCCGCGCTCGAGCCGGACAACGCGAACTGCTGGTACGACGCCGCGACGCAGTCGCTGCACCTCGTCGTGCCGACCCAGTCGCCGCTCGAAGTGGCGGAGAACGCGGCCGCGATGGTCGCGAAGTGCCGCTTCCCGGTGAAGAAGCTGTTCGTGCATCCGTGCTACACGGTCGGCTACGGCTCCAAGGATCACTTCAACGTACCGTTCTACGGCCTCGTCTGCGCGCTGTACGCGGACGGCCGCCCGGTGCGTTTCGCGAACGACCGCTACGAGCAGTTCCAGACGTCGCTGAAGCGTCACGCGTTCAAGATGCATTACCGGATCGCGGTGGACCGCAACACGGGCCTGCTGCAGTCGTTCAAGGGCGACTTCGAGGCGAACGGCGGCGGGCGCATGAACTTCTCGCCGTCGGTCGCGATGGTCGGCGCGACGGCCGCGCAATCGATCTACTACTTCCCGAAGAGCGACCTGGCCTCGGTCGCGATCGCGTCGCGCGCGATCGATGCGGGCTCCGCGCGCGGCTACGGCACGCTGCAGAGCATGGCGGCGACCGAGATGGCGGTCGACGAGATCGCCGCGCAGCTGAACATCGACCCGATCGATTTCCGCCTGCGCAACGCGCTGCGTTCGGGGATGAAGAACACGCAAGGGGCGATTCCCGCCGGCGCGCTGCGCGTCGACGAGGTGCTCGAGCGCTCGAAGCAGCATCCGCTGTGGACGCGCCGTGCCGCGCGCAAGGCCGAATACGAGGCCGCGAACCCGGGCAAGCGCTACGGCGTCGGCTTCGCGTGCGTGCAGAAGGATTTCGGCACGGGCGCGGAAGCGTCGTTCGCGAAGGTCGAATTCGACGAGAACGGCAAGGTGTCGCTGCGGCACACGGCGGCCGAGATCGGCACCGGGATGTCGACGTCGCAGGCGGTTGCCGTCGCGAAGTGGCTCGGCCGTCCGGCGACGGACGTGCAGGTTGCCGTGACCGAGTGGCCGGACCTGCCGGTCGAGGTGAGCGGCGATCCGTACCTGATGTCGCAGGCCGACCAGGATCGCCTGAGCGCGAACCCGCGCTGGTCGCCGAGCTATGCGTCGCCGTCGAGCGCGACGAACTCCGCTTACTACTTCACGCACAGCACGCGCGAAGCCGCGCGCGCCGTGTTCCGCTACGGCCTGTGGCCGGCGGCGATGTCGATCTGGACGCGCGGCCTCGGCGGCGGCCAGGCCGCGCCGTACACGATCCGCATCGAGGACGCGCGCTGGGTCGACGGCAAGCTGACCGCCGACGGCCTCGAGCCGCTGTCGTTCGAACAGCTTGCGAAGCAGGCGTATGCACTCGGCCTGCCGACCGGCGCCGTCGTGCACGTGTTCAACCGCTGGCAATGGACCGACGCCGAGTTCGAAGTGGGTGGCACGGTTGAACGCTTGCCGATCGACGGGCTGTCGCTGCGTGTCGGCGCGCCGAAGACGGGTGCCGACAACGGCCCGGTGCCGGGCACGGCTGCACCGGCCGGCGCGACCGCGATGCGCGGCACGCTGGCGCCGACCGCGAACGGCTACCGCGTGCTGGACCGCAAGCGCGTGTTCATTCCGCCGACGAGCCGCAACAACGCGGCCGTCACGTACTACACGGCGGTCGGCACGCTCGTCGAGCTGGCCGTGCACGAAGCGACCGGCAAGGTCGAGCTGCTCACGCATCACTCGATCATGGAATGCGGCAACCAGATTTCGCCGCAGCTTGTGTCGGGCCAGTTGCAGGGCGGTCTCGCGATGGGTATCGGCCATGCGTTGCACGAATACCTGCCGCTGTATGAAGACGGCCCCGGCAACGGTACGTGGAACTTCAACCGTTACCAGCTGCCGCGCGCGTCCGACGTTGCCGTCTGGACGCAGACGGGCGACGTGCTGCCGCCGCTGTCCGAGACCGATCCGCCGAAGGGCGTCGCCGAAGTGGTGATGATCCCCGTCGTCGGTGCGATCGTGAACGGCATCGCGCACGCGATCGGCCATCGTTTCACCGACCTGCCGGTGACCCCGCAAAAGATTCAGGAGGTGCTCGCATGACGACCGCCCAAACCGCGGCTTCGGCCGCGAGCGCCAGCGCCGCTGCGACCGGCGCTTCCGCACCGGACGCGGCTTCGGCCGTACCGGCCCCGGCTGTGCCGGCATCGGCAGCGGCACCGGCCGCCGTCGAGCGTCCGCTCGTCCGCTTCCAGCCGAAACCGTTGTCGATCAACATCAACGGCAAGTCCGTCGGCCCGATGCAGGTGCCGGAAGGGCTGATGATGATCGAGTTCCTGCACGAATACGCGGGCCTCACCGGTTCGCGGCTCGGCTGCGGGCAGGGCATCTGCCACGCATGCGTCGTGATCGTCGACAAGCCGGACGGCAGCAGCGAGGAAATGCGCACCTGCATCACCGGCGCGCATTTCTTCCACGGTCGCTCGATCCGCACGATCGAAGGCCACGCAAAGCGCAACGAAGCGGGCGAAGTGGTCGAGCTGTCGCCGATCCAGCAGAAGTTCCTCGAGCACTTCAGCTTCCAGTGCGGCTATTGCACGCCGGGCTTCGTCAACGCGGCGACCGTGCTGATCGAACGCCTGAAGCGCGAACCGGTTGCGAAGGCCGACGTCGAGCGCACGATCACCGAGGCGCTCGATGCGCACCTCTGCCGCTGCACGGGCTATGTCCGCTACTACGAAGCCGTCAAGGACGTGGTGCTGACGACGCCGGGACTCGTGAAGGACGCCGCATGAAACGCACATTCGTTCATCGTGTCGCGCGGGTTGCGGGCTTCCCCGCACTCGCGGCCGCCTGCGCACTGCTGCTCGCCGCGTGCGGCGGCCATGACGCGCCGGCCTCGAACGCGGCGTCCGGCGCGCCCGGTGCCGACCCGGTCGCGCGCGGCCGCTATCTCGTCAAGGCCGCAGACTGCGCGGCGTGCCACACCGCGAAGGACGGCGCGCCGTTCGCCGGCGGCGCGCCCCTCGAATCGCCGTTCGGCACGTTCTACGGCTCGAACATCACGCCCGACAAGGATCACGGGATCGGCAGCTGGAGCGCGGACGACTTCTACGCCGCGCTGCATGACGGCAAGGCGCCGGGCAAGCGCCTGTATCCGTCGATGCCGTACACGTCGTACCGGCAGCTCACGCGCGCCGATTCCGACGCGATGTACGCGTACCTGAAGACCGTCAAGCCGGTCGCGCAGGAGAACCGCGAGCACGAGCTGAAGTTCCCGTACAACCTGCGTTTCGGGATGGTCTTCTGGGACATGGTGTTCCTGAAGGACAGCCTGCCCGATGCATCGGCCGGCCAGTCCGCCGACTGGCAGCGCGGCCGCTATCTGGCGGGTGCGCTCGGCCACTGCGCGGAATGCCATACGCCGCGTGCGTTCACGGGGCAGCTCGACAGCGCGAAGCCGTTCGCGGGCGCGGCGCTCGGCCGCGTGGCCGCGCCCGACATCACGCCGGCCGGCCTTGCCGCGCGCGGCTGGACGGGCGCCGACCTGCAGACGTTCTTCGGCGTCGGCATCGCGCCGCAAGGCTCGGCGTTCGGCGAGATGTACCCGGTCGTGCACCTGAGCACCCAGTACATGACGAAGGACGACCTGCGCGCGCTGTCCGTGTACTTGCTGGGCGATACGCCGCCCGCGCCGCAACCGGTGAAGCCGGTATCGGCCGACGCCGCGCAGCTCGCGGCCGGCCGCTCGGTGTATCTCGCGGTGTGCGCGGGCTGTCACGGCTTCAACGGCGAAGGCAAGCCGCACGTGGCGGTGCCGATGAACGGCAATTCGACGGTGCGCCAGGGCGACCCGCGCAACCTGCTGGTCGCGATGCTCGACGGCATCGGCGAGCAGAAGTTCGCCGGGTTCGAGAACCTGCAGCCGATGCCCGGTTTCGCGCACACGCTGAGCGACGACGAACTCGCGCAGCTCGCGAACTACCTGCGGGCGACGTGGGGTGGCCAGCCCGCGAGCGTCACGCCGGCCGACGTGAAGGCCATGCGTTAAGTCGTGCCGCCGGGCGGGGCGTCGCGTGCGATTCAGCCGGTTTCCGGCGTTCGCGCGCGATGCGTCGCCCGACTTTTTGCGGCGGCTCTTCAGTAGCCGCTGCCGCCTCCGCCACCGCCTCCACTGCTTCCCGAGCCGCCACCGCCATACCGGCTCATGCCCGGTCCCTGCGCAGGGCCACTACCCGACGACATACATCCCGCCGACAGCACGAGCACCAGCGCGGCGATCAGCGCCGCGGCCAACGTTACCGATTTCATGTCCGCCTCCTTGCCACGCGCAGGCCGCGGGAAAGGCCGGTTCGCGTGAACCGCTCGTCTGCGCACTGACGAAACACGAAACGTTTCGGGCGGATCGTTTATTCCATGATTTTTGTGGATGATCGAGCGCGAAGGGGGCGGATCGGAGCCGTCGCGCGGCGCCTTGGTACACTCCGGCAGGCCGCCATTCCGATTCCGACTACAAAAACATGAGTGCCACCGTTGAACGTTCGACGTCGCGTCCGTCCCATTCCGTCGCGCTCGGCTGCGTGTCGTTTGCCGTCGGCGGCCCGCTGATCACATCGCTCGTCTGGCCGGCTGTGATGCTGATCCCGTGGTCGTTGATCGACGGCCCGTCGTGGGAGCGACTGAATGTCAGTGCCGGCATGGTGCCGCTGATCTTCTTCGGGTCGTTCCTGCTCGGCTTTTTCCTGCCGGCGGCCGTGGCAGGCGGCATCATGGGCGCGATCGGCACGCGAATCCAGCGGCGCTGGTTCGTGCTGCTGGGGATGGTCGCCGGTGCCGGCGCGATGCTCGGTTTCGTCGAAATCGTGAATTGCCTGACGAAGTCCGACAAGTTCGGCGCCGTCAAAGTGGTCGCCACGCTCAGTGCGATGGTGGCGTCGGCCGTGATGTCGTACTGGCTGCATCGCCGGCTTGTACGTCGGCGTTGAACGAGAGGCAGTGCGCCATCGTCGGTGGCATGCAGGCGCCGCACGGCCGCTTCCGCGGCCTGCTGGCTGCCATGCCGTTCCTGAACCGGAAGCCGCCGCTGTCGCGGCGGCCCGCGATCAACGATAGACGAGATCGGCGCGACGGTTCTGCGCCCACGAATCCTCGTCGTGGCCGAGCGCGACGGGCTTTTCCTTGCCGAGGCTGACCGCCTCGAGTTGCGTGGCTTGCACACCGAGCGTTTCGAGCGCGCTCGCCACGGCCTGCGAACGGCGTTCGCCGAGCGCGAGGTTGTATTCGGACGTGCCGCGTTCGTCGGTGTTGCCCTGGATCAGCACGTGCCGCGCCGGATGGCTGCGCAGGTAGTCGGCGTGCGCCTGCAGCAGCGACTGGTATTCGGGCTTGACGGAGTACTGGTCGAAATCGAAATAGATGCTGCGCTTCGCGAGCGGGCTGTTCGGATTATTGAGTTCGTCGGCCGTCACCGTTGCGACGGCTTCGCTCGAGGGCGCCGGTGCCATGCCGGCATTCTCGGGTGTCTTGGCCGCGTGGTGGCAACCGGCCAGCAATACGACGGTTGCCAGGACCGCAAATCGGTTCGTTTTGCTCATCGTTCGTCTCCTGCGGTTGACTGCATTGAACGCGTGGGGCGTGCGATCGGCACGCCCGTATCCGGCCGCCACAGCGCGAAAGGTCCGGCACCCACGACGTGAATCGTGTTCGTAAGCCGGTGGTGCGCCATATGAAAGAGTGTCGCGCCGGAACGCCAAATTACGGCGTCGCTGCAAACAGATTAGGAAAAATGTCACAGCGTGACCAGTTTCTCCGCATTTTTTTGCGCCGGCGCGACTGACCGGGCGACATTCTTGCCGTCGCGCGGGGCGATGCCACAGCGAAAAGGCCGCGCACGGGCGCGGCTTTTCCGGTTCAGGGCATGACGATCGAGCGGCGCGGGAAACGCATGCGGCGCGCGGTCGGCGCGGCAGCGCTGCGCCGCGTCGTCAGAACTTGTGCCGCAGCCCCAGCGCGACGACGACCTGGTTGCTGTTCGCCGACGGCGTCAGCGTCCAGACGGTCGCGTTGAACGCGGGATTGCCGTTGCCGCCGCTGACGCTCTGGTAGACGCCCTCGATATAGGCATCCGTGCGCTTCGACAGCGCATAGTCGGCTTGCGCGACGACCTGGTTCCATTTCGGGCGCGTCTGGCCGGTGCGCGTGTCGAAGCGACCCATCGTGTACGTGTACGCGGCGGACAGGCTCAACGCACGCGTGACGGCGAAGCGCCCGTCGACCGAGAAGTTGTCGAACACCAGCGATTCACCCTTCAACGGCGCGATGCTGCCGCCCTGGAGCACGCCGGTCACGCCGTCGGTGGTCGAGTGCGACCACGCGGCGCCGACCGAATGCGGCCCGAAGGCATAACGGCCGGCCGCGGCCCAGATCTGCTGGTTGCCGCCCGTGATCGTCGCCGAGCCGTCGACCGTGCTGAGCGCGCCATTCGGGTTCGGCGCATTGCGGTCGCGGCTGATCTTCAGGTAGCCGGCGCCGAGCTTCAACGGCCCGTTCACATACGACACGCCCGCGCTCCACGCCGCGTTGTTGGAGAACTGGCCGGCCGTGTTCGAGAACCCGTACATCGCGCCGAACGTCAGCCCGCGGTAGGCCGGGCTCGTGTACTTCACCGCGTTGTTGATGCGCAGGTTGCGGTTCGAATCGTCGTTGTCGTACGGATGAACCGCGAGGTTGCCGCCCCAGCCGGGGCCGGACGCGCCGAGCGGCGTCACGAAATCGAGGATCAGGTCGTACTGGCGGCCGAACGTGAGCGTGCCGGCCGTCTTCGAGCTCACGCCCACCCATGCCTGGCGGCCGAACATGTCGACGCCTTTCTGCGACAGCGCGCCCGTGGTGCCCGAGAAACCGTTCTCGAGCCCGAAGACCGCGGCCATCCCGCCGCCGAGATCCTCGCGGCCGCGCAGCCCCCAGCGCGACGCGTTCAGTGCACCGCTCGTCATCGCGACGCTGCCGCTGCCCGGCGAGCCGGCGCCATGCGTGCGCTGGTTGGTCGCGTAGGTGATCGACGTGTCGATCAGGCCGTACAGCGTCACGCTGCTCTGTGCGTGTGCGCCGCCCGACGCGAAGGCGGTCAGATAGGTGGCAATGGCGGTCCCCGCGAGTCGAGTGCTGGCGTGTTTTTTCATCTTGTAGGAATGCAAAGGAGTTTTTATCGTTTTCCCGGCGCGGCGGCCGGTGGATCGAGCGGCCATTATTGGAGATCGTGCGGCGGTCGATTAAGGCGTTGCACAGGAAAGGTCCTCTGCGAAATCGCGTGGAATCGCAGTGGGACGAAGACGGGAAGCGTGCGGTGCGGCGGAAAGTGCGTCGCCGGGGTTGCGATGCGTTCGAGGGCTCGAGGGGGAGGTCGGGTGAGTCAGTTGGCCGTCGCGTGCTCGTTCGTCGAGCGATGGACGGCGGGCAGGTTAGCGGCGGGCAACCGGCAGCGCGGTTTCGACGCCACCGCTGCGATACGCGGCACGGACGGCGGTCACCTTGGCTTCGAGTGCTTCCGGTGAGAGGCTGGGCCGCAAGCGGACCGCGACGCGCGGCAACGCAGCAAGCTGATCGCGCAGGCGCACGACCGACTGGCAGCCATGAAATGCCGACGACCGCGCATCGGGGCCGGACGCGGCGTCGGCAAGCTCGGCCGTCCACTCGACGCCGCGGTGGCGCCTGACTTCGTCGAGGTGCGGCAGATGGCGCGCGTCGCCCGATAACGCGATCAACAGCGCGGCCCAGTGCGCGCCGCGCCATCCATGGTTCATGTCGCGCGTGAGGTCGGCCAGCAGCGCGTCGTCGAGCACGGACAGGCTTTGCTGGCACAGGTAGTGGAAATCGAGCGGTTGGTAGCGGAGCTGCGGATAGTCGCGCAACACATGCCCGAGTTCGGCGCCGGTCTCGACAGCAGCGGCCAGGAACTGTCCGGCCGGAGCCGGGCGGTTCAGCAGCAGCGTCGGTACGCTCCGGTAGAGCCGGTGGATGTCGTCGGGGTGATAGTGCATCGCGAATGTCGGGATGATCGATCGGTGCGCGCGGCGCGCCGGTCAGGTTTTCTGCTGATCGCCGGACAGCAGCGCCGTATAACGCCGCTGCATTTCGTCGGGGTCGACCGCTTCGATCGTATGCCCGATCAGCCAATCGTAACCGAACGGGTCGCGAATCTTGCCGGCGCGCTCGCCGTGGAACTCGTCCTGGATCGGGCGGGTCAGCTGCGCGCCGGCCGCGACCGCTGCGGCGATGGTCGCGTCCGCGTCGTCGACGTGCAGGTGAAGCAGCATCGGCGCCTTGCCATCGGGATCGGGGGCAGGGAGATCGTATTCGGGGAACGCGTCGGAGATCATCAGCGTGCACGGGCCGAGCTGCAGTTCCGCGTGGCCGATGCGCCCCGACGGTTCGACGAGACGGAATTTCTCCCGCGCGCCGAACGCCTTCGCATAGAACGCAATGGCGTCGTCCGCGCGCAGGGCGCGCAAATAGGGAAAGACTTCGCGAATCGCCATGGTGCCCTCCGGTGGGTGGTGGGGGTGTCGCTCGATCCTGTCGGGCATCGCAGGCCCGGTCTTGAAGACAATTATCCGCCGTGCCTGACGGCGGTATCCGGCTGCGTGTGACGGCGCTGCGTGATGGCTGCGTTGTGCCGAACCCCGATCCGGTGCGACTGGCTGGATTCGGCCGACCGGGTCGACGTTTCAGCTCATATGCGACCGCTTCCGGATACCTGTCGCTGAGCGTTGTGCCGGCCGGGGTTGTCAGGTCAGGTGGTTTGCGAATCCCCTGTCGGTCGAAAACGATCACGGTATGCGCCGGGGCTGAGTCCGACCTTGTCCTTGAACAGTCGGCAGAACGAGCTCGTATCGCTGTATCCCACCTGGGCCGTAATCCGCTCGAGGCTGAGATCGCCTGCCTCCAGCAAACCGCGCGCGGCTTCGATGCGCAGGCTCTGCAAATACCGCAAGGGCGGCTGATCCAGCGCTGCGTGGAATCGGCGGATGATCGTGCGCTCGCTCACGCCAAGCTCTTGCGCCATCTCCGACATCTTCACGTCCTTCGTCATGTTCTTCTGCAGCCAATGCTGCGCGCGGTGAACCAGCGAGTCGGCGTGTTCCTTGTCCGCCAGCAACGGGAGATACGGCAATTGCTTCGTCTGGCTGACGTCGATCAGCATCGTCTTGGCGCACTGCGCGGCGATGACTGCCCCGGCGAAGCGCTCGATGACATGGATTGTCTGCAGCAGGTAGGACGCCGACGCCCCGGCACAGATCAGGCGGTCGGCTTCGGTGACGACGGGTTCCAGCTGAAGGTCGACGCGGGGAAACCGGCTGCGGAACTGATCGGCCAGCCACCACGTGGTCGTCGCGGGCCGTTCGTCCAGGAGGCCGGTTTTGGCCAGTATGAAAGTGCCGGTGCAGTTTGCCGCAAGGTAGGCCCCCGCGTTCCATTGCGAAACCAGCCAGTCGCATGCGGCGGACTGTCGTGCCAGCAACCGGTCGAAGGCCTTGCCGCTTGCGTAGTGCGCGCTGGGAATGAAAACCAGGTCGAACTTCTCGCGCGGCCGGATCGGCTCCGTGTTCAGTTGCAACCCGTTGCTCGCCATGACGGGTTCCCCCTTCGGAGAAACGAACCGCCATTCGAACTGCGCAATTGCATCGCCTCTTTGTCGCCGCAAGTGCGAGTTCGCGATCTGAAGGATGTCGGCGAACCCTCCCAGGCTGGAAGCGTAGCAATCGTCATACGCAAGGATGGCGGCGCGGGGCATGGTGTGTCGGATATCGCATTCGATGTGTCAGTTTCGCCAATGTACGGCAATTCGAACCCGGGGGAAACTGTCCATGTCCACTTGGCCTACCTCGCGCCAGCCGCCGGGTGGCGACAGAATCGCCCACGCGGCCGGCAGCGCAGGGGAGGCGACGTCGTGTGCTGTCCGGGCCGTGCGAACGCAAATGCGGTCGCCCTTGGGTAGCGCTAGTCGCCCCCGTTGCCTGGCAGCATGGATTTCCATCGGCTTCGCAGCGGCAATTCGGCGCGCCGTGACGCGCGTCGTGGCCGCAAGGCGTTCCCTGCACGCGAAGGCGCTTTCGTCTCAACCTGAACCGCAAACATCATGAAAACCAGGATCACCGAACTCTTCGGCATCGAATATCCGATCATCCAGGGCGGCATGCACCACGTCGGGTACGCGGAGCTGGCGGCCGCAGTCTCCAACGCCGGTGGCCTCGGTATCATCACCGGCCTGACCCAGCGATCGCCGGCCGATCTGGCTGCCGAAATCCGGCGTTGCCGCGAGATGACCGACAAGCCGTTCGGCGTGAACCTCACTTTCCTGCCGACAGTCACGTCCCCCGACTATCCCGGCTATATCCGGGCCATCGTCGAAGGCGGGGTCAAGGTCGTCGAAACGGCCGGCAACAACCCGCAGCCCTACCTGGCGGCGCTCAAGGAGGCGCACATCAAGGTGATCCACAAGTGCACGTCGATTCGTCACGCGCTGAAGGCCGAGGCCATTGGCTGCGATGCGGTCAGCGTGGACGGATTCGAATGCGGTGGCCATCCGGGCGAGGACGACATTCCGAACTTCATCCTGCTGCCACGTGCTGCCGAGGAGCTCAGGATTCCGTTCGTGGCCTCCGGCGGCATGGCTGACGGCCGGTCGCTGGTTGCGGCACTTTCGCTCGGCGCGGATGGCGTCAACATGGGGACGCGATTCATTGCCACCCGCGAGGCGCCGGTGCACGAGAACGTGAAGCAGGCGCTGATCGCGGCGACCGAACTGGATACGCGCCTGGTCATGCGCCCGTTGCGCAATACCGAACGTGTGCTGCGCAATGCCGCGGTCGATCGCATCCTCGAAAAGGAAAGCCGGCTCGGCGCCGGCATCCGGTTCGACGATATCGTCGAAGAGGTCGCCGGCGTGTATCCGCGCATCATGAAGGAGGGCGCGCTCGACGCGGGAGCATGGTCGTGCGGTCTGGTCGTCGGCCTGATCCGCGATATCCCGACCGTGAAGGAACTCGTCGAGCGCATCGTGAGCGAGGCGACGGAGATCATCCGCAGCCGGCTGGCAGGTATCGCGGTCTGATATCGCGGTCTGGTCCGGATTGGCGACACGGGATGCCGCCGGCCCGTGCCGATGAATCTTCGCCGGCGTGATGCCGGCGAAGATTCGCGCGGGATGCTGTCGGCGAGGACGAACCGGGTGAACAGGGCGACCGCGGTGATGGTCGAAAGCGCGGGGTTGGTAGTCACTGTGTCCAGTCTGTCGCGTCGTCGGTTCTAGTCGCCTGACGGCGCGACCCGACTCGAGCACCATGTCTGTCATGACCTGAATCACTTCGGGATGACCGAGTGCTCATGTGTTCCATGAATTCTCCTTGTCGGATCGGGCACTTCGGGTTGCCCGATTCCGCTTTTTCCACAGGCATACTCACCTGCTCCTCGTCTGGCTTGGCCGGACACCATCCGGATTCCGGCCCGGCCGACGCCACAGTGGCGTCGCACGCGCAGCGTGCGGCCCGGTGCGGTTTCCATCAGGCTCGACCCGTCGCAAACCGGCGCCAGCTCCCGCGACCGAGCCGCGATTCCGACCCAACCGACCCGACAGCGGCGTCGCACGCGCAGTGTGCGGTTGCGCGTTGCGCAACGTAAGCCCGGTGCGGTTTCTCTCAGGCTCGACCCGTCGCAATCCAGCGCCCGCTCCGGTGATCGAACCGCGCGATGACAAAAACCGTCATCGCCGGATCGTGATCTCGCGCGCAGCGATATAATTCGCGCTCCGAGGGCATTCGAGCCCGACCGCGAATACAAGACAAGAAGAAGCAGACATGGCTCCGTCTCAACCGCATGCATTGCAGCGTCCGCCCGCTGAAGTCCTGTATGCCGATCAGCTCGCGGAGCTGAAGGCGCAGGATGGCGGCCAACCACGCCCGCCGGGCTGGCAACTGAGCCTGACGGCCGCCCGCGCATTCATCGCCGGCGATCGCTCGCTCGGCATCGCGCCGAAGGTGGTCGCGCCGATCGCGAGCATCGAGCGCATGCTCGTCACGCTCGCCACCGGCCGCGGGCTGATGCTGGTCGGCGAGCCGGGCACCGCGAAATCGATGCTGTCCGAGCTGCTGGCGGCCGCGATCAGCGGCACGTCGACGCTGACGATCCAGGGCGGCGCGTCGATCACCGAAGACCAGATCAAGTACGGCTGGAACTATGCGTTGCTGATCAACGAAGGGCCGAGCCCGCGCGCGCTCGTGCCCGCGCCGCTGTACCAGGGCATGCACGACGGCCGGATCGTGCGCTTCGAGGAAATCACGCGTGCGCCGCTGGAAGTGCAGGACTGCCTGCTCGGCATGCTGTCCGATCGCGTGATGGCGGTGCCCGAACTGCACGGCGAACACGGGATGCTGTACGCGCGCGAGGGCTTCAACATCATCGCGACCGCGAACACACGCGACCGTGGCGTGAACGAGATGAGCGCGGCGCTCAAGCGGCGCTTCGATTTCGAAACCGTGTTTCCGATTCTCGATTTCGACAGCGAACTCGCGCTCGTGCGCGAAGCCAGCGCGCGCCTGCTGGCCGGCAGCGGCATTCCGGCAGCCGTGCCGCAGCCGGTGCTGGAACTGCTGGTCACCACGTTTCGCGATTTGCGCGGCGGGGCCGGCGATGCGGCGGGCAGCGACGGCGCGATGGACCGGCTGACGGCGGTGATGTCGACGGCCGAAGCGGTGAACGTCGCGCATGCGGTCGGCGTGCGTGCATGGTTTCTCGAGCAGCGCGAAGGGTCGCCGCAGGATCTCGTCGACTGCATCGCCGGCACCGTCGTCAAGGACAACGCCGACGATCGCGCGAAGCTGCGCCGCTACTTCGAACAGAAGGCTGCTCGGCGCGAAGGGGCGCACTGGCGCGCGTACTACGCGGCACGCCACCGCCTGCCGTGACGCGCGACATGAGTACGACCGATCACGGCGGCATGCCGCGGCCGGGGTGGGGTGCGCCCGATGCGTACCGTGTGCGCCGCGTGCGCGGCCGACACGGCGTGCATGGCGGACACGGCGACGAGGGCAGGTTGGGCGCCATCCCCGGTGCCGCCACCGCCGCATGCATCGACATCGACTGACACGCGCCGCATGCAGACCGTGACGCCCAGCCAACCACACATCATCGGCATCCGCCATCACAGCCCGGCCTGCTCGCGGCTGGTGGCCGAGCGCATCCGTGCGCGGCGGCCGCGCTACGTGCTGATCGAAGGGCCGGCCGATTTCAACGGCCGGCTCGACGAACTGTATCGTCCGCACCGCCTGCCGATCGCGATCTACAGCTATCTGTCCGGCGCTGCCGCGCATTACGGCTCGTGGACCCCGTTTGCCGAGCACTCGCCGGAATGGCAGGCATTGCAGGCGGGGCGCGAAGTCGGCGCGACGGTTCGGTTCATCGACCTGCCCGCGTGGCACGCGGCGTTCTCGCGGCTGGAGAACCGCTATGCCGATGTCGCGGACGCCGAACACGAGGCGCGCGCCGACGCCTATGAGCGCGCGCTGGCGGACACGCTTGCGGTGCAAGGCCGCGATGCACTGTGGGACCACCTGTTCGAGGACGTCGGCGATACGCCGGGCGCACTGGACGAACTCGCGGCGCGCCTGTCGACCTACTTCTCGCATCTGCGCGCCGACGATCCGGGCTCGCTCGGCAACCAGGCACGCGAACGGATGATGGCGCGCTGGATCGCGTGGGCCGTCGCCGAAGCCGACGGGCAGGCGGACGACGTACTGGTCGTCTGCGGCGGCTATCACGCGCCGGCGCTGGCGCGACTCTGGCACACGCTGCCGGCCGCGTTGCCCGATACGCCCGAACCCGGCTCGATCGACGGCCGTGCCGGCACCGTGCCGGACGAACACGCGGACGACTCCAGCGCGCGCGAGACGGCTTCGAATCCCGCCGACGAGGCCGCGCGCAGCGTCCGCTACGGTTCCTATCTCGTGCCTTACACGTTCAAGCGCCTCGACGCGTTCGCAGGCTACGCGTCGGGGATGCCTTCGCCGGCCTATTACCAGTGGGTCTGGGCTCACGGCGCGGAAGAGGCCGTGCGGCGCATGCTCGAGAACGTGATGCAGCGGCTGCGTGCACGCAAGCTGCCGGTATCGACGGCCGACCTGATTGCCGTGCACGTGCGGGCCGAAGGGCTGGCACGCTTGCGTGGCCATGCGCGGCCGCTGCGTTGCGACTGGCTCGACGCACTGGCCGGCGCGCTGGTGAAGGAGGCGCTTGACGCGCCGCTGCCGTGGACCTATCGCGGGCCGCTGCGGGCCGGCACCGATCCGGTGCTGGTCGAGGCGATGGATGCGCTGGCGGGCGACGTCGCGGGCGAACTCGCACCGGGCACGCCGCAACCGCCGCTCGTCGCCGCGGTGCGCGACGAACTGGCCGCGCTCGGTATCGTGCTGCACGGCACGCTGACGCTCGACCTGCTGACCGACCAGGGTCGTGCGCGCAGCCGCGTGCTGCACCGGCTGGCGCTGCTGCGCGTGCCGGGCATCGTGCGCCGCCAGGGCGCACAGCTGGCGATGTCGGGCGAGCGCGACGAGGTCTGGCAGCTCGGCGAGCCGCTCGAGCAGCAGGCGGCGCTGATCGAAGCCGGCGCGTGGGGCGCGACGCTGTCCGACGCGGCGCGCGCACGGCTCGAGGATGAATTGCGTGAGGCGGGCGGCCGCATCGCGCCGCTCGCGGATGGCCTGAACCGTGCCGCGTGGGCCGGGTTGGCAGCGCTGAGCACCGCGTTGCTGGACACGCTGCGCGATGCGGTCGCGCGCGAGCAGCGCTTCGAGGCGCTCGCACCGGCGCTCGGCAACCTGCATACGCTGCTGCGTCATGGCCATCTGCTCGGCATGAGCGATGCCCCGGTGTTGCGGATCGTCGTCGAGGCCGGTTTCGATCGCGCGCTATGGTTGCTGGAGCCGGCCGCCGCGCTGCCGCCGGCCGATCTCGATGCCCACGTGCACGGGTACGTCGCGCTGCGCCGGATCGTGGCCGACGTGCTGGCCGGTGTCGACGGTGTCGTTGGTGTCGCTCACACGCCGCTCGCGATCGAACCGTTGCGCGCGCTGGCCGTCTGGCGGCGCAAGGCGGCCGATACGGCGGCGGCGCCCGCGAGTCGCGGCGCGGCGCTCGGGGCGCTGTTAGGCCTTGCCGAGCAGGCCGGTGTCGACGACGGTCAACCCGTCGCCCGCATCGACGATGCGATGGCGCTGCTGCAGGCGATGCCGGCCGCCGCGCTCGGCGATGCGCTCGGCGGCTTGCTTGCGCTGGCGCGCGAGACGCTGGCGAGCGCGCCAGCCTTCGTCGCGGGCATGGATGCGACCGTGCGCGCGCTCGACGACACCGATTTCGTGTTCGCGCTGCCGGGGCTGCGCGGCGCGTTCGCGTGGCTACCGCCGCAAGAGCGCGGGCGGCTCGCAGACCAGGTGCTCACGCTGCACGACGCGACGCACCTGTCGCGTCGGGTACTGACGGAGCGGCACGCGGACGAAGCATCGCCCGAGGAGGCCGCGCACGCCGCGCGCATCGAGGCACAGGTGCTCGGCCGCCTGCGCCGCTGGGGGCTCACGCCCGACCCGGAGGCGTCGTGACGTGCCGATCGACGGGCCGCCGCGCGCCCGGCTTCTTCTTCCTTCACCACGACGATGTCGCGCCGTCTCGGCACGGCGCGGCGCGGTTTCCGCGAGTCTTGCCATGCCGCTGAACATTCCCGGTCCGCTCGAACGCTGGCGCCTGTTGCTCGGCGAACCGGCCGAAGCCGCGTGCGGCAAGCCGGGCGCCGACGCGCAGGCCGCCGATGCGGCACTCGAATGGCTGTACGGTCGCGACGACGATCGCGCGCAGCGTGGCGAGCGCGGTGCCGGCCTCGGGCCGTCCGCGCTGAGCACGCCGGACTGGATCAACACGATCCACACGCTGTTTCCGAAGGAGGTGATCGACCGGCTCGAACGCGATGCGGTCGAGCGCTTTGGCATCGACGAAGTCGTCACGAACCTCGACGTGCTGGAGCGGATCGAGCCGTCCGAATCGTTGCTGCGCGCCGTGCTGCACACGAAGCACCTGATGAATCCCGAGGTGCTGGCGGCCGCACGGCGGCTGGTTGCCGAGGTGGTCCGGCGCATCATGGAGCGGCTCGCGACCGAGGTGCGGCAGGCCTTCAGCGGTACGCGCGACCGCCGCCGGCGCTCGCGGATGAAGATCGCGCGCAATTTCGACTACACCCGCACGCTCGCCGCGAACCTGCGTCACTGGCATCCCGAGCGGCGCAAGCTGTATCTCAACACGCCGGTCTTCAACAGTCGCACGCGTCGCCACGTCGAGCCGTGGGACATCGTGCTGCTCGTCGACCAGAGCGGGTCGATGGTCAACTCGGTGATTCACAGCGCGGTGATGGCGGCATGCCTGTGGCAATTGCCGGGCATGCGCACGCGGCTCGTGGCGTTCGATACGTCGGTGGTCGACCTGACCGCCGACGTATCCGACCCGGTCGAGCTGTTGATGAAGGTCCAGCTCGGCGGCGGCACGGACATCGCGAAGGCCGTCGCGTATGCGCAATCCCGCGTCGCGAATCCCGCACGCACGATCATCGTGCTGGTCAGCGATTTCTATGAAGGCGGCAGCGGCTACGAGCTCGTGCGCCGCGTGAAGGCGCTGGCCGAGAGCGGCGCGCGCGTGCTCGGGCTGGCCGCGCTCGATTCGGCAGCCGAGCCCGCCTACGACCGCGAGATGGCCGCGCGGCTCGTGAACGCCGGTGCGCAAGTCGGCGCGATGACGCCCGGGCAACTGGCCGCGTGGCTCGCCGAGAAGGTGCAGGGATGAGCGCGCCGATCCGTGACGACCTGCTCGAACTGACGCCCGAAGCGCTGACGGCGCTCGCCAACGCCGGGTTCGTCAAGCGCGCACAGAAGGATGTCGCAGCCGGCGCGGTGCCGGCGCTGGCCGTCGACGGCGACGGTACGGTGCACGCATCGTTCGACGACGGCGTGCGTACCAGCCTGCCGCCGGGTCGGACCTTGCGCGACGCGACGTGCAACTGCACCGCGAGCGGCATGTGCCGGCATCGCGTGATGCTGGTGCTTGCCTACCAGGCGGGCAGGCAGGCGAACGAAGCGGCTGATGCGGCTGATCCGGGCGATGTGCGTGCAGGCGAAGACGGCAAGACGGGGCAGGCCGATACGCGCGGTGAAACGCTCTGCAATCCCGACGATGTGGCGAACGGCGAGACGCGCGACGGTTCGTGCGATGCACCGCCGGATAACGACGCGAACGTGACGTCGTCCGCGGATCGCACATGGAGCCCTGCCGATTTCGACGACGCCGCGCTGGCGGCGAGCTTCGCGCCGTCCGTGCTCGAACAGGCCGCGCGCATGGCGGCCTCCCGGCCCGTCGTGGCCGTGCAGCCGGGGGCCGGCGCGCAGTCGTCGCCGGTTGCACGCCTGCCGATGTGCACCGTGCGGTTCTTCTCGCGCCGCTCGCTCGCGCATGCGCGTTGTGACTGCCGGCAGGGCAGCGGCTGCGCGCACGTCGTGGTGGCCGTCTGGGCATTCCGCCAGGCCGGTGTACCGGCCGACGGCGGATCGGAGACGATCGTCGAGGTGCGCCCGCCGGCCGGCGACGCAGGCGAGAGTGACGACGACCGGTCGCCGTTGCGCGACGACGCGGCGCACGCGTTGATCGCCGACCTCGACAGGCTGATACACGCGCTGTGGCTGGACGGTTCGAGCCAGCCGCCGATCGCGCTGGCCGCGCGCGTGGAGTCGCTGCGTGGCCGCCTGCGCGAGCGCGGCTGGCAGTGGGTCGACGACGCGCTCGACGAAGCGTGGCAGCTCGTGCATGCGCAGCACGCACGCAGCAGCCGTTTCGAGCCGCTGCGGCTCGTGCGTGTGCTGGCCGAACTGTGGGCGCGCCTGCGCGCGGCGATATCCGCCGCGACGCAGCGCGAGGGGGCCGCCGTGCCGGCCCGCCAGATGCTCGGCATCGGCGTGAAGGGCGAGGTCGAGCTCGATCATCTGCGGCTGGTGTCGCTCGGCGTCGAGCTGTGGGCCGACGAAGCGGAAGAGGGGGCGAGCGTGCTGTTCGCCGATCCCGACACGCAGACCGTGATGGTGCTGACGCGAAACTGGCCGCGTGCCGCCGACGTCGCGGCCGGCGGCCGTGCACCGGATCTGGCAGGCCGCCGTGTGGCAGGTTTTCCGTTGCGGCAGATCGCCGCCGGGCAAGTTGTCACGAAGGCCGCCAAGCGGCGCGCCAACGGTGCGGTCGACATGGCGGCCGGCGTACGGCAGACAGGCGTGCTGCCGCTGTCACCGACATCCTGGGACGATCTCGTCGCGCCGATCCGCCAGCCGGGCATCGCGGCGCTCGTCGCGCACCTGCGTGACGCGTTGCCCGACTTCGTGCGGCCAAGACAGGCGGCGAACGGCGCGGCAGCCGGCGCGGCCGGGTCGCTGCACGTCGTTGCGTTCGAGCCCATGGTCGTGCGGTCGGTCCGTTGGGATGCGGCCGCCCAGGTGCTGCACGCGCGGCTTGCACAGGGGGAAGCCGGGACGGCCGACGCGGACGGCGACGATGCGCTGCACCTCGCGCTGCCGCATCGCGCCGTGGCGCCCGGTGCGATCGATGCGCTGGCGCGCGCGCTGTCCGGCGAATGGGGCGCGTTGCGTGCGCTGGCGGGCACCGTGCGCCTGCATGCGGGCACGGCCGTGATGCGGCCGCTGGCCGTGTTGACCGCACAGCGCGCCGTCGTGCTGCAGACCGAAGCGGCGCCGCCGCAACTGCTGCCGCTGGCCGGCGGGCGCGAGCCGGTGCCCGCGCTGGTCGCGCTCGCGGAGGACACGCTGGCGCTGCTGGCCGAGTGGCTGCGACAGGGCATGCGCCATCAGGGCGGCGGCGCGATCGAGCGTGCGCTGGCGCAGGCCACGCGGCTTGAGCGGGCCGGCCTCGCACACGCGGGCCGGTTGCTGCGCGCGCTGACCGACGGCCTGCGCGGTGCACAATCGGCGTCGGTACTGGCGCAACTGGGTTCGCTGACGTTGCTGCTGCTGGGCATCGTCGAGCGATGACGGCATGACCGTCGACCGGGCGAGCAGGCAGCGCCCGACACCGCGAGTCGTGCAGGCTGCACGGGCCACGGGGTGAATGAACGAGAGGGCGTCGTGGCTGCCTGGCGGCCATGGCATGCGGACGCGGCATAGTGCTGCGTCGTCGATCCGAGTGAGAGGGAACGGATGCGTCGTTTTGAACTGATCGAAGGCAATTCCAGCAAGTTCTGGGAAGTGGAGCAGGACGGCTCCGGGCTCAATATCCGCTGGGGCCGCATCGGCACCGCGGGCCAGAGCCAGACGAAGTCGTTCGCGGACGAAGCGAAGGCGCGCGTCGCGCTCGACAAGCTCGTCAAGGAGAAGACCGGCAAGGGCTATGCCGAAGTCGCGGTGGCGGCCGGCGCCAGCATCGGCGCGACTGCCGCGAAGCCGCCGGCCGTCGCGTCGCCGGCGACCTCATCCGCTGCGCCGCAGGCGTCGACGGATGCAGAGTCGGCGGCGAGCGCGCAACCCGCAGCGGCGAAGGCCGAGAATGGTGCGCCGCTCACGCCGTCGGCCGGGCCGGCCGCATCGACGCCGCCTTTGACGGCCGCTGCCACCGTGCCCGTGCCGCCCGTCGCGGCCGAAGGTTTCGATGCCCAGTGCGAGCGTGTCTTCGAGGCCGTGCGCGCGCAGATCGCGAACGGCGACATGAAGCCCGGCGACACGTTGACGGTCGCCGTGATCAAGCGCCGCTACGATGTAGGCGACCGGGGCGCCGCGATGGCGTTCGACCTGCTCAAGTCGCGCCGCCTGCTGTATGGCTGGGGAACGTCGGCCAACGTGCTCGAGCACGCGCAGGCGGCTGCGGTGGCCCTCGGCGAGTGGGTAGCAACCGAGGCGGCCGCCGCGCCGGCGCCTGCCGCACCCGCAATCGTCGACACCGGCGCACCGCCGTGGCTGATGCAAGGCGATCCCGTGCGGCTGTCGCCGCAGATCCAGCGCGATGCGTATGCGTCGCGCCGTTTTCCCGTCGCGGTGACCGTGCTCGACGTGCGCGCTGCGTGGCTGAAGATCGAAGGCAAGAACGGTTACTCGGTCGACATCGGCGCGACCGATGCGGCGCTGCGCCCGGCCGTGCAGCGGATGCTCGACCGGCTGGCCGCGCGTACGCCGATCGCCGGGCCGGTGGCGGATGCGCAAGCCGACGCCGCGCTGTTCGCGCTGGCGATGCTCCTGGGCGACTCCCACGGCGAAACCACGATCGGCCGCCCGGTCGTCGACTACATGGTCGCGCAATACGGATTGACGGGCGCGATCGACGTGCTGTTCGACGCGTTGAAAATCCAGGTGCACGCCGACTACGACCGTCAGGCGCAGGGCCGCGTCCATCGTTTCTCTACGAATGTCGAAGGCCCGGTGCGCGGTAGCTGGCGCGGGCCGATCGTCGGCACCGAGGCGGCGCTGCGCGAGCATCTTGCCGCGGCGAGCGATACGGACTGGCAGGCCTGCGTCGACAGAATCGAGGCCGCGTTGCCGGCGCTGCACCCGACTCGCCAGCCCGTACCCGCACTACTGCTGCCCGATGCGCCGCACGTGTCGAATGCACTGGTGCGCCGGCTGGGCGCCGAGCGCGACGTGCCCGAGACGCTGCACTGGATGCTGCTGACCGCGACCGATCCCGATGCGATCGCGGTGGCCGCGAAGATCCGGCCGGATAGCTATGGCCATTCATTCTGGGGGATGTCGCGGCTGGTCGCGACCGTGCTGCGCGAGCGCGGCACGGCCGCGTTCGACGTGCTCGAACGCGGCGCCGGCGACGATGCGGCGGGCGACGCGCTCGCCGCGATCGGCACGCCCGACGCGGTGGCTGCGCTGGCGAAGGTCGCCAGTGCTTCGAAAGGCGCGCTCGCGCGCCTGTCGCTGTCGCTCGATCGCTGGCCGCTGGCGGGCATGGTCGCGCTGTCGCGACTCGTGGCCGCGGGCGGCAAGGACGCCGGGCTGCTGACCCCGAGCCTGACGCGCCTGTTGCGCGCGCATACGGTGCACGTCGACGGGCTGCGGCCGTGGCTCGACGCGCCGGCCCAGGCCGTGATCGACAAGCTTCTCGCGCTGCTGGCCGGCCCGGCCGACGTCGCATCGGCCGAGGAATTGCCGGGCGTGCTGGCGGCGCCACCGTGGCTCGCTGCACGGCAGAAAAAGGCGGCGGCGCTGACGCTGGAGCCGCTCGAACTGGCCGCAATCGAATGCTGGGACGAAGCGAAGCGCAACCAGGCGAAAACGCCCGACCAGTGGGAGGTGAAGCGACTCGCCGCGGCGGCGAAGGACACGATGACGCTGGTCGCCGGCCTCGGCTTCGACGCGCACAAAAAGTACTTCGGGCCGCTCGGCGAGGCTGCCGCGAAGGCGATCCGGCAAGGCGACGCGCCGGCGTTCGTCGCCGCATGGCGCGCGATGATCGACGAGCGCAAGCGCGAGCGGTACTTCTGGTACTCGCTGCGCGTCGAATACCTGACGCTGTTGCCGGCCGCGGTGGCCGTCGACATCTGGAACGCGGTGGCGGGCGAATACAGCACGGCGGGCGTGAACCTGCTGATGGCGACCTTCGGACTGCCCGCGTTGCCCGGCCTCATCGCAACCGTGCGCAACAAGCCGACCGAGAATTTCGGTTACGCGCTGAATTACGGCGCCGTCGAATGCGCGCCGATCGCGGCCCGCGCGTTCGTGAAGCTGAAGACCTTGCGCGACGACGGCCGTACTTGGTTGCTGAAGTTTCCGGAGCATGCGGCCAGCGGCCTGATCGCGCCGTCGCTCGGCAAGCCGGGCGAAGCGCGCGACTGCGCCGGCGCGGCGCTGCGTTTGCTGCAGGCGAACGGCCACGAGGCGTTGCTGATGGACGTCGCCGCGCGCTATGCCGACGACGCGGTGCCGCAGGCGGTGCGCGTCGTGCTCGACGAGAGCCCGCTCGACCGTTTCCCGACCAAGCGCAGCAAGCTGCCTGATTTCTGGCAGCCGCGCGGCTGGCGCCGGCCGGTGCTGAAGAACGGCAAGGCGCTGCCGGATGACGCGCTCGACCATCTCGGCCAGATGCTGACGTTCCCGACCAGCGAAGAGATCTACGGCGGCATCGACGTCGTGAAGGACGCGTGCACGGCCGAGTCGCTGTCCGATTTCGCGTGGGACTGCTTCAACGCATGGCTCGATGCCGGCGCGCCGGGCAAGGAGGGCTGGGCGCTCACCGCGTTGGGCCTGTTCGGCAACGACGACACCGCACGCAAGCTGACGCCGTTGATCCGCACGTGGCCCGGCGAATCGGCGCATGCACGCGCGGCAACCGGCCTCGACGTGCTGGCCTCGATCGGCAGTGACGTCGCGCTGATGCTGCTCAACGGCATTGCGCAGAAGGTCAAGTTCCGCGCGCTGCAGGACCGTGCGCGCGAGAAGATCGATGCGATCGCGGAAGCACGCGGGCTGTCGTCCGAGGAACTGGAGGACCGTCTCGCGCCGGATCTCGGGCTCGACGCACACGGCACGATGCTGCTCGACTTCGGCCCGCGCGCATTCCGGGTGGGCTTCGACGAGACACTCAAGCCGTATGTGCGCGAGACCGGCGCCGACGGCGTGGCCGGCGCGCGGCTTGCGGACCTGCCGAAGCCGAAGAAGACCGACGATCCCGTGAAGGGCAAGGAAGCGGTCGAGCGCTTCAAGCTGCTGAAGAAGGATGCACGCACCATCGCGAGCCAGCAGGTCGCGCGGCTCGAGGTGGCGATGTGCGGGCGCCGCCGCTGGACGCCCGAGGTGTTTCGCGCGTTTCTCGCCGAGCATCCGCTGGTGCGCCACCTGGTCCAGCGCCTCGTGTGGGGGGTGTACGAAGTCGACGATGGCGGCAACTTCGGCGGCACGCTGAAGGCCTGCTTCCGCGTGGCGGAAGACGGCACCGCGGCGACCGCCGACGACGACGCGTTCACGTTGCCGGAAGGCGCGACGATCCGCGTCGGGGTGCCGCATGCGCTGGAAATCGCGCCGGCCGATGCCGCCGCGTTCGGGCAGGTGTTCGCCGACTACGAGCTGCTGCAGCCGTTCGCGCAGCTCGGTCGCGACGTGTACCGGCTGACCGACGATGAGCGCGACGGGCGCAAGCTCGAGCGCTGGAAGGGCGTCAAGGTGCCGACCGGCCGCGTGCTCGGGCTCGTCAACAAGGGCTGGCGGCGCGGCCAGGTGGAGGATGCCGGCTGCATCTGGTATTTCACGAAGCCGCTCGGCGCAGGCAAGGTGATCGAGCTGTCGCTGGATCCGGGGATCTTCGTCGGTGCGGTCGACATGAATCCGGATCAGGAACTTGGCGTGTTGCAGGCCGGTGCGCCGTCGAACTGGGGCAGCATTCGCGAGCCTGATGCGCTGTCGACCCTCGACGAGATCTCGGCGAGCGAGTTGATCCGCGATCTGGAGGGGATGCGCGAGTAACGCGTGACCCTTCACCCTCATCGAATCCGACATGAAGACAACGATTACCCTCCGGATGCTGGCCCGCCTTGCACTCCTGCCGGCGTCCTTCTGGTTCGCCGGCGCCGTACACGCCGCCTCCTTCAATTGCCATCTGGCCAGACACCCGACGGAGCAAACGATATGCGCGGTCCCGGAGTTGTCGAAACTCGACGATCAGCTCGCGATCGCGTGGTCGCTTGCGCCGCAACGCGTTGACCGGTCGCACGGCGACTCCGGCCTCAATGAATTGAAGAGCTATCAGCGTGGCTGGCGAATCCAGCGGGACGCCTGCGGACAAGACGTCGACTGCCTGCGCACCAGCTATCTCCGGCGGCTGCAGCAGCTTTCCCAGACCAACCCCGACATCGTGCGCGACATCAACGACTTCCATTGGTCGCAAACCTGGACACTCCTGGAGATTTCGTCCAAGCCGTTGCCGCGCAACCGCGGCGGAATCATCATGATTCTTGTCAATCCGTATGCCGATGCAGCACGGCTGACATTCAACGCATCGTCATGGAACGGTGAAAACAGCGGACGGGAATACAAGGCCGACGCCGTCGTGCGGGCCGACGGCAAGGCATTCCACGTTGGCGCCGACGGCTGCCAGCTCGATTTCGCCATTCACGGCGCGCAGATGGAAGTCGAACAGCGCGGTCAGTGCGGGAACGTGCTCGGCCACGGCAGCGACGTGGATTTTCAGGGCACGTATATCGACGAGGAGCACGCGCCGAACAAAGGCTTCGAATTTGAATGACCGACTGAACCGCACGTCTTCAAGCCGCCCGACCGTCCGCCTCGGCCATGCCGATATCGCACATTCTTCCGTTCCTGCAGCGCCAACCATGACGCAACTGCCCCCTGAACTCCTTGCCGTCCTGCACCGGCCCGTACTCGACGAAGCCGATCTCTTCACGCTGGACGATTTCTTCGAACTGACCGAAGTCGACGCATTGCGTGCGCAGGCGCAGGACCGTACCCGCGCCGATGCCATCCTGCACGCTTGTGCGGCCGAGCTGCCGGTGCTGCATCCGAATCGTGCGGCGTTGCTGGCGTTGCTCGGTGGCGCGATCGTCGAGAGCGGGGCCGATCCGCGCATCCTGTTTCCGGCCGCGCTGGCGCGGCTTGGGGCGTGGCTGCCTGAACTTGCGCCGTATTGCGCAAGGGCAGTCGAGGATGACGACGATGAAGCCACCGACGACGAACGGCGCGACTGGCACGTGGCCCGGCAGCGGCTCGATGCACTCGACGGGCGACAGGGCCGGGAAGTCGACGCGCTGCGGGATGCGGTCGATACGCTCGTCCTGCCGCTGATGGCGATGCTGATGCGCGATCGCGACAATCACCGCGATCTTGTCGCCGACACTGCGCTGCAGGCGTTGCTGGACCGGATGGCCGACAACGACAGTTTGCCGTTCGAGCAGTTGCACTTTCTGTGCGCCGCGTCGGCATTGAGCTACGAACCGGAGTGCGTCGTCGTGCTGCCGGCTTCCGGCACGGGCTTCGTCGCCAGCGCGCATGCGGTCAATAACACGTTCCACGCGTTCACGCTGCTGCAGCGCCTGATCGGTGAGCATGCGCGGACGCTGCGCGTGGGCAAGCCGATCGCGCCGAGGAGCGGCGACGAAGAGCAGGACACCTCGGAGTTTCACTGGCTGCGGGGGCATGCGTACGCGAACGGCGTGCTGGTCGACAACCTGGCGCTCGCATGGGGCGAAGCGTCGTTGCGCAGCCACCGCAAGCACGGCAAATGCGTGCTGATCGCGCTGGAGACGGAAGAGGGTATCCGGAGGAGCTGGGACGGCTTCAACGGTGTGTGCCATCCGGCGCAGAACCCGTCTGTGACGCTGGTGCGTTTCCTGTCGCCGGAGGAAGTGGCGGCGTATCTGGTTTGACGCGTCGGGGCGAAATCGGCGTAGAGATCGCGGATGATCGACAGCCTCCGGACAGTGATGAAACGCACCATCGACCCGTGCGCAGATGCTGGGCAGGATCAGGGCGTTCATCAGTATCCTTGTGGAGCAGCGCAAGAAAATTGCGGATTCGGGTGCTTTGTAGTCTGCCGGAACTCGACTGGATGACGTGCAAGTCCGCGATGGCATCCTGAGCTTCGGCTCGGTCATGCTTTACGGTGGCCTGGCAGCATGGCTGCTGGCCGCCGTCAGTTTTGCGATCTTCGGCTCTGCCGGTTCACCCTCGAGAGCACTTGATGTGATTTGGAATCCTGATGATGACCGGGAGTTGAACTGACAGGCTTCGACGCGATCACGCTTCGATGCAGCAATCCATACTGCATTGAAGCGCTGCATCTTCACGCATTGCGTGCCGGCGTTGGGCGCTTCAGGTGTTGACAACCTTTGCCGCGGTCACGGTCACTTCGACCAGCCAGCCGGGCTCGACCAGCCGCACCACCTGGGCGCGCGTGCGAGTGGGCAAATTCGGCTGCGCCGCCGACCCGAAATGGTCGCGATAGACCGTGGAAAAAGCGTCGAAGTTCGGCATGTCGTCATTCGCCGGATCAGCGACGAACAGCGCCTGTACCGTGACGATATCGCCAAGTGCATACCCCTTGGCTTCCAGGATCTGCCGAATCTGGTCCAGTACGCTTCTTGTCTGCGTTTGCATGTCGCCGAAGTACTCGACCGTAAGCGGCCCGGCTTCCCGATTGCATGGCAATGCGCCGACGCCGCTCAACGTAATGGTTTTTGCACCCGCAGGAACTTCGATCGCCTCCGAGAATTCCCGAGCCCAGGATTCCTTGATGGACAGGGGCGTCGGGTGTCGCAAGATGGCATCGTTCATTTCAGGCTCCGGATTGGATCTCACGGTTTCAGGCAACGACAGTCATGTCGATCGTGTGCCGCATGCGTCAGCGACCGGCAACAGGCCGGATGATAAGTGGCCGTCGGCGATCCAAAAAGTGAATTAATTAGATTAAACCGTTCGACAGCATCGATCGATGTCGCTACGCTGGCGCAATCGACTTACACGCTCGCTCGAGCGTGACCGGGCAGCATCGTGAAGAAACCACGTCAGGTACCTATGGAATTGCGGCACCTTCGCTATTTTCTGGCCATCGCTGAATTGAACAACCTGTCGCGGGCCGCCGAAACGATGTACGTCGCGCAATCCACGCTGTCGCACGCGCTGCATCAGCTCGAAGAGGAATTGGGCACGCCGCTGTTCGACAGGGTGGGGCGCAGCATTCGGCTCACGCAGGCAGGGCGCATTTTTCGCGACTATGCCGCGCGGACATGCAACGAAGCGATGCACGCCAAACGGGCCGTGCAGGAGCTCAACGCACTCGAGGCAGGTGTCTTTACCCTCGGTGCCATCCCGGTGTTTCCGATTTCATTTCTGCCTGGTGCGGTCGCGACCTTCAATCAGCGCTACCCGAAAGTTCAGATTGCGGTTCGGGATCTCCTGGCCGCGGAGCTGGAGGAAAACCTCGCATTGGGCGCGCTTGATCTCGGCATCGCGTTTCATCCAGCGTCGCGGGACGATGTCGAATCGGAGTATCTGTTCACGGAGCGACTGGTACTGGCGGTCGGCCGGAGTCATCCTCTCGCGAAGAAGCGCCGGATCCAGTGGAAAGCGCTTGATGCGATCCCGTTGGCACTGCTCACGTCGAGATTTTCGACGCGCATCCTGATCGAGCAGACGTTCAGGGATGTCGGCGCGTGTCTGCAGGTCGCGGTAGAAATGGATACTGCCGAGTCGCTTCTCGCCGTCGCGGCCGAGGGGCAGCTCGCAACCATCGTCCCGGAAAGCGCCGGAGCGCGCTTCGAACACGTCAATCTGTTGCGCATAACGGGCCCGGAGTTGTCGCGTGATCTGGGCCTGCTGTGGTCGAAAAGAACCGGCCGAACCCGTGCGGCGAGCCTGTTTGCAGATATGTTGAGGAGCCTGTCCAGCGTCGGGTAGGTGGTTGCTAGGTGACGTATGAAGCGCTTGAGCATGGCTTCGTGCTGGACGATCGGCAGCGGCGATGCCGGCAAACGCCAGTTGATGATCCCGCTCAGGTCCCTGCACGGCATCGCGGCGAGAGAAGGGCATCGATGCCCGCCGGCGTTTCGATTCGATACCCGTTGAGAAGCTGCGCCGTATGGCCATTGTCAGTCGGCTCGTCGCGTCGTCCACATACATCAGGCTGGCGCGCGTTCCTCGAACCATCGATGGTCGCTGCCGTCGATCTGGATCAGTTCGCCCAGACACGCCCGGCGCGCTCTCGGCTGATAAACCTTCGGCGGTCGCTGCCGACGCGGCACCCATAAACCTGCCTCCGTCATGAGCTTCCTGACTGTCTCCTTGGCCAGCCGAATGCCGTGGCATTCCCAGAGCTTCTCGCAGGCCAGTGTCGGTCCGAAATCGGCGTAGCGATCGCGGATGAGCGATAGCGCCCGGTCGACAATTACCGCGTCCAGCCGGTTGTTGCTGGGCCTCGCATACCGTCCCGACACGAGACCCTGAGGCCCGTGTTCTCGCAGCCGGGCGACCAGTCGGCGAATCTGTCGTGTCGTCAGTTCCAGCCGTTCTGCCGCGCAGCCAGGCTTCAAGCCCAAATCCACCACGGCCTGGATTACCTTCAGACGGTCGAGTTCTCGCATGTTCAATGTCACCAGAGCTGTTCGGTGCATCGCAGGCTCCATGATCTGACGGGGAGCCGGCAAGCTTACCGAGGTCCAAACACGACATTTCTAAATGGCTAGAACACGACATTTCTAAAAAGCTACTACAACACAAATTATCGATAATTCACGTTATGTCAAATTATAAATCGACACGGGCGACGGCTTCCAAGGTCCGTCGCTCATGTTCCGATGTGGGCGGCTGTCGCAGCAATCCGGCTGCGGCAACCGCCTTTTCTGTGGGCTACCTACGCGGAATCGTCTTTTCGATACAAGGCCCGATACTCTTGCAGAACCTGAAAATCCTCGTCATCCTCGCTCAACTGAAAGTCGTCCAGGAGTCCGCCGCTCTCATCCCAGCTTTTCTCCCACAGGGTGATGCCATATTCATATTCGCCGTCCTCGGCAAGCTGGCCATTCTTATGCCATTCACGTGCACGTCCATGGAGTACGCCCTTGAAGAAGGTCGCTTCCCGCATTGGTCGCCCCGGCTCGTACCACTCTTTCGTTGTACCCCACTGCAATCCCTGGCGGATTTCCGTTTCTGATTTTTCCCATCCGTCTCGGAGCGTATAAGAAATTCCGGAAAACGGCTCGCCATCGAGATAATAGAGACCGTCTCCGGGATACTCGAGTTGACTGGAAAGAATGCGTTGCATCAGGAAGTACCTCTTAGTCGGTTAGAGCAATAATACCGTCAGTAATTGGCTTGCAGTTGTCGCATCGAGGCATGGGCTCGCCAGCGTCTGCCTTGTCCATTTCCGTGCGAACATTATAGACAGCCAACTCGTTGAGTTGGGCATCAGGCCGTGCCTCCAACGCTTGGTTGGCCGCCTGTACTTCGGAGTGCGAACCCGGGATGCCTTTGTTTCGCGTCCACCCAGGATTGTTTGGATATGGGGAAGGACTTTTTTCCTCGTTGGCGATCGCGACTTTTTCAGTCTGCTCCTTGAGCGGTGAACGCAGCCCACGCGGTCGCTTTCCGGTGTTCTGTCCGTAGTAGATGGCACCCGTTGTCAAGTCCTTCACAACCGAAAGACATGGCCCCATCGTCGTGTCGCCGGTCTTCAAGACAGTCCCGTCGTCGAGCGTGACCGTTCGGTCGCCTCGAGCATTGGCATCCTTCATCTTCTGCCAGGCAGCTTGTGCGAGTGCCCCAAGCTCTTGCCGAAGCACGTCGAGGTCGTGCTCGCTGTGTGAGGGCGCGTCGTGTGCTTTCTCGGTTTCGGCACCCTTTTTCTTGTTGTCTGCGACTTCTTCGCCGAGGCTGGATCCGCAACCACTTTCCGCCAACCCCAGAACGTCCACCTTGACGATCGGATTGGCCGAATACGCATATAAATTGATGCCGCCTGCCTGTCCGGCGGGATCCGATTGCAGGTAGCGCCCGAGTATCGGACTGTAAGATCGAAACCGATTGGAATGTATGCCGGCTTCGACGTCATGGTAATGACCGGGAAAGCGCAGATCGTAGTCGATCAAGCTTTCTTTTGAAACGGAAATGGCACCGTATGGATCGATATCGTCGGGTTTCCAGACGACGCCGCGTTCTTGATTCGTGATCAGGTCGGGCAGTCCAACCTGATTGTGCTGGAGAAAATAAGCTATTCCGCTACTCGGCTCTGCATCCACGGATTCGTAGTCGATGAGCATGAACGGAACATAGGCGGTTTCGCACGGGTATACGTATAGACGCAGGCGTCCGTCCGGCCTCCTCTCGGCTACAAGGCGGTCGTCGTCCCAAAAGAAGTCGGTGCGCTGTTCCCCGATGGACTTGTAGATGCGGCGGCACAGTCCGTCATACTCCGCGGCCCAGGAGTGTTGTTGGTCATTCCAATCGATCGCTACCAGCAAGTCCATGCTGTCATAGCGGTAGACGGTACGACGGTTGTCGCCGGTGATCGTTTCCGCAAGGTGATTTCGGTCGGTGTAGCGGAATATTCCCGTCGCCGCTACCGAGAGTCGGTTGCCTTCGGTGTAGCGCATCCACGCGCATGTCGACGATGACAGAAGATTCCCGCCCGCGTCATATTGGAAGCGTCGCGCGGGAAATCCGTTGCGAGTTTCGCCAATCAAGCGGTGCGTGGCGTCGTATTGGTACTCGGTCGTACCCGTTGCACTATCGGTTACGCTTCGCAGTTCCCCCATGGCACTGTATGCATACGTCACACAATGCACGGACTCCGGTTGATCCGACACCCATCTGGTTCGTCCGACACATCTACCGTACGCATCGAATGTTTGGAGAATATTTGTGCCGTTGCCGAGGCATAGCAGAACCTGTCCATCGCGTGAACGCACAAGACGGTGGCTACCGCCCTCTGGCGTATGAATGAGTATTTCGCCATGGCCGACAGATTCATAATGGACGGTATATCGATCAAGATAAGTGGTGCGGGCTAGCGATTTTTTGACGTAAACGTGTTCGACGCCCAAGCCATCACGTTTGTCCGAAGTGCGCCGGCCTTGTGAGTCGTAGGTCAACTTAACGTCGAACCTGTCCGTCGAGGCCTTTGTAATATTCGCGCGCGAATCGTAGTGGTAGGAATGAGTGGCCCCACTCGACAGCATCCGCTTGCTGTGCAGGCCGTTGTCGCCGATCTCAAAATGGAGCAGCAGATTGCCGCACCCATCCCGCTTTTCGATCAATCGATCACCGGTGTCATATTTATAGGTTTCGCGCAACACACCGTGCCGCGTTACGCTTTGAATTCGACCTTTGAAATCGTAACGGTAGACGCTCTCGTTGCCATTCGCGTCGACGATCGCAGCGATCTCGGCTTTGGCGGTATATCGATACCGGACTGCATTGCCCATCGGTCCCGTCTCGCTTTCACGTAGATTCCAGGACGTGACGTTGTAACGATATGCGCGCCCGTCCCTGTCTCCCAACTGCACGAGATTGCCCGCAGCATCGTAGTGAAGGCGCTCTGTATGCCCATAAATGTCGGTGCGGCTGATGATGTGCCCGGCTGCATTGCATTGCTCGGTAGGCGGTGATGTAATTCGGGCGGCTGGAACAGCTGTGGTCGAAACGCTATCGATCTCCGGTGGCAGGAGTATTCGATCTGGCAGGTTCGATGTTCGAAGCCAGCCATACAACAGTCCAATCGGCGTGGCGGGAACCTTATGCGTAAGGGGATTTGGCAAGGCTGGCGCTTCCTCCCTCGTCGGCCAACTGTTTCCCCAGCGATCCAGCCGCCCGGTGTTTGCTCCGCGCCGGTCGTATAACCAGCACATCGTGCGTCCGCCGGAATCGATTTCACTCAGAATTCGGCCGTCGCGACCGGTTAAGCGCTCGGCCGTTCCGCCATATGGGTCGATGATTCGTGTCACCGTACGCGAATTGTCGTACAAGAACGACCACTTGCCTCCATCGGCACGTGTCACTACGGTGCGGCCCGGTTGGTAGTCGAGCGCGACATGCCACAACCCGTCCTGCCCCCTGCTGTCAATACATCGGTTCTCGTTGTCGTACTCGTAATAGAACGAGTAACCGTTCGCATCCGTCTCACGGGTCATTCTTCCGTGGGAGTCGTAGCCGTATGACATTTCTGCACCGAGCGGATCAGTTGCTACCTCCATGCATCCGGATGGGTTGTAACGATAGTAAGTAATACACAGACTTTCCCCTTGCGGATGTGTGAGGTAAATTGCTGAAATATGACCGAAATCGTCGTAGCGAAATTCAATCGTCTGTCGAAGGTGGTTGCATTCGGCTTCCTGGGTGACATGTATCAGTACCTCGCTTTCGTCATACACAAACCGGTATTCGAACTCCGTTTTGACATGATTCACGAGCCGGGCAACATGAGTGTCATTGTCCAGGCACTCGAACGTCATCCTTCCAAGCCGCGGATGATGGATCGCGAAACGACGTTCATCGCACTGCTCCAGCTCATAACCGGCAAAGCATCCCTCATAACGGCCGGCACTGGTCCGAGGAAATGGATATTCGTGGTTGCGTGCGTCAACATAAATGGCGCGGGTCCGCAGAAGGCGCAACTCGTGTTGGAAAATGTGTCGAAAACCAAAACCAATCGGACTGTCTTGTTTGTGCCAGCCGCTGCAGTAGTACCGCTCCCACTTGAATGCAGGCGCCGTGTGCGTTTTGTAGTCGATGAATTCGTTTTCCGCCGTACCCCTGACCACATCGACCGGATGTCCGTCGGTGCACGGGCTGACTTCTTTCTGCCTGTTCGCAACCCGTGCCTTGACCCTCTTCCCGATCCCGTGCTTCGCCCCATGCCACATCATCTGCGAATCCGGCAGCGGAAACCCGCCGATCAGCACGGTCGGATCGCCCATGAGCAACGTCCCCATACTCGGCTCGACACCGGGATCCTTGCCCATCAGATTGCTGAGCATCATGAACGCGAGATCCGCGGCTGTCTGCGCAGCCATCATCGCCGCCGCAGCGATCTCTCCTTGGGATGCGTCATCGGCCGCAGTCGCCACCCCCGACGCCGGCCCGAGCGCCGCGTTACCAACAGACCACGCTTTCCCTGCTCTCCCCAACGCTTTTGCCCGGCCAGTCACCTGCGCCGCCTCGCTCGCCACCTCCTCGCTTTTCTCTGCAGCGCTCGCCGCCTCCCCCTCCGACTTCCCGACATGCCCCATCGGATTGCAGTGCCGCGTCATATCGATTCCCATGCGCGCGGCACGCATTCCGCCGATGAACGTGTTGCTCGATCCCGTCTGAATGTCGAAGTAAGGCGTCAATCCGCCGCAAGTCGGCGCATAGCCGATATCCAGCACGCGTGCGGCCGGAATGCCGCCGATCAACACGCTCAAGCAACCGCTGCCGATCGTCAGGCCAACACTCGGTAACGGAAAGCCGTTGCTCGGCGGATGAGCATGCGCATGCGGCGTGCCGAGGTGAGGAACGCCGATCGTCGCTGCGGGCATCCCCGGCATCTTGTCGAGCAGCGGGATCTGCGCAATACCGGTATTAAGTAACTGCGACGGCATGCCCTGTACGGACGCAAGCGCATTTACCGCTTCACTGACGTGGCGGAATGCTCCGCCTTCCGATGAGAACGTCTGCTTGAACGGATCGAAGGTCGACTTGACAGTCCCGAGCAACGAATCGCACGCGGTGTCCGTCTTCGATTCAGACGACGCGGCATGGCTCTCGGTGGGTCCGGACGCGCGCGTCAAACGGCTTACCGTTTCACTCATGGTCGTACCTTCTCGTATCCAGCTGTCGTGTCGCGTATGCCTGGCGCTATGGCTCCCCGCAACTGGGCCACGTACCGCGGATCTTTTTCGAGCTCGTACGCCCTCGCCTCGGTTTTCAGCCCGGCGTTTCCATAAAGTGATACGAGGCGATCAAGGAGGCTGATGCGCTGCCGTTCGCAGCGAAACTGCTCGCACAATCCCTTCGCGGCGATCCAGCTTTTCGCCGCTTCCGCTGCCTGGCCGCATGACAGCAACGCGACACCGCCCTTCTCCATCGCCTCGATCTTCGTATGCACGAGCATCAGCCTGCCTGCCGCACCGCTTGCCAGATCGAAATAAGTCGCCGCCTTCGCATGCTCGCCGAGCGTGTTGCAACAGCCACCGGTCGCCATCAGCGCGTTGAGTACGACCAGCAGATTCCGGCCATCGAGCGCGGCAGGCAATGCGCGCAGGTACCAGTCCTTTGCATCGCGCGGCGACCCGTGGCGAAGCGCCACGTCACCCAGTCCGTGCAACGCGATCGCGCAACCGGTCGAATCCTTCCGCCCAACATGAAACGAAAAGAGCGCGTAATACTTGCGCTGGGCTTCGGGCAGCCGGCCATGCGCAAGGTCGATCCCGGCAATCTGCATCAAGGCTCCCATGCGCTGCTCGATCGGATGCACCGCATCGTTCGCGATGTCGACCAGATGACGGGTTGCCTTCTCGGACGAGAAGTCAACTGGAAGAATCAGCACATGCTCGGCCTTCTTCTCGCGCGCGAGTGGAATCAGGCACGGATGCTTCCGGTCGTCGCGGATGCAGAACCGATGTCCTTCCATCCACTCCTCAAAGCCGTTCAGCGCCAGGCATTGCAGCACCAGCTTCGCAAAGCCGCCGAAATCGCCCATCGGCGACGGCAACCATGCCCATACGACCTTGGTGCCTTCCGGCATCAGCGTGCGAACGTGCATGACTGCATCGCGCAGCCGTGTCGCCGGCGCGCGCCTTGGGTCGGTGCAGGTCAGCGGCAACGGCGGCCAGCCTGTTTCGCCACGTTCGATGCGTGCGCTGCTTGCGTCGTCGATCTGACGTGCAAGCGCTTCCATGCATGTCTGCAAATACGCATCGGCAGAGTCGCACGGAAACGGAAAATTCAGGAAAACCGCATCGCCGAGTCGTTCGTCGAGCGATTGCATCATCTTGAGAACCGGCACGAGGTCGTTGTCGGATGCCTCGATCAACAGCGTCGGATCATCGGGCTGATCGATGAACGCCTCGAGCGACGATTCGATGGCGGAGAATTCACGATGCATGACGTCGGGCCGCCTTCTCAGTTCAGGCGAACGTACCGGCTGCGGACGACGGTGTCCGCTTCTGTTCGGATATCGACACCGCCTCGTCCGCCCTCCAGTTCGAGGGTTTGCGCGCTCAACCGGAGCTTGCCGGCAACTTCGATATTCACGTTCCGGTTCAGCAGCGTCACGACAGGCCCGTCTGGCGAGGCCCGCACCTGCAGCAGCGGGCAGCCTGATGCATCTGCGATCTGCACGCACTTGTCGGCTTCAAGCGAAAGCGCCATCGCGGGTTCGACCGCTGGTTCGACTGGTTCACCATGCCCTTTGCGGGTCAGCAGCCCGGCGATCAGGTACTCGGGCCAGTTCGCCGGCGATTGCAGCAGCACGCGATCGCCGATGCGGGGTTTCACGCCGTCCACGCATTCGAGCCAGCGTTCGCACGTGGTGTCGTCCTGCAATGTCCACTTCACGCGAATGAGCCCCATCGTATCGGGATGATGGGTATCGGTCACTTCGCCGATCATCGTCGACGATTCGCAGCGTTCGGCAGGCGGCGTGCGATCAGGCGTCGCATCGTTGGCGAATAACCGGCGCAACGCCTCGACCGTTTCCGCTTCGAGCGTTTCATCGACCATCATCTGATCGGATTCGTTTTCCATCGTCCGTCTCCCATGCTTCATCCGCAACCGGCAGGCACCGGCCGAAATCAATTGATGTGGGCAATCGTCCCCTGGATCGTCACGCCCGATCCGTCGAGCGTGATGGAACCGCCACCGGTCGCCAGGACAATCCTCGTCGCGTTGACATTGACGTTGCAGCTGGCCTTACCGTTGTCGATGTTCACCGTGGGCGCTTGAAGATTGGCGGTCGACTTGCCCGAAAGATTGAGATCGTTCTCGCCGTAGATCGACACGCCCTGCGCAAAACCCGAGATGTTCACGCCCTTGTCGTATCCCGCGATATCGACGCCGCCGACCTGACCGGTAATGCCAACACCGACATCGCTCGCCAGTCCTCCAATCAGAACCCCGACGTTCTCCTTGTTGATCGTTACGCCGCTCTGTCCGGCACCCATGTCGATGTATTGGCCTGCCGCCAATGACGCGACCTGGGCCACGTCGACGGAATGGCTTCCCGTATTGACCTTCGTCGCATACGACCCGGTACCGACGACATGCGTGCTGTTCCCCTCGACGAAGACGTCATGCGTGCCGGTAACTACCGCCAGGTTGTGATTCCCCTTCGTCACCGTATGCGAACTGTTCCCATCGACAGACACGCTGCGATTCCCCGTCACCCCATGCGTCTCGTTCGCCCCGATCTGCGCGATCCGGTTCTGCCCGATATTCACCGTCTCGTTCTGCCCCACACTCCGTTGCCGGTTGTTCTTCACCTGCATCGTCTCGTCGTTGCCAACGGTATGCGTATGGTTGTTCCCGACCGAAAGCGAATGATCGAGCTCCGTCTCCGCATCGAAATTCCGTTCCGCATGCATCCACAGCTGCTCCGCGCCCTTCTTGTCCTCGAACCGGAACGCATTGGCATGGTCAGTCGTCCCGCCCGGTGACGACCGCGACAACAATCCGCTCTGTGTCGCACTCCCCGGCAGCCCCCACGGCGGCATCTTTTCGCCGTTGTAAACCCGCCCGGTCACGATCGGCTCATCCGGATCGCCGTTCAGAAAATCCACGACAACCTCATCGCCTACACGCGGAATCTGCACGCCCCCGAACCCGCCACCCGCCCAGGGGCTCGACACACGCACCCAGCACGACGAATCCTGGTTGCTTTGCCCGTACCGATCCCAGCGGAATTGCAGCTTTATGCGCCCATACTGGTCGGTCCAGATTTCCTCCCCAGGCGGCCCGACCACAGTGGCCGTCTGCGGCCCGTTGGTCCGTGGCCGCGGCGTATCGCGCGGCGACCGGTAAGGCAGGCTCGACGGTTGCACGAGCATCATCGTCTGATGGACCACAGCCTCCGCGCCCTGATCGCTCGCATACGCGTTCTCCTGAAAGCGGTACTGGCATCGCACGATCAGGTATTCGCGGTTCTGGTCGGCGCGCGGGCAATGTTCGAGCGTGAACAGGTAACCGGGCGCGACACCGCGCACGTCGGTATCCGCACTCGCCCGCTCATGTTCAGCCTGCTGTTCCTCGAGCCGCACGCGGCTGTAATGCGCACCGGGCGCATCGTCGCGATAGCCGCCGGGCCACTCGAACGACGCGAAACCGTCGTGATCGTGCCCGCGCGGATCGACCTTCTGCGACGAAAGATCGGCGCGCGGCTTCGTGTAGTCGTAGTCGGTGGTCTGGTGCCGGCCGATGCTCACTTCCTGCGCGGGCAGCCAGCCGTCGATATGCTCCTCGTCGGCGATCGCGGTGCGGTCGCGCGCGATGTACGGAATCGTCTCGTAGCCGGGCAGCACGGTGTGCGACGACATCGCGTCGCCCAGCATCAGCGTATGCGTATCCTCGGCATGCCGAAACCAGAAGTAGATCCCCTCGAACTCCATCAGCCGTGACACGAACGCGGCGTCGGTCTCGTTGTACTGCACGCAGTAGTCGCGCGGCACATATGATTCGGCGAGGTGGTTCTCGATCGGAAAGCCGTACGTCGACAGGACCTCCTGCACGATCTCGGGCACGGTCTTGTTCTGGAAGATCCGGCAATCGGAGCGTCGCGTCGCGAGCCACAACCATGGCCGCACGATCAGTTCGTAGCCGTAGTACCGCTCGGCGCGCCGGCCGGCCAGCGATGCGCGCGCTACGATGCCGTTCAGGTAGCGCGTGGACAGATCCTGCTGTTCGATCCGCACCGTCACCGGTTTGCCGAGCATATCCTTCAGCGACAGGCTGTGACTGTCGGCGAGCGCCTCGATCCGGAATTCGAACAGGCGGCCGAGTTCGTCACTGCCGTCGAGCGTATGGAACTTGAGGTCGTCGCCGTGCGGGCTGTCGAGTGTGAATACGCGATTCAAGTCGTTTCCTCCCCGTCGAACCGGTATGAGAATTCGCCGTCGGCCGCGCTCAGCTCGATCGACGACAGCGTGCGGCCTTCGAGCGTGGCCTGCAGGATCGCGCGGCCGATTCGCGGCATCACGGTATGCGTGAGGATCGCGTCGACCATCCGGCCGCCTGACTCGATCGTCCGGCAGCGCTCCACGACCAGCGCGCTCGCTGCGTCGGTGCAATGCAGCCGGATGCCGTGATGCGCGTCGATCCGCTGCTCGATCCGCCGCAGCTGCAATGCGACGATCCGCGCAAGCGTCGCATCGGTGAGCGGGTAGTACGGCACGACGGTCAACCGGCCGAGCAGCGCGGCGGGAAACACGTCGAGCAACGGCGCGCGCAGTGCATCGGCGAGCGTCTGCACGTCAGGCAGGCGCTCGGGGTCACGGCACAGCTGCATCACGCGATCGGCGCCGACATTCGATGTCAGCAGGATCACCGTATGCCGGAAATCGATATCGCGCCCTTCGCCGTCCTCCATCCAGCCCTTGTCGAACACCTGGAAGAAAATCTCGTGCACGTCGCGGTGCGCCTTCTCGATCTCGTCGAGCAGCACGACGCTGTACGGGCGCCGGCGCACGGCCTCGGTGAGCACGCCACCCTGCCCGTAGCCGACATAGCCGGGCGGCGCGCCCTTCAGCGTCGACACGGTATGCGCCTCCTGGAACTCGCTCATGTTGATCGTGATCGCGTTGTGTTCGCCGCCGTAGAGCGTGTCGGCAAGCGCGAGCGCGGTCTCGGTCTTGCCGACGCCGGAAGGCCCGCACAGCAGGAACACGCCATGCGGCTTCTTCGGATCGTCGAGCCTGGCGCGCGCGGTTTGAATGCGCTCGGCGATCAGTTCGACCGCGTGCTTCTGGCCGACGACGCGCTCGCCGAGCGTATCGGCGAGCTTCAGCACGGCCTGCGTTTCGTCGCGCACCATCCGGCCGAGCGGAATGCCGGTCCAGTCGGCGACGACGGCAGCCACTGCGTGCGTGTCGACGGCGGGGAGCACGAGCGGCGCATCGCCCTGCAGGTCGGCCAGCGCCTGCTGTGCGGCCGACAGACGGGTTTGTGCCGTGGTGCGTGCATCGGCGTCGAGCACATGCGAGGGATCGTCATCGAGCAGCAACGCGCGGGCATCGACGATCGCCGTCAATGCGTCGCGTTCGGTTTGCCAGCGCGTGTCGAGCCGGTCGAGTTCGGCCCGGGCGGCGGTTATGTCGCGGACGATCGCATCGCGCCGCACGGTATCGCCGGTGCCGAGCGCGCATTCGCGTCCGATCCGCTCCTGTTCGACGCACAGGCTGTCGATGCGGCGGCGCGCGTCTTCGATCGGCGCGGGCACCGCGTGCTGGCTGACGGCGACGCGCGCGCAGGCCGTGTCGAGCAGGCTGATCGCCTTGTCCGGCAACTGGCGGGCGGGAATGTAACGGTGCGACAGCGTGACGGCGGCCTGCAGCGCGTCGTCGAGCACGAGCACGCGGTGGTGAGCCTCGAGCTTCCCGACCAGGCCGCGCAGCATCGTCAACGCGGCCGCCTCTTCCGGTTCATGCACGTGCACGAGCTGGAAGCGCCGCGTCAGCGCCGGATCCTTCTCGATGTACTGCTTGTACTCGGACCACGTGGTCGCGCCGATGGTGCGCAGCAGGCCGCGCGCGAGCGCGGGCTTCAGCAGGTTCGCGGCGTCGCCGGTGCCGGCGGCCCCGCCCGCGCCGACGAGCGTGTGGACTTCGTCGATGAACAGGATCGCCGGCCGCTCGGACGACATCGCCTCGTCGATCACGCCGCGCAGCCGGCTCTCGAATTCGCCTTTGACGCTCGCGCCGGCCTGCAGCAGCCCGATGTCGAGCAGGTACAGCGCGACGTCGCGCAGCGACGGCGGCACGTCGCCGGCGGCGATCCGCAGCGCGAAACCTTCGGCGACGGCCGTCTTGCCGACGCCTGCCTCACCGACCAGCAGCGGGTTGTTCTGTCGGCGCCGCAGCAGGATGTCGACGATCTGGCGAATCTCGGCGTCGCGCCCGACGACCGGGTCGATCTCGCCGGCCCGCGCGCGGGCGGTCAGGTCGACGGCGAAGCGCGCGAGCGCTGAGCCGTCGGCGGCGGCTGCCGCGCCGCGCATCGCCGTGTCGCCGCCCGGCGTTGCGTGCCCGGCCGGCGGCGCCTCGGGCGAGCCTTCGACGATCGATTTGAGCGCGTCGGCGAGCACGTCCGGCACGACGCGCTCGAATTCGCGCGTGATCGCCACCAGCACGTTGCGCAATTGCGGCGTCTTCAGGATCGCGAGTAGCAGCACCGCGCCGCGAATGCGCGTCGCGTCGTACTTCAACGTCGAATAGACCCATGCGCGTTCGACCGCATCGTCGATATGCACGGACAGATCCGACACCGAGCCCGCGCCGCGCGGCAGCTTGTCGAGCGCGGCAACGAGCCCGCGGTCGATCGCGGCGTCATCGATCCCGAAGTGGTGCAGCACGCGCTGCAGGTCGCCGTCGGGCCGCTGCAGCATCTGCTTGAACCAGTGCGCGAGCTCGACGTACGGATTGCCGCGCAGCCGGCAGAAGCCGGTCGCCTGCTCGAGCGTCTCGTAGAGGAACGGATTCAGTTTTCCGAACAGGTTGACGCGGCCGATATCGGACATGACGGTTCCCGTTTAGGCGGTTTCGCGATGAAGGGGTGCGCCGGCGCGCCGTACGTCGTAGCGGACGACGAGGTCACGCGCGGGGCCCGGTTCGAGTCGCTGCCCGAGCCACGCGGTGCGGCCGATGCCCTGGGGCGCGCCGAGCGCGATCGCCGGTACCGCGTCGGCCGCCAGTTCGAGCTGCACGTCCCAGTCGAACTCGATGCCGACGTATTCGCGCACCCATTGCGCAAGCTGCCGGGCATGCGGGCCGCCCGGGAGGAAACGGCGGTACGCGTCGAGCGACAGCGGGCCGAGCACGATCCGGAAGCGCGACTGCGCATCGCGCACCGCGATACCGAGCGCGACGGCGCCGACCCGCAGCGTCGGCCGCGTCGCGCGGATCGTGCAGCGCTGCGACCGTTCGATCGCGACCCACTGCGGCACGTGCTCGACGATGCGGGCCTCGACACCGAAATGCCGGCGCAGGATCTGCACGAGCCCTTCCGGGTTGCGCGTGTGCCGCACCAGATGACCCGCGTGGAAATAGCGCGCATGCGGTGCAAGCGTGTCGGTGTCGGTGTCCGCGTTGGCTTGCGCGGCCGGTTTGTCGCCATGTGCCGCCCGCCCGATCAGGCTCGCGACATAACCGTCGAACCGCGCACGTTCCGGGCGATCGAGGCTCACGGTCGGCTGCGCGTCGGCCCACGCGCGGTAGAACAGCAGGATCAGCCGGTGATGAAACAGGTCGGCGAACGCGGCAAACGTGGGGTCGTCGTGCTGCGCCGCGCGTTCGTGCGCGTATTCGGTCAGGTGCGTCGGCAGCGGCCCGTTAGGGCCGAACAGCCCGAAGCCGTGGATGGCGATGCGCGGCGGCATGCCACTGCCCTCGTCGCTCACGCCGGCCAGCATCGACGCGGCGAACGCGAGCGACGGTTGCTGCCCGAGCCGCACCGGCTCGTCGCGCGGCCGCGTGGCATGGCCGAGCGGCGCGCGGCCGGGCGACAGCGCATCGAGCCAGCGCAGCGCCTGGAACAGGTCGTAACCGTGCGGCGCGGCACGCAGGCGCGCCCACCACGCGTCGCGGCGTGCGGCTTCGGCGGCCGGCCCGGCACCCGGAGACGTGTCGCGCTTCATATCGCGGGCCGCCTGCCGATGCGCGCCGGCCAGTGCGCGAGCGTGCCGCGCTGCGCGCTGGTCAGCACGCATTCGGCAAACGCGTTGATCGACACGTGGCGCGCGAAGAACTGTTCGAGCACCGCGCCGAGCAGGAACGGACTGTCGCCGGAGAACGCATGGTCGTCGACGGTCACGTCGACTTGCACGCCACGCCCGAACATCAGGGGGCCGGACGCCGGCAGCCGGCGGAACACCGGCGAGAACGCCACGCGCAGCACGCCGTCGATCTGCCGGCGCATCGCGGCATCGGCCGGGTCGGCATGCAGGCCGAGCAGTTCGCGCAGCGCATGCGCGCCCTCGTCGTCGTCGAGATCGGTCAGCGTGTGACGGGCCAGCCCGAGATGGCGGATCAGCCGCCACGCGGTTTGCGCGTCGGCGATCGGCGGGCGCGGTCGCGACGGCCCGCGGATCGCGACGATGCTGTCGACCGGGGCCGACACGCGCAGCGTGAACGTGTTCGCATCGCCGGGCGGTTGCAGCAGCACGAGATCGCGGTTCGTGCACAGCGTGTCGGCCGCCAGGTAGCGCATCGTCTCGTCGTACGGCGCACATTGGCTGTCGACGAGCGACACGTAGGTCTCGCTGCCGACGTAGCCGGTGCGCGTGCCGTTCGCGCGCGCCTGGGCGGAGACGAGCCTGGGCTCGCGCCGCACCGTGTAGTACGCGCCATGATTGCCGTCGTCGCTGGCGAACGACGCGTGAAACGGCCGGAATTCGCGTGACTGGCCGTCGTCGCGCTGCTCGCTCGCGAGCCGCTGCACCGCATAGACCTCGTAGTCGAGCGGCCGGCTGCGATCGACGACGACATGGTGTTCGCGCGCGCCCGGCTGCAGCGCAATGCGATCGGCTCGGCGCGCGAACAGGTTCACGGCCGGCGTGCAGTTCAGCGCGAGGTGGCGCGCGCTGACGGCCGCTTCGAGCGCCGCATCGTGGCGGTCGAACAGCACGGTCAATTCGAACTCGTCGCCGGTCGCGCGTGCGAGCGCGGCACGCAGCCCGCCGATGCTGAAGAACAGGAAGCGCGCAGGAAACGCGAAATACTCGCGCAGCAGCCGGTAGCCGTGGAAGCTGCGGCCGTCGTCGGGCAGGATCGCCTGCGCGGGATCGAAGCCCTCGTGGACGATCGCGTCGGCATCGAGCGTATGCAGCCAGCGCGGCGGCTGCGCGGGATCGTGGCACACGACGCCGAGCGCGTGCGCGGCGATCAGTTCGAGCAGATGCAGCGCGTCGCGCTCGGGGCCAGCGAGATGGAAGGTCAGGCGCTCGAGCGGCAACTGCGCGAGCTTGGCGCCGCCGCGCGCCTTCAGCCGGATGCGCAGCGCGCCGCGCGCGTCCTGTCGCGCGGCGAAGGCGCCACGCGGCAGCCACGACGGCGCACCTGTGACGGTCGCATCGGTCAGTTCGAGCGGCCACAGCGTCAGGTCGTGCGCAGTGCGGAATTCGCACGCGGTCTGCTCGGACGCCGCCGGCCGCGCACGCAGCGCGGTGCCCGCCGGCAGCCACCAGCCTTGCGCAAGACTGCCTTCGTTCAGCATCGGCGTGAACCGCACGATCGCCATCGACGGCAGCGGCGCGATATAGCCGGGATACACGGCATCGAGCAGCGCCTGCGTGAAGCGCGGAAACTCGGCATCCATCTTGAGCTGCACGCGCGCGGTGAGAAAGCTGAAGCCTTCGAGCAGCCGCTCGACGTACGGGTCGGGCGGCCCCGATTCGTTGAGCCGCAGCCGCGCGGCCACTTTCGGGAACTGCTGTGCGAATTCGCCGCCGAGCTCGCGCAGGTACGCGAGTTCGCGATTGTAGTAGTCGAGCAGGCGTGTATCCATCGCGTCAGGCCCCCGCCACGGATTGCAGCGACATCGCGCCCGTCTCGAGATCGAGGTCGGAGCGCAGCACGAATTCGAGCGGATGCGGGATCGACCACAGCGTGCCGCGGATCTCGAACAGCAACACGTTGTGGCGCCGTTCGCCGGCGCGGCCGCCGGGCGCATCGATGACGCTGCGGACATCGACGCTGTCGGGCGCGATGCGCGGTTCGAAGCGGACGATCGCGTCGCGGATCGATGCCTCGACCGACATCCGCTCGACGCCCGACATCGGCTTGCCGACGAGCGGCCGCATCCCGTAGTTGAGCACCGACGCCTGCGCGTGCGCGAACGCCGACCAGTCGACGAAGCCGTCCTCGGCGTTGCGCGTATTGAGCAGCCACGCAAGATCGCGCAGCACGGCCGCGCGCAGGCGTTCGGTGCCGATCCACTGCGCACCGGGCGCTTCGCTCGCGCGCTGCGGCGTGTCGTCGGTGAGCCGGTCGAGCAGCGCGGGCTGGAGCCGGTCGCGCAGGCTGCCCTCCCGGCCGTCGCGGGTTCGCGGGTCGTCCATGGTCATCTCCGCGCCGTCACATCTCGGTGTTTTCCTTGATGTTCCAGCCGACGGTCACCTCCGCGCCCTTGCCGCCGTTGTCGTTCTGCTGCCAGTACTGCTTCTTCACCTTCGCGGCCTGGAAGCCGTAGTGCATCATCAGCCGGTCGGCAACGTCGCCCGGATCGATGCCCGCGACCTGCGCGGACGTGACGAGCACCTCCTGCAGCGTCACGCGCATGAACTCGACCTGCGTGCCGCCCGTCTTGCACGCGGATATCTCGACCGACGAAAGATGCTTGCCGTTCGCGCAGTTCTTGATGATCGCGGGCGCGCCCTTGTCCATGTACGCGGCGACCACAAGGTCGTTGAAGCTCGCCTTGCCCGCGTTGCCGCCGCTGCCGCTCGCCATCGCGCCCGGCTGGCTCGCGCCCCACGTGAACGACTGGATGTCGGTCCAGCCCTTGTGCTGCGCGTCCGCCGATTCGCCGGTCACGCCGTCCACCTTCATAAACATTGCCACGCCCATTGCCGTCTCCGTTTCAGTGCGATGTCAGGATGAATGCCGCGTTGAATGCCGATCGTCGTGTGCTCTGCCGCTCACTCGTTGGCCGCCTTCGCGGTCGGCAGCCGCGAGATGAGCCGCAACGACACGGTGAGCCCTTCGAGCTGGTAGTGCGGCCGCAGGAAGAATTTCGACGTGTAGTAGCCGGGGTTGTCCTCGACCGCGTCGACGACCACCTGCGCGGCTGCGAGCGGCTTGCGCGCCTTGGTTTCCTGCGACGAGTTGATGGGGTCGCCGTCGACGTAGTTCATGATCCAGTCGTTCAGCCAGCGCTCCATGTCGTCGCGTTCGCGGAACGAGCCGATCTTGTCGCGCACGATGCACTTCAGGTAATGCGCGAAGCGGCAGCACGCGAACAGGTACGGCAGGCGGCCGGACAGGCGTGCGTTCGCGGTCGCGTCGGGATCGTGGTACTCGGCCGGCTGGTACAGCGACTGCGCGCCGATGAACGCCGCGAAATCCGAGTTCTTCCGGTGTACGAACGGCATGAAGCCGTTCTTCGCGAGCTCGGCCTCGCGGCGGTCGCTGATCGCGATCTCGGTCGGACATTTCTGGTCGACGCCGCCGTCGTCGGTCGGGAACGTGTGGCTCGGCAGCCCTTCGACCGCCCCGCCCGATTCGACGCCGCGGATCGACGAACACCAGCCGTACTGCTTGAACGAGCGGTTGATGTTCGCGGCCATCGCGTACGCCGAGTTCGCCCACGTGTAGCGGTCGTGGTTCGCGGCGTCGGTGTCTTCCTCGAAGTCGAATTCGTCGACCGGGTTGGTGCGCGCGCCGTAGGGCAGCCGCGCGAGAAAGCGCGGCATCGCGAGCCCGATGTAGCGCGAATCCTCCGACTGCCGCAGGCTGCGCCACGCCGCGTATTCGGTGTTCTGGAAGATCTTCGTCAGGTCGCGCGGGTTCGACAGCTCCTGCCACGAATCCATCTGCATCAGCTCGGGCGACGCGCCCGCGATGAACGGTGCATGCGCGGCTGCCGCAATCTTCGACAGTTCGCCGAGCATCTCAACGTCGGGCGGGCTGTGATTGAAATGGAAATCGCCGACCAGGCAGCCGAACGGCTCGCCGCCGAACTGCCCGTATTCCTCTTCGTAGATCTTGCGGAACAGCGGGCTCTGGTCCCACGCGACGCCCTTGTAGCGTTTCAGCATCCGCGCGACCTCGTTGCGCGATGCCGGCAGCGCCTTGATCTTCAGCAGCTCGTCGGTCTCGGTGTGCGTGACGAGGTAATGCAGCCCGCGCCACGCGCCTTCGAGCGTCTGGAACTCGTTGTGATGCAGGATCTGGTTGATCTGCTCGGACAGCTTGCGGTCGATCTCCGCGATGATCTGCTTGACGCTGCCGTACGCATCGGTCGTCATGCCGGTCGAGTGTTCGAGCGCCTGCTGCGCGAGCGTGCGCACCGCGCGCTCGACCGACTCGCGCGCCTCGGCCGTTTTCGGCTTGAACTCCTTCTGCAGCAGCGCGGCGAACGCGTCGTGCGCGATCTCGGGCTGCGCGGCCTCGCGCGCGTCGGTGCGGGATTGGGCGGGCTCATTCATCGCGGGTCTCCGGTTCGGTCGCGACGCCGCCCTGCCGTTGCGCGTTCGGTTCATGCACGAGCGTCTTCAGCAGGTCGGGATCGTTGATCGCGCGCTCGATCAGCTGCTCGGCGCCGTGTTTGCCGTCCATGTACGACAGCAGGTTCGACAGCTCGGTGCGCGCCTCCAGCAGCCGGCGCAGCGCGTCGACGTTGCGCGCGATCGCGGCCGGCGAGAAATCGTCGATCTGCTCGAACGTCATGTCGACGTTGAGCATCCCTTCGCCCGTCAGCGTGTTCGGCACCTGGAACGCGACGCGCGGCGCGACCGATTTCATCCGCTCGTCGAAGTTGTCGACATCGATCTCGAGAAACTTGCGCTCCGGCAGGTCCGGCAGCGGCTCGGCACGCTTGCCCGCCAGGTCCGAAATCACGCCCATCACGAACGGCAACTGCACCTTGCGTTCGGCGCCGTAGGTCTCGACGTCGTACTCGATCTGCACGCGCGGCGCCCGATTGCGCGCGATGAACTTCTGTCCGCTGCCCGCCGCCTTGGTTCTGTCCGTCATCGTCCACTCCTTCACATCGATCAGGTTGCGCAGTCCGTCGCCGCCTGCATGGCGGCGCCTTTCGTTGGTTTCGTTCGGTTCATTCGCTCCGCTCTCCGCTCAGCAGGTCCAGCTTCGCCAGGCTCTCCGGCGCGAGATCGCGGATGATTTCGTAGAAGTCGAGCGCGAGCAGCCGCTGGGCGCGCCGCAGCAGCAGCGGCGCCGGGTGGCTCGGTTCGTGCTGCTCGAAGTAGCGGCACATCTTGTCGAGACCGATCCGCACGTCGTCGCGGCTCGTGAGTTCGGCGTCGCGCCATGCGTGCGCGTTCGGCATCGCCGCCGGCGCGATCGGTGCGGGGCCGGCCTGCGATGCGTCGTCGGGAACGGCCTGCTGCATGGCGGGTGAGAACGGTTGCGGCTCGGGGAGCGGTACTTCGCGCACGATCCGCTGCAGCGCCTTCTCCGCATCGCCTTCGTCGGTTGCCCATTCGCGGCCCAACTGGTCCGTCACGCACACGCGGATCGCATTCAGCGCGTGCAGTGCCGCGCGCGCCGCGTCGAGCGGCGTCGTGCCGTCGCTGCTTACGGCCGACAGCGCGACCAGCAGGCTTTCGCGGTTTCCGGCTACGGGATTGCCGGTGTCGTCGCGGCCGTCGAGCAGCCGTTCGGCGTCGCGCACGCTCGGGCCGCCTTCGAACAGCGGCTGGCGGCGCGCCGCGCGTGCGCAGTCGTGCGCGCCGGCCACGTCGGCGAGCGCGTTCATCCGTGGCGTCGGGTCCGCTTCGCCGTCCGCGTCGAGCCGCGGATGCAGGGCTTCCCAGCGGCGCTCGAGCAGGTTCGCGATGAGCGCGAGCGCATCCGCATAGCCTGGAATGCCGTGCTGCTCGGTCCAGCTTCGCGCGAGACAGGCGATCACACGCAGGTCCTTCGTGCGCGCGGACAGCGCAAGCGCGAGCCGCTCGACCGCACGCCAGTCGGGCGCTTCGGCCGGGATCACGGTGTCGCCGTATTGCTGCTCGGCGCGCGGCGTCGCACGCTCCTGCAACTGCAGGAACTCGGCGTCGTATTCGAGGTTCGCGCCGCACGGCGCATCGGGCGCGACATCCGCGAGCAGCTGGCCGATCAGGCCGGCGCGCGGTGTCGCCGGCATGCCGGGGGGCACCGCGGACAATGCGGCGGCGGCCAGCGCCGCCTGGCTGACGTCATTCGAATGCATAGTCGATGTTGACCGGTTTGCTGCCGAAGTCGATCGCCACGGTGCGGTGCAGCGGCGGCAGCGTGCCGTTGCGGATTTCGATCACGTAGACGCCAGGTGTCAGCGATACCGAACGCAGCGGCGGGCTCGCGCCGCGCCGCGCGCCGTTCACGTAGACGTCGCCCCATGGCCGCACGTTGAAACGCACCTGCACGGTTTCCTGCGCCTTCGGCGGACGCGGCTGTTGCTCGGCAGGCAGCACGTTCACGGCGGCGATGGCCGTCTGGTTCTCCGGCGGTTTCGGTGCTGGTGATGGCGGCGTCACCGGCGGTACGGCGGCTTCCGACGGAGGTACGTTGACGACGCGTTCCGACGCGTCGAGGCTGCCGGCGGGCGCGATGGCGGAACGGGAGCCGGCCGGCGGCGGGGCCGTGTTCGTCACGGTGGTCTCAACCTGAGGCGCGGGCGCGGCGGCCTCGACGGCGGGCGCGCTGGCAGGCTCGGCGGCGACGGGCAGCGGCACCTGCGCGGACGATCCGGCCGGCAGGCTGGACGGCGGCACGACGGTGGGTGTCGGCCCCTGCTGGGCCAGCGTGGCAGCCGGCGTGCTCGCGGGCGGCGTCGTGCCGGCCTGCGGCTGGCTCGCGACGGGCGCGGGCTCGTCGGCCACGCGGGCGGGACGCGACAGGTAGGTCGCGGCGAGGCCGACGGCGATCAGCACGACGGCCGCGCTACCGGCGTAGACAGGCAGCCGGCGCTTGCGCGATCCGGCGGGTGCCTGGCCGCGTTGGGCGCCGGTCGGCACGGACGCACCACCTGATGACGATGGGGCGGGATACGGCGCGGTCGTACTGGCAGGGCTGGCAGTGGCACCTGCACCTGCACCTGCACTTGCACCTGCACCTGCACCTGCACCTGCACCTGCACCTGCACCTGCACCTGCACCTGCACCTGCACCTGCACCTGCACCGGCAGTGGCACCTGCACCGGCAGTGGCACCTGCGCCGGCAGTGGCGCCGGCGTCTGCAGCCGCGTTCGCGTTTGCATTACCGGAACCTGATGCACCACGCGCACCGATGTCCGTGTCGGTACTTGCGGATCGCATACCGGCTTCGTCGTGTGCGTCAGTTCGTGAAGCGGCCGGTTCTTTCGCGCGCTCGACGTTTCCATTCGATGCATCGGACTCGACCGGTTTCGCAGCCGGCTGGGACGCATGTGATGCAGACGCTGCGAGCGTCCCCGCAGCCGCCATGACGGCGCCTTGCGTGGCCGCCTTGAACGTTGAAGACGCCTCATCGGTGTCAAGCTTGCCGCCTGACACACCAGACGATGCGGATGCCGTGTCCGTGGGCGTCGACACATGGCCCGCACCAGCCTGCATCGGTGGCCGACCACCCGGCACAGCGCTGCCCGAAGCAGCCCCGCCCGCGCCGGTCGAAGTCGCGGCGACAGCCGACGCGGCCCCGGCCCCGGCCCCGGCAGAAGCCTCACCCTTCCCTTCTCCGCCCCTGCCCGCCTCGCTTACGGGCGGCACGGCGGCCGCGCCATACCCGCCCCCCGTCCGGTCGAAGTCCCGCAACCCGAGCTCCGCCGCGAATGCCGCGACCGATTCGGGCCGGTCCGGAATCCGCAACTGCAGCGCATGGTCGACGGCCGCGAGAAAGGCCGGGCTGTACACCTCGCCGGCCGGCAGCTCACGCGACGCGAGCGGCCGGTACGTGTCCTTGATGCTGCGCACGACGGCCGCGGGCGGCAACTCGCCGGTGATCATCGCGTGCATCACCGCGCCGAGCGCATAGAGATCCGTCCAGGGGCCCTGGCTGAACGCGGGATCGTCGGTGTACTGCTCGATCGGCGCGTAGCCGGGCTTGATCATCATCGCGCCGTCGTCGACCAGATCGCCGATCCGTTTGCGCGCCGCACCGAAGTCGAGCAGGATCGCGCTGCCGTTCGGGCGGATCAGCACGTTGTCGAGCGCGACGTCGCGATGGAAGCATTGCGCGCGATGCAGCGTGTCGAGTGCGCCGAGCAGCGCGCCGACGATGTGGCGCAACTGCGTCTCGCTGATCCGCATCCCGCCGTCGAGCAGCTGCTTGAGCGTGCGCCCTTCGTAGAACGGCATCACCATGTACGCGGTGCCGTGGCTTTCCCAGAAGTGCAGGACCTTGACGAGCCCCGGATGGTCGAATTGCGCGAGCAGGCGCGCCTCGTTGAGGAACGCGCCGCGCCCTGCGTCGAAGGCCTGCGCGAACCGCTCGGAGCGCAGCGACACCGTATAGTCGCCGCCGCGCGTGGCCAGCATCGACGGCATGTACTCCTTGATCGCGACCGCGCGCCGCAACGTGCGGTCGAACGCGCGATAGACGATTCCGAAGCCGCCGATGCCCAGCACCTCGTCGAGCTGCAGTTCGCCCAGGCGATGGCCGAGCGGCAGCGGCCGCACCGTGAATTCGGATGCGTCGCCGCGTGTCGCCGTGTCGTGCTCGTTGTCTCTCGATCCAGCGTCCTTCATCTCCACCACCTCTCGAAACCGCGTCCTTTCCGCCCGCCGCGCCCGGCGGCCCGCCGTCCTTCAGCCAGGCCGCTAGCCGCCGCCGAACAGCGTCAGGAACAGCGCGTTGTCGGGCGAGCCCGTGTGCGCGTGGGTGCGCAGCGGCGATCCGTCCGCGCGGTTGGTCCACCAGAAGCTGGTGCCGCCATGCGGATCGAAGTAACCGGACAGCCCCGGCCACGCGGCCGGTGCCGGCCGCTCCGGCAGCGGCGCGGGCGTGCCGTCGGCGAGGTCCGCGTGGTTGTCGTGACCCGGCGCGAGCCGCACGCGTTCGAGGGTCCGCTCGAGATCGCCCGGCGCGCGCGCATGGCGGATCGCGTCGAGCAGCGCCTGGCCGACCTCCCAGTAGAACGTGTCGGCGGCGTCCGGCAGCCCGCTCCAGTAATCGGCCGCGCGCATCGGCAGCGTGACGATCACCGGGTAGTAGCGCCCCACGCGGTCGCAGCTCGGCGCGAGGCAGCCCGGCTGCACGCACGACGCGCCGGCGCCTGCCGGGATCAGGAAATTCCAGACCGGCGCGACCGTGTAATGGCGCTCGATCTCGTCCGCGCCGCGCTGGCGCATCGCGGCCATTCCCTGCTGGAGCCAGCGCTCCCACCACAGCGCGAGCGCATGCGGCAGCCGGCTGTTCACGAAGTCGCCGGCGCCGGGAATCTTCCCGTACCAGGCCGGCGCATCGCCGTCGGTACGCGTGAACGGCGGTGTCGGGCTCATGGCTTCGGAGGGCATGTAAAGGACTCCATCTGGGGCAGCCTGAACGGGTTGCGGACACTGCCCGCATTCACCTGCAGCACGATCGGTTTGCCGTCGACCGTGAAGCGCGCAATCATCTGGTCGGAGCCGCGCCCGGCCGATACGCCCGCGCGGTCGAACAGCCGGTGCAGCGCCCACGGCCCGTCGGTCGTGAAGCCGTCGGTCGCACCGGCCTGCCCCGACACCTGCAGCCGCACCTGGTTGCTGCCGCGCGGGCCCGGCCAGTCCACCGCGCTCTGCACGAGCGGGCCATGCGCGTAGCGGACGATCTGCCCGTCGACGTCGAGCACCATCTCCGTGATCGACGGGTCCATTTCGAGCGGCTGGACCTGCACCTTCAACTGCGCGGTGCGCGCCCCGCCGCCGAAATAGACGTCGCGGATCACCGCGGCCTTCTCGAACGACGCGAGCATCGCGGCCGCCGACGGATCGGCATCGGCATTGCGGTTCGCGAAGCGCCACGGGTGCGACGTCGTATCGACGATCGACTGCAGGTTCTTCTGGAAGAAGTCGTCCATCAGGCCGCCGGGCGCGAACATCTGCGCGAAATCCGCCGGCGCGACGTCACGCGACGATCCGCGCGCGAACGGATAACGCCCCGCGATCGCCTGGCGGCAGAAGTCGCCCACATTCGCGCCGGCCCGCGTCGCGACGCTGCGCTGCTCGACGGTCGCCACGCTGCCGTTCGCGACGTTCGACAGGTCGTCGAGCACTTCGCGGAACGGCGTCGGCAGGCGGCCGGCCTGGGCGCGCAGCTTGGCAGGCGCGTCGGACGGCGGCGGCTGTGCGCCGCTCCGCAGCGCGTCGTCGGTGGCCGTCAGGTACGTGTACAGCGCATCGATCGACTTCAGCACCTCATTGAACGCCTGGGCCTGGTCGCCGCTGCCCGGCGCGAACGTGCGCAGCCCGGCGAAGTGGCTGTCGACGATCTGCTCGGGGCTCGCGGGCGCCGCCGCGGACGCGTTCGCATCGCTGCCCTGGCTCGCGAAGATCTGCGACAGCGAGCTGCGCGCCTCGTCGACCTTGTCCTGCGCGCGCGCGGCGAGGTTGCGGGCCCCGCCCGGCGCATCGCCGAGCGCCGTGTCGCGGGCGAGCGCGACCATCAGCCGCGTGAGCGGCGAATCGGCCGACGACAGCGCGCGCGCCACCTGAATGCTCTGCGCGAGCGTCGCGGTGCGCTGCAGCTTGATGTCCGCGAGATAGTCATCCCAGATCTTCAGGTAGTCGTTCAGGTACAACTGGCGGATATCGCGCGCCCACGCGGCCGCGTCGTTCGGCCCGGGAATCTCGGAGAGCCCGAGGTTCAGCACCCACACTTCCTCGCGCCCGTACGCGTCGACCTCGCTGGCCAGGCGCGGCGCGAACACGTTGCGATAGCCGTTGCGCGTATAGAGGCCCGGCACGCCTTCCGACAGCGGCTTGCCGCCCTGGCGGCGGAACACCAGCGACGCGTCGGGGCCGACTGCCCGCGCGACGCTGAAGTCGAACGCGGAGGTGGCCGGCCGCAGCGTGAGCGTGAGCTGCCGGTACAGCCGCTGCGAGAACGGCACCTGCCGCAGCCGGTCGCGCACGTCGGCCACGAGCCGCTCGTTCATTGGATACGGCGACACCGCGACCCGATTGCCGAACAGCGCGGCGAGATGCGCGCGCAGCGCGGTGCGTTCGGCCGGCGAGAAATCGGGCGGCAGCGCGCGTTCCATTTCGAGATCGACGACGGCCTGCACGAAGGCCGGATCGTAGTGCGCGCTGTCGTACAGCATCAGGTACGCCTTCAGCGCCGCATACGCGAATTCGGTCTCGTCGGGCCGCGCGTCGCGCAGCGCGGCCTCCATCCGGCTCGCGGCGATCGGCAGTAGCACGTCTTCGAGCGCGCGCCGGTACACGGCGTCGACGGCTTCGTCGATCTTCTCGCCCTGGAACAGCCCCCACCGGTACGCGAGCGGCGGATGCTGCAGGTCGACGCCGCCGGTATTCGCGAGGCCGCCGAGTGCGTCGAGCACGGGCAGCAGGCGGGCGACGTCGGCCGCATCGGAGAATTTCGCGCCGGCGATCTGCGCATCGACGGCCGGCACGCGCGCGGCGATCTGGTCGAGATACGCGCGATTGTTCGAATAGCTGCGCAGCCACGCGGCCAGCACGGCCACGCACAGCAGCGCGAGCAGCACGTAGCCGGCGATCTGCAGCACGCGCCGCTTCTGATGCCAGCGCAGGTCGCTGCCGGCGAGCGCGGCCTCGCGGAAGATGTGTTCCTGCAGCAGCGACTTCAGGAAGAAGCTGCGGCCGGTCGAGCCGACCTGCGCGACCGGCGGCACGCCCTCGATCTTCAGGAAGCGCTTGATGCCGCTCATCACGCGATCGAACGCGGTGCCCTCCTGCGTACCGCTTGTCAGGTAGACGCCGCGCAGCATCGGCATCGGCTCGTAGCTCGATACGGAAAACACCTCGGCGACGAACTGCCCGAGCATGTCCTGCAGGTCGGCGATCTGCTGCGGCAGCAGGTACGTCATCTCGCGCTGGCGCGCGTCGGTCTGCGCGGCGAGCAGTTCGGGCAGCCCGTCGTTCAGCCGCTGGTGCAGCAGCCGGTATTCGCGGTCGAACGCCGCGCGCAGGTCGAAACCCGGCGCCTCGCTTTGCGCGAGCGGGAACGTGAAACCCCACACCTGCGCGCACTCCGTGCGGCCGTAGCTGCTGAAATACTCGGCGAAGCCCGCGAGCAGGTCGGCCTTCGTCACGAGCAGGTACACGGGAAAGCGAATGCCGAGCTGCGCGCGCAGTTCGAGCAGCCGCTTGCGCAGCACCATCGCGTGCTGTGTGCGTTCGGTCTCCGACGCGCCGAGCAGGTCGGCGACGCTGATCGTCAGCATCGCCCCGTTCAGCGGCTGGCGCGTACGGTATCTCTTCAGCAGGTCGACGAAGCCTTTCCACTCGGCCTCGTCGAGTGCACGGTTGCCCTCGTGCGTCGTATAGCGGCCGGCCGTGTCGATCAGCACCGCGTCGTTCGTGAACCACCAGTCGCAATGCCGCGTGCCGCCCACACCGCGAATCGCCGCGCGGCCGAACTGCTCGGCGAGCGGGAAACTGAGCCCGGAATTCACGAGCGCGGTGGTCTTGCCCGAGCCCGGCGCGCCGATGAACACGTACCACGGCAACTGATACAGGTACTGGCGCGACATCCGGTCGAACCAGCGCGGCAGGCCCTTGCGCACGGTGTCGGCCTGCCCGAAGCGAACCTTCTTCAGCAGCGTCGCGGCTTCGTCGAAGCGGCTGCGCAACTCGTCGAGCTGCGCTTTCGCCGGATCGTCGGCGGTGGCGGGCCCGGGCGCCGCTTCGCGCAGCTGGTTCAGCAACTGCGCATTGAGCCGGCCGGCGCGCCAGCTGCGCCACGCGACACGCGCGCCCCACACGATGAACAGCACCGCGATCGTCAGCCCGCGCGCCCAGCCGCTTTCGAGCGGCCGGACTTCGGCGAACGCGAACAGCGGGCCCGCGAGCCACACGAAGCATGCGAGCACGACGAGACCGGCGAAGGTCCAGATTTCCCGCGACGGCAATGGCCGGACGAAACGCGCGACAGCCTGGTTCATATCAGTTGGCCCCCTGCGTTGCGCTCGCGCCGACGGCGGCACTGCCGGGCGCCGGCAGCAGCGTGATCTCGACGCGCCGGTTCAGCGCGCGGTTCGCGGGCGAATCGTTCGGCGCGACCGGATCGAGCGTGCCGCGCCCTTCCGCCGCGAGCCGTTCCGGATGGTCGAGCCGCTCGGCGATCATGCCGCGCACCGCTTCCGCACGTTCGCGCGACAGGTCCCAGTTCGACGCGAAGCGCGCCGTATGCACCGGCGTGTCGTCCGTATAGCCGGTCACGCGCACATTGCCGGGCACCTTGTTCAGCGCATCGGCCACGCGGGCGAGCACCGGCACGTAGCGGTCGATCACCGACGTCGAGCCGGACTTGAACAACCCGTCGCCGCGCAGCACGATCACGCTGCGATCGGCGTCGTCGCGCACCGACACGAGGCCGGCAGCGATCTCCGGTTCCAGGAACTTCGCGATGCGCGGGGCCGACGCCGGGCGCGGCGGCGCTTGCGCGGGCTGCAGCTTCGGCACGTGCAGCGCGTCGATCGACGCGAACAGCCGGTCCGAATGCCCGGCGAGCGCGATCCGCAGCCCGACGAACACGCCGAAGCCGATCAGCAGCGCGAGCGCCACGCACACCCACAGCGGCACGACGAACCGGCGCGCAACGTCGCGCGTGACGACGTCGCGCCAGTGCGGCGACAGCGCAGGCTCGAACTCGCCGCGCACCGAGCGGATCGTCAGCGCGAGCTGGTGGCGTAGCGCGTCGAGCTGCGCGTGACCGTTGTCGAGCACGCGATAGCGGCCCTCGAAGCCGAGCGCGAGACAGAAATACAGCAGCTCGAGCAGGTCGAGATGCTGGCGCGGCTGCTGCGACAGGCGTTCGAGCAGGTGGAAGAATTTCTCGCCGCCCCAGGTCTCGTTGTGGAACGACACGAGCAAGCTGTGCGACGACCACACGCTGCCGCCCCATGGCGTCAGCGCCGCCGCCTCGTCGAGCGCCGTGCACAGGCAGTAGCGCGCGCCGATGATCGCTTCCGACGGCACGCCGGCCTCCTGCGCACGCGCCTCGAACTGCCGGATCTCGACGACGAGATGCTCGCGCAGCCACGCCGGATTCGGGTGATGGACGGTCGAGCGGATCTGCGGCACGAGGTTGAGCAAGGGATTCGCCGCCGCGACGAGCGGGTTCGTGCCGCTCGCGGCCCAGCGCCCGGGGCGCGGTTGCGTCGCGGTCGGGCCGGCCGCGCCCGCCGCGGCCGGATGCATGCCGCCCGGATTCGGCGGCACGAATCCGCCTGCGCCCGGGGAGATCGAATCGGAGGTGGAATTCATCGCGTCGCCCCGCCCTCACCCGCGTATCGCCCAGAACTCCATCGAGAGTCCAGGGAATTCGCCGGCGAAATGAAAAGCGAGACCGCCGGAGCGCGCCAGCTGCTTCCACAGGTCGCTGCCCTTGTCGATCTCGAAGTACGTATGGCCCGCGTGATACGGGATCTGCCGCGGCGCGACCGGCAGCTGGCGCATCGTGATGCCCGGCAGCTGTAGCTGCACGAGATCGCGGATCCGCTCGACCGGCCCGAGCTTCGCCTGCGCGGGAAAACGCGCGCGCAGGCTGTCGGCCGGCACGTCCGCGCGCACCGCGAGCACGAAGCCGGCCGTGTCGCGCAGCGCCGGGTCGGCCAGCGTCGCGACGCGGATGCCGTTGCCCGCATCGCGCAGCTCGATCTGGATCGCGTTTTGCTCGAGCACCGTCGACAGCGACCGCCGCAGTTCGGTCATCAGCGCCGCGAAGCTCGTGCGCAGGTCGTCGTGCACGTAGACGGCGAGCGACTGCGGGCGCCGTCCGGCCGCCGTGAACGTGCTCAGGTCGCACGCGAGCTTCAGCCAGTCGCAGAACAGCGCTTCCGGGTGCGTCGACACGTGCTGCTGCGCATGCCAGGTCAGCGCGAGATAGCGGTTCACGAGCTGCAGCAGCAGGAAGTCCGCCACTTCCGACACGCCGCCGCGGCCGGGCTCCGACAGCCGTTCCGCGAGCGCTTCGCTGCGTTGCGTGAGCAGTCCGTGCAGCTCGCGCGCATAGGCCAGCAGCACGGCGTCGTGCTGTGCGACGAGGCGCGGTGGAATGTAGCCGTCGTCGACGAGCAGTCGCGCATCGGTGCGCCGCTCGACGATCCGTGCGACACCGAGTGCGTGCCAGTCGCCGGTCAGCTCGGCCTCGAGCATCAGCCGCACGTTCAGGCGCCCCGTCTGCAGCAGTGCGGGACCGAGCGCGACCGCGTTCGCGTCGGCCACTTCGTATTCGCGCACGACGTAGCGCGCGACCTCGCCATTGCCGTTCGCGGCATTGACGCCGCCTGCACCGAACGACACCTCCTCGCCGCCGCCGCGCCACAGCGGCAGCGCGAGCACGACGAGCTGGTCCTTCGCATCGGCCGGCACGTCGAGCGGTTCGGGGAGATCGTCCGGATGGGACAGGTCGAACGGCGTGCCGTCGCGCATCACGCCCGACGCGGTGCGCAGCGCGACCTTGCCGAGCGCCAGTTGCTCGCGATCGAGCTCCAGCGTGTCGAAGCCCCAGTAGAAGCCTTGCAGCGGCAGGCAGCGCAGCGCGACGTAGCGTTCCCAGTGCCGTTCGAGCTGCTGGAAATGCTGCGGCCGCAGGAACATCCCCTCGGTCCACACCACCCGCTGGCGGAGCGCCGCGACCGGTGTCGCGGACATCGTCGGTTCGGTCATGGGCGCCCCTTCGCATCGTTCAGTGCGAGGCCGCCATTCCGTACGGCGATCGACAGCTTCAGCTCGCCCGGCGACGTTTGCCAGAACTTGTAGAGATTGAGTTGCTTCGCGCGCGGCAGCGGCACCGTCAGACGCCAGCGGTTCTTTTCGAGCATGCGGTATTCGGCGACCACGCCAATCGCGCCGGCCTCGACGTTGCCGCGATAGTGCAGCGTGCGCGACTCGCCCGGCCGCAGGATCACACGGTCGGTGCCGAGCAGGTCCGCGCCGAGCACGTTCTCCGGCTTGTCCTGCAGCGAGAAGAAATCCGCGCTGTCGAACGACGCCGCCGCGCGGAGCTGGAACACCTTCAGCACGATCGGCGACGGCTTGCGGTTCATGTCAGGGTTGACGTCGGGCGCGACGTCAACCGTGATCGCATACGGTACCGCCGCGGCGTGCTCCGTCGCGCCGCATCCCGGCAACAGCATCACGCATCCCCATACGATGAAACTGCTCGACCGCCATTGCATATTCCACCCTCGCCACCCAATAACCACTCGCCGGTTTTCGACTGCGAAACCGGATGATCTGATTGAAAAAAGGGACAATTAATTGATCGGTAATTGTGTAACCAGCATATCCATCCATCACAATCAATATCGGCAAATTATTCTTGTAAAAAGCCGGGTCGTATCATTCAGGGTTTTTGAAAGTAGATTTGGCGAGATGATGGGCAATTGAATTTTGATTGGTAAATTAATGGCAAAAGTTAATCCGACCGGCGCGCCGCTGGCGGCCCGGTTCTGTGGCGTGGACACCTGTCGGACGGGCCCGGGGCGCAAGCCGGCCGGCCACCGAGCAAGGGACGCTCGCGACGCTGATGGTGTGCCAGGCTATTCGTTTTGCACGAACGGACGATCCGGTTTTTCGTGCATTGACGCGCGCTGACCAAACAACTGACGAATCCGAAAAACACAGCGAACTATAGGCCGTTTTTCCGGATTCTCAAGCACTGAAATTCGTAGTCGATTCGGCATTCAGGTGGAAATGGATCGACTAAATGAAACAAAAAGTAACAGGCGGTTCGGTGCCGATGATTGGCACTAGAATCCAACAGCGCTTGTGTGCCACCTTCCAATTACGCCAATCTTTAATTTCAATAATGAAAGGTCGTTCATCGCTCGTTATTTGCCTCGGCGCCTTGTTGCTGGGGGCCGGCGGGTGCAGTACGTCCCCGACACAGTCGGCTGCACGCGCGACGATCGATAGCGCGCGCACCGCGTACGACAGCGGCGACTACGGGCGCACGATCGCGCTGCTGAGCCACGCGAAGGAGATCGACGGCGCCGACACCGACACGCAGGTGGCCGCGCACAAGCTCCTCGCGTTCAGCTATTGCGTGACGAACCGCATCACGCCGTGCCGCGCCGAGTTCTCGAAAATTCTCGACCTCAACCCGCGCTTCGACTTGTCCCCTGCCGAGAAGGGGCATCCGATCTGGGGGCCCGCGTTCGAATTCGCGCGCCGCAGGCATGCGTCGTCGTCCTGAACGAACCGGTTTCCACGCGAGCGCTTCACCGAGCGACGTATGACATGCAACTGATCGTGATCGAACATGCCGGCGAGCCGGTCGAAAACGACTCCTACGACGCCGTCGTGTTTCATCCGCCAGGCGGCACCATCGGCCGGGCCAGCGACAACCATCTCGTGTTGCGCGACGACACGCGGCAGATTTCGCGGCTGCAGGCGCTGCTGCAGGTCGGCGACGACGCCTGCCTGCTGAAGAACCTGAGCAGCGTATCGACGATCGAGGTGAATCGCGAGCCCGTCGGCTATGCGCAGGAGCGCCCGCTCAACACCGGCGACATCATCCGGATCGGGCCGTACGTGCTGCGCGCCGAACGTGACGACGGTGGCGATGGCGTCGATGCATCGGTCATCGACATGGCGACCGATGCCGGCAAGCACGTCGACGCACCAGCGCAGGCTCGGGCGGCAGCGGCACCCGCGCACGCATCGTCTTCGCATGTCGATACGAAAGGCGCCGGCAACCGGCTGTGGGGCCTCCTCCAGGATCGTCTCGCGCCGCGCGGCAAGGCGGCGGACGCCGGCACACGGCCAGGCGGCCCCGCCCCTGCGCACGCTGCACCGCCTGCGCCGTCGCAGCGCGACCTGAACCAGCTGTCGACCGATCCGCTCGACCTGTTCGCGCAGTCGACGGGCGATATCGGCGCAGCGGGCACGGCGGCGCACGTCGATCGTGGCCACACGGATCGCGAAGCGTCGTCCGCGACGCAGGCCGACCATGCTCCCGAGTGGACGCAGCACGTGCGCGTGCAACCGGCCGCCGCGCGCACGGAGTCGCGACCGGCCGACGAACCGGCGCCGCATGCGGCGCGCGCGCCGACGCCGGAGGAACTGCTGAGCGCGTTCTTCGAAGGCGCGGGGCTCGATACGGCCGCCGAATCGCATCAGTGGTCGGCCGAGCAGCTGTACATCGCGGGCCAGTTGCTGGCGCTGTTCGCGAACGGCACGGTCGAGCTGCTGTCATCGCGCAGCATCCTGAAGCGTGAGGTGAAGGCGCACATGACGATGCTGCTCGATCGCGAGAACAACCCGCTGAAACTGTTGCCCGACGGTGGCGCGGTGCTGCGCCAGATGTTCGGGCTGCCGCTGCCGGGCTTCATGTCGCCGCAGAGCGCGGTCAGCGATGCATTCCAGGATCTGCATGCGCACCAGATCGGCATGGTCGCCGGCATGCGCGCCGCGTTGATGGATCTGCTGACGCGCTTTTCACCGCAACGCCTGCGCGAGCGCGGCGACGCGATGCGCTGGTACGAGAAGCGCGTGCCCGTGCTGTATAAGGCGAGGATGTGGGATCGCTACGCGGCGACCCATCGCGACACGGTGTTCGCGATCGAGGACGATTTCGCGTCGGTGTTCGGCAAGGCGTTTCTGGCGGCGTACGACGCCGAGGTGGAAAGCTATCGCGGCAGCGGCCGGCATTGAGCGTCGAACGTCACGCCCGCCGTCGGTAGCGGGCGATGCGTGCCGGCGGTGGCGTCAGGTGTCAGGTGTCATGCGAGGCGACCTTGTTTCGCCCCGTTTCCTTCGCGTGGTACAACGCCTCGTCGGCCGCCTTGATCACCGACTCCACCTCTCCTTCCTGCTCTGGCGCCCAGCTTGCCACGCCGATGCTCGCGGTCACGCGCCCGAATTCGCTTTCCGCATGTTCGATCGCCAGCCCGTCGATGGCCGCACGAATCCTTTCGGCGATCTCGGTCGCGCCGGTGGTCGGCGTATCGGGCAGGATCACGACGAATTCCTCGCCGCCATAGCGGGCCGCGGTGTCCGCGGGGCGCCGGATGTTGTCGCCGATGCATCGCGCAACCGCCGCCAGCGCGTCGTCGCCGGCCTGGTGGCCATACGTGTCGTTGTAGGACTTGAAGCGGTCGACGTCGACGAACAGCAGCGAAAACACCGACCGGGCCCGGCGTGCGCGGCGCCATTCGAGGTCCAGCACCTCCCCGAACGAGCGGCGGTTGTTGAGCCCGGTGAGGCCGTCGGTGCGCGCGAGCATGACCAGCTCGGATTCTGCCCGCATCCTGCGCCGCAGCTGTGAGCCCAGCAAAAAGGACAGCACGATGAACGCCGCGCCGAAGGTCGCCACCAGCGCGCCGATCGTGATGGCCCGGCGCCGCCACGCGGCGTAGATGTCCTGCTCCGCCTCGGCGACCATGATGATCAGCGGCAGGTGCGGCAGTGTCTTGAAGTAGTAAAGGCGGCGCACGTTGTCGATCGTCGAGGTGTCGACGAACGAGCCTTCCGGCGCCGTCAGGAAGTGGCGAAACGTCGCCGCCTTGCTGATGTCGCGACCGATGGTGTGCACGTCGTACGGCTGGCGCATGAACATGATGCCGTTCGTGCCGACCAGCGAAATCGCGCCGTGCGAGCCGAGCGCGAGGCCGGCGAACAGCGTGTGGAAATACTCGAGATTGACCGCGATCATCACGATGCCGCCGAACGAGCCGTCCGGATTCGACACGCGGCGCGTCAGCGCGACGCTGAGCGAGCCGCCACGCAGGCGGGACGCATAGGGATCGCTGATGAACAGCCCGGCGTCCGGATTGTCCCGGTGAACCGTAAAGTACTTGCGGTCGCCGAAATTGCCCTGTCGCGGCACGTCGTTCGCCGAATCGAGGATGATGTTGCCGGCCGAATCCAGCACGAGCATCGAGCCGAGAAATTTCGCCGTCATCGCGTGATCGAACAGGACGCCGCGCCGCAAGGCCGGCGAGGCCGCCATGACGTCCGGCCGCTGGAGACCCTGGATCACCGCCTCCAGCGACAGGCCGTACAGCTCGATGTTGCGTTCGATGTCGCGCTCGGCGACGAGCGCCAGATTCCGCGACGTATCGCGCGCGCGATCGAGCGCATCGTGACGGCTCTGAAACAACTGCAACACGCAGAGGCCCATCAGCGCGCACGCTATCAAGGTCCCCGCCAGCACAACGTAGTACGGCGCTGCCGACCGCGGATGCATCCGTGTCCTCTCAGATTGGCCCGGCGCTGACGCACCGGTTGTTATGGTTTGTTCTGAATAACCTATACCAAAAAGTGTGACATCCGGGTACGAGGTGCAGTCCGTACTTGCCAGGTGGCTGACGACGTGGCCTGAACGGTGTCGAGCGAATCGTGTTTCGCTCGGGCCGGCAGCGGGTGCCGGCGCTCGTTCACCGAGGGGCGTCGCGTGGCGTGACGTGCGTCGCTGCCGATGACGGAATCGAAACAATCCGTTCGCAGTGGTACGCGTATTGCAATTCCCGTCCGGTTGCCATGCGAATGCACGGCCGACGGTAAAAGCTGGCGGGAGACCGGGCGCGCCGTTGCGCGTTGCGCAACGTGAGTGCGGCCCGGCCCGCGCCGATCGCGCGCACGACACCAACGGCGTCGCGCACGCGATCGATCGGCCGTCAGACGGCCATCACCGTCACCGACTTCGTGACGAGGTACGGTTCGAGCGCTTCCGGCCCGCCTTCCGACCCGTAGCCCGAGTCCTTCACGCCGCCGAACGGCATTTCCGGCCACGGCGTCGCCGGCTGGTTGATCCACAGCATCCCGACTTCGAGGCGCTGCGTGAGCAGGTGCACGTTCGCGAACGAACGCGTGAACGCGTAGCCGGCGAGACCGAACGGCAGACGGTTCGCTTCCGCGATCGCATCTTCGAGCTTGTCGAAGCCGCGGATCGCCGCGACCGGGCCGAACGGCTCGTTGTTGAACACGTCGGCTTCGAGCGGCACGTTCGCGATCACGGTCGGCGCGAAGAAGTTGCCTTCCGAGCCGATCCGCTCGCCGCCGGTTTCGATGCTCGCACCGACCTTGCGCGCGTTGTCGACGACCGACGCCATCGCGGTGAGGCGGCGCGGGTTCGCGAGCGCGCCGAGCGCCGTGCCTTCCTCGAGGCCGTTGCCGACCTTCAGGCTTTCCGCATGCTTGACCAGCGCGCGCGTGAATTCGTCGCGGATGCTGTTGTGCACGAGAAAGCGCGTCGGCGAAATGCAGACCTGCCCTGCGTTGCGGAACTTCGCGCCGCCGGCGGCTTTCACCGCGAGCGCGACGTCGGCGTCCTCGGCGACGATCACCGGTGCGTGGCCGCCCAGCTCCATCGTCGCGCGCTTCATGTGCAGGCCGGCCATCGCGGCGAGTTGCTTGCCGACCGGCGTCGAACCCGTGAACGTGACCTTGCGGATCACCGGGTGCGGGATCAGGTACGACGAGATTTCCGCCGGATCGCCGTACACGAGGCCGATCACGCCGGACGGCACGCCCGCGTCGACGAACGCACGCAGCAGCGCGGCCGGCGACGCCGGGGTTTCTTCGGGTGCCTTCACGAGGAACGAGCAGCCGGTTGCCAGCGCGGCGCTCAGCTTGCGCACGACCTGGTTGACCGGGAAATTCCACGGCGTGAAGGCCGCGACCGGGCCGACCGGCTCCTTCACGACGGTCTGCTGCGCGCCGAGGTTGCGCGGCGGCACGATCCGGCCGTACACGCGGCGGCCTTCGTCCGCGAACCATTCGATGATGTCCGCCGCCGACAGCACTTCGACGCGCGCTTCGGTGAGCGGCTTGCCCTGTTCCTGCGTCATCAGCTGCGCGATCGCGTCGGCGCGTTCTCGCACCAGCGCGGCCGCCTTGCGCATCGTCGCCGCGCGTTCGTGCGCGGGCACCTTGCGCCACGCTTCGAAGCCGCGTTGCGCGGCGGCGAGCGCACGGTCGAGATCGGCGATGCCCGCGTGGGCCACCTTGCCGATTACCTTGCCGGTCGCCGGGTTCACGACGTCGATCGTCTTGCCGCTCGCGGCGTCGACCCACTCGCCGTCGATCAGCAGTTGCGTATCCGTATAAGTCACGTTAGCCATCCAGACACCCCTACATTGCGTCGATAAACGCGCGCTGCCGCGAACGGCCGCGCGCCGGTTGACAGAAAAAGCCACACCGCCGGGGCAGGCACGCGCCCGGCGGCGTCGACGGCAGGCACGCCGGCCCGCCATCGTTCCGCATGGGGCCGCGCTCAGCGCGCGGCCGCCGTCGCCTTGCGGAGTTTCGCGACGTCCGCCGCCTGCACGGCCGGCGCGCCGTTGTTCCAGCCGGCGCGCATGAACGTCAGCACGTCGGCGATCTGCCGGTCGTTCAACTGGTTCGAGAACGCCGGCATCGGATACGCGGACGGCACGCCATCGATCACGAGCGTCTCGCTGCCGTTCAGCGTCACGTTGATCAGCGACGCGGCATCGGCTTCGAGCACGTTCGGATTGCCGGCGAGCGGCGCAAGCAGCGGCGCGTAGCCGCGCCCGTCCGCGCCGTGGCAATGCAGGCAGTAAGCGTTATACACCTTCGCGCCCGGATCGGCTGCCGGCCGGCCCAGCGCTGCCTGCGTCGCCTTCGGATCATAGCTGTACGGCGGCGCGCCCGTGCCGCCCGCGGCCGGCAGCGATTTCAGGTAACGGGAAATCGCGGCCAGATCGTCGTCGGTCAATGCCTGCGTGCTGTGATTGATCACGCTGACCATCGAGCCGAACGCGGTGGCGTGCCGGTTCGCGCCGGTCTTCAGGAACTGCGCGACTTCCGCCTCGTTCCAGCGGCCGAGCCCCGTGTTGGGCTCGCCGGTCAGGTTCGATGCGAACCAGTCGTCGATCGGCGCACCCGACAGGAACGCCGCGCCGCCTTCGTCGAGCGCCTTCTCCTGGAAGCCCACGCCGCGCGGCGTGTGGCACGACCCGCAGTGCCCGAGCCCCTGCACGAGATACGCGCCGCGGTTCCACATCGCGTCCTTGGCCGGCTTGTCGGCATAAGGCGTCGTATCGAGGAACACTGCGTTCCACAACGCGAGCGGCCAGCGCATGTTGAGCGGCCACGGGATGTCGGACGGCCGGTTCACCTGCTTCACCGGTTCGACGCCGTGCATGAAGTACGCGTACAGCGCCTTCACGTCGTCGTCCTTCAGCTTCGCGTACGACGGGTACGGCATGGCCGGATACAGGTGATGACCGTCCTTCGCGACGCCCGCGCGCAGCGCGCTCGCGAATTCTGCTTCCGTATAGCCGCCGATGCCTGTCTCGGGGTCGGGCGTGATGTTGGTCGTGTAGATCGCGCCCATCGGCGTGACCATCTTCAGGCCGCCGGCGAACGGTGTGCCGCGCGGCGCGGTGTGGCACGCGACGCAGTCGCCGGCTTTCGCGAGATACGCGCCGCGCGCGACGAGCGCGCTGTCGGCCGGTGCAGCCTGCGCGGCATGCGCGGTCGGGCCGGCCAGCATGGCGGACAGCGCGAGCAGCGACGCGCGGAGCGTAGTCAGGGTGAGGTTTCGCATGATCGTCGCCTCCCCTCAAGCCGTCTTCAACTGGTCGCCGACCGGCAGCTTGCGCAGCCGCTTGCCGGTCGCCGCGAAGATCGCGTTCGACAGCGTCGCGGCCGTCGCGGCCGTGCCAGGTTCGCCGATCCCGCCCGGCGCTTCGCCGCTTTTCACCAGATGGACCTCGATCGGCGGCGTCTCGTTGATCCGCAGCATCCGGTAGTCGGTGAAGTTGCTTTGCACGACACGGCCGTCCTCGATCGTGATCTCGCCGTACAGCGCGCCCGTGATCCCGAAGATGATGCCGCCCTGCACTTGTGCCTCGATCGTGTTCGGGTTGACGACCATCCCGCAATCGACCGCGCACACGACACGCTTGACCTGCACCTCACCGCCGTCCACCGCGACGTCGACGACGATCGAGAAGAAGCTGCCGAACGCGTGCATCACCGATACGCCGCGCCCTTGCCCCGTCGGCAGCGACGCACCCCAGCCGGCCGCCTTCGTCGCGACGTCGAGCACGTTGAGCGCGCGCGGCGTTTTGCCCAGCAGCGCGCGGCGGTATTGCACGGGGTCGGTCTTGGTCTGCGCAGCCAGTTCGTCGATGAAGCTTTCGACCACGAAGGTGCTGCGCGTCGGGCCGACGCCGCGCCAGAACGCGGTCGGCACGTGGCGCGGCTCCTGGCGCACGTAGTCGATCAGCTGATTCGGCAGGTCGTACGGCAGGTCGGTGGCGACCTCGACCGCGTCGGGATCGACGCCGTGCTGGAACGCGGGCGGCGCGAAGCGCGCGAGGATCGACGAGCCGACGATCCGGTGCTGCCACGCGATCGGCTTGCCGTTCGCGTCGAGGCCGGCCGAGATCCGGTCGTAGTAGTACGGGCGGTACATGTCGTGCTGGATGTCTTCCTCGCGGGTCCAGATCACCTTCACGGGCGCGTTGACCTGCTTCGCGATCTTCACAGCCTGGCCGATCATGTCCGTCTCGAGGCGCCGGCCGAAGCCGCCGCCGAGCAGGTGGTTGTGCACGACGATCTTCTCCGGCGGAAAGCTCGTAAGCCGCTGCACGGTATCGACCGCGCGCGTCGGCACCTGCGTGCCGACCCAGATCTCGCAGCCGTCGCTGCGCACGTGCACCGTGCAGTTCACCGGCTCCATCGTCGCGTGCGCGAGGAACGGCTGTTCGTACACGGCGTCGACGCGTGTCTTCGCATTCGCGAAACCCTTGCCGACGTCGCCGTCCTTGCGCGCGACCGCGCCCTTGCCGTTCGCCGCGGCCTGCGCGAGATCGGCGACGATGTCCTTCATCGACACCTTCGCGTCCGCACCTTCGTTCCACTTCACGACGAGCGCCGACGCGCCGCGCTTCGCCGCCCAGGTGTGATCGCCGACGACCGCCACCGCGTTGTCCGCGCGCACGACCTGGCGCACGCCGGGAATCTTCTTCGCGGCGGTATCGTCGACGCTCGCGACCGTGCCGCCGAACACCGGGCTGTTCACGATCACCGCGTACAGCATGCCGGGCAGGCGCACGTCGAGCCCGAACTGCGCGGTGCCGTCGACCTTCTCCGGCGAATCGAGCCGCTTCGCGGGCGTGCCGATCAGCTTGAAATCCGCCGGCTTCTTCAGCGCGACATCCTTCGGCACGGGCAGCTTCGCCGCGGCGTCGGCGAGCTGGCCGTACGACGCACGCCGGCCGCTCGGCGGATGCTGCACTTCACCGTTCGCCGCGCGGCAGGATGCCGGATCGACATTCCATTGCTTCGCGGCGGCCGCGACCAGCAGCGTGCGCGCGGTCGCGCCCGCGCGGCGCAGCGGTTCCCATGCGTAGCGTATCGACGTCGAGCCGCCGGTGAGCTGGCCGCCGAGCAGCGGATCGAGGAACAGCTTCTCGTTCGGCGGCGCATGGTCGAGCGTCACGCTCGACAGCGGCACTTCGAGTTCCTCGGCGATCAGCATCGGCAGCGCCGTGTAGACGCCTTGCCCCATCTCGACCTTCGGCATCACCAGCGTGACCTTGCCGGCACGGTCGATCTGCACGAACGCGTTCGGCGCGAACACGCCTGCGCGTGCGGTTTCATCGCCGTCGCCGCCGATCACCGAACGGCGCGCATCGTCGCCGACGGCCGGCAGGCTGAAGCCGAGCAGCAGGCCACCGCCTGCCGCCGCGCCGAGCGACATGCCTAACTTGAGGAACGAACGGCGCGACACGCCCGCGCCGGCCCGACCTGCTTCGATCAGTCCGCGTGACATGTCAGCCTCCGCAGAGTCGTTTCAAGGAGGCTGACCACCTCTGTGGGGGGCAGCGAACGAAGTGAGCGTGGGGACTGTTTCATCTCAGGCTCCCTTCGCGGCTTGCTTGACGGCCGCGCGAATCCGGTTGTACGTGCCGCAGCGGCAGATGTTGCCGGCCATCGCCGCGTCGATGTCGGCGTCGCTCGGGTTCGGGTTCGACGCGATCAGCGCGGTGGCGGCCATCACCTGCCCCGACTGGCAGTAGCCGCACTGGACGACGTCGAGCTCGCGCCACGCCTGCTGGACCTTGTGGCCGGCCGGCGTCGCGCCGACGGCTTCGATCGTCGTGATCTTGCGGCCCGCGACGGCCGCGACCGGCAGCACGCACGAGCGCGCTGCGACGCCGTCGAGATGCACGGTGCATGCGCCGCACTGCGCGATCCCGCAGCCGAATTTCGTGCCGGTGAGGCCGACGATGTCGCGCAGCACCCAGAGCAAGGGCATGTCGTCGGGGGCGTCGACCGAGCGGGCTTCGCCGTTGATGTTGAGGGTGACCATTCAGCCTCCGGGGCCGGTGTATTGGGGAAGCGGCGCGCATCGCACGCCGCGCGGGTTTTTCGTTGTCGTCGCCGTCGCCGGATGCGACGGGTGCCGCGCGGCCCGGGTCGGCGCGGGCCGCGGCGTGGGTCCTGCTGCGTTACTCGGCCACGTCGATGCCGGACAGCACCTTGATGACCGGCGGCGACGCGAACCAGTCCGCCGATTTCACGCGGAATTCGCCGAAATACGGGCTGGCGAGATGCGCGTCGACTGCGGCCTGATCGTCGTAGATCTCGTACAGGTGCAGGTTCGGCGAGCCGTCCTGTTCGCGGAACAGGTCGTAGCGCCGGTTGCCCGGCTCGGCGCGCGTCTTCGCGACCATGCTGCGCAGTTCGGCCTCGGCCGCCTCCGCGTGTTCGGGTTTCAGGAACAGCGAAGCAATCACGTGAAGCGCCATCTTGTCACTCCTTTTGAATCGAAATCGAGCATGCCACAAGCCGGCGTCGCGCGGCGCCGGCGTGCAAACGTCATGCGTTGCAGTGCCGCGAGATCAGGCCAGTTCGTCCGGGCCCACGCGCACGACGACCTTGCCGAAGTTCTTGCCGGCCAGCAGGCCGATCAGCGCTTGCGGCGCGTCGGCCAGGTCGGGAACGACATCCTCGAGCGTCTTCACCTTGCCCTGTGCGACCCATTCGCTCATCTCCTTCAGGAACGGCGCATAACCGGTCGCATAGTGGTCGAGGATGATGAAACCCTGGATCCGGATGCGCTTGCGCAGGATCGTGCCCATCAGCGCCGGCACGCGGTCACGGCCGGTCGACACAGCGGTGTCGTCGTATGCCGCGTCGTTGTAATGCGCGATGATCCCGCACACCGGCACGCGCGCGTGATCGTTGAGCAGCGGCCACACCGCGTCGAACACGGCCCCGCCGACGTTCTCGAAATAGACGTCGATGCCGTTCGGGCACGCGTCCTTCAGCTTCGCGGCGAATGCCGGGTCGCGGTGATCGACGCACGCGTCGAAACCAAGCGTATCGGTCACGTATGCGCACTTGTCGGCGCCGCCCGCGACGCCGATCACACGGCAGCCCTTCAGCTTGGCAATCTGGCCGACCACCGCGCCGACTGCGCCGCTCGCGGCCGCGACGACCACGGTTTCACCGGCCTTCGGCTCGCCGATTTTCAGCAGCCCCGTATAGGCGGTGAAGCCCGGCATGCCGAGCACGCCGAGTGCGTACGACGGATGCGCGACGTCGCGGCCGAGCGGAATCAGGTCGCGTCCGTCGGACAATGCGTAGTCCTGCCAGCCGGCACCCGCGACCACGAGGTCGCCTTCGCGGAACGCGGGCAGGTTCGACGAGACGACCTGGCTGACGGTGCCGCCGACCATCGGCTGGCCTAGCTCGGCGGGCGGCGCATAGGACGGTGCGTCGCTCATCCGGCCGCGCATGTACGGGTCGAGCGACAACCAGACCGTGCGCAGCAGCACCTGGCCGGCGCCGGGCGTCGGCACGTCACCGGATTCGCTGCGGAAGTTGTCCGGCGTCGGCGCGCCGACCGGGCGCGAATTCAGGATGATCTGGCGATTTGCGGTCTTGCTTTGCGGCATGTGAGCCTCCGTCAACAGGAATGGACGTGCTTCGTGGGCACGATCGGATCAGGGATGGACCAGCGGGAGACGCGCGCACGGCAACGTCGGCGGTCAGGCCGTCGCAGCTGAGTGCGTGCGCTTGAAACAATCGGGAACAGCGTAACGCGGCGTGGCACGTTCGTCATGCGGGTTTGAGTAGACCAGTCGTCTAGAGTCAAGGTAAAAACAAGGCGCGCCGATGCGCGCCCGGGTTACGACTGTGCGCCGCCATGCTCGGCCGGCGGCAGGTTCAGCATGCGTCTCGTTTCGACCATCGCTCTTTCGAGCGGCTTGCGGTTGCGGTGAATCTTTTCCAGCAGCGTCGCACCGAGCCACAGTTCGTAGAGGATCGCGGCCGTGTGCGACGGATCGGCGACCCCGTTCAGCGAACCGTCGGCCAACCCGGCCTCGATGCCGCCCGCGAGGCGCTCGATGATCTGGCCCGTGCCGTGCCGCAGTACCGCGCGCATCGCTTCCGACAGGTCCGACACCTCCGCGCCGAGCTTCACCGCGAGGCACTTGCCTTCCGGATCGTCCGCGCATTGCGTGTGCAGCCAGTTGCGCCAGTACGTCATCAGGCGCTCGGCGCCCGTGCCGGCCTGATGCTTCAGCAGGTTGTCGAGATGCGCGAGGTAGCCGTCGAAATACGATTCGAGCAGCGCTTCGCCGAATGCCTCTTTCGAACCGAAGTAATGGTAGAACGAGCCCTTCGGGATGCCCGCCGCAGCGAGTATCTCGTTCAGGCCGACCGCCGAAAACCCCTTGTGGAGCATGATCGGCTTGGCGATATTCAGGATGTGCTGGCGGACTTCCGCGCCTGAAGATGCATTCATGGTGGCGTATGTTAGCAACGATTAGACCGGTCGTCTAGTAACGTCGATCCGGGATGTTGAGCGGCACTTTACCCGATCCCCGCCCGGCGCCCAAACGTCGCGCCGGCGCTCCTCACTCCTGTCCCGTGTCGCGTCACACGCACGACTTCGTTTCGTCGCGGGCGTTTCATCGATCTCCCGCATAAATACGCGCGGCGCATGCGCCGGCGACTGCGCACTTTCGACCGGCATTGCACACGTGTGCATTACGCCGGATCGTCGTTGTCGCCTCCCGAAACCGAGACCAGGAACGCCCATGACCGCTTCGAAACCCGAACGCCCGTCCGCGCCGAACCGCCGGCGCTTCATCCAGCGCGGCGCCGCGCTGACCCTGTCGCCGCTCGTCGGCACCCTGGCTGCCTGCGGCGGTGACGGCAACCCGACTGCGGCGTCGTCGTTCGCCGCCGCCGGCGCTGCAAATGCCGCCACACGCAGCTACGGCATCGCCGACCGCTCGATCACGATCAACGTCGTCAATGCGATTCCGTCGACGACGCTTGCGTACGGCAATGCGGCGAGCCAGAGCGGCTCGCTGCCGCAGGCGTCCCAATCGCAGGTTTCGACCGGGCAATCGACCGCCGTCAGCGCGTCGAACAGCTGGGGCGATTGCACCGGATCGTTCGGCCTTGCCGGCGGTGACGCGTCGTTTGCGATCTCGTACACGCATCCGTTCGGGTCGCAACCGACCACCGTCAGCGTCACGCCGTCGGCCGGCTACGTGTCGGGCGCCGACGCCGCCACGTTTCCCGGTCACGATTCGGTCGCGAATCTCACGCTGTATCGCGGTGTCGCCACCGCGAACGGCGCCTGGGTCGTCCCGCTCGCGCAACTCGCGACGCCGCCGGGCAACAACGGCCAGGATTTCGCGAACAGCATGTTCGGCAGCAACGTGCGCACGGCCGCGGCGATCCAGTCTGCGTACCAAAGTACGGGACCGCTCGGCTACGTGCCGCCTGCCGACTTCACCGGCGGCCAGCTCGCGGGCTTCGTCGCGCAATGGGTGCAGCGCTGGCAGAGCGGCTCGGCGTATGGCGTGCTGCCCGCTGCCGATGCGCAACTGATCGATGCGCTGAAGCAGTATGTGTCCGGCGCATCGAACGCCGGCCCGCTGACAATGTGGGTGCCGCAGATCGCGTGGCAGGCGGGCTCCGATCCAGCGGTGTTCGCGCTGACGGGCTATCGCGCGTTTCCGTTCGTTGACGCACAGGGCAACTGGATCGCGGGCGCACTCTCCGCGTTCCTCACGTTGCTGGCGGCTGGCTCGCATATCGTCGCGATCAGCGCGACAAGCGACCTGCCGGCGGGTGTCACGATGCAGGCGTTCGACAGCTTCATGGGCGCGAGCGGGCTGACGACGTCGACGGATATCGGCAACTCGCACTACGCGTCGGTCCTGAACACGACGGGTCGCTACTACCTGAGCGTCGGCAGCGATTTCGCGCCGGCGAACTGCGGGCTGATCCTGTCGTTCCTGTACGGGCGCACGGTGAACAACCTGCTCGCGGGCGCCGGCACGTACAACACGTTCATCCAGCTCGAAGGCTGGCAGGCCGGCGGTTCGCGGCACAACGCCGACTATGCGACGTATCAGCAGACGCTGTGGAACATCTCGACGTACGGCGCGTCCGCATATAGCGAAAAGCGCGCGACGTCGATCTTCCTCGCGCCCGCAGGGTGGACGCCGCAGGTCTATCAGACGACGCGGATGATGCCGTACGTCGGTGCCTATGCGCAGTCGAACGGTACGCCGCAGGGTTGGCTGAACACGTCGCTCGTCACGATTCCGGCGGACGCGCCGGCGCTGCCGTCGCGGTATGTGGCGAGTTGATCTGTGTCGGTGGGCGGGCGAGCGATCGGAGGTATAGCGGTCTCGGTTGCTTGCCCGCTCAGGAGGCTGTTGAAAAACTGATCCGAGGGGTGCTCACAGATGGTTCAAGGGGGCGTCTGCCCCCTTCCCGAGGTCGCGTGAGCGGCTTATAGAGCGTTCTACAAGATCGATTATTTTCTGCGGTGGCCCTCGCGGGAGAACGTCAACAGCCTGTCAAGGCTTACGGCGTGCGTTGCCATCGGCCGAAGCACGCTTGCGGTTTCGCCGTCAGCGCGGCGCTTCGTCTGCGCGCTTTCGCGTACGCGCCCTTCGCTCGTCACGTTGCGCGGCCGGTGCCGCCTTGGCACCGCGCAGCGGCGCCCTGCGCGCGAGCACCGTCATCTCGCGCCGCAGCGCGTCGAGTTCCTTGCCGCGCGCCGCATCGGTCGCCTGCGCGCCGTCGAGCTGCCCCTGAAGCATGCCGCATCGATGCAGCGCGTCGCCCAGTTGCGCCTGCAGCGCGGCCGTGTCTTTCCGCTGCTGCGTATCGCGCTGCTCCGTGCGCGATGTCATTGCATCGAGCTCCTTTTGCAGTCGCGCGGCGGCGAGCCGTTCTCGATCGATCTCCTGAAGCGCCCGCTTCTCCGACGCACGCAAGCGTTCCTCGGCCCGGCCGGCGTCGTCGCGCAGCCGGTCGAGCTGGGTGGTGAAATCCGCGCGGGCCTGCGCGAGTGCGCGGTCGCCTTCCGCGTTGTCGGCCGTCAGGCGCTCGATATCCGCTTGCAGCGCTTGCCGCGATGCGTCGTCGGCGGCCCTCGCCTGTTCCAGTTCCTGAATGCGCACCTGCGCGGCCAGCAGCGCGGCCGTGCGTTGCTCCAGCGCGGTTTCGGTGCGGGCCAGCTCAGCCTGTAGCGCCGAGACTTCCGCCTTTGCCGCCGCCCGTTCGGCTTCGACTTCCGCGCGCAATGCGTCGAGCGCGGCAGCCGCATCGGTGCTCGACCGATTCCAAAGCGCCGCAACCAGTTCGCCGGCGGCCGCCTGCAGATCGGCCGGCAGGTCGGGATGCTCGATGCGGACGCGACTCTTTTCCCGCAACTCGGCCCAGAACTCGCCGAGGACGGCCGTCGGCGTGCTCATGCTGCCCTTGCGAACGAGCTGGTACAGGCGGTTCGCGGTGGGCGTGATGCCGAAACGGAAGAACAGCAGCGCGCACGCTTCGCGATACAGCTCGCGGGTTTTCGGGAAGTCCGCCTTGAGGCGCTCGATTTCGGCGGTCAGGCGGGGTTCGTCGGCGGCGAGATCGGACATGGCGGGTTTCGTTGGTGATTTCGTAAATAATATAACGTAAACCGGTAAATATCCAATTATCCCCATTCTTTGATTTGACATTATTTCTATAATGTCGAGATTGATGTGTGTCGGCACGGTACGTGGATCGCAGCCGTTCGTTTGCCCCTTCCGCATTCCCCGCGCACGCCGGCTGTGTTGATGCAATCTCCCGTCAGGATGGTTGTCGTCGTGCCCGATTCTTCATACGCTTAGGGATCACTCCTGCCCGGAGACCCGAAATGGTGGACGTCAGATTGAACGTGCCGATGGTCGATCAGAGCGGCATCAGGAAGACCAAGTCAGGATCCAAGGCACTGAAAAACGCATGCTGGTATGCGGCGGCGTGCATGGTTTCGTACTTCCACCGCCCCGGGCCGCGTCTGGGCATTCCGGAGCTATGGCGGGCCGACCAGGGGCTTCTCCCGTCAAGGATCCCCGACTTGTGCGCGGTCGAAGGTCTCGTGCCGCTCAATCAGCCGACGGTCATTACGCCCGAGTGGCTCGCCGCGGTACTGACGGACTTCGGTCCGATCTGGGCCGCGGGGCATTTCCTGGACAGGCCGGACCAGCCTGAAATCGGTCACGTGATCGTCATCACGGGCATCCAGCAACGCATCGTTCATTACAACGACCCGGAGGGGCCGCCCGCGCGCACGATGCTTCTGGGGACTCTTGACGCCGGACGGCGGACACCCGACGGACTGCTGGTGAAGGGGCCGCACCGTTATTGAATGCCGTCGCGGGCGTCCATCCTCCCCCTGCAGAAACGCCCCTGCAACCGCCTCGGAAAACCGTCACCATTGCGGAATTGAAAGCCGGCTGCCTTGCCGCGTCGTCGGCATCCATCCGGCGTATCCGTGACGAAAACAGCAGAACGAGGAGCCCGCGTTGCGCACATTCCGGATCCCCTTCCGCGGCTTGTTCGTCAAGCTCGTGCCGACGTTCATCGTCGTGGGGTTCGTGGCGATGGTGCTGTCGTCGGTGCTGACGAGTGTGCTGTGGCGCTCGCATGCCGAAAGCGATATTCGCCGTTTTCTCGGCAACGTCGACCGCCCTGCACTCGCCGCCTCGACCGGCGCCGTCGACTGGCGCGACCCGGTTGCCTGCCGCGCCGCGGCCGACGCGATGTTCTGGCAGATCGCGCGAATCGGTGCGCGCGACGTGATGGATTTCGCGCCGATGATGGGCTTCTTCGCCGCCGGCCGGCTGCAGGTGCGCATTACGCGACCTGACGGCGCCGGATGCGAAACGTCGCCCGCCGCGTCACCGTTGCTGTCCGATGCGTTCGCGGCGACGCCGGCCGATCCATCGGCACACGACACGATGCTGCGCCGTGACGACGACTGGGCCATCGTCACGCGCGTCGTGATGCCCGGCGGCGCGATCGCGCGGATCGGCGTCCATTACTGGCCCGGCTGGCAACTCCATTACGAGATCGCGGACGATGCGTCGGCGTACGACCTGATCCGCACCGTGCTGTATCTCGGCGCGATGGGCGCGAGCTTCGCGGCGCTGCTGGTCTGGTTGCTGGTGCGGCGCGTGCGGCGGATGACGGCCGCGGCCGACCGCTGGGCGGCCGGCGACCTGTCGGCCCGGATCGCCGATACCTCGCGCGACGAACTCGGCGCGCTGGCCGCGCATTTCAACCGGATGGCCGATGCGCTCGCGCGCGCGTTCGGTACGCAGAAGGCCCTCGCGGTGTCGGTCGAGCGCACCCGCATCGCGCGCGACCTGCACGACACCGCGAAGCAACGCAGCTTCGTGCTCGGCCTCAAGCTGACCGAACTGGAATACGAGGCGCGGCGCCATCCCGATCTGTTGCCGACTGTCGGCGCCGCGCGGCGCCTGGCCGATCATCTGCAGCAGGATCTCGACAACGTGGTGACCGGCTTCAGCCTGCCCGCGATTGCGGAGGACGGCTTGCACGCCGCCGTTTCGCAGGCGGTGCACGACCTGCTGGCCGGATCGGGCATCGACTGGTCACTCGATCTGCCGGAAGTCGCGGAGCGCACGCTCGACGCCCACCCGGCGGCCGCGCACGAACTGCTGATGATCACCCACGAGGCGGCCGCGAATGCGCTGCGCCACAGCGGCTGCCGCCGGATCGACATCGCGTGCGAACCGGGCAGCGCCGCCCACGCGGCGTCCGGCTCGTCGACGACGCGCTGGCGATGGACCGTACGCGACGACGGCACCGGTTTCGATCCGGTTGCCGTGCCCGTCGGCATGGGGCTCGGCAACTTGCGCTGGCGCGCCGACGCGCTGCCCGGCGGCATGCTCGACATTGCGTCGGGCGCGGACGGCACGCGCGTGACCATTCTTTTCAATCCGATGGAGACGGCATGACCACGATCCTGATTGCCGACGATCACGCGGTCGTGCGCGAAGGCATCCGCGGGCTGTTGCGGCTCGATGCGTCGTTCGAGATCGTCGCGGAAACCGACGACGGCGCGTCGACGATCGAGCAGGTGCGCGCGCGTCGTCCGGACGTGCTGTTGCTCGACCTGATGATGCCCGGCATGGGGCACGCCGGCGTGCCCGCCGTCATTCGCGCGATCCGGGCGGCCAGCGCCGATACGCACATCATGGTGCTGACTTCGTCGGACGACGATGCGCTTGCACTCGCCGCGATCGAGGCCGGCGCCGATTCGTTCCTGCTGAAATCGATGCGCGGCGAGCGTCTGCTGCAGGCGATCCATGCGGCCGTCCACGGCGAACCGACGCTGCACCCCGGCATCGCGCAGCGCATGATCGGCGCGTGGCGCAAGCCGCCGCGCAGCCCGTTCGCCGCGCTGACCGCGCGCGAACTGGAAGTGCTGCGCTGCCTGGCCGAAGGCGGCAGCAATGCGCGCATCGCCGCGACGCTCGGCATTACGGAAAAGACCGTCAAGACGCATCTCGGCAACGTGATGTCGAAGCTGCATCTGTCCGACCGCACGCAGGCCGTCGCGCTCGCGTGGCGGGAAGGACTGATGGCGCCGAAATCCTGATATCCGTGCGCGGCCGGCGTCGGCCACGCTGTCCGCCCTCGCCGCCTCGCATTCCCGCTTCGCAAGCGGCGCACGCTTCGCCGAACCGATACGCCACGTCTGCGACTTTGGTCGCATTCTTTCCCGCCCGAGCGCACGACCTTCGCCCGATGTGCCGACGCGGCGGCGTCCCTAAAGTGGCGCTGTCGCGCGATCGTGCGCATTCGATACGGCGGAAACATGAGACCTGGCTGCCTGCTGTTCCTTCCTGTCGCGCTGGCGGCATGCGTGCCGCTCGCGCTCTCGTCCGCGGGCAGCGGCGTGCGCATCGTCACGACCGACCCCGGCGGCACGTGCCGCCATCTTGGCGACGTGACCGGCAGCCAGGGCAACTTCCTGACCGGCGGCTTCATCCCGGACACATCGCTCGAGACCGGCGCGCGCAACGACCTGAAGAACCGCGCCGCCGCGCTCGGTGGCAATGTCGTGGTGCTCCTCACGCAGCGCGCCACGCAAAGCGGCAGTTTCGACGGCAGCGAAGGCGGCTACCTGCGGCAGACCGGCGTCACGCTGACCGGCAGCGTCTATCGCTGCCCCGGCACCGGAGCGTGACGATGCGCCTCTTCGCGACCCTGATCTGGAGCCTCGGTGTGTCCGGCTGGCTGCCCGGCTGCGGCCGTGACGGCAACGAACCCGTCATGCCCGGCGGCTTGCCGGCGCCGCCACCCGGAATGCAGTGCGCCGCGTCCTGGCCGGACGGCGCGCCGGAAACGGACGCGACCCGCCCTGTGACGCCCGCCGTGCCAGTCGTGGCGCAACGGACGCAGTAACGCGCCCGCACCGGTTCAGCGCGGAGCCGGCGCGGCGACTGCCGCCCGGGACGTGCGTTCGCGCTTCGCCGGGTGTGTCTCCGGCATCCGCCAGTACACGAGCAGCGAAATCGCCGCGCACGCGGCGACGTACCAGAAGAACATCGTCTCGTTGCCGCTCGCCTTCAGCCGCAGCGCGACGAATTCGGTCGTGCCGCCGAGGATCGCCGTCGTCAGCGCATAAGGCAGCCCGACCGCCAGCGCGCGGATCTGCGGCGGGAACAGCTCGGCCTTGACCAGCATGTGCACCGACGTGAAGCCGCTGAGCACGACCAGCCCCGCGAACACGAGCGCGAATGCGGCGAGCGGTTCGTGCACGTGCCCGAGCGTCGTGAAGATCGGCACGGACAGCAGCGTGCCGCCGATCCCGAACCACAGCAGCACCGGCCGGCGTCCGACGCGGTCCGACACGAGGCCGAACAGCGGCTGCAGCGGCATGTACAGCAGCAGCGCGGCGGTGCAGATCCAGGTCGCCGTTTCCTTGTGCAGCCCGACCGAGTTGACGAGATATTTCTGCATGTAGACCGTGTACGTGTAGAACGCCACGGTGCCGCCGACCGTGATGCCGATCGCGAGCAGCAGTTCGCGCCAGTGGGCCGCGAGGTCGGCCGTCATGCGTGTCTTTGCCGCGCGCGCCCGGCTGGCGATGAACGCGTCGCTCTCCACGACGTTGCGGCGCATGTAGAGCGCGAACAGCGCGAGCAAGCCGCCGACGAAAAACGGAATCCGCCAGCCCCAGCGCTCGAGATCGTGCGTGCCGGCGAAGATGCGCTGCATCGCGAGCATCAGGCCGAGCGCGACGAGCTGGCCGGCGACCACGCTCACCTGCAGGAAGCCGACGTAGAAGCCGCGCCGGTCCGGCGGCGCGATCTCGCTCAGGTAGGTCGCGCTGGTGCCGTATTCGCCGCCCATGCTGAGCCCCTGCAGCAACCGCGCGGCGACGAGCAGCGCCGGTGCGAGCACGCCGATCGTCGCGTACCCGGGCGTGACGGCGATCAGCATCGATCCCGCGCACATCGCGAGCACCGACTTCGTCAACGCGGCCTTGCGTCCGCGCCGGTCCGCATAGACGCCGACGAGCCAGCTCCCCGCCGGCCGTGCGATGTAGCCGACGGCCGCGATGGCCGCCGTGTTCATCAGTTGCACGGTCGGCCGGTCGGCCGGAAAGAACGCCGGCGCGAAGTAGATCGAGAAGATGCTGTATGCGAGAAAGTCGTACCACTCGATCAGGTTGCCGGCGAGCCCGCCGACGATCGAACCGATGCGCGGCGGCTCGCCGGCCGCTCCGGTAGGGGAAATTGCCACGGGTTATCTCCTGTCCTGTTCTGGCGTGTACGGGCCGGGCGGCCGTCCTTGCCGCCTGAGTACCCGAGTGCCCGAGTGCCCGAGTACCGGCGCGCTTATGCGCGATCGGCCCCGTAGCGGGCGTCGAGTGCGTCGAAGCGCGCCTTGTCGACGAGCCGCTGCCGTTCGGCGAACGGCGCGACGAGTGCGGGATCCTCGTCGAGCCGGCCCGTATCACGCAACGCGGTCAACGCGGCCTGCATCCCATGCACCGCGCCCTGCAGCGCCGCGTTCGCGTACAGCACCACGCCGTAGCCGAGGCGAGCCAGCTCGTCGCGCGAGCGCGTCGGGGTTTTGCCGCCGATCACGATGTTGATGAGCTGCGGCGTATCGAACAGCGCCGGCAGCCGCTCGACGTCCTCCGGCGTTTCCATTGCCTCGATGAACAGCACGTCCGCGCCGGCTTCCGCGTAGCGGTGCGCGCGCTCGATCGCGTCGTCGATGCCGTGGACGGCGGCCGCATCGGTGCGCGCGACGATCAGCAGGTTCGGATCCACGCGCGCGTCGACGGCCGCCTTCAGCTTGCCGACCATCTCGCCGGCGGGAATCACTTCCTTGCCCGCGAAATGGCCGCATTTCTTCGGCAGCACCTGATCTTCGAGCTGGATCGCGTCGGCGCCGCTGCGCTCGAGCGTGCGCACGGTGTGCAGCACGTTCAGCGCATTGCCGAAACCGGTATCGGCATCGACCATCAGCGGCAGCTCCACCGCATCGCGCACGCGCGCGGTGTGCTCGGCCAGCTCGCCGAGCCCGACGAAGCCGAGATCGGGCAAGCCGAGCGACATGTTGGTGACGCCGGCGCCGCTCAGGTACAGCGCGCCGAAGCCGAGATCGGCCGCGACCCTGGCGCTGAGCGCATTGAACGTGCCGGCGACGAGCAGCCCCTGGCGGGCGGCGATGCTGCGCCGGAAGCCGGCGCGACGAAGTGCGGTGTGATCGGACATAGTGGGCCTCATTGGTCGAAACGAAACAGGGTTCGCGGCGCATCGCGCAGCACGCGCATGCGCTCGCCGGTGTCGGGCAGCCAGCGCACGAGTGCCGCATACGCGGCATCGAAATCGACGCGCTCGCGGTGCTGCGTGTGCGGCCAGTCGCTGCCCCACACCAGCCGCTCGGCCGTGAACGCGGTGCGCAGCGCGCGTGCGGCACCGAACGCGTCGATCGCGCCGTCGCCGGCCGCGCTGTTGCGATACGCGGCCGACAGCTTGACCCAGACGCGGCCGGTATCCGCGAGCAGCAGCAGGCGGCGGAAGCTCGGCGCGCGCTCGCCGAGCGCGGGCGACGGGCGGCCGAAATGGTCGATCACGAGCGTGCACGATTGCGCGAGCAGCGGCGCGGTGATCGCATGCAGATCCTCGATGCCGCGATGGATCTCGACATGCCAGCCGAGCGCGTTGATGCGGGAGAACAGCGCACGCCACGCGGGCGCGCAGAAATCCGGGATCGGCAACCCGACGAGGTTCAGCCGTATCCCCACCACGCCCGCCCGGTCGAGTACGTCGAGATCGTCGTCCGAAATCGCCGGATCGACCACCGCGACACCGCGGAAGCGGCGCGGGTAGCGGCGCAGCACGTCGACGAAGTACGTGTTGTCGGTGCCGAGGAAGCTCGGCTGCACCAGCACCGCGTGCGTGATGCCGTGCGCGGCGAGGTGCGCGACGTACGCGTCGAGCGACGCATCGTAGTCGGGTGCATGCCGGACCACGGGCGCGAGCGGCAGGCCGTGCGCGAACACGTGCGCATGCGCATCGATGGCGGCGACGGCAGGGTTTCCGGCGTACCACGCGTCCACTGACGGCGCGGCCGGAACCTGTTCGACGAGGTGATTCACGAGGCGATCCATGACGAGTCTGCAAGAGGCGCCCGGCCGCTGCGCCGGGCGATTCGATGACGGGAGGTGGCGAAACCTACAGCGACGCCTCGGCGCGCGGCCGGGTTTCGGCATCCGCTTCGCCGCCCGGCGCCGCGCCGGACAGCCGCCGGCTGCGCGTTTCGGGCAGGAACCACACCGCGATCACGACCAGCCCGTACGCGATGCCCGCGTCGATGCCGAGTGCCGTGCCGAGCGGCAGCGACTCGCCCATCCGCCCGACCAGCACCGGGAAGCCGGCCGATGCGATGCGGCCGAAGTTGTAGCAAAAGCCGACCCCGCGGCCGCGCACGTTGCGCGGGTAAAGCTCGTTGAAGAGCGTGCCGAGCGTCGCCGGGATGCCGGCCGAAAACAGCCCGAGCGGAAAACCGAGCAGCAGCATCGCGATGTCGTTCAGCGGCAGGAACACATACAGGTTCACCATCACCGCGCAGCATGCGGCGAACAGCATCACGTTGCGGCGGCGGCCGATCCGGTCCTGCAGGTACGCGCTGAGGAAGCAGCCGCAGATGAACGCGACGATCACGACCGCGAGATACGCGCCGGTGCCCAGCACCGACAGATGCCGCTCGGTCTTCAGGTAGGTCGGCAGCCAGATCGTGATCGCGTGATAGCCGCCATGCGCGCCGACGCCGATCAGCCCGCCGACGACCGTCGCGCGCACCACGGAGCGGTCGAAGATGCCGATCGTCGGCCCTTCGTCTGCGCTCGCCTTTGCCTGCGCCGTCGCGTCGGCCGGCGTCGCGCGCGGCGGCTCCGGAATCGCGCGACGGATATACAGCACCAGCAGCGCGGGCAGCGCGCCGATCGCGAACAGCACGCGCCACGCCCATTCGGCCGGCAGCCAGGCGAACACCAGCATGTACAGCAGCACCGCGACGCCCCAGCCGAAGCCCCATGCACTCTGCACGATGCCCATCGCCTTGCCGCGATGGCGCGCGCCGACCGTTTCGGCGAGCAGCACCGCGCCGGCGGTCCACTCTCCGCCGAACCCGAGCCCCTGCAGCGCCTTCAGCACCAGCAACTGTTCGAAGTTCTGCGCGAATGCGCTCAGGAACGTGAACAGCGAGAACCAGCACACGGTGATCTGCAGCGCACGCACGCGCCCGTAGCGGTCGGCGATCACGCCGGCCAGCAGCCCGCCGAGCGCGCCCGCCACGAGCGTCGCGCCGCCGATCAGGCCGGCCTGCCCCTTGCCGATGCCCCAGGTCGTGAGCAGCGCCGGGATCACGAGGCTGAACATCTGCGTGTCGAGCCCGTCGAGCGCCCAGCCGGCAAAGCAGCCGCGCAACGTGCGCCGTTCGGTCGTCGATAGCTCGCGGGTCCAGTTCAATGCAGGTCTCCTCGTGTGGTCATTCCGTCGTCATGCGCCGGATGTTGTGGCCCGATGAGCATCCTATGAAGCGTGGCGATAATTCGCTACCATGTTTTGAATAATTATTCATAACGTGAGCTTATGGAAATCAGGCACGTTCGCTACTTCCTCGCGATCGTCGATACGGGCAGCTTCACGCGCGCAGCCAACGAGCTCGGTATTGCGCAGCCGGCGCTCAGCCAGGCGCTGAACCGGATGGAGAAGGAGCTGGGCGTGCGGCTGTTCGACCGCTCGCGGCGCGGGGCCACGCTGACGGCGGCCGGCCTGGCGATGGTCGACGACCTGCGCCTGAGCCTCGCGCGCCTCGACGCGGCCGCCCACCGGGCCGGCGAGATCGGCGCGCAGCGCGCCGGGCGCCTGACGATCGGGTTCGTCAGCGCAGCGCTGTTCGACACACTGCCGCGCGCGATCCGCGCGCTGCGCGAAAACACGCCCGACGTCGAGCTCGTGATGCGCGAAATGAGCAATGCCGAGCAGGCGATCGCGCTCGAGCGCGGCGAGATCGACATCGGCCTGCTGCATACGCCGGTCGCGGTCAACGGCCGGATGCGCGAGAAGCTGATCCGGCGCGACCCGCTCGTCGCCGTGCTGCCGAAGGATTTCCGGCGCCAGCCCGACGGCACGGTCACGCTGCAGGATCTCGCCGGCACCGGTCTCGTATGGTTTCCGCACGACCAGCTGCCGCTGATCCGCGCGGGCATCCTGAGCGCCTTCCGGCAGGCCGGACACCCGGTCGACATCGTGCTCGACGTGAACCGCACGCTGACCGTGATCTCGTGCGTCGCCGCCGGGTGCGGCGTGTCGCTGCTGCCGCATTCGATCCATACCTTCGCGTTCGAAGGCGTCGCCTACAGCACCATCCGCGATGGCGGAGCGCTGCCGCGGTTCGAACTCAGCGCGATCTGGCCCGCGCGGTCGCGCCCGACGCTCGCGGATCGCTTCGCCGCACTGCTGCCGTCGGCGGACGGACAGCGCTGACCGGCCGCGCCACGTCCGGCGACTGACATCGCCCTGCCGCCGTCGACGGGCGGCAACGGGCGAACGCGCCGTTCCGCCTGCTCCACACGCCCTGTCCCTTCATCTCGCGCGCAAAGCCCCCGTTGACAGTATGCATATGCATAGATACCGTTCACTCACATGGCGGCGCGTGATCCGGGCATCGGAGGCGGCCGCGTTGCGCGGCGTCGGCAGTCCTGCCGGCGTCACGACGCAATCGAACCGGCGACGCGAATGGCGCGGCGTGCCCCGTTCGCAATCGACTCGTCCGCGCGGCTTGCAACGCGATCCAGGAATGCATCATGAGTACACGCGAAATCGTCATCTGCCATCCCGTCCGGACACCGATCGGCACGTTCAACGGCGCCCTGAAGGACACCCCGGCCACCGAACTCGGGGCGATCGCCGTGCGCGAAACCTTGCGGCGCAGCGGCCTCGACGGCGCGGCGATCGACACGGTCGTGCTGGGCAACGTGATCCAGGCCGGCAACAAGATGAATCCGGCCCGGCAAGCCGCCATCGGCGCGGGCCTGCCGGTCAAGGTGCCGGCGCTGACGGTCAACCGTGTCTGCGGCTCCGGTGCGCAGGCGGTCGTCAATGCCGCGCAGGAGATCCTGCTGGGTTACGCGAACGCAGCGATCGCCGGCGGCATGGAAAGCATGGAGCGCGCGCCGTACCTGCTCGATGGCGCACGCTGGGGGTACCGGATGGGCGACGCGCCGATCCGCGACAGCATGCTGCGCGACGGCCTCGTCGATGCGTTTTCCGACCAGCATTCGGGCTGGCATACCGAGGATCTCGCGAGCCAGCTCGACATCTCGCGGGACCGCCAGGATCGCTGGGCGCTCCGCTCGCAGCTGCGCTTTTCCACCGCGCTGGCGGACGGCAAGTTCGACGCCGAACTCGTGCCGGTCGAGGTCCTGCAGCGCAAGGCGCGCGTCGCGTTTGCGCGCGACGAGACGCCGCGCCCCGACACGACGCTCGAAGCGCTCGCGAAACTGAAGCCCGCGTTCCGCCCGGACGGCACGATTACCGCGGGCAATGCGCCGGGGCTGAACAGCGGCGCATCGGCGATGCTGGTGGCCGATCGTGCGTTCGCCGACGCGCACGGCATCGCGCCGAGTGCCCGGCTGGTTGCATTCGGCGTGGCCGCGGTCGAGCCCGGCATGTTCGGGCTCGGCCCGGTGCCGGCCGTGAAGATCGCGCTGGAGCGGGCGGGCTGGGCGCTGGCCGACGTCGAGCGTTTCGAGATCAACGAAGCGTTCGCGGTCGTGCCGATCGCGGTGGCGGGCCAGCTCGGCATCGCCGAGGAAATCGTCAACGTCGAAGGCGGCGCGATCGCGCACGGCCATGCGATCGGCGCGACGGGCGCGGTGCTGACGACGCGCCTGATCCACTCGATGCGGCGCGACGGCATCAAGCGCGGCATCGTCACGCTGTGCATCGGCGGCGGCCAGGGCATCGCGCTGGCGATCGAGACGCTTTGAGCTGAAACGGGCGCGGCCGCATCGACGATTCCGACGAAAGGGAAAAGCCGCGGACGATCGGTGCCGCGGCGCAGGTTGGCAGGTTGCGCGGGACACGGTGCGGCCAGTCGCGTTCGCGGCGTGTGGCCATTTCGGCGGGTGGCCCGGACACGCGCATACGCATCCCGCGCGGATTCGGCGATTCCTCCCGTGTCACCGATCTGCCACCGTCGCCCGGTAGCGTTCGGGTCTGACCCACGCTATTGACAGACGAATCCGCCATGCAGCGCACGTCGCGCGCCACGCCCCACGTTTATACGGCCACGTCCCGCGCCCTCGCCGTCAGCCTCGCGATCAACCTGCTGCTGCTCGCCGTCGAGACGGTCGCGGCATGGTCCGCGCATTCGTCGGGGCTGCTCGCGGATGTCGCGCACGCGGCGATCGATCTCGCGGCCGATGCGCTGATCCTCGTTGCGTGCCGGCTCGACGCACGCCTGCCGCCGGAGCGGCGCCCGACCTACGAGCCGCTTGCGCTCGCGGGCCTCGGCGCGGTGCTCGTTGCGACCGGCGCGCAGATGATCTGGCACGCGATGAACCGGTTTGCCATCCCGCCCGTCGTGCAGCCGGGCGCGGCGACGCTCGCGCTCGTCGCCGTGACGCTCGCCGGCAAGGCCGTGCTGTCGCACTGGATGCTGCGCAAGGCGCGCGAAACGGGCTCCGCGCTGCTCGAGGCGAGCGGCTGGCATGTCCGGACCGATGCGCTGTCGTCGTTGCTGGCGGCGCTCGCGATGAGCGCGGCATGGGTCGGGTTCGGCCGTCTCGACGATCTGGCCGCGCTCGCGATCGGCGCACTGGTGATCCGCACGGGCGCCGGTTTCATCCGGCGCGGTTGCGCGCAGTGGCCGGCGCTGGCGTCATGGGCGGATCGCTCCACGCGCGGGTCGTGAACGCGCCCGGCATCGCCGTGCGTCGGGCATCCGGTCTCCGCAGGCTGCTGCGTTGAATGAAGAAGAGGCTCGCGCGGGTGCGAGCCTCTTTTGCATGATGTCGTCTCCGCCGCGCGGCAAGTGACACGTGCCAAGTCGACCGTTGCCGATGTATCGCCAGACGAATGCGGCCGGTTCCGATGGATCTGCGTCGGCTGTCGCTTACCCCAGCGGCACGACGCTCCCGAGCAGAATCCGCACGAGCGTCGCCTGGCGCGTGACGCCTGTCTTCGAGAAGATCGCGCGCAGGTGCGTGCGCGCCGTGTTCTTGCTGATCCCCGATTCCTCCGCAGCCTCCTCGAGTGTCAGCCCGTTCGTCAGCAGCAGCGCGAGCGACGTCTCGGCGGGCGTCAGGTCGAACAGCTTGCGGATGATTTCCTGCGCACCCTCCGGCTTGCGGTCGGGGTCGCGCAGGAACAGCGTGACGGCCGGGCGCCGCTTGTTGTCCTCCGACCAGTCGGACAGCAGCACCGTGCGCACCAGCAGCCCGAGGCGCGGCTTGTCGAAGCTGCGCGTGATCGGCATCGCCTCGACGGTCGCCGCGGCCGTGCCGTGGTGCCCCATCACCGCGTGGCGGATCAGCCGCTTGAGCGTGCGGTTCTCCGGCGCGTCGGTCGCCTCGATCGTGCCGCGCGCAATCGTCAGACCGTTGTTCTGCTTGAGGATCTCGTCGGCGACGCTGTTCATGTCGATAATCGTGCCGTTCTCGTCGAGCGCGATCGTGCCGACCTGCATCCGGTCGATCGCGTTCGCATAGATCGACCGTTCGACCTCGGCCGAATCGAGCCGCGAATGCAGTTCGATCGCACGCTTCAGGTGCGGCAGCAGCAGCGCGCAGATCGCCTTGTCGCGCGCGGAGAACTGCTTCGACGCATGGTTGCGGCACACGCGGAACCGGCACTCGACGCCCGACGGCGTGCGCAGGTCGGCACCGAGGATATAGCGCACGTCCTGCGGCTTCAGGAACTGCTTGTACAACTCGCTCGACAGCCAGCCGGTGTCGCCGAACACGTCGTCGACCGTGACCACGCGATCGGCCGGCAGGCCGACGAACGGGTCGAGCGAATAGTAGTAATCGTTGTAAGCCGCCTGGCCGTCGCCCGGGACGACCGGGCCGAACTCCGATGCATGCACCGACAGCGGCGCGCGACGGTCGCTCGCGGCCGCGCGCAGGATCAGCGTCACGTAGTTCGCGTGCAGCCAGCGGCGGACCAGTTCGAGCGCGCCGGCCCACGGCGGCGTCTCCAGCGGCCCCTGGTAGATGCGCGCCATCAGCTCGCTGAAATCCGCGACGCCGATGTCGGCCTCGTCACTGGTTGCCTGGCTCTCTTGCGGAGCCCATCTCGTCTCCATCAGCACGCTCCATCCTCCATACGACATGTTTCCGGCGCGACCGAACCGCGCCGCCATGATTAAGACGCGTCTAAATTCCGGCGTCATCGGGAGATTCACTGAATGGTGAGAATTGGCCATCCGTGCGAACCAACCATCGTCCGATCGGATGATGTGGCGCCCTGCCCGCTGCGCTGGAATGCCCGTCAGGCCGTGCCGGCAAGCGTCCGGCGCGGACTCAGGGAAAACCGTGACACGGGTTTACCTGATTCAAACCGCATCCGATTCAGACAGGAGTTCCCATGCCGCTCGACCCACAGGCGCAGGCGCTGCTCGCCGCGTTCGCCCAGGCACCCGCGATCGATTTCGCGCAGCTCACCGTTCCCGCGTATCGCGCGAGTCTTGCCGCCGGCGGCGCGTTCGCCCCGGGCGATGCCGTCGCCGCCGAAGAGGACTGGCAGATTCCCGCGGCGGGCCGTCAGTTGTCCGCACGGCTGTATCGGCCCGTGGCCGACGGGCCGTTGCCGCTGACGGTGTTCTTCCACGGCGGCGGCTTCGTGTCGTGCGGCATCGATTCGCACGCGAATCTGTGCCGCAGCCTCGCGGCCCGTGCGCGCACGCTCGTGCTGTCGGTCGACTACCGGCTCGCGCCCGAGGCGCGCTTCCCGGCCGCCGCGCACGACGCATGCGACGCCGTGCGCTGGGCCGCCGCCAGTGCGCGCGATCTGGGCGCACGCGCCGGCGCGCTGGCGGTCGCCGGCGACAGCGCCGGCGGCAATCTTGCGGCGGTCGCCGCGCTGCAGTTGCGTGGCTCGGGCATCGCGATCGCGCACCAGTTGCTGCTGTATCCGGTCGTCGATTGCGCGACCGAGCATCCGTCGTACGAAACGCTCGGCAACGGCTATTTCCTGACGGCGGACATGATGCGCTGGTTCAAGCACCACTATTTCGACGACGGCGCCGATCGCGCGTCGCCGCTTGCAAGCCCGCTCGCCGCGCCCGACCTCGCGGGCGCGGCGCCGGCGACGATCGTCAGCGCCGAATTCGATCCGCTGCGCGACGAGGCCGAAGCGTATGCGCTGCGTCTCGCACAGGCCGGCACGCCGGTGACCCTCGTGCGCTGGCCGGGCCAGCTTCATGGTTTCGCGAGCATGCTCGGTGCGGTCGATGCGGCCGAAAGCGTGTTGACCTTCGGCGCCGACGCACTGCGCCGCGCGTTCGACGCGACGGAGGCACCATGACGCTCGCCGGCACGCTGGAGATCGTCGACGAGTTGCGTGCGGGCCGGATGGTCCTGCTCGTCGACGAAGAGGATCGCGAGAACGAAGGCGATCTCGTGATCGCGGCCGATCACGTGACGCCGGAAGCGATCAATTTCATGGCGCGTTTCGGGCGCGGGCTGATCTGCCTGACGCTGACCGCCGAGCGCTGCGAGCAACTGAGGCTGCCGCCGATGGCCGATCACAACGGCACGCCGTTCGGCACCGCGTTCACCGTCAGCATCGAGGCAGCCGAAGGCGTGACGACCGGCATTTCGGCGGCCGATCGCGCGCATACGATTCGCGCGGCGGTGCGATCCGGCGCGCGCCCCGACGATCTCGTGCAACCGGGCCACGTGTTTCCGATCGCCGCGCGCCCGGGCGGCGTGCTCGTGCGCGCGGGGCACACCGAGGCCGGCTGCGATCTCGCGGCGCTCGCCGGGCTCACGCCCGCATCGGTGATCTGCGAGGTGATGAACGACGACGGCACGATGGCGCGGCTGCCCGAGCTAAAGGCGTTCGCCGCGCATCACGGGCTGAAGATCGGCACGATCGCCGACCTGATCCACTACCGTCGTGAGCACGAATCCCTGGTCGAACGCATCGGCGAACGGCCGCTGCATACGCCGTGGGGGCGATTCCGCGCGATCGAGTATCGCGACACCGTGCATGGCGCGCCGCATCTCGCGCTCGTGCGCGGCGAGCCCGATCCGTCGACGCCGGTGCTGACGCGCGTGCACGAATGCCACTCTCTGCTCGACCTGCTCGATGCGGAGCCGTCCGCGCATTCGTGGCCGCTGCATGCCGCGCTGCAACGGATCGACGCGGCCGGCTGCGGGGTGGCGGTATTGCTCGACTGCGACATGCGCGGCGACGCGATGCGGGTGCCGGCCGGCAATGCGCGCCGCGACGGGCGCGTGACGGGGATCGGCTCGCAGATCCTGCGCGAGCTCGGCGTACGGCGGCTGAACGTGCTGTCGAGCCCGTTCCGGCTGCCCGCGCTGTCGGGGCACGACCTGGAGATCATGGCGTTCATTCCGCTCGGCGACGACGATCCGGAAAGCGCGCGAGGCGCGCACGCGAACCCGCTGCGGGCGGCGTGACGCGTTGCCGCGGGATGGCCGGCGGGTTGCCTGCTTGACAGGCTATCGTTTGTTTTTGTTGAATACAGTCTCAGGTTTGTATTTTGACAATACATGCTGTAGATTGTATTTTCCGATTACAAACGATCGCCTGTCATCCCGCGGAGCGCCCGATGGCCTTTCCTGTCCAGACCCTGACCCAGCTGCGTCCGATACTCGTCGGCTTCCGGAAATCCGCGGGGCTCACGCAGGCGCAACTGGCCGCCCGCCTGGGCGTCACGCAGCAATCCTACGCGCAGCTCGAAGCCAATCCGTCGGCGGTCAGCATCGAGCGGCTCTTCAAGGTGCTGAACACGCTCGGCGTTCGCATGACGCTCGCGCTGGGCACGCAGGACGAATCGGCGGAATCGGCCGATCCTGCGCCCGCTCCCGCTCCCGCTCCCGCTCCCGCTCCCGCTCCCGCTCCCGCTCCCGCTCCCGCTCCCGCTCCCGCTCCCGCTCCCGCTCCCGATGCGGTGCCGGCGGTTCGCAAATCCGCCGCGAGCAAACGCAAGCCGGATGCGGCGCGCGGCACCACGGCCGCTAAAAATCCAGTCCAACCCACGGCCGGCGCCGCGCGCAAGCGGCCCGCGTCGGCAGCACCCGGCAAGCCACGGGTGTCGAAGCGGGAGGACTGGTAACGATGGCCACGCGTGCTCGTCACGACCGGCTCGACCTGTGGATGAACGGCATTCCGGTCGGCTACTGGGAAATCCGGCGCGGCGTCGAGCGGCTCGTCTACCTGCCGGCCTGGCTCGACGATCCACAGGGGCGGCCGCTGTCGCTGTCGCTGCCCTTCACGCCCGGCAACCAGCCGCACCAGGGCACGATCGTCGCCGACTACTTCGACAACCTGCTGCCGGACAGCGAGCCGATCCGCCGCCGCATCGCGCAGCGTTACCGGCTCCGGTCGACGGCGCCGTTCGAGCTGCTCGCGTCGATCGGCCGCGATTGCGTCGGCGCGATCCAGATGCTGCCGCCCGACGAAACGCCCATCGATCTCGAGACGATCGACGGCGTGACGCTCGACGACGCGGCCGTCGCCGATGTTCTTCGCCACGCAACCGCCGCACCGCTGCCCGGCCGCGCGGAGCCGGAAGGCGACCTGCGCCTGTCGATTGCCGGCGCGCAGGAAAAGACCGCGTTGCTGCGTCAGGGCAACCGCTGGCTGCGGCCGTCGGGCAGCACGCCGACGACGCACATCTTCAAGCTGCCGCTCGGGCGTGTCGGGAACATGCAGGCCGACATGCGGACGTCCGTCGAAAACGAATGGCTGTGCTCGAAGCTCGTCGCAGCGTACGGTTTGCCGGTCGCGCCGTGCGAAATCGGCCGGTTCGACGACCAGAAGGCGCTGATCGTCGAGCGTTTCGACCGGCGTGCTTCGCGCGACCGTACGTGGATCCTGCGGTTGCCGCAGGAGGACATGTGCCAGGCGACCGGCACGCCGTCGGGCGCGAAATACGAGTCCGACGGCGGCCCGGGCATCGAGACGATCATGGGCATCCTCGCGAATTCGGCCGACGCCGCGCACGACCGGCTGAATTTCTTCGTCGCGCAGCTCGTGTTCTGGGTGCTCGCGGCGATCGATGGGCATGCGAAGAACTTCAGCATCGCGCACTTGCCCGGCAACACGTATCGCAGCACACCGCTGTACGACGTGCTGTCCGCGCATCCGATCATCGGCACGCGCCGCAACCAGCTTCCGCCGCGCCGCGCGCGGCTGGCGATGGCCGTGTGCGGGAAGAACCGGCACTACGTGATCGGCGAGATCCAGCCGCGCCACTGGATCGCGCAGGGCCGGCGCGTCGGCCTGACCGAAGACGACGTGCGCGCCGCGATGGCGGCCGTCGTCGCACGCACGGAACCCGCGATCGCCGAAGCCGCGGCGCAGATCCCGGCGGAATTTCCGATGGATGTGGCGGACGCGATCTTCGATGGCATGCGTCGGCAGGTTCGCAAGTTCCGGGCAGGCGATCTCGCGTGACGGGTCGATGGGGTGCGGTCGGGTTTGGGGCGGGCTTGACTCGAGCGTCTGATGAATCGCTTCGAAGCACTGAATCGGGATCTCGTCAGGAACGGGTTGCGCTGGCGCATTGGTCAGCACTGGCCAGGATTGAGAGCCGGATACGGCGCTTCAATGCGCGGATTCGACGGATCGTCCGGCCCAGACCGGCGACGCCGAAGCGGACTCAGCCAGCAACACGTCCTGCCGGATGACGGAGTTCGCGGGGCGTGAGGCCGCCTCGCGGGCGACGCCGATGCGGACGTAGCCATAACGCGTCCTGCCGGATGACGAAGTTCGCGGGGCGTGAGGCCGCCTCGCGGACGAAGCCGATGCGGACGTAGCCAGCAACACGTCCTGCCGGATGACGGAGTTCGCGGGGCATGAGGCCGCCCCGAGGGCGACGCCGATGCGGACGTAGCCAGCAACACGTCCTGCCGGACGTCGAAGTTCGCGAGCCGTGAGGCCGACCCCGAGGAGCCCCCAGTCTGCACACCGGCTCGCCATCACTGCCGTCGGCTCGTCCACCCGGACGATGCGCGCCTGCACCACCGTCGCACAATGGTCGCCGTGCCCATTCCCGACGCCCGCCCCCTCATGGAATCCGCCAATCTCACGACCGCGTTCAGCCCGCTGCAGATCGGCCCGCTGACGTTGCGCAACCGCCTGATCAAGTCCGCGACCAACGAGGGCATGACGCCGAACGGCGTGCCGTCGCGCGCGCTTGTCCGCTTTCACGAACGCATCGCCGAAGGCGGCGCCGCGCTGACGACCGTCGCGTACTGCGCGATCAGCGACGACGGCCGCACGTTCGTCGACCAGGCGCGGCTCGACGTGCCGACGGTTCGCCAGTTCCGCGCGCTGACCGACGCCGTCCATCGCCATGGCGCAGCCGCATCCGCTCAGATCACACACGGCGGCTGCTTCACGTTCCTGCCGTCACTGTCGACCAAGCGGCCGTTGAGCGCATCGGGCGGTTTCAACAAGGTCGGCGTGATGAGCGGCCGCTTTCTGAAGCAGGCGATGACGCGCGACCAGATGTCGGCCATCGCCGACGAATTTGCGCAGGCCGCACGCCATGCGCGCGACGCCGGCTTCGATGCGGTCGAGATCCACATGGGGCACGGCTATCTGCTCAGCCAGTTCCTGTCACCGCTGTACAACCGCCGCCGTGATGCGTACGGCGGCGACGCGGCGCGACGCGCCGCTTTCCCGGTCGAGGTGCTGCGCCACGTGCTCGACGCGGTGGGCCGCGATCTCGCCGTCGTCTGCAAGATCGGTGTGACCGAAGGCGTGCGCGGCGGCGGAACGGCCGACGACGCATGCGAAATCGCGCGGCGGCTCGAAGCCGAAGGCGCGCACCTGCTCGTGCTCAGCGGCGGGATGAACGTCGAATCGGTGTGGGAGCTGTTCGGCAGCCCGTTGCCCGGCGACGCGCGCGCGAACGCCGACAACGCGATCGTGCGCGCGGCGATGGCGCTGCAGAAACTCACCGAGCCGAAGATGGGCGCCTTTCGCGAGATGTATTTCCTCGAGCACTCGAGGAAGGTACGCGCGTCCGTCAGGATGCCGCTCGCTTACCTCGGCGGCGTACGCTCGCGCGGAAATGTCGAACTGGCGATGCGCGAAGGGTTCGATGCGGTCGCGCTCGCCCGCGCGCTCGTGTTCGAGCCGGATTTCGTCAACGGGCTGCGCGACGGCCGGCTCGCGCAGTCGGGCTGCACGTCGTGCAACCGCTGTGTCGTGTCGATGTACACACCGGGCGGCACCGCGTGCGTCCTGCGCGAGCCGAACGACCCCGCGCCGAACCGAATGCCGGCCGCCGGCGCGTGAGGGTTAGCGCGGGACGTGGGGCGCGGGACGTATGACGCAGGATGCGGGCGCCAGCGCCGCTCAGCCGGCGTCGCGTGCGCGGGCGAGCGCCGCGAGATTCCCTTCCCCGAACCCGTGGTGCCCCTTGCGCTGCACGATTTCGAAGAAGATCTCGCCGGGCCGGCGCTTGACGAAGGTCTGGAAGAACAGCCTCGGCACGCCGTCGCTGCCGATCTCGCCGTCGACCAGCACCGCGCGGCGGCGCAGCGCGTCGAGATCGACACCGTGCCCCGGCAGCCGCGCGTCGACGTCGTCGTAATAGCGGGCCGGCGGCTCGATGAATTCGACGCCGTTCACACGCAGCGCATCGACGCACGACAGGATGTCGTCGGTGGCCAGGGCGACGTGCTGCACGCCCTCGCCCGGATGGTCGGGCAGATACGCGTGCATCAGCTCGGTCCGCCGCGTGCCTTCCTCGTAGACCGGAATCCGCACTGCGCCGCACGGCGACACCATCACGCGCGATTCCTCCGACACATGCCAGTGCGCGTCGATTTCGTGGATCTCGCGAAAATGCAGCAGGTCGTGGTAGAAATCCAGCCACTCCCGCATGCGCCCCGCGCCGACGGTCTGCGTGAAATGATCGACCTGCTGCAGGCCGACGCCCACGCAGTCGAGATCGGTATGCGCGGTCGCGATGTCGATCGGCCGGAAATCGATGTCGAAGATCGAGATGTCGCCGACGCCGCCCCGCTGGCCGTCACGCCCGCGCCAGCGGTCGACGAAATAGAGGTGCGAATCGCCGATGCCCTGGATCGCCGGGATCTTCAGCTCGCCGACCCCGACCTTCTCGCCTTCGAACGCCCACGCGCCGAGCTCGATCGCCCGCTCGAACGCGCGCCGGGCGCTGGCCACGCGCAGCCCGATCGCGCAGACGCCCATCCCGTATTCCTCCGCATAGCGCGCGGCGAACGAATCGGGCTCGGCGTTGATCAGGAAATGCATCTGCCCTTGCCGGTAGAGCGTGACGTTCTTGCTGACATGCCGTGCGATCGCCTTGAACCCGAGCTGCTCGAAGCGCTGCGCGAGCGCCTCGGGCACGGGCGCCGCGAATTCGACGAATTCGAGGCCGGCCATCCCGAGCGGATTGGCAGCCGGATCGGCAACGGGCGGCGTATCGCTGGACAGGGGGTGGGAATTGCCGGGCATTCCAGTCTCCGGGGGCATGCGTTCGATGGGGACGGCGCCCGCTGCGTGCGGCATGCGTGGCCAACGTGGCGACCGCGCATCCGCCCCGAACGGGCGAGTTATCAATGCTGCAGATTTTAACCAGATCGTTCACGGCGGCACACCCTGACCGAACGGGATATCGCCACGCCGCTTAGTGCAAACCCGAAAAGCGTCCGATAATCGCACGGATTTGAACGATAATCGCGCACTTTATCCGATTGGCCAATTGCCGCCGTGCGGCGCGCGCCCTATTCTCCGTTCACTCACCGATTTCAATGCAGCATCGGACGCGGCGCCGCCACGATTCCTCGATGCGCCGTGCCAGGAGACACCGTCATGACCCCAACCTTCGACACCCTCGATGCCGCCGCCAGTGCCCGCATACGCAGCCAGGCGCGCAAGGCCGCGATCGGCAGCTTCGTCGGCGCCGTTGTCGACTGGTACGACTTCCTGCTGTACGGGATCGTCGCCGCGCTGGTATTCAATTCCGAGTTCTTCCCGAAAGTCAGCCCGACGATGGGCACGCTCGCGGCGTTCGCGACGTTCGGCGTCGGCTTCCTGTTCCGGCCGCTCGGCGGCGTCGTGTTCGGCCACTACGGCGACCGGCTCGGGCGCAAGCGGATGCTGGTTCTGACGGTGATGCTGATGGGGCTGTCGACGGTCGCGATCGGCCTGCTGCCTGCGTTCTCGACGATCGGCTGGTGGGCGCCCGTGCTGCTGGTGCTGATGCGCGCGATCCAGGGTTTCGCGGTCGGCGGCGAATGGGGCGGCGCGGCACTGATGGCCGTCGAAAGCGCGCCGAAGCACAAGAAGGCGTTCTACAGCAGCGGCGTGCAGGTCGGCTACGGCGTCGGCCTCGTGCTGGCCACGGGCATCGTGTCGATCCTGAGCCACACGCTCGGCGAGGCCGCGTTCAAGTCGTGGGGCTGGCGCCTGCCGTTCGTGTTCAGCATCGTGCTTGTGCTGATCGGGCTGTGGGTGCGCAAGAACATGGACGAATCGCAGGAGTTCGTCGAGAAGGTCGAGCACGGCAACCGCAAGCTGCGCCTGCCGGTGCTGGAGGCACTGACGCGCCATCCGAAGGCGTTCCTGCTGATCATTGCGCTGCGGCTCGCCGAGCTGTTCACGATGTATATCGTCACCGCGTTCGCGCTCAGCTATTCGACGACGAACCTCGGCATGTCGCGTGACCTGTTCCTGAACATCGGGCTGCTGGTGGGCGCGGTGAGCTGCGTGACGATCCCGTGTTTCGCGTGGCTGGCCGACCGCTACGGCCTGCGCCGCATCTACCTGATCGGCGCGCTGATCGGCGTCGCGTCCGCGGTGCCGTTCTTCCTCGCGCTGGAAGCGCGGTCGATCGCGTGGATCGTGATCTTCTCGATCCTGCTGGCGAACGCCGCGCACGACATGGTCGTGAGCGTCCAGCAGCCGCTGTTCACCGAGCTGTTCGGCGCCGAATACCGCTATAGCGGCGCGGGCGTCGGCTACCAGTTCGCGAGCGTGGTCGGCGGCGGGTTCACGCCGTTCATCGCGGTCGGCCTCGTCAGTGTCGCCGGCGGCTCGTGGCACCTCGTGGCGGGCTATCTCGCGGTGGGCTGCCTGATCTCGCTGGTCGTCGCCGCGCGGATGCGGGCAGCGCAGTAACGCTGGTCACGCGCGTCGCCCGTTACGCGCGAACCAGGCGCGGCAAATGTGCGTAAAGGCGTTCGACGAGTTGTCTGGCGTTCTCGCCGTAATGCAACTCACGGTGGCAGTTTGGGCAAACGGCCACCGTATTCGACACAAGATCGGGGCCCAGCTCCGCCAGCTTGCGGACATGGTGCACTTCCAAGTACGGCAGCCCATCCGCTCCCTTGAACGGCGCGGGCTCGCTACAGCATTCGCAAGTCCCGTTCGCTTGCGTCAGAACCCAAGCCTTGACCAATGGGTCGCGGCGAATTTGGGTCACGGTCGCACTGGTGGCAGCAGGATTCGCGTTTCCCGGCGGCGGTGCAATCTGCGCCTTTTTCAACGCGTCGCGCACGTCGAGTTCGAATTTAACGGCCGGAGCAGCCGGCCGCTGCCCCAGTTCGTTGATGAATTGCTCGATCAGGACGCCGTGCGAGCCGACGTTTTTCGCGGGCTTGAGTCCGGGAAGCCATTGGCGGCCCATCAGTGCCAGCACATACGAAATGTTCTGCATCCGATACTCGAACGCTTTCGCCGTGCGATTGAACTGCCCGGCCAGCCTGTCGTACACGATCTTCTTGACGTAGGGCTGCCCACCGCGCTCGCTTTCGAGCATTTTGAGATATTCGTCGACTGAAGCACGGAGTTCCTCGTGCGTCCACGGCCGCCCGTCGGCATTTGTAGAAACGTTGTCAGGTACGGGGGATTTTGGTGTTGGTGTCGACATGAAGGGCCGCATTCGGGAGTCCGGTCTCGATTTTACGAGATAAGAAACCGATCCGATCCTAGTCGTCGCGGCTGGCTGTTTTCATTTTTGCGTGCCAGTCTCACGGGTGGATTGCCGATATCGCCCGCGTCCAACGTCAAACACCGTCAATCACACGCCCCGATTCCCCCTTTTCCCCTCTGAACATTCCACGCCGCCCGCCGACCAATGGCATCATATGGGCCTACGTCAGTCACCGATACGCCCCCATATCATGTCGAATCTCATCGTCCACGGCGGCACTCCGCTGCGCGGGGACATCAAGCCGTCCGCGAACAAGAACGCCGTCCTGCCGATTCTGTGCGCTACCCTGTTGACCGATCAGCCGCTGCGCCTCATCGGCGTGCCGGATATCACCGACGTGCGCAAGATCCTCGACATCTTCCGCACACTTGGCAGCGACGTGTCGGTCGACTTCACGACGGGCCTGCTCGAACTCCACCATCGCAACACGAAATTCGATCCGGCCGTCCACCGGCTGCCGGAAGCGATGCGCTCGTCGATCATGCTGATCCCGCCGCTGCTCGCGCGCTTTGGCGTCGCGCGTCTCGAGAACGACGTGAAAGGCTGCACGCTCGGCGTGCGCGAGATCGATCCGCACGTCGAGGTGTTCGAGCGCTTCGGCGCGCACATCGAGCGCACGCCCGATTCGCTGATCGTCCGCACCGACGGCCCGCTGACGGCCAACGATCACTGGCTCGACTACGCGTCGGTGACGACCACCGAGAATTTCGCGCTGTGCGCGACCACCGCGAACGGCACGTCGACGCTGATGAACGCCGCGTCCGAGCCGCACGTGCAGGAGTTCTGCCAGTTCCTCGCGATGATCGGCGTCGCGATCGAGGGTATCGGCACATCGCGGCTCTGCGTGACGGGCGGCCGCAAGCTCGGCGGCGGCGAGTTCCGCTTCGCCGAGGATTTCCACGAGATCGCGACGTTCCTCGCGCTCGGCGCGATCACGGGCGGCGACATCACGGTGCGCAACTCGTCACCCGAACACTTCCCGCTGATCGACCGCACGTTCGCGAAGTTCGGCGTCAACGTCACGCACCGCGACGGCTGGTCGCGCGCGGAACGCGACGGCCCGCTGCGCGTGCGCCGGCCGTTCACACAGAACATCCTCACCAAGGTCGAAGCCGCGCCGTGGCCGTACCTGCCGGTCGACCTGCTGCCGATCTTCATCGCGCTCGGCGTGCGCGCGGAAGGCAGCGCGATGTTCTGGAACAAGGTCTACGACGGTGCGCTCGGCTGGTCCGGCGAACTGTCGAAGTTCGGCGCGCACGTGCTGCTGTCCGATCCGCACCGGCTGATCACGTTCGGCGGGCTGCAACTGACGCCGGCTCGCGTCGAGAGCCCGTACATCATCCGCGTCGCAATCGCGCTGCTGATGGTGGCCGCGAGTATCGAAGGCCGCTCGGAAATCATGAACGCGCTGCCGATCCGCCGCGCGCATCCGCATTTCGTCGAGAACCTGCGCTCGGTCGGCGCGAACGTCGAATGGACGAGCAGCGAGTAAGACCCTGACGGTACGGCGCACGCCACACGAGCGCCGTACCGCCACCCGCACCCGGTTGGCGGCTACACCGGCCGCCTCCTCCCGCCGCCCTCTCCCGCGTTACTCACCGCCCCCGCAATCGGCATCGCCGGCGCCCATGTGGTCGAACCCGTAGAGCATCACGGCCGTCGTGCCGCGCGCGGGGTTGCTCGGGCGCTTCGCCAGGCTTTCGTCGAGCGGGGCCGACGGATACTGGACACTCGTGTCCATCAGGTTGTCCGGCGCCGAGCGCAACTCCGCTTCGGTCAGCTTGCGCCCTTCCGCGCGCGGCAGCCCGAACGCCTTGCGCACGTCCGCTTCGTTCCACGTCCCCTTGAGCGTGACGGTGACCATCTGCAGGTCGCCGTGCTCCCAGTCCAGCTCGACCTTCGTCGCGAGCGGATGCACGCTGGCCGCGAGCCGATCGGGGAGCGCCGGGCCTTCGTTGTAGACCTTCGTGTTCCCGCACGCATCGCCGGTATTCCTGTACTTCTTCAGCGCGCAATTGAAGCGCTTGTCACGGTAGCCGAAGGTCGTTTCGACGTAGCAGCCGAATTTCGGTGACGTCATGCGCGGCCAGGTACGCACGTCGACGGTTGGCTTCGGGAGCATAGTGCCGGACGAAGGATTCGCCGCGGCAAGCAGCGGCACGGCCGCGACGAGCACGGCCAACACGGATTCGCGAATTTTCATTGTTGTATTCCAGTCGAGGCGGCGATTCTAGCGCGGCTTCGCCAGTGAGATCGTCCCTGCGATGTTGCGGAACAGCGGCAACGCTTTCGGCATGTCGTCCACATAGGTCGCGCACGTCAGGCTGATCCGGTAGTTCGGCGTATCGCCGAGCGCCATGTACAGCCTGACGCGCTCATGATTGGGCCCGATCTTCGGCGAATACACGGTTTCCTGCCCCTTCACGCCACCGCCGAGGTCGATCGGCGTCACGCGCTCGATCACGCCGAAGATCGAAATCGTCGACTCGATCGACGCCTTCAGGTTGGCGATCGCCTCCGGTGAATTCAGATCGCGCTGCGATACGTCAGCCAGCGCGGCGGATTGCGACTTCAGTGCCACCGCGCACAGGCTGTCCGATTTCTCCGCATAGCGCGGCACCGGTTCGGGATTCGTCACGTCGACGATCAACGGCATCGACGGCCGCGTACGCCGTTCTCCCACCTGCAGCGGCGCCGGCACGGAGAACGACAGCCCCGTCTTCGCATCGGTGAACCGCCGCCCGTTGCCGGCATCCGGTTGCGCCGGGCCGAGATCGAAGACGATCGGCACACTGAGCAGCATCGAATCCTCGGGCATGTCCGGCGAGAACGCCGGCACGTTCCCGCGCCGCAACGCAGCGATCGCCGCCTGATCCAGATCCGCATGGCCCGACGACTGCAGGATTTCCACCTGCGTCACCTTGCCGTCGCGGCCAATCCGCGCGCGCACGCGCGCCGTGACCGTTCCGGATGGCGGATGGCCCGACCCGGCCGGCATTTGCAGCCGCTGCAGGATCGCCTGCCTGGCCGCCACGGTCCATGCGTCCTGCGTTGCCGGCGCCTCCGACCAAGCCTGCGCCGCCGGCAGCGACGCCAACGCCAGCAACACGGCGCAGCGGGCAACCCCGCGAGCAATACGGCGGCCAATTGGCACGAGGAGATATCGGTTGTCGTTGTTGGTCATGTTCCAGGCTCGCGGCACGCATCCAGCGTCGAATCATACAAGCCCACGCCATGCGCCGCGGCCAATCCGATTTGCGCGATAATCGCCCACTCGCGCGCGATTGCCGCGCACCGAGGCGCCACCTTCCCCGACGATGAAAAAGCCCGAACTCGATCGACGCGACTGGATCGCCGGCCTCGAAAAAGGTCTTGCGATCCTCGAGGCGTTCGACAGCCAGCACGCCCGCATGACGCCCACGCAGGCCGCCGCGCGCACCGGCCTTACGCGCACGGCCGCGCGGCGCTACCTGCTGACGCTCGAATCGCTCGGCTACGTGTACACCGACGGCAAGCTGTACGGCCTCACCCCGCGCGTGCTGCGGGTCGGCTGGTCGTACTTCGATTCGGCGAGGCTGCCGCGCTCGGTCCAGCCCTATCTGCAGCAATTGAGCGCGTCGCTGAACGAATCGGCGTATGTGAGCGTGCTCGACGGCTGGGAGCTCGTGTTCATCGCGCGCAACGGCGTGTCGCGCGTGATGACGACCGGCTTCGTGCTCGGCGCGCGCGTGCCGGCGCCGCTCACGTCGCCGGGCGTCGTGCTGCTCGCCCATCATCCCGATCGCGAAGCCGTGCGCGCGTGGCTCGACGACACCGAGCTGCCGCCGTTCACGCCGCACACGATCACCAACAAGGCGCGCCTGCTCGAACAGGTCGACCAGGCACGCGACGCCGGTTTCGCGGCGATCGAACAGCAATTGCAGGTCGGCGTGCGCGGGATCGCGGTGCCGCTGAAGAACCGTCACGGCGAAGTCGTCGCCGCGCTGAGCACGAACATGCCGATCGGCGCGGAGACGACCGACGCGGCCGTGCGGCGCGTACTGCCGCACCTGCAGGAAGCCGCGCTCGCGATGCTGAACGTGCTGTAGCGCTAGTGTGCCGCCCACCCCGAACGGGCTCGACGATGCTTGCTGCGCCGCTTCATTGCTACGCGACGGATCACGCCCCGGCACCGAAACCGGCAGTCCCCGCGCGGGGATTTTCCCCTTACCCGATCCGCCACCACCGCGGCAGCAGGTCCCGCACTTCACGCCGCCGGTAACGGTCGTCGATCAGATGCACGACGCCCTCGTCGTGCTCGGTGCGAATCACGCGCCCGGCCGCCTGCACGACCTTCTGCAAACCCGGATACAGGTACATGTAGTCGTAGCCGTTGCCGAAGCGCGCGTCCATCGCACGCCGCATCTGCTCGTTGACGTCGTTGACCTGCGGCAGCCCGAGCGTCGCGATGAACGCACCGATCAGCCGCTCGCCAACCAGGTCCACACCTTCCGAGAACGCCCCGCCCAGCACCGCGAAGCCGACGCCGCGCCCGCCCGCGTCGAAGCGCGCGAGAAACGCGTCGCGCTCGCTTTCGGTCATGCCGGGCGCCTGCGCCCAGACGGGCACGTCCGGGTGCCGCGCCTGCATCAGCGCGACCACGCGCCCCAGATAGTCGAAGCTGCTCAGGAAACCGAGATAGTTGCCGGGCCGCGTCGCATATTGCGCGGCGATCAGGTCCACGATCGGTTCGAGCGAACGGTCGCGGTCGCGCCAGCGCGTCGACACGTGGCTCGCGACGCGCACCGTCAGCTGCTCGGCGCGGAACGGCCCGTCGACGTCGAGCCAGCCCGTGTCGCCGGGCAGCCCGAGCGTGTCGCGGTAGAAATGAAACGGACTCAGCGTGCCCGAGAACAGCACGGTCGCGCACGCGGCTTCGTAGCGCGGTGCGAGAAAGCCGGCCGGAATCACGTTGCGCACGCAGAGCGTCGACTGGACGCGGCGCCGGCGGCCGGCCGACGCAACGCCGTCGAGCGCCGGCTGGCGCGGCATCGGTTCGCCGTTCAGCGTCACGTCGAAGATCGACGCGCTGTCGAACGCTTCGGCGAGCACGCCGAACTGGATCGCCTCGAAATGAAACCGCAGCAGCGCGTCGCCGTTCGCGCGCGGCGCATCGGCCAGGTGTTCGCCGATCGCCGCGACGAGGTTCTGCACGGCCGACACGATCGGGCCCGGTATCTCCGGATACGCCACATAACGCTCGGCCTGCGCGCGATTGACCGTGCCCCATGCGCGGGCGAGCCGGTCGAAGGCCTTGCGCAGCGCCGCGGGTGCGGCTTCGCGCGCGGCCGAGAATGCGAACGGATCGAGCGATGCGCTGTACATCTTGCGCGCACGGTCGAGCAGGTTGTGCGCTTCGTCAACGAGCACGCCGACGCGCCACTGGTTCTGCTGTGCGAGCGTGTGCAGCATCGCGCTGCCGTCGTAGTAGTAGTTGTAGTCGCCGATTACCATGTCGGACCAGCGCGCGAGCTCTTGCGACAGGTAGTACGGGCAGACGTCGTGCGCGAGCGCGGCCGCGCGCACCGTGTCGCGGTCGAGCAGCCCGGCCTCGATCGCCGCGTCGCGTGCGGCCGGCAGGCGGTCGTAGAAACCTTTCGCGAGCGGGCACGATTCGCCATGGCACGCGCTGTCGGGATGCTCGCACGCCTTGTCGCGCGCGACGAGTTCCAGCACGCGCAGCGGCAGCGCAGGTGTGCCGGCGCCGAGTGTCGCCGCCGCTTCGAGCGCGAGCGCACGGCCGGGCGTTTTCGCGGTGAGGAAGTACACGTGGTCGAGCTCGCCTTCGCCGCACGCCTTCAGCAGCGGAAACACGGTGCCAAGCGTCTTGCCGATGCCGGTCGGCGCCTGCGCCATCAGGCAACGATCGTCGCGTGCCGCGCGATAGACGGCCACCGCCAGCTCGCGCTGGCCGCTGCGGAACTGCCCGTGCGGAAACGCGAGCGCGCGCAGTGCCGCATCACGTGCCGCACGGTGGGCCGTCTCGCGCTCGGCCCAGCCGACGAAGCACGCGCACTGCTCGGCGAAGAACGCCGCGAGATCGGCCGCCCCCAGCGTTTGCGTCAGCACCGTCTCGCGCTCGGACACGATGTCGAAGTAGACGAGCGCGACGTCGATTTCCGGGAGGCCGCGCGCGTCGCACATCAGGTGCGCGTAGACCTTCGCCTGCGCCCAGTGCAGCGCGCGGTGGTTGGCTGGCATCGCGTCGAGGCTGCCGCGAAAGGTCTTGATTTCCTCGAGGCGGTTCGCCACCGGATCGTAGCCGTCCGCGCGGCCGCGCACAGTGAGCGTGCCCCACGTGCCCGTCAGCGCAATCTCGGTTTCATAGCGTGCGCCGCGGTTCGAGGTGACCGCTCCGTGGCCGGCGATCCCTTCGAGCGCGGTCGGCGCGGGCGTGAAGCGCAAGTCGAGATCGCCGCGCCGCGCGGTGAACTCGCACATCGCTCGGACCGCGACGACGTAGCTCATGCGGACAGGCCTGCCGCTTCGGCGTGCGCGACGTCTGCGCCGGCCCACTCGACATCGATCACGCGCACCGGAATGCCGTGCGCGACGCAGTACGCGAGCCAGCGCGTCTGATTGTCCTGCAGGCGGTCGCCGGGGCCTTTCACCTCGACGAGTTCGTAGCGGCGCTCGCCGGGCCAGAAGCGGACGAGATCGGGCAGCCCCGAACGGTTGCTGCGGATATCCGCGAGCAGGCGCGTGAACCACAGCCGCAAATGCGCGGGCGGCAGGCAGGCAAGCGCCTCATCGAGCAGTTCGTCGGTCAGCACGCCCCAGAACACGAACGGGGATTGCAGCCCCGCCTTCGTCGCGAAATGCCGGCGGATCGTGTCGCGATAGGCGCCCGAATCGAGTTGCGCGAAGCACGCGGCGAACGCGTCCGCTCGGCGCGCGGCGAAATCGGGCGCGTGCAGGTCGGCCGGGCCGCGCTGGAACGGATGGAAGAACGCGCCGGGTATCGCGGCGAACACGGGTTCCCAGCACAGCAGCCCGAACAGCGAATTGATCAGCGTGTTTTCGACGTAATGGACCGGCGAAGCGGGTTGCGCGAGATGGTCCCGCACCGCGAATTCGACACTGACGAACGCTTCGGGGCGCGCGAGCACGAGTGTTTCACGCGGCACGTCCGCCGCCGCGGCCGCGCGTTCGACGCGCTGGCCGAGCCGGCGCTGCAGGCGCGGCAGCATGCGCTCGACACGCTGGCGCTCCTCGTCGCTCTCGAAAGCGCCGCGCGCATCGAGCGCCAGCGCGAGCGCATCGTCGTCACGTCCGCAGCGTTCGAGCACGCGGATGCGCCGATGGCGGCTGCCGGGCCATGCGCTGCGCACATACGCGTCGAGCGCGCCGGCCCAGTCGGCCCGGCGCTCGCACGTCTGCCCGAGCGCGAACAGCAGCTTCGCGCGACGCGTCGCGAGCCACGGCTGCGCGCAGCCGACCGCGTCGATCGCGTGCACCAGCTCGTCGAACGGCAGATCGTCGGGCCATGCGTCGAGCGCTTCGCGGCACGTCTGCAGCGCGAGATACGCGTCGACGTCGCCACGCTGCTGGAACGCGCGCGACGACGGTGCGATCGGCACGCTTTCGTACTGGAACACGCCGAGATCGGCGAGCACGAACTCGCTCCAGTCCTGGTGGAGATTGCCGAAGAACATCAGGCGCAGCCGGTCGCACAGCGCGCCGACCGTCACGCGCAGCACGCGGTCGCCGGCCTGCGCGCACCACGCGTCGAGCGGTTGCGCGAGGTCGTGCGCGGGCCGCAGCCGTTCGAGCCATTCAGGCTTGCGCTCGCCCGCATGCGCGGCGAGTGCCGGGAAGATCCGCAGCAGATCGGCCTTGGTCGACAGCGCGAACAGTTCGTCGAGCGTCAGCGCGGGCGCCGGATCGACCCAGCCGAGTTCGACGAGCGGCGCGGCTGCTTCGAGTGCGCAGCCGATTTCGTCGTACACGAGCTTGCTGGCGCGGAAGTCGGACCCGTTGCGCATCAGCATCCGGACGAGCAGCGCGCGCGACGTTTGCGGCAGCGCGGCAAACTGCCGGACGAACGCGTGCTCGTGCGCGTCGAACAGGTCGTCGTAACGCGCGCCGAGCCAGGCCAGCGCGCGTTCGAAATTGGTCAGGTAGTAAAACGCCGGGGGCGTCGGCGAAGCAGGCGTCACGGGGATTGATCACTGTACATTTGTACAGGTCGGAATCATATCAAATGTGACGGGAAATGCCCCACGCCCGATCGGCGCCCTGCTGCCCGGCCGCGGTCAGAACTGGTAATTCACCGACATGTCGAACACGCCGTTGGTCGACTGCTGCGTGATCGGGCTGCGCGCGGCGCGGCCGACGAGCTGCTCGATCGCGCCGTCGATCGTGACGAACCAGTGCTTGTTCACGAACCAGGCCATGGTCACGCCCGCGCCGAACGACTTGAGCCCGGCCCCCGACGAATAGGCCGGCAGCCCCGAGCGCGCGGCGGCGCCCTGGCTCACGCCGAACCAGCTGTTCATGTAGCGCGAATCGGCGAACGACACGGTCGGCCCGGCGAACCAGAAGAAATGCTCGTTGCTGCCCGGCAGCGGCATGTACGCGGAAAAATCGCCGACCCAGCCGTTCGAGCCACCGATGCTGCGGCGGATATCCGCGCGCAGCACGAGCGGAAACTCCTTCGAGATCACGTAATCGGCCGCCAGTTTCATCACCGGCGCCGCGTTGATGTTGTCGAGGCCGTTCAGGTGCTCGGTATCGTCGGCCGAACGACGCCCGAGGTCGTAACCGACGGACAGGCTCACGCGCCAGTTCGGCCCGCGCAGCACGTTCGCGCCGAGCCCCTCGCCCGTCGACAGGAAGAACAGGTCGCGATAGCGGACGTCGAGATTCGGGCCGCCCAGCACGCGATAACGGTCGGAGCCCGCATAACGCGGCTGCAGCGTCATCGCGGCGCCCACGCTGATATCCCAGGTGGAAATGTTCGGGTCGTACAGTTTTTCGAGCGGCACACCCGCCGAGTATTGCCACTCGCCGAGCGGCGAAGGTGTCTGGGCTGACGCATCGCGGGCGCCGGCCGCGGCGAGCGCCGCGCAGGCCGACACACCGGAAACGAACCGGCGTGTGCCGGGCGACAGCAAAGGGCGAGCAACAGTCATCAAGGCGGTCCCCGTCGGTTGCGCGAAACGAACCTGAAGGAAAGCGTTTTGCGCCCCTTCGGCTGCAGCGGCTACCAGGCTGCGGCGCGAACGTAGCGCGCGCTGAATTAACGGACATCCTACGCGACACACACGCGGACGCAAAGCGCCCGCTGCGCGCGGGCACTTTGCCGTACGCCTGGATCGACCGGTGAAGCGTAGTGGAATCAGAATCGCTCGACGTGATAGTCGCCGGCCAGTGCGGCCGGATTGCGCTTGGACATCATCCGCGAGAAGCCGTCGGCGAGCCGTCCGAGCGCGAGCTGCTTCTGGCTCGCATCCCAGTGCGTATAGGTGGCGTACGCGGCATCGTCGAACGACACGGTGACGGCAGCCGGGCGCCCGCTGGCGCGAAAGCCGATCTGCAGCACGCCGCCCGGCAGTTCCTCGATGTGATAGCGCAACGAGCGCGATTCGAAATAGCGGCCCAGCACCTGAGCGATCGCGCGCTTGTCGGGCGATTGCACGTGAATGTCCATGAGGGTCCTCCTTTTTTCAGTGTTCGCGCGGCCGGTTGTGGTGCACCGTTTCCTCCCGGCATCCGCATCGGCGGCGGGTGCGACGGCGGGTCGCCCTGGGGCAGCTCGTCTGGCACGGGCGGATCGACGGGATCGTCGTGCCCGGGCCGCGGCGGGTCCGGGTCGACGTCGGGCGTCACCGGCTCGGGGCGGTGCAGCGTGGATGGCGTCTTCATGTCTCTCCTGCGCGACGGCGCGCGCATCTCGATGGCGCTGCAGGCGTGCGCAAGCGGCGTTCCTGCTTCCGCGCCGCACGGTTGTCCGCTCCGGTCGGACACGGCCGTGCGCTCACGCGTCGCAGGCGGCCATCACCAGCCACATCGTGCGTCCCTCCGCGGTCAGCCGTACCGCGCGCGCGAACCGATCGGACGGCGCGCATGCCGCGACGAGTGCCCGCTGGGCGCGCTCGGGGCCGTCGTAGACGGTGTCGTTCATTACGCGTACCTCGTCCTTGCCGTCGAACAGGCGCCGCTCGGGCCGATAGACCCGCGATTCGCGCTTCCATGTGTCAAAACGCTCGCGCACGTGGGAGAAATCGCCGCCGCATACGTTCGCGTCGTAACGTATGCTTTCCCTGGGTGCATTCATCACGATGTCCTCTCGTTCACGCCGACGGCGCGCATTGCCGCACCGTGCGGTTTCGCCGACGTGCAAGCGTCGTGCCGCCCGCACCGCGCAGGCACGGCGCTTGCGCCCGTATCAATGACCAAGGAGGTTTGACCATGACCGTTCACGCCACCGGCCGCCACGACGCCGTGTCACCGGCTGCCGGACTGCTCTGGCTCGCCACGTCGCGCCCGCCGTCTGAAGACAAGACGGAGGAGCGCATCGACGAGGGACTCGAGGAGACGTTTCCGGCCAGCGACCCGCCCGCCGTTGGCGGCGCGACCCGTATCGACCCTGCCAAGCCGTCCGGCGAGCACGAACGCCGCGCGCCGCACGTCCCTTCCCCGCCCCGCGATCACGGCTGACGGCGGCATCCGGCTCGCGCTGCGCGGCGGCGCAGCGGCGCGCCGGAGCAATCCGGAGTTGATCTGATGAAACGCCTTGAACGCAGATGGCATGAAATCAGCGGCGCCGCCGGCGTCGCTGCGCTGGCGGCGATCGAAAGCGCCGTGGTGCTCGCGATCGTCGCGATGACGGGCATCGGCCACTGACCTCCCGTACCGCCCGTTCGCGGCTGCTGCCGTGGAAGATGTACAAGCGGGCTGGCAAATTTCTCCGTCGCCTGGCCGTCGCGGCCCCTCGTGTGCGGCGGGGCGACGTGACGAAATCGGTCTACGTGCCTTTCCTCGTGGATGCCCCGGCTACCGGCCGCGCACTTTCCGGTCGTGCGCCGCATCCGGCGCGACCTCGGCGATCACGCTCGCCAGCGTCGGCATGTCCACCGGCTTGCACAGATACGCGTCGAAGCCGGCGGCCATCACGCGGTGCCGGTCGGCGTTGCCGGCGTGCGCCGTGACCGCGACGACGGGCAGATGCCCGCTGCCCGGCAAATGACGGATGCGCTCGAGCAGCCAGAAGCCGTCGCCGTCCGGCATCGCGAGATCCGACAGCACGACGTTCGGCGCGTCCTGTTCCACCACGTCGAGTGCGTCGTGCCCCGATTGCGCGGTCGACACCTGCGCGCCCATCGTTTCGAGTGCCGCGGCGAGGCTCGCGCGCGAGGTCGCATCATCGTCGACGACGAGCACGCGCCGGCCGTCGAGCCCCACCGTATCCGGCGTGCCCGCTGCGTACAGCAGGTTCTCGGCCGGATCGTCGACGTCCCAGCCGGCCGGCAGCGTGACCGTGACGGTCGTCCCGCGTCCGGGGCCCGCGCTCGTCGCGACGACGTCGCCGCCGTGCAGTTGCGCGATGTTGCGCACAATCGACAGGCCGAGCCCGAGGCCGCGCTTCGGCGATGCGAACGCGCGTTCGGGCCGGCTGAACGTCTCGAACAGGTGCGGCAGGTATTCCGGCGCAATACCCTGCCCCGTATCGGCGACCGACAGCCGCACGCGCTCGCCCGCGCGGGTCAGCGACACGGCGATGCGGCCGCCCGGCGGCGTGAACTTGATCGCGTTCGACAACAGGTTCGACAGGACCTGACGCACGCGCTCGCGGTCCGCCGGAATCACGCAGGTCGCCATTTCGTGTTTCGTCGACAGTTCGAGCCCGTTCGCCTGCGCCGTCGCATCGAGTTCCCGCGTGGCATCGCGCACGACCCGCACGAGATCGACCGGCACGCGCTCGAGGCGCAAGCGGCCCGTCGCGAGCGACGACGCGTCGAGCAGGTCGGCCACCATGTGCGACAGCGACCGCGCGCTGCGATCGATCGCATCGACCGCCTGTTGCGCGAGCGCCTCGCCGTCGACGTTGCGCAGGACCTCGACCCAGCCGTAGATCACGTTCAGCGGCGTGCGCAGTTCGTGCGACACCGTGGCCAGCAGTTCGTCCTTCAGCCGGTTCGACGTGTCCGCCTGTGTGCGCGCGTCGCGTGCGCCGCGCAGCGAGCGCATGTTGCGCCGTTCGCCGCGGCGCCGTTCGTGCGCGCCGCGCAGCGTCATCGACAGGCCCGTGCAGTCGCCCTGCGCGTCGACGATCGGCGACGCGGCGAAAGTCGCACGAAAGCGGCGGCCGTCGCGTCGCACGCACAGTACGTCGAGCGGACCGACCGGCGCATGCAGGGTCGCGAACGATGCAGGCAGCGGATGCCGCCTCAACCAGCGCGGCGCGATCAACTCGGCGATGTCGAGTGCGGTGGCCTGCGCCGCGTCGATGCCGAAGATCCGTCGCGCGGCCGGGTTCCAGCTCGTGATCCGGCGGGCGGTATCGACGCCGATGATCGCGTCGGGCGAAGCGTCGACCACGCGGCGCAGCAGGCCGTCGTCAGGTGCGGGCACGCGTGCGGCGGGCGCCGGCTTGCGATGCGGCTCGCGAGCATCGGCGTCGTCATCGATTTCGCGGAGACGATCGTTCGCGAGCAGCGGCTTCACGGCCATCACGAGCACGCACTCGACGAAGCTGATCGCGACGAATGCGCCGGCCTGCGCAAGCAGCGTGGCAAGCGGCGCATTGCGCCACCAGAGCGCACCGATCACGGCCACGCTTGCGGCGGCCGCGACCAGACCGCCGCCGAACGACGCCAGCCATGCGGCGGCTGCAACGCCTGCATAGAAAGGCAGCGGCGCAAATGGCGCGTGCTCGCCGACGATGCGAACCGTCCACGCCTGCAGCGCGGACGCCAGCCCGACGGCCAACACGACCCATGCACCCTGCCGTAACAGCTCACGGGTCAGGGTCTTCATTGCATCCTTGCCTCGCGCCGGCTCCGGTCGCATGGCGTCATGCCGCGTGTCGACCATCCGGCCTGCCGTCGAGCGTGCCGGGCGAGCGTGATGGCATCAGCAAGCGACATGCCCGATGCGGGCTTCGGCCGGACGGATGGTGCGCCGCGCCGGCTACCTGCCTGCCCGGTGGGTAGCGGCCAGTCGGGCGCCGGCCGATGTCGAAGGCCGCGTCAATGCCACATGGTCGCAACCGTCTTTTTCATAGGGATGCTGTAAAAAAGCACCGATACGACCCTGGATGGCGCGAAAGTGCCGCGATTCGTGTCAAGAATCGATGGCCTGTTTCTTCCGCCGCCGCCGCGCACATTGGAAATTTCTATGCCGCGGCACCTTCGTGGTCGTTTCGCTGTCGATGATAAATATTGCAATCAACGGAACGCGTGATGCCGATTTTCAAAACGGCCCGCTGACGCCTATGGGAGAAACCGCAAACCGATTGAAGCAGCGTGCAGACGGCCGCCGGTTGTCCGGCCGCTCCTCCGCGATGCGCACGCTGCTCGGCCGCATCGAAAAGATCGCGCCGACCCACGCCAGCGTGATGATTGCCGGCGAAAGCGGGGTCGGCAAGGATATCGTCGCGCGCCGGCTGCACGATCTCAGTGCCCGGCGGGACGGCCCGTTCGTCCCCGTGAACTGCGGCGCGATTCCGCCCGATATCGCGGAATCGCAATTGTTCGGGCACGAGAAAGGCAGCTTCACCGGCGCGATCGCGCAGCGGGAAGGTTTCTTCGAAGCCGCACGCGGCGGCACGCTGCTGCTCGACGAGATCGCGGAAATGCCTGCGCTGCTGCAGGTGAAGCTGCTGCGGGCGATCGAATCGAATGTGATCGTCCGGGTGGGCGGAACCGAGCCGATTTCGCTCGATATGCGCATCGTGTCGGCCACCCGCCACAACCCGGCCGAAGCCGTGCGCGACGGCCGGCTGCGCGAGGACCTGTTCTACCGCCTCGCCGCGTTTGCGCTGTACGTGCCGCCGCTGCGCCAGCGCGACAGCGATATCGAGACGATCGCACGGGAGTTCGTCGACGCGCTCAACGCGCGGCACCATGCACACAAGCGACTGACCGACGCGGCCGTCGCGGCACTGCGCGCGTATTCGTGGCCCGGCAACGTCCGCGAGCTGCGCAACACGATCGAGCGCGCGTACATCCTGTCGGACGAGGATATCGACGTCACGCTGCCGAAGCCGGCGCTGCCGCCCGAGCATCTGTCGGAGAACACGATGGCGCTGCCGCTCGGCGCGACGTTGCACCATGCGCAGCAGCGCTTCATCGCGGCGACGCTGCGCCACTTTGACGGCAACAAGCCGCGCGCCGCGAAAGCGCTCGGGATCAGCCTGAAAACGCTCTACAACCGGCTCGCGCTGATGCGCGACAACGGCTGCGCGTGAGCGGCGCGGCCGTGTCTGCGGCGCACCGCATTACGCGACCTTGAACCGCCCGACCGTGGTCGCCAGCGCGTTCGCCTGCGACTGCAGCGCGGTCGCGGCGGCGGTCGACTGTTCGACGAGCGCCGCGTTCTGCTGCACCATTTCGTCGAGCTGCGTGACCGCGCGATTCACTTCCTGGATACCGCGCGTCTGCTCGTTCGCCGCGTGCGTGATCTCGGAGATGATCGTCGTCACGTTCGACACGTTGGAGACGATTTCGCGCATCGTATCGCCGGCCTGACGCACTTGCCCGGACCCGGCCGACACGCTCGCGACCGTCGATTCGACCAGCACCTTCACTTCGCGCGCGGCCTGCGCGCTGCGTTGCGCGAGGCTGCGCACTTCCTGTGCGACGACCGCGAAGCCGCGCCCCTGCTCGCCGGCACGCGCCGCTTCGACGGCCGCGTTCAGCGCGAGGATGTTGGTCTGGAACGCGATCCCGTCGATCACGCCGATGATGTCGCCGATCCGGCCCGATGCTTCCTCGATCTTCTCCATCGTCGCGACCACGTCCGACACGACCACGCCACCGTGCGATGCGATCCGCGACGCGGCCGCCGCGCGTTCGTCGGCCTGGCCGGCGGCCGACGCCGACTGGCCGACGGTCGCGGTGATCTCTTCCATCGACGCGGCCGTTTCCTCGAGGCTCGCCGCCGCCGATTCGGTGCGCGACGACAGGTCCTGGTTGCCCGCCGCGATCTCGTTCGCGGCCGTGCGCACCGATTCGCTCGCATCGCGGATCTCGCGCATCACGTCGTTCAGCTTGTCGACGAAGCTGTTGAACGAGCGTGCGATGTCGGCCACTTCGTCACGGCCGTCGGCCGGCAGCCGCTGCGTCAGGTCGCCGGCGCCCGAGCCGATCGCGGCCATGGCCTGGCGCACTTGCGACAGGCGGCGGAACGAGGTCGCGGTGATCGCGCCGATGATCAGCGACGCGACGCCGACGATCACGAGCAGCGTGATCAGCGAAGCGGTCAGCAGCGAGCGCATCCCGGCCGTCGCCTCGTTCTTGTCGAGCAGCACCAGTGCGTACCAGTCGGTGCCCGGCACGGGGCGCGCGCGCACCAGCTTCGCGTCGCCCCCCACGCTCACCTCGACGGGCGCGGTCGCGGCCGCGATCGTCGCGCCGTTCGTTGCGCCGAGTTCGGGCGACACGTCGGCGACCTGCTTCAGCGTGAGCTTCGGGTCCGGGTGCGCGACTACATGGCCGTTGCTGTCGATCAACATCCCGAAGCTGGCGGGCGTCGGGTGGATCGACTTCACGTTCGCGATCACGGTGTCCATCGCGACGTCCGCGGCGACGACCCCCTTCAGCGCGCCGTCGCGCAGGATCGGCACCGCGAACGTGACGACGAGGTTGCCCGTGCCGGCATCGACGTAAGGCGGCGTGACGACCGGCTTGCCGGCCTGCGCGGCCTGCTTGTACCACGGGCGGCCGGTCGGATCGTAGTCGGGCGGAATGCCGGTCGGGTCGGAGAAGTGGAACGCCTTGTCGGCGTAGCCCGCGTAGACGTTCGTGAAACCGCCGGCCGTGGCCATCTGCTTGAACACCGGCAGCGGATCGGGCGTCAGCGCGGCATCCTGCAGCGACGCGATCATCCGGCTCCGGGTGGCGACCCAGTCGGCGATCCCGACCACGTGTCCGCTTGCGACGGAGGTCAGGTTGCGGTCGATCGCGTCGTCGTTGTACGAGCGCGCGATGAAGTAATTGATGAGCGTGGTGGCGACGAGCGCGAATACGACGATGGCGACGCACGCGGCGAGGATGCGGGCGCGGATGGACGAGAACATGGCAACGACTCGGTAAGGGAGCGCGAACGCCCGGTGGACGAATTCACCGGGTAAACGGCAATCGCGCCAGTTACTTGAGGCCGCTGTGACAATTCAGTGAAACGTATGACGAAACGCAACGCCGGTTGTCAGTGGATTGTCAGGATGGCCGCGCCGTCCGGCGACACGCGCGCACGTCGCCCGGAGGCGACAACGGCGCGAAGCCGGTACCCGGGATCTGCGGCACGGGGATCAAAAAGGGAGAGAAACAAGCCGGTTCGCTGTCGACGCATGCATGGATGTCGATCAGGATCCGGCCGTGGCCCGGCGACGGATCGCGTCGCGTCCGAGGCGTCAGCCGCGGCGCGCGCCCGTCACAGGCGATGGCTCGGACGCGGATCGGCTTCCGCGGGCGACACGTCGGCCCGCGTGTCGTGGTCGAGATCGTCCTGCTGGCGCATCCGTTCGCGCAGGTGCCGGATCGCGAACACGTGGATGTAGTCGTGCACCCGCGCGTCGGACGACAAAGCGCGCACCTCGTCGTCGAGCATCGCACGCAACTGATCCGAACCGATCGCGCGCTGTTTGGCGGCTTCCTTGAGTGAATCGAGCAAATTGTCCTTGGACATCGACGGACTCCTGACGGTCGAGGAACGAAAAGAAGAAGGTACCGGAAGCTTAAAGACGGAACGGTCGCGCGGCGTGCGATGCGCCGGCGCGTGTTTGCGCGCGATCAACGGCACGTTGCGTGCCGCCGTGCCGATCCGTCCCCGAACCGGCCGCGCATGATCCGCGGCGCAAACTGCCCGCGAACGAGACTGGAAGCCCTGCCACGCCACCCCGGGGCGCGGCACCGGCTGGCGGGCGAACGATGGAACGCTGCTCGACGCCGATGCAGTGGCGAACTTAGACCGGCCGAAAACATGCGTCAAGCGACGTCCGCCACGTGCTGCCCATTCGTCGGAACGAACGGGCCGGATCGTCGCCGGGACGGCCGATCGGTCGCCCTGCGTGTCAGCGGATTCCGATACGTGCCGCGCAATACCTGACAGCGACTTCAGCGCGCGCTGCTTGGCAGCGCACTGGCGCAACACGATACTGGTGACATGGACGAAAGGTTCATACGGGTCATCGCTCAGCCGGCCGTCGAGCCGGCATGCGGGGCCTGGCGCAGGAGACCAACCATGGGACATCGCAACTTACCGGGCCGGGACGGCCAACGGCGCGCGGCGGGCAACGCACGCGCCCTGCCCGCCCAGGCCGCGTCGGGCGGCAACCGTCCGTCCGACGATATCGACACCTTGCTTGCGCTCGCTCGCGAAGCCGGGTTGCTCGTCACGCTCGACGGGCAGATCGGCCGCGAAAAGTACCAGAGCGTCGCGGGCTCGGTTCTCGCGCTGCAACGGTTCGCCGCGGCACTGTGCGCGCGGGCCGCGCCCGACGCGCCGGCCGTTGCCGAGCCGCGCCGCAAGGCGCGCCCCGGCTGGCCGCATGCCAACCGCCTGCGCAACCGCACGTGCAGCGTGTGCGCGCCGCTGCATGTCGCGCGCCAGCGCCCGCGGGTGCGGCGCGGCGCGGGCCGGCGACACGACTTGCGGTCGATGCTTCGTATCGGCTGAGCGGGCCGGCAGCCGGCACGGCACGGGGCCGTGCAACGGCTGCACATCGCGTAACGTCGGCAGCGCCTGCCACGCGCCGTGCCTGTACGACAACGGCGCGCCTGCCGCGACCATCACCGATCCGCATCGACGCAACCGTGCACCATCACGCATTGCGACGCGCCGTTCCACACGGCCGCCATGACAACGATTCCTGCGGGGAATGCCATCCAGACGGGGCCAACTACAACACGAACGCGGAAAGCGGACGGGGTGACTTGCACCCCGCCCGTCCTCCAAGGCAGCCGTCGGCTGCCTACCCTCGTGCCAGAGAGTTCTCGGTCGGATGACGCGCCGTGCATCGCACGTCGCGGCTCCGGAAAATGATGTGACGCCGGTGAACGTACCGTCGCTCGCTGCCTTCGACGCTCGCGCGGTTGCGCGGTACATGCACGACAGACCGGCTGCGTGGCCGGATGTTCCGTCAATGTCTCACGCGATATGCGCGCCGTTTCTGATGCAGATCAACCCAGGCAGGCTTCGATCTCGACAGCGCGCGATTTACTCGGTACCGCGCACGAGCAGCACGGGCACCTGCGCGAGATGCGCAACGCGGCGCGCGACGCTGCCGATCAGCCAGGCCGCAATGCCGCGCCGGCCGTGCGTGCCGACCACCAGCAGTTCGGCACGCCAGTGCACGGCATCGCGCATCAGCGCGTGGGCCACGTCGTCGCTGGTCGGGCGGGTTTCGACGACACTGCGCTTGGTCGGGTTCCCGGTCGCATGGAACAGCGGGCCGATCTTCGCGAGTGCATCCTCGCCTTCCGCGCGATAGGCATCCTCGAGCGCGCGCACCGGCACGATATCCGTCAGACGAACCGCGCGATCGATCACGTATGCCGCGTACAGCAGCGTCGTCGGCGTTGCGAAGCCGAGCCCGACGCGCACCGCGTGCAGCGACGGCTCGCTGCCGTCGACCGCGAACATCAGCCGCTGCAGGCCGCCGTCCGACGGCAGCGCATAGGCGGCCGGCACGATCAGCAGCGCGCAGCGCGCGCGCGTCGTCAGCGTGTCCGACATCGCGCCTTCGACGAGGCGCAGCAGCCCGTGATGCGGATTCGCGCCGACCACCAGCACGTCCGCGCGCCATGCCGACGTATCGCTCACCAGCGCATCGGCCACCGAGCCGCCCGTCACCGACGTATCGACGATGGCCTGCTCGACCTCGATGCCGCTATCGGCGAACAGCGCCGCGATCCGCTCATTGACGGCTTGCGCTTCGCGCATCATGTCCTCGCGCGCGGACGTCAGCAGCGCGTCGATGCGCGGGATGTCGGGCAAGACTAGGCGCGGGTTGTCGATGGCGCAGACGATGCGCAATCGCATGCCGGGACGCAGCAGCGTGCGTGCATAGCGTGCGGCGGACAGCGATTCGGGCGTCGGATCGACGGCCAGCGCGATCCGCGCAAGTGTCGGGATGGGCTGGGCAGGCTGCATGGCGAAGGTCTCCGTGCGTGCGGGTCGTCGTGGAACGACGACGGGGGCTTCGCGCGGAAGCGGCGCGCGGCGGTCGGACAGCCGCTGCGGCCGCGAGGATCGGCGGGGTGCCACGCGAAGCGCGGACAATCGATGCGTTCAGCATAGGACGTCCGGCCCGCGCGCGCATGATCGCGATCAAGGGTCGCGCGGGCCCCTGCCCGTGCCGCTTACGATTTCGTCGGCACCGATGCCGCCGGACGGTTCGCGTAGAACAGCGCATACGCGATGCCGAGCAGCACGATCCATACCGGCCCGATCACGAGCGCGACGCGCGTGTCGGGCGTGAACGCCATCAGCACGACGACCAGCACCAGAAAACCGAGTGCGACGAACGAACCGAGCGGATAGAACGGCACGCGGATCGGCAGGCGCGCGATCTTGTCGGCCGACAGCGTGCGGCGAAAGCGCATCTGTGCAATCAGGATCACGCACCACGTCCAGATCGCGCCGAACGTCGACACCGACGTGAGCCACGTGAACACGTGCTGCGGCGCGAGATAGTTGAGCAGCACGCCGATCAGCAGCAGCGCGACCGACAGGATCACGCCGTACACCGGCACGCCGTTGCGGTTGACCTTGCCGAGCTTGCTCGGCGCCTGGCCCTGCTGCGCGAGGTTGTAGAGCATCCGCGCGGTGCTGAACAGGCCGCTGTTGCACGACGACAGCGCCGCGGTGAGCACGACGAAGTTGATGATGCCGGCGGCAGCCGGGATGCCGAGCCGCGAGAACGTCATGACGAACGGGCTGCCCTGCGTGCCGATCTGGTCCCACGGGTAGAGCGACATGATCACGAACAGCGCGCCGATGTAGAAAATCAGCACGCGCCAGAACACCGAGTTCACGGCCTTCGTCAGCGACTTCTCCGGGTTGCGCGCCTCGCCGGCCGTGAGGCCGAGCATCTCGACGCCGAGATACGCGAACATCACGATCGGCAGCGCGGCGATCACGCCGTTGATGCCGTTCGGCATGAAACCGCCGTGCGCCCACAGGTTCGAGAGGCCGATCGCGACACCGCCGTTGCCGATGCCGAACGCGATCATCAGCCCGCCGCCGATGATCATCAGCACGATCGTGACGATCTTGATCAACGCGAACCAGAACTCGAATTCACCGTACAGCTTGACCGCGATGAAGTTCACCGAGCCCATTGCCATGAGCGCGGCGAGCGCCCAGATCCAGTTCGGCACGCCGGGGAACCACATGTGCATGTAGACGCCGACCGCCGTGATTTCAGCCATGCAGGTGACGATCCACACGAACCAGTAAGTCCAGCCGGTCAGGTAGCCTGCCAGGGGCCCGAGGTAGTCGCGTGCGTAGCGGCTGAACGCGCCGGCGACCGGATTGGCGATCGCCATTTCGCCCAGTGCGCGCATGATCAGGAAAATGGCGATGCCGCCCAGCAGGTAGGTCAGCAGGATGGCCGGGCCGGCGACGCGGATCGCGGTGGCCGAGCCGAGGAACAGGCCGACGCCGATCGTCGCACCGAGCGCCATCAGGTTGATGTGCCGCTCTTCCAGCCCGCGGTGCAACTGGTCTTCTGGTTGTTTCAAGTCCGTCTCCTGGCAGCCGCGAACGGGCCGCCGTCATTGTCGATATCAATGCGCGGCCGTTCATGCCGATCCCGGCATGCCGAAAACGAAATAATCTCCGCCGTCGTTTTCCGATTTGGAAACGACATGGATACTGCGTCAATCCGATGGGAATCGCCGCGGATTAACCGTATTTTCCGGAACAATCCGGAATACGGATCGGGCCTTTCACGGAATACGCCCGTGTGGCCCGTGTGACGCGGCTGAGCGCGTGACGGACGACAACGGGATCAATCGCTTTCGGCGCGAACGAACGCGCGTCGAATGTGCGCGATCTTGCGCACGCAATATGCAGGCGGGATTATATGGAGGATCAGCGGTTTCACGCCAGTCGATTTTCGTGGAAATCGCGGTGGATGAAACTGGCGGCGGAATTCGAATGCGTGCGGATCTCGCACGGATTTATCTGGACAGCATCGCGCGCACCGTATATTCGCCTTCAATCGCACCATGTTCCGGCCGCACAAAATCCCGCGACGCATCGAGACCCGCCGGCAGCGGCTCGACCGGGAAGCCGTGCTTCTCCCATGCGTCGAGATCGCCCTTCAGGGCCCGGATGTTATGAATCATCTTCTTGCACTGCATCTTCGCGACGATGCTGCTCATGAGGAAGCAACCTTGCTGTCCGCTGGTGTTTCGAAATTCTGGTACACCTTGAGGTCGTACGTGTGCCTGATCAGCTTATCGACCCACACCGACAAATAGCCGTCTTTGGTGGTCGTCGCCCGGAGGCCCGGCAATGGAACGGAACCGCTGCGAGTGGTCGGGTAAGGCCCGAGCGGTTGAGGGGTGAAATTGGAACCGGCTGCCACCGCATAGACACTGATGTACGGCCATCCTGTTCCATGTGCATCGATTAACGAAACCCCGAGACAGGACGAAGGACCTGGTTCCAGATATATCCGTATCGGGTTCCCTTTCGAGCTATGAAAACGGAATTGACTTTCCTCCGGCGCGAGCGCCAGATCGAACGTCGCTTCCTTGCCATTTGCCGTGGCAACAATGGTGAAGAGGCCGGACTGCTCACCCACGACGACCTGCATCGCTGGCGTCAACCCGTTGACGTCCGTGATCACCGGCGACGGCGGCTGCACCGTACACCCCGTTGTTCCGTTGACTTGGAAGCTGATTCGCGCATTCGAGACCGATTTCGAATTCACGTCGAGCGCCTTCACGACGAGCGGACTCGGAAACGCCTTGCTATTCAGGAAGGCCGCTTGCTGATCGCCTTCGACCATGACGAGTTTATCGACATCGTGCGTATTGTCGGGCAACCGCGCCCCGACCTCGAGCGTAAAGACGGCTGGCGAGTTCTCGGCCTGAGCCTGGCGCGCCTCGATCTTGAAGCATCCATTTGCCGTCCCTGCCTTGACGAGCACCGACGCGAGGCCTGTCGTCGTCGTTATGACGGTCGTTGACGTCGACCAGGTTCCCGATTCCGTCGACCATACACCGGGAATACCTTGGTCTTGTGCGTTGTCGACGGCGAACACAATCGGCTGATTGGCCACCGATGCCCCACTGCCCTCGGAATCGATGAGGACTGCGGTGAGCGGCAGTAATGCAACCTGGCTTGTCTCGACTCCCTGGCATGCTGAGTCGGACGTCGCAGAAATCGAATACGGAAGGCTATCCTTGTCGCGCATGACATGCCTCGAATTGCAACAGGTCAGGCTGGCAGGGCACGCCGTGCCCTGTTCGCCGGTTTGATTCCGAGCATGCTCATGCGTCGAAGTCGGGGGTAACGTTATACATTTGCACCGCCGCACTAAGCGAAGTCTCCAACACAACGGCCTGCAAGTAGACTTTCCCAGTCGCAACAAAACACAACGCGTAGCCTCCCGCTGCGTGATAGTCCAAAATGACAGAGCCGTCGGCACCCGTATTGACGCCAGGGATGATCTGGTCCTCGGGCAAAGGATGTCCCGTGACGCTATGGACGAAATACGATGGAGGTTCGTCGGCCCCTTCAGGAGGGAGAATTGAGATCTGGACTGCTTCGCCGGGACATGGGGCGTCTTCGGCGCCGAGCACCTTTACCCACAGGCCGTCGCCACTGAACGGCGGGTGCGGATCATATGTCGGTGCCCATTGGATATGGGTAGGAACAGGGGTGACCTGCCAATCGAATTCTGCCGGTCGGATTCCGGGCCACAGATTATTATCTGGATAAGCGTGCACGACAACGGGTCCAGCCGTGTCGAGCGCATATAGGGTGGCACTCGCTTTTCCGCTCGAATTCGTATGGACCGTCGTGCTTTTATCTCCCGGGGCATAACTAGCCTCCTTGAACGAGGCCGAGCCGCTTTGAATCTGAAAAATGACAGGAATCGGTGCCCCGTCGGCACCTGAAACGTGGGCATCGAGCGTCTTCGGAAACTGCTTGTTCACGCGGGCAAATACGTTTTCCGGATCCTCCGGCGTGATGCCGTCGACATTCGGTTTGCTGCCAATTTGCCCCCAAAAGAATGCCATAGGAAGATTCGGTTGCCCGCGCGTGTATCCTTTAATCTGAAAGCTGTCGCCTGTCTGCGCGGCCGTGGACGCATAGATCGTCGGAACGAGTGCGACGCCTGCCGGATTTCCGTTCCCCGGACCCGTGATGATCGTCGCGGTCTGCACGGAACTGCTGTCCGAGAAACTCACGTCCGTACCGGTAATCTGCACCTCGATCTGCCTGTCACTCAACAATGCAACGGTGTCTTGCCGTGTGACCTTCACGCTGATCTGATGATCAAAGGCGTGGCCTTTAGCCACATAGCCCGTCGTTGGCGAGCCACTGTAATCGACGTCCTTGCCCTCCAACGGATCGATCGAGTCCGGCGGCACGAAGTCGAAAACCCGAGCATTCGCCTGGTCCGACACCCAGAAATCATCGATCGGATGAGTGATGTTGCCACGGTATAGGATGCTGTTCGGTGCAAACGAATTTGGCCTGCCCGGATACTTTTCGCCAACGAACTCCCCTTCGTAGAACTCGCAGACCGATTGCCCCGTTAGATTCAACGGGTTCTGCTCGGACGATGTGATCGAGTTCGCGATTGCCACCCAAACGAAGCCGCTGTTGTCGACGGCAAGGCTTCTGGGATCCGAGCTCATACCAAGTAACTCAATCCGTTCCGTCGTCGCACCCGGCAGGGTAACGTCGTCAATCTTCCATAGCGCTTCATAACCGTAGGCCACGGTCGTGAACCACAGTCGTTTGCCATCGGAAGCGAACTGCAATGCGAACGGATCCGCGCCGTCACTGTTCAAGGAGTATTTATTGATTCCTTGCCCCGATTGTCCAAGCTTTGCGAGATCGAACGAGAAGATCGCGCTTTCGGCATATCCGGTAGCCCAGATCTTGCCTCGCGCCATCGCCAGCATCGAAATCCCCGATCCGAACACCACCTGCTTTTGCGAAACCGGCGCGGGAGGCGCCAGCGTGACATCGATCGCGTACATGTTGCCGGTAGCCTCGTCGGCGACCCATATCAGTCGATTCGAGGCATCCCATAGCAACCCACGCGGACTCGCGTGGCTACCGAGATCGATCGACGTCGCCGTCGACGCGCCCGGCTGAAAATATGCGACAGCATGGTCATCCATGCTCGTGACCCAAACCCTCTCCACAACACCGCCCTGCTGCTGCAACGCGACGTGGGACAGTCGCACGCCTTCGTCGGTGAACGCCGCATGCACCGCTGTCCTCTGCGGGTTGACCGACCCTGTTTTGCCCACCTGATAGACATACTGTGGCTGCCCGGGCCTGGAAACAGCAGCATCCGCGACCCAAACATTGCCATCGTCGGCAATGGCCATCGCCCCCGACGTCGCACCGGCGGGCAGTGAATAAGGCGTAAACTCAGACATACGGAACCTCGATCAGTAAGGTAATAACGAATACCTGAAAGCCTGCGGCGTCAGGCAACGGTTTAACAACAACAGGCTGCCGGTCTTGCTTTTCACGCGGCCTGACTTTACGAAGACAGGCCTTGCCACTCTCCAGGCACGCCGACGTCGACGCCGCTCGGCTTCCCGATATGCACTCCATTTGCAATACCCGCGATCGCATGCGCCTACATACAGCCGCCCGGACAAATATCGAATCCACCTGTGTCGGTGGCGTAACGGGTTCCATTTAGGTTGCTATCGAATACGATGACATTAACGATCGTTGACTTGCCCGCGATCATCTCGCTGACCGCTTCACGTAGAAGTTCACGTAAGCCCCTTATCTCTAGCGAGCATGTCGTACCGAGTTTCAAGCCGGGGTGCGCGTGGGCGAATTTGCCACGCCGCGGGCATCGGCATCTCGCCTACGAGCACGAAGTCGCGCCAACTGCGCATGACGCTCGGCAAGCTGTCCGAACGGTTGAACATGAACGCTGACGTTCACGGAAACCTGCTTGCCGAGTTCAAGCGACATACTGCCGTTAATGCCGCCGCTCCGATCGTTTCACCGCTTTGCGTGACGAGCTTGCCTTCATTTTTGGCGTCATCCTCTTTGCTCACACCGGCAATTGACTCATTGGTCAATAACGACCTTGCTGTCGTGATATCGATCATGGCGACAGCAACAAGGGGACAATCTCGCGCAGCTCAGTTCGCTCATCCCCCATGCCGACCGGACAATGCGGCTATTTCGGACCGATCTTCAACGTCAGAGACGGGCTCTCGTCATACTGATCCATACTTGCGATGATCTTGAACGTTCCCGGGGTCCCGCCTAGCCGGATCGCTGGAACCTGCGCGTATCCGTCGATAATGTCCGAGTCGCTACTGAGCTTAGGTGGATTCCCGGAGCAAAAAGTCGTCCCCGTGCTGCCGGTGTCGTCGATCGTCAAATTCAGTCGACCGGAAATCATCGGCACGTTGTTATCGAAATTGACCCACACGTAGACACCAATCTTTCCTTCTTTAAGGATCGTTCCCGCAGCATTCGTCAAATCGGGCGGTGCGTTGTCGAAGGCAATGGAACCGGGGTATTGCGGGTCAATCACCTCGACCGTGATGGTCGACGATGCAGTATTGCTTGCGTCGGAGATAACGACATCGAAGCTTCCGGATGCATCGGTCACGCTCAACGGCGGCACGGTGACGCCCCCGGTCTCCGGATTCGAGACGCTTGTTGTCTGGTGCGTCCCCGAGACAAGAAACGATGCGTCGACAGAATCCGGTTTTGTGTTGATAGTGAAATTGATGTGTTGCGCGGTAGCAGGATTGCCAGCCGAGTCGAGTGCCGTGACCGACCAGTGGCCGATCACGTCCGTGTTGCGGATTGCCTTGACGCTCTTCTCTAGCGGATCGAAATGGTCAACGCCCTTGATGCCCACCTGCACAGACGCCTTACACTTCGGATAACCGTCCAGATACGCGACGATTTGATACGTCCCCGCCGTTGCGCCGGCCCTTAGCGGAGGTGTGGTGAGCGTCCCGCGCGTCTCGTCGTCATCGCTGGTCGTACCCTGCCATTCAATGACATGTTGGTCGTCAACCTCGAAGTACAGATCGTTCTGGTTATCGACCAGCTCGTCGTTCTGACGAATTTCGACATGAATCAGCTTGTTCGAAACACCCTGGATACCATTGCCGTCATTTTGGATCTGGTCTTCGAAAATGATGGAATTTTCATACCGTGACAACGGGGCCATCGAAATTACGTTCGGCGGAGGCGGACTATTCACAACAAGCGTTTCACCATCGGGCGGGAAGTCCGCGTGCACGGCGCCGATCAACGTCGCAGCGACATCATCTGCGACGAGCACGTCCAGCGTCACGTTACCCGGCGTTTGCCCGGCAACCAACTCGCCGCCGGGAATAGTGGCGACGCCATTGTCATTGGCTGTCGCGGGGTAACGCGTTGCCCCACCCTTGAACAGCGTACCTGTGCCACCATCATCCTTGATCTGAAAGACGACCTGTGATTTTGGCAGGATTGTACCCGGGGCGCCTAGATTCTCGTTGCCCTCCAGTATCAGAACATCGATCTCCGGAAACGGATCGTTCGGCGCGGCGGTGATGTCGCTGAGTGAGGAAGGCGCCTTCAGCGTCGCATAAGCGGCGTACGTGTAGTTCATCTGCGGGTATGCGATGACACTACTGCAATCCTGGTGTACCGAGTCGACTTGACCTGATCCAGGCCCAAAACTCAGGTCGTAAGAACCGGGTTCCGAGAACTGCGAGTTAAATGTCCGCGGAGCCCAAGCAACTCCATTACAGAAGTCTACGTACTTTTGCGATTGGTTCGGGCCGAAAGTCACGGAGAACTGATTTGTACCTGTTAAACAGTTATAAGTTTTATTTTTATACGGGTTCCGAATACTGTAGAACGTAAGCGTGACCTCCCCTCCTCGCTCGAGCGAGATGCTCTGCTTGAGTACACCATTTCCGTTACCAGCATCATTATCGCCAGCAAGAACAACGACATTGTAAGAACCTGCGGGTATTTCGTTGCGATACGGTTGCATCAACGGGTCCAGGACGTTCTCGATTCGCAGGCCGCCTGCGAAACGCTCCCAGTTATCCGGTGGCACATAGCCCTTCTGTTCGTTAGTGTCGTTTAGCACATAGTTGTCGTTTTTCTTATCATTGAGAAACTGATTCATATCCGAGTTGCTCACGGAGAACAGAGTGTTCACCACCAGCTGCTTCGATCCGATAGGAGCCGTCATGACATAGATCCTTTTAATGTAATCCTTGCTATTGCATGCTCATTTTGAGTAGGCAACCCTCTCACTGACTGCACGTTGTCGCCTGGTCCTGATCGCTATATGAAAAAATATTCATATGGATGGCCGTGAAATCGAGTTTTACGATTGGCACAAACCTTCCCGTAGTCTTGCAAAAATCCTTCTGGACTGCCTTCGCGTTCTCCAACGCCGATTGGAGGGTAGTGTTATGATCATCTCCATTTTGCGTAGTGTAGAAGAACGCCTCGATTGGCAATTGGTCGGGAATTCCGTCCGGCCAGGTTTCGATCAAAAGCTCGGTCCACAAACTTTTTCCATCAGCTTTATATTGATACGCGGCCTGTAGTGCCTGATAGAACGCCACCGGGTCTTCAGTGCTAAACGAGCAGTTATAACTCAAAGCATCATTATTTTTCTTCATCGAGATCCACTCGCCTGAGGTCTTGATGCCGAGTGGCTCACATGAACTCACATCGCCGGTGTATGGTGGCTTAGAGTCTCCAGGCGGCTTTTTCATGCATCCATAACTCAAATATGTACCATCGTCGGTCGCTGCATCATTTGGATAGATGCAGCGATACGACAGATCAGGATACGTTCCGACGTCGAAATTGGCATTATTCTTGAAAATGAATCCGTGATCATGATAAACCTTGAGCGTCCCCGTATCTCCCCGAACATAGGAAAACGAGACGGATCCCATTAATAGTGCCGTCGGACTTGGATCCCATTCGTGGTAATTGCCGTTTGCCGCAGCAGTGGCCCGAATAGTGATTCCGGAACAGTAGTAGGCTGGCTTTCCGTCCGGACACTGATTGACCATGTACTGATATCTGGAATTCAGACCATTGGCGATATCCTGTCCACTCTGAAGTGCAGCATTTTGGCCGGCATCCTTTGCGACCGCCGCGGATATCCCGACCAGCGCGAAAACAGTCCAAATTGCCAACCGCAGCGTATTTCCGGGACGAGACTCGTGCAACGTCAGCCCGCACACGACCGAAAGGGCTTTACGGATGTAAATCAGTGAGGAAAAGTTCATACAAGGTCCGCCCGGTGATGAGCGCGACAAAAAAATATCGCACGCATCAAAAATACGATCCCTCACACGAACAGTCCATTACACTCGATTACGCGAAATAAATACATCCCGCGCTGCCATGGGCAGGAGCAGAGCAAATTTCGCAATAAACTCCCGTATAGTTCAATAATCGTGAATTTCCCACGCAACATGCGGGGCGCGATCGGGAAGCTGTTCTCACGTGTCGGCCGCCCTGTTTTTCCAATTGCTCGCCACACTCAGGGCGCCTTGCCGATGGATCACCAGGAAATCGTCTTCGAATCATTTGGACGTCCGTCACGGCCATGTCCGATGACATTGCAAAGGCATGATCCATTCCCCCGCCTGGTCCGCGCACGGCAATGGCTTCTTGAGGTGATGTCTCGTAAGAAATTGCGGTTTCTATTGAACAAATTCCTGTTTTTTTGAGGGGAATTCAATGCATGGCCATAATGGAAGCAATAGAGGCCCACAAGAAGCTTGCTGGTTATAAGTGATTCAATCTGTGGTTAGGGAGAGAATCCTTTCTGGCGCGACCTGCCTCATCAAAAGAATGAATTCAATCGTCGAATGGCGATAATTACTCGTGATCCGTGGTTATTGACTTCTTTTTCTTAAATTTCTGATTTTGTGCGTGGCAGTGAGGTTTGCGCACATATTTTCTTCGATCGAGTTAATCTTGAGGTTTCCATGTCAGGTGGTCGAGGTGACAAGACCGTGCCGCGCGCTGTGCCCTGAACACTGAAATCGAAACTCGAAAACTGTCAGAAAACAATAACCCCGGCCCACTTTCGCGAGACGGGGTTATATAATCGTTAAGATCAAAGGATGAATTTATATTAAATCGACATATCGCAATCTACCCTGCCGAGAATCTCCGTTGTCGACCACGACGTCTGTCAAACGGGATCAGCTGTGCTTCAGAGGCTCCGAGTGCCTGTCGAGCACATCCGATGACGCTCAGGCCATCCGGGCGACTTTGAAGGCGTCTATCCCGTTCGAAACCATCGCTGGAGTTCGGCGGTACTGACTGCTTCGTGGCTCGCCGCCGTTTACTTCGACAACGTCGCGCGCACCGTATATTCACCTTCGAGCGCACCGTGTTCCGGCCGCACGAAATAACGCGACGCGTCGAGATCCGCCGGCAGCGGCTCGACCGGGAAGCCGTGCTTCTCCCACGCATCGAGGCCGCCCTTCAGCGCCCGGATGTTGTGGATCATCTTCTTGCGCTGCATCTTCGCGATCAGGCGCTTCGCGGTCGCTTCGTTCGGGCACACGCAATAAACGACGATCGGCCGTTTCAGCAATTCAGGGTCGAGCAGGTCCGGTGAATCGAGATCGACCGGCACAGCGCCGGCGATCCGGTACGGTTCGCGCTCGCGAATCGCTTTCGGCCGCGCGTCGAAGATCAGCGGCGGCTCGTCCGACGTCATCATCTCGACGAGTTGCGGCGGCGAGATGCGCACCTGCGCGAGATAGCGGCGGAACTGCACGCGACGCACCCAGCGGTACAGCAGGAACGTGATGAAGATGGCGAGGAACGCGTCGAGGATGGTGCCGCCGCTCGCGCGCACCCACAGCACGAACTGGACGATCTGGTCGTGAATGGCCGCGCCGCCGACCAGCCAGAACGCCGCCCACAGCGACGCGCCGGCCAGATCCCAGAACAGGAACACGCCGACACCGATCGCGGTCGTGCCGAGCAGCGGCGCCGACACGAGGCCGAGGCCCGGCAGGAACTTGGACAGCACGAGCAGCGGCGCGCCGTATCTTTCGAATACGTTACGCGCGAAACGCAACGTGGTGTCGAGCGACAGCGAGAAGCGCACGAGGCCGTTCAGCAGGCGCCGGCCGCGCGTGCGGCCCATGAAGAACCACAGCGAATCCGCCAGCATCGTCGCGCCGATCGCCGCCGCGAACATGCTGACCCAGGACGCCTGCCCCATTGCCGCCATCGTGCCGCCGAGAATCAGCATCGGCACGGCCGGCACCGGCACGCCGAGCTGCGTGATCAACACGCTCGCGAACACGGCCCACGGGCCGAGCGACGATGGAATAGCGATGGGAAAGTGCCACACGGCGGCGCTCCTGGAAGACATGCGGCCGCGCGACGAGGGCCGTCGGTACGGCTGGGCAACGGCCGCCGCGGCACGTCCGCAGCTGACCTGTGCATGACGGGCATTCTAAACGGGTTTGGCCGCGATCGCGCGGAACACGCACCGTCGGCACGGGCTTCCGGCAGTGGTCCGCACCGCCATCGCGCTCACGCGTCCGGGCGCGGCGCAAGCCGGGCGACGTGTTCCGCGTAGTCGGGAAACGCAGCGGCCAGCGCGGCCGCGTCGGCCAGTTCGAATTCCGCGAACTCGAAGCCCGGCGCCACCGTACAGCCGACGAGCGCGACGTGCTCCGGCGCCGCGCAGCGCGCGCCGAACCAGCTCCCGCCCCGCACGACCGCCTGGAACACGGTGCCCGGATGCGTGAGCGGGTTGCCGAGCCGGTGGATCGTCAACCCGTCGCGCTCGTCGAGTACCCACACCTCGATCGGATCGCCCGCATAGAAATGCCAGACTTCGTCGGAACGGATCCGGTGCCATGACGAGTACGCGCCATCGCACAACAGGTAGTAGATCGCCGTCGACGCCGCGCGTGGCGCGCCGTCGGCCGGACGCACGACCGAATCGGTCGCACGGTAGGTTTCGCGGAAAAAGCCGCCTTCGGGATGCGGCTGCAGGTCGAACTGGCGAATCAGGTCGGTAGCGGAAATCGGCATGGCGGATGACGTCGGTAAGGTGAGGAACCGGGCACCCGGCGCGGCGGCTCGCTTCGCTTATCGCGAACGCGACCGCATGCCGCCGGATGCCGCTGCGTCGAACGCCGCGGCCATGCGCGCGGCGAACAAGCGGATACCGGCCGATGCTGCCAGAACTGCGTGTCGGGATGCAACTGTGGCCACGCGATTGCGCCGTGACGGTGCGTCGGGTGTGCAGCCCTCGCCCGGCCCCGATGGGACAGACGCGATAGCCGCGCTCACACGCCGAGCGTCGACCGGCATGTCGTGCGTTTCCGTTTTCTCAGGCCATCATCCGACGAATGCGCGAGACGGTCGCCGCCCGCGACCGCCCGTGCATCAGCGTCAGCGCCTTGCAGCGTGCGTCACGCAGCCGACGGCGCGCCGGGCTCGCTGTGCCGCACCAGCAGCACGGGCCGGTCGGCCGCGCGCAGCAGCGATTCGGCGACGCTGCCGAGCAGCAGCCGGCGCAGGCCGTGCCGCCCGCTCGTGCCCATCACGATCAGGTCGGCATCGGCTTCGGCCGCCGTGCGCATCAGCACCGTGGCGACATCCTCGCCGTAGGCGTCGAGCGCGCGCACGGTGCCTGGCACATGCTCCTGGGCGAGCACCGCTTTCGCATCGTCGAGCACCGGTGTCGCGGCAGCGGTCGCAGCCGCATCGCCATCGCGCTCGGCCGCGAAGCCCGCATCGACGTCGACGAGCTGCGGCCGGTGCTCGACGACATACGCGCAGGTGACTTCGCCGCCGGACGCCGCCGCGATCCGGATCGCCTCGTTCAGCGCGAGACGCGCGCTCGGGCTGCCGTCCAGCCCGACGAAAATCCGCTTGTACATGGTCCGTCCCTCCGACCGGGCACGCATCGCGCGTTGCGCGACGACGGCCCGCTATCGCCACCCGGCCCGGTGCCGGCTGGCCTGCCGAACAGTCTGCCCCACGTGCCGACGCGCCCGTTGATGCGCGTCAAGTGCGGCCGATGCGCCCGTTGCTGCGCGCCGGTTGCCGCAATTTCTAGTGACCCCATTACAAAAAACGTGTAAATCGCGCACAATTTCATCTTGAAAATAGACGTTGCGTGCAGCCGGTGCGAGTTTTGCCTGGTTTTGCTGCGCTGCCCCCGTGCCACGGGGCGGCCCCCGACAACAGAATGGCCATCGAATGACCGCAAGTGGAACCCCGACGCGTGACGCCCGAGGGCCCACGCGCCTCCAGATCATGTTACGCCAGCCGCTCGCGGCCGGCGTTGTTGTGCTGTGCGCCGGCGCGGCGCTGTCGCTCGGCGTCGCGCTGCTCGTGCGCGAGCAATGGCAAGGCGCTGTCCATACGCGTTTCGAACGCCGCACGACGCACGTGACCGCGATGCTCCGCCACGAGCTGCAGTCCGGCGTTGCCGTGCTCGAAGGCGCGCGCGGCGCGTTCAGCCTCGTCCCGGGCATGACGCCCGAGCAATGGCGCCGGTATGCGGACCAGCTCGATCTCGACAGCGGCCGCTCGCCGGTTCGCCAGATCGGCTATGCGCCGCTGCCGCCCGCGACGCGCACCGCGCTCGCCGCCGCCAAACCGATGCCGGCCGGCACGCTCGCGGCCGCCGCGCTCAGCGCGCCGGCGTCGAATTCACCCGTCGTGCGCTTCGGCGCATCCGACGCGGCGCCGCTCTCGCGCGCGCTGCAGACCGGCGACATCGCGCTCGGCGTCCACCCGGCCGACGACGACACGTCCCGCGACGCCCGCACCCTCACGCTGTTCCTGCCGGTCGCGGGGTCGCCGCATGCAGCCGCCCCGCCGTCCGGCACACGCGAAGGCGCCGCCGACGGCGTGCTGTTCGCGGCGTTGAGCCCGCGGCGCCTGATCGAGCGCGCGCTCGACGCGGAACGCGGAATCGACGTATGGATGACCGCCGGCGGCGACCGGCGTGCGATCGTCAGCGTCGAAACGACGACCGACGAGGCGTCGGCATCGCCCGACCTGATGCGGCGCACCGACGAGCTGAATTTCGGCGGCACCGTGCTGACGCTCGCCTATTCCGCGGACGGCCGCCCGAGCGCGACCGGCGCGCAGCGTGCGGCCGGCACCGTGCTCGCGGCGGGGCTGATCGCGTCGATCGCGTTCGCGGTGCTCGTCCATGCGCTGCTGCGCGGCCGCACCGGCGCCGCCGATTCCGGCGCGAGCAGCCGCGGCATCCTCAACGAGGCGCGGATGATGGGCATCATCCGTTCGTCGATGGAAGCGATCATCACGATCGACGAAAAACAGACGGTCGTGATTTTCAATCCGATGGCCGAGCAGGTGTTCGGCGTGTCCGCGATGGAGGCGATCGGTGCGCCGCTGTCGCGCTTCATCCCCGAACGGTTCCGCGCCGCGCACGCGAAGCACGTCGACCAGTTCGGCGTGACCGGCGTGTCCGAGCGGCAGATGGGCCGCCAGCGGGTGCTGTTCGGGCTGCGCGCGAATGGCGAGGAGTTCCCGATCGAGGCATCGATCTCGCAGATCCGCGACGCGTCGGGCAAGCTCTATACGGTGATGCTGCGCGACATCACCGAGCGGCTGCGCGCGGAGAACGCGCTGAAGCTGTCGCGCGAGGAGTTGCGCGAACTGTCGGCGAACCTGCAGAACGTGCGCGAAGAGGAAAAGACCCGCATCGCGCGCGAACTGCACGACGACCTCGGCCAGCAGCTCACCGCGCTGAAGATGGATCTGTCGGTGGTCGAGCAGCAGCTGCGCGTGCCCGGCCGCGCGCCCGACGAGGGCGTGCAGTCGCACCTGCAGGGCATGCGGCGGCTGATCGACACGACAGTTGCATCGGTGCGGCGCATCGCGGCCGACCTGCGGCCCGTGATGCTCGACGATCTCGGCCTCGTGCCCGCGATCGAATGGCTCGCGAACGATTTCACGAACCGCTACGGGATCGACGTCGAGCGGCACATCGAAACGGGCGGCCTCACCTTCACCAGCGCGGGCGCGACCACGTTGTTCCGGATCGTCCAGGAAGCGCTGACGAACGTCGCGCGCCATGCGGATGCGACGCGCGTTGCGCTGAGGCTCGACGTGGAGGAAGGCTTCTGCGTGTTGCGCGTCGCGGACAACGGCCGCGGCTCGGCGCCAGGCGGCCCGGCCCACGAAGACAAATCGTTCGGCCTGATCGGCATTCGCGAACGCGCCCACATGCTGGGCGGCACCGTGACGATCGACACAGCGCTCGCACGCGGTTTCTCGATTACCGTCGCATTACCGCTCGGCACAGTACAACAGGAAACGCTCATCACATGATCAAGGTGCTCATTGCCGACGACCATACGCTCGTACGCGACGGTCTGCGGCACATCCTCCAGAACGCCACCGGATTCGAGGTGGCCGGCGAAGCCTGCGACGGCCCGTCGACGATCGCGCTCGTGCGCGCCACGCCCGCCCAGGTGCTCGTGCTCGACCTGTCGATGCCGGGCCGCAACGGCGTCGAACTGATCAAGCAGATCAAGGACGAGAAGCCCGCGCTGCGCGTGCTCGTGCTGACCATGCACGCCGAGCAGCAATACGCGGTGCGCGCGTTCCGCGCCGGCGCGTCGGGGTATCTGACGAAGGAAAGCGCGAGCGCCGAGCTGGTCGGCGCGGTCACGAAGGTGGCGTCGGGCGGCGTCTACGTGAGCCTGGCGATGGCCGAGCAGTTCGCGCAAAGCCTGAACGAGCCGGCCGAGACGCTGCCGCACCAGCGGCTGTCCGACCGAGAATTCGACGTATTCCGGCGGATCGCCGCCGGCCAGACGCTGACGGAGATCGCCAATGCGCTATGCGTGAGCGCGAAGACGGTCAGCACGTACAAGACGCGGATCCTGGAAAAGATGCAGATGCCGCACGAAGCGGCGCTGGTGCGTTACGCGATGCGGCACAAGCTGCTCGACGAAACGGACGACGTGTAACGGACGACGTCTGCCAGCGAATGGCCTACGCCGCCCGCCCGCGCGGCATGCGCCCGACCGGGCGGCGCACCCCGCTTACCGGGCGGGCACCGGGCACGCGAGATCGCCTTCCTCGCAGGACAGGTAGCCCTTCAGCGTTTCGGTGCGCGCTTTCGTCAGATCGTCGAGGCAGGTCGACACGACCATCGGATACGCGCTGCCGCCCTCGGCGTTCGCGCTGGAGAAGTTGCATTCGGCATCGCGGTACGCAATCCATGCACGCTGCGCATTCACGAGTTTGTCGGCGAGCGGCCGCGCATCGCGCAGGCGCGCGGTGACGGCCTGGTAGGTCCGGTTCAGTTCCCCGTCGGATTTCTTGTACGCGCGGTCGGCGCATGCCGTCATCGCCGCCTGATCCGTCGCGTCGGCACAATTCGCCTGCGCATGGGCGACGTTCGCCGTCAGCGCCAGCGCGCACAGCAGACCGGTCAAGACACGCATGGATGCTCCTTGTTGTTCGTTGAAATCGTGGAACCCGGTGCCGGGCTTGCCGCGCTGTCGCGCATCGGCCGCCGTGCCCAGGCGGCGACACCGATCGCGATGCTAGCGCACGCGCGCCGGCTTGTCAGCCGGCATCGCAACCCATGCGACGCCTTGCATATCGGCCTTCCGAACCTACACTTGAAAATCGATACGCCGCTTCAGGCCCGCGCTATCGCATCCATCCCGTCTCCGCTTCCGCGCATTCCTCAGCGCATTTCGCGTTCGCATCGCCGAGCGGGGTGACGATTCGTCGGTCAGATTCCTCCACCCGGCCCAACGTGCAATCACCGTCGCTCCCTGGAGGGAATCATGAGCTATCACCTGGAAGGCCGTCTGCTCGAGGTCTGCAACTGCCGCGTACTCTGCCCGTGCTGGATCGGCGAGGATCCGGATTTCGGCGTCTGCGACACGATCGTCGCCTGGCATGTCGACAAGGGCACCATCGACGGCGTCGACGTCAGCGGCAACACGATCGCCGCCGTGTGCCGCGTGCCGGGCAACATCCTGCAAGGCAATTGGACGGCTGCGATCTATGTGAGCGACAAGGCGTCCGACGCGCAGGAGCAGGCGCTGCTCAAGGTCTACACGGGCCAGGCCGGCGGCCCGATCGCCGAACTCGCGAAGCTGATCGGCACGGTCGTGTCGATCGAACGCGCGCCCATCACCTTCAATGTCGAAGGGGCGCGCGGCACCCTGTCGATCGGCACCGACTACCACGCGGAACTCGAACCGTACCTCGGCCCGAGCGGCGCGCAGACGACGCTGACCGACACCGTGTTCTCGACGGTGCCCGGCGCACCGGTGTTCGTCGGCAAGGCGCCCGTCTACCGGTCGAAGAATGCGGCGATCGGCATCGACGTCGATCTGAAGAATCACAACGCGCTGCAGAGCACGTTCCTGTTCGACGCGTGAAACGCGATCGCACGCCAACGGTCATGGCTGCGTCACTGCATCGGCGCCTGTTTCCGCTCGTGCTCGCGAGCCTCGCCGCATTCGCGTGGCTCACCCTGTGGGCGTGGACACGCAGTCCGTACGGGCGATATCTCGACCACGGCGACAGCACATTGTCCGCACCGTTCAGCACGCTTTGCCGCGCGCTGCCGGGCGGCACGCTGTGGCTGCCGGCCGCATTCGACGCGGCCGGCTGGACGCTGATGATCCTCGCGATGATGCTGCCGACGACGCTGTCGCTGTTCGATGCGTTCGCCCGCGTCGTCGCGAGCCGACCCGACCAGACGCGCCTGCTCGTGCTCGTCGGCATCGGCTACGTTGCCACGTGGAGCGGCTTCGGCCTCATCGCGCACGGTCTGCACGGGCTGCTGCTGACAGGCGTCGCGCGGATGCCGGCGCTCGCGTGGCGCGGCTGGCTGATCGGCGCGGCCGTATTCGCGCTCGCCGGCGCGTTCCAGTTCAGCGGACTGAAGACGCACTGTCTCGACCGTTGCCGCACGCCCTTCAGTTTCGTGATCAGCCGCTGGCGCGGGCGCACGCCGATGCGTCACGCGTTCGCGCTCGGCGTCAGCCACGGGCTCTTCTGCGTCGGCTGCTGCTGGGCGCTGATGCTGCTGATGTTCGTCGTCGGTGCCGGCAGTCTCGGCTGGATGCTGTCGCTCGCCGCGGTGATGGCCCTCGAGAAGAATGCGTCGTGGGGGCAGGCGCTCACCGCGCCGCTCGGCGTCGCGTTGTTCGGCGCGGCCGTGCTGATCGTCGCCAGCCACGCGTGAGGCCCGCGATGCGACCGCCTGCCTCCACTTTCGCGCTGCATGTCCGGCCAGGCGCGCGCGTCGCCGCGCTGACATCGATCGCGATGCTCGCGTTCGCGTCGAATTCGCTGCTGTGTCGGCTCGCGCTGCAGGCCGGGCGGATCGACGCGGCCAGCTTCGGCAGCCTGCGCCTCGTATCCGGTGCGCTGATGCTCGCGATCGTCGCGCGCGCGGGGGCGCGACGGCCCACCCCGCCTGCGGACTGGCCCGCCGCGGCGATGCTGTTCGTGTACGTCACGTGCTTTTCGTTTGCGTACCTGACCGTCAGCGCGGCCACCGGCGCGCTGATCCTGTTCGGCGCGGTGCAACTGACGATGTTTGCGGCCGGATGGCACGCCGGCGAACGGTTCGCGGCGGCCGGCTGGGCCGGGTTCGGTGCGGCGCTCGGCGGGCTGGTGTATCTCGTGTCGCCCGGGCTCGCCGCGCCGACGCCGCGCGGCGCCGCGCTGATGACGGCCGCGGGCATTGCATGGGGAATCTATTCGATACGCGGCCGTCGGCCGGTCGATCCGGTTGCGGCGACCACCGGCAATTTCCTGCGTGCCGCGCCGCTGGCACTCGCGCTGAGCGTCGCGCTCGCCGCCCGCTTTCACGTCACGCCGGCCGGCGTCGTGCTCGCCGTGCTTTCCGGCGCGCTGACCTCGGGCCTCGGCTACGTGCTCTGGTACGCCGCGCTGCGGCACCTCACGGCGATGCGCGCCGCGGCGGTTCAGCTCTCCGTCCCGCCCATCGCCGCGTGCGGCGCCGTGCTGTTCCTGTCGGAACAACCGACCTGGCGGCTCGCGCTCGCATCGGCCGCGATCCTCGGCGGTGTCGCGGCCGTGCTGGCGACGCGGGCCCGCCAGACGGATAGCAGCCGGTGATGCGCGCTCGCGCGGCCCCCGTCCGGGCAGCCAAAATGCAAAACCCGTACACGGATACCGTGCACGGGTTTCAGAAAAGACGCCAAGCCGGGCGCCCTTGCGGGCGCTGCCACGCTTAGTGGCCGAAGAACACCGACGAACGGTCGGTTGCGGCCGGCACGAGCACGCGCTGGCCCGACTGCGACGTCCCGACAGGGTTCGAACCGTAGCCCGTTGCATCGGCTTGCGCGCCGGTGTTCTGAGCGGCGGCGATCTTTGCCTGCGCGGCCTGGATGTTTTCCGGGTAGTTGATCCAGTCGTTCGGGTTGTAGCCGGCCTTTTCGAGCTGGACCAGCTCGGCGCGCACTTGCGCGCGCGTCAGCGGCTGCTGGTTCGATTGGGCGAACGAAACGACCGGTGCGGCCACCAGAGCGGCCAGTGCAACTGCCTTGATCAGTGATTTCATGATGCGTTACCTCCAGGATTGTTTTGTCAGGCGCTTCGGACTCGGGGTCGTTGCGCATGAGTAGAAGTCTAGGAGGCTGCGATATCAGGGTAAATACTTAAATCGCGAATTCACTGTTGACGGAAAACATACAATCGTCGCGGAATCCACTGAATCATCAGATGATTATCGGCGTTCACGCACCGAATGCCGCGATACGGCACCCGGCGTGCCCGCCGCGCATCAGCGCCCCGGCGACGGCATCAGCCGGTCGAACAGCAGCGCCTTGAGGCGAATCAGGTCGTCGGCGCCGGTTTCGCCGAACGCGGCGTGATGAAGCGTCAGCGCGGGCGCAGCCGGATCGGCATGAACGGCCCGCACCGTGCTGTCGAGGGCCAGCAGTTCGACCCGGTCGCCCGCCGCGAACGGCAGCAGCACACGCAGGGGCTCGCCGGTTGCGGCGATCGGCCGGTCGACGGCGATCGACAGCCCGCTCACGCTGATGTCGTGCACCATCCCGATGCCTTCCGCGCCCTCCGCTCCGCCTGCGCAGCAGGCGGCGATCCGCACCGGCACGCGCGGCTCCGCGCGCGTGCGCAGCCGGTCGACGAAGCCGGGCGGCGACAGGATCAGGAACCGCGTGCCGCCCGATGCCTGCACCGACTCGACCGTCGCGCCGAAACGCGACACCGCGGCACGGCCGATCGCCACGGCCTCGATGTCGTCGCCATGCGCGAAGTCGAACGCGGCCGCGGGCTGCGGCTCGACGAACAGTGCACCCGATGCGGCGATGCCGATCAGCCGGTAGCGCTGCAGCCCGCGGGTCGTGCCGACCCGGCGGCGGATGCCGATCGCGGCGCCTGCCGACAATCCCATCTGTGTCGCGTGCGGCGCCGCGTCAGGCACGCGCGGCTCGGCTTCGGCGTCGTCGCGCCGGCGTACCGGCCGGAAATGGTCGAACAGGAATGCATGCTGCGCGGCATCGCGCAGCGCCGTGCCGGCCGGCAGCAATGCGGCGCCGTCGGCATCGTAAAGATCGAAGCCGAGCGGGACGCCGGCGGCGAGATCGTCGCGCGCGAGCGGGACGTAGTCGGAAGATAGCCTCATCGGAGAGGCGCGGAGCGACCGCGCGAGCTGTCATGACAACATGATTACGGCAGCGTCGCGCGAAATCTGAACGGCTCCGTTACTGCGAAGCCCCGGTCGCGTCGGGGGCGACCGGCACGGGCGGCTGGGCCGGTGCCGCCGAAGGGGCGGCGGCCGGTGCGGCACCGAGGCCCGCGCTGCCGCCGCTCGCCGGACTCGCCCCCGTTGGCGGCTGCGCGGGCTGCGGCTGCGATACGCCGGCCGACAGCGCGGCGGCCGACGCGGCCACTTCGGACGCCGGCACCCATTCCTCGACGATCCCGCCGGACGCCGCTTCGGGCGCCGATGCCGCGAGGGCATCCGACGCCGCGCCTGCGTCAGCCTCGGGCGCCCGCTCCACCCGCTGCGTCCTGACCGGCGCGGGCGCCTTCTCCGGCTTGGGCGGGAACCACGTGTCGAACAGGTCCGTCACGCGCTCGCGCAGCGAAGCGAACCAGCCCGGCGACGGCTCGGTGTCGAATTTCGCCTTCGTGTCGACGATCCGGGCGCGCTGCGCACGCTGGAAGAAATCGCCGACGATCGGCAGCGCACTGTGCGCGCCCTGCCCCCAGTAATCGCTGCGCAACGTCACGCGGCCGTCGTCGAAACCGACCCACGCACCGGCCACGAGACCGGGCTGCATCAGGATGAACCAGCCGTCCGCGTTGTCCTGCGTGGTGCCCGTCTTGCCGGCCACGTCGCCGCGAATGCCGAAGCGCGTGCGGATGCTGCCGCCCGTGCCTCGCGTCACGACATCGCGCATCACGCTGAGCAGCGTCTTGTCGGTTTCGGCGTCGAGCGCGCGCTCGGGCGGCGCCGACGCGTATTCGGCGAGCACGTCGCCCTGGCGGTTCTCGATGCGCGTCACCATCTGCGGCTCGACATACAGCCCGCCGTTCGCGATCGTCGCGTACGACGCGACCATCTCCTTCAGCGTGACCGGGCTCGTGCCGAGCGCGAGCGACGGCACGCGTTCGAGCGGGCTGTCGCGCACGCCCATGTCGCGCGCGAGCCGTGCGACGGCGGCCGGCCCGACCTTCTCCATCACCTGCGCGGTAATCCGGTTGCGCGACAGCGCGACCGCGTCGCGCAGCGTCATAGGCTTGCCCGTGGGCGGCACGTCGTCGTTCGGCCGCCAGATCTCGCCGCCCTTCAGCGGGATCTCGACCGGCTGGTCGATGAACGTGTCGTCCGGCTTCATCCCGTTCGCGAACGCGACGCCATAGACGAATGGCTTGAACGTCGAGCCCGGCTGGCGTCGCGCCTGCGCAACGTGGTCGAACGGCTCGTTGGTGAAGTCGCGGCTGCCGACCCACGCGCGGATCTGCCCGTTGCGCGGATCGACGGCGAGGAAACCGGCCTGCACGTCGGTCTTCGTCTTGCACAGCGCGCGCATGAAGCCGCGGTCAGCCGCGAGCAGCTTCATCGCGGCCGCATCGTCCTTGCCGGCGTCCTGCGCGGCCTTGTACTCCGGCGACTCGCGCATGAAGGTGCGGAATACCTCGTTGTCGGTACCGCAGCCGTCGCGGCCGCTCCACGCGTTGTTCGCGATGCCCTGCAACTGGTTGCCCTGCAGCATGAGCGCCTGCGTCGCCATCTGCTGCAGCCGCGAGTCGATCGTCGTGCGCACGATCAGCCCGTCCGAGTAGATGTTGTAGTCGTTGCGGTCGGCCCACGCGATCAGCCATTTGCGCAACTGCTGCGCGAAATGCGGCGCCGGGCCCGGCGGCTCCTTCTGGCGCTCGAAGTCGATCCGCAGCGGCCGGCGCTGCAACTGCGCGAACTGCGCTTGCGACAGCTTGCCGTACTTCACCATCTGGCCGAGCACCGTATTGCGTCGCTGCAGCGCGCGCTCGGGGTTCAGCACCGGGTTGTAGTAGCTGTTGCCCTTCAGCATTCCGACCAGCGTCGCGCTGTCGAGCACGTCGAGCTCGTCGGCCGACTTGTCGAAATAGGTGCGCGCGGCCATCTCGACGCCGTACGCGTTGTACAGGAACGGCACCGTATTCAGGTAGGTCTCGAGGATCTGGTCCTTGCTGTAGACGGCCTCGATCTTCAGCGCGGTGATCGCCTCCTTCACCTTGCGCGTGAGCGTCGGCGCACGGCCGATCTCGTCCGGATACAGGTTGCGGGCGAGCTGCTGCGTGATCGTCGAGCCGCCCTGGCGGCTGCCCGAGAAGGTATGGAGCGCGGCCGACGCCGTGCGCTTCCAGTCGAGGCCGTGATGCTCGTAGAAGCGGTGATCCTCGGTCGCGATCAGCGCGTCGACCATGTGCGGCGAGATCTGCTTGAGCGGCACCCACTCGCGGTTCGACGGCTTGAATTCGGCCAGCAGCTTGCCGTCGGCGGAGAGCACTTGCGCGGGCTGGTCGACGCGCGCCTTGCGGATGTCGCCGATGCCCGGCGTGAACGGAATCAGCACGACCACGTACACCACGAACAGCGCCGGCACGGCGGCAGCCGTGAGCAGCACGCCGCGGCGCGTCGGGTGGCGGACATGGTGCCACGCAACGGCGGTGAGAGGCTTGACCCTCGCGACGGCGGCAGCCGCGACGGGTTGGGCGCGCGCGACCCATCTGGCACAGAAGTCACGCACTGACGACACGTTTCGGCGATTCACGCGGGTGGAGCTCGGCTGAAAAGGGTGCATCGTACCAAACTCGCGCGGCCCGCCGACCCGTGGCGGCGTTGCGCGAGCATGCACCGCGTGGCCTTGCCGGCGTTTCGCACGCAAAAAAGGCGCGTGCCCCGTAACGGGAACGACGCGCCAAACCTGGTACTACAACCGGGAAACCGCGCGAGGGCGGCCAATCGGCGCCGCTGCTCAGCGCACGAGGAAACCGTAGGTCAGCGGATCGCGTTCGTCGACGATCCAGTTCGCGAATCCGCAGATATGCGCGCTGCCCTCCACTTCCGGAATCACGGCCGGGATCTCGCCGACCGTCGTTTCGCGCAGCACGCGCCCCTTGAAGACCGTGCCGACGATCGATTCGTTGACGAGCGTGTCGCCGGCCGCGAGCAGCCCGCGCTGGTAGAGCTGCGCGACGCGCCCGCCGGTGCCCGAGCCCGTGGGCGAGCGATCGACTTCACGATCGGCGAACACGCAGCAGTTCGCCTGAGTCGAACCCGGATGGCGCGGCGCGTTCGCGATGATCGTGCCGTAGATATGGTTGATCTCCGGAATCTCCGGATGCACGACCGGATACTTCGCGTTCGCGGCGGCCTTCACTTCCGCGCCGAAGCGGATCAGCTTTTCCACCGCCGCTTCGCGCACCGGCAGGTTGAACGGCGCGCCGTCGACGTAGAAGTAGAACGCGCCGCCGTACGCGATGTCACCGGTCACGGTGCCGAACGACGGTGTCTCGACCGAAACGTCGCGTTGCCAGATGAACGACGGCACGTTGACGAAGCGCACCGGCCCCGCATGCTCGCCATCCCACTTGACGAAAGCCTCGATGAAGCCGCACGGCGCGTCGATGCCGACCCGCGTTTCCGGCACCGTGCGCTGCACCCAGCCGAGTTCGACCGCAGCGGTCGACAGGGCGATCACGCCATGCCCGCAATGGTCGCTGTAACCTTCGTTGTGCACGAAGATCACGCCGAAATCGGCATTCGGCGAGACCGGCTCGGTCAGGTAGCCGCCATACATGTCGGCGTGGCCGCGCGGTTCGAACATCAGCGCGCGGCGAATCTCGTCGGCGTTCTCCTTGAGCCACGCGCGGCGCTGGACGATCGTGTCGCCCGGCAGCCTCGGCAGCCCGCTCGTGACGATGCGGAACGCTTCGCCGCCTGTATGCACTTCGACGGTGGAAAGGGATCGGGAAATTTTCATGGTCGATCGGATGCGTGGAAACGAAGGACGGCGGTCGCGCCGCCGTCCGGTGACAGGCTGGTGCGGCGATTACTTCGCGTACGGTTCCGGCAGGCCGTTGCGGATCACGTAGACGGTGGTCGGTGCGCCCTTCAGGTCGCCGTTCGCGTCGAACGAATAGGTGCCCGCGACGCCCGCATAGTTCGACTTCGCGAGCTGCGCGATCAGCTTCGCCTTGTCGGTGGTCGTCCCGGCCTTGACCATCGCATCGGCGAGCAGCTTCATCCCGTCGTAGTAGTTCACGCCGTAGACCTGCGTATCGGTGTGATACGTGTCGTGGTACTTCTTCAGGAATTCGCGGCCGGCCGCCGTCTTCTCGAGCGCGACACCGCCCTGCGCGCAGTAGACGATCGATGCCGCGTCGCCCGCGACCTTGCCCATGTCCGCCGAGCAGATGCCGTCGCCGCCGAGCAGCTTCGCGCGCAGGCCGCGCTGCTTCATCTGCTTGGCCATCGGCGCGCCCTGTGCCGCATAGCCGCCGAGGAAGATCACGTCGGGGTTGCTGGCCTTGATCTTGGTGAGAATGCCGAGGAAATCGGTGGCCGACGAACTCGTGTATTCCTGGTCGACGATCTTGATCCCGTTCGCCTTCGCGACGTTCATGAACTGTTCGGCAACGCCCTGCCCGTACGCGGTGCGGTCGTCGATCACGGCGGCGGTTTTCGCGTTCAGCGTCTTCGCGGCGAACGTGGCCATCGTGCCGCCGAGCTGCTCGTCGCTCGCGCCGATCCGGAAGATGTTCTTGAAGCCCTGCTTGGTCAGCGCCGGGTTCGACGCGACCGGCAGCATCGGCACGCCGGCAGTCGAGTACACGCGCGATGCGGGAATCGCGACGCCCGAGTTGTACGGCCCGAGCACCGCGACGACGCCCTTGTCGACGAGGTTCTGTGCCACCTGCACGCCTGCCTTCGGGTCGGCCTGGTCGTCGTCGGAAACCAGTTTGAACGTGACGGTCTTGCCGGCGACCTTGACGCCGGCCTTGTTGAGTTCGTCGACGGCGAGGCGCGCGCCGTTTTCATTGTCCTTGCCGTTCGCGGCCTGCGGGCCGGTCAGCGGCGCCGAATGGCCGATCATCACGACTTCCTGCGCGTGCGCGGAAGTCAGCGCGCCGGCGGCGAGGGCCACCGAGAGCGCGGTAACGAGGTGTCGCATGATGTCTCCTGATTGGTTTTGTGTGAAACCAATGTAGGACACGCGTGGTCACCATGCAAGCAATTTCAAAATAAAATCTTCGATTCTGGTCATTTTTCAGACCAGAACGACGCCGGCGCGGTCACTTCGGCGCAATGTCGCGCCGCACGCGGCGGATGTGCTGCTCGACATAGAACGCCGCCGCGTCGGCGTCGCCCGATACGATCGCCTCGTAGATCAGCCGGTGTTCGGACACGTAGAGCCGGATCCGGCCCGCATCGTAGATGCCGTCGTCCTTCAACCGCTTCCACAGCGGCTGGTCCATCGTCTTCGCGACTTCGTCCGCGATCTTCACGATCAGCGCATCGCCGGTCATCAGCGCGAGCTGCCGGTGAAACAGCCGGTCGCTCTCGTTCCACAGCGCGCGCTGATGCGGATCGTCGACGTCGGTGATGGTTTCCATCTGCGCCAGATAGCGTTCGGCGCCGGGGTCGGCCCGGCCGTGTTCGGCCGCGAGGCGCGCGATCGCAGGCTCGAGGATCAACCGCACGTCCAGCGTCGACGTCGGGCTGAAATCGGCTTCGGACGCCCTGTGCATGTCGCCGCGCTGCGCGAGCACGTCGAGCGGCGACGCGACGACGTAGGTTCCCGAATTGCGCTTGGTGAACACGAGCCCCTCGTTCTGCAGCGCGCCGAGCGCTTCGCGCACGGCCGGCCGGCCGACCTGGAACAGCCCCGCAAGTTCGCGCTCGGACGGCAGCCGCGACTCGGCGGCGTAGCGCCCCGCGCGGATCTCGTCGCGGATCTTCTCGGCCACCTGCTCGTAGATCTGCAGCGGCTTGAAACCGCCTTCGAGTAAGTCGGGACGCGCGGACATCATCGTGTGGCTCCTGCCCGGTCGCGGGCGTGAATCTGGAATGGGTTCGCACTATACCGGAGCGCGCCGGCATCGAGGCCATGAAGGCCCTTCTGGACAGATATTAGAACCAAAACCGGCGAGGCGCTTTATTTTCTGGGTTGCGGGTGGGCCAGCAAGTGGTATAGATTTGATCCACACTGCCCTGTGTCACGGTATCCGGCAGCCCTGTGGCGGGCGCGGCATGCGCCCGTCGTCCACGCTCACCGACGCATACGACGTACACGATGACCGCTCTTTCCCCGATTCCTGTTTTCGACGCGGCCGACACGGCCGCGCTGCTCGACTACCCGGCGCTGCTCGCCACGCTCAGGCAGGCCGTCGCCGACTATGCGGCGGGCGAGATCGTCAGCCCCGAACGCCTGGTCGTGCCGCTGCAGGCCGGCGGCGTGATGCTGTCGATGCCGTCGAGCGCGCGTGACCTCGCGACCCACAAGCTCGTGAACGTGTGTCCGGGCAACGGCGCGCGCGGGCTGCCGACGATCCTCGGCCAGGTGACCGCCTATGACGCGACCAGCGGCGAGATGCGCTTCGCGCTCGACGGCCCGACGGTCACCGGGCGCCGCACGGCGGCCATCACCGCGCTCGGCATCCAGGCACTGCACGGCGCCGCGCCGCGCGACATCCTGCTGATCGGCACCGGCAAGCAAGCGGCCAATCATGCGGAAGCGCTCGCGGCGATCTTTCCCGAAACGCGCCTGCACGTGCGCGGCAATCGTGCCGACAGCGCGGCCGCATTCTGCGCCGCGCACCGTGCGCACGCGCCGCGTCTCGTGCCGCTCGACGGCGACGCGATTCCCGATGCGATCGATGTCGTCGTGACGCTGACGACGAGCCGCACGCCTGTCTATCGCGAAGCCGCGCGCGAAGGCCGGCTCGTGGTCGGGGTCGGCGCGTTCACCGCGGACGCAGCGGAAATCGATGCGAACACGGTGCGCGCCAGCCGGCTGGTGGTCGACGATCCGGTCGGCGCCCGCCACGAAGCCGGCGACCTGATCGTCGCGCAGGTCGACTGGCAGCACGTCGCGTCGCTCGCCGACGTGCTGGGCGGCGCATTCGACCGCACCGGGCCGCTGCTGTTCAAGAGCGTCGGCTGCGCCGCGTGGGATCTGGCCGCGTGCCGCACCGCGCGCGATGCGCTGGACGCACGCCGGGCCGGCTGATCCGGCAGCACGGCCCGCCTGCCGCACACGCGGCACGTCACACCGAGGCCGCTCCGGCGGTTTCCCGTACGCGTTGTAGGAATCGCCCTACAACGCGTCGCAGCGGCCTACATCAACTTCCAATTCGGCCGATTTCATTTTCGGCGGCGCAACACGATACTGCCGGCATGAATGCCAGCCAGTTGCCCGCCACGCTCCGGGTGTTTCTCGTCGATCACGCCGTCGCCGTCCGGCAGCGGATCGCGCTGCTCGTCGGCGCGATCCGCGGCGTCGCCGTCGTGGGCGAGGCGGAAGACGGCCAGGACGCGTGGACGCATATCCGCAGCAGCCAGGCGGATGTGGTGATCGTCGACCTGCGGCTGGCGGACGGCAGCGGCCTCGACCTGATCGGGACGCTGTCGAAGGCGGCGCCGCGCATCGTCACGATCGTGCTGACGAATCACTCGGCGCCGGCATTCAGAGAGGCATGCGCGTCGGCCGGAGCCGACTACTTCTTCGACAAGACCGTCGAATTCGACGCCGCATGCCGTGTCATCGAATCCCTGGTGCACGCTCACGCGCACCGCCCCTGACGAGCCGGAGTGACTCATGTCCACAGCCACCGCCTGCGCCGCCGACGTAGCCATCACGCCCCGGCCGACGATTCCGCTTCGCGCGGTCACGCGCGCCGACGCCGCCAAACATCCCGCCGCACGCTGCTCGGCGTGTGCGATGCGCTCGATGTGCCTGCCGCCGCAACTGACCGCCGCCGAATACGGCCGCCTCGACGCGATCATCTGCACGACCCGGCAGGTGCGCCAGGGCGACGCGCTGTTCCGCACCGAAGATCCGTTCCAGAGCATCTATGCGGTGCGCGCGGGTTCTTTCAAGACGGTGTTGATGCATCGCGACGGCCGCGAGCACGTGACGGGCTTCCAGATTGCCGGTGAAACGCTCGGGATGGACGGCATCGGCGGCGGCCAGCACTGCTGCGACGCGATCGCGCTCGAAGACAGCGTCGTGTGCATCATCCCGTTCGGCGCGCTCGAAGCGGCGTGCCGCGAGATCAAGCCGATGCAGCACTTCCTGTACCAGATGCTGAGCAGCGAGATCGTCCGCGAATCGAGCCAGATGCTGCTGCTCGGGACGATGTCGGCCGAGCAACGCGTCGCGCATTTCCTGCTGAACCTGTCGTCGCGCTTCGAGGCACGCGGCTATTCGGCGACGGAATTCAACCTGCGGATGACGCGCGAGGAAATCGGCTGCTATCTCGGGATGAAGCTCGAAACCGTCAGCCGGATGTTCTCGCGGTTCCATCGTGAAGCGCTGGTCGAAACGCGCGGCAAGCGCGTGCGCATCATCGACTCGCAAGCGCTCGCACGGGTCTGACGGGCCGGGGCGACGCCCGGCCGCCTGCGCGGCATCGCGTGCGATGCCTCATTGCACCGCGCCACCGGCCGCCGCGTCGCGCAACCCCACCCTTGCACCGCCCGCCTGGCTTGCGATCAGCGCCTGTTCGGCCTGCATGAACGCGCGGCGCAGCGCGTCGTTCACGTCGTCCCCGACGCACGGCGGCAGCGGCCAGAGCGCCGTGTCGCGCATCACGAGGTCGAGCCGCACGTCGTAGCGGCGTGCGCCATCGACGGCGCCATGCGCTTCGATGGCGAGGTGGCAGCCGCCGATCCGCGCGCGAAACCGTTCGAGCCGCACCAGCTGCGCGCCGGCCTCGGCTTCGATCGCGGCGGAACCCGCGAATCCGTGGCAGGCGATCTGCATGCCCACGCCCATGTCGTGTCTCCTGACGGGGCCGCCCGCTCGTCGACCGCCTTGCGTGCACCGCCCGCACTGAAAGGCGGTGGCGCGTGTTGCCCGCGGCACGGCGCGATTTCTTCGATCGCTGCCCGGCCGATAAGTCTGCCCGCGCCTTTGCTGGCGCGGGACCGTTCATACGTTGAAGGTCTGCGACGTCTTCATCTCGATCCACGTCATGCCGGCCCGCAGCCCTTCGATCATCGCCTCGCGTTCGGTCGGATACGCATGGCTGTGCTCGAACGTGTGGTGAAAACGCGCGGCACCGGTGCCATGCTCGACCGACACGCGGCAGCGGTATTCGCCCGATTCGCACGGGCGCGTCTCGACTTCGACGGACCAGTCGCGTTCGTGAATGTTGCCCTGCAGTGTCATGCGCCCTCCTGCGGTATCCGTCTCAGAGCCGGAAGTGGCCGCTGTGCAGCAGCACCGGCCGGCCGCCGATTTCCTCGAGCATGCGTCGCGCCATCGCCTCGATCGCCGACCGGTGCGCTTCGAATGCAGCCAGCAGGTCGCGTTCGAGCAGCGACGGCGCGCCGAAGTGATCTTCCAGCGCCTCGGCCGTGACCGCGCACTGTACGCAACGCCCGTCGACCAGCGCCGAAAACGCTACGACCAGGTCGCGTGCGCAATATTCGGGCGGTTCCGGCGGGAAGACAATCTGCATCTGTCCGTCTGTCATCGTCGTGATGGCTCCATGACAAGAGCATAGTGGCGCGCGCGCCTGCACGCTTGACCCACGTCAACCGGTTCGCTGCGCCGCACGATGACGGCGCAACAGCGTGCCGGCGCGGCTGCGAGACGCCGCTCGAGTCCGCTTTCAGCGCGCTTTCAACCCGCGTCGGGCTCGATCGCCGCGCCGCGCTCCGCGAGCAGCTCGCGCAGCACGCTGCGGTGGCAGTGGCGTTCGTCGTCGCAATAGCAGCCGATCGAGAACGCGGTGGTCGCCGACAGCGCCGCCAGCAGGTCGAGCACCTTCGGCGCATCGCCATGCGCCATCTCCGCGCGGAAGTGACGCCGGAACGCGTTCCATTCGGCGTCCGTTTCGGCGGCCTGCGCCTGCGCGACGAGTTCGGGGCTCGGCGACAGCGTCGGCAGCCATACATCATAGTAGTTGCGCGACGCGAATTCCGCCTTCGGCACACCGCGCGGCGGCCGCCGCACCGTGCCGATCCGCAGGCCCTCGCCGGCCGCGCGCGGCGTGCCGAGCTGGATGATCCGGATGCCCATGTCGCTCCTTCCATGTTGCGTTCGATTCCGTGATCGTACCGCCGCGCCTGCGCCCGCGTCAGCCGGGTGGCGCACATTACGGCCGTACAAGAAAAAACCGGCTGCCCCCTCGCGGGAGACAGCCGGTTCGGCCAACCGCGTTGCGCGCCGGGGCGCGCCGCGATCAGACGCCGCTCTTCAACACCTTGCCGATTGCATCGGCGACGATGGCGACGTTCGAGTCGTTCAGGCCCGCGACGCACATCCGGCCCGAACGCAGGACGTACACGCCGTGCACTTCGCGCAGCGCGTCGACCTGCGATTCCGTCAGGCCCGTGTACGTGAACATTCCGCGCTGCTTCACGTAGCGCGTCAGTGCCTCGCCGCTGACGTGATCGCGCAGGCCGTCATGGATCGACTGGCGCATCCGCGCGATGCGGCGGCACATCGCCGCCAGTTCCTCTTCCCACTGCTTGCGCAGCGCCGGCGTGCCGAGCACGGCGGCGACGACCTTCGCGCCGTAGGTTTGCGGGTTGCTGTAGTTCGAGCGCACCGCGCCGGCCAGCTGGCCGAGCACGCGGTCGGCCGCGGCGGCATCCTCGCAGACGACGCTCAGGCCGCCCACGCGCTCGCCGTACAGCGAGAAGTTCTTCGAGAACGAGTTCGCGACCAGCGCCGGCACGCCGCGGCGGGCCAGTTCGCGCACCGCGAATGCATCCGCGTCGAGGCCCGCGCCGAAGCCCTGGTAGGCCATGTCGACGAACGGCAGCAGCCCGCGCGCCTCGATCACGTCGATCAGCTTCTCCCACTGACCTTCGTCGAGGTCGACACCGGTCGGGTTATGGCAGCACGCATGCAGCAGCACGATGCTGCGCGCCGGCAGCGCGTCGATCGCCGCGAGCATCGCGTCGAACTTCAGGCCGCCCGTCGCCTCGTCGTAGTACGGGTACGTGTTCACCGTGAAGCCGGCGCGCTCGAAGATGAAGCGGTGGTTTTCCCAGCTCGGATCGCTGAGCCATACCTGCGCATCCGGGAAATAGCGCTTCAGGAAATCGGCGCCGACCTTCAGTGCGCCGGAGCCGCCGAGCGTCTGCAGCGTCGCGATGCGGCCGGCCGCGCGGGCCGGATGATCGGCGCCGAACACGAGCGCCTGCACGGCGTCGCGATATGCGGGCAGGCCGACCATCGGCAGGTACGGCTTCGCGCCGCTGTCGCGCTGCAGCGCGGTTTCGGCTTCGCGCACGGCGCCCATCACCGGAATCCGGCCTTCGGCATCGAAGTAGATGCCGATGCTCAGGTTGACCTTCTGGTCGCGCGGATCTTTCTGGAAGTTCTCGTTGAGCGTCAGGATCGGGTCGCCCGGGTACGCGTCGATGTGTTCGAACATGGCTTGAGTCTGTCTCGTTTGGAAGAATGATCGGGGCCGGCCTGCGTCAGCGTGCGGATGCGCTGTCGTGCACCGCATAGCCTGCATTCTTCTGACGGAAGCGATACCCGACCGCGAGCACCGCGAGCCATACCGGGATCAGGTACACCGACAGGCGGAGATCCGGCGTCAGGTACATCACGACGAGAATGCCGGCCATGAATGCCAGGCACAGGTAATTCGTGAAAGGATAGCCCAGACTGCGGAAGGAAGTCTCCTCCCCGGCCGCGCGCTTCGCCTGGCGGAACTTCAGGTGGATCAGGGTGATCATCGCCCAGTTGATGATCAGCGCCGACACGACGAGGCCCATCAGCACCTCGAACGCCTTGCCCGGCATGAAGTAGTTGACCAGCACGCACACACCGGTCGCGAGCGCCGACGCGCCGAGCGCGGCGAGCGGAATGCCGCGCTTGTTCACCGAGCACAGCACCTTCGGCGCATTGCCCTGCCGCGCGAGGCCGAACAGCATCCGGCTGTTGCTGTACACGCCGCTGTTGTAGACCGACAGCGCGGCCGTCAGCACGACCACGTTGAGCACGTTGGCCACCATGTTGCTGCTCAGCGCGTGGAAGATCAGCACGAACGGGCTGCCGCCGGTGACGACCTTTTCCCACGGGTACAGCGACAGCAGGACCGCGAGCGCGCCGATGTAGAAAATCAGGATCCGGTAGATCACCTGGTTGGTTGCGCGCGGAATGCTGCGCTTCGGATCGTCGGCCTCGGCCGCGGTGATGCCGATCAGCTCCAGCCCGCCGAACGAGAACATGATGGCGGCCATCGACATCACGAGCCCCGACACGCCGTTCGGGAAGAAGCCGCCGTGCTGCCACAGGTTCCGGACACTCGCCTCCGGCCCCGCATGGCCGCTCGCGAGCAGCCAGCCGCCGAAGCCGATCATCCCGACGATCGCGGCGACCTTGATGATCGAGAACCAGAATTCCGTCTCGCCGTACGACTTCACGCTCGCCAGGTTGAGCAGGTTGATCGCGACGAAGAACACCAGCGCCGACACCCAGGTCGGCACGCCCGGCCACCAGTACTGCACGTAGATCCCGACGGCCGACAGCTCGGCCATGCTGACGAGGATGTACAGCACCCAGTAGTTCCAGCCCGACAGGAAGCCGGTGAAGTGGCCGACGTACTTGTTGGCGAAGTAGCTGAACGAGCCGGCGACAGGCTCGTCGACGACCATCTCGCCGAGCTGGCGCATGATGAAGAACGCGATGATGCCGGCCACCCCGTAGCCGAGCAGCACGGACGGGCCCGCCATCTTGATCGTCTGCGCGATGCCGAGGAACAGCCCCGTGCCGAGCGCGCCGCCGAGCGCAATCAGCTGGATGTGCCGGTTCTTCAGCCCGCGCTTCAGGCCGTCGCTCTCGTTTCCAGAAACCATGTCTTCTCCACTCTGTCCGCCTCCGCCTGAAGCGGTGCGGCGCGCCTCGGTGTGCCGGGCGCTGTTTTGCTGTGCCGGGGCCGTTCGTGGAGCCGCCGGGTTGGGGACTGCAATCTTCGCGTGGCGGCGCCCGATTCGCGTCGGCGTGCCCGCCAGACCGGCCGCCGACTGCCGCCGCGCCCGCATTGCTGCGTTCGCACACGAAAATCCGGCGTCAGTTTAGCGTCGCGACGGCGAAATCGGGTTTCGTAACCCGTTCATGCAAACCCTACATTATGAGATAAGATTGCATCCGGGAGACAGATGAGGAAATAAAAATGCATGAACCGGTTCTGGATCGCCTCGATCGCCACTTGCTCGCGATCCTGCAGGAGAACGGCCGCGCGTCGAATCTCGATCTGGCGAAGGCCGTCGGCCTGTCGCCCGCGCAGACACTGCGCCGCCACCGGCGGCTGGAGGAGATCGGCGCGATCCGCCGCTACGAAACCCGGCTGTGCCCCGACACGCTCGGTTTTGGCGTCACCGCTTTCGTGCACGTGACGATGGAGCGCGGGCATATCCGCGACCTGTCGAAGTTCCAGAAACTCGTGTCGGATCTCGCGCAGATCCAGGAGTGTTTCTCGGTGACGGGCGATATCGACTACGTGTTGAAGGTCGTCGCGCGCGACTTGAAGGGACTGTCCACGTTCCTGCTCGAAACGCTGATGCGAATTCCCGGCGTGAGCGGCGTGCATTCGAGCGTCTGCCTCGACGAGATCAAGTGCACGAGCGCGATGCCGGTGGAAAGCTGAAGCCGCGGGCCGCACGCCCGGCCGGCCCGTTCACCGCACCGCTTCAAACGCACTGATCAGCAACGCCCCCGACGCGATCACCACGCACCCGGCCGCCCGTCGCGGCGTCAGCCGCTCGCCGAGATACACGCGTGCGATCAGCGCCGCGAACACCACGCTCGTTTCACGCAGCGCCGACACCGGCCCCATCGGCGCGCGATCCATCGCCCAGATCACGATGCCGTACGCGAGCGCCGCGAACACGCCGCCGCACGCGGCCTTCGCCGTTTCGCCGACATCCTGAGTGAGCCGCAACGGCCCCGCACGCAGCCGGTAGTACGCGGCCATCATCGCGCCCGTCAGCACGAACATCCACGCGGTATAGCCGACCGTGTTGCCGCTTTCCCGCACGCCGATTCCATCGACCACGCTGTAGGCCGCGATCGACACGCCGGTCGCGAACGCCGTCGGCAGGACCTGCATCATCCGGTGCTTCGCGTCGCGTCCGCGCTCCAGGCCGATCGCCATGATGCCCGCGCAGATCAGCACGAGCCCGCCTTGCGCGCCGACATTCAGGTGCTCGCCCGCAAACGCCGCTGCGCCGAGCGTGACGAGCAGCGGCGCGGTGCCGCGCGCGACCGGATACGCGACGGTCAGGTCGCCGTGCTCGTACGCGCGCACCAGCAGCAGCGTATAGACGACGTGGAGCACGGCCGATGCGATGACATAGAGCCAGCTCGCCGGCGTGATCGGCGCCGCGGCCGGCAGGAACAGCAACGCGAACAGCCCGATCGCGATCTGCAGCACCGTGGCCGACCGCAGCCGGTCGCCGCTGCTGCGGACGAGCGCGTTCCATGACGCATGCAGGAACGCCGCGCACAGAACGGCAAACAGAACGGGGATCGGCACGCTGAATACTCCCTGACGCGCGGCCACGCGAAATCGTCGCCGCAGGGCGTTCATCGTATGAATACGTCATCCGATTGTCAAAAATGCACTGCGCAGCACCCTGCGCAAACCGCGCAGCGGCGCCCGTTCGCCGGCCTCGCCCGCCCCGCGCGGCATCCGCGGCCGTGGCCCCGCGCGTCGCGGGATGTGACGCAAAGGTGGCAGGCGGTCCGCCCCTTTCCGTTCTCTTTCGACTCGCGTTCCGCCGTAATGAAATCGATACCGCAGCGCAATCGCCACGAAATGACTCCGTCCCCATATCTTCATACGGGACTGTTTCAATGCGCGTGCTCTCTCACGAGCCCCGCGCCGAACCGACACGGCGACGGGGCCGCTCTCCACCATCGAAGACCTTACCTGGAGTTTCCCGATGTTCCGTCAAGCCTTGCTCGTCACCGCCTGCGCAGCCGCGGCGCTGGCGCTGTTCGCCTGCGGCGGCAGCGACGATCCCACGTCGACGCCTGCCGTGTCGTCGCAGGATGCGCTGCAGACCACCACGCCGATCAAGCACGTCGTCGTGATCTATGGCGAAAACATCTCGTTCGACCACTACTTCGGCACCTACCCGAACGCGACGAACCCGTCGGGCGAACCGGCGTTTACCGCGAAGGCCGGCACGTCGACGCCCAACGGCCTGACGGGCACGCTGCTCACCGCGAACCCGAACTTCACGAACACGGCCAACGGCACCGACGCGGCGAACCCGTTCCGCCTCGACCGCACGCAGGCCGCGACCGCCGACCAGAACCACGCGTACACGGCCGAGCAGCAGGCCGAGGACAACGGCCTCGCCGACCTGTTCCCGAAATACACCGGCAAGGGCTCGTCCGGCGGCGCCGGCGCGTTCGGCACGAAGGGCCAGGTGATGGGCTACTTCGACGGCAACACCGTGACGGCACTGTGGAACTACGCGCAGCGCTTCGCGATGAGCGACAACATGTACACGACGTCGTACGGCCCGTCGACGCCGGGCGCGCTGAACGTCGTGTCGGGCCAGACCAACGGGATGCAGATCGTCAAGACGTCGGCACAGCCGTCGACGCTCGCGAAGAGCTCGTACTACATCAATGACGGCGCGGGCGGCCTCACGATGATCAACGACGTCGACCCGGGCAACGACGTGTGCTCGAGCACGACCGACCAGGCGTTGATGAGCGGCAAGAACATCGGCGACCTGCTGAACGGCGCGAAGATCACGTGGGGCGGCTTCATGGGCGGCTTCAACCTGTCGACGACCAACAGCAACGGCACGACGGGCTGCGCGCGCAGCACGGTCGCCACCGCCGTGAACGCCGCGACGTCCGACTACATCCCGCACCACAACTGGTTCCAGTACTACGCGTCGACGTCGAACCCGCAGCACACGCGCCCGAGCTCGGTCGCGGCGATCGGTTCGAGCCTCCAGACCGACGGCAAGACCGCCGAACCCGCGAACCACCAGTACGACACGGACGACTTCTTCGCCGCCGTGAAGGCCGGCAACTTCCCGTCGGTCAGCTACCTGAAGGCCCCGGCCGCGCAGGATGCTCACGCGGGCTATTCGGATCCGCTCGACGAACAGGCGTTCGTGACGAAGGTCGTCAACTTCCTGCAGCAGCAGCCGGACTGGCAGAACACGGCCGTGATCGTCACCTATGACGATTCGGACGGCTGGTACGACCACGTGTACACGGCACCGACGCGTTCGTCGTCCGACCCGGTCGACCAGGTCAACGGCAACGGCAAGTGCGGCACGGGCGGCACCACCGGCGTGAACGGCTCGACCGTCAACGGCCGCTGCGGCCCGGGCGTGCGGATTCCGCTGATCGTGATCTCGCCGTATGCGAAGCAGAACTACGTCGACCACACGATGATCGACCAGTCGTCCGTCGTGCGCTTCATCGAGGACAACTGGCTCGGCGGCCAGCGCATCGGCGGCGGTTCGTTCGATGCGACGGCAGGCGACCTGCGCAACCTGTTCGACTTCACGTCGAAGCCGAACACGGCGCCGCTGTACCTCGACCCGACGCTCGGCACTGCATTGAGCGCGGCACCGGCAATCTGACCGGTATTGCATGACCGCATGGCCGGCGCCTCACGCGCCGGCCGTTTCCGTTTAACGCGCCGCTTCGTGCGGCGCCCGATTTCCGACCGACAGCATGACAGCTCGCCCTGCGTTCCCGTCTCCCGACGCCTCCGGCACCTCCGCGCCGCGCTCTCCTTCCCGCCTTCTGCGCCGCGCGGCCTTCGTGATCGGCGCCGCCGTGCTCGGCTATGGCGCGTTCGCGATCGCGTTCCCCGCGCAGGTACCGGCGGCGATCGGCACCGTCGTCGCCGACTGGACGGGCGCGAACCCGCATCCGGTCGTGTTGCAGCGGCCCGCCGCGCAGCCGCTGTCGGCGGTCGCGCAGCTCGGCCGTGCGCTGTTCGCCGATCCGTCGCTGTCCGCGTCGGGCAAGCAGTCGTGTGCGTCGTGCCACAGCCCCGATCATGCGTACGGCCCGCCGAACGCGCTCGACGTGCAGCCGGGCGGCCTCGCGATGACGCAGCAGGGCTATCGTCCGCCGCCGTCGCTGATGTACCTGTACCGCCAGCCGAACTTCAGCATCGGCCCCGACGCCGGTGAAAACGACGCCGCGCCGACCGTCGCGCAGCAGGCCGCGTCGGCCGCTGGCGTAGTGAAGGCGCAGAAGGTGGCCGGCACGTCGGCCGCGCCGCAGCTCGTGCCGCAGGGCGGGATGTTCTGGGACGGTCGCGCCGATACGCTGCAGCAGCAGGCGTTCGGCCCGCTGCTGAATCCGGTCGAGATGGCGAACGCGAGCATCGACGACGTCGCGCGCAAGCTCGCGCAGTCGTCGCACCGCGCGCAGCTCGAGCAACTGTTCGGCGCGCGCGTGTTCGACAGCCCGCAGCTCGCGGTATCGGAAGCGATGTTCGCGATCGCGCGCTACCAGGTGGAGGATCCGTCGTTCCACCCGTACAACAGCAAGTACGACCGCTGGCTCGAAGGCCGTGCGCGCCTCACGCAGGCCGAGTTGCGCGGGCTGCGCCTGTTCAACGATCCGGACAAGGCGAATTGCGCGGGCTGCCATCTGTCGAAGGCCGGCAAGGACGGGTTGCCGCCGATGTTTACCGACTACCAGTACGAGGCGCTCGGCGCGCCGCGCAACAAGGAACTGGCGCAGAACCGCAACCCGGCGTTCTACGATCTCGGCGTGTGCGGGCCGTTCCGCGACGACCTGAAGGACCAGACGCAGTATTGCGCGATGTTCCTCACGCCGACGCTGCGCAACTCGGCGACGCGCCACGTGTTCTTCCACAACGGCGTGTTCCATACGCTCGACCAGGTGATGGCGTTCTACAACGAGCGCAGCATCTCGCCGCAGAAATTCTATTCACGCGGCGCGGACGGCAAGATCGACGAGTACGACGACATTCCGCCGAAATACCGCGCGAACGTCGACGTGACCGACGCGCCGTTCGATCGCAAGGCGGGCGACAAGCCGGCGATGACCGCGCAGGACATCAAGGATATCGAAGCGTTTCTGGGGACGTTGAACGACGAGCCGGTGCGCTGAGCGCCGCTCGCCCGCCGCGCGGCGTCAGCTGCGCGCGCGGATGCAGAGAAACGCCGGCGCCTGCGACAATTCCGCGTGAAGCCGCTCCGACTCGGCCTTCATCTCCGCCAGCGGCAGCGGCTCGACGAAGCGCTCGAGCCGCCAACCGGCGTCGGCCACCGCGTTCAGGATGTCGCCGAGCGGCCGCCGGTAGGCTTCGACAAAGGGTTTCGGCTCACCGAAACCCGACCAGTGGAAGCCGAAGCGCGACGTATCGAAGTACGTACCCTCCCCGCGCGTCCGCTCGTCCATCCAGTCGCGCATCGGATGCGCCATCGAAAACACCAGCGTCGCACCCGGCCTCGCGACGCGTTTGAATTCGCGCAGCGTCGGCGTTAGATCGCGTACGTAGTCGAACGCCAGCGAACACACGATCTTGTCGAAAGCGTGGTCGGGCAGCCATGCGAGCGGCGCCGCGAGATCGCCTTCGACGACGTCGACCGCAAGGCCCGCGCAGCGGGTTCTCGCCAGCGCGACCATTTCCGGTACCACGTCGAACGCGTGCACGGTCGCGCCGTGTCGTGCAAGGTGCGCGCTGCAAATGCCCGGGCCGCAGCCCGCGTCGAGCACGGCCAGGCCGTCGACGTCGCCGAGCAGCACCATCGTCGCGGGCCGCTCGTACAGTGCGTTGTGCGCCTTCGTCGGCGCGATGTCCGCGTAGCGTTGCGCAAGCGCCGCGTACGCGCGGCGACCGGGAGGTTCGTGTGGATCGTGCATGCGGCCTCCATCGAGGTGAACAGGGGATGATTCTGCGCGATCGGACAACGGATGGCGAGCGGCCCGCGCCCCTGCATGACGAAAGGCTGTCGAGCAACCGGTATCACGCGCCCCCGGCCGCGATACGGAAACGCTGCAAGCGGTGAAACGGAATCGGCCGGATCGGAGACGGTGCGATCGAACGGGCTACCGGCAACGCGAAAACGGGCTGAGGCTGCTCGTGGCCGCGTTCGTCGTCCGGCGTTCGCGAGCCTCGCATTGCGTCGCGGACACGAGCAGCCCGATACGCGGTCGCACGCTAGACAGTCGGCATGATGCAAACCGCGCGATGCGGACTCCCGCATCGCGCCCGCTCCGTCAGAACAGATACATCCCCGCGACGAACACGACGCCCGAGAACAGCAGCGTCGTCACGCAATAACCCATGATGTCGCGCACGCCGAGCCCGGCGATCGCCAGCGCGGGCAGCGCCCAGAACGGCTGTGCCATGTTGGTCCAGGCCTCGCCGTACGCGATCGCCATCGCGGCCTTGCCGAGATCGGCGCCGAGCGCTTGAGCCGCCGGCATCACGAACGGGCCCTGCACGACCCAGTGGCCACCGCCCGACGGCACCGCGAAATTGATCACGGCCGAGCTCAGGAATGCCAGCAGCGGGAACGTGTGCACGTTCGCGATATCGACGAACCACTTCGTGATCACGCCCGCGAGCCCCGAGTGGTCCATCAGCGCCTGGATGCCCGCGTAGAACGGGAACTGGATCATGATCCCGGACGCGCCGCGCGCAGCGCCTGCCACCGCGCGCGCATAGGCCATCGGCGTACGGTGCAGCAGGATGCCGGCCGCGAGGAATGCGAGGTTCACGGTGTCGATGTCGAGCGCGAAGCCCTTCTGCACGAACTTCAGCACGAGGAACGCCGCACACAGCGCCGCGACAAGGACCGACAGCGCTCGGCTCTCCTCCATCCGCTCCGCGAACGTCGCGTCGGGCCCGAGCTGGCGCTCGACGCTCGGCGGTTCGGCGAGCAGTGCCGGATCGACGCTGACCACGTCGCCGGGCTTCGGCATCATCATGCGCGCGAGGAACGGCAGCATCACGATCAGGCCGATCGTGATGAACGCGTTGTAACCGGTGAAGATCGTCTGCGACACGGGAATCAGCCCGATGGTCTTCTCCATCGGATTGCCCTTCGTGGCCGCGACAAGCGGGACCGAACCCGACAATCCGCCGTGCCAGCTCAGGAAGCCCATGTACGCGGACGCGACGAGCAGCCGGTAATCACTGCCGGCGACACGACGCGCCACTTCGCGCGCGAGCATCGCGCCGAGCACAAGACCGAAGCCCCAGTTGATCGCGCACGCGAGCGCGCCGACGAACGCGACGAGCATCACGCCCTGCCCCGGCGTGCGTGCGGTGCTCGCGAGTGCGACGAGCATGCGCTTCACGGGCGGTGAGCTCGCGAGTGCGTGACCGGTGACGAGAATCATCACCATCTGCATCGAGAAGGCAAGCAGGTTCCAGAAACCCGAACCCCACATCGTCGTGAGCTGCGCGGGCGAATTCGGCGTGAGGCCGAACGCGAGCGCGAACGTGACGACCGTCAGCAGGATGGCGAAAATCAACGGGTCGGGCAACACGCGGTGGACCACCTGCGTGAAAAAGCGGGAAATGCGCTGAATCAACTTGAGCTCCTCGTTTCCTGATAGGGACGTCCGCGCGTGTCGTTGTTGGTTGGTGCGCGGGTCGCGCGGATTCTTGCACAGAACCGAAGAACGCGCTCTGGATTGCGCGGCTGCGATTGCGTGCTGACGCGATCGTGGAAACGGGGAGGGAAACGGCGGCCGGCGGTGCAATCGGCGCCGCCGGTGAAAAGGACGGCTGCGCGTGCGTTAACGAACGGCAGTCGCAGGCGTGCTCACGGCTGCAACCGGATTCACCTTCCGCTCGGCCAGCCGCTGCGCAAACCGGTACGCGACAAGCGAGCCGGCCACGGCAAGCAGCATTGGCACGAGGCTGTCGTGATCCACGCGGGTGAACTCGAGCAACAGCACGACCGCCGTGATCGGCATCTGCATCGACGCCGCGAGAAACGCGGTCGCGCCGACGAGCGCGCAAGCGCCGATCGACGCGCCCGGCCACACGAGGCTCCACAGCCCGCCGAGCACGACGCCGAGCAGCGCGCCGTTCGCGAGGCCGGGCGTCAGCAGGCCGCCTTCCGCGCCGGCCCGCAGGCTGCCGGCCTCGATCAGCACCTTCAGCACGAGCAGCGCGGCGGCGAGGCCGATCGTCAGCGTGCCGTCGAAACCCAGCGACGCCGGGCCCTTGCCGTTGCCGAGCAATTGCGGCAACCGCATCGCGAGCACGCCGATCACCGCGAAGTTGATCAGCGCGAGCACGGGCAGCCGCCCGTCTTTCGGCGCATTCGCCCGGGCGCGCGTCGTGAGCCGCACGAAGCCATACGCGGCGAAGCCGAACAGCGGCCCGCAGACGATCGACCACGCCACCAGCGGCGTGCTCAGCACGAATGGCGGCACCGTGTACTGGTGCTCGTTGCCGAGGCCGATCCATGCAACGGCCGCCGCGATCGCCGATGTCGCGACCGCCACGACCAGCGCTCGCAGTTCGAACGTGCCGAGCAGCACTTCGAGTACGAAGATCGCGCCGCCGAGCGGCACGTTATAGACGGCCGCGAGGCCTGCGCCGGCACCGCACGCGACCATCAACCGGCAATCGTCCGGAGTGAGCCCCGCACGGTGAGCAAGCTGCCCGGCGAGCAGCGAACCGATCTCGCGCGGCGCGACTTCACGGCCGAGCGGCGAGCCGAGCGCGACGGTGACGATCTGCAGCAGCGCGTGAATCGTCGTGCTGACGACCGGCATCCGCGGATCGGCCGCGCGCACCGCGCGGCGGATGCTGACGAGCGGCCGGCCATACCGGTACAGCGCCCACCAGCCGCCGCCGGCGACGAAACCGCAGACGATCAGCACCACGAGCCGGCGCAGCGGATCGGCGTCGGTCACGCCGGTGAGGAAGCTCTCGGTGCCGATCACGTGCGCGACGCTGTAGCCGAACGCGACGTGCTGGATCGCATGCAGCAGCAGCGCGAGCAGCATGCCGCCGAGGCCCGCGCCGACACCGGTCAGGATCGTGACAACGGCCACGCGCGCGAACGGGCTGGCGGCCGGCGAAGAGGATGCGGGGGCGGACGGGAGATCGGGGCGCATGGGGTCGGCGAATGGGGTCGGCGAATGGGATCGAAAGGACGGCGCGCGACATGCGCGCCGTCGTCAGGACCGCATCGTAGGCCGCCGCCCATCATGAGACAAACGTATTTTTCGAATCGACTCATGCATTTTGTGAATGCATGGGTGCTGACAAGCCGTGGCCGCCTGCGACTCGCCGCCCATCTCAATCCGGATACGTGATGCGCTCCGGTTCGCGCCGCGGGATCACCTTCCCGTGACGGATCGACAGCGTGGCCTTTGCCCGCCGACGTACCGCTTCGTAATCGCTCCACGTCGAGCATGACGAGATTCGCCGGACGCCCGGCCGCGACGCCGTAGCCGTCGCCGTCGCCGTCGCCGTCGCCGACATGCATCGTCGTCGCGCTGCGGTCGGCCACGAAGTCGACGGATTGCTGCAGGACCTGGGAGCCGATCATGTGGCAGACATGGAGGCCCGCATCGAGCACGCGCAGGATGTTGCCGTTGCCGAGCGGATACCACGGCTCCTTGATCGAATCCTGCCGAGCACACGTTGATGCCCGCGCGATCGAGTTCCGCGACACGCGCAACGCTCGTCGTGGGCGTGGGCGCGAACGATCCATTCTCTGCGCGCCGGTCGCGCCGCTCCACCGCCGTGCCGCGCTCCGCGCATGTTGCAACGACGCGACAGCACGCGCGCGACGGCGGGATACCACCCGCGTGCGACCACGCAAAAACCACCAGCGTCCCGCGCGTGCGGCGCGTCGTGTCAGTTTTGTGAAGGACTCTTGCCGGATCCGGAAAGGTGCGCTCGCCGCCCCCGGCGGGCTTGCGCACGCGTTGCGTTCCTATACTTGCGCCGCACTTTTGTTCCCCCTCCCACACGCAGGAGCCTTCACTTGAAAAAGACCCTCATCGCCGGCGCATGCGCCGCCGCACTGTTCGCCCCGCTCGCTCACGCACAGAGTTCGGTCACGCTGTACGGCCTGATCGATGCCGGCATCGTCTACACCAACAACGCCAACGGTGCGTCGCTGTGGCGCCTGAACAGCGGCACCGTCAACGGCAGCCGCGTCGGGTTTCGCGGCACCGAGGATCTCGGCGGCGGCCTGAAGGCCCTGTTCGTGCTCGAGAACGGCTTCAACGTGAACAACGGCGGCCTCGGGCAGGACGGCAAGCTGTTCGGCCGCCACGCATACGTCGGCCTGAGCCAGAACGGCTACGGCACGCTGACGCTCGGCCGCCAGTACGACACGATGGTCGATTTCGTCGCGCCGCTGTCCGCCACGTCCGGCGACTTCGGCGACACGAGCTTCGCGCATCCGTTCGACAACGACAACCTGAACCACTCGCTGCGCATCAACAACGCGGTCAAGTACACGAGCGAGACCTTTGCAGGCTTCAAGGTCGGTGCGATGTACGCCTTCTCGAACGCGACCAGCTTCGGCGCGAACCGCGCGTACAGCGTCGCGGCGAGCTACACGAACGGCCCGCTGAAGCTGGCCGGCGCGTACCTGCAGATGAACGGCACGAAGGGCTCGACGAGCGCGAGCCCGGGCGCGACCGATGCGGCCGAAGCGAAGAGCCTGAACCAGGGCGGCTGGTCGATCGGCTCGGACCGCATGCGTTCGTACGGCGGCGGCATCAGCTACGGGTTCGGCCCGGCCACCGTCGGCTTCGTCTATACGCGCTCGCAGTACGACAACACGGGCTCGTTCGGCTCGACCGGCCAGGTCGCGTTCAACAACTACGACGTGAACGTGCGCTATGCGGTGACGCCGGCCGTCAGCCTCGGCGCGGCCTACGTGTACACGGACGCCAGCGTGTCGAACCCCGACAGCAAGCACGGCACCGATCCGAAGTGGCACCAGGTCGACCTGCAGGCCGTCTACAAGCTGTCGCGCCGCACGGACGTCTACGCGGAAGCGATGTATCAGCACGCCTCGGGCCGAGGCTACCAGGCGTTCATCAACGGCTCGGGCGGCGCATCGAGCACGGCGAACCAGATCGTCGGCACGATCGGCATGCGCACGCGCTTCTGACCGGCGCGATGCCTCGTCGCCCGACGGCCACGCACCTGCGTTCGCACGCGGGTTCGTTCGCCGCGGGCGGCTTGCAGCAATGTTGTTCCATCTGGAAGGCAGCCTGCCTGGAATCGGGGTTTTTACGCGCGCGGGCGCTGCGTAGACTGCCAGCGAAGGTCAGGGTCACGCATCGCGCGTCGACCCGGCCACCTACCCCGTACCCAGGAGAACCTCGTGAAATCGCTCGTCGCTACCGCCGCCGCTGCCGTCCTGCTCGCTGCACCGGCCCTGTCGTTCGCCCAGTCGGCACAGTCGCCCGTCACGCGCGCGCAAGTGCTGCAGGAGCTGATCGATCTCGAATCGGTCGGCTTCAACCCGGCGCGCGGCGAATCCGTCAACTATCCGGACGACATCCTGGCGGCGCAGGAGCGGCTCCACGAAAAGCGTCTCGCACAACAGAAGGCTGCGCGAGACGCATACGGCCCGGCCGGCGAGCCGGCAACGGAATCGGGCGCGGCGGCCAAGCCCGCGCAGTAACGGCATGACGATGCGCCCCGCCCGCGTGAACGATGTACCGTGGGCGCGGCGGGTCGCGTTGGCGTAGCTCGCGTGAAGAGAAGAAGCCGGCGGTGTGCCGACGCGCGTTGGTCGCTCAGGCGGCCTGCGGTTCGCGGTCGATCGCGTTCAGCATCTCGACGTCGCGCGCGATCATCCCCGGCACCTGGGCACGCAGCATCTCGACCCACGTCCGCACCTTCGCATCGACGAAGCGGCGTGACGGATACAGCGCATAGACGTTCATCTTCTGCAGGATGTGCGCGGGCAGCACGCGTACGAGCGTGCCGTCGCGCAGCGCGTCGATCGCCGAGTACAACGGCAGCATGCCGATCCCGATACCGTCGCGAATCGCGAGGGCGAGCGATTCGGCGGTATTGGTCTGCACCGGCCCCGCGACGTGGATCTGTTCGACGCCTTCGGGCCCTTCGAGCACCCATTCGTGCGTCGGGAACGCCGGCGTGCACAGCGTCAGGCACGCGTGCGCGGCGAGATCCTGCGGACGGGCCGGCGCGCCGTGGCGTTTCACATAGTCGGGCGACGCGCACAGGATGCTGAAGGTCGAGCCGAGCAGGTGCGACACGAGTTCCGAATCGGGCAGCGACGACGCGGTCACGACGGCCATGTCGCTCGTCCCGTCGAACAGGTCGGGCATGCGCTGCGACAGCGACAGCTCGATCGACACGTCCGGGAATTGCGCGTGATAACGCGTCAGTGCAGGCAACACATAGTGATGACCGACGCTCGCGAAGCTGTGCATGCGCAGCACGCCGGCCGGCCGTTCATGCGCGCAGCTCGCCTCTTCTTCCGCGCGGTCGACGTCGGCGAGGATCTGGCGGCAGCGCCGCAGATAGCTTTCGCCGGCCGACGTGAGCGCGAGACGGCGCGTCGAACGATTCATCAGACGGGTGCGCAGGCGCGCCTCGAGCTCCGACACCGCGCGCGACATCGCGCCCGTCGTCGAATTCAGCGATTGCGCGGCGGCGGTGAAACTGCCCGTCTCGACGACGCGCGAAAACACCCGCATGTTTTGTAGGGTATCCATTCCTGTGAGCAACCTGTAGCGGAGCCGCTATTTTCCTCCACTGGATGCGACAGATTGTTACTCCGGCTGCAACTATCGTTTCCCCGTAGCTGCGTTAATGCGCGGGCGCCGCGCTCCTACAATCGGCGCCTCACCAGTCGAACAGACCCGTTCGGACGCGCCGCGGCACCGTGCCCGGCCCCGCTCGGGCCCCCTCTTTTCATGAAGCCACAACCTGCGATCGAGCGACCTTCCATCGAACCGGCACGATGGAGGACATGGCTCGATCCACTCGGCGACGCGGCGCGCGACTGGGCCGCGAGCGACGGGCTGATCTGGCTGCACCTCGCGAAAACCGTGTTCGCGGCGCTCCTCGCGATGGGCATCGCGATGCGCCTGGAGATGTCGCAGCCGCGCACGGCGATGACGACCGTGTTCGTGCTGATGCAGCCGCTGTCGGGGATGGTGTTCGCGAAGAGTTTCTACCGCGTGCTCGGCACGGCGGCCGGCCTCGTCGCCGCGCTCGCGCTCGGCGGGCTGTTCGCGCAGCAGCCCGAGCTGTACATGGCCGGCATCACGCTGTGGATCGGCACCTGCATCGCGCTCGCCGTGCGCAACCGCCACTTCCGCTGGTACGGCTTCGTGCTCGCCGGCTATACGGCCGCGCTGATCGGCCTGCCGGCCGTGATGACCCCGCAGACGCTGTTCCAGTCCGCGCTCACGCGAGCCGCGGAAGTCGCGCTCGGCATCGCCTGCTCGGGCGCGGTCAGCGCGCTGATCCTGCCGCTCAGTTCCGCGAAGGCGCTGATGCGCTCGCTGGGCACCCGCCATGCGACCTTCGCGGCGTTCACGGCCGGCGCGCTCGCGGGCGACGTCGCACGCGGCGATTTCGAGCGGCGCTTCGCCGATTTCGTCGACGACATCGTCGGCTTCGAGGCCAACCGCGCGTTCGCGTCGTTCGAGGATCCGCACATTCGCGCGCGCAGCCGCCGCCTCGCGCGGCTGAACAGCGAGTTCATGAACGCGTGCACGCGGCTGCATGCGCTGCACCAGCTCGTCAAACGGCTGCGCGCAAATGGCTCGGACGCGGTGCTCGATGCGCTGGCGCCGCATGTCGATGCGCTCGCGCAGCGCTTCGCCGCGCTACGCGACGAGCGACAGCGCGGCATCGCGCCGGCCACCGGTGCGCTGCTCGAACTGCGGCGCTTCCACAGCGCGTTGCCGAAAGCCGCGCGCGCATCGCGACGAAACATCGAGGAGCATGCAGCCGGCGGCCTGCTCGACTTCGATACCGCGATCGAATTGCTCTACCGCTTCATCGGCGAATATCTCGGCTACGCCGACACCTATGCATCGCTCGACCAGGACGATCATGCGTTCGAGCGCTCGGTCACGCATTACGCGGTGAAGACCAACTCGTTCTTCGTCGGTTTCGCGTTCCTGCGCACGATCGTCGCCGTCGGCGCGATGAGCGCGTTCTGGCTTGCCTCCGAATGGCCGAGCGGCCCGCTCGCCGTGATCGCCACCGCGATCGCGTGCGCGCTCAGCTCGACGTCGCCGCGCGCGCCGAAGTTCGTGGCGCAGATGAGCGTCGGCGCGGCATTCGCGACCGCCGTCGGCTACGTGTTCCTGTGCTACGTGTATCCGAACATCGACGGCTTCCCGCTGCTGTGCGCCGCGCTCGCGCCGGTGCTCGGCCTCGGCGCGTTTCTCGCGATGCGGCCGGGATTGTCCGGCTACGGGATCGGCTTCGCGGTGTTCTTCTGCCTGCTCGCGGGGCCCGACAACGTGATCGCTTATACGCCCGAGGTGCTGATCAACAACGGCCTGGCCATCGTCATCGCGATGCTCGCGTGCTCGCTCGTGTTCGCGGTCGTATTCCCGACGCAGATGCCGTGGCTCACGGGCCGCATCGCGCACGACCTGCGCCGCCAGGTCACGCTGGCGTGCACAGGCACAACGGACGGCCTCGCGCAGCGCTTCCAGTCGAGCACGCACGACCTGATGGCGCAGCTGCGCACGCTGCTCGTGCGACGCACGCGACAGCATCGCGACGCGCTGCGCTGGATGTTGTCGACGCTCGAAGTCGGCCACGCAGTGATCGACCTGCGCGACGAACTGAACGCGTTCTGCGCATCGAAACCGCCGCAAACGCTGCGCTGGACCGGCTCGATCGACGCGGTGCTGCACGAGCTGCCGCGCTTCTTCGACGATCCGACACCCGGCCATCACGCACGCACGCTGAAATCGGTGAATCTCGCGATCCGCGCGGCGCAGCACACGCTGCAGGCGTGGTATGCGGTGCCCAACGAGCGGCACCGCATGCAGCGCATCGTCGGCTGCCTGCACTTCATGCGCAGCGCACTGCTGGACAAGGACGCGCCGTTCAACCGGCATCGTCATTGACGCCATCGACGCCATCGACGATCGGTGCGCGCGCAACGGGATCCTTGTGCCGGATGGAAATAAGCTCTACAGCCACGGTGATTAATCTTTAAGCAGTGCGAGCCTATAGTTTCCTCACTGCCAGCGAGACTGGCACTCACCCAGGAGAAACCCAAATGAAGCCGCTGCACCTCGCCCTCGTTGCCCTGTCGCTCACCGCTGCTGTTGCTCACGCACAGCCGGCACCGGCAGACGTCGCACCGCAACAGGCGAACCGCGCCGAAGCCGTGAAGGCCGCCGGCCGCGTCGATCGTTCGCAATCGAAGCAGGAAGACCCGAACGCCTGTGTCGGCCCCGTCAGCTTCTGCAACATCTACTTCGGCAGCTGAGCATGACGCCGCGTCGTCACGGCCAGGCCCGCACCGCCCGCGTTGAATGCGCGGGCGAGCGGCGGCCCGGCCGATCGCGGCCCGGCCGATCGCCGCATCGCCGCTCCACCCCACGCCGCTTCGATTGAAGCGGCGCATGCCGTTTCAGGCGCCGCGCCCCGGCCGCCAGCCCACCTCGCGCAACGCATCGAGCAAGCGCGCCTGCCCCAGCCCCTCGACCCGCGCACCGCGCGACTCGACGTCACCGCCCGCGACGAGCGCGTTCACGATCGCTTCCTCCACTGCTTCCGCCGCCGCGACGAACAGCGCGGAAATATGGTCGTTGTTGACCATCTTCACGCCGGTGGTCGGCGCACCCTTGCTGCCGTAGTTCGCCGCCGGCAGGCCGTCGTTGCCCGTTGCGAACGCAAGGAAGATGTCGCCGCTCGAATCCTCCGTGCCGCCGCCGACCCGCGCGAGCCCGACACTGGCACGCTGCGCGAGGCGCGTGCATTGATGCGGCAGCAACGGCGCGTCGGTCGCGATCGTCACGACGATCGAGCCCATCCCGGCCTCGCCCTGCGCGTCCGGCGCGCGGAACGGAGAAGGCACGTGCCGCAGTACCTCGCCGACCGGATAGCCGGCCACGCGCAGCATCTCGCGCACGCCGTAGTTCGCCTGGACGAGCGCGCCGACGGTCCAGCCGCCCGCATCGGCCGCGAGCACGCGCGACGCGGAGCCGATGCCGCCCTTGAACTCGTGGCAGATCATGCCCGTGCCGCCGCCCACGCCGCCTTCGGCAACCGGCCCCGATTGCGCAGCGGCCAGCGCGCGCAGCACGTGCGCGGCGCTCACGTGCTGCCCCCAGATGTCGTTCAGCAGGCCGTCGTAGGTTTCCATCACGACCGGCATGCACCAGTACACGCGGCCCGCCGCGGCTTCGCGCTCGTTCGCGACGAGCGCATCGCGCACCGCACCGACGCTGTGCGTGTTCGTATAGGCGATCGGCGTGGTGAGCAGGCCGGCTTCGCGGATCCATTCGAGCCCCGTCGCGTCACCGTTGCCGTTCAGCACGTGCACGCCCGCGAAACACGGCGAATCGTGCGCGGCGCCCGCGCGCGGCTCGATGACGGTGACGCCGGTGCGGATCGACGCGTCGCCGTTCTCGACGCTCAGCGTGCAATGTCCGACCCGCACACCCGGAACGTCCGTGATCGCGTTGAAGCGGCCCGGCGTGCCGAGTCCGATGCGGATGCCGAGATCCCTCGTGCGCATGATGCAATTCCTCCAGTGTTTCAATGGTTCGGTGTTTCGTTACGGCAAGGCCTCGATCCGGCGCTCAGAGCGCGCGGAATGCTTCGCTGTGGCGCGCCCAGACAACGTACATCACGAGTGCGGCAATCAGCAGCCCGGCGATGATGATCAGGTCGGTCGGCTTCGTCGCTGTGGCCAGCGTCGTGTAGAGCGTGTACGCGGCGCCCGCCACCGCGACGAGCGGCGTCACGGGCCACAACGGCATCCGGTAATGATGCTCGACGTCACGGCGCACGAACCGGCTCGCGAGCGCGGCCAGCCCGACGACCAGATAGATCAGCAGCAGCAGGTCGACCGTGAACGCGGTCAGTTCGTCGAGGCTCGACACGAACACGAGCCCTGCCGACGGCACCGCGAGCGCGATCGTCGCGAGCCACGGCGATTCGAGGCGCGGATGAATTGTCGAGAACGCGCGGTTACAGGTACGCGACCAGAGCGCGTGCCGGCCGCTGCTGTACAGCAGGCGACCCATCGTGATCACGATCGCGATGATCGCGTTGAACACCGACAGGAAGATCCCGGCGCTGACCACGCGCGACACGGCCGGATTGCTCAGCGAACGCACGACATAACCGATCGGGTCGGCACTCTTGGTCAGCTCCGTCAGCGACGGCGCGCCGAGCACGATTGCCGTGAGCGGTACCAGTTCGACGACGAGGATCACGAGCAGCGAATAGATCACGGCCTTCGCGACGTTGCGGTTGCCGCCGCGCAGGTCTTCGGCGAGATATGCCGCGGAGCCGAAGCCGTTGTAGCAGAAGATCGCGGTGCCGATCGCGGGCACGATGGCGGCGAGCGTCGCCGGCACGAGCGCGTTGCCGCTCGCGACGACCGGCGCGACCAGTACGTCGGCGCCGCGATGCAGCGAGCCGAAACCGAGCCCCGCGATCAGCATCAGCACGCCGATCTCGACCACCAGGAACGCGCCCGTGATCCACGCGTTCGTCTTGATGTTCAGCATGCCGAGCAGGTAGCTGAGCAGCACGATCGTCAACGCGACCGACTGGTTGCTGAAGTGCGTGCCGAGCGCATTGTTCAGGTAAGGCGCGGCGCCGCTCGCGAGCACGGCGGGGATGAATACGCTGACGGACAGCACCGTGATGAAGGTCAGGTAGCCGGGCAGCGTGCCGAACACGCGCTTGGCCATCACGTATTCTCCGCCCGCGCTGCGGTGCGCGGCGCTGAGTTCCGCATAGCAGAGCGCGAACGCGAGCGCGAGCACGCCGCCGAGCAGAAACGACAGCACCGCTCCGCTGCCGGCCTGCTGGATCGCGAACGGCGCGATCACGAAGATCGAGCTCGCGGGCGTCACGCCCGATACGGTGATCATCACCGCATCGCGCACGCTGAGCGTCTGCGACAGCGCGCGCGGCGCGTCTTCCGTGGCAGGCACCGCTTGCACGGTGCCAGTCGATTCCGACATCATCGCCATTTCGTTCCTCCTATCACGCTGTTTTTTGAACGCCCATACTCGGGCCCGACTGATTGCGTGGCAGTCTAGGAAGCCAATTTCAGGACCGCTATTCCCCCTTCGTGTTACGCCCTTCCGGTGGTGGTATGGATCGTCTCTTTTCCGAAATCGCAATGCACCAGGCGCTCGGCCGCGCAATCGATCATCTCGGCCAACCGCGCTTCTGGCGGTTCCTGGTGCTGCTGCTCAATGAAATGGTGCCGTTCGACAACGCGCTCGCGACCGCGGTCGGCCGCGACGGGGTGCCGCTCGTGCTCGAAGAGTACGACACGGGCGGCACCGATGCAGCGTCGCCCGTGCCGCTCTACCTGAACGGCGTGTATCTGCTCGACCCGTTCCTGCAGGCCGCGCACGACGGGCTCGCCGACGGCTGTTACCGGCTCGAGGAAGTCGCGCCCGACCTGTTCCGGCAGAGTGAATATTTCCTGAGCTACTTCCGCGACGCAGTGGGCGACGACGAGATCCAGATCCTCGTGCGGCCGAACGCCGACATGCTGCTGTCGTTGTCGCTCGGCACGGGCACGCGTTTCGAAGTCGAGCCGCTCGGCAAGCTGACGGCCGCGATGCCGTGGGTGCTCGCGGCGATCCGGCAGCACTGGCGGCTGGTGGGCGACGCGGCACGCGTGACGCCCGACGCCGATCTCGGCGCGCGGGTCGAGCAGGCGCTCGCCCGCTTCGGCGCGGGCGTGCTGACCGATCGCGAAATGTCGATCGCGCGAATGGTGCTGCGCGGCAATTCGTCGAAGGCGATTGCCGAGCGGCTCGCGATTTCACCGGAAACGGTGAAGGTGCACCGGCGGCACCTGTACGCGAAACTCGGGATTTCTTCGCAGCCCGAGCTGTTCTCGCGCTTCATCCAGGCGCTGGGGGAAGACGCGGCCGGATGAATGCGTCGATCCGGACGGATGGCAACCGGCGCGGAATCGGGCACTATCCGTGAAGTGCCGCATGCCGTAGTCATCGGGTGACGCCGATGCGGATGCTCCGTCGACAACAAGACTGCCCGAAAACAGGAATCCCGACTCATGTCACTCATTCCGATCCTGGGAATTGGCTGGCTGTTTCTGTGCGCGCTCAGCGCCGCGTCGCTCGTGCTCGTGCCGCCTGTGGTGCTGGTCGCCTGCCTGATGGGGAAGAACGTCTGGTCGATCCTGACCCGCGGCCGGCTGCAGTTCGCGTTCCTGGCCTATCTGGGTTCCGCGCCGGTGCTGGCGGTCTTCACGTTCCTGCTGGAAGCCGGCGCCGCGGCCGGGAATGCCGGCGGCGCGGCGTCCGACGCCGAGGTTCAGTGGAACGAACGGTTCTTTTTCGTGTTCGTTGCCGCGGCGGCAGTGAGCGGCCTGCTGTTGATATTGCGACCGAAAGAGAGGCAAACCGCGAACGTCGAGCCGCCGCAGGCTGCGCGATAGCCGGCGCGCGAACGCCGCGCGATGCCGCGCGCCCGGTTTTCGGGCACGGGCACGGTCATGCGCTGCTTCCCGCTGCTTCCCGCTACTTCCACTTCGCGCCGATCTGCGCGAGCCCGGCGTTGCGGAGATCGTCCGGCAGCATCACCACGCGGAACTCGCAGTCTGCATTCAACATGAGGAACCACGGCTCCGCGAGCGCCGGGATCTGTGACGGGTCATCCAGATTGACGATCACGACCGCCCCGCGCCCGCCGTTCTGCTCCGTGAAATACACGGCCTCCGGCTTGACCGCATCGAGTATTCGCGAGATCACGTCGCCGACGCTGCCGTCGCGCACCAGCGTGTTGAACGGTTCGTGAGGGATTCGTATGTTGAGAAGCATGCGCATGACCATCCTCCTTGGGCTCCGCCCGGCGTGGGCCCTTCAAGCATAGGTGCTGCGCGATGGCGCGCGAGTGACACGACAAGCCGTTGCCGGCACGCATTCACATTCCGACGATTCGATGACGCCGCATCGCGCGAACGGCAATCGCTCGCGCGATGCAGGCCGGGTCGAATCGACCGTTCATGCCTCCATCATTCGGAGACCGTATCGGCCGCCAACCCCGTCGGTGCGATCGCCAGATGCAACGCCTGCTGCGGCCGCAGCGTCACGTTCAGCACCGCGCGCGGCGGCGTCATGCCGGGCGGCACCGACAACACGTAGCGCTGCAGGACCATGGCGGCCACGACGGTCATCTCCGTCATCGCCAGATGCTGCCCGAGGCACACGCGCGGGCCGGTGCCGAACGGCATGAAGGCGCCGCGCGGCAGCGCCGGCGCATCGTCGGCGAAGCGCTCCGGGCGGAACGTATCGGGCTCCGGGAACCATCGCGGATCGCGCTGCATCAGTTGCAGCGGCAGCATGAACAGTGTGCGCGCGGGAAACTGCCACGCGCCCAGCGCGATCGGCCGCGATGCGCGACGGCTGATCAGGATCGGCGCGGCCGGATACATGCGCAGCGTTTCGTCAAGTGTCTGCGACAGGTAACGCAACGACGAGCGCGTCTCGGCCGACGGCGCGTGACCGCCCAGCACGCGGGACACCTCGTCGCGCGCGGCCGCCTGCACGGCCGGATTCGCGGCCATGCACCAGGCCCACCAGGTCAGCGTCCCGGCGGTGGTCTCGTGGCCGGCCATGAACGCCGTCACGCATTCGTCGTGCACGGCCTGCAGCGGCCATTTCCGCGCATCGGCCCGATGCAGCCGCAACAGGCGCGACAGCAGATCGTCGGGCCAGGTACGCTCGGGCCGGTCGAGGCGCGCATGCAGCTGCCGGTCGATCAGCCCCTTCAGCACCGCCATCGCGCGTGCCGTGCGGCGCTTCCACGGTACCCAGTTCGGCATGTTCACCGGCTGGTAGAACGCCGCGTTGGCCGCGGCGCTCACCACGCGCACCGCCTCCTCGGCTGCGCGTGAATCGTCGCCGATCGTATCGGAGAACATCGTGCGCATGATCACGTCCATCGCCAGCGACGTCAGCGCGCTTTCGATCGGCCAGCCCGGATCGCGCGCGGGCCATTGCGCGAGGGCGTGACCGGCCGTCGCCGCGATCGCCGGCACGAACGCCTGAACCGGCTTCGGCATGAAATTCGGCTGCATCGCCTGCCGTTTGTCGCGCCACGCGTCACCTTCCGCGACCAGCACGCTGTGGCCGTGGACCTCCCCGAATACGCGGATAGCGCGCTCCCAGCGCCCGAGCGCATCGTGATGCGTGACCAGCAGCTCGCGCACGAGCGCCGGATCGGTCACGGTGACGGCGTGCTCGGGCCGCACGCGCAAGTGCACGACGTCGCCGTAGGTGCGCTGCCAGCCCGCGAGCGTGCCGATCAGGTCGCGCGACATCGTGCGCAGCAACCCCCAACCCGTCAGGCCGGCGGGCGGCCCCGGCGGCCATACGCCGGGCGGGTGAAGTACGGGCGCCGGCGCAGCGGTGTCCGCGTGGAATGGGCATTGGGAAGAGGATCGTGTGTTCATGTGCCGGATTGTCCGCATCGGCACCCCTGCGGTCTTGAACGCAAACGACATCGACATGCGTCGGGCCGGTCCCTATACTGCGGCGTCATGTTCTCCGGCCCGCCATCGATTCCGCTGTCATGTCCCGATCCGCTTGCACGCGCGCCCCGCGTGGCGGGCGGCGGGCGGTCGCCGCATGCGCGGCTGCATCCCGCACCGGCCGCGCTGCAGGGCGCGGTGGTCGCGATCGTCCTGTGCGACACGCGCGGCGTCGCGTTGAGCGACGCGCAACGGCTTTCGCACTTTCCGGCCACGCCGCTCGTCTGTGTATCGTGGTACCGGGATCTCGACGTGGGCTTCATCGAACCCACCCCCGACGGCCCGCAATGGCGCCCCTTCGGCGCGACGGCGACGCTTTCGGGCAGCCATTCGGCCCCCACGGTCGCGTGGGCGCCGACGGGCGGGCTGATCGGCATGATCTGTTTCACCGCCGATGCCGCGCGGACATTGTTCGGCATCGCGCTGCCGGACATCCACGACCGCGTGCTCGACGCGCACGCGTGCCTCGGCCACGACTGGCACCCTCTGCTCGATGCACTGATCGGTGCGGATCGCGACGCCGACGTGCTGGCGGCAATCGATCGCCATCTGGCGCCTCGCTGGCAGGCACTGCGGCCCGCGACCGCGCTGTCGTCGCTCCGCAACGCGGGACGCAGCTGGGTCGGGCGCCTCGCGCTGCAGGCGCGCGAATGGCGCGGCACGCACAGCCCGCGTCAGGTCGAACGGCGCATCAAGACCTACAGCGGCCGATCGCTGCGCGAATGGCAGGCGCTCGTCAGGACGGAAAGCGCGTTCTTCGCGGCGCGCGACCGGTTCGAAGCCGGCGCCGCGTTCAACTGGGCCACGCTGGCGCTGGACGAAGGATTCGCCGACCAGGCGCACCTGAGCCGCGAGGTCAAGCGCATCACGGGATTCTCGCCGAGCGAATTCACGCAGCGCTTCATCGACGACGAATCGTTCTGGATGTACCGGCTGTGGGTGTAGCCCGCGCTCAACCGCGTGGTTCGACGAACTCGCCGTCACGCGCATCGTGCGGCACATTCCAGCCGAAATACACCTCGGCCTCGACGATCCGGCCATCGCGGACACGCAACCGCTCCGCATTCCGGAACCGCTTGCCGCCACGCGTTTCCGCCTCGTACACGACGAATACGTGTTCTCCGTGCGCGACGACGTCGATGAAGTCGAAGCCCGTGAGCATCGCGCTGTTCGGCCAGCAGCGCGCGAAATAAGTGTCGCGGTCGAGCCGGTTGTCGAGCGGGCTCGTGAAATGAAAGTCCGGCGCAATCAGCGCTTCAATCGCGTCGCGGTCCTTGTCGGCGTATGCGCGGTAGCACGCACGCGCCACATCGCCGGGATTCGGCAGCATCGTCGGGTCCTCCTTCAACGATCGACGCAAGCGTCGCTCGCGTCGCTTCGGATAGTGCGGCGGAACACGCCTGGCTGCAACCACTCCGACAAGCGTCGCCGCGGGCAGCCCGCGCGTGCCGTCACACGCCGGCGATGCCACGGTTGCCCGATTCGGCGGCCACGGGCATGATGTCCGCGAACTTGCCGGTTGCATTGTCCGCTTGCGTATCCCGCCGGGTTCACCGCCTCCATGCGACCCGTCACGCGAGCAATCCGCATGCCGCCCCCGCCTCTCACGTCACTTCGCCCATGTCCCTCCGCGCATTCAGAACGCTGGTCGCCATCGCCCGATACCGGACTTTCGCACGCGCCGGCGAAGCCATCGGCCTCACGCAATCGGCGGTGAGCCTGCAGATCAAGACGCTGGAAAGCGAATACAACGTGCAGTTGTTCGATCGATCGCGCCGGCAGCCGGTGCTCACCGAGGCCGGCAACATCCTGCTTGCGCAGGCCGAGCAGGTGCTCGCGATGGTCGACCGGATTCCCGATGCGCTCAGCGACGAGAAGAAGCTCGTCGGCCGCCTGCGGATCGGCGCGATCCAGACCGCGCTGTCCGGCCCGCTGCCCGACGCGCTGCTCGCGCTGCGCGCTGCGCACCCGGGGCTGCGCGTGCACGTGTCGGCCGGCATGTCGGCCGAACTGGCGAACCGCGTCGCGGCCGGCGAACTCGACGCGGCGATCACGACCCGCCCAGTGCGCCCGCATCCGGCGGAACTGACGTGGACCACGCTGTACGAGGATCGCTTCTGGCTGCTCGCGCCTCCTGACCAGGCGGAACGCGACGCGGGCACGCTGCTCGACGCGCTGCCGTTCATCCGCTTCGATGCGCAGGCATGGGCCGGCCGCATGATCGCCGCCGAGCTGCGCCGCATCGGCGTGCGCGTGCGCGAGGAGATGGTGCTGGACAGCGCGGAGACGATCGCGCGCATGGTGGCCAGAGGGCTCGGCGCGGCGATCGTCGCGCTCCCCGATTCGACGCTCGCGCGGCTGCCGCCCGTCACGCGTTTGCCGTTCGGCCAGCCGCAGATGGGGCGCGCGGTCGTCCTGCTCGAACACCAGTCGCGTCCGGCCGAACGTTTCGCGCGTGCGCTGGCTGCCGAAGTCACCGCGTCATCAATGAGAATTTCTCATTGAACACCCGATAATTAACAATTATTCCTGTTGCTTGCGCGTGTTAACTTGGCGGCATCGTCACTCTTTCGATTGCGTGTCGCCATGTTGCCCGCCGGATGGATGCCTGCCTCGTTCCGCCGCTTTGCGTGCCAGCCGCTCGCGGCGGCCGGCATGGCTCGTGTAGAGGTGCGCCGATGATCGGCCCGATCCTGCTTGCGCTGGCGCCGGTCGCGCTGCTGGTCGCGTTCGGCCACGGCCTGCGGCGCACGGGCTTCATCGCCGACGCGTTCTGGCCGCAGGCCGAGCGCCTGTGCTACTACGTGCTACTACGTGCTACTACGTGCTGCTGCCCGCGCTGTTCGCGGACGGCCTCGCGAACGCGCGGCTGCAATCGCTGCCCGTTTTACCGCTCGCGGCAGCGCTGATCGGTTCGACCGCACTCGCCGCGGCGCTTCTTCTGCTGGTCCGCCGGTTCGTGCGGGTCGACGGCGCCGGCTTCACGTCGGTGTTCCAGAGCGCCGTGCGCTTCAACAACTATGTCGGCACCGCGCTGGCGGCCGGGTTGTTCGGCGCCAAAGGCATCGCGCTCGCGGCGGTGTGCGTCGCGGCGATCGTCCCGACCGTCAACCTGATGTGCGTACTCGTGTTCGCGCGCTACGGCGACACGCGGCTCGGCTCGGCGGCGCTCGCGCGCCAGATCCTGTCGAATCCGCTCGTCGTCGCGTGTGCGCTCGGGATCGCGATGCAGGCCGGCGGCGTCACGTTCCCGGCGGCCGTCGAGCCGGCCGTGCGCGCGCTCGGTGTCGCGTCGATGCCGCTCGGCCTGCTGTGCGTGGGCGCGGCGCTGAAATTCGATGCGGCGCGTGCGTGGCTGCAGCCGGTGTGCGTCGCGTCGGCGTTCAAGTTCATGGCGATGCCGCTCCTCACGCTCGCCGCCGGCCGGCTGTTCGGGCTCGGCGATGCGGCGCTGACGGTCGCACTGCTGTTCCAGGCGCTGCCGACCTCGTCGGCGTCCTACATCATGGCACGCCAGCTCGGCGGCGACGCGCCGCTGATGGCCGGCATCACCGCGTTCCAGACGATCGCCGCGGCGCTCGCGATGCCCGTCGTGCTGACCGCGCTCGCGTCGGCGCCCGCGTTTCGCTGACGACGCAACGACCGCCCCGATTCCCCTGAATCCAGCCTGCAAGCGCACCATCGCGCGATCCGGCATCGCCGGCCGCGTGCGGTCGTTCATGCGTTGCCGCAGGCGCTCACCGAGAAAACCCGTCACATGAACGCTCCCGCCCCACCCGCCGCCATCTCCGCCACCCGGCCGCACGCGGCCATCTACGTGAAGCTCACGCTCGTCGCGCTGTTCTGGGGCGGGACGTTCATCGCGGGCCGGATCCTGGCCGCGACGATGTCCGCGACCTCCGCGGCCACCGGCCGCTTCGCGATCGCCGCGCTGCTGCTGGTCGTGCTGACGTGGAAGATCGAAGGCGGGCTGCCGAAGCTGAGCGGCCGCCAGATCGTGACGACCTTCGGGCTCGGCGCGACCGGCATCTTCCTGTACAACGTGTGCTTTTTCGCGGCGCTCGCGCGGATGCCGGCGGGCCGCACCGCGCTGTTCGTCGCGTTGAACCCGGTCGCCACCGCCGTGCTGCTGTCGATCGTCGTGCGCGGGGAACGCCTGTCGCTGTCGCGCTGGGCCGGCATCGGCGTCGCGCTGTTCGGCGCGCTGGTCGTGATCAGCCGCGGCGAATTGCTGCGGGTGCTGACCGATCTCGGCAACACGTTCGGTGCGGGCGAACGCTTCATGCTGTGCGCGGTGCTGAGCTGGGCCGCCTATACGGTGATCGGCCGGCGCGCGCTCGACGGGCTGTCGCCGCTGGCGGCCACGACGTATGCCGCGCTGTGGGGCCTCGCTCTGCTGATCGTCGCGCACCTGTTCGGCTCGCCCGCCGGCAGCGGTACGCCGCTGACCTGGCAGGCCGTCGCGTCGATGCTCTACCTCGGCGCGATCGGCACGGTGGTCGCATTCGTCTGGTATTCGCAGGGGATCCGCGAACTCGGGCCGGCCCGCGCGGCCGTGTTCACCAACCTGGTGCCCGTATTCGGCGTGCTGCTGTCGGTCGCGCTGCTCGGCGAACCGTTGTCGCCGTCGATGCTGGCGGGCGGTGCGCTCGTGATCGCGGGCGTCGCGCTGACCAATCGCGCGAGACGCTGATGCAGGGGGCGTGCGCGCCGCGCACTCGGGGACGGATGCCGATTACCGGCGCGGATCACGGTGGCGATCGCCCCCCGTTGCGTGACGCCTACGCGCGGCCGATACGCCCCCGATGTTCTCGCAGCCCCGGCAAAAACCGCCTATCGTGAATGGAGCGCTCCGTTCGCCGCCATTCGACCCTGCGTCGCTCGCACCGGCGGCAACGGCACCGCGTTCCGGCACCATTCATCGCGATCCTGGCGCACGCTCGCCCGTGCACGATCGCGGCCGCCCACCGGATTACAGGAGGCCCTCATGAAAGCCGCGCTGCTCGTCAGCACCGCCCTGCTCGCCATTGCATCCGCTTCGGCGTCGGCTCAAGGCTCGATCACGAAAGTCGAAAACGGTTCGCTCGTCGCCGCGAACGGGATGACCGTCTACACGTTCGACAAGGACAAGGCCAACGCCGGCACCAGCGCGTGCACGGGCCAATGCGAATCCTTCTGGCCGCCCTACAAGGCCAGTGCGACCGACGTTCCGGTCGGGCCCTACACGATCGTCAAGCGCGACGACGGGAGCCCGCAATGGGCGTACAAGGGCAAGCCGCTGTACTTCTTCTCGAAGGACATGAAACAGGGCGATCGCAACGGCGACAACTTCAAGGACATGTGGCACGTGGCCGCGCCGTAGGCGTCGTTCCGCCGTCTTCCGCGCACGCCGCGCGGACGTAAAAAAGCCCGCCCGGATCGTCGATCCGGGCGGGCCTGCTCACGATCGCGCCGGCCGCGTTGCATCGTCCGCCGGCAGGCCGGCGACGCATGCAACCGGGCAGCGCGTCAGCGGTTCGACGGGAAGCTGAACACAGTCCCTTCGCGCACGCCGGCCGACGGCCAGCGCTGCGTGATCGTCTTGCGCTTCGTGTAGAAGCGCACGGCGTCCGGGCCGTACGCATGCAGGTCGCCGAACAGCGAACGCTTCCAGCCGCCGAACGAGTGGTAGGCCACCGGCACCGGCAGCGGCACGTTGATGCCGACCATGCCGATCTGGATGTTGTCGCTGAAGTAGCGCGCCGCCTCGCCGTCGCGCGTGAACAGGCACGTGCCGTTGCCGTACTCGTGCGCGTCGATCAGCGCCATCGCCTCGTCGAGCGACTTCAGGCGGATCACGCCGAGCACGGGCCCGAAGATCTCGTGCTGGTAGATCGGCATGCCGGGCTTCACGTTGTCGAACAGGCACGGGCCGAGGTAATAGCCGCCGTCGTGGCCGTCGACCTTCACGCTGCGGCCGTCGACGACGAGCGTCGCGCCCGCCGCCACGCCCGCTTCGACGAAGCCCGTCACCTTCTCGAAATGCTGCTGCGTGACGAGCGGGCCCATGTCGACGCCCGCGCCGTTGCCCGGGCCGACCTTCATCTTCTCGATCTCGGCCTTCAGCCCCGCGACGACCCTGTCGCCCGTCTCGTCGCCGATCGCGACGACCAGCGGAATCGCCATGCAGCGTTCGCCGCACGAGCCGTATGCGGCGCCCATCAGCGCGTTCACCGCGTTGCCGATGTCGGCGTCGGGCATCACGACCGCGAAGTTCTTCGCGCCGCCGAGCGCCTGCACGCGCTTGCCGTGCGCGCAGCCGGTCGAGTAGATGTACTCGGCGATCGGCGTCGAGCCGACGAAGCTCACGGCCTTCACGCGCGGGTCGGTCAGCAGCGTGTCGACCGCTTCCTTGTCGCCGTTCACGACGTTCAGCACGCCCGGCGGCAGGCCGGCTTCGAGCGCGAGCTCGGCCATGCGCAGCGTCGACGACGGCGTGCGCTCGGACGGCTTCAGCACGAACGTGTTGCCGCACGCGACGGCCATCGGCCACATCCACAGCGGCACCATCACCGGGAAGTTGAACGGCGTGATGCCGGCCGCCACGCCGAGCGCCTGGAACTCGCTCCACGAATCGATCGCGGGGCCGACGTTCTTGCTGTGCTCGCCCTTCAGCAGTTCGGGCACGTAGCTCGCGTATTCGACGTTCTCGATCCCGCGCTGCAGTTCGCCCATCGCGTCGGCCAGCACCTTGCCGTGCTCGGCCGTGATCAGCGCGCACAGTTCGTCGGCATGCTCCTCGAGCAGCGTCTTGAAACGGCTCATCACGCGGGCACGCTTCAGCGGCGGCGTGTTGCGCCACGCCGGAAACGCGGCCTGCGCGGACGCGATCGCGGCCTCGACGGTCAGCTTGTCGGCGAGCGCGACGCTCTTGTTCGATTCGCCGGTGGCCGGGTCGAATACCGGCTGGACGCGGCTGCCGCCGTCGACGCGCTTGCCGTCGATCAGGTGGCCGATGGTGGAGGTCACATTGCTGTCGTGTTTCATCGTTGAGGCTCTTTCGTGAATTCGGTTATCGCTCAGGGCAAGCTGCGGCTCAGTCCACTTCGTTCAGCGCGTCGGACAGCGCGTTGACCAGGTTGTCGATCTCGCGCTTCTCCGAGATGAACGGGGGCGCCAGCTGGATCGTGTCGCCGCCGTAGCGCACGTAGAAACCCTTCGCCCAGCAGCGCATCGCGATCTCGTACGGGCGCCGTGCCGGCTCGCCCGGCAGCGCCGCGATCGTCAGGCCGGCAGCCAGCCCGTAGTTGCGGATGTCCGCAATGTGGCGCTGCCCCTTCAGCCCGTGCACCGCGGCCTCGAAATGCGGTGCGAGATCGCGCACGCGGGCCACCGCGTCTTCCTTCACCAGTAGGTCGAGCGCCGCGACGCCGGCCGCGCATGCCACCGGATGCGCCGAATACGTGTAGCCGTGCGGGAACTCGAGCATGTACTCGGGGCCGCCCGCGGCCATGAAGGTGTCGTAGATTTCCTTCGTCGCGATCACGCCGCCGAGCGGCTGCACGCCGTTCGTCACCTGCTTCGCGAAGTTCAGGATGTCCGGCACCACGCCGAATGCGTCGGCGCCCGTCATCGCGCCGGCACGGCCGAAGCCCGTGATGACTTCGTCGAAAATCAGCAGGATGTCGTGCGCGGTACAGATGTCGCGCAGGCGCTTCAGATAGCCCTTCGGCGGCACGACCACGCCCGCCGAACCGGAGAACGGCTCGACGATCACGGCCGCGATGTTCGATGCATCGTGCAGCGCGATCAGCTCGAGCAGGCGGTCGGCCAGCTCGGCGCCGTGCTCGGGCATCCCGCGCGAGAACTTGTTCTCGGCGAGTTGCGTGTGCGGCAGGAAGTCGGCGTCGAGGCCCTGGCCGAACAGCTTGCGGTTCGGCCCGATTCCGCCGACCGAGATACCGCCGTAGTTCACGCCGTGATAGCCCTTCTCGCGGCCGATCAGGCGCGTCTTCGTGCCCTTGCCCTTCGCGCGCCAGTACGCGCGGGCCAGCTTCAGCGAGGTATCGGCCGCTTCCGAGCCCGAGCCCGTGAAGAACACGTAGTCGAGGCCGGCCGGCGTCAGTTCCTTGATCTTGTTGGCGAGCTCGAACGATTTGGGATGACCGAACTGGAACGCCGGCGCGTAGTCGAGCTGCGCGACCTGGCGGCTCACGGCTTCGACGATTTCCGTGCGGCCGTGACCGAGGCCCGTGCACCAGAGGCCGGACAGGCCGTCGAAGATCTTGCGGCCTTCGCCATCCGTGTAATACGCACCCTGGCCCGACACGATCATGCGCGGGTCGGCCTTGAACTGGCGGTTGGCCGTGAACGGCATCCAGTGCGCGTCGAGCCACGCGGCGTCGGTGCGGAGGTTCGTGTCGTCCTGCGCTGCGGTGATGATGTCGGTCATGTCGGTCGGCGCGGAGCGCCCCTCCTTCTTGTGATGATGTTGCGCATTGTCGGGAGGCCAATTAGTCTCTTCAATATCGCAATATCAATGTTCACTTGCGCAACTATGCAAGCAAAGAAACCGAAGAGCCGCGCGCTGCTCGGGCAGCTCAGCGACATGGATCTCCGCCTGCTGCGGGTCTTCAAGGGCGTCGTGCAATGCGGCGGGATGGCGGCGGCCGAACTGGAACTGAATATCGGCATCTCGACGATCAGCCGGCACGTGAAGGACCTGGAAACGCGCGTCGGCCTCGTGCTGTGCCGGCGCGGCCGCGCGGGCTTCACGCTGACGCCCGAGGGCCAGACGGTGTATGAGGAGACGTTGCGGCTGCTCGCGTCGATGGAAGCATTTAGAAGCAGGATAGACGGCATTCACGACCGGATGGGCGGCGAATTGCACATCGCGGTGTTCGACAAGACGGCCACCAACGCGAACGCGCGCCTTGGCGACGCGATCCGCCAGTTCGCCGACGAAGCCCCCGACGTCGCGCTGAACCTGCATGTGGCATCGATCAACGAGGTCGAGCGCGGGATCATCGACGGCAGCTATCAGGTCGGGATCATTCCCGCGCACCGCAACTCCGGCAGCCTCGTGTATTCGGAGTTGTTCGACGAGCGGATGCTGCTCTACTGCGGCCGCCAGCATCCGCTGTACGACGCGCCGCACGGCAAGCTCACGTGGACGACGATCCGCAACCACGCGTTCGCGGGGCTCGGCTTTCATTCGCCGAACATGGAACTGAGCCATCGCGCGAAGCTCACGCGCAGCGCGACCGCATCGGACCAGGAGTCGATCGCGACGCTTATCCTGTCCGGCCGCTATCTCGGCTTCCTGCCCGACCATTACGCGGAAAGTTTCGAAAACAAGGGGCTGATGCAGCCGATCGCGCCGCACCGGTTCAATTACCGGTGCCGGTTCGTGAGCCTGCTGCGGCGTTCGCCGCGGCCGTCGCGGGCCGCGCTGCTGTTCCAGTCGTGTCTGGAAGCCGCGCATGCGACGGCGGCGCGGCCGGCCGTGTAGTCGATTCACGCGAAGAGTCCGGCTTCCGGCCGCGCGCGGTGCGGCAGCGTGCGGCGGTTGCGGGACGGACAAGTACAGCGGCTACACCAGCGCCCCGCCCGGCCCCCGGTCACACGCCGTCGTATCGGTCGAGCGCGCGGTCGGCTTGCGCTTGCGCGCGGCTGCGCTTCACGAAATGCGTCGCGACGAGCGCTGCGGCAAAACCGGACATCGCGCCGACGCCGAGCGCCCAGCGCGGGCCGAGATGGTTTGCAACCCAGCCCGCGACCGGCGCGCCGATCGGCGTGCCGCCGAGCGCGACCGCGAGGCGCAGCGCCATCACGCGGCCGCGCATCGCCGGCTCGGTGGACAGCTGCATCAGGCTGTTGGTCGAGTTCATGAAGGTGATCGCGGCAATCCCGGTCAACACGAGCGCGGCGGCGAACAGCCAATAGCCCGGCGCCAGCGCGGCGAGCGTGCAGCCGAGCCCGAACAGCGCCGCGCCGAACCACAGGTGCCGGAAACGCGGCTGCTCGCGGCGTGCCGCAAGCAGCGCGCCGGACACCGTGCCGACGGCCATCATCGACGACAGCACGCCGAAGCCGCGCGCATCGACGTGGAACACGCTGGCCGCCATCGTCGAGATGAACAGCTGGAAATTGAGCCCGAACGTGCCGATCAGGAACAGCATCACGAGGATCGCCTTCAGGTCGTCGCGCCGCCACACATAGCGAAACCCGTCGAGCAAGCCGCCGCGCGAGCGGCCCGCCCGCAGGTTCGGACGCAGTTCGTCTTCGCGGAGCAGCCGCAGCGAGACGAGCACCGCGAAGAAACTGAGCCCGTTGGCGACAAACGCCCAGCCCGTGCCGACCGACGCGATCATGAAACCGGCCGCCGCCGGGCCGATCATCCGCGCGGCGTTGAACGACGTCGAATTGAGCGCGACCGCGTTCGCGAGTTCGCGATCGCCGACCAGTTCCGCGACGAAGGTCTGCCGCACGGGCGCGTCGAACGCCGCCGCGCAGCCGAACAGGAACGCGAACACGTAGACATGCTCGAGCCGCGCGACGCCCGTGACCGTCAGCGCGCCGAGCACCAGCGCCAGCACGCCCATCAGCGCCTGCGTCACCATCAGCAGCTTGCGCTGGTCGAAGCGATCGGCCGCGTAGCCGGTCCACGGCAACAGCAGGAGCTGCGGCCCGAACTGCAACGCCATCACCGTGCCGACGGCCGATGCGTCGTGATGCGTGAGTTGCGTGAGAACGAGCCAGTCCTGCGCGGTGCGCTGGACCCAGGTGCCGATGTTCGACACCAGCGATCCGATCGCCCACACCCGATAGTTGAAACTGCGAAGCGAACGGAACACGCCCGCCGCCGGCACGCTCATGGCCGCTCCCGGTCGGGCTCGTTGCCGCCGTGCAGCTCGCCGAAGCGCCGCGCGAGGAACAGTCCGAGCGCGAGGATGCCGAGGCCGAGCGCCGCGGCATCAGCCGTGACCCGGAGGTCGAAATCCCCGACCCGGCACACCAGCACATAAGCAATCACGAGGTTCACGACGCCCCACACGACATTCACGGTGGACGACGACAATCCACGCCCGGGCGGATTCGCGAACGGGGTCTGGAACGGCTCGCCGCGCAACCCGCTGACGAGATGCGGCACGACGTTCGCGAGAAACGCGCCGCCGAAGAAATACGACACGAGATGCGGGAAGTTCATGTTCAGGTGGTCCTTTCGGCAAGCGGGTCGATGCGGTTCAAGGGCGCGCCGTTTCCTGGAATTCGGCGAGCCGCTGCAGCAGCTTCACGGCCGACGCGAGCTCGGCCTGCTCTGCCGCCGACAGTTGCGCGTGCAGCGCGCGGAACAGCCAGTCATCCTTGGCCGCGCGGTTGGCCTGCAGCACCTTGCGGAAACCGGGCGTGAGCGCGATCAGCGTCTGCCGGCCGTCGGAGGGATCGGGCTCGCCGCTGACGGCGCCGAGCGTCTCGAGCGTCGCGACCGTCACGCGCATCGACTGCGGCCGCACGCTTTCGGCGCGCGCGAGGGCCGACACGGTCGCAGGGCCGTCGCGGTCGAGCCGCAACAGCACCGACTTCTGCGATGACGTGAGGTCGTGCGGGTGGATCTGCTCCCGCATCCGCCGCACCAGCTTGCCGACCGAGATGCGGAGTTCGCCGGCGAGACCGGCCAGGGGGAGCGCGTCGGAGGGAGGCAATGGCGTGTTCATGAATTCAAGATAGCAGATATACAGTCAAACTGTACAGTTTAGCTGCACATTTCAGGCTGTAAGGATCGCCGCTTCGCCTGTGCTCCAGCCGCTGAGAAACGTCCCGTTCGGCCGCGCGAGCCGGCTCTGCGATAATGCGGGCTCCCCATTTCCGCTCCGCCTCCCGCCATGACGCAGCCGCCCGCTCCGCTCTCCACCGACCTGCCGCCGATTTCGTGCCTGCCCGGCGAATCGCTGCCGTGGCTACCGATGAGCGCCGACCTGCCGGGGCTCGCGATCAAGTACCTGCATATCAATGCGGCCGAGGACACGCTGACCGCGCTGCTGAAGATGCCAGCCGGCGGCACGCTGCCGCGCCATCGCCACGACGGCGAGGTATTCGTCCATACGCTGCAGGGTGCGTGGCGCTACGTCGAATACGACTGGATCGCGCAAGCCGGCTCGACGGTGCTCGAACCGGCCGGCTCGGTGCATACGCCGGAAACGCTCGGCGCGCCGGGGGAGGACGTAATCACGCTCAACGTGATGCGCGGCGATCTGGTGCTGCTCGACGACGAAGGCCGCGAGACCGCACGCGAGAACTGCCGCGTCGCGCTGCTGCGCCAGCGCAAGCATGCGCGCACGGCGCCGGACGACGCCGTGGCGTTCGTTACGCGGTAAGACAGGCGGCATCGCCGCGTCGCGATCCGCATGGTGCCCGGCTCGCGTTCATGCGCGGATGGCAGCCGACGCACTTCGGCAGCTTCCCCGGCCTGCCCGCGCGTTACCGAAAACGCCGGAAAAATCGCCGGATATCGCCGGCCAGCAGATCCGGCTCTTCCATCGCCGCAAAATGGCCGCCGCTCGGCATGTCGGTCCACTGCACGACGTCGAACACCCGTTCGAGCCAGCTACGCGGCGGGCTGCTGATTTCCTTTGGAAAACGCGCAAACGCGACGGGCACCGCCACGCGCTGCCCGGCCGCAAAGCGCATCGGCTGCAGCCGGTTTTCCCAATACATCTGCATGGACGAGCCGATGCAGCCGGTGAACCAGTACAGCGAGATTCCGGTCAGCAGCGTGTCGTACGAAAACCGCCGCGCCAGGTCGCCGTCGCAATCGCTCCACGCGCGGAATTTCTCGGCGATCCACGCGGCCAGCCCGGCCGGCGAATCGTTGAGCGCGACGGCCAGCGTGTGCGGCTTCGTCATATGCACGTGCGCGTATCCGCCTTCCAGTGCGGCCCACTCGCCGCGCTGCGTCACGAAGGCCTGTTCGTCCCCGGTCAGCGGTGAAGCCGCGTCGGTCGGAGGCTCGTAGCTGCCGGGCAAGTAGTTCAGATGGATGCCGTCCACCACGTCGGCATGCCGCGCGCCGAGCGCAATCGACACGCCTGCGCCGAGATCGCCGCCTTGCGCACCGAAGCGTCGATATCCGAGACCGGACATCAGCGCCGCCCAGCAGTCGGCGACCTGAAATGCCGACATGCCGGCTGCCGCGGGCGCCGGCGAGAACAGGAAGCCGGGCAGTGACGGCACGACGACGTCGAACGCGTCGTCCGGATCGCCGCCGAATGCCGCCGGATCGCAGAGGCGATCGATCAGCGCGTCGAATTCGAATACGGAGCCCGGCCAGCCGTGTGTGATGACGAGCGGATAAGGCCTCGGCCCGACGCCGCGCCGATGGATGAAATGCACGCGCTGCCCGCCTGCGTCCGCGACGAATTGCGGCAGCCGGTTCAGCGCGCGCTCCACCGCTCGCCAGTCGAAGCGTTCGGCCCAGTACGCGGTCAGTTCGCGCAGCCACGCGCCGTCGACGCCCTGCTGCCACGGCCCTGCGGGTGTCAGCATCGGCACGCGCATGTCGCGCAGGCGCCGGCGCAGGTCATCGAGCGCGTGATCGGGAATCGCAATGTCGAACGGGGCGGCGTGCATCGTGTCTCCTCGCAAAGCATGTCGACGAGATTCTGCGCGATTTTCCCGGCCCGCGCCGAACGGCTCGCGCACCCGCGTCAGACCGCTTCCCGCTCGCCCGACCGCTCGTCCGCCCGTGCGTCGCGTCGCACCGCCTGCGGCGGCACGCCGAACCCGCGCACGAACGCCTCGCGCATGTGCCGCCGGTCGCGAAAGCCGTTTTCCTTCGCAATCACGTCGAGCGAATGGCGGCTCTGCTCGATCATCAGTCGCGCAGACTCCAGCCGCAGCCGCTCGATCGCCCTCGCGGGCGACTGCCCCGTTTCGAGCGTGAACACGCGGCTGAACTGGCGCGGGCTCAGGTGCACGGCTTCGGCGAGATCCTCGACGGTCAGCGCGCGGCCGAGATTCTGCCGCGCGTAGTTCAGCGCGTTCTGGATGCGGTCGGATTTCGGCGCGAGATCCAGCATTTCCGAATGCTGCGACTGGCCGCCGGCCCGCCGCTGGTGCATCACGAGCTTGTGCGCGACCGAGCGCGCGGCATCGGCGCCCAGATCCTTTTCCACCATCGCGAGCGCAAGGTCCAGCCCGGCAGTCATCCCGGCCGACGTCCAGATCGGACCGTCGACGATGTAGATCCGGTCTTCCTCGACGCGAATCTCCGGGTACTGCCGCTGCATGTCGCGGCCGAACGCCCAGTGCGTGGTTGCGCGGCGCTGCGCGAGCAGCCCGGCCTCGGCCAGCACGAACGCACCCGTGCAGATGCCGGCAATCCGCCGCGCACGCGCATTCGCTCGCCGCAGGTAGGTGACGACGCCGGCCGGCGCCGGCGAAGCGACCGGATCGTTGACGCCCGCGACGATCCACGTATCGACGGCGATTCGCCCGCGCAGCGCGTGCGTGGCAACCGGCAGCCCGAGCGACGAACGCACGTCGCCACCGTCGACCGAATAGTTGCCCATCACGTAGAACGGCTCGCTCATCCCCATGTTCGCGTACTCGAACACCGACTGCGCGGCGAGCGCCATGATCTGGAAGCCGTCGCTGATCAGAAAGCCGATGCGGTGCATGTGCGTTCTCCCATCCCGGGCGAGTGGGTTGTCCCGATGTCCTGAATCATACCCATCTACGTCATTTGTGTCGCAGCGATTCGAGGCCAGAATGGCTTCACGCCATCCGGCCAACCCCATCGAAACGGAGCACATCATGACGCAAGCACACCTCGGTACCGCCCTCATTACCGGCGCCTCGTCGGGCATCGGCGCCGTCTACGCGGACCGCCTCGCGCGCCGCGGTTACGACCTGATCCTGGTCGCGCGCAATCGCGACCGGCTGGCCGCCCTCGCCGAGCGCATCACGAACGACACACAGCGCAGCGTCGAGATCGTCGACGCGGACCTCAACGACCGCGCGGCACTCGCCGTCGTCGAGGCGAAGCTGAAGCAGGATGCGAGCATCACGCTGCTCGTGAACAATGCCGGCGTCGGCACGCACGCGCCGCTGCTCGACAGCGACGTCGACGCAATGACACGGATGATCGACCTGAACGTGACCGCGCTCACGCGCCTCACCTATGCGGCCGTGCCCGGCTTCGTCGCCCGCGGCCGCGGTGCGGTGATCAATATCTCGTCGATCGTCGCGATCTCGCCGGAAACGCTGAACGGCGTGTACGGCGGCACGAAGGCGTTCGTGCTCGCGTTCAGCCAGTCGCTGCATCACGAACTCGCCGGCAAGGGCGTGCAGGTGCAGGCCGTGCTGCCCGGCGCGACCGCCACCGATTTCTGGCAGACGGGCGGCCTGCCGCTCGAGCATCTGCCGAAGGAAATCGTGATGCCGGCGCCCGACATGGTCGACGCGGCGCTGGTCGGCTTCGAGCGCGGCGAGCTCGTGACGATCCCGTCGCTGCATGCGGGTGACGAATGGGCCGCCTATGAGGCCGCGCGCCGCACGATGGCCCCGCACCTGTCGGCCGATACGCCCGCACCGCGCTACGCGACGGCACGCTGACCCATCGAGATCCCGCGGGTCGAAGGCAGCAAGCGCTTCGAACCCCGGGACGCGCTGCGGAACACGGTGATACGCGGCGAATCGCCGACAGTCATCCGGGATTCCGCGGCACGTTTCCGGGCACGGGCCGATCGATGGATTCGTCTGCGGAAACACGCACCGAATTCTTTCCCGACAAGCGCAAATAGCGCATACCGACTGACGATTCCGGCTCACTTGCCATGCATTCGGCGCAACAGTAAGCTCTGCGATTGCAGTCCCCAAGCGACCTCGTTCGACCGGCATTCGTCCGATCACGAGGGCAATCGTCCGTTGCGGAATTCGACCATGCGGGTCCGTATGTTCATCACCGAGACTGGCGACGCGCCGGCCTCCGCGCGCGGTTCGGCCAACCTTCAGCCCGCGCTCCCGCCCCTGCCGGAACTGGCCACCGTCTGCCGTGTCGCGCGGGCGCATTTCGGTGCCGCCGGCGCGTTCATTGCGCACGCCGAAGCCGATGTGCCACGCGTGCTCGCCAGCGACGGCGCGCTGCCCGAGCCCCTTTCCGCTGCTTGCTTGCCGCCCCAGGCCGAGCCGGACCCGGCTGCCGAGGCCCGGTTCGCCCTGCCCGGCGCGAACCCGAACGGGCAACACGACGACGGCCCGCCTCACGCGCTGCGCATCGTCGCGGCCTGCGAACTGGCCGCGCCCGATGGCGCGACACTCGGCATGCTGTGCGTCGTCGGCGATGCGCGCTTCACGCTCGACACCACGCAACGCGCGCTGCTGCACGATCTCGCCACGCTGGCTGCAAGCGCGCTTGCCCGCGCGATCGAAGCAACCGCGTTGCGCGAACGGCTCGGCATCGTCGAGGAGCACAGCACGCTAACCACGCTCGCGCTCACCGAAAGCGGCACCGGCGTGTGGGATCGCAACGTGGAAACCGGCGAGATCCACTACTCGCCGGCCTGGAAGGCGATGCTCGGCTACGCGCCGCACGAGCTCAGCACCCGGATCGAGGATGCGTACGAACGACTGCATCCGGACGACGTCGACGACGTAAAGGCCGCGATGCTCGCGCACTTCGAACACCGCACCGATTGCTACGCAGTCGAGCACCGTATCCGCTGCAAGGACGGCACATACAAATGGATCTGCAGCCGCGGCAAGGTGATTACCCGCGACGTCTACGGCCGTGCGCTCCGGATGGTCGGGACGACCACGGACATCACCGCGCTGCGCGAGCTCGCCGCGCGGTTGCGCGACTCGGCCGCGCTCGTCACGGATCTCACCGACCAGGTTCCCGGGCTCGTGTTCCAGCTGCGTCAGACGGCCGACGGCCGCCGCTTCTTTTCATACGCGAGCGCGGGTGTCAGCGACATCTATGAACTGACGCCCGAGCAGATCGCCCGCAGCGCGGGGGCGGTCGAGGCGCGGATCCACCCGGCCGACCTGCTCGCCTATCGGCAGTCGCTGCACGACTCGTCGGTGCGACTGACGCCGTGGCGGCTCGAGTATCGCGTGCTGCTGCCCGGCCAGGGCCTGCGCTGGCGCGAAGGCGATGCGCGCCCGCAGCGCATGGCCGACGGCGGCACCGTGTGGCACGGCTTCATCACCGACGCGACCGACCGCAAGCACATCGAGGCCGAACTGCACCGGATGGCCACGACCGACCACCTGACGCAACTGTCGAACCGTCACGCGTTCATGCGGCAAAGCGAAGCCGCGCTGCGCAACGTGCGCACGACCGGCCTGGCCGCCGCGGTGCTGATGCTCGATCTCGATCACTTCAAGGCGCTGAACGACCGCTGGGGCCACCCGGTCGGCGATCGCGCGCTCCGGCATTTCGCGCGGCTGCTGCTCGCGGAAACCGGGCCCGACGGCATCGTCGGCCGGGTCGGCGGCGAGGAATTCGCGATCGTGCTGCCGAGGGCGGATCTCGACGCCGCGCTGGCATTCGCGCAGCGCGTGCAGCGACGCGCGATAGAGGCGCGGCTCATGCACGAGGACCAGCAGGTCACGCTGACCGTCAGCATCGGCATCGACGCGATGCGGGCGTCGGACTTCGGCGCGTACCAGCCGCTGTCGCGCGCCGACAAGGCGCTCTATCTCGCGAAGGAGCGCGGCCGCAACCGGATCGAGGTGTATCGGGCGTAGCCGGCGCGATTTCGCGCCGGGCGACGGGCATCAGGCATCAGGCATCAGGCATCGGGCGTAGGGCATCGGGCGTAGGGCATCGGGCGTGCCGCGTCCGCCACCCGCCGTCCGGGTTCCCACTTCCAACTTCCCACCGCCCCCGTTGCGCGACATATTCGGGACCGATCGTGTAGGCTAGCGCCCCTGCCCCTACTCACCACGACTTGCCATGGACAATGCCAAACGCACCAAGGGAATCGCGTCAGGTCTTCTCGTCGTCGCGCTCGTCGAGCTGCTGGCGCTTCTGATCGGCTACGGGTTCGCCAATTCGATGGAAGATCCGTACACCGGCGTTCGCGTGCTCATTACCGCGCTCTTCTGGGCGGCAGGCATCTCGGTCATCGGGGTCATCGCGGCGGTCGCCTGCCTGTCGATCGACCTGCAGGCGCGCGGCGGCATGATCTACGGGGCGCTGGTGCTGCACGGCCTGCTGGTCGTGCCCGGGCTGTTTCTGTATTTCCACTGAATCGCACCGTAGCCGCGGGCGTCACGCCGACTCCGCACGCGGCACCGCCCGCACGCCCAGCAGCATCGCGACCGCACACGCGGCCAACAGCGCCGCGATCATCAGCATCGCCGGATCCATGCTGCCGGTTCGCGTGCGGATCAGCCCGACGAGCCAGGGGGTGATCATGCCGCTCGACACGCCGATGCTGCTGATCAGCGCGATCCCGCCCGCCGCGCCGGCACCCGAGAAATACGCGGACGGCACGGCCCAGAACACCGGATGCGCGGCGAAGATCAGCATCGCCGCGATCGACAACAGCGCCATCATCGCGACGATGCTCGGCAGGTGCAGCGTCAGCAGCACGAGCGCCACCGCGCCGCCGAACGCACATGCCGCGAAGTGCCAGCGCCGTTCGCGCTTGCGATCGGAGCGCCGCGCGATCGCGATCAGTCCGGCCGCACCGATCGCATTCGGCACGACCGACAACAGGCTGATCTGCACGACGTCGTGGATGCCGAATTCGCGGATCATCAGCGGCATCCAGAACAGCAGCATCAGGAGCGCCGTGGTCAGCGAGAAATAGATGAACGCGAACAGGTACGTGCGCGGTTCGGCCAGCACCTGACGCAGCGAATGCGGCGTCGGCGTATCGGTGCCGGCGCGGTCGGCGGCCAGGTCGGCCGCGAGCCGCTGGCGATCGGCGTCGGATAGCCAGTGCGCCTGTTCGGGACGATCGCACAGCCAGAACCACGCGATCACGCCGAGCAGGATCGCGGGCGCGCCCTCGATCGCGAACATCCATTGCCAGCCGTGCAGCCCGAGCACGCCCGACATCCCGCGCATCAGCCAGCCCGACAGCAGCCCGCCGACCATCCCGGCCACCGCGACGCCCGCGTAGAAGATCGACAGCACCGACGCGCGTCGCCGTGCCGGATACCAGTACGTCAGGTAGAACACCACGCCCGGAAAGAACCCGGCCTCGAACAGCCCGAGCAGGAAGCGCAGCACGTAGAAATGCTTCGCGCTGTCGACGGTGATCATCGCGACCGACACCGCGCCCCACAGGAACATGATCCGCGCGAACGTGCGACGCGCACCGAAGCGGCGCAGCAGCGCGTTGCTCGGCACCTCGAACAGCACGTAGCCGACGAAGAACAGCACCGCGCCGAGGCTGTACATCGCATCGGTCAGGCCGAGATCCTGCCGCATCTGCAGCTGCGCGAAGCCGATGTTGCTGCGATCGAGGATCGACACGATGTAGCAGATGAACAGGAACGGGATGATCCGCGCGCCGATGCGCCGGTACAGCGCGTCGTCGTCGGTGGAAGCGGCGCCGGACGCGACGCCACGCGCGGCGTCGGCTTGAAGAGGGGCTGACATCGATCGTCTCCTCGATGGATTCGGGTACGGGGCGAACACGTGGCGCCAGTCGCCGCCGCCCGCGAGCAGCGACCGGCCGTTGCCCGCTCAGTCGTGCGGCGCGGCTTCGCGTTTCACGCCGAGCATCAGCGCGACGCCGCTCGCCACCAGCAGCGCGGCCAGCAGATACACGGCGAGATCCATGCTGCCGGTGCGCGTGCGGATCATCCCGATCACCCACGGGCTGACGATGCCGCTCGTGATCCCGATGCTGCTGATCAGCGCGATCCCGGCCGCGGCCGCGTTGCCCGACAGGTAACGGGTCGGCACGGCCCAGAAGATCGGCAGCGCGGCGAAGATCAGCGTCGCCGCGATCGACAGGCACGCGAGCATCGCCGCGAAGCTGTGCAGGTGCAGCGTCAGCGCCGCGAGCGCGAGCCCGCCGCCGATCGTGCAGCACGCGAAGTGCTTGCGGCGCTCGCCGGTCCGGTCCGAACGGCGCGCGATCAGGATCAGCCCCACCGCGCCGACCGCGTTCGGCACGACCGTGTACAGGCTCACGGCCACGACGTCGGTCACGCCGAAGTCGCGGATCATCAGCGGCATCCAGAAGTTGAGCGTCAGCGACGCGCAGGTCAGCGAGAAATAGATGAACGCGAACAGGTACACGCGCGGGTTCGCGAGCGCGGCCCGGAGGCTGCGCGTGTCGTGCGCGTTGCCGTGGCTGCGGCCCTCGGCGCACAGCGCGGCGACCCGCGCCTTTTCATCGGACGTGAGCCACGCGGCGTCCTGCGGCCGGTCGACCAGCCGCGTGAACGCGACGAACGCGAGCAGGATCGCCGGCGCGCCTTCGATCGCGAACATCCACTGCCAGCCGTGCAGGCCCAGCACGCCGCTCATGTCGCGCATGATCCAGCCCGACATCAGGCCACCGAGCACGCCGGCCACAGCGACGCCCGCGAAGAACACCGAGATCGCGGCCGCGCGCCGGTTCGCGGGGAACCAGTAGGTGAGGTACAGCACGATGCCGGGGAAGAAGCCCGCTTCGAACACGCCGAGCAGGAACCGCAGCACATAGAAATGCGACGGCTGCGACACGAACATCATCCCGGTCGACGCGATGCCCCACAGCAACATGATCCGCGTGAAGGTGCGGCGCGCGCCGAAACGCGCGAGCAGCAGGTTGCTCGGCACTTCACAGAACACGTAGCCGACGTAGAACACCGCGGCGCCGAGGCCGTACATCGCGTCGCTGAAGCCGAGGTCGTGCTTCATCTGCAACTGCGCGAAGCCGATGTTGATGCGGTCGAGGAACGATACGACGTAGCAGAGGAACAGGAACGGCACGATCCGCCATGCAATCTTGCGGAACAGCAGCGCGTCGTCCGTGGCGGCGGATACGGCAGCCGAAGCGCTCGCGTGCGCGAGCGTCGCTTCGGCAGGAAGCGATTGGGGCATGTCTCTCTCCAAACAGGCTGCGCGATTCGGGCGCGCAGCCGTCTCCCAGGGCGTACGTGCGCCCTGCTTTCTTGTGAGCTCGGATGACGGCAGACGGAAAGACGGCGGAACGCCGCGGCCGGTCGCCGCTTCAGAAAAAAGGCGGGGCGCCCTGTCGGACACCCCGCCTGCGCAAGCCGCTCAGTCCTGCAGCGCGGCCCACATTTCCTTGTCGCGCTGTGCCGTCCAGATGCGCGGATGCGTGATGCCGCTCGCTTCGTCGAACGCGCGCGACACGTCGAACGGCAGGCAGTGCTCGTAGATGAACACGTGGCCGAACTTCGGGTCCATCGCTTCACGCGTGAGCGCCATCGACGCCTTCAGGTCGAGCTTCTGCTCGACGGCCTTGCGGCCCTGCGCGAGCAGCGTCGTGACGAAATCCTTCGTGTAGTCGAGGCCCTTGTTCACTTCGGCCGGGTTCAGCAGCGCGGGGCCACGGCCCGGCACGAGCTTCTCGGCGTTCAGCGCGCGAAGCGCCTCGAGCGTGGCCGGCCACTGCTCGAGCTGGGCGTCGCCGCAGTAGCACGCAGCGTCGTATTCGACGAGGTCGCCCGAGAACAGCACTTTCTGCGACGGCAACCAGACGATCGTGTCGCCCTTCGTGTGGCCCGAGCCGACGTGCATGATCTTCACTTCGAGCTTGCCGAGGAACAGCGTGATCTCGCGCTCGAACACGAGCGTCGGCCAGGTCAGGCCGGGCACCGTCTCGACACCGGCGAACAGGCGCGGGAAACGCTCGATCTCCGACTTCATGTCGGCCTCGCCGCGCTCGACGATCATCTCGTACGTGCCACGGCTCGCGATCACGTGCTGCGCACCTTCGTCGAAATACGCGGACGCGCCGAGCACGCGCACCGCGTGGTAGTGCGACAGCACGACGTGCTTGATCGGCTTGTCGGTCACGCTGCGGATCTTCGCGATCAGGTCCTGCGCCATCGCGGGCGTCGCGGTCGTGTCGACGATCAGCACGCTGTCGTCGCCGATGATCACGCCCGAGTTCGGGTCGCCTTCGGCGGTGTACGCGTACGCGTTCTCGGACAGCTTCGTCCAGGTGACTTTCTTCTCTTCCAGATCGGCTTGGGAGGCGAATGCTTTGGCCATGTTGCGTTCCGTGGCTGCGAGCCATGTGTTGAGGGGAGTGAGCGGATCATCTTCCCGCGCCAAATATTTGTCAATGACAAAGTCGCTTGCTATTGTTTAATACGGGTAAACCTGCGGGCTGGCGCGATAAATGGCGTCGGATACCATGCGGGGTTTCGTCAACGGAAGAATCATCGCGTGCAGAACCACGAAGTCAGCGCAGACGACGCGCCGCCCAAGGCGCAGCGCGGGATCCAGAGCGTCGAGGTCGGCGGCCGGCTGCTCGACGCGCTCGCGCGCCGGCGCAAGCCGCTCGGGCTGTCCGAGCTGGCCGCGGCGGCCGACCTGTCGACCGCGCAGGCGCACACCTATCTCGTCAGCCTGACGCGGCACGCGCTCGTGAAGCGCGACGCGATCACCGGCAACTACGAGCCGGGCCCGTTGTCGCTGCGGCTCGGGCTGATGTCGATCGAGCGCCAGCCGGCCTATCGCGCGGCGCTGCCGCATGCAGCGCGGCTCGCGGAGGCGGTCGGCCTGAGCGTTGCGCTGTCGGTGCCCGGCGCGCTCGGGCCGACGATCGTGCGCATCGAGCACGGCGGCTATCCGCTGCACGTGAACCTGCACGTCGGCTCGGTAATGTCGCTCGACACGACGGCCACCGGCCGTGTGTTCCGCGCGTTCGGCGACCCCGCGCAACTCGACGCGATGGCGGCCAGCCAGGCCGGCGCGGGCGATACGCTGGCGGGCGCCGAGCAGCCGGTGCCCGATACCGGCGTGCCGCAGGCCGAACTCGATGCGATCCGCGCACGCGGGATCGAGCGCGGCGTCGACCTGCCGAGCCCCGGCGTCAGCGCGATGTGCGTGCCGGTGTTCGACGCGGCGGGCAAGCTGCAACTCGCGTTGACGGTGATCGGTTCGCCGGGCTCGATCGATGTCGCCTGGGACGGCCCGATCGCGGCGGCACTGCGCGACGCGGCACGGCAGGCGAGCGCGTCGCTCGACGCGGCGCACGACGCACCGCCGCCCGCATCCGGCCCGGCCCCGGTCGCCCCGCACGTGCCGCCCGCGCTGGCCGACGATGCGAAGGCGCAGCGCGGGATCAATGCGCTCGACAGCACCGGCGAGCTGCTGCTCGCGCTGGTGTCGGCGGGCCGCGCGCTGGCGCTGCGCGATCTCGCGGCAGCGGCCGGCATGCCGGCCGCGAAGGCCTTTCCACACCTCGTCAGCCTGCAGAAGATCGGCCTGCTGAGCCGCGACGACGCGGGCTGCTTCGGCGGCGGCCCGCTCGGGCAGGCGCTCGGCCTGATCGCAATGCAGCGCGTGTCGCCGACCCGCGACGCGGAAGCCGAGATCGTCGCGCTGGCCGGCGCGACCGACATGAGCGTGGCGGCCGCGACGCTCGGCCCGCTCGGCCCGACAGTGATCCGCCTCGAGGAATCGGCGCGGCCGCAGCACGTGAGCCTTCAGGTCGGCACCGTGATGTCGCTCGTCAATACGGCGATCGGACGGATCTTCGCAGCCGGCATGTCCGACGACGTGCTGGCCGACCTGCTCGCCGACGAACCCGTGCGCCTCGCGGGCCGCATCGCCACGCCGGCCGACGACGTGTTCCGCGCGCGGCTCGCGACGATCCGCGCGGACGCGCTCGATTTCGCGTTCGACGCGCCGGTGCCGGGCATCGGGACGGTCGCCGCGCCCGTGTTCGATCACACCGGCAGCATCCGGCTCGTGATCGCGATCATCGGTTCGTCGCGCGGCTTTCCGCGCGGGCCGGACAGCGATCTCGCGCAGGCGTTGCTCGCCGCGACGCGGCGGCTGTCGTGGCGGTTCGGGTGGATCGGCCGGTAAGCCGCCGCCCGCCGCTTCCGCCATCCTCCCCGCTGCCCGAATTCCCGCTCCTGGTTCTGCTTCCATGCGAGGCCGTGCAGGCACGGCCTCACCGCGCCGGTGGGCCACGCCGATGCGCCACGCAAAGACGCCCGATATTCATGTTGCGAAGCAGCAACACAAATTGTCAGTAATTCTCATATAACGAAATCGCATTTCACAAAGCGGAGGTGTTTCGCTATGATTAGGGTTATCCCTAACTCGCCACCTATACGGGGCTTCGTCATGCAAACGTCTAACATCTCCGACCGTTCCACCGAATCCGCTGGCTGGCTCGCACGTATGGGCGAGCTGATTGCAGAAGCTTGGGCACTCCACCTCGAGACCTGCGAAGTCATCGCTGAAGCACACGCACGTCTGCCGCACTAAATGGCGTGACCACCCGCCAGCCGGCGGCACGATGCAGTGCCTGATCCGCTTGCCCGGAAGCGCGCCACGAGGCCGCGGCGCCGGGCAACGTCTGGTGAGGCGAGCAACGTGGAACCCGGCCGGCGTTGTTCCGGTTGAATGCGCTCCCTGCGTCGGGAGCGTGTCGAAGTCGCTTTAAAGCCGATGCCGGCGACAATCGGCATCGAATCGATATCGATTCGGCATCGGCGCGGTTTTGTCTGACGGTTGCCCGGGCGGGCAGCCGTTATCCAGCAAGCACACGCTTACGCCGGATCGTCACGGACGGAAGATTCATCCGTGTTGCCCGCCCGGGTACCGGGCCGCGCCACACGCCTTGTCCCTCGCCCGATTGCCGGCTTTCTCCGCGCATACGCGCAGCTGCATGCGCCGTCGTTTCAACGACGGCCGCCTCTCATCCCGCCTTCCTCACACCTGAATCGACGGCACGTCCTTCATGCAGCGCAGCGCGAACATCGAGCGGCTGTGACGGATGCTCGAAATCTTGTACAGCTTTTCGCGCAGGAAGCGCTCGTAGCCGGCCGTGCCGTCCACCGCGACCTTGATCCAGTAGTCGTACTCGCCCGACACGAGATACGCCTCGAGCACCTCGGGCAGCGCCGCGAGCTCCTCGCCGAAACGGGCGAGCGCGTCGTCCTCATGGCGATCGAGCGTGACTTCGAGGATCACGATGTCCGCATAGCCCAGCTTCCGCTGGTTGACGAGCGCGACATACCCGTCGATGTACCCATCCACCTCGAGCTGCCGTGTGCGGTTCCAGCACGCGGTGGTCGACATGCCGATCTGTTCGGCCAGTTCGGCGTTCGACAGCCGCGCATTTTTCTGCAGTGCACCGAGGATCTTGCGGTCCTGGCTGTCGAGCGTTTTCGGCGAGCGTTCACGTGTGGCCATGGCGAGAAGAATCTTCTACTGAAAACTGGGATTCTATCTGAACGACATTCCGGATTTGTGTCGGTTTGTGTGGAAAAGCGGAAGCCTTTTAATCCGGCCCCTTGATATATTTTTCCCCATGCCTGTTGTCCGGCACGCTCCCCGCGACAACCCCTTCGCACCGGGACGCACGGCCGCAATCACGAGTTGCGGTGCCGGCCAGCAGGCATGCGATTCCCCGCCGCCCGCGCGCCTATCCGGCCGCGCGGCTTCGGCGCCCGTGTTCCTGTTCCTGCCCTATCCGTCATGTCGTTCAGGCTTTACCTCTCGTTTCTCGCTGCTTCCGCCGTTCTCGTCTACGCCCCCGGCCCCGTCAACCTGCTCACGATGAACCAGGCGCTGCGCACCGGCTGGCGCCGCGCGCTGCCATGCGTCTGGGGCGGCACGCTCGCCGTGCTGCTGCAACTCGCGCTGACCGCGCTGTGCCTGAATTCGCTCGTGCATCTCGACGAGCGCGCGCTGACCGTGCTGCGCTGGGCCGGCGCAGCCTACCTCGTCTGGCTCGGCTGCAAGCAATGGCTCAGCCGCGCGCCGGCCGGCGCGCCCGCCGTGTCGACCGGGCCCGCCGTGGCAGCAACGTCGGAGACCGACTCGCATCGCGCGCTGTTCTGGCGCGGCCTTGCGACCTCGGGCCTGAATCCGAAGACGCTGCTGTTCTTCCCGTCGTTCTTCCCGCAGTTCATCGTCCCGAGCGCCGACTGGAGCCTGAACCAGCAGTTCCTGCTGCTCGCCGCGACGTTCGCGGTGCTGTTCGCGGGCGGCGTCGCGTCGATGGCGCTGTTCTCGCACCGGCTGAGCCGCGCACTGCAGCGGCCCGCGCGGATGCGCGCGATGAACCGCGTGACGGGCGGGCTGCTCGTCGGGATGGGCGCGATCATGGTCGGCTGGAACTGATTGAATTGGCCGTGCGGCGCGGCCGCTTCGGTACGTATCGGCCGCGCCGCGGGCGTGGCGGCGCTTCGGCTCGCGCACGGTTCAATGCGACGACAGCCACGCGATCGCGTCCGTCACGACCGGATCCCAGTCGCCTTCGCGCGCCTGCCGAAGCACCGTCGCTTCCGCGACCCATGGCGTCGAGCGCCCCTCGTGCCCCCAGCGCCAGTCGCCCGACGTATTGACCGGCACGCACACCGGCTTGCCCATCATCGCGGCCAGGTTGGAAACCGCCGAATCGACCGCGAATACCGCATCGAGCTCACCGATGCAGGCGGCCGTATCGTCGAAATGATAGATGCCGGGGAGATACCGACTGACGTTGACCACCGGCATGCCGCCGGCCCGCTCCTCGACTATCGGATGGTGAAGCGTGACGAAGTGGACCCGGTCGGCGACCGGGCGCGCCGCGACGATCCGTTCGATCTCCCCGATCGGCATACTGCGGCGTCTGGCCCAGCAACGCATCGCGGCGCCCAGCTCAGGCTCATGGCGCTGGTTGCAATCCCAGAACAGCCCGACCAGTCGCTTCCCCGGATGTTGCGCGCGCAGCTGCTGCGCCCAGGCCTGCGCCGCACGCCGTTTATCGTCGGGCGCCTTCAGGTACGGACGAAAACGGTGTGCGGCGATCGACTGCCCCGTCGTCATCTTCAGCAGCGGGAGTTGCAGCAGCTGGGCGTGCAGGTGCGGCGCGAATGCGTCGACGCGCGCCTGGACGTCATCGGGCAACGGCTCCCGCACGTGCAGCGGGCGCGCGGCGCTGATGACTTCGCAACCGGGCAGCGATGCCTGCATGAGCGCAAGAATCTGGGGGGCGCAGATGAGCATCACGCGCGCGCCGGCCGCTTGCCAGTCGGCCACGCACGCCGCCAGCAGGAAGTTGTCGCCGAAGCCCAGCTGGTGCGTGACCAGCACGCGCCGGCCCTGCAAGTCGGCCTCGCCGGCCCAGTCGGGAACCCCGGCCGGTTGATAGCTCCCGCAGTCGCCGCCGGGCGCATTGCGCTTCTGCCATTGTGTGAATCCGCCCGGATCCCCGGCCTTGAGCATCGACTCGCCGAGCAGGTGTTCGGCGACGACCCGGATCTGCGGGTTGCCCGATGCCGCCAGGTGCCGCGCTTCGCTCAGCAGCGTGATCGCGCGCGCCAGGTCGCCGGCCATCATCAGGCTGTAGCCGAGCCGCAGCCGGTCCAGCAACGGGTCGCCGGCCAGCGCAGCATGACGTACCCAGACCGCGGCCGCCTCGCCGTGATGCCCCTGCAGATTCAGCGCAAGCGCCTGCATGACCAGAAAATCGGCAGCCGCGGGATCGAGCGCCTCGGCCCGCTCCGCCCACGGCACGAGTTCGTCCTCGCGCCGGAGGGCAATCAACAGTTCGCAGATCTCGCGCAGGATCACCGGATTCCGCCAGTCGTTCCCGTACCGGCCAAAAGCCGCCTGCAGCCGCCGCTCGAGATCCAGCTCCATCGCCTCGTTGCTTGCCTGATCGTGCATATGTCGACGCTCTCACGCGCTCCCCAAAGCGCCGATTTTCACCCGAAACCGGTCCGTTGTTGCGCTCATTCCGCGTGAGAACGGCGCGGCGCGCCCGGTACAATCGCGCGATGTCCGAATTGCTCACTTACGGCGGCCTGTTCGCCGTGTCGATGGTTGCCGCGACCCTGTTCCCGCTCCAGTCCGAAGCCGTGCTCGCCGGCCTGCTGCTCGCCGGACGCGAACCCGCGTGGGCGCTGGTGCTCGTCGCGAGCATCGGCAACGTCGCCGGCTCCGTGATCAACTGGGCGCTCGGGCGCGGCATCGAGCACTTCCGCGAGCGCCGCTGGTTTCCCGTCAAGCCCGCGGCGCTCGCGCGCGCCGAGCGCTGGTATGGGCGCTACGGCCGCTGGTCGCTGCTGCTGAGCTGGGCGCCCGTGATCGGCGATCCGCTGACGATGATCGCCGGCGTGCTGCGCGAGCCGCTGCCGTCGTTCCTCGCGATCGTCACCGTCGCGAAAGTCGCCCGGTATCTCGTGATCGTGTGGCTCGTTCCCGGTTGACGCGGTTGACGCGCCGCCCCTGAACCCGCGACGCCCGCACGCAAGCCGCCCCGGCCGGACTACCGTTGCCGCGCGCGCACGGCCGGGCCGCGATACCGGTCCGGCGCACCGGACGCGTCTGCCGGTGTGGCCGCCGGCGCTGCGATTTCGTCGAGCGAGCGGTGGTTGGTGCGCGGCCCGAAGATCCCGATCGACAGCATCACGACCAGCATGCTCGCGCCGATCAGCGCGAACACCGCCGGCACCCCGAGATGCGCGAGGATCAGCGCGATCAGATAGCTGCTCGCCACGCCGGTCAGCCGGCCGAACGAATGGACGAACCCCAGCGCACGGCTGCGGATCGCCGTCGGGAAGACTTCCGCCTGGTACGCGGTCGCGTTGCTCGCGAGCGTCGTATTGCAGAACGTGATCAGGATACCGAACAGGATCACGGCGGCCGTCGACGACGACATCGCGAATGCCGTCCCGAACAGCGCGACGCCGAACGCCGCCGCCACGATCAGCCACTTGCGCTCGATGCGATCGGAGAACAGGCCTGCCGCGAGCGGCGAGAGCGGATACGCAAACGCGATCAGGAACGCGTAGAGCAGGCTCTGCGTCACGGGCGTGCCCCGCGCGGCCAGCAGGCTCGGCAGCCACTGGCTGAAGCCGAAGAAGCCGATGCTCAGGCACGCGTTGAACGCGATCAGCATCAGCGTCCGGCCCCGCAGGCCGGCATCCCACATCGACACCGCGCGCACGGTTTCCGCTTCGCCCGCCGCGACGGGCGGCACATCGGGCAGCGGCCGGCCGTATTCACGCGCGACGCGTGCCTCGATCGCCCCCAGCACCGCCTCGGCTTCGTCCGCGCGGCCGTGCATCGCGAGCCAGCGCGGCGATTCCGGAATCCGCGATTGCAGCCACCAGACGATCACCGCGCCGCTGCCGCCCAGGAGAATCACCCAGCGCCAGCCGGACAGGCCGAGCGGCGCGCGCGGGATGAGCAGCCATGACGCGAGCGCGAGCACCGGCATCGCGAGATAGCCGATCGCGAAACATACGGCAAATGCGCGGCCGCGCATGCCTTTCGGCACGAGTTCGGTGAGGTACGCGCCGATGGTGATCAGCTCGGCGCCCACGCCGATACCCGCGACCAGCCGGCACAGGTGGATGCCGACGGCCGTTTGCTGCACGCACATCGCGAGACTGGCGAGCGTATAGAGCAGCAGCGAGCCGGTGAAGACGGCGCGCCGCCCGAAACGGTCGGCCAGCCGCGCCACGGCGATTTCGCCGATGAACAGGCCGATGAACGTCGCCGCGCCAAGCGTCGCCTGGTCGGACAGGCCGAACAGGCCCTTCGCGCCGACGTGAAAGATCCCGTCGCTGACGAGGCCGGCCGGCAGATACGTCATCTGGAACAGGTCGTAGACCTCGAAGAAGCCGCCGACGCTCAGCATCAGCACGAGGCCCCAGATGCTGGCCGTCGGCGGCAGACGGTCGATGCGCGCCGTCACGGCAAGCGCGGTTGAGTTGGACATGCTGCTGTCTCCGGAAAGGAATTCGGGCGTCGCGCCGCGCTCAGACGGTCGCGACCGGATTGACCGGCGAGCCGACAAGGCCGCGCAGGTGCAGTGGCGGCGCCGTCAACAGGAAGCGATTGCGCCGGTGCTCGCGCAGCCAGCGCGCGAGCGGCGTGAGGTGCCACAACTCGCCGAGATGGATGCCGAGCTTGAAGAGGCACAGCGCGTGCAGCGGCATCAGCGGCCCGCGTTCGGCGCGCGGCAGCGGCGCCCGCGGACGCTCTTCGACCGCGTGGTTGTCCGCGACCAGCGCCGCGAGCCCGGACACGTCGATCCATTCGAGCAGCCGCGGATCGTCGCCGTCGAGCACGCAGCAGGCGGCGTGCACGTCCGGCGCGTGCCCCGGCACCTCGGCTTCGAGCAGCAGGTCGGCGAAGCCGGTATGCAGGCAGACGATGTCGCCGCGCTCGACCACGACTTCGTCGGCCCGCATCACCGCCATGAGATCCGCGTAGCCGACCTTGCGGCGCGCATCGCCGAAATGGTGCCGCAGGTCGATCATCACGCCGCGCCCCTGCACGCCGGTCGCCGCCATGTGCTCGATGCCGAGCGCACGGGCGCCGCCGACCTGCGCGCCGGCCTCCGGCACCCGCACGTGCTCGCCCATCCGGTAGCCGTTGTAGAACACGGCTTCCGCATCGCCGTCGCCATCCGCGTCGAACAAGCCGCCGACGTGCGACAGCGCATCCCATTGGGTCGAGAATTGCGAGTGCAGGCAGAATGCGTCGTCGCATACGACGTCCGTCGCATGCGCGACCTGCTCGTCCGCGCGATAGCCGAAGTACGGCTTGCCGTGCAGCAACGCGGGCATGATCGCGGGCGGCAGCCGCCGCGCGTTGAGCCCCCCGCCGTGCGGCACGTCGAGCGGCAGGCTGAGCGAGAACACGCGCCCCTCGCGCACCTCGCGCACGCCCTCCAGCGTCTTCTGCGGCGTGAGCCAGTTCAGGCGCCCCTTCTGGTCGTCGTCGCCAAAATCGCCCCAGTTCGAGCCGGGCGGCCGGTGTGTCCAGCGCGGTTTCATGTCGGATGTCTCCTTGATTGTCGTTGTCGCGGGCCGCGGATGCGCGTGCCCGCCCCCGTCATCCGTGACGGATCACCCCGCGTTCGGCGAGGCGCGCGAATTCACGCTCGCCCAGCAACGGCTCGAGGATGTCGCGGTTGTTCTCGCCGAGCCGCGGCGCCGGCCGCCGGAACGTGCCCGGCGTCTGGGAGAAGCGTGGCGCGATGTTGTGCATCGGCAGCGTGCCGACGTCCTCGTCCGGCACGTTCACCAGCGCTTCCCGCTCGATCACATAGTGGTCCTGAACAACCTGGCTAATATCGTGGATCGGTCCGGCCGTCACGCCCGCTTCCTCGAAGAACGCGAGATTGTCGGCCAGGTCGCGCGCGGCAATGAAGCCGCCGACGATCTCGTCGAGCTGCTGCGCGTGCTGCACGCGCAACACGTTGGTGCGATAGCGCGGATCGTCCACGAGATCGGGCCGCCCGATCGCGCGAAACAGGCGCTCCGCCATCGTCTGCGTCGAGCTCGACAGGCACAGCCACCGGTCGTCGCGCGTGCGATACGCGTTGCGCGGCGCGGTGTTGGTGGAGCGGCTGCCCGTGCGCGGCTTGACCTTGCCGGTCATCGCATAGTTCGCCGCGGAGGGCCCGAGGATCGACAGCAGCGGCTCGAACAACGACACGTCGATCACCTGGCCCGGCGCGTCGTTCGCCTCGCGCGCCCACAATCCGACCATCACGGCGATCGCGCCGGACAAACCGGCCGTCATGTCGCCGAGAAACATCGGCGGCAGCACCGGTTCGCGGTCGGCGAAACCGTTGATCGCCGCGAAACCCGAGTAACCCTCCGCGAGCGTGCCGAAGCCCGGCTTGTGGCGGTACGGCCCGGTCTGCCCCCACCCGGAAATGCGCGCGATCACGAGCTTCGGCCGGATCGCCAGCAGCACGTCCGGGCCGAGGCCCATCTGCTCGAGCACGCCGGGCTTGAAGCTCTCGATGAACACGTCGGCCTCGCTCACCAGCGCGAGCACGATGTCGATGCCTTCGGGCGTGTGCAAATCGACGCACACGCTGCGCTTGTTGCGCCCGTACACCTTCCAGTTCGTGCTGATGCCGCCCGCGCCGACCGCGCGCAGCGTATCGCCCTGCACCGGCTCGACCTTGATGACGTCCGCACCGAAATCCGCGAGCTGCACGCTCAGCATGTTGCCGGCCATCAGCCGCGACAGGTCGACCACGCGCACGCCCGCCAGCGGGCCGGCGGCGTTCACGTCGAACTGGCGGCCGTGGAGCGGCCCGATCCGGCCCGCGTGGCCGTCTGGTTCGGTTCCGGCTTGCGCCAAGGGTTCCGACATTACGATTCTCCTGGTGGATTAATCCTGCAGTTCGCCTTGCGGGCCGATCACCGCGGGCACGCTGCCCGATACCGGCAAGTCGCCGCCCAGCGTATGGGTCAGTTCGCTTGCCGCGGCCTGCACGCGCGGCAGGTAATCGGCGAGCACCTTCTTGTTGAAGCGATAGCGCGGCACGCCCAGCGAGATCGCGCCGGCCAGCGAGCGGCCCACGCCGAACACCGGGCAGGCGATCGCCGCGCTCTCCGGGTCGCGCTCGGCGATCGACACCGCGTAGCCCTGCTCGGCAACCTTGTCGTAATCGCCGCCGCGCGTGCCCGAGAACGCGAGCAGGACCCGGCCGGCCGCCCCGGCCTCCAGCGGAAAACGGTCGCCTTCGCGCACGTTGGTGTGGACGGCGCGCTGCGCAAACGCGCGGAACAGGCAGACGCGCTCGTCGCCGTCGCGCACATAGAACGCCGAGGTCTCGGCGGTTTCCTCCGACAGCCGCGCCAGCAGCGGCACCGCGTGTTCGCGCAGATGGAACGACTCGCGGTACATCATGCCGAGATGGAACGTGGCCGGCCCGAGCACATAACGGCCGTCGGGCATACGCTTGACGAACTGGAACATCTCGAGCGATTCGAACAGGCGCAGCAACGTGCTCATGTTGAGCCCCGTCGCGTCGCTGACCTGCGCGAGCATCAACCCGTTCGGCGCATCGCCGAACGCCAGCAGCGCCGACAACGCACGATTGACGGCCGAGACGCCGCCATCTGCCTGAGCATTCATACCTACCTCGCAAAGAAAAACCGGGCCGGACGGCGCCGTGGCGCGCCCACACAAAAACAAAAGTGACTTTCATTTTTATGGATGGCGCCCATCCTGTCAACAGGGAACGTCATCGACCGACCTCGTATCAACTCTAAATTCCCTTTGTTTCGTCGGGTAAACATCGATATTGACGAATCCTCTCGATTCGCACAAAAATGAAAGTCACTTTCATTTTATAAAAAAACACATGAAAATCCATGCCACCACCGCACCCGACTGGCGCTCGCTGCTGTACGTACCGGCTCACATCCCGCGCTTCGTCGACAAGGCCGCGACGTGCGGCGCGGACGCGCTGCTGCTGGACCTCGAAGACAGCGTGCCGACGGACCGGAAAGCGCTCGCGCGCGACGCGCTGGCGGCGGCCGTGCCGCGCCTGAAGGCGTCGGGCAGCGACGTGCTCGTCCGGGTCAACAGCTCGCTGCAATGGCTGGCGCTCGACCTGCGCGCCGCCGTGGCCGCCGGAGCCGGCGGCGTCGCGATCCCGAAAGTCCTCGGCGCGTCGCACCTCGAGGCCATCGACGCGCTGCTCGGCGAACTGGAGGACGAACACGGCGTCGCGCACGGCGCGACCCGCGTGATCGCGTTGATCGAGACCCCGGGCGCGTTCGAGGCGAGAGCGCGGATCGCCCGCGCGTCGCCGCGCATCGCCGCGCTGATGCTCGGCGGCGGCGATTTCGCGCTGCACTGCGAGAGTGACGCCAGTGCGGACGTGCTGAACGTGCCCAAGCAGTTGCTGGTCATCGCCGCGCGCGCGGCCGGCGTGCTGCCGCTGGGCCTCGCCGGCACGCCCGACTCGCTCGACGATCTCGATGCGTTCGCACGCATGGCGCAACGCTCGAAGGCGATGGGGTTCGCCGGCGCCACCTGCATCCATCCCGCGCAGGTGCCGATCCTGAACCGCGCATTCGCCCCGACGGACGACGAAACCCGGGCCGCGCAGACGCTGGTCGACGCGTACGAAGCCGCACGTGCGGACGGGCTCGGCGCGCTGCGCGTCGACGGAAAGATGGTCGACGCGCCGGCGGTCGAACGCGCGCGGCGCGTGCTCGCGCGGCGCCAGGCGGCCATGAGCCGCGCGCAGGCCGCGCCGCGCTAGCGCCGGTTCGCGCGCGGCACGGGCTTGCAGCCGTGCCGCCTTGCGTGGCCAGCTGCCGTGCGGCGCCGCGCTACGTGGGTCCGGCACGGCACGTCGCCCCCCTCGGGCGCCGACTGTCACATCGATTCGCATGACCGACACAAACACAACAACACCGAAAAACAGGAGACAAGGATGAAGAAGAAGCTGGTCGCGCTCTGCGGCCTCGGCGTGGCATCCGCCACCGCCAGCGCGCAAGGCAGCCTGACGCTGTACGGCGTCGCCGATATCTACACGGAATACCTCACGCACCAGAGCACCGCCACGCCGGGCGGCTCCGGTTCGCTCGTGCGGATGGGTTCGGGCGGCAAGAGCGGCTCGCGCTGGGGCATCAAGGGCGGGGAAGCGCTCGGTGGCGGCTGGCAGGCCGTGTTCCGGCTGGAAAGCACGATCAACCTCAACAGCGGCAGCAACTCCGGCGGTTTCGACCGCGCCGCCTGGGTCGGCTTCCAGCACGACGCATGGGGCACGCTGCGCCTGGGCCGCCAGTACACGACGCTCTTCGACGTGATGGAACACTACTCGCCGACCGTCGCGTACTCGACGATCTACGAGCCGGCCGGCGCGATCGTCGGGCTGAACTTCCGCGAGAACAACATGGCGAAATATCGCGTGACCTACGGGCCGATCGCGATCCAGGCGCACTACGCGTTCGGCGGTACGCCGGGATCGTTTCGCAGCGGCGCGGCATCGGGGATCGGCTTCGAGTACACGGGGCCGGCGCTGTCGGTGGCCGCCGCCTACGACAACGTCAACGGCACGCAGCCCGCCGACATCACCCATTTCCGGCGCTACGCGGCCTCCGCGATCTACACGGTGGGCGCCGCGCAACTGATCGCGGGCTTCGCCCATGCGAACGGCAGCGTCACCACGCCCGGCGTCGTCACGCGCTTCAATTTCTACTGGCTCGGCACGCGTTACATGGTCACGCCCGCGCTGCAGGTGATCGGCGCGTTCTACTACGAGGACATCGGCAAGCAGAATCCCGCGGCCGGCCAGCCGGTGCCCGATCCCGACAACCCGAAGCAGATCACGGTGCAATTCAACTACGCGCTGTCGAAGGCCACCACGCTCTATCTCACCGGCGGCTACGCATGGCGCGCCGCGCTCGATTTCGACGACTACAACTACCACATCCTCAACTATTCGCTCGCCAGCAACCGCGGCAGTTCGCTGGGCATCGCCGTCGGCATGCGCAAGCTGTTCTAGCGCCGCCCGGCTGCCGCCCGCACGTTCTCAGACTTTTCTTCCCGATGATCCACACCATGAATCGACGCCACTTCCTGTCCACCCTGACGAGCGCCGCCGTCGCGGCCGCCGTACCCTTGCACGCCCGCGCGCAGACGCCCGCGTCGCCCGACACCCTCGCCCATCGGCTGGCCGACTACGCCGCATCGCTGCGTTACGAGAATCTCGACGCGGCCACGGTCGAGACCGTCAAATCGCACTTCATCGACGCGCTCGGCTGTGCAATCGCCGCCCACGACGAAGGGCCGGTGCGCATCGCCCGGCAGGTCGCGCTTGCAACGGGCGGCGGCACGGCGACCCTGCTCGGCACCACGCAACGCACGACGCCCGATCTCGCGGCGTTCGCCAACGGCGCCGCGTTGCGCTATTTCGACCTGAACGACGCATACGCGGGCAAGGAAACCGGCCACCCGAGCGACAACGTCGCGCCGTGCCTGGCCGTGGCGGAATCGGGGCGCAGCAGCGGCCGCGACCTGATCCTCGCGATCGCGCTGGCCTACGAAATCAATTGCCGCCTGATGGACGCGGCCGCGATCAGCCCGCGCGGCTGGGACCACACCTGCTACAGCCTGCCGGCCGTCGCGCTCGCGACCGGCCGGCTGATGGGGCTGACGAGGCCGCAGCTCGTGCAGGCCGTGAATCTCGCGATCAACGGGCACATGGCGCTCAACCAGACGCGCATCCAGGAACTGTCGAACTGGAAAGCGCTGGCCGATGCGGACGCCGCGCGCAACGCGATCTTCGCAACACGCCTGGCGCGCGAGGGATTGACCGGCCCGTCGCCGATCTTCGAGGGCGGAGCCGGCTTCTTCAAGCAGATCTCGGGGGCATTCGACATCGACCTGGCGCAGTTCGGCGGATGGGGCGGGCGATTCCGCATCAACGACTGCATCGTGAAATACTACCCGGCCCAGGGGCTTACGCAGACGTCGATTCCGGCGGCGATCGAAGTCGCCGCGCAAGTCGGCGACCTCGGCCGCATTCGCAGCATCGAGATCGCGACGACGCAGGTCGGCTACGTCACCGCGGGCAAGGACCGGCAGAAATGGGCGCCCGAGACCAGCGAGACCGCCGATCACAGCCTGCCGTACATTGTCGCGCGCGCGATGCTCGACGGCGACATCACGACCTCGAGCTACACGCCGGCGGCGCTGCGCGACCCGAAGCTGCATGCGCTGATCGAACGGATCACGGTCGTGGAAGACCCGGCGTTGACGGTGCGCTATCCGCAGTACGCGCCGAACCGCGTGACCGCCGTGACCGACGACGGGCGCAAGTTCACCCGCGAAGTCGACGACCTGCCGGGTTTTCCGCACCATCCGATGACGCGCGCCGATTTCGAAACCAAGTTCACGCGGTGCGTCCGGCCCTACTGGAAAGCGGCGCAAACCCGCCGCACGCTCGACTGGCTGTGGGGTCTCGACGCTCAGCCGGACGTGTCGACGCTGCCCGCGCTGATGACGATCCGCGCCTGACCCACGCCTGCCCGCTGGCGCGCGTGCGGCGCGCGCGGGCGGCTTACCGTGTCTTCGGGCCCGGCGCGTCGCTGCCCGCCAGGTCGATCGGCATGACCAGAAAATCGGCGGCCTCGCGATCGAACGCCTCGGCCCGCTCCGCCCACGGCACGAGTTCGTCCTCGCGCCGGAGGGCAATCAACAGTTCGCAGATCTCGCGCAGGATCACCGGATTCCGCCAGTCGCGCGATGTCCGAACTGCTCACTGACGGCGGCCTGTTCGCCGTGTCGATGGTCGCCGCGACCCTGTTCCCGCTCCAGTCCGAAGCCGTGCTCGCCGGCCTGCTGCTCGCCGGGCGCGAACCCGCGTGGGCGCTGGTGCTCGTCGCGAGCATCCGCAACGTCGCCGGCTCCGCGATCAACCGGGCGCTCGGGCGCGGCACCGAGCACTTCCGCGAGCGCCGCTGGCTTCCCGTCAAGCCCGCCGCGCTCGCGCGCGCCGAGCGCTGGTATGCGCGCTACGGCCGCCGGTCGCTGCTGCTGAGGTGGGCGCCCGTGATCGGCGATCCGCTGACGGTGATCGCGGACGTGCCGCGCGAGCCGTTGCCGAACTTTCTCGCCATCGTGACGATCGCGAAGGTCGACCGTTACCTGGCCGTCGCGTGGCTCGTGACGCACTGACGCCCGCTGTCTTCTCGCGCGCCTGCCTGCCCGCCATCGACGGCGTTCCGCTAAAGATTTCGCCAAAGTTGCCGTATTAAGCGGACGTCTAGCGGTGACGCGTGCGTTCCGCCCCTCCCCCTCCCCACTCAGGATGTTTCATGAGATTGACCCAATTGGGCCGGGTGAGCGTCGGCGCGCGTCTGGCCGCGCTGGCGTGCGCGCTCGTCGCCCTGCTGTTTACCGTGTTCGCGTGGACACTCGCCCATTTCGCCGGCCAGCAGCTCGCTGAAGAAGCGCACCTGCGGATCGCCGACAAGGAGCAGTCGATCCGCGCGATGGTCGACCTGTTCGACAAGGCGCTGACCGCCGAAGCCAATCGCTCGATGTCGCTGTTCGCGAGCTTCCTGCCGGCCGACTTCTCGCTCGACCCGGCGCGCACCGTCGACATCGGTGGCGTCGCCGCGCCGACGCTCCTCGCGGGCGGCCAGCCGCTCGACCTCGATTATTCGATTCCCGACCAGTTCCTGAAGAAAAGCGGCGCCATCGCGACGATCTTCGCGCGCGACGGCGACGATTTCGTGCGCATCACGACATCGCTGAAGAAGCAGGACGGCGCGCGCGCCGTCGGCACGAAGCTCGACCGCGCGGGCCCCGCATACGCACCGCTCGTCGCCGGACGCGTGTACACGGGCCTCGCGAAGCTGTTCGGGCGGCCGTACATCACGCAATACAAGCCGGTGACCGATGCGACCGGCCGCGTAATCGGCGCGTTGTTCGTCGGGCTGGACATCGGAGCCGAACTCAAGCTCGTCGAAGACGGCATCCGTTCGCTGAAGATCGGCAGCAACGGCTACTACTTCGTGCTCGACGCATCGCAGGGCCCGTCGCGCGGCACCTTCGTCGTGCATCCCGATACGGCCGGCGGGCCCGCCGACGACACGCGCGCGCCCTACGCGCAGATGCTCGCTGCCGGCGAAGGGCAGCTCGCGTACACGTCGACCGACCCGGCCGCGCACGACAGCGGGCCCACCGCGAAATTCGTGTCGTTCACGACGATTCCGCAGTGGCAATGGCTCGTCGGCGGCATCGCACTCGACGACGAACTGCTCGCCAGCATGCGCGCCACCCGCAACCGCTTCCTGATGATCGGCGCGTTGCTGGTCGCGGCGTTCGCGACGCTATTCGTCATCGTGGTACGTCGCGTCGTGAGCCGGCCGCTCGATGCGGCGGCACGCGCCTCCGAGCGCTATGCGGCGGGCGATCTCAGCATGCGCATCCGCGATGACGCAGCCACGCGCGGCCACGCGGGCAACGACGAGATCGGCCGGCTCGTGCAGGCGGTCGACGGGATCGGCGACGGCCTCGCCCGGATCGTCGAGCAGGTGCGCAACAGCTCGGCCGACATCGCGCGCGGCACGGTCGACATCGCGGCCGGCAGCGGCAACATGGCCGCGCGGATCGCGACGCAGGCGAGCAGCGTCGAACAAACGGCAGCCAGCATGGAACAGATCACCGCCGCCGTGCAGCAGAGCGCCGAGCACGCGGCGCAAGCCAACGCGCTGGTCGCCGACGCGTCGGCCGCCGCGACGAACGGCGACGCCGCGGTGCAGAGCGTGGTCGCGACGATGGACGACATTGGCCGCGCAACGCGCCGGATCGCCGAGATCACGGGCACGATCGAAGGCATCGCGTTCCAGACCAACATCCTGGCGCTGAACGCGGCCGTCGAGGCCGCGCGCGCGGGTGAACACGGCAAGGGCTTCGCGGTGGTCGCGGCGGAGGTGCGCACGCTCGCGCAGCGCAGCGCGGCTGCGGTCAAGGAGATCGACGCACTGAGCGCCGAATCGTCGACGACCGTCGAACAGGGTTACCGGATCGCGGACGCCGCGCGTGGCACGATGCGCGACATCGTCGCGCGCGTCGACCAGGTCCGCACGCTGATCGGCGAGATCAGCGCGGCGTCGCGCGAACAATCGACCGGCATCGAACAGGTGAACCTGGCCGTCACGCAGATCGGCGACGCGACGCAGCAGAATGCGTCGCTGATCTCGGACGCCGAACGCGCGGCCGTCGCGCTGCGCGACCAGGCCGCGCAACTGTCGGACGCGGTCAGCGTGTTCCGGCTCGAACGCGACGCGTGACGGACGCCGGATGATCGGCCAAGGCCGGGCGGGTCGCCTACTTCTTGTCGCCCGCCAGGTCGATCGCCTTGTCCGAGCCGACCGCGTTGCGCAGCTGGAATTTCTGGATCTTGCCGGTCGACGTTTTCGGCAGCTCGCCGAACCGCACGGCCTTCGGCACCTTGAAGCCCGCGAGCAACTGCCTGCAATGCGCGACGATCTCCTCTTCGGTCGCGCTCGCGCCTTCGCGCAGTTCGACGAACGCGCACGGCACTTCGCCCCATTTCGGGTCGGGCATCGCGACGACGGCGGCGACCGCCACGGCCGGATGCCGGTACAGCGCATCCTCGACCTCGATGCTCGAGATGTTCTCGCCGCCCGAGATGATGATGTCCTTCTTGCGATCCTTGATCCGGATATAGCCGTCCGGCGTCAGCACCGCAAGATCGCCGGTATGAAACCAGCCGCCGTGGAACGCGTCGTCGGTCGCCTTCGGGTTCTTCAGGTAGCCCTTCATGCAGATGTTGCCGCGGAACATGATCTCGCCGAGCGTCTCGCCGTCGGCCGGCACCGGCGCCATCGTGTCGGGATCGAGCACCGTCGCGCCCGCTTCGAGGTGGTAGCGCACGCCCTGGCGCGCATTGAGCCGTGCACGCTCTTCATCGGGCAGTGCCTCCCAGTGCGCCTGCTTCGCGCACACGGTCGCCGGGCCGTAGACCTCGGTCAGCCCGTACACGTGCAGCAGGTCGAAGCCGATCTCCTTCATCTTCGCGATCACGGCCGGCGCGGGCGCCGCGCCCGCCACCATCGCATGCACCGTGTGGTCGATGCCGGCGCGGAATTCGGCCGGCGCGTTCGCGATCGCGCTCTGCACGATCGGCGCACCGCAGTAGTGCGTGATGCGTTCACGACGGATCAGGTCGAACACCGTCTTCGCATCGAACTTGCGCAGGCAGACGTTCACGCCCGCGCGCGCCGCGACCGCCCACGGGAAGCACCAGCCGTTGCAGTGGAACAGCGGCAGCGTCCACAGGTAGACGGCATGCTTCGGCATGTCCCATTCGAGGATATTGCTGATCGCCGCGAGATACGCGCCGCGGTGGTGATAGACGACGCCCTTCGGATCACCGGTCGTGCCGGACGTGTAGTTCAGCGCAATCGCGTCCCATTCGTCGGCGGGCGGCGTCCACGCGTAGTCGGCGTCGCCGCTTGCCACGAGCGCCTCGTAGTCGGTCGCGCCCGCGAAGCGCGCGGGGTCCGCCGGCATCGCATCGGCCACGCTGACGATCTTCAGGCCCGGCACCTCGAGCGCCGCGCGATGCGCGAATTCCGCATACTCGGTGTCGACGATCAGTACCTTCGCCTCGCCATGACGCAGCATGAACAGCACCGACGACACGTCGAGCCGCGTGTTGATCGTGTTCAGCACGGCGCCCGCCATCGGCACGCCGAAGTGCGCCTCGACCATCGCCGGGATGTTCGGCAGCATCGCCGCGACCGTGTCGCCGCGACCGACGCCGAGCCGCGCGAGTGCGCTCGCCAGCTGCTTCGCGCGCGTGTAGGTTTCGCCCCAGGTGCGCCGCACGTCGCCGTGCACGATCGCGAGGCGCTCGCCGTAGACTTCCGCCGTCCTGACCAGGAAGTCGATCGGGGTGAGTGGCACGTAATTGGCGTCGCGGCGGCCGAGTCCGGCCTCGAACATCTGCGTCATGATCCTGTCTCCCGTGTCCTGTCGACCGAGGCCCATCCACCCCGGATCGTTTTGATGTGGTTCAATTGCCGACAGCCTAACGGGCGCTATTGTGAGCCGTCTGTCATCGAAACGACAGAGTGCCTTTCACGCGCTGCGCGTTATCCCTATCCTCGCAAACCCGCACCCATGCACGACCCGCTCGCCGCACTGTCCGACGCGCCCGCCCACCCGGCCGACGCCCCTTCCGAACCGGGCCCGCCGCCGGCGCTGGCCACGCTGTTCGGCCAGTGCGCCTGGTTCCGCACGCTCGCGCCCGAGCACCAGGCGCTCGTGCTCGCGCAATCGCGCGTCGAGCAGTGCGAGGCCGGCGACGTGATCGCCCATCGGCTCGCGCCGTCCGAATACTGGATCGGCGTGCATCGCGGGCTGCTGAAGCTCGCGATCTTCAATGCGTCGGGGCGCGGCTGCACGTTCTCGGGCGTACCGTCGGGCGGCTGGTTCGGCGAAGGCAGCGTGATCAAGCGCGAACTGCGCAAGTACGAGGTCGTCGCGATCCAGCGCTCGACCGTGCTGTTCGTGCCGGTCGACACGTTCCACGCGCTGCTCGACACGAGCCTGCCGTTCACGCGCTTCGTGATCCACCAGTTGAACAACCGGATGGGCGAGTTCATCGCATCGATCCAGAACAGCCGGCTGCTGGACGTCGACGCACGCGTCGCGCAGGCGCTCACGCAGCTTTTCAATCCCGACCTGTACCCGGACACCGGTCCGTCGCTGTCGATCTCGCAGGAGGAACTGGGGATGCTCGTCGGCGTATCCCGGCAGCGCATCAACCAGGCGCTGCAGCAACTCGAGAAGCTCGGCGCGCTGCGGCTCGCGTACAACCAGATCGACGTCGTCGACCTGGGGGCGCTCGCGCGCGTCGGGATGGAGCAGATCTGAGCGCGGGCCCATGAACGCAAGCGCTGCAAACGCGATCGACTCGTCCGGTATCACGGCCGTTTTCCGGCCGCAGCACCCCGCCGCGTTTCCTCTGCTGAATCGGCACCGGGCCGCCCCGCCCCAACCTGACAATTCCGCCAGTTTCGCGACAGTAACCCGTTCCATGCCGACGCCTATCATTCGGGTTCCCTTTACCCACGCCTGATCACCGCCTGTCCCGCTGCCTCCATGTGGATTGTCAATCTCGCGCTCAGGCGCCCCTACACGTTCATCGTCATGGCCATCATGATCGTGCTGGCCACCCCGCTTGCGCTGATGCGCACGCCGGTCGACGTGCTGCCCGCGATCAACATCCCCGTGATCAGCGTCATCTGGAATTACAGCGGCTTCTCCGCGACGGAGATGACGAACCGCATCACGTCCGTGCATGAGCGGATCCTGACGACGACCGTCAACAACATCCAGCACGTCGAATCGACGTCGCTGCCCGGCATCGCGGTCGTGAAGGTGTTCCTGCAACCGGGCGCGAACGTGCAGACGGCGATCGCGCAGACGGTCTCGTCCGCGCAGGCGATCGTGCGGCAGATGCCGCAGGGTGCGACGCCGCCGCTCGTGATCACCTATTCGGCCTCGAGCATTCCGGTGATCCAGCTCGGGCTGTCGAGCAAGACGCTCAGCGAACAGTCGCTCGCCGACATCGCGCTCAACTTCCTGCGCCCGCAGCTGATCACGGTGCCGGGCGTGCAGATCCCGTTCCCGTACGGCGGCCGCACGCGCGTGGTCGCGATCGACCTCGATCCGCAGGCGCTGCTCGCGAAGGGGCTCACACCTGCCGACATCGTCAACGCGGTCAACGCGCAGAACCTCGTGCTGCCGACCGGCACCGCGAAGATGGGCCAGACCGAATACCGGATCGACACCAACGCGTCGGCCGATACCGTCGCCGACATCAACAACCTGCCGATCCAGACGGTCAACGGCGCGACGACCTACCTGCGCGAGGTGGCATCGGTACGCGACGGCTTCGCGCCGCAGACCAACGTCGTGCGCCAGAACGGCCAGCGCGGCGTGCTCATCTCGATCCTGAAAAGCGGCGACGCGTCGACGCTCAAGGTCGTGTCCGACCTGAAGGCGCTGCTGCCGAAAGTGATCCCGACACTGCCCGAAGGGCTCACGATTACGCCGCTGTTCGACCAGTCGGTGTTCGTCGACGCGGCCGTCCAGGGCGTGATTCACGAAGCGCTGATCGCCGCCGTGCTGACCGCGATGATGATCCTGCTGTTCCTCGGCAACTGGCGCAGCACGCTGATCATCGCGATCTCGATTCCGCTGTCGATCTTCACGTCGCTGATCGCGCTCGCCGCGCTCGGCGAGACCATCAACATCATGACGCTGGGCGGGCTCGCGCTCGCGGTCGGGATCCTGGTGGACGACGCGACGGTGACGATCGAGAACATCGAGCGGCACCTGCATCTCGGTACGAACCTTCACGACGCGATCCTCGAAGGCGCGGGCGAGATCGCGGTGCCCGCGTTCGTGTCGACGCTGTGCATCTGCATCGTGTTCGTGCCGATGTTCTTCCTCACGGGCGTCGCGCGCTTCCTGTTCGTGCCGCTCGCGGAAGCCGTCGTGTTCGCGATGCTCGCGTCGTACGTGCTGTCGCGCACGCTGGTGCCGACGCTCGCGATGCTGCTGTTCCGCCCTCAGCAGGCGAGCACCGGCCCGGACCATTCGACGTCGCGCTTCGCGCGCATCCATCACGCGTTCAACGAAGCGTTCGAGCGGCTGCGCGCGTGGTACATCGTGCTGCTCAGCATCCTGCTGGTGCGCCGCCGCTTCTACGCGATGTGCTTCCTCGGCTTCTGCGTGCTGTCGACGGGCCTCGTGTTCGTGCTCGGCCGCGACTTCTTCCCGAATGCCGATTCGGGCAACATCCGGCTGCACATGCGCGCGCCGACCGGCTACCGGATCGAGGAAACCGCACGCCTCGCCGACCAGGTCGAGCGCGTGATCCGCGAAACCGTGCCGCCCGACGAGCTCGGTGCGATCGTCGACAACCTCGGCCTGCCGGTGAGCGGCATCAACCTGTCGTACAGCAACGCGGGCACGATCGGCACGCTCGACGGCGAGCTGCTGATCGCGCTGAAGCCCGGCCACCGCGCGACCCAGCACTACGTGCAGGCACTGCGCACGGTGCTGCCCGAACGCTTCCCGGGTGTCGAGTTCTTCTTCCAGCCGTCGGACATCATCACGCAGATCCTCAACTTCGGCCAACCGGCCGCGATCGACCTGCAGGTGCTCGGCAACGATCTCGCGAGTAACATGACTATCGCGAGCAGCCTGATGAAAAAGTTCAGGCAAATCCCCGGTGCCGTCGACGTGCACGTGCTGCAACGCAACGACGAGCCGACCCTGCTGGCCGACATGGACCGTACGCGCATGCAGCAGCTCAATCTCTCCGCGCAGAACGTCGCGCAGAACATGCTGATCTCGCTATCCGGCAGTTCGCAGACGACGCCGTCGTTCTGGATCAACCCGCGCACCGGCGTCCAGTACCCGCTGCAGATCCAGACCCCGCAATACAACATCGCGTCGGTCGACGATCTGCTCGGCACGCCGATCTCGGCGAGCGGCCGCACCGGCATGCCGCTGCAACTGCTCGGCAACCTCGTGCAGGTGCGCAGCACCGCGAACCCGGCCGTGATCACGCACTACAACATCCGCCCGGCGATCGACGTATACGTGAGCGTCGAAGGCCGCGACCTCGGCGCGGTCGCGGGCGAGATCGACCGCATCGTGTCCGATGCGCGCGCGACGCTGCCGCGCGGCACCGAGCTGACGATGCGCGGCCAGGTCGAGACGATGCGCACGTCGTATATCGGCCTCGGCGCGGGCGTCGCGATGGCGATCGTGCTCGTCTACCTGCTGATCGTCGTCAATTTCCAGTCGTGGCTCGACCCGCTGATCATCATCAGCGCGATGCCGGCCGCGCTCGCGGGCATCGTCTGGATGCTGTTCATCACCGGCACCCACCTGAGCGTGCCCGCGCTGACGGGCGCGATCATGACGGTGGGCGTCGCGACCGCGAACAGCATTCTGGTCGTGTCGTTCGCGCGCCAGCGTCTCGCGGCCGGCGCACCGCCGCTCACGGCCGCGCTGGAGGCCGGCGCGACGCGGATCCGGCCGGTGCTGATGACGGCGCTCGCGATGATCATCGGGATGGTGCCGATGGCGCTCGGTCTCGGCGAAGGCGCCGAGCAGAACGCGCCGCTCGGCCGCGCGGTGATCGGCGGGCTGCTGTTCGCGACCGTTTCGACGTTGCTGTTCGTGCCGCTCGTGTTCGGCGGCGTGCATGCGCGGCTGGCCCGCCGGCGCGCGCGCCACGCCGGACACTGACTTTCGTCCCACTACCCGGTTGATTTGGTTGAATTCATGGAAGAGAAACATCACAGCGCCGTCGGCATCCAGGTGGACGAACACGGCATGCACCTGCCGACGCGCACATCGGTGTCGCGGCGCGGTCGAATCGTCCTGATCGTGATCGGCGTGCTGCTGGCTGCCGGCGCCGCGCGCACGGTCTTCGTCAACGTGCTGAACCGCAACCGGCTCGACGCGGTCGCCGAGCAGAACACGCGCCAGTACGTGAGCGTCGCGCATCCGGTCGATGCGGCCACCGGCGGCAAGCTGTCGCTGCCCGGCACGCTGCGCGGCTTCGTCGAGGCGCCGATCTACGCGCGCGCGAGCGGCTACGTGCTGCGCTGGCAAGCCGACATCGGCGCGCACGTGAAGCAGGGCCAAGTGCTCGCCGAACTCGACACGCCCGAGCTGAACCAGGAACTCGCACAGGCCACCGCGCAGCGCCAGCAGGCGCAAGCCGCACTCGCGCTCGCGAAGACGTCGTTCGACCGCGCGCAGCAGCTGCGCCAGCGCGATGCCGTCTCGCAGCAGGAACTCGACGACCGGCAAGGCGCGTTCAACCAGGGCACCGCGAACCTCGCCGCGGCCGACGCGAACATGCGCCGGCTCACCGAGCTGAAAGGCTTCCAGCGGATCGTCGCGCCGATCGACGGGATCGTCACGCAACGCAACGTCGATGTCGGCGATCTCGTCAGTTCCGGCAACGCGGGCCGTTCGCTGTTCACGGTCGTGCAGGCCGACCGGCTGCGCCTCTACGTGCAGGTGCCGCAGGCGTACGCGCAGCAGGTGAAGGTCGGCCAGCACGTGAGCGTCGCGCAGGCCGAGCTGCCGGGCACGACATTCGACGGCACGATCACGCGCACGTCCGAGGCGATCGACGTCGCGACGCGTTCGCTGCAGATCGATATCACGCTGCCGAACCCGGACGGGCGGCTGCTGCCCGGCGCCTACGTCCAGGCGACGCTGCCGATGACGCCGGTCGGCCGGCTGCAGGTGCCGGCCAATACGTTGCTGTTCCGCGCCGAAGGCCCGACGGTCGCGACGGTCGACGCGAACGGCCAGGTGCGCCTGAAACAGGTGACGGTCGTGCGCACGATCGGGCAGACACTCGAAGTCGACGGCCCGCTCACGCCGAACGACCGCCTCGTCACGAACCCGAGCGACGCGCTCGCCAACGGCGATCAGGTGATCGTCTCGGCACCGGCCGCGAAGCCGGCATCCGGCGCCGCGGAGGCGAAGTCGTGATCGCGATGCGCATCCGCCGGCGGCCCGCCGCCGTCTCCGCCACTGCCGTTGCGCTCGCCGCCGCCCTCGCCGGCTGCACGGTCGGCCCCGATTACCAGCGGCCCGACGTCGCCACGCCGGCCGCGTGGCGGCTCGATCCGGCCGATGCGTACTGGCATCCGGCCGCGCCGGCCCGCGCGCCGCTCGACCCGGCATGGTGGACCGCGTTCGGCGATCCACAGCTCGATGCGCTGGAAGCCGAAGCGTTGCGCAACAACCAGAACCTAAAGGCCGTCGCCGCGCGCTACGACCAGGCGAAGGCGACGCTCGCGTCGGTCGCCGCGGCGCAGTATCCGGCCGTCGGCCTGAACGCGAGCGGCCAGCGCTTCAAGATCTCGGCCGACCGGCCGCAGACCAATTACGCGACGCTGAACACGTCGACCGTGCAGAACGACATCCAGGTCGGCGCGAGCGTCAGCTACGAGCTCGACCTGTTCGGCCGCGTGCGGCGCAGCGTCGAATCCGCGCAGGCCACCACCGAACAGGCCCGTGACGATTTCGCGAACGCGCGCCTGGTGCTGACTGCCGATCTCGCGTCGAGCTATTTCGCGCTGCGCGAATTCGATGCCGAGATCGACGTTGTCAGGCGCTCGATCGACCTGCAGCAGAAAGCGCTCGACTACGTGAGCGCGCGCCACGACCTCGGCGCGGTGTCGGGACTCGACCTGCTGCAGCAGCGCGCGCAGCTCGACGCGACGCGCACCCAGGCGCAGTTGCTGCTCCAGCAGCGCGTGCAGGTCGAAACCGCGATCGCGACGCTGGTCGGCACGCCGGCCCCCGCCTTCTCGATCGCGCCGCGCGTCGTTCCCATCAACGCGCCGGCGCTGCCGACCGGCCTGCCGAGCGACGTGCTGCAGCGGCGCCCCGACGTCGCGTCGGCCGAGCGCGCGATGGCTGCCGCGAATGCACAGATCGGCGTCGCGCGGGCCGCGTATTTCCCGCGCATCATGCTGTCGCCCGATATCGGCTGGGACGCGACGCGCTTCGCCGGCCTGTTCACCGTGCCGGCGTTGCTGTGGTCGGTCGGGGGGTCGCTCAGCCAGCCGCTGTTCGAAGGCGGCAAGCTGAAGGCCGGCGTCGATTTCGCACAGGCCGGCTATGTCGCCGCGCAGGCCGGCTACCGGCAGACCGTGCTCACCGCGTTCCAGGAGGTGCAGAATGCGGTCACGGGATTGTCGGTGCTCGCCGAGGCCGCGCAGCAGGCCGCCGCGGCCGTCGACGACGCACGCAAGCTCGTGTCGCTCGCGCAGGATCGCTACGCGGGCGGCCTGACGCCGTTCATCGACGTGCTGACGGCCGAGCAGCAGTTGCTGACGAGCGAGCGGCAGGCCGTGCAGATCCAGGGCCAGCGCGCGGCGCTCGTCGTGTTTCTTGCGAAGGCGCTGGGCGGCGGCTGGGACGGCCATGCCACGGGCGACCCGGCGCCGGCCGAGGTCGCCACTGCAGCCCCGGCGCCGGCACCGGCGCAACCGGGCCCTTAACCGGATCACGCGGACAACGGATTCGAACATGAAAGTCCTGATCGTCGAAGACGAACCCAAAGTCGTCGAATACCTGAAGAGCGGCCTGACCGAGGAAGGCTGGGTCGTCGACACCGCGCTCGACGGCGAGGACGGCGCGTGGAAAGCCGTCGAATTCGACTACGACGTCGTCGTGCTCGACGTGATGCTGCCGAAGCTGGACGGCTTCGGCGTGCTGCGCGCGTTGCGCGCGCAGAAACAGACGCCCGTCATCATGCTGACCGCGCGCGACCGCGTCGACGACCGCGTGCGCGGGCTGCGCGGCGGCGCCGACGACTACCTGACCAAGCCGTTCTCGTTCCTCGAACTGATCGAGCGGCTGCGCGCGCTGACGCGCCGCGCGCGCGTGCAGGAATCGACGCTGATCTCGATCGGCGACCTGCGCGTCGACCTGATCGGCCGCCGCGCGACCCGCGACGGCACGCGGCTCGACCTGACCGCGCAGGAATTCCAGCTGCTCGGCGTGCTCGCGCGGCGCAGCGGCGAGGTACTGTCGAAGACGACCATCGCCGAACTCGTGTGGGACGTGAACTTCGACAGCAACGCGAACGTCGTCGAAACGGCGATCAAGCGCCTGCGGGCGAAACTCGACGGCCCGTTCACGGACAAGCTGCTGCACACGATCCGCGGCATGGGCTACGTGCTCGAAGCGCGCGAGGACGGCGATACCGAGAGGCCGGCATGAAACGCTCGATCGTCCTGCGGCTGTCGGCGATGTTCGGCATCGTGTCGCTGCTCGTGTTCACGCTGGTGGGCTGCGGGCTGTTCGTGATGATGGAGCGCCAGCTGTTCGCCGAGCTGCGCGCGACGCTCGACACGCGTTCCAAGGTCGCCGAACTGATCGTGTCGCATGCCACCACCGCTGCGCGCGGGCGCCTGCTGCAGGAGAAACTCAGCGATTTCGAACCGCCCGACGGCTCGACGCACTACCAGATCGTCAGCCCGGATCCCGCCTTCCGCTTCGGTAGCCCGGTGAACGGCGTGCCCATCGAGCCGCCGAACGGCGCGTTCCAGCGCTACGCGCTGAACGACAGCAGCTACGACGTGATGACGAAAACCGTCACCGTAGCCGGCAGCGGCGAGCGGCCGACACTCCAGCTGATCGTCGCCAGTTCGTGCGAGCGCACGCAGCGGATGCTGCGCCGTTTCGGCTGGACCCTCGCCGCGCTGATCGCGACAGCCACCGTCATCACGCTGCTGCTGAGCCGCGCGGTCGCGCGCTTCGGGCTCGCCCCGCTCGACCGGCTGTCGCAGGATGCGGCAACCGTGAGCGCCACGAACCGCCGCCAGCGCTTGCAGACCGACGCGCTGCCGGCCGAGCTGCGCGACCTCGCCGCGTCGTTCAACGGCGCGCTCGACCGCATCCAGCAAACCTACGCGCGGCTCGAGGCATTCAACGCGGACGTCGCGCACGAGCTGCGCACGCCGGTCAGCATCCTGATCGGCCAGACCCAGGTCGCACTGACCAGCCGCGACCGCACGGTCGAGCGGATGCAGCAGACGCTGCAGTCGAACCTCGAGGAATTCGAGCGGCTGCGCGTGATCATCAACGACATGCTGTTCCTGTCGCGCAGCGACCGCGGCGAACGCGCGACCGACCTGAAAGACGTGTCGCTCGCCGACGAGGTGCGGCGCATGCTCGACTTCCTCGAAATCCCGCTCGATGAAGCGCAACTGCATGCCGAACTGCACGGCGATGCACGCGCGGCCGTCGATCCGTCGCTGTTCCGCCGCGCGATGACGAACCTGCTGATCAACGCGATCCAGCATTCGGTGCCCGGCGCGACGCTGAACGTGACGATCACGCGCCGCGACGCGCTCGTCGAAATGGCCGTCGCGAACCCCGGCGAACCAATCGACCCCGCCCAACGCTCGCACGTGTTCGAGCGCTTCTACCGGCTCGAGGAAGCCCGCGCGAACAGCAAGGAGAACCACGGGCTCGGGCTGTCGATCGTCAAGGCCGTCGCCGAGATGCACGGTGGCGGCGTGTTCGTCGCATGCTCGGGCGGCGTCAATACGTTCGGCTTCTCGGTATCGACGCAACCTTGCGCGGGCGGCCCGCTGCGCCCGGCCGATGCAAACGGCCCCGCCGATACGCACGACGCGCAACCGGCGCACACGCCGCGCGCGTTGCACTGACGGCCGCCGCGCGCGGCCGAGGGCAGTTTTCTTCAATACGGGCCGATGCGGCTCCCGTAGTCTCGATGCGACTTTCGACATTTCGCATGGAGACATCCAATGAGCATGCTGGTTTCAATGGCGGCGTTCGCGCTCGCCTCGTCGATCACCCCCGGCCCCGTCAACATCGTCGCGCTCAGCGCGGGCGCCCGCCACGGCCTCGGCGCGAGCCTGCGCTATGCGGCCGGCGCGACGCTCGGCTTCGTCGCGCTGTTCCTGCTGATCGGCCTCGGGCTGCACGCGGCGCTCGCGCGCTGGCCCGTGCTGACGACCGCCACGCAGTGGTCGGGGATCGCATTCCTGCTGTATATGGCGCTGCGGCTCGCGCTCGATGACGGCCGGCTGTCGGCCGACCCGGACGTGGCCGGCCCGTCGGCGGCGGCCGGCGCGGCGATGCAGTGGCTGAATCCGAAGGCATGGCTCGCGTGCGTGGCCGCGATGGGCGCATATGCGGCCGACGGCGACCGCGCGCAGGTCTGGCAGTTCGCCGCGCTGTATCTCGTGATCTGTTTCGCGTCGATCGCGTGCTGGGCGTATGCGGGCGCATCGCTGCGGCACCGCCTCGCGAACGCGCGGCGCATGCGCGTGTTCAACCGGCTGATGGCGCTGCTGCTCGCGGGCAGCGCACTCTTCCTGCTCGACGTGTAAGGCTCGCCGCTCAGCTCGTCTTTCAGCTCGTCGCGCTGCGGTATTGGCCGGGGGTTGCAGCCGCGATCCGCCGGAACGCGCGCTGGAAATGCGCCTGGTCGGCAAAGCCCGCGTCGAGCGCGACATCGGCGATCGGCCGGCCGCGGCGCAGCTCCGTGCGACCGTACTGCACGCGGCGATCGATCAGGAACGCATGCGGTGTCATGCCGTAGCGCGCGTTGAATGCGCGGATCAGGTACGACGGCGACAAATCGGCCGCCGCGCAGATCGCATCGAGCGTGACGCCCTCACGGCAATGCGCGGCGATGTAGTCGGCCGCGCGCGCGAGTTTGGCGTTGTCGTCCCCGGCGCGCGGGCCGGGCAGTTCGCGATCGAGCGCGCCGTGCAGCGCCGTGAAGAACTCGACCGCCGCGCTCTCCTTGCCGAGCGAATCGATGCCGGGTGCGACGAGCGTGCGATAGAAGCCGCCAAATTGCGCGAACAGGTCGTGCCGTTCCGTCAACTTCGGTGAAAACCCATGGAAATCGCAATTCGGATCGCGGCCCAGCGAATGCTGCAGCCGCGCGAGCCATGGCACGTCGACATAGACCATCCGGTATGCCCACGCGTCGGGGCCGTAAGGATTGCACGCATGCACCTGTTCCGGATCGATGATCACGAGCACGCCGCGCCCGACGTGCTCGTTCGTCGCGCCGTTCACGTAGGTGCTCGTGCCGCCGACGATCGCGCCCACCGAAAACGTGTCGTGCGTGTGCTTCGCGTAGCAGATCGCGCGACCGTCGTCGACGGTACGCGCCTCGATGAACGGCAGCGCGGCGTCGCGCCAGAACGGCGACGGTACGACGGATCGGTTGGCGGTACGGCTCACGCGGCGGGCTCCCGGTTCGGACGGCGAACGCTCACCGTACAAGACTGTGCGGCGCCGCGCAACCGGATCGCCGGATCGCTGGATCGCCGGATCGCCGGATCGCCGGACCACTCGCCGAACCACTGGCTTCGATGCCGGATCGCGCCGTTTCGCCTAAGCTTTGAATTCCGTCCGCCGCGACACCCGCGCCGGATCCCGTTCACTCTTCTCCCGTCACGCTCATGCATATCGATCTGAAAGGCAAGACCGCGGTCGTCACCGCCTCCACCGCAGGCATCGGGCTCGCGATTGCCGAAGGGCTGGCGCGCGCCGGTGCGCGCGTCGTCGTCAACGGCCGCAGCGACGCGTCGGTGCAGTCCGCGCTCGCGCACTTGCGCGCGGCCGTCCCCGGTGCGGGCTTCGACGGCGTCGCGGCCGATCTCTCCGATGCCGCCGGTGTCGCGCGCATCACGCAGCACACACCTGCGGCCGACATCCTCGTCAACAACGCGGGCATCTACGGCCTGAAGGCGTTCTTCGACATCGACGACGCCGAGTGGGACCACTATTTCCAGACCAACGTGATGTCCGGCGTGCGCCTCGCGCGGCATTACCTGAAGGGGATGATCGAACGCAACGCCGGTCGCATCGTGTTCATTTCGTCGGAATCCGGCCTGAATATCCCGGTCGACATGATTCATTACGGATTCACGAAAACCGCGCAGCTGTCGATCGCACGCGGGCTCGCGAAGCTCGCAGCGGGCACCAACGTGACCGTCAACTCGGTGCTGCCGGGGCCGACGATGTCGGACGGCGTGCGGGCGCTGCTGAAGGAAACGGCCGACGAAACCGGCCGCAGCGTCGAAGACGTGGCCGTGGATTTCGTGCGCAACCATCGCTCGAGCTCGATCATCCAGCGGCCCGCGACGCCGGAGGAAGTCGCAAACCTGGTCGTCTACGTGTGCTCGCCGCTCGCTTCGGCGACGACGGGTGCCGCGTTGCGGGTGGACGGCGGCGTGGTCGACACGATCGCGTGACGACGGGCGGGCAAGGCCGCCGCGCTAGCGCGACGCGGCCTTGCCCGGCTGCAGCGTGCCCTTGCGGTCAGCGTTCATGCAGGAATCGAAGCCGTATTGCGTGACGACGCCGGCCCTGTCGAACACGACGAAATACTCGCGGTGGTCGTTGCCGTGCTCGATGAAGTAGTTGTAGCAGACGCCGCTGCCGTTGCGGACCATCCACACGCTGCGCGGATTGCCGCCGGCGCGGACGACGTCGGCGCGCGTCGCGCCGTGCCGCGACGCGGCCCTCGCGAGCGGCGTGCGCGAATACGAGAATGGCAGCCACGCGTCGAACCACGCGCAGCCGTGCAACATCAGGCAGCTGGCGGCCAGGGACAGCGTCGCTGCGGGACGGGCCATCGGAATCAATCGCATGCTTGAGGAAATCTGCTGCGCCGTGCCGGCGCGATCGAAAGCCTCATGCTACTAGACCTTTGGGTCCGGATCGAAAAGAAATGTAGAGATCTTTATCGCAATCGCTGCATTGCATGACCGTGTACCGGCCCGCTCGCCGCCCGTCGCGGCGGCCGCCGCGCGTTCGCACGCGCATCCGCGCCGCGGCGTCAACCGGTGGCGCGGCGCTCGTCACGCAATCCATTCGGCCCACAGCATCGTCAGCACCGTCATCAGCGCGGGGCCGACGAACAGCCCGATCAGGCCGAACGTCTCAGCGCCGCCGAGGATGCCGAACAGCACGAGCAGGAACGGCAACCGTGCGGAGCTGCCAATCAGCACCGGCCGCACGAAGTGCTCGGCGACGAACACGACGACGAACCCGAGCACGGCCACCGCGACGGCCCACACGGTCGCGCCCTGCACGAACAGCCAGAGCGCCGCGCCGCAGAACACGACCGGCGCGCAGAACGGCAGCATCGCGGCGATCGCCGTGACGAGGCCGAGCAGTGCCGCATGCGGGACACCGGCCAGCGCATACGCGACGCCGAGCAGCGCGCCCTCGCCGAGCCCGACGACGACGAGCCCCGTCACCGTGCCGAACACGGCCGCGACCATCCGCTCGATCAGCTCCGCGCCGTTGTGCCCGAACGCGCGCCGCGCGCCCTGCAGCAAGGCCCCCGACAGCTTGTGGCCGGCGCGCAGGATCACGAACAGCGTGACGAGCATGAAGCCGAATTCGAGCAGCGCGTGCGCGAGCTTCGTGCCGAACTGCCGGCCGAACGCCAGGAATTTCTCGCTGTTGACGCCGTGCATCGCGCTGGCCGCATGCAGCGGATGGCCAAGGTTGGCCTGCCACCATTCGGTGACCTGCGCGGCGCCATAAGGCAGCCGGCCGACCACGTCCGGCACCGGGATGCCGTTGTCCTGGATCGTGCGCAGCCACTCGCGCAGGTCATGCGCCTGCCCGATCGCCTGGGTCGCCGCGACGGCCACCGGCAGCACGACCAGCAACGAGATCCCCGCCGTGATGACGAGCGCGATGAGCGTCGGGCGATTGCGGAACAGCCGGTGCGATTCGAAGCGTTTCAGCATCGGCCACATCGCGATGGCAGTCACGCAGGCCCACGCGATGGCGGGAATGAAATCGTGGATCACCCACAGCGCGATCACCAGCAGCGCCGCATACAGCACGGCGCGGGCGATCTGCTGCACGCGCGGGCGTGCGGCGGGATCGTGAGACGACGGGACTTGTGCGCCCATGGCACCTCTGAATGAAAAAATGGCGGTTCGCGCAGGCCACCGGCCTGCGCGAACCGCCATTCTATCCATCGGCGCCGGATCAGCGGCGCATGTCATGCTCGCGCCGCCCCGGTGCCACGCCCGCTCAGGCCACCTTGTCGGCGGTCCGGTAACGCTCGAGCCAGTGCGCGTACGGCGCGGGCAGCGTCCACGACGGACGGTCGACGCCGAGCTGCTTGGCCGCGTAGTACGGCCAGTGCGGGTCGGCCAGGTGCGCGCGGCCGACCATCACGAGATCGAGCTGCTCTTCCGCCACCACGCGGTTCGCCAGTTGCGGCGTGTCGATCCCCCATGCGGACGACACCGGCAGCCCGGCCTCGCGGCGCACGCGCTCGGCGACCGGCGCGAGGAACGCCGGGCCCCACGGAATCTGCGCGGCGGGCGTCGAGAAACCGACCGACACGCTGAGCATGTCGAGCCCTTCCTGCTTCAGCCGCTGCGTGAGCGCGATCGACTCGGCGAGCGTCTCTTCGTCGCGGCCGTCGTATTCGATCACGCCCAGGCGCGCGGTCAGCGGCAGATGCTCGGGCCACACCTTGCGAACGGCCGCCAGCGTTTCGACGAGGAAGCGGCCGCGGTTCTCGGCCGAACCGCCGTATTCGTCGTCGCGCTGGTTCGCATGCACCGAGAAGAAGCTCTGGCCGAGATAGCCATGCGCGAAGTGCAGTTCGAGCCATTCGAAGCCCAGGTCGCGCGCGCGCTTCGCGGACGCCACGAAGTCGGCCTGCACGCGTGCGATGTCGTCACGCGTCATGGCGCGCGGCGTCTTCGGCAGATGCGCGCCGAACGGCACCGCCGACGGCGCGATGGTCTGCCAGCCGCGCGGATCGCCGTCGGCGATATGGTCGTCGCCTTCCCACGGACGGTTCGCGCTCGCCTTGCGGCCCGCGTGCGCGAGCTGGATGCCGGGCACCGCGCCGGCCGCCTTGATCGCCGCGACCGACGGCGCGAACGCTTCGGCCTGCGCATCGGTCCACAGCCCCGCGCAACCCGGCGTGATGCGCCCTTCCGGCGACACGGCCGTCGCCTCGGCGATCACGAGGCCCGCGCCGCCGCGCGCGATGCCGGCCAGATGCACGTGATGCCAGTCGTTGACGACGCCGTCCTCGGCGACGTACTGGCACATCGGCGGCACCGCGATGCGGTTGCGCAGCGTGACATCCTTGAGTTTGAACGGTTCGAACAGGGCAGACATCCACGGCTCCTTTGCTTGGTTCTGCAAAACGACTGGAAACGCGCCGTGCAGTGCGCACGACGGAACGATTGGGGCGTCGCCGGGCGGCTTGCGCCCGGCGACGGATACGGTGCGGCGCCGGCCCGGCCGGCGCCATCGGCTTAACGGTGGCCGAGCTGCGCGAGCAGCGCCTCGGCGGCAGGCTCCGATGACGCGGGGTTCTGCCCCGTGATCAGCAGCCCGTCGGTGACGACATGCGGCGCCCAGTCGGCACTGCGCTCGAATTGCGCGCCGTTGGTCTTCAGCATGTCTTCGACGAGGAACGGCACGACTTCGGTCAGTTCGACCGCCGCTTCCTCGCTGTTGGTGAAGCCCGTCACGCGCTTGCCGCGCACGACCGATTCGCCGGTCTGCGGGTTCTTCACGTGACGCAGCACGCCCGGCGCGTGGCAGACGGCCGCGACCGGCTTGCCGGCCGCCAGCGCGCGCTCGATCAGGCCGATCGAATGCAGATCCTCGGCGAGATCCCACAGCGGGCCATGGCCGCCCGGGTAGAACACGGCGTCGTAGTCGTCCACGGACACGTCGGCCAGCTTGCGCGTCGAAGCCAGTTCGGCCTTGGCCGCCGCATCGGCTTCGAAGCGGCGCGTCGCGTCGGTCTGGGCGGTCGGATCGTTGCTTTTCGGGTCGAGCGGCGGCTGGCCGCCCTTCGGCGATGCGAGCGTCAGCTCGACGCCCGCATCCTTGAACGTGTAGTACGGCGCGGCCAGTTCCTCCAGCCAGAAGCCGGTCTTCTTGCCGGTGTCGCCGAGCGTGTCGTGCGAGGTCAGGACAACCAGAATCTTCATGATCGGACACTCCTTCGAAAATGGATGGGAACGGGGCCGCACAACCGGAAAACCCGGCCGGCGCGGCACGCCTGTCGGTTAGTCAGCTGTGACGCGTTATCGTGCGACCCACGTATCCGAATGCGACATGCGCCTATTAGACCAGTCGTCTAGGACTTTCGAAAATAAAACGACGGCGTCTCGCTGCACCACCAGCATCGCAGCGCGAAATGGCATTTTCGCGTCTGTGTTGCATGCGCCGCGGACGTCGCCGCATTCATGAGGCCGGATGATAGCTTTTGATTAGACCGGTCGTCTAGTAAACGGAGAATCGCCCCTTCGAACGTCATGGCCATTCCCGAGGTGCGCGATCCGTCAGCGCTCGCTGTCGCTCGCGCCCCTCACCTTCACTGCGCCGGCTGGTCACGCACCGGGCCGTCCGTGTCGCCCGCCTCGATTGCCGGCGCCTGGAGCCGATGCTCGCGCACGCCATCGTGCGTGAACGGACACTCGACGAACCGCGCCGGATTCGGCTCGATGCCGGCTTCGCGCAGCGCTGACAGATAGCCTGCACGGCGTGGCGTGGCGCGGCAAAATTCAGTGCAAGCGACGCGTTGACCATTGCGATGCGCCGGTTCCCTTAACCCGACAGCCGGCACACCGCGTCCCGCGCGCCAGCAGCGGGCGGCGACATGCGTGGCGCCTGTGCGGCGCGATAGATGCGATGCGCGGACGCCGCCCGTCCGCATGTGACGGGGACAGCCCGCCCGGCGCAACGCCGGCCGGCTGCCGTCCCCGCCGGGGCCTCGCCGATCAGAGCAGCCCCATCCCGCCCGACGCGATGATCTCCGCGCCGACGATGAACGCGGATTCCGGCGCGCTGAGGTGCAGCACCGTCGACGCGATCTCGTCCGGCGTGCCGAACCGGCCGATCGGGACGAGGCCCTTGATCTTGTCGGCCGTCTCGTCGAGCGTGGCCGCATCGAGCCCGAGCTTGCCGTAAAGCGGCGTCTGCACGGGCCCCGGGCTCACGACATTCACGCGCACGCCGTGCGGCAGCAGTTCCGTCGACAGCGTCTTCGCGAACGAATTGACGGCCGCCTTGCTCGCCGCGTACACCGACGAGCCGGGCATCCCGATGTGCGCGTTGATCGAGCCGTTGATCACGATTGACGCGCCGCGGTTCAGCAGCGGCACCAGCGACTGGATCTGGAAATACGCGCCCTTCACGTTGGTGTTGAACACGAGATCCCACATGGCCTCGTCGCTGTCGGCGAACGGCGCGAGTTTCGCGACGCCCGCGTTGATGAACACGGCGTCGAGCCGCGCCCCCGCCGACGCGATCGCATCGGCCAGCGCGCGGGCCGATGCGACGCTGCCGGCCTCGTTGCGGATCGCGAGCGCGCCTGCGCCGAGCGTTTGCCGCGCGACCTCGAGCGTCTGCGCATCGCGCCCGGTGATGATGACGCGCGCGCCTTCGGCCGCGAATGCCTTGGCGGCCGCCAGGCCGATGCCGCTGTTGCCGCCCGTGACGAGGACTGTCTTTCCTTCGAAGCGTTGCATGATGTTCTCCTGTGAACCGGTGAGTTGACCGTGAACACAGGATGCGCGCCGCGCCCGGCCTTGCCGTGCGACGTGCGCGACGAACACGTTCGAAATTGTCGAACGTGTTTGCACGGGCGGGTTCGATTGCCCGGTTCCGCGCCGCGTCAGCCGGCCACGTCGATGCCGTCGAGCAGGCGCTGCGCGAGCCTCGGTTCGCGCAATTGCTCGAGCCACCATTGCAGCGCACGGCCGTCCCGGTCGCCGTGCCACGCGACATACAGCAGGTTCGGCTCGCGCGGATCGGCCGTCTGTTTTTCGACGAGTTCGCCGCGCGCGAGCAGCGACGTCACGCGCCGGCGCGGCACCCAGCCGACGCCGAGCCCGTCGCGCTGCGCGAGGATCTTCGCGCGCATCGACGGCACCGCCAACACGGCCTGTCCGCCGAGCAGGCCATACGCGCGGCCGGTCGCACGACGCGACGAATCGGCGACGACGACCGCCCGGTGCGCGCCGATCGCATCCCGCGTCAGCGCGCCGCGCGCGGCGGCCAGCGGATGGCGCGGCGACACCGCGAACACCCACTCCATCGCCCCCAGCTCGAACCACTTGAAGGCGGGAATCGCCGGCGGCTCGTTGGTCGCGCCGACCACCAGATCCGCGCGGCCGTCGCGCAGTGCTTCCCAGGTCCCACCGAGCACTTCGTGCGTGAAACGCAACGACACGCCGGAGTCGAGCGCGTCGAACGCCTGGACGACCGGCAGCAGCGTGTCGAACTCCAGCACCTCGTCGCTGACGATCCACAGCCGGTCTTCCCAGCCGCTCGCGACCTGCCGCACGCGCTGCGTCAGCCGCGCGACGTCCAGTGCCAGCCGTGCCGCCTCGTCGGTCAGCAACTGTCCGGCCGGCGTGAGCTGCAGCCGGTAGCCGCGCCGGTCGAACAGCAGCGCGTCGAAGCGCGTTTCCAGCTGGCGTGCCGCGTGCGACACCGTCGACGGCGCCTTGCCGAGCCGCGCGGCCGCGCGCGACAGGCTGCCGGTGGCGCGGATCGCGTCGAGCAGCGCAAGTTCGTCTTCGGACAGCATGGGCACGCTCCGGTGTGGATTGGTCTGGGGTTGTCGTGGCTCCCGTGGATCGTAAGGCAGCGGCGGGCGGCGGTCCAATCGGATGGCGTTCGATGCGGCGGATGGGTGGGCAAGCGGCCGGCGAACGTCGCTTCATTGGGTGTTCCGCCCGTTTGGCCGGCCGGTTTCGACGGTTTCGACGGTTTCGACGGTTTCGACGGTTTCGACGGTTTCGACGGTTTCGACGGTTTCGACGGTTTCGACGGTTTCGACGGTTTCGACGGTTTCGACGGTTTCGACGGTTTCGCACGCTCGATCAGCGCTCTCGCCTTTCGGTTCCCCGCCCGCACACTGCATCGAACGCAGCATCCCGTCGCCCCGAATCCGCACGGCGGCGGCATACTGGCGGTACACCGGATTCGGAAAAAATGCATCAATCGAGGTAACCACTGCGATGGACATCGCCATCCGTATCGAAGGCCGTCACGACCTGACGGGGCAGATCTTCCGGCAACTGCGCACCGCGATCGTCGACGGGCGTCTCGCGGGCGGCGCGCGGCTGCCGTCGACGCGCGACCTCGCGAAACAGCTCGGCGTATCGCGCAAGACGACGCTCGACGCGTTCGAGCGTCTGGTCGCCGAGGGCTACCTGAATACGCGCGCGGGCGACGGCACGTTCGTCGCGGACGGCCTCGCGCGCGTGCCGCACGCCGCAGCCATGTCGGCGCCGTCGCTCGTCGACGGCACGCCGCGCGTCGACGCGGTCGATGCGCGCGCGCTGTGGAACGACCTGCCCGACGCGCTCGCGATGCCCACGCCGCAGGATTCGCCCGGCTTCGACTTCCGCGGCGGCGTGACCGACAAGACGCTGTTCCCGTTCGACGCGTGGCGGCGCTGCCTGCATCACGCGCTGCGCCAGCAGATGCGCGGCCCCGCCCAGTATCACGACCCGGCCGGCGATCCGCAGTTGCGCGGCGCGATCGCGCGCTACGTCGCGTTCAGCCGCGCGGTCGCGTGCGGTTGGGACGACGTGCTCGTCACGCAAGGCGCGCAACAGGCGCTCGACCTGATCGCCCGCGTCGTCGTGCGGCCCGGCGATGTGGTCGCGGTCGAGGATCCCGGCTATCCGCCCGCGCGTGCCGCGTTCGCGTCGCTCGGTGCGACGGTGATCGGCGTGCCGGTCGACGCGCACGGCCTGGTCACGGAACGGCTGCCCGACGACGCACGCCTCGTCTACGTGACACCGTCGCACCAGTTCCCGCTCGGGATGCCGATGACGCTGGACCGGCGCGTCGCGCTGCTCGAATGGGCGCAGCGCCGCCGCGCGGTGATCATCGAGGACGATTACGACGGCGAGTTCCGCTTCGAAGGCCGCCCGGTCGAATCGCTGAAGAGCCTCGACCGCACGGGCCTCGTCGCGTACGTCGGCACGTTCTCGAAGACGATCTTTCCCGAATTGCGGATCGGCTACGCGATTCCGCCGCGCGCGCTGCGCGGCGCGCTGGCCAAGGCGAAGCAGATCGTCGACTGGCACACGTGCACGCTGACGCAGGCGGCGCTCGCACGCTTCATGCTCGAAGGCGACTTCGCACGGCACCTGAAGCGCGTACAGAAGCACTACGATGCGCGCCGCAAGATGCTGATCGCGCATCTGCGCGGCGAACTCGCGCCGTGGTTCGACGCGATCGTGCCGACCGCCGGCATCCACCTCGCCGCCCGCCTGAAGCCGGGGCTCGACGAGGCGGCGCTCGTCCGCGCGGCCCGCGCGCAGGACATCGGCCTGTACGGCATCTCTGCATTCCACGTCGGCGTGCCGGTCAGTGCGGGGCTGCTGTTCGGCTATGGCGGGATCGACGCGCTGCGCATCGACACGGCGCTCGCGAAGCTGGCCGGCCTGCTGGGTTCGGGCACCCTCGGCGGTTCGGCACTGGTTACCTGAATTTTCCGGAAATTGGCCATTCAAGCAGGCCAGTATGCGTCTTAAAGTGGGTCCTGTCGCGCCACCGTGCGCTCCAACCGAAAGAGGACCTGCCATGCAACCGCGCCTGAATTTCTATGCCGCCAGCCCGAATGCGATCAAGGTGATGCGCAACGCCGAGGAGTTCCTCGCGAAGAGCTCGATCGAGAAGCCGCTCGCCGAACTCGTCCGCCTGCGCGCGTCGCAGATCAACGGCTGCGCGTTCTGCGTCGACATGCACACGACCGACGCACGCAAGGGCGGCGAGACCGACCGCCGCCTGGCCACCGTCGTCACGTGGCGCGAGACGCCGTTCTTCACGGAGCGCGAACGCGCGGCGCTGGAATGGACCGAGGCGCTGACGCTGGTCGCCAGCAACCACGTGCCCGACGCCGTCTGGGAAGCCGTGAAGCCGCACTTCACCGACGAAGAACTGTTCGACCTGTCGATGCTGATCGCGACGATCAACTCGTGGAATCGCTTCGCGATCGCGTTCCGCAAGATGCCCGAGTAAGGAGGCGACGATGACCTACGCTACGCTTCGTCGCGCCACCCTCGGCATATGGCTCGCGGCCGGTTTCACGCTGCTGCCGGCCACCGCCCGTGCGCACGACACCGGCGACAACGTGCACACGATCATGCAGCAGGCCGTGCCCGAAGCGCCCGGCAAGCTCGCGGTCGTCGCGACCGTCGACTATGCGCCCGGCCAGGCTTCCGAAGCCCATCGGCACCTCGGCTCGGTGTTCGCGGTCGTGTCGAAAGGCGAAGTGCTGTCGCAGGTGAACGGCGGCCCGCTGCACCGCTACCGCGCCGGCGAAGGCTGGTACGAGGCGCCCGGCTCGCGCCACCAGGTGTCGCGCAACGCGAGCGCGACCGAGCCCGCGCAGCTCGTCGTGTTCGGCCTGACCGGCGAACACGTGCCGCTGACATCGCCGATCGATCAGTAAGCGCTTTCCGGGGCGCGTGCCGTTGTCGACGCACGTGCCCCCTTCGCGAGCGGGTTCCAGCCGGTTTCATGCTTTGGCCCCGCCGCCCCCGCCGGTTTTTCCACGCACTCCCTCGCCGTTTACGCCGCCGCTTCCATCGCCGTTTCCCTGCTGTTCCCCCGCCGTTTCCCCATTAGCCGCTCCCTACACTCCGCTGCCGGCTTGCTGCACCGCGCCGCGTCGCATCTCTTCCCGCCCGCGTCGCCATTCGACACTCGCCTGATCGAGATCAACTCGGTCGAAAACCCTTCCTTGAAATTAACTAACTCATCAATTAGCGTCGATTTCATGAACGCGAAATCCACCATCGCCAGGCCGCGCGGGCGCCGCCCGTCGGTGGACGATTTCGACCTGCGCGACCACATGCTCGACGTCGCGATGCAGTTGTTCGCCGAGCGCGGCATCGCCGCGACGACGGTCGCGCAGATCGCCGCTGCAGCAGGCGTCACGTCGGCGATGGTCCACTACTACTTTACGAATCGCGAGCAGTTGCTCGACGCGATCGTCGAGGAACGGCTCGCACAAGCCATCGCGTTCGTGTGGCGGCCGACCGAGCCGCAGATCGAAAACGATCCGTTCGCGCTCGTCAGCGAACTCGTCGACCGCTTCTTCGACGTCACGCGCCGCATGCCGTGGCTGCCGTCGATCTGGCTGCGCGAAATCGTCCACGAAGGCGGGCTGCTGCGCGAACGGATGGTCCGGCGCATTCCGCTCGACCATGTCGGGCGCTTCGCCGAACGCATCCGCGGCGCGCAGCAGGCCGGCACGCTGAATCCCGCGCTCGAACCAACGTTCCTGTTCCATTCGATCATCGCGCTGGTGATGCTGCCGCTCGCGACCGCGAAACTGTGGCAAAGCGCACGCGGCCTGCCGCCGATCGACCGCGACGTGCTGCACCGCCACGTCCGCGCGCTGCTCGGTTCGGGCATGCAGCCGCCGGCCACCGCGCCACGCGCGCGGGCCCGCTCACCACGGAGGCCGTCATGAACCCGGCCCGCGCACTGCCGCTGGCGCTGGCCGCCGCGGTCGCGTTGCTCGCCGGCTGCGGACGGCCGGCCGGCAACGGCACGACCTACCAGGGCTACGTCGAAGGCGAATTCGTGTACCTGTCGTCGTCGCAATCGGGCACGCTGACGCAGTTGCCGGTCGCACGCGGCCAGACTCTCACCGCCGGCGCGGCGGCCTTCTCGCTCGAGTCCGTCAGCGAAACCGCCGCGCTGCTGCAGGCACAGCACCAGCTCGCTGCCGCCCGCGCGCAGCTTGCCGACCTGCAGACGGGCAAGCGCCCGCCGGAAATCGCGGTCACGCAGGCGCAGCTTGCCCAGGCTACCGCGCAGGCTGCGCGCGCCGCCGCGCAGCTCGCGCGCGACGAACGCCAGTACGCGGCCGGTGGCCTGTCGAGGCAGCAGCTCGACGATTCGCGCACGTCCGCGCAAACCACCGCCGCGCAGATGCGCGAACTGCAGAAACAGGTCGACGTCGCGCGCCTGCCGGGCCGCGCGCAGCAGGTCGCCGCGCAGGCCGCGCAGGTCGACGCCGCGCAGGCGGCCGTGGCCGAAGCGCAGTGGAAGCTCGACCAGAAGCGCGTCGCCGCCCCCGCCGCCGGGCGCGTGTACGACACGCTGTACCGCGTCGGCGAATGGGTGCAGGCCGGCAATCCGGTCGTGCAGATGCTGCCGCCGCAAAACCTGAAGGTGCGCTTCTTCGTGCCCGAGGCCGCCATCGCATCGCTCGCACCGGGCCGCACCGTCGAGATTCACTGCGACGGCTGTGCGGCCGACGTGCCCGCGCGCATCACCTACGTGTCGAGCGAGGCAGAATACACGCCGCCCGTGATCTACAGCAACGAGAGCCGGACCAAGTTCGTGTTCATGGTCGAGGCGCGCCCGGCCGTCGCCGACGCGCCGAAGCTGCATCCGGGCCAGCCCGTCGCCGTGAGGGTGCCGTGAACGCGCCGCCCGCACCGTACGCGATCGACGTCGATCGCCTGAACAAGCGTTTCGGCGACAAGCATGTCGTGAAGGACGTGTCGCTGCGCGTCGCGCGCGGCGAGATCTTCGGCTTTCTCGGGCCGAACGGCAGCGGCAAGACCACGTCGATCCGGATGATGTGCGGGTTGCTCACGCCCGACTCGGGCAGCGGCACCTGCCTCGGCTACGACATCGTGCGCGACAGCGCGCAGATCAAGCGGCGTGTCGGCTACATGACGCAGCGCTTCTCGTACTGGGAAGACCTGTCGATCCGCGAGAACCTCGACTTCGTCGCACGCGTGTACGGGATGCCCGACCGCAAGGCGGCCGTCGCGCGCGCACTCGACGGGCTCGGCCTCGCGAGCCGCGCGGACCAGCTCACGGGCGCGCTGTCGGGCGGCTGGAAGCAGCGCCTCGCGCTCGCCGCATGCATGCTGCACGAACCGCAACTGCTGCTGCTCGACGAGCCGACCGCCGGCGTCGATCCGGCCGCCCGCCGCGACTTCTGGGAAGAACTGCACCGGCTGGCCGCGCAGGGCATCTCGGTGCTCGTCAGCACGCACTACATGGACGAGGCCGAGCGTTGCCACAAGCTTGCCTACATCGCGTACGGCGAGTTGCTCGCGCAGGGCACGTCGGCGGAGATCGTCGCGTCGCAAGGGCTCGCGACCCGCGCGATCACCGGCGAGCGCCTGGCCGAACTGTCCGCCCGGCTGCGCGAGATGCCGGGCATCGACCAGACGGTCGTGTTCGGTTCGGCGCTGCATGTGAGCGGCCGCGATCACGCGCGGCTCGACGCGACGCTCGCACAGGTCGCGGCGCAGGCCGGCGGGCATGCCGCGCTGCAGGTCACGCCGATCGACACCGGGCTCGAGGACGTCTTCATCTACATGATGGGCCGCGCATCCGCGCCGCCCGGCGGAGCGTCGTCATGAACGCGTGGGCGCGCTTGCGCGATGCGTTCTCGGTCACGCGCTGGTGGAGCATCGTGCTGAAGGAATTCCTGCAGTTGCGCCGCGACCGCGTGACGTTCGCGATGATCGTCGGCGTGCCGATCATCCAGCTCTCGCTGTTCGGCTTCGCGATCAACACCGATCCGAAGCACCTGCCGACCGCAGTGATCGTCGCCGACGCGAGCCCGTTCGCGCGGAGCTTCGTCGCCGCGATGCGCAATTCCGCGTACTTCGACATCGTCGAGACGCTGCCCGACGAAGCGGCCGGCCAGCGTGCACTCGCACGCGGCGACGTGCTGTTCGTCCTGAGCGTGCCGGCCGACTTCTCGCGCCGGCTGCTGCGCGGCGAGCGTCCGTCGCTGCTCGTCGAGGCGGACGCGACCGATCCCGTCGCGACCGCGTCGGCGATCGGCGCGTTGTCCGGCCTCGTGCAGCCGGTCGCGGACAAGGACCTGACCGGCCCGCTCGCTCACCTGAACGGCCGCGCGGCCGCCTTCGACGTCGTGCTGCACCGGCTGTACAACCCAGAGGGCATCACGCAATACAACGTCGTGCCGGGCCTGATGGGCGTGATCCTGACGATGACGATGGTGATGATGACGGGCCTCGCGATCACGCGCGAACGAGAGCGCGGCACGATGGAGAACCTGCTCGCGACGCCCGTGCGGCCGCTCGAGGTGATGACGGGCAAGATCGTCCCGTATGTGCTGATCGGGCTGATCCAGGTGTCGATCATTCTCGCGGCCGCCCGCTTCGTGTTCGAGGTGCCGTTCGTCGGCGGCGCGTTCGCGATCTACCTGTCCGCGCTGCTGTTCATCGCCGCGAACCTGACCGTCGGCATCACGCTGTCGTCGCTCGCGCAGAACCAGTTGCAGGCGATGCAGCTCGCGGTGTTCTACTTCCTGCCGAACATCCTGCTGTCGGGCTTCATGTTCCCGTTCGCCGGGATGCCGAAGTGGGCGCAGTTCATCGGCAACCTGCTGCCGCTCACCTACTTCAACCGCCTCGTGCGCGGCATCCTGCTGAAAGGCAACGGCTGGAGCGACCTGTGGCCATCCGTGTGGCCGGTCGCGCTGTTCACCGTCGTCGTGATGGGCATCGCGTTGCGCTTCTACCGGCGTACGCTCGACTAGGCCCCGCACGATGAAACCGGCTTCGCGTCGCCCCTCCCACGCCGCCCTCGGCTGCACGCTGGCCGGCGCCGCGCTGCTCGTCGCCGGATGCGCGGTCGGGCCGGATTTCCACGCACCGGATGCGCCTGCCACGCAGCGCTACACGCGCGGCGACCCGCCAGCGACGACGGCCGCCGCCGCCGGCCCGGCAGGCGATGGTCAGACGTTCGCATCGGCCGGGCACACCCCGCAGCACTGGTGGACGCAGTTCGGCTCCGAACCGCTGAACCGGCTCGTCGATACCGCGTGGCGCAACAGCCCGACGCTTGCCGAGGCCCGCGCGCGGCTCGACGAAGCGCGGCAGAACCATGCGGCCGAAGCCGGCGCGACGATGTTGCCGAAAGTCGATGCGAGCCTGTCCGCCACGCGCGAGCAGGTCGACACGACCGCGTTCGGCCTGCCCGCCAGCGTGCCCAGCCCGGGGCCGTTCACGCTTTATGACGCGTCGGTGAGCGTGTCGTACGTGCTCGACGTGTTCGGCGGCAACCGGCGCGCGCTCGAGGCGCTGCGCGCGCAGGTCGACTACCAGGCGTACACGCTCGACGCCGCGCGCCTGACGCTCGCGGGCAACGTCGTCGCCACCGCGATCCTGCGTGCATCGCTCGCGCAACAGGTCGCGCTCACGCGGCAGTTGATCGACGCGCAGACGCAGCAGTTGCGCATCGTCGAAGCGCGTTTCGCGGCGGGGGGCGTATCGCAGGCCGACGTACATGCGCAGCGCGCGCTGCTCGCGCAGACGCAGGCGTCGCTGCCGTCGCTCGCGGCCCGCCTCGCGCAGTCCGGCCACCGGCTCGCGATCCTGCTCGGCGCGCCGCCGTCCGATGCGCTGCTGCCCGACCTCACGCTCGATGCGCTCGCGCTGCCTCGCACGCTGCCCGTCGCGCTGCCGTCGACGCTCGCGCGAGAGCGGCCCGACATCCGCGCAGCCGAAGCCGTGCTGCACCAGGCGAGCGCGAACGTCGGCGTGGCCACCGCGAACCTGTATCCGCGCTTGTCGATTTCGGCGGGGATCGGCTCGGAGCGCACGCGCATCGCGGATCTCGTGAGCGGGCTCAATGTGTGGAATGTCGGCCTCGGCCTGACGCAACCGCTCTTTCACGGCGGCGAACTGCGCGCGAAGAAACGGGCGGCGGAAGCGGCGTACGACGCCGCGTTCGCGAGTTACCGGGAAACCGTGCTCGAAGCGCTGCAGCAGGTGGCCGACGCGATGCGCGCGGTCGAGCACGACGCGGCCGAACTGCAGGCGAGGGACACCGCCGCGCAGGAAGCGGCGGCAAGCAACAGGATTGCCGGCGACCGCTACGCGGTGGGCGGGATCAGCACGTTCGACCTGCTCGACGCGCAGCGGCAGGCGTTGCAGACGTTACTCGACCGCACCCGCGCGCAGGCCGACCGGCTTGCCGATACGGCGGCGCTGTTCCAGGCGCTGGCGGGAAGCTGGACGGATGAGGCTGCGCAGTGACGGATAGGACGGTGTCGGCACTGGCCGAACACTGCGCCATGCATCGCATGATGCCCGCACCTGTCAGACTCGACTGCCGTCGCCCCTGCTGCCATTCGATGCCCGCCAGTGCCGGAACCTGCACGGCGCACAATCCGTACCGCCAATAAAAAACCGGCCCGAAGGCCGGTTTCTTCATACCGCATGTCGTAAGCGGCGCTCGCGCGCCGCGCGACATCAGAAGCGGTGGATCATGCCGACGCCGGCAGCGATCTGGTTCTGCTTCGAACCTGCGCCCACGCCGTCGCCGATCGAGGTCGTTGCTGCCTGGATGCCACCGGTCGGGGTCAACGTGTTGCCGCTTGCGTGCTGCCAAGCTTCAACTGCGTACAGGCCCGTGCGCTTCGACAGGCTGTAATACTGCGACAGCGTGACTTGGTGGTACTTGGCCGAGCTCGAGATACCGTTCGACTGCGTTGCCGCCGTGTACGAGTAGCCTGCTGCGAAGTCCCACTGCGCCGATGCCTTCCAGTGCAGCACTGCACCGGCCGTGTTGAAGATCGCCGTGTTCTTGAAACCCGAACCCGTGCCCGGAATGTACTGAACGTTCGAGTACGACGCCGAAATGTCCCACGACGGCGTGAACTGGTAGCCAGCCGTCACGGCGATTCGCTGTTGCGACTGCGCGAATTGGTAGCCGTTGTTGATCGACGACACTGCCGGCTGGACGCCGTTGGTGCCAGCCGCGTTCAAACCGTTCTGGACCGTCGAGTTCGCGCCCCACGCACCGCCACCGAGCGTCGCGTTGTTGACCTTCTGGTAGCCGACCGCGATGCCTGCCGGGCCGTTCAGGTACTGGATCGCCGCGCTCCACGTCGAGCCGCGGTTCGTCGCGCCTGCAACGCCGCCGAACGAGTACGAACCGCCGACCGTGAAGCCGTAGAACTTCGGCGACATGTAGACGAGCGAGTTGTTCGCGCGGTAGCTGGTATCCAGCGAATCGATGTCGCCCGGGTGCGCGCCGTAGTAGCCGGTCAGCCAGGTCGTCGGGCTGTACGGCGACAGCAGCGTGTAGTACGCGGTGTACTGGCGGCCGGCCGTCAGCGTACCGTACGTGGCGTTGGTCATACCGACCCATGCCTGACGCGTGAAGATGCCGTTGGTCCACTGCGACGAGCCGTTAGCCGTGTTGACGCCGGCTTCCAACTGGAAAATCGCCTTCGTGCCGCCGCCGAGATCTTCGCTGCCCTTCAGGCCGAAGCGGCTGCCTGCCCACACGCCGGTGGACATCTGCACCTTCGAGTGACCACCCGAGGTCGCACCCGTGCCCGACGAGTTGTTCTGCCAAGCGATACCGTTATCGACGATACCGTACAGGGTCACGCTGCTTTGAGCGTGGGCGGCGGTAGCGGCTGCAAGGCCAGCTGCCGTCATGGCAACAGCGACGCGCTTTTTCATTGATTCTCCGTCCTCAAAGAATGTTTCTTTTCTGGTGTGGTTTTATGACTGACACATGTGCGAGTACATGCCGACGCGATTCTGACGGATTACCAATTGTTTCCCAATATGTGCAGTCGGTCATCGTATGATCGACGCAACGCACGGGTTCACCAAACAGTTACATAACACCTTGAAACGCTTACGCGGCGGGCCTTTCCGGCATTTACCGGTGAAAACCCTAGCTTTACATTTTTACGGGTGCAACGCGACCGTCGGATGTCGTCAGATGCCTTCGACGAAATACATCTTACAAATGCGCGACCGCGGCTGACGCCACGATTCACGCCGCCGCGAAGGATCGCTGACGTTCATGACACCCACGTTTCGCGAAACGAAATAATGAAAACGTTTTTAGTCGATGCCAGGGAGATGGCCCGGCGAACGCGGGCCGATGGGTGACGCCGGCGCCTGTCGTGCCGGCGTCGTTCAGTGCACTTCAGCGCGTGGGCGGCTGCACGAGATGCGCGCTCACGGCATCGGCGAGCGCGGTCATGCGCGCGCGAATCGCCGCATTCGAGCCGACCAGCGCGAGCGACGACGCCATGATCCGATAGATGCGTTTTCTCGGCACCTTGGCCGGCTTTGCCGGATCGAGCCACGCCGCGTGACCGGCCAGCAGCTCCAGCGTTTCGAGGCCGATCATGATCGGCCACAGGCACGCGAGCCGCAGCCGCACGAAGCGGCGCGGGATCGCGAGCGTATACAGGCACGCGTCGCGATACTGGTCCAGCGTCACGCGCAGCAGGTCGACCAGCACGCCGCGTGCGCGCGCCGACGCATCGGGCGACATCAGGTCGGCGACGCCGAGCCCGTGCGCGCCCAGCACGTCGTCGGGCAGGTAGCAGCGGCCGATGCGCAGATCCTTCGCACAGTCGCGCAGGATGTTGGTCATCTGCAGCGCCTTGCCGAAGCGGATGCCCTTCTCGCCCATGTCCGGCAGGTTCCAGCCGCGCGCGGCCGGCGTGTGCATGCCCGTCATGTCGGTCCAGAACTCGCCCACGCAGCCGGCGACGAGATACGTGTAGCGGTCGAGTTCGTCGCGCGTCGGCAGCGACGCGACCTGCCCCGATTGCTCGTCGGGGAATGTGCGCAGGTCGAATACCATCCCCGCCGTTAGCGTCGCGACGACCTTGCGGATCGATGCGCGATCGGCGTCCGGCTGCGCGCGCAGCAGTGCGAGCATCGGCGCCATCGAGCCGAGCAGCACGTGTTCGTGCGAATCGGTCTGCATCCGCGTCACGTCTTCGAGCGCACGCGACAGCGCGACGCCGTCGCCGAGTTGCTCGACCTCGTCGCGCAGCTCGGTCAGCAATGCCGCCCGGCGATCGGGCGCGACGAGCGCCGTGTCGGCGATCGTGTCGGCTGCGCGCGCGAGCAGGTACGCAAGGCCGACCGGGTCGCGCATGCCGTCGGGCAGCACGCGCAGCGTCAGGTAGAAGGAGCGGGAAACGTTTTTCAGCAGGTCGCCGAGCAGGTAGGCGGAATCGGTTCGAGTCGTCATGGGTCGGGAAAAATCGGCCGGCGCGGGCCCCGGGCGCCCGCGCCGGCCCGCGAGTCGCCGCATCGTCGCACCAGGCGGGCGTCGGCCCCGGCGCGGCGATGCAAAATTCCCGCAAGTTTAGTGCATCCGGCGCACGGCCTGCCCGAGATGGCCGGAATGCGTCACCTGCCAGGCCGCCTTCAATCGCGCTGCCGCGCTTATCGCGCCCCAAAAACAAGAAATGGAAAGGCGAAAGTAATGCATATGTAATTATTCGGTGCGACGATCGCGTCCCATTCGACTCCGTGCGGCACGGCACGACAGCCGCACCGCCGGAGCGACCGCCCCTTTCCGACTCTCGTTTCGAAGGTTCATCGACATGCTCTTCAAGCGCCCGACCTCCCTGCGCTACGTCCCGTTCGCCTGTGCCGCCGCGTTCCTGCTCGCCGCGTGCGGCGGCGACGACGACGTCTCGTCCGATCCCACCCAGCCGATTTCCGCAAAGGTCCAGGTGGTCGGCCATCGCGGCGCGAGCGCGCTGCGCCCCGAACACACGCTCGCGTCGTACCGCAAGGCGATCGAGGACGGCGCGGACGTGATCGAGCCCGATCTCGTGTCGACCCGCGACGGCGTGCTCGTCGCGCGTCACGAGAACGAGATCTCGGGCACGACGAACGTGTCGACGCTGCCGCAGTTCGCGAGCCGCAAGGCGACCAGGACGATCGACGGCGCGGAGCTGACGGGCTGGTTCACCGAGGATTTCACGCTCGCCGAGCTGAAGACGCTGCGCGCCCGCGAGCGCATTCCGCAGGTCCGCCCCGCGAACACCGCGTACAACGACCAGTTCGAGATTCCGACGTTCGACGAGATCGTCGCGCTCGCGAAGCAGATGTCCGCGCAGACCGGCCGCACGATCCACCTGTATCCGGAAACCAAGCATCCGACCTACTTCCAGTCGATCGGCCTGCCGCTCGAGGACCGTCTCGTCGATGCGCTGCTGAAGGATTCGTACACGGCACGCACGGCGACCGTCTACATCCAGTCGTTCGAGGTCGCGAACCTGAAGACGATCCGCAACCGGATCAAGTCGAGCCAGCCGAACTGGAAGCTCGTGCAGCTGATGGACGAAGCCGGCCAGCGCCCGTACGACTTCGTGAAGGCGAACGACAAGCGCACCTACGGCGACCTGTCGACGCGTGACGGCATGCGCGAGATCGCGACCTATGCGAACGGCGTCGGCCCGTACAAGACGTCGATCATCACGGTCGCCGCGGACGGCACGCTGCAGCAGCCGACGCCGTACGTGCGCTACGCACACGAGGCCGGCCTCGTCGTGCATCCGTACACGTTCCGCCCGGAGAACAACTTCCTGCCCGCGTCGCTGAAGGACGGCGGCACGGCGGCCACGCGCAACACGGCCGGCTCGGTGCGCGAGATCCAGGCGTACCTGCGCGCGGGCATCGACGGGTTCTTCACCGACGATCCGGCCGTCGGCCGCACGGCCGTCGATACGTTCAAGCGCTGACACGCGCGGAACGTGCCAGCGATGCGGTTACCGGGTGCGGCGCACGGCGTGCTGCCGCGCCCGGTCGCGCCGCACGGTCAGATCACGTTGAAGTGATGCGTGCCGTCCCGCTTCAACTGGTCGACCAGCCCGTATTCCCAGTCGAGATACGCCTGCATCGCGGCCGCCGCGTTGTCGGTGCCCTCGTACGGCCGCCGGTAGCGATCGACACGCGGTGACGCGAGATGCGTCTCGCCGCTTTCAAGCGGCAGCCCGGCGGCGATCCAGGCAGCCGTGCCGCCGGTCAGCACCGAGATGTCGGCCGAAGCCGGCAGCAGCGCACGCGCGTCGTCCGCCGCAAACCGCGCCAGCAGGCTCGACCCGCACGTGAACACATAGCGCTTCGCGGCCGGAATCGCCGCGAGCGCGTCGCGCAACTGCGCGCGCACGGCGAACCACGCGCCGGGGATATGGCGCTTCACGTAGTTCGCGCTGGCCGTCACGTCGACGATCGCCAGCTCGCCGGGCGCCGCCTCCTTCAGCCAGCCCGCGAGCGTCGCGGGCGATACGTCGGTCACGGTCGGTGTCGCCGGTACGTCACGCGGCGGCTGGCCGCGCTCGCCGAACGCCGTCGCGCCAGCCGGTTCGACGACGCGCACGTCCCAGCCCATCTGCGCGAGCCACGACGCGGTCATGTCGGCACGCACGCCGTCGTCGTCGGCGAGTACGATCCGCGCGCCGCGCACGGCCGCATGATGGTCGGTCTCCTGCACGAGCTGGCCGCCCGGCGTGCTCAGGAAGCCCGGCAGATGGCCGGCTTCGTATTCCTCCGGCGTGCGCACGTCGAAGCGGTACAGCGTGCGGCCCGGTTCGTCGAGCGCGGCGACGTCGGCCAGCGCGAGGCGCGGTACGCCCGCGCGTTCGGCCACCGCGCGCGCCGCCTGGCGCGCGTCGGCGCGCTGCGTCGCGTCGATGTCGTCCGGAAAGCGTCGTGCGGCACCCCGCTCGAGCGTCTGGCCCGCGAGCGTCCAGCCGATCGTGCCGTTGCGCAGCGCCGCGACCGGATTCGGCAGCCCCGCGTTGACGAGCGACTGCGTGCCGATGATGCTGCGCGTGCGGCCCGCGCAGTTGACGATGACCTGCGTCGCCGGGTTCGGCGCAAGCGCGCGCACGCGCAGCACGAGTTCCGCGCCCGGCACGCTCGTCGAGGTCGGGATGTTCATCGTCTGGTATTCGTCGAAACGGCGCGCGTCGACGATCACGACATCGGCCTTCGCGTCGATCAGCGCCTGCACCTCCTGCGCGGACAACGACGGCGTATGCCGTTCGGCCTCGACCCATTCGCCGAACGACTTGCTCGGCACGTTCACGTCGATGAACAGTTCGCCGCCCGCGGCGAGCCAGCCCGCGAGGCCGCCGTCGAGCAGCCGCACGTCGGTGTAGCCGAGTTGCGCGAGCTTCGCGGCCGCGCGCGGCGCGAGATCCTCGCCGCCCGCTTCGCCGAACACGACGATCGGCGTGTCGCGGCGCGGAATCCGCGTCCACGCGTCGAGTTCGAGTTTCGACAGCGGAAAGTTGGCGGCCCACAGCGGGTGGCCCTGCGCGTACGGATCTTCCTCGCGTACGTCGATCAGCGCGATCTCGTCACGGGCAAGCAGGCGTGCGCGCACATCCTGGTACGACGCGACGGGAAAGCGGGAAGTGGAATCGGCGGATTGCGTCACGATGTCTCTGTGTTGAATGTGTTGAAGTCGGTAAAAAAAGCGGAACGGATGAATCCTGGGCCCGCCGGCGCGTGCAGGCAACCGGTCGCCCGCCGCCGGTCGCTTGCAGCCAGCGGCACCAGCGGGCGTTGCATCAGGCGTTCGAATAGCCCGACACGAAAGGCTTCACGGTGCCGTCGTCGAGGTACACCGCGCGCTCGACCTTGCCGATGTTCGCGCCGTACACGTGGATGCTGATCGATACCTGATCGGCGAACGCGTTGGTCACGCGATGGACGTCGCCAATGCGCGGCGACACGGCCTCGATCTCGCCCGGCTCCAGCCTCACGGCTTCGCCTGAAGGCACGGGCCGGCCCGCTGCGTCGAACCGGTACGGCTGCGAGAATTCGCCGCCGCGCAGCATCCCGATCAGCCCCCAGACCGTGTGGTCATGGATCGGCGTCGTCTGGCCGGGCCCCCACACGAAGCTGACGACCGAGAACCGCTCGTCCGGGTCGAGATGCAGCAGGTACTGCCGATAGCGCGCGGGGTCGGGCTGCGCGAACGCGTCGGGCAACCAGTCGTCGTGTTCGACGAGGGCGGCGAGCAGCGCCCCGCCCTCGTCGAGGATGCGCGCCTCGTTCGCGCCGGACGCGAGCAGCGCGCCCAGACCGTCGACGAACGGACGCAGCGGCGTCTGCTGCAACGAAAGCGTACTCATCGGCTAGCTCCTCGAATATGATGCCGAATATGATGGATCGTCATGATGCACCCGAAAGACCATGCAGAACAAACATGAAAATTAGCGATATCGACGCTTTTGCAGCGGTCGTCCGCTGCCAGACCCTGAGCCAGGCCGCAGCCGAGCTCGGGATGACGCAGCCGGCGATCACGCGGCGCGTCCAGAATCTCGAGGAAGCGCTCGGCGTGACCCTGCTCGATCGCAACACGAAGCCGCCTCGCCCGACCGACATCGGCCGGCAGGTGTTCGAGCAGTGTCGCGCGATCCTGCGCGAAGTCGATGCGCTGCGGGAGCTGACGGCCGGCGAGCAGCCTCCCGCCGGTGAGTTCCGGATCGGGCTCACGCAGGGCCTCGGCGAGCTGATGCTGCCCGCGCTGATCGCCGGACTCGCCACGCAGTGGCCCGCGCTCGCGACGCAGGTCACGACCGCGTGGGGCGGCATGCTCGTCGAGCGCGTCGCCCGACGCGAACTCGATGCGGCGCTCGTGTTCCTCGCGCGCGAGATGGTGCTGCCGGCACAGGTCGACGGCGAACGGCTGCTGGCCACGCGGCTCGTCGCGGTCGGCCGCAAGGGTGACTGGCCGCGCCGCAGCTACCGGCTCGCCGATTGCCACGCACACGGCTGGGTGCTCAATCCCGACGGCTGCGGCTTTCGCGCGGGCCTGCGACGCGCGCTCGACGCCCAGGGCCTGCCGATGCCGGTCACGCTCGACACCTACGGCCGCGACCTGCAACTGCAGAGCGTCGCGAACGGCTTCGGCATCGGGCTGATGCCGCTGCCGCTCGTCGAAGGCAGCCCGCTGCGCGACGCGCTCGACATCGTGCCGCTCGCCGATTTCAAGCCGCACATCGATCTGTGGTTGCTGCGCCGGCACGATGCGGCCCGCTTCGGCGCACCGCTTGCGGCCGTTGCCGCACATGCGCGCACGGCATTCGCGCTGCCCGAGCCGGCGCACGGCAAGGCTGCGTGACCGTAACGGGCGGCCGCGACGTCGCGCCGCCCGATCGATGCTCGCGCGAGCCCAGTTTCGCTCACGCATTGCTGCGGCTGCGTTCGGTCTTGTTGACCGACGCCGCGCCCGTCTCCGTCTCGCTCTCCGTCTCGCTCTCCGTCTCGCTCTCCGTCTCGCTCTCCGTCTCGCTCTCCGTCTCGCTCTTCGTCTCGCTCTTCGTCTCGCTCTTCGTTTCGCTCTTCGTTTCGCTCTTCGCTTCGTCCTTCGCTTCGCCCTTCGCTTCGCCCTTCGTTTCGCCCGGGCTCGCCGCTTCGAGCACCGCACGCCCAGCCGCCACCGCGATCGAGTCGTCCTGCGGCGTATGCACACGGCTGCACAGCACGTCGCGATAGTGGCGTTCGAGCGGATTGGCGCGGCTCAGCCCGTGATTGCCCGTCAGCTTCAGCGCCTGCTCGACCGCACGGATCGCGTGCTCGGTCACGGTCCGCTTGACGAGTCCGCTCGTCGTGACCGGCGGCGCGTTGCCCGCGTCGGTGCGCACGATGTGATCGTCGAGCAGCACGCGGTTCGCATGCAGCCAGCCCTCGATTTCGCCGACCGCTTCCTGCACGCGCGGCAGCGTCGCGAGCGGTGCGCCCAGCCCGCTCGGTGCACGCGTCGTCGCGAACCCGACCAGCCAGTCGCGGGACGCGCGCGCCACCGCGTCGTACAGGCTGCCGAACAGCGCGACCATCCACGCCTGCTGGTCGGCCTGCGCGTCGGCATCCGCATGGGTCGCGGCCGACACGGCCCATGCGTCGGGCGCGCGTACGTCGACCGCGTGATCGGCCGGCAGCCGGACGTCATCGAACACGACCTCGTGGCTGCCCGACGCACGCAGGCCGAGGTGATTCCAGCTCTCGATCACGCGGATGCGATCGCCATCCGCATCGCGCTCGCGCGGCACGAGAAACACGCCGACCCGCGGCGCCGGTTCGTCGGTGCGCGCCCATACGGCCAGCCAGCGCAGCGCCGGAATCCCGGTGCTGTACAGCTTGTGGCCGAACAGCCGCCAGCCGTCGCCGTCACGCCGTGCAACGGTTTCCGGCAGACCGCCGCGCGACGGCGAGCCGAGCGCGGGCTCGACCCGCAGCGCGTTGATCAGCGCACCGTGCGTGACCGCGCTGTCGAACACCGCGCGCCGTACCTGCGCAGGCCAGCGGTTGTCGGCGCGGCCGAGCGCGCGATGTTGCAGATAGGTCATCGTCAGCACCAGCGCGGTGGCCGGATCGGCCCGCGCGACGGCGGCGACGATCCGGCTCGCCTGCGCGAGCGTCGCACCGGCGCCGCCATGCTCGCGCGGCACGACCTGCGCGATCAGCCCCGCGCGATGCAGCCGCGCGAAGTTCTCGTGCGGAAAGCGGCCGTCGACGTCGTTGCGCGCCGCATCGGCGGCAAGGTCAGGCGCGAGACGCTCGAGCAGCGCGGCGACGCGTGCGTCGTCGGCATCGTCGGTGGGCAGGAGGCGCAGCGAAGGCGGCTGCGGTAACGGCGAGGAAGCGGCAAGGCTGGCGGACATCGAAACGGATTCCCTGGGTAATACGGACAGGCGGCACGCGCGGCAAGCGGTCGCCGCACCGCGCGGCTTCTCGTGAAGCCGGCGATCCGGAGCGCGCCGCGCCGGATTCGCTGGCGCCCGCGCGCCCGATCGTTCGTGAGCCCACAGCGTATGCGCAGCGCACACGCGCCCAAACCATGCAAATCTGATATTCAAATCGGGATTGATTATTTCCATTCCGCATGATCCCGGCGTTAACCTGCGCTCCATTCCTGCCCGGCCGCGTGTCGGGCCGTCCCTGCACCGGAGACCCAGATGAGCGTCGAATTCATCGGCATGATCCAGAGCCAGAAGCAGTCGGAAATCCATCCGCCGTCCGGCCCCGTGGTCGATCCCGACTATGTGCGCGACTTTGCGCGCGCCCACGAGACGGCCGGTTTCGACCGGATCCTCGTGCCGCACCACTCGACCGGCCCGTCGGCGACGCTGACGATCGCGTTCGCGGCGGCCGCGACCGAGCGCATCCACTTCATGCTCGCGCATCGCCCGGGCTTCACCGCGCCGACGCTCGCGGCTCGGCAGATCGCGACGCTCGACCAGTTCAGCCGCGGCCGGCTCGCCGTGCACTTCATCTCCGGCGGCTCGGACAGCGAGCAGCAGCGCGATGGCGATTTCCTCGACCACGACGCACGTTATGCGCGCACCGACGAATACCTCGGCATCCTGCGGCGGATCTGGACCGAAGCGCAGCCGTTCGATCACGACGGCGCGCACTACCGGTTCAAACAGGGGTTTTCGGAAGTGAAGCCGTTCCAGCAGCCGCATGTGCCGATCTATTTCGGCGGCGCATCGGAAGCCGCGCTCGCCGTGGCCGGCAAGCACGCGGACGTCTACGCGCTGTGGGGCGAATCGCTCGACCAGGTGCGCGACCTGACGACGCGTGTGCGCGCCGAAGCCGCGAAGCACGGCCGGCAGGTGCGGTTCTCCGTGTCGTTCCGCCCGATCCTCGCCGCGACCGAGGACGAAGCGTGGGCGCGTGCGCATCGCATCCTCGATGAAACACGCCGGCTGCGCGAAGCGGCCGGCCTCGGCGCCGGCGGCCCGCAGCAAAGCGAAGGCGCGCGCCGCCTGCTGGCCGCGGCCGAACGCGGCTCGCGCGTCGACAAGCGGCTGTGGACCGAGATCGCCACGCTCACCGGCGCGCGGTCGAACTCGACGGCACTGGTCGGCACGCCCGAACAGGTCGCCGATGCACTGCTCGACTACTACGACCTCGGCGTCACGACGTTCCTGATCCGCGGCTTCGATCCGCTGGAAGACGCGATCGACTACGGCCGCGAACTGATTCCGCGCGTGCGCAGCGCCGTCGCCGCACGCGACGCCGCGCGCCGCGCGGCCTGACGCAACCCGGGAGACCCCTACAATGTCCGCCGTTCTGTCCACGCCCGAACGCACCGCGTCGGGCCTCGCGCTCGCCGCGTCGCCGCGCCAGCATTTCTGGTTCGATCCGCCCGCGCCGCGTATCGACGTCGCCGCCGAGCGCCGCCACCGTCAGGAACGGCTCGCGGCCGCGTTCCGCCTGTTCGCACGCTTCGGCTTCGCACAGGGGCTCGCCGGCCACATCACCGCACGCGACCCCGAACTGCCCGACCACTTCTGGGTGAATCCGCTCGGCGTGCATTTCTCGCAGATCAAGGTGTCCGACCTGCTGCTCGTCAACGCACGCGGCGAAACCGCGATCGGCACGCGGCCGCTGAACAAGGCCGCGTTCGCGATCCATGCGGCGATCCACGACGCGCATCCGCACATCGTCGCCGCCGCGCACACGCATTCGACGTACGGCAAGGCGTGGTCGACGCTCGGCCGCCCGCTCGATCCGCTCACGCAGGACGCATGCGTGTTCTATGAAGACCACGCGCTGTTCGACGACTTCACGGGGATGGTCGTCGACACGAGCGAAGGCGCACGGATCGCCGATGCGCTTGCGAAGCCGGACGGCACCACGCACAAGGGCGCGATCCTGAAGAACCACGGAATCCTGACCGCCGGCCCGACGGTCGAGGCCGCTGCATGGTGGTACATCGCGCTCGACAACGCCGCGCACACGCAGTTGCTGGCCGAGGCGGCCGGCACGCCGCAACCGATCGATCACGCCACCGCACGCCACACGCACGGCCAGATCGGCGGCCCCGAGGGCGCGCTGCACGCGTTCGACAGCCTGTTCGCGCGCGTCGTCGCCGACGAACCCGACCTGCTCGACTGAGCGCCTTTCCGCACGACCGGAGACCCGACCACATGACCCGAACCGCCGCCCCCGTGCCCGCCAAGGCACACGACGTGCACGACGACAAGCGCCGCCGGCTGCTGCGCGCAGCCGGCGCCGCCGCGCTCGCCGCGCCCGCGATCACGCTGGGCCGCAAGGCCTGGTCTGCGCCGCCGCTGAAAAAGCTCACGTTCGCGTGGAACCAGAACGCGTTCTGCCTGACGCCGATCGTCGTCGCGCAGGAGCGCGGCTTCTTCGAGAAGAACGGCCTGAAGGTCGAGCTGATCAACTACAGCGGCTCGACCGACCAGTTGCTCGAATCGATCGCGACCGGCAAGGCCGACGCGGCGGTCGGCATGATCCACCGCTGGCTGAAGCCGCTCGAAGCCGGTTTCGACGTGAAGATCATCGGCAGCTCGCACGGCGGCTGCGTGCGGCTGCTCGGCGCGAAGGCCGCCGGCGTCACGACGCTGCAGGCGCTGAAGGGCAAGACGGTCGGCGTCAGCGACCTGGCCGCGCCCGGCAAGCATTTCTTCTCGATCCTGCTCGCGAAGAACGGGATCGATCCCGAGCGCGACATCACGTGGCGGCAGTATCCGGCCGACCTGCTCGGCGTCGCGGTCGACAAGGGCGAGATCCACGCGATCGCCGACGGCGACCCGAACCTCTATCTGCTCGAGAAGCGCAGCAACGGCGCGTATGCCGAACTGGCGACGAACCTGTCCGGCGAATACGCGCGCAAGGTGTGCTGCGTGATCGGCGCGCGCGGCGACCTCGTGCGCAACGACCGGCCGTCGGCCGCCGCGCTCGCGCGCTCGATCGTGCAGGCCACCGAGTTCACGCACGACAACCCGAACGAAGCCGCGAAGGTGTTCGCGAAGTATTCGCCGAAGATCAGCCCCGAGGACCTGCGCAAGCTCTACGCGACGCTCACCTATACGCACCACCCGACCAACGTCGACCTGCAGCAGGAAATCGCGTTCTACGCGGACGATTTCCGCCGCATCAGCGTGCTGAAGAAGAGCACCGACCCGCAGCGCTTCGCGCAGCAGGTCTATGCGAACGTGCTGGGGTAACGCGATGTCGACGATCGAACACGTTTCCACCGCACGCACCGCACCGCCACCGGCCGGCGGAGCGCCGGCTTCCGCTGCGTCCACGCGCGTGGCCTGCACGGCCTGCGAAGCGACGCTCGCGGCCGAAGCACGCCGCGCGCGTACCTGGCCGACCGGCATCGCCGCCGCGCTCGCATGGGCCGCGCTCGGCGCGCTCACGCATCTGTGGCCGAACCGCGTCGTCGGCTTCAGCGACTGGGCGTACACGGACACATTCGGCACGGCCGCGTGGACGATCGCCGCATTGCTGCTCGCCGCCGCGACGCTTGGCCATCTCGTGCCTGCGACGCGCACGCGGCTCGCGCGCGTGCACCCGGCCGGCCCGTGGCTCGTCGCGCTGCCGCTCGTGCTTGCCGCATGGGAAACACTCACCGCGAAAACCGGCTGGCTGCCCACGCCGTTCTTCGCGCCGCCGCAGGCACTGATCGAGGTCTACGTCGACGACTGGCCGCGCCTCCTCGGCAGCGCCGGCAACACGCTGAAGCTGCTCGCGCTCGGCTTCGCGTACGGCGTCGCGGTCGGTTTCGCGGTCGGCGTGTCGATCGGCTGGTCGCGCCGGATCGGCTACTGGGTGCATCCCGTGCTGCGCGTGCTCGGCCCCGTGCCGGCTACCGCGCTGTTGCCGCTCACCTTCTACTTCTTCCCGTCGAGCTATTCCGCGGCCGCGTTCCTGATCGCGCTCGCAACCGGCTTCCCGGTCGCGGTGCTCACGTGGTCCGGCGTCGCGAGCGTCAACAAGCAGTATTACGACGTCGCGCGCACGCTCGGCGCGAACGCGCGCTTCCTCGTGCTGCGCGTCGCGATTCCGGCCGCGCTGCCGCACGTGTTCGTCGGCATCTTCATGGGACTGAGCGCGTCGTTCACGGTACTGGTCGTCGCCGAGATGATGGGCGTGAAGTCCGGGCTCGGCTGGTACCTGAGCTGGGCGCAGGGCTGGGCATCGTACGTGAACATGTATGCGGCGCTGATCGTGATGGCGCTGCTGTTTTCCGGGCTGATCGCGCTGCTGTTCGCGGTGCGCGACCGCGTGCTCGCGTGGCAAAAAGGAACCGTCAAATGGTGAACGCCGCCGTACTCGAATCGCCCGCGGCCCCTGCGCCCGCCACGTCGTCTGCCGCCACTGCGCCTCGCGGCGCGCGCATCGACATCCGCCGCGTAAGCCATGCGTTCGACGGCCCCGGCGGCCCGCTGCCGGTGCTCGACGACGTCACGCTGTCGGTCGCGGCCGGCGAATTCGTCGCGCTGCTCGGCCCGAGCGGCTGCGGGAAATCGACGCTGCTGCGCCTCGTCGCGGGCCTCGACGCCGCCCGGCAAGGGACCATCGCGCAGGATGGCGTGCCGATCGAGCAACCCGATCCGTCGCGCATCGTCGTGTTCCAGGACCCGACGCTGTACCCGTGGCGACGCGTGCGCGCGAACGTCGCGCTCGGCCTCGAAGCGCGCGGCGTGGCGCGTACCTCGCAGCATCGCGTCGACGATGCGCTCGAACGCGTCGGGCTGCGCGAATTCTCGAACGTGTTCCCGCATCAGTTGTCCGGCGGGATGGCACAGCGGGTCGCACTGGCCCGCGCGCTCGTCAACGATCCGCGCCTGCTGATTCTCGACGAGCCGCTCGGCAAGCTCGATTCGCTGACGCGGCTCACGATGCAGGCCGAGCTGACCGCACTGTGGCAACGCGACGGTTTCTCCGCGCTGCTCGTCACGCACGATGTCGAGGAAGCGCTGTTCCTTGCGCAGCGCGTGATCGTATTCGGGCCGCGCCCGGCACGGATCGTCGCCGAATTGCACGTCGACCTGCCCTACCCGCGCCATCGCGGCGACCCGCGCCTCGCCGCGCTGCGTCACGACGCGTTGCGGCATCTCGGGCTCGATGCGAGCTGGTAGATGCGCGGTACCGTTCGACGATTGGCCGCCGCGCGGCGGGAACGTAGCCGATGAACGCACCGACGTTCGCCGACTGGGCGCTGATGTTTCTGCAAGGGCTGTATCGCGCGCAAGTCGTGCTGTCGCGTGTGCTGCATGCGATCGGGCTGACGGGCGACGCCGACGGTCAGCCTGCATGGCCGTGGGCCCATCGCATCGCGCTCGAAACGCTGCGCATCGACGCGGGACTCACGCGGCAACTCGCGTTCGCCGTCGCGGCGACGGCGCTGGCCGCCGGGCTCGCGTGCATCGCGCTCGCGTCGCGCAAGTGGCGTGTCGCATCGGTGCTTGCCGCGCTGGCCGTTGCGTGGTTCGCGCCGTGGCCGCCGGCTTCGCTGTGGCTCTCGCCGGCCGTGCCGACGAGTTTCCAGCGCGATCCCGCGCCGTTTTCCGTATCGAACGTGATGCGCGGCGCGCACGTGTATGCGCAACACTGCGCGGCGTGCCACGGCGTGGACGGACGCGGAGAAGGGCCGCTCGCGGCCACGCTCTCTCACTGGCCGCCGACCTTCGCCGGTGCACTGCTCGCGCGCCGCCTCGACGGCGAACTGTTCTGGCGTGTGCGCCACGGGACACGGGACGAACACGGCGCGCCGACGATGCCCGGCTTCGCCGCGACACTCGGGCCCCGGGACACCTGGGCCGTGCTCGACTACCTGAAAGCGCTCGCCGCGGGCAGCGGCGCGCAGGCAGAAGGCGCGTGGCCCGTGCCCGTCCCGCTGCCGGCGCTCGACGTGCGCTGCGGCGCCGCCGCGCCCCAACCGCTCGATCGCTGGCGCGCAGGCCAGCGTGTGCGCATCGTCGCCCTCGCGCCGGGCGCGACGCCCCCGCCGGAAGACGCGCGCTGGCAAACCTTGCTCGTCACCGCGCGCGGCGCGCCCGTGGCGCAGGCGACCGATGCGGCGCGAGCCGATTGCGTCGCGTCGACGCCCGATGCATGGCTCGCCTTCGCGACGATCGCCGGCGTGGCGCCCGACGCACTCGGCGGCACGCAGCTCCTTGCCGATCGCCGTGGCTGGCTGAGAGCGCGCGCGTTGCCGGGCAGCGCCGGCTGGTCGGATGCCGACCTGCTGTGCCGTTCCGACGCCACCGCACGGCCCGCAGTACCGGCAGCGAACGGCGATGCGCTGACTGCGCTGCTGCTGCGGGTCGACACGGAACCCGTGCGCGACGTTCAGGCCGGGCTCCCGCATTGATCGAATCCCTGAATTTCTCTTCCGACCAAACTTCACGATGAATCCGACCCGACGCCACTTCCTCGCGCAAGCGAGCGCCCTCGCCACGATCGCCGCGGCCCCGGCCACACTGCGCGCGCAATCGGGCACGCGGCCGCTGCTGCGCGCCGGCGACCAGAAAGGCGGGCTGCGCGCGCTGCTCGAAGCGGCCGGCGAACTGAACGGCCTTGCGTACGACATTGCGTGGACCGAGTTCCCGGCCGCCGCGCCGCTCGCCGAAGCGCTGAACGCGGCTGCCGTCGACTGCGGGCCGATCGGCGACGCGCCGGTGATCTTCGCGCTCGCGTCGGGCGCACGCATCAAGGTGATCGGCGCAAACCGCTCCGATCCGTACGGCACGGCGGTGCTCGTGCGGCCCGATGCCGCGCTGAAAACCCCGGCCGACCTGAAAGGCAAGCGCATCGGCACCACGCGCGGCTCGATCGGCCATTTCGTCACGCTGAAGGCACTCGACGCGGCCGGCCTGCCCCCCGACGCGGTATCGTTCCGCTTCCTGCCGCCGGCCGACACGATGCTTGCGCTCGCAACCGGTTCGATCGATGCGTGGGCGACCTGGGAGCCCTATACCGCGCTCGCGGAAACGAGCGGCCGCGCGCGTGTGCTCGTCAACGGCCGCGGGCTGTGGTCGGGCCTCAGCTATCTCGCGGCGACCGACGCGGCGATCGCATCGAAGCGCGATGTGCTGCACGATTTCCTGCAGCGCGTCGTGCGCGCGCAGGCGTGGTCGTACCGGCATGCCGACGCGTATTCGGCGGCACTCGCGCGCATCATCGGCATTCCGCCGGCGGCCGCGAAGCTGCAGTTCGAGCGCCGCAACACGCGCTGGTTGCCGATCGACGCGACGATCATCGCCGAACAACAGCGCACGGCCGACTTCTACCTGAAGGCTGGACTGTTGCGCCAGCCGCTCGACGTGCGCGCGACGTTCGACCCGGGCTTCCCGCTCGCATGACCGGCCGCGCGACGGCGCGCAACCGTCCAAACGGCTGCGGCGCGATCTGGCACAATCGCAGTCTCGCCATCCGCCTTCAGCCAGCGTCATGCCAGCCATCGCCGAACTCTTCGTCTACCCGATCAAATCCTGCGCCGGCATCGCGCTGACACGCGCGCAACTGCTCGAAACGGGCCTGGCGTACGACCGCCACTGGCTGATCACCGACCCCGCCGGGCAGATGATCACGCAGCGCACGCACCCGCGCCTCGCACTGATCCGCACCGCACTGGGCAACGATGCGCTCGTGCTGAACGCGCCGGGCATGCGCGAGATCCGCACGCCGCTCGACGGCGACGTCTCGCCCGCCACGCCGAAGATGGCCGCGACCGTGTGGCGCGACACCGTCGACGCGATCGACACGGGCGCCGAAACCGCCGCGTGGCTCACCGAATTCCTCGGCATGCCCGCGAAGCTCGCACGCTTCGGGCCCGACGCGCGCCGCGGCTGCAACCGCAAATGGACCGGCGAGATCGATACACACACGCAATTCGCGGACGGCTACCCGCTGCTCGTGATCGGCCAGTCGTCGCTCGACGACCTGAACGCGCGGCTCACCGCCAAAGGCGCACCGGCGATTCCGATGAACCGCTTCCGCCCGAACATCGTCGTGTCGGATCTCGAGGCGTACGAAGAGGATTTCATCGAGCACCTCGACACCGAAGGCGCGGCGCCCGTACGGCTGCGGCTCGTGAAGCTGTGCACGCGCTGCCCGATGCCGACGATCGACCAGGTCACCGGCGCGCCCGATCCCGCGTGGCCGCACGAGCCGACCGACACGATGCAGACCTATCGCGCGAACCCGAGCTTCAACGGCGAGCTGACGTTCGGCATCAACGCGATCGTCGTCGAAGGTGCGGGCACGTGGCTCGAAATCGGCCAGTCGCTGGAAGCGGAGATCGGGTTCGGCGATTGAGTCGCACGCACGGAACCGCTCACCCGATCACATAGTCTTCATCGCGACGGAAGTCGTGCGGAAGTCGTGCGGAAGTCGTGCGGAAGTCGTGCGGAAGTCGTGCGGAAGTCGTGCGGTAGTCACCCGGTAGTCGTGCGGTAGTCACCCGGTAGTCACCCGAGCCGCTTCCCGCCTCCCTACTCGCCATCACGCGGCGTGCAGCCCCGCGTCGTTTGCCGCCGGCAACCGGATCGTCACGACCAGCCCGCCGCCGGCCGCATCGGCAAGCGTCACGCTGCCCTGATGAACGCGCGCGATCTCGCGCACGATCGACAGCCCGAGCCCCGTCCCTTCGACCGTCTGCGTCTTGCTGCCGCGATGGAAACGCTCGAACACCGCGTCGCGCTCGTCCGCCGGAATGCCCGGCCCGTTGTCGATGACGTCGAGCCGCGCATGCGCCCCGTCGCGCGACACGCGCACCGTAATCACGGCGCGATCGCCCGCATAGCGGATCGCGTTGTCGATCAGGTTGCCGACCATCTCGCCGAGCAGGTCGGGCTGCCCGTGCACGTCGATGTCGGCTTCGTGCTCGAAACCGAGATCGATATCGCGCGCGCGTGCGACCGGCGACCAGTCGAGCGTCACGCTGCGCGCAAGGCGGTGCAGCGCGACCGGCTTTTGGGCAACAGCATGGCCGCTATCCGAATCGAGCCGCGACAGCGACAACAGTTGCTGCACGATCTTCGCGGCCTGCCGCACCGCCCCGTTCGCACGTCGCAAGTGCCCGTTCACGCGCGGCTGCTCGTCGGGCCGCAGCGCGAGCTCGACGCCCGCCTGCACGGCCGCGAGCGGCGTCTTCAGTTGATGGGCCGCGTCCGCGAAGAAGCGGCGCCGCGCGACCTGCATCCGTTGCGTGCGGCCAATGTACTGGTTGATCGACTCGACGAGCGGCGCGAGTTCGCTCGGCATCGCACCGGTATCCAGCGGCGTCGTATCGTCCTCGCTGCGCGCGGCGACCGTCGCCGACAGCCGGTTCAGCGGCCGCAGCCCGCGCCCGACGCCGAGCCACACGATGCCGAGCGCGAGCACGACGAGCAACCCTTCCTGCAGCAGCGACCCCACGAGGATCTCGCGCGCGAGCGCCTGGCGCGCCTCGATCGTCTCGCCGACCATCACCCACACGATGCGCGACTGCGCGGTCGGCACGTCGTGCACCGGGATGCGCAGCGCGGCCATCCGCAACTGCTCGCCGCGATAGACGACGTCGTAGTAGCGCGTGACGAACAGCGCGCCGTCGCCCGCGTCGCGCCCTTGCGGCAGCGGCAGGTCCGGGTAGCCGGTGATCGTGTGGCCGTTGTCCTCGCGGATCAGGTAGTAGATCTTGCCGCCGTCGCTCGATTCGAGCATTTCGAGCGCGAGATACGGCAAGTCGACCTCGACCTCGCCATCATTGAGCCGCACGCCTTCGCGGATCGACTTCAGCGACGACGACAGCGTGCGGTCGAACGCGGCGTGCGCGGCGCTCATCGCGCGCTGGTACGTGAGCCACGAGTCGAGCGCGAGCAGGCCGAGCAGCGGCAGCAGCAGCCACAGCGCGACCTGGGTGCGCAGGTTCGGGCGGGTCATCATGCGTCCCGCCGGGCTGCCCCAAAGGGCGCAGCGGGGCATTCGCGGCGCATCGCTTTGCGCCCGCACTGCCCGCCGGCTTTGCAAAACCGGCCGTGGATGGCATGCGCCCCCTCGGGGGGCCGCGAACGTGTCGATCCGGAGCAACGCCTTGGCGCGTACTCCGGTCCCATCCAAAGCAAGTGCGCGTGGGGGTCGTTCACTCGGCCGTCTCCGCCTTCGCTTCCAGCAGATAACCGAGCCCGCGCAGCGTGACGATCGCAACCCCCGTGTTCTCGAGCTTCTTGCGAAGCCGGTACACGTAGATCTCGATCGCATCGGCGTTGACCGACTCGTCGAGCCCGAAAATCTTCTCCGACAGCGTGTCCTTGTTGATCGCGCGGCCGTTGCGCAGGATCAGCACCTCGAGCACCGAACGCTCGCGCGGCGTGAGCGACAGCGGCTCGCCCGCGAGATGAAAGCTGCGATCGATACTGTCGTACGAAAGCGGCCCGCATTCGACCCGCGAATGCTCGTGGCCGAGGCTGCGGCGGATCAGCGCGCGGGCGCGCGCTTCCAGTTCGGTCAGTTCGAACGGCTTCGCGAGATAGTCGTCGGCGCCGAGATCGAGCCCCTTCACGCGATCCTCGACCGACCCGTGCGCGGTCAGGATCAGCACCGGCACCGGATTGCGCCGCGCGCGCAGCCGCCGCAGCACTTCCAGCCCGTCGAGCTTCGGCAGCCCGAGATCGAGGATCACCAGTGCGTAATCCTGCGTGCGCAGCACGTGGTCGGCCGCCTCGCCGTCCGCCATGTGATCGACCGCGAAGCGCGCCGCGCTCAGCGCGTCGTTCAGCGACTGGGCGAGGTTCGGATTGTCTTCGACGAGCAGCACGCGCATGGGGATTCCGGTAAGGTCAGCGACAGGCCGCTACATTACATGATCCTTTCCATCGCGACGCCTCGCGCAAACACCGGTTGCGCCGCCGGCCCGCTCGCGCGTCGGCCGACCCGCCGATCGTCGCTCAGCGCTCGGCAGCGGCGCGGTTGCGCGCCGCGAAGCGCGAACCTTCGCCTGCGCGCTGCCGCTCGCGCAGGCCGACCACCACCGCCAGGAACGCGACGCTCGCACCGGCCGTGACGACGATCATCGGGCGCGCGGTGCCGTCCGACAGCCACGCCAGCACGCCGCCGCACGCGGCCGTGATCGCCATCTGGACAAAGAAGAACAGCCCGGACGCGGTCCCGGCGATCGTCGTGTACGGCTGCATCACCGCGAACTGGCAGGCCGGGATCGCGATCCCGACCGCGATCATCACGAAGAACATCGGCACGACGAGCGCCGCCACCGCCGTCGGCGCGATCGCCCCGCCGACCCACAGCACGGCGGCGCCGGCCAGATTGACGCCCGCCGCCACTGCGATGACCGAATCGGCCTTCCAGCGGGTGCCGGTCCGCGCGAACACGTTCGAGCCGATCAGGTAGCCGAGCACGGTCAGGCCGAAGATCGCGGCATACACCGGGCCGGATACGCCTCGTTGCCGCTGAAACAGTGTCGACGATTCCGCGATGAACGGGTAGTACGTGCAGTACGCGAAACCGATGGCGAGCGAGTAGCGCAGGAAACGGCGCTCGCGCAACAGGCCGGCGTACGTCCGCAGGAGCCCCGCGCCCGGCACCGGCCGCGCGGCGCTTTCGCGGGTCTCCGGCAGGTAACGCAGCACCATCGCCGTCGCAACCAGCCCGCCTGCCGCCAGTAATCCGAACACGCCGCGCCATCCGAGCCACCCGGCCACCGCGCTGCCGGCCAGCGGCGCAATCACGGGCGACAGCGCCATGCCGGCCGAAATCCGGCCCAGCATCGTGGCCTGCATCGCGGCCGGGAAGCGCTCGCGCACGATCACCCGCCCGATCACCGTGCCGCAGCAGCCGCCCAAAGCCTGGAAGATGCGGGCGGTGACGATCGCCGCGATGCTGGTCGACCACGCGCAGGCGACGCTCGCGACCACGTAGAGGCACAAGCCGCCGAGCAGGACGGGACGACGTCCGTAACGGTCGGACAACGGCCCCGACACCAGCATCGACAACGCATAACCGACCATGTAGAGGGTCAGCGTGAGCTGCAACTGGGCGTCGGTGCCGTGCAGCGCGTCCGCCATCGCCGGCAGCGACGGCAGGTACGCATCGATCGTGACCCGCGGCAGGCACACGACGAGCATCAACAGGAACAACCAGCCCCACTGGGGTAATGAACGCGTTTTCATGCGGTGAGCCCGTCTCCGGTCGGATTGATGTGGTCAACAGCAATCTAAGGTCAAAGTGATATAAGCTGAAGGGCCATTAAATCCGACATTGACTGGACCACTATGCCGCGAGGCAAAGCCGCGATTCCGCTGGATCTGCCGTGCCCTGCCGGGCTGTCCACGGGCAGCCCGCAGTCGAAGCAGGAGTGCATTGCCGACGCGCTGCGCGACGCGATCCTGAAGCGCCTGCTTCCCGGCGACAGCCCGCTGCCGTCCAGCCGCACCCTCGCGACGCGCTGGGGTGTCGCCCGGGGGACGGTCGAAGCGGCGTACGACCGGCTGTGCTCGGAGGGCTACATCGCCCGCGCGCAAGGGTCGGGGTCGCGGGTCTGCGCGGTGGTACCGGACAGCTATCTGCGCGCGGCCGCGCAGTCGCGCGAGAACGGCTCTCCCCCTTCCGGCGCGCGCCCCACACCGGCGCGCACGTCCGGCGCCGCCGCGCCGGAACAAGGCGTGCGCCCGGGCATCCCGTTCGTCGCGCGGCTTGCCGATCCCGGCCTGCTGCCGATGCAGCAATGGAAGAAGGCGCTCGGGGCAAGCCTGCTTGCCGCCACGGCGAACGACCTCGGGGCGACGCCGGCGCAAGGCGTCGAGGGCCTGCGCGACGAAATCGCCGCGTACCTGCGGGAATACCGCGGCATCCCGTGCAACGCCGGCGACATCTTCATCACGACCGGCATCCGCCATTCGATCGATCTCGTCGCACGCACGCTGCTCACGCCCGGCTCGACGGTGCTGATGGAGGATCCCGGCTACGCGTCGGCCTGGCAGATCTTCACGATCGCGGGTGCGACCGTGATCGACGTGCCGGTCGATAGGGAAGGCATCGACACCGCGTCGCTCGACCGGCATCCCGATGCACGCGCAGCCTACGTGACGCCCGCCCATCAGGCGCCCCTCGGCGTCACGATGTCGGTGTCGCGCCGGCTCGAACTGCTCGACTGGGCGCAGCGCAACCGCGCGTGGATCATCGAGGACGACTACGACGGCGAATTCAGCTACCAGACCGCCCCGCTGCCCGCGCTGAAATCGCTCGACGCGTGCGATCGCGTGATCTACTGCGGCTCGTTCAACAAGACGCTGTTCTCGGGGCTGCGCATCGGCTTCATGGTCGTGCCGGCGGAACTTCGGCCGGCGCTGTCGGCCGTGTGGCATGCGACCGCGCGCTCGGTCGGCGTGGCGCCCCAGCTGGCGCTGGCCCGCTTCATCGCGCACGGCGATTTTGCGAAGCACCTGCGCGCGGCGCGTCACGCCTACCGCCAGCGGCGCGACATCGTGCTCGACGAGTTGGCGAAACACGCCGGCGGACGGTACACGGTGTCCGGCGAACACGCGGGCTTTCATTTCGTGCTGTGGCTGCCGCCCGGGATGGACGACGCAACGTATGTCGCGCAAGCCCAGGCGGACGGCGTCGAATTGCAGCCGGTCCGCGGATTCTGTCGAAGCGCCCGGTGCGAAGCAGGCGTCGTCGTCGGGTATGCCGCGCTGACGGCCGCGCACGCACGGCATGGCGGCCGGCTCCTCGGAAAGCTGCTCGCGCAACCCGCATAGGCGCCCTCGCCATCACTGCCGCTCCCCGCAGCAGCCCGCTTCCCTCCCTTGTCAGATCATGCCGCGCGCCGCGAAACGCGCGGCCGCCGCCGCTTCGACCTCGGGAAATCCATGACACAAAGGACGCGATTGTGAACCGAAATGAAAGCAGGCTGAAAGTGCGCCGCAATTAACATCCGCTCCACTCGAACAACACCTAGACGTAACTGGAGGAAGACATGCCGTTTGCACCGAAGCACCTCGCCGCCGCGCTGGCGGTCGTTCTGGGCACTGCCGCCGGCAGCGCCGCCGCGCAGGTTCCGGCCGGGTATCCGGGGAGTTACCAGGGCGTGATCGACGCCGCGAAGAAGGAAGGCAAGCTGATCGTCTACTCGACGACCGACACGGGCCTCGTGCGCCCGCTGATCAAGGACTTCGAAAGCCTGTACGGCGTCAAGGTCGAGTACAACGACATGAACAGCACCGAGCTGTACAACCGCTACATCAGCGAGAACGCGGCGAGCAGCACCAGCGCCGACGTGCTGTGGAGCTCGGCGATGGACCTGCAGGTCAAGCTCGTCAACGACGGCCTGATGGCGTCGTACGATTCGCCGGAAAGCCCGAACCTGCCGCAATGGTCGCAATACCAGAAGCAGGCGTACGGCACGACCTTCGAGCCGCTTGCGATCGTCTACAACAAGCGCCTGATCCCCGAGAACGAAGCGCCGACGACCCGCGCCGAGCTGATCAAGCTGCTCACCACCCAGGCCGACAAGTTCAAGGGCAAGGTCACGACCTACGACATCGAGAAATCGGGCGTGGGCTTCAACTACCTGACACAGGACGCGCACGTGAACGAGAAGGTCACGTGGGAGCTCGTGAAGGCGATCGGCGCGACCGGCCCGAAGCTGCAGTCGAGCACGGGCGCGATGATGGAGCGGATCTCGTCGGGCGAGAACCTGATCGGCTACAACATCATCGGTTCGTATGCGTACGCAAAGGCGAAGAAGGACAAGTCGATCGGCTATGTGTTTCCGAAGGACTACACACAGGTCGTGAGCCGCCTCGCCACGGTGTCGAAGAAGGCGAAGAACCCGAACGCCGCGAAGCTGTGGGTCGACTACCTGCTGTCGAAGCGCGGCCAGACGCTGATCGCGAACCAGGCCAACCTGTACGCGATCCGCGCGGACGTGACGGGCGAAACGTCGGCCGCGAGCCTGTCGAAGGAACTCGGCGATTCGCTGAAGCCGATCCAGATCGGCACCGGCCTGCTCGTCTATCTCGACCAGTCGAAGCGGCTTGCCTTCCTGAAGCAATGGCAGCAGTCGATCAAGCGCTGATCCGCTGAGCAGCTGATCGGTTGACCCTCGGCCGCCCGCCACACACCGCGCGGGCGGCCCCTTCCCCTTACCGACTTCCTAGAGGCGGCCATCCGGATGGCCGCAGGGGCGAACTCATGCTTTCAACCAGTACACGCGGAACGGCGCCGGTCGTTCCGCCCTCTACCGGCCAGGGCAGCGCGATTCCCGCGTTGCCGGTCAACAGCCTGCAGCCGCTGGCCGGCATGCTGCGCTGGATCGTCGTCGCGGTGCTGACCATCGCGGTCGCGCTGCCGCTCGGCTTCATCCTGTTCCAGAGCCTGCTGTCCGCGCCGTTCTTCGATGCGAACAAGGCACTCGGCATCGAAGGTTTCCGCTTCATCTTCAACGATCCCGACTTCTGGTCGGCCGTGAAGAACTCGTTCATCATCGCCGGCGGGATGCTGTTCATCTCGATCCCGCTCGGCGGCATCCTCGCGTTCCTGATGGTGCGCACCGACCTGCCCGGCCGCCGCTGGCTCGAACCGCTGCTGCTCACGCCCGTGTTCGTGTCGCCGATGGTGCTCGCGTTCGGCTACGTGGTCGCGGCCGGCCCGGTCGGCTTCTACTCGGTGTGGTTCAAGGAACTGTTCGGGGTGCAGAACGTGCCCTGGAACGTGTACTCGATCTTCGCGATCACGGTGATCGTCGGCCTCACGCACGTGCCGCACGTGTACCTGTATTCGTCGGCCGCGCTGCGCAACCTCGGCTCGGACGTCGAGGAAGCCGCGCGCGTGGCGGGCGCCCGCCCGTTCCGCGTCGCGCTCGACGTGAGCCTGCCGATGACGATGCCCGCGCTGCTGTTCGCCGGCGTGCTCGTGTTCTTCCTCGGCTTCGAGGTGTTCGGGCTGCCGCTCGTGCTCGGCGATCCGGAAGGCCACCTCGTGCTCGCGACCTACCTGTACAAGCTGACCAACAAGCTTGGCGTGCCGTCGTATCACCTGATGGCCGCGGTCGCGGTGTGCATCGTCGCGATCACGTTTCCGCTCGTGCTGCTGCAGCGCCGACTGCTGAAGACCGCGAACCGCTTCGTCACCGTGAAGGGCAAGGCCGGCCGCGCGACGGTGCTGCCGCTCGGCGTGTGGCGCTGGGTCGCGCTCGCGATCGTCGCGCTGTGGCTGATGCTGACGGTGATCGTGCCGATCTCGGGCATCGTGCTGCGTGCGTTCGTGACCAACTGGGGCGAAGGCGTCGCGCTCGCCGAGGTGCTCACGCTGTCGAACTTCATCGAGCTGTTCGAGCAGGACAACCTGGTACGCGCGATCGTCAACACGCTCGGCATCGGCGTGATCGGCGGTGCGCTCGCGGTCGGCTTCTACTCGCTCGTCGCGTTCGCTGGCCACCGCCGCCCCGACTGGGCCACCAAGCTGCTCGACTACCTCGTGCTGCTGCCGCGCGCGGTGCCCGGCCTGCTCGCCGGCCTCGCCTTCCTGTGGATCTTCCTGTTCGTCCCGGGCCTGCGCGAGCTGAAGAACTCGATGTGGAGCATCTGGATCGCGTACACGGTCGTGTGGCTCGCGTACGGGATGCGGCTCATCCAGAGCGCGCTGCTGCAGGTCGGCCCCGAGCTCGAGGAAGCCGGCCGCAGCGTCGGGGCGACCCGCAGCCGCGTGTCGCTCGACGTGACGTTGCCGCTCGTGCGTTTCGGCCTGCTCGCCGCGTGGCTCCTGATCTTCATGATCTTCGAGCGCGAATACTCGACGGCCGTCTACCTGCTGTCGCCCGGCACCGAAGTGATCGGCGCGCTGCTCGTGTCGCTGTGGGCGACCGGCGCCGTCGACCAGGTCGCCGCGCTCTCTGTCATCAACATCGCGATGGTCGGCGCCGGTCTCGGCGTGGCCCTGCGTTTCGGAGTGAAACTTCATGGATAAGCTCATCGTCGACGACCTGCACCTCAGCTACGGCGCCAATCCGATCCTCAAGGGCGTGTCGTTCGAACTGAAGGCCGGCGAAGTCGTGTGCCTGCTCGGCGCGTCGGGCAGCGGCAAGACCACGCTGCTGCGCGCGGTGGCCGGCCTCGAACAGCCATCCGACGGCCGCATCCAGCTCGACGACCGCGTGTTCTTCGACGGCGCGCAGCGCGTCGACCTGCCCGTCGAGCAGCGCTCGCTCGGCCTCGTGTTCCAGTCGTACGCGCTGTGGCCGCACCGCACCGTCGCCGAGAACGTCGGCTACGGGCTGAAGCTGCGCCGCGTGGCGCCTGCCGAACAGAAGCGCCGCGTGCAGACCGCGCTCGACCAGCTCGGCCTCGGCCATCTCGCGGAACGCTTTCCGCACCAGTTGTCGGGCGGCCAGCAGCAGCGCGTCGCGATTGCGCGCGCGCTCGTCTACAACCCGCCGGTGATCCTGCTCGACGAACCGCTGTCGAACCTCGACGCGAAGCTGCGCGAGGAAGCGCGCGCGTGGCTGCGCGAGCTGATCGTGTCGCTCGGGTTGTCCGCCCTGTGCGTGACGCACGACCAGACCGAAGCGATGGCGATGTCCGACCGCATCCTGCTGCTGCGCAACGGCCGCATCGAGCAGGAAGGCACGCCGGCCGAGCTGTACGGCGCGCCTCGCTCGCTGTACACGGCCGAGTTCATGGGCAGCAACAACCGGATCGACGCGCGCGTCGCGGCCGTCGACGGCGAACGCGTGACGCTCGCCGGCGACGGCTGGGAACTGCAGGCGCTCGCCCGCGACACGTTCGCGCCCGGTCAGGACGCGCAGGCCGTGATCCGCCTCGAACGCGTGCAGGTCGCCGACGGCCCGGGCGCGAACCGGCTGCAGGCCGATCTCGTCACGTCGATGTATCTCGGCGACCGTTGGGAATACCTGTTCCATTGCGGCGAGATGCGCCTGCGCGCGTTCGGCCACGTGCCGCGCGCAGCGGGCAAGCACTGGATCGAATTCCCGACCAACGACTGCTGGGCGTTCGCGAAAGCGGGCTGACCGGCGCGCGGCGGCCCGCGCGCCGCCGCGCAGGCATTTCAGCGCGTATCCCGTTTCGATTTCGCACCTGGTTCGGCGGGCGCTTCACGGCGTCCGCCGTGGCGTGCTGCGCGCTGCGTATCCGTTTCACCCAACTCACAAGAACCAAGGAGACACCGTCAATGAAGTCACGCGCAGAACGTACCCTTCGCACCGCCGTCCTGACCGGATCGGCGGCCGTCGCCGGCCTCGCGGCGGGCGCCGCGCACGCGCAGTCGTCGGTCACGATGTACGGGATCATGGATGCCGGCATCGAGTACACGAACCACGCGGCGCCGGAGGGCGGCAGTTCGGTCAAGCTGAAGTCGGGCAACAAGAATACGTCGCGCTGGGGCCTGCGCGGCGTCGAGGATCTCGGCGGCGGGCTGAAGGCCGTGTTCCGCCTCGAAAGCGGGATCGATCTCGCGAACGGCGCATTCGACGACGGCCCCGACTCGATCTTCGCGCGCCGCGCGACGGTCGGCCTGAAAGGCAAATGGGGCGAACTGACGCTCGGCCGCAACTACACCGTCACGTACGACTACATGCTGCCGTTCGACCCGATGGGTTACGCGCAGAACTACTCGTGGGCGACGTCGTCGATGGCCACCGGCGGCCGCAAGGACGGCATGTTCACGCGCTCGTCGAACGCCGTGCGCTACGACGGCGAATTCAGCGGCGTCAAGTTCGGCGCGATGTACGGCTTCGGCAACGTGCCGGGCAGCGTGAAGACCAGCTCGAAATACGACTTCGCGCTCGGCTACGAGAAAGGCCCGTTTGCGGCGGTCGTCACGTTCGACCGGCAGAACGGCGCGGCCGACAGCGTCACGCCTGCCGATACCGTCAACTATATCCAGGGCATCCACGCGGGCCTGAGCTACGACTTCGGCAACCTGAAGACGATGGCCGGCTATCGCAACTACAAGCGCACGTTCCGCACCACGGCAGCGAACCAGTTGAGCGACACTTACTGGGTCGGCGGGTCGTATCAATTCACGCCGGCGTTCTCGCTGATCGCGGCCGTCTATCACCAGAACGTCAAGGGCGGCAGCGATGCCGATCCGACGCTGGTGTCGATGCGCGCGAACTACGCGCTGTCGAAGCGCACGGTGCTGTATGCAGCCGGCGCGTTCGCGATCGCGAAACACGACCAGAAGGTCGGCGTGTCGCGTGATTTCGCGGGCTACGGCACCACGCAGGTTGGTGTCACGGCGGGGATTCAGCAGCGGTTCTGAGTTTGGCGCGGCGGGCGGCGGGCGATCTTCGTGTCGCGCCGCCCGTTTTTCGCGGTTGATTACGCATGTGCCACCCTGCTTCGCATCCGTCGCACACGTCAGCGTGACGACGGATGCTCGGCTGCCTTCGCCAGCGCACACGACGCCCCCTCCGCGGCCCTTGGCCGGTCACTCACCGTGCATCGTGAACACCGGGCGCACCAGACTGTTCACATCGCTCCAGTGTTCACCGACCGCCGACAACGGTACGGTGCGCGTTTCGAGTGCCAGCCCCGCTGGGCCGGCCGCGTCGAACACGCCGCGCACCGACGCCAGCAAACGCTGGAGGGACACGCTGCCGATGCCACTGCCCATCAGTTCGATCGCGGTTGCCCGCAATACGGCACCCGGCAGCAGCACGTCCGCGCCGCCGATCGAGCCGATCTGCACGAAGCGCAGCCGGCGGCCATCCGGCGTCGCCTTCGCGGCGGCTACCAGCAGCGCCTGCGCGCTGGCCCCCCACAGATAATCGAGCACGACATCCACGCCTTCGCGGAAATGCGGTTCGAGCGCACGCGCCAGATGCGCGTCGTCCTGCTGCAGCGACACGACGGCATCCGCGCCGGCGTTAAGCAAGGCCTGCAACGCAGCCGCGTTGCGCCCCGTCGCGATTACCTTCGCGGCGCCGAGATGTTTCGCGATCCGCACTGCCAGCCGCCCTGACGCGCCCGTCGCACCGTTGACGAGCACCGTCTCGCCCGCGACAAGCCGTGCACGCTCGGTCAGCGCTGCCCACGACGACATCCCCGGAATCGCGATCGCGGCAGCCGTGACATCGTCGAGCGTATCCGGCAGCGGCACGCACTGCGTATCGGGCGCGATCGTGCGTTCGGCCATCGCGCCGAACGGCGCAGGCGCACCGAAGAAGTAGACGCGTCGACCATCGTCGAGACGGCCGACACCGTCGACGCCAACGACGAACGGATAGCGTGCGTCCGACGAGTAATGCGTGCCGGACGCACGCGCCTGCGCGATCCGGCTCAATGCGGACGCGGTCACGTCGATCAGGCAGTGGCCCGGCATCGCGCTCGGCGCATCGAATTCCATATGAACGGGACGCTCGCCGGCGCCCGTCACGACTGCTGCTTTCATGGTGACTCCTTGATTCGGGGATCTCGATCGACGGTTCCGGTGCGCATCAGCGCGCGTCGAGCCACGCGCGCAGCGCGGGATCGCGCACTTCCAGCACGTCGAACAGGCCGAGCGCCCGCAGCGCGGGCAACGCATCGATCGCGTCGGCCTCCGCACGCGCCCGGTCGGCCGGCGCGGCGTTCGGGTCGGTCAGCACGCGCGCGTTGACCAGGAACGCGCCGACGGTCCCTTTGCGGATCGTCGTATCGCCGATCGTGATCCGGTCGGTCTGGTCGGGAAGCATCTGTTCGGCTCGCATCGTGTCGCACTCCGGTTGTCATCGATGGACGCAGTGTAGGCGTGCAAATCCGGCCGATCTCCGGTATAACTGCCATTCGATACCGATATCCGGCCATGTCCGATCCACTCCTGCCCGCCCGCTTCATCACGTCCGACGACGGCCCGTTCGTGGTCGCCGCCGTGCTGTCGCAACGCGACCCGCGCGTGACGCCGCCCCATTCGCATGCGCGCGGCCAGCTCGTCGGCGCGCTGAGCGGGTTGCTGACGATCGGCCTCGACGACCAGGACTGGGTCGTGCCGGCGATCCATGCGATCTGGATTCCGCCGCATTGCCGGCATTCGCTGCACTCGTTCGGGCCGATTTCCGGCTGGTCGGCGTTCGTCGCCGAAGCGCGCTGCGCGGCGCTGCCGGATACCCCGCGCGCGATCCGGACGACGCCGCTGCTGCGCGAAGCCGTCCAGCGCGCGGCGAGTTGGGATGGCTCGGAGCTGGATGCCGCGCGAACCCGGATCGCCGACGTGATCCTCGATGAAATCGCGTCGTCGGAAGTCGAGGCGCTGGGGCTGGTGCGGCCGCAGGATCCGCGGCTGATGCGGATTACCGACGCGCTGGCCGCGGATCTCGCGGACAACCGGCGGCTGGAGGAATGGGCCGAATGGGCCGGCATCAGCGCCCGGACGATGAGCCGCCGCTTCGTCGCCGAGACGGGGCTGACGTTCGCGCAGTGGCGTCAGCAGGCCAGGCTGCTGCGGGCGCTGGAGAGAATTGCCGACGGCGTGCCGGTGACGACGATCGCACTCGATCTCGGGTACGACAACGTGAGCGCGTTCATCGACATGTTCCGGCGAGCGCTTGGGACGACGCCAGGAAGATATATGGACGCGGCGAGATCAGCAGTCGGAACAATGGGAAGTCAGTCGTAACCCATCTGCAGGGCTTGCGCCTGCGCACTCAATTCCGCCATCGCATCCGGGATGACATTCGACTCAAGCGAGGGCATCCGGTCCCTTTGCGAAACCTTGTGCCGATGCTCCGATTCGTCAGGCGGTACTTCTGCTTTGCTTGCCATCTCGGTCACCACTCGTCGCTCAATACGTCGTGTCTCCGTTCTTTTTATCCGGTCGAGATCCCCCCTTGAACTGCGCCGCGAGCCGCTCCGCACTCCTCGCCAGCAACGTCGTATCGACCCCGACTGCGACGAACAGCGCTCCCGCTTCCAGATACCGCCGCGCGGCCGCCTCATCCGCACTCAGAATGCCCGGCGCCTTGCCGGCCGCCTTGATCGTCCGGATCGCGCCGTCGATCGCGGCCTGCACGTCCGGGTGCCCCGGATTGCCGAGATGCCCGAGATCGGCTGCGAGATCCGCCGGTCCGATGAACACGCCGTCCACGCCCTCGACCCGCGCAATCGCGTCGATCGCGTCGAGCCCCGCGCGCGTCTCGACCTGCACGAGCACGGCCATCTCGTCGTTCGCGCGATGCAGGTAGTCGCCCACCCGATTCCATCGCGATGCACGCGCCAGCGCACTGCCGACACCACGAATGCCATGCGGCGGATAACGCGTCGCCGCCACCGCCGCGCGCGCTTCGTCCGCGCTCTGCACCATGGGCACGAGCAGCGTCTGCGCGCCGAGATCGAGCACCTGCTTGACGATCACCGGATCGTTCCACGGCACGCGCACCACCGGCTGCGACGGGTACGGCGCGATCGCCTGCAGTTGCGCGAGGATCGACGGCACCGTGTTCGGCGCATGCTCGCCGTCGATCAGCAGCCAGTCGAATCCGGCGCCCGCGACGACTTCCGCGCTGTACGGATTCGCGAGCCCGAGCCACAGCCCGACCTGCGCGTCGCCGCGCGCGAGCGCGGCCTTGAAGACATTCGAAGGAATCTGCATCGTTCGCTCACCTCACTCGAAGTAGCACTGGATCGTCCCGAGCGGGCCGTAGTCGACACTGAACGTGTCGCCCGGCCGCGCCGCGCATGGCCGTGTGAACGAGCCGCCGAGCACGATCTGCCCCGGCTCCAGCGCGACATCGAAGCGCGCCAACCGGTTCGCGAGCCACGCCACGCCGTTCGCCGGATGGTTCAGCACGCCCGCCGCGACACCCGTTTCCTCGACCACGCCGTTGCGCGACATGATCGCCGCGACCCAGCGCAGGTCGACGTCCTGCGGTTTCACGGGCCGCCCGCCGATCACGACGCCTGCATTCGCCGCGTTGTCGGCGATCGTGTCGAATACCTTGCGCGGCCGTTTCGTATCGGGGTCGATCGACTGGCTGCGCGCGTCGATGATCTCGAGCGCAGGCACCACGTAGTCGACCGCGTCGTACACGTCGAAGATCGTGCAGTCCGGGCCGGTGAGCCGCTTGCCGAGCACGAACGCGAGTTCGACCTCGACGCGCGGCACGATGAAGCGTCCGGCGGGAATCGTGCCGCCGTCGGCAAAGAACATGTCGTCGAGCAGCGCGCCGTAGTCGGGCTCGTCGATCTGCGACGTGTTCTGCATCGCCTTCGACGTGAGGCCGATCTTGTGGCCTTTCAGCGTGCGGCCTTCGGCGAGCTTGAGGGTTACCCACGCGCGCTGGATCGCATACGCGTCGTCGATCGTGATGTCGGGATGGTCGAGCGAGATCTGGCGGATCTGCTTGCGCTCGCGCTCGGCGTCGTGCAGACGCTGCGCGAGCTGGTCGATGAGGGCGGGTTCGAGCATGGTCGTATCGGGAATGGGGTTCAGCCGGCCCGCTTGTAGCGGGCGTGGATGTTGTTGTGCTTGTACGAGCCGCTTTCGCTGAACTCGGTCAGTTCCATCGACAGCGCGAGGTAGCGTTTCGCATACAGCTCCGCGAAATGCGCCTTGATCGCCTCGAACAGCGCGTCGCACGCGGCCTTTTTCTGCGCGTCGCTGCGGCCCGAGCCGATCTTCAGCGTCACGTGCACGAACGCGTCGTCTTCCGTGCCGTCGGCCACGCAGTAGTCCTGCAGTTCGATCGCGCGCGAGCGGATGCCGCCCGTCGGGAACACGCCGCCCTGTGCTATCAGCGTCGCGTTGATCGTGCGCAGCAGCGCGGGAATGCGCGCGTCGTCGCGGATGTTCGCGGTGTATTCGACGACGATATGTGGCATGGCAAGTCTCCAGTCGAATGCGTGGCGCGGCGCTCAGGCCAGCGGGAAGATCGCATTGATCTGCCCGGTACCCGAACTCGCGAAATAGTCGGTGACGATCTCGACCGGCTTGTCGTAACGATCCCAGCCCAGCAGGCCGAGCAGCATCGCCGTGTCGTGCATCCCGCCTTCGCCGTGGCAATGCGTGTTGTACTCCGGCAGCATCGCGCAGAAGGTCTTGAAATCCCCCTGCTTCCACAGCTCGACCACGCGCAGGTCGACCTGCCGGAAGAATTCGCGGCTGATCTGGTGAATCGATTCCTCGGGGCTGCCGTTGTCGTTGAAGCGGTGCGACAGCGAACCGCTCGCGAGAAACGCAACGTTCGAATCGCTCTTCTCGATCGCTTCGAGCAGCGCCTCGCCGAAGCGCCGGCTTTCGTCGAGCTGATGCCACATGCACCAGCCGGCGATCGACACGACCTTGAAGTGCTGGTCGGCGTTCATGTAGCGCATCGGCACGAGCGTGCCGTATTCGAGTTCGAGGCTGTCGATCTCATGTGCGCGCGTCGCGACCCCGCGCGCGCTGGCCGTCTCGGCGATCAGCCGGCCGAGCGCCGGGTTGCCCGGATACGCGTATTCCATGTCGCGAATGAAATGCGGCAGCTCGTTGCTCGTGTACGTGCCCGCGAACCGCGCATTGCAGTTCACGTGATAGCCGGCGTTGACGAGCCAGTGCACGTCCGACACGACGATCGTGTCGACGCCGAGCGCGCGGCAGCGCTCGCCGATCAGTTGATGGCCGCGGATCGCCGCCTCGCGGCAGCCGTGATGCCTGCCGGGCAATTCCGACAGGTACATCGACGGCACGTGCGTGATTTTCGCGGCGAGGGACAGTTTGCCCATCGTTCAAGTCTCCGTATGGTTCTTTCGTGCTGCCGACGGCCCGCGGCCGTCACACGCCCCAGCGCGGAATGTGGTGCGAACCCATCGAGATGCACACGTTCTTGATCTCCGCGAACACCTCGAAACTGTATTCGCCGCCCTCGCGCCCGGTGCCCGATTCCTTCACGCCGCCGAACGGCTGGCGCAGGTCGCGCACGTTCTGGCTGTTCACGAACACCATCCCGGCCTCGATGCCGCGCGCGAGGCGGTGCACCTTGCCGACATCCTGCGTCCAGATGTACGAAGCGAGACCGTACGCCGTATCGTTCGCGAGCCGCAGCCCTTCGTCTTCATCCTCGAACGGGATGATGCAGGCGACCGGCCCGAAGATCTCTTCCTGCGCGACGCGCATCCGGTTGTCGACGTCGGCCAGCACGGTCGGCCGCACGAAGTTGCCGTTGCGCAGATGGTCGGGCAGGCCCGCCGGCTTGTCCGCGCCGCCCGCGACCACGCGCGCGCCTTCCTGCTCGCCGATGCGGATATAACCCGTCACCTTCTCCCAGTGCTGGCGCGTGATCATCGCGCCGAGATTCGTGGCCGGATCGGACGGATCGCCCACCACCAGGTTGTTCGCGCGGCGCGCGAATTCCTGCACGAAGCGGTCGTAGATCGTGCGCTGCACGAAGATCCGCGAGCCGGCCGTGCAGCGTTCGCCGTTGATCGAGAAGATCGTGAACAGCGACGCGTCGAGCGCGCGGTCGAAATCGGCGTCGTCGAAAATCAGCACCGGCGACTTGCCGCCGAGTTCCATCGAATACTTCTTCAGGCCCGCACGCTCCATGATCCGCTTGCCGGTCACCGTACCGCCGGTGAACGACACCGCGCGTACGTCCGGATGGCGCACCAGCGCATCGCCGGCCGTCGCGCCGTAGCCCTGCACGACGTTGAGCACGCCCGGCGGAATGCCGGCTTCGAGCGCGAGGCGGCCGAGCTGGTCGGCCGTCAGCGGCGACAGCTCCGACATCTTGAGCACCGCCGTGTTGCCGAGTGCGAGGCACGGCGCCGTCTTCCACGTCGCGGTCATGAACGGCACGTTCCACGGCGACACCAGCGCGCACACGCCGACCGGCTGGTACAGCGTGTAGTTCAGCATCTGGTCGTCGACCGGATAGGTGCGGCCGTTCATCTGCACGCACACTTCCGCGAAGAAGTTGAAATTCTCGGACGCGCGCGGAATCAGCTGCTTGCTCGTCTGCGCGATCGGCAGGCCGGTGTCCTGCGTCTCCAGCGCCGCGAGCATCGGCACGTTCTTCTCGATCAGCTCGCCGAGCTTGCGCATCAGCTTCGCGCGCTCCTTGGCAGGCGTGTTCGCCCATTTCGGGAAGGCTTCCTTCGCAGCGCGCACGGCCGCATCGACTTCGGCCTCGCCGCCCGACGCGACGTCGGTAATGACTTCGCCGGTCGCGGGATTCAGCGTCGTGAACGTCTCGCGGCTCTCGACTTCGCGGCCGTCGATCCAGTGCTTGATGGTCATGCTCTCTCCTTGGGCGACGGGCTCAGCCGGCGCGATAGTAGTCTGCTTCGCCGACGATCGTGTTCACGAGGCGGCCAATCCCTTCGATCTCGGTCACGACCTCGTCGCCCGGCTTCGTGTCCGCCAGCCCCTCGGGCGTACCGGTCAGGATCAGGTCGCCCGGCGAGAGCGTCATGAAGCCGCTGATGTGTTCGATCAACGCCGGCACGTCGAAGATCATGTCGCGCGTGCTGCCGCGCTGCGTCTCCTGGCCGTTCACCGTCGTGCGCAGCGTCAGGTCGCCCGCATCGCCGATCTCGTCGCGGCTGACGAACCACGGCCCGAGCGGCGTGCAGGTGTCGCGGTTCTTCACGCGCAGGTTCGGACGGTAGTAGTTCTCGAGATAGTCGCGGATCGCGTAGTCGTTCGCGACCGTATAACCGGCCACGTAGTCGAGCGCCTGCGCGCGGCTCACGTTGCGCGCGGGCCGGCCGATCACGACGGCCAGCTCGCACTCGTAATGCATGTGGGTAGCGTCCGCCGGGCGCACGGTGCGCGACCGGTGGCCGATGAACGTGTTCGGCCCCTTCAGGAAGATCAGCGGTTCGCTCGGCGCCTTGAACGCGAGCTCCTTCGCGTGGTCGGCGTAGTTGAGGCCGAGCGCGAACGTCGTGCGCGGCGCGACGGGCGGCAGCCACGCAACCACGTCTTCGGCAACCACTCGTCCCGTATCGAGACGGATCGCGCCGTCGCCGGCCGGTTCGGCCGCATGCAATGCACCGTTGTAGATCACGCGCGCCGTCTTCATCGTGTTTCCTCCGCGATCAGCGTGTGCCGCAACGTGCCGATGCCGGCGGCGGCGATCTCGATCGTGCTGCCCGCGCGGGCGCGCGGTGCACCGCCCGCGACGCCGAGCAGCAATACATCGCCCGCGTCGAACGACATGAAGGCCGTCACGTCGGCAATCAGTTCACGTACGGGGCGAATCAGCGTGGCTGTGGAGGCGGACACGGCAACCTCGCCGTCGATCCGCACGGTCAGGCCGATCGTGTCGACATCGCCCAGCGCGGCGGCCGGCACGATGGCCGGGCCCAGCGGGCAGAAACCGTCGCGGCACTTGAAGCGCACGGCCGGACGGTAGTAATCGGGATGCGGTACCGACACGTCGCTGGCGAGCGTGAAGCCATGAAGGTAATCGAGCGCCTGCGCGGCCGGCACGCGCGTCGCGCGCCGGGCGAACACGACGGCCACCGACGCGCCGATCTCCAGCGAGTCGACGCCGGCCGGCACGACGACGGCCGCGCCGTCGGCTGCATGCGTGTTGGCGGGCTTGATATACAGGATCGGCGCCTGCGGCGGGCGGCCATAAGGCGGTGCGTTCACGGCATCGCCGAGCGCGTCGAGCGCCGCGCGCTCGTTGAGCAGCGCACCGTAGACGGTACCGATGGCGACCGGCAACGGCGGCGCCGCGGCGGTCGTGCAAGACAGCTCCATGCGTCATTCCCCTGCCGCGCGTCGCGGCGCATCGTCAATAGTTAATATCTTAAGTAAACAATCGGGCGCTGGCAACCTCGATTACCCTGATACGCGAAATTCACTCCCCGCGGCTGTTAAGATTGATGCGTCCCCGTCCACTGCTCACCCCGATGAACCGTACGCTCGACCATCGCAACCTGGCCATGCTGCTGCTCGAGGCCCGCGAAACGCTGATGGGTCTGTTCCGCCCCATTCTCAAGGAATTCGCGCTGACCGAACAGCAATGGCGGATCATCCGCGTGCTCGACGGCGAACCGGCACATGCGCTCGAAGCGGGACAGATCGCGCGGCGCTGCTGCATCCTGAGCCCGAGCCTCACGGGCGTGCTGGAACGGATGGAGCGCGACGGCCTGATCACGCGCACGCGCGCGCAGGAAGACCAGCGCCGGCTGCTGGTCAGCCTGACGCCGCAAAGCAGGAAACTGGTCACGGAAATCGGTCCGCGGATCGACGAGCAGTACCGGCAGCTCGAATCGCGGTTCGGCCAGGACGGCCTCGAAGACATCTATCGCGCGCTCGACCGGCTCATCGAGCTCGGCGGCAACACGTGATGACGCCCCCGTTCCCGCCAGACGCGGGAACGGGGGCCGGTGCGGCGCGGGCGGTCAGTGCACCGCGCCGCGCATCAGCTCGGTCACGGCCACGCCGCGCGACGTGCGCATGCATTCCTCGACGTAATCGATGAACGACAACGGCTCGAAATCGATTTCATCGCGAACGCGGCGGTTGTCGAACACGCGATCGACCGTCGCGAATTCCCCGCAACGCTGCAGCGCCCGGCCGATCACGCGTTCGAGTGCCGGATCGGTCCGCCCGAGCACATCGCGCACCACGAGCGGCAATTCGGCCGGTGCACACGCCGCGTAGCGCGGTGCGCCCGTCATCCCCGCCGCCTCGTCCATCGCACGCACGATCTGCGCGACCTGCGGCGCCTCGTCGCCGGCCGACACGTGATACAGGTCGTGCGCGAGCGTCGGCTTGACGGCCAGCAGCATCGTCGCGCGCGCCACGTCGTCCACCGACACGATGTCGATGCGTGTCATCGGCCGTGCGGTGAAACGGCGCGCGGCATGCGCCAGACGGAACATCCAGAACGAATTCGGCGCGGGCCGCGTACCAAGTACCGTGTGGCCGACCACATGCGACGGCCGCACCACGACGAGCGGCAGCCCGAGCGCGCGCAGGCGCTGCTCGGTTTCCGCCTTCGCGTGCAGGTAGTCCGCCGCGAGCACCGCGCCCGGCAAGCCTTCCGCGTCGCGCTCGACGTCGTTCGCCGCGTCGCCCGCCGCCTCTTCCTGCACGATCCCGCCGCGGCCCGCATGCGCGTAGGCCGTGCCGACGTACACGAAGCGCTGCAGGCGCGGCGCCCGTGCGAAGCGCTCGGCAAAGCGCACCGCATCGGCGATGTCTGCCTGCAGGTGCACGCCGTCGGCCGGCGACGCATGGCCGGCGCAATGAATCACGTGCGTCGCGGCGGCGAGGCGCGGCGCGTCGGCACCCTGCCACACGTTACCGAGCGCACCGACGATCACGTTCGCATCGGTCAGGCGCGACGCCCAGTACGGCGCGAGCCCCGCGCGCAGCGCCGCTTCGCGCAGCCGCGCGACAGCGTGGCCGCGATCCTGCGCGCGCACGACACAGACGATGCGGTCGAGCAGCCCCGCATTGACGAGCGCCGTCAGCACGGTACTGCCGATGAAGCCGGTTGCGCCGGTCAGCACCAGCCGCCCGACGTTCGCCGCCGCGACCGGTGCGCTGGCCGGCGACACGAGGCTCGTCCGCCAGTTCAGCGACAACGCGGTTTTCCAGATCAGCACGATAGTCTCCTTCGAAGAATCGGCCGGGCGGCGCGGCGCCCGCGGTTGCGGGCTGCGCACGGCTCACCGGCCGGGCCGGGGCCTGACGCGCGCCCCGGCAGTCCCGATCGGGCGTGCGGCCCGCGATCGCGTCGATCGCGTCTCTGGCACGAGGCGGCGGCAGCCGCCGAGGACGGGCGTCCGCGGCACTGGATCGGGAAGATCCCAGTGTGGGGCCCGACCGCAGGCAAGTCTGTCCCGAAAGTTTCGTGAAAGTGTGCCGATTTGTATGCGATTGTCTGAGTCTGTCGCGCCGGCCGTGCCTTCAAAACGTCGCAATATCCGATCAGGCCGCCTTCCTGCGGTGCAGTGCCGCCTCGTCGGCCCGATTTCCGCAGCCGGTCGCACGCGACAGATCGACGCGCCTCGCGGCGAGGTCATCCCATGTCTCGAAGATCGAACGGGCCCTCATCGGCACCGCGATCGCCGGTGTGCGCGTGTTTGTGCGCGCAGCCGGAATGACCATGAATCGTCAGACGTCGTTCCATCTGAAACAGCAATTGACTCAATACGGATTTATTACGGTTTATCACTTGCGTTTCACACCAGTCTATCTAGACTGTTCAAGTCAAAACGGTCGAATGTGTCATTTTTTTAGGAGACGATCACAATGCGCCTCACCATTCGGATTAATGGCAGCGAATCGGCAACCCGGCAATCCTTCGCGGTACTGTGGGTCGATACCGACGAGGGCCTGTGGTCGCGCGAGGCACATCAGGGCATGGATCTTCCGACCTGGGGCAAAGTCCGCGACGTCGAGGGCGCAATGGCGCTCTGCGCGGCCGATGGCGGGAATGCCGTGTGCCAGTTGAAGGGTCTGTCGTTCGATGCAACGCAGCGCGAACAGGGCTCCGCCGTACTCGCCGGCAATCACGCCGGCGCATGGCGACTGCAGGCTGTCGATCGCTGCACGAGCGAGCCGGAATACCAGGAATTCATTTCCGTCACCCGATAGAGATTATCGAGATAATTTGTCTGCGGTTTTCGGGTTTATTCCGGTTTCAGTGATATTCATTTCGATATTCAGTATTAACGGCGCCCCTTTTCGGGGCGTTTTTCATTTTCTGGTGCAAAGAAATAATCGTGCCCCGGGCAATTGATCGCACACCGGGAACGGTCGGCATCGGCCGTAGCGGAAATCGCGCCCGCGCATCGACACACGCCGAATCGCCCGCCTTCCATCGCCTGTTGCATCGGTGATGTTCCGTTTCCCTCCGCCGTTCCTTCCCCTGTTCCGCCCTTTGCCGGACGGCCGATTCCCGCCTTTTCACGGGGCCGGAACACACTTTTCCCACACGGTGTTTACTCATTTATTACAATCGCATTATCCAGACTGATTTGCCGCCCCTCGGCGGCCCGACCCGGCCATTGCATGAGCGTGAAAAAGAAGACCCACCCCGCCGATCCGTACGCGGCCGCGACCAAGAACCCCATGCTCGCGTCGCGCCTGCCGATGTGGCGCTCGAAGTTCGTCGTGATCCTCGTGTTCCTTGCATTCGCCGCGCTGATCGGCCGCGCCTTCTGGGTGCAGGTCGCGAACAAGGAGTTCTACGTCGGCCAGGGCCAGAAACGCTACCAGCGCACGATCGAACTCGACGCGACACGCGGGCGCATCGTCGACCGCAACGGCGCGATGCTCGCCGTCAGCCTGTCGACCTATGAAATCTGGGCGAACCCGAAGCAGGTCGCCGACACCGACTACCCGCAGATCTCGAAGCTGCTCGACATGCCGCTCGTCGAGGTCAAGCGGCGCCTCGGCAACGACAAGACGTTCGTGCTGCTCAAGCGGCAGGTCGACGCCGACACCGCGGGCAAGCTCGACAAGCTCGCGATCGACGGCATCACGCAGATCGCCGATTCGAAGCGCTTCTACCCGGAAGGCGAATCGGCCGCGCACGTGGTCGGCTTCACGAACGTCGAGGATAAGGGCCAGGAAGGCGTCGAGCTCGCGGCGAATGCGCGGCTGGTGGGTACGTCCGGGCAGCGCGAGGTGATCCGCGACCGGCTCGGCCGCATCGTGTCGGACACGCGCCCGCTCGTGCCGGCACAGCACGGCGCTACGATCGAACTGACGATCGACCGCCGCATCCAGCAGCTCGCATTCAGCCAGCTCAAGGCGGCCGTGGTCGAGAACAACGCGCTGGCCGGCAGCGTCGTGGTGCTCGACGCGCAGAACGGCGAGATCCTCGCGCTCGCGAACTACCCGACCTTCGACCCGAACGACCGCGCGCGCCTCACCGGCCAGCAGTTGCGCAACCGTGCGGTGATCGACACGTTCGAACCGGGCTCGACGATCAAGCCGCTCGTCGTCGCGCTGTCGATCGACGAGCGCAAGGTCACGCCGAACACGATCATCAACACGTCGCCGGGCACCTACAAGATCGGCCCGGCCGTCATCCACGACACGTCGAACCACGGTTCGCTGACCGTCTCGCAGGCGCTGCAGAAGTCGAGCAACGTCGCGCTCGCGAAGCTCGCGCTGAACCTCCCCGCCGAAACGATCTGGAACAAATACCAGGAATACGGGATCGGCCGTGCGCCGGAACTGACGTTCCCGGGCGTCGCGTCGGGCCGGTTGCGCGGCTACAAGCGCTGGCGGCCGATCGAGCAGGCGACGATGGCGTACGGTTACGGCCTGTCGATGTCGCTGCTGCAGATCGCGCAAACCTATACGGCCTATGCGGGAGACGGCACGCTGCACCCGGTGTCGCTGCTGAAGAACGGCACCGACCAGCAGACGATCGACGCGCATCGCGGCCACCGCGTGACGTCGGCGCAAACGGCCGCGTCGATCCGCTCGATGCTCGAGATGGCGGTCGGCGAAGGCGGCACGGGGCGCCGCGCGCGCGTCGACGGCTACCGGATTGGCGGCAAGACGGGTACCGCGCGCAAGCAGGTCGGCGCGACCTATGCGAAGGGCAAGTACCGCGCGCTGTTCGCGGGGATGGCGCCGATGAGCAACCCGCGCCTGATCGTCGCGGTGATGATCGACGAGCCGCGCGGCAAGGGCTACTACGGCGGCACGGTGGCCGGCCCGGTGTTCGCGTCGGTCACGAGCGGCTCGCTGCAGCTGCTCGGCGTGCCGCCCGACGCGCCGGTCGAGCCCGAAAAGGCGCCGCCGCTGAAGGCCGTTGCCCCGCAGAAGACGGTGGCTGCGCCGAAAGCGGCTGCGCAAACCAGGACGGCCGCGGCACCGAAAGCCACCACGCCGTTGAAGACTGCCGCGCCGTCGAAAGCGCCGGTGCAGCCGGTCACCGCGGCCGGATGATCGGTCCAGGCCCACGCGACACGCCGGCCTCCGGCGCGCGTGGCACACCGGCTGCCCCTCACCCCCACGCGATTCCCCGCCTCGGGCACCGTCCCACTTTCTAGGAATGCCGCGCATCATTTGAGCGTTTCCGCTCCCTCCTCCTACAATTTTTCCGCGCCCCGGGCAGCCCTGCCTAGGTGCGCGACTACAAAATGGAGAGAGACGCATGCGATTCCACTGGAAGACGCTCGCACCGGCCATCGCGAGTGCTGTGCTGGCCGGCGGGCTGCCCGCCCATGCCGCCGACCCCGCCGACGTGAAAATCGGCTTCCTCGTCAAACAGCCGGACGACCCGTGGTTCCAGGACGAATGGCGCTTCGCCGAGCAAGCGGCGAAGGAAAAGCATTTCACGCTGATCAAGATCGCGACGCCGAGCGGCGAAAAGGTATCGACCGCGCTCGACAGCCTCGCCGCGCAAAAGGCGCAGGGCGTGATCATCTGCGCGCCCGACGTGAAGCTCGGCCCCGGCATCGCGGCAAAGGCGAAGCGCGCGGGGATCAAGCTGATGTCGGTCGACGACCAGCTCGTCGACGGCCGCGGCGCACCGCTTCAGGGCGTGCCGCACATGGGCATCTCCGCGTACAAGATCGGCCAGCAGGTCGGCCAGGCAATCGCGGACGAAACGAAGCGGCGCGGCTGGAATCCGGCCGAGGTCGGCATCATCCGGATCGCATACGACCAGTTGCCGACCGCGAAGGAGCGCACGACAGGCGCGGTCGATGCGCTCAAGGCCGCCGGCTTCCCGGCCGCGAACGTGATCGACGCACCCGAAATGACGGCCGACACCGAAGGCGCGTTCAACGCGGCGAACATCGCGCTCACCAAGCATGCGAATTTCAAGCGCTGGGTCGCGTTCGGCTCGAACGACGACACGACGGTCGGCGCGGTGCGCGCGGCCGAGGGGCGCGGCATCGGCGCGGACGCGATGGTCGCGGTCGGCATCAACGGCAGCCAGGTCGCGCTCAACGAATTCGCGAAACCGAAACCGACGGGCTTCTACGGCTCGATCCTGCTGAATCCGCGCCAGCACGGCTACCAGACGAGCATCAACATGTACGACTGGATCACGAAGAACCAGGCGCCGCCGCCGCTCGTGCTGACGTCCGGCACGCTGATCACGCGCGACAACGAAAAGCAGGCACGCGCCGCGCTCGGCCTGTGAGCCGGCACAAGGAGCCGACATGACACGCACCACCCTCGTGACGGGCGCCGCCGGCGGCATCGGCCAGGCGCTGTGCCGCACCTTCCTCGCGGCCGGCGACCGCGTGCTCGCGCTCGATCGCGACCGCGCGGCGCTCGACCACTTCATCGATACGCTCGGCGACGCGCGCGTGACGCCGGTTGTCGACGACCTGACCGACGCCGAGCGGCTGCGTTCGATGCTCGAATCGCATCCGCAAGCCGACGTGCTCGTCGCAAACGCGGGCACGGCCGCGTCGACCACCTTGCGCGACACGACACCCGCCACCTGGCGCACGGATCTCGACGCGAACCTGACGGCCACCTACCTGAGCGTCGAAGCCGTGCTGCCCGGCATGCGCGCGCGCGGGCGCGGCGCGATCGCGATCATCGGTTCGGTCAACGGCGTGCATGCGCTCGGGCATCCGGCGTACAGCGCGGCCAAGGCCGGGCTGATCAGCTACACGAAATCGCTCGCGATCGAATACGGCCGCGACGGCGTGCGCGCGAACATCGTGTTGCCGGGCACCGTGAAGACGCCTGCGTGGGAAGCGCGCGTGCAGCGCAATCCGCAGGTGTTCGAGCAATTGAGGAAGTGGTATCCGCTCGACGATTTCGCGACACCCGACGACGTCGCGCAGGCCGCGCTGTTCCTGTGCTCGCCGGCGGCGCGGATCATCACGGGCGTCGCGCTGCCCGTCGACGGCGGCCTGCTGGCCGGCAATCGCGTGATGGCGCAGGAGCTGACGCTCGAGACGTTCTACTGAAACTGAAGTGCGCAGGGCCGGCGGCCGCCCGGGCCGCCGCGCCCTGCCTGGAGCGCGGCGCGATGCCGCGCGCCGTCAATGCGCAGCGGCCGCGACCGGCTTCACCATCCTGCCGAGCACGTGCTCGGTCATCCCGCGCGCGAGTTCGGACTCGCCCATGAACACGGTGCCGATGCCCTCGTTCGACAGCAGCGCGGCCTCGTCGCCGCTGTTCGTGCACAGCACGACCTCGAGCGCCGGGTTGAGCGTGCGCGAGATCTCGACGATCTGCCGCACATCGAACACGTCGGGCAGCGTGACGACCAGCATCCCGGCCCGCGCGATATGCGCCTGCACGAGCACGATCGGCTCGATCGCATCGCCCGACACGGCCGCGACGCCTTCCGCGCGCAGCTTCTCGACGAGCTCGCGGTTCTGCTCGACGACGACATACGCGATCCCGCGCTCGTCCAGCGCATGCGCGATCCGCGTGCCGACCTTGCCGTAGCCGACGATCACGACTTGCCCGGTCAAATGCGTCTGCGGCGTCGACATCGGCAGCGCGGCGAGCGGATCGTCGCGCGCCTCGAGCTTGCGCGCGAACGCCGAATGCTTGCGGATCCACACGAGCGCCGGATCGATCATCGCGAACAGCAGCGTGTTCATCGCGATCGAGATCAGCGCGACCGCCAGAATCAGGCTCTGCCCCTCGGCCGACAGCAGCCCGAGCGCGCGGCCGAGCCCCGCGAGGATGAACGAGAACTCGCCGATCTGCGCGAGGCCCGCGCCGACCGTCAGTGCGGTGTTCAGCGGATAGCGGAACGCGATCACGAGCGCGACCGCCGCGAGCGTCTTGCCGATCACCACGATCGCCGCGACCTCGATCACGTGCAACGGCTCCGCGAGCAGGATCTTCGGGTCGAACAGCATCCCGACCGAAATGAAGAACAGCACCGAGAACGCGTCGCGCAGCGGCAGCGTCTCGTCGGCCGCGCGCCGGCTGAATTCCGACTCGCGCATCATCATCCCGGCGAAGAACGCGCCGAGCGCGAACGACACGTCGAACAGCTTCGCCGCGCCGAACGCGATGCCGACCGCGGCCGCGATCATGCACAGCGTGAACAGCTCGCGCGAGCCCGTGCGCGCGACGAGCCACAGAATGCGCGGAAACACCCGCTTGCCGACCACCAGCATCAATGCGATGAACGCCGCGACCTTCAGCATCGTGACACCGAGCGTGCCCCACACGCTGCCGCCGGCCGCATGCGCGTCGCCGGGCGGCGTGCCGCCGAGCAGCCCCGCGACGGGCGGCAGCAGCACGAGCACGAGCACCATCACGAGATCCTCGACGACGAGCCAGCCGACCGCGATGCGCCCGTTGACCGACTCGACGAGCCCGCGCCCTTCGAGCGCACGCAGCAGCACGACGGTACTTGCCACCGACAGCGCGAGCCCGAACACGAGCGCCGCACCGACGCTCCAGCCCCAGGTGAGCGCGAGCCCGCCGCCGAGCAGCGTGGCCACCGTAATCTGGACAATGGCGCCCGGCAGCGCGATCTTGCGCACCGCGAGCAGATCGCCGAGCGAGAAATGCAGGCCGACGCCGAACATCAGCAGCATCACGCCCACTTCGGCGAGCTGCTGCGCGAGCGACAGATCGCCGACGAAGCCGGGCGTGCCGGGGCCGATCACGATCCCGGCGAGCAGATAGCCGACGAGCGGCGGCATTTTCAGCAGCGACGCGAAGTAACCGAAAATCATCGCGAGACCGAAACCGGCCGCGAGCAACGCAATCAGGCTGACGTCATGAGGCATCCCCCCTCCCGAGTTCTTGTAACTATTTAGTAAGGTTCAAGAGTGGAAGGATAAGGGATGAGGCGGAACAATGGCGCGCCACCGCGAAAATTTCACGCGGTGGCGCGCCTTTGCGGGGTGCAACCCCGGCGAAACGACAGGCGCCGTGCAGATCGCGGCGACGCCTTGAAGCCCATCGGACAGGCGGGGCCGGCACCCCGCCGCCCCCGTCAGCGCGACGCTTGCGGGAACCGTGCGCCCGGCGGCGGTTCGGGCCGGGTCGACGGCACGCTCTTGCGCACCTTCGCGACCTGCGCGGCCGTCACCGGCGCGCCCGTGTTGCCCCAGCTCGTGCGCACGAAGTTCGACACGTCCGCGACTTCCTGGTCCGACAGGCGCCAGCCGAACGGCGGCATCGTGAAGGTCGACGGCGCGGTGCGCGTACCCTCCAGCGCGCTGCCTTCCAGCACGACGTGGATCAGCGAGGTCGGATCGTCGCCCTGCACGACCGGGTTGCCGGCGAGCGCCGGGAACACGCGCGTGTAGCCGTGGCCGTCGCTGCGGTGGCAGGCCGTGCAGTTGTCGCGATAGACGGCCGCGCCGGGCTTGCTCGCGTCGCCGGCCTGCAGCGCCTTGGCAGCGGCCGCGTCGTACACGTGCGGCTGCTCGCCCTGCACGCGCGGCGGCAGCGTCTTCAGGTAGCGTGCGATTGCGTTGAGGTCGTCGTCGGTCATGTGCTGCATGCTGTGGCCGACCACGTCCGTCATCCCGCCGAATGCAGCCGTGCGCAGCGTGCGGCCCGTCTTCAGGAACTGCACGATCTCGGCTTCGTTCCACGTGCCGAGGCCCGTGCGCGGCTCGCCGCGCAGGCTCGTCGGCACCCAGCCGTCGATCGCCGCGCCGCCGGCCAGGAAGTCCGGGCCGTCCGCGTCGGTCAGCCCGCGCTCCTGCATGGTCGGCGCGCGCGGCGTGTGGCATGCGCCGCAGTGGCCGAGACCCTGCACGAGATACGCGCCGCGCGCGACCACCGGATCGGTGTACGGCGCCGCATCGAACGGCTTCGGCGTCGGCGCGAACATCTTGCGCCAGATCCCGAGCGGCCAGCGCATCGACAGCGGCCACACGATGTCGACCGCACGGTTCTCGTGCTCGACGGGCGCGACGCCGTGCATGAAGTACGCGTACAGCGCCTTCATGTCGTCGTCGGTCAGGCGCGCGTAGGACGGGAACGGCATGGCCGGATACATCGTGTCGCCGTTCTTGCGCACACCCTCGCGCACCGCGCGCGTGAAGTCCTCGTAAGTCCAGCCGCCGAGGCCCGTTTTCGGATCCGGCGTGATGTTCGTCGAGTAGATCCCGCCGATCGGCGTGTCGAATTTCAGCCCGCCCGCGAACGGCTTGCCGCCGCTCGCGGTGTGGCATGCGATGCAGTCGCCTGCCCGCGCGAGGTATTCGCCTCGCTTGATCAGGTTCGCGTCGGCGGATTGCGCCGCGGGTGCGGCCGCCGGGCCGGAAGCCGCCGCGGGCGCGGCAGGCTGCGCAAACGCCGTCGAGCCCGCGAAGCCGAGCGCGGCCCAGGCCGCACCAGCCGCCAGCGCGCGCGACATCCGGCGCGCGACGTTGTGGTTCATCGTCCTCTTCATACGGTCACCAGCGGGGCGGGATTTTTCAGGTATTGCTCGCGGATCGCACGTGCCGACCAGTAGGCCAGCGCCGCGATGATCCCGGTCGGGTTGTAGCCGATGCCCTGCGGCAGCGCCGATGCGCCCATCACGAACACGTTGTGCACGTCCCAGCACTGCAGGTAGCGGTTCAGCACGCTCGTCTTCGGATCGGTGCCCATGATCGCGCCGCCGACGAGGTGGGTCGTCTGGTACGCGCGCGAATCGAAGTGCTTGCCGAACTCGCGCGTCGACACGCCGATCGCCTTCGGCCCCATCGCTTCCGCGATCTTCTTCATCTGCCCGGTCACGTACTGCGCCATCTTGATGTCGTTGTCCTTCCAGTCGAAGGTCATCCGCAACAGCGGCTGGCCATACGAATCGCGATAGGTCGGATCGAGGTCGAGATACACGTCGCGGTACGACATGTTCGAGCCGTGCGCGTCCATCGAGATCGTGTGCGCGTAGTAATCCTTGACGGACTTCTTCCACGCCGAGCCCCACTGCGGCGTGCCGGCCGGCGTCGCGATGCCGCTGATCGGCTTCACGCCGGCCTGGTTCACCCACAGCGGCGAGCCGCCGACGAAGCCGAGCGGGCCGTGGTCGAAGTTGTCCGCGTTGAAATCGTCCACCGCGACACCGTTGCCGCCCGCGCCGATGAACGGATTCGTATAGGTGTCCTTGTCGAAGAATGCCTTGATCGTCGACAGGTTCTGGTACGCGAAATTGCGGCCCACCACGCCTTCGCCCGAGATCGGGTCGTACGGCTTGCCGATGCCCGACAGCAGCAGCAGGTGCACGTTGTGGTACTGGAACGCGGCCACGATCACGAGATCGGCCGGCTGGTGCACTTCACGCCCGGCCGGGTCGACGTAGGTCACGCCCGTCGCGCGCTTCTTCGTATCGTCGAGGTCGACGCGCAGTACGTGGCACTTCGAGCGCAGCTCGAAGTTCGGCGCCTGCTTCAGCGCAGGCAGGATGTTCAGGTTCGGCGACGCCTTCGAGTACATGTAGCACGCATAGCCGCTGCAGTAGCCGCAGAAGTTGCACGGGCCCATCTGCACGCCGTACGGGTTCGTGTACGGGCCCGACGTGTTCGCCGACGGCAGCCGGTACGGATGCAGGCCGAGCGACTTCGCCGCATCCGAGAAGCGCTGCGCCGAATACGTATTGAGCTGCGCGGGCAGCGGGAAGTTGTCGCTGCGATTCGCTTCGAACACGTTGCCGTCGCCGACCACCTTGCCGCCGACCTTGTACGCCTGCCCCGACGTGCCGAACACCTTCTCGGCAAAATCGAAATGCGGCTCGAGCTCCTCGTAGGTCACGCCCGTGTCCTGGATCGTCATCCCTTCGGGGATGAACTTCTTGCCGTAGCGCTCTTCATAGTGGCTGCGCAGGCGCAGCTCTTCCGGCGTGATCCGGAAATGCACGCCCGACCAGTGCAGACCCGCGCCGCCCACGCCCTCACCCGGCAGGAACGCGGCGAGCTGCCGGTACGGCAGCGCGGTGTCCTGCAGGCCGTGGCGGATCGACACGGTCGTCTTCGACAAATCGAGGAACAGCTTCTTGCGGACGTTGTAGGTCAGCTCGTCGATCGTGTTCGGATACGCGCCGTCCGGATAGGTGTCGCGATACTCGCCGCGCTCGAGCGCGACCACGTTCAAGCCCGCTTCAGTCAGTTCCTTCGCGAGAATCGCGCCGGTCCAGCCGAAGCCGACGATCACCGCATCGACATGCGGTTTTTTCTCTGCGGCCATCAGCTGCGCTCCCCGTTGATCGAGACCGGGCCGTACGGATACGGCTTGCCGTTCTGGTTGACGAAATCCATGAAGTCCGCGCGCGCGCCCGGAAAACCGATCATCTTCCACGCGGCCATGTCGTGATTGCCGCCATGCACCGGATCGCAGAAGTAGCCTTCGCGTGCGTTCTGCAGCAACTGGCCGAAGAACACGCCGGGCGGCACGTCGTCGATCTGAGCGCCGCCTTTTTCCAGCGCGCCGAGCACGGTGTCGCGGGTCGGCGCGTCGAGATCCGCGAACGCCTTGCCGTGGGTCTTCTCGCAATAGCGGTTGACCGCCGCGATACCGAGCCGGTAGATGTCGCGCGGCACCAGTTTCAGCTGGTAGCCGAGCTCGGGCACGCCCTGCTGGAACGGCCCCTGCATGTACCAGGTCGCGCCGTGCGCATACGGTGTCTCCATCTGGCGGTCGATGAATTCGGGCACGCCCGATTCGAGCGCGCCGGGGCCTTCGGCGTCGGCCGGAATCAGCCGGTCGACGGCGGCCTGGACGAACGCCCATTCCTTCGCATCGAAGAAGGTCGGCTTGTACGGAGCGCGTTCGGCGCTGGCCGATGCACCGGGCGCGTTGCCGGTCGTCGCGGAAGGCGACGACGAGCGCAGGTCGCAGCCGGCGACCGACGCGATCGGCACGAGCGCGACCGACGTGCGCAGGAAACGGCGGCGCGAGTTGGGTTTGTCAGGTGGCGTGGACATGGTCGGATGTTGATCGTTGGGGATCTCGGGGCCCGGACGCACGCACTCCGCATGCGGTGTGTCCGGCATGGCAGCCTTGCCGCACGCGGCTGGCCGTCCTGTTCTTTCGTCTGTTGCGAACAACCTCGATGCAGGCGTCGCCCGTGCAATGCGCGGCAGCGCCTTCATGCGGCCGCGCATCGCGCCGGCTCAGGCTGCGCTGCACGGTTCGGCCTCTTTGTGAGCCTTATCGTCTGACAAATACCGGCATCTGCCCGCATCTGCCCCTCATCGCTCATGACCCTCATTCAACTTAGACGCCGCGTTTGCCGACGGCAAGCGCGATGTGCACGACCCTCTTTCGGGCCCGGCGACAAGTGCCGCGAATTATATATGGAACCGGTTCCATCAAGAGATACGCCAATGCAATTCAATGCATCGAAAATCGCAACAATTGAAAAGTCCGGAAGCCGGAATGCACAAGGACCGCGCGATTACCACCCTGCGCAGGTGTCAGGTAGAGGATTGTTGTGTGCCGAGTCTCGCCGAAGGCTGTCTCTTTCCAGCCACGCGGTGCACCCGGGGGTGCCGGTTTGCATCGCGCTCTGGTAGCCTCCGCGTCTCATGAGACCACAGAAAAATGAACTGCCGGCGCCCGACGCGACCCGCATCAGCCGAACCCTCAGCTACCTGCTGCGCCACGCGCCGGAAACGATCGGGCTGCAGCTCGACCCGGAAGGCTGGGCCGACATCGACGAACTGATCGCCGGCCTCGCCCGCCAGGGGCACCCGATCGATCGCACGACGCTCGAAACCGTCTGCGCGACCAACGACAAGCAGCGCTTCGCCCTCTCCGACGACGGCCGGCGCATCCGTGCGGTACAAGGCCATTCGACGCCCGTGGTGCAGCGCAGCTATCCGGCCGCGCAGCCGCCCGAGCGCCTCTATCACGGCACCGCAACGCGCTTCCTGGATTCGATTCGGGCGCAAGGGCTGAAACCCGGCGCCCGTCATCACGTGCATCTGTCGCCGGACATCCGGACGGCGCTGGCCGTCGGCACGCGCTACGGCGTGCCCGTGATTCTCGAGGTCGATGCGCAGCGCATGCATCGGCAAGGCCACACGTTCTTCGTCGCCGAAAACGGCGTCTGGCTGACGGACACCGTGCCGGCGGAATACCTTACGGAGCTGGACGGGCCAGCGCGCTGAGACGCGCGTTCACCACGGCCAGAACATCGACGCGATGGACAGCGCCAGCGCCGCGCAAAGCGGCGAGTAGTACAACGTGTCCATCCGTGCGAAACGCGACCCGCGTATCCGCTTGAAGAAGCCGACGTACCGGAAATCGCCGACGGCCCGCACCGCGAAGATCAATGCGAACGCAACGACCGCGAACGAGATCGTGCCGGGATACGGGTTCGGCCCCAGCCAGCCGGCCCGCGCGGCAACCACGCATGCGCCGCCCAGCAATGCCGCCGCGACGGCAAGCGTGCCGACGGCGGTCGGCCGCAGCAGCGGCTTGCCGTCCTGCTCCGGAATGGCCGCACGCTTGCCGCGCCGCCCGCCCAACGCCCAGTAGACGTGAATGAGCGCGATTGCGCAAAGCGTCGGCACGCTGAAATACGCTCCGGTCATGTCCGTAAGTGCCCTCGTCTCGTTGTGTCGTTTTCTCGATGTGTTGCCGGCCAAGGTCCGGCACGCGGCCTCGGGCCGCGGCACACGTGACGATACCGAAACCCGGCAACACGTGCATTGCGACGTCCGGTCGCAACCTGCCACAACGCATGCTGCAACGCAGTGCGCGCACAAGCGCGCGCGGGCCGCCCGCTTGACTTCCCTCCGCGCGCTACTACCCTGTTATTCCAGTACTGCGGTCGATCCGCGCCTGCGCGATCTGCCGCACGTGCATCGTTCGCCGCATTGCGCACCTGCACGACAACGATAACGAAGGCCATGGAGGCGACTCATGCTGATCGGTGTGCCGAAGGAGATCAAGAACCACGAATACCGTGTCGGCCTCACGCCGGCCGGCGCGCGCGAACTGACGCGGCACGGCCATCGCGTGCTGGTGCAGCGTGGCGCGGGCACGGCGATCGGCCTGCTCGACAACGACTACACGGCCGCGGGCGCATCGCTTTGCGACGGTGCCGACGAAGTCTTCGCGCGCGCCGACATGATCATCAAGGTCAAGGAGCCGCAGCCGGTGGAATGCGCGATGTTGCGGCGCGGGCAGATTCTCTACACCTACCTGCATCTCGCGCCCGATCCCGAACAGGCGGCCGCGCTCGTGAAGTCCGGTGCCGTCTGCATCGCCTACGAAACCGTGACGGGCCCGGGCGGCGGCCTGCCGCTGCTCGCACCGATGAGCGAGGTGGCCGGGCGCATGTCGATCCAGGTCGCGGCGACCCACCTCGAAAGCCCGCGCGGCGGGCGTGGCTTGCTGATGGCCGGTGTGCCCGGCGTGCCGGCCGCGCACGTCGTCGTGCTCGGCGCGGGCGTGGTGGGCACCGGCGCGCTGCAGATGGCGGTCGGCCTCGGCGCACGCGTCACCGTGCTCGACACCAACGTGAACCGGCTGCGCCAGCTCGACCTCGTGTTCGCCAACCGGATCGCGACCGCCTGCTCGAACGCGCACACGATCGACGAAGCCGTACGCGATGCCGATGTCGTGATCGGTGCCGTGCTCGTGCCGGGCGCATCGGCGCCGCGGCTCGTCACGCGTGACATGATCGCGACGATGCGCACGGGGGCGGTCGTCGTCGATGTCGCGATCGACCAGGGCGGATGCTTCGAAACCTCGCATGCGACGACGCACGCGGACCCGACCTTCATCGTCGATGGCGTCGTGCACTACTGCGTCGCGAACATGCCCGGCGCGGTCGCGCGCACGTCGACCTTCGCGCTGAACAATGCGACGCTTGGAGCTGCGCTCGCGCTCGCCGACAAGGGCTGGAAGCAGGCAATGACCGACGATCCGCATCTGCGCGCGGGCCTGAACGTGTGCGACGGGCACATCACGTACGAAGCGGTCGCGCTGGCGCTCGGCCTGCCCTATGTGCCGGCGGCAGGCGTGCTGGCATGACGTGACCGCATTCACGCACGGCCGGCGGCACACGCCGCCGGCCGCGTTCACGCGCCCTTCGATCCGCTGCGCTTGGTCGTGCCGCTTGCTCCCATCGTGCGTGCGAGCAGCGGCCTCAGTTGCGCAAGCGTGCGCGTATTCAGCACGTCGGGCCGCGTCAGCCAGCCGCGTCGCGCCTGATCGACGCCGTATGCCAGATTGTCGAGTTCGTCCGTGCTGCACGCATCCGAGCCGATCGCCACCGGCACGCCCGCCTTCGCGGCCTCGCGGCACCAGATGTCCGGCAGGTCGAGCCGCCGCGGCTGCGCATCGAGTTCGACGAAGCAGCCGCGCGCCGCGGCGTGCGCGATCACGCGCGGCACGTCGAGTTCGCATGCTTCGCGCTCGCCCAGCATGCGGCCCGTCGGGTGCGCGAGAATCGTGAAATGCGGGTGGTCCATCGCGCGCAGCATGCGAGCTGTCTGCGCGTCGCGCGACAGCTCGAAACCGTCGCGTACCGCACCGATCACGAGATCGAGCCGGCCGAGCATCGCGTCGGGCACGTCGAGGCTGCCGTCCTCGCGAATACCGGCCTCTACCCCCTTGAGCAGCACGAAATCGTCGAACGATGCGTTGAGGTGATCGATCTCGTCGAGTTGCCGGTCAAGCCAGTCGAAGCCGGTGCGGCCGCTGCCGGCATCCGGTGCCCGGTCGGTGATGGCCAGGTACGCGAACCCGCGTGCGCGGGCCGCATCGGCCATCGCGTGCAGGCTGTCGCGGCCGGCCGATGAGTCGGTATGCGCATGCAGGTCGCCGTGGAGATGCTTGCGCTCGACCAGCGCCGGCAGCGTGCCCGCGCGCGCGGCGTCGATCTCGCCGCGATCCTCGCGCAATTCCGGCGGGACTTCGTGCAACCCGATCGCAGCGTAGACCGACGCCTCGGTCACGCCGGCGATCCGTTCGTCGCCGCGAAACACGCCATATTCGTTGATCTTCAGCCCGCCGGCCTGCGCGATCCTGCGCAACGCGATGTTGTGCGCCTTCGATCCGGTGAAGTAGACGAGCGCCGCACCGAACGCGTCGGCATCGACGACACGCAAGTCGACCTGCAACCCGCTGGCGAGCACGACGCTCGACTTCGTCTTGCCGTGCGCAAGCACGCGCGCCACCTCGCCGTAGCCGACGAACGCTTCGGCGACGGCCACCGGATCGCGTGCGGTGACGAGGATGTCGAGATCGCCGACCGTCTCGCGGCGGCGGCGGAAACTGCCGGCCGGCACGGCCTTGCCGACACCGGCAATCGCGCGCAGGCGTTCAAGCAGCGGCAGCAACGCGTGTACGGCATCCGGCAGCAGGAAGCGTTGAGGATCGCGTTGCAGCCGGTCGTCGATCGCTTCGAGCAGATGCGCTTCGGTTTTCGCGCCGAAGCCCGGCAATTCGCGCACGTGCCCATTCTTCGCTTCCGCGCGCAGCTGCTCGAGCGAATCGACGTGCAGCGCGTCATGCAGCGCCTTCACGCGTTTCGCGCCGAGCCCCGGCACGTCGAGCAGTTCGACGATCGCGCCCGGCAGCGCGTGGCGCAGCGTTTGCTGCAGTTCGCAGGTGCCGGTCGCGGCGATCTCGCGCAGCTTCGACGCGAGGTCGGGCCCGATCGACGGAATCTTCCCGAGATCGTCGCCGTTCGCGATCATCGTCGGGATATCGCGCCCGTAGTCGGCGATCGTGCGCGCGGCGTTGCGGTAGGCACGCACCCTGAATGGATTGGCGCCCTGGATTTCGAGCATGTCGGCGATCTCGGCGAACACGGCCGCACACCCGGCATTGTTGATCGACATGATCGGCGTGGCTCCCTTCCACGTGGACGGCGCCGCGCGCGTGCGCGACGGTGTCTGCCCGCCCGGCGCCGCATGCTGACGCCGCCGGGCGCCCGCGTGTCATCGTACGCCGGCCGTGCGTCGCGTGCAGCGCCGTTGCGGCCGCGACGTCAGAGGGTGGCGCGCGGCGTCGTGGCGTAGTGCCGCTCGTAGATCGACTGGCAATGCGTGCACCGTTCGGCGGCCGGACGCGCCAGCAGGCGCTCGTAGCCGACCGAACCGTCACAGTCGATGCATTCGCCGTAGCTGCCGTCGCGCATCCGCTGCTGCGCGCGGCCGACCGCGCGCAGTTCGGTGAGCTTCATGCCGATCAACGCATGATCGACGTCGACGAACAGGTCCGCATTCGCCTCGTCGCCCTCGTCCGGCGCCGCGCCGGCGAGGTCTGCATAGGATTCCGACGCGCGCTGGTCTTCGCTCGTACGGATCTCCGCACGTAACGTCTGCTCGCTCTCGTTCAGCCGCTGTTTCAGCGTCTGCCGTTGTTGTTGGTCGAGCGCCATGGCCGTCTCTCCTGTTCCGGGTTCCGCGCGGGAAATTGCGGCGCGCGGTGTCGCGCCGGTGCGCGGCGGGCAGGCGTCACCGCCGCCGCCGTGTCCGGATGTGCGCCCGGATACACGTAGCACCGGACGCATTCGACGCAGGATAAACCCATTGAGCACGCGTGTGTTGACCGGAATCAGCGCTGCACTGCGTCGCAAAAAGCGGGGACGGACGCGAAATCGGGGACGGCAATCAGCGCACGTCCTCGCCGAGCCACTGCTTGCTGATCGCGCCGTACTCGCCGTCCTTGAGCATCGTGTCGAGTGCCGCGTTGATCGCGTCGCGCAGCTTCGGGCTATCCTTGCGCACCGCGATCCCCATCTTCTCCGGATACAGCAGCGGCCCTGCCGGCTTCGCATCGACATGCTTGTCCCGAATCGTCAGGATGCCTGCGATGCGGTCCGTGACGAATCCCTCGATACGGCGGTTCTGCATGTCGATCAGGATATCGGGCAGCCCCTTGTAGGTTTTCACCTGCACGTCGGGCCGGTTCTTGCGCAACCATGCCTCGTAGGTTTCCCCGAGCGTGACGCCGACCACCTTGCCCTTCAACTGCGCAATGTCCTGCACGCTGCTGCCCTTCGGCACAAACAGTTGCGCGCCCGAACGATAGTAGGACTGCGTGAAATCCACGGCCTTCAGGCGTTCGTCGGTCATCGCCAGGCTGCCGATGACGGCATCGTACTTGCCGGCCAGCAACCCGCCGACGATGCCGTCCCACGCCGTCATGACCGGCACGGGCTTCGCGCCGAGCCGGCCCGCGACGCGGGTGCCGATATCGACGTCGAAGCCGGTCAGCTTGCCCGACTCGTCGATGAAGCTGAACGGCGGATACTTGCCGGTCAGCGCGAACGTCAGGTTGCCGGTCTGCCGGACCTTGTCCAGATCGTCGGCGCGTGCCGCGACACTCGCGGCGCCGATGAGCGCCGCGCAGGCGACCATCGTCATTCGTTGCAGCAAAGTCATCTCCAGTCTCCAGGATCCTGATCGTGAATCGAACGCGTCGATGCGCTCGACGTGGCATCACACGGCGCCTAACGCCGCGCGACTTCGAACAGCGCGGCGGCCCCCTGCCCGCCGCCGATGCACATCGTGACGACGACGTGGCGCACGCCGCGCCGCGCCCCTTCGAGCAACGCGTGACCGACCATGCGCGTGCCCGTCATGCCGTACGGATGGCCGAGCGCGATGCTGCCGCCATTGACGTTGACGACCTCGTACGACAAGCCGAGCGTGTCGACGCAATGCACGACCTGCGACGCGAAGGCCTCGTTGAGTTCCCACAGGCCGATGTCGGCGGCCGACAGGCCCGTGCGCGCAAGCAGCTTGCGCACGGCAGGCACGGGGCCGACGCCCATTTCGTCGGGCCGGCAGCCGGCCACCGCGCACGCGACCAGGCGTCCGAGCGGCGGCGTGTCGAGCGTGCGCAACATGGCGCCGGAGACGACCGCGCATGCGGCCGATCCGTCCGCGAGCGCGCACGCATTGCCGGCCGTCACGGTGCCGCCGTCGCGCACGGCATCGAGCGCCGCCAGCGCGTCGCCGGTCGTCCCCGGACGCCCGCATTCGTCTTCGCTCACGCGCAGCATGCGTGCGATGCTCTCGCCGCTTGCCTTGTCGCGTTCGAGCTTGCGCACGTCGACCGCGACGATTTCGTCGCGCAGCCACCCCGCTTGCGCCGCGTGCGCGGCACGTTGCTGGCTGAGCGCCGCGTAGTCGTCCTGCGCGCGACGCGAAACGCGATAACGGCTCGCGACCACGTCGGCCGTCTCGACCATCGGCATGTAGGCGTCAGCGTGCTGCGCGAGCAACTGCTCGTCCTGCTGGCGATGGCGATTCATGTGCGCGTTCTGCACGAGGCTGATCGATTCGACACCGCCCGCCAGGATCGCATCGGCTTCGCCGCCCGAGATCCGCGCCGACGCCAGTGCGACCGACATCAGCCCCGACGCGCATTGCCGGTCGACGGTCATGCCCGGCACGCCGACGGGCAGGCCGGCCGCCAGTGCCGCAAGCCGCCCGATGTTGTAGTACTGCGTCCCTTCCGGCAACGCGCAGCCGAGCATCACGTCGTCGATCCGTTCGGGATCGAGACCGCTGCGCGCCACCGCGGCACGCAGCGAAAGCCCGGCAAGCGTCGGCGACGTCGTATCGTTGAACGCGCCGCGAAATGCACGCCCGATCGGCGTGCGCGCATAACCGACGATCCATGCGTCGCGATCGGTGCCTGTCATGCGGCCTCCTTGTCGACCGTGAAATCGGCTTCGGTCAGGTTGCGGATCTCGGCGACGCTCAGCGAACCGAGCCGCTCCACCAGCGTCAGTCCATGCGCCGCACACCGGAACACCGCGTGTTCGGTGACGATCATCGCGACGCGGCGGCGGGCCGTGAGCGGCAGCGTGCATCGCTCGACGATCTTCGGTCGGCCGTTCTTGTCGGTGTGCGGCATCGTCACGATCACGCGCCCCGCCTTCTGCGCGAGTTCCGCGCCGCCGCCGATGCCTGCCACGAGGCTGCCCGGCACGAGCCAGTTCGCGAGATCGCCGTGCGCCGACACCTGCAATGCCCCCAGGAACGTGATGTCGACCAGCCCACGCCGGATCATGCCGAACGATTCGGCGCTATCCACGATCGCGCCGCCCGGCACGACCGACACATAACCGCCGCCGGCGTCGATCAGATCGCGGTCGAGATCGGCGGCATGCGCGAGCGCGCCGACCCCGACGATGCCGTTCTCCGAGTGGATCCAGGCGGCCGACGGATCGTCGAGATACGTGGGAATCAGCGTCGGCAGGCCGATGCCGAGATTGATCAGTTGCCCGCGCGCCACTTCGCGCGCGGCCCGGCGCGCGATCACGTGGCGCGGGTCAGCGCTGGATGGGCTGGTATTCATCGGTGTCTCCGTCGATCTGGATCAGGCCATGCACGTGGATGCCCGGCGTATGGATGTCGTCGGGCGCGATCGGCGTCGCGTCGACGACGCGCGCCTCGACCAGCACCCGATCCGCGGCCATCGCCATCAGCGGCGAGAAATTGCGTGCCGCGCCGCGATAGCGGAGATTCCCGCAGGCATCCGCGCGATCCGCGCGAAGCAGCGCGAAATCGGCCCGCAGCGCGCGTTCGAAAAACAGCGTCCGGCCGTCGACCGAAATCGTTTCGCGCGTGACGCCCAGCTCCGGCGGCAACTCGATATCGGTCACGATGCCCGGCAAGCCGACGCCCGCGCAGCGGATCCGTTCGGCGAACAACCCCTGCGAAAAGAATTCGATCTGCAGTGCGCCGGACAGGTAAGCGCGCCGCGCGGGGCCGCTCAGGCCGAGATGCGTCGTCAGCAGCCGGCTCACGACACCGGCCTCGATCAGCCTCGACACGCCGTAGTTGTCCTGGTTCGCATCGTTCTTGATGATCGTCAGGTCGCGCTTGCCCTGCCGTTGCAACTCGGCCAGCAGCGAAAACGGCGTGCCCGGCGAACCAAAACCGCCGACCATGATCGATGCGCCATCCGGAATCGGCGCGACCGCGTCGGCGAGCTGCATGCGTTTGTCCATGCGTTGCCCCGTCATCGCCCGATCGTCCGGAACGCGAGGTCGAGCCGTTCGACGATCTCGTCGCATTGCGCGCGGGTCGTGATCAGCGGCGGCGCGATCAGCGTGTGATCGCCGGTTTCCCCCATCAGCGATTTGCGCGGATAGACGATCACCCCCTGCTCGCGTGCGGCGCGCGTCACCTGCTCGCCGAACCGGAGCGCCGGATCGAACGGGGTTTTCGTGTCGCGCTCCGCGACATACTCGAGCGCGAGCAGGAAGCCGCGCCCGCGCACGTCGCCGATGAAGTCGTGCCGGGTCGCCAGGCTGTCGAGCAGGCCGCGCAGATAGTCGCCCGTCTCGGCCGCATGCTCGACCAGCCCCTCGCGTTCGATCACGTCGATCACGGCCAGCGCCGTCGCGCTCGCGAGCGGATTGCCCGCGTAGGTATAGCCGTGCTGGAACCCGCCCGATGCGAGGATCGGGTCGGTCAGCCCGGCCCGCGTCACGATCGCGGACGTCGGGTAGTAACCGGCGCCGAGCCCCTTCGCCACGCACAGGATGTCGGCCTCGACATTCCAGTGCTGGAAACCGAACCAGCGCCCCGTGCGGCCGATGCCCGTCATCACTTCGTCGAGGATCAGCAGGATTCCATGGCGCGAGCAGATCTCGCGGATGCGCGCGAAATACGCGTCGTGCGGCACCTCGGCGCCCGTGCTCGCGCCGCCGATCGGCTCCGCGACGAACGCGGCCACCCGCCCGGCACCGACTTCGCGAATCGCCGCGTCGAGTTCGTCCGCGCAATCGAGCGCATGCTGCTCCGCGCTCTTGCCGGGCGGCACGCGATACTGCGTCGGCGAAGCCACCTTCGGATAAAGCTGGATCATCGGCTCGAACGGCCGCGTGAGCGGCGTGTAGCTCGTCATCGCGAGCGCACCCATCGTCGAGCCGTGATAGGACGGCTGGCGCGCGATGAACACGCTGCGCTCCGGCTCACCGCGGCACACCCAGTGCTGGCGCGCGAGCTTCAATGCCGATTCGACCGATTCCGAGCCGCCGCTCGAGAAAAACACGCGATCGAAGCGGCCGCCCGCGAGCTCGACGAGCTTCTCCGCGAGGTCCACGGCAGGCTGGTTCTCGAACTGCGTCCGATACGCGAACGCGACCTTGTCGAGTTGCGCGAGCATCGCGTCGCGGATCGCCGGATGACCGTGGCCCAGCTGGGCCACGATGGCGCCGGAACACGCGTCGATGTGACGCTTGCCGTCCGTATCCCACGCGTAGATGCCTTCGGCGCGCGCGACGGTCGGCAACTGCACGGCGGACTGGTAAAAGAGATGGTCGCTCATTGACGTCCTTTTCTGATTGCGTAAGGTGATTCGGTAGCGCGCGGTTAGCGGATATCGGCGAGGAACGCCTGGGTCCGTTCGTGCGAAGGCCGATGAAAGATCTCGGTCGGACAGCCGTCCTCGACAACCCGGCCGTCGGCCATGAAGACGACGCGATCGGCCACGCGTTCCGCGAACCGCATCTCGTGCGTGACGACCATCATCGTCATGCCGGCCTTCGCCAGCCGCTCCATGACGGCCAGCACGCCGCCGACCATCTCCGGGTCGAGGGCCGACGTCGGTTCGTCGAACAGCATCGCGTCGGGCTTGAGCGCCAGTGCCCGCGCAATCGCGACACGCTGCTTCTGCCCGCCGGACAGATTGCCGGGATAGACGTCCTGCTTGTCGAGCACGCCGACCTTGTCGAGCAGTTCCCGCGCTTCGTCCCGCGCCTGCGATGCCGTCATGCCGAGCAACTGCATCGGCGCGAGCGTCAGGTTGTCGAGCACGGTCAGGTGCGGAAACAGGTTGAAGTGCTGGAACACCATGCCGACCTTCATCCGCATCGCATTCAGGTAACGCTCCTGGGCCCGATGCCCGCGGCCCGGATCGTTGACGAGGCTGCCGAGCACCCTCACCTCGCCGCGCGTCGGCGTCTCCAGGTGGTTCACGCAGCGCAGCAGCGTGCTCTTTCCCGATCCGCTCGGGCCGATCAGCACGACCACCTCGCCTTTGCGGACGTCGAGCGAAATGCCCTTCAGCACTTCCAGCGCCCCGTAGGTCTTGTGGATATCGCGCAGGACGATCTGCGGCTGGGTTCCGTTCATGCCCGGCCTCCCTTCAGGATCAGGCGCCGTTCGAGCTGGCGCAGCACCAGGCTCGTCCCGGTGGTCAGCAATGCATAGATCATCGCGCATGCAAAGTAGAGTTCGAATGGCTTGAAGGTCGCGCCGACCAGTTGCTGCGTGCGCATGAACAGCTCCGCGAGCGTGATCGTCGACACGAGCGACGTGTCCTTGGTGAGAATGATCAGGTTGTTGCCGAGCGGCGGCACGATGAGCCTGAGTGCCTGCGGCAGCACGACGAGCCGCATCGTGCGCGCGGCGCCGAAGCCCAGCGACCGGGACGCTTCGACCTGCCCGTACGGAATCGCGAGGATGCCGGCGCGGATCGTCTCCGCGTTGTAGGCGCCGACGTTGAGCGCGAGACCGATCACGCCGGACGTGAACGGCGACAGTTCGAGCCCGAACTGCGGCAACCCGAAGTAGATGATGAACAGCTGGACGAGCAGCGGCGTCGAGCGGATCAGCCAGATATAGGCGCTGGTGGCGTCGCGCAGCACGCGATGGCGCGACAACCTGCCGAGTGCGGCGCCGAGGCCGATGGCCAGGCCGAATACGGTCGCGAGCAGCGTCAGCTCCACCGTGACGGCCGCCGCTTCGAACAGCATCGGCAGGTACTTGAAGACGAGATGGAAATCGAACATGGCATGGCGGCCAGCGCGCTGCGCGGCGGCGCAACGGCACTGAGGGTGTCTCCGTATGATGAGTGACCGATTTGATTCATCATCTGCCGACGGCCCGGAAGCCATTGCAGCAGAAGGAATCGGCCTGTTGTTTGACTGGATCGAAGTCTCGCTTTGAATTATTTTTCGGTCAATATATGATCTTTTTTAATCAATTGATTGACCGGAGCGAACATGCGGAGCGACTTCAGCCTGCGCGACATCGAAATCTTCCATGCGATCGCCACGGCCGGCTCCACGCGACAGGCGGCGGTTCAGCTCGGCATCACGCAGTCGGCCGTCAGCCATGCGCTCGCGAGGCTGGAGGACAGCCTGCGCATCCGGCTGTTCGCGCGCGAGAACCAGCGCCTGCAGATCTCGCCGGCAGGCCGCTACATGCTCGACGAGGCCGTGCAGCTGCTCGACCGGCTGAATCGTATCGAAGAGGAAATTTCGCTGTTGCAGGACAGCGGTGTCGCGTCGCTGCGCATCGGCTGCGCACCGGGGCTGTGTCACCGGTTCGGGCCGCGGCTCGCGCAGCAATATGCGCAGTCGCACAGCGGCACGGGCGTCGCGCTCGACGTCGCCGCGAGCGGGCGGCTCATATCGGATGTGGAAGGCGGCCGCCTCGATCTCGCGATCGTGTCGTACGAGATCCATGAGCCGGGCCTGATCTTCGTGCCTGTGTTCGGCGCGAAGATGGTCGCGCTACTGACGCGCAAGAACCGGCTCGCCGCGCGCAAGCTGCTGACGTACGACGATCTCGCCGATCAGCAGTACATCAAGCCGATCCAGTCCGACCACCTGATCTACGACGACTCGAGCGACCGCCGGCGGCTCGGCTACGAGTTGCGCGTGAGCATGAGCTCGCTCGGCGAAGTGATCCGGCTGACCGACGGCGTGAGCCTGCTCAATGCGCTGACCGCCGCCGACCTGTGCGCGAACCGCGAGCTGGTGGCGCGCCCGTTCGATTCGAGCCAGTGGTTCAATTTCTATCTCGTTCACCAGCATGCGCTGAAGAACAATCCGGCCGTGCGCGACGTGCTCGATATCGCGCAGGCGTGCGTGCGGGATACGGCGGAAAACTCCGCGTATCCCGATGCGTTCGTGGTGCGCTGACGCGGGGCTGGCCGCCGCCGCGTTGGCCGCCCCGCGCGACCTCAGAACGCATTCCGGCCGATAAAGCCTCGCACGACCGTCAGCAGGATGATCTTCATGTCGAACCAGAAGCTCCAGTTCTGCATGTAGAACAGGTCGAACTTGACACGCGCCTCCATCGACTCGACCTTGCGCGTCTCGCCGCGATAGCCGTTCACCTGTGCCCATCCGGTGATGCCGGGCCGCACGCGGTAGCGGTACATGTAGCAGTCGATCAGTTGCCGGTACAGGTCGTCGTGTTCGATCGCATGCGGACGCGGGCCGACGACCGACATCTGCCCGAACAGCACGTTGAAGAATTGCGGCAGCTCGTCGAGCGACGTGCGCCGCAGGAACGCGCCGACGCGCGTGATGCGCGAATCGTTGCGCGACGCCTGCCGCACGACACCCGGCTGTGCGCGATGCACGCGCATCGTCCGGAACTTCAGGATGTCGAACTCGCGCCCGTCGACGCCCTTGCGGCGCTGCCTGAACAGCACGGGCCCCGGCGACGACAGCTTGACCGCGATCGCCAGCATCGACAGCAGCGGCAGCAACGGAATCAGCACACCGAATGCGAACAGCCGGTCGAACGCGAACTTCGCCCACAGCTCCGGCGCCGAGCGCGGCGTGGTCGCGAGATTGATCGCCGGCATGCCGAGCACGTCGGTCGCCGAGCGATCGACCATCGCCATCTGCCGCACGTCGGGCAACAACCGCAACTCCACGAACTCGTCGCGCAACTCGCGGACGATGCGCTGGATCCGCCACTCGTGCGACATCGGCAGCGTGAGCCATACCTCGTCGATCCCGCCGCCGCGAATCAGGTCGCGCAACGCGTTCCAGTCGTCGATCACCGGCACGCCGCCGATGCCGCCGGCGGCAGCCTGTGCGTCGTCGTCGAATACGCACGCCGCCACGAAAGGGCCCTGCGGGTCCAACTGCATCCGCTCGACCGCGACACGCCCGTACGCGGTTGCGCCGACCACCGCGACGCGGCGCTGCCGCGCGCGCGGGTCGTCACGCGTCAGCGCAAGCGCCAGCAGCGCGGCACGGCCGAGCAGCAGCGCGGCGTCGCCGGCCAGCACCGTGCGCACGATCCAGCGTGTCGTGATCGTGCCGCCGCGGTTCATGATCCACATCGCGGCGGCCACCGTCAGCACACTCGCGCAGACGAGCGCCACCATCGTCTGCGTCAGCGCATGCGTGCCGCCTTGCGGCGCCACGCTGCCACGCACGGTGCGCAGGTAGCGCGGCAGCAATGCCACGGTCAGCACGCACAGCAGCGCGATCGCGCCGCGCTGCGCGTCGGACAGCGCGCGCCACGCGAGGCCCGACGCCGCCTGCGCCGCGAGCGCGCCTGCCAGCACGAGCACGACGTCGGTCGCTGCGATCGCGGCACGCCGCATCGCATTCGTTCCACCGGCCCTCGACTGCATCGTCACGCACCATGTGCCGGGAACCCGCGGCGCCCCTCCGGCAGGCGGGGACGAACCGGCGCCGGCCTTGCCGTCCCGCGCGTGCCGAGCAGCCTGCGATAGTCGGCGCGAATCAGGTCGTAGCATTCACACGCGTGATGTTCGAGGCCGTCGCGGTCGAGCACCGTGATGCGGCCGCGGCGCTGCCGGATCAGCCCGGCTTCCTGCAGGTTGCCCGCCGCTTCCGTCACGCCTTCGCGCCGCACGCCGAGCATGTTCGCGATCGTCTGCTGCGTGACGGCCAGTTCGTCGCCGTCGATGCGGTCGTGCGCGAGCAGCAGCCAGCGGCTCAACTGCTCGCTGACCGAGTGATGCCGGTTGCACAGCGCGCTGCGCGAGATCTGCGCCATCGCCGCCTGGCAGTAGTTGAGCAGCAGCCGGTAGGTCGCCGGCGATCGCTCGAATTCGGCGCGCATCACGCAGCTCGGCACGCGATAGGCCATCCCGCCGATGCGGACCTCGACCCGGTGCGACGCGGCGGCGCCACCCACCAGCGTCGCCAGCCCGACCACTCCTTCGCGGCCGACCTGCGCTACCTCGACCATCGCACCGTCCTCCATCAGGTGCTGCACCGACATCATCGACGTCGTCGGGAAATGCACGTGGCGCGTCGGCTCGCCGACCCGGTCGAGCATCCCGGCCTTGATCCTGACGAGTTCGAGATGCGGTGCGATGGTGCGGATGCTGTCCTCGGGGAGGGCATCGAGGATGGCATTCGCCGAGTAGCTCGAGTGAAGATGAAGCATGTCTGTATCCCTTTTATTGTCCGCGCCGCCTGCAGCCGCGTGCACGGAACTCGTTATCGCGATGCGCGCCCGGACGTTGGCAGTGGTTGCGGCCCACAACCCTGATTCCGACTGCCCTCGGCTTGCCACCGCCGGATTGAGTCGGTCGTCCCGTTTCGACACGCCAGCCCGAATAAGCGATTTACGTGCCAATACATGCCCATCCTTAATATATGAATCACGACGGATTTAGATCACCCGAATAACCGGTGAAAAAACAAAAAAAGCGTCTCATTTCCGGACACTCTTCCGGACGATGGACACTGCACGCCATTTGACTGATCATTTCCCCCGCATCGAACCAAGTCAGTCGCAGCGGTGCTGCGAGGCTTGTCGCTCATATACTTACAGTCGATTTTCAATTGTTTCGGTGATGTGCCGGACAGCACCCCGCTCCAGTGCCACGCCTCACACGGTTGTTTGAAACTGTCTCAAATTTGAATCGAGACACTAATTTTCCACTTTGTCACCCAGCGCACACTTCATACGCATCCATTTGATTTTTATAGATATTTTTGCGAGCACCATTTATTTGTCAAATAATGTTCAATGCCCGCCAGGCACTTTCTCCAAACGGTTCCCACCACCGCTCGATTCATTCCCGGCCGACACCGAATGAATGATCGCTGTGCCATTCCGTCTCCGGATGATTAATTCCGTCGAAATGAATCATTAAATACGGATGACGTTTTCATCCGGCCAAAATCGTCAAACTTTGTGAAATGACGCAATATGCAATTGATCCAAATCAATGGCGTGCTAGCCTTTTCGCCAGTATCGTCACTCCATTTTTGACGAACACAAGTCCGCACGATCGTGCGAATTCCCCATTTTCGGGGTATTGCCGATACGACGCGCGACCGCCACCCTACGAGGATGCGCCGTGACTCACCAGGCCCCTGACGCCGTCGTGTACGCGAACGGCATGATCGAGCTTTCCCACAGCTTCGATGCGAACCGGTTTCTTGCGGCCATCGACCGCGACGACCTCGCGACGTTCGCCCCCCACCTTCAACTCGTCCACCTGAAATCGGGGCAAGTGCTCTGCGAGCCCGGCGAAATGCTCGCGGCGGTCTACCTGCCCGTCACGACCGCGATTTCGCTGCAATACGTGTCGTCCGGCGGCATGACGCTGGAAGTCGCGGAGATCGGCAGCGAGAGCGTGGTGTGCGACGACGTGATCAGCGGCAGCGGCCGGATGCCCTGCCGGGCCGTCGCCTGCCGCGACGGTTTCGTGTACCGGCTCGACCGCCGCGTGTTCGCCGCCGCGTTCGACGCGTCGCCGGTGATTCGCCATCTCGTGTTCGTCTGCGTACGGCTGCTGATGGCGCAGGTCTCGCAGATCACGTTCTGCAGCCGTCATCACGTGCTCAAACATCAGTTATGCCGATGGTTCCTGCTCGCGTATGACCGGACCCGCAGCATCGAGATCCAGGTGACACACAGCATGCTGGCGCAGATGCTCGGCGTGCGGCGCGAAACGGTCACCGATGCCGCCGGCGAAATCCAGAAGCTGGGCCTGATCCGGCAATACCGGAGCTCGATCGAACTCGCCGACCTCGACGGTCTCGAAAAAATGTCGTGCGGCTGCCGCACGATCGTGCGTGACGAGATGAAGCGCATCCTGTCGGCCGACTCGGGTGTGCCGGCCGCTTCGCGCGCCTGACCGGCCTGCCCGCCCGGCGCGGCACTTCGGTGCGCCGGGTCAGCTGTTTGTAGGGTGGCGAACAGAACGCCGTGTCTGCCAATGGTCTACTGATGCCGGACTGCCGGGGGGACGTCAGCGCGTATCGCGCGTCTGCCCGAGCGGACGACACCACGCACGCCGGAGCAGCACGTGAAAAACGAAATCAGAACCATCCTGAAGCACGTCGCCCATCTCGAAGCCGCGATCGATTCGATCGGCGACGGGGACGACCTCTACCAAGCGGGCCTTTCGTCGCTCGACACGATCCAGCTGATGCTCGCGATCGAGAAGCAATTCAACATCGAGATTCCCGACGAGATGCTGAACCGCAACCTGTTCCGCAGCGTCGACGCGCTCGCGGACACGATCGCCACGCTGCAACGCACCGAGCATTCCGCATGAGCGCGCTGCTTCCCGAACTCGCGACCGACAGCGATTCGCGTCGGCTCGACGAGGCCGCGCATGCCGTCGCACAGATCGCCGCGCAGCACGCGGACGCGGTCGACCGCGACGCGCGCTGCCCCGTCGAGGCGATCGAGGCGATGCGCGCGCGCCGCCTGCTCGGCGCGATGGTGCCGACCCACCTTGGCGGCGCTGGCGCGTCGCTGGAGGACGTCGCGTCGGCCTGCTCGATTCTCGGCCAGGCCTGCGCGTCGTCGGCCATGGTGTTCGCGATGCACCAGATCCAGGTCGCCTGCATCGTCAACCACGCGCTCGACCAGGGCTGGCACAAGCTGTTCCTGCAGCAACTCGTGCGCCACCAGTGGCTGCTCGCATCGGCGACGTCGGAAAACGGCGTCGGCGGCAACCTGCGCGCGAGCCAGTGCGCGCTCGAAACCGACGGCGGCGAATTCCGGCTGCGTAAATCCGCGCCGACGATCTCGTACGGCGACTATGCGGACGGCATCCTCGCGACCGCGCGACGCGATGCGGACGCCCCGGCCTCCGAGCAGGTACTCGTCACGCTGCTGCGCGACGGCTACACGCTCACGCGCCGCGGCGAATGGGACACGCTCGGGATGCGCGGCACCTGCAGCAACGGTTTCGAGCTCGACGCGCAAGGCGCCGCCGTCCAGTGCCTGCCGGTACCGTTCGCGAAGATCGCCGAGGAAACGATGGTGCCGGTATCGCACATCCTGTGGGCTGCGGTATGGATCGGCGTGGCCGGCGACGCGTTCCATCGCGCGCACCAGTTCTTCCGCGCGCAGGCACGTCAAACCGACGGTGCGCCGTCGCCCGCGTCGAGGCGCATCGCCGAATCGCTCGCGCTGATGCAGGCGATGCAGGCCCGCGTCGACAACGTGCTGCGTCTCCATGCGAATGCGACGGCGCGCTCGTGGTCGGCCGGCATGGCCTGGGCCGCCGAGATCAACACGCTGAAGACCTACGTGTCGACGACCGCGCTGGAAGTCGCGCACGAGGCCATGATGATCTGCGGGATGGCCGGCTACAAGCAAGGCACGCCGTTCAGCATCGGCCGCCACATTCGCGACCTGCATGCGGCGCCGCTGATGATCAGCAACGACCGCATTGCCGCCAACACCTCGAACCTGCTGCTCGCGCTGCGTCCTGCGACGCTGGAGAAACATTCGTGAACGATCGACTTGCCGTGCCCTCCGCAGCCTCCGCAGCCTCCGCCGCCTCCGCTCCCGCCGACGCACCGTTCGACCGCGCGGGCGTCAATCCGCTGCGCGACGAACTGATCGACGCGGGCCTGCTGGTCTCGACCGGCATCCAGGGCCTGTTCGGCCGCAGCGAACGGTTCGAGCGCGTCGTGGAAGCGCTCGACGCGTTCGTTACGCGCATCGGCGCCGACCAGCAGGCCGAAGTTCTTCGCTTCCCGCCGGCCATGAGCCGCCTCGAATTCGAGCGCAGCGAATACATGAAGAGCTTCCCGCAGCTCGCGGGCAGCGTGCATGCGTTCTGCGGCGACGAACAGCGGCACCAGCGCGTGCTGCAGTGCCTCGATCGCGGCGACGACTGGACGGAAAGCCAGAAGCCGACCTACGTCGTGATGACGCCGGCCGCGTGCTACCCCGTCTACCCGGTCGTGGCACGCGCGGGCGCGCTGCCGGCCGACGGCCGGATCGTCGACGTATTCTCGTACTGCTTCCGCCACGAGCCGTCGCTCGATCCGACCCGGATGCAGCTGTTCCGGATGCGCGAGTATGTGCGGATCGGCACGCCCGAGCAGATCGTCGCGTTCCGCGAAACCTGGATCGAACGCGGCACGCGGATGATCGAGGCACTGCGCCTGCCCAACGCGATCGATCTCGCGAACGACCCGTTCTTCGGGCGCGGCGGCAAGATCGTCGCGAACAGCCAGCGCGAGCAGAACCTGAAATTCGAGCTGCTGATCCCGATCGAGCACGACGATCGCCAGACCGCCTGCCTGAGCTTCAACTACCACATGGACCATTTCGGGTTGCTGTGGAACATCCGCACCGCGACGGACGACGTCGCGCACACGGGCTGCGTCGGCTTCGGCCTCGAACGGCTCACGCTCGCCCTGTTCCGCCACCACGGCTTCGACATCGAAGCATGGCCGCGTGAAGTCCGCGACGTGCTGTGGGGCACGCGATGAGATTCGTGTCCCGCGACGGCGAAGACGCGTCGTTCGAGGATGTGCGCCACCGCGCGCGCCACTACCGGCCGCATCCGCTGCACAGCCAGGAGATGGTCTGGAAGCAGACCAACTGCTACGTCGACATGTGGCTCGAAGTGCTCCGGTGGTGGGGCTTCAATCCGTACGCGGCGCTACCGTTTACGATCGCACTCGATTTCGAGGGCGACCAGTTCACGTTCTTCAAGTTTCCGCACGACGAACTGGAGCGGCTGTACGGCATCGTCGTGCAGGAGCACTCGATCTACGAACCGCTCGACCAGCACATCGAGACGCAGGTCGCGCGCGGCCACCTGATGATCGTCGAGGTCGACGCGTGGTTCCTGCCCGATACACGCGGCAGCAGCTACCGCACGCAGCACACGAAGACGACGATCGGCATCGATGCGATCGACCGCACGAAACGCCAGATCGGCTACTTCCACAACAGCGGCTATTACGTGGCCGAGGATTTCGACTACAACGGGCTCGTCGGCGGCAGCTCGCCGATGACGCTGCCCCCCTATGTCGAATGCGCGAAGCGGCGGTTTGCGCCGCTCGACGAGCGCGCGCTGTGCGAAACGTCGCTCGCCGCGCTGCAGCGCCATCTGCGCCGCCTGCCGGTCGTCGACCCGATCGCCGCGTTCCGGCGCCAGCTGCAGACCGACGCGCGCACGCTCGCCGAGTCGCCGCTCGAGCACTTCCATGCGTACTCGTTCAACTCGGTGCGGCAGCTCGGCGCGAATTTCGAGCTGTTCGGCCATTACGCGCGCTGGCTGCAGGCCAGCGGCTGCGTCGGGCCGTTCGCCGAGATCCGCGCCGCGTGCGACCGCATCGCGTCCGAAGCGATGGTGCTGGAATTCCGGCTCGCGCGCGCCTGTGCACGCGGCAAGGAGGAACGCGGCGACTCGACGCTCGAAGCGATCGAGGCCGCCTACGCGGATGTGGTCGCGTGCGCGCGGCAGATCGGCTTGCCGCTGCGGCACATCACGCCCGCGCGCAGCGACACTGCGGCACCCGTGCCGGTCATGCGGTGACGCGCACGCGTGCGCGGCCCGCCTGGTCGATGCTGGCGACAGCCGCGGGGGCCGCACGGGAACCGCGCGACCTCCCGGCCGCCGGCGGCGGCTGGATTCCGGCGACCGTGCCCGGCACCGTTGCGCAGTCGCTCGCGCTCGCCGGCCGGCTCGACGAAGCCGAATCGCTCGACGAGCGCGACCACTGGTACCGGATCGAACTGCGCGGACGCGGCCCGCGCGTGCTGCGTTTTCACGGCCTCGCCACGCTCGCGCAAGCGTGGCTCGACGATACGCCGATCCTCCGTTCCGACAGCATGTTCGTCGCGCACGATGTGCCCGTGTCGCTCGACGGGTCGCACCGGCTGACCCTCTGTTTCCGTGCGCTCGCCCCGCACCTGCGCGAGGCGCGCGCGCCGCGCCGCGCGCGCTGGCGCACGCGCCTCGCCGAGCCTGCGGCACTGCGCACGATCCGCACGTCGCTGTTCGGGCACATGCCGGGCTGGTTTCCGCCGTATGTGCCGACCGGCCCTTGGCGGCCCGTGGACGTGCTCGATCCGGCCGACGGGCCCGTTCTCGTCGATTGCGACCTGCACGCGCGCATCGAAGGCGACACGGGCTGGCTCGACGCGGACCTGACGTTCGCCGCACCGCTGCCCGACGCCCTCGCGGCACGGCTGTCGTGCGGCCAGCACCATGCCACGCTCGAACGTGCCGGCCCCGACCGCCTGCGCGCAAGCGTCGCAGTGCCCAACGTGTGCCGCTGGTGGCCGCATACGCACGGCGAGCCGGTGCTGTACGACGTTGCGCTGCATATCGGCGACGAGCGGCGACCGCTCGGCGCGACGGGCTTCCGTACGATCGAAGTCGACCCCGGCGCCGACGGCAAGGGCTTCGGGCTGCGCATCAACGGCGTGCCCGTGTTCGCACGCGGCGCGTGCTGGAGCAGCGCCGCGCCGCTCGCGCTGCACGCGGACGACGCCACCTACGCCCGCCTGCTCGGGCTCGCGCGCGACGCCGGCTTCAACATGATCCGCGTCGGCGGCACGATGACCTACGAGGCCGACGCCTTTCACGCCTGGTGCGACCGGCTCGGGCTGCTGGTCTGGCAGGATTTCATGTTCGCGAACTTCGACTATGCGCTCGACGATCCCGGGTTCGCTGACAACGTCGATCGCGAAGCCCGGCAGTTCCTGTCGCGTCACCGCGCATCGCCGTCGCTCGCCGTACTGTGCGGCGGCAGCGAGATCGCGCAACAGGCCGCGATGTCCGGGCTCGGGCCGAAGCAGCGCTTTCTCGAGCTGACCGCCGACCGGCTGGCCGGCCATGCGGCCGCCTGCCGGCCCGACGTCCCGTATGTACCCGACTCGCCCGACGGCGGCGTGCTGCCGTTCGCGCCGCGCGAACGCGTGTCGCACTATTACGGCGTCGGTGCGTACCTGCGCCCGCTCGAAGACGCGCGCCGCGCGGACGTGCGCTTCGCGAGCGAATGCCTCGCATTCTCGAACGTGCCGTGCGACGCGACGCTCGCCGGGCTCGGCTGGCCCGGCGTGCACGAGCCGCGCTGGAAAGCCGCCGTGCCGCGCGACCCCGGCACGTCATGGGATTTCGAGGACATTCGCGACCACTATCTGCAAACGCTGTACGACGTCGCGCCCGACCGGCTGCGGCGCGAAGATCCGGCCCGCTACTTCGAGCTGTCGCGCGCGGTGATCGCCGACGTGATGCGCGAAACGTTTTCCGAATGGCGGCGCACCGGCTCGCGCTGCGCCGGCGCGCTCGTCTGGCAGTTCCAGGACGTGATGCCGGGCGCCGGCTGGGGGGTGATCGACGCCGCGCACCGGCCGAAATCGGCGTGGCATGCGCTGCGCCAGGTCCTGCAGCCCGTGCAGGTGTTGCTCGTCGACGAAGGCTTGAACGGGCTCGACGTGCATGTCGTCAACGAGCGCCCCGCGCCGCTGTCGGCGGCACTCGAGCTGGTCGCACTGCGCGACGGCCGCACGCCGGTCGCGCGCGCGGGCTGCCCGATACGGATCGCGGCGCACGACACGGTGCGGATCGGCTCGGCCGAGCTGCTCGGCCGCTTCTTCGACTGGACCTACGCGTACCGCTTCGGGCCCTGCGAACACGACACCGTCGTCGCAACGCTGCGCACCGACGACGGCACGCTGCTGTCGCAGGCGTTCCATTTCCCGTCCCGCACGCATCCGGCCGTGCTGGCACGCCGCGAACTCGGGCTGGAGGCGTGTGTGTCGCGCACCGGCGACACGTGGCACGTGGACATCGACACACGACACGTCGCGCGCCACGTGCAGATCGATGCGCCGGGCTTCGTGCCGCGCGACGACTGGTTCCATCTCGCACCCGGCACGCCGGCGCGCGTCGCGCTCGTTCCGCTGGAAATGGCAGGAAAGAATGGGGCTGCGGCGGATGGGCCGCCGGCCGTGGAAATCCGGGCGGTAAACGCAGCGCGCACGGTACGCGCAACGCAGGCCGGTTGACGTGACGCTCGCGGCCGCACAAGCCGCGAGCGCCCCAGTCGAATCTCAGTCGGACGAGCCCGTCCCGCGCGGCCGCTCGATCCCGTATGCCTCCATCCAGCGATACAGCGTCGCACGCGACACGCCGAGCTCGCGTGCCGAAGCCGCGACGCGCCCGCGCGTGCGCAGCAGCGCGGTTTCGATTGCCTCGCGCTCGATCGACTTGCGGATGTCGGCCACCGACGGTGACGCGGCGTCGAGACAGTATTCGAGTTCGAGATCCTGCGCGGTAATCAGGCGCCCTTCCGTCATCACGACCGCGCGGCGCACGCGGTTGATCAGTTCGCGGACATTGCCGGGCCAGTCGTGCTTGTACAGTGCCGTGATCGCATCCGTCGAGAAACCGCGGACGCGATGGCGCGCGTCGCCTCGAAAGCGTTCGAGCATGTGATGCGCGAGCAGTTCGATATCCTTGCCGCGCGCGCGCAGCGGCGGCTGGTCGATGCGCATCACGCACAGACGGTGGAACAGGTCCGGCCGAAAACGCCCTTCCTCCATCGCGTCGCGCAGGTCGACGTGCGTCGCCGACACGATCCGGACATCGACCGGCACCGGATCGCTGCCGCCAAGACGATGGATCGAGCGCTCTTGCAGAAAACGCAGCAGGCTCGCCTGGCTCTCGTGCGGCAGGTCGCCGATCTCGTCGAGCAGCAGCGTGCCGCCGTTCGCCGCTTCGACATAGCCGATCTTGCGCGCGTTCGCACCGGTGAACGCGCCGCGCTCATAGCCGAACAGTTCGGATTGCAGCAGATGTGGCGGAATGGCACCGCAGTTGACCGCGACGAACGGGCCGTTGCGACGCTCCGAATGGCGATGGATCGCGACGGCCGTCAACTCCTTGCCGGTCCCCGTTTCGCCGAACACGAACACCGGCGCATCCGTGCGCGCGAAGCGCCGCACCGTATCGAACAGCCGCAGCATCGCGCTGCAGGTGCCGACGATGCCTTTCTCTTCCGATTCGAGCCGTTCGCGGTCGCGTGCGAACAGGCATTCCATGCCGTACGCATGGCCGACCGTATCGGCGATCCGCTGGTGCGACGCGGGCAGCGTGACGTAATCGAAGCAATAGTCGCGCAAGAGCGCGCGCACGTTCGGCGAAGCGGTCTGGCCGACGTCGACGAGTGCGACCCAGACGACGTCGCGCATCGACGCGCAGGTCGACGCGATGCTGCCGATCGCGTCGGCATGGCCGCCGCTCAGGTCGAGGATGCCGCAGGTGATTTCGCCGGACGTGTCGCGCAGCTCGCTCGCCTGCGCGACGACCGACACTTTCCAGTCGCGTCGCGCCAGTTCCTTTCGCAACATGACGGACGGCGACTGCGTCCAGTAAATCAGCGGACGCTGCCCGTTACCGCTCCCCGCGCCGGCGCTCTTATCGCGCGTTATTGGCATATTCATAACGAACCATCACTTTCTCCACTCCGCGAACCGTTCGCGTGCGCTGCGGCCGGCGGCGCATGGCCGCCTTTCCGCGCTGCGTTTCCGCAGCTTTGGCGAAGATCGAGACTGCACACGGCGAGAGCCCCCGGAGGTCGAGCCGGATGTCATCCGGCCTCGTTGTCATCGAACTCGAAGGGAACGCGCGGCTGCGGAAGCCACGACGTTCCCGCTTTGAAGCGACCCGCCATCGAGGCGGAGCGCGTCGGCAGACGGGAATGCCGTCGGCATGTGCGTCACGTCGTACACGACAGTTGCGCCCGATGCTGAACCGGATGGCCGCCAACCCGCTTCCGGAATGACCGCCGCATTTCATCCGCTCCTGAATTTACACCCCGTTTCGAGATGGTCTTGTTACCAAAAGATAATCCTGAATCAGCCGGTTACGCGACCGGTCGCCCCGCACCACACGCGTTTGACCACTGAGATTTGATTATCTATGAGCATTCCAGTCAATCAGTGGCAAATACTACTTTTCCGCGAGATGGGGGGAGTCGATTGCGCAAGATTTCCATCGAAATCCCCGGGAAAGGCCGGTACCGCATTCCACTCGCCGCATAATCGCGCGCGCCGCCGGATGGCCGCATCGTATCGCGACGGCGCACGGCCTGCTCGTCCCCCGCGCTTCCGTTACATGCCGTAATCAACCGCACCGCATCGTGCGTCGCGTTTCGCGGTGCCAAGGCGTGGCGAAACGCGTTCCGCTCGCGCCGATCGTTCTTCGGTGAATCGTCGTGGCCACGCGTGAAATCGATTGTGCCGACCGTCGTCTCCCGCAGTGCAGCATGGCGGCACGGTACGCGGCGCGCAGTCACGTCGCGCCTGTGTGCGGCGTTTCGTCGGCACGGATGCGGGCGGCTCGCTGTCGCAATCGGCCAGGCAACACAGCCTGGGCGCATGCGGCGACGACAGCAGATCGCCGCGGTAGCACATGCGTGCAAACAACGGCATGCGGATGAAGAACGGGTGCCCCGCGCGGGCACACCCGATCCTGAAGGAATTCGACGAGGCTCCACACGGTCGGCCTGCGCGATGCCGCCGAGCGCGGGCATGAGTGCATGCCGGGCACCACCATGCACGATCGGCCCGTCGTGAACGCTTGCAATCTTCAAGTCCTGCCCCCGGTTCTTTATTGACATTCGATGTTGACTGGCCGCGCATCGAGGCGGGCCGCCAGGATGCGGCAATTATGGAAAAGCGGCGGCCGCTGCGGTGTGTGCTACCGCACATTGCGGCGCTCGCGCGACAGGCTCCCTGCTGTACATGCCGCGCCTGCCGCGCGAATCCGGGGCGTGAGTACGCTTTCGAACAGACCGGCGTGCGGCGCACCCGGATGATGAAGATCGCCGCACTGCACGGAACGATCGCGTCCGCGCGGCACGGCGTGCCGAAGGCATCACGCGAGGACAGCATCATGGAATGGCATTGTTGTGAATTCGAGCATCTGGGCGCCGTCGATCTCTATGCAATCCTGCGCGCGCGCAACGCCGTGCTGGTGGTCGAAGATGCGCACACGCATCTCGACATCGACGGCAAGGACGCGGGCGCGCTGCATGTCTATGCGACCGTGCGCGACGCCGACACGAAGGAAGTCGCGGCCTACGCACGCATCCTGCCCGGCGACGACATCGATCCGGACGTCGTGATCGACAAGGTGTTGACGAGCGAGAGCCGTCGCGACGACGATACGCTCGAGCGGCTGATCGAGCGCGCCCTCACCGCCGCGCAGGCTGCCTGGCCCGAGGCCGCGGTGCGCACGCACGTTCCGGCGCCGCGCCAGGCGTTCTACAAGCGTTTCGGATTCCGCAAGGCCTACGGCCCGTATCTCGAACAGGGTGCGCCCTTCGTCGGCCTGGTGCGGTCGGCCGACCGCGCTGCAGGCGCGCTGCGCAGCCTGCTGTCCCGGGCCGTTTCGGCCCACCGGTCGCGCAACGACGACGCGCGTGCCGACGGCCGCACGCACAACCGGCTGCCCGCCGACACCGGAGCCAATCGATGACCCGCACCCTTCGCCCGGTTCCCGAGCCCGACCTGCCGCGCATCCTGCCGGTGATTCTCGCTGGCGGCTCCGGCACACGACTGTGGCCGCTGTCGCGCGAGCAGTATCCGAAGCAGCTGATCGAGCTGATCTCGAACGAATCGCCGTTGTCGGCGACGGCACGCCGCCTGAACGGCATCGAGAACGCGTCGCTCGGCGACACGCTGCTGCTGGTCTGCGGCGAACAGCATCGCGTGATGAGTGCCGCACAGGTACTCGGTCGCGCGGCGCCCGCCCGCATCCTGCTCGAGCCGGCCGCGCGCAACACCGCGCCTGCGTTGACGCTTGCGGCACTCGACGCGAGCCAGCTCGCGGACGATCCCGTACTCGCGGTGATGCCGGCCGATCACGTGATCACCGACGTCGGCGCGTTCCAGGACGCGGTCGCGCGCGCGGCGCGCTACGCGCAGGAAGGGGCGATCGTCACGCTCGGCGTGCTGCCGCGCCGCGCGGAAACGGGCTACGGCTACATCCAGGTCGGCGAGCCGCGCACCGGCCGCCACGGTGGCCAGGGCGGCTACGCGATCGGGCGCTTCGTCGAAAAACCCGACGCGTCGCTTGCCGAGCGCTATCTGCAGTCGGGCGACTACTGGTGGAACAGCGGGATTTACGTGACGCGCGCATCGGTCTGGCTGGCAGCGATCAACGCGCTCGCACCTGACATCCATGCGGCCTGCGAAACCGCATGGCGCGCGGGCATCGCCGAGGATCCGTTCTTCCGGATCGATGCGGCGGCCTTCGACGCGTGCCCGTCGGACTCGATCGACTATGCGGTGATGGAACGGCTCGCGGAACACGGCGAGCTCGGCATCGAAGGCATCGTGGTGCCGCTCGCGGCCGGCTGGTCGGACGTCGGCACCTGGGATGCGATCTGGGAAATCATGCCGAAGGACGATCACGGCAACGTCGCGCGCGGCCCGATCGTGTTCGAGGATACGCAGGACAGCCTGGTGCGCTCGGAGGGCCGCCTGATCGCGTGCGTCGGGATGAAGGACGTCGTCGTGATCGAGACGCCCGATGCCGTGCTGGTCGCGAACAAACACGACGTGCAGCGTGTGAAGAACATCGTCGCGCGCCTGAAGACCGACCGGCGCCCGCAGGCGAGCGAGCATCGCAAGGTGCAGCGGCCGTGGGGCCATTACGATTCGATCGATCTCGGCCAGCGCTTCCAGGTGAAGCGGATCGTCGTCGAGCCCGGCAAGCGGCTGTCGCTGCAGATGCACTATCACCGCGCCGAGCACTGGATCGTCGTGCGCGGCACCGCGAAGGTGACGCGTGGCGGCGAGACGTTCCTGCTGTGTGAGAACGAGTCGACGTACATCGCGGTCGGCGAAGTGCATCGCCTCGAGAATCCCGGCCGGATTCCGCTTGAGATCATCGAAGTGCAATCGGGTGATTATCTCGGCGAGGACGATATCGTTCGGTTTGACGATCAGTATGGGCGGCCGGTCGAGGCGCTGCAGCTTAAACCCGCTTCGTCCTCGTCGCAGAAAACACACGCGCAAGCCACCGTGCCGGATGCCGCCCAATAAGCGCGTGTCGAACTGGCCGTCGCACACATCACCATCAAGGACGGACGCGTGCGCCGGAACAGCTCGCTACACGTCCTTCACACCGGCCCCAAGATACGCCTCGCACGCGGGCAACCATGCGTCGGCCGTCGAGTGTAAGCCATCGCACCCAGCACTACGCGCATGCGTAACACAATGCTTCAGACACGTTGGATCGAGTGTCGTCAAGCAGATACTCGTGGTTGCGTGACGCAAATCGTCAGACCGCTTTCACCGGTAGCGAAGCGTTCCGCTCGCTCGCCATACCGGCCCTGAATCGGACTGACCGAGCCCTCAACAACGCCTGCAAATCGCTCAATTGATCCAGAGGTACGAATTCCGGCACCGGCTCTCAACGCATCCGATCATTCAGGAATACGTACATCATTAATCATATCCGTCGATTGGATTTTTCGTCATCAACGTCGCGATTCTCGGATATTCGTTTTTACCGTCGACCACGCAGCATGCGGTTGAACAGACAGTCCTCAAGATGACCAGAAAAAGGATCGTTCACATTGTCGAAGCGTTTGGCGGCGGCGTACTTTCAATGCTCGTCCATCTCGCCAACCATGCCGCGGCAACGGGCGTCGATGTGACCGTGCTGCACGCCATCCGGCCCGAAACGCCGGTCGATTTCCCGGCGCTCTTCCTGCCCGGCGTCAAGCTCGTCCATGTCGAAATGACGCGTGAAATCAGCGTAAGAAAAGACCTTCTCAGCGTGCGCGCGCTGGCCAACATCCTTCGCGAATGCCATCCGACCGTCATCCACCTTCATTCCTCGAAGGCTGGCGTGCTTGGCCGGGCAGCTGCAAAGATAGCCGCGCCTGGAGCGAGGTTGTTTTATTCCCCGCATGGACTTTCGTTTTTGCGCGGCGACGTATCCCGGGCGAAGCAATTCGCCTACTTGAGCTTCGAGCGAATGGCCGCCCTCCTGGGTGGAACCATCGTCGCCTGCTCGGACAGCGAACTCCGGGAGATCAAAGGAAAGGTTCGAGCGAAATCGGCGGTGCTGGTCGAGAACGGCGTCAATGTCGTCGAGATTCCTTCGCGTCAGGCACGTGGCGATCACAAAATTGCGATCGGAATGAGTGGTCGCGCGTCGTTTCAGAAAAACCACCAGGCCTTCGTGCAGCTGGCGGCCGAGCTGCATGGCGCCGACGTCGAATTTCTCTGGATCGGCGGCAACCCGGACGACATCCCGGACCCTCAAGAAAGTCAGGCCATTGCCTGCAGCGGCTGGGTGACGCGCGCGCGCGCGCTCGAGCTCACGTCCGGGCTGGATATCTACGTCCAGACGTCCCGCTGGGAAGGCATGCCTGTCGCGTTGATTGAAGCCCAGGTCGCCGGGCTACCCGCCGTGGTGACGGACGTAGTCGGAAACCGCGACGTGGTTATTCATGGTGTAACCGGATATATCGCATCGAGTGCCGACGAGATGGCACGGTATGTGGCCATGCTCCGTGACGACCGGCAGCTTCGCGAGCAAATGGGGGAATCGGCCAGAAAATTCGCGCTGCACCGGTTTTCCATGAATTCCATATTCCGACAGTGGCATGCCCTCTACGAACTGAACACGAACGCGCATCGCACCGATGCGCTGTATGTCGAACATGCCGTTCCGGATCAGGTCAAGGCCTGACGCGCCGCGGAAATCGGGAGCAGTACTCGCCGACCTCGACGGCGACGTATTCGGGACATCGCATTCATGACCTCAAGCGCATGAGCCGATACATCGGGTGGACGAGCGGCAAGAGCCGTTGTCCCGCACGATCTGCACGGGCCATGGCTGCGGGTCGATTTCACCGGATCTGACATGAGCAATTTCAAAAAGCCCAAGAAACTCGTATATAACGGCCGATTCACCACCCAGAAAACGACCGGAGTACAACGAGTCGCACGTGAATTGATCGCCGCCCTGGTCAGGGTGCAGCCGCAAGATTCGGTAACGGTCCTGGTTCCCCCGCATACGCACGCATCAGTGAGTGGCACCAGGACGATCACGGTCGGCTTTTTCAAAGGCGTGATCTGGGAACAACTGGTGCTTCCTCTTTTTGCGCACCGCGACCGCATCGTCAATCTGAGCAATTCCGGTTCCATTTTCCTCGGCAACCAGATCATCTATATGCACGATGCGGCGGTGTTCGACACCCCTGCGCACTTCTCCCGAACGTTCCGGGCGTGGTATCGGATCATGTTCTGGATTCTTGCGCGCACGTCCATCTGCGTGTTGACCAATTCCCGCTTCTCGCGCGACCGCCTCGCCCACTACTGCGGTGTTTCGGCGGAAAAAATCAGCGTCGTGCCGCTTGGCGCAGACCATCTCGATGCGCTGGAATCGGACACGAGCGTATTGAAAGAACTCGCGCTCACGCAGCACCGGTTCGTGCTTGCGGTCAGCAGCATGAATCCCACCAAGAACTTCGGCAGGTTGATCGCGGCATTTCGGGAAATCAACGATCCGTCAGTGGATCTCGTCATCGTCGGCATGCGCAACACCGCGGTTTTCGGTGCACAGGACGATGTTTCCGTGACCGAGCCGAACATCAAGTATGCCGGATACATCAGCGACGAAAAGCTGAAAGCGCTGTATCAAAACGCTGCCTGCTTCCTCTATCCATCGATCTACGAAGGCTTCGGCATCCCACCGCTTGAAGCAATGCGATACGGCTGCCCAACCCTGGTTGGAAGATCCGCGGCGCTGCCGGAGGTCTGTGCCGATGCAGCGCTCTACTGCGACCCGTATTCGGTCGACGATATTGCAGAAAAATTGCGAAATTTGCTTGATTCCGCCGAACTCAGGGCAGATCTGACACGCCGAGGATTTTTGCACGCCGAGCAATACCTCTGGAGTACAAGCGCCGAGATGATGGCCGGAATATTCAATACGCTTTAATGCGATCAACGCACGTCATCAAGCGGCGCACTCATGGACGATCGCCGATCGTGACGTGAGCAGATCCGGATCGACGTAGCGCATGCGTCGCCCGCCGAGACTGGGCGCCACACCTACACTTCAATCGCCCTCCCCGCCATCGCCATTCACCTCGGTAGAAGGTGCGACAGGAAGTCGTTTGGATTCACATCTTTTTCCGGTACTTCCGGCGCCGTGCCGCGGACCTGCGGCACGGCAACGCCCGAAATTACACCCCTTGCCGCTCCGTCGGCCGAACCGGAAAGCCGCGCGTCCACGCGCGTTTGACGACCGGTTTGCTCGAACCCGTATATGTATTGAAAACGTGCCCGGTAATGTCCGCGCCAATGCTCCGCAGACGAGACAACGCAGCCTCGACGTCGGCGACGCGCGTCAGGCCGCTGCGCGATACAAGTACGTGCGCGTCGCAATTCTCACCGACGATGCCGAGCGCGTCGTTGCTCGGCAATAGCGGTGGCCCGTCGACGACGATGAAGTCGTAACGCTGGCGTAACGATGCGACGAGCTTCGTGAATTCGGCACCTTCGAGCAACTCGCCTGGCGGCGTTTTGCCGGGTAAACCCGCCGGCATGATCGACAGGTGGCTACCCGCCACGCGCAGGGTCACGGCATCGGGCGATACCGAGCCGTCGAGCACCTGTGCGAGACCCGGGCCGCCGGCCATCGATGAAGCGCGCAAGTCCGCATTGATCAACAGCACGCTGGCGCTCGTTCCCGCCAGCAGATACGCGAGATTCGAGGATACGAAACTGCAGCCGACGCCGGCTGTCGCCCCCGTGAACAGCAAGACCTTCCCCCCATCGCCCTGATTAGACTCCGCGAGCGCTGCCTTCAGGCTCGCACGCAGTGCACGCACCGAATCGACGCCCGCGTCGTCCGGATGCGTTGCAGCCAGCGGCAACACCGTCGGGCGACGGCCGCCGGGCGCGGCCGCCAATGCAGGCGACGACGCCACGATTGCGAGACACGGCAGGTCGGTCAACCTGGCCAGCGCAACGGGCGAATTCAGCTCACGGCGGTACAGCGACAGGAGATGCACGCCTGTCAGCGCAAAGAACACCCCGGCGAACAGCGCGCCGAGCACGATGATGCTGCGCTTGGGCCAGACCGGCCGAAATGGCGCGACCGCCCAGTCGACGGCTGTCACACCCGGCGCGGCGCTGGAGATCGCGATCTCCAGCTGTTGCGCGTTGGTCACCACGCTCGTATAAAGCTGCGTCGCTATCGTCACCTGGCGTGACAGCCGCACGAATTCCCGCTGAGTCGACGGCAGTTTGGCCGCCATTGCACTCGTATCGCGAATCTCCTTCTTCACCTGGTCGAGCTGCGCCTGTACGGTCTGATACTGAACGCTTTTCGGCAGAAAGTGCTGCTTGACGTCGTCGAGCGTGATCTGCAACTGGGTCTGATGTTCGGCGAGAGTATTGAGTCTGCCGATCAGCGCTGCGCCTTGTTGATCGACGTCGATGGCGTCGTTCTGCGTCCGGTATCGGTTCAGATTGTCTTCGGCATTTTGCAGGTCGTGCTTCAGCCCCGGCAACCGCTGACGCAACGAGTCGAGATTGCGCCGCGCGCGATCCGTCCGAAACGCGAGGTCACGCTGCAGATACTGCTGGACGATCGCGTCGACCATCTTTTTTGCTTCTTGCGCGCTGTCCGCCTGATAGCTGAGACGGATCATCGAAGGCGATTCCAGTGTCGAGTCGCGGTTCGGCACGACCGTCTTCAGATGCTTCGATACGTTTTCGTAGACGAGCGGCTCCGGCTGCTTGCGCACGGTGTATGCGACGCCTGGACGTGCGCGCAACGCGTCGACGCGCAATCGGCCAGCCGTTGCTTCGCCGGGAAGCCTGAACGGCACCGTTTCGCCGACCTTGCCGTGCGCGATCGCGTTGTTGTCGTCGTCATAGAGCGTCCAGTTGTTCGCCTCTTCCGCGACGATCCTGAATCGATCGCCGAGTGCTGCTTTCGGGATCGAGAACTCGCCGATCTCGAGCCTCTCTCCGCCCCACGCGTAGCCTGTCAGCCCGAGCGGAGCCGGCGCAAGTGCGTCTTGCGCATCGAAGCGCGATGCAAGTAACGAACCAATCAGCGGGAACCGGCTTGCGTTGCGAATGTCGAGATCAGCACCGGTCGTGTCGATCGCATTGTCGATGACCGTGCGCGAAATCAGCATCTCGCTTTCGTCGGACGCTGACGGGGAAGCCGCGATCGTCCCCGAGACGTCCGAGAGCGAACTGATCGACGAGCCTGGCTTCGTCTGGACACGCAGAAGTGCTTCGGCTCGATACTGCGGCGTGGCAAGCAGCGCATACAGCACTCCCGTCACGAGCGTCGCGCCGATCGTTGCGAAGAACAGGCGACGATGCTGCGTGACTGCTTGCCAAAGCTGTGTCATCCCGGATTCGTCCGGTTCCCGCTGCAGATATTGGAGGTTTCGTGCGTTGGTTTTCATGTTTGTTTTCTGGATGATGCGACCGTATACGATCCTGCTTGCCGGCTATCGGCCAGCCGCCGAGACGATGAACACCGGGCCTTGCTCCTCGCGGAGCGTCAGTCGACGACGCGTGAGGTCGACCGACGCTCCGTAGAGATCGGACGCAAACGTACCTGCGGCCGGTAATTGCGACAGGTCGACGTCGACCGTGTCGTTGGTTTCGTAGCACCAGACCACGTATTTCACAACGCCTTCGGCACGAAATTGCAGGACGGCGAAGTGGCGGACGGGATCGAGAAACAGTCGCGCGCCTTGTGCATTCGCGGTAAACGAGAAAAGATGCCGAACCGCGACGTATGCCGGAAGCGGCATGTTGTCTGCGTCGAGCAGGCCGAAGTTGTGTTCCATGTTCTTCGGGTCGCGGCCGTCGTTACGCATGTCGTAGTAGGCCGTGAGCCCGATCTGCGCAATCCAGTCAACCAGGAGGCGCCGCACTGCGTAGCGGGCCTGGCGCTCGCGCGCGACGGGATCGTGGCCGTCGCGAGTGTGCGATACGTACTTGTACCCATAGGTTGGATACGACCACTCGGTTGCCCAGATGGCGGGAGCGGTGCGATACATGGCGAGATCTCGCGCGAGCGTGACATAGTCGCGCAGAGCGGTCTCGGGCGCGGTCTGCCGATACGGATGTACGCTGACTGCATCGGGCGCGGGCTGCGATGCACTGCCGATGTCGCCTACCGCCCGAATGAACGTCAGGTCGACCTGCTGAACGCCGCCCGTCGCAACGACTGCGCCCGGATTCGCGGTTTTGACCGCCCGGACGGTTGCCTCCAGCAAGTTCCGGTACTCGGCCGGCGATGGCGGCGCGAGCCAGTAGTCCTTGTGGTCTTCCTCGTTCCAGACTTCGAAACGTACCGGTTGATCGCGAAAGTGTCGCGCGGCCTGCGTCGCATACTCGGCGAATGCGTCGATCTGCGCGGGCAACGTCGGTGGCTGCTTGGGAGCGTGCCGCGGATGCTGATAGCCGAGGATGAACAGCGCGCCGAGCCCACGCGCACGCAGGTTGGCGACGAGTGCGTCGTAGCGCGAGAAATCCCAGCCTCGCGGCGTTTCCACCGAATCCCAGAACAGGTCCGTCCGGACAAAGGAGAATCCGGCGTCCCGCACCGCGTCGAGCAACGTCGGATCGTCGATTTCGTGAATTGCGACACCGGAATTCGCGCGCGTTTCGAAGAAGCGCGGCAGCGCGACGAAAGGCACCGTAGACGTTTGCCCCGCATTCGGCAGGACAACCGCCGCTTCGTCCGAACTGGCGGGATTCGACGCCGTCAATATGGCGGCGACCCCGAACAGCGCGGTTGCGCACCATTTCGTCCACGATCGCATCCGTGCCTGATCGAGCGCCATCATCATCGACTTCCCCCCCAGGTCGCCGTATGACTCAGGCCGTCGCGGCTGGATTGGTTCTCCCAGCCGGCCCGGGCGGTAAGCATGCGGACCGCGAGACCCGCGAACAGCAGGCAGCCAAGCGCTTCGAAGATATCCGTCGTGACACCACTCAACAGCACGAAGAGCAACATCAGCCATGCTCGCGGGTCGTCGGTACGACTGACCAGTACGCGCTGCACGAACACGAACATGACGAGCAAGGCCCCCGCTATGCCGATATTCGCGACGAGATAAAGCGCGGCGTTGTCGGAGTAGCCGGTATTGAACCCGAAGTCGGCCGTGTAGTACGCCGTCGCCGAACCGAATCCGCCGGGCCCCACGCCAAACCAGAGCAGATCTGCATTCGCCATGCCGTCGAGCAGTTTCGGCCAGGTGTTCAATAGCCGGTCCTGCATCGACGCGAGTGACCCCGTATCGGAAACGCCCGTATTGGTCGTCGCAGCAATGATCCATCCCGCGAGCGGCAATACGATCATCAATGCAGTCATGACGATACAGGCGCGCCTGAGGCCGGGTGTTTTCAGGGCGGCGAAGCAAAGCAGTACGAGTGAAAGCGCGATAAGTGTCGTCTTGTTGGTGGTGGCCCAGATCGCAAGCGCCGACATGGCGAGCAGCGCCACGATAACCAGCGCATTGCGCTGCCGCGGGACGAGCCACGTGGTCAGCAGGCCGATGACGAGCCCGGTCGTCGCACTGCTGCGCCCGAAACCCGGCAGGCGCGGTACGGTGCCGACATAAGTGGATGACGCGAGCTGAACATTGACGCCGTCGACGTCGATGCTGCCGCCCACCCACGGCAGATGTACAAACCAGTTGAGCATGACCCCTGCACAGCACGCTGCCATCAACACGACGAACACGAACCGGATCGAACGTGACTCGAGCATGTCAAGCGCGCCGGGAGGCATGAGGAGCACGAATAGCAACGGCGCAACCGTCCACACCCAGAAACATGCGGCCACTAGACTGACGCCATTCGAGAGCGAAACGCACATCTGCACAGCGAGGAAGCTGACGACGAGTACGGCGTCTACGCGCGGACGTATCACGAGGCCGAACACGATGCAGCCGACCATCAGTGCCTTGGGCAGATAACCGAGCAACGAAATGCCCGCGAGCGACGTGTAATAGCGGATCGCGCCGGAGAATATTTCGCTCGCGATCGCTATCATGAATGTTGCGGCCCATAGCCGGTTAATCGATCGGTTTCCGTTCATGATGCTGGATACACATGTTCTCGATCGGAGCGACGCGAAAGTATTGCGTGTGATACGGTTCGCGCGACGTCATGGATGAGGAGGCCGTCAGCGCGTCCGCGCGAGCCAACCGGGGGCGGACAGCACTGGCCTGACGTGGTGGATCCTCGCGAGCCTGCCCTACTGTCTCGCCAGTCTAGGGTCGCGTAACCGGGAGAACAGTTCGACAACCCACACTTCACTGAAAGCGTCCTGGAAGGAACGTGGCTCCGGAAAATCGCGTTGCCGCACCCTACCGAGGTCGTGTGTGCGGCTCGCCCATCGTGTCACCCCGCACGCGCTGACAGATTGATCAGGCCAACCCGTTCGCGACGGAGTACGTATGCGAGCGCGACGGCTACGGCCGTCTCAGCGATCAATACCGCGATAGCTGCGCCGCGCTCGGCAAACAGCATTGCAAGCGGCGGCAGCAACGTCACGTTCAGCACACCGGACGAGATCAGGATGACGCTGAAGGCACGTTTCATCCCGAGCGGCAACATCGTCTGAACGCCGAACAGGTCCGTCATGGATGCCATGAACGGCACCAGCGCCAGGCAACGCAGCACGCCGACCGTCGGCGCAAACGAGCTGCCGTACAGAATTCGAACGGCAATCGGTGCGCAGACATAGATCGCTGCCGACATTGCCAACACCAACGCGCCCTGCATCACGATCAGCTTTCGCAAGAATGCGAACGCTTCGTCACGCGCGTGATGCATCAGATACGTGACGTGCGGATAGGTTGACGCCCTCAATGGTTGCAGCAAACCGACTGCGGCCCGAATCAGCTTGTCGCCCGCGGCAAAGTAGCCGGCCGCGACATTACCCGAGACGATACTCAGCAGGACCGTATTGGTCGATGCGTAGAACGAGATCGACGTCGATGCGAGGAAGACCTGCGAGCCGCCTTTCAGGGCGTCGGCGATGTCGGCGAACCGCACGCGGACGCTTTCGATCTCGCGATGAACGACCAGGTACGCAAGCAACGTCACCCCGCACAGCAACGGCACCGCCGTGTTGATGGCAACCGCGTGCAGGAGATCGTCCGGCGTACGTACCCACAGGAAGATGGCGACGACGCTGAGCGCGCGGTACACGACCACCGTGACGCTGTAGACGCTCAACTTCTGGATGCCCTGAAAGTACCAGCCCGGCGTAAGTGCGGCACCGATCGCCATCCCGAATCCGATCAGCAGCGCCGTGCGTTCCGTCGCGAAATGCGGAATGCACATGGTCAGCATGACGAGCACGGCGAAGCCGGCGAAGGTGATCGCCCATTGCGCGCACACCGTGGTCCAGAAAATTCGGGACCGCTCCGTCCTGTCGTTCGCGAGCGCGACACGCGGCGTTGCGGTCAGGTCAAAGCTGTAATTCGCCAGATTGATGAAGTACGTCGTCACCGCAAGCACAAACGACAGTCGCCCATACTGCATCGGACCAAGTACGCGCGTCAGGAGCGGCAACGTGACGAGCGGCACGACATACGTCGAGATTTGCAACGCAAACAACAAGGCAAAGTTTTTTCGAACGGCGGTCATCGTGCTATCCGGGCCGAGTGTGAACAGTGCATCGACTGTCAATGTGCCCGCTTGCGCGGTACATCCATTCCGATACCGAGTACGGCATACAACGACGATGCATAGCAGTCGACCGAGTATCGCGACCAGTCGTAGCAGCGATTTTCGTTGTCGAGGTGCGCGCGCAGCTCGGCAAGTGCGCGCGAGAAGTCTTCGGACGTATTGCGGTAGCGAATCTTGTTGCCGATCTCCTCGCCGAAGGTCGACAGGCTGCCGATGTCGTGCACCAGTGCCGGCAAGCCCAGCATCGCCGCTTCGACGATCACGAGCGGCGCGTTTTCCACCCAGATCGACGGCAACACGAGGGCGTCGTGCGTCGGTAGCGCAGCGAACAGCGTTGCATGATCGAGGCGCCCGGCAAAACGCAGCCGGCCCGACTCGACAAGTGCCGCATGCCGTTTCTCGAGGTTGCTCCGTTCCGGTCCGTCACCGTAGACGGTGAGCGACGCAATCGCCGCTCCGGCCGATCCGGTCATGAGCGCGAGAAACGGCGCGAGGCCCTTGTCCGCCTCCAGACGACCGACGAACGCGAGATCGAGACGGTCGCCTCCGGCAGGCTTCGGTGGGCACGGAACCAGCGTTGCGTCGATCGGGTTCGGCAGAAGTGTGGCGGGCGTTCGACCGCACCGTGCGATCAGGTCGCGCATGAACGGACTCGGACAGAGTATTTCGTCGAACAGGCCGAGCGGATCGAAAAGCGTATCGACTGCGTGCCAATGCAACTTCTTCGCGACGTCGTGAAGGAATCCGCGCGGACTGGCGGTGAGAACGAGACGCCTGCCGCGACGCAACTGATCGAGCGACAGCGGTTGCGCACGTCCGCGGGAATAGACCATCAGGCTCGGGTTATAGAACACCAGATGGTAGTCATGCGCGGTCAGGTACATACCGCATCCCGACCGCCGCTTGTAGCGGGCAAGCACCGGCAGGATCGCACTCGACAACAGGTTGTGATAGTTGTGCACGAGGATCCGTTGCGGGCGAAATTGCTCGAGCAACGTAACCAGCGCACGTGCAGCGGCAGGCGACCACGCGCGGGCACGCCGACTGTTTTCAACATCGGGGAGTGCGTGCTCGTCGAAGGTTTCGACCACAACGTCATCGCGCGCACGAAGCACGTCGACGGATACCCGGTACACCTCCTCGGCACCACCCTTGCGAACGAAGTCGTTGATGACCAGCACACGCATCACGACGCACCCGGATGGCACATCGCCAGTAGCTCACAGGATTCGCCTGCTGTGCGGCATCCGCGGCAATTTCGTTGTATCGACATTCCTGAACGGCCTCATGGCGCCGGAACCGTCGAAAACGGGCGGCGCGAGAAATAGACACCGTCACGATACTGTGCAGCAAACCGCGGATCTGTTCGCACGGTTACTTTCGGGCGGTTTCAAACAGGCTGCCTGGCACGCCGTGGCGTGTTCCGCCCCGTGCGCCGGCAACCTGCCCGTCGTTCATCCATCTCCGGCACGTCGGCCCCACCGCGCTCGTCCGGGCGCGGCGCTTGCCCGCATGCTACGGAGTCGCGCGTTTCGCTTTCGCAGTCGAGGTCGCGTGAGCCGTCGCTTTCACGGGCGCGGTCACGGCGGACTCTGCCGATGCATGCCAGCCGGCAAGCAGCGCAGCGCAGCGGTCGATCACGTATTGGGCGGCGGCGTTGCCGCGCAGCGAATGATCGAGTGCGTCCTGCATGTCGATCGATACGTTCGGCAAGTGCGCGAACGCACCGGACACGGGACCGAAATGCCGGACCACGACATCGACGCCGGGATCGAACGTCCCGTAGATCAGGTGCGCCTGAATGCCGCGTGCAGACATGTCACGCAGCAACCCCCGTGGCGTGTCCTTGCCCGGCCCCCTGCCGACGCGCTCCATGAGGCGCCTGACCGGTACGGTCATGACATCCGTGACGAAGCGGACGAGCGCGCGCAGGATCGGACGCAGATCGCGACCTTCGAGCAGCAGACGGCGCCACTTGTCGGCACTGCGCAATGATGCGGCATAGCCCCGCATCGAGTTGGTCTGGTTATCGACGACATTCGCGAGCGTCTGTCCGCGCGGCCAGATGAAAACCGGGAGGTTCACCGCGATCGCGCCGGCGAGCGGGCCGTGCGCGGCGGCATGGAGCGATGCGTATGCGCCGGAGCAGATCCCGAACGCGACAACCCTGTGATGGCCGGCCTCTTTCAGCCAGCGCGCGGCAGAGACCATGTCGGAAATCATCTGGTCCGAATACGGAATGTCCGACTGGTCGTCGCGAGCATGGCGGCTGCTGTCGCCGATGCCGCTCGAATCGATGCGCAGGCTGCGCATGCCGAGCGCCGCGAGCGACCGGGCCAGGCGAACGGCAAGCCGGCCGTCGGCGGTACGAGGATTGGCGGCCGTATTGGCGATCAGCAGTGTCGGGGCCGAGGCATGAAAGGCGTCGCCGGCCGGTTCGCACAGCACCCCGACCAGTTGTTGCGGCTCGACGCGGATCACGTGTTCGACGCAGCCGCTGCCGGCCAGCGCAATGCCGGACACGGGGCGTTGAGCGGAGGCGCGAACAACCGCGTCTGAACCGTCATCGATCCAGGTTGCGATCGTATCGACCAGCGTATCGGGTAGCCGCGACAAGTGCGGTTCACACATCGCGGCCGCCCAGTCCGAACACGTCTGGATGCTCACCGCGACACCGCGTGCCTGCAGCGCATCCGATAGCGACGCACTGTCGCCATACGGCGCATCGACGAGCAACGCGCGAGCCGGCAATGTACTCATGTCGCCGACGGCGCGGCACAGGTCGATGCGCCGGAGCGCGTCGACGAGATCATCGGGATACGCATGACCGAGTACGTTGAACGACGGTTCAGCCTGGTCGCGAACCGCATCCCGCACGGTCGGCGGCAGGTTGTCGAGCCAACGTTGTGCGATGAGAGAAAGCTCACGCACGTAGTTGCGGCCACGCACAACGGGTGCGAGTGCGATGAAACGCGTGAGTCCGGGTATGCCGTCCGCCGCGAGGAGCGCCAATGCCGCGCCGGCGCGTATGCCGATGAGCGTCAGGCTGTCCAGCGTGGCATTCTCATGCAACGTCCGGACGCCATGCCGGATACTCTCGAGCATGTGGTCGAAGCGTTCCGGATCCTGTTCGTCGCCAAGCGAATCGCCGCCCGACGGATAGTGAAACCGCAGCACCGGGAAACCGCGATCGGCAAGATGCTCGGCGATTGAGCGCACAAGTTTGTGGAGCCAAAGCGCCTCATGGCCGAGCGGCTCGCAAATGACGATGCCATGTGGCCGATTACCCTCGTGAAGCCAGCCGACGCATCCATCGAACTGGATGGGTGTCATGGTTTTGGTCCTTGTTTTAAGTGTCTGACGGGCCGGAGTTCAATACATGCTTGCCGCAGGTCATGCGGCAAGCGGTCGATCATTGCTCGCACGAGCGAAGAGAGACGCACGTACGACGCACATGCATTTGCCGAGGACCACCCCGATCCGCGGGCTCTTCGAGGTTGAGACTGGTTTTGAGAATGTTCCGAACGCTCATTCCTCAATATCGCCATTTTTCACACCGGATGACCTCGATGCGCGAGGCGGACGGCCCTGCTCGAATGTCTGCGCGTAGTAGACCATCCAATCCTGACGTATTCCGTACGTCACATTACAATTTCAATACTTTCGCGCTCAACGTCGTACCGGTCAGGCACGCGTGTGAACAATCGCGACCACGGGGAATTTGAAGCGGGTTTCATGGAGTCACGGCCCGGGCTGTCAGCGCGCCTTGCGCCGCGGATGGAATCAGCAGGTTCACGACGCGACTCCAGCGCACCAGCGATGACGCATCGACGAATACGACGTCGCGACGCTCGAGTGCGAACTGCTCGGCGAGCGCATACGATGCCGGCGCACTGCCGTCCAGGTGATAGACCTGCGGCCGGTTGCCTGGCCCGCGGCGCACCACATAGATCTGACGCGCATCCGACGTGTACTGGCTCACCCCGCCCGTATCGCCAAGCGCTTCGCCCAGGCTCATCCGCCCGTCGGTCAGCGTCAGCGTCGCCGGGCGCGACACCTCGCCGAGCACGAACACCTTCGCATCGCTCGTCGCGTGCACGCGTACCAGATCGCCGTCGCGCAGCAGGATGTTCGACGGGTTGACGCCCGCCGCAATGATTGCAGGCAAGCTCACGTTCACCGTTTTTCCACCCCGCGTCACCGAGACTTGCGAACGATCCGCGCCGGTCGTGAAGCCGCCCGCGCGATCGATCGCCTCGGGCAGCGTCATCGGCATGTCATTGACGATCTGCAGCCCCGGCGTACGCACTTCGCCGTCGAGATAGACTCGCTTGCTGCGATATGCCTGGATGCGCAATGCAATCTGCGGCTTGCGCACGTATTCCCCCAGCCGTCGGGTCAGCGCCGCGCGCGCCTCCGCCTCGGTCAGCCCCGCAACGTGGACGAGGCCCGCGTACGCAAACTGCACGTTCCCGCTTGCATCGACCGTGTAACCCGCCGCGACCGAGTTGGTGCCGATATTGTCACCGTTCGTCGTCTGGGCCGTGGGAAGATTCAGTTCCGGGTGGTCCCACACGACGATGTTCAGCACGTCGCCGGGGCCGATCACATACGCCTTCGGTGTACCGAACAGTTGCCGGACTTCAGCGTCCACGTTGGCGGAATGCGCAACGCGCTGCTGCTCCACGTACGCAGACGTAATCTCGATCAGGTCTTCGCTCGACACGTTCTGTACGCCGTCGAGGCCCCCCGAACCCGACGCGGCGACGCCCGCGCGCACATTCGCGTCGCGGTCGGACGGCGCCTGGTATGTCATGCCGGGCGCGAATGCACACCCGCTCAGCGCACATATGGTCACTGCCGCCACCACGTGCAGTCGCGGCAGACCGATCCTCGATTTCGTTTGTCTAGTAGTTGACATCGCGTCTTTCCAAACTGTGCAGCAACCCGCCCAGTCCAACATGACGGACTACCGCATTACGCTTGCCGGCACGGCTCGCGTTGCTTTGCCGCGCATCTTTTGTTACCGCGCGACGTTCCGGACGGTTCGCGCCAGCGCCATTGCGCCGGTCGTGCTCCGGCGCAGCCGCTCATGCGGCAATACCTGATTGAACACTGTCCGGCGCAGCGTGTATGTGAGCGAGCCCACCGAAAACGTATCTTCATACAAACATCTGATTGCGCCCCGGAACCCGAGCGCCCGAGCCACCGGGTACGGTGCGAATGACCTGCCGTATCGACGATCCAATCGTGCCGATACTCACGGTGAGCTGCTCCGGAAACCCGGCACGACAAGACCGCATCGTTAACCGCCACACCATTTGTTCAATGTTGCGTCAAACGTAAAGGTCAGAACTTGCCCGGTCGACATGACGACATTTGCACCGGTTGTCGTCTGGATGTTCGCGTTGTTCACGATCGTGCAGTTGCCGTTGGTCGCAACGATCTTGACCGACTGACCGTCGATCCCGCCGGTCAGGTTCGTCAGCATCGCTGCCGTCGCATAGTTCGCCGTCAATTTGCTGATACCCGTCACACTCGGCGTCGCACTTGTTCCGACGAAGCCATTGGCCCAAACCGCCATCGCATTACCGGCGCTGTCGGCCGTCGGTACGCCATAGCTGTAACGAACCAGCCCCGTTGCATTCTCGATGTGGAATTGCCACGGCCACATTTGCAGAAGGCGCCCGCTCGCCCATGCGCCGTTGACCGCGCGCCCGTACCGGTCTTCAGGAATATATTTGTAGCGCCCGGCGACACCGTTGCCTTGTGAAGCATCGACGCAGATCTTTGAAAAGTATTCGCCGGCCGGGATGTACGAGTTGTTTGATGAAGAAGGCGTAAACGTATAGGTGTCCGTTCCTGCCGTCACGCTTCCTGAGCGCGTAATCGTTCCGGTAATGCCGAAGATCGTTGCCAGCGTCGTGTCGCCGGTTCCATTAACTGCATTCACCGGCATGAAAATCGACAGATTCGACGTCGTGCCGAACGACCAGCCCGGAATCGCCACCGCCCCCGTACCCGTCAGCACCATCGCGGAGGTGACCTGCTGAAACACGCTGTCGGTCTCGCAATCGATTCTCAGGTTATACGGCCCCTCGGTAGAAATAGATACCGCTTCAGCGCATCCGAAATAATTTCTGAACTTGATCGCGTTGTAGCCGACGTTACCGATCGTCACCCCCTTGACTGTCTTCGGGAATGCAAAGGTAAATTCGTTATCCGTAGGATAGACGTTGAAATTCGGGTTCGGCAGAATCTCCGCTGCGTAATCGTTACGAGCACTCAGGGGGAAATTGATGTCGAACAGGCAGTTGGTGACCTGTCCGACGACACTGAACATGCGTCCTCCGCTCAGGCCCATCGTTGTCATCCGGTCGTGCAGCACGATGTTGCGCGCCTGAATTCCGTACAGTGGAAATCCCGTATTCGACGTACGCCGATCTTGCACGGCAAGCGCCGTACCGTAGCTGAAAATGATGTCGATATTGTTCAGATTGAACAGGTTCGACGAATCGGATGCGGCTGCGGCCGGGCTGTCGTCGAGATAAATGCCGAAGCTCGGTGTATTCGTCGCCCCGTCACCGCAATGCCTGATCTTCATCGTATTCAGGTTGATTTCACGGACATTGGCGCGCGCTTGCCCCGACCCGCTTCCGGTGTCCATCCACAGCACGCCGCCGCCCCGGAAATACAGGCAGTTCACGTGAGCGACGTCGAGCCAATCCACGTTGCCTTGCAACACCAGGCCATGTTGAAGCGACGTGCACGCGCGATTGCCCTGAAGGGTAAAGTCACGCAACACGCAACCGGCAAGGACTGCCATGTTGGAAGTCCATGACACGTTGCCTGTCTGTGGCAAATCCGTCGCTTCGTTATTGAACCCCGCATTCAATACCGTAAAGCACTGTCCGCCGACCCCTGCGCCGAACTGGATGATCGAGGTGCGTGCCGAGTGGCCGAACAACGCGATCGGCTTCGTAATAGCGGGAAGCGCGAGGCCCGAGTAGTAGACCCCGGCAGGAAGATCGCCCTTGACCGGCCAGATGGTCATCAAGTAGTTCAGCCAGGCCGTCAGGGCCGGGCCGTCATCGCTGCCGTAGACCACATTTGTCCCTGTCGCGGAAGCATTTGCCGCTTTCGCGAGCGTGACTTGTGTAGCGCTGACGAACGCCGCAATCGTGGTGGAGACGACAAGCGTCGCGACACCATTTGCGTTTGTCGTCGCAATGTCGATACGCTTGCCGACATCTGCCGCCGTGAACGTCGCCGACGCCGACGAAAAAGCTGTCGATCCTGATGTCGTTACGCCGTCATTGACGATCCTGGTGTTTCCTTTCGCGCCGAAGTATTTGGCGCTGACCGGCAAATTGGCGGGAAGTGCCGCTGGCAGGTCGATCCATACCTGAGTGGTGCCCGCGGCTAGATTGACGGCAGCACCGCCGTTGCTCGAGGCCAATACGGTTGTGCGAGACAGCGTGTTCCCGCTGGCGTTGTACGTACCGATCCCTATCTCCCAGTTGCCGCTCGGAACACCTGCACCGGTGACGGCCTGCAACCCGTAATAGAAAGTATCGCCATTTGCGCAAACGGACGAAAACGAGCGGAATCCCGTCATTGCACCGACAAGGGAAAGCGCACCCGTACCGGTAGAAGTGGTCGTTTCCTGAACACGATCTTGAAGCTGGAATGCCATATCGATCCTCGACGTGTGGTTGGCCGGAACGCATTGATGAATGCTGATAAGAATTTTGCAAGTGGCTGGTCGACGGGCGAGTTCGGTGCCGTTTCCGCCCGGCCGTCAACGTGAAGACGCGCGCGCTACTGCCCCAGTCTCGGAATCATCGTGACGGTGGGGACGGTGGTATAGGTGACCGTCATTGCGTCGCCCGGTTTGAGATCGATCATTCCGTTCGTCAACCCGGTCGCATAGGCCGCTTGTCCGTTTCGAGAGACACTGATCGACGATACGGTACCGCCGGCGATCGACATGCTGACTGCACTCAGGTTGCTATTCGTGAACGTCCATGGCGAAGCGCCGACTGTTTCGACAACGGGAGTCAACTGGACATTGAGACCGACAAACCCGTTTTGGGCGAAGTTGTCTTCACTCCACGACGTATAGTTCCACGATGCTGAATAAATCAGGCTGTCGATTGCTCGCGGATAATTGACCGGTTGAGCCATATAATTTCCCCGCAATTTGAGAGACGCTCCCGCCACGAGTGCTCCCATCGTGATTAGACGGGCAAATCCGTTGCAACAACCGATGTTTTCTCCGATATTGCTACTGATCTCCGTGAAGTTCGTGCAGGAACCGTCCAGATAAATCCCGTCCTTTGCGATGCCGGATAGTTGATTCTTCGAAACGATGCACTCCCTGGTGCCAGACAGGTTGATTCCGGGCGAAGTGCTCAATGAGCTTGTTCCGGTGAATGTAATGGACGCGCCGTTCGCAATTCCGCTGCCAGTGAAATTATTGGACACCGTGACGGTCGGGCCATTTCCGTTACCGGAAACCGACGTCACGTAAGTACCGACCGGGATATCCGTTCCAGATACGCCTTGCCCGACCGCACAGCCGCGTGCCGACGGATACGGGGTAAACGTCAGTGTGTTGGTTCCCGACGCTGATGCGGCCGAGGTCGTGATCGTTTGAGACGTCATGCAGACCATCGGGATAAAGACGATGGAAGCACCGTTCGCCACGGTACCGGTCGTCGCCTTGCTGAGCGTCACCGAAGTCGCCGTCGCACCGGTCACGAACGTCCCTGGCGCGATGTTGGTACCGCTGACGCTCTGCCCAATCGACACGCCCGTTGTTTCGTTGCCAGGTGACCCGAAGCCATAGTTATCGTTATAAGTGACGCCGGTCGTCGCGGCGAATGTCAACGTCGTGGCAGCACCCGCGGCGGCGGCAATCGTTGCAACGGTAGCCCCGAACAAGCCGACACCGGAAAAGATCACGGTCCCGCCACTCGGTACGGTCGCATTCTGGTTCAGCGTAACCGTCGATGCGCCGGCAGATACGACCGTGCCGATCTGCACGCTTGTCGATCCGTTGAAGTACCAGGCTGTCATGCCGACGGCAACGCCCGGGTTATTGGCAAAGTTCAGTGTGGGAGATGTCGAAGTCGCACTTATTGTCGTCAACGGGAAGCCGTTCTTGTTATTCGGATCCCAACCATTGACTATCGTGTTCTGTGAAATGTTGACCTGAATGTGAGTACCACCTGACGCCCCTAAAAATACTGGATTTCCAGCCGAATTCTTGATTACGTTGTTGACGATCGCAATGTTGGAGTTATTGGATCCATTTACCGCATTCAAGTGCAACGCCCCATAGAAAACCGGAGAATTCGGAAGATTTGGAAACGCACCAATGCTGGACGACATCCCGCACGTGTCCAGAATATTATTGACCACCCTCACATTTTCATTGCCATACGTCTGATAACTGGATTCCGAGGCAATATAAATTCCCGCACACTGGGAATTGTAAATGTGATTTCCCGAAACCGTTACGTCCTGAGCACCGACAATGGCTATTCCACGAGCGTATTTTGTCTGATCGACTCGATTGTTCGAAACGATAATTCGACGGGGACGGGCTAGATCTTTTTGATACCCAACGACAGCAAACGCGTCATCGCCGCCGTTTATTACTTCATTGTTTGTGATCGTAATGTCAGCGCTTGCTCCGGTAACATGGAAGCCGTCATGCCAGACATTAAGCACCGTATTTCCAAAGACCCTCCCGTTGACACAGGCACGCATCATGATGGCCTGGCTCGCTGCATTGTTGATCTGACATCCAGATATCTCGAACAGGCTACATGCCTCCAGATTGATCGGCCCCGCGTTTTCGTTGGCGTAGTACCCCGCCGCATTTTTCGAAAAAAACTTCAAATTCTGAATTTTAAAATTACTGGCATTGCTCCAATATATCGATGCGTTTTGACCTTGCGACGTAGTGCACTGGAGAATTGAATTCCAGCCGGCTCCAACAAGTGACGCGGTTGCAGTCAGTGTATTGCTGTACAGATAGATGCCGGGTGGGAAGTAGAGAGGAACTCCAGCATTGAGAGCCACTTGAAGCGCCGCTGTATCGTCGGTCACACCGTCGCCCATCACCCCGAACCGCCTCACACTCATCGGCAAATCGACCAATTCCTGGACAAGCGTTCTTGCGGTCAAGCCTGTCGCCGTACCAACCATATACGTAGCCGGAAATTCCGCTGTCATCTAAGCGCTCCTGCCATCGCAATCCATCGCGACGAAAAATTTTAAAATTAAGTTGCTGGTTTATTGACACTCATCCCAATCTCGCACACATCGTTTCGCGATCTTGTCAACCACCTTCAATGCACACATGCTGGCGCCGGATCGCATGCACCCTTCTCAGAATAGGGGCAGATTTCTCGACGAAAGGTGCGTGGGCTAACCAAAGTAGACAGGCAGATCCGGAAAATCCTTGCGCGTCCGATACGGCAAAAATTCGATAGTGATCGTGGCGCTCCGCACGCACTGGATGCGTATCGATCCCACGCAAAGGATCGGCAGTTCGGGAGCATTTCAATGGACAACGATGTTCTCCTGGGTCGAGTACTTCTTACTCGGCGCGGCAGCCCAAATCGGGAACGATGACCGTCTTTTCACCGGATCGCGCCCCCCTGCCAAATAAAGATCGTACGTATCGGTATAAACACCGATGCTGTAGTCAAACTACATTCATACCATTAGTCGCTGCAGAGGATCGCTACATCCGATTCGGCAGCGCCGGGCGGCCTGCGCGTCGCCGCCCGCGTTGACCGGTCGAGCCCAACCGGCCGTAACGATTCCCCGCCTGGCCTGGCATGCCGACGCGCAACCACCCTGCATCGCCAGCCGAATGCGTCCGGTGCGAATCCATCGGACGAGCGCAGCTCCAGACATCATCCGAACAACCGGCAATACGATCATGGAGAGCAACATGCGGGACACACTCTGGCCGGCCGTCGTGCTGGCAGCGACCCTCTGCACCACCGCCTACGCCGGCGACGCCGATTTCAACGCGCAAGGCGATGCGACCGATGCGTTCGCATCGGCCACCGCGCAACGGCGCGCCGACCTGCTCGTGCGCAAGATGACCCTCGACGAGAAACTGCAGTTCATTCATTCGCAATACGAAATGTCCAAGGTGCCGGGCGGCGGCGCCGGCTACATCCAGGGCGTGCCGCGGCTCGGCATTCCCGATCTCAACATGGTCGACTCGGCAACCGGCTCCGGCAGCACGTCGCAGGCCAGCACGACGTTCCCCGCGACGATCGCCGTCGCCGCTAGCTGGGATCGACGGCTGTCGTACGACTACGGCAAGCAGGTTGCGATCCAGTTGCGCGCGCAAGGATTCGGCATGGGCCTCGGTGGCGGCACCAATCTCGCGCGCGAGCCGCGCGGCGGCCGCCTGTTCGAGTATCTCGGCGAAGATCCGCTGCTCGCGGGCGACCTGCTCGCCGAACGCACGCTCGCCACGCAGCGGCAGAAAGTCATCGCCACGATCAAGCATTACGCAGGCAACGAACAGGAGCACGGCCGGATGGGCGGCAACACGCAGATCGACGAACGCACGCTGCGCGAGCTCTACCTGCTGCCGTTCGAGATCGCCGCGAAGCGTGGTCGCCCCGGCAGCGTGATGTGCAGCTACAACCGCCTGAACGGCGCGTACGCGTGCGAAAACAATCACCTGCTGAACGACGTGCTGAAGAACGAATGGGGCTTCCAGGGCCAGGTGCAGTCCGACTGGGGCGCCACGCACAGTACCGCCGCCGCGATCAACGCCGGGCTCGACGAGGAAGAAGATGTCGGGCCGACCGTCTACCTGACGCCGGGAGCCGTCAAGCAGGCGATTGCGAACGGCTCGGTGTCGACCGCACGACTCGACGACATGGTGCGGCGCAAGCTCGCGGTGATGATCCGCGTCGGCGTGATGGACGATCCGGCCACGGGCGGCGGCACGATCGATTTCGCGGCCGCGAACCGGTTCGCGCAGGCCGCTTCCGAGCAGTCGATCGTGCTGCTGAAGAACGACGGCAACCAGTTGCCGCTGGCCGCGTCGGCACTGTCGCGTATTGCCGTGGTCGGCGGCCATGCGGACGCGGCCGTGCTGTCCGGCGGCGGCTCGGGCAACACGCGCGACCCGGTGTCGGGCTCGTTTGCGGGCTGCGGCGGCCTGACGTTCGGGGCATCGACCGGATGCAGCTGGTGGCGCAATCCGTGGCTGAAGGTCGACGTGCCGATCGTCGCGGCGATCCGCGCGCTTGCGCCGGCTGCGCAGGTCACTTACGCGGGCAACAGCGACCAGCAGTCGCCGTTCCGTGCGTACACGCAGCAGGAAATCGACCAGGCCGCGGCGCTCGCGGGCCGCTCGGATGTCGCGATCGTCGTGGTTGCCCAGCCGGCCGGCGAGGATTTCGGCGACCTGCAGAGCCTGAGCCTCGCGAACCCGTCGAACCAGGACGCGCTCGTCGAAGCCGTCGCGCGCGCGAATCCGCATACGATCGTCGTCGTCCAGAGCGGCAATCCGGTACTGATGCCGTGGAAGGACAATGTGTCTGCGATCGTCGAGGCATGGTATCCGGGCGAAGCCGGCGGCAAGGCGATCGCGAACGTGCTGTTTGGCGCGGTCAACCCGTCCGGCAAACTGCCCGTCACTTTCCCCGCGCGCGATCAGGATTCGCCGACCTGGGGGCAAAACGGCACATTCGAGAACGACCCCGTCTACGCGGAAAAGCTGAACATGGGCTATCGCTGGTATGACGCGCGCAACATCAAGCCGATGTTCGAGTTCGGCTACGGCCTGTCGTACACGCACTTCGCGTATTCGGGGCTGTCGGTGTCGAAGCAATGGGACGGGTCGCTGAGCGTCGCGTTCACGGTACGCAACGACGGGCGCGTCGCCGGTGCGGAGACCCCGCAGGTGTATCTCGGCGTGCCGTACAAGGACGAACCGCCTAAGCGGCTGGTCGGCTGGGAGAAGATCCGGCTGAATCCGGGCGAGGCGCGGCGGGTTCGCGTCACCGTGTCGCCACGCATGCAGAGCGTGTGGAACACGTCGCGCAACGGCTGGCAGGTCGTGCCGGGCGGGACCGTGTACGTCGGTGCGTCGTCGCGGGATATCCGGTTGCAGGGGCACTGAGCGGCGATGACCCAACGGAAGCGCCGCGCGCATCGCGCCCGGCTCTTCCGTATTCCCCCATCCGCACCGGCGATCCTTACCGGAACAGCAGCGCCAGCAACGTCGCGAGCGCGGCAATCACGGCGATCCCCGCCGCCATCCCGGCCAGATGCGCGGCGATCGCCAGGCCGGCCGGCAATCGCACGGGTGCCGCGAAGCTCGCCCCACCCGCTGGCCGGGCCCGAGATCGCGACGCGACGCCGGTCATCGCACTCCGCTCCCATCGAGCGTGTCGAGCAAAGGCTTCGCCAGATGCAGTACCTGGTACACCGTGCCCGCGCCGCCGTCGTCCGGCTCGTGCTCCGATACGAGTACCCGCGTCAGCCGCCACCGCAGTGGATCAAGGCTGACGGCGGCTGCGACCGTACCCTGCCGCGCCGCCGCTTCGCGATTGCGCGCGATCTCCTGTGCCAGCGTCGCATCGAGGTCGGCATCCGCCGGAATATCGACGGCTTCCAGACGAGCGAAGCGTCCCGTCGACGCACTGCCCTTGCGCGCATCGAGCGCGACCTGCACGTCGATCGGTGCGCGGCCGAAGCTGTCCGTCACGACCCGATAGCGGCCGTCCGTCACGAACCCGGCGAACGCCTGCTCGTTGCGCCACAGATAAAGCGACGCGTAGCCGTTTTCCGTCGCACCGTAGCGGCCCGCCTCGCGCAGCAAGAAGCCCTTGAACACCAGATCCGGCGTGTCGTCCCAGAGCGTGCCGCGCTCGCGCACGCGATTGCGGATGATGTCGAGGTCGTAGTCCGCCGGCAGGCGGTGCACGTAGTACGCGGTCAGCATGATCGACTCCTGGAAAGGAAAAGGGAGATTCCGAACGGCTCGAGAACAGCGTAGAAGACCTTGAATCATTTGAAAAGACGATGGCAGAATATTTCAATGATTCAATTTCACAATGGATGAGCACACGATGAAAACGCTCGACATCGAAGCTGTGCAGGCGTTCGTGCTGACCGCCGACCTCAAGAGTTTCACGCGAGCCGCCGAGGCGATGGACACGACGCAGTCCGCGGTGAGCCTGAAGATCAAGCGCCTCGAAGACGGCCTCGGCCGCCGCCTGCTGGAACGCACACCGAGGCAGGTTCGCCTGTCGGCCGACGGCACCGCGTTCCTGGAACCCGCGCGCGAGCTCATGGCCGCTCACCAGGGTGCGGTCGCCGCGTTCGGCGCCGGCCAGCGGCGGTTGGTCATCGGTGTGAGCCACCATGTCGTCGGCGCCGATCTACCGATGTTGCTTCGGCGCATGAGCGAAGCGGAACCGGGGCTCGTGCTGGAGATCCGGGTCGCCGCGTCGCGCGACGTGCTCGATGCGTTCGACCGCGGCCAGCTCGACGCTGCCGTCACACTGCAGCACGACAGCCGGCGGCTCGACGGTGAAACCATCCTGTCGGAGACGTTCGGCTGGATGGCCGCGACCGATTTCGAGTACCATCCGCCGCAACCGCTGCGGCTGGCCACGCAAGCCGAGCCCTGCAGCGTGCGCCGCATGGCGATCGGCGCGCTCGACGAAGCCGGTGTCGCGTGGACGGAAGTGTTCGTCGGCGGCGGCGTGGCGACGATCGGCGCGGCGGTATCCGCGGGGCTGGCCGTCGCGGCGCTCGGGCATCGCGTGGCGCCTGCCGGCACGGTCGACGTCGGTACGCGATACGGTCTGCCGCCATTGCCGACGCGCGACGTGGTGCTCCATTCGAACCTGACCGATGCGCGAGCCCGGCAGGCACTGCGCACGCTGGGCGCGGCGCTCAGGTCGTCGGTTGGCGTGCGTTGATGTCGCACGAGCCGGTGCATGCCGTATCGTCCCGGCATCGGCCGATGCCGAACCAAACCACCCGGAGAGAAGACATATGCGTCCGCTGGACGAACTGGTAAACGAGCGAGAATCCGCCCTGCCGTCCTTGATCGAATGGTCGGCGGCAGCGAGTCATCGTTGCGAGATATTGCCGCCATCGGGCCGGAACGGCGAAATTCTGTCCGCCCTTCAGGTCACCACGCGTTCACTCCTGGGAACCCTCGCCTATTCGACGGGCGGCGTGCTTGTGGACGGAGGCTACCTTCGTCTGCTTGGCTCGGGCCATCCCACGTTGCCCAGGGACATCGTTGGCTGGAATCACGGGCGATCCTCCGGCTTTCTATTGGTCGCGGACGATGCCGTCGGCGGATTCTTTGCGTTGAACGGCGGTGCACTCGGAGAGGACACGGGCGCCGTGTACTACTTCGCACCCGACACGCTGAGCTGGGAGCCACTCGGGATCGGGTACGGCGACTTCGTGCGATGGTCCCTCGGCGACACGCTGCACGACTTCTATGCGAGCATGCGCTGGCCTGGCTGGGAAGCCGATGTCCAGGGACTGACGACGGATCAATGTTTCAGCTTCTATCCGTTCCTGTGGACGAAAGAAGGATCGGTCGAACGCAGCAGCCGTCAGGCGGTCGACGTTTCCGAGTTGTACGCGCTCCAGATCGGCGCCGGGGCCGCGACGTCAAGGCAACCGTGATCAGGTGGGTGACTTGCCTTCGAACCCGAAACGTCGGGTTCCGTGCCGATGCCGGCGCCGTACGCTTCGCTGTGCTCCGTTGCCCGCCGCCGCGTCCGACGGCACACTCGCCCTCACCTGACCGTTCGCATCGGTGCCGCGTTTCGACGGCATCGAAAGGCGTCAATCCGCGCCAAGGTAAAATTCTCGCTTCACCCTGCCCGCTCGTGCCGCCGCCCGATGCCTGCGCGGGTCGATATCAAACGCATCGCCAGGCCGTCATCACCTTGATTTCCTTACACATTTCATCCCGCGACGCATGAGTTACTCGCTCGCCACCCCCTGCATCCGCGAACTCGAAATCCGCAAGAGCCGCTTCATCGGATACGCGATCCCCGTCGAGGATCGCGACGCCGCGATGCAGGCGCTGCAACGCCTGCGCGACGAACACCCGACGGCCACCCACGTCTGCTGGGCGCTGCTGGCGGGCGGCCAGTCGGGGATGTCGGACGACGGCGAGCCGTCGGGCACCGCCGGCCGGCCGATCCTCGAGGTGCTGCGCCATCACGACCTCGACGGCGTGCTCGGCGCGGTCGTGCGCTACTACGGCGGCGTGAAGCTCGGCGCGGGCGGGCTGGTGCGCGCCTATACGGATGCGATCGCGTCGGCGCTGCTCGACGCGGAGCGCGTCGAACGCATCCGCTACACGCGGCTGGCGATCGAGCTTGGTTATCCGGACGAGGCACGCGTGCGCCGCTGGATGGAACAGGCCGGTTACGAACTGGTGGACAGTGCGTACGGGATGACGGTGAAACTCGTGATCAAGCTGCCCGAGACCGCCGTCGGCGATGCAAGAGCCGAGCTGTTCGATCTGACCCAAGGACGGTCGGGCTTCCCCGACCTGTGACAGACACAAGAGAGCCAGGACAAGCCTCCCGCTCCCCACCCTGCGCTGTCGTCGCGTCCTCACGTAAATTCGACCAAAAAATCAGATACGTCCGATAGAAAAAACGCTCGCCAGAACTTAATCTCACCGGGTTCCCGGCGACGCGCTCCGCAACCGTTTGGCCGGCAAACCCGGAGCAGCCCGCGCGAGATGCACCACCGGCCGGGAGCCGGGAATGCGGACACGCGGCTCGTCACGCGTCGCCAGTAATCAAAATCAGGTACGGGATAACGGACGCATGCAGCATGTACAGAAACTGCAAGCCCAGCTTGCAGAACTCGATCGGCGCATCAAGGTGGCACGGCGCCGCGAACGCAGTGCGGTGCTTGCGCAGGTACGCGAACTCGTCACGAGCTACGCGTTGACCGCACGGGAAGTCTTCGGGCAGGGATACAGCGATCGGGCGAAGCTGTTCACCGTCGGCGTGAAATATCGCGACCCGGTCACGGGGGCGACGTGGAGCGGGCGTGGCCGTGTGCCGGCGTGGCTCGTCGGGCGCGACCGCGCCGCGTTCCTGATTCAGGAGTAACGCGCGCCGCGTGGCACGGCGCGCCCCTTCACTACATCGAACCCGCCGCGACCGCTCAGTAAGTATCCGGCACGATCATGTTGTCCGGCACCTGCCGGCGGATGTAGTCCTCGTGATGCTCGCGCGGCGGCAGGTCGATCGGTGCGTGCGGCACATCGTGATACGGCACCTGCTGCAGCAGGTGGTGAATGCAGTTCAGCCGCGCGCGCTTCTTGTCGACCGCCTGCACGACCCACCACGGCGCTTCCGGAATGTGCGTGCGCAGCAGCATCTCTTCCTTTGCGGCCGTATAGGCTTCCCAGCGGCGGCGGCTCTCGAGATCCATCGGGCTCAGCTTCCATTGCTTGAGCGGATCCTCGATCCGGCTCTGGAATCGCACTTCCTGTTCGTGATCGGTGATCGAGAACCAGTACTTGACGATCTGGATCCCGCTGCGCACCAGCATTTTCTCGAACTCGGGCACCGAACGGAAAAACTCCTCGTATTCATCCTCGGTACAGAAGTTCATCACGCGCTCGACGCCCGCGCGGTTGTACCAGCTTCGGTCGAACAGCACGATCTCGCCACCGGCCGGCAGATGCGCGACATAGCGCTGGAAATACCATTGCGTGCGTTCGCGGTTATTCGGCGCCGGCAGCGCCGCCACGCGGCATACGCGCGGGTTCAGCCGCTGCGTGATGCGCTTGATCGCGCCGCCCTTGCCGGCCGCGTCGCGCCCCTCGAAAATGACGACGAGCCGGTGGCCCGTGCTCACGACCCAGTCCTGCAGCTTCACGAGTTCGCCCTGCAGCCGGAACAGCTCGCGGAAATACTGCTTGCGCGCTTCGCGACGCTCCTGCGAAAACAGCAGGTCGTCGTTGTCGTCGAAGCGGCGATCGTCGAGCTCCATCTCGAGCTCTTCGTCGTAGGCGTCGACCAGGTCTTCCTCGAAGCGGCGCTGGCGCGCCTCCATCGATTCGCTATCGGTGCGGTCGTCGGTCTCGGTACGGGTATCGTTGTCGCCCATGGGGCCTCCTTCCATCATTGACGCAGCCAAACTCCAACATTATCCCAGTGTCGCGCGTCAAATTCATGAAAAAAGGGGCCGGCGCCGGTCAGAAGCGGAACGCGAGCAGCACGCTGGCCAGCACGGGGTTCGCGGAAATGTCGAACGTGTTCGACGCGAGCTGCCGGTTCGGCTGGTCGATATCCAGCGTAATCTTCGTACGTAACGGGATATAGGTCACCATGCCGGTGATCCAGAACTGGCGCGTGATCTGGTAGCTCGCGCCGACGGTGAACACCGGCTCCCACACGCTCTTCACCTTTGCCGACACGTTGGTCTTGCCCGACAGCAGCAGGTCGCCGCCCGCATCCCAGATGCGCTGGAACAGCGACGGGTCGAGCAGCAGCGACTGCAGGCTGCCGATGTCCGAGCCCGCCGCGAGCAACCCGCCGAGCGACGCGAGCTTGCGCTGGAACACGGGATTCAGGTTCGTGTTCGTGAAGCGCGTATAGCTGATGCCGATGCCCGCGAACGGGCGAAAACGATCGTCGCGCTCGCCGAGGTAATACTTGAACACGACGGACCCGAGCCATGCGCGCGTGGTCGCGAGCGGGTTGCTTTGCGTGTTCGCGAGGTCGATCAGCGGAAAGCGCCCCTGGACGCCGGAAAAAATCCGGTCGAGCGGCAGCGCGATGCTGCCGTGCCCGCGCAGCGTCAGCACCGGCGGAATGCCGCCGCCAAGTTCGGCCGCCCAATTCTCCGAGAAAAAGTGGGTAAAGGTGAACGCTAGCGTGTTCGTATTGCTGAGCGACAGGCTCGAGCCCTGGTTCTGGAAGCTGTTCAGCCCGAGTGCGTCCGTGTGCGTCGTCACGGGCGTCGATCGGCCGGTCGTCGCGATGAAGTGCCAGCCGAGACCGACCATGTTGCGATCGTCGCCCATCAGCTGTGTCAGCAACGGCGGCGCCTGGGCGGCCGGCAGATCGGGCAGCCGCGACGGGTCAATGGGATGCAGTTCGTACGGCATCCGGTCGGCGCGGACGACGCCGCCGGCCGGTGCGTCATCCGCCGTTGCATCGCGTGACGTGGCCGGCTCGCAGCCGCCGGCTGCGCCGTTATCGTCGAAGCCGATGCCGTCCACGCTGTCGTCGGACGCTCCCGCGCATGCGCGCCCCGCCCCACCAGTGCGCTGACCGAGCGTGATCTTGCGCGCCGAAAACGGGATGGCGTCGGGTTGCGGCCCATCGACCGCATCGCCGCGCCCGCGGCGCGCCGGCCCCGCATCGGTCGCCCACGCGCTCGCATCGAACCCGTCCGCGTCGCCGCCCGGCCAGAAGCCGATCCCGTCGGCGCCGGCCTGCCAGCGCGGCTCGGCGTCGCCATCCGGCTGCGGCGCGCCGTGCGCGGCGGCCGCGCACGCGAACAGCGTCGCGCCGAGCCAGCGCGACAGCGGACGCACGACGCCCGGCCGCGCACGGCGGCGGTACTTGTCCCGGCTCGCCATCGGCTCAGGCCGGCACGCCGAACAGGCGTTGACGGATCCGGTACAGCGGCTCGAACAGCCATTCGAGCAGGCTGCGCCGCTCCAGCACGATGTCGGCCTTCAGCATCATCCCGGCCCGCAGCGACAGCGGCCGCCCTTCGAATGCCGGCGTGCGGTCGGCCAGCTCGACCCAGGTCTTGAAGTAGGTCTGCGGCGTGGCGGCATCGCCCGGCAGGTTCAGCTCCTTCGCGGAAAACGCGACCGGCGAGATCGACAGCACCTTGCCGCGATACGTGCCGAACTTCTCGACCGGGTAGCTTCCGTACGCCACCTTCACTTCCTGCCCCTTCTTCACGAAGCCGGCCTTCGACGACGGAATGTAGACCTCGGCGATCAGCCCGTCGGCCTTGGCGGGCAGGATCTCGACGACGCGCGTGCCCGGCGGGTCGATCACGCCGCCCTGCACGACGTCGAGCCGCACGATCTGCCCGTCGGCCGGCGCGTACAGCACCTGGTTCACGTTCTCGTCGATGTTGTATTCCTTCGCGTTCAGCTCCTCCTGCTTGATCTTCAGTTCCGCGTTCGCGCCGTCGTATTTGCTCTGCATCGTGTCGAGGTCGCCGCGCAGCTTCATCGCATTCTTCGCGAGCTCCGCACGGCGCAGCAGCAGGTCCTGGTACGCCTGCCCGGCCTGCAGGTACTGCGTGTTGACCTGGTTGTACTGCTCGAGCGTCACGACCTGTTCGTCGAGCAGCTGCTTCACGCGCGCGCGCCGTTCGCCGTACTCGTCGACGATGCGCTTCTGGTCCTGGATCTGCCGGTCGATCAGCCCGCGGCTTTCGCCCTGCGCGGCGATCTGCTGGTTGGTCTGCTGCACCGACGACTTGTATTCGAGCCGCGCCGCGTCGATCTGCTGCGTCACCTCGACGCGCTGCCGGTCGAGTGCCGCGCGCATCCCCTGCACGTTGTTCCCCTGGCTCACGAAGCTCGTGTCGCGCGTCACCGCCAGCAGCCGCTGGCCCGCCTTCACCTGCTGGTCCTTGCCGACGTAGATGTCGCGCACGGCCCAGCCCGGCGGCGCGCTGACGCCGATCAGCCCCGAGCGCGGCGTCAGCATCCCCGACACGCTCTCGGTGTTCGCGTAGCTCAGTTCGACGAGCGCAATCACGAACATCGCGAACATCGCGAGCGACAGGTAGCAGAAGAACCGCATCGACACCGGCACGTCGACGACGCCGTGGATCACGGTGCCGAAGGTCGTGCCGCGCGCGAGCTTGCGCGAAGGCTTCTGTTCTCGAAGAGCGGAGTTCCAGGTCGGCATGGGGCGGGCTCGTCAGGAGCGACGCCGCGCGGCCGCATCGATCAGCGGCGCCGGCATCAGGTAAGGCGTGAAGTGTTCCCAGAAATGCCACTGCTCGGGCTGGCGCACGAGCGCCTGTTCGAGACGGTCGACGATGCGCTGGTGCGTCGCACGCACGGGCGACGCGTCGTCGTCCGCGCCGAGCATCGGCGCGAGCGGGCTGGCCGGGAGTTCGGTGAAATGCACCGCGCAGCGATCGCGGAACGGCACGCCCGTCGCGTACGCGACGAGCAGCGGAATCCCCTGCTCGACCGCGAGCTTCACGCCGCCGCCGGCCATCCGCACCCAGCGGCCGCCGAGCCGGCAGCGGTTGGTCTTGCCGAACTTGCCGTGCAGGTCGGAGAACAGCAGGAACACGGGCGCCTCGCGCCGCAGGCTCGTGATCAGACGCCGCAGGTGCACACGCTCCTCGATGTCGATGAACTCGACTTCGCCGGCGCCGTATTCGGCGACGAGCCGCAGCGCATCGTCGAAGAACGCGCCGGGTGCATCCCGGTGCAGTATCACCATCAGCTTGCGGTCGTCGGGAATCATGAAGCGCAGCTTCGTGACGAACAGCATCAGGTTGCCGAAATGCAACCCCGCGAGCATCAGCGGGCCGCCGCGCGCGAGCGCCGCTTGCAGCTGCGCGTCGCCTTCGCACGCCATCCCGTCGATCATCGACTTCATCGATTCGAGGCTGTGAGTACGCAGCTTGAGCCCCGCGAACTCCGCTTCGAACAGTTCGCGCACGATCGCCGCCGACACTTCCCGCACGCGTCGCGGATCGTCGTTCAGGTGTGCGCTCAGCATGTACGCGACCGCACGCTCGATCGACTCGCGAATGCACGGAAAGCAGCGCAGGCATGCGCCCGAGCACCAGCGCATCAGCCGCAGCCCGCGTGCGGGCGACGTGCGCAGCGCGACGGCGCGCACCGCGCGCCGCACCAGGAACGCATAGGAAAACGGATTGAGCAGAAAGAGTCGTCCGAGCATCACCGCGTCTCCTCGGCCAGGCGCCATGCGTCGGTCGCATCGGTCAATACGCCGTCCTGCATCTCGTAGATCCGGTCGACCATCGACAGGATCGACGCGTCGTGCGTGACGAGCACGATCGTGCACGGCAGCGTCAGCACGTTGCGGCAGATCTCGTGCGTCGTCGCCTGATCGAGGTTCGACGAGAATTCGTCGAGGATCAGCAGGCGCGGCTCGCAATACAGCGCCCGCGCGATCAGGAGCCGCTGCATCTGCCCGGCTGACAGGAATTTCTGCGTATCGCCGAGCGGCGTGTCGTAGCGATGGTCGAGCCGCTCGATCTCGTCGTGGATGCACGCGAGCTTCGCCGCGTCGAACATCGCGCCGATCCGCGGCGCGGGCGCGAAGTTCGTGATGTTGTCGCGGATCGTCCCGCGAAACAGCTGATCGGACTGCGTGACGGCCGCGAGATGCTTGCGGTACTGCCGCAGGTTCACTTCCGCGAGATCGACGCCACCGACGAACAGCGTGCCGGGGCCCGGCCGCACGAGCCCGCAGATCAGGTTCAGCAGCGTCGTCTTGCCGCTGCCGGTGCGGCCGACGATCGCGATCTTGCTGCCGGCCGGCACGTCGAGCGCGATGTCGCGCAGGATCGGGCGGTTGCCGCCCTTCGGCGTGTACGACAGCGCGCGGATCGAAAGCTCGCCGTCGAACCCGTCGACCGGCCGCACGACCGCGTCCGGCGCGGGCTCCTCGGTCTCGGTCTGCAGCACGTCGGCGACGCGGTCCATGTGCACCTGCAGCACCTTGCGGCGCACGTAGAGCTGGATCGAATCGATGAACTTGTCGGCGAACAGGTTCTTGTACTGGATGAACGCGTAGATCACGCCGATCGTGCTCTGGCCGTGCATCACGAGCCACGCGCCGTACGTGACGATCACCAGTTGCTCGACATGCACGATCCCCTTCGAGATCGCATCGAACAGCAACTGCAGCCGCTCCTGCTGGCGCATCGCCTGCAGCTTCTGCGTGAACGCGTTGACCCACAGGCTGCTGCGCGCCGTCTCGGCCGACAGCAGCTTGATCGAGTGCGCGGAGCGGATGTTCTCGATCAGCAGCGCATCGGCTTCGGCGCCGCGCGTGAGGATCTGCGACATCGCGTCCTGCAGTTGCGGCTGGATTGCGAGCCGGCTCAGCGCGAACAGCACCATCCCGGCCAGGCTGATGCCGGCCAGCACGGGGCTGTAGTACAGCATCAGCACGAGCGTCAGCGTGCAGGTGACGATATTGAGCAGCCCGCCCACGAGACCGTCGACGAGAAACCGCCCTACCTCCGACACCGACGACACGCGCGAAATCGAATCACCCGTGTTGTGGAACAGGAAATAGCCGATCGGCAGCCGCGCGAGATGCCCGACCATGTTCGCCGACAACTGCTGCGACACGATGTTGCGCAGGTAGCTCTTGATGTTGCCGACGAGGTTCGCGTAGAGCGTGTCGAACAGGAACACGATCGCGAACAGGATCGTCAGCAGGTACAGGATGTCGACGTCGGTCTTCTTCAGCGCCTCGTCGATCGTCAGTTGCACGTACGACGGGCCGAGCAGCAGCAGGAGCTGCGCGGCGACGCCGCCCGCGATGCCGATCGCGAGGCTCTTGCGGATGCCGGTCAGACCTTCGAGGTAATCACGCAGCCGGATCCGGTCGGCCTGCCCCGCCCGCGTGAAGCCGATGTCCGGGTTCAGTTCGAGCGCATAGCCCGTGATGTGCGTGAGCGCCTGCGCGAGCGGCAGCTTCGTTTCGCCGAGCGCGGGATCGACGATGTGCACGCTGCCGTAGCCGACCTTCGTCAGCACGACATAGTGGTTCATCCCCCAGTGCAGGATGCACGGCGTCTTGAGCGCGTCGAGCTCGCCCGCGTCGAACTGCAGCGCGCGTGCGCGCAGGCCGAGATCGTTCGAGATCTCCATCAGGTCGAAGAACGACAGCCCGGAATCGATCCGGACCGGATAGCGGTTGCGCAGCGTGCGCAACGTCGTTTCGCGCCCGTGCCACGACGCGATCATCGCGAGGCAGGCCAGGCCGCACTCCGTCACCTCGTCCTGCAGGACCGGACGGACTTTACGCGTATTGAAGAGCATGGTCGGGCACCCGGGGCGCGACGACGCGCCGCCCCGGGCCTTCCGTTGCAAGCCGTGGCGGGTCGTGCGCGATACGCATGGGCGCAGCCGGCACGCAGCCGGCTGCGACAAAAGATCGGTGTTACGGGCCGCTTGGCGAGTCGCTCAGCGCGACGAGCCGAGCGACATCCGGAACTGTTCGACGGCGTGGGTCTGGTACTGGGTCATCAGGCCCTGGATCGTGGTCCCGATCGACTGATTGACGAGATCGACCGTATAGGCGGCCGAATTGGAGTAAAGCGACGCGCCGCCGCGAATCTGGCGGGCCTGTTCTTCCGTGATGTCTCGCATTTGTTGTGGCCTTTATATTGTCGGAATACCCGCCACCGTCAGCCAATTGAAATCACAATGGCTGTTCACTTTATTACGGGGATAATCCGGCACTCCTGCCTCCTGATAATCGCCCGAACCGAAAACAATGCATTCCGGATTCGCTTTATTTCCACTGCGGCGATCGATTCTTTTCCTTCTGTTTCGCAGCATTTCGCGCGGGGGGCGCCTCCCCGCGCACGGCGGTTACTTGCCGGTGTTATTGAACGTCTTCGGGTTCTGCAGGTAATTACCGAGGCTCGGCAGGAACTGGCCGAGCGCGGTCACCACCGGCGCGGCGTCAACGGCGAGGCTACCCAGCGAGCTGATCGCACCGCCGCCATGCACATTCCTGACCTGTTCCGTCGTCATGACCTTCATCATTCTCTCCTCGTAAAAAATAAAGATGATGCAAAGAACCTTCATTGAAAGACAAACGGCTTTTAATCCCTAGCGACTTGTTAATCTAATAATCACTGCGATTACGAGCCGAAATCAGGCTATCATGCGAGCGCATCGGAATTCAATGGAGGACACACTCTTACAGGCGCGCTTTCCGATGCGCCACGGGTGGCATGCATTCAAGCTGTTTGAATTTCAATTTCAATACGTTTAAATCCCGCCGCAATGCGTTGCGGCACGGGCAGGAGACGGAGACGGCCATGTTTGAAACGAGGCGCGCGAATCGCGGATCGGCGACGCAGAGTGCGGGTAATTCCCTATCAAGTTTTTCGACTAGGTGGAATCCCCGACTTGCAACCCTAACATTGTTCGCTGTAACAGTGACTGGCGTATCGGCAAACGCGCATGCGTTCTGCCTCGACACGGCCTACCAATACGCGTCCGTGCACGATCCGCGCTATCTCCAGGCGCGCAGCGAATACGATGCGGCCCGCCAGAAATTCCCCGAAGCACGTGCGCAGATGTTGCCGCAGGCCGCCGCGCAACTCGAATGGGGACGCTACGGTACGCACGCAAACCTGTTCGGCATCGACGTCAGCGGATCGAGCAATGCCGCATACGGTTCCGCGCAGGTCACGCAGGCGCTGTTCAACGTGCCCTACCTGTACGACATGCGGCGCGCCACCGAGTATGAGGAATCGGCGAAACAGAAGCTCGAGGTGGCAAGGCAGGACCTGATCCTGCGCGTCGCGAACGCGTGCTTCGACCTGCTGAGCGCGCGCGAGAAACTGCAGTCGGCCGACGACGAAGTGAACGCGCTCACCCGGCTCGAAAGCGATACGCGACGCATGGCACAGCTCGGGATGAAGACGATCGGCGATACCGCCGAAATCGAGGCGCGCCGCAGTCTCGCGGAATCCGACGAAGCCCTCGCGCAAACCGACGTGGACGCGCGCCGCGCGCGCTACGAGACGCTGCTCGGTTCGACGATCGATTTCTCGCGCTGGCCGCGGCTCGCGATGCGCGGTTCGTCGCCGCGCATTCCGTCGGGCGAATACGCGCCGCAGGACAACCCCGCGTACCAGCAGGCGTATCGCGACGTCCAGGTCGCGCGGCTCGCCGCGAAGCGCGTCAGCGCCGAGCACCTGCCGACCGTCGACCTGTTCGCGTCGTATTCTCGCGGGCTCAACCCGAACCTGCGCGGGCTCACCGATCGTTCGGACTTCCATCAAAGCGCAGTCGGCGTGCAGGTGACGATCCCGATCTTCTCCGGCGGCAGCGTGTACTACCGGCAGGTGGAAGCCGAACACGTGACCGAGCAGTACCGCAACCGGCTGCGCGAGGTCGAGGAGCAACTGGGCACCGATCATCGCGAGGCGCTGTCGGCGCTCGAATCGGTCGGCAAGCGCATTCGCGCGCTGCAGCAGTCGCTGCAGGCCGCACGTCTCGCGTACGATTCGTCGATGAAGGCGCATCAGGTCGGCTACAGCACGACGTACGAAACGCTGAACCTGCGACGCGACATCTCGGGCATCCGGCAGAAACTGTTCGACAGCTATCTCGATGCGCTGAAGCTGCAGTTGAAGCTGAAAAGCGTGCTGGGCACGCTCGACGAGCAGTCGCTGATCGCGGTGGACAGTTTCCTCGAAAGCAATGCGGCGAGCGGCCGCGGTTAAGCGCGGTTCGACGTGCATCGCCATCGCGCAAATGGTTGTACACGCAACCTTGATGGACAATGCCGATGCGCCCGCCGATCGATCTGCCGATCCATCGCAGCCGGCGCGGAGCGATAACGTCCCGTCGTTCGCGCAATCTTGCGTCCGACCCCGCTCGATCACCCGACGCAAGACACCATCCCGGATGCGCGCCACGCCCTCACGGCGTGCAGGGGTATACGCGATGTTGCGTCCAAAAAAAACTTTGCCTAGAGTGCATCCCATCGATCCGGCGGACAAAGACGTCCCACGATCGTGCGCAGCGCGCGCCCGCTAGCCCGCGCTTCGCCGGCCCCGCACCGGGCCACCCATCCGCATTCCCGTTATCCGACAGCGTTGTCGGATGAACGGACCGGCAAAGAAGCCCTTGCCTCGCTCGTCGAGGCAAGGGCTTTTTTTTGTCTTTCGAAAACGCACGTCTTCACCCGAACCAGGAGCACACCATGCGTCATGGCGATATTTCCAGCAGCAACGACGCCGTCGGCGTCGCCGTCGTCCAGTACAAGATGCCGCGCCTGCATACGCGCGCCGACGTGATCGCGAACGCCCGCGAAATCGCGGAGCGCGTGGTCGGCATCAAGCGCGGCCTGCCCGGCATGGACCTCATCGTGTTTCCCGAGTATTCGACACACGGGATCATGTACGACGCGAAGGAGATGTACGACACGGCATCGACGATTCCCGGCGAGGAAACCGACATCTTCGCGGCCGCGTGCCGCAAGGCGAACGTGTGGGGCGTGTTCTCGCTGACCGGCGAGCGCCACGAGGAACACCCGAACAAGGCGCCGTACAACACGCTCGTGCTGATCAACAACAAAGGCGAGATCGTGCAGAAGTACCGCAAGATCATGCCGTGGGTACCGGTCGAAGGCTGGTATCCGGGCGACTGCACGTATGTCGCCGAAGGGCCGAAGGGGCTCAAGATCAGCCTGATCATCTGCGATGACGGCAACTACCCGGAGATCTGGCGCGACTGCGCGATGCGCGGCGCCGAACTCGTCGTGCGCTGCCAGGGCTACATGTACCCGGCGAAGGACCAGCAGGTGCTCGTGTCGAAGGCGATGGCGTTCATGAACAACTGCTATGTCGCGGTCGCGAATGCGTCCGGGTTCGACGGCGTGTATTCGTATTTCGGCCACTCGGCGATCGTCGGCTTCGACGGCCGCACGCTCGGCGAATGCGGCGAGGAAGAAAACGGCGTGCAATATGCGGAGCTGTCGGTGAGCCTGATCCGCGACGCGCGCCGCAACATGCAGTCGCAGAACCACCTGTACAAGCTGCTGCACCGCGGCTACACGGGCAAGATCGGTTCCGGCGAATCGCCGAACGGCGTCGCGCAATGCCCGTTCGAGTTCTATGCGAACTGGGTGAACGACCCGGACGGCACGCGCCAGGCCGTCGAGAAGCTCACGCGCGCGACGCCCGGCACGCCCGAATGCCCGATCGAAGGCATTCCGTCCGAAGCGCCCGCGCACCGCTGAACCCACGCCCTGCCCTGCCGTTCGCGCCGCGTGCGCGAACGGCTCCGTCCCACTCTGGAGCCTTCATCATGCTCGGTGTCGCTCTCTTCTTCATTGGCGCGGTGCTGGTCGTCAACGGCGTCGCGCTCACCGGCCGCATCGAACCGCGCGACGCGGCCGGCCTGAACCTGCTCGTCGGGCTGCTCGCGCTGCTGATCAACCTCGCCGGCCTCGTGCAGGCGTCGGCGCCACCGCAGTTTTTCTCGAGCGCGGGCGGGCTGCTGTTCGCGTTCACGTACCTGTATCTCGCCGCCGTCCAGTGGCGCGGGCTGCAAGGCGCGGGCCTCGGCTGGTACTGCCTGTTCGTCGCAATCAGCGCGCTCGTTTATGCAGGCACGTCGCACGACGTGCGCTTCGGTGCGATGTGGCTGCTGTGGTCGAGCCTGTGGTTCCTGTTCTTCGTCGCGCTAGGGCTGAAGCGGACTGTGCGCTTCCTGCCCGGCTACACGATCGCGATCGGCGTCGGCACCTGCTGGCTGCCCGGCATGCTGATGATGACGGGGAGGTGGTAATGAGCGCACGCGACACGCCGCTTGCCACCGATCCGCTCGCCGGGCACCGCATCGCCGAAGCCCCGTTCTACCAGCCGGCCGGCGCCGAGGCCGACTGGTTCGAGGCGGCCTGCCGCCATCACCTGCCGGTGCTGCTGAAAGGGCCGACCGGTTGCGGCAAGACACGCTTCGTCGAATACATGGCGTGGCGCATGGGCCTGCCGCTGATCCAGGTCGCGTGCAACGACGACACGGCGGCGGCCGACCTGACGGGCCGCCACCTGCTCGACGCCGACGGCACCTACTGGGCCGACGGGCCGCTCACGCTCGCGGCGCGACACGGGGCAATCTGCTATCTCGACGAGATCGTCGAGGCGCGCCCCGACGCGACGGTCGTGATCCACCCGCTAACCGACTCGCGGCGCGTGCTGCCGCTCGACCGGCTCGGCGAGGTCGTGCATGCGCATCCGGATTTCCATCTGGTGATCTCGTACAACCCCGGCTATCACGGCGAGCATCGGCGGCTGAAGCCGTCGACGCGGCAACGTTTCGTCGCGATCGACTTCGGCTATCCGGATGCCGCGCACGAGGCCGACGTCGTCGTGCGCGAAAGCGGTGCCGACCGCGAAACCGCGCGCCGGCTCGTCGACCTCGCGCAGCGCACGCGCGCGCTGGCGCAGGCGGGCAACGGTCTCGACGAAGGCGCGTCGACGCGCCTGCTCGTGCATGCGGCCCGGCTGATCGTCGCGGGGCTCGCTCCGCTCGATGCGTGCCGGATCGCGATCAGCGACGCGGCAACCGACGACGCCGATACGCGTGCCGCGTTGCAGACGATGGCCGCCGCGTACTTCGCGACATGAGCGCGCTGCAACTCGCCCGCTTCCTGCACGGGATGACCGCGCACGAGACCGACGTGCGGCTCGACGATGCGGCGCTGCGCGCGACGCTCGGTCATGCCGCGCTGCGCGTGCCCGGTGCGTTGCCGCCCGATGCGCGCATCGCGGCGGCCGCGCACGCGCTTGCTCACTGGCTGCATTCGCCGTCGGGCGAACCGGTCGACACACTGACGCCGATCGGCCTCGCCATCGCCGGCCTGATCGAGGATGCGCGTGTCGAGGCGCTGCTCGCGCGCGCATGGCCGGGGCTCGCGACCTTCTGGGCGCCCGCGTTCGCGCCGATCGACCGTGAAGGGCTCACGTTCGGCCGTCTGTGCGCGCGGCTGGCAAAAGCGTTGTTCGATCCGTCGTATCGCGACGGCAACCCGTGGGTGGACAAGGGCGTACAGCTGTTCAACGAACGTCGCGACACGCTCGACGATTACCGTGCGTTTCGCACGATTGCATCGCGGCTCGCGAACGATCTCGGCCAGATGCGCGTGCGCTTCGAACCCGACGACGGCGCATGGCTGCCCTATCGCGACGACAACGCGTGGCTGTGGGCGCAGCCGGCCTCCGCGGCGGCCGAACAGGCGGGCTCCGACGGCGTCGAGATGTCGGCCTCGACCGGCGGTCACAGCGACGAACCCGACGACGAACCGCCGCCCGCGCCCGATGCACCGCGCTATCCCGAGTGGAATTGCCACACGCAACGCGAACGACGCGACTGGACGACGATCGTCGAACGTGCGCCAGCCACGTCCGTGCCGCCTCGTTCGCTTGCTGCGCTGATCGAAGCCGACCGCCGCACGGCGAAGCGGATGCCGGCCGCCCGCGCGCCGGAGATGCTGCGACGCGTCGGCCGCCAGCTCGACGGCGATGCACTCGACGTCGATGCGGCGATCGCCGCACGGATCTCACACCGCGCCGGGCATGCGCCCGATCCGCGCGTGTTCCGTCGCCGCGTGCCGCACGACGCGCGCGGGCCCGTGCTGATCCTGCTCGACTTGTCGGCGTCGACGGCCGCGCAGGTCGCCACGCTCGAGAAGCGCGCGGCGTTCGTGCTCGGCGACCTGTTCGACCGGCAGCGGCGGCGCTGGGCCGTGCACGGCTACACGTCGGACGGCCGGCATCGCGTGTACTACGCGCGCTTCAAGGATTTCGGCGAAGCGTTCGACGCCCGGCGTCGTGCGGCGCTGCTGGCGGCCGACAGCGGGATGAGCACCCGCACGGGCGCGGCACTGCGGCATGCGCTGGCGTTGCTGCGCCGCGAAGCCGCGAGCGCGCGGGCCGCCGTGCTGATGATCGGCGATGGCGAAGCCGCCGACATCGACGTGTTCGACCCCCGCTACCTCGTCGAGGATGCACGTCACGCGGCACGCCAGGGCCGGCAGCGCGGCGTCGCGATCGCCGGTTTGTCGTTCGGCGCACCGCCCGGGTTGTCTACAATACTTGGCGTCGGCCCGCGCTGCGTCCACGCGGCGAACGGCGACGCATTGCCCGCCGTCGTCGCGCACGCGGCCGGGCGCCTGAGCGCGTGACGGCCCTCCCCGGAAGAGACAGGAACGATCGAATGAACAGTGTGAAGGTTGGCGTATTGTTCTCGCAGAGCGGATGCACGTCGCACCTTGGCCAGAGCCAGTTGCGCGGCACGCTGCAGGCGATCGCCGAGATCAACGAAGCGGGCGGCGCCAACGGCTGCGAGATCGTGCCCGTCGTGCGCGATGCCTGTTCCGACCCGGCCGTCTACGCGCGGCTCGCCGAAGAGCTGATCGCCACCGAACGCGTGAACGTGCTGTTCGGCGCGTACATGTCGAGCAGCCGCAAGGCGCTGATTCCGATCGTCGAGAAGTGGGACAAGCTGCTGTTCTACCCGACGCTCTACGAAGGCTTCGAGTTCTCGCCGAACGTGATCTACACGGGTGCGGCGCCCAACCAGAACAGCGTGCAGCTCGCCGCGTTCATGACCGCGCAGTTCGGCGCGCGCGTGTACCTGATCGGGTCCGACTACATCTACCCGTACGAGTCGAACCGCATCATGATCGACCTCGTCACGCAGCATCCGGAAGGCCAGATCCTCGGCGAGGTGTACATGCCGCTCGTCGCGTCCGAGCAGGATTTCGCGGCGGTGGTCGAGGACATCCGCGCGAAGGCGCCCGACTTCGTGTTCAGCACGCTCGTCGGCGACAGCACGGCCGCGTTCTACCGAGCGTATGCGCAAGCCGGCCTCGACGCACGCAAGATGCCGATCGCGAGCCTGACGACGTCCGAGATCGAACTCGGCCAGATGGGCGCGGCCGCGGCCGGCCACTACACGTCGTCGCCCTATTTCCAGACCATCGATTCGGACGTGAACCGGCGCTGCATCGCGCAGCTCAAGGCGCGCTTCGGCGACGACGCGAGCGCATCCGCGCCGTGGGAAGCCGCGTATTTCCAGGTTCACCTGTTCGCCAATGCGCTCGCGCGCGCCGGCACCGACCAGCGCGACCGGCTCGTCGAGCATCTCGCCGACGCGGAATTCGATGCGCCGCAAGGGCGTGTGAAGATCGACCGGCTCACGCAGCACACGTGCCTCTACCCGCGCATCGGCTGCGCGACGGCCGACGGCAATTTCACGATCGTGCGCGAAGCGACGCGGCGCGTGCATCCCGATCCGTACCTCGTCACGCATTCGCTCGGCGACCGCGTGCACGCGCCCGACGAACAGAAGGCGTAACCGACGATGCGCGCCCGCACCCCGATCCGCTCGACGCCGCGCCTGCTCGCCGAACTGCGCTCGCTTCGCGTGATGGTGTACTACCCGGATGACGACAACGGCCTGCTGCTCGTCGAGCAGCTCTCGCGCATCGGTTGCCCGAGCGAGCAGCGCTGGCCGCCGCCCGCCGCGTTGCCGGAGAGCGTCGACCTCGTGATTCTCGCGGTCCGGCCCGACCTGCTGCACCTGTCGATCCCGTGGCTCGAGGACGACGCGCGGCCGCCGCTCATCGCCGTCACGACCTACGAAAGCCCGACGATCCTCGAACTGATGCTGCGCATCGACGCGCAGAGCGCGGTGACGACGCCGGTGCGTTCGTTCGGCCTGTTGAGCGCGATGGCGCTCGCGTGTCACCAGAGCCGCCGGCACGACGAATACCGGCGCCGCATCGCGCAACTGGAGCAGCGCGTGATGTCCGCGCGCACGCTGCAGGAAGCGAAGACGCTGCTGATGCAGCACAACGCGATCAGTGAGGAAGAGGCGTACCAGCAGATCCGCTCGCAGGCAATGGAACGGCGCATCTCGATCAACCAGCTCGCCGAGCAGATCGTGCACGCGCATGCGCTGCTGAAGCGGTAACGCGAACGCGATCGCCAATCGCCGCGCGTCAGTCCGGCGGCGGCAACACGACCGTGTCCTCCGGCCCGAGCACGCGCCCGTCCTGCGAACGCAGCTCGAGCTTCCTGACCGGCAACCCGGCCTTCCGGTCGACGAGCAGCACGTGTGCCTCGTCCGGTTCGAAGAAGAAATCCTCGCCCCACTGCCGCAATGCGACGAGCAGCGGAAACAGGCCGCGCCCTTTCTCGGTCAGCACGTATTCGTGATGCGCGCCGCCGTCCGCGGCCGGCACGATGTCCATGATCCCGTGCGCGACCAGGTTGCGCAGACGCGCGGCCAGGATGTTCTTGGCCAGCCCGAGGTTCTTCTGGAATTCGCCGAAGCGGCGCAACCCGTCGAACGCGTCGCGGACGATCAGCAGCGACCACCAGTCGCCGATCGCGTCCAGCGGGCGGGCAACGCCGCAGGGGGAATCCTCGTGCGTGGTTCGTCTGTTCATCGGTGCATGAGGCGATGCCGTTCCCGGAATGCGGATGGAACGGCGGTCGTTTACGTTGAAATGAATGGTTGCAATATAAAACTATCTACACGAAAGATCAATCGCACGGGCCCCGACTGTTCGCAACCGACGAACGGCATGGTCGATTCGGGCCTCATTGGCACTTCGACTCATACGTCCAGCCGATAGATTCCGACATTGTCCCGGTCTGGTGCGTCATTTCCCACCAATGGTCCAGTCGTTCGGCGATTGGCCTGGTCATCATTTTGGTTGCAACTTGAAACTCGATAGCCTACGCTCGAATCGGTTTCAACTTGAAACCAAACTATTCCACTACAGAAGGAGCGCTCGATGATCCGGTCCGATGCCACGTTCAACGGCACCTTTCCTTTCGCCCCGCATTTCGACGACGCGTCCGGCTTCCGGATGCATTACGTGGACGAAGGCCCGCACGACGGCGAAACCGTCCTGTGCCTGCATGGCGAACCCACGTGGGGCTATCTGTTCCGCCATCTGGTTGCGGTGCTGAGTCGGACGCACCGCGTCGTCGTCCCCGATCACATGGGCTTTGGCAAAAGCGCGACGCCGCAGGGCCGCAGCTACTGGCTGCAGGACCATATCGACAACCTGGAACGTTTCGTGCTGGCGCTCGACCTCGATCGCCTCACGCTCGTGATGCACGACTTCGGCGGCCCGGTCGGCATGGGGCTTGCCGCGCGGCACCCGGATCGCATCCGGCGCATCGTGTCCGCGAACGGGCCGACGCCGTTCGGCCAGCCCGATCTTGTCGAGCGACTGACCGCGAACGGCCGCGATGCACCGTGGTTCCAGTGGATCATGCGCGCAGCCGCGGACGATACGCTCGAGACGGTGCTCGGTCAGCTCGGCTTCAACATCCTGAGCACGCTGAAGCTGAACGGATTCGAAAATCACGCGATCATCAACGACACCTGGATCGCCGCATACGGTACGCCGTTCGCGCAACCGGAGGACTGCGTCGGCGCAATTGGATGGGCCCGCGGGTTTGCCGCCGGCGCGCACCGGTTCGAGGAACCCGATGCGGCGGCGCTGCGCGCGATACGCGAAAAGCCCGCGCTCGCGATCTGGGGAGACGCCGATCGAACGCTCGGCGCCGAACACTTCCTGCCGCTCTTCACGGCACTGTTTCCGTCCGCGCCCGTCGAGCGGCTGGCGGGCGTCGGGCATTACTGTTTCGAGGATGCGCCCGACGCCATCGCGGCACGCATCGCCGGATTCATCCGGACCACCGGCTGAGTGCGTTGCGCAGCGGGCTGCACGACGCCCGGCTGCGCAACACGGCGTGCGCGGCCGCCTCCGCAACCGCGCACGCCCCGCTTCACGTCAGTGGATGATCCGCGTCACGCCACGCCCGCGCGGGTCGGCCATCGCCTCCGGCGTCTTGCCGTCGATCTTGATCACCTGGATGTCGCCGCTGAAATCCTGCCCCTTCAGCGTGTAGCCGCGTGCTTCGATCTGCTTCGCGAGTTCGCCTTCGATCGGGTGGTAAGGCTCCCAGAAGATCGTGTTCGGCGGCAGCAGCTGGTGATGGAAGCGCATCGCGCCGACGGCGTCCTTCAACGGCATCTTGAAGTCGTAGATGTTGTTGATCACCTGGAAGATCGACGTGAAGATGCGCGAGCCGCCCGGCGTGCCGATCACGAGCGACACCTTGCCGTCGCGGGTCATGATCGTCGGCGACATCGACGACAGCGGGCGCTTCTTCGGTTCGATCGCGTTCGCGTCGCTGCCGACCACGCCGAACATGTTCGCCACACCCGGCTTCGCGGAGAAGTCGTCCATCTCGTCGTTCAGCACGATGCCCGTGCCGTCGGCGATCACGCCCGAGCCGAAATAGCCATTGATCGTGTAGGTGTTCGACACCGCGTTGCCCCACTTGTCGACCACCGAGAAGTGCGTCGTTTCAGCCTTCTCCGGCATCGTCGTGCCGAGGCCCGGCTGCACGCTCTTCGTGTCCGACGGCTCCTTCGGGTTGACTTCGGCCGCGCGCTTCGCGATGTAGGCATCGTCGGTCAGCTGCGCGATCGGCACCTTGTAGAAATCGGGATCGCCGAGATACTGCGCACGATCGGCGAACACGCGCTTCTCGATTTCCGCGACGAGGTGGATGTACTGCGGCGAGTTGAGCTTCACGCCCTCGAAGTCCTGCTTGAGATCGGCCTTCATCTTCAGCAGCTGCACGAGGCCGATGCCACCCGAGCTCGGGGGCGGCGCCGTGATCACGTCATAGCCGTTCCACTTCGCCTGCACCGGCTGGCGCCACACCGCGCGGTACTGCGCGAGATCCTCGGTGGTGATCAGCCCGTTGCCGTCACCCGTCTTCATCGACGCGGCGATCAGCTCGGCCGTCTTGCCCTTGTAGAATCCTTCCGCGCCGTCGTTCGCGATGCGCGTGAGCACATCGGCGAGATCGGCCTGCTTGAAGTTCACGCCCGCCTTCAGCCCGGAGAAATACTTGTCGAAGTTGGTCTTGCCGCCGAACTCCTTCGATGCGTCGACGCCGCGCTGCGCGAGCTGTTCGTCGACGACGAAGCCGTCGCGCGCATAGTGGATCGCCGGCGCGAGCACCTGCTTCCACTTCAGCTTGCCGAAACGCTTCTGCGCCTCCCACATGCCCGCGACCGTGCCCGGCACGCCGACCGCGCGCGGGCCGTACAGGCTCATGCCCTTGACGACGTTGCCGTCCTTGTCGAGATACATGTCCTTCGTCGCGGCGAGCGGCGCGCGCTCACGGTAGTCGATGAAGTACGGCTTGCCGTCCTTGTAGATCGTCATGAAGCCGCCGCCGCCGATGTTGCCGGCTTCCGGATACGTGACGGCGAGCGTGAAGGCGATCGCGACGGCTGCGTCGATCGCGTTGCCGCCTTCCTTGAAGATCCGCTCCGCGGCATCCGCGCTGTACTTGTCGGCCACCGCGACCGCCGAGCTCGTCAGGACTGCCGGCTGCGGCCCCTTCGCATAGGCGGGCGCGTTCGGCAGGAACCCGATGCCGGCCACCGTCGCAAGCACGACAGCGGATGATTTGAAGCGATTCAGCGTAGTCATTGCATGTCCCCCATGTGGATCTCCTTCAGGCAGGAAAAGCACCTGTCCCGCGCATGGCCGCCGGCGCACCGACGGCCATATCCGGTTTCGTAGTATAGGGGGACAAAAAGGGTCGAACACGCGGCGTGCAATGAAAGCGCATGCGTTATCTGCGCCTGGTCATGCCGCGGCTTCCGAACATGCATGCGGATCGGCCGGAATGGCACGCGGTGCGCATTCATCGCGCACGTCCGCCGTGTACGTCATCACGCAACGCACAAAAAAAACCGAAAGTTGCGAACTGCGCGGCAGGCCACGCGGCACGTGCAAAAAAATCTGCAAACGTCCCTCCCGCTGCACGATCCGATCTGCGAAGATAGCGCCCCGCTTTCGCACCGCATCATTTTTTCGTTCACGCGCCGCCTCACGTTTCTTCGTCTCGCTTCCTATGGCATCACACAACGCGCATCATGCGTCCGGCTTCGCGGCCGGCGTTGCCGCCGCCGCCCTCGTCGCACAAACCGGCGCCACGGGCCCGTGGCATTCGGGCATGTTCGCCGCATTCGCGGCAGGCGTCGCCGGCGGCACCGCGCCCGACTGGCTCGAAGTCGCATGGTGGCGCCGCAAGCGCCGCCTGTGGGTCACGCATCGCACCATCACGCACTGGGGCATCGGCTGGATCGCCCTGCTCGCGCTCGGCTGGCACGGGCTCATCCATCATCCGCATCCGCTGTGGGCCGCGCCGCTGTTCGGCTTCGCATGCGGCGGCGTGATGCACCTGCTCGCCGACTGGCCGAACCCGCTCGGCGTACCGTGGATCTGGCGGCGTCATTCGCTCAACCTGTGGAACAGCGGGCATTGCGACCTGATCGTCGTGGGCGCCGCATGGGGCGGCACGCTGTGGCTCGCGCAGTCGTTGTGCTCGCGTGCGCCGCTGCTCGAACACTGGCTCGGCTGGCTGCATCGCGTTTAGTTGCAATTTGATGCAATTCGGCGCGCGATCTGCATGCCGGCGCGCATGCAACTTTCCGTCCATTGAAAGTGCGGTGCAGGCCCCCATCTGAATCCGGATCGTCGACACGCGTGCCCGGCACGCACGTGCGACGTCTGGCACACTGACGATTCGATTCGTACGCGCTCCTGCCGCGCGCTTGCACCCCATTTCAACGCTCCGATGGACGTCACCGCTACCCGCCCAGCCTCCCGTGCGCTCGACGTGTTCCACCCGGCCGTCGCCGCGTGGTTCCGGCGCACGTTCGCCGCGCCCACCGGCGCGCAGGCGCTCGCGTGGCCGCACATCAAGGCCGGCCGCTCGACGCTGGTCGCCGCGCCCACCGGCTCCGGCAAGACCCTCACCGCGTTCCTGTCCGCGCTCGACGATCTGGTGCGCGATGCGCTGGCGCACGACGGCACGCTGCCCGACGCGACGCTCGTCGTGTACGTGTCGCCGCTGAAGGCGCTGTCGAACGACATCCACGTGAACCTCGACGCGCCGCTTGCCGGCATCGCCGAATCGCTCGCGCAACTCGGCCTGCCGGTGCCGGCGATCCGCACCGCCGTGCGCACCGGCGACACGACGCAGGCGGAGCGCGCCGCGCTGCGCAAGCGCGCGCCGCACATCCTCGTCACGACACCCGAATCGCTGTACGTGCTGCTGTCGTCCACGTCGGGGCGGCAGATGCTGTCGAACGTGCGCTCGGTCATCGTCGACGAAATCCATGCACTCGCGTCGTCCAAGCGCGGCAGCCATCTCGCGCTGTCGCTCGAACGTCTCGACGCGCTGGCCGGCCATGCGCTTCCGCGTATCGGTCTGTCGGCCACGCAAAAGCCGATCGACGCGGTCGCGCGCTTCCTCGTCGGCGGCCCGGCAGACGCGCCGCGCGACTGCACGATCGTCGACACGGGCCATACACGCGAGCGCGATCTTGCGCTCGAACTGCCGAACGTGCCGCTCGAACCCGTGATGGCAACCGACGTGTGGGAGCAGGTGTACGACCGCATCGCCGGGCTCGCGGCCGCGCATCGCACGACGCTGGTGTTCGTCAACACGCGGCGCACTGCCGAGCGCATGGCGCGCCATCTCGCCGACCGGCTCGGCAAGGAAGCGATCGCCGCGCATCACGGCAGTCTCGCGAAGGAGCACCGCTTCGACGCCGAACAGCGCCTGAAGCGCGGCGAACTGAAGCTGCTCGTCGCCACCGCATCGCTCGAACTCGGCATCGATATCGGCGACGTCGATCTCGTCTGCCAGGTCGGCTCGCCGCGCGGGATCGCGCCGTTCCTGCAGCGCGTCGGCCGCTCCGGGCACCAGGTCGGCGGCGTGCCCAAGGGGCGCCTCTTCCCGCTGTCGCGCGACGAACTCGTCGAATGCGCGGCGCTGCTCGATTGCGTGCAACGCGGCGAGCTCGACGCGTTGCGGATTCCCGAAGCGCCGCTCGACGTGCTCGCGCAGCAGATCGTCGCCGAAGTGGCGTGCACGGAATGGCAGGAGGATGCGCTGTATGCGAGCTTCACGCGCGCGGCGCCGTACGCGCGGCTGACGCGCGAGCGCTTCGACGAAGTGATGAAGATGCTCGCCGAAGGCTTCACGAGCCGCCGCGGCGTGCGCGGCGCGTACCTGCATCGCGACGTGGTCGGCGGCACCGTGCGCGGGCGCCGCAACGCGATGATGACCGCAACCACGTCGGGCGGCACGATCCCCGACATGGCCGACTACGCGGTGCTGCTCGAACCGCAGGGCATCCAGGTCGGCACGGTCAACGAGGATTTCGCGATCGAGAGCCTCGCGGGCGACGTGTTCCAGCTCGGCAACCAGTCGTACCGGATCATTCGCGTGGAAACGGGCCGCGTGCGTGTCGAGGACGCGCAGGGCCAGTTGCCGAACATTCCGTTCTGGTTCGGCGAGGCGCCAGGGCGCAGCGACGAGCTGTCGGCGGCGGTCGGACGGCTGCGCGCGCGGCTCGACGGGCTGTTCGCGGACGGCGACCGGCAGGCATATGGCGGAGACCGTGAACACACCGGCGACGGAACTGGTGGGAAATCCATGCCCTGGACTGGCACCAAAGCGGGCGCGAGAGCGAAATCAAAGGCCGGGATCAAAGGCGATCCCGATGCCTCGATCGACTCGCGGCACGACACCGTTGCCGCCACCACCACCGAAAGCCGCCTCGCGCCGGCATTGCGCTGGCTCGTCGACGATCTTCGCTTGTCGCCCGACGCCGCCCGTCAGATCGCCGACTACCTCGCCCGCACCCGTGCCGCGCTCGGCGCGCTGCCGACGCAGGATACGCTCGTGATGGAGCGTTTCTTCGACGAATCGGGTGGCACGCAGCTCGTGATCCATTCGCCGTTCGGCAGCCGCATCAACCGCGCATGGGGGCTCGCGCTGCGCAAGCGCTTCTGCCGCAGTTTCAACTTCGAACTGCAGGCGGCCGCGACCGACGACGCGATCATCCTGTCGCTGTCGCTCGCGCACAGCTTCGCGCTCGATGAAGTGTGGCGCTACCTGCGTTCGGCCAGCGCCGAGCACGTGCTGGTCCAGGCACTGCTCGACGCGCCGATGTTCGGCGTGCGCTGGCGCTGGAACGCGACGACCGCGCTCGCGCTGCCGCGCTTCACCGGCGGCAAGCGCACCGCGCCGCAACTGCAGCGGATGAAGAGCGAGGACCTGCTCGCGACCGTGTTTCCCGATCAGGTCGCGTGCCTCGAGAACATCGTCGGCGAACGCGAGATACCGCATCACCCGCTCGTCGACCAGACGCTCGACGACTGCCTGCACGATGCGATGGACACCGATGGCTGGCTGGCGCTGCTGCGGCGGATCGAAAGCGGCGCGATCGAGCTCGTCGCGCGCGACCTGCCCGCACCGTCGCCGCTCGCGGCCGAGATCCTGAACGCAAAACCCTACGCGTTCCTCGACGACGCACCGCTGGAAGAGCGCCGCACGCAGGCCGTGCAGTCGCGTCGCTGGAGCGATCCTGAATCCGCCGACGATCTCGGCGCGCTCGACGCCGACGCGATCGATGCGGTGCGCGACGAAGCATGGCCGCTCGTGCGCGACGCCGACGAAATGCACGACGCGCTGCTCACGCTCGCGTGCATCGCCGACAGTGAAGCACGCGTGCACGAAGGCTGGCCCGACCGGCTTGCGGAACTTGCCGAACGCCGCCGTGCGACGAAGCTCGTTACGCCCGGCGGCGCCGCACTGTGGGTGCCGGTCGAACGGCTCGTGTGCCTGCGTGCGCTGCATCCCGACGCGCGCATCGCGCCGGCGCTCAAGGTGCCGGCTGCCTGCGCGCAGCCGTGGGAAGCGGATGCCGCACTCGTCGACGTGATCCGTGCGCGGCTCACCGGTTTCGGCCCGCTTGCAGTCGATGCGATCGCGACACCGCTCGGCCTGCCGCCTGCGTCGATCGCGACGGCACTCGCGGCGCTGGAGCGAGAAGGCTATGTGATGCGCGGCCGGTTCACGCCGGGCACGACGACGGACGAATGGTGCGAACGCCATCTGCTTGCGCGCATTCATCGCTATACGGTGAAGCGGCTGCGCCGCGAGATCGAGCCGGTGGAGCGCGCCGACTTCATGCGCTTCCTGTTCCACTGGCAACACCTGACACCCGACACGCGCGGCACGGGCCGCGATGCACTCGCGGCCGTGGTCGAACAGCTCGAAGGGTATGAGGCCGCGGCGAGCGCATGGGAAGACGCGTTGCTGCCCGCGCGGCTCACCGACTACACGGCGGGCGGGCTCGACGAGCTGTGCCGCTCCGGCAAGCTCGTGTGGACGCGCATCGGCGCGCCGGCGCGCGCGGCCGGCACGCCCGTGAAGACGACACCGATCGTGCTGCTGCCGCGCCGCCACCTCTCCGCCTGGCAGGCGCTACGCGATCCCGACGCGCAACCGGCGCTGTCCGCGCGGGCCACCCAGGTGCGTGACGCCCTCGCCGCGCACGGCGCGATGTTCTTCGATGCGCTGCTCGACGACCTGCACATGCTGCCCGTCGAACTCGAACAGGCGCTCGGCGAACTCGTGTCGGCCGGCCTCGTGAATGCGGACAGCTACGCGGGCCTGCGCGCACTGCTGAAGCCTGTCGTCAAGCGCAGCGCGACCTATGCGCCGCGCACGCGGCGCGGCGGTGCGCTGATCGGCGGAATGGACGACGCGGGCCGCTGGGCGCTCGTACAACGCCACGCGCCGCCGGACGATGCGCCGGCGCCGAAACGCGGCCAGGCCTCGGCCTCCCCCGACGCGCTCGAACACATCGCGTGGACGCTGCTGCGCCGCTATGGCGTCGTGTTCTGGCGCCTGCTCGAACGCGAAGCCGACTGGCTGCCGAACTGGCGCGAGCTCGTGCGCGTGCTGCAGCGCCTCGAAGCGCGCGGCGAGATTCGCGGCGGACGCTTCGTCGCCGGGCTCGCAGGCGAACAGTTCGCGCTGCCCGAAGCGATCCCGATCCTGCGCGAACTGCGGCGACAACCGGGCGACGGACAGTACGTTTGCGTGACGGGCGCCGATCCGCTGAATCTTGCCGGCACGCTGCTGCCCGGCGACAAGGTGCCGGCGCTGGCTGGAAATCGCGTGCTGTTCCGTGACGGCGTGCCCGTCGCATCGCTGGTTGCGGGGGCGTTCCACTACGCACCCGAACTGTCGCCCGCCGCGCGCGAGGATGCACGCCTGCGGCTCGCACGCCGCTACTGACATCGGCTGACCCGCGGCACCGCACGGACTACTGATCGCCGGGCCGCGCTGCCACGTGCCTTCGGGTAGCATCGAACGACTTTCCGCGCGGGCGCCCGCGCTCCAGGTCAGTGACCCGGCATGTGCGCGCGGGCCGACACTCGCGCGCTCGCGGCGACACGCCGTCGAATCATGGCCGAACCGCTGGCCGGGCAACCGGCCACTGCGCCGTGCGCATCACGCGCCGGGCCGCGGACTCGACCGTACACCGATGCTTCATGCTCGTCAGGCGGGCACCAGCTCGAAGCTGAGCCGTTTGCCGAGCGCGGCGGCAGCGCTTGCGAGCGTCGCCAGCGTGAGGCTCGTGTCGGTTTCGTCGAGCAGACGGTTGAGCGCGGCGCGGCTGGTTTTCATCCGCGCGGCCATCGCGGTTTTCGTGATGTGCTGCGCCTTCATTTCCTGCCCGATCTGCCAGGCGATCACGCGCTTGATCGCGGTGGCGGTGGCCGCTTCGAGATTGCCGTCCTCCTCGAGGAAGGTATCGAAATCGCTGCCGATATGCGGATTGTTCGTGGTCGTCATGAGGTACTCCATTGCATGGCGTTGCCGGCTGCCTGACCGTCGAGGACGGTGCGTTCCGGCGCAACCGGGAAATTCAGATGGCACGCATCAACGCTTTGAGACGCGCGACGGTGACATCGAGATCGTCCGACGGCGTGGCCCGCGACTGCTTGCAGAAACCGTGCAGCAGGACCATGGTGCCGCCGACGACCGTAAACAGCACACGGGCGCTCCGCCCCGGCAGCATCACGCGGATCTCCCACAGATCCTGTGCCATCTTCCGGACCAGCGGCATGCCGAGCGGCCAACCGAGTTGAACGGTCTTGATCTCCTCGCCGATCACCCTTCGCTCCGCCTGCCCAAGCGACTTCAGCCATTCGCGCACCGGCTCGTTGCCACGGGCCGTCTGGAAGAACCGCACGCCGAGCGTGACCTGGATCTGCTGTCTCGTCATCGTCTTGACACCCATCGTACCAAAAACGATACGATATGCCAAGCACCCGTGGGGCCGCTACTGGCCGGATGGCCAATCCGGCAGCCGGGGATGGGTCGGGCCGCGCTTGCCGCGCGATCCGCCGGGTCAATTGTCGCGACGAGCCGGCTTGCGCGCCGCGCGTGACGTCCGGCTCATGCGCGTGTCGCCGAAGCGCGATCGCGCGATGTCGCGCACCGCATCGATCAGCGTCCGCGCGACCGGCGACGGCTGTGCATCGGTGCGCAGCACGAGCCCGACCGGCTCGTCGGTACCTGCCGACGGCAGCGGCAGGCGTGCCAGCGCCCCGGCCGACAGGTCGTATTCGGCCGCATAGAGCGGCACGAACCAGACCGCATCGTTCTCGAGCGTCAGCGCCCGCGCGACCGATACCGACAGCACCTCGATGAACGAGTCCAGCGGCGGCACGCCGCAGGCGCCGAGCAACTGCTCGGCCGACTGGCGGATCAGCGTGCCGAACGGCGGCAGCACGACCGGATAGCGCGCGAGCTCGGCGGCCGGCGCCGCGCTTGAAAGCAGCGGATGCCCGGCACGCACGACGGCGACGAGCGGCTCGTTATACAACTGCTCGAACGCGAGCCCGATCATCCGCTCCGGCTCCGACAGCCGCCCGATTGCGCACTCGATCGCGCCGGACTTCAGGCGCTCGAGCAGATCCGCGTTCGCGGCCGTCGCGATCCGCACGACGATGCGCGGCCAGCGCTCGGCGAGCGCCTTCATCAACGCGGGCGCGAGCGATGCCGCGACGGTCGGCAGCATGCCGATTTCCAGTGTCGCCGCGGCGGCGCCGCCCTCACGCGCAAGCAGCCCGACACCCTGCCGCAGCGCCAGCACGCAAGCATTGGCGTGCGGCATGAACAGTTGCGCCTCGCGGGTCGGCTGCGCGCCCTGCCGGCCGCGCTCGAACAGCTTCACGCCGAGGATCGCCTCCAGTTCGGCGATCGTCTTCGAGACGGCCGGCTGCGTGATCGACAGGCTCTCCGCCGCCTTCTGCACGCCGCCCAGCTGCGCGACCGCGAGAAAGCACTGCAGGTGCCGGAACTTGACGCGGCCGTCGGCGATACGGTTATTCATAACGGGTGGTTATGCGATTGACGATGAAATGCCATTTTGCATAACTTTCCGGATAGCCCCAAGCATTCGACGATGCGTCACGCGCGACGCCGCAGTGCCTGGAAACCGGCCGGCTCCCACATGCGCTTCGCGATCAGCAAGCTCGTCCCGTGCTTCTGTGCGAGCGGGGCGGACGACGATTCCGCATGCAGCGCGGCCGCCTTGCTGCGCAGCCGACGCAATTCCAGCTCGAGCTCCGCGGAGGCGGCCGCCGTCAGCATCCCCTGCGAGAACGTCATCGTCTCGCCCTCCCCGTCGAAGCGGCTGTCGAGAAAATCGCCGAGCGCGTGCGCATGGAAATAACGGCGGATCGGCCCGCCGGGCAGCCAGTCGAAATCGCGCGCGACACGCACGCGAATCCGGTCGCCCGGCAACAGCGCGACGACGTTCATCCGGTCGAGCATCAGCAGGTATTTCACGCACTCGGCTTGCGTCACCTGATAGGCCGACACGATGTCCTGCACGGTCCAGTAGTTGATTGCGCAGACAGCAACGAGCAGCAGTTTGTCGTCCGACACGAGCAGCGCCTCCTGCTGCTCGGTCAGCACGCGCAGCCTCGGCGCCGACGCGGAAGCCTCCTGCACGAGCTCGGCCAGCGTAAAGCCGAGGAGCTGCGCGATCTCCACGACACGCTCCAGCGTAAAGCGGCCGCTGGCGAACAGCCGCTTCACGCTCGTCTCGGAGACGTCGAGCGCCCGCGCGACGTCGCGGTAGGTCATGCCCTGCGCCTTCAACTGGCGCTTCAGCATTTCGATGAGTTGGGCGGTTTCGGTCATATTGGTATCGAAAAATGATGCTCAAGGTCAGATATTAGGCTACCTGTGCACGCAGATGAACACTTTCGGATACTTGTCTGCATAATCCGCTCCGTGCTGTCACTGAACGACGGAGCTGAAATGACCACCCGAACCGAAATCGCCGCCTACGAATCGCACCACACCGCCCCGCGCGATGCACGCGACACGGATCGCACGATGCCGCTCGCCACGATCCGCACGCTGGCCGCCAGTGCGCACGTCGGGGATCTCGTGTTCATCCGCGTGCCGGCCAGTGCACCGCGCGACGCGGCAGGCACGACGGGCGCGTGGGCCAATCGCTTCGGCATCGTCGTCGATACGTCGGGCGACGAGCCCTTGATCGCCGAATCCGCGTTTGCTTGGACGAAGCTCACGCCGCTGTCGCGCTTCGTCGCCCGCACCGATGCCGGGCGCATCGCACTGGCGCGCCGCGTCGCCGCACCGACCGCCGATGCGCAGCGCCGGGTGCATGCAACGGCGGAACAGCGGATCGACGCGCTGCTCGGCAACCGCTTCAACCTGCGGACACGACGCGGGTTCTGCGCGGACTACGTGAGCGGCGTGCTCGGTGCCGACCGGGACGCGACGCCGGCCGCGCTGCTGCGCAGCGGCACGCTGTCACTCGAATTCGACGGGATCGTGTTCGATCCCGGCCGTCAGTCATAACGGGCGCGCTCAGGGAGACCGGATAACAACAAGAACGAAAACACAAAAAGCAGCGACGGGCTGGCTGGAGGGCCGTGCACGGGGTCGTCACCGACGACGCGAAGCCCGATCGCTTTTTCCGCCGGACAGGCATCCTGTCCGGCGGAATTTTCATTGGTGCGTCGAACATAACAAACGGTTATGCGATTCGCGAAAAAAGGTCATTTTGCATAACTTTCCGGATTGGCTAAAGTCCTGCCATCCCCTACGCGAAATACCTATCAGGAGACGCCCGATGGATTCCCCCACGATCCTCACGCCGCGCGACTGGCCGTCGCATCCGGCCTATGTCCACCCCGAGTACCGTTCGTCCGTGAAGCGCGGCCCGACCCGCCCGCTCATCCCGCTGAAGGAGAAGCTCCGCGACCAGTACGCGCCCGTCTACGGCGCGGAAGATCTCGGTGCGCTCGACCATGACCTGACGAAGAATGCCGTGAAGAACGGCGAGCCGCTCGGCGAGCGCATGGTCGTCACGGGCCGCGTGCTCGACGAAGGCGGCAAGCCCGTGCGCAACACGCTCGTCGAGGTGTGGCAGGCGAACGCGGCCGGCCGTTACGTGCACAAGGTCGACCAGCACGACGCGCCGCTCGACCCGAACTTCCTCGGCGCGGGCCGCTGCCTGACCGATGACGAAGGCCGCTACCGCTTCCTGACGATCAAGCCCGGCGCGTATCCGTGGGGCAACCATCCGAACGCGTGGCGCCCGAATCACATCCACTTCTCGCTGTTCGGCGATTACTTCGGCTCGCGTCTCGTCACGCAGATGTACTTCCCCGGCGACCCGCTGCTCGCGTACGACCCGATCTTCCAGGGCACGCCCGAGGCCGCGCGCGATCGCCTGATCTCGCGCTTCTCGATGGACATCACCGAAGAAGGCTATGCGCTCGGCTACGAATTCGACATCGTGCTGCGCGGCCGCGACGCTACCCCGATGGAGCGCTGAACCATGACGACGCTGAAGCAAACCCCTTCGCAGACGGTCGGCCCGTACTTCGCGTACGGCCTGTGCCCGCAGCAATACGACTACGACCTGAAGAGCCTGTTCACGCCGACGATCGCCGCGGCACACGCCGAAGGCGAGCACGTGCTGCTGGTCGGCCAGGTGTTCGACGGCGACGGCAACGTCGTCGGCGACGCGGTGCTCGAATTCACGCAGGTGGACGGCGCGGGCCGCTACCCCGCGTCGCGCGACGACATCGCGAAATCCGGCTTCACGGGCTTCGCGCGGGTCGGCACCGGCACCGATGCGCAGCAGCGCTTCGTCGTCGAGACGGTGAAGCCCGGCCGCATCGCCGCCGGCGAAGCGCCGCACATCAACGTGACCGTGATGATGCGCGGGATCCTCACCCATGCGTTCACGCGCGTGTATTTCGACGACGAAGCGGCCGCGAACGCAGCCGACCCGGTGCTGAACGCGGTGCCGGCCGAGCGCCGCACGACGCTCGTCGCGAAACGCGACGCGCAGCCGGGCCGCCCGGTCGTCTACCGCTTCGACATCCGCATGCAGGGGCCGGACGAAACGGTGTTCTTCGACGTGTGACGCGCGTGTCGGCACACGCCGGCTTCGCCCGCTACCGCATCGCCGTGTGGCGCGATACCGACAGGCATCGCGCCAAGCGGCGTTTTTCGTGGTCAGTCGCCATCATTCGATGCTGCGGCGCATCGCGCCGGGCCACGGGTACAGACATCCGATATCAGCCGCTTCCGGCCCCTGTATCGAACGCGCGATTGAAACGCATGCTGCGACTGCACATCAATCGTCGGTCGGACGGGATATCGTTTGCGCGTTATGCGGCGTATCCTTCGTTATCCGCAACGCACCAACGGGATTAAATCAGCATCGGCAATAATTACGCATGTAATGCGCGACACCGCCCGGCAGGCTGTGCGCGCATTTTTTTCTGACCGGGTGCCTTTAAACGCGTCTGACCGAACTTGGCAGGCGCGTATTTTTTTGGCGGTAACCGGCGCACCGGCGTGGCGCGCGCGGATTCGTTCCGGTCAGCGCCGAATCTCCAGATAGCGGCTCGGCGTATCGCCCAGAATGCGGCGAAACGCCGACGTGAACGCGCTAGCGCTCGCGTACCCGAGATCGAGCGCGACGCGCGTGACCGGTTGCCCGTTGCTCAGGCGGGCGATCGCCGCGAGCATGCACACCTGCTGGCGCCATGCGGCAAAACTCACGCCCGTCTGCGCGCGAAACTGCCGCGTGAACGTGCGCCGGCTCACGCCGGCGTCAGCGGCCACCTGGTCGAGATCGGCCGCGATCGACGGCGACGCGAGCAGGTGCCGGCACACCTTCGCGAGCCTTGCATCGGCCGGCAGCGGCGCATGCAGCGACAGGCGCGGCATCGTCGCGATTTCCGCGACCAGCAGCGCCATCAGCTTGCCCGCGCGCCCGTCCATGTCGTACAGGGCCGGCAGGTCGATCGCGTCGTCGATCAGTTGCCGCAGCAGCGCCGATACGCCATAGACGCCGCACTGCTCGGGCAGGCCCGCCTCGAGCGCGGCGTCGCCGGACACGAACGTGTTGAGCATCGTGACCGGCCCGGTCATCGTCATTTCGTGCCGCACGCCGGCCGGCACCCAGCACGCGCGCTGCGGCGGCACCAGCCAGCGCCCGTGCGGCGTCGACACGCTGATCGTGCCGCGCGACGCGAACGCGAATTGCCCGCGCCCGTGCGCGTGCTCCGGAAACGTCGTGCCCGCCGCGTAGTCGTTCGCGGTCACGACCACGCTTCGCGGAATGTGTTCGTAGGGATCTAGCAGCGTATTTCTCACGGCCCGAATTCCATCATCAATGACCCGATATCAAAGGCGGGTCTCCTTCGCGCGAATTACGATCCGCTCCACCCTTGCGTGACCTCACGGCCGCAAGACCCGTCGGCCTGATCGGCCGGATTACCACTGCATCGGAGCGGACATGCCGAATACGTTTCATCGTGTGGGGGACGGCCCCCACCCTGTTCTTGTACTGCCCGGCTGGTTCGGCGACGCCCACGCGTTCGAACCCGTCGAAGCGTGGCTGTCGCGTGAGCATTTCAGCTATGTATTCATGGATTACCGAGGTTACGGCCGCATGCGCGACGCAGCGGGCGACTACACGATCGACGAGATCGCCGCCGACGCGCTCGCGCTTGCCGATACGCTCGGTTTCGCGACCTTCAGCGTCGTCGGCCACTCGATGGGCGCGATGGCGGCCGAGAAAGTCGCCGCCATGAAGCCCGACCGGGTGCGCGCGCTCGTGCCGGTCACGCCCGTGCCTTGCGGCGGCCTGCCGTTCGACGCAGAGAAACGCGCGTTATTCGAGCGCGCCGCCGACCACGTCGCCGATCGCCGGACCATCATCGATCGCAGCACCGGCGGCCGGCTGCCCGCCGCCTGGGTCGCATGGAAAGCCGCGTATTCGGCAGCCCGTTCGTCGCCGACGGCGTTCGGCGCGTACTTCCGCGCGTGGGCCGATACGGATTTCGGCGACGAGATCGCCGGCATCCATCCGGTGAAAGTGCTGATCGGCGAGCACGATCCGGCGTTCGACGCAGCGTTGATGGCCCGCACTTACCTGCGGCGCTATCCGCTCGCCACCGTCGACGTGTTGCGCAATGCGGGCCACTATCCGATGAACGAGACGCCGCTCGCGCTGGTCGCGGCAATGGAAACGTTCCTGCTTGCCGTGACAACGAGCCCTGCCGCCGCGCATTGACCGGTCGCACGCCTGCGACATCGCTGCGGCACACATCACCGCAACATGAACGACATCGCGGACAGGCTGTTCAACGTGCGCACCACATGCTCGACCGAAGGCCCGTCGAAGCGCAGCGTGACCGCATCGACGCGCTCCAGCGACGGCAGCACGCAGAACAGGTCGGCCAGCGCCGCCGTCTGCACGCGCAGCGTGCAAGCGGCCGGCACGGGCCGATGGACGCCCGCGTGCACACCTGCCGACAGTGCCCGCGCGACCGCTTCGCGTGCGGCGGAGGCGATCCGTGCACACGACGCGGCGGGCGTGAGCGTATCGCCGCTCGATGCGCCGCCGGCCGTCTTGACCGTCTCGAAATGCGCATCCGGAAACAGCGGCTGCGTTTCCTCCGCGAACACGTCGTCGCCCGTGGCCAGCGCGACGTGCGCGCCATATTCACGTGCCAGCGCGCCGTACAGCCCGGCTTCGCCGAGCTCGACGCCGTTCAGCCACACCTGCGTGAACGCGAAACCGTTGATCGTGTGCGCGAGGATGCCGCGCGTCTGCGATTTCGCGTGATAGCCGATCATGAACACGAGATCGGGCTGTTGCTCGAGGCCCGCCATCATCCCGAGCGTGCGCGGCTTGCCGAGCACGACACGCGCACGCGCATCGAGCCCGTCGGGCAGCAGGTTGCGGAACCCGCCGTGCGAATCGTTGACCCACACGGCCTGCGCGCCGCCCATGAACGCGCCTTCGATCGCCGCATTCGCCTCGGCGGTCATCCAGCGCCGCGCGCGCTCGTATTCCGGATTGCCGGCGCGCGTCTGCTCGGTGGCGAACACGCCGGCGACGCCTTCGATGTCGGTCGAAATCAGGATTTTCATGACTGGGTAAGAAGTCCTTCGGGGCCTTCGTTGAACAGGCGATCGAGATCGGGCACCGCATCGCGCAGCGATTGCCGCACGTGGCCGTCGCGCCCGGCCACCGTCACGGCCTGCAGCAATGCATCGGCGATGGCGTGCTCGACGCTTTCGGCCGCGGCCATGAACAGCGGATCGAGCGCCGCATCGGCGACGAGGGCCGGCAGCGCGACAGTCGATGCGTCGTGCGCGATCGTGTATGCGGTGGAGAATGCGAGCGCGATGTCGCCGCTGCCGTGCCCGTAGACCGAGCCCGTGCGGGCCAGCCCCGCGCCCGCGCGGCGCGCGAGCCGCGACAGTTGCCGCGCGTCGAGCGGCGCATCGGTGGCCAGCAACAGGATGATCGAGCCCTGTTCGGGTGGCGCCGCGTGTGCGGCCTCGGCCGCACGCCGTTGCGCGACGATGCGCCCGAGCGGCACGCCGCCGAGCGTCAGCATCGGCAGCCGGCCGAAATTCGCGAGCACGAGTGCACCGACCGTATAGGGCCGGCCGGCCGCGACGGCAACGCGCGATGCCGAACCGATCCCGCCCTTCAGGTCGAAGCACGACATCCCGCGCCCGGCCCCCACCGCGCCGCGCGCGACGTCACGCGACGCCGCGCGGCATGCGTCGTCGTAATGCGCGGCCGTGACCGCGAACGCCTGGATATCGTTCAGATAGCCGTCGTTGCACTCGAACACGAGCGGGTTGACGGTCGACCAGTCGCGGCCGATTGGCGGATTCGCCGCGATCGCCGCGCGAATCTGCGCCTGCGCGAGCGCGCCGACGCCGAACGTATTGGTCAGCGCGATCGGCGTATCGAGCGTGCCGAGCTCGTCAACCTGCACGAGCCCGACGCTCTTGCCGAAGCCGTTGATCACGGCGGCGCCCGCCGGCACCTTGCTGCGGTACACGTCGCCCGGATGCGGCTTCACGACGGTCACGCCCGTCTGCACGCTGCCGGCATCGAGCGTGCAATGGCCGACCGTCACGCCCGGCACGTCGGCGATCGTGCCGCGCGGCCCGGCCGGCAGCGTCGCCGTCCACATCGGTGCGCTGCCCATCAACGGCGCTCCAGCTTCGGATCGAGCGCGTCGCGCAGCCCGTCGCCGAGCAGGTTGAACGCAAGCACGGTCAGGAAGATCGCGAGGCTCGGGAAGATCGCGATGTGCGGCGCCGTCACCATGTCCGCGCGCGCCTCGTTCAGCATCGCGCCCCACTCCGGTGTCGGCGGCTGCGCACCGAGCCCGAGGAACGACAGGCTCGCGGCCGTGATGATCGACGTGCCGATCCGCATCGTGAAGTAGACGACGACCGACGACACGGTGCCCGGCAGGATGTGCCGCATGATGATCGTCCAGTCCGACGCGCCGATGCTGCGTGCGGCCTCGACATAGGTCATGTGCTTGAGCATCAGCGTGTTGCCGCGCACGAGCCGTGCGAACGCCGGGATGCTGAAGATCGCGACCGCGCAGATCACGTTGACCATCCCGTTGCCGAGGATCGCGACCACGCCGATCGCGAGCAGGATGCCCGGGAACGCGAACAGCACGTCGGCCACGCGCATCGTGATGCGGTCCCACCAGCCTTCGTAGTAGCCGGCGAGCAGCCCGAAGAACGTGCCGATCACCGCGCCGAGCGCGACCGAGAAAAAGCCGGCCGCGAGCGAGATGCGCGTGCCCGTGATGATCCGGCTGAAGATGTCGCGGCCGAGCGAATCGACGCCGAACCAGTGCACGGCCGACGGCCCCGCGTTCAGCGCGTCGTAGTCGAAATAGTTCTCCGGATCGAACGGCACGATGTGCGGGCCGACGAACGCCAGCACGACGAGCGCCAGCACGAAGCCGCCCGCGACGAGCGCGACGGTCTGCTTGCGGAACTTGCGCCAGAATTCGCGCCACGGCGTGCGGATCGCGGTCGGTGCGGCCGGCGCCGCGGGCTGGACAGTCGCGTTCATGGGCGCCTCACTTGAACCGGATGGTCGGGTTGATGACCGCGTACAACACGTCGACGGTCAGGTTGATCAGGATGAATTCGAGCGAAAACAGCAACACGATCGCCTGGATCACAGGGTAGTCGCGCATCGTCACGGCATCGACGAGCAGGCGCCCGAGGCCCGGCCAGTTGAACACGACCTCGACGACGATCGAGCCGCCGAGCAGGAAGCCGAACTGCAGCCCCATCATCGTGACGACCGGGATCATTGCGTTGCGCAGGCAGTGCTTGAGCACCACCATCGGCTCGTGCACGCCTTTCGCGCGCGCGGTGCGCACGAAATCCTCGTTCAGCACCTCGACGAACGATGCGCGCGTGAAGCGCGCCATCACGGCCGCCACCGCCGCGCCGAGCGTCAGCGACGGCAGCACGTAGCTCCGCCACGAACCGTCCGGCACGACCGGCAGCCAGCCGAGCTTCACCGAGAAAATTTCCATCAGCAGCATGCCGAGCGCGAACGCGGGAAACGAGATGCCCGACACCGCAATCGTCATGCCGAGGCGGTCCGGCCAGCGGTTGCGCCACACCGCCGACGCGATGCCGATCGCCATGCCGAAGGCCGTCGCCCACACCATGCTGACGAGCGTCAGCATCAGCGTCGGCATGAAGCGCTCGCCGATCTCGGTCGATACCGGCCGCTTGCTGCGCGTCGACAGGCCGAAATCGCCGTGCGAGATCTTCACGAAGAAGTTCACGAACTGCGCGGGCAGCGGCTGGTCGAGGCCGAGATCGGTGCGCACCAGCGCGACCGTCGCATCGTCGGCTTCGGGCCCGGCCGCGAGCCGCGCCGGGTCGCCCGGCAGCAGGTGGACGAACAGGAACACCAGCACCGCGACGATCGCGAGCGTGGGCAGCAGGCCGAACAGGCGTTTGACGAGAAAATTCAGCATGGGGCACCGATCGAATCAGCGTGCCGGCGGCTTGCGCCGCCGGCACCGCGTGGCGGGCGAACCGCCGTCATCACCACTGTCATTTCAGCGAGATTTCGTCGAAGTTGAACGAGCCGTCCGGCATCACGTACGCGCCCTGAAGCCGCTTGCTGCGCGCATACACGATCTTCTCCTGCACGAGGAAGATCCACGGCGCATCGGTCCAGATCTGCTTCTGCGCATCGGTGTAGAGCTCGGTCTTCTTCGCGCGGTCGACCGTCTCCAGCGCCTTCGAGAGATCGCCGTCGACCGTGTCGTTCTTGTAGTACGCGGTATTCAGGAGCTTCGGCGGCGCCGATGCGCCGGCGAGCAGCGGCGTGATCGCCCAGTTCGCCTCGCCGGTCGACGACGACCAGCCGATGTAGTACATCCGCACCGGCGCCTTCGCCGGATCCGGCGCGCTCTCGACCTTCGCGACGCGCTCGCCGGCTTCCAGCGCCTGCACCTGCACCTTCACGCCGACCTGCGCGAGCTGCTGCTGCACGAACTGGATCGCCTTCTGCGACGTCGAGTTGTTATAGGCGGACCACAGCGTCGTCTCGAAGCCATTCGGATAACCGGCCTCCTTCAGCAGCGCGCGCGCCTTCGCCGGGTCGTACGGCCACGGGCCCAGCTTCGTCGCGTAATCGACGCCCTGCGGCACGACGCCGGTGGACGGCGTCGCGAAGCCGGCGAACGCGACCTTCGCGAGCGCTTCCTTGTTCACCGCGTAGTTCAGCGCCTGGCGCACCTTCGGGTTGTCGAACGGCTTCTGCTGCATGTTGAGCGACACGTAGCGCTGCACGATCGACGGCCGCTCCACGACGTCGACCTTCGGGTTGCCCTTCAGGTCGGTCGCCTGCTCGAACGGGATGCGGAACGCAAAATCGGCTTCGCCCGTCTTGATCAGCGCCGCACGCGTGTTGTTGTCGACCACCGGCTTCCAGTCGATCGCGTCGATCTTCGGATAACCCTTCTTCCAGTAGCCGGCGAACTTCTTCACCTTCAGGTCGTCGGTCTGCTTCCATTCGACGAACTCGAACGGGCCCGTACCGACCGGGTGCAGCGCAATGTCGCGGCCCCACTTCTTCAGCGCGGCCGGCGAGATCATCACGGCCGACGGGTGCGCGAGCGTGTTGATCAGCGCCGAGAACGGCTCGCGCAGCGTGATCTTCACCGTGTACGGATCGACCACTTCGGTCTTCTCGATCACGCGGAACATGTTGTAGCGCTTCAGGTGGTTCGCCGGATCGGTCACGCGGTCGAAGTTCGCCTTTACAGCCGCTGCGTTGAAATCGGTGCCGTCGTGGAACTTCACGCCCTGGCGCAGCTTGATCGTGTAGACCTTCGCATCCGGGCTTGCGTCGTAGCTGGTCGCCAGCACGTTGACGAGCTTCATGTCCTTGTCGAAGCCGAACAGCCCCTGGTAGAACGACTTGACGACGGCCTGCGACACCGTGTCGTTCGCGTCGTACGGGTCCATCGTCGTGAACGTCGAATCCACCGCCATCACCGCGGTCTGCTGCGCGAACGCGGGCGCCGCAGCCGACAGCGCGAACGCGCCGGCAAGCGCGGCGAAACACGCGCGCGGACGAAACATCGGGAACGGATGCTGCTTGGTCATTTTGCTGGGCTCCTATCGGTGAATCGGTGACGCCTCACGGGCGTTTCGGTTTCGACTTCCTGCAAGCTCGCGCATCGCCAGGGCGATGCAGTTCTTCAGTACGCGCCGCCGACGCGGTGCGTCGCGACGTAGTGATCGGGGCCGACCGCGACGAGCGGCGCGACGAGCGGCTCGTCGCCGGCCGCGCGGATCGGGCTCGGGATTTCGTCCGCCGCGAGCTGACGCGGTGCGTGCCGGCGCGCGGGGTCGGCCACCGGCACCGCGCTCATCAGCTTCTTCGTGTACGGGTGCTGCGGCGCCTCGAACACCGCGCGGCGCGGGCCGATCTCGACGATCTGGCCGAGATACATCACCGCGACGCGATGGCTGATGCGCTCGACCACGGCCATGTCGTGCGAGATGAACAGATATGCGACGCCGAGCTCGCGCTGCAGGTCGAGCATCAGGTTGACGATCTGCGCCTGCACCGACACGTCGAGCGCCGACACCGATTCGTCGGCGATCACGACCTTCGGGTTCAGCGCGAGCGCACGCGCGATCGCGATCCGCTGGCGCTGGCCGCCCGAGAATTCATGCGGATAGCGGCGCGCGGCCTCGGGCGGCAGGCCGACCTTGTCGAGCAGCCAGTCGACGCGCGCCTGCGCTTCGCGGCCGCTCGCGACGCCGTGCACGAGCAGCGGCTCCATGATCGAGAAGCCCACCGTCAGGCGCGGGTTCAGCGATGCGAACGGATCCTGGAAGATGAACTGGATGTTCCGGCGCAGCGCCTGCAGGTCATGCCCCTTCATTGCGCTGATGTCGCGGCCGTCGAACTCGATCGAGCCGCTCTGCGATTCGACGAGGCGCAGCAGCGAGCGGCCGGTGGTCGACTTGCCGCAGCCCGATTCGCCGACCAGTGCGAGCGTCTCGCCCGCGCGCAATTCAAAGCTCACGCGTTCGACCGCATGCACGTATTGCGATACGCGGCCGAACACGCCGCTCTTCACCGGGAAGCGCGTCACGAGATCGCTCACGCGCAGGATCGGCGGCGCAGCATGATCGACAGGCGGCTGCACATCGTCATTCGCCGCCGATGCGGGCGCCGGTGCTGCCGTGTTTGCGCCCTCCACCTTCAGCAGCGGGAATTTCTCGGGCGCGTCGGTGCCCTGCATCGAGCCGAGTTTTGGCACGGCCGCGAGCAACGCGCGCGTGTAGCGATGCGCGGGCGCCGCGAAGATGCGATCCGATTCGCCCTCCTCGACCTTCTCGCCGCGATACATCACGAGCACGCGGTCGGCCACTTCGGCCACCACGCCCATGTCGTGCGTGATGAAGATCACGCCCATGTTCATCTCGTCCTGCAGCCCGCGCACCAGTTGCAGGATCTGCGCCTGGATCGTCACGTCGAGCGCGGTCGTCGGCTCGTCGGCGATCAGCAGCGCGGGCCGGCACGACAGCGCCATCGCGATCATCACGCGTTGCCGCATCCCGCCCGACAGCTGGTGCGGATAGCGCGCGAACACGCGGCGCGCCTCCGGAATGCGCACGAGTTCGAGCAGCCGCAGCGTCTCCGCACGCGCTTCCGACGCGCTCTTCGACTGATGCAGCGCGATCGCCTCGCTGATCTGGTCGCCGACGGTAAACACCGGGTTCAGCGACGTCATCGGTTCCTGGAAAATCATCGCGATGTCCGCACCGCGAATGCCGCGCATCGTCGCACCGCTTGCCTGCGCAAGATCGACGAGCGCGCCGCCGCGCCGACGGAACGCGATCCGGCCGTTCGTGATCGCGCCGCCGCCGTGCTCGACGAGCCGCATCAGCGCGAGCGACGTGACCGACTTGCCCGAGCCCGATTCGCCGACGATCGCGAGCGTCTCGCCGCGATCGACGTGAAACGACACGTTGCGCACCGCGTCGAACGTCGCGCCTTCGCGGCGGAACGTGACCGACAGGTCGTCGACGGCCACCACGCGCTGCTCGGGCAGCACCAGGCCGGACGGGTTACGGCTCGAAGTCATCGTGAGTCTCCTCCTCGTGCGGTCCGGAATCAGGCCGTGTCGTCGTCGCGATAGATGCCGACCACCGGCGCTTCGCCGACGCGTGCGTAGCCGCGGTACATCCCTTCGGTGTTGAACGGCATCGCGACGTTGCCCTGCGCATCGACCGCGATGATCCCGCCGCGGCCCGCCAGGCGCGGCAGCTTGTTCATCACGACGTCGTGCGCGGCATCGGCGAGCGACGCGCCGCGGTACGCGATCTGCGCGGCGACGTCGTGCGCGGTCGCGAGCCGGATGAACATCTCGCCCGTGCCGGTCGACGACACCGCGCAGGTCGCATCGTCCGCATAGCAGCCTGCGCCGATGATCGGCGAATCGCCGACACGCCCCGGCTGCTTGTTCGTGATGCCGCCCGTCGACGTCGCCGCCGCGATGTGGCCGTGCTGGTCGCACGCGACTGCGCCGACCGTGCCGTGCTTGCGGTCCGGATCGAGCGGCTCGGCCGGCTGCTGCTGCGATTGGGAAGCGCCGAACGTGAACGTCGCCGCGTCGTGGTCGAGCATCACGCCGGCTGCCGCGCGTGCCTTGACCCACTGCGCATGACGTGCCTCGGTGTCGAAGTAGCCCGGTTCCGCGAGTTCGAGCCCCTGCGCGGCCGCGAACGCATCGGCGCCCGCACCGGCGAACAGCACGTGTTCGCTCGCCTCCATCACGCGCCGCGCGGCGAGCACGGGATTGCGCACGCGCGTCGCGCAGCAGATCGCACCGGCGCCGAGCGTCGCGCCATCCATGACCGCCGCGTCGAGTTCGTGCTTGCCTTCGGCCGTATAGACGGCGCCGCGCCCGGCGTTGAACAGCGGGCAGTCCTCGAGCATCCGCACCGCGACGGTGACGGCGTCGAGCGCGCTGCCGCCATCGGCCAGCACCTGCTGCGCGGCCGTCAGGATCGCGGTCAGTTCGGCACGGTACTGACGTTCGGTGTCGGAATCCATCGCATCGCGCAGGATCGTGCCTGCGCCGCCGTGAATCGCCACGATCGCGGGTGAAGTCATGTTTTTTTCGGACGGTGAGTAGAAGGATTGGCGGCAGGCTGCGTCGCTTGCGGCTGCATGAGCCACGGCAGCAGGAATTCGGTCATCTCGGCGGCGGATTTCGCGGACCGGTGCGTGCGCAGCGCGACCGCGTCGATCAGCGCCTCGATCATCGCGAGCACAGCCGCTTCCGACGTAGCCGCGAAGCGCCGTTCGGCCTTGACGTACAGGTTCAGCGACGCGATCGGCGCGAGCGGCGATTGCGGGCCGTCGGAGATACCCAGTACGCGTGCACCGCGCGCTGCCGCGCGACGGGCGAGTTCGATCGTGTCCTTCACATAGCGCGGAAACGCGAGCGCGATCACGAGATCGCGCGAGTCGGCCGTATATAAGCGCCGCGCCGCGTGCGACGGGCCGCCGAGCAGCGCGAGCGACTGCACATTGTCGTGACAGACGGACAGCCCGTGCTCCATCAGCCCGGTGAGAAACGCGCTCGACCCCGCGCCGAGGATCAGCACGCGCCGCGCGCCGACGATCGCCTCGACCGCGGCCTCGACATCGGCTGCGTCCAGTTGCGCACGCGTGTTCTCGATGTTCGCGACGGCCTGGTCGAATACCGCGTCGATCCATACGGCACCGCGTACACCAGGCTCCTGCTCCTGCGCGGAACGCAGCCGCTCGACCGGCCCGAGGGTCGCCTCGAAGCCGCGCACGAGCGCCGCGCGCATCGCCGGATAGCCGTCGAAACCGAGCGCCTTCGCGAAGCGGTTCGCGGTCGCGATCGACGCATTCACGGCCTGCGCGAGTTCGTCGATGCGCATCGTCGCCGCGCGGAACGGATTCGCGAGCACGAACTCGCCCATGCGCCGATGGATCGGCGTCATCAACGGCATCGCCGACGCGATCCGCTCGGCGATCGCGGGTTCGTCGTGACTGGCATCGTGCGGAACGAGAGGCGTCATGCGAAGGGTTGTTGAAAGAATGATGGAAATGAATTTACACAATCCCGGTCATGAAAAGAAATAAATTTTCATCGCGATCGTCACGCCCCGTCCCGCTCCTTTCGACCACACGATCGCTCGCACAGCCCCGCCGCACGGGCCTTTCGCGCGTGATTGCCGCACCTCGCCACGTGCGTTGACTGCCCTCGCTCATCGGGAAAACCCCGAGCAAGTTCGTTCGAATGCAATTTCACGTTGACCGGATTCGCTGCAGGCGTACACGCATTCGAGCGGGCAGACGCTCGGTGCGCAAGGGGCCGGCCACGTGATCGACGCGATGCCGATCGTCGGCGATTCGCAGCAGCTCACGCCCTCGACGACGCACGGCCAGTTCGTCGGCATGGCCGGGATCGCCGTCATCTTCTGATCCATCTCGACAGCGCCTTCGGCACGCTACCCCCGCCCCGGGCGACACGCATTTCGCGCATGCCACGCATGTTGTCTGGTCACCCGATACGCGGCCGCCGCGGCGTTTTCAGCGCCGCGCCCGCCCGTCGCACGAACCGCGCGGGTTTTCTCGATCCCTCCCGATACCTTACAATTCGTCAGGTTTATCCCTTCTGCATACCCCTTCTTGCAGTCCTGACACCGCGGTACACTCGACGCACGCCGTATCAGGGTCCGACGCGCGACACGCGCGCCGGGCGGCGTCGCGCCTCGTTGCGCCCACAACTGGATGCCAGCCATGCCAGATTCCCGCCCCTCGCCCCGCACGACATTCAAGCCACAGGTCGTCCTGCCCGCGCTCGCGGTCATCGGCGCACTGCTCGTCGTGTGCGCATTGCGCCCGAGCGAAGCCGGCGCGCTGTTCTCCGCCGGCCAGCAATGGGTCATCGCGCGCTTCGACTGGTTCTACGTGCTCGCCGTCACCGGCTTCCTCGTGTTTCTCGTGCTGATCGCCGCGAGCGACTTCGGCAACATCCGGCTCGGGCCCGACGATGCCGAGCCCGAATTCAGCTTCGTGTCGTGGACAGCGATGCTGTTCGCCGCCGGCATGGGCATCGGCCTCATGTACTTCGGCGTCGGCGAGCCGATGCAGCACTTCCTGAAGCCGCCGACCGTCGACCCGGGCACGCCCGCCGCCGCGCGCGAGGCGATGCTGATGACCTTCTTCCACTGGGGCTTCCATGCGTGGGCGATCTACGGGCTGATGGGGCTCGTGCTCGCGTACTTCGGCTTCCGCTACAACCTGCCGCTGACGCTGCGCTCGGGGCTGTATCCGGTGCTGCGCGAGCGCATCAACGGCTGGATCGGTCACACGGTCGATGCGTTCGCGCTGGTCGGCACGGTCGCCGGCATCGCAACGACGCTCGGCTACGGGGTGATGCAGATCAGCGCCGGCCTGCATACGGTCGCCGGCTGGGATACGGGCAGCAATGCGTTTCGCATCGGGCTCGTCGCGCTCGTCGTGATCCTCGCAGGGCTGTCGGCCGCAAGCGGCCTCGACAAGGGCGTGCGGCGGCTGTCCGAGCTGAACCTGCTGCTCGCGTTCCTGCTGCTCGCGTTCGTGGCTGTCGCGGGCCCGACGGCGTTCCTGCTGCGCGCGCTCGGCGACAACATCGGCCAGTACCTGTCGAGCCTCGTCGACCTGTCGTTCCGCACGTACGCGTACGCATCGCCGCGCGAGGAAGGCTGGTTCGGCGGCTGGACGATCCTCTACTGGGCGTGGTGGGTATCGTGGTCGCCGTTCGTCGGCATGTTCATTGCGCGCATCTCGCGCGGCCGCACGATCCGCCAGTTCGTGATCGGCGTGCTGCTCGTGCCGACCGCGTTCAACCTCGTGTGGATGACCGTGTTCGGCAACAGCGCGATCTGGCTCGATACACATGGTGCAGCCGGCGCGCTCGCGCAGACGGCCACCAACGTCGATTCGCTGCTGTTCCGCTTCTTCGATTTCCTGCCGCTGTCGCAAGTGCTGTCGATCGCCGCGATCGTGCTGATCGCGGTGTTCTTCGTCACGTCCGCCGATTCGGGCGCGTTCGTGATCGACCAGATCGCGACGCGCGGCAACGCGCACTCGCCGGTCTGGCAACGGCTGTTCTGGGCAGCGCTGCTCGGCGTGACGGCCGCGGTGCTGCTCGTCGCAGGCGGGCTCGGCGCCTTGCAGGCGATGACGCTGATCGCCGCGCTGCCGGTCGCGATCATCATGATCGCGCTCTGCTACGGGCTATGGCGCGGGCTCGCGGCCGACCGCGTGCACTATTCGCAGGACGTCGCGCCCGCGACGAGCTTCTGGACCGGCCAGCACTGGCGCCACCGCCTGACGCACATCCTGCGGCAGACGACCGAAGCGGAAGCACGCCAGTTCGTTGCCGAAACGGTCGAGCCCGCGCTGCGCAAAGTCGCCGACGAGTTGCGCGCGAGCGGCGTCGATGCGAACGTGCAGCGCGATAGCGACGATGCGGTGCGTCTCACCGTGCCGACCGCCGACCACCGCGATTTCGTGTACGGCGTGCGCGTGACGATGAAATCCGCGGCCGCGTTCCTCGTACGCGAGGCGGCCGGGCCGGAAGCGGCACGGGCGCACGTGTACGGGATCGTCACGTTCTTCGAGGACGGGCGGCTTGGCTACGACGTCGAATACCTGCGCGGCGACGAAGTAATTGCCGACGTGTTGCGCCAGTACGAACGCTACGTGTCGCTCGCGGCCGACAAGCGCACGCATCTGCTGAGCCGCGCGCCGGGGCATGCGACGGAGGCCGAATGAACCCGCGTGCCGCCCTCACTGCGTCGTGGCCGCCTGCCACGCCCGACGGAGCCACACGATGACCGGGTTCCTGCAAAGCCGCGCCTCCGACGTCATCGCGCTCGGCACGCTCGCCGTGCTCTATCTCGGTGGAGCCGGCATCGCGCTATGGCGGATCCGCGCCGCGGCGCCGCGCGGCAAGGTCTACTGGATCATCTGCGCGGCGCTGCTCGCCGGTGGCGCCATCGCGATGGGCATCAACCTGTCGCCGATGCCGGACACCGGGGACATGCCGCCCGGGTTTGCGCTCGGCGTCGAGGCGGTCCTGCTCGGTCTCGCATTGGTCGCCGGCGGTTGCGCGTGGCTGATGCTGCGCGCGCGGCGACGCTGACGCACGGACGTCGCGCGGCCCGGTTTCGTTCCGCGCGAACGGCAACGCGCGGGGCGAACCGGCCGCTCCTTCCCTGATCCGCTTCCTAACCGCAACGCGTTACGCGGACGGTGCACGCGCCGTCACGAACCAGCATGCTGCGTCGAAGCGCACATCCGCACCGTCGACGTAAGGCTCGAACGCGGCACGCATCGTGTCGACCACGCGCCGCCGCGTTGCCTCGTCCACTTCCAGCAACGCCAGCCCGACCGGGCCCAGCCGGGTGATGTAGTCGTCCAGCGCAGGCGCGGGCAGCGCGCACGCCAGATCGACCGGCTCGATCGCAATGTCCGCCCAGCCGCTGTCCGCCAGCACCGACGCGATCCGCTGCCGGTCGCCGAACCCGAACTGCCCCGGCGCGCCGGGCCGCCGCGCGGGCAGGTTCGGCAGCAACGGCGCCGCGGCCCGCTCGGCGATCGTCATGAACGGATTGTCCGCCGCGCTGCGCCATGCGACGAACCGCATCTGCGCATTCGGCCGCGCCGCATGCCGCAGATTCGCGAAGGCGCGAACCGGATCGTCGAAGAACATCACGCCGAGGCGCGACACGATCAGGTCGACGCTCGCGGGCGCGAACGCGTGCGTCTGCACATCCGCACGCACGAAGCGGGCATGAACGCCGCTGCGTTCGGCGCGCGCCTGCGCGGCGTCGATCATCCGGGCCGAGATATCGATGCCCGTGCATTGCGCCTGCGCACCGAGCCGCTGCGCGATTGCAACCGTGACCCCGCCTGTGCCGCAGCCGACGTCGAGCACGCTGCGCGCGGACGACGTGGCCGCCGCCTCTACAAGCAACCTCTCCAACGGCTCGAACATCCGGTCGATCGACGCCTGCGTATCGACCCAGGCACGCCCCGACGGGCCGTTCCACAGCGCGGATTGTTCGTCATTGGGCCGGCTGGTTTCCATCGTCGATTCCCCTTCTGATTCGTTGATCGTGCATCGCACTTTGCTGCTTCAAGCCCGCTTGAGGTCAAGCCCCCTGGCCGCGACCTGCCGCCGCAACGTCGACGCCCGGCCCGCGTGCGAGCCCCCGTCGCGCACCGTTTTTTTCATATTTCTTACATTCACACTGCGTATCGTTGACGACTTTCCTACGGTGCCTCCCATGCGACGATTCCTCCCGCGCGCCTTGCTCGTCCGCTGCGCTCCCCTTGTTGCCCTCGCCGCGCTGTCCGCGTGCTCGAACCACATCGATTCGCCGGCCGATCCGGCGAGTGCGTCGGTCAACGTCCAGGCCGCATGGGTTGAGATCGGCGATACGAACCAGGCGATCGCACGCGTCATCACGAACTACACCCCCGCGTCGTCCAGCGATCCGCTGTGCCCGCAACTGACCGTCGACGGCAAGCTGTCGCGCATGTCCCTGCGCGCGGGCGCCGCGACCATCGCCCAGCGGCCGACCGCCAGCGACCCGTCCGATTCGAAGCCGTCGAGCTTCCCTGTTTCCGTCTGCGAGGCGACACTGCCGACCGGTGCGCAGGCGGCGAGCGTCGCGGGCCGCACGCTGCCGCTGCCGAAGGCGCAGCCGCAACGCATCGCGATCATCGCCGACACCGGCTGCCGCATGAAGAAAGCCGACAACGCATGGCAGGCGTGCAACGACGCGACGGTCTGGCCGCTCGACACGATCGCGGCCAGCGTCGCGAAGCTGTCGCCCGACCTGGTGATGCACATCGGCGACTACCACTATCGCGAGAACGCATGCCCGCCGGACATCGCCGGCTGCAAGGACAGCCCGTGGGGCTATGGCTGGGATACGTGGCAGGCCGACCTGTTCCGCCCGGCCGCGCCGTTGCTCGCGAAGGCACCGTGGGTCGTCGTGCGCGGCAACCACGAGGAATGCGCGCGCGCGGGCCAGGGCTGGTTCCGCTTCCTCGATCCGCGCCCGTATGCGGCCGCGCGCTCGTGCGACGATCCGGCCAACGACAACAACGCGAACTATTCGGAACCCTATGCGGTATCGCTCGGCGGCGGCTCGCAGGTGATCGTGTTCGACACCGCGAAGGTCGGCCGCACGCCGCTCAAGACGACCGACGCGCAATTCGGCATCTACCAGAAGCAGTTCCAGACGGTCGCCGCGCTCGCGTCGAAGGCCGGCATGACGACGACGATCTTCACGAACCACCATCCGATCCTCGCGTTCGCGCCGATCGCCGGCAGCACGCCCGCGCCGGGCAACCTCGCGCTGCAGTCGGTGATGTCGAGCCTCAATGCGCAGGCGTACTATCCGCCCGGCGTGCACGTCGCGCTGCACGGGCACGTGCACGATTTCCAGGCGATCAACTTCTCGTCCGGGCACCCGGCGACGATCGTGTCCGGCAACGGCGGCGACAATCTCGACGTCGCGCTGCCCGACCCGTTCCCGGCCGGCCTGACGCCCGCACCGGGCGCCGTGATCGAGCGGCTGTCGCACAACAACAGCTTCGGTTTCCTGATCATGGAACGCCGGGCCGCCCCGGCGACCGGCTGGGTGTTCCACGCGTATTCGGCGGCCGGCAAGCTGCTCGCGTCGTGCAACCAGTCGGGCACGACGCTCGCTTGCGACAAGACGGGGTTCATTGCGCCGTGAGTGAGGAAGTTCGATGTGACGGCCGCCATGCGCGCGGCCGGCAAACGCTGCGCACACTGGCCGCTGCCGTGCTCGCCGGCCTGACGCTCGCGGCTCAAGCCGCGCCGGCCGAAACCGTCCTGCTGCCCGGTGCGCCGCCTTCACGCGTGGTCGACACGATCGGCAACGGCACGCCGCAAGTGACGGGCAAGATCGATGCGGCTACCGCGAGATTCGCGCCCGACCCGACGCTCGTCGCGCTCGGCCGCCGGATCTTCTTCGATTCGCGGCTGTCCGAGCCGCGCGGCATGTCGTGCGCGGGTTGCCACGACCCGGGGCGCGCGTTCGCGCCGACGCTGTCGGCCGCCTCGCTCGCGGGGCCCGGCGTGCCGGAAGGCAGCCGTCCCGGGCGTTTCAGCCAGCGCAACGCACCCTCGCTGCTCTATGTGCGCTACGTGCCGCGCCGCCACTTCTACCAGGACGACGACGCGCCCGCGCCGTCACCGTTCGGCGGCCTGTTCAGCGACGGCCGTGCGGATACGCTCGCCGAGCAGATCCGCGGGCCGCTGTTCGATCCGAACGAGATGAACAACCGGTCGCCGGCCGCGCTGCTGCGCAAGGTCGACGCGACCGAACTCGCGCCCGAGCTCGCCGCGCGCTTCGGCGCATCGGTGCAGCGCGACCCCGAGCAACTGGTGCGTGCGCTGGGCCTGGCCGTCGAAGCCTATCTGCAGAGCGACGAGATGGCGCCGTTCACGTCGCGTTTCGACGCATTCCTGCGCACGCGCAAACCGCTCGCACCGGCCGAGATGCGCGGCCTCGCGCTGTTCCGGAATCCTGACAAGGGCAATTGCATGAGCTGCCACACGCTGTCGGAGACATCGAGCCGCCCGGAGCGTTCGCTTTTCACCGATTTCGGCTACGACGCGATCGCGGTGCCGCGCAATCGCGCGCTGCCGGCAAACCGCGATCCGCGTCATTTCGACAACGGCCTGTGCGACACCGCACGGCGGCTGCGCTGGCCCGAGCCGACGCAATGGTGCGGCTACCTGCGCACGCCGGGGCTGCGCAACGTCGCGGTCAAGCAGTCGTTCATGCACAACGGCGTGTTCACGACGCTGCGCGACGCGGTCGCGTTCTACAACACGCGCTCGACTGACCCAGGCTTCTGGTATCACGGGGCCAGAACGTTCGACGATGTGCCGGCCGCCTATCGCGGCAACATCAACGTCAACTCGACGCCGATGAACCGCCGGCCCGGCACGCTGCCCGCGCTGACCGACACGGAGATCGACGACATCGTCGCGTTCCTCGGCACGCTGACCGACGCGCGCTATACGGGGGTCGCCGCGCCCGCGGCCCCTGTTGCCCGGATCACGCGAACCGCTGCGCCGGCTCGCTGACCCTGGCCGAACGGCCAGCCGCATGCGCGCCCGCTTGCGGCCGCCCCGAACACTGGTTATATTTACAGCACTGTATTTATGAACAGTGAGGCGCGCGATGGAACATCTGGTCCGTATCGTCAACGAAGCCGATCGCCAAGTGCTGGCGTGGCTCCGCGCCCAGGTCGGCGATGCCCGCGTCGAGCACGCGGCTCGCCAGCTCGGGCATACACGCAAGCCCTTCCCGTCCGCCGTTTGCCGATATCTGGGCATGAGCGCACCGGCCACGCTGCGCCAGGCCGAACGGCCGCGCGCCGCGCGCGATTTCTCGGTCGGCGATCGTTACCTGTCGCTGATCCGCCAGCACCTCGCCACGCACTCGGCCAGCCGATGAAATGGCGGCGGCTTGCCGAGTCGGTGGCCCGGAAAGCCGGGGGGCTTGCGTCTTCGCAAGCTCGGCCAGCCGCCACCGCGCTTACGTGGCCGCCATGGCTTCCCGTACGAGGCGGCCGAGCGTTTCGAACGCCGCTTCGTGCGCCGCATCGAACACGCGCGTGCAAGCGAGCCGGATATAGCCGTCGAAGCGGTCGGAATTCGAGAAGATCGAACCGGGCGCGATCCTGACGCCGTGCGCAAGCGCGGCGTCGAACAGCGCCTCGGAGCGCACGCCGTCCGGCAATGCGATCCACAGCAGCATGCCGCCTGGCGGCTGGTTCATCCGGGTTCCAGCCGGGAAATGCCGTGCAATCGCGTCGATCGTCACGTCGCGCTGCACGCTCAGCTGTTCGCGGAACCGGCGGAGATGGCGATCGAACGCGCCCGAACCGACGAATTCGGCCGCAACGGCTTGCAGCAACGCAGCGTTGTGCCGGCTGTGCGCGAACTTCAGCATCTTCACGCGCGCGTGCCAGCGCCCCGCGCTGATCCAGCCAAGACGCATCCCGGGGGCCAGTACCTTGTTGAACGACGGGCAGTAGATCACCGTGCCGTCGCGATCCCATGCCTTCACCGGCTTGACCGCCTGTGGCGCCTCGACGAGTTCGCGATATGGCTCGTCCTCGATCACGGCCACGCCGTGACGCGAACAGAGCGAGACGAGCGCGGCCTTGCGCCCGTCAGGCATCACGCAGCCGAGCGGGTTCTGCAGGTTCGGCACGACGACCACGGCCCGAATGTCCGGATACGCGGTCAGCGCCACTTCGAGCGCCTCGATCGACAGGCCGGTTGTCGGGCTGGCCGGGATTTCGAGTGCGCGCAAGCCGAGGCTTTCGAGCAACTGGATCAAGCCGAAGAACGCCGGCGATTCGATCGCGATCGTGTCGCCGGGGCGCGCCACCGCACGCAACGCGAGATTCACGGCATCGACGCCACCGCTCGTCGACATCACGTCGTCCGGCGTCACCGTTACGCCATACGAGAGCGCGCGCTTGGCCATCGTCTGCCGGAACTCGGGCGAACCGCCGACGGGCCCCGCATCGGTCAGCAAGGTGGGCTTGCGCCGCAATAGCCGGATCGCGAGCGCCTGCAGGCGCTCGGCCGGATACAGCGTGGCCAGCGCGGACGCGCCGCCGAGATTCAGCGCATCGGGCGCCGCGTTGGCGCGGTCGATCACGCGAGACACGCGTTCGTGCAGGCCCGCGAACGGCGGCTCGACGCTCAGCGGCGGCCCATCGCTTTCCGGCAGCGTGTCGAGCGCGACCGCCGCGCGGCGCCGCACGAAGTAGCCGGAACGCGGCTTCGCCTCGCACCAGCCCGTATCCTCGAGCCGCCGGAACGCCTGGATCGCGGTCGACAGGCTCACGCCGTGCTGTGCCATGAACGCGCGCACCGACGGCATCCGGTCGCCGGGCGCCAGCGTGCCGGCCGCGATGATGCGGCGGTAATGCTCGGCGAGCCGTTCGTAAAGCGGCTCGCCGTCCAGCGGCAACGGTGGGCGGGATGAATCGGTGAAAGGCGTCATACAGGCGATCGTGCCCGCTCGCCCGATGGCACGCCAGATACAGACTCCGGGGAAAACCACCGATACAGCAACGCAAAATCGTCGTCTGCACCGCAACAGATTCCCGCCCCCTGAATCTGTCGTGCCGGTGCCCGTTTCCCTAACCTGACTGCACGCTGTCGCCTCGCCGTCGCGAGGCCGCGCAACCGGGAAAGGGAATCGCCATGCAAACGCATCACATCCGGCTCGACGCCGGGCAAAGCCACTTTGCGTGGTTCGACAAGGGCAGCCGGGTGATCGTGCTCGACGGCGCGCTTGCGGTCACGCTGCGCCACGGCGGGCTCGACTGGCTCCCCGACGCGCCGCAGCACATTCGCCGCTTGCTCGACGAAGGCGAATGCCTGACGCTCGAGACGGCCGGCCACGTGGCACTGTCGGCCGGCGGCGCCGGCGCAGTCAGCACGGCGATCGTGGAACCGGCGAGCCGGAGGGGTTTGCTCGTGGCGTGGCGCGCAATCCTGCGCCGGCTGTCCGCAAGGATGCACGGCGGCCATCGTGTGCGCGAGCATTCGTGAAAAGGAGACTTGCCGTGGTGTCATGGAGGAGCGTCAGGCTGACACCGCATCATCCGGCGGAGATCTGGCGCGGTCCGGTTCGGCCACACTCATGCGGATCGACCGCCCTCGGCCGGTTCAACCGCCGCAGCCTGCCTCGCACGCGGCGGTCACGGCATCACCGTGCGCTCCTGCGACGCTCGATCCACTCGAATACCGCCATCCCTGCCAGCATCGCGACGACGAACCCGATCCCCTTCGCCGACCCGAAGCCGATCGACACGATCGCGGGCCCCGGGCAGAACCCGGCGATCCCCCAGCCGATGCCGAACACGGCACTTCCGGCAACCAGGCGCACGGTGATCGCTCGCAGGGCCGGCAACTGCATCCGCAGGCCGAGCCACGACCGCGTCCGGCGCTTCGCCCATGCGAACGAGAACACGGCCACGCCCGTCGCGCCGGCCATCACAAACGCGAGCGACGGATCCCAGCGGCCCGCCAGGTCGAGAAAGCCGAACACCTTCTGCGGATTGGCCATGCCCGACACGATGAGGCCGACGCCGAACAGCAGCCCCGCCAAAAACGCGAATCCTGCCTGCATGTCAGCCCCCCAACACGTGCCGTCGCACGAATACGGTCGCGAAGCCCGCGACCATGAAGACTGCCGTCGCGACCACCGAGCGCAGCGCGCCGCGCGACATCCCGCATACGCCGTGGCCGCTCGTGCAGCCTCCCGCGTACCGCGTGCCGATTCCGACCAGCAGCCCGGCCGCCAGCAACTCGAACCAGCCTGCATCGATCTGCGGCGTCAGGCTGTTCCCGGCGATGTGCGTCGCGAGCGGTGCCGCGATCAGCCCGGCGACGAACGCGACGCGCCAGTCGCGCTCGCCGGCGCGTGCCGTGAGCAAGCCGCCGACGATGCCGCTGATGCCGGCAATCCGGCCGTTGAACGCGACGAGCCACGCGGCCGCGAGCCCGATCAGCACGCCACCGGCCAGCGACAGCCACGGCGTGAAATGAAGTGCATCAAGCTGCATCGCGCCGCCCCTTCGCGGCCGGGCCGCAGAACTGTTCGTACAGCACGCCCATCACCGCGATCGCGGCCGGGCTGTCGAGCGAGTAGTGAATGTTCTTGCCGTCGCGGCGCGTGCGAACCAGCGCGTTGTCCCGCAACACGCCGAGCTGCTGCGACAGCGTCGGCTGACGGATATCCAGCGCTGCCTCGAGATCGCTCACGCGGCGCTCACCCTGGGACAGCTCGCAGAGCAGCAGCAGCCGGTCGGGATTCGACAGCACCTTGAGCAGCGCGCAGGCCGATTCGGCGGCCGCGCGCATCGGGTCGGGTTCCGGGAACCCGGCGGAAAGATCGTCGTTCATCGGCGCAGGAAGACAATTAAAGAATCGATATTATATTAAATCATATAATGTTGTATCTCCCTGTTTGCCGGCTGACGGCCTTGCGCCCTCCTTCGCTCAGGCCTGCTCGCCCGCCATCGTCTTCGCGGTCGGTGCGCGCGCCGCGCCAGCACGAACCATGCCGAGCGCCAGCACTGTGATCGCCGCTATCACGCACGGCGCCGCGACGACGGCAAAGGCAGTCGACAACGGCACGCCCATCGCCAGCATCGCACCACCCGCCATCGATCCGACGACCGAGCCGCCGCGGCCGATCCCGTTCGCCCAACTTACACCGGTGGTGCGGCACTCGGTCGGATAGAACGCGGCCGACAGCGCATTGGCGCCGACCTGTGAACCCGATACGCAGAAGCCGGCCGCGAACACGGCGAGCGCGGCGCCCCACGGCGACGCGGCAAACACACCGATCGCGGCGACGAATGCGCCGGCCGCCGCGTAGCTGCAGGCCAGTACGCGATGCGGGTCGAAACGGTCCATCAGCCAGCCGAGGACGATCGCGCCGAACGTGCCGCCGACCTGGAACATCGCGGTCACGTGCGCAGCCGTCTGCAGCGTCGCACCGGTCGTGCGCAGCAGCGTCGGCAGCCAGCTCGACAGCAGATAGATGACGAGCAGGCTCATGAAGAACGTGAGCCACAGCAGCAGCGTGCCGCGCAGCAGGTCGGCGCCGAACAGGCGGCCAAGCGGCGATCCGGCCGGTTTGCCGGCCGGCGCGGTGAACGACGCGTTCAGAAGATGCGGATCCGGCGCAATGCGGCCGAGCATCGCGGCGATCCGCGCGGAAGGTGCGTGCCGATTGACGAGATAGCGCACCGATTCCGGCAGCCGCCACGCGAGCACCGGCAGGAGCAGCAGCGGCGCAGCCCCGCCGACGACGAGCACCGAACGCCAGCCGTGGTGCTCGATCAGCGACGCAGCCGCGAGCCCGCCAAGCGCGGAGCCGATCGTGAAGCCGCAGAACATCGTCGTCACCAGCAGCGAACGGCGTCGTGCCGGGCAGTATTCGGAGGTCAGCGTGATCGCATTGGGCATCGCGCCGCCGAGCCCGAGCCCGGTCACGAAGCGCCACGCGATCAGCTCGGTCAGGCCGCCCGCACTCGCCGACGCGGCGCTCGCGATGCCGAAGCACGCCACGCACGCGAGCAGCAGGCGCTTGCGGCCGAACCGGTCGCCGAATGGCCCGAACACGAGCGCGCCGGCCATCAGCCCCCCGAGCCCCGCGCCGAACACCGGTGCAAGCTGCGCGGGCGACAGGCCCCATTCCACGCGGATGACGGGGGCGATGAAACCGATCGATGCGGTATCGAAACCGTCGATCGCGACGATCAGGAAGCACAGGACGACGATCGCGGCCTGAAACGGCGCAACGCGATGCCGGTCGATCCATTCGCTGACGTCGATGGACAGCGTATCGGCCATGATGGTGTCTCCTCCAGGAAGGCGGTCGCGCGTCGTACGTCGTTGAAAAATGCGCGCCGCCGGATTCGGGCTGAACGGATGCGTTATGCGACCGTCTTCAGGCAATCCTCTGCGCGCCAGCCGTGCAGCCAGTCGAGCGCGTCGTAGAACTGCGCCTGCGTGCGGCCGACCCAGAGCCCGTTGCGCACCAGCCGCTCGACGCCCTTCGCGTGATAGATCCGCCCCATCTCGCGCGCCGAATACAGCACGCGCGCGGTGCGCGGAATCCGCGCGCGTTCGTACAGTGCGAACGCCGCCTCGAAATCGCCGTCGGCCTGCGCGACGGCCGCGCCGAGCGTCACCGCGTCCTCGAGCGCCTGGCACGCGCCCTGCGCAATGTATTGCGTCATCGGATGCGCGGCGTCGCCGAGCACCGTCGCACGGCCCGCGCTCCAGCGTTCGACCGGGTCGCGGTCAGCGGTGGCCCAGCGCTTCCACGACGTCGGCCGGTCGAGCATCTGCTTCGGCAGCGGATGAATGCCGTCGAAGTACGACAGCACTTCTTCCTTGCTCCCCTCGCGCACGCCCCAAGTTTCCTGCTCGCGGCTGTGGAACGTGACGACGAGGTTGTACTGCCGCCCGCCGCGCAGCGGATAGTGGACGAGATGGCAATGCGGGCCGGCCCACACGACCGGCGCATTGATCTGCAGATCCTTCGGCATGTTGTCGACGTCGACCACCGCGCGATACACGACGTGGCCCGTCACGCGATGCACATCGCCGATCAGCGCATGACGGATCGCCGATTTCACGCCGTCACAGCCGATCACTGCATCGGCGCGATAACGTTCGCCGTGCTGGTCGGTCACGGTCACGCCGTTGCCGTCCTGCTCGAACCCGCACACCTGCGTGCTCGTCCGGAACTCGATCAAAGGATGATCCTTGACCGCCTCGTAGATCGACAGGTGAATGTCCGCTCGATGAATCACCGCATACGGATTGCCGAAGCGCTCGCGGTACGCGGCGCCCGTATCGATGCGCGCAACCTCGCGCGCATCGACCGCATCCATCAGCTGCAGCCAGTCGGTGAACACGGCCCGGCTGCGCGCGGCCTCGCCGACACCCAGCGCATCGAGCGCATTGAACGCGTTCGCCGCGAGCTGGATTCCCGCGCCGATCTCGCCGATCTGCTCGGCCTGTTCGAGCAGCTTCACGCGAATGCCCTGGCGCGCGAGCGCGAGCGCCGTCGCGAGGCCGCCGATGCCGCCGCCGATCACCAGCACGCGCCGGCCGTTGTCTTGTGTCTCGTCCATGTCTGTCTCCTGCTTCTTTCTTGTTACTCGACGTAATCCGGTTGCCGCTGCGGCTGCGCCGCGTCGAACGCCGGCTCATGCCGCGCGTGTTCATACACCGCGAGGCTGCGTGGATAGGCGCTCAGGTCGCAGTCCATCCGCAACGCGTTCGCGACCTGCGGCACGAGACACACGTCGGCCAGTGTCGGCGTGTCGCCGAAGCACCACGGGCCCTCGCCCGAGCGCGCGAGCAGCCGCTCGACGCCGGCCATCCCTTCCGCGATCCAGTGCCGGTACCACGCGGTCTTCTGTTGTGGCGTGACCTTCAGCTCGCTGTCGAGATAGCGCAGCACGCGCAGGTTGTTGACCGGATGGATGTCGCAGGCGATCAGCGCCGCGAGTTCCAGCACGTGCGCACGACGGCGCAGTTCGAGCGGAATCAGTCGCGGCGTCGGCTGGATCTGGTCGAGGTAATCGAGGATCGCGAGCGACTGGCCGAGACGGAAATCGCCGTCGACCAGCGCCGGCACCGCCGCGGACGGGTTCACGTTCGCGACGTAGGCCGCGTCGCGATGCTCGCCGGTGCGGATGTTCACCGGCAGCGTGTCATACGGCATCCCTTTCAGCGCGAGCGCGATGCGCACCCGGTAGGACGTCGAACTGTTGAAGAAGCTATGCAGTTGCACGATGTCGCCTTTCGAGGAAGATGCGTCAGACCACGCGCACGGCCAGTTCGCCGAGCCGTTCGACGCCGACCTTCATCACGTCGCCAGCGACCACCGCGCCGACACCTTCCGGCGTGCCCGTGAAGATCACGTCACCCGGTTCAAGGCGGAAGAACTTCGACAGGTCGGCCACCGTTTCCGCGACCGACCAGATCAGGTGCGACACGTCGCTCTTCTGCTTCGTCGCGCCGTTGACGGTCAGCCACAGGCCGCCCTGCTCGAAATGACCGACATCGCCTGCCGGATGCACGGGCCCGATCGGCGCCGAGCGGTCGAACGCCTTGCCGATCTCCCACGGCCGGCCCATTTCGCGCATCTTCATCTGCAAGTCGCGGCGCGTCATGTCGAGGCCGACCGCATAGCCCCACACGTGTTCGAGCGCGCGCTCGAGCGGAATGTCCGAACCGCCCTTGCCGATCACCGCGACGAGTTCGGCTTCGTAGTGATAGTTCTGCGTCTGCGACGGATACGCGAGATCGAGCGTTTCGCCGTACGCGACCGGCACGATCGAATCGGCCGGCTTGCAGAAGAAGAACGGCGGCTCGCGATCGGGATCGAAGCCCATTTCGCGCGCATGCGCCGCGTAGTTGCGGCCGACGCAATAGACGCGGCGCACCGCGAATCGGGCGTCGCTGCCGGCGACGGGGAGCGCCACGGGCGCTTCGGGCGGGAAAACGAAAGTCATGAACAGCTCCAGCGTAGACATGAACAAAGGGACGCGCGCCGCGCGGCGGCGCACGAGAAATGGATCGACAAAGCGAGGCGAAAAACCGGCCGGTGTCAGTCGCGCGCTTCGCGCAGCAGGTTCAGCGCGGACAGCACGGGCCGGTCGGAATAGCTGAACAGCACGCTGTCGGACGACGCCGACAGCCGCACCGGCGCCCACGACGGCACGACGAAGATGTCGTGCGGCTCGAATTCGAATGCGTTGCCGCCGATGTGCGCGGTGCCGCTGCCCTCGACGACGCAGTAGATCGTCGCGTCGGTGCTGCGGTACGTGCGGCCGTCGAAACCGGCCGGCAGGAACTGCATGAAGGTGGCAATCGTCGGCATCGGCCAACCACCCGTCGCGGGGTTCACGTAGCGCAGCTTCACGCCGTCCCACGCATCGAGCTCGCCGTTCCGGTACAGCACGTCGAGCGCCTCGCGGGTGCGTGCATACGGATAGCTGAACACCGGCGACGTCGGATCGCTCGCGCGATGCCGCACCGGCACCATGTTGTGACCGAAGCGCGCGAGGCTGTCGCCTTCCGGGCGATTCACGGGCTGCACGGCTTCCGGGTAGTTCTCCGCGAAGCCCGCGTCGAGGTTCGCGACGAGCGGAATGTCGAGCCCGTCGAGCCACACGACCGGCTCGCCGCCCTCGTCCACCGACGGATTGCCGTGGTCGTGCCACGCCCACGACGGCGTGATGATGAAGTCGCCCGGATGCATCGTCGTGCGCTCGCCGTTCACGGCCGTCCACGCGCCGCACCCTTCGACGATGAAGCGCAGCGCCGACTGCGTATGCCGGTGGCTCGGCGCGATCTCGCCCGGCAGGATCAGCTGCAGCCCCGCGTACAGGCTCGGCGTCATGCTCGACTTGCCGGGCAGCCCGGGATTCTCCAGCACCAGCACACGGCGCACGGCCTCTTCCGCGCTGATCACGCTGCCGGCCTGCATCACGAGGTCGCGCACCTGCGCGTACTTCCAGATCGCGGCCTGCGCGGCCGGCTGCGGGGATTTCGGCACGAGGTTGTGCAGCGATTCCCACAGCGGCGCCAGGCGTTGCTCGGCGATCCGTGCGTAGTAGGCGGCGCGCGACGCGTCCGGGTGGGTCGTCATGATGTCTCCTTGGCGTCGGCCGATCGGCGTCGGCGCTGTATCTGTCGGGTCGGGGACCATGTTGCAGTCCGTTAGTCGATTTATATTCGACCCAGACATACCCGGTAAAATGGTCAAATCATCTGATCCATATTATTTTGTATATACCTTCTCGCGACGAGGCATGCGATGGACTGGACCCACCGGCTGCGGCTGCGGCATCTGCAGGTACTGTTGAGCCTGGCCGGCACCGGCAACCTGAGCCAGTCGGCGGTGGCGCTCGCGACCACGCAGCCCGCGCTGTCGAAATGGCTGAAGGAACTGGAGGAGGATGTCGGGCTGCCGCTGTTCGAGCGCCATGCACGCGGCCTGCGGCCGACAACCTACGGCGAAGCGCTGATCGAGCATGCGCGCCGCGTCGAGGCGCAGCTCGACGTCGCGCGCGACGACATGGCCGCGCTGCGGGAAGGCGGCAGCGGCCTCGTGACGATCGGCACGTCAGGCGTCGCGGCGGCCGACACGGTGCCGCTCGCGGTGTCGCAGTTGCTGAAACGGATGCCGCGCGCGCAGGTGCGGCTCACCGAAAGCACGATGAACCAGCTGATGCCGCAGCTCGCACGCAGCGAACTGGACATCGTCGTGGGCCGCTCGGGGTCGACATCGGTCGATCCGTTGCTGCATGCCGAAGCACTGTATGTCGATCCGGTCGTGTTCGTCGCGCGGCCCGGCCACGCGCTCGCCGGTGCGGCGTCGGTCGGCTGGGACGACGTGCTCGCCTATTCGTGGATCGTATGGCCGTCAGGCACGCCCGTGCACAACGCGCTGGAGGCCGCGCTGACGGCCGCCGGCCGCGTGCGGCCGCCCCACTGTGTCGAATCGAATTCGTCGATCCTCAACCTCACTCTGCTGAACAACACCGACCTGCTCGGCGTTGCATCGCATCGCGCTGCCCAGCGCTTCGCGCAATTGAACGCGATCCGGATCCTGCCGATGCAGCTCGAAGGCCAGGGTGCGGTGTCGATGTACTGGCACCCCGACAGCGCGAATCGCGCGGCGGTCGCCGCGACGATCGAGTGCCTGCGCGCGTGCGCGGCACCGCAGGTCGGCGGATGGGAGAAGGTGAAGGCGGAATGAATCGCGCGGCCCGGTGTCAACCGGGCCGCGTTGCTGCGTTGCTGCGTTGCTGCGTTGCTGCGTTGCTGCGTTGCTGCGTTGCTGCGTTGCTGCGTTGTCGCGTTGTCGCGTTGTCGCGTTGTCGCGTTGTCGCGTTGTCGCGTTGTCGCGTTGTCGCGTTGTCGCGTTGTCGCGTTGTCGCGTTGTCGCGTTGTCGCGTTGTCGCGTTGTCGCGAGGCCGTGTTATCGAGTTACCGCGACGCCGCAATGCCTCACGCGCCGTCGCAGGACGCCGTGCCGTCCAGCATCAGCGTGCCGACCCGCGCGGGCACGAGCGGCGTGCGCGGTACAGGCGGTGTCCAGCCGAACAATGCCTGCGCAGCCGCACCGCACACGCGGCCCTGGCACGCGCCCATCCCGCAACGTGACTGCAGTTTCGCGGCCGTCCAGCCCGGCGCTTGCGCGACCGCATCGAAACGCACGTCTTCGCAGCGGCACAGCAGCGTATCGGGCCGCGCAAGCCGGCGGATCGGCTCGCGGATCGCAAACCGTTCGCGCACGGCGTCCGCGAACGCCTGCCAGCGTGCACGCTGCGCGATGAGCGCAGCCAGCGGCGCCGTCTGCCCGGTCGCCGCATATCCGGCGATTTCGCCTTCGACCATCGCCAGTTCGCTGCCGCCGACACCCGTGCACTCTCCCGCCGCAAACACCCCGTCACGGCTCGTACGCTGGTGCGCATCGACCGCTACCGCGCCGTTGTCGATCCGGCAGCCGAGATGGCTCGGCAGCACCGTATTCGGCACGAGGCCGAAACCGCAGGCGAGCCGGTCGCAGTCGATGTCGAACTCGCGACCGCCGTGCCGGATCCGCACGCGTTCGAGTCGCTTGTCGCCGAATGCCTCGACGACATGCGCATCAGGCCGGTAAGCGGCCGTGACGAGCTTCGCGGCCTGCGCGAGCTTCGACGGCCAGCGCCACAATCCCGCGCCGAAACCGGCCACGTCGCCCCATGCGGCCTGTTCGAGCACGTGCGACACGCGCGCGCCGGCTTGACGGGCCGTCGCCGCGCTGGCCAGCAGCAGCGGCCCGCTGCCCGCGATCACCGTGCGCTGCCCGCGCACGTCGAGGCCGTACTTGATCAGCGCCTGCAAGCCGCCCGCGCCGGTGACGCCCGGCAGCGTCCAGCCCGGGAATGGCAGCAGCAGTTCACGTGCACCGCAGCAGAGAATCAGCGTGCGGTAGTCGAGCAGCAGCCCGCGCTCGTCGTCTTCGAGCAGCAGCGTGCCCGGCTGAGTTTCGGCGACGATGCGCGTCGCCGCGAGATGCGTGACGTTCGGCTTCCGCAATACGGCGAGCCGCTCGGCGGCGGCCGGCGCGGGCGTGGCCGTTGCGCCTTGACGCCAGATCTGCCCGCCTGCACGCGGGTTGTCGTCGACGATCGCGACCGTCGCGCCGCCTTTCGCGGCTGCCCGCGCGGCCGACAGCCCGGCCGGGCCCGCGCCGACAATCGCGACATCAACGCTCAGTCGTTCCTGTTTCATCGCGTACGCTCCACCTGCATCCCTTCGCGACACAGCGTCTGGCAAGCCAGCCGGCGCCGCCCGTCGATCGTCATCCGGCACTCCTGACAGACGCCCATTCCGCAAAACGGCGCGCGTGCCGCGCCCGTGCACGACACGCGCGTCGTGTCGTCGCCGCTCGCCGCAACGGCGGCCGCGACGGTCACGCCGTCGGCCACCGTCAGCGCACGGCCGTCCAGATGAATGATCATGTCAGCGCTCCGGCTACATGGGACGCGGTCAGGAAGCGTCCCGGCAAATACGGTTCGATATCGATGGGCGGCCGTTCGCCGGCCATCAGCGCGGCGACGAGCCGCGCGCTGCCCGGCGCGGTCGTCACGCCGAGCCCTTCATGCCCGACCGCGAGCCACACGCCCGGCCGCGCCGGATGCTCGCCGAGCAGCGGCAGCCCGTCGGGGCTCGCGGAACGGAACCCCGTCCACGCGCGAATGCCGTTCAGGTCGGCCAGGTCCGGCAGATAGCCCACCGCGCGGCGCAGCATGCGCGCCAGCACGGGCGGCTCGACTTGCGCATCCTCGGTGTCGAACTGGCGCGACGAACCGATCAGCAACTGGCCGGTCGGCCGCGGCTGCACGTTGAACGCGACCGACGTGCCGTCGCTCGCATGCGCGCTCGCCGCATAGCCCAGCTCGACGAGCTGGTGCGACACCTGGCCCGGATAGCGGTCGGTAATCAGCAGATGGCCCTTTTTCGGGCGCAGCGGCAGTTCGGGCAGCAGCGTGCGCGCGGCAACGCCGTTCGCGACGACCACCCGCTCCGCGCGCAGCGTGTCGCCGCTCGCGAGCTTCACGCTCGGGCCATCGACCGCGACGGCCCGGTCGCGCCGCAACGTGATGCGCGGCGCGCGCTGCAGCAGCCAGTTCGCGGTGACGGGCGCATAAAGGATCGCATCGCCCGGAATCTTCAGCGCGCCGCCAAGGCCCGCACGCAACATCGGCTCCAGTTGCGCGAGCGTCGCCGCGTCGATCAGTTCGCCCGCCACGCCGTGCGCGGCGAGCGCCGCCTGCTTCGCGCGCGCGAGATCCATCTCGTGCGCATCCGCTGCGAGCCACAGCGTGCCGCAGTTGCGGTACGCGCAGCCTTCGGGCATCTCGCCGCTCAACGCGCGCCACAGTTCGATCGAGTAATGGCTGAGCGCGAGTTCGGCCGCATTGTCGTCCATCGCGACGAGGTGCCCCATGCCCGCGCCGGTGGCACCGCCGCTCGCGTCGTCGACGACGAGCACGCGCAGCCCGCGCTGCGCGAGTTCGTGCGCGCACGCCGCGCCGACGATGCCGGCGCCGATCACGACGACATCCGTCTTCGCGTCGCTCACGGCGCGATACCCCAGCCGAACGGATCGTCTTCCTCGATCAGCAACGTCGCTTCCGCGCTCAGGTGCGCACTGCCGCGGATCGTCGGCACGATCCCGTCGGCGGCTTCCTCGTAGCTCGCATGGAACACGCTGCCGATCACGCTCGCCTGCCGCCACACGGCGCCCGGCGCGAGCTTGCCGTCGGCCGCGAGGCACGCGAGCTTCGCGCTCGTGCCGGTGCCGCACGGCGAACGGTCGTACGCGAGGCCCGGGCACAGCACGAAGCTGCGGCTGTCGTGTTCGGCATCGTCGGCGAACAGCTCGATATGGTCGATCTCGCCGCCGTTCGCGCCGGTGATGCCCGCGCGTTCAAGCCCTTCGCGCACGGCCGACGCATACGCGGTGAGCGCCGCGACGTTGTCGCCGGCGACGCGCTGCCCGTGGTCGCTGATCAGGAAGAACCAGTTGCCGCCCCACGCGATGTCGCCCTTCACGTGGCCGTAACCCGGCACGTCGAGCGCGACGCCCTTCGCATGGCGATACGCGGGCACGTTGCGCACGCTGACCGACAGGTCGTCGTGCAGCGTCGCCTCGACGGTGCCGACGGGCGTTTCGATCCGGTGCACGCCGGGTGCGATGCGACCCATGTGATGCAGCGTGCGCACGACGCCGATCGTGCCGTGCCCGCACATCCCGAGATAGCCGCTATTGTTGAAGAAGATCACGCCGGCCGCCGCGTCGGGCGAAACGGGTTCGCAGAGCAGCGCGCCGACCAGCACGTCGCTGCCACGCGGCTCGAGGATGCACGCGGTGCGGTAACGGTCGTGCTCGCGAGCGAGCACGTCACGGCGCTCGGCCATCGTGCCGTTGCCGAGCGACGGAAATCCGGACACGACGAGCCGAGTGGGTTCGCCGCCCGTGTGCGAATCGATGATCTGGATGCGCTTCATCATGAGCCGTCCGAAGTGGGGAAAGGAGCATAGCTTCCTCCGTCGCGCGTCCGTCCGCTTGTGGCTTTTCGATGAGGACGACGACGAAATCGGCATAGTGCGACGCGCCCGTCACGCCCCTGCCGGCCGCTGTGCCGATTTCGTCATTTTGCTCCGCGATACGACTCAAGCGTGATGGGCATTTGCGCGGCGATACTGGTTGCCACACCGACACACCTGTCGGCCGACCGATACGAACGTAGGAGATTTCAGTGAGCCGCAAAGCCATTCAATGGACCGGGGTTTTCCCGGCCGTCAGCACCCAGTTCAAGCCGGACTTTTCCCTCGACATCGACGCCACGCACCGCGTGGTGAAGAACCTGGTGAACGACGGCGTGTCGGGCCTCGTGGTCTGCGGCACGGTCGGCGAAAACACGTCGCTGTCGACGAGCGAGAAGCTCCAGGTGATCGAGGCTGCACGCGACGCAGCCGGCGGCAAGATTCCGGTGATCGCAGGCATCGCCGAATTCACGACCGAATTCGCGCGCAACACGGTGCGTGAAGCGCAGCGCGTCGGCGTCGACGGCGTGATGGTCATGCCCGCGCTCGTGTACTCGGCGAAGCCGCATGAAACCGCCGCGCACTTCCGCGCGGTCGCGACGAGCACCGACCTGCCGGTGATGGTCTACAACAACCCGCCGATCTACAAGAACGACGTGACGCCCGACGTGCTGATCGCGCTGCAGGATTGCGAGAACATCGTCTGCTTCAAGGATTCGTCGGGCGATACGCGCCGCTTCATCGACCTGCGCAACGCGGTCGGCGATCGCTTCGTGCTGTTCGCGGGCCTCGACGACGTCGTGGTCGAGAGCATCGCGGTCGGCGCCGAAGGCTGGGTGTCGGGCATGTCGAACGCGTTCCCGAAGGAAGGCGAGACGCTGTTCCGCCTCGCGAAGCAAAAGCGTTTCGACGAAGCGCTTGCGCTGTATCGCTGGTTCATGCCGCTGCTGCACCTCGACGCACGCCCCGATCTCGTGCAGTGCATCAAGCTGTGCGAAGAGCTGGTCGGCCGCGGCAGCGCGATCACGCGCCCGCCGCGCCTCGCGCTGCAGGGCGACACGCTCGCGGAAGTGAAGGCCATCGTCGCGAAGGCGCTCGAAACGCGCCCGGCGCTGCCCGACGTCGGTCTCTGATCGACTCCCCGTGCGGCAGTGCGCAGGCTTGTCGCCTGCGCGCCGCCGCCCCCGGTTCGGCATTGGCCTGCGGGCCCGTTCGCACCGGCGCCCGCCCGTGCCGCGCGTGAACGCCCCGCCGCCCGCCCCGGTCGTTCGAACCGGGCGACGCCGGCCGGCAGGCCTGCGCCGCTGCTCCGTCGGAGCGCGGCGCACTTCAAGCCTGTGCCGATATTCCCCCCAGGAGACAAGCCCATGCCAGGCCAAGGCAACGCACACCCGTCTGTCCCGCTTTCCCGTTCCGCGCACCCCGACGCGGGTCACGGCAAGTTCAAGAAGCAGCTGTCGCTGACCGATCTCACGTTCATCGGTCTCGGCGCCATTTTCGGTTCGGGGTGGCTGTTCGCCGCGAGTCACGTATCGACGATCGCGGGCCCGGCCGGCATCTTCTCGTGGCTGCTCGGCGGTTTCGCGGTGCTGCTGCTCGGCATCGTCTACTGCGAACTCGGCGCCGCGCTGCCGCGTGCCGGTGGCGTCGTGCGCTACCCGGTGTTCTCGCACGGCCCGCTGCTCGGCTACCTGATGGGCTTCATCACGCTGATCGCCTTTTCGAGCCTGATCGCGATCGAAGTCGTCGCCGCGCGCCAGTATGCGGCCGCGTGGTTTCCGGGCCTGACAGTCGCTGGATCGAGCGACCCGACGACGCTCGGCTGGCTCGTGCAGGCCGCGCTGCTCTGCTTCTTCTTTTACCTGAACTATTCGAGCGTGAAGACGTTCGCGAAAGCGAACAACATCATCAGCATCTTCAAGTTCATCGTGCCGCTCGCGGTGATCGGCGTGCTGTTCACGTTCTTCAAGCCCGCGAACCTGACCGTGCACGGCTTCGCGCCGTTCGGCATGCCGGGCATCGAGATGGCCGTGTCCGCGGGCGGCATCATCTTCGCGTATCTCGGGCTCACGCCGATCGTGTCGGTCGCGAGCGAGGTGCGCAATCCGCAGCGCACGATCCCGATCGCGCTGATCCTGTCGATCCTGCTGTCGACGCTGATCTACGTGCTGCTGCAGCTCGCGTTCATCGGCAGCATCCCGACCGCGATGCTCGCCGGCGGCTGGCACGACGTCAGCAAGGCGTTCTCGCTGCCGTACCGCGACATCGCGCTGGCGCTCGGCGTCGGCTGGCTCGCGGTGATGGTCGTCGCCGACGCGATGATCTCGCCGAGCGGCTGCGGCAACATCTACATGAACGCGACGCCCCGCGTCGTCTACGGCTGGGCGAAGACGGGCACCTTCTTCAAGGTGTTCACGCGCGTCGACGAAGCGTCGGGCATCCCGCGTGCGGGCCTGTGGCTCACGTTCGGCCTCGCGATCTTCTGGACACTGCCGTTCCCGTCGTGGGAAGCGCTGATCAACATCGTGTCGGCCGCGCTGGTGCTGAGCTATGCGGTCGCACCGGTGTCGGTCGCCGCACTGCGCCGCACCGCGCCCGACCTCCCACGGCCGTTCCGCGCGGTGGCGTTCGGCATCACCGGCCCCGCGTCGTTCGTGATCGCCGCGCTGATCGTCTACTGGTCGGGCTGGAGCACCGTGTCCTGGCTGCTCGGCCTGCAGATCGTGATGTTCGTCATCTATCTCGCGTGCCGCCGCTGGGTGCCGACCGCACACCTGAGCCTCGCCGAACAGGTGCGCTCGTCCGCGTGGCTGATCGCGTTCTATGCGGCGATGATCGTGCTGTCGTATCTCGGCGGCTTCGGCGGCACGGGCCGGCTCGCGCATCCGTACGACACGGTCGTCGTCGCGGCCGTCGCGCTCGTCATCTACTACTGGGGCGCCAACACCGGCGTGCGCTCCGACAAGCTGCAGCTCGACGACGACGAGGACTGACGCGCCCGTTCCCTTTCTCACCATCATTCCGGCCGGGCACCCCACGCCCGGCCCCTGCTTTTTTCCGAGGAAAACCATGCAACTCACAGGTCAGCTCCTGATCGGCCAGTCCGCCGTCACCGGACAGAACGGCACCCTTCACGCGATCGCCGCCGCGACCGGCGAACGGCTCGAACCCGCCTTCGGCGGCGCGAGCCTGCACGACCTGGAGACGGCCTGCGAGCTCGCCGACGACGCGTTCGACATCTATCGCGAAACGTCGCTCGAAGCCCGCGCCGCGTTTCTCGACGCGATCGGCCGCCACATCATGGCGCTCGGCGACGACCTGATCGAACGCTGTGTCATCGAAACGGGCCTGCCGCGCGCGCGCATCGAAGGCGAGCGCGGCCGCACGGTCGGCCAGCTCGCGCTGTTCGCGTCGCTCGTGCGCGACGGCGGCTTTCTCGACGCGCGGATCGACCCGGCGCGCCCCGAGCGCAAGCCGCTGCCGCGCGTCGACCTGCGCCTGCGCAACGTCGCGATCGGGCCCGTCGCCGTATTCGGCGCGTCGAATTTCCCGCTCGCGTTCTCGGTCGCCGGCGGCGACACGGCGTCGGCGCTCGCGGCCGGCTGCCCGGTGATCGTCAAGGCGCATTCCGCGCACCCGGGCACGTCGGAGCTCGTCGGCCGCGCGATCCAGCAGGCCGCGCGTGAATGCGGGATGCCGGCCGGCGTGTTCTCGCTGCTGTTCGACGCATCGCGCGAGGTCGGCCAGAAGCTCGTCGCCGATCCGCGCATCAAGGCCGTCGGTTTCACCGGCTCGCGTCGCGGCGGCGTCGCGCTGATGCATATCGCGGCCGCGCGCCCCGAGCCGATTCCCGTCTATGCGGAAATGAGCTCGATCAACCCTGTGCTGCTGTTTCCCGCCGCACTCGACGCGCGCCACGCTGCGATCGCGCCGCAGTTCGTCGCATCGCTCACGCTCGGCGCTGGCCAGTTCTGCACGAATCCGGGCCTCGTGCTCGCGGTCGACGGGCCCGCGCTGCGCGCGTTCGAAGAAACGGCCGCCGCTGCGGTGCGTGCAGCGCCCGCGCAAACGATGCTGACGCCGCACATCCACGCCAGCTACGAACAAGGCGTCGCGGCGCTTCGTGCGCACACTGCCGTCGAACTGCTCGCGCAAGGTGCGGAAGGCGACCGGCTGCAGGCCCGCGCCGCCCTGCTGGCAACCTCGGCCGATGCGTTCGTCGCGCATCCCGAGCTGCGCGACGAAGTCTTCGGCCCCGCTTCGCTGATCGTGCGATGCCCGGACGCGGACACGCTGCATCGCGTGCTGAAGTCGCTCGAAGGCCAGCTGACGATCGCCGCGCATCTCGCCGACGGCGACGCCGCACTGTTCGCCGCGCTGCGCCCGACGCTCGAGCGCAAGGCCGGCCGCATTCTCGTCAACGGCTTCGGCACGGGCGTCGAGGTCGGTCATGCGATGGTGCACGGCGGCCCGTTCCCCGCCACGTCCGACACGCGCACGACGTCCGTCGGCGCGCGTGCGATCGAGCGTTTCCTGCGCCCCGTGTCGTATCAGGACGTGCCCGACGCGCTGCTGCCGGAATCAATCCGCAACGGCAATCCGCTGAACGTGCCGCAACGCATCGACGGCGTGCCGGCTCCGCGGGAGGCATGACATGACCGCATCCACCGACGAAATCGTCCTGTCGCTCGATGAGGTCCATGCGCTCGCGCTGCGCGTGCTGACGCACAACGGCATGTCCGACGCCCATGCCCGGGCTATCGCCAACGTGATCACGCAGGGCCAGCGCGACGAATGCCATTCGCATGGTGTGTACCGGCTGCTCGTCTGCGTGCGTTCGCTGAAGAAGGGCAAGGTCGATCCGCAGGCCGTGCCGACGCTGCGCCGGCTGTCGTCGTCGATCGTCGCGGTCGACGCGCATCGCGGCTTCTCGCTGCTGAGCTTCGAAACGGGCCTGCCCGTGCTCGTCGAGATGGCAAGGCAGCACGGGATCGCCGCCATGACGATCAACCATTGCTACCACTTCTCCGCGCTGTGGCCGGAAGTCGAAGCGATCGCAGCCGAGGGGCTGGTCGGCATCGCGATGAATCCGAGCCATAGCTGGGTCGCGCCGGAAGGCGGCAAGGAGCCCGTGTTCGGCACGAACCCGATCGCGTTCGCGTGGCCGCGCCCGGGCGGCGTACCGTTCGTGTTCGATTTCGCGACGAGCGCGATCGCGCGCGGCGACATCGAGCTGCATGCGAAACAAGGCAAGGCGATCCCTCCGGAATGGGCGATCGACGCCGAAGGCCGGCCGACCACCGATCCGAAGGCCGCGCTGCAGGGCGCGATGCGCACGTTCGGCGGCCACAAGGGCTCGGCGCTCGCGGCGATGGTCGAATTGCTCGGCGGCGCGCTGATCGGCGACATGACGAGCCGCGAGTCGATGGAGTTCGACGAGGGCGTCGGCGCGACGCCGTGCCATGGCGAACTCGTGATCGCCTTCGACCCGAAGGTGTTCCTCGGCGACGCTCTCGACACGGGGCTCGCGCGCGGCGAGCGGATGTTCGAATCGATCGTCGCGCAGGGTGCGCGGCTGCCGTCGCAACGGCGCTTCGACGCTCGCGCGCGCAGCATCGCGAACGGCGTGCGGATTCCGAAGGCGCTGTACGACGAGATCCTGACGCTGCTCGACTGATCGCCGACGCGCGGCGCCGGATCGCGCGTTCATCGCCGACCGATGCGACCGATGCGCGACCCGGTCGCCTGCGCGGCCGGTCGCGCGGGCGTCCCGCAGCCGTCCGCGCATGCCGCGCCGGGCACGCCGCCGGCGCCGGTTGCGCACCCCGCGGGCGCCACGCCCGCGGCGGCTGTGGGATAATCGCCCGGTTTGCCCAGGGCGCAGCTCAAGAGGTTGTTCGCACGGGCGCGAGAGAGGCCTTTATTCCCCGTGCCTCCACCCTTTTCCCGCGATATTTCTTCAGCAACGACAATGCCCACTTACCGTTCCAAAACCTCCACCGCTGGCCGCAACATGGCAGGTGCGCGCTCGCTCTGGCGCGCCACCGGCATGAAAGACGACGATTTCTCGAAGCCGATCATCGCGGTCGTCAACTCGTTCACCCAGTTCGTGCCCGGGCACGTGCACCTGAAGGATCTCGGCCAGCTCGTCGCACGGGAGATCGAGGCTGCCGGCGGCGTCGCGAAGGAATTCAACACGATCGCGGTCGACGACGGCATCGCGATGGGCCACGACGGCATGCTGTATTCGCTGCCGAGCCGCGACATCATCGCCGACTCGGTCGAATACATGGTGAACGCGCACTGCGCGGACGCGATGGTCTGCATCTCGAACTGCGACAAGATCACGCCGGGGATGCTGATGGCCGCGATGCGCCTCAACATCCCGGTGATCTTCGTGTCGGGCGGCCCGATGGAAGCCGGCAAGACGCGCCTCGCGAACCCGGTCACCAAGGCCATCGAAGTGAAGAAGCTCGACCTCGTCGACGCGATGGTGATCGCGGTCGACCCGTCGTATTCCGACGCCGAAGTCGCCGAAGTCGAACGCTCGGCCTGCCCGACCTGCGGCTCGTGCTCGGGCATGTTCACCGCAAACTCGATGAACTGCCTGACCGAAGCACTCGGCCTGTCGCTGCCCGGCAACGGCACGGTGGTGGCCACGCACGCCGATCGCGAGCAACTGTTCAAGCGCGCCGGCCGTCGCATCGTCGAACTCACCCGCCAGCACTACGAGCAGGACGACGAACGCGTGCTGCCGCGCTCGGTCGGCTTCAAGGCATTCGAGAACGCCATGACGCTCGACATCGCGATGGGCGGCTCGACCAACACGATCCTGCACCTGCTGGCGATCGCACAGGAAGCCGGCATCGACTTCACGATGAAGGACATCGACCGCCTGTCGCGCGTCGTGCCGCAGCTGTGCAAGGTCGCGCCAAACACGAACAAGTACCACATCGAGGACGTGCACCGCGCAGGCGGCATCATGGCGATCCTCGGCGAGCTCGACCGCGCCGGCAAGCTGCACACCGACGTGCCGACCGTGCACACGCCGACGCTGAAGGACGCCCTCGACCAGTGGGACATCGTCCGCACTCAGGACGATGCGGTCCGCACGTTCTACATGGCCGGCCCGGCCGGCATCCCGACGCAGGTCGCGTTCAGCCAGAACACGCGCTGGCCGAGCCTCGACCTCGATCGCGCCGAAGGCTGCATCCGCTCGTATGAGCACGCGTTCTCGAAGGAAGGCGGCCTCGCCGTGCTGACGGGCAACATCGCGCTCGACGGCTGCGTGGTGAAGACGGCCGGCGTCGACGAGAGCATCCTCGTGTTCGAAGGCTCGGCGCACGTGACCGAATCGCAGGATGAAGCGGTCGAAAACATCCTGAACGACAAGGTCAAAGCCGGCGACGTGGTGATCGTGCGCTACGAGGGCCCGAAGGGCGGCCCCGGCATGCAGGAAATGCTCTACCCGACCAGCTACATCAAGTCGAAGGGGCTCGGCAAGGCATGCGCGCTGCTGACGGATGGCCGCTTCTCGGGCGGCACGTCGGGCCTGTCGATCGGCCACTGCTCGCCGGAAGCGGCCGCGGGCGGCGCGATCGGCCTCGTGCGCGACGGCGACAAGATCCGCATCGACATCCCGAACCGCACGATCGACGTGCTGGTGTCCGACGAAGAGCTGGCGCGCCGCCGCGAAGAGCAGAACGCGAAGGGCTGGAAGCCGGCGCAGCCGCGTCCGCGCAAGGTGTCCGCGGCGCTGAAGGCCTATGCGAAGCTGGTCATGTCCGCCGACAAGGGTGCCGTGCGCGACCTGTCGCTGCTCGACGACTGACACGGGTAGCACGACCGGCTGCCTGCAACGCACAGCCGGTCAGGCTGCGGGCAGGACAACCGCCCGCGTGCCCACTACGGAAGCCGCTCTCCGGAGCGGCTTTTTTTCGTCCGCGCCCGGGGAATCCACGGCGCCGGCGACATCAGTGACGGAAATCTTCGGGGCCACCGCCTCCGCCGCCTCCACCACCGTGGTTACCGCCACCGTTTCCACCACCTTGCGGCCGCGCATAACCGCCGCCGCCCCCGCCTCCCTGGCGCACCGGCGGCGGCATCGGACGCGCCTCGCCACCCGGCGCGGGCGGCGGGCGCAACACGGCCGGTGGCGGGCCGGCCGGACGCGCGTTGCCCGCCCCGCCCGGCATCGGTGAAGGCGCCGGCGCAGCCGGCGGCGGCGTGCGGATCGCGCCGTTCCAGCCGCCGCGCGCAGCCGACGGCCGCGCGTCATGCACGGGCGGCGGACCGCCCGGTGCGACCTGCATCTCCCCGCCCGGTTGCGGGCGTCCGCGTCCCGGCGGCATGCCTCCGGGGCCGAGCCGCGGCTCCGAACGATGCCCCCAGCGATCGCGATCGTGATACCACGGCCGGTTGCGATAGTAGCGATCCCAGTACGCGGCGATCGCGAATCCGGTGATCGGCACGCCGATGATCGCGCCATAGTCGTACAGCGGCACGTAGCTGCCCTGGTACGGATACTCGAGCAACTGCGCATCGATCCAGCCGCGCACGCCCGGCAGCGCAACGTCGCACCACGAGTAGTCGCTCAGGCAGCCGAAGACGTCCAGCGCCGTGTCGGGCGGAATCTGCGCAACCACCGGATAGTCGGGTGCCGGCCCGGCATACAGCTCGGCCGGCGAGTTCGTGTAGGCGCTGCTCTGCGCATCGGCGACGCCCGGCGCGGCCGCAAGGCCGAGCAGGACGACGCACAAACTTCGGACAATCGTGTTCCTCATGATGCTCTCCCGCACGGTGCCGCCGCGCGCCGGTCAATGCCGATGCCCGCCCCGGCCGCCACCACCCCAGTGGCCGCCGCCCCACGGACGATGCCAATACCCGCCGCGTCCGCGCCAGTAGCCGCCGCCCCAGCCGCCCCAGAAGCCGACCGAGATCGCAGGCGCCCCCCAGCCGTACCAGCCCGGGTAATACGCGGGGGCATAGTACGGATACGGATAGGGATACGGCGGCGGATAGGCCGGCGCGACGTAGACGGGAGCCGGGTCGGCCGCGGCCGGCGCGGCCGCCGCCGGACCCTGGCTCGGTGCAGCGGTGCCCGGTGTAGCCGGCGTGACGGGTATCTCGCGCTGCGTCAGCGTGGCCGGCGCGGGCGCATAGTACGGAGCATAGCCATACGGACTCGTGTAATAACAGCCGCCGAGGGTCAGCGTGATCAATGCGAACGCCGCACACCTCGCGGCAGGAATCGGGGTCATTTCTTGCTCCGGCAGAATCTGCGCCGCGCCGCCAGACGCGCGCCTGACTCTAGCTTACGTCCCCTGCAGATTTCCGCTCGGTATGATCGGTTACTTTTTGTTTCCTGCGCCGGACGGGCGCGCAGGCACGCCGCGTGCTGGCATGTCTGCCGCGCTCGCGTTGAAGTTCGCGCAAATGCCCTCAACTTGAACGATGTCAGGCTGGCCGGCGCGGACGGGGGTTCGCGAGCAACCGGCGGCCCGAAACCAGCGGACTTCGGCCCGCCCCGACAGGAACGCGGCTCACGCCGCCATCGACATGACTACGCCACGCCCCACTCCTCGGGCGGACACGCCGCTCGATCCGATCATCCAGTTGCTGGCGCTCGCCGGCGAACAGGGTTATCTGACCCACGCCGACCTCGTCGACGCGCTGCCGCCCGAAAGCGACAGCCCCGACGCGCTCGACGTCGTGCGCGCCGCGCTCGCCGACATCGGCATCGCCGTGCTCGACGAGCCGGCCGCGCCAGCGCCGTTCGCCGGTTCGGCGCATGTCGACGTCGATCGCGATGCGCTCGACGAAGGCCGCGCGATGCTCGGCGACCTCGCACGCGGCACGAGCGCGTCGACCGACCCGCTCGCGCTCTACATGCGGCGCATGCAGGCAGTGCCGCTGCTCACGCGCGAAGGCGAAATCGTGCTGGCGCGCGAACTCGAGACGGGCCGCCACCAGATCCTGCACGCGCTCGCCGGCTATCCGGCTGCGGTCGACGCACTGCTTGCGCGCCACCGCGCGACGGCGACGAGCGCTGCCGCCGGGTCGTCCGATGGCGACGCCCCCGATACGCCCGCGCCTGCCAGCTACGACGCGCTGCAGGCGGCCGCCGCGGCCTTGCGCGGTGCGTTGCACGGGCATGGCTTCCGTTCGGCCGAATACCGGGACGCGCGCAACCGCGTGGCCGCGCTGCTCGGCTCGATCGCGTGGGTCGCGGCGGCCGTCGACGACGCGAGCCGCGTCGTGGGCACGCTCGCGTCTGCGCCGCATGGCGCCGCGGCGGGCGAAGCCGCCTGCTTCGACACGGTCGCGCGACGTGCCCTCGCGGCAGCGCTCGCCGACGGCCAGCAGAAAGTGCGCGACGCCACGCGCGCGATGCTCGAAGCGAACCTGCGGCTGGTGCTGTCGATCGCGCGGAAGTACATGAACCGCGGCGTCGACCTGCCCGATCTCGTGCAGGACGGCAGCCTCGGCCTGATGCGCGCGATCGAGAAATTCGAATACCGGCGCGGCTTCAAGTTCTCGACCTATGCAACCTGGTGGATCCGCCAGGCGATCGCGCGCGCGGTCGCGGATCGCGCTCGCACGATCCGCGTACCCGTGCACGTGGGCGACCAGTACCAGCGTGTGCAGCGGCATGCGCTGCGTTTTCGTCAGCGCACGGGCCGCCGGGCGACGCCGGCCGAACTCGCGGCCGAAACCGGCCTCGACGAGGACAAGGTACGGGCGATGCTGGCGCTGCCTGCCGAGCCCGTGTCGCTCGACACGCCGCTGCCCGACGCGGACACCGGCCTCGTGGAACTGATCGAGGATCAGGTATCGGCCAGCCCGTTCGAGCAACTGGCCGACACGCGCATGCGCGAGTGCGTGAGGTCGCTGCTCCGGTCGGTCACACCGGCTGAAGCCGACGTACTGCGTCGGCGGTTCGGCCTCGGCGGCGCCGAGCCCGATACCTACGACGCGATTGCGCAGGACGCGGGCATGTCGCGCGAACGCGTGCGGCAGATCGAGAAACGGGCGCTCGCCGCGTTGCGCACGGCCGCCGAGGCCGAGAACGCGCAGTCGTTTCTCGACGCGTGACCGCATCACGGGACGCACGGTCGTGCCGCCTGCCGGCACGACCGTGCACTTCCCACCTGTGCTACGTTTGCTATTGACGTGCGTCAAGTTTTCTTCATCGCGTGTCGCGACAATGATGAAAAGCCGACCGGCGCATCGTTCGCCGTGTCCATTCCGTTTGTGCTTCCCCGGGTCCCTTGCCATGCAGACGACCGCCGGCCAAACGTACGAGGAAAACCGGCATATCGCGGCCTGCCTGCGCGAGGCGGCGCAACGGCTGGCTGACCAGGGCGCGAATCCGTACCGGGTCGCCGCGTACCGCGCGTCGGCCGAGACCGTCGATGCGCTCGACCTCGACATCCGCGCGCTGTTCGAGTCCGGCGGCATCGATGCGCTCGGTACGTTGCCCGAAATCGGCGCGGGCGTCGCCCAGGCCATTGCCGAGCTGCTGGTGACGGGGCGCTGGCGCCAGCTCGACCGGCTGTGCGGCGACGCCGAACGCACCTCCGCGTTCGAAGCGGTGCCGGGCATCGGCCACGCACTCGCGTTGCGCATTCACGACCTGCTTCACATCGATACGCTCGAAGAACTCGAACGCGCGGCCCGCAACGGCCAGCTCGAAACGATCTCGGGCGTCGGCCCGCGGCGCGCGGCCGGCATCCGCACCGCGCTCGACGACGTGCTGAGCCGCCGTCGGCGCTGGCAGGGCCACGTACAGAACGTCGGCCCCGGCACGGAGCCGCCGGTCGAACTGCTCCTCTACATCGACCGCCTGTACCGCAACAAGGCCGCCGCCGGCGTGTTGCCGACGCTCGCGCACCGGCGCCTGAACGTGGACGGTTACGTGCCGTCGCCCGTGATGCACATGACGAAGGGCGGCTGGCATTTCACGGCGCTGTGCCTGCTTGCCGCAATGCGCACGCCGGAGGCCTCCCGCCCGACCGACTGGGTTTCGCTCTATTTCTACGACGCGCTGCAGTGCGAGCACCAGCGCACCGTCTTCACCGAAACGGTCGGCTCGCTCGTCGGCAAACGCATCGTGCGCGGGCGCGAGCAGGAATGTCGCGTGTACTACGCGGGGTGAGTCAGTCGTCGCCGATTTCGTCGACGTCGAACGCGACGTCGAGCACCGACGCGATCTCGCGACATGCATGGGTGAGCGAGCGGGAACGGTGGGCGGCACGGCTCACCCCGAGATCGAACCCGGTCGAATACGCGTTGTAATCGGTCCTGCGCTGCCGGTTCAGCACGTCGAACCAGAACGTCACCATATAGTCGCCATTCCAGCGAACCGGCATCACGTGCGTGAATCGCAGTCTCGTGATTGCGTCGTGGCGAAACCGGAAGCTGTCGTCGCCGACGCGGAACCCCGCCCACGCACCGTCGTTCGACACGAATACGGTCAGCGTTTCGTCCAGCGGCGCGGCCGACTGGCCATCTGCCGAAGCGAGGTCGGCCGTCGACACCATTGCCGCGCCCGAACCGTCGCGCCCCGCCTCGACATCCACGTACGCTTCGATCGTCCGCTTCGCCTTGTCGTAGAAACGGCGCGTGACGTCGGGCCGCGCGGCGTCGGCAATCAGAACCAGTTGCTTGAATCGGGCATGCTCGCCGTATCGAAGCGGCACTTCAGGCGGGTCGTCGGGCTCGTCAACCGGTTCGTCCTCCAGACTATCGGCCGGCGCGGTCGCCTCGGGCTGCCCATCGGCCCCACGCCGCCGTTTCACCAAGGCGGCCCCCCACGTCAGCAGCACGGTCTGCGTCGCCAGCACGGCGGCCATCGTCGCGCACCCGGCGAGAAACCCGTAATGCGGCCCGACCTTCGATGCCGCATACGCGGCCGGAAGCACATAAAGCACCAGCAATGGCGCAAGCAATATCGACACGCATCAACCCCGTTGTTCCGGTTTTCGTTTTCGACTTCCAGCCGGGCCCGGCGGCGCCACCCCGCCGCACGCGCATCGCGCGGTATCACGGTCTACGCACCGCCAGCCTTCGTGCGACGCGCCGAATGACGATGCGCGACGATGCGCAGCAGCTTCTGGAACGACGGACATTCGAGATGGCTTGGCGCCGGACACACGGCCGCGTGCCGCAGCATATCGCGCACGGCGCCGAGACGGCGAATCGTGCGGTCGAGTTCGTCGGCCTTGCCGTCGAGCTTCGCGCGATCGATCGCGGGCAGGCCGTCCGCTCCCACCATCGCCAGAATGTCGTCGAGCGAGAATCCGGCCTCGCGTCCGAGCGCGATCAACGTCAGACGTTCCAGCACCGACTCGTCGTATTGCCGCCGCAGCCCCTGCCGGCCGATCGGAGCGATCAGCCCCTTTTCTTCGTAGTAGCGCAACGTCGACGCCGGCAATCCCGAGCGCCGCGCCACGTCCGCAATGTCCAGACGGCTCATGCTTGACCTCAAGTGAACTTGAGGTTGCAAGATAGTTGCTCTACTTCACGAACGCAAGCCCGAAACGCCATGAAACCGCTGAAACCAACCGATATTCCGCCGCACCGCGCAGCAGCCTTCCGCTTCGGAGGTGTGCGATGAATACGTCAGCTATCGTGCTCGACGTGCTGCTGATCGGCACGGGTGCCACGTTCCTGCTGGATCTGTGGACGCTGTTCCGGCGGCGTGCGTTCGGCACGCCGTCGCTCGACTACGCACTGGTCGGCCGTTGGGTCGGCCACATGATGCGCGGCCGCTTCCGGCATGCGTCGATCGTCACCGCGCCGCCCGTCCCGGGCGAGCGCATACTCGGCTGGATCGCGCACTACGCGATCGGCATTATGTTCGCGACGCTACCCGTCGCGATCGCGGGAGCGGAATGGATCGACGCGCCGACCCTGCTCCCCGCGCTCGTCGCCGGCCTTGCCAGCGTGGTCGCGCCGTTCTTCGTGATGCAGCCCGCGTTCGGCTTCGGCATCGCGGCGTCGCGCACGCCGCATCCGGGTGTCGCGCGTCGGCGCAGCCTCATCACGCATCTGTCGTACGGTGTGGGGCTCTATCTGGCGGCGTTCACGCTCGCGGCGCTGGCCCGTTGAGCACACGGACTCGCCAACACCGCGGTAACAGGTAGCGCCGGCTCAGCCGGCCGACGTCGACGCCCGCACAAGCGCTTCGTCGAGCGTGACAGGCGCATTGTCCTGCGCGAGGCGAGCGAAGGCCGCGCGGGGCATCCGCACCGGCGCAACAGAGATGAAGATTCCCATGCCAGCGTGCGGGCCGACGCGGCGTGTGCTGCCACCCGGCGCTCCCGTTGCTGCCAAACCGTTCATCCGGCCTGCCCGGATGGCGCCGCGCCTCACTCTCCGCCGCAGTCGATCAGGTTGTGGCGCATGCGCCCGAGCAGCCGCACCAGCGTATCGCGCTCGTCGGGCGTGAAGCCGCGCAGACCGTCGTCAGCGACGGTGTCACCCACTTCGAGCATCTGCGGAAAGATCTCGCGCGACTTGTCGGTCAGCCGGATCACGAACGCGCGGCGATCGTCGTCGTTCGCAATGCGTTCGATCCAGCCATAGCTTTCCATCCGGTCGAGCAACCGAGTGAGCGAGATCGGCGTGATCTCGAGCCATTCGGCGAGCCGCGCCTGATTCATCTCGCCCTTCCATGTCAGGTACGCGAGCACGCGGCTTTGCGCGCGCGTCAGCCCGATGCGCTTCGCGCGCCGGTCGAACAGGCGCCCGTTCAGGCGGGCCACGTCTGCAATCAGGTAGCCGATCCGGTTCTCGTAGGTCTTGTCCATGCGGGGATTATAGGGTCAAGCCGGCAACCACCCATGGCTCGCGGCACGGCGATAAGCGGATCTATAATAAGCGTGCTTATCATTCCAGCGATACCGGATCGCCGCCCACGGCGACCACCCCACGGAGACACCCGCTTGAACCCCGCCGCCGACGCCCCCGCCTCGCCCGCCCTGAACCGGCCGATGCTGACCCTGTCGATCATGCTCGCCACGCTGATCCAGACCCTCGACAGCACGATCGCGAACGTCGCGCTGCCGCACATGCAGGGCACGCTGTCCGCGTCGCAGGACGAGATCACGTGGGTGCTGACCTCCTATATCGTCGCGGCGGCAATCGCGACACCGCTCACCGGCTGGCTGTCCGACCGGCTAAGCGTGAAGCGGCTGCTGATCGTGTCGATCGCGGGCTTCACGGTCGCGTCCGCGCTATGCGGGCTGTCCGAGACACTCGTGCAGATCGTCGGCGCGCGCCTGCTGCAGGGCGTGTTCGGCGCCGCGCTGGTGCCGCTGTCGCAGTCGATCCTGCTCGACATCAACCCGCGCGAGAAACAGGGCCAGGCGATGGCGATCTGGGGGATGGGCGTGATGGTCGGCCCGATCCTCGGCCCGACGCTCGGCGGCTGGCTCACCGACAGCTACAACTGGCGCTGGGTGTTCTTCATCAACGTGCCGATCGGCGCATTCGCACTCGCCGGCGTGATGACCTTCCTGCCCGCGCGCGCGCCGCGCCCGCACGTGAAATTCGACGCGTTCGGCTTCGCGACGCTGGCGCTCGCGATCGGCGCGTTCCAGGCGATGCTCGACCGCGGCGAACAGCTCGACTGGTTCGGCTCGTACGAGATCCGCATCGAGGCGATCGTCGCGGCGCTCAGCTTCGCGTTCTTCCTCGTGCATACCGCGACCGTCGGCAAGGCGTCGTTCTTCAAGTCGGAACTGCTGCGCGACCCGAACTTCGCGACGGGCACGTTGTTCATCTTCGTGGTCGGCGCGGTGCTGTACGCGACGCGCGCGCTGCTGCCGCCGATGCTGCAGAACCTGATGGGCTACCCGGTCGCGACAACGGGCCTCGTCACCGCACCAAGCGGCGCCGGCACGATGATCGCGATGCTGTTCGTCGGAAGGCTGCTGAAATACGTGGATGCGCGGATGCTGCTGCTCGCGGGGCTGTCGATTTCCGCGCTCGCGCTGTGGCAGATGATGCAGTACACGGTCGTGCTGTCCGAAGCGGACATCGTATGGCCGGGCGTGGTACAGGGCTTCGGGCTGGGGCTCGTGTTCGTGCCGTTGAGCGCGCTGTCGTTCTCGACGCTGCAGCCCGAACTGCGCGCGGACGGCACGGCCACCTACAGCCTGATGCGCAACATCGGCAGCAGTATCGGCATCTCGATCGTGCAGACGCTGATGACGCGCAACACGCAGGTGTCGCACGCCGATCTCGCCGCGCAGATCACGCCGTTCAACCCGGCCGTGCAGGCGATGTCCGGCAGCCATCTCGACATCGCGCTGCTCGACCGCACGATCAACCAGCAGGCATCGATGATCGCGTACCTGAACGACTTCAAGCTGATGTTCGTCGCGACGCTGCTGATGATTCCGCTGTTGCTGCTGATCCGCCCGCCGCGGAAAACGGCGAGCGTGGAGATCGCGCACGCGGCGATGGATTGACGATGCGACGGGCGCGCGCCCGTCGCAGGCCGAAACGTCAGGCCTTCATCGTCCCCGTGCGCACGTAGCGCTCGTGCCACGACAGTGCCTCGGCGAGCAAGTGCGGCGTGTGCTTGCCGAAGCTTTCGCGCGACGCCCGCTCGAAGTAGTCCTCGAGCATCGGCCGGTAGTCGGGATGCGCGCAGGTCGCGATGACCTTGCGTGCACGCTGCTTCGGCGACAGGCCGCGCAGGTCGGCCAGCCCCTGCTCGGTGACGACCACCGCGACGTCGTGCTCGGTGTGATCGACGTGGCTCGCCATCGGCACGATCCGCGAAATCGCGCCGCCCTTCGCGGTACTCGCCGACATGAAGCACGACAGGTAGCCGTTGCGCGCGAAATCGCCCGAGCCGCCGATGCCGTTCTGGATCTTCGTGCCCATCACGTGCGTCGAGTTCACGTTGCCGTAGATGTCGGCCTCGATCATCCCGTTCATCGCGATGCAGCCGAGGCGGCGCACGAGTTCCGGATGGTTGCTGATCTCCTGCGGGCGCAGCACGATCTTCTCGCGGAAAGTCGCGATCTCGTCGGCGAAGCGCTGCACGGCGGCCGGGCTCAGCGACAGCGCGGTGGCCGACGCGAAGCTCAACGTGCCGTCCTGGAGCAGGTCGAGCATGCCGTCCTGGATCACTTCGGTGTAAGCGGTCAGGTTCGAGAAGCCGGCCGAGCTGAGTTCCGCGAGCACCGCGTTCGTGATGTTGCCGACGCCCGACTGCAGCGGCAGCAGGTTTTCCGGCAGGCGGCCGCGCTTCACTTCATGGCGCAGGAAGTCGATCAGCTGCAGCGCGATCTGTTTCGATGTCGCGTCCGGCGCGGAGAATGCATTGCTGCGATCCGGTGCGTCGGTCTCGACGATCGCGACGATCTTGTCGGCCGGGCAGCGCAGGTACGGCTCGCCGATCCGGTCGTCGCTCTTCGTCAGCGGAATCGGCTTGCGGTGCGGCGGCAGCGCGGTGCCGTAATAGACGTCGTGCATCCCGTCGAGGCCGAGCGGCTGGCGCGAGTTGACCTCGAGGATCACGTGCTTCGCGCGTTCGAGCCACGTCTTGTTGTTGCCGATCGATGCGGACGGAATCAGCAACCCGTCCTCGCGGATGCCCGCGACTTCGACGATCGCGACATCGAGATCGCCGTACAGCCCGAACCATGCGTACTGCGCGACGTGGCTCAGGTGGACGTCCTGGTAGTCGACTTCGCCGCCGTTGATCTTGTCGCGCAACGTCGGGTCGGACTGGTACGGAAGGCGCATCGAGATGCCGTTGGTGCGGGCGAGCGCGCCGTCGAGTTCCGGCGCGGTAGACGCCCCCGTCAGCACGTTGATCCGGAAGTCCTCGCCGCGCGTATGCGCCGCGTCGATGTGGGCGGCAAGCGCGGCCGGCACGGCCTTCGGATAGCCCGACCCCGTGAAGCCGCTCATGGCGACGGTCATGCCGGGACGGATCAGCGCGGCGGCTTCGTCGGCGGTGCGGACGAGCGAACGCAGGGCGGGAGCGAGGATGCGTGATGAAGACATGGCTGGTTTCTGACGCTTTGGTCTGTCGTTGACGTCGCTGGGGGTGTCTCCTGAGCGACATGAAGCCCTTGGGGCCGCGAGGGGCGGCCGGCACCACAGGCACGGTCGGAGTATCTCAGAGGCGATCGCCGCGAAATGTCCGCTGTATGAAAAAGATCCTTGCCGGATTTGCCGGGTATCGAACGGCCGTTCTGTGACAGGCACGCCGTTCGAATCGGATGCACACGAAAGGGGCGCGAAAGCATCGAACAGAAAGACCGGTCGACGATCACCAACCTGAGCGCATCAATCGCCGAATTTCCATTGCGATTTATCGCCTGTCGATCGGCAATGATCGATACCCGTCCGGCGCGGCCAATTGTCACCCGATGCGGCTTGCCGCGGCCTGACGCACGTCAAGCTCGCACGCGCCGCGCGACGCGCGCCGGGAAGCGCGAAAAGTACCGCCGCACCGGCCTGTGAGGCCCGTCCGTCCTTGACAGCCGCGCGACGCGAACCACACTGGAATACGGATCCCGCAGCCCCGTTCGGCCGCCCTGTCGCGCACGCGCTTTTCGGTCGGCCGATCGCTGCAAGACGCGGTAACACTCCCTCATGTCAGGACATTGATCGAATAAAAAGCAACAAATTACAATTCCGTATATATTTCGCCGATGGACCAAAGAAAAACCGCCACACGCGCCGAACCGCCCCTGCCACGCACCTGGGATGCGCGGCTCGCGCGCTCGCTTGTCCGACCGCTCGTCGACACGCCCGTCACCCCGAATCACCTCACCACCGTTCGTCTTCTGATCGGCCTCGCCGGCGCCTGGTGCCTCGCGCACGGCGGCTTCGGTTGGAGCAATGCAGGCGCGTTCCTGATCGTGCTGTCGAACTTCGTCGACCACACCGACGGCGAGCTCGCACGCATCAGCGGGAAATCCAGCAAGATCGGTCATTTTTACGACCTCGCGGCGGACGCGCTCGTCACGGTCGCGCTGTTCGTCAGCATGGGCCTCGGCATCGTCGCCCAGGGCGGCCAGATGGCCGCGTCGCCGGTGCTGCTCGGCGCGGTGGCCGGCGCCGCCGTCGCGCTGATCTTCTTCCTGCGCATGCGGATCGAATCGATCGCCGGCAAGGCCGGCACCAAGCAGGCGTTCGCCGGTGGCTTCGAAACCGAAGACGTGCTCTATCTGCTGCCGCTCGTGACGCTCGTCGACGGCGTCGAGCCGTTCCTGCTCGCGGCGTCGATCGGCGCCCCGCTGTTCGCCGCATGGGTCGTGATCGACTGGTGGCGCATCGTCCGGCGCGGCAACGTCCGCCAGAATTCAACTGAAATCCAGGCTTCCAAATGACTCCTAGCACGCGCGACGACTCCGTGCTGAGCCCGGCACGCCCCGCGCCTGCGCGCGCGGCCGCAGCCGATCCCGATCGCACCGTGGCCGACTGCGTCGGCCCGCTCGACCTCGACCGCCTGCGCGGCGACTACACGCGCCAGGGCTCGTTCCTGTACCTCGACGCCTTCCTGCCGGCCGACGCGCACGCGAAGCTCGCGGCGGCGGCCCGCGCGATGCAGGCCGGCCTGAACCGCAATTACCTGCCCGGCCACAAGCAGGGCGGCAGCGTGAGCCGCCATACGATCGACGAGCAGGCGCCGTACATCGCCGAACTGTATCGTTCGAAGGCGCTGATCAGCTTCCTCGAGAAGGTCACGGGCGACAAGCTGATGCTGTCGCCGGACGACGATCCGCACGCGTATGCACTGTATTACTACACGAAGCCCGGCGACCACATCGGCTGGCACTACGACACGTCGTACTACGACGGCCGCCGCTACACGCTGCTGATCGGCGTGATCGACGAATCGTCGTGCCGGCTCGACTACGAGCTGCACACGCGCAATCCGGACGTGGCCGATGAACCGGGCTCCGTGCAGATCGCCGACGGCGGCATCGTGCTGTTCGACGGCGACAAGCTGCGCCACCGCATCACGCCGCTGGGCCAGAACGAGATGCGTGTGTCGCTCACCTTCGAATACGTGACGAACCCCGGCATGCGTCCGTGGAAGCGCTTCGTCTCGAACATGAAGGACGCGATCGCGTATTTCGGTTTCCGCCAGGTGTTCAAGCAACTGGCGACGCGACGCACGACCGGGTCATGACACGCGCCGGCCTGATCCTGCTGTCCCTCGGGACCGCACTCTTCGTTGCACTCCTTGCATGGCAGGGCGTCGGCGCGGTCGCGTCCACGTTCCTCGCGGCCGGCTGGGGGCTCGCGCTCGTCGCGGCGTTCCACGTCGTGCCGCTCGTCATCGACGCGATCGCGATCTCCGTGATGTTCCGCCGCGGCCAGCCGGGCGCCGAGCTCGGCAATGCGCTGCGCGCGCGCTGGGTCGGCGAATCGGTGAACAGCCTGCTGCCCGCCGGGCAGATCGGCGGCCCAGTGCTGATGGTGCGCCACCTCGCGCAGCGCGGCACGCGGATGGCCGACGCGGCGGCGGCCGTCACCGTCAGCACGACGATGCAGGCGCTCGCGCAAATGGCGTTCGCGCTGATCGGCATCGCCGCGTTCAGCCTGTATGCCACGCACGAGTCGGTCGCGCACCTGCGCACGCCCGCGCTGATCGCCACCGGCGTGCTCGGCGCGCTTGCTTTGCTGTTCTATGCCGCGCAGCGGCGCGGGCTGTTCGGCCGCGGCCTGCGCCTCGCGTCGAAGCTGCTCGGCCCGCGCGACTGGTCGTCGCTGGCGACCCGCGCCGACGCAATCGACGACGCGGTCGGCGCGCTGTACCGCGATCGTGCGAAGGTCGCGAAGACGTTCGCACTGAGTCTCGTCGGCTGGATCGTCGGCACCGCGGAAGTGTGGCTCGCGCTGCACTTCCTCGGGCATCCGGTGAGCTGGCTCGACGCGCTGCTGCTCGAGAGCGTCGGCCAGGCCATTCGTGGCGCGGCCTTCGCGATCCCGGGCTCGCTCGGCGCGCAGGAAGGCGGCTACCTGCTGCTCGCGCCGCTGGTCGGACTGCCGCCCGACGCGGCGCTCGCGCTGTCGCTCGCGAAGCGCGCGCGCGAACTCGCGCTCGGCCTGCCCGGCCTGCTCTATCTGCATTTCAGTGAAAGAAACTGGCAGCGGCGCCGTGCGCCGCAGCCGCTCGCCGACTGATCGTTCAGATCGCCGGCTTTTTGGTTGGAGAACCCATGCGAGCCATCATTCTTGCGGCAGGCCTCGGCTTGCGCCTGCAACAACCGCCCGAAGCGCAGTTCCCGAAGTGCCTGCTGCGCTTCGACGACGTTTCGCTGCTCGAGCGCCATCTGCGCGTACTCGACGCCGCGGGCGTCGACGAGATCGTGCTCGGGCTCGGCTTTCAGCACGAGAAGGTCGAGCAGGAACTGAAGCGCCTCGGCCGCCGGGCCGAGATCGTGATCAACGACCGCTACGACCTCGGCAGCGTGCTGACCGTGCATACCGTCGCCGATGCGATGACGCGCGGCGGCGACGTGCTGCTGATGGACGCGGACGTGCTGTACGACGAGAACATCCTGCACGCGCTGGTGGCCGATTCCGACAAGACGGTCGACCGCCTGCTGATCGACCGCGACTTCGAGGCCGGCGACGAGCCCGTCAAGCTGTGCCTGAAGAACGGCGTGCCGGTCGAACTGCGCAAGCAGCTCGCGGTCGACCTCGAATACGACACGATCGGCGAATCGGTCGGCTTCTTCCGCTTCACCGAAGGCACCGCGCGCCGCCTCGCGACGATCGTCGCGGGCTATGTCGACAGCGGCCGCGCGAACATGCCGCACGAGGAAGCCGTGCGTGACCTGCTGCTCGAAGGCGGTCATTCGTTCGACGTCGCCGACGTTACCGGCTCGCCGTGGATCGAGATCGACTTCCCGAACGACGTCGCTCGCGCCACGCAAGAAATCCTCCCCCTGATTCAACGCACCACCGCAGGAGCCGCACGATGAACGCACGCGAACCCAACTTCACCGAATCGCGCAGCGCACGCCTGCGCCGCATGCTCGTCAGCAGCGACCTCGAATTCCTGATGGAAGCGCACAACGGCCTGTCCGCACGGATCGTCCGCGAAGCCGGCTTCAAGGGCATCTGGGCATCGGGCCTCGCGATCTCCGCGCAGTTCGGCGTGCGCGACAACAACGAAGCGAGCTGGACCCAGGTCGTCGACGTGCTCGAATTCATGGCCGACGCGAGCGACCTGCCGATCCTGCTCGACGGCGACACCGGCTACGGCAACTTCAACAACGTGCGCCGCCTCGTGAAGAAGCTCGAACAGCGCGGCATCGCCGGCGTCTGTATCGAGGACAAGCAGTTTCCGAAGACCAACAGCTTCATCGGCGGCGAGCGCCAGCCGCTCGCGGAAATCGACGAGTTCTGCGGCAAGATCAAGGCCGGCAAGGATTCGCAGACCGATCCCGACTTCTCGATCGTCGCGCGTGTCGAAGCGCTGATCGCGGGCTGGGGGATGGACGAGGCACTGCGTCGCGCGAACGCGTACGCGGAAGCCGGCGCCGACGCGATCCTGATCCACAGCAAGCTGTCGCGCCCGGACGAGATCCTGCAGTTCGCGCGCGAATGGAGCGGCAAGGCGCCGCTCGTGATCGTGCCGACCAAGTACTACAGCACGCCGACCGACGTGTTCCGCCAGGCCGGCATCAGCACCGTGATCTGGGCGAATCACCTGATCCGCGCGTCGGCATCCGCGATGCAGGCGACCGCGCGCGAGATCCACGAGAGCGAAACGCTGATCAACGTCGAGGACCGCGTGGCATCGGTCAACGAGATCTTCCGCCTGCAGGACGCCGACGAGTACTCGGCCGCCGAGCGTATCTACCTGTCGTCGTCGTCGCGCGCGTCGAACGCCGCGATCGTGCTCGCCGCGAGCCGCGGCAAGGGCCTCGAAGCCGTGACCGAAGACAAGCCGAAGGTCATGCTGCCGGTCGCCGGCAAGCCGCTGCTGCGCTGGCTCGTCGACGGCTTCAAGACGCACGGCGTGAACGACATCACCGTGGTTGGCGGCTATCGCGCCGACGCGATCGACACGTCGGGCATCAAGCTCGTCGTCAACGAACGCCATGCGCAGACGGGCGAACTCGCGTCGCTCGCATGTGCGGCCGAACGCCTGACCGGCGACACCGTGATCTCGTACGGCGACCTGCTGTTCCGCAGCTACATCGTGCGCGACCTCGCGGAGAGCGAGGCCGAGTTCAGCGTGGTGGTCGATTCATCGCTCACCGAAACCAACCAAAGCGTGCGCGATTTCGCGCTGTGCTCGGCGGCGGACGATCGCGGCCTGTTCGGCCAGAAGACCTACCTGCAACGCGTATCGAGCGACGTCGCCGCCGGCACGCCGCACGGCCGCTGGATCGGCCTGCTGAACGTGCGCGGCGCCGGTGTCGACCGCCTGAAGGCGATGCTCGCGACGCTGCAGGCGCGCGACGATTTCGACACGCTCGACATCCCGTCGCTGCTCAACGAACTGATCGCCGCCGGCGAGAAGATCGAGGTGCAGTACGTGCACGGCCACTGGCGCGGTGTGAACGATCTCGAAGACTTCCGCCGCGCTGGCGACTTCGCGCACGGCCAGACGCCGCTGTCCGAACCGGGCACCGGCAACGGGGGCGCGCAATGATCGAAGCGGCCCAGTTCGTCGAGGCCGCGCGCGAGCGCGGTTTCGACTGGTACGCAGGCGTGCCCTGCTCGTACCTGACGCCGTTCATCAACTACGTGCTGCAGGACCCGACGCTGAATTACGTGTCGGCCGCGAACGAAGGCGACGCGGTCGCGTTGATCGCGGGCGCGACGCTCGGCGGCAAGCGCGGCATCGCGATGATGCAGAACTCGGGGCTCGGCAACGCGGTGAGCCCGCTCACGTCGCTGACGTGGACGTTCCGCCTGCCGCAGCTGCTGATCGTCACGTGGCGCGGCCAGCCGGGCGTATCCGACGAGCCGCAGCACGCGCTGATGGGCCCGATCACGCCCGCGATGCTCGACACGATGGAGATCCCGTGGGAGACGTTCCCGACCGACCCCGAACAGGTCGGCCCGGCACTCGACCGCGCGATCGCGCACATGGACGCGACGGGCCGCCCGTACGCGCTCGTGATGCAGAAAGGCAGCGTCGCACCGTATGAGCTGAAGGCAAACCCGGCGGCCACGCCGCGCGCGCATGTCGCTGCGCAATCGTCGTCGCGTGCCGCGTCGGCCGAAGCCTGGCCGACCCGCCAGGACGCGCTGCAGCGCGTCATCGCGCACACGCCGGTCGATTCGACCGTCGTGCTTGCATCGACCGGTTTCTGCGGCCGCGAACTCTACGCGATCGACGATCGCCCGAACCAGCTGTACATGGTCGGCTCGATGGGCTGCGTGACGCCGCTCGCGCTCGGCCTCGCGCTCGCGCGGCCCGACCTGAAGGTCGTTGCGGTCGACGGCGACGGCGCCGCGCTGATGCGCATGGGCGCGTTCGCGACGCTCGGCACCTACGGCCCGGCCAACCTCACGCACGTGCTGCTCGACAACGGCGCGCACGAATCGACGGGCGGCCAGGCAACGGTGTCGCAGCACGTGTCGTTCGCCGGTGTCGCGGCTGCGTGCGGCTACGCGTCGGCGGCCGAAGGCGACACGCTCGACGTGCTCGATACGGCGCTGGCCGGGTCGCACGACGGTGCGCAGTTCGTGCGCCTGGCGATCCGCACCGGCGTACCCGACGGCCTGCCCCGCCCGACCGTCACGCCGGTCGAGGTCAAGACCCGTCTGATGCGGCACATCGGCGCCGCTCAGACCGAAGCCCACGTTGAAGGAGCCCATTGATGCTGCTGCTGAACCCCGGCCCGGTCACGCTCACCGAACGCGTGCGCCGCAGCCTGCTGCAACCTGACCTGTGCCATCGCGAAAGCGAATTCTTCGATCTGCAGGATGAGGCACGTGCGCGTCTCGTCGCCGCGTACGAGCTCGATCCGGCTGAGTGGACGGCCGTGCTGATGACGGGCTCGGGTACGGCTGCTGTCGAAAGCATGATCGCGGCACTCGTGCCGCAGGACGGCAAGCTGCTGGTGATCGAGAACGGCGTGTACGGCGAGCGGATCACGCAGATCGCAACGCAGTACGGGATCGCGCATGACGTGCTCAAGCATGAGTGGATGCAGGCGCCCGATCTCGCGCAGATCGGCGCACGGCTTGATGCGGGTGGGTACTCGCATGTCGCCGTGATTCATCATGAGACGACGACGGGTCGGCTGAACGATCTCGGTGCGATTGCCGAGGTGTGCCGTTCGCGCGGCGTGAAAATGCTGGTCGATGGCGTCAGCAGCTTCGGCGCGGAAGCGATCGACTTCGCCGGCGGCGACATCGACGCGGTTGCCGCGACCGCGAACAAGTGCCTGCACGGCGTGCCGGGAGCAGCGTTCGTGATCGTGCGCCGCAGTGCGCTCGCGAAGGCTGCGAGCCGTACCTACTACCTCGATCTCGGTCGTCTTGCGAAGCTGCAGGATCAGCGGAATACGCCGTTCACGCCTTCCGTGCATGCGTATTACGCGCTCGTCGAGGCGCTGCGCGAGTTTGATGAGGCAGGTGGATGGCGTGCGCGTCATGCGCATTACAAGGCGCTCGCCGATCAGGCGCAAGCCGGGCTCGCGGCGCGCGGGATGCCGCTGGTACTGCCGGAAGGTGAATCGTCGGTCGTGCTGCGGGCGTATCGGTTGCCGCAGGGTGTGACGTACGAGACGCTGCATGACGGGTTGAAAGCGCGTGGCTTCGTGATCTATGCGGGGCAAGGCGGGCTGTCGAAGGAACTGTTCCGGATTTCGACGATGGGCGCGATTCAAGCCGCTGATGTCGATCGGTTGCTGGAGGGGTTTACGGCGTTGACGCGGTAAGCGTTGCTCGTACCTTCGTCTATGAAAGGCCCTTCTCGCAAGGGCCTTTTTTTATTCCTTGCGGATTTCTTGGAAACGCTGGGCGAGGTGTCGGCATTCGGTCGTACGGGGACACTCGATGACACCGTACGGATCGTCGACAATCACTTCATGCGCCACAGGAAAATCCTCGTTAGCGCTTCGCCTCCCCGCTATTGCAGAGCTTTACCTTGATTGATGAAACCCGCGATCACGCTCGTAAGCTCCTGTGGCCGTTCGAGGGACGGCAAATGTGCGGTACCTGATATCTGGTGGAACGTTCCGCGGGATACGTTAGACGCAACGTAACGACTTCGCTCCTGAATTCCGGGAAGGTCGAGGTCCCCACACATCACCAGCGTCGGTACTAATAGTTCGCCCAACCGTCCGTAAGCGGCCGGTGCATCAGTGTTCGTGCCCGTCGGCGGCAAACCGAGAGCGGCAACGTTCATCTCGTCAAACAGTTTGCGAGCTTCACCCGTCACACGCCCCTCAGGTTGAAACGGACCGTCAAGCCAGAGCGTCGCTCGAATGGCGACGGCCTCTTCAATATCTTTCCTCGCTTCTGCCGCCGCCAAACGGGTGACCAAATCTTCAACCCGCGCTGCATGAGTCATTTTGGGCGCACCTGTCACACTCGGCGCGACAAGAACGAGACCGCGAACATGCGACGGATACCGAAGAGCGGCGTCGAGGGCTATGCCTCCACCTTGAGAGCAGGCAACGAGTATTGCAGGAGACCCACCTGCCACCGATTGGAGAACAGCGATCAAATCTTCAACGGCAGAGTGGTCCTCTGCCTCGGCAACTGTTTCGCCAAATCCGCGTCGATCATAGGCGATAGCTTGGTTGCCAGCGCCAATTTCGCGAATCTGCTGGCTCCACATCCGGCGGTCCGCGACCCGCGCGTGCAAAAATACAATCGGTTCTCCGCTTCCGAAGACTTCCGTTGCCAGCTTGGCACGACCTGAAGCGACTAGAAGGCTTTTCATCGTGAACCACCGCATGTTTGAGAATGTGCATGGTACACGCTGCGCTGACTTGGAGTCTTCGCCGCTGAATGGTCGCTTTACGAGAAACCGGGTGACTGAAAAAGATCGGAGATCGCCACTCGCATACGTCGGCCGCAGGTCGACCACGGCCGACCGCGTCGGGCGGCAGTCGGCCAGAAGCGGAAGTCCGTGAGCGGCTGCTATACGGCGCCCCGGCTCGGGCTGATCGGCAGAGCTCGGTGACTAGGTCGTCCCGGGAAATTCTGCCGTTGCGCCAGGTTCCGCTGGCTGGCGAGTGGCCTCCGATGGACGCCGCTTTCCACATAAATTTAATGGCCGCCAATTCCGGCATGCTGGAGAATTAATGCTTACAGGACAAGGCTTGAGCATCAATGGACCAGGCCTGGTTAAACAGCAGTCGCCAGCGCCAAGCGGCACCGCCTGCTGGATAAACCAATAGTTAGCCATCACAGGGAGAGTCTTCGTGACAACCGCGAAAAGCAAATTCGAAGTCGCCAGCCAGACCTATGCAAAGGCAGCAAAAAAACTGGAGCACCAGTTGCCCGATCCGCAAATTCAAACGGAGGAAGAATCTGAACAACTGATTGGGTTGGGCGTGGCCATCGATTGGACTCGCAGGGCGAGCCATTTGCATCCATTGAACTACGCGAGCAAGTTCCTCAACAAATCAGCAAGGTCCCCCGGCGTGACTGAAATGGTGAGATTCAACCTGGCTTGGTCCGGGATGAACGCACTGTTCTCAAGACCGTCCATACTCGATCTGTTTGGCGGAACAACGGCAAAGAGCGAACTTCAACGCTTCCGTTTCATCTTTGGCAAAGCCGGCCTCAACGCTGCCACCGTAGCCGCTCATGAATCCACGTTGCAGCAGCTTCTTGCGATCCATATCAACACGAGAGTTCCCGGCGTTCCGGCCGGGCAGACAGTCACAACTCTGCACTCGCTCTTCTATAAGTACACGCCAGCCGACGTCCAGAACATGGCCACGGGGAAAGTAATTCGTAATGCATTGACCTCGGGGAACTTTGCAGCTCTTGACCTCCCCCTACTGATCTATGCCATGCGAAATTGGAGTGTCCACGGTGGAATCATTGGGAGCAGCTTCCGCAGTGACACCCGCTTCGACATGTACATCGGAACCGTCCAGATGGCGCTTGCTGACGTACATGAGACCTTGGCAAAGACACTCCTCACCATCGTGTAGGTAATGGCGAACCAGCAGTTGCAGTCGACGCCTAACGGCACGACTGAACGCGATCGTTGAATGTCCGGTTTGCGGCGGCTCAGTCGGGTCGGCTGTACTTCCGCTTTGGGTCGGTAAGCGACATCCCCTGCATCAATGAAGAACCTTTTGACTATGAGAATCCTTCGTTTCGCCTCGCTGCTGGCGCTCGTCGCCGCCCCCGCCGTTCAGGCTGCCGACAACCAGCCTTGCGGCGACGATGTCGTGACTGCCGTCGCCCGCTGGGCTGGCATCGCGAGCGCCCGTATCGCCACACGTGACGCGGACCGGCTAGTCGTCGCGGCGGCATGCAAGGTCATGCCGAATGCGCCCGAAACGACGATCGCGGCCGTTGCATTCGACTCGCTTCCCAAAAGCAAGAACCCGGACGAAAGCAACAAGCTGCAGGTCGTCGCGCTCGTTGAAGGCGGCAAGGTCGTGGCGGCCGAAAAATCGGTGATCCAGGAAGATGCGGCGATACAGATCGGCGAGAACAGCTATCGCATCGATACGGCACCGTACCGGCTGTCGCCCGATGTGCGGGCGTTCGGCGTCGTGTTCAGCAGCACCGCGCACGGACCGAGCTGCCCGGATGCCTACATGGAGAACGAACTGACCCTGTGGATTCGCGAAGGCGCTCGCATCCGCCCCGTGTTTGGCACCAATCTCAATGGCTGGGTCGCCACCACCGGTACCGCGTGCGGCCCCGATACCAGCGACCTGCGCAGCGAGTCCGCCCGCATGACGATTGCGGTCGAGAAGACGTCGCACAACGGCTTTGCGGACCTGTCGATTACGGCACACGTGATGAACGCGGAAAGCAACGACGATAAACAACCGGACGCGGGAAAACGCACCGTGCGCACGGTCGTCAAATACGACGGCAAATCATACGGGAGCGATATGTACCGGGACTTCTGGTATTCGCCTGCCTCGAAGAAGCGATTCAAATGACGGTAAGCGGGGCCGCAGTAACACCGCCCCACCCGCCTACTCCACCACCTTCGCCCCGATCGCCTCGCCCGACGCCGGCATCCGCAGCGCGTCGTCACGTGCACGTCGCGCCTCGCGTGCCGAATACCGGTCCTTCAGCCGCAGGAACGGCTTCTCGACGAGAAAGTAGCTAGCCGTCGCGGCCAACAGCGCCCACACGATCCCGAGCGGAAACGCATGAGGCACCTGTAGATCCGGATTCGCGAACGGCTGCTGCCACAGATAAAGACTGAACGAAATCGTGCCGATGAACACGACAGGCTGCGCGCGCAACCAACGCGCACACCAGAATTCGCTGCGGAAATTCAACACGACGATCACGATCGCGATCAGCGCGGCTTCGAGCGTCACACCGTACGTCGCATTCCAGAAGCCACCGAGCCGGTGTTCGGCGAGCGGGCCGCCGATCAGCACGACGACGATGATCGCCGTCACGATACGCGCCTCGCCTCTCCACGAGCCGATCCACGCTTCGAGCCGTTCGCGGTTGAGCGACGCATAACAGCCGATCAGGATCGGATCGACGCCCGTGTGAAGCATCATCCCGAGTTGCCCGCGCAGCGCCGGCGCCACGAAATACGTGACGGCGCGCACCAGCGGCACGATCAGGATCAACGCGGCCAGCCAGCGCGTGCCGGCACGCCGTATGCCGAACACGAACAGCAGCGGCCAGAACCAGTAGAACTGTTCCTCGAGCGCGAGCGACCAGAAATGGCCGAGATACCACGCACCGTCCGGATGCAACGTGTTGTCGCCGGTCAGCCCGAACCACGCCGAATAATTCCACAGGTGCAGCGCCGCATACAGCCACTGCCGGCGGTCGACGTCGAACCAGCCGGCGAAGGCCACGATCGCGACCGCCGCAAGATAGACGTAGCAGGCCGGCCAGATCCGCAGCGCGCGACGCACGTAGAACGACGTCAGCGCGATGCCGCCCGTGCGCGCGAACTCGGCGCACAACACGTTGGTGATCAGGAAGCCGCTGAGGACGAAGAAGATCAGCACGCCGAGCCGGCCGTCGGCGATCAACCGCAACGGCGCGTACCAGCCCGTGTAGCCGCCGGGCAGCACGTGTTCGGCGTGTCCGACCACAACCATCGCGACCGCGACGGCGCGCAACCCGGTCAACTGCGTGACGCGATGGTTCATCGGCTGGTTTCCGTTGGCACGGTGGATGGGCAGCAAGCCGGCGCCCCCGCTTGGGCACGCCGATATGCCGCCGGGATTTTGTATGAAAAATATCGGAATGAAATTGCTTCAAAAATCCCGGCGCGAACACCGACGACGGCGCGCACCGTAGCGAGCCGACATCCGCAGCGGCGAATGGGCATAATGACAAGCCTTGTCCGGCGGCGGCCGGCCGATGCCTACGCAACGAGTTTTTGCGGCGCCGCAATATCCGTCGTACCGTGCCCCGCCCGCACACCGGCCCGCTCGTCCGCCTCCTGTCGACCCTCACCCGGAGCCTGCCTCGTGTACCCACCGATCGAACCCTACGCCCACGGCCATCTCGACACCGGCGACGGCCACCACATCTACTGGGAGCGCTGCGGCAACCCGGCCGGCAAGCCCGCCGTGTTCCTGCACGGCGGCCCCGGCGCCGGCTGCAGCCCCGACCATCGCCGCCTGTTCGATCCGGAGCGTTACGACATCCTGCTGTTCGACCAGCGCGGCTGCGGGCGCTCGACGCCGCATGCGAGCCTCGAGAACAACACGACGTGGCATCTGGTCGCCGACATCGAGCGCCTGCGCGAGATGGTCGGCGCGGAAAAGTGGCTCGTGTTTGGCGGCTCGTGGGGCAGCGCGCTGTCGATCGCGTATGCGGAAACGCACCCCGAGCGCGTGAGCGCGCTGGTCGTGCGCGGCATCTTCACGATGCGTCGCGCGGAATTGCTGTGGTACTACCAGGAAGGCGCGTCGTGGCTGTTCCCCGACCTGTGGGAGGCGTTCGTTGCACCGATTCCGGAAGCCGAGCGCGGCGACCTGATGGCCGCCTACCATCGCCGGCTGACCGGCAATGACGAAGCCGCGAAGCTCGAAGCCGCGCGCGCGTGGAGCATCTGGGAAGGCCGCACGATCACGCTGCTGCCCGACCCCGCACTCGCCGCGCACTTCGCTGACGGCCACTACGCACTTGCGTTCGCGCGGATCGAGAATCACTACTTCGTGAACGAGGGTTTCGTCGAGGAAGGCCAGTTGCTGCGCGACGCGCATCGCCTCGCCGGCATCCCGGGCGTGATCGTGCAAGGCCGCTATGACGTCGCGACGCCCGCACGCACCGCATGGGACTTGTCGAAGGCCTGGCCGGATGCGACCTTCGAGATCGTGCCCGGCGCCGGGCATGCATACAACGAGCCGGGGATCCTGGAGGCGCTGGTCGCGGCCACGGACCGGTTCGCCGAGTAATCGACACAACGCGATGCGATGCGGCGCGTGCGGCCATGCCTGCCGGCACACGCTGCGCCGCGCCGCATCGCGCGATCAAAGCGCGGCTTCGACGATCGTCCTGCCGCTGATCGCCCGCTCGACGAGTTGCTCGTCGCCAACCTTGCGGATCGCGTCGTCGAGCAGCCCTTCCGGCGCTCCGGTCGCCACCTTCAGCAAGCCCGACAGGCCGCGCGCGTCGAGCACCACCAGCGTCTCCATCGAATCCGCACGGCTCACGAGCACGCGGCGCCACGCCGGCCCCGCGCCGAAGCTCGCGCAGAGCGCAATCGTCTCGCTGCCGAGCGTGTAGTCGAAGTTCTTGATCATGATCCGCCGCCGTTGCAAGGGAATGGCGATGCGCGACGGTGCGGCGCCGTGACGTCGGCGCACCCGCGCGTGCCGCCGGTTCCCCGGATCGCGCCCGATCCGTTCGCCGGCATGGCCATGCTAGGCGTGGAGTATTAACGAAGACTTAAACGGCGATGCGCGCGGGCATGCGTCACGGCGCGTCGAGCGGCTCCACCGTCACGCCGACCTTCAGCTCCTGGTCCGCACCGCCGCCGCGGATCACCCCGCGCAGCGGCGTTACGTCCGCGTAGTCACGGCCGATCGACAGCATCACGTAGTCGTCGCCCGGCGCGCGATCGTTGGTCGGATCGAGCTGCAGCCAGCCGTTGTCCTCGGGCCATGCCGGGTCGTACACCTCGACCCAGGCATGCGACGCGTCGGCGCCGATCAGCCGCGGCTGCCCCGGCGGCGGCTGCGTGAGCAGGTAGCCGCTCACGTAACGCGCGGCCAGCCCGAGCGAGCGCAGCGCGCCGATCATCACGTGCGCGAAATCCTGGCACACGCCCTTGCGCAAGCGCAGCGCATCAAGCGCCGACGTCGTGATGTCGGTGCTGTTCGGCGTATACGCAAAATCGGCATGCACACGCCGCATCAGGTCCCAGGCAGCCTGCACGAGCGGCCGTTGCGGTGTGAAGCTCGCGGCCGCATACACGGCGAGTTCGGGATCGCACGCGACATGCGGCGACGTGAACACGAATTCGCTCGCCGCGTCGTAAGGCTGCCCTGCGCGAAACCGCAAGCGGTCGCGCACGGCTTCCCACGCAGTCGCCTGTTTCGCGTCGGGATTCGCGATGGCGGGCGGCGGCTCGCCGCGCGCACCGCGCGACCACACGGGCGGCGTCACGCGTACCGTGCTGCGGCTGCGCACGAGCAGCGCGTCGTGCGGCTGGTTCAACGCAAACGATGCACGCACATTGCCGAATGCATCGATCTCGGTACCGACCGATTCCGGTGAGGGATCGATGTCGAGCGCGAACGACAGCACTTGCTGGCGCGGCGTAGCGAGCGGTTGCAGGCGTGCCTGGTGCTGCGCCGATTCGACGCGCGCCGCGTAACGGTATTCGGTGTCGTGCGTGACGCGCAGCAACCGGCCCGGCGCAACGCCGGCCGGCGCGGCCGACGTCGATGCCGGTACCCGTGCCGATGCCGGTGCCGGTACTTTCCGCGCATCGCCGGAACCCGATGGCACTTTCGCCACGCCTTTCGTCGTCACCATAACGTCCTGCCTGCCTCGCGCACGTGGCTGAAATAGCGCTCGCCGATCCGGTTCGACAGTTCCCAGACCGCCTTCACCGTCGTGTCGAGCGCATCGAGGAGCTTGTCGTGGCGGCCACCGTCGGCGGTTTCGCACAGCTCGTGCAGCGACCACGCGGGGACGTCGGGAATCGTCTCGGCCAGTTCGGACAGCGCATAACCTTCGCTGCGCTCGACCTTCGTGAGCCGGCCGCGCAGCGCCTGCACGACCCAGCCGAGCGAACGCGGATTGTCGGTATCGAGCACGACGAGCGACAGCAGCGGCGCGACATCGAAGCCGCGCTGGAAACGCGAACGGAACGTGATCGTGCTGTCGAACAGTTCCAGCACGAGTTCAAAGCCGTCCTGCCGGTGTACGGCGCCTTCGTCGAACGCGCACTTCAGCACGCTGCACAGGAAGTCCAGCCGGTCGATCTGCCGGCCGATCGACAGCAGCCGCCAGCCGTCGTCGCGCGTCATGTTGTCGGTCTGCGCGCCCGTGATCGCGCCGAGCAGCAGGCCGAGACGCTCCAGCAACTGCAGCGCCTCGTTGCCGATCTGTTCCTCGGCTTCCGGAAGGCCGGCGCTGTCCGCGAACAGTTGCGTTGCGTCGTCGATCAGCCGCCACTGATCGCTCGACAGCCGTTCGCGGATCGCGGCAGCCGCGCCACGCATCCCGAACAGGCACGACGCAATGCCCGACGTGCGATCCGCACCGCGCGTCAGCGACGTCGCGAGCGCATGCTGGAACGCGCGCGGCGCATCGACGGCGTTCGGCGTATCGGCCTCGATCAGGCCCGTGTCGCGGCACAGCGTGTCGAGCAGCTCCAGATGCGCGGGGCTGTCGACGTCGTCCTCGCCGCGCAGCCGTTCGAGCGCCGCGCGCGCGAGCCGCATCAGGTTGGTCGCGCGCTCGGTGTAACGGCCGAGCCAGAACAGGTTCTCGGCAGCACGGCTCGCGATCGCGCGCGGCCGCTCGACGAGGTCGTCGGGGCCGAGATGCGTCTGCAGCAGCGTCGTCGAATCGACGATGCCTTCGGTCATCACCCACGTATCGACGGTGCTGCCGCCGCGCGGCATCGGCGCGTTGAACAGCGTGTCGCGCGTGCCGACCCGTGACAGGCCACCCGGCAGGAGCCGCCAGCGCTGCGCACCGTCGGCGAGCGCGAAGACGCGCAGCAGCACCGGCTTCGGCACGATACGCGCGCCGCCGTTGCCGTCGGGCGCGTCGGGGCGCGGCCAGGTCGGCGCCTGCGACAGCGGCAGGTCGGCCTGCACCGTGTAGTGCTCGGGTCGCGCGAGAATCCGCGCGCGCCACTCGGCCAGCTGCGCCTGCGTGAGCCGCGCGCCGATCACCGGCTCGAACGGGCCGCCGGCCTGCACGTCGGGTGGATAGGACGCCTTGACGATGCCGCGCGCGAGCTGCGGCAACGCGTCGTCGCACGCGGCCGCCTCGCCGCACCACCACGAATGCACGGCCGGCAGCGTCAGCGTTTCGCCGAGCAGCCCTTCCGCGAGACGCGGCATGAAGCCGAGCATCGCGGGCGATTCGAGGAAGCCCGAGCCCGGCGCGTTCGCGAGCAGCACGTTGCCCGCGCGCACGGCCTGCAGCAGGCCCGGCACGCCGAGCATCGAATCGGGCCGCAGTTCGAGCGGATCGAGCCACGCGTCGTCGACGCGCCGCAGGATGCCGTGCACTGGTTCGAGCCCGCCTAGCGTCTTCAGGAAGACGCGATTGTCGCGCGCGGTCAGGTCACCGCCTTCGACGAGCGTGAGGCCGAGGTAGCGCGCGAGATACGCATGCTCGAAATACGTCGCGCTGTGCGGCCCCGGCGTCAGCAGCACGATCCGCGAATTCTTGCGGGCCGGGCTGAGCGCCTGCATGCTCTGCAGCAGCGCGCGGTACGCGGACGCGAGCCGCTGCACGCGCAGCCCGCGAAACCCGCGCGGAAAGAGCCGCGACACGATCAGCCGGTTCTCGAGCAGGTAGCCGAGCCCGGCCGCGCCCTGCGTGTGCTGCGCGACGATCCGCCACTGCCCGTCCGGGCCGCGCGCGAGATCGAACGCGACGACGTGCAGCCAGGTATCGCCCGGCACGCGCGCGCCGCGCATCGCGCGCAGGTAGCCGGGGTGCCCGGTGACGAGCGCGGGCGGCAGCAGCCCGCGCTCGAGGATCGTCTGCGGCCCGTACAGGTCGGCCAGCGTCGCGTTAAGCAGCCGCACGCGCTGCAGCACGCCGCGCTCGATCGTGACCCAGTCCTCGGGCGTGACGATCAGCGGCAACAGGTCGAGCGACCACGGGCCGGCCGCGCCGGCGCCGGCGCGCTGCTCGTGCAACTGGTAGAACAGGCCGTTCTCGCGCATGCGCCGGTGCAGCGCGTCGGCGCGGCGATCGAGGTCGGCCACGCCGTCGCTGCCGATCGATGTGAAGAAACTGCGCCACGCGGGCGCGAGCGCAGGCGCGTTCAGGCCGGCCGCGCTGCCGCGCAGTTCGTCGTAGCGGCCGGCGGCCGCCGGCGCCGCGAGCGCGGCGGCCAGTTCCGCGGCATCCGGCTGCGCGCCGGTATCGAAAAGCGTGGGCATCGCGTCGGGGGCGGCGAGATGGTCGGTTTGAATGGGCGACACGGTATCGTTTCGTCTTCAGGGTGCGGCCGCGCACGCGCGCCGCCACACCGGCGGCGGGCCGCGGCGCGCAGCCGCAATCTGCCCGCATCCTAGCATTCCGGCGGGGCCGCCATCGACCCGTTCGCGAGAAGATCGCGCACCGCGCATCGTCGGCCGTCTCGTCATCGTCCGGTCACGGCCGCCGCAAGTCGAGCGTGAACGGGAATTCGCGGCTCGGCGCGGCAGCCGCGACATCCATCCGCCCCGGCGTATGCCCCATCTCGACGAAGCGTGCGAGCCGGCGGCTCTCGGCTTCGTAGGCATTGACCGGGAACGTCGCGTAGTTTCGGCCACCCGGATGCGTGACGTGATAGCGGCAGCCGCCGAGCGAGCGCTGCAGCCACGTATCGACGATGTCGAACGTGAGCGGCGCGTGCACGCCGATGGTCGGATGCAGCGCGGACGGCGGCGACCACGCCTTGTAGCGCACACCCGCGACGTACTCGCCGACGGTGCCGGTCGGCTGCAGCGGCAATGCGCGGCCGTTGACGGTCACGACGTGCCGGTTGTCGTTCAGCCCCGTCACGCGCACTTCGAGCCGTTCGACCGACGAATCGACGTAACGCACCGTGCCGCCGGGCGAGCCCTCCTCGCCCATCACGTGCCACGGTTCCAGCGCGCCGCGCAGCGACAGCTGCATGCCGTTCACGGCGATCTGGCCGAACAGCGGGAAGCGGAATTCGAAGTGCGGCGCGAACCACGCCGAGTCGAACGCGAAGCCGGCGTCGCGCAGTTCGGCCAGCACGTCGTCGAAATCCATCTGAAGAAACGCGGGAAGCATGAAGCGGTCGTGCAGCGCGGTGCCCCAGCGCGTGAGCGGCGTCGTGTACGGCGCGGCCCAGAAACGCGCAACCAGCGCGCGCAGCAGCAATTGCTGGACGATGCTCATCCGCGCATGCGGCGGCATCTCGAACGCGCGCAGTTCGAGCAGGCCGAGCCGGCCGGTCGACGAGTCGGGCGAATACAGCTTGTCGATACAGAATTCGCTGCGGTGCGTGTTGCCCGTCACGTCGATCAGCAGGTTGCGCAGCACGCGGTCGACGAGCCACGGCGGCATGTCCTGCCCGAACAGCAGCTTGTTGCGCTGGATCTCGACGAACGCGATGTCGAGCTCGTAGAGCTGGTCGTTGCGCGCCTCGTCGACGCGCGGCGCCTGGCTCGTCGGCCCGATGAACAGCCCGGAAAACAGGTAGGACAGCGACGGGTGGTTGTGCCAGTACGCGATCAGGCTCGCGAGCAGGTCCGGACGGCGCAGGAACGGGCTGTCGGCCGGCGTCGCGCCGCCGAGCACGAAGTGGTTGCCGCCGCCCGTGCCGACGTGACGGCCGTCGACCATGAACTTCTCGCTGCACATCCGCGATTGCCACGCGGCGTCGTACAGGAATTCGGTCTGATCGACGAGCTCGTCGAAGCTCCTCGCCGGATGGATGTTCACCTCGATCACGCCGGGATCGGGCGTCACCTGCAGCAGCTTCAGCCGCGCGTCGCGCGGCGGCGGATAACCTTCGAGCACGAGCGTCATGCCCAGCGCGTGCGCGGTCAGCTCGATCGCGCCGAGCAGCTCGAGATAATCCTCGAGTGCTGCAAGCGGCGGCATGAACAGGTACAGGATGCCGTTGCGCACTTCGACGCACAGCGCGGTGCGCGTGATCCACGCGGCCGATTCGAAGCGCTCGGGCGGGCGCTGCGGATCTTGCGCAGGCGACGCATGCCGCCCGCTCGCCGTGCCGTCGTTGCGCAACTGCATCACGGTCTGCGCGGCTGCTTCACGATGCACGCCGGACAAGTAGCGCGGCGCATCGGCCGGGCCCGCGTAGCGCGCGCGGATCGCGGCGGCTTCCGGCAGCGCGGCGCGCGGCGCGAACGGGTCGCGCTCGACGAGATACGGATGGTCGGCGCGGCTGGCCCACGGCAGCGAATCGAGCGGCAGCCGATAACCCATCGGCGAATCGCCGGGCACGAGGTACATCCGCTCGTCGCGGAAGAACCACGGGCCCGTCTGCCAGCGCGGCCCGTCGAGGCCCGGCCGATCGCGGCCCGGCTCGTCGTCCGTGCGCTTGACCGGCAACACGTAGCCGACCACGCTGTCGAGCTGCTGCTCGAAGATCTTGCGCAGCCGCGCGCGTTCGAGCTCGTCGTCGAGGCGCGAATCGAACGGATCGACGTTGACGGGCAGCCGGCGTTCGCGCCACAGGTAGTACCAGACGTCCTCATAGCCGGGCAGGATGAAGTCGCCGGTCAGGTTCAGCCGCGCGGCCAGCGCGTCGATGAAGCGCTTCGCGTCGTCGGTCGTATACGCGGACGGCTCGCGCTCGTCGGCGAACAGCGACGGATCGTGCCACACGGGCTGGCCGTCCGCGCGCCAGAAGATCGACAGCGCCCAGCGCGGCAGCTGCTCGCCCGGATACCACTTGCCCTGCCCGAAATGCAGGAAGCCGCCGTCGCCGTATTCGGCGCGCAGCCGCTGCACGAGTTCGGTCGCGTAGCCGCGCTTGGTCGGGCCGAGCGCGTCGGTGTTCCACTCGGCGCCGTCGCGATCGTCGATCGACACGAAGGTCGGCTCGCCGCCTTGCGTGAGCCGCACGTCGCCGGCCGCGAGTGCGCCGTCGACCTGCATGCCGAGCGCCAGCACGGCGTCCCATTGCGATTCCGTATACGGCTTCGTCACGCGCGGCGATTCGTACACGCGTGTCACGGCCATCTCGTGCTCGAACGACACCTCGCACTCGTCGATCAGCCCCTCGACCGGCGCGGCGCTCGTCGGCTGCGGCGTGCAGGCCAGCGGAATGTGGCCCTCGCCGGCGAGCAGGCCCGAAGTCGGATCGAAGCCGATCCAGCCGGCACCCGGCAGGTACACCTCGCACCACGCGTGCAGGTCGGTGAAGTCGACCGACGTGCCGCTCGGGCCGTCGAGCGACTTCACATCGGGCGTGAGCTGGATCAGGTAGCCCGACACGAAACGCGCGGCGATGCCGAGGTGGCGGCACAGCTGCACGAGCAGCCATGCGCTGTCGCGGCACGAGCCGGACGCCAGCTCGAGCGTCTGCTCGGGCGTCTGCACGCCCGGCTCCATCCGCACGAGGTAGCCGATATCGCGCTGCAATTGCTGGTTCAGCGCGACGAGGAAGTTCACGGTGCCGGCCGGCGTGAGGTCGACACCGTCGAGATACGTGCGGAACAGTTGCGACGCGCTCGTCTGCGGATCGCACGCGAGATACGGCGCGAGCTCGGTCTTCAGCGCGTCGTCATAGCTGAACGGGTATTGCTCCGCGCTCGCCTCCAGGAAGAAGTCGAACGGGTTGTACACCGACATCTCGGCAACGAGATCGATCGTGATCTCGAAGTGCTCGGTGCGCTCCGGAAACACGAGCCGCGCGAGATAGTTCGAATACGGGTCCTGCTGCCAGTTGATGAAGTGCTGCGCGGGCTCGACCGTCATCGAATACGCGAGGATCGGCGTCCGGCAGTGCGGCGCGGGCCGCAGCCGCACGACCTGCGGGCCGAGGTTGACGAGCTGGTCGTAGCGATAGCGGGTGGTGTGATGCAGCGCGACGTGGATGGACATGGGAGCTCGGTTCGGGTTGGGCCGGCCGCGCGCCGCGTCGCGCTGGATGCGACACGGCGGCCCGGCCTGGCGGATTCGGCGAAAGCGCGCGTCGGGTCAGACGAGCTCGGGCGTCTGCACGACGCTGATCTCGACGCCCACGGCCGTCGCGCCGAGCCCCGTCACCGGCTGCGCGTCGCGATAGTCGAGGCCGACCGCGATGCGCACGTAGCGCTCGTCCGGGCAGCGATTCATGAACGGATCGAACCCGACCCAGCCGAGCCCTTCGACATAAGCCTCGGCCCACGCATGGCCGGCCGGCTGCTGCATCAGCCCGGCTGCTTGCGGCTGCGCGCCGAGCGCCGGTTGCGGCAGCCCCTGCGACTGCGCGGCATGCGACGCGCCGAGCACCTGCTGCATGCCCTCGCCGCTCTGCAGCGCGAGCGCTTCCTCCTCTTCGACGTCGCCCACGCTCTGCTTCGCGTCGGCGATGCGCTGCATCGCGCTGTCGGCGAGCACGTAGCCCGAGATATAGCGCGCGGGGATCTTCAGCACGCGCGCGGCCGCGATGAACGCATGCGCATGGTCGCGGCTCGTGCCCTCGCCGCTTTGCAACGCGGTTTCCGCATCGACGGGCGCATCGGCGGCCAGGTTCGGCGCATACGCGATGCGGTCGTGCACTTCCGTCATCAGCCAGTGAAGCGCGTCGAGGCTGTGCGGCTCGATCGGCAGCGCTTCTGTCAGCGCTCGAATCGTGTCGCCCGCCTTCGTGAGCGCGGTCTCGCGCTCGAAGATCCACGGCGGCGCATAACCTTCAGGATTGCCGAGAATGCCCGCGCGGTCCTGCGTCTCGACGACGCCGGCCGCGACGACGACGATCTCGGCCTTCGCGCCGCGGTCGTGCCGCACGAGGTCGATCCGGTTGCCGAGCCCGTCGGCATAGGACAACGTCGGCTCGACGCCGTCGATCGTGACCTGCCACGCGCGCACCATCTGCCCGGGGCCCGACTGCGGACGCAGCCGCAGCCGTTGCAGTGCGTGAGTGGCTTGATCGTCGAACTGATAACGCGAGATGTGTCGGATGGCGAGTCGCATGGCAAGTCTCAGTCGAAGTTGTAGGCCTGGGCGATTTCGAGCCCGAGGCTGTTGTTGCGGCCGATGAAGTCGGTCAGGAACTCGTGCAGGCCGCTCTTGAAGATCCGCTCGACCGAGGTGTCGGACAGCATCTGCAGGATCTTCGCGGCCGTGTCGTGACACGGATGTGTCACGCCGTAATCCTTCGCGAGCAGGTTCAGGCTCGACACCACGCGCCCGTAGCAATAACGCAGCGAACGCGGCATGCGGCCGTTCAGGATCAGGTAGTCGGCGATGTTCATCGGCTTGTACTGCACGTCGTACACCCAGCGGTACGAACGGTGCGCGGCGACGCAGCGCAGGATCGTCTCCCACTGGTAGTTGTCGAGGATCGTGCCGACGTGCGACACCGACGGCAGCAGCAGGTGGTATTTCACATCGATGATCCGCGCGGTGTTGTCCGCGCGCTCGACGAACGCGCCGATCTGCGCGAAATCGAAGATCTCGTTGCGCAGCATCGTGCTGTAGAAGCTGCCGAGGATCAGCGCGGTTTCGCGCTTCACCTGGTCGAGCACGGCCGGCAGCTCGCTCTCCGGCACCGGCTGCGCAAGCGCGCGGCGCAGCGAAAGCCACGCGCCGTTCACGCTCTCCCACGCCTCGCGCGTGAGCGCCGTGCGCACCATCCGCGCGTTCGAGCGCGCGGCCTCGATGCACGCCAGCACGCTCGACGGGTTGTCGCGGTCGCGCAGCAGGTAGTCGGTCACGGTATCGGCCGCATACGCGTCGTATTTCTGCCGGTAGCCGTCGTCCGTGCCCGAGCTGACGAGCACCGACGACCATTCGGCCGGCGCGTCGGACGTGCGCGTGAGCGCCATCCGCAGCCCGGCATCGACGATGCGCGCGATGTTCTCCGCGCGCTCGATATAGCGGTACATCCAGTAGAGACCGCTTGCAGTACGTCCCAGAAGCATCTCGTGTCCACTCCGTCTTCGTTCGGTTGGCGCGCCGGTTGCGGCGCGCGCGGTCGCGTCCGGCTCAGTCGGCCAGCACCCAGGTGTCCTTGGTGCCGCCGCCCTGGCTCGAGTTGACGACGAGCGATCCCTCCTTCAGCGCGACGCGCGTGAGCCCGCCCGGCGTGATGCGGATCCGGTCCGACACCAGCACGAACGGCCGCAGGTCGACGTGGCGCGGCGCAAGGCCGGCTTCGGTCAGGATCGGCGTCGTGGACAGCGCGAGCGTCGGCTGCGCGATGTAGTTCGCGGGGCGCGCGCGCAGCTTCGCGGCAAACGCCTCGAGCTCGGCCTTCGACGCGCACGGCCCGACCAGCATCCCGTAGCCGCCCGAGCCGTGCACTTCCTTCACGACCAGTTCGTCGAGATGGTCGAGCACGTACTTCAGGCTGTCGGCCTCGCCGCAGCGCCAGGTCGGCACGTTCTCCAGCAGCGCCTTGCGGCCCGTGTAGAACTCGACGATCTCCGGCATGTACGAGTAGATCGCCTTGTCGTCGGCGATGCCCGTGCCGGGCGCGTTCGCGATCGTGATGTTGCCCGCGCGGTAGACGTCCATGATCCCCGCGACGCCGAGCACCGAATCGGGGCGGAACGTGAGCGGATCGAGGAACGCGTCGTCGACGCGGCGGTACAGCACGTCGATCGGCTGGAAGCCTTCGGTCGTGCGCATCGCGACACGGCCGTCGATCACCTGCAGGTCGCTGCCCTCGACGAGGTGCACGCCCATCTGGTCGGCGAGGAACGAATGTTCGTAGTACGCGGAATTGTGGATGCCGGGCGTGAGCACGGCGACGGTCGGGTTGTCGGCGTTGCCGCCCGGCGGGCACACGGCCGCGAGCGACTGGCGCAGCATCTGCGGATAGGTCTCGACCGGGCGCACCTTCACCTGCTGGAACAGCTCCGGGAAGAGCTGCATCATCGTCTCGCGGTTTTCCAGCATGTACGACACGCCGGACGGCGTGCGCGCGTTGTCCTCCAGCACGTAGAACTCGTTCTCGCCGGTGCGCACGATGTCGACGCCGATGATGTGCGTGTAAACGTTTCCGGGCGGCCGGAAGTCGATCATCTCCGGGATGAACGCCTCGTTGTGCGCGATCAGGTGCTTCGGCACGATGCCCGCGCGCACGATTTCCTGGCGATGGTAGATGTCGTCGAGAAAGGCGTTGAGCGCCATCACGCGCTGCTCGATGCCGAGCGAGAGCCGGCTCCATTCCGAACCCGAGATGATGCGCGGGACGATGTCGAACGGAATCAGCCGCTCGGCGGCCTCCGCGTCGCCGTAGACGGCGAACGTGATGCCCGTCTTGCGGAACACGCCTTCCGCGTCGTGGGCTTTCTGGGCGAGGCTCGCAGGATTCTGCGTGTCGAGCCATTGCTTCAGGCGCGCGTAAGGCGCCCTTACCATGTCGCCGGATTTCAGCATTTCATCGAATGGCTTCATCGATCTTTTCTCCATCGATCGTTTTCCCCGGCATTGCGCATGCCGGACCGGCGTAACGACTGCGTTGCAAGGAACGTGCCTTGTGTGCCCCCCATTTTTGCGCCGCGCCGGGCAAGCCCGCGCGGCAAGCCGCACCATCGCGGTGCAGCGCGCGACGCCATTCGCCCCATCGATGCGCCGAGATCGCGCACGGCCGATGTTGCGCCGCGTCTAACGAACATAGTTCTCCCGCGTGTCATGAATACGCAATCTGCACTGCACAAAAAAGCGGCCCGCCTGGAGCGCCGGACCACCGGAGCGGAAGAAGGAAAAGGCGGGCCGGCACGCGCACGGCGCAACCGGCCCTGGGGGAAGTACCGTCTGCGGCCGCGCCGGCAGTTCGACGCGATGAACTGACCGGTTAGCCGGGTCCGGCACCTCAAACCTATGCAGCCGTAATCCCGCCGACAACGCCCATGCATATTTCGACTGACACCCATCGAAAAAAAACATCGGGCCGACGCGCGCGAGGCGCGGTACGCTAGAACGTTCGTGCAGCGACGCGGCGCCGCCCTTCTGGCCCCCGACTATAAAAAGCGAAGATCGAAATGGAAGCAAAGTGGCTGGAAGATTTCCTGAGCCTTGCGGATACCAAGAGTTTTTCCCGGGCCGCACGTCACCGGCACCTCACGCAGTCGGCATTCAGCAGACGAATTGCCGCACTCGAAACCTGGATGGACGCGAAACTGGTCGACCGGAGCATCAACCCGATCACGCTGACGCCGGCCGGCCAGATGTTCCGCGGGCTCGCCGCGGATATCCTGCGCAGCATGTATGCGGCGCGCAATCTCGTGAACGGCTACGACCAGTTCGCGGCCAGCGATCAGGTCGTGCGCTTCGCGGTCGCCCATACGCTCGTGTTCACGCTGTTTCCCGAATGGCTCAAGCAGCTCAACGGCGAGGTCGGCCACGTGACCGCGCGCGTGAACGCGGTGAACGTGCCGGAAGGCGTGCAGCAGCTCGTCGAAGGTGAGTGCGACCTGCTGCTCGGCTATCACCATCCGCAGTTGCCGATCGTGCTCGACCCGAACCACTTCCCGTTCGTCAGCCTCGGCGTCGAACGGATCCTGCCCGTGTCGACGCCGGACGCGCGCGGCAAGCCCGTATTCCAGCTGCCGGGCACACCCGATGCCCCGCTGCCGCTGCTCGCGTATTCGTCGGGCGCGTTCCTCGGCAACATCGTCGAGATGCTGCTGCTGAATGCAACCGAGCCGTATGTGCTGCACCGGTGCTTCGAGACGCACATGTCCGAGGCATTGAAGGGCATGGTCGTGGCCGGGCACGGGATCGGCTGGCTGCCGGAAAGCTGCGTCGCGAAGGAACTCGCGGAAGGCACGCTCGTGTGCGCAGGCTCCGGCGACTGGATCACCGAGCTCGAGATCCGCCTGTACCGGTCGGCCCGCAAGCGCGGGCTCGCGGCCGAGCAACTGTGGACGTACATCATGAACCGGCCCCGCACAGCGGCCGACGGTGCCGTCGGCGCGGCCGAACCGGCGTCCGCGCCGGCGATATGCATCGCGCGGCGCAGCGCGGGCGGCAGCCGCTGATCGTCGCGTTCGCGTTCGCGTCGTGTCCGTCGACGACGCGAACGCGAGTAGGGTTTGCGGCAATCCGGTGCGCGCATGCATTCGCGTCGCTTCTCAGCGAACGCGACCCTCTCTCCGATAGCAAGCGGCGATCCCGCCGCAGCCTGAAAAATTACCGCGCCAAGCCCGTAATCGTTATCGGATGAAATCGCAAACGTTTGCATTCCGGGAATGATCTTTTTACACCCGGCACGGCGTGCCGGCATATTCCGTCCGACTATCAGGCCAGAAATACCCTGTTACAGAACAAATCAAAAGTTTCGATTTACCTGTAACGATCCAAAACAACAAAAACGTCGCACCCTCATTTCATATCGTTCGATCTGCATCCGCATCGACATCGATACGCCTCGAACACAGCCGCAAAAATTCCTTTTATCAGTCGTTATTTTTCGGCACGAATGTCGATACGTCCGACGTGATTCAATGCGTGCGGAATCATCGCTACCGAATAGCAATGTTCATATTCGGCAATATCGACTTTCTTCAGCGTTGAGCGCGTCATACGAATCCGTCGTTATCCTATTTAAATAGGATTTTTCACCGCCGTCCCATTCGGGCCACACGCGGTTGTTGGTTCAAAATCCATCGTGTATCAATAGCGTGTCGCAAAAAGAACGCTGGCAAATTTGACTCGGAATAAATGCTCGTCATTGATTCCGGACGGGAGGTTGCAATGTCTTCCTCGTTTCGACAGCATGCCCGCCCTTTCCTGAGCACCGTCCTCTCCGTGCTCTGCATGAACGCAATGGCCCAGACGCCCGCGTCGGGCCCGGGCGACGGACGCTACGTGATCTCGTATATCTGCGGCGACGCACGGATCGACGGTACGGCGCCGCTGCCCCCCGACGGCCGGCCGTACAACCTGGGCGTGTCGTTTGCTTCGGCCCGCACCGGGCAGCCGCTCGCGAATGTGCAGGTGCGCTTGCGGCGCCATGGCCGCGTGCTCGTCGAATTCAACGCGTCCGGGTCGCGCTGCCTGTTCAGCGTGCCCGACGCAAGTTACCGGGTCGAAGGGACGTACCAGGGGGCCACCCAGTTCGCGATCGTGGAGACGGGTGCACTCACCACGCAGCTGCGATGGTAAGTCCCGCCCGACCCCGCCCCGATCACGTCAATCACCGCAGCGCATCGAATCGAATCGAATCGAATCGAGGAGCATGGAATGACTCCTGCAGAACGACAGAACCGCTCGCCCGCCCCTCAGCCGAAACCCTCCTGGGGCCCGGGAAAGAATGCAGCGCTCAGCTTCGTCGCGTTTGCCACGATCTTCGGCGTCTTCGCGTATTCCGAGCGGGACACGACGGTCGGCCATGTGAGCGTGACGCACGACCTCTCCGGCGCGATCGGAACCGCGGTGGGGAAGTATCACAAGACGATCGCGACCATGGCCTCGCGCGCAGCCGGCTCGTCCGGAACATCCGTCGCGCCGGGGCCGACGTCGACACGCGCGCAGGCCGCCCCGCCCGCGCCGCCGCTGCAGGTGGCGTCGGCTTCGGCTGCACCCGAAGTATCCACCGTGCCGCCCGTCACGCTCGCGGTTGAACCGGAAGCCACGCCGCGGCCCGCCCGCCGCGCCATCGAGAAGCACCGGCGGTCGTCGCATGCGCCGCCCGTGACACTTGCGGCCAGCACGCATGCGGCAACGACGTACGGCCGCGCCGCCACGTGGCACGGTTCCATGCATCGCCCGCAGCATGCCGACACGCTGGCAGGCATGAGCAAGCGCCTGGACTTCGCGCCAAAGCCCCGGCCGTATGGCAGCGACACCGCGCGCATGCAGACGGCAAGCGTCACGCACGCGGAACTGGAAAGCGCGCGTGCGCTGGCGAAGGCGCGCTCGTGCGCAGTGATCGACGAATGGAACTGTGTGGAGCACAACGCGAGCCGGGCGCTCGCGATCGACCCGAACAACAGCGAATCGCGTGCCTTGCTCGGCCAGGCGATCCGCAACCGGCTGTGAGCCGGGGCCGCATCGCCGGGCACTCGCGGCCCGGCCACGCGGCGCGCGACGACGTGCGTCGCCGTGCCCGCAACCGATGTGATCGTTTCGAAAGGAGGACACCTCGTGGCCAACAATCATCAACAACCCTGCACGACCGTCGCTCCGTCCAACCGGCGGATCCTCCTGCATGCGCCACTGGTCCTGCTGCTCGTCGCGTCCGGCCCCTGCTTCTCCGCCGAAGGCGAGACTGACTCGGGCCGCATCGGCGAAATCGCCGGATCCACCGGCACACCGGATCCGAAGCCGCCCGACGTGTCGGCGCAGGGTACGCTCGTGCCGGGTACGCTCGTGCCGGGTGCGCGCGCGCCGGATGCGCACCCGCCGAATGCGCAAACGCTGATCGCGCAGGCGTCGAGTGCGCAGATGCCCGACTCGCAAACGCCCGCTGCTCCGCCGCCTGGCCCGCAAACACCTGGGGCAGCAACATCGACCCCGTCGACACCGGGCATGCCGCTCCCGAATGCGCAGGCACCCGGCGCCCAGCCGCCAGCCGCCCAGGTACCCGAAGCGGAAGCGCCGAACGCGCAGATGCCCGACCTCCGTACCGCCGATCCGGCCACGGTCCGCAATGACGTGTTCGGTCTCGCATCGAGCGGGGGCGCGATCAAGGCGCTGGAAGAAGCGAAAGCGCGCCCCGACGTCTTTTCCGCGGTCGATCTCGCGCGGCTCGAGGAACTGTCGATTCGCCAGCAGGTGCGCGGCGGACGCGACAAGTCGCGCGCGATGACGAGCGCCGACCGCTTCGACGGGATCGACAGCGCGCTCGCCGCCGCGAACGACCTCGACAAGCGGATGCCGCCCACGCCCGAGTATTCGCCGGTCCGGACGGCGCTCGCCGGCGACCGGACGATTGCACTGGCAGCACGCGGCGAGATGAAGCAGGCTGTCGCGACGTTCGAGACGATTCCGCCCGACGCGGAGATCTCGATCGACGCACTGGCGGCCGTCGGCGACGCGTACCTGTATCTGAGCGAGCCGGGCAAGGCCAACGCGGTGTACCAGCGCGCGCTGAAGCAGGCGAGCGCGCCGCAGACCGACGTCGCGACGCGCGGCTTCCAGTACGGCGCACGCACACGGCCGATCGAATTGCGCGAGGGGCTGTTCTGGTCATACGTCGACCAGGGGCGCGCGGCCGATGCGAGCCAGGTGCTCGAGGACATCGGCAAATCGCTGCCGCCGGCAAAGGACGTGCGCGCGTGGGGGCCGGAAAACGACGACTACCTGCGCTACTACCGGCTGCGCGCGCAATACCTGATCTACACGGGCCGGGTCGACGAAGGGATCGCCGCACTGGAAAAGCTCGAGAAGGAAGTGCCGTTCAACGCGGAAGTCCGCGCCGCGCATGCCGAGGCCGTATCGGGCCAGTCGCACCCGCGCCAGGCTATCGCGATGTATCGCGCCTCGCTGACCGATCACCCGGACAGCGTCGATATGCTCGCGGGGCTCGGCCGCGCAGCGCTGACGGCCGACGACTACGCGACCGCGAAGAACGTCGACCAGACCGTCGACAACACGTTCCCCGACAGCGGCGCCGTGCGCGCGTTCAAGCGCGACTATGACGCATACCGCAGCCCCGTGTTCACGACCGACCTGAGCTACGAGCACGGCAACAGCGCACTGGCCGACAACAGTTTTACATCGGACAGCTATGTGTATTCGCAACCGTTCGGCGACAACTGGCGTGTGTTTTCCCACACGTTCTTCGGCTATGCGCAAACCGACAGCGGCAACATCAGCCGAACGCGCACGGGCATCGGCGGCGACTACCGGCACGGGCCGCTGACGGTCCAGGGCGAGGTGACGCGCTCGCTCGGCACCGACGGGCGCACCGGCGGCCGCGGCTCCGTCACGTACAACCTCAACGACTACTGGACGGTGTCCGGCGCACTCGACTCCAACGACAACACGTTGCCGTGGAAGGCTTATGTCGCGCACATCTGGGGCCGTTCCGCGAACGTGGAGGTCGTGTACCGCCAGAGCGACCGCCGCGAAGTCAAGCTGAGCTACGGCGTGAGCCGCTACAGCGATTCGAACCTGCACCAGGAGATTTCCGCGACGGGCACGCAGCGCGTGTACACGTCCGCGAACCAGCTCGTCAACGTGTCGCTGGACCTCGGCACCGACAGCAACACGCGGCAGGACGCCCCCTACTTCAACCCGGGCCGCGACTATGCGGCCGCGGCGACCGTCATGCACCAGCTGACGTTGTGGAAGAAGGGCGACATGTCGCTGCAGCAGCGCCTGTCGGCGTCCGGCGGCGTATACAACGAGCGCGGCTTCGGCACGAGCCCGCTGTGGACCGCGCGCCTCGAGCACGCGTGGACGTTCAAGCACGACATCACGCTGACCTACGGCGTCGAAGTCAGCAGTCATGCGTACGATGGCCAGCGCGAACGTTCCGAAACCGGCTTCCTGTCGGTCAACCTGCCGTTCTAGCAAGGAGATCGGACAATGCAATCCAGACGGACCTTCATGTGCGGATGCCTCGGTACGTTTGCAGCCTGCTCGTTGTTCCCCGGCGTGGCAAACGCCAAGATGATCGACCTGCTGCCGCCGTCCGATCCGATCGACGGCAAGACGTTCCGCGTGATCTGCATGCACGACGTGCGCGACAACCTGCTCGCGACGTTCTCGTCGTCGACGATGGTCGATCCGTACGCGGTCGATACCGGCACGCTGACGGCCATCTTCTCGTGGCTGCAGACCAACAACTATCACACCGTGACGGTCAAGCAGATCGAAGCGTCGCGACACGGGGGCAAGCCGCTGCCGCCGCGCGCGGTACTGCTCACATTCGACGACGGCTACAGCAGCCACTACACGAAAGTCCTGCCGCTGCTCGAGCGCTTCAAGTATCCGGCCGTGATGGGCATCGTCACCGCCTGGATCGACGCGCCGCAGGATGCGCCGATCAAGATCAGCGACAAGATCCAGATGCCGCGCGACTACTTCATGACGTGGGACCAGGTGAAGAAGGTCGGGCAGTCGGAATTCGTCGAGCTCGGGTGCCACACGCACAACCTTCATCACGGCGCGGTCGCGAATCCGCAGGGCAACGAACTGCCGGCCACCACGTCGCACCTGTACCTCGAAAACGAGAAACGCTATGAAACCGATGCGGAATTCGAAGCCCGCGTTCATGACGACCTGCAGACATGCGTACGGCAGATTCGCGAACGCACCGGCATCGTCGCACGCTCGATGGTCTGGCCGTACGGCGCGGAAAACCAGCCGGTGCGCAAGATCTCGACGTCGCTCGGCATGGACATCCAGTTCAGCCTCGATGCCGGCCCGAATACGCCGGACGTGCCGCTCGACCGGTTGCGGCGGATCCTGATGATGTACGACGTCGACATCGGCGGGTTCGAGCGGTCGATGCGCGAGCCGGCCACCAACCGCGGCGACGTCGACATTCCCGAGCGCGTCGTGCAGGTCGATCTCGACCAGGTCTACGATCCCGATCCGGCGCGGCAGGAAGCCAATCTCGGCAAGCTCATCGAGCGCATCTACCGGATGCAGCCGAAATCGGTGTACCTGCAGGCGTTCGCCGATCCGAAGGGCACCGGTGTCGCGGAGTCGCTGTATTTCCCGAACCGGCACCTGCCGATGCGCGGCGACCTGTTCTCGCGCGCCGCCTGGCAGCTCAACACACGCTCGAACGTGCAGGTGTACGCATGGATGCCGGTGCTCGCGTTCCGTCCGCAGGCGGACAAGCATCGCGGCCTCGAAGCCGTCAGCGCATACAGCGGTGCGCCGGCGCGCGAGAACGGCTCGCGCGTGTACCGCCTGAGCCCGTTCGACCCCGAAGCGCGGCTGTTCATCGAGCAGATCTACGAGGATCTCGGCAAGTACGCGTCGTTCAGCGGCATCCTGTTCAGCGACGACGCCGTACTCGACGATTACGAAGACGCCGGCCGGCACGCGCTGAGCATGTATGCCCAATGGGGACTACCGGCCGACATCGGCAAGATCCGCGCGACACCCGACCTGATGCAGCGCTGGACGCGGCAGAAGACCCGTTACCTGATCGACCTGACGCGCCAGCTCGAACAGATCGTGCTCGCGAACCAGAACGCGGGTGACGTGCTGACCGCGCGCAACATCTTCGCGCTGCCGGTGCTGAAGCCGGAATCCGAAGCGTGGTTCGCGCAGAACTACGACGACTTCCTCGCCACCTACGACTACGTCGCGCTGATGGCGATGCCGTACATGGAACAGGCGCCGGATCCCGAGCGCTGGATGGACCAGCTCGTCGACGCCGTGCGCGCGAAACAGCGCGGCTTCGCGCGCACGGTGTTCGAACTGCAGTCGTACGACTGGCACGCGCACAAGGACATCGGCGGCACCGCGCTGCTCGCGCAGATGCGGCGGCTGCGCAGCAAGGGGGCAGTGAATTTCGGCTACTACCCGGACAACTTCCTGAACAACCAGCCGGATCTCGACACGATGCGCGACGTGATGTCGCTGAAGTCGCGCCTCGATCCGACGTCGATCAACGCACTGATGCAGCAGCATGCGCAGGGGACGAAGACGCCATGACAACCCACAGCATCATCCAGCGCCTGCAGGATTTCGTCTTCTACTACCCGTTCTTCATGTCGTACCTGTGGATGATCGGCGGCGTCGTGCACTACTTCCTGCTCGAGGAAGGCCGCGAGCTGTCCACCCGGACGATCGCGTCGAGCGGCATCCCGAAGATCTCGATCGTCGTGCCCTGCTTCAACGAAGCCGCGAACGCGCGCAGCGTGATCGGCCACCTGAACGGGATGCAGTATCCGAACTACGACATCATCGCGGTCAACGACGGCAGCCAGGATCGCACCGGCGAGATCCTCAACGCGCTGGCCGTCGAGATCCCGCGGCTGCTCGTGATCCATCACGCGCGCAACGAAGGCAAGGCGGTCGGGCTCACGACGGCGGCAGCGGTGTCGAACGCGGAATACCTGCTGTGCATCGACGGCGATTCGCTGCTCGCGCACGACGCGATCGGCTGGATGCTCGAGCACTTCCTGACCGACCCGGGCGTCGGCGCCGTGACCGGCAACCCGCGTATCCGCACGCGCACGTCGCTGCTCGGCCGCATGCAGGTGGGCGAATTCTCGTCGATCGTCGGGCTGATCAAGCGCACGCAGCAGGTGTACGGCCGCATCTTCACGGTGTCGGGTGTCGTCACGATGTTCCGCAAGACCGCGCTCGCCGACGTCGGCTACTGGAGCGCGGACATGCTGACCGAGGACATCGACATCAGCTGGAAGCTGCAATGCCGCGACTGGCGCGTCGTGTACGAGCCGCACGCGCTGAGCTGGATCCTGATGCCCGAGACGCTGAAGGGCCTCTACCGCCAGCGGCTGCGCTGGTCGAAAGGCGGCATCCAGGTGCTGATGAAATACGCGGGCACGCTCGCGCGGCCGACGCAGATGATGATGTGGCCGCTGTTCGTCGAATACCTGATCGGCATCGCGTGGGCCTATTCGATGTCGTTCATTCTGCTGCTCGCGCTGGTGGACGTCGTCTATCCGCTGCCACTGAGCTGGCACGTATCGGTCGTGCCGCACTGGCACGGGATGCTGCTGGTTGCGACCTGCATCCTGCAACTGATCGTCGGCAGCATGATCGATCGTCAGTATGACGAAAAACTCCTGATGTATTTCCTGGACACCATCTGGTACCCCGTTGCTTTCTGGCTGATCAGCATGATCACCACCGTCGTCGCCCTGCCGGCCGTCGTGCTGCGGGGCCGCGGCAAGCGGGCCGTATGGGTCAGCCCCGACCGAGGCATTCAACATGAAGAACGCGCCGATTATTGACCTCTCCCTGCGCACGCCGCGCGAAATGATCGCCGAACGCGGCCGCGTCGCCGGGCTCGCGCTGGTGATCTGGTTCCGCCTCGTTCGGCCCGCGCTGGTGGGCGCCGTATGGGCATCGATCTGCATCTATACGTATCGCTACCTGCTGCCGTTCAACCCGGCCGAGATGCCGATCGAACAGATGGTGTTCTACGCGACCAGCATCGCGATCATCGCGGGCACCATCGTCACGTGGCTGATCGCCGGGCGCGTCGTGCATCCGCTGGCCTTCCGGCTGCGCGTGTCGAAGATGCTGCGGCGTTCGGCCAGCGCGAAGGTGCGCGCGGTGCCGCCAACCGTGCTGGCCAGCGCCCGCCGGCGCGGCGCACGGCGCACGACGCGCATTCTCGTCGCGTCGCACGATGCGAACGGCTCGATTTCAGGCATCGAATGGGTCTCCCACGCGGGGCCGCCGCCCCGCGAGTAGGTCAGCGGAACCACGCCGCCGCGCACGGAACCGCATCGGTGCCGCGCGGGGCCGCTCCTGAAGCCGCGCTGCCGCGCTTTGCCGGCAGGCCGGCAACCTTTTGCAGTTTTTGCGGACGAGGTGAATCATGTGCGGAATCGTCGGAGCAAGCGGCCTGAACAATCAGGTGCCGCAACTGGTCAATGCGCTGAGCCGGCTCGAGTATCGCGGCTACGATTCGTGCGGCATCGCCGTGCAGGATGACGGCCGCCTGCGCAGCGAACGCACGCTGCGGCGCGTGACCGACCTGCAGGCCCGCGTGCTGGCGCTGGGCCTCGAAGCGCAGACCTGCATCGCGCATACGCGTTGGGCGACACACGGCGCACCGTCGGAAATGAACGCGCATCCGATCATGTCCGGCGACACGATCGCGGTCGTGCACAACGGCATCATCGAGAACCACGACACGCTGCGCCTGGAGCTGCGGGAGCGCGGCTACACGTTTCGCGGCCAGACCGACACCGAGGTGATCGCGCACCTGATCCACAGCCTCTATCGTGACGACCTGTTCGACGCGGTCGTACGCGCCGTCAAGCGGCTGCACGGTGCGTACGCGATCGCAGTGCTGAGCGCACGCGAGCCGCAGCGCCTCGTCGCCGCGCGCGCGGGCTCGCCGCTCGTGATCGGCATCGGCGCCGAACAGAACTACCTGGCATCGGACTGCGCGGCGCTCGGCGACCTGACCGATCGCTTCGTCTACCTGGAAGACGGCGACGTCGCGCTGATCACGCCGGAGCGCATCGCCGTCGTCGACTCGGGCGGGCACGAGGCGCAGCGCCCGCTGTGCCAGGTGAAGGCGCGCGACGATGACGCCGCGCTCGGCCCGTACCAGCACTTCATGCAGAAGGAGATCTTCGAGCAGCCGAAGGCGATCGACAACACGCTCGACGGCATCGACACGGTCTCGCCGGCGCTGTTCGACGCGACCGACGGTGCGCGGGCGCGGCTGTCGAGAGTCAGGAGCGTGCTGCTGCTCGGCTGCGGCACCAGCTACTACGCGGGCCTGACCGCGAAATACTGGCTCGAGTCGATCGCGGGCGTGCCCGCCCAGGTCGAGATCGCCAGCGAATTCCGCTACCGCGATACGGTGGCCGATCCGCGTACGCTCGTCGTCGGCATTTCGCAATCGGGCGAAACCGCCGACACGATCGGCGCGATCGAGCGAGCGCGCGACATGGGGCAGGAACTGTCGATGGCGATCTGCAACGTGGCGACCAGCACGATCGCACGCAACGCACCGCTGCGATTCCTGACGCGCGCCGGCATCGAGCTCGGCGTCGCATCGACCAAGGCGTTCACGACGCAGCTCGTCGCGCTGTTCGTACTGACGCTGACACTCGCGCAGCTGCGTGGCCGGCTCGACGCTGCGCAGGTCGCGCAGCGCCTGAAGCAGTTGCGTGCGCTGCCCGAGCGCATCGGCCACGCGCTCGCGCTCGAAACGCAGATCATGGGCTGGGCCGCGAAGTTCGCGCACACCGAGAACGCGCTGTTCCTCGGGCGCGGCATTCATTTTCCGATCGCGCTGGAAGGCGCACTGAAGCTCAAGGAGGTGTCGTACATCCACGCGGAAGGTTATGCGGCCGGCGAACTGAAGCACGGCCCGCTCGCGCTCGTCACGAGCGCGATGCCGGTCGTCACGATCGCGCCGGACGACCGCCTGTTCCAGAAGCTGAAATCCAACATGGCCGAGGTACGCGCGCGCGGCGGGCGGCTCTACGTGCTGGCGGGCGATCAGCTCGGGATCGACGCCGATCGCGACACGCACCTGATCCGCGTGCGCGAATCGGGCGACCTGCTGTCGCCGATCGTCAACGTGATCCCGCTGCAACTGCTCGCGTATCACGTCGGCTGCGCGCGCGGCGCCGACGTCGACAAGCCGCGCAACCTCGCGAAATCGGTGACCGTCGAATGATGCGGCGAGCGCGCCCGGCGCAGACGGTCGCGCAATGCATCGCGGCCGCGCTGTGCGGCGCATGCGGCATCGTCACGGTGCCGCCGGCCTTCGCCGCCACGCCGGCCGTGCATACCGTCACCGTGCAGGCCGCCCCGTCACCCCACCCGGCCGCCGATCCGCGCAGCTTCATGCACGGCATCGGCGTGGCCGACGCCGGCAACGGCAAACGCTGGGTGTTCTTCAGCAGCTCGGGCATCGTGCCGCATGGCGCGATGCGCAACGGCAACTGGCCGCATGACGTGTACGTCGGCGAATGGCTGCCCGGCGCGCCGCACCTGCTGCACGTCCATACGTTCATCAGCCGCCCCGAGGCGCAGGAACCCGTGTCGATCGCGCAGAACGCGCGCGGCGACATCTTCGTCACGTTCGAGGACGGCTGGAACGCGCCGCAGGAGGTCAGCCAGCGCTACGGCGTCTACCGCCGCGACCTGAAGCCGATCAAGCCCTACCCGAACGACGTCGAATCAGGCGGCCACTCGGGGCATGTCGCCACGGCGGCCGACCGCTTCGTCGTGTTCTATTCCGCCGACTGGATCGACGGCGGCGGCGTCGACAACCTCGGCACCGGCAACGGCGTCTACGTGAAGACCTACGACGCGGCCGGGCGCGTGCTGAACCATGTCGCGGTCGCACCGCACCGCCGCGAGTGGTGGCCCGTGGTCGCGGGCTCGCCGCATGCCGCGCTGCTCGTGTGGCAGAAATTCATCGAAGGCAGCACAGACGCGACGCTCGAATACGCGATGTTCGACCCGGTCACTGCGAAGCTGGACAAGCTCGGGACGCTGAGCGACGCGATCCAGTATTACGTGTACGCGTCGGCGTATGTGCCGGAGATAGACCGCTTCATCGTCGTCACGACGGCGGCGGAAGATCGCGGCGTCGCGATGCTGATCGCGCCGGACGGCCGCCGCACGGCGACGCTCGCCTGCCTGCCGGCGTCGGTGCGCGAATCCGGCATCGGGGTGTCGGGCACCCATGCGTACGTGCCGACCCGCGACGGACGGCTGCTGACGCTGGCGCTCGGGCCGGCGGACATCGCGGTCAGCGGCGTACAGCATTCGACGATTCCGTGGGGCACGACGGGCATCGCCGGTTTCCCGGCACGCGGCAGCGCGATGCATTTCGTGTCGCTGACGCCGTCGGGCACGCGCGAAGCCGATTTCGAACCGGCGCGGGACACGCCGATGCCGAAAAGCGACGTGCCTTGTTCGAGTCATTGACGCCGCACCCCGCTGGTGTCGTACAGCCCGTGCCGGATGGGCGCATTCAGTCCACGCTCCCACTCTCCTGTCCAAACCGCGCCACGCAATGCCACACCCATTTGGCCGTCTGATAGTCGAGTGTGCCGTCGCGCGCGCGGCCGAGCACGGCCGGCGTCACGATGCGGTCGACGGCGATGCGTGCGATCGCGTCGGCAGCCGCCTGCCCACGGAATTGCGCGCAGTCGGCCAGCCGATCCAGCGACAGCCGGAAGCCGTCATGCCACTCGATTCGACAGCCCGAGCGCGCGGCCGCTGCCTCGACCGACGTATCGCGATAGCTCGGATCGAGCACGATCGCGTCGACGTCGTCGTCCAGGTTGACCACGCCATGCACCTGCGCCTCGATGTAGTTGTCGAGCAGCGCATCGAGGTCGTCGCGATTTTCAGCCGCGAGCGCGATCAGCGCCGTGCAGTCGTGAATCGCGAAATGCTCCGGCCGGTAATGGCTGTCGGGGTAGCAGAAGGTCGTGCGCCGATGCGCGTCGCTGCGCAGGCGCAAATGGCAAGATCCGAAGCGGCGCGACCCGCCGACAGGATCGAGCAGATGGTTCAGCGCACCGTATTTCGGCCGCAGCGCGGGGTCGGCGGCGTCGTACGCCTGCCCGAACATCCGGCTTTCCCACAGCCAGCGATCGCCACCGGGATACGCCGTGAGGCCGCCGTTGCTCGTCGCCGTCTCGAACTGGGACCGGTAGATGCCGTCGCGGACGATCCGCTCGAGCGTGCCGACGCCGTCGGACGGCATGTCCGGATGAAAGTTGAGCGTGACCGGAAATGCCGGGCCCTGCCGCACCGGCGGCCACGATTGTCGGATATGGGCGAGTGCCCGGTCTGCTGGAGAGTCCATGCGTGTTGTCCGGTCTCGTTGAATGCCGCCGGGCCTAGTGGTACCGACGGTATCGTCGTGCCCACGGCCCGGCATCGGATGCGGCTGGCCGCTCCCGGTGCGTGACGAAGCACGATACACCGTCGCGCGTGCCCGGTCACCCGACCCGCGCCGCAGTCGCCAGCGACGCGCGTACCGGATAGACTGTCGCCCGATTCCTTCTATCGGCCGCGGCGTCCCGCCTCCTGCCGCCGCCGGAACGCCCCTTCCCGGAGAACGAATGCTGAAGCGCCAGTGGTTTTCGCTCGTGCTGCTGACGGTTTGCCTGCTCGGACAACGCGCGTCGGCCCAGTCCACGCTCGAACTCGAGACCGACGGCACGGCTCGCGCCCTCACCCGGCAGACGCTGCTCGCGCGCCCCGATGCGACGGACATCCGCGTGCCGCGCGACATCGCGTACGGCCGGCCGATGACGTTCCGCGCGGTGCCGTTCGCCGCGCTGCTCGGCGACACGCCGCTGCCGGCCGACGGTGTGCTCGAAACGCGTGCGGCCGACGGTTTCGCCGCGCAACTGCCGCTGGATCTCGTGCGCCGCCGTGCGCCGGTCCGCGCCGTTCCGTGGCTCGCGATCGAGGATCCGGCCCATCCGTGGCCGAAACTGCCGGGCAAGCAGGTCAGCGCGGGGCCGTTCTATCTGGTTTGGCTCGGGCCGGACGCCGCGTCGGTTCGCGGCGAGCAGTGGCCGTATCAGATCGTGCGCGTCACGATGGAATCGTCGCCCGTCGCGCGTTGGCCGTCGCTTGCTGTCGATGCCGCGTTGCCTGCCGACGCTCCGGCCCGTGCGGGCCAGCATTTGTTCGTCACGCAATGCCTCGCATGCCACCGGCTCGACGGCGCGGGCAGCAGTCATGCCGGCCCCGACCTGAACACGCCGATGAATCCGGTCGACTACTTCCAGCCGGCCGCGCTGCGCCGCTATATCCGCAACCCGGCATCGGTGCGCGACTGGCCGGGCCGCAGCATGCCGGCGTTTCCGCCCGATCAGTTGAGCGACCGGGAGCTTGAGCAGATCGTTGCGTATCTCGCGTATATGGCGAAGCGGAAGGCGGGCGAATAGTGTTCAGATGCATCACCTAGGTGATGCATCTGAACACAACCCGGCAATCAGGTGTCGTGCATTCTCCGAAAGTCGGCTTGCCAAGCACGTAGATTGGATGGAGTTCGGGCCGCATTGTTACCGCGTCGAACCCATCACTGCCTCTCAGCAAGCCGGATCGGTGGGTGCCGTCCGCGATTCGATGTCCATCTCAGCCGGCCATTTCACCTTCGGAGCAAGTAGGTACGCAATATTAAGCGTGCGCGCGTTGTCGTCGTCGCGCGACGGATAATCCGATGGTGGCAGCGCGGCGGGGCCTTCCTGCATGTACGTGCAGATGTATGCCCACGCTGCTTCGCCATCCCCTTTCGCCCGTAACTGGAACCGATCAATTACCTCGTTCGTGCCTGTCTTCACGACAGACAGCACGACACCCCACGTCATCGTATGACCACCGTTGATCACGCCTTGTTGCTGCCACGCTTCGGCTCGGACATCGTCCCAACCGTAAGCAACAGCACGGATCGGCCAGCGAGTAAATGGGTTCCACCACACCACGTCGATTTCGTACACATACATCTTGCGGCGCAAGCGATTAAAGCGCAGCGGGAGATCACGTGGAGGATATATATCCGCATGCAGTGTCACCAACACGATCCAAAAGCAAATTATTGCGACAAAAATCCCAACAAATATTTCACCAAATTCATTCAATCCTTCGAAATATTCAAAAAACATCCAAATTAAAAATGGAATGAAAAATAAATTCAACCAGACCATCACCCCTCTCGCGTTCGAAAAATAACGCGGCAGCTCAAGACAGACGTCGTCCAGATAGTTCGGCGCGTAGCCGTCCAGACTTGACTCCTCATTCGGGACATCATCCGGCTCAGGCAAGTCGGCCTGCCAGCCGCGCATAGGCGGGTTCAGCTTGGGTTGAATCGTCACTGCAACTTATCCTGAGTCGTGGTTTCAGCAAAACCGTACGGATCCATACGGTCCTTATAGAATCGAGCAACGTTCGATACGTCACGGATTTTGCTATTAGAAGTCGTATGAATTTTCCCGCTTACGATTCTCGGGCCGCCTGACTTAGCAGGCGTGGAAGTGTTGGACCTTAACGTGCTAATAATGCTTGATCGCGCTGTCGTACTCGGCCTGAAACTTCTTTCGATCGTTTTCATCGTAGAAGTCTTCCAGACGCTGGTGATAATCCTTCGCGTTCCGTTTCGCAACTTGCACGACGAATCGATCCACGTCGACGGGTCAACACTTGCGTCCCGCCACCGAACAAGAGCCACTTGACGGATCGCGACAAGACGACTCAGTTGGCGCCGTCCGCGATTCGTTGTCCATTTCAGTGGGCCATTTCACCTTCGGAGCAAGGAGGTACGCGATATTGAGTGTGCGATCGTTGTCGTCGTCGCGCGACGGATAATCCGACGGTGGCAGCGTGCCCGGGCCTTCCTGCATGTACGTGCAGATGTATGCCCACGCTGCTTCGCCGTCTCCCTTCGCCCCCAGTTGGAACCGATCAATTATCTCGTTCGTACCCGGATTCACGACCGACAACACCACGCCCCACTTCATCGTATGACCACCGTTGATCACACCTTGTTGCTGCCAGGCTTCCGCTCGAACGTCGTCCCAGTCATAGGAAACCGCACGGATCGGCCAGCGGATGAATGGGTTCCACCACACGACATCGATCTCGTACACGTACATCTTGCGGCGCTGGCGGTTAAAACGCAGCGGGAGATCACGCGGAGGCGATATATCCATGCGAATTATTAAGAAAACGCACAAAACATATAAATCAAATAAAACAAAAAACAACAAAAACGACTCCACGCCTTCAAATATATAATTTGAATACATGAACAAAAAAGACAACACCATCCCGACAGCCAACCATGTTAAAAGCCCTCTCAACTTCAAATATGATCGAGGCAACTCCAGATAGACATCATCCAGATGATTAGGTGCATAGCCATCCAGACTTGCCTCCACATTCGGAATATCATTTGGCTCAGGCAAATCAGCCTGCCAGCCGCGCACGGGGGGATTGAGTTTGGGTCGAATTGCCATCACAACTGATCCTGAGACGTGGTTTCAGCAAAACCGTATTCATCCGTATGGCCCTTATAGAACCGGGCCTTGATCGACACCACATCAATCCTGCTGCCCTCGCCAAGATAGACTTTCCCGCTCGCGATTTTCGGATCCCCGACTTAACAGGCACAGGAACGTCGGGCGCCAACGTGTCGAGTTCGTAGCCAACCTGTCCATTAGGAAGTGGTTGGATGCGCACCAACGGCTCTATATTTTTCTGATGCCCGGTCAACACTTGCGTATCGTCACCCGTTTAACGGATCGTAACAAGACGACTCAGTTGGCGCTGTCCGCGATTCGATGTCCATCTCAGCCGGCCATTTCACCTTCGGAGCGAGGAGGTACGCGATATTGAGTGTGCGATCGTTGTCGTCGTCGCGCGACGGATAATCCGATGGTGGCAGCGCGCCGGAGCCTTCCTGCATATACGTGCAGATGTATGCCCACGCTGCTTCGCCATCCCCCTTCGCCCCTAACTGGAACCGATCAATTACCTCGTTCGTCCCCGCCTTCACGACCGACAACACCACGCCCCACTTCATCGTATGACCGCCGTTGATCGCACCTTGTTTTTGCCAGGCTTCAGCCCGAACGACATCCCAATCGTAGGCAACCGCCCGGATTGGCCAACGGATGAACGGGTTCCACCACACTGCGTTGATTTCGTACACATACATCTTCCGGCGCAAACGGTTGAAACGAATAGGAAGGTCCCGAGGAGGGGAGACATCCGCGCGAAGCATTACCAATACACACCAGATAAAAATTGACGAAATCGCCCCGCCCACCACCACATTACTCACATCTCCAATATTCTCAAAAAATCCCGCCGCACTCCAACTCAGCAATGGAATATCAATTAGGCCAATCACAACCAATACACCTCTCAAACGGAGATATGAGCGCGGCAACTCCAGATAGACATCATCCAGATGGTTGGGAGCATAGCCATCCAGACTTGGCGCCTCAATCGGAACGTCTTTCGGCTCGGGCAAGTCAGCCTGCCAGCCGCTTATAAACGGATTCAGCTTGGGTGGAATCGTCATTGCAACTGTTCCTGAATCGTTATTTCCGCAAAACCGTACGCATCCATACGGTCCTTATAGAATCGCACAACAATCGATACATCGTTGATTCTGCTCGCTGGGGCCAGATGAATTTCCCGCTCGCGATTTTCGCCCCCCTCGACTTAGGAGGCACGGGAACGTCGGGCGCCAACGTGTCGAGTTCGTAGCCAACATGTTCATTATGAAGTGATTGGATGCGCACCAACGGCTCCATATTTTTCTGGTGCCCGGTCAACACTTGCGTATCGTCACCGAGCAGGCGCCGTTTAACGGATCGTAACAAGACTACTCAGTTGGCGCTGTGCGCGATTCGATGTCCATCTCAGCGGGCCATTTCACCTTCGGAGCAAGGAGGTACGCGATATTGAGTGTGCGCGCGTTGTCGTCATCGCGCGACGGATAATCTGATGGTGGCAGGGCGCCGGGGCCTTCCTGCATGTACGTGCAGATGTATGCCCACGCTGCCTCGCCATCCCCTTTCGCTCCTAACTGGAACCGATCAATTACCTTGTTCGTCCCTGGCTTCACTATCGACAGCACCACGCCCCACTTCATCGTATGACCTCCGTTGATCGCCCCTTGTTTTTGCCAGGCTTCGGCCCGAACGTCATCCCAATCGTAGGCAACCGCCCGGATCGGCCAACGAATGAATGGGTTCCACCACACTACGTCGATTTCATACGCATACATCTTGCGACGCAAGCGATTGAAACGCAGCGGGAGATCACGGGGAGGGGATATATCAGATCGGAGCGTCGCACACACCCCCCACACCCCGATCAAAAAAGTCATTATTTCGATAAATATTAGCGCCACATTTCCAGGAACATCAACCAAACCAAAAAAATACCAAATCATCATTGGAATCAAAAAAATATTTATAAAAAGCAAAACACCCCTCATGCTCAAAAATGAACGATGCAATTCTAAATAGACATCATCTAGATGGTTCGGTGCGTAGCCATCCAAACTTGGCTCCTCATTCGGAACGTCATTCGGCTCGGGCAGATCAACCTGCCAGCCCCGAGCAGGCGGGTTCAGCTTTGGTCGAATCGTCACTGCAACTGATCCTGAGTCGTGATTTCAGCAAATCCGTATTCGTCCATACGGTCCTTGTAGAATCGTGCCGTAATCGATACATTACGGATCTTGCTATTCGTGGTCAGATGAATTTTCCCACTCACGATTTTCGGATCGCCTGACTTCGAAAGCTTGGGAATGTTGGCCGCCAATGCGCCGATTTCGTAGTCAGATTTTCCATTCGGCGGTGGTTGAATGCACGCCAGCGGCTCCATATTTTTCTGGCCGGCAGTCAATACTTGCTCCCCCCCACCACGACGGATCACGGTTATGGCGTAGGCATAAGCTGAACTAACAGGATCAAAATTCGGCATCACTATTCGATAGTTCAGCGTCTGGTGGCTCGCTGTTACGGTGTCAACATCTCCCATACTGCTCACCGCATCCCATTCTGACTCAAATCCCACATCGACACTAAACCCCAACAACGCCGCATTCAATGTGGCCACTGCATCACCTGCCTGCTCCGTTTTTTTCCACGAAACCAAGTTTCCTTTATTAATTCCAAAAACGCACCGGCGCGCCCACAGTTCAATCGGTGTTGCCTCTTTGGCCTGCCCCCATTTAGTCACTGCATAGGCCGTAATAGCAAGAAATACGGCAATCCCCAATGGTCCCAGAACGAATGTCGCCCCAAGGAACGCACTACTCATGTAAGCAGCATAAACGCCAAAAGCACCACTAAGTGCATTGAGTACCAAAGATGCCTTGAATGCGCCGCTCGCAATAGCGTCACCCTGCTTCCCTGCCCGCATCATCATCGTGGCACTCTGCGCCGCATCCACAAACGACAGCGCCGCGAACACAACCCCCGTTCCCGTCACCAGCTTCCCACCCACATCCGCCACATTCTTCAATGTCGCTACCGTCGCACGCGATCCTCCGCCCGCTCTCGCCGCCGTCCTCGCGCCACTCGCAAACGCCTTCAGCGATACCCCCACCGTCTCAGTCACCGCCGCCAGCGCCCCGACCGATGCCGACCACGCTCCGATCGCCGCCTCCGGATACTTCGCTCCCACCTTCGTATTCACATCGTCCAGAGACTTTTTCAAACTGTCATAAGACAGATAAAGCGCCACCGCCGAAATCAGCAGGCTCTGCGGCCCCGATCTCCGGTGCATCGTCACCGCCGTGTTCCTCGTAAACTTCACCGCATCGGCGCTTTTCATCTTCACTGTCCCAAAGAATTTCCTGGCCGCAGGATCAAACGCCTCTACGATCGACACGGAGCGCATCGACAGGCTACCAACCGCTAGCGCTTCGCCAACCGGCTTGCTCGCCAGGCCTTGCAAGGTCTTCTGTACCGATTCGGCACTGTCCATCGCCCAACCCGTCACCTTGATTACCGTATTTCTGAGCTTCGGATCCGGGATCGAAATCAAGCCGCCCAGCAGCAACGAGCGCACTTTCTTGCCGCTGGTCGCCATTCCTTGATGCAGTGTCTCCGAAAGCTTCGACATGTATTCCGTCAGCGTCAGTTCCACCAGGAACCGCGTCGGCAACGTGCGCTCATACAGAAACTTGCAGCCGATATTCAAGTTCCGAACCCGCAGCGACACGTTATCGGACAGATTCCTCGACAGGCCGATTGCAGCGCTGTTCACCGCCATCAGCAACACGCCGGCCGTGTGCTGGATCTTCGCCTGCAGGAATGCTTTGCCGACATCCTTGCTCTCGAACGCGTAGCGAATGGCCGTATACAACTTCCCGGAATCGTTCAGCTCGCCTGAGCTGGGCAACAGGTCGGCCAGGAAGTTTTTGTTCTTCGCCGACAACGCCTTGTAGACCGGACTGTTCCGATCGTTCAGCCACGTTTCCCAACGCTTTTGTGTCTCGTCAATCAGTTGCGGTGGCGTCTTTGGATCCTTCGGATCGCGCTTCGCCGGCGCACCCGACGGGCCACCTGCTACACAGATGGCCATCATGTTCGCGTACGCATGCCACGATCCCGACTTCAGGTTCCCACCGTCGTAATCGTGCTCGCACTGGCGTATCCAGCTCTCCGAACCGCACCAGCTAGCCCGGTGTTTGCCGAACGCATCGATTTGCGCCTCGTAGTGCTTGATCGCGTTGTCGTACTCGGCCTGAAACTTCTTGCGCGCCTTCTCGTCGTATTCGCCCTCGAGCCGCTCGTGATAATCCTTCGTATTCTGTTTGGTGGTTTGCGCGGCAAACCGATCCATATCGACGGGCGGCAATGCGGCCTTGTTCCCCAGCACCGGATTTGCGTTCCAGTCCTTGACCCGTTTGACCTCTGCCTGCGCCGCGGCCTTCCCCTCCTGCTGCGCCCACCCCGCTTCTACCTTCTTCAGTTCCAGCAATGCCTGGGACGTAAAGAGCCGGTACTGCCTCATGGGATCGGCCGCATACTCCTGAAGCGCCCGCATCCAGCACATGCGCAAGCTGTTGTACTCCTGCACCATCCCGACCGGATCCGGCAGGATCAATACCGGCACACCTTTCCGGAATTGATATTTCGCAATGCCCGACGTCACGAACGCCTGCATCGCCGCCGCCCGGTGCGCGCGCGCATAAAACCCATGCGCACTCTGGAAATCCACCGAATCCGGCACGAACTCCCAGACCTTCGAACCGAGCTCCGTCATCTGCGTCAGCCCCATCGCCTTGCTGTCGGCATCGCTCCCGGCGTTCGACGGATCCGCTTTCAGCTTCGCGATGTCGTAGGTCGAAAAGCGTGACATCGGCGACTTGCCGGTGCGGTATGCGTCCAGCACTTCCTTCGGCCACGGATCGTTCGCGAATGCAACTTGCGCTTTTTTGAAACCGGCTCCGATGTTCAGGAATGCCGCAGCAACCTCGTCGCCGTTGCTGATGCAGCTTTCCGGAAGCGGCGGGATGGCGCCGTCCGCATCGAAAGGGGGCGATTGCAGCGGATCGAACTGGCGCAGCGCGCCCTGATAGGTCACCTGGTACGCCTGCCAGACTTTTCCGTCGAGCAGCACATACACATAGCCCGCACGCAGCATCCGCAACGATTCATTGAAGCCAGACGCTTCCATCGACATCGGGCGCTTGCCTAGGATCGGCGTCACTGCCTTGCGCAACGGCAAAATCGGAATGCCCGTACGCTTGCACGACTTACATCGGGTGGGATCGCATTGCGCGGTCTGCTTCGCGCATTCGTTCAGTTGAACGGAAACTGCCATGTTCAATTCTCCTTATGCCCGGGCCGACGCGATTCGCACCCACACGGGATCGCCGACGCGTACAAAGTGATCTGCCAACGGAGATTGGCTACGCACGGCTCAACCGATCGCATCGCGCAAAATCCCGAACCGCTCGAGTTGAAGGTGGTTGGTCAAACGATGCAATTCAAAGCACCGAATTTCCTCCGAAATAGAACTGTTGGTTGATTAGCATGGCAAAACATTGACTGCCTCGAGACGGATCGAACTTTCACATGGAAGCGGTTTCATCAGGAACCCGTGGCGTAGCGACTCAGACAACGTGATAAACATGCCTTCGCCGTAGTGATCGACAACGTAACGTTGCGCAACAGCTTGATAGCACCGCACTGCATGGAAACCAGATCCATCACGCCAAGGGTACGCCTTGATACCCCATGCGTAATAAAACGACTCTCCATGACGCATCTAGGTGACAAATTCGTCGACATATTTACGGATATCCACTGACAATATGTCAGATGCTATCCGCAATAAGCATCTCAAAAAACCTCTGATAGATAGTCGGAAAAAGCGCACTCGGTTCAGCCGACCTCGGTCGCCGCTACGCAACAATCCGAAACAATCGCTTCAACGTGACGGTTTCTGCTGCGCCCCCCGATCGTGCCGCGACCGATTGATCAATGAACTACGCGCACACCACACTGCCAGCACGAGCGCCCTTCCAATCGAGGAATCGTTGCGCTTTGTTTCGGGGGACTGCAACGTCTGAGAGAATGGAGTCTGAGACGACTCAAGATTCGATGCCAATGTAAGGAGAAGATGCGAGCGCAATCGGCGATTCTGCCAGCGGCAGAGGTCGCCAGCGAAATGCGCGCCACTTCATCGCGGCATCAACAGGACAACACATGGTGACCCACGACACGCTGTTCAGCATTTCGCTGATTCAAGCCGAACAGACTTACCCTCTTAGAGCCGCGATCCTTCTGAACGGCAACCTGGACGCGTGCGAACTACCGGGAGATATCGAGGCGACGACACTGCACCTCGCGATACGCAATCCGGCGGGCATCGTCGCCGTCGCGTCGTTGCGCGAAGAACGCCGCGACGACGATCCTGCGCATGCCGCGTGGCGGCTCAGGGGTATGGCCGTGCAACCCGAGGTTCGTGGCATGGGCTTCGGGCGCGTGTTGGTGCAGATCGCCGTCAGGCATGCGCAAACGCACGGTGCGGAGCTCGTCTGGTGCACCGCCCGCGAATCGGCCTACCGGTTCTACGAAAAACTCGGTTTCGTGCCCGATGCTTCACTGATGACGATGCCGGGGCGCACGGACACGGCGTTCTACGTGATGCGGCGGCGTCTCGAGCGCAGGCAGACGCAAGTCTGACGCGAACCATCGGGACCATATTCGCGTCGTGGAAAAAATCCGGGTGATCCGGCCGCCATGCAGCCGCCGGACCCCGCCCGTCACTGCGCGCTCTGCAACACCGCACGCAACAACACATCCGCCCCCGCCGCCGCCCACTCGGGCGTGATCGCTTCGGCCTCGTTGTGGCTCAGCCCGTCGACGCACGGCACGAAGATCATCCCCGTCGGGGCGACGCGCGCCACATAGCACGCGTCATGACCCGCGCCGGACACGATATCCATGTGCGACAGCCCGAGCGCCCGAGCCGCGTCACGCACCGTGTCGATACAGCGCGGCGCAAACGGGATCGGCGCATATGTAAAGATCTGCTCGATCCGCGCCCCGAGGCCCGTTTCGTCGGCCACACGCGCAAGTTCCGCGCGCAGCGCCGCGTCCAGTTCGTCGAGCACCGCATCGTCCGGATGCCGAAACTCGACCGTGAAGAAGCAGCCGCCCGGCACCGTGTTGCGCGAGTTCGGCCGCGCCTCGATCATCCCGACCGTTGCGCGCGCGTACGGCGCATAACGGCGGCCGAGCACCTCGACGAACGAGATCATCCGTGCGGCGCCGACCAGCGCATCGCGGCGGACCTCCATCGGCGTCGTGCCCGCGTGCGCGTCGACTCCGGTGAGCGTCACTTCGTACCAGCGCTGCCCCTGCCCGGCCGTCACGACGCCGATCGTCTTGCCGTCCCGTTCGAGAATCGGGCCCTGCTCGATATGCAGTTCATACGCCGCATGCACCGGATAGCCGCCGACGGGCTCCGCGCCCGCGTAGCCGATCCGCGCCAGTTCCTCGCCGATCGTCCTGCCCGCGCCGTCGGTGCGCGACAGCCCGTATTCGAGCGTATAGACGCCCGAGAACACGCCTGCCGACACCATCGCCGGCGCGAAGCGCGAGCCTTCCTCGTTGGTCCAGATCACGACGTCGATCGGGCGCTCGGTCTCGATGTCCGCGTCGTTCAACGCGCGCACGACCTCGAGCCCGCCGAGCACGCCGTAGATGCCGTCATAGCGGCCGCCCGTCGGCTGCGAATCGGCGTGCGAGCCCGTCATGACCGGCGCGGCATCAGGGTTGCGCCCCGCGCGGCGCGCGAACACGTTACCCATCCGGTCCACGCGCACCGTGCATCCGGCGTCCTGCGCCCATTGCACGAACAGGTCGCGCGACTCGCGATCGAGATCGGTCAGCGCCAGACGGCAGACGCCACCCTTCGGTGTCGCGCCGATTTGCGCCATCCGGTCAAGCGACGCCCACAGGCGGTCGCCATCGACGCGCGGCGCGCTCACGTTGTCCACATTGCCGTTGCCGTTGCCGTTGCCGTTGCCGTTGCCGTCAAGCATCGCCGTTCTCCGGCGCGGATTGCAGCGCGTAGCGGAAATCGCAGCGCTTGCCGCCCTGCATGATCGTGCTCGTGCGCGTGAGCGCGATGTCCGGCGCATAGCCCTGGATGAAGTAGCTGTCGCGCGCGCAGCTCAGCAGGTGCCCGATCTCGCCAAGCCCCATCGCGTGATACATCTCCGCGTAGCTGCAGCGATGCACGTCGTAGTCGTAGTGCGCGTCGTCCGCGCGCCGCACCTCGACGTCGAGCGCATCGTCCTTCTCCCACAGCACCTGCAGCGCGATGAACGACTTCACGCTCGTGCCGCCCGGCTCCTGCGCGGCGAACGTGCGGCCGGCATCGACGGCCGCGCCGCGCACGGCTTCCGCGATCACGGCCTGCGCGCGCTCGGCGCCGAACTCGCGCTTCATGATCTCGTAGATCGGCTTGATGATTTCCGCTTCGATGCGGCGCCGCGCGAGGATCCCGAGGCGCGTGTCCTCGGGTGCGGCGGCGGATGTCTGGGTCGCTTCGGTCATGGGGATCGTCCGGGTCGTTTTATCGTTTTATCGCAGTGTCGCGCTGTGTCGCGCTGTGTCGTTTACTTGGTCGCGGTGCGCGAGCCGCCAAGCACGTCGACGACGGTCCACTTGCCGCCGCGCACCTGGTAGATCGTGAAGGCCGGGTCCTTCAGGTTGCCTTCGCCGTCGAACGCGATCCGCCCCGTCACGCCGGGCCGGTCGATCGCGCGAACCGCCGCGACCAGCTTCGCCGGCTGCGTCGTGCCCGCCTTCTGCGCGGCCGCGATCAGCGTGGCAGCCGCGTCGTAGGCGAACGGCGCATGCAGTTCGATCGGCGCACGGAAGCGTGCCTGGTATTGCGTGTCGAACGCCTTGCCGCCCGGCATCCGGTCGAGCGGCAGGCCGGGTTCGAGCGCCGTCACGCCGTCGCCGTCCTTGCCAGCGAGCGACAGGAAGGTCTGGCTCACGAAGCCGCCCGCGCCGAGCAGCGGCGCGTTCACGCCGAGCTGGCGCATCCGGCGGGAGATCGGCGCGGCCTGCGCATCGAGGCCGCCGAAGAACACGAGATCCGCGCGCTTGCCCTTGATCGCGGTCAGCACGCCGCTGAAATCGGTCGTCTTGTCGTTCACGTACTGGCGATCGACGATCGCGCCGCCATTCGCCTGCACGCCCTTGATGAACTGGTCGGCGAGCCCCGCGCCGAACGACGTGCGATCGTCGATCACCGCGATACGCTTCGCCTTCAGCGTCTTCACCGCATACGCACCGGTGAAATTGCCGCCCGCGTCGTCGTGACCCATGATGCGGAAGGCCGTTGCAAAGCCCTGCTGCGTGTATTGATGGCCGGTGGACGCCGGCGCGATCTGCGGGATGCCTGCATCGCGGTAGACACGCGACGCCGGCACGCTGCAGCCTGTGTTCCAGTGACCGACGACGCCGATCACGTGCTGGTCGACGAGCTGCTGCGCAACCGCGACGGCCGTGCGCGGATCGGACTGGTCGTCGGCCGCGACGAGCTTGTAGACGACCGGCTTGCCGCCGATGGTCGGATGCTTCGCGTTCGCATCGTCGATCGCGAGTTGCGCGCCGTTCTGCAGGTCCTTGCCGATCCGCGCGGACGGGCCGGTGAGCGGCGCGGCGAGACCGATCAGGACCGTCTGCGGCGCGGATTGCGCGAATGCGGGAACGGAAGCGACCAGGGCGGCCGCCGAGAATGCGAGGCTGACGGGAAGGAAAGCGATTTTCATGTGCGGGGATCTTTGAATCGGATCAAAACATGAAAAATATTAAATATTCAGCACCCAAACCCCAAATACCCAATTGTTGGATGCTTATGCCGTTCTCGACACATCAACACATTACCCTGTAAACAAAGGATATTTTCATGTTGTCGCTCACCCCGACTTTTCGATAAAATTCGATACATGAAAAATATCGAACAATTGCCGCACGATCCGCCGCTGCGCGCGGTGCGTGCGTTCGAAGCCTTCGCGCGCCTCGGGTCGGTCACCGCGGCGGCGGGCGAGCTCGACATCACGCCGTCGGCGGTCAGCCATCAGCTGCAGCTGCTCGAAGCGTTCATCCAGACGCCGCTGACGGTGCGCGAGGGCCGGCTGCTCGCCCTCACCGACGAAGGCCGCGACTACTACCGCTCGATCAGCGCCGCATTCTCGGTGCTGCGCAGCGCGACGCGCTTCGTGCGCGACCGGTCGTCGCTGCGGCAGATCACCGTCAGCCTGATTCCGCTGCTCGGCATCGGCTGGTTCATTCCACGGCTGCATGCGTTCCTGGCCGACAACACGGACGTCGACGTGACGGTGCTGTACGCGCATCACCGCAACTATCGCAGCGATGCGTCGGACCTGTCGATCCGCTTCGGCACCGGCGACTGGCCCGGCTACCGCTGCGAGCGGCTGCTGCCAGGCGCGATGGTGCCGATGTGCAGCCCGTCGTTCCTGAAGCGCCACGGGCCGTTCCGCACGCCGGCCGATCTCGCGCGCGCACCGCTCGTGCATGACGAGGATCGCAGCACGTGGGTCAACTGGCTGCAGGGCGCGGGCGTACGGCACGTGTCGCACGCGGTGGGGCCGATGTTCGAGGACGGCCAGTTGACGCTGAGCGCCGCGCGCGCGGATCTCGGCGCGGCATTGCTGCGCGCGCCGCTGGTCGAACGCGAACTGGCGAACGGCGAACTCGTGAAGCTGTTCGACCACGTGCTCGACGACGGGCGCGATTACTACCTGTGCACGCGCGAGGACGCGGACATGCCGGACGGCGCACGGCGGCTGGCGGCGTGGTTGAGGAAGATGGCGGGGATTTGAGCGGGGCGCTGCACCGACTCGCTTGCTACCACCTTGCGAATCGTCGATCGGGTATATATGATATGCATATCATATATCGGAGGCTATCATGAGCCGAATTCTGGTCGATCTGTCGGACGGCCAACTCGACGAGTTGGCCGTCATCGTCGACACTCAACACCGTCCCCGCGCCGCCATCATCCGCGACGCGATCGATGCCTACATTGCCCTGCACAAGCACCGGCTCGCCGACGATGTCTTCGGTCTTTGGAAAGATCGCAAGATCGACGGGCTCGCCTATCAGGAAGAACTGCGCTCAGAATGGTAAAAGCCCTCTTTGACACCAACATCCTGATCGACTACCTGGGCGGAGTGGAATCCGCTCGCGCGGAGCTGGGCCGCTACGACTACCGGGCGATCAGCACAATCTCGTGGATGGAGGTCTTGGTCGGCACGTCCGCACAGGAGGAGGCGCCAATCCGGGCATGGCTCTCGTCGTTCGATGTCATCGCACTCGACAGCACGGTTGCGAATCGTGCCGTGACAATCCGCAAGGAACGGCGCATACGCCTGCCCGACGCAATCGTCTGGGCATCGGCACAAGTGAACGGGCTGCTGCTCGTGTCGCGCAACACGAAAGATTTCCCCGCCACCGAACCCGGCGTTCGGGTGCCCTACAAGCTCTGAGCCGACGTATGCGGCGGTGCTCGGCCCGCTCCCGCCACCTGATCTGAACGCACCAAACGACCATCCCGCACCCGCGAGGCGCCAGCCGTTCGCGCCGGCACATCACGCCAAGCGGCTCCTCGTTCTCGCCTGCATTCGATGGCTACCCACCCGACGCTTCTCAAGCCCCTCTCCCAAGTCCCGCACAAACAAGGGCCGGAAGCAGATAGAAAATCCCGATGCCCCGGATTGAAACAAGCAATTTCACAAACTCAGGGTGAACCCGGATACTGGCAACACTCCACTCACCACTGAAGACAAGGAATTCTCCAGATGCCGATCATCAACACCCAAATCAAGCCGTTCAAGGCAACCGCTTACCACAACGGCGATTTCGTGCCCGTCTCGGAAGAGAACTTCAAGGGCAAGTGGTCCGTCGTCGTGTTCTACCCGGCCGACTTCACGTTCGTCTGCCCGACCGAGCTGGGCGACCTCGCCGACCGTTACGCGGAATTCCAGAAGCTGGGTGTCGAAATCTACGGCGTGTCGACCGACACGCACTTCACGCACAAGGCATGGCACGACACGTCGGACACGATCGGCAAGATCAAGTACCCGATGATCGGCGACCCGACGCTCACGCTGTCGCGCAACTTCGACGTGCTGATCGAGGAAGAAGGGATGGCCCTGCGCGGCACGTTCGTGATCAACCCGGAAGGCGAGATCAAGCTGTGCGAAATCCACGACAACGGCATCGGCCGCGACGCAGGCGAACTGCTGCGCAAGGTGCAGGCTGCGCAATACATCGCGGCGCACCCGGGTGAAGTGTGCCCGGCCAAGTGGACGCCGGGTGCGGAAACGCTGACCCCGTCGCTCGACCTGATCGGCAAGATCTGACGATCGCACCGCGCGCCTCGCACGAGGCGCGCGAGACACACGAAAACGGGCCGCCGCACCATGCGGCCCGCGCCCTCCTCCGGCACGACGTGCCCGACCAGAATCATTAATACGGAATCCGAAACGCCATGCTCGACGCCAATCTCAAGAACCAACTGAAAGCGTACCTCGAAAAGATCACGCGCCCGATCGAACTCGTCGCCTCGCTCGACGACAGCGCGAAATCGCAGGAACTGCTGGCGCTGCTGAACGAGATTGTGTCGCTGACGGATCGCGTGACCGTGACCGAACGCCGCGACGACGCCGAGCGCAAGCCGTCGTTCTCGATCGGCGAGCCCGGCAAGCCGGCCGGCATCCGCTTCGCCGGCATCCCGATGGGCCACGAATTCACGTCGCTCGTGCTCGCGCTGCTGCAGACGGGCGGCCACCCGATCAAGCTCGACGACGACGTGGTCGAACAGATCCGCGCGCTCGACGGCGACTACGCGTTCGAGACGTATTTCTCGCTGTCGTGCCAGAACTGCCCGGAAGTCGTGCAGGCGCTGAACGTGATGTCGCTGATCAACCCGCGCATCCGCCACGTCGCGATCGACGGCGCGCTGTTCCAGGATGAAGTCGAGTCGCGCCAGATCATGGCCGTGCCGACGATGTTCCTCAACGGCGCCTCGTTCGGCCAGGGCCGCAGCAGCGTGAAGGAAATCCTCGCGAAGCTCGACACGGGCGCCGGCGAACGCGCCGCGAAGTCGCTCGAGAACAAGCCTGTGTTCGACACGCTGATCGTCGGCGGCGGCCCGGCAGGCGCGGCTGCCGCCATCTACTCGGCGCGCAAGGGCATTGCGACGGGCGTCGTCGCCGAGCGTTTCGGCGGCCAGGTGCTCGACACGATGGCGATCGAGAATTTCGTGTCGGTGCAGGAAACCGAAGGGCCGAAGTTCGCGACCGCGCTCGAACAGCACGTGAAGCAGTACGACGTCGACATCATGGACGTGCAGCGCGCCGACGCGTTGATCCCGGGCGACGTGCACCAGATCCGCCTCGCGAACGGTGCGGTGCTGAAGGCGAAGACGATCATTCTCGCGACCGGCGCGCGCTGGCGCGAAATCAACGTGCCGGGCGAGCGCGAATACCGCAACCGCGGTGTCGCGTACTGCCCGCACTGCGACGGCCCGCTGTTCAAGGGCAAGCGTGTCGCGGTGGTCGGCGGCGGCAACTCGGGCGTCGAGGCCGCGATCGACCTCGCCGGCATCGTGAAGGCCGTCACGCTGATCGAATACGGCGCGCAACTGCGCGCGGACGAAGTGCTGCAGCGCAAGCTGCGCAGCCTGCCGAACGTGACGATCGTCACGCAGGCGCAAACGACCGAGCTGACCGGCGACGGCAGCAAGCTGAACGGGCTCGTCTACAAGGATCTGCGCTCGGGCGACACGGAGCGCATCGATCTGGAAGGCGTGTTCGTGCAGATCGGCCTCGTGCCGAACACCGAATGGTTGAAAGGCACGGTCGAACTGTCGAAGCACGGCGAGATCGTCGTCGATGCGCGCGGCGCGACGTCGGTGCCGGGCGTGTTCGCGGCCGGCGACGTGACGACGGTGCCGTTCAAGCAGATCGTGATCGCAGTGGGTGAAGGCGCGAAGGCATCGCTCGGCGCGTTCGACCACCTGATCCGGCAGGACGTTGCGCCGGTTGCCGCCGCGCAGCCGCAAGCAGAGGAAGCGGTCGCCGCATAACGCACCGGCAGCACACGCAGCACACGCAGCACACGCAGCACAACGGATTGTCTCTCTTGGCCCCGCACGCTTTGGTCGGCGTGCGGGGTCCTTTTTTTGCCGCTTCGCCGCGTGGTGGCGGAACACGGGTCAAAGCCGCCTTCGCCGCTACACGGTCGACATCAACCTGACGATTTCCCGCCGCAGATAGTTCGCGGCCGGACCGAGCCGCCGCCCGGCGCGCGTGACCACATAGCGATCGAACGAGCGTGCGATCGGATGATCGAGCGGCACCGCGACGACCTGCCCTGCGGCAATCCTCTCCTGCGCCGCCCCGCGCGTCATGAACGCGACGGCGAGATTCTGCGCCGCAATCGCCACTGCCGTCGAAAACCGGTCGCAGCGGAACGCGGGCACATACGTGCGCCCGATATCGGCAAGGATCGCATCGACATGGGCCTGCAGCCCGAACTCGGCGGGCATGAAGACCAGACGCTCGTCGGCGAGCGCTTCCATCTTCACGGATTTGCGCGACGCCATCGGGTGGTCGACCGAAAAGATCGCGCAGATGGGCTCGCTCTGGAACAGGCGCGCGTTCAGTGTCGGATCCGTCGTCGCGCCGATCGATACACAGATATCGACCTGATCCTCGCGGGTCATCGCGAGAAGTTGCGGCAGCGAGCCGGTGCGCAATTCCACGGTGATGCCCGGATACTTGTCCAGGAAAGGCTTCAGGACCATCGCGACCAGGCTCGCGACCGCCCCTTCGCCCGCCGCGATCGTCACCTGCCCGCGCTTGAGACCGCGATACTCGTCGAGCTGCGCGCGAAACCGGCGGGCGTTGCGTTCGCAGTCGCGAAAGTAATCGACCGCCATCTGCCCCGCTTCCGTCAGTTCCATTTTCCGGCCGCGGCGCGTCACGAGCGACAGCCGTAGCTCCCGCTCCGCGATGGCCACTTGCCGGCTGATCGTCGACACGTTCACATCCAGGCCAAGCGCCGCCTGGCGCATTCCGCCGTACGTCGCGATCGCGACCAGGTACTGCAGCGTGCGATCAGAAAGACTCCGTTCGTCCCTATCCAAGGTGGACTCCCGTGTTGCATTCAATGCAACATTTTCGCAGTGTCCGACGCAACTTTCCAGACCGGTTTTCACCGATACTCCGCCCCGGAGCCGAACAGCGCATGCACCCTGTCCGCGCCGGACCGAATACAGAGTGGCTTACCACTCGAGGACATCCACGGAGGAGCAACATGAACGACGTCAGCCGGCCGATCGACCGCGCGGAACAACCGCGCCAGCCCGCCCGAGCACGCGGCGGCAAGGAGCCGGTCAACCCCTATGTGCTGCTGTTCGTCATGTTGATGGCGGCCGCCCTCGCGACCTGGCTCGTGCCGTCCGGCGAGTTTTCGCGAACGCTCAGCAACGGCATCCGCTTTGTCGTGCCGGGCAGCCTGAAGCCGGTTGCGCAGCACGGCGTGACGCCGGGCGCGATGTTCGTCGCGCTGGCCAACGGGATGACCACGTCCGCTCCGATCATCTTCCTGATCCTGTTCACCGGCGGCGCACTGGCCGTGCTCGAAGCGACGGGCGCGGTGCGCAGCGCGCTCGCGCGAGTCGAACGGGGAGATCGCGCACGCGCGCACATCACCGTCGTCGTCATTTGCATCACCTTCTCGCTGCTCGGCACACTGGGCATCGTGACGAATTCGGTCGTGGCGTTCGTCCCGCTCGGGTTGCTGCTCGCGGAATCGATGCGGCTGCCGAAGGAAATCGGCGCCGGCGTGGTGTATCTGGGCACGTATGCCGGCTTCAACACGGGCATCCTCAATCCGGTGACGACCGGACTGTCGCAGCGCCTGGCCGGCCTGCCGATGTTTTCCGGCATGACGTTCCGGGTGTGCATCTATGCAGCGTTCGTCATCGCCACCATCGCCTTTCTCGTCTGGCGAATCCGCACCTGCCGAACGACCGACGCCGCGGTTTCCGGCCCGATGCCCTCGGCGGCCCGCCCGCCGGCGCCGTCGTCCGCGCGACGGCTCGACACTCGGCAACTGGCGGTCGTCGGCATCGTGCTCGTCTGCCTGATGGTGTTCGTCTACGGTTCGTCGACGCGCAACTGGGCCGAGACCGAGATGATCGCGATGTTCCTCGTCATGGCGATCGCCGCCGGGATCGTGAGCGGCATGCGCGCGGGCGCGATCGCGGACACCTTCCTGCACGGCTGCGGCGGCCTCGTCAAGGGCGCGCTCGTGGTGGGCATGGCGCGGGCCATCTCGATCGTGCTCGCCGACGGCAGGATCATGGACCCGATCGTCAACACGCTCGCCGGCATGCTCGCACCGCTCGATTCCACGATGGCGGCGATCTGCATGTTCGTGAGCGCCGCGCTGATCCATGTCGGCATCTCGTCCGGGTCCGGCGAATCCGCGGTGCTCGTGCCGATCTTCGCCCCGCTCGGCGACACGCTGCACCTGACCCGGCAGGTCACGGTGCAGGCCGTGCTGCTCGGCGAAGGCTTCATCAACTGCTTCAACCCGACTTCCGGTGTCCTGATGGCTGTCCTCGCAACGTCGGGCATCCCCTATTTCAAGTGGGTCCGCTTCGTCATGCCGCTGCTGCTTGCGTGGTTCGTCATCTGCGTCGTCGCGATTGCGACAGGCGTCGCCATGCACTGGGGCCCCTTCTAGTCAGCCGCTTCTTCCTGGATCGTCCATGCTCTTACCCGACCTGAGTTCCGTCTCCGACCTGCAGCCGCTTGCCGACGACATGCGCAAGCTCCGCTACACGCTGCATTGCTGCCCCGAACTGGCGTTCGAGGAAGTGCAGACCGCCGAGATCGTCGCCACGCGCCTGAAGGAATATGGCTACACGGTCGCGACGGGCATCGCCGGCACCGGCGTGGTGGGCACGCTGCGACGCGGTTCAGGCGAACGCCGCATCGGGATTCGCGCCGACATGGACGCACTGCCGATCGACGAACGCAATACCTTCGGCCACAAGAGCGTCCACCCGGGCCGCATGCATGCGTGCGGCCATGACGGCCATACCGCGATGCTGCTCGGCGCGGCCCGGCACCTCGCACAACACGGGCAATTCGACGGCACCGTGCATCTGATCTTCCAGCCGGCCGAGGAACGCGGCTTCGACAGCGGCGCCAAGCGCATGGTCGAGCAAGGGCTGTTCACGCGCTTTCCGTGCGACGCGGTGTTCGCGATGCACAACCATCCGGGTGCGCCGGCCGGCACGTTCATGTTCCGCAAGGGACATTTCATGGCGGCGGGCGACCGCGTGTTCGTGAAGATCGTCGGCAAGGGCGGGCATGCCGCGCGCCCGCACCTGGCCAACGACCCGATCGTCGCGGCAGGCAGCATCGTGATGGCGCTGCAGACCATCGTGTCGCGCAACGTCGATCCGACGCAGTCGGCCGTCGTGACGATCGGCAAGATTGCCGGCGGATCGGCCCCGAACGTGATCCCCGGCGAAGTCGAATTGAGCCTCAGCGTCCGCTCGTTCGACATGGACGTCCGCCGGATGCTGAAGGAACGAATCACCGCGCTCGTGCACGCGCAGGCCGAAAGCTACGGCCTGCGCGCCGTCGTCGACTATGTGGAAGGCTATCCGGTGGTGACGAACACCGACGCCGAAACCGCGCTCGCGATCGAAGTCGCGAAAGAGCTGGTGGGCGACGCACGCGTGACGGAACAGATGGCGCCGTTGATGGGCAGCGAGGACTTTGCCTACATGCTGCAGGCCTGCCCCGGCGCATTCCTGCGGATCGGCAACGGCCCGACCGACGGCGGGAACACGCTGCATAGCGCGACCTACGACTTCAATGACGAGAACCTGGTCGTCGGCTCCGCGTTCTGGGCCAGGCTGGTGGAGCGTTACCTGCCCGTCGCGTGAGCGATCGATGGCTGCCGTGCTGCATCGCCCGCGCGGCGGCCCTTCGTCACCGCGCCGTTTGCACGGCCAACCCGATCGGGCGTAGGCTTCGTCGAATCTGCCCGGAAACCACGGAACACCGATCATGCCCGGCACGCCAATCAAGTCGTTTGTCATGCTGGCCTTCTGCGCCGCCGTCGGCACGTGGGCACTTGCCGCCGAACCGCTCCCTGTCGGGCGGGACGCCGGCGTTCCGGCCTTCTATGCATGGACCGACGCAGCTCCTGCAACGCCCGGACAATTGCTGCGCACCGAGCCGCTGACGCCTGAGCAGAGCCTCGACGAAGCCGGCAAGAACATCCGGATTCTCTACACGTCGACCGACGGCGTCGACGGCCGTACGCCGATCGTCGTGTCCGGCGCGCTGTTTCTGCCGAAAGGAACGCCGCCGCGAGGCGGCTGGCCGATGATGGCGTGGGCACACGGCACCGTCGGCAGCGCCAGCGTGTGTGCGCCGTCACTGGCGCGCCGCAGCGAACGCGACACGCGCTATCTGAATGACTGGCTCGCCCACGGCTACGCGATCGTCGCAACCGACTATCAGGGCCTCGGTGCGCCCGGCGTGCATCCGTACGGACTGACACGCCCGCTCGCGTACAGCGTTCTCGACAGCATCCGCGCGGTGCAGCACGGCGAGTTCGACCTGACGTCCCGCGCCGTCGTGTTCGGGCAATCGCAAGGCGCACGCGCCGCGTTTGCAACGGCCGTCTATGCGAAGTCGTATGCGCCCGAACTGGCGATCGCCGGCGTGGTGGCAACCGGCACACCCTATGCGGCCGTTCACAACCACGCGGCCGATGCCGAGCGGGCACACGCGCACCAGTCGGTCGTCCCGACCTTCGCGTACGACATGCTGCGCATCAGTACCGCGGCGCTGCTCGATCCCGCGTTCGTTCCCGCCGATTACCTGCACGACAATGCGATGCCGGCGTTCGAACTGAGCCGGCGCGCATGCCTGCATGCACTCGAACACAGGATCGTCGCGGACAGGCTCACGTACGACAGCAGCTTCAAACGCTCGCCGAAACCGGCATTCGAGGCGATCCAGCGTGAAGCCGCCTATCCGGCGCTGACGTCGGACATTCCGATCTTCATCGGTACGGGCGGCAAGGATCGTGACGTGTTCGTGCCGGACCAGATCGCACTCGCCACCGATGCCTGTCGGGCCGGCGACCGGATCGAGTGGCATTTTTATCCGGCACTCGACCACTCAGGAACCGTCAACGGCTCGCTTCCCGATTCCACTCGATTCGTCGCGCGAGCGTTTGCGGGCGAACGGCTAGAGGGAAATTGCGCGTCGCTGCCGGCGAAACCTTGACAGGTGTTGAAGCGCATGCGCCGACGCGTTTCGCGAACGGCTAGTCGCACGCCCGGCCCACCTTCGATGACACAAGCGCGACGCGCGTCCGTCATGCGACGGACGCCCGCCGCCGACGTTACTTCGGCGTCGCAGACGGGCTTTCGTTCGTCGTCCTGACGTTGCTCGACTGCCTGACCAGTTGCTCGGTCATCGCAGCGGCCACCGGATTCGCGCCCGACGACGAACTGCCCTGCCGAGTCGAACCGGAACCCGCCGACATCGACGACATCGGCGGCGGCGGTAACGACGGGTCGAGCTTCGCCGATTCCCTGACGAGCGCGGCCGTTTCCGGCGTTTCGGATTTCGTTGCCGCAGGCGCCGCGGCCGCGTGGCGTTCGAGGCCATCGCGCTTGCGCGGCGCGCGTTGCGTGACCTGCGCGGATTCGGCCGGCTGGGCAGGTTTCGCAGCCGGCGCGGCGGCCGGTGGGGTCGAATCCTGCGCATCGACGGTCACGACGGTGACCTTCGGCGGCGGTGCGCTCGGCTGTGCTTTCTCGCTGACGACCGGAACGGCGGGGACGGATGCGGGTGCGGGTGCGGCGCTGACGCGCGCGGGTGCGGGAACGGGTGTGGGTGCCGCCGGGGCGGGTGGAGGCGGCGAAACGGCTGCCTGCTTCGATGCCATACCGGCCTGGGCTGCCGGGGCCGGCGGCGCGATGGCGCCCTGCACCGCGTGATCGTTGTTCGCGGGTGCCACGGCCGCCGGGGCGGCCGAATCGCCGATGCCCGAGTCTTCAATCGCACGGTGGTCCGCGCGCAGGAGCATCACGTAGGCAGTGCCGGCCGCGGCTACCAGGAGCCCACCGGCGATCATCAAGGTCTTGCGGGTACTCGTCATGCTTGTTCACCGATCATGTCGACGTGAACAAGCCATCATACGCGGCCATCGGCCATCGATCCCGCATGAATACATTTGGTTGCATTGTGCCGGGAGCCGGTCGGCGTGACGTTCGTCAGACGTATTGCCGCCCTGCTCCGGCACGACCGAAGCGCCGCCTTTACTCCGGAAACGGCAATTCCGTCTGCCCGTCCGCACGCATGCCGAACGTGTTCAGCGTCATCGCGACGAGCGCGTAGTAGCCGAGCAACGCAACGAGATTCACGACCGTTTCGTGGCCGAAGCGCGCTTGCGCCCGTGCGAACGTCGCGTCGCTCACGCGCCGCGTGTCGTACAGCTCGCTCGCGAACGCATGGATCAGCGCATCGTCGTCCGATTCGAATGCGGGCGCGACGCCGCGCCGGATCGCATCGGCCGTCGCGGCCGGTACGCCCGCATCGAGCGCGATCGGATGGTGGATGTGCCACTCGGCCTGCGAGCGCCAGCGCGCAGCCGTCACGAGAATCGCAAGTTCCGACAGGCGCAGCGGCAGGCCCGTGCGATAGCGGCAGAACGCACCGAGCTTCTGCGCGTGCTGGGCCAGCTCGGGGCTCGCGATCCAGCCGAGAAACGGCCCGTTCAGGTTGCCGCGCGGGCCGCTGAGGATGTCGGTCAGCACGGCCTTCTGTGCGTCGGTGGCCGACGCGGGATCGAACGGTGGCAGTCTGTCTGTCATGGTTGTGTCCCGATGATATGCGGATGCGCTCACGCGCGGGCCGACGCGAGCGCTGCGTCGATGGCACCCGACAGCCGCTCGACGATCGTGTCGATCTGCTGCGCGGTGCAAATGAAAGGCGGCGCGACGAGGATGTGATCGCCGTGCACGCCGTCGATCGTCCCGCCCATCGGATACACCATCAACCCGCGCTGCATCGCTTCGCGCTTGACCGCCGCGTGCAGCTTCAGCGCGGGATCGAACGTCGCCTTGCTGTCGCGATCGCGCACGAGCTCGACGCCGACGAACAGCCCGCGGCCGCGCACGTCACCGATATGCGGATGCGCGCCGTAATGCTCGCGCAACGACGCGCGCAGTTGCTCGCCGCGCGCCTTCACGTTGTCGAGCAGCTTCTCTTCGGCGATCACGCGCTGCACTTCGAGCGCGGCCGCGCATGCGGTCGCATGGCCGAGGTACGTGTGGCCGTGCTGGAAGAAACCCGAGCCGTCGACGATCGTCCGGTAGATGCGGTCGCTCACCAGCGTCGCGCCGATCGGCTGGTAGCCCGCGCCGAGCCCTTTCGCGATCGTCAGCAGGTCGGGCGCGACGCCGTCTTCATCGCACGCGTACAGGTAGCCCGTGCGGCCCATCCCCGACATGATCTCGTCGAGGATCAGCAGCACACCGTACTTGTCGCACACCGCGCGAATTTTCTGCAGGTACGTGCGCACCGGCGGCACCGCGCCGGCCGTTGCGCCCACCACCGTTTCCGCGACGAACGCCGCGACGTTGTCCGCGCCGAGCTCGACGATCTTCTGCTCGAGCTCGTCCGCAAGGCGCTGCGCATACGCTTCGTCGGTTTCGCCGGCCTGCTGGTCGCGGTAGGCGAAGCACGGGCTCACGTGGTGCGCCTCGATCAGCAGCGGCAGGAACGGCTCGCGCCGCCACGCATTCCCGCCGATCGCGAGCGCGCCGAGCGTGTTGCCGTGATAGCTCTGGCGTCGCGCGATGAAATGGCGACGCTGCGGCTCGCCCTTCTCGACGAAATACTGGCGCGCGAGCTTCAGCGCGGCCTCGACCGCCTCGGAGCCGCCCGACACGAAATACACGTGCTCCAGGCCGGCCGGCGCGGCTTCGACGAGCCGGTCGGCCAGCTCCTCGGCCACGTCGGTCGTGAAGAACGACGTATGCGCGTAGGCCAGTTGCTGCGCCTGCCGCTTGATCGCGTCGATCACGCGCTGGTTGCTGTGGCCGAGACACGAAACAGCCGCGCCGCCGCACGCGTCGATGTAGCGTTTGCCGGTCGAGTCGATGATCTCGATGCCGTCGCCTGCGACAGCAACGGGCAAGGTGGCGCGCGGAGCGCGATGGAAAACGGTCGTCATGCGTTGCCTCATGGATCAGGACGCGTCGTGCGCGCATCCGGACGGCACGATGCGCGTCGCGAAGCGCTGCGTGCCTTGTTGGTGAATGGTGACATCGATCGATGCCGCGCCGATCGCGAACACGGCCGTGGCCAGCGTGTTCTCGTCGTCGGGATCGGCCGGATCGTCGCGGTAGATCGGCAGCTCTTCCGGCGCGCGATCGCCGAGCACGCGCAGCAGCGCGGCTTCGTCGATCGCGTCGATGGCGGGCGTCAGCGCGTCGACGCGGCGCTGGCGGTCGGCCGACGATTGCGTGACGATCTGCGCTTCTGCTTCACAGCCCGGATGCACGAGATGATTCGCGTGCCCGCCAAGCCTCGCCACGTCGACGACCGAGCAGCGCGCGGCACTCGCCTCGATGCTCAGCAGCCGCGTGTCGCCGGTCGCGCCGAGCGTATGGTGAAAGCCGCTCGCGCGCGCATTCACGCGCAGCACGTCGGCGGCCGCGTCGAGCGACGCCGCATCGAGCACGGCGCGCGCGAGGATCATGCGCGGCACGCCCGGCGCGGGTGTCCTGATCCGCAGGTTGTTGATCGCCTGCACGATGCCCGCACGGTTCGCCGCAAAGGTATGCCCCGGCAGCGAACCGGGGTAGTAAAAACTGATGAAGCCGGGCTTGCCCGCCGGCTGCACGTCGACGAGCAGGCAGCGCTCGCGCAGGAACGGATCGCCGTCCTCGTTGTGCGCGATCCAGCGCGTGCCGGCCGCGTCGCGCGCGGCGAGCGTCGTGCAGCCATCCGGCGCGTTGTGGATCAGCTCGCCACGGCAGTTCCACAGAAAGATGTCCTCCGCCGGCCAGCCGACGCCCGCCGCGATCCCGTCCAGTTCCGCGACGAGATCCGGATACGCGGCCAGCGCGGCCTGCCGCAGCTCGGCGACGAACGGATGGCCGCGCCAGCGGCGCACGGCCTGCCACGCGCTGCTCTGCTGCATGTACGCATCGAACACGGGACGGGCGAGCTCGCCGAGGCGCACGCCGATGTCGAACGGCGCGCCGGCGATGACGGGGGAAAGGGAAAGCGGCATGTCGGATGGTTCGGTTTCGTTCAGGACACGTGTTTCAGGAATTCCTTCAGGCGCGGGGTCGGCGGCCGGTCGATCAGGTCGACCGGATGGCCGTCCTCGGCAATCCCGCCCTGATCCATGAACAGAAGCCGCGTGCCGACCCGTTTCGCAAAGCCGATCTCGTGCGTGACGACGATCATCGTCATCCCTTCGGTAGCAAGATCCTGCATCACTTTCAGCACTTCGTGGCGCAATTCCGGATCGAGCGCCGAGGTAGGCTCGTCGAACAGCATCAGCCGCGGCCGGATCGCAAGCGCCCGCGCGATCGCGACGCGCTGCTGCTGGCCACCCGACAGCTCGGACGGGTAATGATTCGCGCGCGATTCGAGGCCGACCTTGTCGAGCAGCGCCATCGCCAGGTCGCGTGCTTCGGCGCGCGAGGCGCCGCGCACCTGGGTCGGCCCGAACATCACGTTCTCGAGCGCGGTCATTTGCGGGAACAGGTTGAACTGCTGGAACACCATGCCGGCTTCGAGCCGGATGTTGCGGATCGTCGTCGCGTTGCCGCGCACGCTCTGCCCGTCGACGAGCAGCTCGCCACCGGTGATTTTCTCGAGCGCGTTGATACAGCGCAGCATCGTCGACTTGCCCGAACCCGACGGGCCGATCACGACAACCACCTCGCCCGCGTCGATCTTCAGGTCGATGTGCTTCAGCACCGGCACGTGGCCGAAGCTCTTCGACACGTTCTGGAATTCGATCATGCTCATAAGATCCGCATCCTCTTTTCGACGAGTCGCAGCGTCAACGTCATGGCGCCGGTAAGAATCAAGTAGATCACAGCCACCGCGCTCCAGATCTCGACCGCCTGGAAATTGCCCGCGATGATTTCCTGCCCCTTGCGCGTCAGTTCGCCGACGCCGATCACGATGAACAGCGACGTGTCCTTCAGGCTCACGATGCACTGGTTGCCGAGCGGCGGGATCAACCGCCGGAACGCCAGCGGCCCGACCACCTTCAGCAGCACGCGCGGCATCGACAACCCCATCGCGAGCCCCGCTTCCGTCAACCCCTTCGGGATCGACAGCAACGCACCGCGCACGACTTCCGCGAGATACGCGCCGGAATTCACCGTGATCGCGATGATCGCGGCCGTGAGGCCGTCGATGCGGATGTGCGCGAGCAGCGGCAGCGCGAAGTACAGGAACATCACCTGCACGACGATCGGCGTGCCGCGAATCAATTCAATGTAGACCTGGACGAGCACGTTCATCGCCTTCGGTCCGTATGCGCGGAACATGCCCGCGACCATCCCGACGATGAACCCGCCCACCAGCCCGAAAAATGCGATGAACACCGTCAACCGGACCCCGTCCATCAGGTCCGGCAACGCCGCCCAGATCGCCGACCAATCGAAATTCACTTGTTGCTCCCCGTTCGATTCAAGACCGGCGCGGCCGCATGGCCGCGCGCTGTTGCGGCGTCACGCTCACATCTTCGGCGGCTCGGCGCCGAACCACTTCTTGTAGATCTGCGCGTAGCGGCCGTCGGCCCTGATCTTCACGAGCGACGCGTTGACCTTCGGCACGAGCGGGCTGCCCTTCGGGAAACCCATCCCGTACTTGTCGCCGCTGACCGGCTGGCCCGCCACCTTCACCTTGCCCTTGCCTTCGTTGTTCACGAAGAACAGCACGTTCGGCGTGTCGTGCATCGCCGCGTCGACCCGGCCGGCTTCGAGCGCGAGGTAGGCCTGGTCGATGTTCGGGAACTGGCGGATCTCCTTCGGTTTCAGGTGCGCCTTGATCCAGTCGATCGTCGCAGTGCCCGTCTTCGCGGCGATCACCTTGCCGTTCAGGTCGTCGATCGACTTGATCGTCGTGTTGCCGGTCTGCACCATCGCCGCCAGGCCGCTGTCGTAGTACGGCGCGGAGAAGTCGATCGCCTTCTTGCGCTCTTCCTTGATCGTCATGCCCGACAGCGCGACATCAATGTTCTGCGTCTGCAGCGCCGGGATCAGGCCCGCGAAATCCATCGGCTGGATCGTGTATTTCCAGCCCTGGTCCTTCGCGATCTCGGCCCACAGGTCGAGATCGAAGCCGACGTACTTGTCGCCCTGCTTGAACTCGAACGGCATGAACGACGTATCGGTCCCGACGACGAGCGTCTTGGTATCCGCGTGCGCGAAGCTTGCGCCGAGCGCGGCAACGACCGCGACGGCTTTCAGGAAGGAACGGCGACTCATGGTTTCTCTCCGCATGATTGAGCGATGTGACCGGCCAGCCGGCCGGCGGTAACGACGACATCAAGCCGCACCGCAACATGCGATGTCGAATTAGACCTTAGTGCAACAAGTGTTGTCAACGGCGATACTACGACAACAAAAAAGTGCGCAACGGGTAAATGCATCGAGACAAACCCGGGCCGCGCGGCGCGGATAGATCGGAGGAAAGCGGCGGATGGCGGGCGAAATGCACGGGCCGGGGCGTGCCGCGCAGTTCCCCTAGGGCAGCAGCCCCCTTGGGCTTTCCGAAGCCCACCCCTCAGAGTTGCCAACAGCGCACGATCGGGCGCGGGAATGAGGCGGGGCCGTGTTCGGGCTCCAGCGGCAGGGCCGCCCTAGAGGCGTTGTACGACGGTAATGGATGAACGGATGCGCGGGCGCCGCCCCGCAAAACTCGGCGGATTGATGGGGAGCAAATCCGTCGAGGTTGATCGCATTCACAACGCCTGTAACGCGTAACGTTACAGGCTATACTTGCCTTGCGTCTTGTGCGAGACGCTTTGATTCACCGCAAAAAAAGGGGCTTCCACCATGCGTAATTTCTATGATCAAGAGCTTTCGCCATAAAGGCATTCAGCGCTTCTTTGAATCTGGCTCCACAGCGGGCATTCAAGCGGCGCACATGAGCAAACTTAAGCGGCTACTGTCTGCGTTGAACCGGGCGAAAAGCCCGAACGACATGAACCAACCGGGGTGGCGGTTGCACCCTTGGAAGGGAACCGGCGACGGTGTATGGTCGGTCGACGTGAACGGAAATTGGAGGTTGACGTTCGAGTTCGATGGGGAGGATGCAGTCCTCGTCGATTATCTCGATCCTCGCTGACAGGCCGCCTCTACTACGGTTCTACAGTACAGCGTTCATTACAACGGCTATGTCCATCATGTTTGACCCGCCGCATCCCGCGGCAATCCTTCGGGAAGATGTGCTTCCGGCACTGAACCTGACGGTGACTCAAGCGGCAGAACAACTGGGCGTTTCGCGCGTCCAGTTGTCCCGTGTTCTCAACGAAAGGGCGAGTATCTCGCCCGATATGGCGCTACGCCTCGAGCAGTGGCTTGGTGCGGAGCGCGGCGGCCGAGCTGATTTCTGGCTCGGCATGCAGTTGGACTATGACCTGTGGCAGGCACGAAAGCATGCGCCGACGAAGGTTAAGCCTGCCCCTTCAGAGGCAGTGCGTGCTTAACGAGAAACCGGCTTTGGTCCGGATCCCTGTTCAGTTAAAGCCCGCCTTGCGCGGGCTTTTTTGCTAATGACGCGTCGTCCACGTCTTCCGGTCGCACGTAGATGGCGCCCTTATCGATCGGCGCGACGTAGTAACCGCGTGCGGTCAGTTCGATCCTGAAGTCGCTGAATACCTGGAACAGCTCGTTATCGCACGGCAAAGACGTGAACTTGAGATCGACACGTTCCCCGGTTTCATACGACGTTCGGAAGAGTCGTGCGGGGGCGGCCCTGAGGCAGAAGTCTGAAGGGAAGGTCGCGGCGGCGGGTGCGGCCGCCACGACGGCCGTCCAGTGCAACGCGTGCGGCAGACAACCGCGCCATCGCCGCCGCCCGCACATCGGTTCGCGCGGACGGCCGGCGATTCAACCAAGCGCCTTGTCGGGACGACCGTGCACGCCATGCCGGCAACCGCCGGCGCGGCTCAACGCAGGTTGCGGGATGCGCGCGGCAGCGCCGAGCGACGGCGCGTCGCTTACGCCGCCACCCCACTCGCCTGATGCGACACGAGCCGCGCATACGCACCCTGCCGCGCCAGCAGGTCCGCATGCCGTCCGGCCTCGATCACGCCGCCCTGCTCCATCACGAGGATCAGGTCGGCGTTGCGCACGGTCGACAGCCGGTGCGCGATGATGATCGACGTGCGTTGCGTCATCAGGTCTTCGAGCGCCGCGCGGATCTGCTGCTCGCTGATCGTGTCCAGGTGGGACGTCGCTTCGTCGAGGATCAGCACCGGCGCATCCTTCAGGAACGCACGCGCAATCGCGACACGCTGGCGCTGGCCGCCCGACAGTTGCACGCCGCGCTCACCGACGCGTGTCGCGAGCCCGTCGGGCAGCCGCGCGACGAATTCGCCGAGCGCCGCCTGGTCGATCGCGCGCTGTACGTCCGCCTCGGACGCGTCGTTCGCGGCGAGCCGGATGTTCGCTTCGAGCGTGTCGTTGAACAGGTAGGTATCCTGCGCAACCAGCGCGATGTGCTGCCGCAGATCGTCGAGCCGCAGGTCGCGCAGGTCGACGCCGCCCAGCGTCACGCGGCCCTGCTGCGGATCCCAGAAGCGCAGCAGCAGGCTCGCGACCGTCGACTTGCCGGCGCCCGACGCACCGACCAGCGCGACCGTGCTGCCGCGCGGCACCTCGAAGCTCACGCGGTCGATCGCGGGCACGCTGCGGCCCGGGTACGTGAAGGACGTGGCCTCGAAACGCACTGCCGGATCGGCGGGCATCGCATGCATGCCGTCCGTCACCGGCACGGGCTCCTTCTCCAGCGCGCGCAAGCGGCGCGTCGACGCGATCGTGTCGGCGAGCTGGCGCGCGACCTGGCCGATTTCGGCAACCGGCATGAAGGCGGCTACCGCCACCAGCACCAGCAGCGGCAACGACTCGCGCGGAAACCAGCCACGTGCACACAGCAGCGCGCCGAGCGCCGCGACGGCCAGCCCGCCGAGCCCGCTCGCGACTTCCAGTGCGGCGCTCTGATGCGACAGGTCGTCGAGCAGCTTCGCGCGTTGCTTCCGGTATGCATCGACTTCAGCCACGAACGCTTCGCGCCGGCGCGCGACGGCCTGGAACGCGGTCAGCTCCGCGAGCCCCTGGATCGTTTCGGTCAGGTGCGCGCCGAGCTGGCCAAGCGCTTCGCGCGCGCCGGTGCCGAGCCGGTCGACATCACGCCGCGCCAGCACCGGTGCGAGCCCGGCCCACAACAGGAACGGCAGCAGCACGAGCGCGAGCGGCCATGCGACCGACGCGAGCAACACCAGCACGGCGGCCGGCACGAGCACCGCGACGAACGCGGGCGCCAGCGTGTGCGCATAGAAATACTCGACGGTCTCGACGTCCTGTGTCGCGAGCGACACGAGATCGCCGGAACGGCGGCGCAGCAGCCCGGCCGGCGCGAGGCGCTCGAGCGTCGCGAACAGCGCGATGCGCATTTCCGCGAGCAGCCGGTACGCCATGTCGTGCGCGAGCCACGATTCGAGCCAGTGCAGCACGGCCGCCACCGGCGCGATCACGAGCAGCGCCGTGACGAGCGTCGGGCTCACATGGCCGCCCGGCACCGCACCGACCACCAGCGCGCCGATCACGCCGACGCCGATGAACGCGAGCACGCGGGCGATCCCGAACAGCACCGTCAGCACGACCTTGCCCGTCCACGGACGCACGAACCGCAACAGCGTCTGCAGCGTTTCCGGCCAGCCGATCTCCGCCGCATCGTCATTCAGCGGCCTCACTTGCGGGCCCGACGACGCACGCGCGGTCGCGCCGGACGTCGTCGCCACGCCGACCGATTCGGCGACCGCTTCCAGTTGCGGCCCCATCAGCCGGCGATACGGGCCGTCACGCGCGATCAGCGCCGCGTGCGTACCCTCGTCGACCACCTGCCCCTGGTCGAGTACCAGGATGCGGTCGGCACCGATCACGCTGGACAGCCGGTGCGCGAGCACGAGCGTGGTCCGCCCGCGCGTGAGCCGGTCGAGCGCCTGCTGGATCAGCGCTTCGTTTTCCGCGTCGACCGACGACAGCGCCTCGTCGAGCAGCAGGATCGGCGCATCGCGCAGCAACGCGCGGGCAATCGCGAGGCGCTGGCGCTGGCCGCCCGACAGCATGAGCCCGCGTTCGCCGATGCGCGTCGCGTAGCCGTCGGGCAGCGCCGAGATGAAATCGTGCGCGTTGGCCGCGCGCGCGGCGGCGATCATGTCCGCGTCGCTCGCGTCGGGGCGGCCGAGCCGCAGGTTGTCGGCGACGCTGCCGTCGAACAGCGTCGCATCCTGCGCGACGACCGCGATCATCTCGCGCACCTGGCCGGCATCGAACGTGCGCACGTCGCGGCCGCCGATGCGAATCGCACCGCCCTGTGCATCGTGCTGGCGCAGCAGCAGGCGCACGATGGTCGATTTGCCCGCGCCGCTCGGCCCGACGATGGCCACCGTCTCGCCTTCGCGAACGGAGAAGCTCAGCGCCGCATGCGCGTCGGCACGACGCCCCGGATACGCGAAGCTGACGGCGTCGAACGCGATCTCCGGGCGCAGGCCCGTGACGCGCGGCGCATCGGCGGACGGCGCACGGCTATCCGCGTCGAGCAGCGCGTGAATCGCATTCGCTGCCGACTGACCGATCATCCCCTGGTGCAACACGGAACGCAGGTCGCGCAGCGGCCGGAAGATTTCACTGCCGGCCATCAGCACGATCAGCAGCGCCTCGAGGCTCATGTCGCCGTGCCGCACGCGCCACGCGCCGACCGCGATCGCGGCGGCCGCGCCAAGGCCGGTGCCGAGATCGGTGAAGAGCCGCGTCAGCAGGCCGAGCGCGAGTACCCAGAACGTGCTGCTGGACAATGCACGCGCCTTCGCGGCCAGCTTCGCGCCGAATGCCGTGCTTTGCCCGAACGCCTTCAGCGTCGGCAGGCCTTGCACCGCGTCGAGAAACTCCTCGCCGAACGCCTTGAACGCGGCCGAGCGCGCGAGCGCCGCGCGCTTGTCGGCGCGATGCACGAGCTGCGGCAGCGCGAGCGTGACGAGCGCCGCGACCAGCAGGATCGCGGCCGTCGGTACGTCCCACCACGCGAGCACCGCGAAAATCATCACCGGCGCGCAAGCGGCGATCACGAGCTGCGGCAGGTAGGTGCCGAAAAAGGTTTGCAGCTGCTCGACGCCATCGACGACAGCCAGCATCACGCCGCCCGTGCGTTCGCCGCTGAACCACGCGGGGCCGAGCGCGGCGATCCGGTCGAACAGCCGTGCGCGCAACGTGGCCTGCACGCGCCCGGCCGTGTGCTGCGCGAGCACCGTGCGGCGATGATCGAGCCACGCGCGCAGCAGCACGCAAGCTGCCGTTGCAACGACGGCTTCGCCGATGCTGCGTGCCGGCGCGCCGGAAAAGACCAGCGCCAGCACGCGGCCGAGAAATACGAAGCGCAGGATGCCGACACCCATCGCGAGCAGGCCGAGCGCGACGGCCGCGGCAACCCGCCAGCGCAGCCCCGCCATCATTGCCCATAGTCGTCGGTCGAAATACATGAACCCCTCCGGTAGTGTCTGATTACGTTTTTTCTTGACCGGATCGAGGCTACCCGCGCGGCCCATGCGCGGCAAAAGATGATTTTTCAACGGGTGTTGAGTCAACTACAATACCCCGCATGTCGCACCTCCCTCCCCTCAGCGCGTTGCGGGCTTTCGAGGCGGCCGTCCGCCTCGGCGGATTCGCGCGCGCGGCAGTCGAGCTGAACGTGTCGACCAGCGCGGTCAGCCACCAGATTCGCGCGCTCGAGGAATCGCTCGGCGCGCGGCTGCTCGAACGCAGCACGGGGCTCGGCGGCATCGGTCTCACGCCGGCAGGCGCACGCCTGCTGCCGGCCGTCAGCGATGCGCTGTCGCGCCTGACCGATGCCTGTGCCGAGATTCGCGGCACCGCGCAACGGCTCACCGTATCCGCCAACGCGCCGTTTTCGGCGATGTGGCTCGCACGCCGCCTCGCGGAATTCTCGTCGCTTCATCCCGACACGCCGCTGCATGCCGTCGTGCTCGACGAAGAACCGGATTTCGCCCGCAGCGGCGTCGATCTGGCGATCGTGCACGTGCCCGCGCACCGGCAGCGGGACGACGACGACGTGCTGATCCGGGAGACGGTGTTCCCGGTATGCAGCCCCGAGCTGTTTCCGTACGCATCGGGGCACGTGTGCCGCTCCCGGCTGCTGCAGGAGATGCACGAGGACAGCCCCGAGATCGACTGGCGCAACTGGGCATCGGAATTCGGCTTGCCGGGCGACTTCGAGACGAAGATCGTCCGTTACAGCAGTTTCAGCCAGGTGATCGGCGCGGCGGTCGGCGGCGCGGGCATCGCGCTCGGCCGCGTGCCGCTGATCGAGCCCGAACTGCGCAGCGGGCGCCTGGTGCCGCTGGTGCCGGGCCTCGAGCGCAATGCGTCGTGGCGCTTCGTGCTGCGTCGCAATCCATCGGCGCGGCACCGGCTGCTCGGTCCGTTGATCGCGTTCCTGCGCCGCGAAGCGGAGGCGGCGCCGCCATCCACGCTCGCGAAGATCGTTGCGCCCGCATCCAACGACAGTCACGCGCGCGGTGCGGGCGGCGCCTGACGGGCCGGCACACGAAGCCGGCCTCGCGTTGCCCGCCGGCGCTTACGGCGCGGCGAAGAACAACGCGACCACGCACGCCATCCCGCCAAACCACACGAGCGAACGCAGCGACGCCCAGTTCAGCAGGTACATCAGCATATAGACGACGCGGATCGCGACGAACGCCATCGCAAGCTGGTCGACGCGATGCACGTTCGCGCCGTTGTGCCACGCCACCACCAGCGCGGCCGTGAACAGCGCGAGCGCCTCCCACGCGTTCTGGTGCGCGGCCTGTGCTCGCGCGCGCCAGCCTTCGAGCTTCGCCAGGTAGTCGCGCGGCGTGCGGTTGTCGTAGCCCTTGCGAGCCTTCGCGAGAAACGTCATCGGGAACGGCAACAGCGCCACGATGAACAGGCACAGCTGGGACGTCGTCATCAAAAGTCTCCTCCTTTATGATTACATTGATCAATGACAAGATCGCCGAGAGCTTAGCATTGCGTCGTGCTGTTCGCGCACCGCTTTTCTAGACGGGAGACTCGGCTGCGCGGCCCACAGACAGCCGCGGCCAGCCAGATCAGACACACAAATTTCCACCAAATCGTCGACAAATACGTTAATTAAAACTGGTCGAACACCAATAAGATAGCGCTCGACACTGGCCCGGCGCGTTTCTGCGCCGAGCTGCCGAACCCGCGCCGCCGCGCGCCGAACGACATCCGATCCGAGACATCGCCATGCCCCGCCCCATCGTCGCCCATATCCGCCCTGACGCCATCCGCCACAACCTCGACTTCATCCGACGCACCGCCGCGCAATCGCGCGTATGGGCCGTGGTCAAGGCCGACGCATACGGTCACGGCATCGAGCGGATCTACCCGGGCCTCGCGGCTGCCGACGGCATCGCGCTGCTCGACCTCGCCGAAGCCGTGCGCGTGCGCGAGCTCGGCTGGGACAAGCCGGTGCTGCTGCTCGAAGGGATCTTCGAGCCGGCCGACGTCGAGCTGGCCGATCGTCACCGCCTGACGGTGGCCGTGCACTGCGACGAGCAGCTCGACCTGCTGATCGCGGCAAGGCCGCAGCAGCCGATCGACATCCAGCTCAAGATGAACTCCGGGATGAACCGGCTCGGCTACCGGCCCACCGCGTTTCGTGCCGCGTGGGAGCGTGCTGCGAGCGCGCCGTCGATCGGCAAGATCACGCTGATGATGCATTTCGCGAACGCCGACGAAGGCGAAGCCGACTGGCAGCTCGAACAGTTCGACGCGGCCACGGCGGGGATTCCGGGCGAGCGCTCGACGTCGAACTCGGCAGCCGTGCTGTGGCATCCGCACGCGCACCGCGACTGGGTGCGGCCCGGCACGATCCTGTACGGTGCATCGCCGACGGGTGCGGCACGGGATATCGCCGACACGCCGCTGATGGCCGCGATGACGCTGACGAGCAGGATCATCGGCGTGCAGACGCTGTCGCCGGACGAAACCGTCGGCTACGGCCGTCGCTTCACGGCCGACCGGCCGATGCGGATCGGCGTCGTCGCGTGCGGCTACGCGGACGGCTATCCGCGCCACGCCCCGACCGGCACGCCGATCGCGGTGGACGGCGTGATGACGCGCGTCGTCGGCCGCGTGTCGATGGACATGCTGACCGTCGACCTGACGCCGTGCCCGAACGCGGGCATCGGTTCGAGTGTCGAGCTGTGGGGCGACCAGGTGAAGGTGGATGACGTGGCGGAAGCCAGCGGCACGATCGGCTACGAGCTGATGTGCGCACTCGCGCGCCGCGTGCCGGTCGTGATCGTGCCGCCGGGTGCGTCGAGCGAACAGCCGGCGCTGCGGACCGGGAGCTACGGGCGCTGACCCGGGGCGAGGCGGCGGCGCGCTATCGCGTCGCCGTACGTGCCGCTTCGCTTGCAGGCCGCCTCGGGCGGCCTGTTTGCTTTCCGGTGTGCGGAAAAGGCGCGGGTTACGGCCCTTCCGCTTCCTTCGCCCGCCTGCGACGACGCACTACGAGCGCCACGTCGGCTTGCGCTTCTCGAGGAACGCGTCGATCCCCTCGCCCGCATCCTCTTCCATCATGTTGCGTGCCATCACGTCGCCCGCATACGCATAGGCTTCGTCGAGCGGCAGCTCGCGCTGGCGGTAGAACATCTGCTTGCCGTACCGCACCGCGGCCGGGCTCTTCGCGACGATCTCGGCGACCTTGCGTGCGACGGCCGCGTCGAGCGCATCCTCGGGCACGGCCTCGTTGACGAGCCCCCACGCGGCGGCCGTGGCCGCATCGACGAAGCGCCCGGTCACGAGCATGTCGAACGCGCGCTTCGCCGTGACGTTGCGGCTCAACGCAACGGCCGGTGTCGAACAGAACAGCCCGACGTTGATGCCCGATACCGCGAAGCGCGCGGTATCGGCCGCGATCGCCAGGTCGCACGCGGCGACGAGCTGGCAGCCGGCCGCCGTCGCAATGCCTTGCACACGCGCGATCACCGGCACCGGCAACGCGCGCATCGCGAGCATCACGCGGCTGCACTGCGCGAACAGCGTGCGGTAGTAGTCGAGCTCCGGCTTGCTGCGCATCTGCCGCAGGTCGTGGCCTGCGCAGAACGCCTTGCCTTCGGCGGCCAGCACGACGCAGCGCACGTGCGGATCGGCCGCCAGCGTGTCGAACGCGTCATGCAGGCTCGCGAGCATCGCCTCGGACAACGCGTTGAATTGCTGCGGACGGTTCAGGCGCAGCGTGACGACGCCGTCGTGCGCGTCGCGCAACAGGATCGGCTCGGCAGTCTCTTGATCGGATTCCATGATGTTCCGCTCGTCGGGGTTCGGCAGGATGCGATGCGGCGCGAGCGCGCGGCGATGATGCACGCACGCTCGCGGCACGGTGTTGAAATGGTCCTCCACATTCCGTGCGGCGTCCAGTCGCGGCGCAGCGGGCTCAACCGCTCACGCGCGCTTGCGCCTGCTGCGCCACGCGCGCACGCCCGAGCGCAGTCGACCGACGCCGCCCAGGAAAAAGACGGTGCCCATCCCGCCTATCATCAATACGTCCCCCCAGATCGCACCGAACGTATTCAGCCGCGCGCTCATCCTGGGCTCGTCGGGCGTGTAGCGCACCTCGACGGCCGCGCCGTCCTGCTCGCTGACCTCGCCGCCCTGCGGGTATTCGACCTGCTCGCCCGCGAGCGTCGTGAACGCGATCTCCGGATGATGCGGGCCCGCGTTCAGCTTGATGACGCGCCCCGGCACGACGATCGACGTCCGCAGGAATTCACGCGTCGACTGCGCGTACAGCGCAGTGCCGACCAGCATGCACGTGCCCAGCACAGTAAAGACGACGCCCTTGCCAATCAGCACCTCGACAGGTTGCGCGGCGGGGCGGCCGGGATCCGACACCATCGCGCCCACCCTACGGGCGTGACCGATCGAACGACACGTCGATCTTCGACTGCGTCTTGCAGCGATACATCACGCCGCGCCCCGTTTCGTCGGTCACGCCTTCATACGGGCCGTTGCAGCCGGTGACCTTGTACTTCGCGAACGGAATGCGCTTGCCGTCCGTTGGCCGGACCAGCACCGGAATGCGCCCCGTCGAGCCGTCACCGACCGTGCGGATGAGCACCATGCGCGCCGCATCGATCGGCGCCGCGGAACGCACATAGGCCGTGCGCCCCTGCGCGTCTGTCGAGCCTTCGACTTCGAGTTCCTGGTTGCTCTGGGCCGCGCTCGTGTAAAGCACGAACGCATAGCGCGTGTTCGGCAGCACCTGTTTCGTCGCGGGATCGTGCAGCACGAAATAGCAGCCGTTGGCACCCGTCCCGGTCGTTGCCAGTCCGTCGGGCTGCGTGGGATTGCACGTGTACGACGAACCGCTGTCGACGGCGGCCTGCGGTGCATTCTGCTGCCCGACGCCGGCGCACCCGCTTGCCAGCGCAGCCACCAGCGTCACACATGCGCCGCGCGCGAACGCTACCCGATCGATTTTGATTTTCATGGGAAGGTGTCCCGTTCCTGATTGTCGTGGATGCCGGGCGTGCTGCGCATGTCGCGCAGGCACGCCGCCCTCGGCATCGGGCAGGATACGGACATCGCGGCGCGCTGTAAATTGCGCGCGACCGGCCACGCCGCGCGACCCGGGCCGACATCGACCGTTCGCAAGCCCGCAATCGGCGTGAACCGGCCCTAGCCGCCGCTCGCCACCCGCGCGATCGTCTGCCGCAACCAGATATGCGCGGCATCGCCGTGCCGGCGTTCATGCCAGTGCTGCGCGAACTCGAACGAATCGATCGGAAACGGCGGCTCGAACATGCGCAGGCGCGCATCGTCGCGCACGCGATCGAGATTGCGGCGCGCGACGGTCAGCACGAGATCGGTGCCGGCGATCAGGTCGTTCGCGACACCCCAGAACGGCAGGATCACCGCGATGTGCCGCTCGCGCCGCAGCCGCGCGAGCGCGCGATCGACTTCGTTGTCCATCCCGTCGCGCATCGCGACCAGCGCATGCGGCCGTGCGAGCCACGCGTCGAGCGCGAGTTCGCCGCGGCGCGGCAGGCGGCTCGCATCGGCCACGCACGCGAACGATTCGACGAACAGCGGTTGCGCGTGCAGGTCGCGCTGCAACGTGGGCAGCACGCCGAGCGCGAGATCGATCTCGCCGTCCATCAACTGCATCCGCATCGCCTCGCGCGTAGCCTGCGACACGATCAGCTCGATGCCCGGCGCGTCGGCGCGCAGCGTCTTCACGAGCGCCGGCAGCACGATCCGCGCGCCGTAGTCGGACATCGCGATGCGAAAGACGCGCGTGGCCGCGGACGGATCGAACGCCGGCGGCTCGATCAGCGCGCCGAGCCGGCCCAGGACATCGTTCAGCGGTTCGACCAGTTCGTTCGCGCGCGCGGTCAGCTCGAGCCGGCCCGCGCGCCGCACGAGCAACGGATCGCCGAAGATCTCGCGCAGCCGCGCGAGCGCGTGGCTCACGGCCGGCTGGCTGCGGTGCAGCCGGACGGCGGTGCGCGAGATGTGTTTTTCGCTCAGCAACGCGTGCAGCGTCACGAGCAGGTTCAGGTCGATGCGGGACAGATTATTCATGAAAGGAATATGAAGCATCCGAAGAACGAATTTCCATTCGTGATCTTAATGGATAACAATCATTTCAATATCCTTTCACGACCGACCAAGATGACGACCTCCCTTTCCCTCGCCACCCTTCCGCTCGCCGTCGCGGCTTTCGTCGCCGGCGCGCTCGTGCCGCTGCAAGGCGGCAGCAATGCCGCGCTCGGGCGCGCGCTCGGCCACCCGTTGTGGGCGAGCGTCGCATCGCTGACAGTCAGCCTGCTCGCGGTACTGCCCGTGCTGCTGGCCACCCGCGCGAACGCGCCGCTCGTCGGCGACGCGCTGCAGCGCCCGCTGTGGATATGGCTCGGCGGCCTCGCGGGCGTGATCTACATCACGCTCGCGCTGATCCTGACGCCGCGGCTCGGCGCGACGACCTTCATCGTCTGCGTCGTCGCCGGGCAGACGCTCGCGTCGCTGCTGATCGACCACTACGGGCTGATGGGGCTCGCGCAGCGGCTCGCGACACCCGGCCGCATCGCGGGCGTCGCGCTGATCTTCGCGGGGATGATCGTCGTGCAATGGCAGACGCCCGCGCCACGCGTGCCGGCCGCAACCGGCGACGCGGCGGCCGCGCAACCCGAACCGCAGCGCTGAATGCGCGGGCGATGGCGGGCGCGCTGCAACCCGGTGCGCGTCAGCCCGCGAGCTTCTTCAGCGCGTCGAGCACCGCGTCGCCCTTGAACGGCTTCACGATCCAGCCCTTCACGCCGGCGGCCTTGCCGCGCTCCTTCATCGCCGGGCTGCTTTCGGTCGTGAGCATCACGACGTTGACCGTCGAGTTCGCCAGCTCGCCGCGGATCTTCTCGACCATCGTCAGGCCGTCCATGTTCGGCATGTTCACGTCGCTGATCACGAGGCGCACGCCGGGCGTCGCCTTGAGCTTCGCGAGCCCGTCCTTGCCGTCGACGGCCGTCGCGACGTCGAGCCCGTGATTGCGCAGGAAGCCCGCGACCTCGTCGCGCACCGTGCCCGAATCGTCGACCACCAGAATCTTTGCCATGCTGTATTCCCCTTTCCTTGTTGCGACTTCAACATTCAAAACAGTTCGAGTTCACCCGATTCGACCATCGGCCCGACGTCCTGCACCGACTCGCGGAAATCCTCCGGCGACCAGCTCAGGCTGAACACGAAGCGCTGGTCGAGGCAGACGGAGCGCCCCGATGCCGGGTCGGTCATCCGGTACTTGAAGCAGAGCTGCGGACAGTCGCCGCCGAACGAGATGAACTTCTGCTTGTGATTGACGACGAGCGGCACCTGCACCGGATGGCGCGCCAGTGCCTCGGCGTCGCCGAGATAGCGGTTCTTGAACGCGCCCCACACGAGGTTGGTGAGTTCGCCGAGCACGCTGTTCACGTCGCGGAAATCCGGCGCGCGGCCGGCGTCGCGCGTGCCGCCGATCATGTCGAGCAGCGGCTGCTCGCTCGTCTGCAACAGCATGTAGCCGCGGCACCACGCGCTTTCGAGCGCGATCAGGCTGAACACTTCGCCGAAGATGATCTGGTCGCGCACGATGCACGGCGTTTCGTGCTCGATCGTCATGCCCGGGAACAGGCTGTCGATGCGCGCCTCCGTGATCTCCGAGATGCCGCGCACGAGTGCGTTCGGGTAATCGCGGCCGAACAGGTATTCGTCGATCGCGCGCTTGAGCGGCGTCATGTCGCTCGCGACGTAGGCCGCGCATGCGACGCGCGCGAGCGCCTCCGGCAGCCCGTCGCGCGACGCGAGCGATTCGCGGCGCAGGATGATCGGCAGCTCGGGGCGCAGCGCATCGATCTGCGTGGCGATGATCGCGCTCTCGGCCGGCGAGCCGCCGTAATCCTCGGCCAGCAGGATCGCACCGAGATCGATGTTCGAGCGCAGCACCTTCAGCAGCCGGTTGCGCCGCACGGTCAGGCCGACCAGGTTGTGCTCGTCGCAGAAACGCTTGATCGCATCGGCGTGCGCGCGACTGTCGTCCAGCACGAGCACCTTGCTGACGGGTTGGTCTACGGTCATCTCAAGGGTTCCTAATGGTCGGTCAGGGTCGATCGGGATCGGTCAGAACAGTTCGAGCTCGCCGCCGGTTTCCATCACGGCCGTTTCCGGCACATGGAAATCGACCGGCGCGTTCGCGCATACACACAGCGTCGCGCCGACCCGCACGTCGCCATCGAGCGTCAGGTCGTAAGCGGTCACGTGATCGGGCGCAAGCGCGCTCAGGTAGTCGATGCTCGATCCGCTCAGCAGATAAGGCGTCGACATCCCCAAATCGGGAAACGACGCGGTGAGCGCCTGGTTGATCGCGCCGCAGCACAGGTTCGCGACTTCCATGAACGCTTCGGGCAGCGGCCGCTGGCTGCTCGTGCCCGCCGTCGCGCCGGCGAAATGGCGGCGCGTCGCATCGTCATCGCTGAAGCGCAGCGCGAGCAGCAGGCGGAAATGCAGCGCCGAGATCGTCAGCACCGCGACGTGCTCGGGCACCTTCGGCTTCGTGCGCGATTTCGCGTGCGCGTGATCGGGCCCGTCGTGTGCGGGGCCGACGGCCGGCCGGATGTCGCACGCGCCGCCCGATGCGAGCCGCGTGCGCGCCGCGTCGAAGAAAATCCGCTCGAAGCCCGCTTTCGCCTGCGCGCCGATCACGCCGCGCCTCCTTCGATCCGCGCGTGCAGTTGCCCGGCCAGCGTCTCGACGGTCGCCAGCGCAGCCGTGATCATCTTGCCGCCGGCCTGGATATCCTGGAACGTCGCGGCCGTCACGAGATCGTTGCGGTTCAGGCTGTCGCGATAGCTGTTCGACAGTTGCTGCGAGCGCGCGGCCAGCCCGCGCACCTCGCTCGCGACGATCGAGAAGCCGCGCCCGGCCGTGCCGGCGCGCGCCGCCTCGATCGACGCGTTCAACGACACGATCGACACGTGCGCGACGATCGCCGACAGCTCCTGGTTCTTCGCGCGCATGTCCTGGTTCTGCGTCGTCAGCGAGATCATCTGCTCGTGCCAGCGCTCGAAGGTGCCGGCGAGCCCGCGCAAGCGCGCAGCCTCGTCGGCGATCTTCATCGCGTGCTGCGCCAGCGCGGTGCGATCGGCCGACAGCGCCTGCAGCGCGTCGCGCTGCGTGCCGGTCGCGGAAGTCTCGCGCGCCAGCGCATCCTCGAGTTGCGCCTCGCGGTGCGCCCAAGCGTCGGCCGCCTCCGCGTGCGCGAACGCCGCCTGTTCGGCACGCTCGTCGGCCGCGTCGAGCGCGCCGCGCAACGCGTGCGCATCGTGCGCCAGCGCCGCGACGAGCCGCTTGCGCGTCACGCGAAATACGAGCGCCGCCACGACTGCGACGACTGCGCCGCCTGCCAGTGCGGCGGCCATCTGGATCATCCACGCCTGCACGATCACTTCGTCACTCCACTGCGCCGATGTCCGCGCTGTGCGCGCGCTCGTGAGCGGCACCCTCCGCCGCGAAGCGGGCCGGCAGCGACACGATCGTCTCGAACGCGCGATACGGCGCGCCGACGCGATCGTCGGTGAAGCGCAGCGCGATATCGCCGCCGTCGCGCTTCAGGAAGTTGCGCACCGCGTCCATGCCGACACCGCGCCCCGACACTTCGGTCACGGCACTCGCGGTCGAGAAGCCCGGCCGGAAGATCAGCTCGGCGACCGCGTCGTCGGACAGCGCCGCGTCGTGGTCGGCATCGATCCAGCCACGCTCGCGCGCGATGCCGCGAATCCGGTCGAGCGCGAGGCCGCGGCCGTCGTCGCTCAGCACGAACCACAGCTCGCCGCCGCCCACGCCGACCGCGATGTCGATCGTGCCGGATGCCGCCTTGCCGGCCGCACGCCGTTCGTCGGACGATTCGATGCCGTGGTCGATCGAATTGCGCAGCAGGTGCATGAACACGTTCTTCAGCGTCGCGGCGATTTCGCTGCGCACGCGGTGGCCGTGGCTGTCGATATGCACGACGGGCGCCGGCTTGCCGAGTTCGGCCGCGAGCGACGGCAGCGACTCGATCACGCCGCCGAGCGCATCGCCGATCCCCTGCGTGCCGAGCTGGCTCAGCATGCGGCGTACGGCATCGCGTGCCGCGTGCCAGTCGGCCGCGTTCGCCGGATCGGCACCGTCGAGCACGCGCAGGCTCTCGCTGATGTGCGCGCGTTCGACCATCAGGAAGTCGGCGCCGCCCTGCGCCGCTTCGCCGCTGCGGCCGAGCGTGACCGCATTGATCGTCGCATAGTGCTCGACGGCGTCGCGCACGCGGGCCAGGTCGTCCATCAGCGCGTCGCGGTTCCACTCGGGGCCACCGTCCGCGCGGCGCAGCGAGTCGTACGCCTGCTCCGCCTCATGAACGATGTTCGTCAGGTGCTGGAGGCTGTACGTGCGTGCATTGCCCTTGATCGTGTGCATGTTGCGGAACAGCGCCGCGACGATCGAGTGATCGGCGCGCTCGTGCTGGCGGATCATCCGCTCGTTCTCGCTGAGGAAGCCCTTCGCGCTGTGCACGAAGTCGTGGAACTTGTCCTGGCTGATCGACAGGATCTCGCCGATCATCTCGAGGCGGCGCTGCTGCTCGCCGGCCTGCGCGGTCAGATCGCGAATCTCGGTCACGTCGCGCACGCACAGCATCAGGCGCACGACCGTGTCGGTCTCGTCGGTGATCGCCGACCAGCTCAGGTCGAGCCACTTCTCGCGACCGTCCGGCATCCGCTTCGCGACTTCATTCACGAGCAGGTGCTCATTGAACTCGAAGTTCATGCTGTCTTCGCCGAGGCAGGCGTGCACCGCTGCGTCGACCTGCGACCGCGCGTCGGCGCCGATCGCCGAATCGTCGAACACGAGCGCCATCAGGTCGCGGCCGGCGATGTCGTTCGTCTCGAAGATGGTTTCGAGGTACGCCGAATACTCGGCATGCACGACGCCGCCTTCGACGACGGTCAGGATCCCCTGCTGCATGTTCTGCAGCATCGCCTGGATGTCCGCCGTCTTCTGCTTGAGCTGCGCGGCGTTCTCCTGGATCTTCTCGATCATCCCGTTGAACGCGACGATCGAATGGCCGATTTCGTCCATCCGCCCCACCGGCACGCGGCGCGTGAAATCCTGGCTCGTCGCGATCTCGCTCATCGCCGTCTGCATCCCGATCAGCGGGCGCGTGATCTGGCGATACAGCAGCAAGCCGAGCGCGGTCAGCAGCACGATCACCGTGCCGGCGACGCCCGCGATCGCGGTCGCCGTCGTCGAGAGCATCCCGTTCAGCGCGCTGATCGCGACGTCCTTCTGGCGGTTCTTCTCGACGCGCAGCGTGTCGACGATGCTTTCGAGTTCGTCGCGATACTGCGCGACGTTCGCGAACAGGTACGCCTGCGCCATCTCGGGCTTGCCGTCGGCCTTCATCTTCACGGTATCGTCGATCGCCGCGAAATAGTTCGCGGCGCTGTCCTTCGCCTGCGACACGAGCCCGACCTGCGCCTGGCCGACCGCCGACTTCGCCTGCACGTCGAGTGCGGCGCGCAGCGCGGCCTGCTTCGCCTTCAGCTCGTCGCGCGCCTGGGCGGCAGTATTCGCGTCGGGCGCGTAGACGAGCGTCATCGTCGCGATCTGGATGTTCTTCACATCGGCGACGACATCCGCCGACGCGAGCGCGCTCGGCACGATTCCCTGGGTGACCTGGCGCACCTCGGACGCGCTCTTGCGCGTCTGGTACACGGCATAGATGCCGATCGCGGACAGCGCGAAGAACGTCAGGACGACTAGCAGCGTAATGCGATGACGGATGGTCATGAGTACAGCTCCCCGCAGCGATCCGGCTTCGATCGCCCTTTGGTCTATTGAAAGAATGTGAGCGCCGAATTATCGGGGATGGTGTATGACGCTCCGATGACCGGAAATCAATCGTTCATCGATAAAAACGAAATGAATAATTGCGGCGAAAGAACCCTAAAGTATTGCCGGGATCTGCCGTTAACCTCATGCCTAAAGGCTTCGCGCGGCGCTGCTGCGCGGCCGGAAAATCCGGGATACGAATATTCTATTTTTATTTGTTTTATCCGCGAATTAACCGCAATACGGTTTTCGTAAAACGTTTGCGCATTATCGGCGAATCCGGTCGAATTCGCGATTTTTCATTGCCGGCGAATCATTCGACGGACGGATGAAACGATACCGCCCGCCCCGGGGCCGGCGATGCGATCCACTGCATCGTCGGCCCGGGGGCGGGCGTGGCCTGCGGCCGGTCAGTGGCTGCTGGCGCGGGTCGCCCCCAGCCCCGTTTCCGAACGCACCTGCTGCGCGGCGAACGCCCCCTTCTCCGCTTTCGCTCGTGCGCTCGTGTCGAGTACCGAGAACAGCCACACGCCCACGAAGCCGATCGTCATCGAGAACAGCGCGGGCGACGTGTACGGGAACCACGCCGAACCCTTCGGATAACCGAGCGTCGCCTCCCACACCGACGGCGACACGATGGTCAGCCCCACCGACGAGACCAGCCCCAGGAACCCGCCGATGACTGCGCCCCGCGTGGTGCATCCCTTCCACATCATCGACAGGAACAGCACCGGGAAATTGGCCGACGCCGCCACGGCAAAGGCCAGCGACACCATGAACGCGACGTTCTGCTTCTCGAACGCGATGCCCAGCAGCACGGCGATCACGCCGAGCACCAGCGTCGTGATGCGCGACACCTTCAGCTCGTCGGCACTGTCGGCCTTGCCGTTCTTGAAGACGGTGGCGTAGAGATCGTGCGACACCGCGGAGGCGCCGGACAGCGTGAGCCCGGCGACCACCGCCAGAATCGTCGCGAAGGCCACGGCCGAGATGAAGCCGTAGAACACGTCGCCGCCCACCGTCTTGGCCACCAGCACCGCGGCCATGTTGGCCGTGCCCGCACCGCCCTTGATCACGCCCTTGGCCACGTCGGCCAGTTCAGGATTGGTCAGCACCAGCGTGATCGCGCCGAAACCGATGATGAAGATCAGCACGTAGAAATAGCCGATCCAGGTGGTGGCCCAGAACACCGACTTGCGCGCTTCCTTCGCATCCGGCACCGTGAAGAAGCGCATCAGGATGTGCGGCAGGCCGGCGGTGCCGAACATCAGCGCCATGCCGAACGAGATGGCCGAGATCGGATCCTTGATGAACCCGCCCGGCGACATGACCGACAGCCCGATACGGGTCGCGTCGTCCGGCGACTTGCCCGCGTTCGCGGCGATTGCGGTCTTGACCTCCACGGCATGGGCGAACAGCGCCTCCGGGCTGAAGCCGTACTGCGCGAGCACCATGATCGCCATGAACGTCACGCCCGCAAGCAACATGCACGCCTTGATGATCTGCACCCAGGTGGTGGCCGTCATGCCGCCGAACAGCACGTAGACCATCATCAGCGCGCCGACGATGACGACGGCCATCCAGTAGTCGAGCCCGAACAGCAGCTTGATGAGCTGCCCCGCGCCCACCATCTGCGCGATCAGGTAGAACGCCACCACCACCAGCGTGCCGACCGCGGCGAAACTGCGGATCGGCCCCTGCTCGAAGCGGTAGCCCGCGACATCGGCGAAGGTGAACTTGCCGAGGTTGCGCAGCCGCTCGGCCATCAGGAACGTGATGATCGGCCAGCCGACCAGAAAGCCGATCGAATAGATCAGGCCGTCGTAACCTGACGTCATCACCGCGGCGGAAATGCCGAGGAAGGAGGCCGCCGACATGTAGTCGCCCGAGATCGCCAGCCCGTTCTGGAACCCGGTAATGCCGCCGCCGGCCGTATAGAAATCCGCGGCGGAACGCGTGCGGGATGCCGCCCACTTGGTGATCCACAACGTCCCTGCCACGAACAGCGCAAACAGGACGATGGCCGTGGTGTTGGTCGCCTGCTTGGCGGTCTGCCCGACATCGCCGCCGCCCGCGACGGCCACGCCGCAAGCGCTCGCGGCCAGCAGCGCGACCAGCATCGTCAAATGTGTCTTCTTCATTGGGCGACGTCCTGCAGGATGTCCTGCGTCAGTTGATCGTATTCGTTGTTGGCGCGGCGCACGTAGATGCCGGTGATGACGACGGTGAACACGATCACCGCCATGCCGATCGGCACGCCGACACTCGTCACGCCGGTGCTCACGGGCTTCGCGAGAAACGACTTGTCGAATGCGATCAGTGCGATGTAGCCGTAGTACACGATCAGCATCAGCACGGTCAGGCAGATGCCGAGCGTGTTGCGCCGCCGCTTGAGCAGCGCATATTTCGGATGCGCTTCGATTTTTTTGACCAACCCGTCATGCATCGCCTGTCTCCTGGTTTGCTCTTGTATGAGTCAGGCGATTCTGAACAGCGAAGCTGACTGCGCGCTTACTCGATCATTCGCGGGCAGCATTCCGGGCACTATGGTTTTCCCTAGCGGTGCCGGGTGTGGCGGCAGCATGGCCGGCCCGCGTCACCGCTCATGGATCGAGCGCGCCGCCCGACCAGCCGGCCGACGGCCGCGAACCCGTCAGCTTCAACGCGACATCGCCTTGCGCGACCAGTCGCTCGCGGTTGCGTGTGACGATGCGCCCGGCCTGCGGCGCGACCAGCACGTGCTCGCTGCCGGGCACGCCAGGATGCGCGACGATCCGCGCGACGCGCTCGCCGGCCTCGACCGTTGCACCGAGTTCGCATTCGTAGACGAGCACGCCCGACGCGGGCGCGATGATCGTTTCCATGTGCGCGATCGGTATGGCCTCGCCATGCCAGTCGGGCGCGCCGGGCGATTCCGCGATCACGCCACGGCCGCGCAGGAACGCGAGCACGCCGTCGGCGTCGCGCTCGGCGAATGCGTCCGACACGTCGGACTGCCCGCGCAGCTCGACGGTCGCGACGAGCCGGTCGCGCAGCCCGCCGTCGCGCATCCAGTGCGCAGCAACGGCACCTTCGAACGCGCCGTCTTCGTCCTCGTCCCACAGGATCGCGACATCGGCGCCGAGCGCCGCGACGAGGTCGCGTCCGGCTGGCCACAGGTCGCGATGCAGGTACACGTACGGCAGCGCCTCGGAATCGGTATGGAGGTCGAGCACGATATCCGCAGCGCACGCGGCGGTAAGCAGCGTGCGCTGCCACGCGGCGAACGTCGTCGCGGGCCGGCGCGTCGCCGCGGATTCGTGGAAATGCCGGTTGAAATTGCGGTGTGTCGCTTCGTGGAAGCGGCCCAGCAGCCGCCCCTGCCGGAATTGTGCGAGCCCGAGCGGGTTGGCCTGCGGCACGACCGTCACCGTGCCGCGCAGCACGCCGCGATCGTGCGCGGCGCACAGTTGCGGCAGCAGCCGGTGCAGCACGAGCATGCCCGCGATCTCGTCCGCATGCACGCCGGCCTGCAGGTGCACGCGCGGCCCGTCGCCGGCCGACAACCGCCATGCGCGGATCGCGAGCGGTTGCCCGTTGTCGCCCGGCACCTGCCAGGCAAGCGTTTCGATCATCGTCTTTTCTCCTTCAGGACCGGCGCGTCATTCACGGTGATTCACGGCGATTCACGAAGTCGAGTGCGAACCGGAGTCGAGGCCTGCGACGAACGCGGCAATGCGCTCGCACGCGTCGGTCAGCCGCGCGTCGTCGACGACGAAGCCGAAGCGCACGAAACCCGACGCGGTGTCGCCGAACGCGCTCGCGTCGAGCAGCGCGACCTGCTTCGCGCGGAACAGCCCCCACGTGAACGCATGCGCGTCCAGCCCGGTGCCGCGCACGTCGACCATCATGAACATCCCCGCCTCCGGCAGCAGGCAGCGCAGCCCCGGCACGTCGCGCAGGCGCGCGTACGCGAGATCGCGGCGGCGCCGGTAGAGTTCGCGCATGTCCGCGACGATCGCGGCCCGGTTGTCGAGCGCGGTGACGGCCGCCTGCTGGATGAAACCCGGCAGCCCGTACAGCATGCATAGCGCGAGCCGCTCCGCGTGCTCGATCAGCTCCGTCGGGCCGATCGCCCAGCCGACCCGCCAGCCCGGCATCGCATGGGATTTCGACAGGCTGCCGAGCGTCACCGTGCGTTCGGCCATCCCCGGCAGCGACGCGATGCTGACCATCTCGCGCTCGAACGTCAGCGCCGCATACACCTCGTCGGACACGACCCACAGATCGCGCTCGCAGGCGAGCCGTGCGATCCGTTCGAGGTCCGCGCGCGGCATCACGACGCCGGTCGGGTTGCATGGCGTCGCGAAGAAGATCGCTTTCGTGCGCGGCGTCACGGCCGCTTCGAGCGCGTCGAAGTCGAGATGAAAGCCGCGCGACGCGTCGACCGGCACCGGCACGAGCGTCGCGCCCGACGCGCGCACGCTCGCCTCGTAAGTGAGGTACATCGGCTCGGGCACAAGCACTTCGTCGCCGGCCTCGCACAGGCACATCGCCATCGCGAACAGCGCATTCTGCGCACCGGCCGTCACGATCACGTGCTCGGCGCCGACTGCCTGCCCCGACGCTTTCGTGTGCTCGCGCGCGATCGTCCCGCGCAGTTCGGCGCGGCCGCGCACTTCGCTGTAATGCGTGTCGCCGCCGCGCAGCGCTTCGACCGCACGCTCGACGATCACGTCGGGCGTCGAAAAATCGGGATCGCCGACGCTCAGGATAATCGCCGGCTCGCCGGCCGCGACCGCCTGCTGCGCCGCGTAATGTATGTCCCATGCGCTCGTGCGCTTGCCCTGCAGGCGATCGACCAGCTTCGAATAGTTCATGCATCCTCCATCGCGCGGCGCCCGTCCGGCTGCCGCGCCGTCAGTGGGTTCATTCAGCGCGGCATGCGCACGGGCACACGCCGCTCGAGCCGGCCGAACGCGCGCTCGATCACGAACGCGAGCGCGACATAGATCACCGCGATCGCCAGCAGCGGCTCGTAGGTCCGCAGCGTCTGCGCGCGGATGTAGTTCGCGGCGCCGAGCACGTCCATCACCGCGACCGTCGACGCGAGCGCCGTCGATTTCAGCAGCATCACGGTCTCGCCTGCCAGCGTCGGCAACAGGATCTGGACCGCACGCGGCAGCCACACGCGCCGTGCGATCATCGACGGGCGCATCCCCATCGCGCGCGCGGCCTCGATCTCGCCTTTCGGCACGCCGCGCAAGCCCGCGCGCAGCACCTCGCCGACATACGCGCCGACGCTGATCACGAGCGCGAACGCGACATACCAGAAGCCGTCGCGCAGGAACGGCCAGAACACGCTGTCGCGCAGCGCGGGCCAGCCCGCGAACAACGAGCCGACGCCATAGTAGATCAGATAGATCTGCACGAGCAGCGGCGTGCCGCGTATCACCTCGGTGAACCCCTTGCTCACGCGCGCGATGACCGGGTTCGGCGACAGGCGCGCGAACGCGACGGCGATCGCGAGCGCGAAGCCGAATACGGCCGAGATGACGAGCAGCTTGACGGTGGTCAGCACGCCGAGCAGCAGCAGCGACCCGTAGGAAGACAATACGCTCAGATCCATGACGTTGATCCGGTTCGATGGGAAAGCATGCGGAAAGGCGCGGTGCGGCTCACGATGCCGGCATCCAGCGGCCGAAGCGACGTTCGATTTCGCGGAACAGCACACCCGACAGCGACGTGATCGCGAAATACACGGCCGCCACCATCAGGTAGTAGTGCATGTACTCGCGCGTCGAGCCGGCCGCCTGCTTCGCGGTGTAGAGCAGCTCGCTGTAGCCGACCACGCTGATCAGCGCACTGTCCTTCACGAGGATCAGCCACAGGTTCGCGAAGCCCGCCAGCGCGTACGGCGCCATCGCCGGCAGCGTCACGCGCCGGAACACGAGCCCCGGCGGCGCGCCAAACGCGCGGCCGGCCTCGATCTGCCCGTACGGGATCGCGAGGATCGCGCCGCGGATGATCTCCGCCGCATACGCGCCCTGCACGATGCCGAGCACGATCACCGCCGCCGCGAAGCCGTTGACCGCGATCGGCCCGACGCCGATCGCCGTCATCAGCAGGTTGATCGCGTCGGTGCCCGCGTAATAGAGCAGCAGGATCAGCAGCAATTCGGGCACCGCGCGGCACAGTGTCGTGTATCCCTGCGCGATCCGTTCGAGCGCGCGCACGCCGGACAGCTTCGCGGCCGCGCCCAGCAACCCGAGCACGATGCCGACGACGAACGCGCCGAGCGAAATCTCGAGCGTCACGCCCGCGCCTTGCAGCAGCGCGACGCCCCAGCCGTCCGGGTCCATGCCCAGGTAGCTCACCCATCCCCAACCGTCCATGCCGCCTCCTCGTCCGTGCGTGCGCCGGTGTATCCGTGTGCCGGTAGCGGCGCGATCAGTGCGGCCAGAGGTCGATCGGGAAATACTTCTTCGCGATCTGCGCGTACTTGCCCGACGCATGCAGCTGTTCGAGCGCCTGGTCCATCTGCAGCTTCAGCGGCGCATCGGCCTTGCGCATTCCCGCGCCGACGCCGTAGCCGAAGATCGCCGGATCCATCTTCACGCTGCCGGGGCCCTTCAGCTCGAACGCCGAACCGTCCTTCGACTTCAGGAAATCGAGAATGCCGAGCTGGTCGAGATACATCGTGTCGATCCGGCCCGCGACGAGATCCGCGTTGCAGTCGTCCTGCGTGTTGTACAGGCGCACCGTCGCGCTCTTGCCGTACGCCGTCTTGATGAACTCGGCGTTCGCGGTCGAACCCTGCACGCCGATCACCTTGCCCTTCAGCCCGTCGGGCGTCAGCGTGAGCTTCGCGTTCTTCGCGCCGACGAAGGTGCCCGGCGTCTCGTAATACGGCCGCGAGAACGCGATCACCTTCTGGCGTTCCGGCGTGATCGACATCGAGTTGAAGATCACGTCGATCTTGTCGCTGAGCAGCGCCGGGATGATGCCGTCCCACGCGACTTCCTTGATCTCGCACTTCGCCTTCATCTGGTCGCACAGCGCGCGGATCAGGTCGGCCTCGAAGCCGCTCCATTGCCCGGTCGGACTCTTCATCAGGAACGGCGGATACGGTTCGGCAGCGACACCGAAGCGCAGCACGCCCGACGACGCATGCGCGGAACCGAGCGGCGCGAGCGCCGCGACGACGATACTGAACAGGCACAGCAGACTGCGTACGACACGTTTCATGGTCGGACTCCTTGCAGGAAAGATTCGGATGTGGCGAGCCGACCCGCGCGCTCGCGGGCGGCTCCGGTGATTCAGTGATGCTGCCGGTGCGCGTTGACGAACTGGCGGCAGCGTTCGCTCTGCGGCGCGTCGAAGATTTCCGCCGGCGTGCCGCTCTCCTCGACGCGCCCCTGGTGCAGGAACAGCACCTTGCTCGACACGTCGCGCGCGAACGCCATCTCGTGCGTGACGAGAATCATCGTGCGGCCTTCGCACGCGAGATCGCGGATCACCTTCAGCACTTCGCCGACGCGCTCGGGATCGAGCGCGGAAGTCGGCTCGTCGAACAGCATGACTTTCGGCCGCATCGCCAGCGCGCGCGCAATCGCGACGCGCTGCTGCTGGCCACCCGACAGGAAAGCCGGATAGACGTTGCGCTTGTCGGCCAGGCCGACGCGTTCGAGCAGTTGCTCGGCGCGCGCGATCGCTTCGGCGCGCGGTTCGCGCAACACATGCACGGGCATCTCGATCACGTTCTCGAGCACCGTACGGTGTGCCCACAAGTTGAAACTCTGGAAGACCATGCCGAGCCGGGTGCGGACCCGCTCGACCTGGCGCGCATCGGTCGGCACCGTACGCCCCTTGCGGTCAACTTTCAGCCCGATCTCCTCGCCGTCGACGACGATGCGCCCGCGGGTCGGCGTTTCAAGCAAGTTGATGCAGCGTAGCAGCGTGCTCTTGCCCGATCCGCTCGCGCCAATCAGCGAGATCACCTCGCCTTCGCGCGCGCTCAGCGACACGCCCTTCAACACTTCCAGGTCGCCGAACCGCTTGTGCAGATCTTCCACCTGCACGCGTTCCTCGACGTCCGTTTTCATGCTCTCCACCCGCGCCAACATGCTGTCTCCTGTGTCGAATTCTCACGCTCGTCCCGTGCGGGATCGCAGCGTCTTGTTGAATGGCCGACCAACCTCATGCGGAGTCGAGTATAGGTGCTGTTGAACAATGGTTCAACAGTTTTAAAATAATCCAGAGCAAGGGTTTTCGCGGGTTTCGCGACGCTTTCATCACCGTAATTGAACAAGCGTCCGGCACTCCCCTATAATCGGTACCATAACGATTCCGTAAGGTCACCACGTGAAAAAGACTCCTGGCACGGCACCGGTTCAGGCACGCAGCCGCGGCATCCGAGAAACACCCGCGGTGCGTCAGCAATCGATCATCGACGCGACGATGCGCTGCATCGCGCGCTACAGCTATTCCGAGACCACGATCGACCGCATCTGCGTGGAAGCGAAGGTCTCGCGCGGGCTGATCAATCATCATTTCCAGTCGAAAGACGAACTGATGGCGCAGACCTACAAGCGGCTCGCGACCGACCTGCTCGACGTGTCGCGCGCGGCGGCCGCGAACGCAACGGGCCCCGAGGAAAAGCTCGATGCGATCATCAAGGTCTGTTTCGCCGCGCCGGTGTTCGCGCCGAAGAACGTGAAGGTGTGGCTCGGCTTCTGGAGCGTCGCGCACAGCGACCCGGTGATCCGCAAGGCGCACAAGGAGCTGTACAGCGGCTACCGGCAAGCGCTGAAGAAGCTGTTCGACCAGATCGCGGAAGTGCGCGGCGGCACCGTCGACAGCGATCTCGCCGCGCTGACGCTGACGGCCGTGATCGACGGCTTCTGGCTGGAGCTGGCGCGCGACCCGACGTCGTTCACCGCGCAGGACGCGCTGACGGGCTGCCTGCGCGTCGTCGACACGTTCCTCCCGCCGCCGAAGACGGCCCGCAAGCGGGCGTAACCGGCTCAGGGCCTGTTCACGCCGATAACGGGCTTGCGCTGGCCCTGACGCGCGCACGCGCCGCCTGGCACCGGCGGCGGCAACGACGGCCTCGCACAATGCGAGGCCGTTCGTCCTTTCAGGCCGCGCGGATCTCGATCAGGTACGGCGCGTCGTGGGCCGCCGCTTCGCTCAGCGCACCGGCCAGCGACGCCCCCTCTTCGACCCGCTGCGCCCCCCACCCGTACGCGCGCGCGATCGCGACGAAATCCGGCGTGTGCAGATCCACGCCGACCGGCTCGACACCCACGTCGACCATCGCGCGCTTGATCTCCCCGTACCCGCCGTTGTTCAACAGCACGACGATCACGCGCGCGCGGTGCTGCACCGCGGTGCCGAGCTCCGCGAGCGTGTACTGGAGCCCGCCGTCACCGGCCACGCAGACGACCGGGCGCGTCGCGTCGCCGAGGCTCGCACCCACGGCGGCCGGCAACCCGTAGCCGAGCGAGCCGAATCCCACCGATGCGTTGAACCAGCTGCGCGGGCGCGGCGCCGCGAAGCCGACGTTGCCCGCATAAACGATGCGCGTCGAATCGCCGACGATCGCCGCATCGGGCAACGCATCGCGCACGCTGTCCAGCAGCGCGAGATCGCGCCTCATCTCGTCGTTCAGTTCCTGCCGCGCCGCCGCGCGGCATACCGCCGCGCGTTCGGCGCCGTCGCCGTCCGCACGCGTGTGCGCATTGGCCCGCCAGAGGCGCCGGAATGCGCGCACGGTTTCGCCGACGTCGCCGAGCAGCGGCAGCGCGGGCACCGCGTTGCGGCACAGCTGCTGCGGATCGATGTCGACCCGCACGAGCGGCGCGGGCATCGCGAAGCTGCGGGTCGCGTACAGATCGTAGTCGGTCGGCCCCAGCTCGGTGCCGAGCGCAACGATCAGGTCGCTGTCGCGCATCAGCGCGCGCACCGCGTCGCTCGACGCCGACCACGCGATGCCGAGCGGATGCGCGGGCGGCAGCACGCCGCGCCCGTTGATCGTCATCACGACCGGTGCATCGAGCGTTTCCGCGAGCCAGCGCACGTCGTCGGCCGCATCGAGCGCGCCGCCGCCCGCGAGGATCAGCGGCGCGCGCGCGGCGGCCGCCTTTGCGCGGAATGCGTCGATGCCCTGGGCCGACGCGGGCCCCGGCGCGATGCGCGGCGGCGCGGCAGGCACCGCCGGCAATGCATCGGCAGGCGCCGCGAGCACGTCGAGCGGAATCTGGATGTGCACCGGGCGCGGGCGTCCGCCCGAAAACACCGCGAATGCACGCGCGATCGCCTGCGGCAGCGCGTCGGCGCGCGGCACCGTGTAGCTGAACGCGGCGACGTTCTCCGCGAACGCATGCTGGTCCGGCAATTCGTGCAGATGGCCGTTGCCCGAGCCGATGTCGCCGGACACATTCACGCTCGAAATGACCAGCATCGGGATCGAATCCGCGTACGCCTGCGCCATCGACGTCGCGATGTTCGTCATGCCGGGCCCGGTAATGACGAAACACACGCCCGGCTTGCCGGTCGCGCGCGCATAGCCGTCCGCCATGAAGCCGAGGCCCTGCTCGTGGCGCGCGCTCACGTGACGCAGCGTGCTGCCGGCCAGGCCGCGGTACAGCTCGATCGTGTGCACGCCGGGAATGCCGAACACCGTGTCGACGCCATAGGCGGCGAGCAGGTCGACGAGGTACATGCCTACTGTTTTCATATCGTTTCCATTCTTCAGAACAGGTTTCAGGATCGTGCAGCGACCGATGCCGTCAGTGCGCGAGCCCCGGCAGCAGTTCGCGCACGCCTTGCGCGAGCATCTGGAACGCGATCGCGGTGAGCACGATGCCGGACAGCCGCTCGACCAGCGTCCTGCCGATCTCGCCGAGCCGGCGACACCACGACGCCGAGCACGCATACGTGAGCCCGATCACGCCGGCATGCAGCACGCAGGCTGCGCTCAATGCCAGCAAGTCGGTTGGCGTATGGAAGCGCGTCGCCGTCGTGATCACGAGCGACATCACCGCACTGCCGATCGACAGCGGGAAGATCAGCGGCACCGCGATGTAGTTGCGCCATTGCGCATACTCGAGCCGCGTATCGCCGCCGTTGCGCTCGTCGTTCGCCGTCCCGCGCATCATCGGGATCGACCACAGGCACAGCACGAGGCCGCCGGTCAGCGTCAGTGCGCCAAGTGTCAGGCCGAGCATGCGCAACAGGAACTGCCCGCCCCATACGGCGCCGACCATCAGCGTCGCGATCCACGCGAACAGCCGGAACGCGATCTGCCGCTGCGTCGCGTCCGGGAAATGCCCGGTGACCGCCGCATACATCGGAATCGCGACGGGCGGACAGAACAGCGTCAGCAGGCCCGTCAGGAACAGCAACACGTCGCTCGACGTCAGGGTCATCGTTCGCACTCGGATGCGGTCGGGTGGATGAGAGGCGCAATGGCATGCGTGGCCGTCGTTCGTCGTCAGCCGAGCTCGGCGCAGAGTTCGGGGATCGTCGAGAACAGATCGCCGACGAGGCCGTAGTCGGCCACGCTGAAGATCGGCGCTTCCGGATCCTTGTTGATCGCGACGATCACCTTCGAATCCTTCATGCCGGCCAGGTGCTGGATCGCGCCCGAGATGCCGACCGCGATGTACAGCTGCGGCGCGACGATCTTGCCGGTCTGGCCGACCTGGTAGTCGTTCGGCACGTAGCCGGCATCGACTGCCGCACGTGAGGCGCCGAGCGCCGCGCTCAGCTTGTCCGCCAGCGGCTCCAGCACTTTGGTGTAGTTCTCGCCGCTACCCAGACCACGGCCACCCGACACGATGATCTTCGCGCTCGTGAGTTCCGGACGATCCAGCTTCGTCACTTCACGGCTCACGAATTGCGACTTGCCGGCGTCGGCTGCCGCTTCGATCTTCTCGACCGTCGCGCTGCCGCCTTCCGCTGCAACCGGGTCGAAGCCCGTCGCACGCACCGTGATGACCTTGATCGGGTCGCTCGACTGCACCGTCGCGATCGCGTTGCCCGCGTAGATCGGGCGCTCGAACGTGTCGGCCGACACGACCGCCGTAATCTCGGAGATCTGCGCGACATCGAGCTTCGCGGCAATGCGCGGCGCGATGTTCTTGCCATAGGCCGTGGCCGGCGCAAGAACGTGCGAGTAATCCTTCCCGATGTTCAGCGCGGTCGCTTCGATGTTTTCCGCCAGGCCCGCTTCAAGTTGCGGCGCGTCGGCCAGCAGCACCTTCGACACACCTGCGATCTTCGCTGCCGCTTGCACGTTGTGGCCCGCGACCAGCACGTGAATGTCGCCGCCGACGAATTTGCCAATCTCGGCTGCCGCCGCCACCGTGTTCAACGTCGCGGCCTTGATCGACGCGTTGCCCACCGTGGGGGCTTCCGTCGGGGCGTCGTACTCTGCAATCACCAGAATCGTCATTTCTTTGCGCTCCCTCTTACAGCACCTTGGCTTCGGTCTTCAGCTTCTCGACCAGCGTCTTCACGTCCGGCACCTTCACGCCGGCTACGCGCTTCGGCGGCTCGACGACCTTCAGCGTCTTCAGACGCGGCGCGACATCCACGCCCAGGTCTTCCGGCTTCACGGTTTCCAGCGGCTTCTTCTTCGCCTTCATGATGTTCGGCAGCGTCACGTAGCGCGGCTCGTTCAGGCGCAGGTCCGTGGTGATCACGGCCGGCAGCGACAGCGACAGCGTTTCCGCGCCGCCGTCGACTTCGCGTGCCACCGTTGCCTTACCGTCGGCCACCGTCACCTTCGACGCGAACGTCGCTTGCGGGAGACCTGCCAGCGCGGCCAGCATCTGGCCCGTCTGGTTCGAATCATCGTCGATCGCCTGCTTGCCGAGGATCACGAGCGAAGGTTGCTCCTTGTCGACCAGCGCCTTCAGAATCTTCGCGACGGCCAGTGGCTCGACGCTGTCGTTCGATTCGACGAGGATCGCGCGATCCGCGCCGATCGCCAGCGCCGTACGCAGCGTTTCCTGCGCCTGCGTGACGCCCACCGACACGGCGATCACTTCGGTCGCCACGCCCGCCTCCTTCAACCGCACGGCCTCTTCCACCGCGATCTCGTCGAACGGGTTCATCGACATCTTCACGTTCGCGATGTCGACACCGGATTGATCGGACTTCACGCGGACCTTCACGTTGTAATCGACCACCCGCTTCACTGCCACCAGTACCTTGATGCTCATTCATCCCCCGTCATTGAATCGTTCAGTCCTGCGCGACTTCCTGCGGCGCGCGTTCGCGCGGTCGCATGTCGCCATCGAAATCGTCGAGCGTCGGGAACGCCATCGGTTCCAGCCGGTCGAGCTGCGCCAGGTATGCGTCGTAACGTTCGAGCACGGCCGCGCGCTCGGCGTCGCCGATATACGGCACGTGATAACCGACGAACGACGGCAGCACGTCGAAACCCGCATAACCGAGCGTGCCGCGAAGCACGTGGCGCAGCATCAGGTCCATCTCGCCGTGTACGCCGTCCGCGCCGAACATGGTGTCGCGGCCGCCGCACGTGTAGGCGAGCAGCGCGCGCTTGCCGCGCATCCCGCCGCGATCGTAGAAACGCACGCCGCCGTACACCTTGCCCGACACGAGCACGCGGTCGATCCAGCCTTTCATGATCGCCGGCATCGAGCACCAGAACAGCGGGAAGCTCAGGATCAACAGGTCGCATGCGATCAGCTTGTCGAGTTCGGCGGCAATGTCGGGCGCGATCGCGTGCGCGGCGACGTTCTCGCGCTGCTCCAGCGCATAGACGAGATAGTCCGGGTTCTTTCGCACGCCGAAATCGGCCGCGCTCGCGACCGGGTTCCACTGCATCGCGTACAGGTCGGACACCGTCACGGTATGCCCCTGCGCTTCGAGCGTGCTCACCGCGCGATGCAGCATCGACGTCGTGAACGACTGCGATTCGGGATGGGCGTGAACGATCAGGACTTTCATGGTGCTTTTCTTCTCCGCAACATAACGTTGAAATCAGACGGACCCGGCCGCGCGCTTGCGCAGCAGCGACAGGCCGATCGCGACACAGGTGGCCGCCAGCAACAGCGTGGAGACCGACGCGATCGCCGGATCGACGTTCTCGCGCATCCCGTCCCACATCCGGCGCGGCAGCGTGTAGACACCCCGGCTCGAAATGAACAGCGTGACGACCAGTTCGTCCCACGACAGGATGAACGCGAACACGGCCGCCGACAGCAAGCCGGGCCGGATCGACGGCAGGATCACGTAGCGCAGCGTCTGCGCGAGGTTCGCGCCGAGGCTGCGTGATGCCTGCTCGATCCGCAGGCCAACCGTCGCGAGCGACGCGGACACCGCGACGACCACGTACGGCACCGACAGCACGACATGCGACAGGATCACCGCCGGATAGCTGTCGAGCATCCCGAGCTCGCCCCACAGCCGGTAGAACGCGAGCGCCGACACGATCGGCGGCACGATCAGCGGAAACAGGATCACGCCGCGCACCAGCTCGCCGCGCCGCGATGCGACCTTCCACAAGCCGATCGCGCACAAGGTGCCGAGCGTCACCGAGATCGCTGACGAAACGAGCGCGATCAGCCCGCTCTGCAGGAAACTCGACACCCAGCCGTCGTCGTCGAGCAGCACGCTGTAATGCCGCAGCGACAGCGCGCCGTCCGGCATCGACAGGTAGTCGCTCGGCGTCAGCGACACGGGCACCGACACGAGCAGCGGCAGCATCAGGAACAGGATCGCGGCCCATGCGACGCCGATCACCAGCGCGCGGCCGGCCGTCAGTCTGGTCTTCATCTTCGATTCCTCCGGTCGGATTCAGCGCGCGCCGAACAGCTCGCGCAGGTCGACGAAACGCGCAAGCAGCGCGAGCGCGGCCAGGATCGACGCCAGCAGCAACGACGCGAGCGCCGCCCCGCTGCCCCAGTTCATGAGCTGCAGGATCTGCGTGCTGATGTATTCGGCGATCATCACCGTGCGTCCGCCGCCGAGAATCACCGGCGTCACGTAGAAGCCGAGCGAGAAGATGAACACGAGGATCGCTGCGCCGACGATGCCCGGCCGCGTCTGCGGGAAATACACCTTGCGGAACGTGACGAGCGCGCCCGCGCCGAGCCCCTGCGATGCGCGCGCGAGCTGCGGGTCGATGCCTTTCATGTTCGCGTACAGCGGCAGCACCGCGTACGGGATCATGAAGTGGATCATCCCGATCACGACCCCGATCTCGTTGCGCATCAGCGGCAGCGGCGCGTCGATCAGCCCGATGCGCATCAGCAGCGTGTTGACGAGCCCCTGCTCGCCGAGCAGGAACAGCCACGAGAACGCGCGCACCAGCACCGACGCCCAGAACGGCACGAGCAGCCCGAACATCAGCGCCATCCGCTGGCGCGGCCCGACGTGCGCCATCGCATACGCGATCGCATAACCGAGCGCGACCGAGCACACGGTCGTGACCGCGCATACGCGCAGCGTCGTCCACAGCACACGGTGCACGCCACGGTTGTCCAGCAGCCGCGCGTAGTTGTGCAGGCCGGGCTCCGGCACCGTGAAGCCGAGCCACAGCACGCGCACGAGCGGATACACGTACAGCACGATCAGCACCGCGAGCAGCGGCACGACGAGCAGCCAGTAGCGATCGGCTTTCGCGCGGTCGAGCGGGACGGCGCCCGCGACAGGGGAAGACAGGGTATTCATGGCGTCACACTCACGAGGCGGCGGCTCAGGACGACATCAGGTCGGTGTACTGCGCGAGCGTCGCTTCGTAATGCTGCGCCCACCACTCGGGGTTCACCTTGCACTGCCTGGCCCAGTTCTCCGGCGTGCCGGGATTGTCCGCGCGCAGCGCCTGCGGTACGGCGGCCGTCGCGGCCGGCGTCACCGGCCCGTTGCCGAGCAGCGACAGCAGGCGCACCTGCGGCTCGATGCCTTGCACGAACTTGATGAACTGCCACACCGCGTCGCCCGACGGATTGTTCTTCGGCACGCCCCACACGTCGCATGACGCGAGCCCCTGCTCCCACGTATAGCGGAACCGTCCGCTGCTCTCGCGCTGCAGCACGTTCGCGCGCGTATGCCAGATGCACGCCATGCTGACTTCGCCGTTGCGCAGCAATTGCAGGCTGTCCGCGCCGGAATCCCACAGCAGCACGTTCGAGCGCAGTTCCTTGAGCTTCTTCATTGCGCGCGGCACGTCGATCGGGTAGACCTTGTCCTTGTCGACGCCGTCGGCCATCAGCGCGGCCTCGAGTGCGCCGCCCATCCACTTCCACAACCCGCGCTTGCCCGGAAACTTGCCGACGTTCCAGAAATCGGCCCAGTTCTTTGGCGGGTTCGCACCGAACTTGCGCGCATCGTAGACGAGCACGTAGCTCAACAGATACGACGGCACGCCGAAATCCGATGCGAGCCCCGGCAACGCATTGCGGCCGACGACCGAATAATCGATCGGCCGCAGGAACCCCTGCTTGCCGAGCTTGATCGCCGCGAAACCGTCGAGATCCATCACGTCCCAGATCACGTTCCGGTTCTCGACCATCGCCTTGATCTTGCCGTCCTCCGGCGACGAGTCGTAGCCCATCCTGATCCCGCTGGCCTTCGTGAACGGGTCCATATAGGCGGAGCGGAACGCGGAACGTGCCTCGCCGCCCCACGCGCTGAGCACGATTTCCTTCGGGTTCGCGGCCAGCGCGTCCTTCGCGCCCGCCGCCAGCAGCGTCGGCGCGAGGCCGGCGGCCGCGCACAGCCGGAGGAAGTCGCGCCGGCGTTGCGATGGCGCGGATTGAAGTTCGCGTGCCTGGTCGAGCAGGTCCTGCAGATGGCGGTTCGTCATGGTGTCTCCTCCTGGCTTGGCAGCGCCCGCACGCATCTCGTCGTTTCCGGGCACCGTTGAATCGGCCGGCGACGCGGGCACTCGCCGCGTCGCGCGGGATGCATCGTTCGTCGCGTCAGTCCGACGCGATCCGGCAAGTCGCGTCGCGCTCCCACTGCACGAATACGTCCATGCCGGTGCGCGGCGACGCGAGTCCGCGCCATGCGGGCACGTCGGCGGTCACGCAGCCGAGCGCCGCGGTCTCGATCTCGAAGCGGTACGACGAACCGAAATAGCTCCAGTGGCGAATCCGGCCGGCCACTTCGTTGTGCACGCCGCCGCACGATGTGGCGGAGACACCGACCTTCTCCGGCCGCAGCGCGAACAGCAGCGCGTCGTCCGGCCGCGCGCCGCAGGCGGGCGCGACAAACCGCGCGTCGCCGACGCGATAGTGCGTCGCCGCGCCATCGCCGCCGAGCGCGACAGCTTCGATGAAGTTGCTCTTGCCGAGGAAATCCGCGACGAAGCGGTTGGCGGGCTGTTCGTACAGCCCGTCCGGCGTCCCGATCTGTTCGAGCCGGCCGTCGCGCATGATCGCGATGCGGTCCGACATCGACAGCGCCTCCTCCTGGTCGTGCGTGACGAACAGGAACGTCGCACCGAGCCGCTCGTGCAGCGCCTTGAGTTCGACCTGCACCTCGCCGCGCAGCTTGCGGTCGAGCGCGCCGAGCGGTTCGTCGAGCAGCACGAGATCGGGATCGAACACCAGCGCACGCGCAATCGCGACGCGCTGCTGCTGGCCGCCGGACAACTGGCGCGGCAAACGGTCCGCGAGATGGCCGAGCCGCACGAGATCGAGCGCGGCCTTCACGCGCTTCACCGCGTCGGGCCCCTTCTGCTTGCGCACCATCAGCGGATACGCGACGTTCTGCTCGACCGTCATGTGCGGAAACAGCGCATAACCCTGGAACACCATCCCGAAGTTGCGTTTCTCGGGCGGCAACCCGACGATGCTGCGGCTGCCGACCCGCAGGTCGCCGGTGGTCGGATGCTCGAAGCCCGCGACGATCGTCAGCAACGTCGTCTTGCCGGAACCCGACGGCCCGAGGATCGTCAGGAATTCGCCGCGCGGAATGTCGATCGTCGTTTCCCGCAGCGCCTGCACGCTGCCGTAGCGCTTCGACACGCGGTCGATCTGCAGGCCCGCGCCGCTCGCCGTGCGCCCCGCCGATTCCGCATGAACCGGATGCGCACCGGGCCTTCCCCGCTCCACACCTGCCGACGTCTCCATCACCGCGCTCATCGTGTGTCTCCTGGTCAACTCACATTTGGGTTGAACGTTCATTTAACAGAACTTATACTATGCCGAAATGCGGTTCGCAAGTAGCGGCGACCCTTGCCGGCTCTGACACACACAACACCCAACACCAAGGAGACAGTGATCAGTATGAGCAACGAGGACATCCGAATCGAACGGCACGACGGCGTCGTGACGCTTCGCCTGAACCGCCCGGCGAAGCGCAATTCGCTCGCGCGGCCGCATCTCGACTTTCTTCGCGACACGCTCGATGCGCTCGCGAACGACCCGGCCGTGCGCTGCCTCGTGCTGACCGGCACCGGCAGCGCGTTCTGTGCGGGTGCGGACGTCGACGAATGGGCCGAGGCCGAGCGCAACGGCGAACTCGACACCTACGGCTGGAGCGAGCGCGCGCACCGGTTCGTCGAAGCGCTGGCCGCCTTTCCGCGCCCCACCGTCGCGGCGCTGAACGGCTCGACGGTCGGCGCCGGCGCCGACATCGGCTTCGCCTGCGACTTCCGCATCGCGAGCACGGCCGCGACGCTGCGCTGCGGCTATACGGGCATGGGCTACAGCCCCGACATGGGCGGCAGCTGGTTCCTGCCGCGTCTCGCACGGCCCGACGTCGTGCGCCGCTACATCTTCCTGAACGAACGCTGGAACGCGCAGGACGCGCTCGCGGCCGGCTTCGTGTCGGACGTCGTCGATGCCGACGCGTTCGCGCAGCACGTCGCCACCTTCGCCGCACGTCTCGCGCAAGGGCCGAGCGTCGCGTTCGGCCATGCGAAGGCGCTGCTCGCGCAGTCGCTCACCCACACCCTCGCCGAGCAGTTGCGCGGCGAGCTGGCGGCCTGCGTCGCTTGCGGTCACAGCGAGGACGGCCAGGAAGCGCTTCGCGCGTCGGTCGAGGGGCGCGCACCTAATTTTGTCGGGAGATGATTCATGGATTTTTCGCTGACTCATGAGCAGGAAATGCTGGTGTCGTCGCTGCGTCAGTTCGTCGAGAAGGAACTGCAGCCCCATGAATTCGCGGTCGACCGTGCGGACGACGTGTCGCCCGAACTCGCCGATTCGATCCGCCGCAAGGCGCTCGAACTGGGCTTCTACGCGTTCAACATGCCCGAAAGCGCCGGTGGCCCGGGCCTCGACTACCTGACGCAGGCGCTCGTCGAGCGCGAGCTCGGCCGCACGAGCTGGGCGCTGCACGTGTTCGTCGCGCGGCCGAGCAAGATCCTGATGGCCTGCAAGGGCGACCAGATCGAGCGCTACCTGAAGCCGACCGTGCGCGGCGAGCGCGTGGACTGCTTCGCGCTGACCGAGCCGGGCGCCGGTTCCGACGCGATGGGCATCCGCACACGCGCGGTGCGCGACGGCGACGACTACGTGATCAACGGCAGCAAGCACTTCATCAGCCACGCGGATACGGCCGATTTCGTGATCCTGTTCGCCGTCACCGGCGAGGAGGAAGTGCGCGGCCAGAAACGCAAGCGCGTGACCTGCTTCCTGATCGACAAGGACACGCCGGGCATGACCGTGCGGCGCGGCCCGCACTGCACGAGCCTGCGCGGCTACCACCAGTCGGAGATCTTCCTGACCGACTGCCGCGTCAGCACCGCACAGATCCTCGGCGAAGAGCATCGCGGCTTCGAGCTCGCGAACGACTGGCTGACCGCCGGCCGCGTGATGGTGGCGGCCAACAACATCGGCCGCGCGCAGCGCGCGTTCGAGATGGCCGCCGAATGGGCCGCGACGCGCCACCAGTTCGGCAAGCGCATCGGCGAATTCCAGGGCACGTCGTTCAAGCTCGCCGACATGCAGACCGAAATCCGCGCGGCGGAACTCGTCACGCTCTACACCGCGCAGAAGCTCGACCTGGGCACGATGACCGACGGTGACGCCGCGCTCGCGAAGCTGCTGGCGACCGAAACGCTCGGCCGCGTGACCGATCATGCGGTGCAGATCTACGGCGGCATGGGGCTGATGGACGAACTGCCGATCGAGCGCTTCTGGCGCGATGCGCGCATCGAGCGCATCTGGGAAGGCACGTCCGAGATCCAGCGGCACATCCTGTCCAAGGAAATCCTCCGACGCTACAGCTGACGCGAACCGTCGCGCCGGCAGGCCCGGCGCGACTTCCGAAAGGACTTTTCATGACTTCCTCTCCCGCAGTCAGGGATCGCCGCACCACCGCCGCGGCCAACCTGCGCCGGCTGCTCGAGCCGGCCAGCCTCGCGTTCGTCGGTGGACGCGGCATCGCGGGCGCCGTGCAGCGCTGCCGCGACTTCGGTTACGCCGGCGATATCTGGCTCGTCAACCCGAACCATGCCGACATCGACGGCGTACGCTGCCACGCGAGCGTCGCCGACCTGCCCGCCGCGCCCGACGCCGTGTTCGTCGCGGTGCCCGCGCGCCAGGCGATCGACGTCGTGCGCGCGCTCGCCGAACGCGGCGCGGGCGGCGCGATCGTCTATGCATCGGGCTTCTCCGAGACCGGCGCCGACGGCGCCGCGCTGCAGCAAGCGCTCGTCGACGCGGCCGGCGACATGGCCGTGCTCGGACCGAACTGCTACGGCCTGATCAACGGCCTGAACGGCAGCGCGCTGTGGCCTGTTGCGCACGGCGCGCCGCGCGTCGAATCCGGTGTCGCCGTGATCACGCAGAGCGGCAACCTCGCGTACAACCTGTCGATGAGTGCACGCTCGGTGCCGTTCGCGTACCTCGCGAGCGTCGGCAACCAGGCATCGGTCGACATCGCGCGCCTCGTCGACGCGTTCGTCGACGATCCGCGTATCCGTGCGATCGGCGTGCATCTCGAAGGCCTGAAGGACGTGCGTGCGTTCAGCGAAGCCGCCGCACGCGCGCTCGCACGCGGCGTGCCGATCGTCGCGCTGAAGAGCGGCACGTCGACGCTCGGCGCGCAGCTCGCGATGAGCCACACGAGTTCGCTCGCGGGCTCGGACGCGCTGTACGACGCGCTGTTCCAGCGGCTCGGCGTGATCCGTGTGAAGGACCCGGTCGGCCTCGTCGAGACGCTGAAGCTGCTCGCGATCGCCGGTGTACCCGAGCGCCGCACGCTGGCCGCGCTCGCGACGTCCGGCGGCGACGCGGGGCTCGTCGCCGATCTCGGCGAAGCACGCGGCATTGCGTTCCCGCCGGTCGGCGACGCGGGCCGCGACGCGCTCGGCAACGTGCTGCCCGCCTACGCGACGATCGCGAACCCGCTCGACTTCACGACGACGCCGTGGGGCGACCCCGACAAGATGCGCGCATGCTGCGACGCGCTGCTGGCCGATCGCCCGGGCGCGGCCGCGATGATCCTCGACTATCCGCAGGAAGCAACCGGCGAACGGCCGCTGTGCGACATCGCGGCCGGCGCGTTCGCGGCGTCCGCGCGCCAGCACGGCGTGGTCGGTGCGGTCATCTCGGTGTTTCCCGACCTGACGCCGCCCGCTCACGCGGCACGCATGGCCGCGGCCGGCATCGCGCCGCTGCAGGGGCTCGCCGAAGGGATCGACGCGATCGGTGCAGCCATGACCTACGGCGACACGCGCCGCCGCATCCTCGATGCCGATGCGCTGAACGCACTGCCCGTACTGCGGGCCGGTCATGGCGACGACGGCACCGCCACGCTGCACGACGAATGGGCAAGCAAGCGGATGCTGGCCGCGCACGGGCTCGACGTGCCGCCAGCCGAATGCGTCGCCCCCGCCGATGCGCCGGCCGCCGCCGAGCGGCTCGGCTTTCCGGTGTGCGTGAAGGTCGTCAGCGATCGCCTGCCGCACAAGACCGAGGCCGGCGCGGTCGCGTTGAAACTTGCGTCACCCGAGGCCGTCGCCGAGGCCGTTGCACGGATGACCGAGCAAGTCGCACGCTACGCGCCTGACGTGCGCGTCGAGCGCATCCTGGTCGAAAAAATGGCCGACGCGCCGCTGCTCGAACTGATCGTCGGCGTGAAGCGCGAGCCGAACTTCGGTCTCGCGATCGTGCTCGGCGCCGGCGGCGTGCTGGTCGAACTGATCCGCGACACCGCGACGCTGCTGCTGCCGGTACGAGAAAGCGACGTGCGCGATGCGCTGCTCGGGCTGAAGCTCGGGCCGCTGCTGACCGGCTATCGCGGGCGGCCGAAGGCCGATCTCGACGCCGTCGTCGCGAACGTGATGGCGATCGCGCGCTTCGCGCAGGCGCACGCGGACACGCTCGTCGAACTGGACGTCAATCCGCTGCTGGCGATGGAACACGGCGCGGTGGCGGTCGATGCGCTGGTGAGGCTCGACACGTAACGCCGGCCTGAAGTGCGCCGGCCCGCTCGCGTTTTACGCGGGCGGGCCGGTGTCGATCGGGCGGAACGAAGCTCAGAGCACCTTGCCGGGATTGAGCAGCCCGAGCGGATCGAATGCGTGCTTGAGCCTGCGCATCGCGGCCACCTCGGCGTCGCTGCGCGAGCAGCCGAGCCAGTCGCGCTTGTAGCGCCCGATTCCGTGCTCGGCCGACACCGAGCCGCCCGCATCGCGCACCAGCGGATACAGCACCGCGTCGACGTCGTGCGCGCTTTCGCCCGCCGCATACGGCGCCGATACGCAGACATGCAGGTTGCTGTCGCCGAGATGCCCGAAGAAGAACACGTGCGCGCCGGGCCAGCGCATCGTCAGCGCGCGATCGCACGCGTCGATGAACGCCGCCGTCTCGCGCGGCGGAATCCCCACGTCGAAATTCACCAGGCCGGGCAGCGCGTCGATCGCGAGCCCTTCCCGCAGCGTCCAGAACGCCTGCGCGTCCGCGGCGCTCTGCGCGAGCGCCGCGTCGTCGATCAGCCCGCGTTCGAGCCAGCCGGCCAGCACGGTTTCGAACCGCTCGGCGGTCTGCGCCGCATCGCCGCTCGCGCACTCGATCAGCACCTTGACGCCGCCATCCGCCGGCAACGGCGCACGAAGGCCCGGCGTGTGTTCGGCGACGTAGCCGTAGAACGCCGACCACATCGTCTCGAAACTCAGCAAGTCCGCGCACGACGCCCGCGCGTCGCGCAGCAGCGCGAGCGCCGCGGCCGTGTCGCGCACCGCGCACAGTGCGGTCGACGGTGCGGCGATCTTCGAATGCAGCCGCAGCACGACACGCGTGACGATGCCGAGCGTACCTTCGCTGCCGACGAAGATCTGCCGCAGGTCGTACCCCGCGTTGTTTTTCAGCAGCTTGTTCAGCGAACTCAACACGGTGCCGTCGGATAGCACGACTTCCAGGCCGAGCACCTGCTCACGCGTGGTGCCGTAGCGGATCACGCGGTTGCCGCCCGCGTTGGTCGCGACATTGCCGCCTACCTGGCACGAGCCGCGCGCGCCGAGATCGATGCCGAGCGCGAACCCCGCCTCGTCCACCGCCTGTTGCAGATCCTGCAGCGTGGTACCGGCCCAGGCCATGACGGTCGCCGCCTCCGCGTCGATCTCGACGACGCCCGTCAGCCGCTCGAGCGACAGCGCGACATCGCCCGCGGCCGGCGCCGCGCCGGCGGCGAGCCCCGTCATCCCGCCCTGCGGCACGACCGTCTGCCGGTATGCGGTGCAGATCGCGAGCGCGCGGCTCACGTCGCCGACGCTGCGCGGCCGCAGCAACGCACGCGGCCGCACGCCCGGCGCTTCGCCGTAGTTCGTGAAATGACGCGCGCCGATCGCGTCGCCCGTGCTCACGCAATCGTCGCCGAGCGCATCGCGCAGCGCGGCGACGACGTCGCCGTTCGAGGAAGAATCGGACATGGTCGACGGGGCCGGCCGTTCCCGGCCCATGGAAAAAGAAGGATCAGAAGTTGTGCCGCATGCCGACGCGCGCGGCGGCCTGCGTGCGGCTCGTCGACGGCGCGAAGCTGTAGCCGATCACCGCGTCGACGCCGTTCGACGCACGCATCCAGTCGACGGCCGCATACACGTCGGTGCGCTTCGACAACGCGTAGTGCGTCCCCAGCGCGACCTCGTGCCAGTGATGGCCTTCGAACGTCGTGTACTGGTAGCCCGCGACGAGCGACAGCGGCGCGGTCGCCTGGTACACGCCGCCCGCCTCGTACACGCGCATCGTCGACGATTGCCCGTAGCCCTTGAACGTCGTGTTGCTGAAGTCGGCGCTGAGCGTCAGCTTGCCGAGCACGTACGATGCGCCGATCCCGAAGATCGACTGCGAATTGATCGCAAACGGCGTCGAGTCGTGCAGGTCGGTGACGGCGCCCGTCGCCGGATCGATCGTCGCGACCGTCTGCCCGAGCATCGTCGTCACGCCCATCTGCGCATACGGGTCGAGCGCCGCGAGCCCGCGCGGCGAATTGAGCCGCGTATAGTTGCCGCCCGCCGAGAAATCGCCTTGCGTATAGGTCGCGCCGACGCTCCACGCGCTGCCGTCGTGGAAACTGCCCGCGTCGTTGCTGAACGAGTACATGCCGCCGACCACCAGCCCGTGGAAGCTGTTGCTGACGAACTTCACCGCGTTCTGCAACCGGTCGCCGCTCTGGCGGTCGAAATCGCCGAGGTGCACGCCGTAGCCGCTGCCGAACGCGCTGACGTTGAACGCCGCGGTGAAGTCGAATGCGAAGTCGTACTGATTGCCGAACGTCAGCGTGCCCCAGTCGTTGCCGAGCCCCACGTAAGCCTGGCGCCCGAACATCGCGCCGCCCTGGTTCAGCTTGCCCGTGCCGAGTCGGAAGCCGTTCTCGAGCTTGAACACGGCCTTGTTGCCGCCGCCGAGATCCTCGGTGCCCATCAGGCCGACGCGGTTGCCGTACGACACGCCGTCGTCGAACAGGTACGCGTGCGCGCCGCCCGTGTTGTTCACGTAGGTGATGCCGCCGTCGATGATCCCGTACAGCGACACGCTGCTCTGCGCGTGCGCATGACCGTGGACCATCACCGACATCATGCCGGCCAGCAGGAAGCGTTTCTTCATTTCCGGTGTCTCCAGTTTCCGCGCGACGCGGATCGATTGTCGTTGTTCGTGAAAGACCGCCCGCCTGCTTCGCTTCGGCATCGCGGCGCTGGCGAGTATAGGTTTCGTTGAATGAATGTTCAATCGATTGAGGCATCGATCGGCACCGGTGTTTACACGCATCGGCGATATCTTTATTGAAAAAACGTTCAACCCGTCATAACATCGGCCGGCAGCCCCGCGGACGACATGCGGGCCCGTTCCGAACCTCGGAGTGCACCGGATGACGCACCACCTCAGCCCCGCCGCCGAGCCGCGCCTGCGCTCGGCCTACGAAGGACAGAAGTCTCGCCCGTACGACCCCGCCGCGCCGATTGCGACGCCGCTGGAACTGCACCGCTGCACCGTGCAGCCCGAATGGGTCGACTACAACGGCCACATGAGCGAATCGTGCTATCTGCTCGTGTTCGGCGACAGCAGCGACGCGTTCTTCCGCTACTTCGGCATCGACGACGACTATCGCGAATCCGGCCGCTCGATCTATTCGGCGGAGACGCACATCCGTCACCTGGGAGAAGCGATGCTCGGCGAACCGCTCAGGCTGACGCTGCGTCTGCTCGATGTCGACGACCGGCGCCTGCACGTGTTCCATTCGATGCATCACGCGACGACCGGCGCGCAACTCGCGACCGGCGAGCAGCTGCTGACGCACGTCGACATGCGCGCGAAGCGTTCCGCGCCGTTTCCCGACACGATGCGCCGGCAGCTCGACGCGATTCACGCCGAACACGCACGCGCACCGCGCGAACCTCATGCGGGCCGCGCGATCGCGATCCGCCGCCCCGCCCCCGCTTCACGCTGAACCCCGACGGAGCCTTCCATGCAGACGAACGACGCCTGGCGTACGCGCGCCGGCCAACTCGAAATCGAATCGCGCGCCTTTGTGGACGGCGCGTTCCGCGACGCACACGACGGTGCGACCTTCGCATGCACGAGCCCGATCGACGGCCGTGTGCTCGCCCAGGTCGCGCATTGCCGGCAGGCCGAAGCCGACCTCGCGGTCGCGGCCGCGCGGCGTGCGTTCGAGCACGGCGCATGGCGCGGCGCGACGCCGCGCGAACGCAAGCGCGTACTGCTGCGCTGGGCCGCGCTGATCCGCGAGCACGCGGACGATCTCGCGCTGCTCGAAACGCTCGACACCGGCAAGCCGATCGCCGATACGACCGCGGTCGACGTTCCGTCCACCGCGTATTGCGCCGAGTGGTTCGCGGAAGCGATCGACAAGACCGGCGGCGAAGTCGTGCCGGCCGACGCGCATCTCGTCGGGCTCGTCACGCGCGAGCCGATCGGCGTGGTCGCCGCGGTCGTGCCGTGGAATTTCCCCGCGATGATCGCGATGTGGAAATGCGCGCCCGCGCTCGCGGCCGGCAACAGTGTCGTGCTGAAGCCGTCGGAGAAATCGCCGCTGAGTGCGCTGCGGCTCGCCGCGCTCGCGGCGCAGGCCGGGTTGCCGGCCGGCGTGCTCAACGTGCTGCCGGGCTTCGGCGACGCGGGCGAAGCGCTCGCGCGCCATCCGGACGTGGACTGCATCGCGTTTACCGGCTCGACCGCGGTCGGCCACAAGGTCGCGCGCTGCGCGGCCGATTCGAACCTGAAGCGCGTGTGGCTCGAACTCGGCGGCAAGTCGCCGCAGATCGTGCTGCCCGACTGCCCCGACCTCGACCGCGCGGCACGCACCGTCGCGCATGCGGTGTTCTACAACACCGGGCAGATGTGCACGGCCGGCTCGCGCCTGCTCGTCCACCGCGCGATCCGCGACGCGTTGGTCGCGCGCGTGCTCGAGATCGCGCCCGAATACGCACCTGGCGACCCGCTGTCGCCCGACACGCGGATGGGCAGCCTGATCGACGCGGCGCAGGTCGAGCGCGTGCTCGGTTATGTCGAGGCCGGCCGCGACGAGGCGACGCTGCTGGCGGGCGGCAAGCGTGCACGTACCGCGAGCGGCGGCCAGTACGTTGAGCCGACCGTGTTCGACTGCCCGCGCGCCGACGCGCGGATCGTGCGCGAGGAGATCTTCGGGCCCGTGCTCGCGGTCACGACTTTCGACGATCTCGATACGGCCATCGCGCTCGCCAACGACACGCGCTACGGGCTCGCGGCTTCGGTGTGGACAGCAAACTTGACGACCGCGCACGAAACCGCACGCCGGCTGCGGGCCGGTACGGTGTGGGTGAACGGCTACGAGGAAACCGACGACATGAACTTCCCGTTCGGCGGCTTCAAGGAGTCGGGCAACGGGCGTGACAACTCGCTGCACGCGCTGGAGAAATACACGGAGCTGAAGTCGACGATCATCCGGCTGCGGTAGCGCGAAACGGGCAGCGCTCGCGGGCCGGACCGCGAGCGCGTCGCGAGCCGGATTCGGCGGACGGGATTCCGCACCGGTCGCTGCATGACCGCAATGCGGTCAACCTTCGCGCGGCACGGCGAGCCAGTCTTCGACTTGCAGCCCCGGGACGCGCTCGAATTCCCGGATGTTATGCGTGACCAGCACCAGTTGCCGCGCGCGTGCCTGCCCTGCGATCAATGCGTCGTAAGGGCCGATCGGCGTCCCGGCCGCGATCAGATGCGCACGAACTTCTCCGGCGTGTTGTGCATCCTCGACATCGAACGATACGACCTCGAACTGAAGCGCCTCGACACGCGCCACGTTCGCAGCCACTCGCTGGCTTTTGTAGGCGCCGTAATAGAGTTCATGTGCGACGATCGCCGGCATCCCGAAATCTCCCGGCTGATGCGAGCGCAGTCGTGACAGAATGGCCGGCTCGCCCTTGAGAATGGCGATCACCGCGTTGGTATCCAGCAAGAACTTCATTCAAACACGTCCAGACCCGACCGCTCCTGCGCGGATGGCTGCGTGGTCGCCGCAGCCTCGAAGTCGGCGTCGACCGGACCGATCAGCGGCGTCAGCCATGCCCAGTCCTGCGGCACCGGCTCGAGAACGACGGACGATCCGTGGCGGCGAATCCTGACTTCGGCCGTATCGAAACGGAAATCCTTCGGCAGCCGGACGGCCTGCGATCCGCCATGCTTGAAGATCTTGGCAATTTCCATCGTCACGCCCTCACGTATCTACAAAATGTATCTATTTTAGCAACTCTACGTGAGGATAACGAGTCGGCCGATCGGCCTGTTGTCGGTGGATGCTTCGGCATTCAGTCCACTCCAGGCGCTGCGATGACGGTGATTTGTCCCCAACATGATCCAACGCCGGATTCATTCCCGTCAGGAAACAATCAATCGCACACCGGCGATTCACCTCCCTGCCCGCACGCTCTAGACTGTCGCATCGCTTCTCATCCCGGATTCACGCAATGACCGACGTCCTGCCGCTGACCACCGACCCCGAATCGGGCCTCAAATACCGGCTGCGCCCGGCTGCCGGCCGCCCCGTTGCCCGCCTGTTGCTGCTGCATGGCGTCGGCGGCAACGAAACCAACCTGCTGAACGTGGCCGGCGTCATCGATCCGCGCATCGAAATCGCGTTCCTGCGCGGTCCGCTCACGTTCGGGCCCAACCAGCACGCCTGGTTTCCGGTGCGTTTCGGCCCGAACGGCCCCGAAATCGACGCGGCCCGCGCGGACGAAAGCCGCATCCAGCTGATCACGCTGCTGCGTGCCTTCCGCTCCCGCGATAACGCGGACTCCGCGTTGCCGACCGTGATCGCCGGCTTCAGCCAGGGCGGCATCATGAGCGCGGGCGTCGGCCTCACGTCGCCGGCCGACGTGACCGCGTTCGCCGTGCTGTGCGGACGCATCCTGCCCGAAATCGATCCGCTGATCGCGCCGCGCGATGCGCTTCGCCCGCTCCACGCGCTGATCGTGCACGGGCGCTTCGACGACAAGCTGCCCGTCTCGTGGGCCGACACCGCCGATGCGAAGCTCACGGCGCTCGGCGTCGCACACGATACGCGGCTGTACGAGGCCGGCCACGAATTGACCGCGGAAATGGCCGGCGATTTCGGCCGCTGGGTTGGCGAACGCACCGGCTTGAACTGACTGCACCGGCGCGCCGGCCGCGAACGGGCCGGCGCCGGTGCGTTCCGTCAGGCGCCCCGCGCCGAATCTGCGACAGCACCCGTACCCGCGGACGCACGCGCATCCGCCGCCAGCTCACGCGCGGCACCGCGCTTCGCCAGCTTCCACCCGACCACCAGCGCGAGCACGACAACCGGAATCGTCGCGATGGTCCACGTGCCGCCCGGATAGTCGAACGCCATCAGCACCAGCACGCCGACGAGGAAGGCCAGCGTGAGCCACGACGTGAACGGCGCGCCGGGCATCCGGAACGACACGGCCTTCAGCTCGCCGCGATCGACCGCGCGGCGGAACAGGATCTGGCACATCACGATGAAGCCCCACGTCGTGATGATCCCGAGCGACGCCATGTTCAGCACGATCTCGAACGCCTGCGCCGGGACGATGTAGTTCAACGGCACGCCGATCGCATTGATCGCGACCGTGATCAGGATCCCGCCGTACGGCACGCCGCGTGCGTTCATCCGCGACACGAAGCGCGGCGCCGATCCGCCCATCGCGAGCGAACGCAGCACGCGCCCGGTCGAATAGAGGCCGGAGTTCAGGCTCGACAGCGCGGCCGTCAGCACCACGACGTTCATCACGGTACCGACGTACGGCACGCCGAGCTTGCTGAAGAACGTGACGAACGGGCTTTCGTGCGAGCTGTACGCCGTCCACGGCAGCAGCATCGTCAACAGCACGACGGAGCCGACATAGAACAGCGCAATGCGCCACATCACGCTGTTGATGGCTTTCGGCAACACCTTGCGCGCATCGGCCGTCTCGCCCGCCGCGACGCCGACGAGCTCGATGCTCGCGTACGCGAACACGACACCCTGCACGATCAGGACGGCCGGCAGGATGCCGTGCGGAAAGATCCCGCCGTGATCCGCGACCAGGTGCAGCCCCGGCATCTGGCCGGCGACCGGATGGCCGCTCGCGAGGAACACGGCGCCCACCGCGAGGAACACCGCGAGCGTCCCCACCTTGACGAGCGAGAACCAGAACTCCATCTCGCCGAACACCTTCACGCCGATCATGTTCATCACCGACACGATCCCGAGCGCACCGAGCGCGAACACCCACTGCGGCACGTCCGTGAACACGGCCCAGTACTTCATGTAGATCGCGACCGCCGTGATGTCGACGATGCCGGTCGTCGCCCAGTTCAGGTAGTACATCCAGCCCGCGACGAACGATGCGCGCTCGCCCATGAACTCCCGCGCGTACGACACGAAGCTGCCGCTGGTCGGCCGGTGCATCACGAGCTCGCCGAGCGCGCGCATGATCAGGAACGCGAACACGCCGCAGACGAGATACACGATCGCGAGCGCAGGCCCCGCGCTCTGCAGGCGTCCACCCGCACCGAGAAAGAGGCCGGTGCCGATCGCGCCGCCCATCGCGATCATCTGCACGTGCCGCGGCTTCAACTGCTTCGCGTAACCGGCTTCGTGCGACGCGAACATCGCATCGGGGTCGGCATGACGGGAATCCGCGCCGCCGGCCGGACCGGCCGGGCGCTCGCTGTTGTGTTTCATCGTGAGTCTCCGTTGTTTCTTGATGTGTCGCGCCCCGCGCGGGGGCGTTTATCGAATGATGGCGCGCAGGGCGCTCATGGCATGCACCGGCGCCCCACGGCCGGCGTCAAAGCACGCGCGGCCGGATCAGCGCTTCGGGCCGAAGCGCCTCGTCGACCTGCGCATCGGTCATCCACTCGCGCTCCAGCACGACCTCGCGAATCGACTTGCCGGTCGCGTGCGCTTCGGTCGCCACGTCGGTCGCGCGCTTGTAGCCGATATACGGATTCAGCGCGGTCGCGAGCGCGACCGAGCGCTCCATCGTTTCGCGCAGCCGCTCGGGATTCGCGGTGATTCCGCTCACGCAGCGCTGCGCAAGCGTCGTGCAGGCAGCCGTCAGATGGCTGAAGCTGCGGAACAGCGCGCTGGCGATCACCGGCTCGAACGCGTTGAGCTGGAGCTGTCCCGCCTCGGCGGCGAAGGTCACGGTCAGGTCGTTGCCGAACACCTCGAACGCGACCTGGTTGACGACTTCCGGGATCACCGGATTCACCTTGCCGGGCATGATCGACGAGCCGGCCTGCACCGGCGGCAGGTTGATCTCGCCGAACCCCGCGCGCGGGCCGCTCGACAGCAGTCGCAGGTCGTTGCAGATCTTCGACAGCTTCACGGCGATCCGCTTGAGCACCCCCGAGACCTGCACGAACGCGCCGCAATCCTGCGTCGCTTCGATCAGGTTCGGCGCGGTGCTCAGGTCGAGCCCGGTAATGCGCCGCAGTGCCGCCAGCGCCTTCTCCGCGTACTGCGGATGCGCGGTGATCCCCGTGCCGATCGCGGTCGCGCCGAGGTTGATCTCGCGAATCAGCCAGCCGGCTTCCTGCAGGCGCGCAATGTCTTCCGTCAGCATCACCGCGTAGGTCGAGAATTCCTGGCCGAGCGTCATCGGCACCGCGTCCTGCAATTGCGTGCGGCCGAGCTTCAGCAAGCCGGAGAACGCGTCGGCCCGCTCCGCGAACGCATCGCGCAGGCGCGCCATCGCTTCGAGCAGGTGCTCGACCGCGAAGCAGGTCGCGACCCGGATCGCGGTCGGATAGACGTCGTTGGTGCTCTGCGCGAGATTGACGTGTTCGTTCGGATGCAGGTATTCGTACTGCCCGCGCGCGTGCCCCATGAGTTCGAGCGCGCGGTTGCAGATCACCTCGTTCGCGTTCATGTTGGTCGACGTGCCGGCCCCGCCCTGGATCACGTCGACGACGAACTGGTCATGCAGGCGCCCTTCGCGAATCTCGACGCATGCGGCGGCGATCGCATCGCGGTACGGCTGCGGCAGCAGCCCGAGCTCGCAGTTCGCGTCGGCCGCGGCCTCCTTCACGGCGGCAAGCGCCATCACGAGGTACGGCAGCGACGCGATGGTGCGCCCCGAGATGTCGAAATTCTCTTTCGCGCGCAGCGTATGGACGCCGTAGTAGGCGTCATCCGGAATGCTTCGTTTACCTAAAAGATCCGCTTCGACGCGGAAGCCGTTTTCTGTCATCGTGCCCTCCTGAATGTCTCGTGCCGCTCGTCGTCCGTCGCTTCCCGACGCGACGGGTTCGCATTCTATGCCTTTGCAAAAACAAGCTCGAATCTGTATTATCGAAAGCGGTTTTGCGTGGGACGCAACAGCGAGAATCGAATGAAGAAAAGCGCGAGAGAAACCGGCATCGATCACATGGGCGCGATGCGCGCGTTCGTGAAAGTGGTCGAAACGGGGAGTTTTTCGGCGGTCGCGAAGGAGATGCACGTGTCGACGTCGACGGTCGCGCGCAAGGTCACGGCGATCGAGGAGGCGCTCGGCGTCGCGCTGCTGCACCGCTCGACGCACAGCGTCACGCTGACCGAAGCCGGCCACATCTACCTGGAACGCGCGGTCACGCTGATCGCCGATCTCGACGATACGCTGCGCGTCGTCGCCGAGCTGAACGCGCAGCCGAGCGGCCCGCTGAAGCTCACCGCGCCGGTTGCGTTCGGCCGCCGCCATCTCGCCCCGCTGGTCGCACCGTTTCTCGCGCGCTACCCGACGATCCAGCTCGACGTGCGGCTCACCGACAACCACAACGACCTCGTGGCCGGCGGCTTCGATCTCGACATTCACGAAGGCGAGAACTACCTGGACAACCTCGTCGTCCACCGCCTGTCGCGCAACGACAGCATCCTGTGCGCGACGCCCGGCTATCTCGACCGCTGCGGGCGCCCGTCCACGCCGGACGATCTCAAGCAACACAACTGCCTGCGCTACGTGCACCCCGAAGGCGATCCGCGCTGGGATCTCGTGAAAGGCGACGCGCATCACAGCCTGCTGCCGGCCGGCAACCTCGTCACCGATCATTCCGAGCTGCTGCTCGAAGCGACCTGCGCGGGGCTCGGCATCGCGGAGTTCGAGATCTGGCTGGTGCGCGACTTGCTCGCGAGCGGGCGGCTCGAAGCCGTGCTGCCGCGCTACCGGCTGCAGAACCGGCTGACGGGCGAATACATCTACATCGCGTATCTGGCGAACCGGCGCAGCTCGGCGAAGCTGCGCGTGCTGAAGGACTTTCTCGCGGAACACCTCGCGCACATCGGCGAGCTGTCGGCGCTGGAACTGACGAAGATTCGCGGCGCAAGCGCGTAGCGCCCGCGCCCGCGTTCACGCCCGCACCAGCCGGCAGGCATCCGCACGCCGCCGCGCACGGCCCGGGTCGCGGGCCGGCGGCAGCGGCGCATCCGCACCGCTCAGGCCGGCTGCAATTCGAACGGGAACGTGGCGTGCCCGATCTCGACGCCCTGCGTGTTGAGCATTGGCGGCCGATGGAAGCCGGCCAGTTGCGCGCGCTGCCCGGCCGTGCCGATCTGCAGCCGCTCGAGGAGTTCGCTGACGACCATGTACAGCACGTCGAGATTGCCGTCCTCGATCTTCACCGAGATGCCGAGCGCGCCATCGGCGCCAAGCTGCCGCGTGCGCGCCGACGCCCGCACGCCGATCCCATAGCACGCATCGGCGCCGAGCTTGCCGACCACCTGCCCGTCGAACGCGTTCATCAGCACCGTGCAGTAGCGCCCGTCGCCGGCCACCAGCTCCGGATAGGCGGTCATCGCACGATGAATGCGCGCCAGCGCGCGCACGCGATCGCTGATTGCGTCACCGCCCGCCTCCACCGTATCCGCGCCGTCGGCCAGCGATGCGTAGAGACGCGCGAGCCGGTCCAGCGCAAACGCCGGCGTCGGCAGGTTGCACCCGTCGATCGCCCAGCCCACTTCATCGTCGCGCAGCCCGCACGCATCGGCCACCACCTGTTTCACGCGCACCTGCATCGGATGCTCGGGCAGATGGTAATCGGCGATCGCGGCGCCGATCGCCTGCGCACCGGCCAGCATCCCGACATGCTTGCCCGAACAGTTGCTGCACATGCCGGTCGGCGTGTAGTCGCGCTTGATCCACGCGCGGTACACCGCGTCGGACAACGGCGGATGGCCGCCGCAACGCAAATCCGATTCGTGCGCGGCGACCTTGGCGAGCATCGCGCGCGTGCGTTCGATGTGCCGATCCTCGCTGCTGTGCGACGCACACATCAGCGCGATGTCCGCATCGTCTAAGCCAAAGCGTTCGGGCGCGCCCGTCTCGATCACCGACAGCGCCTGGGCCGGCTTGGCCGCCGATCGCGCGAGCGTCATCCGGAACGGATCGCCGAACCGGGCCAGCAGCCTGCCGCGTGCATCGACCACAGCCACATGGGCGACGTGCGTGTTCTCGATCGCCTGACCGCGGTACGTGACGACTGCCGGGTGTTGGGTGTCCATCGTGTGTTGTCTCCTTGCTCGGGGCCTGCTTGCCGGGGCCCGTCCAACCGGTACGGCAGTGTATCGAGTCACCGCCGCCGCACACCGGCCGGGCGATGGAAAGCGGTGTTGCACGCGACGCAAAGGCAATCGCGCCCCCACGAAAACCTGACTGAATTAGTACAAGAACCATTCGATCGTTTACAGAATTGGTACCAATCCGTACAATTGCGACCGCAAACGCGAATCATACGCATTTACATTGACGTTTTCCGATGTTCCGCGCTGCCTGGACGGCATCGAGAAAACGCGCCCGCTCACCGAACCTTCTGCTGCCTCTCGATATGCCCGCCCAGTTCAAGACGAGGCCTCGTGCCCTCGTATCGGCGCTGACCTGCTCCGTTTTCCTGACGCCGCTGCTCGCCTCCGCCGAAACCGCCCCGGCTCCCGCCCCCGTTACCGACCAGCCGGCCCCGTCCGCCGACGTGCAGGCGACGCTGCCGACGATCACGATCCAGTCGTCCGCACCATCGGACCTGCAGGTGAAGCGCTCGCCGTCGTACAAGTTCACCGCGCCGCTGCTCGACACGCCGCGTTCGGTCACGGTGATCCCCGAGCAACTGATCAAGGAAAAGAACGTCACGTCGTTCGCGGACGCGCTGCGCTCGGTGCCGGGCATCACGTTCCTCGGCGGCGATGCGGCCGCGAACCCGTCGGCCGACCGTCCGGTGATCCGCGGCTTCGAATCGCGCAACTCGATCTTCGTCGACGGCATGCGCGACTCGGGGCTGCAGAACCGCGAAACGTTCGCGGTCGAGCAGATCAGCGTGATCAAGGGTCCCGACTCGGTCTACGCGGGCCGCGGCTCGGTGGGCGGCAGCATCGACATCGTCACGAAGACGCCGAAGAACGACAACTTCATCAACAGCAGCATCGGCTTCGGCACCGACGGCTACAAGCGCGCGACCGTCGATGCGAACCACAAGATCAACGACACGACGGCCGTGCGCCTGAACGTGATGGGTCACGACGCGAACCAGGCCGGCCGCAACGACGTGTACAACAAGCGCTGGGGGGTCGCGCCGTCGATCGTGTTCGGGCTGAACACGCCGACCACGGTCACGGTCAGCTACTACCACCTGAACTCGTACGACATGCCGGACTTCAGCGTGCCGTTCCGCGCGTCGGGCGGCACGCCGGTGCCGACCGATCGTGGCCAGTTCTTCGGGCTGAACACGCGCGACTACCGCTACGGGCAGACCGACACCGCCGAAGTGCGCGTCGAGCACAAGCTCAACGACGACTGGAAGCTGAAGAACACGACGATGTTCGGCCGCTCGACGCTCGATTACGTCGCGACGAATCCGCAGATCCTCGCGTCGAACCCGAACATGCTGAGCCTGCAGGCGAAGAGCGGCAAGTACGCGCTCAACGGCTTCTCGAACCAGACCGAAGTGACCGGCAGCGCGAGCCTGTTCGGCATGAAGCACACGATGACGGCCGGCGTCGAGTTCAGCCATGAGCAGGCACGTTACGAGGGCTACCTGGTGTCGGATTCGGCCGGCAACAACATCCGCTCGGGCGGCCCGTGCTCGGTGGCCGGCAACTGCACGCCGCTCGCGGGCGGCTGGAACCCGAACATGCCGTGGACCGGCAACATCGTGCTGAACGGAGACAAGGGCTTCCCCGGCGCGACGACGAACACGCGCACCGATACGGTTTCCGCGTACATCTTCGATACCGTGAAGCTGTCCGAGCGCTGGCAGTTCAACACGGGGCTGCGCTTCGACCGCTACGACACGACCGGCAAGCAGGCCGGCGTCGCCGACCTGTCGAACACGTCGAACCTGTTCAGCTACCAGTTCGGCCTCGTGTTCAAGCCGGTGAGCAACGTGAGCCTGTATGCGTCGTACGGCACGTCGTCGAACCCGCCGGGTTCGAACGGCGGCCTCGGCGGCGGCACCGACCAGATCACCGCGACCAACCAGGATCTCGCACCGGAGCGCTCGCGCAACATCGAGATCGGCGCGAAGTGGGACGTGCTGCAGGACCAGCTGTCGCTGACCTCCGCGCTGTTCCAGACCGAAAAGACCAACGCGCGCGTGAGCGACGGCCTCGGTCACACGGTCAACGCGGGCAAGCAGCGCGTGCGCGGTTTCGAATTCGGTTTCGCGGGCAACATGACGCCGAAGTGGCACGTGTTCGGCGGCTACTCGTACCTGAACGCGATCACGACCGACGCGGGCCCCGGCAGCCCGGGCGCATCGGGCCTGCCGATGGTGATGGTGCCGAAACACAACTTCACGCTGTGGACGAGCTACGACGTGATGCCGAAGCTCACGCTCGGCGCCGGTGCGACGGTGATGAGCCAGACCTATGCGTCGGTATCCGCGACGACGAAGAAATGGACGCCCGGCTATGCACGCTTCGACGCGGCCGCGACGTGGCGCGTGAACAAGACGATGGACGTTCAACTGAACGTGCAGAACCTGTTCGACAAGAAGTATTACGCGAGCGCGTACCCGATCTACGCGACGTGGGCGCCGGGCCGTTCGGCGATGGTCACGCTCAACTTCTATCAGTAATGCGGTTCGCGGCGGGAGGGCGCGATGCGCCCTTCCCCGCCTCGCTCACCACGGCAGCGAATACGTCTTCACGTTCGTGAAGCTCTTCATCGCTTCCTGCACGCCTTCCTTGTAGCCCAGCCCCGAATCCTTCATGCCGCCGAACGGCGTGACTTCGAGCCGATAGCCCGGTACTTCGCGCACGTTCACGCTGCCGACTTCCAGCTCGGTGATGAAACGCGTGATGTGGTCGAAGCGGTTCGTGCACACCGACGACGACAGCGCATAGTCGGTGCTGTTCGACATCCGGATCGCTTCGTCGATGTCGCAAAAGCGCATGATCGGCGACACGGGGCCGAAGGTTTCGTATTTCACGAGCGGCATGTCGGGCGTCACGCGATCGATCACCGTCGGCGAATACAGTGCGCCGTCGCGCACGTTGCCGACCAGCAGCCGCGCACCGCGCGCGATCGCATCGTTCACCTGCTGCTCGCAGAACTTCGCGGCGGCCTCGTCGATCACGGTGCCCATGTCGACCGACGGATCGGACGGGTTACCGTACGACCACGCGCGCGTTTTTTCGACAACCAGCTCGGTGAAGCGATCGGCCACCGACTCGTGCACGAGCATCCGCTTGATCGCGGTGCAGCGCTGCCCCGAGTTCTTGTATGAACCCGACACCGCGAGCGTGCTCGCTTCGTCGAGATCGGCGTCTTCCATCACGATGATCGGATCGTTGCCGCCGAGTTCGAGCACCGCGCGCCGGTAGCCCATCCGCGACGCGATCGACTTGCCGATCGATACGCCGCCTGTGAACGTGATCAGGTCGATCGCCGGGTTCGTGATCAGCTCGTCGGCGATCTCCTGCGGATCGCCGGTGATCACTTGCAGCATCTGCGGCGGCAGGCCGGCTTCGTACAGGATGTCCGCGAACAGGTAACACGACAGCGGCACCTTCTCAGACGGCTTCACGACGATCCGGTTGTTGGTCGCGACCGACGGCACGATCTTGTGCGCGACCTGGTTCATCGGGTGGTTGAACGGCGTGATCGCCGAGATCACACCGAGCAGCGGATCGCGCTGCGTGTACACGCGGCGCTTCTTGCCGTGCGGTGTCAGGTCGCACGAGAAGATCTGCCCGTCGTCCTTCAGCACTTCGCCGGCGCCGAACGTCAGCACGTCGGCCACGCGGCCCGCTTCGTACGTCGAGTCCTTGATGCACAACCCGGCCTCGGCCGTGATCAGCGCCGCGATCTCGGCGGTGCGCCCGCGCACGATGTCGGCCGCACGGCGCAGGATCGCCGCGCGATCGTGACGCGTGAGCGTCGGCCGGTAGGCACGCGCGGCCGCGAACGCGCGGCGCACGTCGTCCAGCGTCGCCTTCGGCACGGTGCCGACCAGCGAACCGTCGTACGGGTTGCGCACGTCGATCACTGCGTCGCGCCACACGCGCTGCCCGTCGATGCGCAACGCTTCGTGCCGCACGTCGGATGCGGGAATCGGCTTCAGGACCGTGCTCATGTCGTCTCCGTTTTCGTGCTGCGTGATCGTCGCCACGCTATCGGGTGTCGCGGCGCGCACTAGCGCACCACGACCAGCCCTTCGTATTCGAGGCAGCGGCACAACGTCGCCCATGCCGGCGTATCGGGCCATTCACGCGCGCGGGCATCGATGCGAATCGGCCGCCCGAATTCGCGCGATGCACATGCCAGCAGCGTGTGCGCGATGCCGCTGCGCCGGTAGGCGGGTTCGACGTACAGCCGCGTGAGCGACGGCGATCGCGCGGCACCGGCGCCGCCGTCGATACCGAGTTCGCCGATCGCCTCGTCGTCGCGATACGCGACCGCCGTCGCACGCACATCGTCGAACACGATACGAATCACGCGCTCGCAGCGATCCCTGAACACGACGACATGCATGGCGCCCCCTTCTCCGCATCACGATGCAGACGAACGCGATGCGCGCACGCCCTCCTGCGCCCGCGTACCGGGGAGTTATCCGGATCGTCCAGGGGCGACGAGTTGAGTATCGTCTTGCCACGTCGGCGCGCAGTAGTGCCAGACGACACCTTTCATTGAGTCCACATCCGCGGCGCGACGCGCGTATTCTCGCGACACCGCGCCTCTCGCAGGCCGCGTGCACACCACACGCACCGCCTCGCGTTTCCCGTACCGATCACAGGAGGAAGCATGCCGAGTCGTACCCCGACCGCCCTATGGGCCCAGCAGTTCCGGCGGTCGTCGGCGTCGAGCCTGCAGGACCAGATCCGGCGGATGCTCGTGGCCGCGATCCTCGACGGCCAGCTCGCGCCCGATGCCGCGCTGCCGTCGAGCCGCGAGCTCGCCGACCAGCTCGGCGTCGCGCGCAACACCGTCGTGCTCGCGTACCAGATGCTCGTCGAAGAGGGTTATCTGATCTCGCGCGAACGCAGCGGGCACTTCGTGAACCCGAAGATGCTGGAGGGCGTGCCCGGCTTCGCAACCGCCAAGCCCGGCGAGAAGCCGGACGACAACGACACGCCGGGCCGCCCCGCGTGGGAGAAGCGCATCGCGCATCCGCCGTCGAAGCAGCGCAACATCGTGAAGCCCGCGAACTGGCAGCACTACGAATTTCCGTTCATCTACGGGCAGTTCGACCAGTCGCTGTTTCCGACCAACGATTGGCGCGAATGCTGCCTGAAGGCGCTGTCGGTGATGGAGATCCGAAACTGGGCGCCCGACCTGATCGAGCGCGACGACGAATCGCTGATCCAGCAGATCCGCACGCGCGTGCTGCCGCGGCGCGGCGTGTTCGCGATGCCCGACGAGATCGTCATCACGAACGGCTGCCAGCAGGCGCTGTACCTGATCGCGGACCTGCTGTGCGGCAAGCACACGACGGTCGGCTTCGAGAATCCCGGCTATCCCGACGCACGCAACATCTTCGAGAACCGCAACGCGCGGCTGCTGCCGCTGCCCGTCGACGGCCAAGGGATCGCACCCGACACGCTCGGCGATACGCTGTCGCGCTGCGACTACGTGTACGTGACGCCGAGCCACCAGTGCCCGACCACCGCGACGATGCCGGTCGAACGCCGCCGCGCGTTGCTCGATTGCGCGCAGCAGCACGATTTCGTGATCATCGAGGACGACTACGAAAGCGAGAACACGTTCTCCGGCACCCCGCATCCGGCGTTGAAGAGCCTCGACACGGCCGACCGCGTGATCTACGTCGGCAGCCTGTCGAAGACGTTCGCGCCGGGGCTGCGGCTCGGCTACGTGGTCGGGCCGCGCGAGCTGATCCGCGAGCTGCGCGCGCTGCGGCGGCTGATGGTGCGCCATCCGGTCGCGTACATCCAGCGCGCGTTCGCGACCTTTCTCGCGCTCGGTCATCACGACGCGCTGCTGCGCCGCCTCGCGCATGCGTACAGCGAGCGCTCGCAGGCGCTGATGGCCGCGCTCGATGCGCATCTGCCGGAAGCGCGGCATGTGCGTGTGACGGGCGGTGCGTCGTGCTGGGTCGAGGGGCCGCCGTGGCTCGATGCCACGCGCCTCGCGACCGACACGCAGGAGGCCGGCATCCTCATCGAGCCAGGGAACGTGTTCTTCATGGAGGACACGGGCGACGCGCGCCGCTGCTTCCGGATGGGGTTCTCGGCGATCCCGCTCGAGCGGATCGAGCCCGGCGTGCGGGCGCTGGCGGAATGCATGCGGGCGCAGAAGCCGGGCGCCTGAGTGGATGCGGACAGGTGTCGCGCAGCGGATCGCGCGACCGCCCTCGCGCCTCGCGTCTCGTGCCTCGTGCCTCGTGCCTCGCGTCTCGCGTCTCGTGCCTCGCGTCTCGTGCCTCGTGCGTCGTGCCTCGTGCGTCGTGCGTCGTGCGTCGTGCCTCGTGCCTCGTGCCTCGTGCCTCGTGCCTCGTGCCTCGTGCCTCGCGCCTCGCGCCTCGCGTCTCGCGTCTCGCGTCTCGCGTCTCGCGTCTCGCGTCTCGCGTCTCGCGTCTCGCGTCTCGCGCCTCGTGCCTCGCGTCTCGCGTCTCGTGCCTCGTGCCTCGCGTCTCGCGTCTCGTGCCTCGTGCGTCGTGCACAATCACGCATTCCGGCAACGATTTCGACTATCGTTGCACCGGAAGCATGCCGTCGGTGTCGCGCGAGTCGCTCCCGTGCGACACGCGCAGATGCCCATCGTAACGATCGATCTGCCCTGCGGGGCAACTTGCGGCCCCGCGCCTGCGGACTGCCTATCGAGTACCGGCTGCCTTCACGCGAGCACGCAACATGCATCGATTCGATCGGCACGTTGTTGCTCTCCTTGTCGAAGCGCACTGCGCTCGCCACTCGCCCTCCGAGTCTCCCCGCCAATAAGGCGCCAACGTCGCCTCATCGTTTCCATTCGTTTAGTAAATCTAATAAAAACATTACAAATCCGTTATTCGGATTGACAACAAATTCATACGAATTCTAGTGTTACGACGCAACACGACAGCAACAACCCACAGCGATCCCGGGATTCGATCGTCGGGATCGTCAAGGCAAAAGATGCATCTCCGACTGGAGGGGGCGATCATGAATCGATTCACGACGCTCGCGGCGTTGCTGGCCGCGGCGTGCGCATTGAGCGGGTGTGGAGGCGGTGACGGCAGCGACGGAACGGCGGCCTCGATATTGGCCGCACATCTGGCGGAATCGTCGGCCGGTGCGGCCGACACGACCAAGCTCGACGACAACCGCAGCCTGTCGCTGACGCAATATGTCGATCCGCTGATCGGCACACTTGCGAGCAATTCGCCGAATCCGGTGCCGGCAGGACAGGCCGGCAGCGTCGTGCCGGCCGCCGGGCTGCCGTCGGGCATGGTGCAATGGTCGCCCGACACCAACACCACGCCGGCGCCGAACGACAGCAAGGAACCGAACTCGCCGGCCGGCTACTACTACGACATCCACTCGATCCAGGGTTTCAGCGTCACGCACATGCCAGGCGCCGGCTGCAGCGGCAACAACGGCGAATTCCCGGTCATGCCGACCACCGACGCGACGCAGCTCGTCCCGACCTTCAGTCATGCGAACGAAACGGCCCGGCCCGGCTACTATTCGGTCCTGCTCGATTCGCAGATCAAGGTGGAACTGACCGCCACCCTGCGCACCGGCTTCGGCCGGTTCACCTACCCGGCCGGCAAACCTGCGCTGCTGGTGCTCGACGCGACACGCACCAATACGAAGACCTCGACCACCGGCGCGATCACACAGGTTTCCGACAGCGCCATCTCGGGCAGCACGATCGGCGGCGGCTTCTGCGGCAACTCGGTGCCGGTACCCGTCTACTTCTATGCCGCGTTCGACCAGGCCTTCACGTCGGCGTCGATTTCGCATGGCGTGGCCCAGCTCGGCTTCAGCCCCGGCCAGGCAGTCAGGATGAAGATCGGCATTTCGTACGTCAGCGTCGCCAACGCAAAGGCCAACCTCGACGCGGAAAATCGCGACTGGGATTTCGAGGGCGTGCGTACGCAGGCGGACCGCACCTGGAACGACCGCCTCAACGCGATCCGCGTGGCGGGCGGCACGCTCGACGCGAAGAAGAAGTTCTACACGGCGCTCTATCACGCGCTGTGGGCGCCCAGTACCTTCAGCGACGTGAACGGCCAGTACATCGGCTTCGACAACACCGTGCATCAGGTCGCCAACGGCCAGAAGGCGCAGTATTCGTCGTTCTCGGGCTGGGACATCTACCGCTCGCTGATCCAGCTCAAGTCGATCCTCAACCCGTCCGAGACCAGCGACATGATCCAGTCGCTGATCAACGACGCCGACCAGTGCGGCGCGATTCCGCACTGGGTCAACGACAACGTCGAGGACGGCGTGATGCCGGGCGATGCCGGCTCGCTGATCGTCTCGAGCGCCTATGCATTCGGCGCCCGGCGCTTCGATACGCGCGCCGCGCTGCAGCACATGGTGAAGATGGCGAACATCCCCGGCACCGCGTGCAACAACGTGACCACCAACGGCGGCCGCGCGAGCTACCTGCAGGGCGGCTACATCACCGGCGGCGAGTGGGGCCAGGCTTCGTCGACGCTCGAATACACGAGCAGCGACTTCGCGATCTCGCGCTTTGCCGGCGCACTCGGCGATACCGCCACGCAACGCATGCTGCTGAGCCGCTCGGCCTACTGGCAGAACCTGCTCAATACCGCGCTGACGCCGCCGCTGATCGCGGCGCGGCAATCGAACGGCGCGTGGATACCCGAAACGCCGAGCAGCGGCGACAACTACGTGGAGGGCAACGCCGAACAGTACACGTGGATGGTGCCGTACGACGCGGCCGGCCTGTTCGCGCAGCTGGGCGGCAATACGGCCGTGACGTCGCGGCTCGACCAGTTCTTCACGGTGCTCAATGCCGGCATGAGCCTGCCGAATTTCTACATGGGCAACGAGCCGACCTTCGAGGTACCGTGGCTCTACAACTGGGCCGCACAACCGTCGGGCACGCAGCGCGTGGTGCAGCAGATCCTCGCCAGCGCGTTCGGCACAGGCCCCGACGGCCTGCCGGGCAACGACGACCTCGGCGCCGTGTCGGGCTGGTACGTGTGGGGCGCGCTGGGCCTGTACCCGCAGATCCCCGGCGTGGCGGGCCTGGCGATCGGCAGCCCGCAGTTCCCGCAGATCGACGTGCGGCTCGGCAACGGCCGCACCTGGCGGATCCGTGCCGAGGGCGCGCCGGCCTCGAACTATGTGCAGTCGCTGTCGATCAACGGCCGCGCCCACCCCGCCGCGTGGGTCGCGTACGACGACATCGCCAATGGTGCGACGCTGCACTTCGCGATGGGCAGCGCACCGTCGCAATGGGGCGCGCAGACCCAGCCGCCGTCGTTCGGCGTGCCGGTGGCGGTCAACGCGGCCGACAGCTACAACAACCGCGGCTTCAGCACGGATGGCGCGACCAATACCGACGGCCAGGGCGCGGACTTCGACGGCAGCCTGTTCAGCTACTCGATCAATGCGCTGGGCGCGGCGGGCGTGCAGCCGGGCAAGCCGTTCGCGGTGGCCGGCGCCACCGTGACGGTGGCGGGCGGGCCGCTCTCGCTCGACAACACCGTGACCGTCGGCCAGACCGTGATGCTGCCGCCCGGATCGGCCGGCACCGGTGTCGTGGTGCTCGGTTCGGCCAACAACGGCCCGAGCAGCGGCACCGCGCAGCTGAACTTCGCGGACGGGTCGAGCCAGGCCGTCACACTGGCCTTCGACGACTGGACCCTGAACGGCGGCAGTGCGAGCCCAGGCTCGACGGTGGCCGTCACGATGGCCTACCGCAATGCCGGCAACGGCCAGCAGGACAACGTCAAGACCTACATCTTCGCGCAGAAGATTCCCGTGCCGCCCGGCAAGGTGGTGACGAGCATCGTGCTGCCGCGGCAGGTCAGCGCCGGCAAGATGCACGTGTTCGGTATCGGCATGGCGGCATCGTGATGGCCGCATGAACGGCGGGGGTACGTCGCGCGCGGCGATGTACCCCCGGACGCCTTCTGCTTGCCCGCGTCGCGCGACGTGAAAACCGCCGGGTCGAAGCGGGTTCGCTCCCGATGCCGGTCGAATCCCCCTTCCGCCACTTTCCGGGCACGCCACGCTCACCGACCTGATTCCCCGTCGCGTCATGCGAGACGTTACGAAATCGGATCAAGCTGCGCGTCCCGCCACGTCGGGAACGCCATGAACGGGCGAACGTGCCCGGCGTCCGCCACTGGCCCAACCGAATCCCCCGAACTGGCGCTACCGCCAAAAACGAGCGCTCACTAACGTGTCGATACCGCGTGCCGCATGCGCGCCAGCGCCTTGCGCACCGCCCATCATTCGACAGGAGACACGTTATGTCCGACACGCTCACCGCCCCCGTCACGGCCGCCACGCTCGCGGCGTTTTCCGATGCATTCAACCGGCATGACGCGAATGCGCTGATGGGTTTCATGACCGAGGACTGCGTCTTCGACGCAGCCGGCGGCCCCGACATCCACGGTACGCGTTTCGTCGGCCGCGACGCCGTGCGCGCCGCGTTCGAAGCCGTGTTCAAGACCTTCCCCGACGCGCACTGGGGCCATGGCCGTCACACCGTCACCGGCGAGCGCGGCGTTTCCGAGTGGGTGTTCACCGGCACACACGCCGAAGGCTGGCGCATCGAGGCCGAAGGCTGCGACCTGTTCGAATTCCGCGACGGGCTGATCGCCGTCAAGCGCGCATTCCGCAAGGAACGGCCGAAGCAGCCGGCCTGAGCGCGCTCCTCGCGCGCCAATCACGTCACCCTGCCTGGCGCGCATTTTGAAACGAATCGATTCATTTCATTCCACATTCCCCAACGACAGGCGGAATGGCTTGACCGGCTTTCCCCAGCAAATAGCATCTGGAACAAGACGTTCCATTAATTGAACAATCGGAGACAACCCATGAGCGAACAATCCACTTCCCTGCGTGCATCGACCAGCGGCCCGCAGGACATGACGCCGTCCGAAGCCTTCGTCGAGACCCTCGCGGCCAACGGCGTGACCGACATGTTCGGCATCATGGGCTCCGCGTTCATGGATGCGATGGACATCTTCGCGCCGGCCGGCATCCGCCTGATCCCGGTCGTGCACGAACAGGGCGCGGGCCACATGGCCGACGGCTATGCACGCGTGTCGGGCCGCCACGGCGTCGTGATCGGCCAGAACGGCCCCGGCATCAGCAACTGCGTGACGGCGATCGCGGCCGCGTACTGGGCACATAGCCCGGTCGTGATCGTCACGCCGGAAGCCGGCACGATGGGCATCGGCCTCGGCGGCTTCCAGGAAGCGAACCAACTGCCGATGTTCCAGGAATTCACGAAGTACCAGGGCCACGTCACGCACCCGGCGCGGATGGCCGAATTCACCGCGCGCTGCTTCGACCGCGCGCAGGCCGAGATGGGCCCGACGCAGCTGAACATCCCGCGCGACTACTTCTACGGCAAGGTCAGGGTCGAGATTCCGCAACCGCGCCGGCTCGATCGCGGCGCCGGCGGCGAACAGAGCCTGGACGACGCGGCCGCACTGATCGCGCAGGCGAAGTTCCCGGTGATCATCTCGGGCGGCGGCGTCGTGATGGCCGACGCGATCGAGGAATGCAAGGCGCTCGCCGAACGGCTCGGCGCACCGGTCGTCAACAGCTACCTGCACAACGACTCGTTCCCGGCGAACCATCCGCTGTGGTGCGGCCCGCTCGGCTACCAGGGCTCGAAGGCCGCGATGAAACTGCTGTCGCGCGCGGACGTCGTAATCGCGCTCGGCTCGCGCCTCGGGCCGTTCGGCACGCTGCCGCAGCACGGGATGGACTACTGGCCGAAGGACGCGAAGATCATCCAGATCGACGCCGACCACAAGATGCTCGGCCTCGTGAAAAAGATCTCGGTCGGCATCTGCGGCGATGCGAAGGCTGCGGCCGTCGCACTCACGCAGCGCCTTGAAGGCCGCACGCTCGCAAGCGACGGCTCGCGCGGCGATCGCGCCGACCAGATCGCGACCGAAAAGGCCGCGTGGGAAAAGGAACTCGACGACTGGACGCACGAGCGCGACGCATACAGCCTCGACATGATCGACGAGCAGAAGCACGAGAAACCGTTCAGCGGTGGCCAGTACCTGCATCCGCGCCAGGTGCTGCGCGAGCTTGAAAAAGCGATGCCCGAGGACGTGATGGTGTCGACCGACATCGGCAACATCAACTCGGTCGCGAACAGCTACCTGCGCTTCAACAAGCCGCGCAGCTTCTTCGCGGCGATGAGCTGGGGCAACTGCGGTTATGCGTTCCCGACGATCATCGGCGCGAAGGTCGCCGCACCGCACCGTCCGGCCGTGTCGTATGCGGGCGACGGCGCGTGGGGCATGAGCCTGATGGAAACGATGACCTGCGTGCGCCACAACATCCCGGTGACGGCCGTCGTGTTCCACAACCGTCAATGGGGCGCGGAGAAGAAGAACCAGGTCGACTTCTACAACCGTCGTTTCGTCGCGGGCGAACTCGACAACCAGAGCTTCGCGGCGATCGCGCGTGCGATGGGCGCCGAAGGGATCACGGTCGATCGCCTCGAGGACGTCGGCCCCGCGCTCAAGCGTGCGATCGACATGCAGATGAACGAAGGCAAGACCACGATCATCGAGATCATGTGCACGCGCGAACTCGGCGATCCGTTCCGCCGCGATGCGCTGTCGAAGCCGGTGCGCATGCTCGACAAGTACAAGGACTACGTGTGATGCCGCGTCGCTGACGCAAACGCTTCAGGCCGCGCGCATCGCCGCACGGCCTGAACCCGGCCGGACGCCGTGCCCCGTGCGGGCCGCCGCATCCGGCCTTTTTTACTTCGAATTCCCGATGAAAGCCCTCGACCGCATTCTCGAATCCGCGCGCCGCCAGCCGATGCGCATCGCGTTGTGCGAAGCCGACGATCCGCGCGTGCTGCAGGCCGCCGCACGCGCGACGCGCGACGGCATCGCCCGCATCGTGCTCGTCGGCAACCGTTCGGCGATCCATGCGGCGGCCGCACGCGACGCGATCGACCTCGATGGCATGACGCTCGTCGATCCGGCTACCGCCCCGCAACGCGATGCGTATGCCGACGCGCTGCATGCGCTGCGCGCCAAAAAAGGCATGACCGCCGACGCAGCACGCGACGCCGTGCGCGACCCGTTGACCTGCGCGAACCTGATGGTGCGGCTCGGCGACGCGGACGGCTCGGTCGCGGGCGCCGTGCATGCGACCGCCGACGTCGTGCGCGCCGCGATCCAGCTGATCGGCGTCGATCCGGCGTTCCGGATCGTGTCGAGTTTCTTCCTGATGATGCTGTGCGAGCCGTTCCACACGATCAAGGGCGGGCTGATCTTCTCCGACTGCGCGCTCGTCGTCGATCCGGATGCCGATCAACTCGCCGAAATCGCGATGGCCGCCGCCGACAGCGCGCACGCGCTGCTCGGCGAGGCGCCGCGCGTCGCGATGCTGTCGTTCTCGACGAGCGGCAGCGCGCATCACGCGGCGGTCGACAAGGTGACGGCTGCGACCGCGCTGGTGCGCGAACGGCGCCCCGCCCTCGCGATCGACGGCGACGTGCAGCTAGACGCGGCGATCGTCGCGGAGATCGCCGAGCGCAAGATCGCGCATTCGCAGGTGGGCGGCCACGCGAACGTGCTCGTGTTCCCGAGCCTCGAAGCCGGCAACATCGGCTACAAGCTCGCCGAGCGGATCGGCCGCGCGAAGGCCGTCGGCCCGCTGCTGCAAGGCTTGCGCCGGCCCGCGAACGACCTGTCGCGCGGCTGCAGCGCCGACGACGTGTATCACGTGATCGCGGCGACCACCGTGCAGGCGCAGGCGGCCGCGCAGCGCGCCGCGACCGGCGAGGCCGCGCACGCATGACGGCCGACAAACTGGCGATCCTGATCGCGGTGATCGGCGCCGGCAGCTACTTCCAGACCGTCACCGGCTTCGGGCTCGGGATGATCGTGATGGGCGCGACGAGCGGCTTCGGGCTTGCGCCGCTCGCCACCGTCGCCACGCTGATGAGCGTCGTGTCGCTCGCGAACGGCGCGGCCGCGCTGCCCGGCCGGCTGCATCACATCGACTGGCGCGCAGTGGGCGCGGCGACGCTCGGCATCCTGCCGTCGGTCGTCGCCGGCGTGCTGCTGCTCGAATGCCTGAGCCGCTCGGCGGCCGACCTGCTGCAACTGATCCTCGGCGCGGTCGTGCTGTACGGCGGCCTGAGCGCGGCGCTGCGCCCGACGCCGCTCACGGCGCGCTCGGACAACCGCAGCTTCTTCGTCAGCGGCCTGTTCGGCGGGCTGCTGAGCGGGATGTTCGGCGTGTCGGGGCCGCCGCTGATCTTCCAGTTCTACCGGCAACCGTTGACGCTCGTGCAGATCCGCTGCGCGCTGATCGTGCTGTTCACGACGACCTCGGCCACGCGCGTGCTGTACAGCGCATGCGAAGGCCAGCTCGATCGTGACATCTGGCTGCTGGCCGCGATCGCGACGCCGGTCGTGATGCTGACGACGGTCGCCGCGCGCCACTACCCGCCGCCGCTGTCGCCGGTCGCGTTGCGCCGGCTCGCGTTCGGCGTGCTGATGGCGATCGGCATCGGGCTGATCGCGACGTCGCTGCCGACGCTGCTACGCGGCGTGTAGTGCCGCGCCACGCGCACCGCATCGAGCCGCACTGCGCGGCATTCGGCCGCGACGCGCATATGGTGCCCGCTTCACCGCCGTGCGCCGATCCAGCTCGCGATTTCGACGAGCCGCTTCATGTCCGGCGCCGACGCGAGGTCGATCGCGAGCCGGTGCCGGTAGTACGGGCCGAGATCGAGCCCGACGCCGAGCCCGAGGACTTCGACACGGCCGGCCGCCTCCTGGCGCGCGACCACCTGCTTCAGGTGGTTGTCGAGGTAGAACGGATCGTTCGCGAGCGCCGTCGCGCCGTCCATCGGGCTGCCATCCGAGATCACGACGAGGATCTTGCGCGCCTCCGGCCGCGCCGCGAGCCGCGCACACGCCCATTCGACCGCTTCGCCGTCGACGCCCTCGCGAAACAGGTCGGCCTTGAGGAGCGCGGCGATGCCCGCGCGCGCATGCCGCCAGCGCATGTCCGCGTCCTTGAACACCAGGTGGCCGGTTTCGTTGAGCCTGCCCGGATGGCGCGGCTTGCCGCGCGCGAGCCAGTCCTGCCGCGCGCGGCCGCCGTTCCAGGCGAGCGTCGTGAAGCCGAGCACTTCGGTGGCGAGACCGGCGGCGTCGCCCGCGCGGGCCAGCGTGTCGACCATCAGCGCGACGCCGTCGATCCACGTCTTCATCGATCCCGAGCAGTCGATCAGGAACGCCAGCGCACAGTCGGCGTGCGGCCGCACGCGTTCGAGCCGGAACAACCGCCGTTCGGCCGGCGAGCTGACGAGCTGCGCGAGCCGGCGGCCGTCGAGGCGGCCGTGCTCCTCGCCGAACGACCAGCCGTCGGCCTGCGGCACGACGAGCGCCGCGCGCAGCACGCGTGCGAGCCGCGTGACGTTGATCCGCTGCGCGGCGACCTGGCCGTCGAGCCGGTCGCGATACTCGCGCAGCAGTGTCGCGCGGATCTGCGCGGCCGGCCGGAGTTCGCGGTCGTAACGCGTCGTGTACGCGCGGTAGACCGCGTCGCCGCCATGCAGCACGACGCTGTCGCCCGTCTCCACGAGTGCCGGCAGGTCGATGCCGGTATCGTCAAAATCGACCCATAGCGAGAAATTCGTCAGTGCCTCGTCCTGCTCGCGGGCATCTTCCGTCGCCGTTTCGACGACCGCCGCGCGCGCGTCGCGGATCATGGCCGCAATGCGGCGCGCGAGCGCCAGCGCGTGTTCCGCGAATGCGCGCTGATCGTGCCGGCACCGCTTGAGCCCCGCGAGCGGCACGCCGATCTCGGGCGCAATCGCCGCGCGCGACGCTTCGATCAGATCTTCCGTTTCTTCGAGCACCGGCCAGCCCGTCAGCCGCGACCAGGCGATCTGCGCCACCGTGTACACGAGGATCCCGACATGCGTATCGGCCTGCCCCGACCGGTAAAACGCGCGCGACCAGGTTTCGAAACGATGACGCAGGTTCTGCACGACGCCACGCATCGCGGGTGGCACAAGCGACTCGCAGCGCAGTTGCTCGAGCATTTCGAACAGCACGCGTTCGACGGGATCGTTGCCGCACAACGCGCGATGCAGTTCGGCATCCGAATGCAGGATGCGCAGCGCGGCGCCGTCGGCCGCACCGCGCCACGACGCGAGATCGTCGTCGGCGGCCTGCGCGCGCAGGTGCGGCGCATGGATCGGCAGCGGCCGCAGGTCGCGGCACACGCGGCCCGCGCGGTAATGCAGCGCCGCATCGCGGGTCAGCGCGCGCACGGTCGACGCGCCCAGCGCTTCGCGCGCCGACGCACGGCGCGCGGCGTCGCGATCGGCGCTCACCGCCCGGCTCCCGGCTCGCCCGCGCCGGCACGCGACGCCACCGCCAGCTCCTCGCCGAAACAGCGCTGGTAATACTCGGCGACGACCGGCCGCTCGGCGTCGTCGCACTTGTTCAGGAACGTGAGCCGGAACGCGAGCGCCGGATCGCGAAAAATCTGGCAGTTCTCGGCCCAGTTGATCACCGTGCGCGGCGACATCAGCGTCGACAGGTCGCCGGTCGCGAAGCCGTTGCGCGTCAGCTCGGCCAGGCTCACCATCGATTCGAGCAGCGGGCGGCCGGCTTCATCCGCGAGTTCCGGCACGCGCGCGCGCACAATGCCGATCTCCTCGTCGCGCGGCAAATAGTCGAGCGTGGCGACCACGTTCCAGCGATCCATCTGCGCATGGTTGAGCATCTGCGTGCCGTGATAGAGCCCGTTCAGGTTGCCGAGCCCGACCGTGTTCGCCGTCGCGAACAGCCGGAACGACGGATGCGGATGAATCACGCGGTTCTGGTCGAGCAGCGTGAACTTGCCGTCGCGTTCGAGAATCCGCTGGATCACGAACATCACGTCGGGCCGCCCCGCATCGTATTCGTCGAAGATCAGCGCGACGGGCCGCTGCAGCGCCCACGGCACGATCCCTTCCTGGAACTCGGTCACCTGCACGTCGTCGCGCACGACGATCGCATCCTTGCCGACGAGATCGAGCCGGCTGATGTGGCCGTCGAGGTTCACCCGCACGCACGGCCAGTTCAGCCGTGCCGCGACCTGTTCGATATGCGTCGACTTGCCGGTGCCGTGCATCCCCTGCACGAGCACGCGGCGGTTGCGCGCGAAACCGGCGAGGATCGCTAGCGTGACGTCAGGGTTGAAACGGTATGCGTCGTCGATATCGGGCACGTGGTCGTCGCGCGCGCTGAACGCGGGCACCATCAGGTCCGAATCGAACCCGAACCGTTCGCGGACCGACACCATGCAGTCCGGCTTGTTCGTCACCCCATCCATTGCGTTGCGCTCCTGTCGTTGCTTGTCGTTGCTTGTCGTTGCTTGTCGTTGCTTGTCGTTGCTTGTCGTTGCTTGTCGTTGCTTGCCGTTGCTTGCCGTTGCCTGTCTTTGCCCGATGAGCAGACGTCGATCGGGCCTGCGCCGATCATGTTTACGGAACGATTCGTTCCATCGCTGAAAATCCATGCCGGCTTGCCGCGCCCGCCGCCCGGCGCGGCCGGCCCGCCGGGCCGTTCGGTACAATGCCCGCAGTCCAGTTTCCGGAACGCCTGCCATGCTGCCCGCGGATACGCCCACGCTGCGCGCCTTCGCGCTGCTCGAACATCTCGTCCAGGCCGGTGATGCCGTGTCGCTCGCCGATCTCGCGCGCGAGGTCGACATTCCGAAGGCGTCACTGCACCGGATGCTCGCGTCGCTCGAAGCAGGCGGCCTCGTGATCCGCGAGCCGGGCCGCAAGAACGCGTATGCGATCGGCCCGCGCCTCGCACGGCTCGGCACCGGCGTGATGCTGCATGCGGGCGCGCGGCGGCTGCGCCATGCGATCCTCGAACGGCTCGTCGCCGATCTCGGCGAAACCTGCAACCTGACCGCACTACACGACACGGAAGTCGTCTATCTCGACCGCGTCGAAGCCGACTGGCCGCTGCGGCTCGACCTGAAGCCCGGCTCGCGCGTGCCCGCGCATTGCAGCGCCAGCGGCAAGCTGCTGCTCGCACTGCTGCCGCGCGACGAACGCGCCGCGCTGGTGCGCGCGCTGGCGCTGCCGCGCTACACCCCGAATACGATCTCGGATCCCGAGCTGCTCGAAGCCGAACTCGATCGCACCGCGCACAAGGGTGTCGCGATCGACAACGAGGAATTCGTCGCGGGCATCGCCTGCATCGCGGCCCCGATCGTCGGCGACGACGGCGCGTGCATCGCCGCGGTCGCCGTACATGCGCCCGTGTCGCGCGCACCGCTGTCGCGGCTGCTCGACTGCATGCCGCGCCTGCAGGAAGCGGCCGGCGCGCTCGCGGCGACTTTCTAGCGCCGCACGGCGGCACGCGCGCAACGTCATGACGCGCGCTGGTAATAGATGTTCTGCGGATGCCGCGCATCCGCGAAGAAGAACCAGCGTTCCGCGACCAACCCCGCATACTGGATCACGAATGCCGCGCCGAGCGCGACGGCCGCCGCGACCGACGTCGGCGCGAGCGCACCCGCACCGGTCAGCACGAACGGCACCGCGAATGCGCCGATCAGGAAGCCGGCCTTCACCGCACGCAGCGTGCCGTTGCCCTGCCCGTGAAAGAACTCCCGCGTATTGAATGCGCTGGCCGTGAAACCGCGCGACTTCTGTTCGACCTTCGCGTTGCGGATCCCGGTCGCGCTCTGCACGGTCGACTTCGGCCGCAGCCGCGCATTGCGCGCGAGCGACGCGACCCGTGCCACGCAGCCCGCGAGCGTCAGCACGCAGGCGGCCACCGCGAGTCGGCCCACCAGCGCCGGTGCGAGCCACGCGGCGCACGCCGTCGCCAGCGTGCAGCCCGACGCGCAGCCGAGCAGCACGAAGTTCACGAGTGTCAGCGGGCTCGCCCATTCCTGCAGGAAGCGCAGGCATGCGTAGATCATCGCGGTACACACGAACAGCGCGACGCTCGCAAGCGCGCCGGCCGCGCCGATCAGCAACGTGCCGGGCCAGCCGAACAGGTGTGCCGCGCCATACGCGAACGTGCACGCGAGAAACACCGGCAGCGCGATGCATTCGCGCGACAGCCACGACGTGCGCCACATCGCGATCGCGCGCCATGCGCGTTCGGGGTGGCCGAGATGGAAGAACGACGCGAGCAGGCCGAGCACGCCGAGCGCGACCGACAGCGCGGCGCCCGTCACGTAGAACGACGCGGCCACGTCGACGCCGGCCACGCGCGCGAGCGCCTCGACGATCACGAGCGTCAGCAGCAGGCCCTGTGCGGCGCCGCACAGCGTGGTGAGGAAAACGACCGAAAAGGCTGGGCGCATGGGAACTCCGTCTGTTTCTGGATGAAAGGCGCGGTGCTCAGCGCTGCGTCGCGAGCGACACGAGATCGACGTCGCCGCGCGCCGCGCGGGCTTCGAACGACTCGCTCTCGTCGCGGCCGCCCGACCCGCTGCCGCATCCGCCGCTGCTGCCGCACGCGCACGACGCTTCGGTCTTCACGCGCGGCAGGTAATGGTTCGACGGCCGCGTGTCCCATTCGGGCATCAACGCATAGCCGCCGCGTTCGCGGATCGCGCGCGACACCTCCGATTCGGGATCGTGCACGTCGCCGAACAGCCGCGCCGACGTCGGGCACGCGAGCACGCACGCCGGTTTCCGGTCGCGTTCGGGCAGCGCTTCGTTGTCGATGCGGTCCGCGCACAGCGTGCACTTCGTCATCTCCTTGCGGCCTTCGTCTAGCTCGCGTGCGCCGTACGGGCACGCCCATGCGCAGTACTTGCAGCCGATGCACTTGTCGTAGTCGACCAGCACGATCCCGTCCGACTTGCGCTTGTAGCTCGCGCCGGTGGGACAGACGGGCACGCACGGCGGATCCTCGCAGTGCAGGCACGACTTCGGGAAGTGGATCGTGTCGGTCATCGGGAACACGCCCGCTTCGTAGGTCTGGACGCGGTTGAAGAACGTGCCGGACGGATCGTCGTCGTACGGGCGCAGATCGGCGAGACTGCCGGCTTCGCCCGACGTGTTCCATTCCTTGCAACTCGTCACGCAGGCATGGCAGCCGACGCACACGTTCAGGTCGATGACGAGGGCCATCTGGGTCACGGTCGTGCTCCTTCGATCAACGGTCGTCAGGTTTCGGGCCGGCGGACGTCGCGCGCCGCAGCCGCGCGGCGAATGCGCCGGTTCCCGCGAAATACGCCTGCACGCGCTGCAGCACGCGCGGCGTGCCGGGCAGCGGCGGCATCGGCGCGAACTGCGGCAGCGTGGTCGCCGCATCGGCCTCGGCCGGATAGATCCGTACCTGCACGTCGTACCAGCCGGCCTGCCCCGTGACCGGATCGGAGTTCGACATCCGTGCGCCGTCACGCGCCGCATCCGGCAGCTCGTCGGTAATCACGTGGTTCAACAGGAAGCCGCGCTGCGATTCGCCCGCCTGCGGCCCGAGGTTCCACGCGCCGGCCGCCTTGCCGATTGCGTTCCACGTCCATACGGTGCCGGGCTCGACCGCCTCGCTGTAGCGCGCGCGGCACCGCACCTTGCCCCATGGCGATTCGACGTAGATCCACGCGCCGTCGTCGATCTGCTGCGCGGCGGCCGTCACCGGGTTCACGAACAGGTGGTTCTCTCCGTGGATCTGCCGCAGCCACGCGTTCTGCGAATCCCACGAGTGGTACATCGCCATCGGCCGCTGCGTGATCGCCGCGAGCGGATAGCGGCTCGCATCGGTCAGCCCGCTTTCGAGCGACCGATGCCAGAACGGCAGCGGGTCGAAATAGCGCGCGATGCGTTCGCGCAGATGGTCGGGCGGCTGGCGGCCCGACGTGCGCCCCTGTGCGGCGAGCCGGAATTTCTGCATCACGTCCGAATAGAGCTGGATGACGATCGGCACGCCGAACTTGCGCATCCCGTTGTCGACCGCCCACTGCATGTACGGGCCGTTGCAGTTGCGCATGTACTGCAGCGGCTCCGGCAACCGGTGGTGGTACACGCAATTGTTCTCGGCATAGCGCTTCCACTGGTCGGGGTTCGGCTCGCCGACGACGGCCTTGTCGCCGTCCTTGCCGCGCCAGCCGATCAGGAAACCGGTGCCCGAATTCGGCGCGGTCTGGAAATTGATGACGAAATCGGGATAGTCGCGGTACTTGCGCTGCCCGTCCGCCGTCGTGAACGCCGGAAACTTCAGCCGGCTCGCGAGCTCGATCAGCACTTCCTGGAACGGCTTGCATTCGCCGGTCGGCGGCACGACGGGCACGCGCACCGAGTCGACCGGCCCGTCGAATTCGGAGATCGGCCGGTCGAGCACCGACATCACATCGTGACGTTCGAGGTAGGTCGTGTCGGGCAGGATCAGGTCGGCGAACGCCGTCATCTCCGACGCGAACGCATCGCACACGACCAGGAACGGGATCCGGTATTCGCCGTCGTCGCGCTTGTCGACCAGCATCTTGCGCACTTCCGTCGTGTTCATCGACGAATTCCACGCCATGTTGGCCATGAAGATCAGCAGCGTATCGATCGGATAGGGATCGCCGCGCCACGCATTGGTGATCACCGAATGCATGAGCCCGTGCACCGCGAGCGGGTATTCCCACGAGAACGCCTTGTCGAGCCGCGCGGGCGTGCCGTCCGGATGGACGAACAGGTCCTCGGGGCCGGCGGGCCAGCCGAGCGGGCCGGTGGCGAGCGGCGTGTTCGGCCTGATCTGCGCCGGGTCGTTCGGCGGTTTCGCCGAAGGCGGCACCGCGCGCGGATACGGCGCCTTGTGCCGGAAGCCGCCTGGTCGGTCGATCGTGCCGAGCAGCGACATCAGCACGGCCAGCGCGCGGATCGTCTGGAAGCCGTTCGAATGTGCGGCGAGCCCGCGCATTGCATGGAACGCGATCGGCACGCCCTTCACCGATTCGTGTTCCTTGCCCCACGAATCGGTCCAGCGCACCGGCAGCTCGATCGCGTGCTCGCGCGCAACCGTCTCCATCTCGCGCGCCAGGCGGCGGATCGTGTCCGCCGCGATGCCGGTAATGTCGGCCGCCCATTCGGGCGTGCAATCGGCCACCTGTTCGCGCAGCAGCGTGAACGACGGCGCGACGGGCGTGCCGTCGTCGAGCGTATAGCGGCCGTCGAGCGCCGGCTCGGCGCCTTCCGTGTGATGCAGCACCGCGCGGTTCGTCTTCGTGTCCCACCACATCCGGTTCTGCGGATACAGCGCGTTGACCTCCGGCGCGCCGGCATCGCGCACGAACAGCCCGGACGTGTCGGCATCGGCGCGCAGGTCGATCAGCTCGCCGGCGTTCGTAAAGCGCGACACGAATTCCATGTCGAACGCGTCGCGCGCGATCAGCTCGTGCATCAGCGCCATGAACAGCGCGCCGTCGGTGCCGGGGCGGATCGGAATCCATTCGTCGGCAATTGCCGCGTAGCCGGTACGCACCGGATTGATCGCGATGAAGCGGCCGCCCGCGCGCTTGAACTTGCCGAGCGCGATCTTCAGCGGATTCGAATGGTGATCTTCCGCGGTGCCGATCATGAAGAACAGCTTCGCGTGGTCGAGATCAGGCCCGCCGAATTCCCAGAACGAGCCGCCGATCGTGTAGATCATCCCGGCCGCCATGTTCGCCGAGCAGAACCCGCCATGCGCCGCATAGTTCGGCGTACCGAACTGTTTCGCGAACAGGCCGGTGAGCGCCTGCATCTGGTCGCGGCCCGTGAACAGCGCGAAACGCTTCGGGTCGGTGGCGCGCAGGTGCGCGAGGCGCTTTTCGAGCACGTCGAATGCGACGTCCCACGACACCGGCTCGAACTGCGCATCGCCGCGCTCGGCGCCCGGCTTGCGCATCAGCGGCTGCGTGAGCCGCGCGGGCGAATACTGCTTCATGATTCCCGACGAACCTTTCGCGCAGATGACGCCCTGGTTCAGCGGATGCTCCGGATTGCCGTCGATGTAGCGCACCTCGCCGTCGCGCAGGTGCACACGGATGCCGCAGCGGCACGCGCACATGTAGCACGTCGTCGTCTTGATCTCGGCCTGCTCGTCGCGCTCGCGTGCCCGATGTTCCATCGTCTGTCCTCGTTCGCGGATGAAGGCGCACCCCGCCGGGGGCGCACCCGTGAATCGGTTCATCCATGCTAGTCGCGCCGGCCGCCGACATAAAGTCGCATCCGCCGATCGGTTCTATCGTGCGGCCCGATAGTTGACCCCGGGATCCATCGGGCCGCCGCCGCAAGCCGCATGCGCAAAGGCCCGGCTTGCGTGCCGGGCCTTCGGCGTCATGCGTTACCGGGCATTACCGCGGCGGATAGGCGAGCAGTTCGCTGTCGTCGAGAGGCTCGCGGCGGCTGCGGCGCGTCAGCCCGTATGCGACGACCAGCACGCCGAGGCTTGCGACGCCGAGCCACAGCGGCTTGCGCTGGTCCGGGATGAACGCCATCGCGACGAGGATGCCGACCATGCCGACGATCGCGACCCAGGTGAGGTACGGATACGCCCACATCCTGACGCGCAGCTGGCCGGCGGCCACCGGGTCGAGACGCTTGCGCAGGCGCAGTTGCGAGAACGCGATCAGCACGTACACGAACAGCGCGACGGTGCCGTACGAATTGACGAGGAACGCGAACACGGTATCGGGCGACACGTACGACATCACGACCGACACGTAGCCGAACACCGTGCCGAGCAGGATCGCGCGCACCGGCACGCCGCGCTTGTTGACCTTCGCGAGCGCGGCCGGCGCGTCGCCGTGGCGGGTCAGCGCGAACAGCATCCGAGACGCCGCGTAGAGGCCCGAGTTGAGCGCGGACAGCACGGCCGTCAGCACGATCGCATTCATCACGTTGGCGGCGGCCGGCAGGCCCATCACTTCGAGCGCGCTCACGTACGGCGTGGCCATCTGTTGCGAATTCCACGGGACCAGCGCGACGACGAGCGCGACCGAGCCGACGTAGAACACCAGCACGCGGGTGATCACCGAATTGGTGGCCTTGGCGACGGCTTTCGCGGGCTCCTTGGCCTCGGCCGCCGCGATCGTGACGATCTCGGCGCCGAAGTAGAAGCCGGTCGCCGCGACCGCCCCGCTCATCACCGGCCCGATGCCGAGCGGCATGAAGCCGCCGTGGCCGAGCAGCGTCGGCAGCACGGAAGTCGTGTGCATCGACGCGGGCCACAGGCCGAGCACGTAGAGGCCGCCGAGGAACAGGAACACGATGATCGCGCCGACCTTGATCGACGAGAACCAGAATTCGAACTCGCCGTAGCTGCCGACCGAGATCAGGTTCGTGAGCGTCAGCACGACCAGCAGCGCGAGGCTGATGATCCACGCCGGGGTATCCGGCAGCCAGAACTGGATCAGCTTCGCGCCGGCGACCGCTTCGAGCGCGACGACGATCACCCAGAAATACCAGTACATCCAGCCGGTCAGGAAGCCTGCCATCTTGCCGGGCCCGCGCCAGTTGCCGAATGCGAGCCGCGCGTATTCGTAGAACGAACCGACGGCCGGCATCGCGCAGGCCATCTCGCCGAGCATCCGCATCACGAGCACGACGAGCCCGCCCGTGATCAGGAACGACAGGATCGCGGCCGGCCCGGTCTGCTGAATCACCACGCCGCTGCCGACGAACAGCCCGGCACCGATCACGCCGCCAAGCGCGATCATCGTCATGTGGCGCTGCTTGAGCCCACACTTCAGGTCACTCTGGTTCTTCGAGGGTTGCATGTCTTCTCCATATCCAGTTGTCCGGCGCCGCCCGCGCATCACCGTCGGGTGAGCGCGGGCGCCGCCGGCGACGGCGCGTGCAGGGGCGCCTGCAGCCCCGGCCGCACGGATTTCTGTTGCTTTTCTTGTGTTGGACAGCCCGGCGCACGTTGCGTCACGCCGGGCGATATGCACTGCGTTCAGGGCTTTTCGTCGTTCCTGAAGTACGACACGTAGAGCATCCGCTGCCCGAGCCGCCGGAACGGCGCGAACGGGTGGCCGGGCAGCGGCGACGCGAAGATCGGCAGCGTCTGGCGTGCGCCCTTCCCCGCGATCTGCTCGGCGAGCCGGCGGCCGGCCTGCTGCGAATACGACACGCCGTTGCCGCCGTAGCCGAGCGCGTAGTACACCGACTGCCGCGGGTCGGGCTGGCACACGCGAGGCATCATGTCGTGACTCACGTCGACCCAGCCCCACCACGAATAATCGATCTGCACGCCGCGCAGTGCGGGGAACTTGCGCGCCATCCCTTCCTTCAGCAATTCGAAGTGGCGCGGGTTCGGCGCATCGTCGCCGGTGATCGCGCTGCGGCTGCCGATCTGCAGGCGGCGATCGGGCAGGAAACGGTAGTAGAAGCGCAGCGTACGCGTATCGGTCAGCACCTGCGTCGTGCGGAAATTGCACGCGTCGATCTCCGCATCGGTGAGCGGGCGCGTGACCATCGAGTTCGACAGGATCGGCATCACCTTGCTGCGCAGCGACGGATGCAGCGTCTGCGCCGTGTACGCACCGGTCGCGATGCCGACCGCGCGGGCCCGCACGACGCCGCCGGGCGTGCGCAGGTGGTGCACGCCGTCGATCGTCTCGAAGCCGAGCACGGGGCTGCTCGTATGCACCTTCGCGCCGGCTTCGCGCGCGAGGCGCAGGTAGCCGAACGCGAGCTTCAGCGCATGGATGCCGATGCCTTCCGGCTCGTGCAGCGCGCCGGCCGCCTCGTGGTCGTTGATGAATTCACGGCGGAAGGTGTCCGCGCTCAGCAGTTCGGACGGGTAGCCGAACACGTCCTTCCACACCTTCGCCTCGGCCGCGAGCTTCGCCATGATGCGCGGGCGATGCGCGATCAGGAAATGGCCGCCCGGTTGCGGATCGCAGTCGATTTCCGACACGAGCGACTTGAAGTGTTCGAAGCCTTCGAGGATCTCGTCGTGCATCTTCAGCGCGACGTCCTTGCCCCAGCGCTCGATCCACTGCGAGCGCGACAGCCGGCCCGACGCGTTCTGCCCCTGCCCGCCGTTGCGGCTGCTGCAACCCCAGCTCGTGCGGTTGGCTTCGAGCACGACGGCCTTGATGCCGTGGTCACGCGCGAGGCACAGCGCGGTCGCGAGGCCCGTGTAGCCGGCGCCGATGATCGCGACGTCGACATCGAGGTCGCGCGTGACGGGGCCGTCGTCGGGCGGCGGGGTGCCGGCCGTCGCGACCCAGTAGGTCGGCGCGTACTGCTTGCCGCACCCGGGCCCCGGCGACACGAGCGGATCGTAGGTCGGGTCGTAACGCGTATCGTTCGGCCGGCCGCCGGCGAAGCCGCTCGCGGTGCGTTCGATGGAAGGGGTCGACATGGTCAGACCTCCGACGCGGGCTGGCCTGCCGCGCCGCAACGGGCGCACGAGGCGATTCGACTGACTGATGCGGGGCGCGCGCTCGCCGCGCGGACGAATGCTGCCGACTGCCTGTTGGTCATGCCTGTCTCCTGATCGTTCTCTTCGGGTCGATCGTGTGCAGATGCTTCCATGCGGCGATCTGTCGAGGAAAGTGTAGGCAGGCCGTTTTTTCGCAGGTAGGGCCAGTGGGACGGATTCGCTTGGACCAGCGCGTGAGGGCGACGAACGGCGGGCAATGGCAGGCGAGCACCGGCGGGCGACGATCAGAGGCGTCGCAGCGCGGGTGCGACACCATCGGACAACCGGGATGCCGCACGCCGCGCAGCATCGGACGACCGGCTGACTGCAACGATCCGCAGCCGGTGGGCAACGATCAGCAGCCGGCGTGGCACCACCGGACAACCGGGACGCCACACGGCTCGCAGTATCGGACGCCCGGATGACTGCAACGATCCGCAGCCGGTGGGCGACGATCAGCAGCCGGCGTGGCGCCACCGGATAACCGGGATGCCGCACGGCGCGCAGCATCGGACGACCAGTTGACTGCACCGATCCGCAGCCGGTGGGCGACGATCAGCAGCCGGCGTGGCACCACCGGATAACCGGGATGCCGCACGGCGCGCAGCATCGGACGCCCGGATGACTGCACCGATCCGCAGCCGGTGGGCGACGATCAGCAGCCGGCGTGGCACCACCGGACAACCGGTACGCCGCACGGCGTGCAGCATCGAACGCCCGGCTGACAGCAACGATCAGCGGCGCGAGCGCGGCTCCGACCGACGACCGCCGCGCCGATGCGCCCCCTCTCTGCCACATCCGCGCATTCGCACACCCGCACACCCGCCCCGCCCGCCGTCACATCGCGCGCACCGCGACCTCGGCCACGCCACTGCGTTTCTCGATCGCCCGCGCGGACACGATCGACAGGAGTGCAGACAACATCACGTAAACCCCGACGAGCCACGGCGCACCGCCGTTCACGCGCAGCAATGCGGTCGCGACGATCGGCGTGAGCCCGCTCGCGAAGATGCCCGACACCTGGTAGACAAACGAAATGCCCGTGTACCGCACATTCGCATCGAACAGCTCCGCGAACAGCGCGGCCTCCGGCCCGTACGCCATCGCGTAGAAGACGCCGAACGGGATCACCAGCGCGAGCCACACGGCGAGCAGGTTCGACGATTGGGTCTGCAGCAGCCAGAACGCGGGCAGCACCGACAGCCCGCACAGCGTCGCGCCCCACCGGTACACCCGCGCGCGGCCGAGCCGGTCCGACAGGCTGCCGAACACGGGGATGAACACGCACATCACGACCGCCGCGCTCATCACGCCGAGCAACGCGTCGCCGCGCGAGATCGACAGGTTGCGCGTCATGTAGCCGATCGAGAACACCGCGAACACGTTGAAGAACACGCCGTCGATATAGCGCGCCCCCATCCCGAGCAGGATCGCCTGCCGATAATTTCCAAGCAGCTCGACGACCGGCAGCTTCGTATCGCGCCGCCGACGCTTGAGCGCGACGAATTCGGGCGTATCGGCCACGCGCGTGCGGATGTAGAAGCCGACCGCGACGAGCAGCAGCGACGCCGCGAACGCGACGCGCCAGCCCCATGCGAGGAACGCGGCGTCCGGCAACGCGCGCGACAGCGCCGCGACCACGCCGGCCGCGAGGCACAGCCCGATCGCGAGCCCGATCTGCGGCAGGCTCGCGTACAGCCCGCGCCGGTGCGGCGGCGCGTATTCGTACGCCATCAGCACCGCGCCGCCCCACTCGCCGCCGAGGCCGATGCCCTGCAGCACGCGCAGCGTCAGCAGCAGCACGGGCGCCCACATGCCGATCTGCGCATAAGTCGGAAGAAACGCGACGCCGGCCGTCGACACGCCCATGATCAGCATCGTCAGGATCAGCGCGGACTTGCGCCCGACGCGGTCACCGAGATGGCCGAACAGCAAGCCGCCGAGCGGCCTCGTGACGAAGCCGACCGCGAACGTCGCATACGCGAGCATCGTCGACACGAACGCATCGCCGGCCGGAAAGTACTGCTTGTCGAACACGATGCCGGCGACCACGCCGTACAGGAAAAAGTCGTACCACTCGACGGTCGCGCCGATCACGCTGGCCGCGGCCACGCGTCGGACGACCCGGGAATCGATTGCCATGCGAGCTTCTCCAGATAAGGATGCGCCGCAACCTGCCTCGGCGCCGTACCGGCGGGGGCATCGATGAACGCGCGGCGGCCGTCCGGGCGCAGGAGCACGGGCCACGCGGGTGGATGCGTGACGATGCCCTACGCGAGCGCCTCGGCGGCCGGCGCGACGCTGCGGCCGCGATCGGTCGCGCGCGCGTCCTCGAGGATCATGTCGGACGCCTTCTCGGCGACCATCACGATCGGCACGTTGGTATTGCCCGATACGAGGGTCGGCATGATCGAGCAGTCGACCACGCGCAACCCGCGCGTGCCGTACACGCGCAACCGCTCGTCGACGACCGCGAGCGGATCGCTCGCGACGCCCATTTTCGCGGTGCCGGACGGATGAAAGATCGTCTGCCCGTATTCCCGGCAGAACTCGAGCAGCTCGTCGTCCGTCTGCGCGTCCGCGCCCGGCCGCACCTCGCGCTTCATCAGCGGCGCCATCGGCTCGGCGGCCGCGACGCGTCGCGCGAAGCGCACGCCGGCCACCGTCGTGCGGCGGTCGCGCTCGGTGTCGAGATAGTTCGGCTGGATCGACGGCGCGTCGCGCGCATCGTCGCTGCGGATTCGCACGGTACCGCGCGATTCGGGCCGCAGCTGGCAGATCGAATACGTGCAGCCGGGAAACGGATGCACGCTGCCGCCCGCCGAATCGGCCGACAGCGTCGAGAAATGGAACTGGATGTCGGGCGTCGCCGATTCGTCCGGCAGCGCACGGCAGAACATCCCGCCCTGGTTGATGCCGATCGCGAGCGGGCCGCCGCGGAACAGCGCCCATTGCAGCCCCATCTTCGCGCGGCCGATCCACGAATGCAGCTCGTCGTTGGTGGTGATCGGCTTCGTCACTTCGTAGATCAGACGAATCTGCAGATGATCCTGCAGGTTCTCGCCGACACCCTTGCGATCGGCGACGACCGGAATCCCGTGCCGGCCCAGCAGCGCGGCCGGCCCGACGCCCGACACCTGCAGCAGTTGCGGCGACTGCAGCGCGCCGGCCGCGAGGATCACCTCGCGCAACGCACGCACCTCGTGAACCTTGCCGTGCTGGACGTAACGCACGCCGGACGCCTGCGCGCCGTCGAACAGCACCTTCAGCGCCTGCGCATCGGTTTCCACATGCAGGTTCGGCCTCCCGCGCGCGGGTTTCAGGTAGGCCACCGCCGTCGAGCAGCGCAGCCCGTTGCGCGTGGTGAGCTGGTAGTAGCCGACGCCTTCCTGGTCACCCGTGTTGAAATCGTCGACCGTGCGCACGCCGAGCCGGTTCGACGCGGCGACGAACGCATCGACAAGTTCGTGCCTCTGCCGGATCGCGGAAGCCCACAGCGGGCCGCCGGTGCCACGCGTCGGCCCTTCGCCGAGCGTGTTGTGTTCGAGCTTGCGGAAATACGGCAAACACTCGCGCCAGCTCCAGCCGCGATTGCCGAGCGCGGCCCAATGGTCGTAGTCCTGCTGCTGCCCGCGCACGTAGATCAGCCCGTTGATCGAGCTGCAGCCGCCGAGCGTGCGGCCGCGTGGCCAGTACAGCCGGCGGTTGTGCATGTTCGGATCGGGATCGGTGTGGAAGCCCCAGTTGTACACGGGGTGGAACATCGTCTTGCCATAACCGATCGGCACGTGGATCCACATGGAGTGGTCGGCGGGGCCGGCTTCCAGCAGGCACACCGTATGGCGTCCGCCGTCGGACAGCCGGTTGGCGAGGACGCAACCGGCCGATCCCGCGCCGACCACGACATAGTCGAAGCTGCTTGTCATTCCGTGTCTCCGTTCCGGGGTATTGGAAAAATCCGGTATGTTTTGTCCAAATTTATTGAGCACACGGAACGCATACAAGCCGATTTATTGTCCACACGGCGAATGTGGTACAAAAACCGGTCAATTCGTTTCATTTCCATCGCACACACCATCCCGGGACGCACGCCGATCCCGACGGAGGAGACATATGCGCGAAACCGCCCCCGCGCCGCCCGATGGCGCGCCCGCCGACGACGCACGCGTGCTGCGCGCGCTCGCCGTGCTCGAAGCACTCGCGTCGGCCGGCCAGCCGTACACGCTGTCGCAGCTCGCCGCGCGGCTGCATATCCCGAAGGCGACGCTGCTGCGGCTGATCGAATCGCTCGAAACACGCGGCTACGTGATCCACATGCCCGACTCACGCGGCCACGACCGCGGCATCGCGCTCGGCCCGCGCGCCGCACAATTTGCGCTCGCGGCACTGTCGAACAACACCTTCACGCGCGGCTGCCGCTCGGTGCTGCGCGCGCTCGTCGACGTGCTCGGCGAGACCTGCAACCTCACCGCGCTCGACGGCGACACGGTGCTGTACGTCGAACGCGTCGAGACGACCGAGCCGCTGCGGCTCGAGATGCGGCCCGGCATGCGCGTGCCGCTGCATTGCACGGCGAGCGGCAAGCTGTTCCTGTCGCAGATGAATGCGCTGGAGCGCAACGCGATGCTCGCGCGGCTCACGCTGAAGAAGATGACCTACCGGACGCTGGCCGATGCGCAACTGCTCGCGGCTGAACTCGACCGGCTCGCCGTGCGCGGCGTCGGGATCGACAATGAGGAATTCGTACGCGGGATGGTGGCGGTTGCGGTGCCGGTGAAGGATGCAGCAAGCGGCCGCGTGCTCGCGGCGCTTGCCGTGCATGCGCCGACCGCGCGCGCGACGCTCAACGATTTGCTGGAGAACGTGCCGAAGATGCGCGACGCGGCCACGCGACTGGCGCCGCTGCTGCATGGGGCCGATAGCGTGCTGCCGGGGTGAGGCGGCTGCGAGCTCATGTGCTCATGTGCTCATGTGCTCATGTGCTCATGTGCTCATGCAGTCAGGCACTCAGGCACTCAGGCACTCAGGCACTCAGGCACTCAGGCACTCAGGCACTCAGGCACTCAGGAAGTGCAATCACGCAGTCACGCGAGGTGATAACGCAGCCAGAAAGTCTCGCGGCACGCGTTGTCGAACGTCAGCCGCGACGGGGTAATCGGCTGCGCATCGGGATGACGCAGCACGTCGTAATCGATCCAGCATTCGGCGCACAGCAGGTCGGACGGCGCGCGGTCCTGCTCGACCGAGCGGCGCACGATCGCGCCGTTGTCGAAGCGGTATTCGGTTTCGTCGCGCGTGACCTCGACGTCGTCGTCGGTCCAGCGGTCATGCGACGTCGCGTGCGACACGATCGACACCGGGCCGGCGAGCCCGTGAATCGCCGCGACATAGGAAATGAGCTTGTTCATTGGAAAAGCGGCGAACTGGCGGATGGCCGCTTCGCGCGATGCATGCTGCGCGAAGCGGCCCGAGCGGCGAGTATAGCCGTGCATCGAAACCCCTGTCGCCGGCGGGGTTTCGTGCGCCGTGCGCCGCATGCCGCATGCTGCATGCTGCGTGCTGCTGCTGCTGCTGCTGCGTGCTGCATGCCGCGTGCTGCGTGCCGCGCGTGCTGCGTGCCGCGCGTGCTGCATGCAGCATGCCGCGTTTCTAAGCCTCCAGCGCCAGCAACGCGAACGTCGCGAGCCAGTGCTCGCCCATGTAGTCGCCGGCCACGTGCGCGAGCGCGCTCGTAAGGTGCCGGCTGGCCGCATCGAGCAGCTTCGCGCGCCGCGCATCGCCTTCCGGCAGCGCACCGGCGAGCGCACGCTGGCACCACGCACGGCTCAGGTTCAGCCCGTCGAGATGCGCGATCTTGCCGTCGCTGCGATCGCTGACCGTCGCCGGCTCGAACAGCGTCGCCGGCTCGCCGCGCGCGAGATCGGGCAGGAAGCGCGCGAACCAGCCGTCGAATTCGGCGGCCGGCAGCACGCGCCGCATCAGCTCGGCTTCCATCAGCGCGGGCGACAGGAATTCGTCGCCCGACGGCTCCCACGCCTGGCACGCGACATCGTCCAGGTGCCAGCGCTTCGCAGTATCGACGATCAGCGCCGCGAGCCCGTCGCGCTGCGTGTCGCGTGCGAAGTCGAGCGTGAGCGCCAGTGCGAACGCGGTGTTGAAGTGCGTGCCGACGCGCAGCGGATAGGTCGCTTTCGGCAGGAACGTCTCGAAGCGCGACACGAACAGGTCGGTGAGCGGTGCCATCGTCTTCGCCCAGCGCGCGGCCTGCGGCAGCATGCCCCTCAGCGCCAGCCGCTCGAGTTGCGCGGCAAGCGCGAGCAGCCACGCCCAGCCGTACGGCCGCTCGAAGCCGCTGTTGTGCGGCAGCGCGAGGTACGCGCGCTCGCCGGCGACGTTCGCATCGGTGAAGTGCGCATCGACGGTCGCGACGATGCGTTCGGCCTCCGGCAATGCCGGGTAGCGTTCGAGCACGCGCAGCACGAGCCAGTAGCCGTGCACGCACGAGTGCCAGTCGTAGCTGCCGTAGAAGATCGGGTGCAGCGCGCGCGGCCCCTGCACGTCCTGCGGGCCGGCGAGCGAATGCGTGAGCTTGTTCGGATATTCGCGGGCCAGGTGCGCGAGCGCGAGCGACGCGAATTTCGACGCGAGTTCGGGGGTGAGTCGGTCGGTCATGAGGGTCTCGTCAGAAGCGGAATACGAACGCATACATCAGGAGCGTGTTCACGGCGAGCAGCAGCACGGCTGTCGGCCACTGCGCCTTGATCACGCCGTTCTTGTCCTTCAGTTCGAGCAGCGCCGCCGGCACGATGTTGAAGTTCGCGGCCATCGGCGTCATCAGCGTACCGCAGAAGCCGCTCAGCATCCCGATCGCGCCGACGATCGCCGGGTTGCCGTGGAACTGGTGGACGATCAGCGGCAGGCCGATGCCGGCCGTCATCACCGGGAACGCGGCGAAGCCGTTGCCCATGATCATCGTGAACAGCGCCATGCCGACCGTGTAGGCCGCGACCACCGCGAACGGCGAATCGATCGGCACCCACTCCTTCACGAGCCCCGACACCACGCCGCCGACGCCCGCGACCGCGAACAGCGCACCGAGCGCCGCGAGCATCTGCGGCAGGATCGCGGCCCAGCCGACCGCGTCCATTGTGTGGCGTGCCTCCTTCACCGCATGCACGGGCGAGTCGCGCAGCATCGCGAGCGCGACGGCGAACGCGACGAGCGTGCCGAGCACGAGCGAGATCAGCGTCACGCTCTTCTGGTCGACGAACGGCACGCCCTTCAGCGCGAACGTGCCGATCAGCGTGACGACCGGAATCAGCAGCGCGGGCAGGAACAGCCGGTTGCCGAAACGCTGTGCGAGCGTCTCGCGGCGCACGGCCGCGGCTTCGCCGGCTTCATCGGATTTGCCGCGCCCGAGCTTGCCCGAACCGGCGATCAGCGCGAGCCCGATCGCGAGGCAGCCCGTCACGAAATGCGGCAGCAGCCCGCCGAACAGGAACGTGACCGCGTAGATCGCCCAGAACGCGAAATTGACGATGCGGCGCGGGTTCGTGCGGTCGGTCAGGTTGAAGCACGCGAACGCGGCGAACATCAGCCCCGCGAGCGTGTACAGCGATTCGAGGCCGATCATCGCGCGCCCTCCTGCTTCAGCAGGCCGAAACCGCGCGTCAGGCGCCGGTCGAGCAGCGCGAGGCGCGTGCAGTGGATCAGCAGCGCGGCGATCGCGCTCGGGATCGCCCACACCGACACGTGCAACGGCTCGACGACGATCCCGTTCTGTTCGAGAAAGCCCTTGATCAGCAGGATCGACTGGATCGCGATGAAAATGTCCTCGCCGAAGAACACGGCGATGTTGTCGACGCCCGACGCATGCGCGCGAATCTGCTGGCGCACCGCCTCGGGCAGCGCGCCGTGCCGGTTCACCGCGGCGGCCTCGGCCATCGGCGCGATCAGCGGCCGCACCATCTGCGCATGGCCGCCGAGCGACGTGAGGCCGAGCGCGGCCGTCGCCTGGCGCAGCACGAAGTACAGCATCAGCACGCGGCCGGTGGTAGCCGCCTGCACGCGCGAGATCATCCGCTTCGCCTGCTCCTTGAGCCCGTTGCGTTCGAGCAGCGCGATTACCGGCAGCGTCAGCCAGATGAGCCCCATGTAGCGGTTTTCAGTGAATGCCTTGCCGAACGCGCTGACGATGTCGACGAGATTCAGCCCGCCCGCGAGCCCCGTCGCGAGCCCCGCGATCGTGACCACCAGCAGCGCATTGAAGCGCAGCGCAAAACCGATCACGACGATCGGCACCCCAATCAGCACCAGCATTGCTCCTCCTTGTATCGGACGCGCGGCGCCTTGGCAACGCGCCGCCTGCCCGGTTTGGACCGGGCTCTGACGGCGAAATCTAACACGAGACTTTATCGATAAAAAGTCGACAATTTGCTGCCTCGGGTAAACGTTGAAGCATGCGGGCACCGCGCCCGGGCCATGGGCCGGCGGTGTCTCATCCGAGGAATCGGCGGTCGGCCGGCCGGTGCGGGCGCGCCGGTCGCGGCACGCGCGTTCCCGCCCCGGAGAGCGGCGTGTGACGGGCCGGCACGCGTGGCGGAGCCCCGGTGCGCCGACTAAACTGGAAAGCATCGGCAACGGACGGGAGAGCCGCCATGATTGACGTATTCCAGACCATCGGCAGCCGCGCGTTCTCCGCTCATCTGGCGAAGGACGGGATGGTGACGCTGATGGAGCAACGCCATGAGGTCGATCGCGTGACGCTCGCGACCGCGTACGCCGCGCTCGTCGAGGAGTCCGAGCAGGAAACCGACCTGCTCGACGCGACGGTCGAAGGCATGATGCGCGCACTGATCCAGGGGTACGCGCGCAGCCATTGACGGCGCGGCCGCGCATCCGGTGCGCGGCCGGTTTCCGCCCGCTCCCGTTGAAGCGGATGACGGGCTTGCGCGGGCGCTACGCGGCCGGCGTAGCGGCGCCCATGTCGAACCACCGGCCCGCACGCAGTTGCCGGTAGTCGGCCTGCGTGAAGATCCTCAGCAGGTTCGCGACCGCGCCGTTGCTGGCGCGGTCGAGTTCCGTCATGAAGGCTTCGACTTCGTCGCGGCCGGCAAACAGGATCGTGCGGAAGGTGCGTTCGCGTTCCGCGTCGGACAGGTTCGTCGCGCTCAACTGGTACGGATGGTGAAGCGCCGCGAACAGGAAGTAATAGCGCTCGGCGTCGTCGCGCAGCACGCGCACCGCGTCGGGGTCGACCGGGAAATCGCGATGGAACGACGCGTGGCCGCTCTCGATGTAGATCCGGTACAGCAGCCGGCCGTCGCGCTCGATCACGATCGGCGCATACGGGTCGCGGCTGACGAGTACGGTGTCGGGCACGGTCATCCAGCATTCTCCCCGTCTTATTCAGCGAAACCGCCACGGTAACATGCGTGCTTGCGCGGCCTGCCGTGCCGAAATCGCGTGGCCGGGCCCGCACGCGCGAGCGGGCCCGGCTCCGCTCCTGTCCCGACACACCGCATCGTCATAGAGGAAACGCACTGAAACGGCGCAATGCGCTCATTTTTCGATTGCCGCCGCCCGCGCCGCATGACAGCATTCGGGGCGTCGCCAACCGAAAAGAATGCCGTGCCGTCCGGCCGCCAATGCAGCCCGGCGGCGCCGAACAGGCAGCCCCTTCCATGAACCCGGCCCACCTCCAACATTACGAACCGACCGGAGAATTCCGCTTGTGAACATCGGCATCGTCAACGACCTCCCGCTTGCCGTCGAGGCGATGCGCCGCGCGATTGCGCGACGGCCCGAGCACCGCGTGCTGTGGGTCGCGACCGACGGCGCGCAGGCCGTCGAACTCTGCGCGTCGCAGCCGCCCGATGTCGTGCTCATGGACCTGGTCATGCCGAAATTCGACGGGATCGAAGCGACGCGGCGGATCATGCGATCCGAACGACCGTGCGCGATCCTGATCGTGACGAGCTGCATCGGCGCGAATGCGTGGCGCGTGTTCGAGGCGATGGGCGCCGGCGCACTCGATGCGGTCGATACGCCGCGGCTCGGCGACGGCTCGGCCGGCGACACGACCCGGCTCCTGCTCGCGAAGATCGACCAGATCGGCCGCCTGCTCGACGCACCCGGCGGCGCGCGCCTCGCCGGCACGCCCCCGCGCACCGGCGGCGGCCCGCTGATCGCGATCGGCGCATCGGCCGGCGGCCCCGGCGCGCTCGCGTCGATCCTCGGCGGCCTGCCGGCCGATTTCAATGCGCCGATCGTGATCGTGCAGCACGTCGACCGCGCGTTCGCCGAAGGCATGGCGCAATGGCTCGACGGCCAGACGCGGATCGCCGTGCGCGTCGCGTGCGAAGGCGACCGCCCGCAGCCGGGCGTCGCGCTGCTCGCCGCGACCGACGATCACCTGCGCATCACGCGCGCCGGCACGCTCGAATACACGCGAGAACCGGCCGCCACGCCGTATCGCCCGTCGGTCGACGTGTTCTTCAACAGCCTGACCGAGCACTGGCCCGGCCGCGTGATCGGCGTGCTGCTCACGGGGATGGGCCGCGACGGCGCAATCGGCCTGAAGGCGCTGCGGATGAAGGGCTACCATACGATCGCGCAGGACGAGGCGACGAGCGCCGTATACGGCATGCCGAAGGCGGCCGCGACGCTCGGCGCGGCGCGCGCGATCCTGCCGCTCGGGCGCATCGCGGGCGAGCTGGCGGCGCTCGCGCGGATCTGAGCCCGATGAACACGCGCAACACCCATGCCTGCCCTCGCAACAACCCGCATCGACCATGAGCTTTGACCTGACTCGCCCGCCAGGCGGCCCCTACACGCCGCCCGCCGACGTGCCGGCGATGGTGCTGCTGGTCGACGACCAGACGATCGTCGCGGAAGCCGTGCGGCGCGCGCTCGTCGACGAGGAAGGCATCGATTTCCACTACTGCCCGCGTTCGGACGACGCGATGGCCACCGCGATCGAGACGCGGCCGACGGTGATCCTGCAGGACCTCGTGATGCCCGGCACCGACGGGCTGAGCCTCGTGAAAACGTACCGGACGAATCCGGCGACGCGCGACGTGCCGATCATCGTGCTGTCGACGCAGGAAGAGCCCGTGATCAAGAGCGCCGCCTTCGCGGCCGGCGCGAACGACTACCTCGTGAAGCTCCCCGACCGCATCGAGCTCGTCGCGCGCGTGCGCTACCACTCGCGCTCGTACATGAACCTGCTGCAGCGCGACGAGGCCTATCGCGCGCTGCGGCAATCGCAGCAGCAGTTGCTCGAAGCCAATCTCGAGCTGCGGCGCCTCACGCATTCGGACGGCCTCACCGGGCTGTCGAACCGCCGCTATCTCGACGAATACCTCGCCGCCGAATGGCGGCGCGGCACGCGCGAGCGCAGCGAGCTGTCGCTGCTGATGATCGACGTCGACAATTTCAAGCTGTACAACGACACCTACGGGCACGTGTCGGGCGACAGCGTGCTCAAGCAGATCGCGTCGACCATCGAGCGCTGTCTCGGCCAGTCGGGGGATCTCGCCGCGCGTTTCGGCGGCGAGGAATTCGCGGTCGTGATGCCGGCCACGTCGCCGGGCGCCGCGCGGCTGCTCGGCGAGAAGATCCGGCTCGCGGTCGAGGCGCTGCGGCTGCGGCACGCGCATTCGTCGACGGGCAACACCGTGACGATCAGCATCGGCGGCGCGACCCTCGTGCCGATGCCCGGCCTGCCGACGACCGTGCTGATCGAAGCGGCCGACCGCGCGCTCTATCGCGCGAAGCACGAGGGCAAGAACCGCGTCGAGATCGATGCGACGCCGACACCGCCCGTCCCCGGCGGCTTCGGCGCGCCGCGCGTCGACTGAACGCCGAACGCCGGCTCGGCGCCGCGCTCACACGGCGCCGAGCCGGCGCGCGTAGTCGTTCGGGTCCAGTGGGCGGCTGAACAGGTAGCCCTGCTGCATGTCGCAGCCGATCTGCTGCAGGAACCACGACTGCGCCTGCGTCTCGACCCCTTCGGCCGTGACCTTCATCCCGAGCGAATGCGCCATCGCGACGACGGCCTGCGTGATCGCCACCGAATCGTGATGATCGGGCACGCCCGACACGAACGAGCGGTCGACCTTCAGGTTGTGCAGCGGAAAGCGCTTCAGGTAGGCGAGCGACGAATAACCGGTGCCGAAATCGTCGACCGAGATCCGCACGTTCATGTCCGTGAGCGCCTCGAGCATCGGCAGCACGGTGTCCGTGTCGTTCATCAGTAGTCCTTCTGTAATCTCGAGCTCGAGCGCGGACGGATCGAGCCGCGTCTGCGCGAGGCAGCGATCAACCGACTCGACGAGGCCTTCGTGGAACTGCCGCGGCGACAGGTTGACGGCCAGCATCAGGTCGGGCGCGATCGTGCGGCGCCATTCGGCCGCCTGCCGGCACGCGGTTTCGAGCACCCACTGGCCGATCGCGACGATCAGCCCCGTGTCTTCCGCGACCGGAATGAACTCCGCCGGCGACATCGGCCCGAGCTCCGGGCTCGTCCAGCGCAGCAGCGCCTCGGCGCCGACGGTGCGGCCGCTGCGCGCGTCGACGACGGGCTGATACGCGAGGCGCAGCATGTCCGACGAGAGCGCGCGCCGCAGCGACTGCTCGATCGCGAAGCGGCGCTGCAGCCGCAGGTTGAGCTGCGCGGTGAAGAACGTGAAGTGGTTGCGGCCGCGCTGCTTCGCGTCGTACATCGCGGAATCGGCGTTGCGCATCAGCGTGACGGCATCGTCGCCGTCGCGCGGCGCGACGCTGATCCCGATCGACACGCCGAGCCAGTATTCGTTGTTCGCGATCGCGAACGGCTTCGCGATCGCGTCGATCACCTCGCGCGCGAGCACCGCGAGCCGGTCGGGATCGTCGCAGTCGTCGACGAGGATCACGAACTCGTCGCCGCCGACGCGCGTAAGCGCATGCTGGCCGCCCCCGCAGGCCGCGAGTCGCGCCGCGACGCTGCGCAGCAGCGCGTCGCCCGCGTCATGGCCGGCCGTGTCGTTGACCTTCTTGAAGCCGACGAGATCGATGAACAGGATCGCGACGCGCGCCGGCCCGCCCGCCGCATCGTGCCCGCCGAACAGCTCGCGCATGCGGTCGCCGAGCCAGCGGCGGTTGTAGAGGCCCGTCAGCGCATCGCGCGTCGCCAGGTAGCGCAACTGCTGCTGCGCTTCGCGCACGGGGCCGATGTCGTTGAACGACACGAGCACCGAGTCGGCCTGCTTCTCGCCCGGCTTCACGATCGGCACCGCGTTGCCGCGCACCCAGATGATGTCGCCGTCCGCCAGGCCGAAGCCGACCGTGTAGTCGAGCATCGGCGTAGCCGTTTCGAGCGCGCGCCGGCTCGGCCAGTCGTCGGGCGCGATCGGCGTGCCGTCCTCGTGCAGCTTGCGCAGGATCACCGTCGACAGCCGGCGGCCGACGAGGTCGCCCTTCACGCGCATCATCCGGTTCGCACTCGGGTTGCTCGCGACCACGACGCCATCGCGCGACACGACGAGTATCCCTTCGTTCAGGCTGTTGACCACGAGCCGGTGATGTTCCTCGCTGCGCGCGAGCTGTCGCGCGATCCGGTCCTGGTGCACCGCAAGGCCGACGCTGTTGCCGATGTCGCGCAACAGTTCGGTTTCCTCGTCGCTCGGCCGGCGCGGCATGCGGTGATAGACGGCGAACGCGCCGAGCACGACGCCTGCGTCGTCGAGGAACGGCACCGACCAGCACGCGCGCAAGCCCAGCGGCAATGCAATGGAACGGTAGTCGGCCCACAGGGGATCGGTTTCGATATCTTCGACGGCGACCATCCGGCGCAGGTACATCGCCGTGCCGCAGGAGCCGGCCACCGGCCCGATCGACGCGCCTTCGATCGCCGCGCTGTACTGTGCGGGCAGCGACGGCGCGGCGCCGACGTGCACGTGCACACCGTCGGTATCGAGCAGCAGGATCGTGCACGACGCGCCTTCGCCGAGCAAAGCCTCGGCGCGCCGGCAGACCTCGACAAGCAGCTCCGGCAGCGGTGTGTTACGCGTGATCAGCCTCAGCACGCTTTGCTCGGACGCGAGCACTTCCGCCGCGAGCCCGAGACTGTAACGAGAACTTTGCGGTTCGGTATTCAAGATGAATCCTGCCGTCTGTCCGATCGGGTCTGATGCGCCCGATTCGTTTTCGATCCTTCGTGCCGTTTTTCGCTCCGGGTATACGCCGATGCCCGGTGCGCCCCGTATTGCACGCGGTGCCAACGCGCGCCGAAATACATTTAACACCAATCCGTGACCACCCGCGCGTCCACGCGCATCAGGGCTTACGCGCGGTCGGTGCGGCATTTGCATGCCGACAGTCAGCTCGCCGAAAGACTTGCACGCGGCGCGACCGCCCCGCGCAAGGTCGCGCCTCGCGCGCGACGCATTCGCAAGCCGTTCGTCAGATTGTGGCGGTGCCCCGCTTCCGTACGCGTTCAATCGCCGGCGCAGGGATCCGTGCGCGTCATGGCCTCCAATGCGTTGGACGCGGCCGTGACCGACACGCTCGCGGCGGCGATGCATCGCGCCGGCACACATGCGGGGCGAACTCGCGGCGCGGCGCTTGCGCGAGCATCCGGTCGAGCGTCAATCCTTCCGGATGTGTTCGGCGAGGAAATCGATCAGCAGCCGCACGCGCGGCAGCAACCCGCGCCGCGACGGAAACACCGCATGCACCACGCCGCCCTTCGGCGCCCAGCCGGGCAGCACGTCGACCAGCGTGCCGTCGCGCAGGTCGTCCTCGACGACCATGCACGGCAACTGCACGATGCCGACGCCATGGATCGCCGCGTCGCGCAGCGCGTGCATGTCGTCGGTGACGAAGCGCGGATGATGGCGCAACTGCGCGTGCTCGCCGTTCGGCCCGACCAGCTGCCACATGTGATGCCGCGGCGGCCCCCAGTCGAGACTCGGCACGCCGGCCAGTTCGGCGGGATCCGACGGCGCCGCGCGCCCGTCCAGCCAATGCGGCGCGGCCACCAGCCGCTGCGGGCTGTCGGCGAGCACGCGCATCACGAGATCGCTGTCCTCCAGCGGCGGGAAGCGCACCCGCAGCGCGAGGTCGAACCCTTCGCTCAGCAGGTCGACGCGGCGGTTGGTCGCCTCGAGATGCACCTGCACCTGCGGATGAATCGCCATGAAGCGCGCGACCAGTTCGCTCACGCGATATTCGAGCAGCGCGGTCGGGCAACTGACGCGAACGATGCCGCGCGGCTCCGCGTGCCGGCGCTCGATCACCTCGCGCGCGGCGTCGGCTTCGACCAGCACCGCGAGGCAGCGCTCGTGGAATTCGCGCCCGGTTTCCGTGACGGTGAAATGACGCGTCGTACGCTGCAGCAACCGCACGTCGTACTTCGCTTCCAGCGCGGCGATGCGCCGGCTCAGCGTCGATTTCGGCACATCCAGCGCACGCCCGGCCTGCGTGAACCCGCCGTGTTCGACCACCTTCACGAAATAGTAGAGGTCGTTCAGGTCATCCATGATTGTTCCATCCATAGAACACTGACGGCATTTTAAGGGACTGGAACGCCGGTTGTTGCACGCATAGCATCCTGTTTCAACGTGGATCGAGCGGGTCGCGGCGGCGGGGAATTTTCTCAGTCGGCTCCATCGCCAGACCGGACGATTCACTAAGCTTGGAGTTCCCCCCTCACTTCCCGCACCGTCACTGGAGGCAACCATGGCAAGCGAACCGATTCGCGACCCCGCGAACGACCACCTGCTCACCCCGCAGAACGCGGCGTTCATCGTCATCGATTACCAGCCGGTCCAGGTGAACTCCATCGCGTCGATGGATCGCCAGCTGCTGATCAACAACATCGTCGGCGCGTCGAAGGCGGCCGTCGCGTACGACCTGCCGATCGTCCACTCGACCGTGAACGTGAAGACGGGCCTGAACAAGCCGCCGATCCCGCAACTGCGCAAGGCGCTCGAAGGCTATCCGACTTACGACCGCACGAGCATCAACTCGTGGGAGGACGTCGAATTCCGCAAGGCCGTCGAAGCGACCGGCCGCAAGAAACTGATCATGACCGCGCTGTGGACCGAAGCGTGCCTGACGTTCCCGGCGCTCGACGCGCTGAAGGCCGGTTACGAGGTCTATGTGGTGGTCGATGCGGTCGGCGGCACGTCGGTCGCCGCTCACGAAGCCGCACTGCGCCGCATCGAGCAAGCGGGCGGCCAGATGATCAGCGTCGCGCAGCTGTTCTGCGAATTGCAGCGCGACTGGGCGCGCAGCGCCACCGTGCCTGCGTTCATCGACCTGTTCATCGAAACCGGCGGCACGGCCGGCATCCAGTTCTCGTACGACAAGAGCTGACCGGCGCGGCGCGCGCGGTGTCCGGTCGTGTCCGGCCGCCGCGCGCGCCCATGCCCTGTTCCTGCGTTCCGGCGCGACCGGGATGGCATCGCGGCCGGCCGGGCCGCGTTTTCGTATCCGTGATTCAATGTTGATCGAACCGGCGTCGCGCATCGCGCGCGGCACGGCGATGTGTGCCCTCATCGATTGACCTTCACAGGATCACCATGACGAACCCTGCCGAAATCAAGGCGCTCGTTTTCGATGTCTTCGGAACGATCGTCGACTGGAGAAACGGTGTCGCACGCGGCGCCGCCGCGTTCCTCGATCGCCACGCACCGGCCCTCGACCCGCTCGAATTCGCCGATGCGTGGCGGGCCGAATATTCGCCGTCGATGGAAGAAATCCGCAGCGGGCGCCGCCGCTACGTGCGGCTCGACGTCCTGCACCGCGAGAACCTCGTGCGCACACTCGACCGCTACGGGATCGTCGACGTGCCCGACGCCGCCATCGACGCGCTCAACCTCGCGTGGCACAGCCTCGACCCGTGGCCCGACGCCGTCGCCGCGCTGCAGCGGCTGAAGCGACGCTTCATCATCGCGCCGCTGTCGAACGGCAACATCCGGCTGATGGTCGACGTCGCGAAACGCGCGGGGCTGCCGTGGGATGCGATCCTCGGCGCGGAAATCGTCCGCGCGTACAAGCCGTCGCCGCAGGTGTACAGCGATACCGTCGAGATTCTCGGCATCGAACCGGCCGAGCTGTGCCTGGTCGCCGCGCACAACGGCGATCTCGCGGCCGCGCGCCGGCAGGGGCTGTCGACCGCGTTCGTGCTGCGGCCGACCGAACACGGGCCCGGCCAGACGACCGACCTGCAAGCCGACGACAAGTGGGACTTCGACGTCAAGGACCTGAACGAACTCGCGGACCGGCTGGGCTGCCCGGGTTGAGCGATGCGTGCGCCGGGCGCGCCGCGCGACAGACCGCACGGCGGCCCCGGCGACTGGTAGACTCCGCAACCATTGCCCTTTCCGATTCGCCTGCCCGCATGTCATCTCCGCTGCATCTGGTAGAAGGCAAACTGACCGCGCTGCGCTTCCTGGAGCGCCCCGATCAGGACAGTTCCGAAGGCCATCCGATACGGCCGGTGGACCCGGAAGCCAGGAAGCGCTCGCTCGGCTACTGGTTCACGCACAACGTGGTGCCGATCATGGCGGCCCTGACCGGCAACGGCGCCGCCGCCAATGCGCTGGTGTTTCAGCAAACCAGCGAAGACAGCATCCTCGCGAAACTGGATGCCGACGCCGACAAGATCGCGCACCCGGCCACGTGGTCGTACGCGAATATCCGCGATAGCAAGACCTACGTGTCGCAGAACGCGTCCGTGACCGTCGGCAAGAACGGCAGGATCATCCTGGCCAAACTTCCGGTGGAAATCGAAATCGGCGGGCAAACGTATCGCGGCTTCCTGGGTGGGCAATGCTTCGACGTCGGCGACGAGGTCGTGGCCGTCATCAACCGGCAAGGCCGCCTGTTTGCGCTGTCGTCTCCCGACCGGCGCTATCTGGCGATGGATTACGCCTGCGGCAATACGGGGCTGGCCGGCCTGACGCACACGCTGTGGCTGGCCTGGAAATGGTCGTTCATCGGCGTGAACTGCCTGGTCGTCCCGATGATGATCCTGGTGCTCTGGACCGGCGACGGCGGGTTTTCCGACCTCGAGCTCGACCTGCTCATGCTGCTGGGCGGGCCGCTGATGATGGGCGTCCTGCTGGCCCTGGTCATCGGCGTACGGCTTTCATGGTCCGACTGGCTGCCGGCGTGGCGCACGTCGGGCATCCTGAATGCGCTGGGCCGCCCGGATCTGTGCACACGCGATTTCGCCGACGCCCGCATCGAGGCCGAACGCAAGGGCCAGGCGCGCGACACGGATATCGGTCAAATCTATTACGCATAGCGTCCGGCCCTCCCGCGCTGCGGCTTGTCCGCGGCCGCGACATGATCGAGAATGCATCGTCGCCGATCGTGTTCCGACGGTTGGCATCGATTTCTGGCAGCCCCCACCGGAGAACGAACATGGACGAACAACCCAACGGCCTGAACGAAGCGTTTATCGCCAGGCAGCGTCAGCGGCTCGAGGCCTTGCAGCGGCAAGTGCTCGGCGGCGAGGAAAACACCCTCGCGCAGGAGCGGCAACAACAGGAAACGACCGGTGCGGAGGCCGAGGAACGCGAGGACGACGCGCAGACGCTCGAACAGGACGTCGCGAACCAGGCGCTGCGAAACGTCAACGTGCACCGGATCGCCGACATCCAGCGCGCGCTGGAAAAGATCGCGGACGGCACCTACGGATACTCCGACGAAAGCGGCGATCCGATTCCGATCGGGCGGCTCGAAGCCGTTCCCGAGGCCATCTACACCGTCGATGAAGAAAGCCGGCGCGAATCGGGACAATGACCGGACCTCGGCCGTCACCACGGCAACCTTGAACGGGCCGCCACGGCTCGAACCCGACAGGATGGCCCGGCGCCGCGCGCATCCCTGATACGGCGGACGACATCGGGCCGTCCGCTCGCCCCCGCCCTCGAGAAAACCTTCCGTTGAAGTCGAGCGGCGCACTCGCGTTGCCTTCATGCACCTGACAAATCCTTTGCACGTCGCCATACGGATGCAAAGGATTGCAGAATACAGTGCGCTCCCGCCCCGCCTGCCTGGCCGTTGCAAAGGCACAGAATGCCGCACGCGGCCGACGTACGGCACGCACAGTGTCCGCGAAGCGCGCGTCATGCGGGATACTTCGCCGTCTCGCGGGACGCGCGGTCACATCGCCGACGCGCGATGCACCGATCATGGTGCGCATCGCACGGGCCGCAACGACCGGTGATCCGGCGCGCCCCTCTCGAAACCAAGGATCCGCATGTCGAATCAACGCAAATCGCCATGGCTGCTCGCCAGCGGAATCGGTGCGCTGGGTGTCGTGTTCGGCGACATCGGCACGAGCCCGCTCTACACCTTCAAGACGGTGCTCGACCTGACCGGCGGCACGAACCCGGAAACCATCTTCGGCGTCGTGTCGCTGCTGGTCTGGACCCTGATCGTCGTCACGACCGTCAAGTACGCCGGGTTCGCGATGCGGATCGACAACGACGGCGAAGGCGGCATCCTCGCGCTGATGGCCCTGCTCGGCGTGAAGCGGCACAAGCGTCCGCTGATCGTCGCGGCCGGCCTGTTCGGCGCGGCGCTGATCTATGGCGACGGCGCGATCACGCCGGCGATTTCCGTGCTGTCCGCGCTCGAGGGGCTGACGCTCGTCGAGCCGACGCTGGAGCCGTACGTACTGCCGCTGGCCGTCGTGATCCTGCTTGCGCTGTTCGCGGTGCAACCGCTCGGGACCGCGAAGATCGGCCGCGCGTTCGGCCCGATCATGGCCCTGTGGTTCGTCGTGATGGCCGTGCTCGGCCTCTCCGGCATCGTGCGCCATCCGGCGATCCTGTGGGCGCTCAATCCGGTACACGGCATCCACTACCTGTTGCATAGCGGCGGCACCGGCTTTCTCGTGCTCGGCGGCGTATTCCTCTGCGTCACCGGCGCCGAAGCGCTGTACGCGGACATGGGGCATTTCGGCCCGAAGCCGATCAAGTTCGCGTGGGGCGCGCTCGTGTTTCCGAGCCTGGTGCTCAACTACGCGGGCCAGGGCGCGCTCGTCCTGTCCGGCGCGCCCACCAGCGGCAACATCTTCTATCGCCTCTGCCCCGGGTCGCTCACGCTGCCGCTCGTGATCCTGTCGACGGTTGCGACCGTGATCGCCAGCCAATCGATCATCACCGGCGCGTTTTCAATGACGCGCCAGGCGATCCAGCTCGAATGGATGCCGCGCATGAAGATCGTGCAGACGTCGCAGGAGGGCTACGGGCAGATCTACATCGGCGCGGTCAACTGGACGCTGATGATCGTCACGATCGGCCTCGCGCTCCTGTTCCGCAAGTCGGACAACCTGGCCGCCGCCTACGGCATCGCGGTATCCGCCACGATGCTGATGACCACCGTGCTGCTGTTCATCGCGATGCGCGAGATCTGGGGCTGGAACCTTGCCGCCAGCGGCGCGGTGGCCGCGCTGTTCTTCACGTTCGACACCGCGTTCTTCACGTCGAATGTGCTCAAACTCTTCGACGGCGGTTATGTGCCGCTGCTCCTCGCCGCGCTCGTGTATCTCGTCATGTATGTCTGGCATCGCGGCGTGACGGCGGTCACCGGCCGGCTCGCCGAGAACCCGGTTTCTGTCGATGCATTCATGCGCTCGACCGGCGACGCCCTCGCACGCGTGCCCGGCACCGCGGTTTTCCTGACCCGCGCGAAGGACGGCGTGCCGCCGGTGCTGCTCTGGTACGTCAGGCACAGCCTGGCGCTCCAACGCAACGTGCTCGCCGTGACGCTCGATATCGCGTCGACACCCTGGATCGATGCCGCCAACCGGATCGCGATCGCGGAGCCCGTGCCGGGCTACTGGACGGTGACCGCGACTTACGGGTTCATGGAACGCGCCGATCTGCCGGCTCTGATGACGCAGATCGCAAGCCGGCACGGCTGCCCGCTCGACCCGGCCGCGCTGACCTATTTCATCGGCATGGAGCGCGTGACCAGCAGGGACGACGGGCAAGGCATTCCGTGCTGGATCGAGCGGGCGTTCGCGCTGATGCTGCGCAACTGCACGCGGGTCACGGATTATCTGCGCGTGCCGGCCGATCAGGTCGTCGATCTGGGCCGGCAGGTCTCGATTTAACGCGCGGGGGGTCGCGCCCCCGGTCAGGCCGCCGGTTCCAGCGCGACGGCACGCCCCTTCGCCGCGCTCGCGAGACGCCGCCAGTTGCGCGCCGCATATCGGTGAGCCTGCTGCAGCGCCAGCCACAGGCCGATCTGACGAACCGGTTTCAGGAAGCCGCGCGCGCTGAACACGGTGCGCCGTTCGACGCGTGTCCTGCCGCCTTCGAGCGGCGTCAGCGTGAATTCGTCCTCGAGCAGGCCGACCCAGTTGCGGCACCAGACCGTCGACGACACCATCCGGTAACGCAGCCGGCGATTTTCGTCGAGCACCAGGATCCGCTGGTCGATGGTGCCGCGATCGGTCGTGCACTGCCGCGTGTTGCCGACGGCCGGCACGCCCTCGAGCACGCGGCAACTGACCGGCTTCGGCACGCCAAGGCGGAACAGCAGCGGCCGCGTGTCGTCCATCCGGGCATGGAGGAAATGCGGCCAGACATGCTCGGGCTGGCAATCGAAGGTCCACTGCGAATGAATTTCCACGACCGTCTCCTGGCGGTTGTCGGTGCGGACATGATGGCACAACCGCCCCGCCGCATCCGTCACTTCACGACCGCACGCCATGCGGTTCGCGCGTAGACGAGCAGCAACGGCAGCAGCGCCAGCGCGAACAGCAGGCAGAGCGCCAGCACCCACACCGGCCACTGTTCCGTATTCCCCCGCGCCCAGTAGCGGTAAGGCACGCTCAGGAACCCGATTTCCATCAGCAGCGCACCGAGCGGCACGAGCGCGTTCATGACCACCGCCACGCCGAAACGGGCCGCGCCGTCGAGGTTCCGGCCGGCGCCGTACGCCGCGATCAGGTAGAGGAAGTACCCGATCATCGCGACCATCAGCGCGCCGCCGGCCAGCAGGCCGACACTGCGCACACTGCGCTCGTGCAGCTGATTCGCGCCCTGCGGCAGCACGACATCGACGCGCTCGCCGATCTCCGGCACGCTGCCCGAGCGAATGTTGCCGGGCAGCACGACCCGCTCGCCATCCGGCATCACGGCTTCCAGTATCGACGTGTACTTGATGCACCGATATTTTTCGGTGCGCCCGCTGCTGTCGCGGCGCTCACAGGTATCCCACTCGGACTGGTAGGACACGACGGTCGCCTCGTATTTCGGCGACACCGCCAGTTCGTAGAGTTCGTCGCCGATCCAGTACGCGAACGGGAAAAACAGCGATACGAGGCAAAAGCACACGAGCCACCAGAATGCGACCGCGCCGCCTGCCCCACGCTTGCCGCCGGTCTGGCGGCGCACCATGCGCGACGCGAGCCAGTACGCGGCTACGCCGAATACGGCCACGCAGACCACGAACACCTTGCCCGCATGCGTCAAAGCCATCTGCGTTTCCCCTCCCCGCTAACCGGCCGGATATTCGCCGGCCGTTGTTTCATTTGGATCGCCCCCTCGACCGCCACGCTCACCCGCTATTCCGGCTCGCCGACGAATCTCATCTGCCCCGATTCGCCCGACAGCAGCGCGCGATTCGCGTCCGCCGCCGCGCGCAGGTAGTCCCACAGCGCGGTCACGCGCCGCAGCTTGCGCAGATCCTCGCGGCACGTCAGCCAGAAACACCGCGTGACGACGACATCGCTCGGCAGCACGGGCACCAGCGCCGGCTGCGTGGCCGCCATGAAACACGGCAGGATCGCGAGCCCGCCGCCCTGCAACGCCGCGAAATACTGCGCGATCACGCTCGTCGTGCGCAGCCCGGCCGTCGCGCCCGGCACCGCCCGGTCCAGGTACAGCAGCTCGTTGCTGAACGCGAGATCCTCGACGTAGCTGATGAACGCGTGCTCCGCGAGATCGTCGGTGCACGTGATCGGTGCGTGGTTCGCGAGATAGTCGTGCGTCGCGTAGAGCCGCAACTGGTAATCGCACAGCTTCGTGACCACGTAAGGCCCGCGCTCGGGCCGCTCGAGCGTGATCGCGAGGTCCGCCTCGCGCTTGGGCAGGTTGACGAAATGCGGCACCGGCAGCAGGTCAACCGTCACGTGCGGATGCTCGGCGCGAAACTGCGCGAGCTGCGGCGCGAGGAAAAAGCAGCCGAACCCTTCCGTCGACCCGATCCGCACGTGGCCCGACAGCGCCTCGCCCGTGTTCGCGACCTGGTCGCACGCGGACTGCACGGTCGTCTCCATCGCGTCCGCATACGCGACGAGCCGCTGGCCTTCGGCCGTCAGCGTGAAGCCGCCGGAGCGCGACTTGTCGAACAGCAGCGTGCCCATCGCGGCCTCGAGCGTACGGATGCGCCGCGCGACGGTCGTGTAGTCGACGCCCAGCCGCTTCGCGGCGCCGCTCGCACGCTGCGTGCGCGCGACTTCGAGGAAAAACCGCAGGTCGTCCCAGTTCAGGTTGCCGGAAACCGGCTCGGTGGCATGTCGCATCGGCGAGGGAAAAAGGGGCTGGCGTCTCCGGGCCGGACGCCGATATGCATAAATGCACATCGAACCGGTTTCTTTATCGGTACATGATGAATCCGCGCATAACTATACTCGACCGTGACCTGCGGACCACGAGCCGCGGCACCACCACGGAGACACCATGCAGACGCGATCCACCCTCGATGAGCATGCGACAGTCGCGGCGCCGGCACCCGAGCGCACCGCGAAGCACTACCTGCTGGCCGGCTGGGCCAGCATGGCCGGCACCACGATCGAGTGGTACGACTTCTTCCTCTACGGCACGGCCGCCGCGCTCGTGTTCAACCGCATCTTCTTCCCGTCGCTGGATCCCGTCGTCGGCACGCTCGCCGCGTTCGGCACGTTCGCGGTCGGCTTCATCGGGCGGCCGATGGGCGGCATCGTGTTCGGCCACTTCGGCGACCGCATCGGCCGCAAGTCGATGCTGATGATCACGCTGCTGCTGATGGGCGTGCCGAGCATGATCATCGGGCTGATCCCGTCGTACGACCGCATCGGCTACTGGGCCGCGGCGCTCCTGATCGCGATGCGTTTCCTGCAGGGGATGGCCGTCGGCGGCGAATGGGGCGGCGCGGTGCTGATGGCCGTCGAACACGCGCCGAAGGGCCGCAAGGGACTGTTCGGCAGCCTGCCGCAGACGGGCGTCGGGCTCGGCCTGATCCTGTCGTCGGTCGCGATGGCCGCGGTGGCCGCGCTGCCGGAAGCCGACATGCTGTCGTGGGGCTGGCGCGTGCCGTTCCTCGCGAGCATCGCGCTCGTCGGCCTCGGCTGGTTCATCCGCGCGAAGGTGCCCGAATCGCCCGACTTCGAGAAGATGCGGCGCCAGGGCAAGGCAGAGAAGTCGCCGGTGACGGCCGCGCTGCGCCGCCATCCGCGCGAGGTGCTGACGATCGTCGGCGCGCGCGCCGCCGAGAACACGTGGTTCTACATGGTCGTCACGTTCGCGCTCGCTTATGCGACGCAGCAGCTGCATCTGCCGAAGGCCGAGATGCTGCACGCGATCACGGCCGGCGCCGCGCTGTCGCTCGTCACGATGCCGCTGTGCGGCCACCTGAGCGACAAGATCGGCCAGCGCCGGATGTTCGCGATCGGCCTCGTGCTGATGTGCGCGTTCGCCGCGCCGTTCTTCATGATGCTCGGCACGCAGCAGACGTCGTACGCATGGTGGGCGATCGTGCTCGGCCTCGGCGTCGTGTTCCCGATCCTCTATGCGCCGGAATCGCTGCTGTTCGCGCAGCAGTTCCCGGCGGAAATCCGCTACAGCGGCATCTCGCTGTCGGTGCAGCTGGCCGGCGTAATAGGCGGCGGCTTCGCGCCGATGATCGCGACGTCGCTGCTCAAGGTCGGCGGCGGCCAGCCGCATTACGTGATCGCGTACCTCGTCGGCTTCGGCGTGTTCGCGCTCGTGTGTACCGCACTGATGCGTCCGGCGCGCGCGTAAGCACGCCGCCGGCATCCGATCGATTTCAGTTCGTCCTGCCGTCCGCCGTGCGCGCATGCGCGGCGGCGGACACGGGGCCCCTTTTTTGTCACGACATCATTTCCCGGAGAGTTCAATGAACGCCGCAGTTCCTCAGACCACCCTCGCCCTGCCCACCGCCAAGCTGCTGATCGACGGCGCGTTCGTCGAATCGCAAAGCGCCGAATGGGGCGACATCGTCAACCCCGCGACGCAGGAAACGATCGGCCGTGTGCCGTATGCGACGCTCGACGAAGTCGACGCCGCGATCGCGTCCGCGCAGCGCGCGTTCCAGACCTGGAAGACGACGCCGATCGGTGCGCGGCTGCGCATCATGCTGAAGTTCCAGGATCTCGTGCGCCGCAATCTCGAACGGATCGCGAAAACGCTGACGGCCGAGCAAGGCAAGACGCTGCCCGACGCGCAGGGCGACATCTTCCGCGGCCTCGAAGTGGTCGAGCATGCATGCTCGATCGGCACGCTGCAGCAAGGCGAATTCGCCGAGAACGTCGCGGGCGGCGTCGACACCTACACGCTGCGCCAGCCGATCGGCGTGTGCGCGGGCATCACGCCGTTCAACTTCCCCGGGATGATCCCGCTGTGGATGTTCCCGATGGCGATCGTCTGCGGCAACACGTTCGTGCTGAAGCCGTCGGAGCAGGATCCGCTGTCGACGATGCAACTCGTCGAACTCGCGATCGAGGCCGGCGTGCCGCAGGGCGTGCTGAACGTCGTGCACGGCGGCAAGACGGTGGTCGACCGTCTCTGCACGCACCCCGACATCAAGGCGATCTCGTTTGTCGGCTCGACGCGCGTCGGCACGCACGTGTACAACCTCGGCAGCCAGCACGGCAAGCGCGTGCAGTCGATGATGGGCGCGAAGAACCACGCGGTCGTGCTGCCCGATGCGCACCGCGAGCAATCGATCAACGCGCTCGTCGGCGCGGGCTTCGGCGCGGCCGGCCAGCGCTGCATGGCGACGTCGGTCGTCGTGCTGGTCGGCAAGGCGCGCGACTGGCTGCCCGAGCTCGTCGAGAAGGCGAAAGCGCTGAAGGTCAACGCGGGGCACGAACCGGGGACCGACGTCGGCCCGGTCGTGTCGAAGGCCGCGCATGCGCGCATCACCGCGCTGATCGACGAAGGCGTGAAGGCCGGCGCGAAGCTCGAACTCGACGGACGCAACGTGACGGTGCCCGGCTACGAGCAGGGCAACTTCGTCGGCCCGACGATCTTCTCGGGCGTGACGACCGACATGTCGATCTATACGGAAGAAATCTTCGGGCCGGTGGTGGTCGTGCTCGAAGCCGACACCCTCGATGAAGCGATCGCGCTCGTCAACTGCAACCCGATGGGCAACGGCGTGGGGCTGTTCACGCAGAGCGGCGCGGCGGCACGCAAGTTCCAGAGCGAGATCGACATCGGCCAGGTCGGCATCAACATCCCGATTCCGGTGCCGGTGCCCTACTTCAGCTTCACGGGCTCGCGCGGCTCGAAGCTCGGCGATCTCGGCCCGTACGGCAAGCAGGTCGTGCAGTTCTACACGCAGACGAAGACGGTCACCGCGCGCTGGTTCGACGACGACACGACGGCCGGCGGCGTGAACACGACGATCGCGCTGCGTTGAGTGGGAAGCATGGGACTGGATTAGGCGTTGAAGTACCAAGTCTGGTTGACCGCAAAGCGTGGGACCGGAATAGGCGTTGAAGTGCCAAGTCCGGTCGACCGCGAAGCATGGGACCGGATTAGGCGTTGAAGCGCAAAGTCCGGTCGACCGCGAAGCATGGGACCGGATTAGGCGTTGAAGTGCCAAGTCCGGTCGACCGCGAAGCATGAGACCGGAGTAGGCATTGAAGTGCCAAGTCCGGTCGACCGCGAAGCATGGGACCGGACTAAGCGCTAAAGCGCAAAGTCCGGTCGACAAGGAGCCTAAACATGGAAATTGCATTCATCGGACTCGGCAACATGGGCGGCCCCATGGCCGCCAACCTGCTGAAAGCCGGCCACACGCTGACGGTGTTCGACCTCGACGCGCACGCGGTCGAAGTCGCGGTACGCGCCGGCGCGACAGCCGCCGACTCACCGCGCGACGCGGCTGCGCGCGGCGCGGTCGTGATCACGATGCTGCCGGCCGCGCAACACGTGCGCGCGGTCTACCTCGGCGACGACGGCGTACTGGCCGGCGCACGTGCCGGCGCGATGCTGATCGACTGCAGCACCATCGATCCCGGCACCGTGCGCGCGGTGGCCGACGCCGCCGCGCAACGCGGCTTCCCTCTCGCCGACGCACCCGTGTCGGGCGGCACCGGCGGCGCGCAGGCCGGCACGCTGACCTTCATGGTCGGCGCGGACGCCGCGCTGTTCGAGCGCATCCGCCCCGTGCTGCTCGACATGGGCAAAAACGTCGTGCATTGCGGCGGCACCGGCACCGGGCAGATCGCGAAGATCTGCAACAACCTGCTGCTCGGGATCTCGATGATGGGCGTCTCGGAAGCGATGGCGCTCGGCGCCGCACTCGGGATCGACCCGTCGGTGCTGGCCGGCATCATCAATACGTCGACCGGTCGCTGCTGGAGCTCGGACACGTACAACCCGTATCCGGGCGTAAGCGACACCGCGCCGGCCGCGCGCGGCTACGCGGGCGGGTTCGCGGCGAACCTGATGCTGAAGGATCTCGGGCTCGCGACCGAAGCGGCACGCAGCGCGCACCAGCCGGTGTGGATGGGCGCACTCGCGCAGCAGCTCTATCAGTCGATGAGCCAGCAAGGGCTCGGCGCGCTCGACTTCTCCGCGTGCGTGAAGCTGTACGAGGCGCAGCCCGCGTAACCGCCGCAGCCGACGCCGGACGTGCGCCGACCCGCGATGTGCCTGAACGGCATCGCGGGTCGGTTTGCATCGGGGAGAAGGAAAACGCGGACGGCGACGACACGCCGACGCCACCGGTCGTTCAACTGCGCGGGTTCGACGCCGTCTCGAAGGTCGGATGGCACTCGAACGCGAGTTCGGCGCGCGCGCCGACACGGCTGCCGCCGGTCAGCGATTCCTGCTTCAGGCTCGCGCGCATGCCGCGCTGCGTGCAGTAGTTGCTGGCTTCGTCGATGGCCTTCGTATGGGCATCGGCCCACGTCGTCGACACGCCGACCGTGCGCGTCGTCACGGTAAATACGTTCGGGTTCGACGTCGCGGTCACGTCGGAAGCGGTCGAACACGCGGCGAGCAAGCATGCAGCAGCCGCGACGGTCAACCATCGCAAGGTTCGAAAGGAAACTGGAGTGGACATGGGGGGAATGCGCACGCGTGTCGACGTGCATTGAGCAACATAGGCGACAGTATGCCTGCTCGATCGCCGGAGATCATGCCCCTTTCAGTGAACACATTGTTTCGAATGGTTAAACGATGATGAAAATGGGGCAATATTTCCACCGATTCGTGCCCCATTTCCGGGCCGTCTGTCGCCAGCAGGTCGTTTTGCCCGATCGGTCCGGCCGCAGCGCGTTTTGCGACCACCGATCCGTGCGCGGCTTCCTGCCTGATCCTTGCCAATGCTTCCGCGAGGTTCCGCCACGCCGGCTGCCCCGCGCGTAGCGCGCGGATATACGCGGCTAGCTCGGCCATCTGCCGGTCGTCGAATGCGTCGCTGCATCCGTCCGGATTCCATTCATTTTTCAAATACCGCCCAGCCGAATATTTAATTTCCCATCGCCGCGACCGCCACCCATACTCGCGAACAAATCCGAGACATAACGTCCACGGCGGCCGGGCCGTCGCAGCGTGTCCACGCTGCCGGTTTCGCGCCCCGCACATGGAAGGAGACAACGGCGTGCAACTGGAAGCCACCCACCGCCCGGGCATCGCGCTCGGCGCGGACGACGCATCGCATCGAACCGATTCGGCCGCGCGCGACCCCGCGCTGAGCCCGCGGCTGCACAACCCCGACCTCGCGCCCACCAAGGCCGAAGGCCGGACGTGGGGCCGCTACAGCATCTTTGCGCTGTGGACCAACGACGTGCACAACATCGCGAACTACTCGTTCGCAATCGGGCTGTTCGCGCTCGGCCTGTCGGGCTGGCAGATGCTCGCGTCGCTCGCGATCGGCGCGGTGCTCGTGTACTGCTTCATGAACCTCACCGGCTACATGGGCCAGAAGACCGGCGTGCCGTTCCCGGTAATCAGCCGGATGAGCTTCGGCATCTACGGCGCGATGCTGCCCGCGCTGATCCGCGCGGTGATCGCGATCGCATGGTTCGGTATCCAGACCTATCTCGCGTCCGTCGTGCTGCGTGTGCTGCTCACCGCGATCTGGCCGGGCCTCGCCGCGTTCGACCAGAACGCGATCTTCGGGCTGTCGACGCTCGGCTGGATCACGTTCGTCGCGATCTGGCTCGTGCAGATCGGCATCCTCACGTACGGGATGGAAATGGTCCGCAAGTACGAGGGACTGGCCGGCCCGGTGATCCTCGTCACGACGCTGTCGCTCGCCGCGTGGATGTTCAGCCGCACGGGCGGCCATCTCGCGATGTCGATCGGCAAGCCGATGACGGGCCTGAAGATGTGGACGGAGATCTTCGCGGGCGGCTCGCTGTGGCTCGCGATCTACGGCACGCTGGTGCTCAACTTCTGCGATTTCGCACGCTCGTCGCCTAGCGCGAAGACGGTGCGGGTCGGCAACTTCTGGGGCCTGCCGGTCAACATCCTCGTGTTCGCGACGATCAGCTTCGTGCTCGCGGGCGCGCAGTTCAAGCTGAACGGCCACATCATCCACAGCCCGACGGAAATCATCGCGACGGTGCCGAACAAGCTGTTCCTCGTGCTCGGCTGCCTCGCCTTCCTGATCGTGACGGTCGCCGTGAACATCATGGCGAACTTCGTCGCGCCGGCCTTCGTGCTGACGAGCCTCGCGCCGCACCGCCTGTCGTTCCGCCGCGCGGGCCTGATCAGCGCGACGATTGCCGTGCTGATCCTGCCGTGGAACCTGTACAACAGCCCGATCGTGATCGTCTACTTCCTGTCCGGCCTCGGCGCGCTGCTCGGCCCGCTGTACGGGATCATCACGGTCGACTACTGGCTCGTGCGCAAGCAGCGCGTGAACGTGCCCGACCTCTATACCGAAGCGCCGACCGGCGCCTACTTCTACACGCGCGGCGTGAACCGCAAGGCGCTCGCGGCGCTCGTGCCGTCCGCGCTGATCTCGATCACGCTCGCCGTCGTGCCGGCCTTCAGCGCGATGACGCCGTTCTCGTGGCTGCTCGGTGCGGCCATCGCGGGCAGCGTGTACTGGCTGCTGGCCGATCGCAAACGGCAATACGAAGAGCGCTCGGGCGAACCCATCGCGGTCGCCTGCGCGCAACACTGAACACACGCATACGGAGTCAGCAATGAGGATCCTGGTAGTCAACGTCAACACGACCGAGTCGATCACCGACGCGATCGCCGCGCAGGCGCAGGCCGCCGCGTCGCCGGGCACGGAGATCGTCGGGCTGACGCCGCGCTTCGGCGCGGAGTCGATCGAAGGCAACTTCGAGAGCTACCTCGCGGCGATCGCCGTGATGGATCGCGTGCTGAGCTACGACGAGCCGTACGACGCGGTGATCCAGGCCGGCTACGGCGAACACGGCCGCGAAGGCCTGCAGGAGCTGCTGACGGTGCCCGTCGTCGACATCACCGAAGCAGCCGCGAGCGTCGCGATGCTGCTCGGCCATCGCTACTCGGTCGTCACGACGCTCGACCGCACGGTGCCGCTGATCGAGGATCGCCTGAAGCTCGCCGGGCTCGACGCGCGCTGCGCGTCGGTGCGCGCCAGCGGCCTCGCGGTGCTCGAGCTCGAGGAGAACCCGGCCCGCGCGATCGAGTCGATCGTCGGCCAGGCGCAACGCGCGGTGAAGGACGATCACGCGGAGGTGATCTGTCTCGGCTGCGGCGGGATGGCCGGCCTCGACCGGCAGATCGAGGAATGCACGGGTGTGCCGGTCGTCGATGGCGTGTCGGCCGCGGTCGCGCTCGCCGAATCGCTGGTGCGCCTGAAGCTGAAGACGTCGAAGGTCCGCACGTACGCGCCGCCGCGCCCGAAGCGGATCGTCGGCTGGCCCGGTACTTTCGCAAAATGACGACGGTCCGCCGGCCGGCAATCGCGTTGCGCATGGCCACGGTGTCGCCGGGAGGCGTATCGGCATGCGGGACCCGCTAGACCCGACCACCCTGCCGCGCGACGCGTCCGACACCGCGGGCGTGCTCGACGTGCTCGATGCGCGGCTGATGCGCATCCTGCTCGTGCTGCTGACCGAGCGCACCGTATCGCGTGCGGCCGTGCGCCTGAACATGTCGCAGCCGGCGACGAGCGCCGCGCTCAAGCGCCTGCGCACGCTGCTCGGCGATCCGCTGCTGGTGCGCAGCCGCTACGGGATGGTGCCGACCGAGTTCGGCGCGCGGCTGATCGAACCGCTGCGCAACGCGCTGCGCGTGATCGACTTCATCCGCATCCAGCAGCCGACGTTCGACGCGCGCACGTCGGTACGCACCTACCGAATCGGCTGCCCCGACTACCTGAACGTGCTGTTCGTGCCGAAGCTCGTCGCGCTGTTCCGCGAACGCGCGCCGAACGCGCAGCTCGTGTTCCATCCACTTGGCGACGGCTTCGACGACGAGCGCGCGCTGGCCGACGGCGAGCTCGACGTCGTGATCGACAATCGCCCGGCGCGCTCGTCGCGGTTCCGGCAGGACGACCTGTTCGACGATCGCGTCGTATGCCTGATGCGCGCGACGCATCCGCTCGCGCGGCGCGGTGCGATGACGGCCGCCGATTTTGCCGAAGCGCCGCAGCTGTGCCCGACTCCGTCGTGGCTCGAAGCGTCCGGCGCGATCGACCGGCAGCTCGAACGTGTGGGCCTGCAGCGGCGGATCGTCGTCACGCTGCCGCACTTCGAACTCGCCGCGCATGCGCTCGTGCGCACCGACATGCTCCTGACCACCACGTACCGGCTCGCGCGGCACTATGCGAAGCTGCTGCCGCTCGCCGCCGTCGCGTTGCCGGCGGAGCCGCCGGACATCGTGTACCGGATGACGTGGAACGAATCGGGGGCGTGTGTCGACGGCGTGCGCTGGCTGCGCGGGTTGATCGCGGAAGCGACGCGCGCGTGGCTCGACGCCGAGGCGATGCTGCCCGCGGTTGCCGCGGTTGCGGCGGGTGCGGTTGCGGACGTACAGAACAGCGTGCCTGCCGCGGCCGATGCAGTCGATGCGGCCGATGCAGTTGATGCAGTTGATGCAGTTGATGCAGTTGATGCAGTCGATGCAGTCGATGCAGTCGATGCAGTCGATGCAGTCGATGCAGCTGATACACCCGCTACGGCCGATGCGCCCGAACCGGCGCGACGCACACGCCGCAGACAGGCGACGCATTGCCACGCGTCGCACCCGCCGCGCGTCGCCCATGCGGCGCGCATCCACCGTCACGCGACGAAGCCGCACTGACCGGCACGTGCGACAGGCGCAACAGCGCGCCGCTCCGTAGGTCACGCACCTTCACGTGCCGTCACGCGCCGTCGCGCATCGGTTGCGCAAGCAACTTGTATGCAACGACGGCCGCGACGAGCGCGAGCACGCCGCTCACCGTCAGCGCGTCGGCGAACCCGCTCGCGAACGCGACGGGCGCCGCCTGTGCGAGCACGCCGGCCGCTGCCGCCGGCACACGCTCGAGCGCCCGCGCCAGGTCGCCGGCCAGCAGGCTCGACATGAACGGCGCATCGGCGAACGCGCGCAGCCCCGGCGCGGCGGACAGCAGCCGGTCGAGCCGCGCCTGCGTGCTCGCCGCCAGCACCGCGCCGAGCACGCCGACGGCCGTCACGATCGCCGAGAAGCGCGTCGTCGTGCTGATGCCCGACGCCATGCCGGTGCGATTCGACGGCACGCACGCCATGATCGCCTTCTGCGTGTCGCCGTTCATGATGCCCGCGCCACACCCCGTCACGAACATGCCGATCGCGACGAGCCGGTAGTCGCCGCTGGCCGTCAGCGCCGCCGTCGCGAGGTTGCCCGCGCCGATCAGCGCGAGCCCGCCCGCCAGCACGCCGCCGGACGACACCCGCGCGGCAAGCGCCGCGCCGAGCGACGGCCCGGCGATCATCGCGAACGCGAACGGCAGCATCCCGAGCCCCGCGTCGATCGCCGACATCCCGAACGCGTTCTGCAGGTACAGCGGCAGGAACGTCATCATCACCTGCGCGCACGCCGCATAGCCGAACATCGCGAGCACGGCGCCGACGAAGCGCGGCTGGCGGAACAGCGCGAGATCGATCATCGGCCGCGCCTGCCAGCGCTCCGCGCCGATGAACGCCGCGAACAGCGCGGCGGCGAGCGCGAGCCGGCCGAGCGTCGCGGCCGACAGCCAGCCGTGCGACGGTGCGCCGATCAGGGCCGCGATCGCGCACGCAAGCGCCGCGCCGAACAGCAGGCTGCCGGCCGCATCCACGCGTTTCGCGTGCGGATCGCGCGACTCGTCGATCGCGACGCGCGCGCCGGCCGCGAGCAGCAGGCAGACGGGCAGGTTCAGCAGGAACACCCAGCGCCACCCGATCCATTGCGTGATCGCGCCGCCGACGAGCGGCGCGATGGCCGTCGCGATCCCCATGCACATGCCCCAGATCGCCCACGCGCGCGCCCGTTCGCGCCCCTCCGGAAAACGGTTCGCGATCACGGCGAGCGCGGCCGTCAACAGTAGCGCGGCGCCGCCGCCCTTCACCGCACGCGCGGCGATCAGCCAGCCGGCCGACGGCGCGACGCCGCAGCCGAGCGACGCGAGAAAGAACAGCGCGAGCCCCGCGCCGAGCATCCGCTTGCGCCCGAAGCGGTCGGCGAGCCCGCCGGCCGGCAGCAGGCAGGCGGCGAACGCGGTCATGTATGCGCTCACGACCCATTCGATATCGGCGAAGCTCGCGTGGAAACTGCGCGCGATGCTCGGCAGCGACACGGCGACCACGTTCGTGTCGAGCACGATCAGCGAGCAGGTGGCGGACGCGACGGCGAGCGTCGCGGCGGCGGGCATGCGGGCGCCCGCGTGCGGGGCGGCGGCCGCGCCTGCTGGCGACACGGGTGAGGACTGGGACATCGGCAACTCCGGGGCAACATGAACAAGCCGTATGCTAGGCTTGCCCTGTATTGCCTGTCATTGATACTCCGATGCTGTTTTATTGACGAAAATTGCAATCATGGATCGGCTCGAATTCCGTCACGTGCGCGCGTTCCTGAGCGTCGCGCAACACCTGCACTTCGCCCGCGCGGCCGAAGCGCTCGACATGGCGCCGCCCGCGCTCACGCGGCAGATCCAGGAGGCCGAACGCGTGCTTGGCGTGCGCCTCTTTCACCGGTCGCGCCGCGCGGTCACGCTGAGCGCGGCCGGCGAGGCCTATCTCGCCGAGGCGAGCGCCGCGGTCGAACACCTGCAGCGCGGCCGCGAACTCGCGGCGCTGGCCGAGCGCGGCGAACTCGGCCGGATCGAGATCGGCTACGTGTCGTCGGCCGTCTATTCCGGCACGCTGCAGCGCACCGTCGGCGCGTTTCGTGACGCGCACCCGCGCATCGAGCTGAACCTGCGCGAAGTGCCGATGGACGACGTCGCGAACCAGCTCGACACGGGCCGCCTCGATCTCGCGTACGTCCGCCCGCCGCTGCCGCTGCCCGGCGGCCTGCGGATCGTCACGCTGCAGCGCGACGTATTCGTCGCGGCCGTGCCGGCCGGTTCGCGCTACGCGTCGATGGCCGCCATTCGCGCGGCCGACCTCGCCGACGCACGCTTCGCGGTACCCGAACAGGAGCGCGGCACGCTCGAAGTCGCGCGCCGCGGCCGCTTCGCGCCGGTGATCGCCGCCCGCCCCGGCGGCTTGCTCGCGGTGCTCGCATGCGTGTCCGTGAACGGCTGGGTCGCGGTGATTCCCGATGCGCTGGCCGGCTGCGTATCGCTGCCGGGTGTCGTGTACCGGCCGATCGCCGGCAAGCCGATCACGTCGGAACTGGCGCTTGCGCACCGGCGCTTCGAAAAGGCGCCGGCGGTGCGCGCGTTCCTGCGGACGGTTCCGGCGGTCGCGCAGGACGCCGCATGAAACGCCCGCGTGCGGCAACGAAGGCCATGTCGGCCACCGCTTCGCCGCGCGAATATGCATTGCACGATTCGATGTTTGTCGGCCGGAAACCGATTCCGTAACCTGACCGGCAGCCGCGCCGCCTGCGCGCGGATGACCGAGGACACACCGCCGATGAACCCATCCTCCGCCCCAGCGCGCCGCCGCGTGCTGCAGCGTCTTGCCGCCCTCGCCGCCGCGCCGCTCGCCGGCGGCCTCGCGCTCCCCGCCCATGCGGCCGGCGCCGACCTGTCGGGCGTCACACTCGTGCTCGGCGACCAGGCCGGCGGCCTGCGCGCGCTCGCCGAAGCCGCGCGTGTGCTCGACGGCACGCCTTACCGGTTCCGCTGGGCCAATTTCCAGGGTGCCGCGCCGCTGTTCGAGGCGCAGCGCGCGGGCGCGATCGATCTCGCGCCGGCCGGCGACCTGCCGGTGCTGACGGCCGCGCTCGGCGACCCGTCGTTGCGGATCGTCGCGACGCGCGTCGGCTCGCCGGCGTCGCTCGGCATCGTCGTGCAGCCCGAATCGCCGGTCCGCGCCGTCGCCGACCTGAAAGGGCAAACCGTCGTCGTGTCGTCCGCTCGCGGCAGTATCTCGCAGTACCAGTTGTACGGCGCGCTGCGCGAACACGGCCTCGCGCCGCGCGACGTCGACGTGCGCTTCGTGCTGCCCGTCGACGCGTTCGCCGCGTTCGAGGCAAAACGGATCGGCATCTGGGCGACGTTCGACCCGTACTACGGGCATGCGGTACGGCGCGGCGCGCGCATCGTCCGCGACGGCAGCGGCATCAACTCCGGGCTGGCGTTCCTCACGTCGCCGGTCGAAACGCTCGACGATCGCGCAAAGCGCGCGGCGCTGGCGGACGTGCTGGCGCGGCTCGCCCGCGCGGGCCAATGGGCGCTCGCGCATCCCGCCGACTATGCGAACGTCTATGCGTCGCTCACGCGCCTGCCGCCCGACGCGGCCACCGACATCGCGCGCCGGGCCGCGCTGGCGCAGCGCAGCCTCAGCGGGGCCGACATCGACGTGCTGCAGCGTGTCGCCGACCGAGCGGCAACCGACGCGATCCTGCCGCGGCGCGTCGATGTCGCCTCGATCGCGATCCGGAACGTATCCGCCTGAACGATGCCGTGCGCGACTGCGTTCAGCGTGGCCGCGCCATATCGAGGTCCGGCACGTCGTCGCCGAACGTCGAGGCGACGAGCGTGCGCATCGCGGCGACCAGCAGCGTCGGCCCCGACTGGTTGAACGTGCAGCGCTCGCCCGCGGCCGGCACGGCACGGTGCAGCACGGCCCGCCACGCGCCACGCCCGCCGTCGCGCTCGAATGCGGCGAACGGCAAGCGCTCGACGATCGGGCCGCCGTCCGTCCACGAGGTCGACGGCGCGAACGGAGTCGGTGTACCACCCGCCGTGTGAATCGATGTACATCCGGATGTATCGGCGCGCGGGGCGTCATGGCCTTCCGCGACCGCGACCCAGTAATCCAGCGGTGCACCTGTCAGTTCCCGGACTTGCATGACTGTCTCCGTCATCGTCATCGTTGAATCGACATGCTAACCGTTGCGCATGCGGCCGTTGCGGTCGCCGATGGCGCCGCAACGGCCTGCCGTATCGCTGAAATCCCTCCCCCGCGCCAACCCGTGCACGCTGTCACGGCGGCGCCATGCACCTGCCGCAGATCGGGCCGCTCGTGACGTCGATCGCGCCGCTCATGCTGCTGCGCGCACGGCTCGCCAGTCGAGGGACGCTCCGTTATCGTTCGCGCCCGCCGCCGCACCCGCATCAATTCGTGTTACGAATCCCCGATTCCTGCCTACAATGATCAGAACGCCTGTCGTCCGGCCTGCAGCGGACGACGACCTGATCCATACGGCGCAGCGCAGGCCGGATCTCTCGGGGGACGTATGTCCGCGCACGCCAGAAAGCCGCTGGTATCGCTCGTCGTGCCGTTCCACGACGAGGCGGAAGCAATCGACGCATTCTTTGCGACCACGCTGCCGATCCTCGAGTCGATCGATACGGCGCGCTTCGAGATCGTCTGCATCAACGACGGCAGCCGCGACGACACGCTGGACCGGCTGATCGACGTCGCCGCCGGCGACTCGCGTGTGCGCATCGTCGATCTCACCCGGCGCTTCGGCAAGGAGGCCGCGCTCACCGCCGGCATCGACGAAGCCGCCGGCACCGCCGTGATCCTGATCGACGCCGACCTGCAGGATCCGCCCGCGCTGATCCCCGCGATGGTCGAACGCTGGCTCGCCGGCGCCGAGGTCGTCGCCGCGAAGCGCACCGACCGCCGGTGCGATCCGCTGATGCAGCGCGTGGCCGCCGCGCTCTACTACCGCGTGCACAACCGCCTCTCCGAAGTCGAGATGCCCGAGAACGTCGGCGATTTCCGGCTGATGGACCGCCAGGTCGTCGACGCGCTGCGCGCGCTGCCCGAGCGGCGGCGCTTCATGAAGGGCCTGTTCGCGTGGATCGGCTATCGCATCGAGATCATCGAATACACGCGTGCGCCGCGCAGCGGCGGCCGCTCGAAATTCTCCGGATGGCGGCGCTGGAACTTCGCGCTCGAAGGCATCACGAGCTTCAGCACCGTGCCGCTGCGCGTATGGACCTACATCGGCCTCGCATTCGCCGCCCTCTCGTTCATCTACGGCGCCTTCATCGTCATGCGCACGCTGCTGTTCGGCAACCCCGTGCACGGCTACGCGTCGCTCATCTCCGTGATGCTGTTCGTGGGCGGCATCCAGCTGATCGGCATCGGTGTGATCGGCGAATACCTCGGCCGCATCTATCACGAGTCGAAGCAGCGGCCCGTCTATCTCGTGCGGCGTCGTTACCGCGCCCAGCGGGATGCCGCCGCGCATCCGGGGTCGACGCTGCTGCAGTTCCCGCTCAAGCGCACGCACGCGGCCCGCCGCAGGGCGCCGCTCCCCGCGTCTGCCGCCGGCCACGGTGCGCGGAAAGCCTCCGTCAAGTAACCGCGCACACGACGCATGGATCTCTCCCGGCAAACGATGCGCTCGGCGGCCCCTCCCGTCCGCGCATGGCTGACACCGCAGCGCGTCGTTGTGTACAGCGCGGTCGCGCTCGCGTGCTATGCGCTGTTCCTCGCGACCTGGGTATCCGTCGTACGTCAAGCGCCCGCCACCGTCCCGTCGCGCCCGGGCGCCGACTACGCGGTGTTCTGGTCGGCGTCGTACGTGATGCTGCACGGCTCGCCGTGGCAAGCGTACGATTTGCCGACCTTCTCGCGGCTGGCCGCCGACCTGTTCCCGCAGTTCCGCCACGACTACCTCGTCGCGTGGCTGTACCCGCCCACCAACCTGCTGCTCGTCACGCCGCTGGCGCTGCTGCCCTATGCGATCGGCTATCCGTTGTTCGTCGTGTTCGGTATCGTCGTGTTCGGTTTCGCCGCATCGCGCGTATCGGGCCTCGGCGCGATCCCCGGCGCAGCGCGCGTCGGCGGGTTCGCGCTGGTCGCCGCCCCGTGTGTGTTCGTCACCGGGATGTTCGGGCAGAACGCGCTCCTGACCGCGTCGTGCGCGGCGCTGGCCGTCTGCTGGGCGGACCGCCGGCCGATGTGTGCCGGCCTCTGCATCGGCCTGCTGTCGGCCAAGCCGCAGATGGCGCTGCTGTTCCCGTTCGTGCTGGTCGCCACGCGCGCCTGGCGCACGATCGCGTGGGCCGCGCTCGCCACCACCGCGTTCACTGCGCTGAGCGTCCTGGTCTGCGGCGTCGAGTCGCTGCACCTGTTCGTCGCCGCCACGGCGCTCGCTCGGTCGCTCCTCCTCGAGCAACGCGTCGTGTTCTGGTTCGCGTCGCCTTCGCCGTTCGCCGCCTTCCGCCTCGCGGGCCTGCCGCCCGGGCTCGCGTATGCCGCGCAGGCGTGCATCGCGGCATTGGCGATCGCGGCCGCCTGCGTCGTGTGGACACGCTCGCGCGACATCCGCCTGCGCGCGGCCGTGCTGGCGGTCACGACGCTCGCGGCAAACCCGTACGTGTGGCACTACGAGCTCGTGTGGCTCGGTATCGCGATCGCGTGCATGCTGGCGGCCGGCTGGCAGGACGGCTGGCAGGACGGCTGGCTGCGCGGCGAACAGACGGCAATCGCGCTCATGTGGCTGTTGCCGATCCTCGAATACCTGAACCCGTGGCTGCAATTGCCGCAGATCGGCCCGGTCGTGACGCTGTTCGCGCTCCTCGTGCTGCTGCGGCGCACCGACCCGCGCGCTCACAGCGCCAGCCGCGGCGGCACGTAGACGCCGTAGTACGGCCCGACGCCGGTCCCGACGCCCGTCATCTTCACGCCGGCGACGAAGTGCCCCTGGATGTACTTGTACGAGCCGCCGAGGGACACGTCGATATGGAACGGCGCGAACGCGACGATCGGCACGGTGGTGCTGGTCGCGGTCTGCGTGACGACCGGCAGCAGCACCGTTATGCCGACCGGCACCGACGTATAGAGCGTCGCCTTCACGCCGGTCGCGAGATTGATGCTGTCGCCGATGTTGAGCGTCGTCGGGTTGCCGGTCACCATCAGATTGCCCATCGTCGTCGTGTCGGTCGCGGTCGACTGGAACGACGTCCACTGCCCGCCCATGCAGAGCAGGCCATAGACCTGGCCGTTCGTGATCGAGAACTCGTACGGTTGGCCGGTCAGCGGATTGATCAGCGGCTGGTTGGTCGCCGCGTTCCAGTACAGGTTGTACACGCACTGGTCGATTGCAACCGGAAACAGTGCGCCGGCCGCCACCCCGCCCGGCGCCGCCAGCACCGCCACCGCGGTCGCGCTGCCCGACGCGCCGGTAATCCCCAGCAGCCCGCCGAGCAGCAGCGGAATCGAGCCGCCGTTCACGCCGGGTGTGCGCGACACGGTGACCTGCACCGCCGGCACGTCGTACGTGCCGGGCGTGATGGTCGTCGGCTGCATGGTCGCCGGGCTGCGCGTGACGTTCCAGTAGCCGGTGGTCACCGTGCCGGTCGACAGCGCCGCACCGGCCGCCGAGTTCTTCGCGATCACGCCGTTCGCCGCAGGCGCGGCCAGCGACCAGTTCACCGCGCCGCCGCTCGACGACATCATCGCATCGGCCCCCGCGATCGCGGCCGCGTCGGCCGCGTTCTGCAACTGGTTGTTCACCGTCACCACCCACGCGATGTCGATCGCCAGCGCGCCGAACGACAGCAGCGGGATCAGGAACAGCAGGAAGAACAGCGCGACCGAACCGCGCTGCCGCGTGAGGCCGGCGGGTTGCGTTGCGCTCACGTCATTCATAGAGCATCACCGACGTCGCCGAGACCGTCACCGGGCCGGTGAGCGCGCTGAACGCGGAACCCAGCACGAGCCCCGTATACGTGTAGGTCACGGTCACCGTCAGCGCGGTGCCCGACGTCGTGCCGTTCGCCTGCGTCACGGTCACCGCCGGTGCCGTCGCGGTGCCGCCGGTGATCAGGCTGTTCTGCATGGCGGTCTGCGCAATGCCGGCGATCTGCGTCGTGGTCAGCATCGGCACGCGCAGCACGATGCCGGCCCGCGCCGCCTCGCGGCTCGCGTTCGTGATGACGGCCTTGTCGCACAGGATCAGGCTCGTGTCGATGATGCCGATCAGCACCATCAGCAGGAACGGCAGCATCAGCACGAATTCGAGGGACACGACGCCGCGCGCGCGGCGGGCGCCCGTCGCCCCGCGTGTCATTTTGCGGCCCCCGCACCCGGCGGGGCGACGCCCGGCTCCAGCGCCGCACCGGATAGCGACGCCGCGCCGCCGGCCCCCCCGCGCGACGCAAGCCGCGCGCGCACCGCCTGGTAGAAGCGCAGGTTGTCGGCCACCGCCGACGCCGGCAAATCCGCGGACAAAAGCTTCTTCGCCGAATCGGTGTTGCCGAGCACGCCGTACGCGAACGCGAGATTCTGGCGCGCCTGCCACGGCGCGGACGGCAGCCCGGCGACGTCGAGCAGCACGTTCACGCCCTCGCGCGGCCGGTTGCTCAGCACGAGCGACAGCCCGAGGTCGACGCGCAGCCCCTGCGCGTCCGGGTGCACGCGCAGCGCCTCTCGATACACGACCTGCGCATCGGCATGACGCCCCTGCAGGTCGAGCACGGTGCCGAGCCCTTCCGCCGCGAGCGGATGGTTGGGCTGCGCGGCGAGCAGGTCGCGATAACGCTGCGCGGCTTCGTCGAGACGGCGCTGCCGCAACGCGACGCGCGCGAGCCCGAGCTGCGGGCCGAGTTCCGCGGGCGCCTGCCGATGCGCTTCGTCGTAGAGGATCCGCGCGCGCTCGAGGTCGCCCGCGCGGTAGTTGACGTCGCCGAGCCCCAGGCGCGCCGCGAGCGAATCGGGATACTTCGCGAGCACCTTCTCGTACAACGTCGACGCGAGATCGACGTTGCCGCCGGCGAGCGCGCTGTCCGCGATGCGCAGCTCGGCCTGCGGGTCGTCGCTCTTGTGCGACAGCGCCGGCCGCGTCTGGATGCCCGGCGCACAGCCGCCGGCCAGCACCGGCAGCACGGCCGCGAGCGCGAGCGCACGTACGACGGATCGTGTCATCTGAATACCTCGAGCAGGCGAATCGCCGCCGGGCCCGCCGCGATCAGGCACACCGTCGGCAGGATGAACAGCATCATCGGCAGCGTGATCTTCGGCGCCAGCTTCGCGGCCCGTTCCTCGAGCGCAACGATCTGCTCGGTGCGCTCGGTACGCGACAGGGTGCGCAGCGCCTGCGTGATCGGCGTGCCGAACCGCTGCGACTGCGTGAGCGTCGTCGCGAGCGAGCGCGCCGACGTGAAATCGACGCGCATCGCGAAATGCGCGAGCGTCGCGGACACGTCGCCGCTCAGCGTGAGCTCGTCCGCGCACACCGTCAGCTCGTCGGCGAGCGGCGGGCAGATACGCGACAGTTCGTGCGCGACGCGCCGGATGCCCGATGCGAGGCTGTTGCCGGCCATCGTGCAGATCACCAGCAGGTCGAGCGCGTCCGGAAAGCACGCGGCGATAATTCGCCGCCGCCGCCGGATCATCGCGCCGAGCACGTATTCCGGCACGATCACGCCGACCACGAACGCGGCGACCATCGCCAGCGCCCGGATCACGAAGTATTCACCGAAGCGCGGAATCAGCGGGCTGAACGCGATCGCGCCGCACGCGAACAGCACGCCGCAGCTCAGCTTGATCCCGATCATCGACGACACCGCGCGGCGCTCCCGAAAGCCCGCGCGCGTCAGTTGCAGGCCGAGCTTCACGCGCTGCATCGGGTCGAGCACCGGCAGCCGTTCGCCCAACTGCGCGAGCCGGCGCGTCAGGCCCAGGCGCACGCCCCCCGGCTGCAGCCACCCCGCCACCGGTGCCGGCGGGTGCTGCCCGGCCGCCTGCCGCACGCGCGCGGCGATCCGCTGGCGGGTGCCGCCGCCGGGCGTGGCGAGCGCCATCGCGACACAGGCAAGCAACAACAGCAACTCGAGGCCGCGGGCGGCCAGTATCGACATCGTCATCGCGCGGTATCCAGTTTCGAGATCTTGCGGATCACCAGCAGGCCGACCGTCAGCAACCCGGCCGCCAGCGTCAGCATCGTGTGCCCCGGGTGCGTCGTGAACAGCAGCATCACATAGTCGCGGTTCACGAGGAACAGCGCGCCGATCATCACGAACGGCACCGCCGAAATGATGTTGGTCGTGATGCGCCCTTCGGCGGTCAGCGCGCGGGTCTTCAGGCGGATGTCACGGCGCGTGCGGATGATGCTCGACAGCTCGTCGAGCGTTTCGCCGAGGCTGCCGCCGGTCTCGCGCTGCAGCAGCAGGTAGACGGTGAAGAACGAGAAGTCCGCGATCATCAGCCGGTCCGCCGACTGCGTCAGCACGTCCTTGAGATCCGCGCCGACCCGCAGGCTGTCGCCCATCGAGCGGAATGTCGCGCGCACCGGCTCGGCCGCGCTGTCGCCGACCATGCTGATCGCCTGCGTGACCGGAATGCCCGCGCGCACGGCCCGCACGATCACGTCGATCGCGTCGGGGAACGCTTCGAGAAAACGGATCCGGAAACGGTCGACCAGCGCACGGTAGCTGGCGCGCATCGCGACCAGCGGCAACCCGACGTAAATCAACGGACGCAGGAAGTCCGGCGGCCCGATCAGCTTCACCGCGACGATCGCCGCGATCGCGCCGGCGATCGTGCTCGCGACGACGATCCTCACCCCGCCCTTGCCGCCTACCGCGAGCACCCGCGTCACGCGGCGCTGCACCCATGCGCGCACGCGGCCTTGCCGGCGTTCGAGGTTGAACAGCGCGACACCGGGCGTGGCGGACGCGTGAGCGTCGCGCCCGGCGAGCGACGGCGACAGCCGGCGCATCCGTGCGCGGATGCGCTGGGCCGGTGTTTGGCTCGCGCGATCGAACAGCGACGACAGCACGAGCCCGATCGCGAGGATCATCACGAACGCGCCCGCCGCGAACAGGTCGGCCGCCCTCATTGCCGGAATACCTCGGCAAGCGCATCCTCGACGCCGTAATACGCTGCGCGCGCCGCGAATCCCGGCCGCAACGGCGATGCGTCGAACACTCCCTTCACGGAGTCGCGCGTCGTGTCGCCTTCCTGGCGGAACGCGAACAGGTCCTGCGTGATGACCACCTCGCCTTCCATCCCGACGATCTCGGTGATCCGCGTGACGCGCCGCACGCCGTCGCGCATCCGCTCGATCTGCACGAACAGGTGCACGGCGCTCGCGATCTGGCGCCGGATCGACAGCAGCTGCAGGTTCGCGTTCGCCATCATGACCATGCTCTCGAGCCGGCTGATCGCATCGCGCGGCGAATTCGCGTGAATCGTCGTCATCGAGCCGTCGTGCCCTGTGTTCATCGCCTGCAGCACGTCGAATGCCTCGGGGCCGCGAATCTCGCCGAGGATGATGCGGTCGGGCCGCATCCGCAGTGCGTTGCGCACGAGATCGCGTTGCGAGATCCCGCCGAGCCCCTCGGTGTTTTCCGGGCGGGTTTCGAGGCTGACGACGTGCGGCTGCAGCAGTTGCAGCTCGGCCGCATCCTCGATCGTCACGATCCGTTCGTGCTGCTCGATGTGCTGCGACAGCGCGTTGAGCAGCGTCGTCTTGCCCGAGCCGGTGCCGCCCGAGATCACGATGTTCAGCCGGCACGCGCACGCGACCTTCAGCACCTGCAGCATCGGCGGCGAGATGTTGCCCTGCTGCGCCATCCGCGCGAGCGTGATGTCGCGCTTCGCGAACTTGCGGATCGAGATCGACGGGCCGCGCATCGCGATCGGCGGCAGCACGACGTTCACACGGCTGCCGTCGGCGAGTCGCGCATCGACCATCGGGCTGCTCTCGTCGACGCGCCGCCCCACCGCTGCCGCGATCCGCTGCGCGACGCTCGCCACGTGCGCGTCGTCGCGGAACTTCAGCGACGTGAGCTCGAGCCGGCCCGCGCGCTCGACGTACACCTGGTCGGGCCCGTTGACGAGGATGTCGGTGACCGTGTCGTCGGCAAGCAGCGGCTCGATCGGCCCGACGCCGAACATGTCGTTCAGGATTGCATCGACGATCAGCACCTGCTCGCCGGCCGTGATCTTCAGGCGCTCGCGATCGACCGTATGCGCGGCCACTTGCTCGATGCCCGCGCGCACCTCGTCGCGCGTCTTCATCAACGCCGCCGACATGTTCATCGACGTGAACACCGCGTGGCGGATCGCGTCGAACTTGCTCGACCGGATCAGCGCCTCGTGGGTATCGGCCGCCACGGGTGCGCGGGCCGGTGCCGGTGCCGGTGCCGGTGCCGGCGCGGGCGCGGGCGCGGGCGTGTCCGCCGGGGCCGGAGCCGGGGCCGCAGCCGGTGTCGGCTCGTGCGCCACGGCGGGCGTCGCGGCCGGCGCGGGGTCCGCCGGCGGCCGGTTGCGGGTCCCGAACGTCACGATCGCTTCCTCCACCTGGCGAGCCGCGCAAACCACGGCTCGGCGACGGCCATCGGCTCGCCGGTGATGCCGTTCGCGAGCTGCCGGATCTGGTCCACGAAGCCATGCCGCTTCGCGCCTTCGATCGGCTCGCCGAGGTTCTCGGCAACCGCGAGCGTCTGCGGCTCGTGCGGCAGTTCGTGCAGCGTCGCGCCACCGAACGCCTCCTCGAAATCGACCGGCTCGACGCGGCCGGCGACAGGCGCGAGCGGGTTGTTCAGCACCATCGACAGCAGCCGCTCGCCGGGCAGTTCCCGCACGAAGCGCACGAGCCGCGCGGCCTCGTATGCGGCGTGCACCGAGCGGTCGACCACGACGTGGACGAGATCGGACGCGACGAGCGCGTCCTCGAGCAGCTTGCCCGCGCTGCTCCCGACGTCGAACAGCACGTAGTGGAAGCGGTCCTTCAGCATGTCGACCAGGCGCGCGACGGCCTCGTCGGCCAGCGGCACGTCGGCACCGTACGCCAGCTCGGCGGACAGGACGTGCAGCCGGTCGCCCTTCGTGACGAACATGCGCTCGAACAACGCGTCGTCGGGGCGCTGCGCCATGTTCAGCAATTCGATCAGCCCGTTGTTGCTCGACAGCCCGAACATCGAGTTCGCGCCGCCGCCATGCAGGTTCAGGTCGACGTAGGCCACCCGGCGGCGCTTCTCGCCCGCCAGGAAGCGCGCGAGGCTCACCGTGATCGTGGTCGCGCCGACGCCGCCGCGGGCGCCGATGAAGCTGACGACCTTGCCGGTGCGCGCCTGCACGACCGATTCCGTCGCCGTCAGCGCACGCCGCATCAGCTCGACGGTCAGCGGCTTGACGATGTAGTCCTGCACGCCGATGCCGAGCAGGTTGCGGAACAGCCCGACGTCGTTCTGCGTACCGATCGCGATGACACGCACCGACGGGTCGCACACGTCGGCGAGCCGCATCAGGTCCGACACCGGCAGCACCGAATCCGACACGTCGATGACGAGCTGGCGCGGCGAACGCTCGTACTGCTGCAGCAGCCGGATCGCATCGTCGCACGTGCCTGGCTGCAAGTGGGTACGCGTGATCGACAGCTCCTGCGTGACGCGGCGTATCACGTCCTCGCTGCCCGAATCGGCGACGACCGCGACGAGATCGGCCGCGCCCGTGGACGCGGCGCGCCGGGCGCTCTGACGATCGAGGAGGTTCATGGGCGGCATCGTGATGGCATCCGGGTGCGTTCAATGGCTGGGCGAGCCGGTCGTCAGCGCCTTGCCTGGCGTCGGCTCCTTCACGCGATCCTCGACGTAGCGGCGCACCGCGTCGGCCGCGGTCTGCGCGTCCGCGCCGCCGTACGGCACGGGCGCGACGAGATCCTCCGGCCGCGCGAGCATCGCCGCGAGGTTCGAGTAGGTCGCGCAGCCGAACGGCACGCCGGGCCGCGCGAACCCCGCGTCGACGAGATGCGACGGCTGCATCAGCTTCGCGCAATCGGGCGCCACCGCGTGCGCGCCGTCGAAGCCGATCGTCCGCGCATCGGGCAGGTTGACCGGCGGCGGCGCCGACAGGCAGCCCGCGAGCACCAGCGGCAGCAGTACGGCAACGGTCGATCGGGTTCGCATGCGCGCGCCTCCGGTTCAGTACACGAAGCCCGCGGCGCCGACGAGGCGCGGCGTATCGCCCGACAGCAGGTCGAGCCCCAGGTTGCGCTGCACCGCGAATTCCAGGTCGCTGCTCGGCCGCGCGACCGTGTCGATCGCCTGCTCGAGCTGGCCGGGACCGGCCGGCTGCACGATGTACGGCGTGACGATGACGACCACCTCGGTCTTGTTGTCCTGGAAGTTCTTCGACGAAAACAGCCGGCCGATGATCGGCAGCCGGCCGAGCCCCGGGATCTGCGACACGGTGTCGGCCGTCTGGCTCTGCAGGAGCCCGCCGATCGCGAAGCTCTGCCCGCTCGACAGCTCGACCGTCGTCTCGACGCGCCGCACCGTGAGCCCCGGCACCTTGACGCCGCCGGTCGTCACGCTGTTGGTCGTATCGATTTCGCTCACTTCGGGCCGCACCTTCAGGCTGATCCGGTTGTCGGCGAGCACGGTCGGCGTGAAATCGAGCGACACGCCGAACGGCTTGAACTCGACCGTGATCGCCCCGGTCGACGAGCCGGCCTGCGCAACCGGGATCGGAATCTCGCCGCCCGCGAGGAAGCTCGCGGTCTCGCCGGACATCGCGGTGAGGTTCGGTTCGGCGAGCATCGTGATCAGGCCCTCCTGGTCGAGTGCGTCGAGCACCACGTCGATCGACCAGCGCCCCGCGCGGAATCCGCCGAGCACCGAGAACGCGCCCGTCGGCGACAGGTTGAACAGGCTGGTCGTCGGATCGAACAGCGTGCGCCCGTTGAACAGGCCGCCGACGAAGTTGCCGGCGCCGCCCAGCGCGCTCCAGTTGATGCCGAGCTGCTGCGTGATGTTGCGGCTCACCTCGGTCACCCGCACGCGCAGGTTCACCTGGATCGGGCGCGACAGCGTGAGCCGGTTGACGATCTTTTCCTTGTCGTGCAGGTACGGCGTGAGCGACTGCATCACGGCGTCCGCGTCGGCCGCGCTCGGCACCTTGCCCGACACCATCAGCGAGCCCGGTGCACCGGACACCGCCAGCTTCAGTTGCGGAAAGCGGCTGTCGAGCACGCCCTGCAGCGACGCCGTGTCGACCTGCACGATCACCGTCTTGCGCAGGATCGGGCGATGGTTCGCGCCGAGCGCGATCAGCGTGGTCGTGCCCGCCTTCTTGCCGAACACGAACACGGTGCGCGGCGACGGCACCTGGATGTCCGCGATGGCCGGATCGGCGACGAACATCGCGGTCGCGGGCTCGGGCAGCGACAGCAGCTCCCCCTTGCCGGTCGCGATCGACAGCGGCGCGCCCGCGTCCGGCGCCCGCGCGACCTGCGCGGCGGCGCCCCCGGACGCGATGCCGCAGGCCAGGCCCAGGAAAGCGATCCAACGAACCATGCGCACCATGCGTGTTCCCGTCAAATGCCGGCCGCCGGGCGGCCGGCCCGAATCGTCAAACCGTCACTGCGCCGTCGCGCCCGGCGGCGGCGCAGTCGTCTCCGCCGCGACATTGGCACCGCCCGGCGTCGCGGGCATCGCCGGCCAGGACGGCAGCCCGGTCGGCAGCGGCGGCAGGCCCGGCGTGCCGGTCCCGCCGCCACGCGATCCGTCGTCGACCGACGAACCGCGATAGATCACGACCGCGTTGTTGCGCCACGCCGGCCGCGCGCCGGTATCCGCCCCGGCGGACGGCTCGCGTGCGGCCTCGCGGGCTGCGCGCGACACGTCGCCGGCCCATACGGGCTGCGTATCGGGCTCTGAATCGGACTCCTGCGCGTCGCCCCCTGCCGGCTGCCGCCGGTCGCTGGTCGCGAAACTGCGCAGCGCGAGCGACAGCGAGCCGAGGCGGGTCGCCACCAGCACGACCTGCGCGGTGCGCGGCGCGACCTCGAGCGTGACCGTGCGCGCACGCGCCGTCGCGTCCGGTGCGCTTGCGGCCGCCTTCGCGCGCTGGAATTCGGAACCGACTGCGAGCACGCGCGCGCGCCGCACCACCGTCTCCGCTTCGAACGTGCCCGGCGACGTTGCCGAGCCGCCGATCTGTTGCGTCAACAACACGTCGACGAAGTCGCCCGGCTGGATCAGCCCCGCGTTGCCCGACACGTCGTCGACCGGCACCGAGATCGCGCGCATGCCGGGTTGCAGCGCGGCCGCGAGAAAATCCGGCGCGCCGGCCGGGATCACGTTCTCGACGCGAATCGGTGCGCCCGCGCCGACGTGGCTGCGCAGCAGCGCGCCCTTCAGGTCCGCGCCCGGCTGCGACTCGACGAACGCGCCGGCCGGCACCTGAGCGCGCGGCATGCGTTGCCACGCCAGATCGTTGTCGCGCAGCAGCAGCCCTTCCGGCAAATCGGCGGCTGCGACGCGCACGCGCGCCTGATCCGTTTCGGCGTGCGCCGACGGCGTCGACGCGGCGACGTACAGTTCGCGCAGCATGAACGCACCGATGCCGGCGGCAACGACGAGCACGGCCAGTCTCAGCGGTTTGGGCATGGCGGCGTGCGTCCCCCCGGCTAGGTCAGTGAAACCGTGTATGGAAACGACGCCCAGACGGCCAGCGTGCCGCCCAGCGCGAGCGCAACGCCATACGGCACGCCGCGAGCAGCGACCGTGCGGACCGGCGCGGCGCGCCGCGGCCGCAACGCCAGCCACGCGACGCCGCACAGGGCACCGCCCGCGCCGACACTCGTCAGCACCGGAAACACCAGTGCCGGGCCGGCCCACAGGCATACCGCCGCCGCCAGCTTGACGTCGCCTCCGCCGATCCAGCCCGCGTGGCGCATGCCGCCGAACAGCAGCAGCATCGCCGCGCCGGTCGCGACATGCGCGGCCAGCGGCGCGAGCCCGTCGCGCGCAAGCGCCGCCGCGACGAAATACAGCACCGCGAACGCCAGCACCGCGCGATTGGACAGGCGCCGCACGCGCAGATCCTGCGCGGCGAGCGAGGCCAGCAAGACCGTGGCCACCGACTGCACGAGAATGAGCATGGGAGAGCCGTCCGTCGACACGCCCCGGCCGGATACGTTCTACCGCTGCGGATCCCTGTGTTCGTCGGCGGCGCGCGGGTTCAGGGGATCAGATCAGGCTCGTCACCTTGCTGATCAGCGACGAGAACACGCTCGGCAAGCCGCCGCTGGTGCTGCTGAGGATCACGCCGACCGCCGCCAGCGCGACCACGACGATACCGGCCAGCACGGCGTATTCGAGCGAGCTGACGCCGCGTTCGTCACGCAGCAGGGACTTGACGTATTGCAGCATGGCAACCTCCGTGTAACGGGTCGGTGACCGACCGTTGAACGCAAAGACGCTCCGTTGCTCCGGTGTTTGCGCAGAACATTCGCCCATTGCGATGCATGCGGGCGACCCTGGCACTGGGTCGTTCGCATCCCCCGGAATTCTCTCGATCCCTACCATACGCGGCGTGCAACGATGACTTCGACCGTTGCGTGCCTGCATCCTCGGTGCGGTCTTCCCCGCACGATGCAACCGCGCTGATTCGTCTAGGGTATAGACAATTTTTCAGGTGAATTCAAATTATTTGGCGTCGGAATGCATTTATGGATTTCACCCTGCAACGATGAAAGCCTTATCGTTCATTTACGGTCATTTTTCCTCGCGGCATTGCGCATGGTTCGCATATCGGCACAGGTGTTGCTACTGTTGCCGCGCATGATTTACCGACCGGAAATCGAACCGTTTCCATTCGATTTATGGGCATGCCGCGCCGATCCGCATGCACACGTCTCGCCATGTCCAGCATGCCATCCCGGCAAAAATGACGGGTTCGCATCACATTCCCCCGATTACTCGCCCCCGTCTTTCCGCCCTGATTCGGCAAGCGATCCGCACTCGAATCCACGCTCGTCCAAATCGTTTTTCCAATCGGCAATTGCCTGATTCATCATCCGGTTTCAATCTAAATGATTGGAATCCTGAATGAATGTCCAATGCATGTGAATGCGGTTCTCGTCCGCAAAGCACGCAACGCCCGGCGCGGCAACCCGCAAAGCGCCGATAAGCATAGTTCAAATCGTTTCTTGTCCGCCCCCGGCACGTCATCGAGAATGCCCCGACGGGCTGCGGCCCGGCCTCGCTCCCCAACGTTCCGGATCCATCGATTCATGCTTCCACTGCGCCTGCTGCGATCGCTGTTCATCGCGTCCCTCATTGCGTTGCCGGCCGCCGCCGCGCACGCCGACAAACCCGCCACCATCCGCATCGGCGTCGCCCAGCAAGGCGCCGGCGATCCGCCGACGTTCGGCGGATCGAGCGCCGCCACCGCGCAGTTGCAGCAGCTCGTCGAAAAAGAGTTCGCGGCGGACGGCATCAAGGTGCAGTGGCTGTTCTTCAAGGGCGCGGGGCCGGCCGTCAACGAGGCGATCGCCAACAAGGCGCTCGACTTCGCGTACCAGGGCGACCTGCCCGCCGTGCTCGCGCGTGCGAACGGGATCAAGACGCACCTGCTGCTCGCCACGAGCGTGCGCTCGGGCGTCAAGATCGCGGTACCGCCCGACTCCACCATCCGCTCGATCAAGGACCTGAAGGACCGCCGCGTGTCGATCTTCCGCGGCACGAACCTGCAGCTCGTCGCCGACAACGCACTCGCGAAAAACGGCCTCGGCGAACGCGACCTGCGCGTGATCAACCTCGACGCCGCGAGCTCGCTCGCCGCACTCGCGTCGAAAGGCATCGACGCGTCGGTAGGCGACTACCAGCTGTACAAGCTGCGCGACGCGGGGCTCGCGAAGATCATCTACGAATCGCAGAACGACGGCCCGCAGCTCACGCGCCAGACCCACCTGCTCGTGCTCGACGATTTCGAGCACGAGCATCCGGACATCGTGCAGCGCGTCGTCACCGCGCTCGTGAAGGGCGCGCAATGGTCGTCCGACGAGGCGAACCGCGATGCGCTGTTCAAGCTGTGGGCGAAGAGCGGCGTGCCGGTTTCGTCGTGGCAGGCCGACTATGCGAACCAGCGCCTGAAGGACCGCTTGTCGCCGCTGATCGATCCGTTCGTCGTCGCGCGCTACAAGTCCGTCGCGCAGGATGCGCTGGCGCTGAAGCTGATCCGCCAGCCGGTCGACGTCGACGGCTGGTTCGAGCCGAAGTATCTCGACAACGCGCTGCGCACGCTGAAGCTCGAAAGCTACTGGCAACGCTACGACGCGGCCGGCAAGCCCCTTTCCTGACCCGGACCCGCCCCGATGAGCGACACCGCGTTTTCCGTCCCGTCCTCCGAGCCTCGTACGCTCGCCGCGCTTGCCGCGCCGCCGCACCGGGCGGCGAACGTGAAACGGTGGTCGTGGCGGCTCGCGCCGTGGCTGCTGCCCGCGCTGCTGTTCGCGCTGTGGAGCATCGGCAGCGCGCGCGGCTGGATCGCGCCGCAGATCCTGCCGCCGCCCGCGCGCGTGTTCGACGCACTCGCGGATCTCGCGACGAGCGGCGATCTCGTACGCCACACGCTGGTCAGCCTGCAGCGCGTGCTGGTCGGGTTTGCCGTCGGCTCGCTGCTCGGCTTTTCGACCGGCGTCGCGCTCGGCCTGTCGCGCACGCTGGAAGCCTACGTGCTGCCGAGCTTCAACGCGCTCGTGCAGATTCCGGTGCTCGGCTGGCTGCCGTTCCTGCTGCTGCTCGTCGGCGTCGGCGAACCGCTCAAGTACCTGCTGATCGCGCATGCGGCGCTCGTCCCCGTCACGCTGAGCACGTTGCAAGGGTTTCGCCAGACACCACCCGCGCTCGACGAAGTCGCGCGCGTCTTCGGCTACACGCGCCGGCAACGCATCGTGCACGTCGTGCTGCCCGCCGCGATCCCGACGCTCGCGACCGGCGTGCGGCTCGCGTTCACGAAGTCGTGGCTCGCGCTCGTCGTCGTCGAGCTCGTCGCGTCGTCCGAGGGGCTCGGCTACCTGATCGTGTACGGGCGGCAACTGTTCCAGCTCGATCTCGTGATGGCCGCCGTGATCGTCGTCGGCGCGGTCGGCCTGCTGATCAACCGGCTGCTCGACGCACTCGAAGCGCGCCTGCGCCGCGGCGTGCCGTCCGCGTTCCGCGGCTGAACCGCCCGCCCTGCCCGCGCAACCGAAGGAGATTCTCCCGTGACGCATTCCGCCTCGCCGGACGCTACACCGCCGGCCGCCACGGCCGCCCGCCGCCTGCATGCACCCGACTGGCGCGGCTTCGTCCTGCCGCTCGTCGCGTTCGCGCTGTGGTGGGCCATCTCGTCCGCGCACCTCGTGAACAGCGGGCTGCTCGTCGGCCCGGCCGACGTGTTGCGCACCGCATGGGCGCAAGCCACGAGCGGCGCGCTCGGCCGCGCGCTGTCCGCGTCGCTCGCGCGCGAAGCCTGCGGTTTCGCGATCGGCGCGGCGGGCGGGCTGCTGCTCGGCGCCGCGCTCGGGCTGTCGCGCATCGCGGCGCGGATGGTCGGCCCGAGCTTCGACACGTTCAAGCAGATCTCGCTGTTCGCGTGGATTCCGCTGATTTCCGTGTGGTTCGGCCTCGGCGACGTCGCCAAGGTCGTGTTCCTGTCGCTCGCCGCGCTGCTGCCCGTCGCCGCGCACACCTGCGACGGCATTCATGCGGTGCCGCGCGCGTATGTCGACGTCGCCCGCGCGCTGCGCTACTCGCGGCTCCAGCTCGTCCGCTACGTGATCCTGCCGGCCGCGCTGCCGTCGATCTTTACCGGGCTGTATCTCGGCCTGATCTATTCGTGGCTCGCGACGCTCGGCGCCGAATACCTGCTGGTCGCCGGCAGCGGGATCGGCAACACGCTGATCGACGGCAGCGAGCAGTTCCGGATGGATCTCGTGCTGTTCGGCATCATCGTCGTCGGCGTGACCGGCTGGGCGCTGAACGCGATCGCGCGTGCGATCGAGCGCAAGGTGCTGGCCCGGCGCGGCGACCTGCGGCGCTGATCGCCCTTTCCTTCCCCCACCTCCATCCTCGCACCGCCATGACGACCCTCGCCTCCGATTCGCTCGACATCCTCCACGTGAGCAAGCACTACGCGCAACGCGGCACCGTGCTCGCCGTGCTCGACGACGTGTCGCTGCACGTGCGCGCAGGCGAATTCGTCACGATCGTCGGCGCGAGCGGTTGCGGCAAGTCGACGCTGTTGCGGCTGATCGCCGGGCTCGACACCGATTACGCGGGCGAGATCCGTGCCGGCGCCGAGCGCGTGCGCGACACGTCGCTGCAGCGCGGGATCGTGTTCCAGGATCATCGGCTGTTCCCTTGGCTGACCGTCGCGCAGAACATCGAGGCCGCGCTACGCAACGCACCGCTCGACGCGGCCGCGAAGCGCCGCGCGGTCGCGGATCACGTCGCGCTAGTCGGGCTGAACGGCTTCGAACATGCGTACCCGAACCAGCTGTCGGGCGGGATGGCGCAGCGCGTCGCGATCGCACGCGGCCTCGTGAACCGCCCGCGCGTGCTGCTGCTCGACGAGCCGTTCGGCGCGCTCGACGCGCAGACGCGCGCGCGGATGCAGAACGAACTGCTGCGCATCTGGGAGCAGGAGCGCATCACGATGATCCTCGTCACGCACGACGTCGACGAAGCCGTGTATCTCGGCGACCGCGTCGTGACGATGGCACCGCGTCCGGGCCGCATCGAGCGCATCGTCGATGTCGCGTTGCCGCGCCCGCGCCGGCGCGATTCGCCGGAATTCGCGCGGTTGCGCGACACCGTGCTCGCCGGTTTCGACGACAGCGACCCGCCGGGCGACGATCGCCCGGGCGGCAAGCGCATCGACCCGCCGCGCCCGCACCGGATCGGCGAATGGCGGCTCGCGTGGTAGCACGCGTGGCGCGCCAATTTGCTCAGCATGACGATGCATATCGATCGTCGCTGCACGCACGCTAAGGTTGTGACGATTCATCGGTTCCGGTTGCGCACGGTCCCTGCTTGAATGGAGACTCGACCGACCCGACTCCAGGAGACTCCCGATGTCCGAAGTCCAGCACGCCGCTCAACCGTCTTCGCATGCTTCGCACGCCGCGCCGCGCACGGCCGCCGCCCCGCTCCAGCTTCGCCAGGTCGCCGGCCGGATCGGCGCCGAGATCGCCGGCGTGCGGCTGTCGGGCACGCTCGACGACGCGACGTTCGACGCGATCCAGGCCGCGCTGCTGCGCCACAAGGTGCTGTTCTTCCGTGGCCAGCACCATCTCGACGACACCGCGCAGGAAGCGTTCGCACGCCGCTTCGGCGATACCGTCGCCCACCCGACCGTGCCGTCCGTCGACGGCAGCGCGCACCTGCTCGAACTCGATTCCGCACACGGCGCACGCGCCAATTCGTGGCACACCGACGTGACGTTCGTCGATGCGTACCCGAAGATCTCGATCCTGCGCGCGGTCGTGATTCCGCCGTTCGGCGGCGATACCGTGTGGGCCAACACGGCCGCCGCCTACACGAACCTGCCCGACCCGCTGCGCGCGCTCGCCGACACGCTGTGGGCGCTGCATACCAACGCGTACGACTACGCGTCGACGCACGTGCATGCCGACGATACGCAACTGAAGCGCTACCGCGAAGTGTTCACGTCGACCGTCTACGAAACCGAGCACCCGGTCGTGCGCGTCCATCCGCAAACCGGCGAACGCACGCTCGTGCTCGGCCATTTCGTGCAGCGGCTCAAGGGGCTGTCGGCGCAGGATTCCGCGCACCTGCTGCAGGTGTTCCACGAACATGTGACGCGCCTCGAGAACACCGTGCGCTGGAACTGGCAGGAAGGCGACGTCGCGATCTGGGACAACCGCGCGACGCAGCACTACGCGATCAACGACTACGGCGATGCGCGCCGCGTCGTGCGCCGCGCGACCGTGCACGGCGACGTGCCGGTCGGCATCGACGGCCGCCAGAGCGTCGTGCTGAAGGGGCCGGGCGCGACGCTGCAGTAACGCCCGCGTCCCGCGGCGGCGCCGTTCCGTGCGCGCCGCCGCGCCTGCCCTGCTATCCGCTATCCGCTATCCGCTATCCGCCACAAGACACCCGACCATGCAGTTCCCGCCATCGGACCGACGCATGCACGCGCAACGATGTCGGCCCTGCGCCCCCTTCACTTCCGCCAGGAGCGTCGCATGAGCGCCCTACTCGAACCCGCCGCCCAGCCGGTCGACGTGATCCCGTTGTCCGCCCATATCGGTGCGGAAATACGCGGCGTCGATCTCACGCAACCGTTGACCACGCCGCAGATCTCGGCGATTCGCGCCGCGCTGCTGACATGGCGCGTCGTCTTCTTCCGCGAGCAATTCCTCACGCACGAGCAGCACGTCGCGTTCTCCGCGCAGTTCGGCGAGCCGACGGTCGGCCACCCGGTGTTCGGGCACGTCGACGGGCATCCCGCCGTCTATTCGGTCGCGAAGCATCGCAAGGCAACCCGCTTCGAAGGCGAACCGGTGCGCCGGCCGTGGACCGGCTGGCACACCGACGTGACGGCCGCCGTGAACCCGCCGTGGGCGTCGATCCTGCGTGGCGTGACGATCCCGCCGTACGGCGGCGACACCCACTGGACGAACCTCGTGCGGGCGTACGAAACGCTGTCCGCGCCGCTGCGCGGCTTCGTCGACGGCCTGCGCGGCATTCATCGCTTCACGCCGCCGGCCGGCGCGCGCGCAACCGATGCGTTCGACGACGCGGTCGAACGCCGGCCGCTCGTAACCGAGCATCCGCTCGTGCGCGTGCATCCGGAGACCGGTGAACGCGCGCTGTACGTGAGCCCGAGCTTCCTGAAATCGATCGTCGGGCTGACGCCGCGCGAGAGCCAGGCACTGCTCGAACTGCTGTGGGAACACGTGACGCGACCGGAATTCACGATCCGCTTCAAGTGGGAGCCGCGCAGCATCGCGTTCTGGGACAACCGCGCGACCGCCCACCTCGCGCCCGTCGACATCTTCGATCTCGACTTCGACCGCCAGCTCTATCGCACGACGCTCACCGGCGATGTGCCGGTCGGCCCCGACGGCCGGCCATCGATCGCGCTCGAAGGCTCGCCGGTCGAAGCCGCGGCGGCGGTCGCGCTCAACTGAACCGGCGGCAGCCGGCGCACCGCGGTGCGCCGGCCTTTCCCGTCACGCCACGCGGAACGAAGCGCAGGCCGCGCGTGCGCGCGGCCCGTGCGTCAATCCAGCCAGACCCCGTCGAAACGGTGCCCGCCGAGCGGCGAGAACGTCAGCCCGTGCACGCGCTTGGACACGGGCAGCGACACGATCGACGTCGCGATCGGCGTGAACGGCACCTGATCCTTGAACACGACCTGCGCCTGTTCGTACAGCGCCGTGCGCTTCGCGACGTCAGGACTGGAACGCGCGGCGTCCACCAGTCGTTCGAAATCCTGATTGCACCATTTCGCGAGATTGCTGCCGTGCACCGCGTCGCAACCGAGCAGCGTACCGAGCCAGTTGTCGGGGTCTCCGTTGTCGCCCGACCAGCCGTACAGGATCGCGTCGTGCTGCCCGTCGTGCTTCGCGCGGCGGTTGTATTCGCCCCATTCGTAGCTGACGATCTTCGCGCGCACGCCGATCTTTGCCCAGTCCTGCTGGATCAGCTGCGCCATCAACTGCGCATTCGGGTTGTACGGGCGCTGCACGGGCATCGCCCACAGTGTCAGGTCGAAGCCGTTCGGGAAACCGGCCTGCGCGAGCAGCCGCTTGGCGGCCGCCGGATCGCGCGGCGCATCCTTCAGGCGCGGGTTGTACGACCATTGCGCGGGCGGCATCGGGTTCGTCGCGATCTTCGCGTCGCCGTTGAACACCGTCTTGATGATCGCCGACTTGTCGATCGCGATGTCGAGCGCACGCCGCACGTCGACGCGATCGAGCGGCGGATGCTGCGTGTTGTACGCGACGAAGCCGACGTTGAAGCCCATCCCCGAGAACAACGTCAGCTTCGGGTCGCGCCGCACCGTGTCGAGGTCGGCCGGGCGCGGGAACACCGATACCTGGCACTCGCCGGCCACCAGCTTCTGCAGGCGCGCGGCCGGGTCGGGCGTGATCGCGAACACGAGATGGGCGAGCTTCACGTCGTCCGGTTTCCAGTAATCGGGGTTCGCGTCGTAGCGGATCACCGCGTCCTTCTGGTACGTGCGCAGCAGGAACGGGCCGGTGCCGACCGGGAACTGGTTGATGTCGGCCTCGCGGTGGCGTGCCGCGAGCTGGGACGCATACTCGGCCGACAGGATCGACGCGAACGCCATCGCGAGATTGCGCACGAACACGACGTCGGGCGCCTTCAGCACGAAGCGCACCGTGTAGTCGTCGACCTTGTCGATGCGCTCGACGTTGCGGTCGAACCCGAGGTCGCTGAAATACGGGAAGCTGACCGGGTAGGCCTTGCGGAACGGATCGTCCGGATCGAGCATCCGTCGGAACGTGAAGACGACATCGTCGGCCTGGAACGGCCGCGTCGGCTTGAACCACGCGGTCGTCTGGAACTTCACGCCGCGCCGCAAGTGGAACGTGATCGTGCGCTGGTCGGGCGACACGTCCCAGCTCGTCGCGAGCGCCGGTTCGAGATCGAGCGTGCCGCGCCTGAACTGCACGAGCTCGTTGTAGACCGTGAGCGTGCTCGCTTCGAAATCGGTACTCGTCGTATGCTGGCCCGGATCGAAGCCGGCCGGGCTGCCTTCGGTGCAATACACGAGCGTCTTGCCGTCCGGCGCGGCGAGCGCCTGCGTAGCCGCGCCGGCAAGCAGCAGCGACGCCGCGATGCAACGCAGGGCCGTCGCGGCACGCGGCGGTTTCCGCACGCGATGCGCGGCGGGCGAAACGAGAGCGTTCTTCATGGTGACGGAGATAAGAGAGGGCTGTCATGCAACTGACGACGGCCGATCTTCGCGCGTCGCTCGCCGATCGCTTACCAATAAATTTCGCGTTGCTTATCGCTGGATCGGCATCCCGTCGCCGCGGCACGGGGATGTCCGCGCGAGCGTCGGGTGCGTGGTCCACGCCGTCTCTTCCGGCCCCCTGCAGGTTCGCCGAAATGGGCGCATCGTATCGGCTGGCCAACGCCGGCGCGCATCCCGCCGCGCCGCCGATTCCAGGAGGACCCACGATGCCTGTCAGCTCCGATACGCCCGCTCGCCCCGTGAAGACGCCGGGCCCCGATCACCCGATCACGGTCGAACCGCACCCGCGGCGCGTCGTGGTCAAGGCGGCCGGCCGGGTCGTCGCGGATACGCGCCGCGCGCTGGCGCTGCGCGAAGCCGCTTACCCGGCCGTGCTCTACATCCCGCGCGAGGACGCCGACCTGACGCTGCTGCTACGCACCGATCACGCGACGTACTGCCCGTACAAGGGCGACTGCGCGTACTACTCGGTCCCGGTCGGCGGCGAGCGCGCGGTCAATGCCGTCTGGACCTACGAGGCACCCTATCCGGCCGTCGAGGCGATCCGCGGGCACCTCGCGTTCTATCCGGATCGCGTCGATTCGATCGAGGAAAGCCCGGCCGGCTCCGATTGAGCATCGCGGCAGCTGTTCGCCGAACGCGGGCGGCCGCGCGTGTGCTGCGGCGATTTCGCCGATGCGGCCCGCCGTGCCGGCTCGCTCCGTCTGGTTCCGTCTGGTTCCGTCTGGTTCCGTCTGGTTCCGTCTGGTTCCGTCTGGTTCCGTCTGGTTCCGGCTGGTTCCGGCTGGTTCTTGCGCCGATCACCGGCTCGAACCCCGACAACGAGCCCGCCGCTGATTTGCATATGCGCATTCGTTGGTTGGCCGCCGGCATAGGCGGACGTATCGTCACGAGTCCGGCGCGGGCCGGCCCGTGGCGTGCAGCGCCCGCATCCGGCCCCGCCCTGCGCCGACCGCGTCGCCTTTCGCGCGCGGCCCGCTCATTCGCACGCAGGACGCCTCGATGAACGACACACCGCACGCAGACGTTGAACCGACACCGGCGAACCCGCATCGCCGCCAGTGGCTGCAAGGCGCGGCCGCCGGGCTGGCTGGACTCGCGCTCGGCCCGCTCGCGGGCCTGCCCGCGCACGCGCAAGGCAGCGACACGCGGCTGCGCGTCGGTTTCCAGAAATACGGCAACTTCGTCGTGCTCAAGGCGCGCGGCACGCTGGAGAAACGGCTCGCGAGCCAGGGCGTCACGGTGCAATGGCTCGAATTCCCGGCCGGCCCGCAATTGCTCGAGGGCCTGAACGCCGGCGCGATCGACGTCGGCACGGTCGGCGAGACGCCGCCGATCTTCGCGCAGGCGGGCGGCGTCGATTTCGTCTACATCGGCAACGAGCCGCCCGCGCCGCAGGGCGAGGCGATCGTCGTACTGCCCGATTCGCCGATCCGCAACGTCGCGCAGCTGCGCGGCAAGAAAGTCGCGTTCAACAAGGGTTCGAACGTCCACTACCTGCTCGTGAAGGCGCTCGAACACGCGGGCCTGACGTATGCCGACATCCAGCCGATCTACCTGACGCCCGCCGACGCGCGCGCCGCGTTCGTGCAGCGCAACGTCGATGCGTGGGTGATCTGGGATCCGTACCTGGCCGCCGCCGAGCGGCAGATCGGCGCGCGCGTGATCGCGAACGGCGAAGGGCTCGTGCGCAACACGCAGTACTACCTCGCCGCGCGAAAATACGCGGCCGCTCACCCGCAGGTGCTGCGCGCGCTGCTCGATGAAGTCGACGCGGTCGACCACTGGGCGCGCGACCATGTGACGGAAGTCGCCACGCAACTGTCGCCGCTCGTCGGCCTCGACGCGCCGACACTCGAACTCGCGCTCAAGCGCGCCGGCTACGGCGTGCAGCCGATCAGCGACGCGACGCTCGCGTATCAGCAGAACATCGCCGACGCGTTCACCACGCTGAAGCTGATTCCCGGCAAGCTGTCGGTGGCGAGCGCACGATGACGCACCGCCGCCGACGACGCACGGCGCGATACACGTGCGTCAGCGCGCGGGGGCCGCGCCGATGCGCCGCCATTCGTCGTAGTCGGTGACGAGGCCCGCTTCGTCGACCGCGATATCGGCCGCATACGTGCCGCTTTCGTAGCGGTACACGTGCTCCGCCGTGCGTGTATAGCGCTGCTCGCCGCGCACGAACGCGAATTCCGGAAAGCGCAGCCACGCGGTATGGATCACGGCCGCGTCGCCGACGGCCAGCCCGAGCCGCCGGATCGGCAACGTGTTCGTCGACGGGCTGAAGCCGAGATCGAGGTCGGTCGCGCCCGCGAGCGCCGGTATGTCGACGCCATCGATCGTCCATCGCCCCGCGTCGCACACGATATCCCGCTGCCGCGGCGGCTGCGTGCCGCCCCACTGCGTGATGCGTGCCGAGCGCGTGAGCCAGCCGGCGTCGCACTCGATCGCGTAATCGATACGAAACGGCGAGCCGTCGATCGCGCCCGACACCGACCCCGTCAGGTCGATACCCGTTCGCGACTCGGCGAGCCTGCACCATTCGGCCGCCTGCCAGGCCTGCACGATCTGCCATGCGACGCAGCGCGTGCGCACCGCGTCATCCTGTTGCGTCATGTCGTCTCCAGTCGCCCGCACGGAAGCCGATTGTCGCCCATCGCTCCGTCGAACACACGCGGCTTGCGCAACCGATGGTCAGTATCGGCTCGCTGCGCACCTTCAGGCCGCGTTGCTTTGGTACCATCCGTCGATCGGCATCAACCGGAACCGGACAAGGGGCGCGACTTCATGGATTTGCTGGCGACGATGCGCATCTACGTCAGGGTCGTCGAGCGCGGCACGATGTCCGGCGCGGCGCGCGATCTGGACATGGGCCAGCCGGCCGTCAGCGAGCGCATCGAACGGCTCGAGAAGCATCTCGGCACCCGGCTCCTGATGCGCAGCGCGCGCACCCTCGCCTGCACGGAAGAAGGCCGGATCTTCTACGAACGCAGCAAGGAGCTGCTCGAAGCGGCCGACGATGCGGTCGCCTCGGTCTCGAAGACGGAAAACGCGCTCGACGGCACGATCCGGCTCGCAGCACCGCAATGCTTCGGCGAGGTCGTGCTGCCGGGCGTGCTGATGCATGTCCGCACCGCGTATCCGGGCCTGCACATCGATCTGGTGCTGAACGACGACATCGTCGATCCGGTCACGGAAGGCGTCGACATCTCGATCCGCGTCGGACAGCTCGGCGACGGCGGGTTCGTCGCGCACCCGGTCGGCGCAGTCGGCCGCCGGCTCGTCGCCGCGCCGTCGTATCTCGACCGGTGCGGCCCGATCGACGCGGCGGCCGATCTGGCGAACCATCCGTTCATCCGCGTAAAGGGCGTGTTCGCGAGCGAACGGCTGCCCCTGCAGCGCGACGGCGGCGCGCTCGAATACGCGCGCATCCGCACGATCATGACGACGAGCCACTGGCGCCCGATGTTCGACACGATCGCGGCCGGCGGCGGCATCGGCGTGGTCCAGCAGCCGGCCTGCGCCGACGCGCTCGCGGCCGGCACGCTCGTCGAGCTCCTGCCGCGGTACGCGATTCCCGACTTCGCACTCAACGTGCTCGTGCACGCGCAGCGGCCGCTGCCGCCGCGTGTGCGGGCCGTCGTCGACCTGCTGAAGCAGGACATCCCGCTGCTGCTGGCCCGCCCGGCCCGATAACGGCGGCGGCCGCCGTCAAGCCTGCAGCGACTTCCCCGGCTCCTTCACGTGCGCGTCGACTTCCATCTGGTAGAAGCGTGCGCTGACGAAGCCGAACAACGTCCAGCCCAGAAACACGCACAGGCCGCCGAGCATCAGCGCCTGCTCGCCCGAGCTGAACAGCGCATAGAAGCTGTACGCGGTGGCCACCATCGCGATCACGTTCGTCAGCAGCGCCTTGGCCGGCGGCACCTTGGCGACCTTCTGGATCGTGATCAGCGCGGCCATCGACATCACGTAAGGCACGAGGTTCGTGACGACCGCCAGGTCGACGATTTTCTGGAACTGGCTGCTCAGTTCCGGGCTGATCGTCATCAGCGCCAGCGCGACCTGCGCGACGAGCAGGATCACCATCCCGACGATCGGCGTGCCGGTGCGCGTCGCCTTCGCGAACACCGGCAGGAAGTAGCCGACGTCCGCCGAGCTCTTGAACACCTGCGCGACCGTGAACTGCCAGCCGAGCAGCGAACCGATGCACGCGATCACCATCAGCGCGGTGACGATCGTGCCGACGGTCGGCGTGAACATCGTCGCGAACGCGATGCCGAACGGCGCGTTAGACGCCGCGAGGATCGCGTTGGGCACGATCCCCGCGATCACGTTGGTCGACACGATGTAGAAGATCGCCGATGCGATCGTGCCGCCGAGCACGGCGATCGGCACGTTGCGCTCCGGATTCTCGACGGCATCCGAGTTCGCGCAGGCCGATTCGAGCCCGAGGAACGCCCACAGCGTCACCGCGATCGAGCTGCCGACCGCCGGCCCGAACGGCAGGTTGTGCGGATTCCACGCGGCGCCCCAGGTCGCGCCGCTGAACCAGAACCAGCCGATCAGCGACACGACGACGACCGGAATGATCACGCCCCACACCGTCACCGCGCCGATCCGGCCGGTGATGCGCGAGCCGCCGAAGTTCGCGACCGTCGTCACCACCAGCAGGAAGATCGTCCAGAGGCCGGTTTGCAGCGGCGACAGCGTCGCGTCGAACAGCACGGTGCCGTAGCCGACCGCCGTCACGCCGATCGCGACGTTGGCGATCACGAGCGACAGCCCGTACGTGTAGTTCGCCATGTAGTTGCCGGCCTTGCCGAACGCGTATTCCGCGTAGCCGCCCATCCCGCCCGGCTTGCGGCTCAGCATCCCGCAGCGTGCGAACGCGTAGGCGAGCGCGAGCGAACCGCCGGCCGTGACGATCCACGACAGCAGCGAGACCGTGCCGACCTGCGCGAGCTTCGACGGCAGCAGGATGATGCCGGAGCCCATCATGTTGACCGCCGTGAGGATGGTCAGCTGCCAGACGTTCATCCGGTTCTTCGGCGCGGCCGCCGGGGCCGCGTCGGTCATGCGCGCTGCGTTTTCCATGATGTCGATCCTTCGATGTGAGGCCGCGGCGCGGCCGGTCGCCTGTTCGCCTGTTTGCCCGTTCGTCCGGCCGGATGCTCAGGCCGTCAGGCAGTACACGCGATACGTGCCGTCCTCGACTTCCACGCCGTGCGTATCGTGCGCGAAGCCCGGGAAGCGCCGGTCATACGCTTCGAGCGCCAACAGGTAACCGAGCACCGGGCCGTCGGCCGGCCCCGCGTTCTCGCCGGGCATCAGCAGCGGAATGCCCGGCGGATACGGCACGACACCGGTGGCGACCGTGCGCCCGGCCAGTTCCTCGAGCGTGACCTGCTCGACGCGGCCCTGCACCAGATGCTCGTACGCCCGCACCGGGCTCATCTCCGGCTTCGGCAGGATCGAGAAGGCTTCCGACATCAGCCGTGTCGTGCCGAGCTGCTCCATCGCCGCGAACATCGTGTCGGCCAGGTCCTTCAGCCCCATGCCCGCATAACGCGAGCCATGCTCCTTCGCGAGCGACGGAATCGCCATGTCGAGCGGCAGGTTCGCATCGTAGTCGCGCTTGAAGTCGCACAGCGCGCTGACGAGCGAGCCCCACTTGCCTTTCGTGATGCCGATCGAGAACAGGAACAGGATCGTGAAGTCGGTCGTCTTCTCGACGACGATCCCGCGTGCATCGAGATACGCGGTCACGACGCTCGCCGGAATGCCGACCGGCATCAGCCCGCCGGCCGGCGCGACACCCGGCGTGACGATCGACACCTTGATCGGATCGAGCATGCAGTAGCCGTCCTCGATGTTGCCGAAGCCGTGCCATTGCGCGCCGGGCCGCAGCACCCAGCACGACGGGTCGCTCGCCAGCAGCTCGGGGGGCGCATCGTGGAACGGGAGCGTGCGGCCCGTGCGCGTCTCGAGGACGGTGTCGGGCTGCCAGCATTCGAAGAACCAGTCGCCTTTCGCGCCGAACTCGCTGTTCATCCGCCCGATCATCTGCCGGAACGCGACGGCCTCCTCGATCGACTCGTGCGTGAGCGCCGCGCCGCCGGGGCCGTCCATCATCGCGGCCGCGACGTCGTTCGACGCGATGATCGCGTAGTTCGGCGAGGTCGACGCGTGCATCATGAATGTTTCGTTAAACTGACCATGCGGGATCGGGTTGCGGCCGTCGCGCACGTGGATGTACGACGCCTGCGACAACGCGGTCAGCAGCTTGTGCGTCGACTGCGTCGCGAACACCGTCGGGCGGTCCGCACGATGGTCGCGCGGGTCGCCGTGCATCGCGTGGCGATCGCGGTAGATCGGATTGAAACGTGCGTAGCCGTACCAGGCCTCGTCGAAATGCAATCGATCGACGCTCGCGCCGAGCAGCTCCTCGACGCGCGCGACGTTGTAGCACAGGCCGTCGTACGTCGAATTGGTGACGATCGCATGCTTCGGCTGGCGATCGGCGAGCCCGGCCGTGAGCGGGTTCGACGCGATCGCCTCGCGGATCGCCGCCTGCGTGAGACGCTCGGACGCGATCGGCCCGATGATCCCGTAGCGGTTGCGGGTCGGCACGAGGTAGGTCGGGATCGCACCCGACATCGTCATCGCGTGTTCGGCCGACTTGTGACAGTTGCGGTCGCACAGCGCGATCTGGTCGCGGCTCACGCTTGCCATCAGGATGATGCGGTTCGACGTCGATGAGCCGTTCGTCACGTGATACGTGCGATGCGCGCCGAACACGCGTGCCGCGTAGCGCTCGCTCTCGCCGATCGGCCCCGAGTGGTCGAGCAGCGAGCCGAGCTCGCCGACCGAGATCGACAGGTCGGAACGGAACAGCGCTTCGCCGAAGTATTCGAAGAACGCGCGGCCGACCGGCGATTTCAGGAAGCCCGTGCCGCCCGTGTGGCCGGGCGTATGCCACGAGTATTCGTAGACGCGCGAGAATTTCGCGAGCGCGCCGAACATCGGCGGCAGCACGGTTGCGCGATAGCGTTCGATCGCTGCATGGATGCGCCCGCTGATGAAGTCGGCCGTATCTTCGAGCAGCCACACGAAATCGTCGACCTGGCCCATCACCGCGGACGGCACCGTCGACGCGACGCTGCGATCGGCCAGCAGGAAGATCGGCACGTTGCCGTTGCGATGGCGGATCGCGTCGATCACGGCTTCGGAGGGCCCGTGGCCGTCCACGCCGAGATCCCAGTCGAGCAGCACGCACTGGATCGACGGATCGGAACGGACCAGCATGATCGCATCGTCGGCCGTAGTTGCCGTGAGCACGTCGATGTCGCGCTGCGCGAGCTCCGCGCTCAGCGTGCGGACTGCGCGCCCGGTCGCCGTTTCCTGCGCGATCTCGTCGTCGACCAGAAGCGCGCGCATGCCGAGACGACGAATGCCACCGACGGACGTGTTCATGTTGTTGCCCTCGTTGTTCCGATGCTTCGTTGGGGTGATGCGTCTCACGAGCACGCGGACAGCAGGCCGCGGGCGGCGGTGTGAGACGCTCGCAAATCCGGTTTGATTCGCCATCCAATTCGGAGCCGACTATGCCATAGATGCCTTTTGAAGAAAAGCAGACGATTCGGAGAAACGGTCAGCCGTTTTCAAATCGCATTTCACGACCGGTTCATTTTGATGTGCATTGCAGCACGCCAATTCCTGATTATTTGATCATTCTCATCCGGCAGCGGGATTGTCGAATCCGGCCGATTGAATTCGCCCGGTTTTGTTGCTACGATCGGCTGCGCCGTGCCTTGACCGGCGGCGGCCGGGCCTCGCCGCGCAAGGCTTCCTCGTGCGGCGCGCCATTCGGTATTCAGCATTCGCGGGAGCGTTTCAATCGGCTGCGGCGCGTGTCGGATTACGCGGATTGCGCGCCCGTGCGAATGCGGCTCCCGTTTCAGCACATTTACGGGAGAGTTCGCGTGAGCCTGTTGAAAATCGCAGTCGAGCCGGCGCTGATTGGCGCCTTCCTCACCACGCACGAACAGGTCGACGTATTTCAGACCGATTTCACGAATATCGCGGCAATCGTCGTCGGAATCGATTCGGCGCAACAGGTGCTGAAAACCGTCGAAAGAACCGGGTTCGCGATTCCGTTCTTCGTCGCGGTCGAGCCCGGCCAGGAAGTGCCGCAGTCGATCCTGCCGAGCGCGAGCGGCGTGATCCAGCTCCGCCAAGGCGGCCGCCACTACTACGGCCGGCAGATCTCCGCCGCCGCCGACATCTACAGCGAGAACCTGCTGCCGCCGTTCTTCAAGGTGATGCGCGAATACGTGCAGCGCGGCTACGTGGAGTTCGACTGCCCCGGCCACCAGGGCGGCCAGTTCTTCTCGAATCACCCGCTCGGCCGGATGTTCTTCGACTTCTTCGGCGAGACGATCTTTCGCGCCGACCTTTGCAACGCGGATGTCCGGCTCGGCGACCTGCTGATCCACGAAGGCCCCGCATTGGAAGCCCAGCGCAATGCCGCGCGGATCTACAACGCGGACAAGACGTATTTCGTGCTGAACGGCACGTCGACATCGAACAAGGTCGTCACGAGCGCGCTGCTCGCGCCCGACGATCTCGTGCTGTTCGACCGCAACAACCACAAGTCGGTGCACCTCGGCGCGCTCGTGCTGTCGGGCGCACGGCCGGTCTACCTCGAAACCGCGCGCAACCCGTGGGGCCTCATCGGCGGCGTCGACAGCGCGGCGCTCGACGAAGCGCGCATTCGCGACGCGATCCGCGACGTCGCACCGGAGTGCGCCGACCGGCCGCGCCCGTTCCGGCTCGCGGTGATCCAGCTCGGCACCTACGACGGCACGATCTACAACGCGCGCGAGGTCGTCGACCGGATCGGGCATCTGTGCGACTACATCCTGTTCGATTCGGCGTGGGTCGGCTACGAGCAGTTCATCCCGATGATGCAGGACTGCTCGCCGCTGATGCTCACGCTCGGCCCCGACGATCCCGGCATCTTCGTCACGCAGTCGGTGCACAAGCAGCAGGCCGGCTTCTCGCAGACGTCGCAGATCCACAAGAAGGACAGCCACATCGAAGGCCAGAAGCGCTTCTGCGATCACCGGCGCTTCAACAATGCGTACATGATCCATGCGTCGACGAGCCCGTTCTACCCGATGTTCGCGGCGCTCGACGTCAACGCGCAGATGCATGCGGGCCCGGCCGGCAAGCGCCTGTGGCGCGACTGCGTCGCGCACGGCGTCGACGCGCGCAAGCTGCTGATGAAGACCTGCCGCCAGATCCGTCCGTTCGTTCCGCAGCACGTCGACGGCCGCCCGTGGGCGGACTACCCGACCGAGCAGATCGTCGACGACCTGCGCTTCTTCCGCTTCCATCCGGCCGACACCTGGCACGGCTTCGAAGGCTATGCGGACGACCAGTATTTCGTCGACCCGTGCAAGCTGCTGCTGACGACACCCGGCATCGATCGCGATACGCGCGAGTACGCGCCGTTCGGCGCGCCGGCGCCGATCCTGGCGCGCTACCTGCGCGAACACGGCGTCGTGCCCGAGAAGGCCGACCTGTACACGATCCTGTTCCTGCTCACGCCGTCGGAGAGCTTCGGCAAGCTGCAGCACCTGGTCGCGCACCTCGCGCAGTTCGAACGCCATCTCGACCAGGACACGCCGCTGCGCGAAGCGATTCCGTCGCTGTGCGAAGCGTATCCGGAGCTGTACGGCAACATGCGCCTGCGGCAACTGTGCCAGCGGATGCACGACTTCTACCGCAGCCACGACATGAAGCATCTGCAGAAGCTGATGTTCCGCCGTGCGCAGTTCCCGAAGCAGGCGATGCTGCCGCAGGCCGCGAACGCCGAGCTGATCCGCAACAACGTCGAGCTCGTCACGCTCGATCGCATCGAAGGCCGGGTTGCGACGGAGGGCGCGCTGCCCTATCCGCCCGGCATCTTCTGCGTGGTGCCCGGCGAAGTATGGGGCGGCCCGGCGCTCGACTACTTCCGCGCGCTCGAAGCCGGGATCAACGCGCTGCCGGGTTTCGAGCCGGAGATCCAGGGCGTCTATCTGCAGACGCAGCCGGACGGCACGAAGCAGGCGTCGGCGTACGTGGTGGCGGCCGGCGCCGACGCGTCGCGCGCGTAAGCCCGCAGGGCAGCAGCACGCTGCCCTGCTGCGAGACTGCCGTGCGGCGGGCTCGGGCCGTCGCGGCGGCCGGCGCGGCGCCGCTCGCGTTCGTGCCCGCGATGATGCTGTGGGGCGGTATCAGCGGGTCGATCTCGCCGATCGTGCAGAACTACCTGATCCACACCGCGCCGTCACTGGCCGATGCGAGCGTCGGCATCAACGTGTCGGCTATGCATGCGGTTGTCGCACTCGGTTCGGCGCTCGGCGGCGTACTCGTCGAGCGCGACGCGCTGCGCGTCACGCCGTGGGCCGGACGCGGGCTCGTGGCCGTTGCGCTCGCGTGCGCATGCGCCGCGGCATGGCCCGCTCGGCAGGCGACGAGCGCATCGTGAATGCAGGACGGGCGGCGCGACGCGCACGCCCGCTGCGTCACCACGCCTGCCGGTAGATCTCCAGCGCGTCGGCCTCCGTCACCTCGCGCGGATTGTTCACGAGCAGGCGCGTCTGCAGCATCGCGTCCGACGCCATCCTCGGCAGGTCGCCCTCCCCGATGCCGACCTCGCGCAGCGTGCGCGGAATGCCCGTCGCGGCGATCAGGCGGTCGATCTCGCCGATCAGCGCGTGCGTACGCGCTTCGTCGCTGCCCGTCGCCGCCGGTGCGACGATCGCCGCGAGTTCCGCATACAGCGGCGCGGCGGCCGGCGCGTTGAAACGCAGCACGTGCGGCAGCACGAGCGCATTCGACAGCCCGTGCGGCACATGGAAGATCCCGCCGACCGGATAGGCCAGCGCATGCACGGCCGCGACCGGCGCATTCGCGAACGCCTGCCCCGCGAACATCGCGCCGACCAGCATCGCCTCGCGCGCGTGGCGGTCGTGGCCGTCGTCGCACGCCGCGAGCAGGTTGCGCGACAGCAGCGTCAGCGCATGCACGGCCAGCATGTCGGACACCGGGTTCTTCAGCCGCGCGGACGTGTAGGCCTCGATCGCATGCACCATCGCGTCGATGCCCGTCGCGGCCGTGGCCGCGCGCGGCAGGCCGAGCGTCAGTTCGGCGTCGAGGATCGCGACATCCGCGAACAGGTGCGGCGACACGACCCCCATCTTGCGCGCCTCGCCGACCGTGACGATCGACACGGCCGTCACTTCGGAGCCGGTGCCGGCCGTCGTCGGCATCTGCACGAGCGGCAGCCGCGCGCTCGTGACCTTGTCGACGCCATACATGTCGGCCAGCGCCTGCTGCCCCGGCACGAGCACCGCGATCAGCTTCGCGACGTCCATCGACGATCCGCCGCCCAGGCCGAGCACGATCTCGGCATCGGCCGCGACGGCTCGCTCGGTCGCGTCCAGCACCACGTGCTCGGGCGGATCGGCGATCACGTCGTCGATCACGGTGACCTGCCAGCCATGCGCGGCGAGGCTCTCCAGCGCGGGCGCAAGCACGCCGCTGCGATACAGGAACGCATCGGTGACGACGCACAGCCGCACGAGCGCCGGAAAGCGTTCGCGCAACAACGCGCCGAGCCGGCGCGCGGCGCCGAATTCGACGACCTGCGTCGGCACGGTACGGAATTGAAACGGGTTCATCGGGTGCCTCCCGGTGGCGTCGCCGTGCCGGTGTCCGGCTGCACCATGTAGCGCGACACGTCGCGGCGATCGAGCAACGGAAAGATCGCGCCGACACCGATCCGCTGGAAATGCGGCGTGTCCCGATGCACGTCGAGGCCGTCCGCGTAGCGGTAGCGTTCGAGGATCACGATGTGGTCGGGGTCCTCCGCCGACCGGAAATACTCGTAGTCGAGATTTTGCGGCTCGGTGCGCGTCGCCGGCGCGAGTTCCGCGAGCAGTTCGATCACGCGGTCGCCGTTGCCGGGTTTCGCGAAGAAATGCGCGATGACCTGCAGGTAGGGTTCATTCATGTTGCGCTCCATGTTCAACAGGAATCCGTCACGACGACGGGTCGAAATTCCACCATGCGCTGTCGCTCGTCGATACCGCGAGCGCGCCGTGCCGCCTCGCGCTGCGCACGTCGTCCGCGTTGCCGACGAAGCCGGACGCAACGATCGGCGGCAACGCCTGCCGGTCGGCTTCGCTCAGGTGCGCGAGCATCGGCGCGGGCATCAGTTGCACGAGATTCGGATCGCTCTGCTCGATCGCCTTCATGCTGCGCGGCCACGTCGAACGGTCGGTCACGAACACCTTCTGCATCGTGATCAGCCCCGCGCGGTTCGCGCGCTGGATCGTCGCGACGCGCGTCGACACGACGCTTGCGACGCCGATATCGGCCAGATATTCGACGCCGCCCTTGTCCTGCGACAGCCCATCGCAGCTGTCGATGTTGACGATCACGAACTTGCCGGCCCGGGCGAGCGCCGTGACCACCGCCTGCAGCCGGCGCAGGTCGACGTTCGCGACGATGCCGACCTCGGCCGCGCTGTCGACGAAACTGTCGGCCTGCTCGGCGCCGTACAGCGTCGCGATGACGGGATGACGGGCGAGACGCGCGCCCAGCGACTTGTCCATGACGTTTACCGGTCGACGTGCGGGCCCGTCTCGTCGCCGAGGCCGAGCTTGCCGGGGTTGAGGATGTGCTTCGGATCGAGCGCGCGCTTCACCATCTGCAGCACCGGGAACGCCGTGCCCAGCGAATCGCGCATGTACGGCGAACGCAGCAGCCCGACGCCGTGGTGATGACTCAACGTCGCATTGTATTGGATCAGCACCGCGTTCGCTGCGTCCCAGGCGGCGCGGTACCACGCGGCCCGTTCGGCCACCGCCACGTCGCCGCGCAGCGAGAAATACAGGCACGCGCCATCGGCGTACGCATGCGACTGGTGCGCCGAGCCGGCCAGCGTGCCCGGCACGGCCTGCAGCGCGGCCACCACGTCGCGGTAGATCGCCGCGAGATCGCGCCAGCGGCCGCACATCTCCAGCGTATCGGCGACGAAACCCGGGCTGCGCTTGAAGCCTTCCGCACTCTTGCCGGTCAGGTAGCGCGTGTCGAGCCACTTCTCGAAGATCGCGTCGCCATCGAGCTTGCGCCCGCCTTCCTCGCCGACGCGTGCGCTGATCGCCATCACCGCGTCGACCATCTCGCGCGCGCCTTCGTCGGCGATCAGCAGCACGTTCGTGTCGGGCAGACCGAACTGCACGCCGCTCTCGAGTTCGTCGTAGAGCCGCAGCGCCGCCGGGTTCGCGCCGCGCTGCAGGATCTCGCGGCACGCGTCGAGGCCGGCCGCGAACGTGTCGAAACCGTATGCGATCGCGCGGCCGTAATCGGGCAGCCGATGCAGCTTCAGGCGCGCGCGCACGATGATGCCGAGCGTCCCTTCGCTGCCGATGAACAGTTGCTGCAGATCGGGGCCGACCGCCGCGCGCGAATAACCGCCGAGCGTCACCAGGCTGCCGTCCGCGAGCACCACGTCGATCCCGAACACCATGTCCTCGATCTTGCCGTAGCGCGTCGACAGCTGCCCCGCGCCGCGGCAGGCGATCCAGCCGCCCACCGTGCTGATCCCGAACGACGACGGCCAGTGCCCCATCGTCAGCGCGTGCTCGCGCTGCAGCGTTTCCTCGAACACGTCGCCGAACATCCCGGCTTCGACGTCGACGATCTGGCTTTCGGTATCGACGCCGATCAGCCGGTTCAACCCGCATACGTCGAGCACGATGCCGCCGCGCACGGGCAGCGCCGCGCCCGTCACGTTGCTGCGGCCGGCCGACGCCGTCACCGGAATCGTCGCCGCGTGCGCGATGCGCATCACGGCCTGCACCTGCTCGACCGTCGACACGCGCACGACGACAGCATGCGGCGTCGCGGGCCGGCCGCCCGTCTCGGCGACCATCGATGCGGCCCACCAGTCGCGCGTCCACGCGACGACGTCGGCCGGCTGCGTGAGCACTTCATCGGCCACCGCGCGCAACGCGTCGACCTGCTGCGCAGACACCGCGACCGGCGCGCGCTGCATGCCCGCTTCGGCGGACGCGCTGCCTGCCGCCGGCAGGCTCAGCGAATAAGGCGGCGGCGTATGCGCGCCGACGACGTAGTTGCCGCGGTTGTAGCCGCGCTTGATGGCTTCCTTGCTGATCATCCGTTTTCTCCCATGAGGATGGCTTTTTCGAGTGCGACGGCGGCGACGTAGTCGCGCACCTGGCTGGCGACGGCCGCATCGGACAAGCCGAGCTCCGCCTTGAGGATGGCGCCGACGCGCGGTGCCGCGCGCGCCGATGCGTCGCGCGCCATCAACCGGGCGCGCGTGCGGCGCGACAGCACGTCGTCGACGCTGCGCGCGAATTCGTGACGGACCGCATAGAGCACTTCCGCTTCGCTGTACGGCAGCCCTTCGACGATCGGTGCGAGCAGCGACGGCGTTTCGTCAGCGAGATCGCCGACGAAACGCGCCTCGGTGCCGTAGCGTTCGCCGAGATGCGCGGCGAGCCCGCCCGACGCGACGATCGCCTGCGGGTCGTAGCCGGCCGCGCCGAGCAGATACGCCGATTTGGTGCGGCAGCGCGTGCGGCGGCCAAGCAGCCTGCCGACCGTATCGATCGTCTGCTCTGCCATGTGCCGCGACGTCGTCAGCTTGCCGCCGACGATCGTCACGAGCCCGTCCGGCGCGACATGGATCTCGTGATTGCGCTTCATCTCGATCGTCTTGCCGCCCGGCGGCCCGACGAGCGGCCGGCATCCGGCGATGCTGCCGACCACGTCGTCCGCGCTCAGGTCGGCCTTCAGCGCGGAGCGCGCGCCGTCGAGCAGGAAATCGAGCTCCTTGCGCGTGCAGTGCACGTCGTCGAGATCGCCGTCGTAGTCCTCGTCGGTCGTGCCGAGATACGACACGTTGCCCCAGCGCGTGATCGTCGCGCGGCGGTTGCGGCCCGGCACGGGGATCGTCACCGTGCAGTCGTTGCGGATCTTCAGCCACGGGATCGCGACGTGCACGCCCTTCGCGGGCCGCACCTGCAGCGCGGACGTGTCGCCCTTGCGGGCGCCGGTCCAGTCGCGCAGCCATACGCCCGTCGCCATCACGACCACGCGCGCGCGCGCGCGCCGTTCGCGGCCGTCGGCATGCACGATCGCGCCGTCGACCTTGCCGTGGCCGTCGCGCGTCAGCTCGACCACGCGCGCGTGGTTCGCCACCGCCGCGCCATGGAACGCGGCCGTGCGCACGAGGTTCAGCGTCAGGCGCGCATCGTCGACGCGCGCGTCGAAATACAGGAAGCCGCCCGTCAGGTACGTTTCGTTGAAGGTCGGGCAATGCGACAGCACTTCGGCCTTCGTCAGCTTCTGATGCAGGATCCCCTCGCGCCAGCCTCCGGCGATGTCGTAGGTCCACAGCAGGCTTTCGAAGGCTTTCGCGAGACGCTTGTCGAACACGCCTTCGCGCTCCATGACCGGGAACAGGAACGGCAAGCGCTGCACGAGATGGCGCGCATTGCGCCGCAACCGCTGCCGTTCGAGCAGCGAATGGCGCACGAGCCCGAGATTGCCCTGCTCGATATAGCGCAGCCCGCCGTGCACCATCTTCGACGATTTCGACGACGTGCCCGACGCGAAATCGCTCTTCTCGACGAGCGCGACGCGCAGCCCGCGCAGGCTCGCGTCGAACGCCGCGTACGCGCCCGTCACGCCGCCGCCGACGATCAGTACGTCGAACGTATCCGTCTCGAGTCGCGCCAGGTGCTCGTCGCGATTCACGCGCAACGGCTCGGTGCCGGTCATGCCCGCGCGGTCCGTCTTCGGTTTTCTGGATGGCAAAAACATCATGCTGGTCGTTCTCCGTGCTTACGCGTGAGCGAAATCGGCCGCGTGCGCGAGCTCGGACGCGATCCGCGCGTGCCATGCCGCGCGCCGGCGCTGCCGGCGGTCCACGTCGATCGAGGGTTCGAATACGGCGTCGGTGACGAGCGTCGCGCAGGCCGCGTCGAGCGAATCCCACAGCAGCCCCGATGCGCCCGCGAGAAACGCCGCGCCGCGCAGGCTCGCGCAATCGCCTTCGCGCATCCGGCGCACCGGCACGCCGCTCACGTCGGCCTGGATCTGCAGCAGCGTGTCGCTGCCCGCCAGCCCGCCGCCGACGATCAGCTCCGACACGTCGGCCCGCGCGACAGCCTGGTTGGCCTCCATGCACGATGCGACCGAATGCGCGATGCCTTCGAGCACCGCGTACGCGACGTCGGCCTGCGTCGTCGCGATCGAAATGCCCGACAGCAACGCGCGCGCGTTCGGCTCCATCCTCGGCACGCGCAGGCCGGTGAGCGCCGGTACGAAGGTCACGCCGCGCGACGACTGCACGGTGCCCGCCAGCGCGCTGACCTGCGCGGGATCGTCGAACCAGCGCAGCTTTTCGCAGACCCAGCGCAATGCCGAACCCGTCGTCGCAACGAAGGTTTCGAGCGAGTAATGCGACACGCCGCCGTGCCGCCGCGCGGTCATCGCGAGCGTGCCGTCGTGCGCGTGACCGGGTTGTGCGTGCGATCCGGTGTCCGGACGCGCCGTACCGGTCAGCAGGTCGACGAAGCTGCCGGTGCCGTGCACGCACATCGCCTGGCCGCGCTCGACGCAGCCGAGCCCGACCGCACCCGCGAACTGGTCGCCCGCACACGCGAGGATCGGCACGTCGATGCCGAGCACGTCCCGGCGCGTGCGGCCGAACGCGTCGGCGTCTTCGCGCAGCGCGGGCAGCAGTTCACGCGGAAAGCCGAGCGCGTCGAGCCAGGGCTCGAAATAGCGATGCTCGCCGAGCAGATACGCGCTCGCCGAGGTCGCATGGGTCGGTGTCGTCACGCATTCGCGCGCATCGGACAGATGCCACATCAGCCACGTGTCGATCGTGCCGAATGCGAGGCATCCTGCGCGATGGGCGTCGGCGACCGCCTGCGACGTGCGCATCTGGTGCACGGCCCACAAGTACGGCGAGCGCACGCCCGCCGGCCGGCCGACCTGCGGCACGAGCACGCGGTCCCAGTCGGCGGCGAGACGGTCGAGTTCGGCTGCATGCCGTGTGTCCTGCCAGACCATCGCGGGCACGAGCGCGCGCCCGGTCCGCGTGTCCCACAGCACGGCGGTCGCGCGCTGCGTCGCGAGCGCCAGCGCGACGATGTGTACGCGCTGTTCACGAGCCTGCGCAAGCGTCGCGCGGCAGACCGCGAGCGTCTTGTCGAGGATCGCGTTCGCGTCCTGTTCGACGACGCCCGGCTGCGGACTCTCGACCGACAGCGGCAGGTATTCGAGGCACGATACGTGCCCGCTCGCGTCGACGATCGCGGCACGCGTGCCGGAGGTGCCTTCGTCGATGGCAAGAATGGCGTTTCGGGAATCGGTCATCGCTGCGTTTTCTCGATGGCGGGGTTCAGGAAGGCCGACGTCGCACGCGCGTCGTCGCCGAAGTGCGGCGCGTCGGGTTCGTTGTCGGGATTGATCGTCGTGCGGGTCGGGTCCCAGCGGATCGCGAAGCAGATCGCGCTTGCGATGCACGGCACGACCGCGAGGATCAGGAACGTATGTTCGAGGCCGTAACGCGCGCGAAACAGCGGAAAGACCAGCAGGCCCAGCGCCGCGCCGATCGAGCCGAGCGCGCCGACGATGCCGTTCGCGCCCGCGCGCAACTCGCCGCGAAACGACAGCGACGACAGGCTCTTGCCGTTCGCGCCGGGGCCGGCCGAGTGGAACAGGATGAACAGCGACGGCACGACGACCGACAGCCACAGCGGCATGCGCGCATGAAACAGCCCGAGCACGACCAGCATCGCGCAGACCGCCGCGAAGCCGATCGCCGATGCGCGGCGCAGGCCCACACGGCGGCCGACCGTCGACGACGAGAAACCGCCGACGATCCCGAACAGGTTGAACACGAGCGCGCCGAGCGTCGCATAGACGAAGTCCGTACCGAACAGCGCGGCGCTGATCAGCGGCAGATACCAGCCGATCGCGAAGTATTCGATCGACTGGCCGATCTGCACGGTCGCGGCAAGGATCGTGCGCGGCCGGTAGACGCCGCGAAAGATCAGCAACACGTTCGCGAGGCCGCGCGTGGCCGGATTGACGACGGGTGTGCGCTCATGCGCGGGCGCGGCGGCGAATACCTGCCCGTAGATGCGCGTCATCGCGCGCGCCGCGTCGTCGAGACGCTCCTTGCGTGCGAGCCAGATCGGGCTTTCGACGAGGAACGCGCATTGCAGCGCGAGGATCGCGACGCCGAACACGGCGGTAGCCGCCACCGAGTAGCGCCAGATCGAATCGCCGACCTGCCACGCATGAAACAGCAGCGCGAGCAGCAGGTTCAGGCAGACGGCCGTGTACCACATGCCCTGCCAGGTATTGAGCCGGCTCTTCAGGCGGCCCGGCGTGAACTCCGCGAGCATCGCCATCGCGATCGCGAAGTCGATTCCGTATGCCATCCCGACGAAAAAGCGGCCGGCGAGAATCGTATTGAAATCCGGCGCAAATACGACCAGCAGCGCGCCGATCACCGACAGCAGTTTCGCCGCGATCAGCGGCCGCACGCGCCCCCAGCGGTCGGCCATCCAGCCGCCGATCGGGTTGAATGCGATCGCGACCCACGACGCGAACGACGTCATCCATGCGACCTGCGCGGCCGACAGATGCAATTCGCGCGTCATCGGCCCGAGGCCGGCGCTCAATGCCGAGTTGGAAAATGCGTCGAGAAACAGCCCGCCGAGCGACAGCCACCAGACGAGCCCCGCCCTGCCCGCGATGCCGGGGCGAGAGTCGAGAAAGGAGATGACGTCTTCAATGCCATGAAGCTTGACCGCGATCGTTTGCACAATCGGCCTCCGTATATTTGTTCTGTAAGAGGCTCGACAATGCAGATGCGATCGACGCATGGAGAGACCATCTTACAGATAGTCTCTTATCTAGATCTGCCTGCGCAATTTACGGCGGGCAGCGCGCCTGTGTCAAGCGCGGCCGGTTGTGCGATGCAGCGAGCGGCGGGTGGTCGTTCCGCCATATGGTTGTGTACACAACGTATGTCACGGACACGGCAAACCCTTGCGACGCGGGCTCACCACGGCACCGTCCTGCCCAGATAGTCGAGATACTCGAGCCCCGGGCGCGCCCGCTTGGCGATCAGCACGTCGACGAGGCTCGGCACGCTTTCCTCGATCGTCAGGCGCGCATCGGGCCCGCCCAGCTCCGTACGAACCCACCCGGGCACCATCAGCACCATCGCACGCCGCGTCTCGGCCTGGCGCGCCGCGAAGCTGCGCATGAACTGGTTCAGTGCGGCCTTGCTGCCGCGATAGACCTCGCGCATCCCGCTGACGTTGTTCGCGACGCTGCCCTGTCCCGACGACATCGCGCCGATCAGGCCGTCCGCGGTCACGCAATCCTGCAGCGTCTCGATCACGCGCATCGGCGCCAGCGCATTCGTGACCATCACGCGCACGAACTCGTCGGTCGTCACTTCGCCGATCGTTTCGGTCGGCTCGTTCGTCGTTCCCGCATTCACGAACAGCATGTCGAAGCGCCGGCCCGACAGCCGCTCGCGCAGCGCGGCCAGTTGCGCCGGCTCGCAGATGTCGAGCGTCTCGATGTCGAGCCGGCCGGTGAAGCGCTCGGCGAGATCGTGCAGCTTCGTGCGCCCCGATCCTTCCCGCACGGTGCCCGTGACGTTCCAGCCCTGGTTCAGGAATTGCTCGGCCATCGCGAGCCCGAGGCCGCGCGAGGCCGCGACGAGCAGGATCGTGGGTGCGTTTTTACTCGATACGGTCGATTGCATGGTTTCCGCCTTTGCCGGGTGTCGTCATGCAGCCACTATAGGTGCGCATCACGACAGGCGCCAGACGCACCGGATTCAACCTATAGTTGCATCGAACGCCATGTCATATCGTCCGGAGGCGTATCCTGTCGCCATGGAAGACATCGACCTGAACCTCGTCACCGCGCTCGACGTGCTGCTGTCGGAAGGCAGCGTGACCGGCGCCGCGCGCCGGCTTGGCCTGAGCACGTCCGCGATGAGCCGCACGCTGACGCGGCTGCGGATGTCCACCGGCGATCAGCTGCTCGTGCGCGCCGGGCGCAAGCTCGTGCCGACGCCGCACGCAGCCGCATTGCGCGACCGCGTGCACGTCATCGCAAGCGATGCCCGCGCGGTGCTGCGCCCGGCGACAGCCGACGTGGACATGGCGACGCATGCGTCCACGTTCACCCTCCGCGCGGCCGCATCGTTCATGGAAATGCTGTCCGGCCCGGTGGTCGCCGCACTCGGCGAAGTCGCGCCGCAGGTGCGCATCCGTTTCGTCCCCAAGCCCGACCGCGATCCGCAGGCGCTGCGCGACGGCGCCGTCGATCTGGAAATCGGCAAACGCGGCGACGATGCCCCCGAACTGCACACGCGCATGCTGTTTCACGACTGGCACGTCGCGGTGGCACGCGCCGGGCATCCGCTGTTCGCATCGGGCAGGATCACGCCCGCACGCTATGCGGCCTGCGGCCACGTGATCGCGTCGCAGCTCGGCGATTTCGGCGGGCCGGCCGACGATTCGACCGGCGAGGCCGGCTCGGGCCACGCCGTGCGCGTCGTCGTACCGGGCTACCCCGATGCGATGCGTGTCGCGGCCAGCACCGACCTGATCGCGCTCGTGCCGCGCTCCAGCCTCGGCAACGCATTCTCGCCAGGGCTCACGGAGGCCCTCGGACTGCGCAGCTTCGAGATCCCGGTGCGCCTGCCCGAGATCCTCGTTTCCGCGCTGTGGCATCCACGCATGCACGGCGACCCCGTGCATCGCCGCCTGCGCGATGCGGTCATCGCCGTCTGCCAGCGCGCGTATCCGGATGCCCGCACACCGCACACACGGCGCGCACCGGCGCGGCGCACCGGCCCGCGGGCCGCAGGCTGACGCGCGGCTCAGACCAGCCGGCCGCCGCCGTCGATGTGCAGGATCTCGCCGTTCATGAAGCCGTTGCCCAGCAGGAACGCGATCGCCTCCCCCACTTCGTCGGCGCGCCCGACACGGCCGCCAGGCAGTGCCGCAGCCGCGCCCGCGAGGATCGAGTCGCGCGCGTCCGGGCCGAACGCGTCGTATAGCGGCGTCTCGACGAAGCCGGGCGCGACGACGTTCACGCGAATCGGCTTCAGCTCCAGCGCGAGCGACTGCGCCAGCGCCTCGACGCCGCGCACGGCGGCGGCAATGACGGACGTGCCCTGCGCGGCCGGACGATCCGACAGTTGCCCGCCGGTCAGCACGATCGAGCCGCTCGCGGGCATCAGCGGCAACGCGGCCCGGATCGCGTAGACCGGCCCGGCGATACGCTCCTGCAGCGCGGCGAGCAGGTGATCGGGATCGGTCTCGTTCAGCTTGCCTGCAATGAATTGGCCGGCCGTGACGACCAGGTGATCGACACGCGTGAGCGTGTCGAAGACGGCCTGCACCGCATGCCGGTCCGCGATGTCGGCCACCGCGATGCGCGCGCCGCCGATCGCTTGCGCGGCGGACTCGAGCTTCGCGCGGGTCCGGCCGACCAACGTGACGCTGGCGCCTTTCGCCTTCGCGGCGGCCGCGGCCTCGAGGCCGATTCCGGAGCTCCCGCCGAATACCACGACGTGCGCACCGTCCAGTGCCGAAGATTGCGTTGCCTCGTTCATGTCGACTCCTCATCAGGGATTGAAGGTTCGCGAACGTTAGGTCATTCTCACTTGCGCAGGAACGTGGGAGACTTGAATAAGGTTCATGCCATAAGGGAATAAGATGGATTCACTGCGATCCATGCGCGTGTTCGTCCGCGCCATCGAGCTCGGCAATTTCTCGGCGGTCGCGCGCGAGGAAGGCACCGGCCAGCCGACGATCAGCAAGATCGTCGCCGCGTTCGAAAAGGAACTGGGCGTTCGCCTGCTCGAACGCTCGACCACGAGCCTCGCGCCCACCGACGAAGGCCGCCGGTTCTACGATCGCTGCAAGCGCGTGATCGACGAATACGCGAGCGCGGTGGCCGAGGTGCGCGGGCAAACGGTGCGGCCGGTCGGCAAGCTGGTCGTCAATGCGCCGCTGGGGCTGGGCGAGCTGAGGCTGAACGCGCTCGTGCTCGAATTCCTCGCCGCATGGCCGGAGATCGAGGTCGAGCTGCAATTGACCGACCGCGTGATCGACCTGGTCGAAGAAGGCGTCGATGTCGCCATTCGCCTCGGCCACCTGCTGCCGCCGGATGCCGTGGCGCGCCACATCGCGTCGTCGCCGCGCCTGCTGGTCGCCACGCCGGGGTACGTCGCGCAGGCGCCGAGGCTCCGCCGGCCGGAAGACCTGACGCGGCACGAGTATGTCGGCTATGCACGCGCCGACATCGGCAACGAACTGGCCTTCGCGCGCGGCGACGCGCAGGTCGCCGTTCCGGTGCACGGCCGGTATCGCGTGAACAGCTCGATGGCGCTGCGGGAATGCTTCCTGGCCGGGAACGCGGTAGGCAGCGGGCCGGCGTGGCTCGTTCAGGACCTGATCGACAGCGGGCAGCTCGTCCGGTTGCTGCCGAAATGGGACATGGTGCCGCCGCATGCGCTGCACCTCGTGTATGCGTCGCGCCGGTACCTGCCGCTCCGGACCCGCACTTTCCTTCAGTTCATGGAGCGGCGGATTCCCGAGCTGCCCGGGTTCCATGCGACGACCGCCGCGACCGCCACTCCGACCGCGCCCGCATCGCGGCAGCCACGCTGACCGACAGGCGTCGCGGTCACGGCCGGCGCGGGCGCCGATCCGCCACCGTTTTCCCGATCCGTCGAATCCCCGCTATTGCGGCGCCCCCGGCGGCGGCGGCGGGCCGTTCGGCTAAAATGCCGCACTTTCCACCTTGTCCGGCCCGCTCGCCATGCAACCCGCCTCCTCCGCCCAACCCGCCGCCCACGGCGCCGCCGCCGCCGATCCGGCCCGCGACCTCGTCTACGGCCCGAACGACCGGCCGGCGCCGATGGTCGCCTTCGTCGCCGCGCTTCAGCACCTGCTGGCGATCATCGTGCCGATCGTCACGCCCGGCCTGCTGATCTGCCAGGCGCTCGGCGTGTCCAGCCGCGATACGACCCTGATCGTGTCGATGTCGCTGGTGATTTCCGGCATCGCCACCTTCGTCCAGTGCAAGCGCTTCGGCCCGCTGGGCGCCGGCCTGCTGATCGTCCAGGGCACGAGCTTCAACTTTGTCGGCCCGCTGATCGCCGGCGGCAGCCTGATGGTCAAGCAAGGCACGCCGGTCGAAACCGTGATGGCCGCGATCTTCGGCGTCGTGATTGGCGGGTCGTTCGTCGAAATGGGCGTGTCGCGCATCCTGCCGTTCGTGAAGCGCCTGATCACGCCGCTCGTCACCGGCATCGTCGTGCTGCTGATCGGCCTCACGCTGATCAAGGTCGGCCTCATCAGCATGGGCGGCGGCTTCGGCGCGATGGCCAACGGCACGTTCGCGAGCGCGGAGAACCTGACACTGTCGGGCCTCGTGCTCGGCACCATCATCCTGCTGAACCGCGTGCCGATCGTTTGGGTGCGCAGCACTGCGCTCGTCATCGCGCTCGTGATCGGCTATCTCGCGGCCGCATTCCTCGGCCGCCTCGACTTCACCGGCATGCACCAGGCCGCGGTGTTCCAGGTCCCGACGCCGCTGCACTTCGGCATCGGCTTCTCGTGGTCGCTGTTCGTGCCGATGCTGATCATCTACCTCGTCACGTCGCTCGAAGCGATCGGCGACGTCACGGCCACCAGCAAGATCTCGAGCGAGCCGGTCGAAGGCCCGGTGTGGATGCAACGGATCAAGGGCGGCGTGCTCGTCAACGGCGCGAACTCGCTGCTGGCCGGCGTGTTCAATACGTTCCCGAGCTCGGTGTTCGCGCAGAACAACGGCGTGATCCAGATTACCGGCGTCGCCAGCCGCCATGTCGGCATCTGGATCGCGGGGATGCTCGTGGTGCTCGGCCTGTTCCCGGTCGTCGCCGGCGTGCTGCAGGCCGTGCCGGAGCCCGTGCTCGGCGGCGCGGCGATGGTGATGTTCGGCGCGGTGGCCGCATCGGGCATCAACATCCTCGCGGGCGTCCAGCTCGATCGGCGCGCGCTGCTGATCATCGCGGTGTCGCTCGCGCTCGGCCTCGGCGTGTCGCAGGTGCCGGACATCCTCAACAGCCTGCCGCACGCGCTGAAGAACGTGCTGGAATCGGGCGTGGCCACGGGCGGCATCTGCGCGCTCGTGATGAACTGGTTCCTGCCGGAAAAGAAGTAAGCACGGAATGTATGGCGACCGCGCGGTGTTTCGGGCACCGCGCCGGTCGCCCCGCGCGCCGGTTCGACCGGGTCACGCAGCGCCTCCTGTCGGTGGCCATCCGCCTCCCCCGAAATAAGATCGGCACCTGAAGGACGACGCGCGTATGATGAACTCGTCCGGGCGTTCGTGAGCCGATCGACTGCCCGCCTGCCCTCTTCCTCTTGCTGCATCGTGCCCGCTTTCGCACGCAGCGTTACGCCTTTCGCTCTACCCCGTCGCGCCACACACTGGCGATACAGGCCGGAAGCGCTCGTCCAGCGATTCGTCGCGACCATACGTTCGGAAGCACATGATGCGCGTGCATCGCCCTCGTGGATTCGAAGATGGCCCGCTCGTTTGCGCCATGCGCCGGCGCAGCAGGGCCGTCCCCATGACGACGAAGCCGGCATCGATACGTCATCCATATCGTTTTTCCGGCATGTGGGTGCTCCGGGAAGCCGCCAAACCGGGGCCCTGCCGGACTCAGGAGCAACATCATGATTGATGCCAACCCCAACAGCACCTTTCGGCACCTTCCCCTGACGCCCGAACAGGACGCGGAAATCCGCCACTACATCAGGAAAAAGGAACACCGCGGCGAACCGTGGGACACGCCGGAGCTGGAGACAATGCTCAGGGACATGCTCGATCCTCCCGTCATCGACGACGAGGAGCCTGACACCGACGTCGAAGAAACGAAACTGGCCTGCGAGTACGCATTGGCCTCGATCGACGACTCCATGGACCCGGTTTCCGCCAGTGAAGAACGAAACGCGGCCATGGAAGCCGAGGAGATGAAGCACGCCAGACGGTAGTGCGCATCCGGACCCGAAGCTCGACCCTGCCGATCGCGGGGGCGTCCTGTCGTGCCTTCCGACGTCGAGCAGACGACCGCCCGGAAGGTGCTCAGTGCGCCCATGGCTGGCCACGCCGCTCGATCGAGGCCACCACGGTATTCAGCACATGGCGAACGACGTCCTCATCCGTCATGCCCGCATCGAGGGTCTGGCGAACCTTCATGACCCGGGGCTGACGGGAACCGTCGTCATTGTCCATCACGAAAATACGCGCCGTTCCGGTATCGGTCAGCAGAGCTACCTGTATGGTCTTGCCGTAAATGACCGTTTGCATGCTCAAGGTAGTCATCGCCGTGTCTGGTCTCATATCGGGGCCTCCAGCATGCGCCCCGACAGCCGAGCGAATCCGCCTGAAAACCGTCCATTTCCAGCCGATTCGCGGGGAATTCGGACGCTGCGAACAACTTTGACTTATCGGCGGCCTTGCAGGGCGATCGCGCGAACCGGCTTTGCATTCATTCCCGACAGTTCATGATGTGCGCCTGCGTCACCGTGGACCTCACCCGCTTTCGCATGATCGGGCGGTTCCGGCCGATGTCGCCTTGGCACCGGGGTCCGCACTGGCTAGAATCTCGCCAGTATCCACGCCCGTGATCCCATGAGTTCCCCACAATCGACCGAAGTACCCATCAAAGAACGGGCGACGATCGTCTGCTACCGCGACGGCCAGGTGCTGCTCGTCGCGCGCGCGTCGTCACGCTGGGCCCTTCCCGGCGGCACGATCAAGCGCGGGGAAGCGCCGCTCGAAGCCGCGCATCGCGAGTTGTGCGAAGAAACCGGGATGACCGGCCTGCATCTCGTCTACTCGATGCAATTCACCGGGCTCGCGAAGGCTCATTACGTGTTCTTCGCGGAAGTCGGCCCCGACCAGACACCGCAGGCGAACAACGAGATCGAGCAATGCAGGTGGTTTCCCGTCGACGGTGTCGACGCGTTGCGCGCGAGCATCCCGACGAAGCGAATCGTCGAGCTCGTCTATAACCACGAAATCCGCCACGCGTAGCGCGCCGCGCACGAGCGTACTCGCGCGCCATCGGCCCGCTCATGTCGGTTGTCGTGGATCGACGACGCGCGAACGCTCAGTGCGCGCGCTGTCTTCGTAATTCGCGCGCGGAATAGACGACGAGGAAGATGCCCAGCATCGCGGCACCGGACGCCATGAAGTCGTTTGCGTTTCCCGAGCTGTGCAAGGACGTCGGGAAGATGCCGAGACTCAATCCCGTAGCGGCAAGAAGCAATCCCGCGGCCACGCCCCAGATCGGTCCGGTGGTTCTTTCGGTTATTTTTTTCATACAGCACCCGTCTACAGTCATGACCTGATCGGTATCGGCGAAAGGCGCCGCGTCTACCTTCAGTCATTCCACTATAGCCCGGAAAAAATCATTGAAGTTTTAGTGCTTGTACCGATCAAGTTTTATGGATTGCGGCCGCCGGGCGGGCCGGCTTTCGCGAAAGGGGCGATGCCGCTCCGGATTGCAGTATCGGTGTCCAAGGGGACGCGCCCGGTATCGCCGACGTCGGCATACCGATCAGCGAGCGGCCTGAATGATTCGGCAATCCCGCTCGGCCGAGCCGACGCCGGCCACCGAAGAACGCATATGCCGCACACCCATATGCTTTCCACGATCGCTTGTTTTACCGCGCAACGCCGCGGCGCTAAGCTCGGAATCCGCCGTCGACTTCCCAATGGCTTCGCCGCCTTCGCCCACCATGCCGAACTCCGCCGAACAGGCCGCCGACTGGCTGCTCTCCGGACTCGAACTGCGCAGCACGCTGTTCCACGTGGGCCGGTATTGCGGCGTCTATCGCGCATCGACGGCCGGCCATCAGCGCGCGAGCTTTCACCTCGTGCTCGAAGGCGCATGCTGGCTGCACCTGCCCGCCCGGAACGGCCGTGCCGCCCGAAGCACGCGCCTCGTCGCCGGCGACGCGGTCTTCCTGATGCACGACATGACGCATTGCCTGACGCCCGACGCGATTGCGCCGTCCGATGACGAATACACGGTGCGGATCGGCGCAATGACGCCGCTCGCCGCGCCCGCGTCGTCACAGGACGGCGTCGCACTGGCATGCGGTTTCTTCGAGTTCCGTTCCGATCTCGGCGACGCGATCGCCGGCCTTCTGCCCGATCACCTCCTGGCGCGTCACGACGACGCGAAGCTGGCGGGCGCGCGCACGCTGTTCGACCTGATCCGCACCGAAGCGGCGCGTGCGCAAGACGCACCGTCGCCGCTCGTCAATCGTCTGACGGATGCGCTGTTCCTCTACGCATTGCGTGCCGTCGCGAGCAGCGACGATTTTGCGCCGGGCCTGTGGTCGGTCATGCGGCGCGCCGAATTTACGCCGCTCGTCGGCGCGATCATCGAGAAACCCGGCGACGACTGGACCACGCACACGATGGCCGCGTTTTGCCACATGTCCCGCGCGCGCTTCTGCAAGCAGTTCGCGCAGGCATGCGGGCAGCCGCCTGCGCAGTTCCTCGCGCTGCTGCGCATGAAGGTCGCGGCCGAGATGTTGCGGCACGGGGCATCGACGCTCAGCACGGCCGAGCACGTCGGCTATCAGTCGGAATCCGCCTTTGCGCAGGCATTCAAGCGCGTCACCGGCCTGCCGCCCGGCACCTGCCGCCGCGCCCCGGAGCGCATCGGCGCGACACCCGTGCATTGACGCGAGACAAACGCGCATGAAACAGAGACGGCCGCGCATTGCCGGCTCGACCGGCGCCGCCAACAATGATGGCTTTCCGATCGAGGATGCCATGAGCCGCCTGCCCCTCCAAACCGTCGAAAGCGCGCCCGAAGCCAGCCGCCCGTTTCTCCAGAAGTCGCAGGCCGCCAACGGCTTCCTGCCGAATCTCGTCGCCGCGCTCGCCAATGCACCGGTTGCGCTCGAAACGTACCTGACCGTCGGTGAAATCAATTCGCGCAGCGGCCTTACGCTGGCCGAGCGCGAAGTCGTGCAGATCACCGCCGCCGCCATTCATGGCTGCGGCTTTTGCGTGGCCGGCCATACGGCCGTCGCGCTGAAGAAGGCGCAATTGCCCGCTGCGCTCGTCGACGAAATCCGCGCCCAGCACACGCTGTCCGACGCGCGCCTGAACGCGGTCGCCACGTTCACGCGCGACGTGATCGCGACGCGCGGCGCCGTGTCCGACGAAGCGCTCGCCGCGTTCAAGGCGGCCGGCTACAGTGATGCCGGCGCGCTTGAAGTGGTACTCGGCGTGAGCCTCGCGACGCTTTGCAACTTCGCGAACAACCTGGCACGCAACGAACTGAATCCGCAGCTCGAAGCGTATCGCTGGGAGCCTGCGGCGCGCGCCGCATGACCGCGCCCGCGAGCTTCGACGCGCTCGACGCATGGCTCGAAGCGAATGCCGACGCGCTCGACGCCGACCCGCCGCGCGCGGCAGAGATCCTGCCGCAGCTGGTGCGCTCGCGCACGGTCGCCGTCGGTGTGCCGGAGGCAATGGGCGGGATGGGCGGCACGATCGCGAACGCGATCGACACGGTGGCCGCCGTCGCGCAACGCTCATTGACGGCCGCGTTCGTGCTGTGGGGCCATCGCACCTTCATCGAATACGTACTGCAGAGCGACAACGACGCGTTGCGTGCGCGCTGGCTGCCGCCGCTGCTCGACGGCGAAGTGGCGGGCGCCACGGGGCTTTCGAACGCGATGAAGTATCTGTCCGACATCGAGCCGTTGCAGATGCATGCGGCCCGCAACGGCAATGCGTTCGTGCTGAACGGCAGCCTGCCGTGGATCACGAACCTGCGGCGCGAAGGTTTCATCGCCGCGGCCGCGTTCGATCACGACGACGGGGCGCCGCCGTCCGTCTTCGCGATTCCGCACGACGCGCGCGGCGTCGAGCGCAGCGACGATCTCGACCTGATCGGCCTGCGCGCGAGCAATACGGCTGCGCTGCGCGTGAGCGATACCGTCCTCGACGAAACGTACCGCCTTGCGGCCGACGCAGCGGCCTGGCTCGCACGCGTGCGCCCAGCGTTTCTCGGCCTGCAATGCGGGATGTCGATCGGGCTCGCGCGGCGCGCGTTGCTGGCCACGCTGGATGCAAGCGAGCCGTCGCGCGCGTCGATCGGCGCGGAAATTCGCGAACTCGAAACGACGCTCGCCGATCAGGCCGCGCAACTGAAGCAAGGCGTGCTTGACGGCACCTTCTTCGACGCACCTGCGGCGATGTTCGAACTGCGCATCGCGCTCGTCGATACCGTTTCGCAGGCCGTCTCGCTCGAAGTGCAGGCCACCGGAGGGCGCGGTTATCTGCGCGGCCAGAGCGGCAGCGCGCGGCGCGTGCGCGAAGCGTCGTTCATCCCGATCGTGACGCCGAGCCTCGTGCAGCTGAAATCGCAGCTCGCGCGGCATCGACGGGCGGCGGCAGCATGACGCAAGGCGCGCATCTCGTCGCGAACGGCGTCACGTTGCGGTACGGATCGCGCAGCGTGCTGAACGGCGTCGACCTGTCGGTCGCGCCCGGCGAACTCGTTGCGCTGCTCGGGCCGAGCGGTTGCGGGAAGTCGTCGCTGTTGCGGGCCATCGCCGGCCTGACGCGAACCGCATCCGGCACGATTCGCGTCGATGGCGAGCCGGTCGACGGCCCGCGCCCCGAGGTCGCCCTCGCGTTTCAGGACCCGTGCCTGCTGCCGTGGCTCACGGTCGAGCGCAACGTGGGGTTCGGGCTGACCTTCGCGCGTCAGCCGCACCTGACACGCGCGAACCGCAAGGACCGCGTGACGAGCGCACTGGCCGCCGTCGGGCTCGACCATGCACGGCACGCGCTACCGTCGCAGCTGTCGGGCGGCATGGCGCAGCGCGCGGCGCTGGCGCGCTGCCTGGCGCGGGCGCCCCGTGCGCTGCTGCTCGACGAACCGTTCGGCGCGCTCGACGAAGTGACCCGCGCCGACATGCAGCAGCTCCTGATTGCCGCGGTGAGAAACACCGGCGCGTCGGCGCTTCTCGTCACGCACGATATCGACGAAGCGCTCCTCGTCGCCGATCGGATCGTGCTGCTCGGCAAGCGCGGCACGCTGGTCGGACGCTGGGCCGTCGAACTGCCGCAGCCGCGGCACACGCAGGTGCGCTCGCTCGGCGAGCTGCGCATCTCCATTCTTCAAGCGCTGCAGAACTCGATATCAGCAGCCGCCTGAATCCGGCCGATACCAGCGGGGAATCCTCATCATGTGCAACGTACCGATGTCACGACGCGAATGGCTGAAGCTCGCGTCGCTCTTTACCGTCGCGGGCGCGGCGCCGCTGCTGAAAGCATCCGATGCACGCGCGGCAGCCGATCCGAATGCGCCCGTGCGCATCGGCTATCTGCCGATCACCGATGCGGCGTCGCTGCTCGTCGCACACAACAACGGCTACTTCGAAGCGGCCGGCATCCAGGCGGAGAAGCCGACGCTGCTGCGAAGCTGGGCGCAGCTGGTCGAGGCCTTTCTGTCGGGACAGGTCAACGTCGTGCACCTGCTGTCGCCGATGACCGTGTGGGCGCGCTACGGCAGCAAGGCGCCCGCGAAGGTCGTCGCATGGAATCACGTGAACGGCTCGGCGCTGACGGTCGCGCACGACGTGAACACCGTGGCGGACCTCGGCGGCAAGACGGTTGCCGTGCCGTTCTGGTATTCGGTGCACAACGTCGTGCTGCAGGACATGCTGCGCGCGCAGGGTCTCGCGCCCGTGCTCAAGCAGTCGGGGCAGCCGGGGCCGAAGGAAGTCAACCTGGTCGTGATGGCGCCGTCCGACATGCCGCCCGCGCTCGCGTCGAACAAGATCGCGGGATATATCGTCGCCGAGCCGTTCAATGCGGCGGCCGAACAGTTGAACATCGGCAAGATTCTCCGCTTCACGGGCGACGTGTGGCGCAACCACGCGTGCTGCGTGATCTTCATGCACGAGCAGGACCTGACGCAACGCGCGGCGTGGTCGCAGAAGGTCGTCGATGCAATCGTCAATGCGCAATTGTGGACGCGCGCCCATCCGCAAGAGGCGGCCAAACTGCTGTCGAAGGAAGGCCCGAACCGCTACACGCCACATGCGTCGCAACTGCTCGCACGCGTGCTCGCGCCGCAAGCGGCCGATCAGGGGCGCTATCTCGGCGATCGCGCGATCCAGCACGCGAACTGGGGCGTGAAGCGCATCGACTTCCAGCCGTATCCGTATCCGAGCTATACGGAAGAACTCGTGCGCCGGTTGAAAACGACCCAGGTGGAAGGCGCGAGCCAGTTCCTCGCATCGCTCGATCCGAAACGGGTCGCTGGCGATCTGGTCGACGACCGGTTCGTGAGGAAGAGCATCGAAGCGCTGGGCGGCATGTCGGCGTTCGGCCAGGATGGCGGCTATGCACGCAAGGAGACGATCGTTGTCTAGCTTGCTTGTACGGGAAATGTCGTCATCGGCGCGGCGTCCGGTGCCCGCGTCCGCGCATTGGCGCAGCATCGTGCTGGGCGGTGCGGGACTGGCGGCCGCCCTGGCGCTGTGGTGGCTCGCCGTCACGCTGCTCGCGGGCCACAATGCGATGGCCGCGCAGTTCGCACCGCAGCGTGCGTTCGAAGCGCTGCCGTCGCTCGTCGCCGAGGATCAGCTGCTCGTGCATGTGGCGACCAGCCTCAAGCGCATCGCCATCGGACTGGCGTGGGCGCTCGTGGTCGGCGTACCGTTGGGATTCGCGATCGGCCGTCTGCGCTGGCTCGAACAGACGCTCTCGCCGACGCTGCAGTTTCTCCGCATGATCTCGCCGCTTTCGTGGATGCCGCTGGCGGTGATGTCGCTCGGCGTCGGCGATCGCGCGGTGTATTTCCTGCTCGCTTTCGCCGCGGTCTGGCCGTTGGTGATGAGCACCGCAACGGGCGTCGCGCATCTCGACCGGCGCTGGATCCAGCTTGGCGAAAGCCTTGCCGCCACGCGCGCGGAAATGCTCTGGCACATCTACGTGCCGGGTATCGCCGCGCATGTGCTCACGGGCGTGCGCCTCGCGATCGGCATCTTGTGGATCGTGCTGGTCCCGGCGGAAATGCTCGGTGTGAGCGCGGGGCTCGGCTATCTGATTCTCGACACGCGCGACCGGCTCGCGTATTCAGAGCTGACGGCCGTGATCCTCGTGATCGGCGTGCTCGGTTTCCTGCTCGATCTGGCCGCGCGCGCGATCGCGGCCCGGTTGTCGAGCGATATGTCGGGGGGCGATCGGTAGAGTCCGGAATGCGGGGGGAAGCTTTGAGTGGCGGAAGGCAGCCAGAGTCGAACTGACCCGGGAGTGTCTGACACCCCCAACCGGGTTTGAAGCCCGGCCGTACCACCGGATACGAATGCCTTCCTCGGGGAAAACGACAAAAAGAACAACGAGCGCCTACGCCTGAATACCCACCCAACCGCTGTCAGGCCGCAGGAAGTGACGTTCGCGGTGGAAGCGAGTATACCCAACCCGATCGAAGAACTCGAGAATCTGGATCGCACGCTTGCGGCCGAGCCCCGTCGCGTCGCGGAACGTCGCGGCATCGAGCCCGCCGTCGCGCGACGGCGCGAGATGCGCCACCAGTTCCGCGAGCTCGCGCACCACGTCCGCGTGATAGAACAGGTCGCGCACGACCTGGTGCACGTCACCGCGCCGTGCAAGCTTGCGCAGCAAGGTACGCACCGCTTCCTCGGCCGCCCCCGTGTCGCGGGCCAGGTCGCGTACCCACGGCGGATCGAAGCGCCCCGCATGAATCAGCGGCAGCAGTTGCTGCGCCAGCGCTTCCTCGCGTGAATCGAAGCTCACGGCATGAGACGGCAGATGCAGCCACGGCCCGCTTCGCGCCACGTCGCCGCCGGCCACCAGCGCATCGACGAGCGCGCGCCACAGCGCATCGCCGGCGAGCGGCGCGGCCATCCGCCGCAGCCGCGCGGCGTCGAGCCCCTGCTCGTCGGGCATGCGCTCGTGATACGCGCGCAGCGTGTCGATCGCCCGCGTCTGCAGCGCACGCCAGTGCGCATGCGCAATCACCGCGCCGTCATTCGACGCGGCATCGCGCTGCCCGATCGCCAGCGCGTCATCCGGCAATGCCAGCGCGTTCGGCGCGAAACCCGTCAGATGCGTGAGCATCGCGCGCGGGATGCCGAGCGGCGCCTGCGCGAGCAGCGCATCGAGATGCCCATCGTCGAGCCATTCGGCCAGCGCGTCGAGCCACGCACGGCGCTCGGGCGTACGACGCTTGCGCGCCGGCCCGAACGGGTCGAGCACGCGGCCGCCGCCGACCGTGCGCGTCGCCTGCGGATTGCGGACGATGAACCGGTCGCCCGGCAGCGCGAACACCGGCTCGTCGAATACCAGTTGCACGCGCATCCGCTGGCCGGCCGCCAGCGTATCGCCGTCGAGCAGCGCGACATGCGCGACGCGATGCAGCGTGCCGAGATGCACGTGCAGCGGTGCCCAGTGCGTGAGCGTCAGCCCCGCCTCCGCGAGCAGCGTCAGATCGACGTCGAGACGCGGCGACGTCGCGACGAGCCGCGCATCGGCCACGGTATCGCCGCGCTCGACATCGGCCTTGTCGACCCCGGCCAGATTCAGTGCGCAACGCTCGCCCGCGCGGCCGGCCTCGACCGGCCGGTTCTGCGCATGGATGCTGCGCACGCGCGCCGCGCCGCCCGTGCGCACGATCGCGAGCGTGTCGCCGTTCGCGACGCGCCCCGCGAACGCGGTGCCCGTCACGACGGTGCCCTGCCCCGCGAGTGTAAACACGCGATCGACCGCGAGCCGGAACAGCCCGTCGTCGCGGCGGCCGCGCCACGCGATCGCGGCGTCGGCCAGGTAACGCTTCAACGCGGCAACGCCCGGATCGTCCACGGCCGTTGCCCGCGTTTCGAAGATCGGCACACCGGCCAGCGTCGAATCGGTCAGCCACGCGGCGATCTCGTCGCGCACCTCGGCCACGCGCGCGGCGTCGACGCGATCGCACTTCGTCAGCGCGACAGCACCATGTGTGACGCCAAGCAGTTGCAGGATCGCGAGATGCTCGCGCGTCTGCGGCATCACGCCGTCGTCGGCGGCAATCACGAGCAGCGCGAAGTCGATCCCGCACGCGCCGGCCGCCATCGTATGAATCAGTTTCTCGTGGCCCGGCACGTCGATCAGGCCGAGCACGTCGCCGTTGTCGAGCGGCGTATATGCGTAACCGAGTTCGATCGAGATGCCGCGCGCTTTCTCTTCCTTCAGGCGGTCGGTATCGACGCCCGTCAGCGCGCGCGCCAGCGTCGTCTTGCCGTGATCGATGTGTCCGGCGGTACCGACGATCATGCAGCAGGCCCCGCGAGCGGCACGCATTGCGCGACGAACGTCGCCTCGTCGGCAGCTTCGAGGCAGCGCAGGTCGAGCCGCAGTGCATTGTCGGCCACGCGGCCGATCACCGGACGCGGCCATTCGCGCAGCCGCTTCTCGAGCTGCGCAAGCGCGCGGCCGCCGCGCTTGCCGTCCGCCGTGCGCACCACGAGCCCGGCGCTCGGTAGCTGGTCGACCGGCAGCGCGCCGCTGCCGATCTGGCTGAACATCGGTTCGACCGTCACGTCGAAACCGCTGCCGAGCGCGGCCTGCAGTGCCGGACGCACGCGTTCGGCGGCCTCGGCGATCTCGCCGTGCGGGCGCGTCAGCAGGCGCAGTGTCGTGAGCCGGTCGCGCAGGAATTCGGGGGACTGGTAGAGGCGCAGCACGGGTTCGAGCGCCGCGAGCGTCAGCTTGCCGACGCGCAGCGCGCGCTTGAGCGGATGTTTCTTGATCTTCGCGATCAGCGCGCGATCGCCGACGATCAGGCCGGCCTGCGGCCCGCCAAGCAGCTTGTCGCCGCTGAACGTGACAACGTTTGCGCCGGCGGCAACGGTTTCCTGCACGGTCGTCTCGTGCGGCAGGCCCCATTGCGACAGGTCGGCGAGCGTGCCGCTGCCGAGATCGACGGCGACCGGCAGCCCGTGCTCGCGCGCGAGCGGCGCGAGTTCGGCGAGCGTCGCCTCCTTCGTGAAGCCGCTGATCGCATAATTGCTGCAGTGCACCTTCATCAGCAGCGCGGTGCGCGGGCCGATTGCGTCCGCGTAGTCGCGCAAATGGGTGCGGTTGGTCGTGCCGACTTCGCGCAGCTTTGCGCCCGCGCGGCTCATGATGTCGGGGATGCGGAATGCGCCGCCGATCTCGACCAGCTCGCCGCGCGACACGACGACTTCCTTTTTCGTCGCAAGCGCCGACAGCGCCAGCAGCACGGCCGCCGCGTTGTTGTTGACGACGGTCGCGGCTTCCGCGCCCGTCAGTTCGCACAGCAGATCGTCGATCAGGTCGTCGCGATCGCCGCGACGGCCCGTGGCGAGGTCGAATTCGAGGTTGACGGGGCGCGTGAGCGCATCGACCACCGCGCGCACCGCGTCGTCGGGCAACAGCGCGCGCCCGAGGTTCGTGTGCAGCACGGTGCCGGTCAGGTTGAACACGGTGCGCACCGCGCCCGCGCTCTGCGCGGCCAGCGTACGCGCGACGGCTGCGGCGATGCCCGGTTCATCGAGCGGTTCGGCCCCCGCCGGATCGTGCTGCGCGGCGGTACGCCAGCGCTCCAGTTCGGCGCGCACGGCATTGAGCACGCGCGTGCGGCCATAGTCTGCGACGAGCGGTTGCAACGGCGCCGACGACAGCACGCGCTCGACGGACGGCACGCGCGCCAGCACCGCATTCAATTCATTTACACCCGGTTCGGTCACGTAGTTGTGGCTCCAGTCTCATGCTTCGCAGTCGGCCGGCGCCGGCGCTCACGCACCGCCCCCGGCCTCGTGCCGTCAGTCCGCTTCCCGCGCGACGTCCGGCCACAGCAGCGGGTTCGGCGAACTGCGCTGGTAGCCGGCCTCGTTCATCAGCAGGTCGAGCGTGAGGCTCGCGAGATCGTCCGCGAGCGGCTCGAACTCGTAGTCCTTCTCCTGATAGCCGATCTTGCGATAGGTCTTGCACTCGTCACACGATTCGGCCTTGACGGCTTCGCTGCCGCCTTCGATCCCGTGATAGGCGATGCCCTTCGTCGAATCGCAGTGCGAGCACTTCGTGCGCACCATGTGCCACTCGGTCGTGCACAGCCCGCACTGCAGGAAACGGTAGCCCTGGAACTGGCCGCCGACCCGCACGATGCTCGCGACCGGATGCGTGCCGCACACGGGGCACAGCCCCGGCTGGTCGAGATACGGGACGTCGGCCGGCGCCACGCAGCTTGCGAGATCCGTCCAGACGACCTGCAGCGCGGCCATCAGGAACGGCGCGGTGGCCGGGTCGACTTCGGCGAAGCGCAGCGCGAGGATCGCGTCGGCCTGCGCGTCGAGTTCAGCAGGCGCCATCAGGCGCAGCCGGTCGAGCAGCTTCGCGAGCTGCGGGTTGACGAGCCCGGCGCCTTCGACGCGATCGATCAGTTCGTACAGCACGGCACGCCATTGCGGGTTGCGCTCGCCGTCGAGCGCCGGCACGAGCGGCATCGAATGCTGCTGCGCAAGCGCGATCGCTTCCTTCGACGGCAGCGGCAGTTCGAGCGTTTGCAGTATCGCGTGCTGCGCATCGGCGACGGTGGCCATCAGCCGCAGGTAGCCGCTGATCGGGTTCAGGTCGGCCAGCTTGCGCAGCCGCGCGGCGCGCGCGGAGAACGCGGTGGCGCGCTCCGGCAGGCGAAAGCGCGGGATGGCCGAATGATCGAGTGCCGAGATCTCGGTCGGTTCGAGGATGCGTTGTGTCACAGAAATGTCTTCCAAATAAACAAGCGCCGACGCATCGGCGCTTTCGGGCGGTTCCGGCGAAGGAACGGAACGCCTCGCCGCGATCGGCGAGCCGCCCCGCTCCGGTGCGTTATTTCACGCTTTCACGGAACCACTTCGGGTGATGCTTGCGAGCCCAGCCCAGCGTGACGGTGCCGCGCACCATCGCGCCGATCGAGCCCTTCACCCACAACGCCGCGTAAATGTGCACGATGATGCTCGCGATCAGCACGAAGGCCGCCACGGCATGCACGACAGCGGCCGCGCGGATCACCCCGATCGGGAAGTAGAACGAGAAGTAGCGTCGCCAGATCACGACTCCCGACAGCAGGAGCAGCAGCAGGCACGCCACCAGCGTAAAGAATAGCAGCTTCTGCCCGGCGTTATAGCGCCCGACAGGCGGCAGCTTGTCTTCCTGGTTGGTCAGTACGTCGCCGATCTGCTTCAGCCACTGGCGATCGTCCGCGTCGAGCGCGTTGTGATGCCAGAAGCGCACGACCAGGATCGCGAACGACACGAACATCACGAGGCCGACGAACGGATGCAGGATCCGCGTCCACTGGCCGCCGCCGAACAGCGCGGTCAGCCAGAACATCGACGGGTGGAACAGCGCGAGCCCGGACAGCGCGAGCAGCACGAACGTGATCGCGGTGATCCAGTGGTTCGTGCGCTCGTTCGCCGAGTAGCGGACGATCAGGTTGGGGTCGTCGTGGTTCATTTCGCGTCCTCCTTGATGCGTCGCGCCTCGTCTCGCGCGGCCGATTCCTCTTCGTCGCTCACCTCGTTCGGGCCAACCCGGACATAGTGGAAGAACCCGGCGAGCGCAGTCAGCGCGATGCCGGCGACCGCGAGCGGTTTCGCGATGCCCTTCCACAGCTTCACCATCGGGCTGATCGACGGATTGTCGGGCAGCCCGTGGTACAGCGAGGGTTTGTCGGCATGGTGCAGCACGTACATCACGTGCGTGCCGCCGACACCCTGCGGGTCGTACAGCCCCGCATGCTCGAAGCCGCGCTCCTTCAGGTCCTCGATCCGCTCGGCCGCGTGCTGCTTCATGTCCTCCTTGGTGCCGAACACGATCGCGCCCGTCGGGCAGGTCTTCACGCAGGCCGGCTCCTGACCGACCGCGACGCGGTCGGAACAGAGCGTGCACTTGTACGCGCGATGATCCTTCTTCGAGATCCGCGGAACGTTGAACGGGCAGCCGGTCACGCAATAGCCGCAACCGATGCAGTTCTCCTCGTGGAAATCGACGATCCCGTTGTTGTACTGCACGATCGCGCCCGGCGACGGGCACGCCTTCAGGCAGCCCGGATCCTCGCAATGCATGCAGCCGTCCTTGCGTATCAGCCACTCGAGGTCGCCTTCCGGGTTCTCGTATTCGGAGAACCGCATGACCGTCCACGAGTGCTCGGTCAGGTCGGCCGGGTTGTCGTACACGCCGACGTTGGTGCCGACCTCGTCACGCAGGTCGTTCCACTCCATGCATGCCGTCTGGCACGCCTTGCAGCCGATGCACTTCGATACGTCGATCAGCTTCGCGACGCTCCCGGTCACCGGTTCGCGCACCGTGGGCGGTGGCGTCGTGGTGGCCGAGACGCGCTTGATATCCAGCGATTGCAATGCCATCTCTTTCCCCTTACGCCTTTTCGACCTTCACCAGGAACGACTTGAATTCCGGTGTATAGGAGTTGCCGTCGCCCACGGACGGAGTCAGGGTATTGGCGAGATAGCCGGGCTTCGTCAGTCCCTTGAAGCCCCAGTGCAACGGGACGCCGACCGTCTGGACCTTCTTGCCGTCGACCATCAGCGGCTTGATCCGCTTCGTGACGAGGGCAACCGCGATGATGTAGCCGCGCTTGGACGACACCTTCACGCGCTCGCCATGCGCGACGCCGACTTCCTTCGCGAGGTCTTCGCCGATCTCGACGAATTGCTCGGGCTGGATGATCGAGTTCAGCCGCGCATGCTTGGTCCAGTAGTGGAAATGCTCGGTCAGCCGGTACGTGGTCGCGGCGTGCGGGAACTCCGGCGCCTGACCGAACGACGCGCGGTCGTCCGGGAACACGCGGGCGGCCGGGTTGTTCAGCGCCAGCGGGTTGTTCGGGTGCAGCGGGTTCGTGCCGATCGGCGTTTCGAACGGTTCGTAGTGCTCGGGGAACGGGCCTTCGTTCATCCCCGCACGCGCGAAGAAGCGCGCGACACCTTCCGGATTCATGATGAACGGCCCCATCCCGTTCTCGGGTGGTTCGTCCGCCTTGAAGTCGGGGATGTCGGGGCCCTTCCACGCGCTGCCGTTCCAGCCGATCAGCTTGCGGGTCGGGTCGAACGGCTTGCCGGCGACGTCGCACGATGCGCGGTTGTACAGGATCCGCCGGTTCGCCGGCCAGGCCCACGCCCAGTTCAGTGTCTGGCCGATGCCGGTCGGGTCGGAGTTGTCGCGCCGCCCCATCTGGTTGCCGGCCTGAGTCCATGCGCCGCAGAAGATCCAGCAGCCGCTCGCGGTCGTGCCGTCGTCCTTCAACTGCGCGAACGCGGCCAGCTGCTCGCCCTTCTTCACGAGCGTCTTGGCCGGATCCTTCGGGTCGGGCAGATCGGCGAGCGCCTTTCCGTTGAACTCCATCGCGAGCTCTTCGGGCGTCGGGCTTTCCGGGTTCGCGTACGGCCAGGTCAGGTTGACGATCGGGTCCGGATACTTGCCGCCGTCGGTCTGGTACATCTTGCGCATGCGCAGGAACAGCCCCGACATGATCTCGAGGTCGCTACGCGCCTCGCCCGGCGGCTCCGCGCCCTTCCAGTGCCATTGCAGCACGCGGCTCGAACTCACGAGCGAACCGTTTTCCTCCGCAAAGCACGTGGTCGGCAGACGGAACACCTCGGTCTGGATCTTCGACGCATCGACGTCGTTGTAGTCGCCGTGATGCTTCCAGAACTCGGACGTCTCGGTCGCGAGCGGATCCATGATCACGAGCCACTTCAGCTTCGCGAGGCCCGCCGCCGTCTTCACCTTCGACGGCGCCGCCGCGAGCGGGTTGAAGCCCTGGCAGATGTAGCCGTTCATCTTGCCGGCATTCATCAGCTCGATCGCCTGCAGCAGGTCGTACTGTTTATCCAGCTTCGGCAGGTAGTCGTAGCCCCAGTTGTTCTCGGCGGTGGCCGCATCGCCCCACCAGGACTTCATGAAGCTGACGTGGAAGGCCTTGTAGTTCTTCCAGTAGCTCAACTGGTTCGGCCGCAGCGGCTGCTGCACGCGCTTCGCGATGTAGCCGTCGAAATCCTGCTCGGACTGCATCGGCAGCGTCATGTAGCCCGGCAGCAGGTTCGACATCAGCCCGAGGTCGGTCAACCCCTGGATGTTCGAGTGGCCGCGCAGCGCGTTCATCCCGCCGCCGGCGATGCCGATGTTGCCGAGCAGCAGTTGCACCATCGCGCCGGTGCGGATGATCTGCGCGCCGATCGAGTGGTGGGTCCAGCCGAGCGCGTACAGCACCGTGCCGGCGCGGCCGGGAACGGCGGTGGTCGCGAGCATCTCGCACACCTTCAGGAACTTCTCCTTCGGCGTGCCGCAGGTCTGCTGGACCATGTCCGGCGTATAGCGCGCGTAGTGCTGCTTCAGCAGGTTGTACACGCAACGCGGATGCTGCAGCGTCGGGTCGACCTTCACGAAGCCGTCGTCGCCGCGCTCGTAGTCCCAGCTCGATTTGTCCGGATACGCGTGCTTTTCCGCGTCATAACCGGAATAGATGCCGTCGTTGAACGCGAAATCCTCGCGCACGATGAACGAGAAGTCCGTGTAGTTCTTCACGTACTCATGCTGGATCTTGTCGTTCGTCAGCAGATAGTTGATGACGCCGCCCAGGAAGACGATGTCGGTGCCGGTGCGGATCGGCGCGTAGTAATCGGCCACCGAGGCCGTACGCGTAAAGCGCGGGTCGACGACGATCAGCCGCGCCTTGCGGTGCGCCTTCGCCTCCGTTACCCACTTGAAACCGCACGGATGGGCCTCGGCTGCATTGCCGCCCATCACGAGAATCACGTCCGCGTTCTTGATGTCGACCCAATGGTTCGTCATCGCTCCACGGCCAAACGTCGGGGCAAGACCTGCCACCGTCGGGCCATGTCAGACACGCGCCTGATTGTCGAATGCGAGCATCCCGAGACTGCGGACGGTCTTGTGCGTCAGGTAGCCGACCTCGTTGCTGCCCGCCGACGCGGCCAGCATGCCGGTCGTCAGCCAGCGGTTGACCTTCGCACCGTCTTCGGCCGTCTCGACGAAGTTCGCGTCGCGGTCGGCCTTCATCAGCTTCGCGATGCGGTCAAGCGCGTCATTCCACGAGATCGGTTCCCACTTGTCCGAGCCGGGCGCGCGATACTCGGGATGCGTCAGGCGGTTCGGGCTGTGGATGAAGTCGATTAGGCTCGCGCCCTTCGGGCACAGCGTGCCGCGATTGACCGGGTGGTCGGGATCGCCCTCGATGTGGATGATGCTCGGCTGCGCGTTCTTGGCGCCGTCTCCGAGGCTGTACATCAGGATGCCGCAACCCACTGAACAGTAAGGACAGGTGTTGCGCGTTTCGACGGTGCGCGCCAGCTTGTACTGTCGGACTTCGGCAAGCGCTTCGGATGGCGAGAAGCCCATCAGGGCTAGACTCGATCCGGCAAGCGACGTAGCCGTCACCTTCAGGAACTGGCGCCGGGACATTTGTAGCATGGCTGGTCTCGGCGTTATTGTGGGGGTGGGGAAACTGAAAGGAATTATAGACAGTCCGCGCAACTATGTTCGATTCTTCGGATCAATTCTGAATTGTCCGATTACCGATGGTGACCGCCGCACGGCATCTCGACCGCTATTTCATGAAACGACAGATCACCTCCGAAGCCACCCGCCTCGCCCAGCAGCAGGCCAACTGGGCCCTCACCGCGTTCAAGCGCTTCTCGTCCGACCGCTGCTCCGCGATGGCCGCGGGCATTGCATTTTTCTCCGCGTTCTCGCTCGCGCCGATGCTCGTGATGGTGATCGCCGTGGCCGGCTGGTTCTACGGCGACGATGCCGCGCGCGGCCAGGTGTTCGAACAGGCGCACCAGCTGATCGGCAACGATGCGGCGGCCAGCATCCAGACGATCGTGCAGAACGCGCACCGCGCGGGCGAGCGCGGCGGCCTGGCAACCTTGATCTCGTTTGCCGCGCTCGCCATCGGCGCGTCGGCCACCTTCGCGTCGCTCAGCGCCGCGCTCAGCGTGATCTGGCCGGCCACCGAAAGCCGCTGGTCGAGCATGCTCGGGCTCGTGCGCGTGCGGCTGATCTCGTTCGGGCTCGTGCTCGGCGTCGCGTTCCTGCTGATCGTGTCGCTCGTGCTCGACACTGCGATCACGTTCGTCGGCACCTGGCTGCTGGGCAATTCGCCGTATGTGATCGTCACGAACCTCGTGCAGTTCTTCGTCGGCATCGCGGTGCTCGCGGCTGCGTTCGCGTCGCTGATGAAGTTCCTGCCCGATGCGCGCGTCGCGTGGCGCGACGCCGCTATCGGCGGCATCGTGTCCGCGATCCTGTTCTCCGGCGGCAAGAAACTGTTCGCGCTGTACCTCGCGCACGCGGGCACCGCCAGTGCATTCGGTGCGGCCGGATCGTTCGCGGTCCTGCTGATGTGGCTGTACTTCTCCGCGATCGTGCTGCTGCTCGGCGCGGAATTCGCGGCGGCCCGCGGCAACGCGCATCGCCTCGCCGGTACCGCACCGGCCGCGGCTGCTCAAGCCGATCGGCCCGCCGATCGCATGCGCAACGACTGATTCACGCTGTTCACAACGTCGCGGCTCGACCCCGCACACCCGTCCGCCCTCTTGCAACCACGCAGTCCGCCGCGCATTCGCGTGACGTTGATACGTTCGTTGCATGCCGCGCGTTCGTTGCCGCAACCGCAAACGTTTGCAAGCTCCTGTTTCCGTTCGCCAACGGGCCGAAACAGGCTGCCTGCTGCAATGCGCAGCAGCTATCGAAACAATCGCGCCGCAGCAACTGTCAACTATTTCAAAAACAGGAACAGTCGTTGATGTGCTTGATATATATGGACTTTTTCACGCTGTTACCTTTTCGAGACACTTTATTTTTTAAGCTTTCTTGCGTCTATGGCACTGAGCTATTCTCCAATCCGCAACAAATAACGATGAATCACTTGCGTGGAGAAACTCAACGATGAAGAAACTTGCTCTCTCGACCCTCTCGCTCGCCCTGCTGGGCGCCGCTGGCGCTGCTCAGGCTCAGTCGAGCGTGACGCTGTACGGCGTGATCGACACGTCGATCACCTATGTTCACGGTAACGCAGGTCAAGGCAACAATTCGTGGTCGATGGGTAGCGGCAACCTGCAAGGCAGCCGTTTCGGCCTGAAGGGTTCCGAAGACCTCGGTGGCGGCCTGAAGGCGATCTTCCAGTTGGAAAACGGCTTCAACTCGGCATCGGGCGCACTGGGCCAGGGTGGCCGCATGTTCGGCCGCCAGGCATTCGTCGGCCTGCAAAGCGACCAGTACGGTACGGTTACACTCGGCCGCCAGTATGACCCGCTCGTCGACATGGTCCAGGCAGTCACGGCAGACAACTATTTCGGCAGCGTGTTCGCCACGCCGGGTGACGTCGACAACAACGACAACAGCCTGCGCGTCAGCAACGCAGTGAAGTACACGTCGCCGGTCTGGGCTGGCCTGCAAGTCGAAGCGATGTACGCATTCGGCGGTGTTGCCGGCGCAACCGGCAGCGGCCAGACGTGGGCAGCGGCAGCAGCCTACAACAACGGCCCGCTCGGCCTGGCAGCTGGCTACTTCCACGCAAACAACTCGGCGCCGATCACCGCAGTCGGCACGCGCAGCGGCTGGGCCGGCTCGTCCGACGCAATCTTCGACGGCGATACGGGCACGACCTTCATCAACAACGCATTCACGACGTCGTCGTCGATCGGCATCGCGCAAGTGGCCGGCCAGTACGCATTCGGCCCGGTGACGGTCGGCGCGGGCTACAGCAACGCACAGTACAAGTCGGACGGTAGCTCGGCGTTCGGCACGAACCAGAAGTACAACACGGGTCGTGCATTCGTGACGTACCAGGCGTCGGCTCCGCTGTTGCTGGGTCTCGGCTACATCTACACGAAGGGTAACGGCGACAACAACGGGAAGTACCACCAAGTTTCGCTCGGCGCAGACTACTCGCTGTCGAAGCGCACGGACGTCTACCTGGTTGGCGCGTACCAGCACGCAAGCGGCAAGAATGCCGACGGCAGCGATGCGCAAGCGTCGATCGGCTCGTACGGTATTGCTGGCAAGAGCTCGCAAGAGCTGGTCGCACTCGGCCTGCGCCACAAGTTCTAAAAACGACGTACCCGGCGTGCATGGCGTCTTCGACGCCTTGCCGCCGAACTGGAAAGCCAGTCATCGGTTTCGGCCGTGGCTGGCTTTTTTTTCGTCCGTCGCTGGCAGGCCGGTACAGGCCGCGCCAGCCGCCGGCCGATGCCCGAAGCACCCGATGCGCGTCACCCGTCCGGCAGCGGCACCTGATGGCTGCAATGCGCCGGAAACGCGGGTTCCCGATGCCAGGCTCTCTCGCTGTGTGTGCGCCGGACGACTACCATCCGCACTGTCGGTGCCACGGATCCGGAGCGACGGCCGTTCGCCCCGGCGTGTCGATTTCGACGGCCTTCATCCGTCGCATCGAGGTCGGCACGCGATTTGCGCCCCGGCCCATACAGACAGGAGATTCGCCATGACGATTCAGAAGATCACGCCTTTCCTCTGGTACGCGGCGGAAGCCGAAGAAGCCGCAACCTTCTATGCAGGCATCTTTCCGGATTCGCGCGTCGTGCGCGTCACGGCGGTGCCCGGCACCGACGGCACGCGGATGGTCGAGTTCGAGCTGTTCGGGCAGCCGTTCTTCGCGATGAGCCACCCGCGCACCGACACCTTCAACCACGCGATCTCGCTGCTGGTCAGCTGCGCCGACCAGGCGGAACTCGACCGTTACTGGAACGCGCTGCTCGACAACGGCGGCTCGGCCGACGCCTGCGGCTGGCTGAGAGACCGCTACGGCGTGTCGTGGCAGATCGTTCCGGAAGCGCTGATCCCGATGATGTCCGACCGCGACACCGTCAAGGCCGCGCGCGTGGCCGCCGCGATGATGCAGATGATCAAGCTCGACGACGCCGCGCTGAAGGCCGCCTACGCGGGCACGGCGGGCTGACGAAACGCGGCCCATCACGCCACGCCGGCCCGATCGCGCGCCAGTGCGCCGACGGGCGTCCCGTTCGGCGGCATGCGTATGCGGCTACCGCGAACTTGCGCGCGGCCATCGGGATGCGGGCTCGCAGGCAGGTTACGTTCGCCGCATCCGCCGCTACGTCGCTACGTCGCTACGTCGCCAGCATCGATTCGACGATCCGCCGCGTATAGCCGATATACGCGGCGAGGGGTTCACCCGACAGGATCGCCGCACCTTCCGCGCCGCCGAGATAGGCGGTGCGCGCCGCCGCTACGACGGGCCGGTACGTTTCCGGCAGACGCTCCAGCACCCATGTCGCGGCGACGTCCTTGGGCGCGATCCTGCCGGTCGCGGCGCTGTACCAGATGCGCGCGAGCGCGAGCACCACGTTGCACGCGTCGCCGCGCCAATCCGGTTCGGCATTCCACTGCGCGACGGTCGCCAGCAGCGCGACGACGAAATCCCGCGCGGGCACCGGCTTGAACAGCGCAACCGCCGGCGCGCCGGCCAGCACGACACTGTGCTGTCGCACCTTCGTCAACAGGATCGCCAGATCGTGATCGACGAGCGCCGGCTCGACGATGCCGGCTTCGAGGTCGCGACGCAGCCACTCGCCGAACTGCAGTTCGCGCCGCGCCGGATGACGCCATGGCACGATTTCGTCGTGCGCGACGACGGTCACTTCCAGTGCGCGCATGCCGCCTGCGCGGCCGGGCGGCGCCGACACCGCGAGCAGGTCGAGCATCAGCGCACGCCGCGCCGGCTCGTCGGGCCGGGCCGACACCGTCGCCAGCAGGTCGATGTCGCTGCGCGGTTTCAGCCCGCCGTCGAGCGCCGAGCCGAACAGGTGGATCGCCTTCAGCGTCGCACCGGCATGCCGCTCGATCGTGTCGCACGCGGCGGCGACCTGGGCGGTGATTTCGTCGGGAATGTGTTCAGTCACGATGCGTGTGTCTCGCGATGCGCACGCAGCGGGCGCTGCGCGCGCGACGGGCCGCGGCGGATCGACCGCGCGCACGGGTGACGATTGCCATTCGTCGTCGTGCAGGCGCGACACGTCATCCAGCGTGCGTCACGCGTCGAGGCGGACCCTCCGCCAATTCGCTTCTTCGCTTCTTCGCTTCTTCGCTTCTTCGTTTCTTCGTTTCTTCGTTTCTTCGTTTCTTCGTTTCTTCGCTTCTTCGCTTCTTCGCTTCTTCGCTTCTTCGCTTCTTCGCTTCTTCGCTTCTTCGCTTCTTCGCTTCTTCGCTTCTTCGCTTCCGCGCGATTTGCGCAGCGCAATAAAAATCCCCGCACGCTTTCGCGTACGGGGATCGTCGGACTTCGCAACGGCTGCCGACATGCAATCGGCAACCGCTGCGCGGCATTACGCTGCCGCGTCCTTCAGCTTCTTCAGCGCACGTGCCTTCACGCGCACGCTGGCCGGCTTCGCCGGGAACCAACGCTCTTCGCCCGTGAACGGATCCTTGCCGAAGCGCTTCTTCTTCGCCGGAACGACTTGTGCCGTGATCTTCAGCAGACCCGGCAGCGTGAACTCGCCCGCGCCCTTCTTGTGGACCGAGCCGAGCACGACGTTCTCGAGTGCGACGAGCACTGCCTTGACCGCCTTCACTTCGACAGCTGCGCGCTCAGCGATGTGCGTTGCGAGCGATGCCTTCGTGAACTTGTCCTTCAGCGGCGTCGGAGCGGCCGGTGCCGCCTTCGCGACAACCTTCTTGGCCACTACTTTCTTCGCGGGCGCAGCCTTTTTTGCAGCCACTTTCTTGGTGACCGGTGCGGCAGCCTTCTTGGCCACCTTTTTTGCGGAAGTCGCCATGTTTCTCCTACCAGGTGTGGTCGTTGGATACACGAAGCGTGCAACGCGCGCGCTTCAACGCCGGATTCTACAAGCGCCGTGACGCTTCGTGCAGTACTTTTATGCGTTTTCGCGGGGTTTCCCGCAGGTTTTTTTGCATGCGACCGATTTCATCGACGCTCCAGCATCAAAAAACGCCTTCACGTAGGCACCCGAACGCGAATTACGTTCGATATTTGCGCACCTATACTGGGCTCGCTCTATGCCCGGATGCCTCCATGCGCGAAGCCAGATACGTCAAAGGACTCGACGGCCTGCGAGCCCTAGCCGTCATCCTCGTTTTCCTGTCCCACAAGGGCCATGTCCTTGCCGTCGACGTCGGCAAGCTTGGCGTGTGGACGTTTTTCCTCATCAGCGGATTCCTGATCGTCGGCGAGTTGCATCGCAACCGCCAGGCGGTCGAGTGCGGCGCCATGACGCGCCGCCATGCGCTCGCGCTGTTCCTCGCGAAGCGCGCGCTGCGGATCTTTCCCGTGTATTACCTGCTGCTCGCCGCGCTCGCGATCGCGCACGCGCTGTTCTACCAGCGCGGCGTCAATCTCGGCCTCGCGTGGCACGCGGTGTTCCTGTCGAATTACTGGATCGGCGTCGTGAAGGACGGCTGGCCGGGCTCCACGTCGCACTTCTGGAGCCTCGCGGTTGAACAGCAGTTCTATCTGATCGCGCCGCTCGCACTGCTCGCGGTGCCCGCCGCGCGACACGTCGCGCTCGGCGTCGCGGCGGTCGTGCTGTGTGCGCTCGCGCATCTCGCGCTCTACCTGTGCGACGCATCGCCGGTGCTGATCTACGCGTTTTCTCCGTGGAATTTCGCGTTGATCGCGCTCGGCGGCGTCGGTGCGATGGTGCTCGCCGAACGCGGCACGGCCGCCGTGCGCCGCGTTCCGCCCGGCTGGCTCGGCGCGGCAGGCGTCGTGTTCTTCCTCGTGCTGCCCGCATGCACGGCATTGCCGGACGCGATCGCGGGGCTCGCGGATCTCGGCCTGTCCGCATCGCTCGGCGCGCTGCTGCTGTGGATCGTCAGCGAACCCGAGCATCCGGTCGTGGCACTGCTCGACTGGGCGCCGCTCGTCTATCTCGGCACGATCAGCTACGGCTTCTACCTGTTCCACAACCTGATTCCGACGCGTTTCGGCGTGCTGCCCGCGCACTTCGCGCACATGGCCATACCGGAAATCGTCCGCGAAACGCTACCCGAGATGCTGCAGTTCGCACTCGCCGTGCTGCTCGCGCACTTGTCGTGGCGCTATCTCGAAAAACGGCTGCTCGACTTCAAGAAGCCGGTCGCCGCAATGCTGGCCCGGCGTTTCGTCGCACGGCCGAGCACGTCGGCACGTTGAACACCACACGGATGCGGATACGATCGAACCGGGAAACCGCGATTCAGGCCACACCGGGACGCTGACACTCGACCAGCGTGGTGTCGCGTCATCGACCGGCGCCGGCAGCACCGGTACGGTCACGAACGTCGATGTGCATCGCGCAACCGAACCGCTGCGGCGGCCGCCCGGTCGGCCGCTTCGGCACCGGTTTCAGGCGTGACGTCCATTCTTGCCAGCGCGCCCCGCTCCACCCGCGGCACCGCTCGCGAAGCAAACCCGCCACGGCACAGACGCCGACGACGCGCACCACGATCACGCATCCGCGCACCCGCACACGCAAAAAAGCCCCGGCGCGCGAGCGGCCGGGGCCAACGGAACAACCACCACCTGAAACAACGGAGCGCGCAGCTGCTTATGCGACAGCAGCCAGCGCGGGCAAACAGGTACGCAGGTAGGCCTCGAATTCGCGGCTCACTTCCGGATGCTGGAGTGCGAGCTCGACGGTGGCCTTGAGATAGCCGATCTTGCTGCCGCAGTCGAAGCGCGTGCCGAAGTAGCGATACGCGAGCACCTGCTCGTTCGCGAGCAGCGACTGGACCGCATCGGTCAGCTGCAGCTCGCCGCCGGCGCCCGGCTTGAGCTTGCGCAGGTGATCGAAGATCGTCGGCATGAACACGTAGCGGCCGACCACGCCGAGATTCGACGGTGCATCCTCGGGCGCGGGCTTCTCGATGATGCCCGACAGCTTGATGATGTCCTCTTCCCATTCGCGGCCTTCGACGACTCCGTACGAACGGCTGTCGTCGCGCGCGATCGTCTCGACCCCGATCACCGAGCTGTGATAGTGGTCGAACACGTCGACGAGCTGCTTCAGCACCGGCTGTTCGCCGTGCAGCAGGTCGTCGGCGAGGATCACCGCGAACGGCTCGCCGTGCACCAGCTTCTCCGCGCACAGCACCGCGTGGCCGAGGCCGAGCGCTTCCGGCTGGCGCACGTAGAAGCAGTTGACGTGGCTCGGCTTGATGCCGCGCACGAGCTCGAGCAGCTTTTCCTTGCCGCGCGCCTCGAGTTCGGCCTCGATCTCGTACGACTTGTCGAAGTGATCCTCGATCGCCCGCTTGCTGCGCCCGGTGACGAAGATCATCTCGGTGATACCGGCGTTGATCGCTTCCTCGACCGCGTACTGGATCAGCGGCTTGTCGACGACGGGCAACATTTCCTTCGGGCTCGCCTTCGTTGCCGGGAGGAACCGCGTGCCGAGACCGGCAACGGGGAACACGGCCCTGGTGACTTTCAACATGTTCGCATCCTGATTGCGTTGACTGCGCCGCGTCGACCAGCGACCCGACGCGATTGTGTTCCGAACGGCATATCGAGAATCGACGGTACTGCCAATTCGACTCCGTTCATTATCGATATGGACTGATTGCCCAATGATTCCGGAAAAAATATAATCCTTTCAACCCGGTCGATATTGCCGGACCGAGTGCCGAAGCAGAAACAAATTACCGATTTTCCAGATACAAATTCTTACGATTCGAATTCCTCGATATAGGGCACGCCGCCCCGTTCGAGACCCGGGCGAATCGGTTCGTTCTTCAGCGCCTCGCGGTACGCCGACAGCACGGCCATGACCAGCAGTACTGCAGCGCTCGCGATCCAATGCATGTCCATCTTGCCGCTCCTTGCATCAATCAACTGGAGCTTCAAACTATCAGAAAAAAATCGGTAAATAATTGACCCGCCTCGTGGAACCGCTTTCGAAACTCGATAAAACCATGATGTGGAATACCGATATTTCCCGGCGATATTTTTTTATTCATTGATCGAATTCTTGCGCATTACGATTGGATGAAACTTCCCGTCCATCCGTCGCAAGGAATCGAATCGCATGCAAGCTTTCAGCGGATCGTCTCTGGCCGCGCCGCCCGTTGCCGACCACAAGGAACACGTGATCGACGCGATGCGCGGCTTCGCGGCGCTGCTCGTCGCGTATTTCCACTGCCGCCAGGTCGTCTGGGTCGGCATGCAGAGCTTCCATCACGCTTACGGCCATGCGCTCAACCCGAGCGCGATCGCCGGCTACCTGACCTTCCCGTTCGCGTGGGGTTCCGCCGGCGTGCCGATCTTCTTCGTGATCAGCGGCTACTGCATCCACCGCAACGCGGCGCTCAAGCTCGCGGCCGATCCCGCGTACCGGCTCGACGCGCCGAACTTCTGGGTGCGCCGGTTCGCACGCATCTACCCGGTACTGCTCGCCGCGCTGCTGTTCACGCTCGCGCTCGACTCGGTCAGCCTGCAGATCGAGCCCGTCAGCCACAAGATCCGTGACGTCGGCCTCGTCGCGTTCCTCGTGAACCTGTTCTCGCTGCAGGGCGTCGCCGGCTACACGTACGGGTCGAACGGCGCGCTGTGGACGCTGTCGCTGGAAGTGCAGTTCTACGCGATCTACCCGCTGCTGTTCGCGGTACGCCGACGCATCGGCATGCCGGCGGTCGTGGCCGCGGTCGCGCTCGTCAACGTCGCATCGGCGTGGCTGCTCGAACGGCACGACCTGCAGTTCTTCACGTCGTACTGGCTGTCCTGGACGATCGGCGCGTGGATCGCCGACGTCCGTGCACAGCCGCCGCGCGGCGCGACCGCCGTGCCGTCGCGCGCGTGGTATGGCGCGGCAGCCGTGCTGCTAGCTGCCGGCTGCGGCGCGTTCCATTTCGGCCAGTACGGCGCGTTCCAGCTCTGGTCGGCCGGCTTCGCGTGCTTCCTGTACCGCGCGCTCGCCCGACCGCCACGCGCGACGCCGCCGCTGCGCGTGCTGGGCTGGTTCGGCGACTTCAGCTATTCGCTGTACCTGATCCACCTGCCGCTGTTCGTCTGCCTCGGCTCGGTGCTGTTCCATTCCGAGCTGCAGTTGTCGATCTGGCCGTCATTCGCGTTCATGGCCGCCGCGATCCCGGTCGCGTACCTTTTCTACCGGATGTTCGAACGGCCCGCGATGACGTGGTCGGCCAGCTTCAAGCCGACCCGCCCCACACGCGTCGTCGCGCCGGCGCCCGAACGGGCCGCCTGATCCGGCCGGCCCGGTTTCCCGAGCCCCCGCGCGGCGTCCCGCCGAGCGGGGGCTTTTTCATGGCCTGAGCGCGCCGGCACGCCGGGTTGACGCGGATGGGCAGGCCTCCGGCGTCGGGCCGCGCCACGACCCGCATGGGCCGTCCTCGACGGGCTTTCGCCATGCGGACTGCCTGGGCGCCGCCTTCTTGCGCTGCCTTCTTGCGCTGCCTTCTTGCGCTGCCTTCTTGCGCTGCCTTCTTGCGCTGCCTTCTTGCGCTGCCTTCTTGCGCTGCCGTCTTGCGCTGCCGTCTTGCCCTGCCGTCTTGCCCTGCCGTCTTGCGCTTCCTACTCATGCTGCCTTCTCGCATTGCCTTCCCGCATTGCCTTCCCGCATTGCCTTCCCGCATTGCCTTCCCGCGTTGCCTTCCCGCATTGCCTTCCCGCATTGCCTTCCCGCATTGCCTTCCCGCATTGCCTTCCCGCATTGCCTTCCCGCATTGCCTTCCCGCATTGCCTTCTCGCGTCGCCTTCTCGCGTCGCCTTCTCGCGTCGCCTTCTCGCATTGCCCACCGCTCCCCCCAATCGGCAATCGTTCAAGCACGCGCCCGCCAGGCCACGCAACAACCTGCCGACCACGCGCCCGACCAAGCCCCTCGCTGAAAAACAAAGCCCCCACGCAGCGCATCGCCGCATGGGGGCCAGCTTCCGGAGCGGCTCGCGCCGGCTACTACTTCTTCGCCTTCGCGGCCTTCGCCGTATCCGAGAGAATCTTCTCGACGCGCTCCACATAGGTCTCGGTTCCGAACCGGCGCACCGCCGTCGCCCGCCCGCTCGCGACGAGCCGCTCGCGCAGCGCGCCGTCGCGCTTCAGCGTATTCAGCGCATCGGCCAGCGCGGCTGCGTCGCCCGGCGCGCAGAGCAGCCCGTTGTCGCCGTCCTCGATGATCTCTACGACGCCGCCCGCGCGGGCCGCGACGACCGGCCGGCGCGCGAGCATCCCCTCGACGATCACCCGCCCGAACGGCTCCGGCGTGATCGACGTGTGCGCGACGACGTCGACCGCCGTCATGCACGCGGCCACGTCGCGCTGGAACCCGAGAAAATGCACGCGCTCGCCCATCCCGTGCCGGGCGACGTATTCGTGCAGCTGCGCGGCGTATTCGTCCTCGCCGAACAGCGGCGCGCCGACCAGCACCACGTGCATGTCGGGATGCCGCGCGGCGGCCTCCAGCAGCACGTGCTGCCCCTTCCAGCGCGCGAGGCGGCTGAACGAGCCGACGAGCCATGCGCGCTCGGGCAACCCCAGCCGCGCGCGCAGCGCGGCCTGGCTGACGCCCTCCAGCGCATCGAACGGCTCGGCCGAAATGCCGTTGAACACGACGTCGACGTGCTGCGGCGTGAATCCCGTCAGCGCACGGAACGCCTGCGCAGACGCGTCGGAGTTCGCGATCACGCGCGTGACGCCGAGCCGCGCGCAGTACTTGATCGCCAGCAGCTGCTTGCTGCCGAAATGGTCGGTGCTGACGATGTCGCGCAGGTGCCACACCACCGGCTTGCGCGCGAGCCGCCCGGCCAGCGCGGCGACCACCATCGCGCGCTGCGTGTTCGCGTAGATCACCTCGGCGCGGCGCGCGCGGCGCGCGACATCGCGCACCAGCCGCACGAGCTGCTTCACCGCGCCGACCGACACGCCACCCTGCTTGCGCACGCCCGCGAGCGCACCCTGGTCGACCACGTCGACGCGCGCGCCGATCTCGTCGAGCGCCGCACGGAACGGGCCGTCGTCGAACAGCAGCACGTCGGCGTTCGCGCGCATGTGCTTCATGATCTCGAGCAGCGACAGCTCGGCACCGCCAAGCACGCCGCTCTGGTCGAGCACGAGCGTCGCCGGGCCACGCGCGGCCGGCATCCGTGCGATCGCCGTACCGCGCTGCGCGGTCGAGCCGGGCAGCGCGACTTCCACGTAGTCGAGAAAGCGCCGCCGGAACGTATCGGCGGAAAACCGCGCCGCGTTCGCGCGGCATGCATCCGGCGTGAAGCGTTGCGGCGCCCGCTCGAAATCGTCGACTGCCGCGACGATCGCGTGCGGCGTCTGTTCGTCGAAAAAGAGCCCCGTCGGATTCAGGTTCGACTGCGGGTCGAGCACGGTTTCGAGCGCGCCGCCCTTGCCGTACGCGATCACGGGCGTGCCGCAGGCCTGCGCCTCGACGACCGAGATCCCGAAATCCTCCTCGGCCGCGAACACGAACGCCTTCGCGCGCCGCATCCGGTCGTGCAGCACCGCGAACGGCTGGTAGCCCATGATCTCGACGTTCGGGCCGGCTTTCGCGCGGATCTTCTGCATCTCGGGGCCGTCGCCGATCACGACCAGCTTGCGCTCCGGCGTCTTCGAGAACGCCTCGACGATCAGGTCGATCTTCTTGTAAGGCACCATCCGCGACGCGGTCAGGTAGAAATCGTCCTTCTCCGCGTTCAGCGAAAACGCGTCGACGTCGACCGGCGGGAAGATCACCGCCGCATCGCGGTGGTAGACCTTCCTGATGCGCCGCGCGATGAACGCGGAGTTCGCGACGAAGCCGTCCACCGCGTTCGCGGTGCGCGTGTCCCAGTTGCGGATGTAGTGCAGGATCATCCGCGCGAGCAGCGATTTCGGCCCGTGCGTGAGGTTCGACTGTTCCAGGTACTGGTGCTGCAGGTCCCATGCGTAGCGGATCGGCGAATGCACGTAGCTGATGTGCACCTGGTCCGGCCCCGTCAGCACGCCCTTCGCGACCGCGTGGCTGCTCGAAATCACCAGGTCGTACTCCGACACGTCGAGCTGCTCGATCGCGAGCGGCATCAGCGGCAGGTAGCTGCGGTACTTGGTGCGCGCGAACGGCAGCTTCTGGATGAACGACGTCGTCACCGGCTTGCCGCGCACGAACGCGCGGTCGTCGAGGAAATCGACGAGGCTGAACAGGTCGGCGTCGGGAAAACACGCGACGATCTGTTCGAGCACGCGCTCGGCGCCCGCATAGGTGACGAGCCAGTCGTGGACGATCGCCACGCGCAGCGTGCGCGCCGGGTGGCGCGTGCTGGCCCGTTCGGCCGGCAGCGCCCGGCGCAGCGCGGCAGCGTCGCCCGCTTCGGCCACGGCCGCATCGGCGGTGGAGAGATTCAGTACGGCGTGTTCCGCCAGATCGCGATTCATACGGTTTTCCTCGCATTGAGACGGACAAACAGGTCGCGCACGAGCGCGCGCAGCCCCGGCGTCATCGTGAGCGACCACGCGACGTTCAACAGCAGCACGACCGCGCACATGCCGATCGATTCGCCGAGCCCCGGCCACGCCTGCGCCAGGAACAGACTCGCCAGAAGGAAGACCAGGTGCGCCAGCATGTCGAGCACGATCGCGCGCATCCGGATCGCCGACAGGTAAAGCAGCACGCCGTAGTCGACGAACGCGCGCGCTGCGACGACCACCGCCGCACCGACCAGTCCGAAGTGATGGATGCCGAACCACAGGCTGCCGACGAAGAACGGCATCTGGACGAGCCCGGCAAATGCCGCGCGGGACGGATTGACCTGCGACTGGATCAGGATCCGCGTCACGCTCGCCTGGCCGACGAGCCACACGCTGATCACCAGCACGCGGCCGACGGGCGCCGAATGCGCGGCGAGATCCGCGCCGACCCACAGCGTGAGGAACGGTGCGAGCGCAAAGATCGCGACGATACCGACCGGCGTGAACACGCCGTTCAGGAATTCGAGCGACTGGCGCGCGAGCGTGTCCGCGTGATCGCGGCCGACCGCCGACAGGCGCGGGAACAGCGTGCGCACGAGCGCGTTCGGCAGCATGTTCAGCCGCGTGACGAGGTTCTGCGGCACCGTGTAGTAAGTGACGAACTTCGCGCCCATGCCGGCGCCGAGCATCACGCGGTCGAGCGTGTCGGCGATCATGCTCGTCGTGCTCGCGATCAGCATCCAGCCGCCGAAATTGAACAGCCCTTTCGCGGTGCCCCACTGCGGCGGATCGATGCGCCGGATCCCGAGCACCTTGATGCTGGCCTGGCCGAGCATCACCGCCGCGATCAGGCGCGCGACGACGGCCGCGGCAAGCACCGTCTGCAGGTTCGGCGCGATCCACCATGCGGCGGCGAGCGGCAGCAGCTGGAACAGGAACGTGCCGATCGTCTGGTTGGTGTTGAACACGCCGAACCGTTCGGCGCCGTTGATCGCGCCGGCGAACACCCACGACACGTTCGCGAGCGGAATCGCGAGCGCGAGCCACGGCAGCGCGAGATACACCTCGTGCTGCATCGCCGCCGATACCTTCGTGAAATACGCGGTGTAGATGAACGCGCCGAAATAGATCAGCAGCCCGCCCACGATGCCGGTGCCGAGGTTCAGCCAGAACGCGCTCCAGAACACGCGCGCGCTTTCGTCGTCGTTGCCGCTCGCGAGCGCCTTCGAGATGTGGTTCTGCGCGGCCATGCTCATCCCGAGATCGAGGATCCCGAAATAGCCGATCAGCGTCCACACGAGGCTGACGACGCCATAGCGTTCGACGCCGAGCGCGTGGATATAAGCGGGCACCGTCACCAGCGACACGAAGGTCGGCAGGATCAGCCCGACGAAGTTGATCGAAACGTTCTTGAGTATGCCTTTGTCCATGCTTATGCCTTGAGTGACAGCGACGACGGCGCGCCGCCCGTCACGGTTTCCAGCGATACATCAGCACCTTGCCGCGCGCGTCTTCCTCGACGAATACGAGGTATTCGCCGTTCTCGCGCCGGAACGCGCTGATGCCGAACGGCACGTCGACCCAGCCGGATGCCTTGCCGACCTCGGTGCCCGGGCTCATCACGCCCACTTCCTTGCCGGTGTCCTTGTCGTACACGTGGATCTTGCCGACCGGCTCCACCCCGAAGAGGTAGCGGCCCTCGACCGTGATCCCGATCAGGTCGAAGATCGGCTTCGCATCGAGCTGCCACGGCAGCGCGACCTGGTAGCGCACGACCGGCGAGCCCGTCGACCACTTGTCGAAGCGGATCAGCACGCGGCCCACTTCCTTGTTGATGCCCGGCTGCGGCGGTGCATCGGCCGTGTAACCGGTCACGTACAGCGTGTCCGTCTGCGCGTCGTAGATCGAGCGGCGCAGCTGCGTGAACGGCTGCGGCATCGGATAGGTCGTGACCTTGTCGTACGAGTAGATCGGGTTGCCGGCCTTGTCGACGCCGCCGTACTGGAAGCGGTGGATGCCGCGCACGTCGCTGGTGCGCCAGATGTCGCCCTTCGTGTCGACCCACCAGCCCCAGCCGCCGGCCTTCGCCTTGCCGGTCGTATTGAGCGTGAACTCGTCGGCGTCGAGCCGGCCGTTGCCGTTCGCGTCGCGCCACAGCCAGTCGCCGCCCGGCGGCTTGTTCGGCACGTTGTCGACCGGCCGCGCGCGGCCCGCGATCAGACTGGACGGAATCGCGACTTCGCCGTCGCGCTTCGCGTCGAAGCGGTAGATCTTCAGGTGATCGGCGTACATGTCGGTCAGGTACAGGAACGTGCGGCCGTCGAGGCGGCGCGCGATCGGCATGCCGGGCCACTGGTCCGTATGGAACACGGGGTCGTCCGGATACTTGAAGCGGTTCGACAGGAAGCCGACGTATTTCCAGTCCTGGCCCGGCGGCTTCGACAGGTCGAGCTCGAAGCGCTTGTTGCCCGTGTACACGCTGTTCGGCCGCGCGGGGTCGAGCCACGCGCCGTCGACGAACAGCAGCCCCTGCACTTGCCAGCGCAGCTTGCCCTCCGGCGTATAGCTTTCGAGCACCGCGCCGAGCCCCGCGCCGATCGTGTCGTGACGCGGCCCGATGCCGTTCATCGACACATAGATGTTGCCCGCGCGGTCGACGCCGACACCCGTCAGCCCGTTGAAACGCTGCGGCCCGGGCCGGCCCGGCACCGGGCCCGCGAAGATGCCGCCGCGCTCGCCGAGCGTGCCCGACTGCGCATAGCCCTTGCCGCCTTTCGAGAAGATCAGGATCTGCTGGCGCGGGCCGTTGTCCGCGACGAGCACACGCCCTTTCGCGTCGACTGCCACGTCCACCGCGTCGGTGCCTTCCGGCAGCGCGGGCACGTCGTCGAGCTTGCGGCCGTCGGCGCGCACGTGCACCAGGTGCGCGGGCCCCTTGATCGTGTCCGTGAGCAGCCACAGCGTGCCGTCGCCCGCGAGCGCGATGCGGCCCGGCTCGTGCACGGTCCACGTGCCCTTCTGCTGCATCGTCTCCGCGTCGTACACGTCCACCGCGTCGCGCGACGGGTTCGTCGCGAACAGCAGCTTGTCGTCGGCCGCGAGGCCGCCGACTTCCGCCTTCTGCTCGCCCACTTCCGAGCGCGCGGGAGCCGGCACCTCGTTCATCATCATGAAGCTCGCGGCCATCCGCGCGCGGCCGGCATCGGCACGCCCGCCAGGTGCCGCCTGCGGCGCCGCGCGGAACGGTGCGGGCTGCTTCATGTCGCCGATCGTGCGGCGCGAGATGCCGAACCACTGCTTGCCCTTGTCCGGCCAGATGCCGGGCGACTGCAGGTGGCCGCGCTCGTTGCCGACACCGATCGCGACGTACGCGTACTTGCTGTTCACGGCGATCGCGCTGCCGCCGAGGTTGCCCCAGCCGTGCGTACCGCCGGCGAAGCCGAGCATCTTCCCGTCCTGGTAGACACTCGCCTCGGCCCCGCTCTCGTCCCACGGCGCATTCGTATACACCTTGCCTTCAGGCGTCACCGCGATCGCGCGGATGTCGATCTGCGTCCAGCTGCCGTCGCCATAGCCGAATGTATTGCCGATCCACGACGTCGTCGCGGGCAACACCGTTTCGGCCGGCGCGGCGCTCGTCAGCAGCGTCGCGCATACCGTCATGCCTACCAGAATCAGACGTCGCAATGCGCTTCTCCAGACTTGATGCAACAGCGACCGGCACCGCCGCGGACTGCCGCCGGCACACCCTGTCGCTAAATAGGTTTCAAACGTCGCGATGCAGGTTACAAGCAAAAATAATCACAAGAAATTTGGAAATATTTGGGGATGTTTCCGCCTGAAATATCGAACCGGAACAGAGGTGCAAAGGCATCCAAAAACGGCAACAACGACCGCCTTTCGCTTTCCGGTGCGTAGAAAATGCCGCTTCGCGCCGCCTGCCGGGGCCTTCCGGGCGGCGACCTCTCATCCCGCGATCGAAATAATCGGCATTTGAATATTTGTCGTCAGATAAATGACGCGCGATTTTTTGCCGATTTCTTTTCCCTAGAATCGATTTCGATTCGATATTTCATTTAATGGCATGCATTACGTTCACGTTTACGCATCGGATGTGCGACACGCCCCGGCTCACGCCGCGCGTCGCGAAGGAGCGGCGCGATGACGGGCATCTCGCGATCCGCCGACCTGGCCCCGCCGCAACACGGCCGCATCGTGCAGCTCGACGGGCTGCGCGCGATCGCGGTGGGCGCCGTGTTCCTGCAGCACGCGCTGAAGGCGCCGCTCTGGATGGGCGTCGACCTGTTCTTCGTGCTGAGCGGCCTGCTGATCACCGGCATCCTGCTCGATCGCAAGGCGCGCGGGCAGTCGTACTTCAGCCACTTCTACGCACGCCGCGTGCGCCGCATCCTGCCGCCGTACGTGTTGCTGCTGGTGGTGTCGACGATCCTGTTCGGCGCGAGCTGGCTGCCGCACTGGCCGTGGTTCGCGTTCTTCTCGACCAACATCGGGCTGTCGCTCGGCAGCATTGGCCACGACAGCCTGAACGTGCTGTGGTCGCTCGCGGTCGAGGAGCAGTTCTATATCTTCTGGCCGTTCGTCGTGCTGTGGTGCTCGGAGCGCGCGCTGCTGTGGGTCGCCGCCGCGCTGATCGTCGCAGCCCCCGTGCTGCGCGCGATCGCGACGCCGTGGTTCGACTCGTTCTGGCCGATCTACTACCTGACGCCGTTCCGGATGGACCTGCTCGCAGCCGGCGCGCTGCTCGCGATCGTGCTGCGCCGCGACCGGCGCGCGCTGGAGCCGTTCTATCCGCTCGCGATCGTCGGCGCGCTCGTGTCGCTCGCGCTCCTCGGCTGGCTGCACCTGTCGTTCCCGCGCTTTCGCGCCGCGAACACGCCGCTGTCGAATGCGGCGCTCTACAGCATCTCCCTGCTGCTGTGCACGTCGATCGTCGTGATCGCGCTGCGCGGTCGCGGCCTCGTGCAGCGCGTGCTGACGAACCCGCTGCTCGTCTACGTGGGCACCGTCAGCTACACTGTGTACTTGGTCCACCTGAGCGTGCTGTATGCACTCTGGCCGCTGCGCCTGAACCGCTTCGTCACGGCCGCGCTCGCGCTTGCGATCACGCTCGCGTACGCGACCCTGAGCTGGTACGGCTTCGAACGGCGGCTGACGCGCGGCCCCGCACGCCGTGCGCTGCCGGCTGCCGCAAGCACGACCGCCTGAATTTCCCTTTCGCTTCTACCAGGACAACGCCATGAGCCAATCTCGTAAAAAGGCCATCATTACCGGAATCTCGGGGCAAGACGGCGCCTACCTGACCAAACTGCTGCTCGACAAGGGCTACGAGGTCACGGGCACCTATCGCCGCACCAGTTCGGTGAATTTCTGGCGTATCGCCGAGCTCGGCGTCGACACGCACCCGAACCTCACGCTCGTCGAACACGACCTGACCGACGCCGGCTCGAGCCTGCGCCTGCTCGAACGCACGCAGCCCGACGAGCTGTACAACCTCGCCGCGCAGAGCTTCGTCGGCGTGTCGTTCGACCAGCCGACGACGACCGCCGAAGTGACGGGCCTCGGCCCGTTGAACCTGCTCGAGGCGATCCGCGTCGTGAGCCCGAAAACGCGCTTCTATCAGGCCTCGACATCCGAGATGTTCGGCAAGGTGCAGGCGATTCCGCAGACCGAAACGACCGCGTTCTATCCGCGCAGCCCGTACGGCGTCGCGAAGCTGTACGCGCACTGGATGACGGTGAACTACCGCGAGTCGTACGGCCTGTTCGGCAGCAGCGGCATCCTGTTCAACCACGAATCGCCGCTGCGCGGCCGCGAGTTCGTCACGCGCAAGATCACCGACACCGTTGCGAAGATCAAGCTCGGCAAGGCGACCCGCCTCGAGCTCGGCAACCTCGACGCCAAGCGCGACTGGGGCTTCGCGCTCGAATATGTCGAAGGGATGTGGCGCATGCTGCAGGCCGACGAGCCCGACACCTACGTGCTCGCGACCAACCGCACCGAGACCGTGCGCGACTTCGTGCAGATGGCGTTCGCGGCTGCCGGCTACCAGATCGAATGGACCGGCAAGGGCGAGCAGGAACGCGGCATCGACGCGTCGAACGGCAACGTGCTCGTGGAAGTGAACCCGAAGTTCTACCGCCCTGCCGAGGTCGACCTGCTGATCGGCTGCGCCGACAAGGCCAAAGCCAAGCTCGGCTGGGAACCGAAGACGACGCTCGAACAACTTTGCCAGATGATGGTCGAAGCGGATTTGACGCGGAATCAACACCATGACACGTTCTGAAGCCGGACGCCCATCGCGCCGTGCGTTCGTCACGGGCCTGACGGGCTTCACGGGCCGCTACATGGCCGAGCGCCTGCAGGCAGCCGGCTATGAGGTCTGGGGCACGATCGCGCCCGGTGCGCCGCGGCCTGGCGATCCGGCATTCGCGCACTGCACGCTGCTGCCCGTCGACCTGCTCGACGCGCAAGCGGTGCGCGCGGCGGCCGCCGATGCCCGGCCCGATGCGGTCCTGCATCTCGCCGCGCGCGCGCATGTCGCGCAGGACGAGCCGTCGCAAACTTACGCGGTCAACATCGTCGGCACCCGCAACCTGCTGGCTGCGCTGGCGGGCCTCGATCGCCGCCCGTCGGCCGTGCTGCTCGCCAGCAGCGCGAACATCTACGGCAATTCGACGGCCGGCGTGCTCGACGAAACCGTCGCCCCCGCCCCGGCGAACGACTACGCGGTCAGCAAGCTCGCGATGGAATATGCGGCGAAGCTGTGGGCCGACCGGCTGCCGATCGTGATCGCGCGGCCGTTCAACTACACGGGTGTCGGCCAGAGCGATGCGTACCTGCTGCCGAAGCTCGTCGCGCACTATGCGCGCAACGAACCACGGATCTCGCTCGGCAACCTCGACGTGAGCCGCGATTTCTCCGACGTGCGCGACGTGACGGCTGCGTACCTGAAGCTGGTCGAAGCCGCGCCGGCCGGCGAGACGTTCAACGTGTGCTCGGAGCGCGCGTATTCGCTGAAGGAAGTGCTGGCGATGCTGTCGCGCATCGCCGGTTACGTGATCGACGTGACGATCGATCCGCGTTTCGTGCGGCACAACGAGGTGAAGAGCCTCTCCGGGTCGCGCGACAAGCTGCGGCGCGCGGTGGGCGAGCTACCCGTCACGCCGCTCGACGACACGCTGCGATGGATGGTGGAAGCGATGCGCAACGACGCGCACGCGGACGGACATCGCACCGGCTGAGCCGCGCGACTTCGTCGACACAAAAAACAAAGGGCCGTTCGCGCAAGCGAACGGCCCTTCGTCCATCGTCACGTCAAATCACGTCACGACATGCGTGACGTGCCGCGCTCAGCCTTCGAGCCCGCGCGCGAGATCCTTGCGCAGGTCGCCCGCATCTTCCAGGCCGACCGACAAGCGGATCAGCCCTTCGCTGATCCCCGCTGCCGCGCGCGCTTCCGGCGTGATGCGGCCGTGCGTGGTGGTCGCCGGATGCGTAATGGTCGTACGCGTGTCGCCGAGGTTGCCGGTGATCGAGATCAGCTTCGTGTTGTCGATCACGCGCCAGGCATTCGCGCGCTGCTGTTCGGGCGTGTCGCCCTTCAGCTCGAACGACAGGATCGCCCCGCCCGCTTTCTGCTGACGTTTCGCGAGTTCGTGCTGCGGGTGCGATTCGAGGCCCGGATGAAACACGCGCGCCACCGCCGGATGCGAATCGAGCCAGCGCGCAATCTCCAGCGCGTTCGCCGATTGCTTCTCGACGCGCAGCGACAGCGTCTCCATCCCCTTCAGCAGCACCCATGCGTTGAACGCCGACAGCGTCGGGCCCGCGCTGCGCACGAACGGGAACACCTTGCCCATGATGAATTCCTTCGAGCCGACCAGCGCGCCGCCGAGCACGCGGCCCTGGCCATCGAGGAATTTCGTCGCCGAGTGCATCACGACGTCCGCGCCGAGCTTCAGCGGCTGCTGCAGCACCGGGCTGCAGAAACAATTGTCGACGACGAACAGCGCGTTCGATGCCTTCGCGATCTTGCCGATCGCTTCGATGTCGGCGAGTTCGGTCAGCGGGTTCGACGGCGTCTCGAGGAAGAACATCTTCGTTTCCGCGCGCACGGCGTCCTTCCACGCGTTCAGGTCGGTCGGGTCGACGAAGGTCGTCGTGATCCCGAACTTGCTGAAGATCTGCGAGAACATCCCGAGCGTCGAGCCGAACAGGCTGCGCGAGCTGACGAGGTGGTCGCCGGCCTGCAGTGCGGCCATCACGACCGACATGATCGCGGCCATCCCCGATGCCGTCGCGATGCACGCCTCGCCGCCCTCGAGCGCCGCGAGACGGTCCTGGAACATGGTGACGGTCGGGTTCGTGAAGCGCGAATAGGTGAAGTAGTCTTCCGAATTCGCGAAGCGCTCGGCCGCGTCGGCCGCGCTCTGGAAGCAGAAGCTCGACGTGAGGAACAGCGCTTCCGAGTGCTCGTTGAAGTCGCTGCGCAGCGTGCCCGCGCGCACGGCAAGCGTGTCGAAGTTGAGGGAGTCGTCCATGTTCCGTTTTTCCGTATTCGATGGCCGCGCTGGTCGCGCGAACCCAGTCAAGACCAGGCCAAAACAAAAAGCCCGCTATGCGTCGGCATCAGCGGGCTTCGGTGCGGTACGACAGCGATCGACTCGGGCCGGTTGTCACCGGCCTTCGCTTTAGCTGTTTTGGGAAGTCGCCCCGCGTCCGCAAGCTGATATCAAATCGACGCAAGGCCACATCCTATCACGCTTCGTCAAAAGCGCGCGCCGGTGTCACTCGACCGACAACTGCAGGTTCATCTGCGAACGCTCGGTGTCGCCAGCCGTATCGCGATCGGCCTGCGATGCCGGCGCGAGACGCGCGCGCTCGATCGCATCGAGATACTCCGGCGTCACGTCGCCGGTGATGTAGTTGCCGTCGAAGCACGATGCCTCGAAGCGTTCGAGCTTCGGGTTGATGTCGCGCACCGCGCGGCGCAGGTCGTCGACGTCCTGATAGATCAGGTGGTCGGCGCCGATCATCTTCGCGACTTCTTCGTCGGTGCGGCCGTGAGCGACGAGCTCGCCGCGCGTCGGCATGTCGATGCCGTACACGTTCGGGAACTTCACGGGCGGCGCCGCCGACGCGAAGATCACCGACTTCGCGCCCGCATCGCGCGCCATCTGCACGATTTCATGCGAGGTCGTGCCGCGCACGATCGAATCGTCGACGATCAGTACGTTCTTGTCCTTGAACTCGATGCTCATCGCATTGAGCTTCTGGCGCACCGACTTCTTGCGCACGGCCTGCCCCGGCATGATGAACGTACGGCCGACGTAGCGGTTCTTGAAGAAGCCTTCGCGGTACTCGACGCCGAGCTTCGCGGCAACCTGCATCGCGGCCGGGCGCGACGAATCGGGAATCGGCATCACGACGTCGATCGGCACGTTCGGCAGTTCGCGCTTGATCTTCTCGGCGAGATAGTCGCCCATGCGCAGGCGGACGTTGTAGACCGGCACGCCGTCGAGGCACGAATCCGGACGCGCGAGGTACACGTATTCGAACATGCACGGATTCAGCGTCGGCTGCTCCGCGCACTGCTGGCTGTGGAAGTTGCCGGCCGGATCGATGAAGATCGCCTCGCCCGGCTGCACGTCGCGCACGAATTCGAAACCGATGCCTTCGACGGCCACCGACTCCGACGCGACCATCCATTCGGTGCCGTGCTCGGTCTCGAGCTTGCCGATGCACAGCGGACGGATGCCGAACGGGTCGCGGAACGCGAGCAGGCCGTAGCCGGCGATCAGCGACACGATCGCATACGAACCCTGCAGGCGACGATGCACGCCCGAGACCGCCTTGAACACCGACGCCGGATCGAGCTCGAGGCCCGTGGTCGACAGTTGCAGCTCGTGCGCGAACACGTTGAGCAGCACTTCGCTGTCGGAATTGGTGTTGATGTGCCGGCGATCGATCCGGAACATCTCGTCCTTCAGTTGCTGCCAGTTCGTCAGGTTGCCGTTGTGCGCGAGGATGATCCCGAACGGCGCGTTCACGTAGAACGGTTGCGCTTCGGCCTCGCTCGACGCCGAACCGGCCGTCGGGTAGCGCACCTGGCCGATGCCGTAGGTGCCGGGCAGGCTGCGCATGTTGCGCGTGCGGAACACGTCGCGCACCATGCCGTTCGCCTTGTACATGTGGAAATTGCTGCCGTCCACCGTCGCGATGCCCGCCGCGTCCTGACCGCGATGCTGCAGCAGCAGCAGGCTGTCATAGATCAGCTGATTGACCGGGGATTGGGAGATAACGCCTACGATGCCGCACATGGCATGTCCTTCAGAATGACAAAATCGGTTCCGTCCTGCCCGGCCGCGTCGTCACACGCGTACGTACTGGGCCATGCCGTCGGGCAGGAGCTGCTTCAGCTCGTGCACGCCCTGTTCGGCGAAAGGACGCAATAGCGCATTGCGCCAGAAATCCTGTTTGGGCAGTTCGGTCAGCCCGGCCGCCGCGACCAGCACCACCACCAGCACGCAGCCGCGGACGAGCCCGAACATCATGCCCAGCGAGCGGTCGACGCCGCCCAGGCCACTCGCCTGCGCGATCCGCGACAGCAGCGCGTTGGCGACACCGGCGACCAGCACGACGCCGATCACGAGCAGCGCGAAAGCGATCACCCACTGCGTCAGCGCGCCGCCCGGCCAGTTCGCCGGGATGTACGGCACGACCAGCCCGACGTAGCGGCCCGCGATCACGATCGCCGCAATCCAGCCGATCAGCCCGAATATTTCCGACACGAAGCCGCGCCACGCACCGCGCAGCGCCGACAACACGATCACCGCCAATACAGCGTAGTCGAAAGCCGTCAGCATCGTGCGTTACTGCGTCAGGCCGGCTTCGCGCACCTTCGCGATCGCGGCGGAAGCCGCCGCGCGATCCGCGAACGGACCGGCACGCAACAGTGTAGCCGTGCTGCCGTCCGACTGCTTGCGATGCTCGACATATGCGGGCACGCCCGCCGATTTCAACTTGGTGGCCCACGAACGGGCCGTCGCGTCGTCCTTGAACGAGCCGAGCTGCACCGCGAAGCGCGCACCGGCCGGCGATGCCGGCGACGATGCGTCGCCGCTGTCCGGGCTCGCGGCGTCGGCATTCGCGACGGCCGCAGGCGCGGGTGCGGGCTTCGGCGCAGCCGGCTTCGCCACCGGGGCAGCCGGTTTCGGCGCAGGCTTCGGCGGCGTCACGCTCGCCGTGGTCGTGTTATCGGGTTTCGCGGCCGGCTTGTCGGCGTCCTTCGGCACGGGGGCCGGCGCCGCCGCAACGGCGACATCGGATGCCGGCGGTTCGTCGTGCGCGACGCCCGCTTGCACATCGGATGCGTCATCGTCGCGCGGCGCGACCGCCTGGTGCGCAGGCCGGTTCGGAATGTCGATTGCAATGTCGTCCGTCACCGGCTTCGGGTGCGAATCGAGCACCATCGGCAGCACGATCACGGCTGCCACGACGAGCGCGATCGCACCGACGAGGCGACGGCGTGCGCGTTGCTTTTCTGGAAGGGTCGGATCGAGGAGCAGCGCGTCCGATTCCGGACGCTCGGTGCGGCGCGAGCGACGCTCGACGCGTTCAGTGGTGCGCTCCGTGCGCACGTTCCGGGAGGCCCCGGTGCGACCGCCGCGCCGCGGGGGCGCGTCGTCGTCTTTTTTACCGAACGAGAAAATTCCCATGAATGGCTGAGTCCGAAACTGCCCGTCAGTCAGTGTTGCTGCGATTTACGGTAGGCCAGCACGCCGGCAACCGTATGGAAACTGCCGAAAACCACGATTCTATCATTCTCGGATGCTCTTTTTAGTGCATCGCGAAACGCTTCGGCGGGCGACGTGTACCGCGTGACGCTCGAATCGGGCCCCTCCTCCACGCCGGCCTTGCGCAGCGCGGCTTCGAGCTGCTCCGCGGAAGCCGCGCGCGGCAGCGGCAGGTCGGTCACGCACCAGTGGTCAATCTCGCCCTTCAGGTGCTGCAGCACGCCGTCGATGTCCTTGTCGTGCATCGCGCCGAACACCGCGTACGTGTACGGGAAGAAACCCATGTTGCCGAGGTTCTGCTCGAGCACGGCCGATGCATGCGGGTTGTGCGCGACGTCCAGCACGATCGCCGGCTTGCCGGGCAGCACCTGGAAGCGCCCCGGCAGCTCGACGTTCGCGAGGCCGAGCCGGATGTCCTGCGCCGACACCGGCAGCACCGGCCGCAGCGCTTCGAGCGCGGCGAGCGCGGCCGATGCATTGATCAGCTGATTCGCGCCGCGCAGCGCCGGATACGCCAGCGACGGATAGCGCTTCTCGCGACCGAGGTAGCTCCACTGCTGGCGCTCCGCGCCTGCCTGCGCCTCGTAGCGGAAATCGCGGCCCACAAGCCACAGGTCGGCGCCGATCGCTTCGGCGTGGTCGATCAGCGTTTGCGGCGCGGCCGGATCGCCGCAGATCGCCGGCTTGCCGGCACGGAAGATCCCGGCCTTCTCGAAGGCGATCTTCTCGCGCGTGTCGCCGAGGTATTCGGTGTGGTCGATGTCGATGCTCGTGACGATCGCGCAATCGGTATCGATGATGTTCACCGCATCGAGCCGGCCGCCGAGGCCGACTTCGAGGATCACCGCGTCGAGCCCGCGCGAAGCGAACAGGTGCAGGATCGCGAGCGTCGTGAATTCGAAGTACGTGAGCGACACGGGCTCGGGCAGCGACGTGCGCGCGGCTTCGACGGCCTCGAAGTGCGGCAGCAGTTCGTCATCGGTGACGTTCTGCCCGTTCACGCGCGCCCGCTCGTTGAATTCGAGCAGGTGCGGCGACGTGTGGCAGCCGACCTTGTAGCCCGCGCGCACGAGGATCGTCTCGAGGAACGCGCAGGTCGAGCCCTTGCCGTTCGTGCCGCCGACGGTGATGACGGGACACGCGAATTCGAGCTGCAGCGCCGCCTTGACCTGCCCGATGCGGGTCAGGCCCATGTCGATGCCGACCGGGTGCGCGCGTTCGAGATGCGAAAGCCACGCGTCGAGAGTGGGAAAAGTGCTCATCGGATCAAATCTGGATCGGTACCGCCACTACGCCAAAAAACGAAGCGCGCCGCCTGACGCTGAAGCCAGGCGACGCGCAGAGTTCACAACCTTGCGCCGGTCAAGCCAGCGCGTCGGCCGGCTGTCGCTGCAGCAGCGCGAGCAACTGCGCGATCTCGTCGCGCATCTTGCGGCGGTCGACGATCATGTCGATCGCGCCCGTCGTCAGCAGGAATTCAGCGCGCTGGAAGCCTTCCGGCAGCTTCTCGCGGACCGTCTGCTCGATCACGCGCGGGCCGGCGAAGCCAATCAGCGCCTTCGGTTCGGCGATCACGACGTCGCCGAGGAATGCAAAGCTCGCCGACACGCCACCCATCGTCGGGTCGGTCAGCACCGAGATGAACGGCAGCTTCGCTTCGGCCAGCTTGGTCAGCATCGCGGTGGTTTTCGCCATCTGCATCAGCGACAGCAGGCTTTCCTGCATCCGTGCACCGCCCGAAGCGGTGAAGCAGATGAACGGCACCTGCTGTTCGAGCGCGTTCTGCGCGCCGCGTGCGAAGCGCTCGCCGACCACCGAGCCCATCGAGCCGCCCATGAACGAGAACTCGAAGCAGGCCGCGACCACCGGCAGCGTGTGGATCGCACCGCCCATCACGACCATCGCGTCGGTTTCGCCCGTGTCGTCCATCGCTTCCTTCAGACGATCGGGGTACTTGCGGCTGTCCTTGAACTTCAGCGTGTCGACCGGCACGATTTCCTGGCCGATCTCGTAGCGGCCTTCCGGATCGAGCAGCCCGTCGAGGCGCTCACGCGCGCCGATGCGCATGTGGTGATCGCACTTCGGGCACACGTGCAGGTTCGCGTCCACGTCGTTGCGGTACAGCACGGCCTCGCAGGACGGGCACTTGACCCACAGGCCTTCCGGAATACCCTTGCGGCTTTTCGGGTCGGTCTGCTTGATCTTCGGCGGCAACAGTTTGTCGAGCCAGCTCATCGTATGGTTTCCTGTTCCGTGGCGGGCCGGGCCGCATGGCCCGTTCCCGCTTCCTGTGTTGTGTTTATCGCGCCGTCTTGCCCGCGCCGTCCAGGGCGGCGCGCAGCTCGGCAATGAAAGTCTTCAGCGCGGCGGCGGCACCCTCCGGCGCAGCGCTTTCGAGCAGCTGCACGAGGCGGCTGCCGATCACGACCGCGTCCGACACTTCGGCCACCGCGCGCGCCGTTTCGGCGTCGCGGATACCGAAGCCGACGCCGACCGGAACTGGCACACGCGACTTGATGGCCGGGATTTTACCCGCAATGCTCGAAACATCCAGATTTCCTGCGCCGGTCACGCCCTTGAGCGATACGTAATACACGTAGCCGCTCGCGATCTTGCCGACGTCGGCGATACGTTCGTCGGTCGACGTGGGCGCGAGCAGGAAGATCGGATCGATCTGCGCGGCGCGCATTTTCTCGGCGAATACGCCCGCCTCTTCCGGCGGATAGTCGACGACGAGCACGCCGTCGACACCGGCCGCCTGCGCTTCGGCAGCGAACGTGTCGACGCCCATCCGCTCGATCGGGTTCGCATAGCCCATCAGCACCACGGGCGTTTTGGGGTCGGTTTCGCGAAAGCGCTTCACGTCGGCGAGCACGCTCTTGAGCGTGACGCCGCGCGCGAGCGCGCGTTCCGACGAGCGCTGGATCACGGGGCCGTCGGCCATCGGGTCCGAGAACGGCACGCCGAGTTCGATCACGTCCGCGCCGCCTTCGGCGAGCGCGTGCATGAATTCGACGGTTTTGGCGGGATCCGGGTCGCCGGCCGTGATGAACGGGATCAGGCCCTTGCGGCCTTGTTCGGCGAGTGCGGCGAAGGTTTGCTGAATACGGGACATGGCAATTTTCCTCAATGCTTCGGCGACGCGGCTGCGCGATTCACGCGCACGCCGGCGCAGCGAGCGCGTTCACGCGCTCGTGCGCGATCGCACAATAGCTTTCGTTGATCTCGTAGCCGACGAAGTCGCGCCCCTGCCGTGCGCAGGCCACCGCGGTCGTGCCGCTGCCCATGAACGGATCGAGCACGCGGCCGCCCGGCGGGCAGCTTGCGAGCACCATCCGCTCGATGATTTCCAGCGGCTTCTGGGTCGGGTGATCGACGCGCTCCGCGTGCTGCCGGTGCAGGCGCGAGACCGACCAGACGTCCTTCGGGTTGTAGCCCATCTCCAGCCACTTGCTGCCTTCGAACAGCTTGCGCGAGCGGGCCTTCTTCGTGTCGGCGTCGTACGGGATGCGGACCGGATCGAGATCGAAGTAATACGCCTTGGAAACCGCGAAAAAGCCGATGTTGTCGTGCACCGACGTGAAACGGCGCGTCGTGCCGCCCATGCTCGGCACGCGCCGGTCCCAGATGATCTCGTTGACCATCGTGAGTTGCGTCTTCAGGAAACTGAAGATTTCCGGCGCGTACTGCCACGTGCAGAAGATGTACATCGAGCCGCTCGGCTTCAGCTTCGGAATCGCGATCTCGAGCCACTCGCGTGTCCACGCGAGAAAATCGTCGCCCGAGCGCTTGTCCGAGTCGTTGCCGTAGTCCTTGCCGAGCCCGTACGGCGGATCGGCGACGATCAGGTCGATCGACGCGTCCGGCAGGTGCGCGGCATCGGTCAGGAAATCGCGGTTATGCAGTTCGATCCCGGACGGCAGCGCGCGCGGCACGGCAGCGGCGGGCTGACCCGCCCCCGCCTCGCTTGCGGCACCGCCGCCCGGTTCTTCGATCAGGTCACGCATCGGTCGGGGTCAGAGTTCGATGCCCGATCGCTCGGCGACCGTGTGCATGTCCTTGTCGCCGCGGCCCGACAGGTTGACGAGCAGGATCTTGTCCTTCGGCAACGTCGGCGCGAGCTTCACGCCATACGCGATCGCGTGGCTCGACTCGAGCGCGGGAATGATCCCCTCGATCCGGCAGCAGTCGTGGAACGCCTTCAGCGCTTCCTCGTCGGTAATACCGACGTACTGCGCACGGCCGCTGTCCTTCAGCCACGCGTGCTCGGGGCCGACGCCCGGATAATCAAGGCCCGCCGACACCGAATGCGTCTCGATGATCTGGCCGTCGTCGTCCTGCAGCAGGTAGGTACGGTTGCCGTGCAGCACGCCCGGGCTACCGGCGATCAGCGACGCCGCGTGATGGCCCGTGTCGAGGCCGTCGCCGGCCGCTTCGACGCCGATCAGCTGCACCGAGGTGTCGTCGATGTACGGGTAGAAGATGCCCATCGCGTTCGAGCCGCCGCCGACGCAGGCGATCACCGCGTCCGGCTGCCGGCCCGCGAGTTCGGGCATCTGCACCTTGCACTCGTCACCGATCACGCGCTGGAAGTCGCGCACCATCATCGGGTACGGGTGCGGGCCCGCGACCGTGCCGATGATGTAGAACGTGTTCTCGATGTTCGTGACCCAGTCGCGCATCGCTTCGTTCAGCGCGTCCTTCAGCGTACGCGAACCCGATTCGACCGGCACGACGGTCGCGCCAAGCAGCTTCATCCGGTAGACGTTCGCAGCCTGACGGCGCACGTCTTCCGAACCCATGTAGACGACGCACTCCATCCCGAAGCGGGCGCAGATCGTCGCGGTCGCGACGCCGTGCTGGCCGGCGCCCGTCTCGGCGATCACGCGCTTCTTGCCCATGCGCTTCGCGAGCAGCGCCTGGCCGATCACGTTGTTGATCTTGTGCGCACCCGTGTGGTTCAGGTCTTCGCGCTTCAGGTAGATCTGCGCGCCGCCGAGCGTCTCGCTCCAGCGCTGCGCGTGATAGATCGGCGACGGGCGGCCGACGAAATGCTTCAGCTCGCGCTCGAATTCGGCGACGAAACCGGGCTCGTTCTGGAATTTTTCATACGCCGCGCGCAGTTCGTCCAGCGCGTGAATCAGCGTCTCGGCGACGAACACGCCGCCATACGGGCCGAAGTGGCCGCGATCATCAGGAAGGTTGTACATGGTGTCTCTCTCGATCGGTCGGTGCGCCCCGCTTTCGGGGCCGCACCGGCTTGCATCACCCGGCGTCCGCTTCGCGCACCGCGCGTACGAACGCCGCCATCCGGGCGTGATCCTTCACGCCCTTCGCGCCCTCCACTTCGATGCCACTCGAGACATCGACAGCAAACGGGCGCAACTGGCGAATCGCATCACCGACGTTTTGCGCGCTCAAGCCACCACTCAAAACGGCCCGATGCGCGAGCTCTGCGGGAATAAGAGACCAATCGAAGACCTTGCCGCTACCGCCGTAATCCGGCACCAGGGTGTCGAACAGGAGGCCGCGCGCTTTCGAATAATGAAGACCCGATTCTACCAAATCGGCCGATTGCGTCGAGGGGCCGACGCGCACCGCGCGCAACCACGGCAGGCGTGCCGCGCGGCCGAGTGCGTCACACTGCTCGGGCGTCTCGTCGCCATGGAACTGCAGCAGCGTGAGCGGCACATCGCGCACGACGGCCTCGATCTCGGCTTCGGTCGCATTCACGAACAACCCGACCACCGACACGAACGGCGGCGCGAGGCGCGCCAGCTCGGCCGCCTGCGCGATCGTCACCGCGCGCGGGCTCTTCGGATAGAACACGAGGCCGATCGCATCGGCGCCGAGCGCCGCCGCGTGCAGCACGTCCTCGGGGCGCGACAGCCCGCACAGCTTGATGCGCGTGCGCGGCGGCAGGCCGGCCGCGGCGGGGGTCGAAGGAGACACGGCGTGATCCGTCATGATTGAGGGTCCAGATCGGCCCAGACGCTGCTCCACGGCACGCTGCCGAGCTGCGCGGGCGGGACGGCGAATTCCGCCGGGTAGCCGACGTGGGCGAGATACAGCCCGTCGGCCATGAACGTGGGGGCCGCAAGGTTGCGGTCGCGCCCGGCCAGCACGTCGGCAAGCCAGTCGGCCGGATAGCGGCCGCGACCGACCGCGACGAGGCAGCCCATCAGGTTGCGCACCATGTGGTGCAGGAACGCGTTGGCGCGGAACCGGAAATGAATGAAATGGCCCACGCGCCGCACGTCGATCTGGTACAGGTGTTTGACCGGCGTCTTCGACTGGCATTCCGACGACCGGAACGACGAGAAGTCGTGCTCGCCGATCAGGTGCGCGGCGGCGGCGCGCATCGCGTCGTCGTCGAGCGGCGTATGGATCCAGCCCGCGCGCCCCGCCAGCATCGGCGAGCGCACGGGATGCACGTACAGCGCGTAGTAATAGGTGCGCTCGAACGCCGAGAAACGCGCGTGGAACGTCTCCGGCATCGGCTTCGCCCACTGCACCGCCACGGTCGGCGGCAGGAACGCGTTGGTGCCGCGCACCCACGAGAAAACCTCGCGATCCAGGTCGGTATCGAAGTGCACGACCTGCCCGAGCCCGTGCACGCCTGTATCGGTGCGCCCGGCCACCGTCGTATGCAGCGGCACGCGCGCGAACTCGGCCAGCGCGCGCTCGAGCCGATCCTGCACGGTCTTGCCGTGCGGCTGCGCCTGCCAGCCGCAGAACGCCGTGCCGTCGTACTGGATGCCGAGGGCGATCCGCATCACGCCTCGTCCGCCAGTTTCGCGAGCAGCGCACGCGCATCGTCGCGCGTCGCCGTGTCGTTCGCGTCGACCACTTCCTGCAGCAGCGTCCGCGCGCCGGACAGGTCACCCAGCTCCACGTATTCGGCCGCGAGGTCGAGCTTGTTGCGCGCGATGCGGGCGAGCTCGTCCGGCGTCAGCGCCGGCAAAGCGGCGCCCGGCGTGGGCGGCAGGTCGAGATCGAAGTCGAGCTTCAGCGCGCCGAACTGCGCGCCGCCGAGCGGCGGCAGCGACGACGTCGCGAACGGGCCGCCCGCCTGGCCGGCAGGCGTCGCCATGTCCGGATCCCAATCGAACTCGTCGTCCTGGTCGGCCGCGTGTTGCACGGCCGGATCGATCGCGCCAATCGGCTGGCGTGGGTCGGCTTGACCGTTAGTTGCGGTTTTATCGGTATCGGACTGCCCTGCCTGCGCGGCCGACTCGTCCGCCGTCAGCGACGACTCGTCAGGCATGCGCGGCGGCAGCGGCATGTCGAGGCTATTGAGCGCGCTGATCGCGTTCTGCATCAGCGCCGCGTGCTGCACTTCGGCGGCCGCGGGTGCGATCGGCGTCTCGGCAAGCTTTTCCGCCGGCTTTTCGGCAGCGACCGCCTCTACCGGCTCGGCATCGTGCGGAACCGGAACCGGAGCCGCCTCGCTCGCGGGCGGCACTACGGCATGCGCGACCGGCAATTCGGGTTGCTCGTCATGCAGCTTCGCCACTTCCGGTGCCGGCGTCTCATCCGTATCCGGCGTCTCGACCGTATCGACCGTCTCCGCCGCTGCAGCAGTCGCCGCGGCAAGGCTCAAGTCGGAAGCCGCGTCGCGTGCAACCGGCATCTCGGGCCGGATCGGCAGTTCCGGTTCGAAAGACGGCGCGGCTTCGACTTCTGTCGTCGCAGCCGCGGCACCGCCCGCTGCGGCCGCAGCAGCCGTCGCATCCGTACCCGCGGCAGCCGTCGCGCCCGTACCCGCATCACCCGTTTCTTCCGTGCGTCGGCCGTTCCGGCGCTTGCGCCACGCGAAACCTGCCGCAAGGACAATCACGGCCGCACCGGCCACCGCGACCGGACGCCAGTCCATCTGCTCGGTACTGCGTGCAGGAGCCGCCACCGGCGCGGCCGGTTGTGTGGGCACCGATACCGATGCCGGCTGCACCGCGCTGGCGGCGACGCCGGACGCGGCTTCGCCTGCCGTCGGCGCGGCAGAGGACGCGCCCGCATCGTTCGCGGCCGGACGCGGCGCGACGGGCGCCGGAGCCGGCGCGACCGCGTTCGTCGTGGCCGGCTTGCCGATGCCGTGCTTCTGCAACTCCATCAGCACGCGGTTCTTCAACGCCAGCAGTTGCTGCAGGCTCGACGGCCGCGGCTGCGACGCGCCCGTGACAGGCACCGCCCCGGCTGGTTCGTTCATGCCCGAAACCTGGCTGCCCGCTGCAGGCGGGAGCGCGACACCGCTCGCTGACGACGGCACCGACTGGATCGTGCCGCTCCACACGTGGGGACCGCTTGCACCGGCAACGGGCGCTGCCGCCTGCGTGCTGTCGACAGCCGATGCGCCGTGCGCCGCCGAGGCGCCGATCGATGCCGACGCACCGGCGGCTGTCGCGACGCTCGCGCCGCTCACCGGAGCCGCATGCACGGCCGGCGCCACCGGCGCGGATGACACGGTTGCCCCGGGAGTCGACCCCGGATGCGGCGCGGACGCACCATGCTGCGCGACCGGCGTGCCGCTGGACGCCGCGGCGGGCGCGGACGCTGCCGCCGCACCCGATGCGCCCGATGCGCCGGCCGGCACGAGTGCCGCGCCTGTCGCGTCGAGCGCCGGCACGTTCAGCGTCGCGCCGACTTTCAGGCGGCTCGCGTCGTGCTTCATGAACGCCTGCGGATTGGCGTCGAACAGCGCGCGGCCGGCGCGCGCGAGCACACCGGGATCGCGCGACTGCGTGGCCGCTTTCGCGATGTCGTTCAGCGACTGGCCGGGCTGGACCGTCACGGTAAGCGGCGCTGCGCCGCCGGAAGCGGACGCCGGCAGTTCGCCGGTGCCGGCCGCCCAGGCCGATGCGGTTGCGCCGAGCGCCAGGATCGCCAGCGCGCCACGCACGGCGCGCGACAGACGGGACTGACGCGGAAACAAGGAAATTCGGGACATCGTTGGCTCTATCGCCGCGCGCGGGCGCGGCTCGGATTCGCGGTTGAAAGCGTCAATAAAATTGCCGCAGAAATGCAAAAGCGTCGCGTGGAACGCGACGCTTTCGGCGGGTCTGTGCGTCGTAACCGCGTAGTTTACTTCACGCGATCAGGTTCGGGCCGAATTCGTCGCCGATGGGTGCAACCGGTCGCGTTCGCGCGTCGGCGCGGCCGGCACCCGGGCCGCGCCGATGCCCGGGCGTACACGGTGCGACCAGCGCTCCCGATCGATCGGAAGCACACCGCCCTCAGCTGAAAAAACCGCCCGGCCGCATCGCATCCCGAACGAGCGGCGCGGCCTTTGCCCGCTCGCCAGGCGGTCTGCACAAGCCGGGGCTCGATGCCGCGTCACGACCGGAAAATCGGGCACATTTGCTCAATAATTCGCGCTGCCTGCCGTTAATGGATTAGCAACCGCCAATCAAAATAAATCCCGCCGGCTGCCAATCCCATTCAAATAAATTTCAATTGATTGATAAGAGGCCAATTCCCCTCTCTTATCGTCGAATTGAACATTTACGCCCCCAAACCCCCGCCGCACAAGGCTCCACGCCCTCAACCCCGCCTCATTGCTCATACGAAATCAATCATTTCGTCAGTAATTCAATTACATTACACAAAATTACACAGATCGAATAATTGCCGTCGCTACGATCGTCTTCAAACAAGAATCGGCGCAATTCGACCGTCGCGCGCGCATCTGCCGGAAAGGCGGGCACGCGGTCGGCCGGGCTGACGCCGTGAGGTGCCAGGGAGGCATCGCGCAGTCGCACGACTGCATTTACTCACCAGCTCGTTACGGGGATCGAACATGGGCTATCAACAGGGTTTGAGCGGGTTGGCCGGCGCGGCGAACCATCTCGACGTGATCGGCAACAACATCGCGAACGCAAACACGGTTGGCTTCAAGCAGGGTCGCGCGAACTTCGCCGACATGTACGCGAATTCGGTCGCGACGTCGACCAATACGCAGATCGGCATCGGCACGCGGCTCACATCGGTGCAGCAACAATTCGGCCAGGGGACGATCAACACGACGAAGTCGTCGCTCGATATCGCGATCAACGGCAACGGCTTCTTCCAGATGTCGAACAACGGCGTGACGACGTACTCGCGTGACGGCGTATTCCACCGCGACAAGAGCGGCGCCATCGTCGACGCGCAAAACCGCAACCTGATGGGCTATGCGGCAGGCCCGGGCGGTGCGATCAATACCGCGGCGACCGTGCCGCTGCAGGCGCCGACCAACAACATCGCCCCGCAGGCGACGACGAAGATCACCGGCCAGTTCAACCTGAACTCGCAGGACAAGGTGCCGGCCAAGACGCCGTTCAACGCAGGCGACAACACCACGTACAACTACCAATCGTCGATCCAGGTCTACGACACGCTCGGCGGCTCGCAACAGGTGTCGATGTATTTCACGAAGAACGCGGCCGGCGCCTGGCAGGCCTACGCGGGCGTGCAGGGCCAAACGCCGACGAATCTCGGCACCGTCACGTTCGACACGTCGGGCCGGATCAGCTCGACGACGTCGGCCGCTACCGGCCAGCCGACGCCGAGCCTCGGTCAGTTCGCATTCTCGATCCCCAACGCGTCGGGCGGCGCCAATCCGCAGAACCTGACGCTCGACCTGGGCGGCACGACGCAGTTCGGCGGGAAGAGCGGCGTGACCAACCTCGCACAAGACGGCTTCGCGAGCGGCACGCTGACGACGTTCTCGATCGGTGCCGACGGCAAGCTGAGCGGCAATTACTCGAACGGCCAGAGCACGGTGCTCGGCCTGATCGCGCTCGCGAACTTCAACAACCCGAACGGGCTCGAGAACATCGGCGGCAATCAGTACGTGGAAACCGCCGCTTCGGGCGTGCCGCAGATCTCCGCGCCGGGCAGCACGAACCACGGCACGCTGCAGGGGAGCGCGCTGGAAAACTCGAACGTCGACCTGACGACCGAGCTCGTGAACCTGATCAAGGCGCAGCGCGATTACCAGGCCAATGCGCAGACGATCAAGACCCAGCAGACCGTCGACCAGACGCTGCTGAACATGCGCTGATCCGCACATGAAAAACGCGCCGCGCCAGCCTTGATATCGTCAAGGCCAGCGCGGCGCGCCATCTTGTGCAACGCGGCCCGCGGATCGCGGGCCGGACATGCAGGCTTACTTGTCGAGCAGGATGCGCAGCATGCGACGCAGCGGCTCGGCGGCACCCCACAGCAGTTGGTCGCCGACCGTGAACGCCGACAGGTATTCGCCGCCCATCGCGAGCTTGCGCAGGCGGCCGACCGGCACCGTCAGCGTGCCCGTGACGTTCGCCGGCGACAGGTCGCGCATCGACGCTTCACGCTCGTTCGGCACGACCTTCACCCAGTCGTTCGCCGATGCGAGGATGCCGTTGATCTCGTCGAGCGGCACGTCCTTGTTCAGCTTGATCGTCAGCGCCTGCGAGTGGCAGCGCATTGCGCCGATCCGCACGCACAGGCCATCGACCGGGATCGAACCCGGCTCGCCCATGGACGGCTTGCCGAGGATCTTGTTGGTTTCCGCGCCGCCCTTCCACTCTTCCTTCGACATCCCGTTGCCGAGATCCTTGTCGATCCACGGGATCAGCGAACCCGCGAGCGGCACGCCGAAGTTGCTCGTCGGCATCGCATCGCTGTTCATCGCGGCCAGCACGCGGCGGTCGATGTCGAGGATCGCGGAAGCCGGATCGGCGAGCTGCGCCTGAACCGCGCCATTCAGCGTGCCCATCTGCGACAGCAGCTCGCGCATGTTCTGCGCGCCTGCGCCCGATGCGGCCTGATAGGTCATCGCCGTCATCCAGTCGACGAGGTTCTCGCGGAACAGGCCGCCGAGCGCCATCAGCATCAGGCTGACCGTGCAGTTGCCGCCGACGAAGTTCTTCGTACCCTTGACGAGCGCATCCTTGATCACGTCGAGGTTGACCGGATCGAGGATGATGACCGCATCGTCCTTCATCCGCAGCGACGATGCCGCATCGATCCAGTAGCCGTTCCAGCCGGCCGCGCGCAGCTTCGGGAACACGTCGTTCGTGTAGTCGCCGCCCTGGCACGTGATGATCACGTCGCACTTCTTCAGCTCGTCGACGTTGGTCGCGTCCTTGAGCGTAGTCTCGTTTTTCGCGAACGACGGCGCTTTGCCGCCCGTGTTGCTGGTGCTGAAAAACACCGGTTCGATCAGGTCGAAATCGCCCTCTTCCTGCATGCGCTGCATCAGGACGCTGCCGACCATGCCGCGCCAACCTACGAGACCTACGTTCATGACTAACCCTTTGATGGAGCTTCCCCGCCATTCCGTCCCCGGTGTGACCGCGCGGGGAAATAGGCGGGCACGACGGACGATCAGCGTTTAATGATCGTTTTCGTGGTAATGGTTTTCGTGATGACGATGGCGCGCGCACCCACACGGGCTGTGTTGCCGTGGAGTTTCAAGACCGGGGAGATCAGGGAAATAAGCGCCATCGTTCGAGTCTACACAAAGCCGGTTGCCCGCACAACGGCCAACCGCACGCGAACCGGCCGATTTCGCGGCCCGTTCGCGCCCTTTCTACATGATTGCGTTACAGCGCCGCGACCACCGCGTCGCCCATCGCCGTCGTGCCGACGCGCTGGCAACCCGGCGTCGCGATGTCGCCCGTACGGTAGCCCTGTTCGAGCACCGTTTTCACCGCGCGCTCGATGCGATCGGCCTGCTCCGCACGATTCAGCGAGTAACGCAGCATCATCGCGGCCGACAGGATCGTCGCGAGCGGGTTCGCGATACCCTTGCCCGCGATGTCCGGCGCCGAACCGTGCGACGGTTCGTACAGGCCCTTGTTGTTCTTGTCGAGCGACGCCGACGGCAGCATGCCGATCGAGCCCGTCAGCATCGACGCTTCATCCGACAGGATGTCGCCGAACATGTTGCCGGTGACGACGACGTCGAACTGCTTCGGCGCCTTCGCGAGCTGCATCGCCGCGTTGTCGACGTACATGTGCGACAGCTCGACGTCCGCGTACTCCTTCGACACGTCGATCATGACGTCGCGCCAGAACTGCGACGTTTCGAGCACGTTCGCCTTGTCGACCGACAGCAGCTTCTTCGCGCGCTTTTGCGCGGCCTGGAACGCGACGTGCGCGATGCGGCGCACTTCCGGTTCCGAATAGCGCATCGTGTCGAAGCCTTCGCGTTCGCCCGCGAACGGGCCGTCCGGTGCGGCGCGCACACCGCGCGGCTGGCCGAAGTAGATGTCGCCGTTCAGTTCGCGCACGATCAGGATGTCGAGGCCCGCGACCAGCTCGGGCTTCAGCGGCGATGCATCGACGAGCTGCGGATAGCAGATCGCCGGGCGGAAGTTCGCGAATAGCTCGAGATGCTTGCGCAGCCCGAGGATCGCCTGCTCGGGGCGCAGCGCGCGCTCGAGCGAGTCGTACTTCCAGTCGCCCACGGCGCCGAACAGGATCGCGTCGGCTTCCTTCGCGAGCGCAAGCGTCGCGTCCGGCAGCGGATGACCGCTTGCCTCGTAGCCCGCGCCGCCAACCGGCGCCTGTTCGAGTTCGAACGTCTCGCCGAGTGCGTTCAGCACCTTCACGGCTTCATTGACGATTTCCGGACCGATGCCGTCGCCGGGCAGCACTGCAATCTTCATGCGAAATTCCTGACTGGGTAGGTTTTTATGGAGGCAGGCCGGCGAACGCGCCGCCGGCGCGCCCGCCCGAAAGGCACGATCAGCCGACCAGCTTGGTGTTGAGCCACGGCTGCTTCACGAGGCGCTCCGCTTCGAACTGGCGAATCTTGTCCGCATGGCGCAGCGTGAGGCCGATGTCGTCGAAGCCGTTCAGCAGGCAGTACTTGCGGAACGCGGTGATCTCGAACGGATACTCGCGGCCGTCGCCCGCACGCACGACCTGTGCGTCGAGGTCGATCGTCAGTTGAAAACCGTTGAACGCAACCGTCTCGTTGAACAGGTGATCGACCTGCTGCTCGGTCAGCACGATCGGCAGCAGGCCGTTCTTGTAGCAGTTGTTGAAGAAGATGTCCGCGAAGCTCGGCGCGATGATCGCGCGGAAGCCGTACTGCTGCAGCGCCCACGGTGCGTGCTCGCGCGAGCTGCCGCAGCCGAAGTTCTTGCGCGCGAGCAGCACGGAGGCGCCCTGGTAGCGCGGCTGGTTCAGCACGAAGTCGGGATTCAGCGGACGATTCGAGTTGTCCTGGCCCGGCTCGCCGTGATCGAGGTAACGCCATTCGTCGAACGCGTTCGGACCGAAGCCCGTGCGCTTGATCGACTTCAGGAACTGCTTCGGGATGATCGCGTCGGTGTCGACGTTCTCGCGATCGAGCGGCGCCACGACGCCGGTATGCACAGTGAATTTTTCCATGATCCGTCTATCCGGTTGAAGGGCCGGCGTTCAGCCGGCGCACATCGACAAATCCTCGTCGGGCCGCGTCATTCCGCGGCGCGCTTGATCGCGCTGCCGGCGGCGTTGACGTCCTGCCCGAAGCCCTGGACGGTGTTGCAGCCCGCGAGGCCGAAACCCAGCCCCGCCAGCGCCAGCGCGGCAACCAGCCGCGCAATGACCTTCGATGCCGTCACGCGTTACCCCAGCTGGCGAATGTCGACGAAGTGACCTTCGATCGCCGCGGCCGCCGCCATCGCGGGGCTCACGAGGTGCGTGCGACCGCCCGCGCCCTGCCGGCCTTCGAAGTTGCGGTTCGACGTCGACGCGCAGCGCTCGCCCGGATCCAGCCGGTCGGCATTCATCGCGAGGCACATCGAGCAGCCCGGCTCGCGCCATTCGAAGCCGGCATCCGTGAACACCTTGTCGAGCCCTTCGCGCTCGGCCTGCGCCTTCACGAGGCCCGAGCCCGGCACGACCATCGCGAGCCGCACGTTCGACGCGACACGACGGTTCAGCTTCTTCACGACGTACGCGGCTGCGCGGATGTCCTCGATTCGCGCGTTCGTGCACGAACCGATGAAGATCTTGTCGACCTTGATCGATTCGATCGGCGTGTTCGGCTCGAGCGCCATGTAGGCCAGCGCACGCTCCATCGCGTCGCGCTTGACCGGATCCTTCTCGCGCTCGGGATCGGGTACGCGACCGTCGATCGACGTGACCATTTCCGGCGACGTGCCCCACGTGACCTGCGGAACGATCTCGGCTGCGTTCAGCTCGACCACGCGATCGAACTGCGCACCTTCGTCCGACTTGAACTGGCGCCAGTATTCGACGGCCTGATCCCATTCCGCGCCGGTCGGCACGAACGGACGGCCCTTCAGGTAATCGATCGTCGTGTCGTCCACCGCGACCATGCCCGCGCGCGCGCCGGCTTCGATCGCCATGTTGCAGACGGTCATGCGGCCTTCCATCGTCAGCGCGCGAATGGTCGAGCCGCCGAATTCGATCGCGTAGCCCGTGCCGCCGGCCGTGCCGATCTTGCCGATGATCGCGAGCACGATGTCCTTCGCGGTACAGCCGCGCGGCAGCGTGCCCTCGACCTTCACGAGCATGTTCTTGCTCTTTTTCTGCAGCAGGGTTTGCGTGGCGAGCACGTGTTCGACTTCCGACGTGCCGATGCCGTGCGCGAGCGCGCCGAACGCACCGTGCGTCGACGTATGCGAATCGCCGCACACGATCGTCATGCCCGGCAGCGTCGCGCCCTGCTCCGGCCCGATGATGTGGACGATGCCCTGGCGCACGTCGTTCATCTTGAACTGCGTGATGCCGAACGCATCGCAGTTCGCGTCGAGCGTGTCGACCTGCAGCTTCGAGACGGGATCGGCGATGCCGTGACTGCGATCGGTGGTCGGCACGTTGTGGTCCGACACGGCCAGGTTCGCGCTGATGCGCCACACCGGACGCTGCGCGATCTTCAGCCCTTCGAATGCCTGCGGGCTCGTGACTTCATGCAGCAGCTGACGGTCGATGTAGAGCAGAGTCGTGCCGTCTTCCTCGGTGTGGACCACGTGGGTGTTCCACAGTTTGTCGTAGAGAGTCTGTGCCATGGGTATGCGGGGTCGTTGTGACTACAAGCCTTGCGGATGCGGTCGATTATGCCACGCAGAACGCATCACGGCGCAGGCCGGATGCGAAAAAACCCATTAAAAACAGTGGTTTGGCTGGTAGTGCCAATACCTGTATCGGCATTACCCGGCAAAACGGGGCACGCACGATCCGGCGGACGACGATCGCGCAGACGCGTCGCCCGGATCTCACGCCGCGCCCCGCAGCCGACGGTGTCAGCCGTTCGGGTACTCGCGGTTGATCAGGTCGAGCCGCAGCATCGCGAGCTGCATCCCGGCGTTGTTCAGCAGGTAGAGGTCGCGCCGCCGCATGGCCGCCATCTGCGCGGACGTGTCGTAGAGCGACGGCAGCGTGAAGCCGGCCGGCACCGCCGCCTGCATCCCCGCCACATTCGACACGCGCACGGCGAGCGACGCCTGATCCAGATGCGTGACGACACCGACCTTGCCGAGCGCTGCGGCCGAGCCGGCCTGCTTGACGATTGCGGCGGCGACGCCATCGGGGGTCGGTATCGGGCTGCCGGCCGCCAGGGCAGGTGTCGCAATCGACGTCACGCCGGCCGTCAGGCCGTATTTCGACGCGAGCACGCTGGCGATGTCCTGTTGCGCGAAGATCGGCGCCGTGACCTTCTGCCGAAGCTGGAACACGGCGTCGGCAATCGCCTCGTTGACGGGGCCCGGTACGGGTGCAGCAGCCGATGCCTCGGCGCGGTTGCCGAAACTGAACGCGGCGATCGTATTGATGGAAGCCGCGGCGACGGTCGGCGGCGTCCACGAGAAAAACGTGTCGAGCAGATAGCCGGTTTCGTCGGTGGCGGTCGCGCGATCGTTCAGTTCGTTCGTCAGCTTGCCGAGCATCTGGCGCTGCAGTTCTGCATCGTCGGCAGGCGCGTCGCTCGCGAACACGGGCGTGGCGGCCGCGCACGATGCCGCGAGGACGGAGGTGGAAGCCAGGAAATGGCGACGGGTATTCATGGTCATGAGAGTCATATGGGAAGCGGAAGGCGTCAGCCCTTCGGGAACGCCTGCATCGTCGCGGTCACCGCGCGCGTCAGCATCTGCGCATACATGTCGTGCACGAGGTAGAGGCTGCGGTTGCGCGTCCACGGCTGGCCCGACTGCGGGTCGTACGTCGTCGGCAACGCGACCTCGGCGACGGCAGCCGCCTTCATGCCCGCCTGCTGCGACGTCTGGATGCAGCGCTTCGCGTGATCTCGGTGGCCAACCACCGCGACGGTGCCCATCGCCGCAGCCCCACCCGCGCGCGACACGGCCACGGCCGCGACGCCTGCGGTGCTCAGATACACGATCGAGCCGTCGTTCGCGATCACCGGTTCGACCGACGACAGCACGTCGGCGCCCATTCCATATTTCGACACGAGGAAACGCGCGATTTCCCACTGCGCATAGACCTTGACGGGCTTCAGCTGACGGATGCGGTACACGGCGTCCGCGAGCGCTTCGTTCACGGGCCCCGGATCGGGCAGCGCCGACTGGTTGCCGCCGGTGCTCGACGTGTTGCCGCTCGCCGCATTCGGACGGTTGCCGAAGCTGTACGCGACGATCGCGCCGATCTGCGCGGCCGGCACTGTCGGCAGGTCCCACGTGAAGCCGACGTCGGTCATCGCCGGGACGATCGCGTTGACGACCGCCGCATCTCCGAGCTGCGCGTTCAGTTTCGCGGACATCTGCGCGGCGAGCGCGCTGTCGGTGATCGGTGCCGACGTGACGTCGTCGCCACCGCATGCGCTCAGCAGTGAAGACGCCGCGACGGCTGGCGCGGCGGCGAGGAATTTTCTTCGGGACGAAGCCGGGGAATGCTGACTCATGAGCACGATACGCAATGATGCGAATGACGACCGCACCTGGCGACAGGCGGGGTCAACGGAATTCGCAGGGTCAAGGGGAAAGGCAATCGGGCGAGTTCGCGCGAACCGGAATCGCGGCGCACCACCGATCGACGAAGCGCGATCCTAGGCGGCGTTGGTTAAATTGCGGTGAAAACACCGGCCGAATCCGTTCGATCGCCGCGCCGTTTCGCCGACGGACGATTTTGTTTCACATGCGGTGAGCGAATCGCATGCTTGTTTCGCCGGTGGCGCGCTCGCGACAGGTGCGGGGTTTCGACGTATCGACACCCGCGCTACGATGGCGCAATACACGCCCCCACGATCCAGACTCGGAGTCCACCACGATGAAGCTCGGCCTGAACGCATCGCTCGCCCGTCTCGACGACGAAGGCACGCTGTTCACGACGCTGTTTCGGCACGGCACGCTCGACATCGAGCTGTACCGGCCACGCATCGAGGACAAGCAGAAGCCGCACACGCGCGACGAGGTCTACGTGATCGCCACCGGCACGTCGCGCTTCGTCGTCGACGGACGCGAATGCGAGGTCGCGGCCGGTGACGTGCTGTTTGTCCCGGCACACGCCGAACACCGCTTCATCGGCTTCTCCGACGACTTCTCGACCTGGGTGTTCTTCTACGGCCCCGAAGGCGGCGAGCGCAGCGCGTAGCGGGCGATGCGCGCGGCACTTTTCCTGCGATCGCCTAGACTGTCTATTCGCAGCGGGCGGCACGCGACGCGCGGCCGCCCGGTCGTCACGATGCCGGTGGCAGCCGGTTCAACGAACGGGAAAACAGCATGCGATACGAACTCTATTACTGGCCCGAGATCCAGGGCCGAGGCGAGTATGTGCGGCTCGCCCTCGAAGCGGCGGAAGCCGACTATGTCGACGTCGCGCGCGAATCGGGGCGCGGCATGGGTGTGCCGGCAATGATGCGCATGATGGACGGCACGAAGGCGGAATGCGTGCCGTTTGCGCCGCCGTTCCTGAAAGCCGGCGACCTGGTGGTCGGGCAGACCGCGAACATCCTGCTGTTCCTCGGCGCGCGGCTCGGGCTCGCGCCGGACGACGAAGCCGGCCGGCTGTGGGTGCACCAGCTTCAGTTGACCGTGGCCGATTTCGTCGTCGAGATCCACGACACGCACCATCCGATCGCAAGCGGCCTCTACTACGAGGACCAGCAGGCGGAAGCCGCCGAGCGCGCGGCCGACTTCCTCGAAAACCGGTTGCCGAAATTCCTCGGCTACTTCGAGCGCGTACTCGACCAGAATCCGCACAAGAGCGGCTACCTTGCCGGCAACGCACTCAGCTATGCGGACCTGTCGATGTTCCAGTTGATCGAGGGGCTGCGTTACGCGTTTCCGAAAGCGATGAAGCGCGCGGAGCGGAAAATCGCGGCGCTGGTCGCGCTGCACGACCGCGTCGCAGAGCATCCGCCGGTCGCGCGCTATCTCGCGTCGGAACGCCGCATCCCGTTCAACGACATGGGCATCTTCCGGCACTATCCGGAGCTGGACAAGTAATGCCGGCACGGCATCCGCGCCGCTTCATGCACGACGACGGATGCCCCCGCTCACGCGACGACCGGCGTCTCGTGCAAATGACGCCACACGATCAGCCCATCCGCCTCGCGCCGGAACACGACCGTCGAGCGTCGCACCGTGCGCCGCCCTTGCGCGTCGGTCTGCGTCTCGCGATAGCCGATCGTCGCGCCGTCGGCCCACACCGCAAGCCCGCGCAACTCGTCGATGTCGATCACCAGCCCGGGACGCGCGCCGTGCCCGTGTGAAAACAGCGCATCGACGCCCGCGTAATCGAGCACCGTGCCCGACATCGTGATCATCGAAAATCCCGGCGAAAAGCGCGCCATCAGCGTCGCGAGCCGCTCGGGGCCGGCACGGCCGGACAACCAGCACGCGATGTCGGCAACGGTATCGACGACTTCCTTGAAATACGGATTCGGCACATTCATAAGGCTCTCAGGTTCTCACGAGTGGGATGAAACGGGTTGCGCGACCGGCGCATGGTGTGCAGGAAGCCGTGCGATCAGGCCGAGCGGCAGCAACGTCAGCACGACCGCCAGCCCGAAGCACCAGCGGTACGGCGCGAGCGACGGGCCGCCGGCGTCGAACGCCAGCAACGCATTGAGCGCGCTGCCGAGCACGGCCACGCCGACGCAAAAGCTCAACTGGCGGTTGATGTTCCACAGCGCGCTCGCGTCGCCCATCCGGTCGGCCGGCACATCGACGAACGCTGCGCTTTGCGACGTGCTCGTGCACAGGCTCGCACCGAACCCCATCGCCGCGAATGCCGCGATGCGCACCGCCTCGACGCTGGCCCACGGCGTCGCGAGCAGTGCGATGCCGATGCAATCGATCGCGATGCCGCACGCGAACAACGGCTTCGCGCCGTGGCGCGTAAAGCAGCGGCGCGTGGTCGCGATCGCGAAGAACGCCGCGATCGCCCACGGCAGCATCAGCGCGCCGGCATGCGCCGCGCTCAGTCCGAGCGCGTTCTGCAGATAGAGCGACGCGACGAGGTTGACGCCCGTAAAGATGCCCGGCACGCACAGATAGACCACCACGCCGGTTCGCAGCATCGGCTGGGCGAGCAGGCGCAGGTCGACGACCGGCGACCTGGCACGACGCGCGTGCGCCACATAGCCGGCGCCTGCCGCGCTCGCGACGGCCAGCATCGCGAGCGGGAAACCCGTGCCGCCGGGCTGCCCCGCGGCAGTCAGCCCGAGCAGCAGCGCGACGAGTGTTGCCGCACTCAGGCCGAGCCCCGGCCAGTCGAGCCGCGGCGGACGGTCGCGCGCGCCGTCGCGCGGCAGCCAGGCGAACGCGAGCGCGCAAGTCGCGGCCGCGATCGGCAACATCGCGAAGAAGATCGCGCGCCACGACCCGCGATCGACGATTGCCCCGCCGATCGCAGGTGAAACCGCGGGCACGAGCAGCGCGACCATCATCACGACCGACGTGAGCCGCGCCCGCGCCTGCGGCGGACACGCGCGATAGGCCATCGTCTGCCCGACCGGAATCAGCAGCCCGCCGCCGAGCCCCTGGACCAGCCGCCACGCGAGCAGCGCCTCGATCGACGGCGACGCGCCGACGCCGGCACTGCCGAACCCGAACAGCAGCAACGATGCGGCGAACACGCGCCGCTCGCCGCAGCAGCGCGCGAGCCACGTGCCGAACGGAATCACGACGGTCAGGCCGAGCACATACATGTTGCCGACCCACGCAAGCTGCGCGACCGTCGCGTGCAGTTCGCGCTGCAGCGCCGGATACGCGGCGTTGAGCATGAACATGTTCGCGAGATCGATCGCGAAGCCGAGCAGGTAGACGGCGGCAATTCTGGAACGGTCTGGCATGGCGGCGGGAACATCACGAAACGCCGCAGTGTAGAAGCCGGCGCGCACATCGGTAAGCGGCCGGATTCGACGAGTCTCGTCGAATTTTTTTGACAATCGGGCCATGCAGCGACAACGCCGCGTATTCGCTGCAACGCACCGTACGCCGCGCGCAGCCACACATTCGGGTACCCTTCGAGCGATCCAACGCATAGACAGGACCCACGCCCCAACCATGGTGAGCCTCGATCGTTTCGCCGTATTCCGTGCCGTGGTCGAAGCCGGTTCGTTCACGGCCGCCGCAACCGCGCTGAACCAGGCGCGGGCGGCCGTCAGTTTCAACGTGAAGCAACTCGAAACCGAGCTCGGCGTCACGCTGCTCACGCGGACGACCCGGCGTGTCGAGCTGACCGACGCAGGCGAGCGTTTCTACCAGCGCTGCCTGCGCGTGCTCGAAGAAGCCGAAGGTGCGATCGACGAGGTACGCGGCGAGCATGGCGGGATGCAGGGCATCCTGCGCGTGACGTCGACGGTCGAGTATGCGGCGCGCGTCCTCGCACCGATGCTGCATGCGTTCACCGCGCAGCATCCCGCGTTACGCGTGCGGCTCGAAACGCATACGTCGCAGGCCGATCTCGTGCGCGACCGCTTCGACGTCGCGATCCGGCTCGGACGCCACGAGCACTTTCGCGACCTGCCCTATCGCGGCGTCTGCCTTGCCACCTACGACGTGCTCGCCGTGATGGCGCCCGACCTGCCGGCAAAGGCCGGGCGCCCGCAGCCGGCGTCGCCCGACGACCTCGCCCGCCTGCCGCAGCTCGGCCACAGCCGGCTCGAGCGGATCGCCGAATGGGCGCTCACCGATCGCGCGGGCAACCAACATGCGTTTCGACCGGCCACGAAGCCTCGCGTCGTCGTCGACAACGCATCGGTGTTGAGTGAACTCGCGCGCCAGGGCAGCGGCGTTGCGCTGCTGCCCGAATGGCTCGTGCGCGACGATCTCGACAGCGGCGCACTGGTCGATGCGCTGCCCGCCTACCGGTTTCCGCAGCAGAGCGTCTACGCGCTGTACGTCGCGACGCGGCACGTACCGCAGAAAGTGCGCGCGTGGGTGGACTTCATGAAGGAGCAATTGCAGCACGTGCACTGAGCGCGGTTTGCGTGCATCGCCGCGCGCGGGCCATCGCAACGGATGCCGGTCATACGACGATATGACCGGCATCCGTCGCCGCGCTTGCAGCACCGCGCAATCAGTGCGGGTGCCCGTGCTGCGAGGCCGTCGCATCGACGGCCTCGACCGAACGCGTCAGCCACGGCCCGATGTCCATCTCCTCGTAGCGCACGAGCCGGCTCTTGCGTGCACGGCGATACGCCCACCAGATCGCGACGAACAGCGGAATCCACACGTAGATCGACAGCACTTCCATCCAGTCGATATGGGCCGCGAAGAATGCCTGGTAATCCTGCCCGAGCGAGATCACGATGCAGATCGCGATCGCGAACAGCGGCCCGAACGGGAACCATTTCGCGCGGTACGGCAGCTGATCGAGCCGGAAGCCCTGCTTCAGGAACCCCTTGCGGAACCGGTAATGGCACACCGCGATACCGAGCCACGCGATGAAGCCCGTGATGCCGACCGTGTTCAGCAGCCACAGATAAATGCCCTGGTTGTTGGTCAGCGACGTGAGGAAGCACAGGCCGCCGACGGCCATCGTCGCGTACAGTGCGTTGCGCGGCACGCCGCCCGGCGACAGCGTCGCGAACATCGCCGGCGCGCGCCCTTCCGCCGCAAGGTTGTACAGCATCCGCGTCGCCGCGTAAGTGCCGGAATTACCGGCCGACAGTACGGCCGTCAGGATCACGAGATTCATTGCACCGGCCGCGAGCCGGAAACCCGCATGGCTGAACACCAGCGTGAACGGGCTTACGCCAATGTCGGTCACGTCGCTCTTCAGCAGGTTCGGGTCGGTGTACGGCACCAGCAGGCCGATCACGAAGATCGCGAACACGTAGAACAGCATGATCCGCCAGAAGATCTGCTTCACCGCGCGCGGGATCGTCTTGCGCGGGTTCTCCGATTCGCCGGCCGTGATCCCGACCAGCTCGGTACCGAGAAACGAGAATCCCGCGATCAGCGCGACGCTCATCATCGCGTGCACGCCGCCGACGAACGGCGCGTCGCCCGTCGTGAAGTTGCGCAAGCCGACCGGATGCCCGTTCCCGATCAGGCCGGCCGCGATCAGCAGCCCGGCCGCGATGAACGCGACCACCGTGACGACCTTGATCAGCGAGAACCAGTATTCCGATTCACCGAAGCCGCGCACCGACAGCGTATTCAGCAGGAAGATCAGCACGAGAAAGCCCGCGCCCCACCAGATGCCGGGTATGGTCGGAAACCAGTAGCGCATCACGATCTGCGCGGCGACCAGCTCGATCGCGATCGTCACGGCCCAGCTGTACCAGTAGGTCCAGCCGAGCGCGACGCCGAACCCTTCGTCCACGTACTTCTCGCCGTAGATCGCAAACGAACCCGATACCGGCATCAGTGCGGCCATCTCGCCGAGGCCCGTGACAACGAAGTACACCATCAGCCCGATCGCGATATACGCGGCGATCGCACCGCCCGGCCCCGCCTGCGCGACCGACGCACCCGACGCGACGAACAGCCCCGTGCCGATCGAGCCGCCAATCGCGATCATCGCGATGTGGCGGCCCTGCAGACGGCGCTTCAGCGTCGTTCCCGACGGCTCGGCCGTCTCCGCTGCCGCTTGCAAAGCATCCATAGTGTTCACCCTGATTGGATTCGGGCCGGGCAATTTGATTCGGAATACAAATTGTCCAGCCCGGTCATTCGCCTCTAAACCGGCCCTTCCCGGCCGGCCGCATCACACGACGCTGCGCTTGATCGCCTGCAGTTCGGCTGTTGTCACGATCTTCTCGATCCGGAACCGCGGGCTTTCCAGCCACACGTTCGCGATCCGCCGGTACTCGTCGAGATCCTCGCACGCGAGCCGCACGAGAAAATCGAAGTTGCCGCTGACGAGCCAGCAATCGAGCACGGCCGGATTCGCACGCATCTCGTCCTCGAACGGCGCCTGCGAACGCCCGTGGTCGGCCAGCGTGATCTGCGCGATCACGACGATCGGCTTGGTCGCGCGCGGCGCCTTGATCACCGCGCGGTAGCCTTCGATCACGCCGAGCGCCTCGAGCCGCTCCACGCGCGCCTGGCAGGGCCGCGGCGTGAGGTTCACGAGCTCGGACAGCTTCCGGTAGGAAATCCGCCCGTCGGTACGCAGGATATCGAGGATCCGGAGATCGATCTTGTCGAGCTGCATCTTCTTGTCGGTCATCCGCGTTCGCTCCGGTCGGATCGTGGCTGGTGCGCGGAACGTCTCCTTGTCCGCGCGGGGGCCACATTATCCGGCCGAAGCGGCCGCGCGCCAATCGGCTAGAACCGCAGCGACAGGCAGGTCAGGCCGCCGTCCATCTTGCGGAACTCGCTGGTGTCGATCACGTGCAGCGGCATGCCGAGCGACGCGATCGCGTCGTGCACGCGCGGGTAGCCGGCCGGCGTGATCAGCGTGCCGTTCACACGCAGCGTGTTGCCCGCGTATTCGTCGGCGGCCGAGATCGCGATCCGGCGATAGTCGGCGAACGCCGGATGCGCGGCCAGCGCTTCGGTCACGAGCAGCGTGTCGTCGCCGAGCGCGTTGACGACCGACTTCAGGTGCAGGCCGGCACCGACCGGCACCGCGACGACCGAGTAGCCGTAGCGCGACACCAGCGATTCGAACGCGGCAATGCCTTCGGCATCGGTACGGCCCGTCAGGCCGATGTAGAAGCGCTTGCCGACCAGCATCACGTCGCCGCCGTCGAGACGGCCGTCCTGCATCGGCAGCAGGTCGCGATGCGCGGCGAGCGCCGCTTCGATGTGCACCGTCTCGCCGCGCCGTGCGGGCGCACCAGGGCGCGTGATCACCGCGAACTCGGGCGTCACGACCGCGACGTCCTCGACGAAATGCGAATCGGGGAACGCGTCCAGCGGCGGCAGTTCGGTCAGCTCGACGCCGAGCGTGCGCAGCGCGTCGCAGTATGCATGGAACTGGGTGAGCGTCTTGTCGTAGTCGGGCGCGCCGAGTTCGGCGGTGGTCAGGCCCGCGCTACAGGACGGCGCGGGGCGGCGAACGATCGCTTGCGTGAATTGCATCGACTCCTCCATGGTCTGCGCCGCACCCTTGCGGCGCAAGGGCCAGCGGCGTTGTGTCCGGACCATTATCGGAAGCCAAATTGCGCAATTCGTGTCGATTTCGGCTCCGCCGACAGCCGATTGCGTCGAATTGCGCGTGGCACGCAGCGGAATCGGCAGACGGCCGTTCGCCGCGTTGCGAACGGCCGTCTGCTCACGCAGCTCGGACGTTACGCGCCGGGCCCGAACCCCATCTGCGCGCGGCCCAGCGCCGTCAGATCGCCCTCCCCGCCGCGCCCGTCGAATTCGACCTCGAAATGATCGGCCGGAAAATCGGGCGGACTCTCGCCGCGCAGGAACGCAGCCCGCTGGCGCCGCAGGTACGCGTCGTTCTTCGCGCAACCGGGCGCGGCCGCGATGTACATCACGTTGCTGTCGCCGCTGCCGCGGTGGGCATCCTCGACCGCGTGCACGACGTCGCCGTGCCAGAACACCGCGTCGCCCGGCTCCATGTGCGGGATCGGCACCAGCGCGTCGAGCAACAGTGCGTGCCATTCGGGCCGGATCGACAGCGCGCGGCCCGGACGCGCGCCGCACAGGTCGTCGTCGGCGACATCGTCCTGCAGCGCGCGCAGCACGACATAGGCCATCGCGTTCGCGACCGGGATCAACTGCAGCGTGCCGTCACCGGGCCCCTGCGGCGTGAGTGCGGTCCAGCCCTGGAACGTGCGGAACATCGAGCACACGGCCGGCGACGGGATCTCCTCGACGTCCGGACGGAACGCCGCATCGAACGGGTCGTAATCGCGCCAGCGGCCGGCCAGCACGTGACGGTAGACCTGGCGGAAGTTCGCGCCGAGCCAGCGCTCGACGGAGCCGCCGTCGACGTGCGGCGACAGCCCGAGCGACGTCGAACCGGGCGGCCGGCGACGAATCCGGTCTGCATAGGCCGGCACCTGATCGGGTTCGAAGTGCGTACGCCCGCCGTCCGCGTGCCGCCACAGGCGGTTCAGGAACACGCGCGCCCGGGTCAGTGCCGGCGACTGGCGCGCAGCCACCTGCGGCTTCGACCAATAGACGCCGTAGATCTGCGGCTTGCCCGACGCCAGGTTGCCGAAATAGCGATCCTCGGCGCGCGCATCGAGCCGCTCGGCGAAGCGGTTCGCGTCGAGGTAGGCGCCGATCTCGTCGTTCCAGTCGCGCGCCTGCTGCGCATCGAATACGCCACGGATCACGACCGCGCCACGCGTGCGGATCGCTGCAACCACGCGCGGATCGACGGTCCCGCCTGCGATGTCCGCAAACGGAACCACCGGAATCACGTCATGGCCATGCGCATGCGCGCGGCGGATCGCGTCGACCTGCCGCGCGATGTCGCCCTCCAGCTCGCGGAACGTGGCCGCGTAACCGGGCAGTTCGGCGCGCAGCGCCCTTTTCGCGTCGCGAATCGCGGCAGGCAGGTCGTCAATCGTCAGTTGCATCGTGGTCTCCTCGCTGGCTGGTGTCGTGATGTGCTGTCAGCGTACGGCCGGTGCGCAGCCTCGATCACTACTATCCAGCCAACTATCGATACAATCATGACAACCGTGGATCACTCGGGACGATGGCAGACCACGCACAGCTTGTTGCCATCCGGATCGCGAAAATAGGCGCCGTAGTAGTCGCGGTGATAGTCCGGCCGCAGGCCCGGCTGCCCTTCGCAGGTGCCGCCGTGGCGCAGCGCGAGCGCGTGGCAGCGATCGACGTGCGCGCGCGTTGGCGCGACGAACGCGATCGTGTGGCCATTGCCCGGTTCGGGCGCGCGGCCGTCGAGCGGCTGGCCGAAGAAGAACAGCGGCCGCTCGGCGTCGGCCGGCATCCAGCCCGACCAGCCGTCCGGCTCGCGGAATTTCAGGCGCAGCCCGAGTTCCGCGAACAGCGGCGCGTAGAAATCGTAGGCGCGCGCGCTGTCGGTCACACCCACGCAAACATGTGAAAACATGGCATTGCTCCGTCGTGACGATCGCTCACGATCATGCCACGATGCGATGCCCGCCCTCGCCCGGAGGCCTCGATGAAACCGCAGTACGAGCACGTAACCTTCGCCCCCGGCTGTTCGATCCGCGTCTATCACCGCCAGCTCGCGCGCATCCCGTTCGAATGGCATCGCCATCCCGAGTACGAGCTGACGCTGACGCTCAACAGCCGCGGTCAGCGCTTCATCGGCGATCACGTCTCGCGCTACGCGGACGACGACCTCGTGCTCGTGCCGCCCAACCTGCCGCATACCTGGTCGTCGAACGCACGCATCGATCGCGATGCGCCCGAAGTCGCGGTCGTCATCTGGTTTGACGGCGACTGGGTGCGGCGGCTGGCCGACTGTTGCCCCGAATACGCGCCGCTGCGCTCGCTGCTGCGGCGTGCCGCACCGGGCCTGAGCTTCGACACGGACGCGGCCCGCGCGATGCGCGCACGGCTGCCGCAGTTGCTCGATCCGTCGCCGCGCACCCGGCTCGCGGCCGCGCTCGACACGCTCGCCGATCTCGCGGAAGCCGGCGGCGAACCGCTCGCCACCGCGCACGCGTACGACCGGGCCGAAGGCACGACTCCGCACGCCGACACGGCCGCCCCCGAAGCCGAGCGTCTCGACCGCGTGCTCGACGCGATCGACCGGCACTTCCACGAACCGCTGCGCATCGACGCGCTCGCCGCTGCTGCACATATGTCCGAACGCACCTTGCAGCGCCTGTTCGTCCGGCATCTCGGCGAAAGCGTCGGGCGCTACGTGCAGCGGCTGCGGCTCGCGCACGCGTGCCGTCATCTCGTCGGCACCGACTGGCCGATCGCAACGGTGGCCGCGCGTTGCGGCATTCCAAATACCGCGAACTTCAACCGCCAGTTCCTCGCCGCGCGCGGGATGACGCCCAGCGCATACCGGCAGTTCTTTCTGCGGCACGGCCACGCGCCCGACGATGACGCGCCCGCACTCGACACCCGTCCGCCGTCGCTGGAGCACCGCGCCGATCCGGCGCGCAAATGAAAACACCCCGACGGGATGACCCGTCGGGGTGTCGTGGCGTTGCGTTTTGCCCGACGCGAGCGGCCTGCCGGCCGTTCGCGCCGCACACGACTTAACGTGCGTTGAGCGGCTTCGCTTCGCGCGGCGTATCGCCGATGAACAGCTGACGCGGACGGCCGATCTTCTGCTCCGGATCGCCGATCATTTCGTTCCACTGTGCGATCCAGCCGACCGTACGTGCCATCGCGAAGATACACGTGAACATCGACGTCGGGATGCCCAGCGCGCGCTGGACGATGCCCGAGTAGAAGTCGACGTTCGGGTACAGCTTGCGCGACACGAAGTATTCGTCTTCCAGCGCGATCTTCTCGAGCTGCATCGCGAGCTTGAACAGCGGGTCGTCGTGCAGGCCCAGTTCGTTCAGCACTTCGTAGCACGTTTCGCGCATCAGCTTCGCACGCGGGTCGTAGTTCTTGTACACGCGGTGACCGAAGCCCATCAGCTTCACGCCCGAATTCTTGTCCTTCACCTGCTTGATGAATTCGGGGATGTTGTCCGGCGAACCGATCTGCTCGAGCATGTTCAGCGCGGCTTCGTTCGCACCACCGTGCGCCGGGCCCCACAGACACGCGATACCAGCGGCGATACATGCGAACGGGTTCGCGCCCGACGAGCCGGCCAGGCGGACGGTCGAGGTCGATGCGTTCTGCTCGTGGTCGGCGTGCAGGATCAGGATACGGTCGAGCGCGCGGACGAGCACGTCGTTGACCTTGTACTCTTCGCACGGGTTCGAGAACATCATGTGCATGAAGTTCGCGCTGTACGACAGCGAGTTCTTCGGATACACGAACGGCTGGCCGATGCTGTACTTGTAGGCCATCGCGACGAGCGTCGGCAGCTTCGCGATCATGCGGATCGCCGACACATCACGGTGACGCGGATCGTTGATGTCGAGCGAGTCGTGGTAGAACGCCGACAGCGCGCCGACTGCGGCGACCAGGATCGCCATCGGGTGCGCGTCGCGGCGGAAGCCACGGAAGAAGAAGTGCATCTGCTCGTGCACCATCGTGTGCTTCGTGACGGTGTCGACGAATTCCTTCTTCTGCGCTGCGTTCGGCAGTTCACCCTTCAGCAGCAGGTAGCAGCTTTCGAGGAAGTCGGCGTTTTGCGCGAGGTTGTCGATCGGGTAGCCGCGGTACAGCAGCTCGCCCTTGTCGCCGTCGATGTACGTGATCGCCGAATTACAAGCTGCCGTCGACATGAAGCCCGGGTCGTACGTGAACTTGCCGGTCTGGCCGTACAGCTTGCGGATGTCGATTACGTCCGGGCCCATCGTGCCCTTGTAAATCGGCAGTTCGACGCTCGGCGAGTTGTCGCTGAACGATAGCGTGGCTTTAACATCAGACGGAGTCATGGCACATCCTCAATCGAAATAAAGAAACGGGATTCGATAACGGGCACAACGCGTTACACATTGGCGTTACACGTTGCGCAGCATCTCCAACAGCCGGTGAATATCCGGGCTGTCTAGGTCGCCTTCTGGTTCCTTGCGCGCGAGGAGCAAGTCCATCAGGTCGTTGTCGCTCAGATCGAGCAGGCGCGACAACGCGCCTACGTCTGCATCGGTGAGGTCATGCTCGTATCTGCTGAAGAAACGCTCGAAGATGATGTCGTTTTCCAGCAGACCCCGCCGCGCGCGCCAGCGAAGGCGTGCGCGACGGTGCGGGTCGGATTGATGCGAATCGTCGCTCATTGCACCCGGCCTTAAACCGCGCGGCGAACCATCAGTTCCTTGATCTTGCCGATCGCCTTCGTCGGGTTCAGGCCCTTCGGGCAAACGTCGACGCAGTTCATGATCGTGTGGCAACGGAACAGACGGTACGGGTCTTCCAGGTTGTCGAGGCGCTCGCCGGTGGCCGTGTCGCGGCTGTCCGCGATGAAGCGGTAAGCCTGCAGCAGGCCGGCCGGGCCGACGAACTTGTCCGGGTTCCACCAGAAGCTCGGGCACGACGTCGAGCAGCTCGCGCACAGAATGCACTCGTACACGCCGTCGAGCTCGTCGCGCTCTTCCGGCGACTGGAGACGTTCCTTCTCCGGCGGCGGCGCGTCGTTGATCAGGTACGGCTTGATCGAGTGGTACTGGTTGAAGAAGTGCGTCATGTCGACGATCAGGTCGCGCACGACGGGCAGGCCCGGCAGCGGACGCAGCACGATCTTCTGCGGCAGGTCGTTCAGGTTCGTCAGGCATGCGAGACCGTTCTTGCCGTTGATGTTCATCGCGTCCGAACCGCACACGCCTTCACGGCACGAACGGCGGAACGACAGCGTCTCGTCCAGTGCCTTCAGCTTCACCAGTGCGTCGAGCAGCATGCGCTCATGCTGGATCTCGAGCTCGTACGTCTGCATGCGCGGCGCTGCGTCCTTGTCCGGATCGTAGCGGTAGACTTCAAAAATGCGTTTTGCCATTTCGGATTCCTTTGACTCGGCTTAGAACGTGCGCGGCTTCGGCGGCACGGATTCGACCGTCAGCGGCTTCATTTGAACCGGCTTGTAGTCGAGGCGATCGCCTTCGCTGTACCACAGCGTGTGGCGCAGCCAGTTCTCGTCGTCGCGGTGTTCGTAGTCGCTGTGTGCGTGCGCGCCACGGCTTTCCTTGCGCGCTTCCGCCGACACCATCGTGGCGCGAGCGACTTCGATCAGGTTCTCCAGCTCGAGCGCTTCGACGCGCGCGGTGTTGAACACCTTCGACTTGTCCTTCAGGTGGATGTTTTCCACGCGTGCCGCCAGGCCGGCCATCTGGTCGACGCCTTCCTTCAGCAGTTCGGACGTGCGGAACACGCCTGCGTGCTTCTGCATCGTCGAGCGGATGTCGTTCGCGATGTCCTGCGTGTATTCACCCGAGGTCGACTTGTCGAGCTTCGCCAGGCGTGCCAGCGAGAATTCGCCTGCATCGGCCGGCAACGGCTTGTGTTCCTTCTGGTTCTTCACGTGCTCGACGATGTGGTTGCCGGCCGCACGGCCGAACACCACGAGGTCCAGCAGCGAGTTCGTGCCGAGGCGGTTCGCGCCGTGCACGGACACGCACGAGCATTCGCCCACTGCGTAGAAACCGTTGACCGGCTCCTTGTGATCGCGCGACGTGCCGACGACCTGACCGTGGATGTTGGTCGGGATGCCGCCCATCTGGTAGTGGATCGTCGGGACGACCGGGATCGGTTCCTTGATCGCGTCGACGTTCGCGAACTTCAGCGCGATTTCGCGGATCGACGGCAGACGCTTCATGATCGTCTCGGCGCCGATGTGCGACAGGTCGAGCAGCACGTGATCCTTGTTCGGACCCACGCCACGGCCTTCCTTGATTTCCTGGTCCATCGAACGCGACACGAAGTCACGCGGCGCCAGATCCTTCAGCGTCGGTGCATAGCGCTCCATGAAGCGCTCGCCGTTCGCGTTGCGCAGGATACCGCCTTCGCCGCGCACGCCTTCGGTGATCAGCACGCCCGCGCCGGCCACGCCGGTCGGGTGGAACTGCCAGAACTCCATGTCCTGCAGCGCGATGCCCGAACGCGCAGCCATGCCGAGGCCGTCGCCGGTGTTGATGAACGCGTTGGTCGATGCCGCGAAGATCCGGCCTGCGCCGCCCGTCGCGAACAGCGTCGTCTTGCCTTCCATGATGTAGACGTCACCCGTCTCCATCTCGAGGGCCGTCACGCCGAGCACGTCGCCTTCCGCGTCGCGGATCAGGTCGAGCGCCATCCATTCGACGAAGAACTGCGTCTTCGCTTCGACGTTCTGCTGGTACAGCGTGTGCAGCAGCGCGTGACCGGTACGGTCGGCGGCCGCGCATGCGCGCTGGACCGGCTTCTCGCCGTAGTTCGCGGTGTGGCCGCCGAACGGGCGCTGGTAGATCGTGCCGTCCGCGTTGCGGTCGAACGGCATGCCGAAGTGCTCGAGTTCGTACACGACGTTCGGCGCTTCACGGCACATGAATTCGATCGCGTCCTGGTCGCCGAGCCAGTCGGAACCCTTGATCGTGTCGTAGAAGTGGAAGTGCCAGTTGTCTTCGCTCATGTTGCCGAGCGATGCACCGATACCGCCCTGCGCGGCCACCGTGTGCGAACGCGTCGGGAACACCTTCGACAGCACGCCGACCGACAGGCCCGCGCGCGACAGTTGCAGCGCTGCGCGCAAGCCGGAGCCGCCCGCGCCGACGATCACCACGTCGAACTTGCGGCGCGGGAGGTTAGATTTGATTGCAGCCATTCTTTACACTCTCCAGAGAATCTGCGCGGCGTAGCCCGCACATGCGAGCAGCCAGACGATGGTCAGCGATTGCAGCAGCAGGCGCACACCGACGGGCTTCACGTAGTCCATCCAGATGTCGCGCACGCCGACCCATGCGTGGTAGAAGAGGGAAAGCAGCATCACGAAGGTCGCGAGCTTCATCCATTGCGCGGCGAAGATCGATGCCCAGCCTTCGTACGAGAAATCGTGCGCGCCGAAGAACAGGACGAGCAGAATGACCGTGTAGACTGCCATGATCGTGGCGGTGATGCGCTGCGCAAGCCAGTCGCGCAGGCCGTAGTGTGCGCCGACGACGAGGCGCTTCGAGCCGATTCGGTTATTGGCTGCCATTTTCTTAGAATGCTCCGAACAGTTTGAGTGCCATGGCGATCGTCAGGGCGATCGAGACGACAAACGCGACGACTGCCGTCCGCTTGCCGCCTTCCTTCGTGACGGCGTCGTGGTTGACGTCCATCAGCAGGTGGCGAATGCCGGCGCAGAAATGGTGGAAGAAGGCCCACGACAGTGCGAGGACGATCAGCTTGACGATGATGTTGGAGAGGAAAGCCTTGAAGACTTCGAAGCTGAGCTCTGACGTGAGGCTCTGGTCGAAGAGGAACAGCAGGAACGGCAGGAACAGGAACAGCAGCGCGCCGCTGACTCGATGGAGAATCGACAAAGTCGCTGCCAGCGGCATGCGATATTTCATCGTGATATCGCTGAATCCGATGTTCCGGTATTCCGGCCTCGGCTTTCTTACTGCGTCAGTCATGCTAGACCCCTACTATGTTGTCACACTAATCCGCGATTTTAGCGCCTTTTTATATCGCGCTGCAGCGAAAGTCTGCTCTGGATAGTTGCGCGAACAAGAACAAAGGCGGCCCGAAACGTGCTTCGCAAGCGTGGGAATCGCGAAGCACTCGGCTTGAGCCGAAGCTACTCAACTCAAGTCATTCTGATAGTAGTACCCGGTTGTGACATACCAGCCGCGACGCACTTCCACCGGCCGGTCTCCGTATGTATAGGACACGCGCTCGACAGACAGCAAAGGAAAACCCGCCGGCACGTGCAGCAGGTCGGCCACCGCCGGCTCCGCCGCCACCGCGCGGATCTTCTCCGTCGCGCGGATCATCCGTGTGCCGAACTCCGTCTCGAACATTGCGTAGAGCGGCCCCTTGTACTCGCTCAGCCGCTCGAACGTGAGCCCGCGGAACATCGCGCCCGGCAGCCAGATCTCGTCGAGCACCGTCACTTCGTTCTCGAACTCCAGCAGGCGGCGCACCTGCACGACCGGATCGGCCGGCTTCAGGTCGAGCTGCCGCGCGATCTCGGCCGGCGCACGCAGGCGCCGGCATTCGAGCAGGCGGCTTACGTGCGGGTGTTCGGCACCGTCGTCGGCCAGCAGGCGCAGGAAGCGGAACTGTGCGCGGTCCTCATTGTGCGTTGCAACAAAAGTACCCTTGCCCTGCCGCCGGACCACGAGGTTTTCGGCGGCCAGCTCGTCGATCGCCTTGCGAACGGTGCCCTGGCTGACCTTGTAGCGGGCCGCGAGCTCCACTTCGCTCGGGATGATCTCGCCCGGCTTCCATTCACCGGTTTCGAGACTTTGCGTGATCAATGACTTAATCTGCTGGTATAACGGGCTGAACGTCGGCGACGGCGGCGCCGCAGGCGACGGTGCGGGATCGCCCGCGCCCGGCTGCCCTGGGCCGCCTGCGCCGGTCTGATTCGCGGTATTCGCCTGGTTCGATGTCATGGCGCGCATTTCATCACAAACCGCACTTTTTCGTCCACTCAATTTCCGCAAAACATCTGTCTTATATAAGACATATGATACCGTTTGACATTGCGCGTGACGGCTCCTACACTCCCGGTCGAGCAAGGGTTCGCGGGTGCAACAGCGCGTCCCCGGCTACGTGCCACGGCCGTCTCCAGGTTCACCGCGTCTGCCATCGCGAGTCCTCCGCCCTGCTTCAATGCAACGTTACGCACAACGCGCATAGAATGGCGTTTTCGCTAGCGTCCAACGCTTCAACCGTCCTGGAGATTTTCAATGGCTAAGCCCGCAAAGCGCGTTGCCGTCACCGGCGCCGCAGGTCAAATCGCTTACTCCCTGCTGTTCCGCATCGCGAACGGCGACCTGCTCGGCAAGGACCAGCCGGTCATCCTGCAACTGCTCGACCTCCCGCAAGCCCAAGGCGCCGTCAAGGGCGTCGTGATGGAACTCGACGATTGCGCGTTCCCGCTGCTCGCGGGCGTCGTGATCACCGACGATCCCAAGGTTGCATTCAAGGATGCAGACGTCGCGCTGCTGGTCGGTGCACGTCCGCGCTCGAAGGGCATGGAGCGCAAGGACCTGCTGTCGGCAAACGCCGAAATCTTCACGGTTCAGGGCGCTGCACTGAACGAAGTCGCCAGCCGCGACGTGAAGGTGCTGGTCGTCGGCAACCCGGCGAACACGAACGCATACATCGCGATGAAGTCGGCGCCGGATCTGCCGAAGAAGAACTTCACGGCCATGCTGCGCCTCGACCACAACCGCGCGCTGTCGCAGCTCGCAGCGAAGTCGGGCAAGCCGGTCGCGTCGATCGAGAAGCTCGCCGTGTGGGGCAACCACTCGCCGACGATGTACCCGGATTTCCGCTTCGCGACCGCCGAAGGCGAATCGCTGCTGAAGCTGATCAACGACGACGTGTGGAACCGCGACACGTTCATCCCGACCGTCGGCAAGCGCGGCGCGGCGATCATCGAAGCGCGCGGCCTGTCGTCGGCAGCGTCGGCAGCCAACGCAGCGATCGACCACGTGCGTGACTGGGTCCTCGGCACGAACGGCAAGTGGGTCACGATGGGCATCCCGTCGGACGGCTCGTACGGCATCCCCGAAGACATCATCTACGGCGTGCCGGTCGTGTGCGAAAACGGCGAGTACAAGCGCATCGAAGGCCTGGAAATCGACGCGTTCTCGCGCGAGAAGATGGACGGCACGCTGGCCGAGCTGCTCGAAGAGCGCGATGGCGTCGCCCACCTGCTGAAGAACTAAGCATCACGCGCCTTTGCCGGGCGGCCCTCGGGCCACCCGGTTCCGGCCCGGGCCGGCGCCAGCCGCCGGCCCTGCCGAACGATCCGATCCGCGCACGTTTTGCCGCCCCGCGCCCGCCGCGCACCAGCCCAGAACCTGCCCGAATCCGATTTTCTCCACGTTGACCCGCTTCCCTGACGTAGACGAGATGGCCGCGCTCACTCCTGCACAAGTGCTGTACGACGGGGCGTCCCCGCCCGCGATCCTGCCCTGCTGCGATCACTACGCGGGCAGCGAAAAGCTGATGCGCAAGTCGCTCGCGCTGCAGGCCGAGCTGGGTCCCGTATTCGACATCACGTTCGACTGCGAGGACGGCGCGGCCGTCGGCCAGGAAGCCGCGCACGCGGCACTCGTCACCGAGATGCTCGGCAGCGACGAGAACCGCTTCGGCCGCGTCGGCGTCCGCATCCACGACTTTTCCCATCCGCACTGGCGCGACGACGTGCGCATCGTGCTGCGTGCGTCGCGCGCACCCGCCTACATCACGCTCCCGAAGATCGCGAGTGCCGCCGACGCAGCCGAAATGACCGCGTTCATCGAAGGCACGCGCCGCGAGCTCGGCATTACGCAGCCGATCCCGGTCGACGTGCTGGTCGAGACGCACGGCGCGCTCGCGCAGGCGGCCGCCCTCGCCGCGCTGCCGACGGTCGGCACGCTGAGCTTCGGGCTGATGGATTTCGTCTCCGCGCACCATGGCGCGATTCCCGATGCCGCGATGCGCTCGCCCAGCCAGTTCGAGCATCCGCTCGTGCGCCGCGCGAAGCTGGAAATCGCCGCGGCCTGCCACGCGCACGGCAAGACACCGTCGCACAACGTGACGACCGAGGTGCGTGACATGAGCGTCGTCGCCGCCGATGCACGCCGCGCGCGCGACGAATTCGCCTTCACGCGGATGTGGAGTATCCACCCCGCGCAGATCCGACCGATCGTCGACGCATTCGCGCCGCGCACCGACGAGGTCGCGCTGGCCGCCGAGATTCTGCTGGCCGCGCAGGCCGCCGACTGGGGGCCGACGCGCCACGGTGATACGCTGCACGATCGCGCGAGTTACCGGTATTACTGGTCGGTGCTGCGCCGCGCGCGGGCCACCGGCCAGCCCGTACCGGCCGAGGCCGCGCCGCTGTTCGGCCCTGCCGCCGGGGGCAGCGCGCCGTAAGCGCGCGCCGCCGGCCGATACACGAGTTTCATGCATTCGACGGGGCGCGAACCGGATAGAGGTTTGCGAAACGACAAAAAACGTAACGGAGCCCGAAAACCTGATATGTACGCGGCCAAATAGGTGAAAATAGCGGCCGCTGCGCGCTTTCGGGGCGCGTGCAGTTTCAAACCGGCCGGCAGTTTCGATTGCCGACCCTTGTCAACTGATTATCGAAAGGTTCTGACTCCATGAAGAAACTCCTGATCGCTACCGCCATCGGCGCCTTGTCCGCCACGATGCTGGTGTCGGCTCCGAGCGCGTTTGCCCAGGGTACGACCACGACGACCGCGAAGAAGGCAACGGCCAAGCGCCCGGCGCCGGCCAAGCGCATCATCCCGCGCAGCAAGAAGGCACAGGCACGTGCCGCCGCCAAGGTCGATCCGGTACCGGACGGCGCGGTCAAGTGGTCCTGCAAGGAAGGTCTGTCGTTCGACCTCGCCGGTGACATGAAGCGTGACCAAGTGGTCACGGTTCACTGGGCGAAGAAGAACTACAAGCTGCCGCGTCAGGCCACGACGACGGGCGCCGACACGTTCTATGATCCGGCAGCAGGCTTCAAGCTGATCGTGATCCCGACCAAGGCGATGCTGTTCTCCGACGCAAACGGCGGCGAGCGCCTCGCGGACGAATGCGTGACGCCGGAAATGACGCAAGGCACGCCGGCACCGACGCAGTCGAACGAACTGAAGCCGGCAACGAACTAAGCGCGTTCCCATCGGCCCCTCGATGTCCGCCCCGGTCTCCAACGTCCGCCCTGCTCCGGATACGGTACTCGTCGATATCGTCGACTACGTGCTGAATGCCGGTATCGACAGCGCGCTCGCGCTGGAGACGGCGCGTCATTGCCTGATCGACACGCTCGGATGCGGACTCGAGGCGCTGTCCTACCCTGCCTGCACCAAGCTGCTCGGCCCCGTCGTGCCCGGCACGATCGTGCCGAACGGCGCGAAGGTGCCCGGCACGTCCTTCCAGCTCGATCCCGTCCAGGCCGCGTTCGGCATCGGCGCGATGATCCGCTGGCTGGACTTCAACGACACCTGGCTCGCCGCCGAATGGGGCCATCCGTCCGATAATCTCGGCGGCATCCTGGCGACGGCCGACTGGCTCTCCCGCACGGCCGTCGCGGCCGGCCGGAAGCCGCTCACGATGCGCGACGTGCTGGTCGCGATGATCCAGGCCCACGAGATCCAGGGCTGCCTCGCACTCGAAAATTCGTTCAATGCGGTCGGGCTCGACCATGTGCTGCTCGTGAAGGCCGCGTCGACGGCCGTCGTCGGCCGCCTGCTCGGGCTCACGCGCGACGAGCTGATCAACGCGGTGTCCAACGCGTTCGTCGACGGCCAGGCGCTGCGCACCTACCGCCACGCGCCGAACACGGGCTCACGCAAGTCATGGGCGGCCGGCGACGCCACGTCCCGCGCGGTGCGCCTCGCGCTGATCGCGAAAACGGGCGAAATGGGCTACCCGTCGGCGCTCACCGCAAAGACCTGGGGCTTCTACGACGTGCTGTTCGACGGCAAGCCGTTTCGCTTCCAGCGCCCGTACGGCACGTACGTGATGGAAAACGTGCTGTTCAAGATCGCGTTCCCCGCCGAATTCCATGCGCAAACGGCCGCCGAGGCCGCGCTGCAGCTGCACGCGCAGCTTGCCGCCGCGGGCCGCACGACCGACGAGATCAGCCGGATCACGATCCGCACGCACGCGGCCGCGATCCGCATCATCGACAAGCAGGGTCCGCTCGCCAATCCGGCCGACCGCGACCACTGCATCCAGTACATGGTCGCCGTGCCGCTGCTGTTCGGCCGGCTGACCGCGGCCGACTACGAAGATTCGGCCGCCGCCGATCCCCGCATCGACGCGCTGCGCGCGAAAACCGTGTGCGTCGAGGATCCGCAGTTCACGAAGGATTACCACGACCCGGACAAGCGCTCGATCGCGAATGCACTGACGATCGAGTTCACGGACGGGTCGAAGCTTGCCGAGGTGGCGGTCGAATACCCGCTCGGCCATCAGCGGCGGCGCGCCGAAGGCATCCCGCTCCTGGTCGAGAAGTTCAGGGCCAACCTTGCCCGCCGTTTCCCGGCAAAGCAGCAACAAGCGATTCTCGACGTGTCGCTGGACCAGGCAAAGCTCGAAGCAATGCCGGTCGATGAGTACGTCGATCTGTATGTGATATAGCCGTCATCTACAGGACTCTTTGTTTCCTAGCCTTAAACCCAGGAAAATCACCATGGCCCACAATCTCCACAAGACCCTCAAGGAATTCGACAGCGGTTCCGGTAAAGGCAAGTTCTACTCGCTGCCGCAGCTCGGCAAGGAACTGAAGACGAAGATCGAACGCCTGCCTGTGTCGATCCGTATCGTGCTCGAGTCCGTGCTGCGCAACTACGACGGCAAGAAAATCACCGAGGAGCACATCGAGCAGCTCGCGAACTGGAAGCCGACCGCGAAGCGCGTCGACGAAATTCCGTTCGTGGTGTCGCGCGTCGTGCTGCAGGATTTCACGGGCGTGCCGCTGCTCGCCGACATCGCGGCCATGCGCGGCGTCGCGGAGCGCACGGGCAAGAACCCGAAGAAGATCGAGCCGCTGGTCCCGGTCGATCTCGTCGTCGATCACTCGGTCCAGATCGACTACTTCCGCCAGAAGGACGCGCTCGACCTGAACATGAAACTGGAATTCCAGCGCAACAACGAGCGCTACCAGTTCATGAAGTGGGGCATGCAGGCCTTCGACACGTTCAAGGTCGTGCCCCCGGGCGTCGGCATCGTCCACCAGGTGAACCTCGAATACCTCGCGCGCGGCGTCCACAAGAAGGCGGACGGCGGCGACACCGTGTACTACCCGGATACCCTCGTCGGCACCGACAGCCACACGACGATGATCAACGGCATCGGCGTGGTCGGCTGGGGCGTGGGCGGCATCGAAGCCGAAGCCGGCATGCTCGGCCAGCCGGTGTACTTCCTGACGCCGGACGTCGTCGGCGTCGAGCTGAAGGGCAAGCTGCGCGAAGGCGTGACGGCCACCGACCTGGTGCTGACGATCACCGAAATGCTGCGTAAGGAGAAGGTCGTCGGCAAGTTCGTCGAATTCTTTGGCGAAGGCACGAAGTCACTGTCGCTGCCGGACCGCGCGACGATCGGCAACATGGCGCCGGAATACGGCGCGACGATGGGCTTCTTCCCGGTCGACGAAAAGACGATCGACTACTTCGAAGGCACGGGCCGCACGAAGGCGGAAATCGCCGCGTTCGAAAGCTACTTCAAGGCGCAGAAGCTGTTCGGCATCCCGAAGGCCGGCGACATCGACTACACGAAGGTCGTGACGCTGGATCTCGCGACGGTCGCGCCGTCGCTGGCCGGCCCGAAGCGTCCGCAGGACCGCATCGAGATCGGCAACGTCAAGTCGACGTTCACCGACCTGTTCTCGAAGCCGGTCGCGGACAACGGCTTCGCGAAGAAGGCGGACGACCTGAACACGCAGTACACGACGAGCAACAACGTCGACGTGAAGAACGGCGACGTGCTGATCGCCGCGATCACGTCGTGCACGAACACGTCGAACCCGAGCGTGCTGCTGGCCGCCGGCCTGCTCGCGAAGAAGGCGGTCGAGGCCGGCCTCACGGTCGATCCGAAGATCAAGACCTCGCTCGCGCCGGGATCGCGCATCGTCACCGAGTACCTGACGAAGACGGGCCTGCTGCCCTACCTGTCGAAGCTCGGTTTCGAAGTCGCGGCCTACGGCTGCACGACCTGTATCGGCAACGCGGGCGACCTGACGCCGGAGCTGAACGAAGCGATCACGAAGAACGACATCGTCGCGGCAGCCGTGCTGTCGGGCAACCGTAACTTCGAAGCGCGTATCCACCCGAACATCCGCGCGAACTTCCTCGCGTCGCCGCCGCTGGTCGTCGCGTACGCGATCGCCGGCAACATCACGCGCGACCTGATGACGGAACCGGTCGGCAAGGGCAAGGGCGGCCGCGACATCTACCTCGGCGACATCTGGCCGACGAGCGATGAAATCCACGCGCTGCTCAAGTTCGCGCTCGATCCGAAGAAGTTCGAGGACAACTACTCGAAGCTGACCAAGAAGGGCGACCTCTGGAGCAAGATCGAGGGCGAATCGGGCCAGGTCTACGACTGGCCGAAGTCGACCTACATCGCCGAGCCGCCGTTCTTCGGCAACGACTTCTCGATGGAACCGGCTGCGTCGATCCCGACGGTCAAGGGCGCGCGCGCACTGGGCATCTTCGGTGACTCGGTCACGACCGACCACATCAGCCCGGCAGGCTCGATCAAGGAAGACTCGCCGGCAGGCAAGTGGCTGAAGGAAAACGGCGTGCAGAAGGCCGACTTCAACAGCTACGGCTCGCGCCGCGGCAACCACGACGTGATGATGCGCGGCACGTTCGCGAACGTTCGGATCAAGAACCTGATGATCCCGGCGAAGGCGGACGGCTCGCGCGTCGAAGGCGGCCTGACGATCCATCAGCCGAGCGGAGAACAGCAGTCGATCTACGACGCGGCCATGCAGTATGTCGGCGCCGATACGCCGACCGTCGTGTTCGCGGGTGAAGAGTACGGCACGGGCTCGTCGCGCGACTGGGCCGCGAAGGGCACGCAGCTGCTCGGCGTGAAGGCCGTGATCGCACGCAGCTTCGAGCGTATCCACCGCTCGAACCTGGTCGGCATGGGCGTGCTGCCGCTGCAGTTCAAGGGCTCGGACAGCATCCAGTCGCTCGGCATCACCGGCGACGAGACGTACGACATCGAAGGCCTCGGCGACGACTTCAAGCCGCAGCAGGACGTCACGCTCGTGATCAACCGCAAGAACGGCGAAACGCAGCGCGTGCAGGTACTGCTGCGCATCGATACGCCGATCGAAGTCGACTACTACAAGCACGGCGGTATCCTGCCGTTCGTGCTGCGCTCGCTGCTCGCAGCGTAAGCGCCCTGCTTTTGCAGGTGCCGCAGCCGCCTCGCGGGCGGTTGCGGCCGATTTGGATGCCCGACCTCGTGTCGGGCTTTTTTTTGGCTGCGCGGCGCTACGCGGCGTGGCCGGTCGTGCTGCGCGTCACGCCGCCTCGTCGGCCCGCGCTTTCGTGCCTGCGCCCGCTCGCCGCGTGTTCTTCTTCAGATGCGTCCGGTTGTATTCGATCGCCGCACGCACGAGGTTCTTCAGCGCCCGCTTGTCGAGCCGGTCGCCTTCGAACAGATCGATCGCGCGTCGCGCATTGCCGTCGAGGCCGTCGTTGAACAGCTTGTCGGGATCGGGCAACTGCGCACCGTGCATGAACGTCAGCTTCACCTTGCCCTTGTGCGCGTTCGCCACCGCGATCATCCCGTCGCACGACCAGACGGGGCTACCCATCCATTTCCATTCCTCGACGATGCCCGCCTGCGCAGCGAGGATCGTCTGGCGCAGGTCGGCGAAGGTCTTGCCGCGCCAGTCGGCGATGCCGGCGATCAGCGCGTCGATGCGCTCCGACGGCGTGAGGTCCGTTGTGCTCATGCGCGGGCCTCCGTGCCTTCGTCGGGGCGCGCCAGCACCTGTTCGAGCGAATCGAGGAACCGGACCCAGCCGTGCTGCGCACCGCGGTATGCCTGCTCCTGGTCCGTGCGGAAGCCGACCTGCTCCATCCGCAGGTGCGTGCCGGCCGGCGTCGGCGTGAGCGTCCACGTGACGACGCTTTCGAGGCCGTACGCGGCCCACGTGTAGGACAGCGTGCGCGGCGGCTCGATCGCCAGCACCGTGCAGTCGACCGAGCCCCAGTCGGCGCGGAAGCTGAACGCACGGCCAGCGACGGGCTCGAAGTCGCTCTTCATCAGCCACGCCTCGATCAGGTGCGGTTGCGTGAGCGCGCGCCAGATCTTCTCCGGCGGATGCGGCAGCTCGCGATCGACGACGACGGAGCGCGTTTCGGTGGTGGCCTGGTTCATTACTGGTCCATCCTTTTCAGAAGATCTTCGAGGGCATCGAACCGGTTCTGCCAGAAGCCCGCCATCTGGCTCGTCCAGTCGATCAGCGGGGCCAGCGCTTGCGGCTGCGCGCTGTAGTGCGTCTGCCGGCCTTCGTGACGGTCGCTCACGAGCCCGGCCTGCTTCAGGACGCCGAGATGCTTCGAGACGGCCGGCTGCGAGACGCCCGCATGGGCAGTCAGCGCGGCAACCGTCAGCTCGCCGTCCGCGCACAGCCGCTCGAAGAGCGCGCGGCGCGTGGGATCGGCAAGCGTCCTGAAAAGCATGTCGTGTGCGTTCTGCATGTCGTTCACAATTCATAACCCGTTGGTTATGGATTGAAGGATATCTGCTGAACGGTGAGAGTCAAGGAGGAATTTCGCGGATGCCGAGGCACGCCGCTACTGCACGAGACACGCCTTGCGTCGGGCGCAATCGCACTGACAGCGGGCTTGCCGAAGGTCTCGCGAACCGCCGGATCACGTCGGCGGCCTCGCCCGTCCGGATTCGAGTATTTGTTCTAATTTTCTTCGATCGTCGCGCGCTTGATGCCGTGCCACACATCACGCGGCCTCATATCCAGGCGCCCATGCCCCGCAGTCGTCGGTAAAAATCGTCTTCCAGCAGGCGACGCCTCAGGAACGAACCGCCAAGCTGGGCGAAGAACAGCAATACGAATCCGGCCAGGCAGGCCCGGAACCATCCCGTGGATGCGCCGATGGCATCCAGCCCGGCCATGATCAGGATCAGGCAACAACTCCCGCCCACGCTGACCGATAAGCTAAGCCGACGCATATAGCCGGCCTCGACGCTAGGCACCGGTGCGCACTGCGCTCCGACCAAATTCAGCCGTACCTGTTGAGCGCTCGGCGAAGCAACCAGTTGTGCGCCCTGGCCATGTGCCACCATTTGCGCCGCGAGCGCCTGAAGCAACAAGCCACTCACCGGCCCAGGCTTGCCGATCGCGCGATCTACATCGTGCATCGGTAGCTCCAGTCCGGCATCCTTGACGGCGCCGAGTGCCGCGTGACGGCTCTGGGGCGGCAAATCACTCAACCACACATGACGGATACGCCCGCGAGACGTCTGCTCCGAAGCCAGCAGCGTTTCCAGCGCGTCCGCCACGGAATCGGACGGCATCGCAATCGGGCGGAATAACCGCGCCTGAGGCCTGAGCTTTCCGTTGACGCCCTCGACCGCGCGCGGCGAAGCAAGCAACATCGCCACGGCGGCCTCGGACCAGGTCGGCTCCGTGCCCTCCGCATGCAGTTGGCAGGCCAGCAATAGCCGAAAATCGGCTTTTCCAGCCTCGTCGAACCACGTCTCGATCTTCGTCTGCTTCGCACCGAAAGGCACCCATCCGAACTGCACGAGATCGGGCAGATTCAGCTTCTTCCAGACCGCCCGCAGTTCGGTCAGATCCTCCTTGTCGGCGGATTGCAGGATCACGTCGACGGCCCGGGTCGGCGCATAACGTGCGAGGCTGACCGCAAACGGCGTCACCAGTTGCTCCAATACCCGCCCAAGGCGCGATACCCCTGCCGAACTTTCCGCCACCGGCAAGGACAGGATCTTGCCGGGGTTCATCGGCGTACTGCCCTCCAGGCCCAGCAGACGTTCGGCGAACTCGGGCTCAGGCGTCAACGCAATGCTGTTGACGATCGCCATGTGAGCTTGCGCCCATTGCCGCCATGCAGCCCGCTCGCTGCGACACAGGAAATTCCACCAATCAACCCGCTCGATCCAATCCTCGTAGCCGGCGTAGATCACCCCGCACACGGCCCCCGACACCAGCAGCGGCAACAGCACCGCGCGCTCGAAGAAGAGTTCGGACATCACCGGCTTGCCCTGCTCCCAGTTGAGTACCGCGATGAGCATGCCCGCAGTCTGGATGACGACGATGGCAAGCACGCCCCACCAGATCGATGGTGGCTTGCCGTACTGATACTCCTCGATGTTCGGGATCGTCCACGTTCGATTCATGCGATTTTCATTCCTTTGCTGCTGGCGATCACCTGGCTGCCACACCGCGTTCGGCACATGTGCACCGCCCATTTTCGGCCGCCTTCGCTGTAGCCCTCCGTGCACTCGATGATCGGGTTGTCGCCGTGCTCCGGGCACGAGACGACGTCATGCAGCAGCGCCACCTTGCGGCCGTCGAGATCGAATGTCGATGATGCGGTCTTGACGACACCGCCGTGTGTCGTTGCATCGCCCAGGCATACTGGGTTTTTCATGATGGTGTGCTCCATGCAGGGTGGTGAAACCGAGTACGTCATTGGGGTACCAGCGGTGCATCCGGGTTAGTCGGCTTGATCGACGCGTCGCAGGTGATTCGATCCTGGCCGGAGGGCGTGCGAAGCTTTGAAAAAACACCTGGCCGCTTTGATGCTGCAAAGCTCCCGCGCTTGACACCAGGCGGATAGGGGCCGCTTAAGTCAATGCCTGGCATCATCGGATATTCGGCAACGTAGGCGTCATTGTCCGCCGACCTATTTGCGACATAGAGTCGATCTTTGGTTACAAAAATCGAATAGTCTTTTGAGTCCTCGAACGCGTTAAAACTGTGATCCATGTAAACCTTCGTGGCGAAGGTTTTTCCGCCATTTGCCGAATACCAAAATGGCACTACGCAACCTTTTTCACCGTTTCCGCAAACCAACCCATCCGGATAGGCAAGCGGCAAAACAATATTCTCCCCGGTCGGATCGGCGTTAATGATGCGCCCCTGGAAATTTTCAAACAGACCCCGCCCCAAAAATTTTCTAATCCCGGCACGGGTATCGTTGTAATACGATTCCCCGTGATAACAATCCCGGTAACGTTCCAGCGTTACAAAGCGGTATTCGTCAATACGATAGATGACTTGGGGCGGCGAATCATACGGCAACTCCTTGAGCGCCGAACTCCTAAAATCGCTAAGACTGAAAATCGAACGCTTCGGCTCTGGTGCCGTGCACCCTTGCATCAGGGTGACCAGCGCGATTATGGCAACGGCGTATCTCACCATCTTGCGTCTCATTGGGGTACCAGTGGTGCATCCGGGTTAGTTGGCTTGATCGACGCATCGCAAGTGATTCGATCCTGGCCGGAGGGCGTGCGAAGCTTTGAAAAAATTCCCGGCCGCTTTGATGCTGCAAAGCTCCCGCCCTTGACGCCAGGCGGATAGGGCCTACTTAAGTCAATGCCTGGCACCATCGGAGACACAACGACGTAGGCATCGTTGTCTCCCCACTTCTTCGCGACATAGAGTTTGTCTTCGGTTACGAACATCGAATAGTTCTTCGAGTCCTCGAACGAATTGAAGCTATGTTCCATGTAAACCGTCGTGCCAAAGGTTTTTCCGCTATTTGTCGAATACCAAAATGGCACTACGCAACCTTTTTCTCCATTTCCGCAAACCAATCCATCCGGATAGGCCAGCGGCAAAACAATATTCCTTCCGGTCGGGTCGGCGTTAATGATGCGCCCCTGGAAATTTTCAAACAGACCCCGCCCTAAAAATTTTCGAATCCCGGCACGGGTGTCGTTGTAATACGATTCCCCGTGATAGCAGTCCCGGTAACGTTCCAGCGTGACAAAGCGGTGTTCGTCAATCCGATAGATAACTTGGGGCGGCGAGTCATACGGCAACTCCTTGAGCGCCGAACTCCTAAAGTTACTAAGACTGAAAACCGAATGCTTCGGCTCTGGTGCCGCGCACCCTTGCATCAGGGTGACCAGCGCGATTATGGCAACGGCATATCTCATCACGCTCCTCCTTTCCATTGCTGTTGCCGAAGTTGTTCGGCTTCGGCCGTGGTTTGTTCCTCGGCTACGGTGCCCCAATCGATATAGGCAGGCTTAACAACGCTTTGCGGAACTCCAAGCTCAAAGTAATCGTCATAACCCTGCGTCCAGTCGGCAAATTTCATCAGGCGGGTCCAGAATGCTGGCCTCTCATATGCATCACAAAAGCCGATTGGGAGATCGTAGGCGACCACTCGGCGCATGAATGCCTGATGCTGCGGCAACGTGCTGTGGTTGGTCGGCTCGGCGAGATAGGTGTCGAGTCGTTGAAGCATTTCGTCCTGCGTCTCAGGCCGAGTCGTGCGTCTGGAGCTATAAATATCCTCAGTTGTAACGGTGCGCCCTGGTCGATAAATCGAGCGCATGTAACGGTAGTCAGGATCAGCGTAGCTCCCTGTATTCGGATCATTCGGATCAGGAATCCACGCACCCATTTCATCGGTGCCTTTACGTGAATTTTCGAACCGCCGCATCTCGTCCTCCGTGACCGGATTCGGCACCTGCTCGGCGTTGATCGTCACCGTTTTATCGGGATGCGGTACCGCCCACAGCTTCAGGAGAGGCGTAAAAATAGCCCGGTTACCGTTCCAGAAATCGGTCGACTTCGCTCCGGATACAAGCTTGTCTTCGGGAGTCGGCGGCAGCGTGCCGAACTTCTTCACGCCCGGCGCGTCGCCCACCGGCGTACCGCGCGCCAGCATGCGCTGCTTGACGGTATCGCCCAACTCGGCGAGCAATTTGTCATCCACGCCCTGCCAGCCGATGCTTTGCAGCGGCGTGGCGCCCATCACGCGATCATGCGGCGTGAAGTACACGTACAGTCGGCCATGATTGTCGCGCTCGTGCACGCCGGACTTGCGCCGGTTGTCGGGCCGCCAGAAATCCATGTCCTCGGACGCGCCGCACTGAAGCTGCTTCAATTCCGTCTGGGTGAAAACGTGCTTGTCCTGCTTGATCCGGTTTGCGATGTTCCGGAAAGTGTTGATGCGCGCCTCCGGAGTGGGGCGTTCCACACCACAGGTCAGGGCGTCCGTGACCTTTTCATCAAGGGCATACGGCGAGTTCATCACTAACACGGCATCGGGCGCGCGTGTCTTGCACAAGGCGGTCGCCGCGAGCGCGATCATCGTCCCTTGGCTATGCGACATTACTGTCACCGTATCGCGCGGACACTCGTCGCGAATCCGGTCGATCAGGTCGGCCAACCGTTGGGCCGCATGCGCGTAGTATGTGCGCGGCGGAGAGTCCTGCAGTTGGCGATCGGCCTCCGTGTTCAACGACTCCATGTCGAACCTGAGCACGTGACGCTTGAATCCCTCGGAGCCCCACAATTGCGGCAGGTTGTTGGTGCCGTTCTGGAAAGGACCGCCCCCCCAATACCACGGACCTTTTTCGTTCGTGCACACGGGCGCCCACGCGTCGAAGCCGCGCGGATTGCGCATCGGGATACGCCAGTTGCGCTCGGTCCCGGGGGCGGCGCTGTAACCCCAATAGAAGCGGATCACGGGGGAGTTTCCGGTCGCGTCGGGATCGAGTTGGCGAGGAATGGGCTTCTTCGTATCAGGATCAATCGCGATGTAATTGTTAGCTTTCAGCTTCGCACCTTCAGGCCGCTTTAACCGGTCATTCAACCCATCGCACAACGCCTGTTCCGCTGCGTCATACCACTCCCCCGTGGAATTAACGCCATGCACAAAGATGATCACGCCCGGCATGTGCGGCGGAATGCGGCACTCGGCACGCACCTGAAAACTGCTCGGAGTGTGATATGACTCCCAATACGGTTGCCCAAGATGATCGCGTTGCATCGGTACGATGCGTGTTGCAGTGTCATGCCGGTAGAGTTTCGGCATATCCGCATCGTCGCCCGTGTCGTCCGGCTGGTTGGACTGGTCCGTCATGAATCAGGCTTCCTTATTATTGTTCTGAAGCAGCAACTTGAGCCCCCGCGCAACATCCTGCCGGCTCAACGAGGTCTCCCCTTTCTCGCTGGTTATGCCCTCGATAATCTGTCCGCTGGCAAGCTGAATCTTGTACGGTCGGTTCGCGACCGGCCGGCCGGTGATGTCGTCGCTGAGAATGAACCGCTCGTCATTCGGGATATCGATCTGGTCGAACTTCGGTACCGGCAGCGACAGCGCACCTGGTCCTTCCTTCTGGATTTCGATGATTTTGAGGATCAGGCAGCCGGCCCCGCCAATCTCGACGTTATCGCCCTGCACCTTGATGTAGGCCGTGCCGCCACCGCCGAGCACAACCCCGTTGGCAGCATTGACCGTCGTGGTGCCATCGGCACTGGTGATCCGCATGTCCTTCTGCGCCACCAGTTCCATCGCGTCCGACTGCGCCTGGATTTGAACCTTGCCGCGCGCGGCGTAGAGCTTGATGCCGAACTTGTGTGCAAACAGCGACAGCACCTCGCCCGCGGCAATCGCGACGTTCCGGAGCGCATTCACGTTGAACCTCGACGACGTGCCGACACTCACGTCCTTGCCCGCCGACACCATCACCCGATCCGGTGTCGCCAGGCCAATGCCGTTCGGCGCGGACAGCGCGATCACGGCCGTCTTCAAGCTCGCCAACTCGTCCTTCAACCACGCGTTTTCCGCCCTCAGGTCTGCGATTTCCGCCTGCGCCACAGCTGCGGCATCGGTCAACCCCTGAGCCTGCGCCTGCGTCAGCGCAAACTGATTCGTCGCCGGCCTCATGTCGGTCGTCTGCCCGACCGCCTTCTCCTGCCTGTCGGACGACACCAGCAGACCACCACCCGCGCGCACGTGCCCCCGATCGTCCGTACGCAACTCGAAACCCTCGCCTCGCCGCTGCTGGTCCCGGTCCACCGTATAGCCCAGATTCAACTGCGTCTTGCCGTGCTCGGTCGCGACCTTGATGTGTTCCTTGCCTTTCCGGTCGTCCAACTCGACGGTGTTGTTCGAGCGCGTGCGAATCGTATTGCGCGTGCCCCACGGTACGCCCGCGACGATCGGATCCGTGTGTTGGGCGGTATGCAGCACGTGGCTGATGAACGGCAAATCCACGCAGCCCCACAGGAAGCTCACGCCGACCACCGTGCCCTCGACGAGCCCGAAGTGAAAACCGGTCTGGTTAGGCCCAGCGAACGGCTTCGCCAGCCTCATCGGGCAACTTTGCAGCCCCGGCGACCGCGTGTCGCGATCCAGATGGAGATCGACGATGTATTCGCCCTGACTATCCAGATACGGGTCTTTCCAGCCGCCCGACGACGCGATCGTCCCGGTGATGACCCCGTCGATTCTCGGCCACGTTTCCTCCATCAACGGCATTCGATACTGGCGGTCGGACGGAATCGCGTCGAACTTCATGCGATACGCTTTCTTCCGGCTCGCGCCGCACGTCACCCGCACCACAACCAGCCCGTGCTTCGCATCGGGCAACACCCGGCTCGACAGTTTCAGCACCGAGCCGGGCGTGAGGTCGAGCATGTCGCACTCGCCGCGATACGCGACCTGTCCGGCCAGCGCTGCCTCGCGACGCAGTTCCGCCTCCTCCTTCGCCTCGTCCTCGCTCCGACTCGGTGCTCCCCACGTATACGCTTCACCATACGTGGTGCGGTCGTCGCGGATCGGGCTGGCCGCCTCGATCGGATCCGAAATCGCCATGTCGGTGCTGAACGTGCGTACCGCGTAGGCCGCCGGCAAGGTCTTCGCGTGCATTTCAAGCGCACTGACCGACTCGATGCCTCCGGCTTCCAGCCCTCCGTGCGGCCGATACGCGACCGTCAGGCGCTCTGGATCGCGACGATAGTGCGCATAGTCGTCGCCAAAGCGCACCCGCTCGCAACGTTCGCCTTCTTCGCACACAAACCAAATGCCCGAGCGTCGGCACAAGCGCGTAATGAACGCCAGGTCATCCTCGCCCCATTGCATCACGAAGCTGCGCTTGCGATAGGTCCGATACAACTGGAATTCGAAACTCGCAAAGATCCGGTTGAATTCATGCTCCCGCAGAATCCGCTCGATGATTTCGGGAATGCTCATGTCCAGAAAGAACCGGCATTTCGGCGTATTGCGCAACAGCGCCAAACGCGATTCCAGCACGATCTCGTACAGCGACTCGTCGCGATTGGTGGCCTTCAGCGCAAAGCGCGTTACCACGCCTTGCACGCGTCGCGCGCCTTCGGGCTGGCTCCAGCGGTCACGCGGCGGCGGCTGGATCACGAACGCACCCATCCGGTTCAGGAATTCGCTGCGCGACAAGTCATGACGGGGATGCGTAAACTGGATCGTGTACTTCGTCGGCTCGCCGATCCCGCGTGCCCCTTCGAACTCGTAGATGTCGGCGAGCGCAGCAGCAGGCGCGCCCTTGAGATCCAGGCTGTAGAACTGGTGAATGTTGACGCCCGCACGCGCGGGTATGTCGGGAATGGCCGTACTCGCGGTCAAAGAGTCCTCCGAAAACGTTTACGGAATAACCCGCGAGACTTTAACGGCGTGAGGGACGAAGCCGCCATAAGACGAATATGAAATTGCAAAAACCGGAATTCGAAGCCGAATCGATTAACGGGTTCTGGTCGAAAACAAACAGACTCTGTAATTCCTAGATAGCGACTCGCTTGATGAGCACCACGCTGCTGGCGCATGGACCTTCACCGCGCAACATGCCAGGCGCATCGATGACAACGGGTCGTCAGTGCCAAAGTGCGACCGAACGTCGCCCTCGGGACACCGACGACTCGAATGCGTTTCGTGAAAGTCGGGATGGCCGGCAGATAACCGAACGTGAAATACGAAGAGCTCCCGTTCGACGCTTCGCGAAATGCGCGTTGAGAGCCTCCAATTCAGTTTCGGCGATGGAGGAAAGCAAACGACTGCGATCGCTACCGCATGTCATCGCGCGCCGCACCAGGGAGGATCTCCCGCACAACGGCGGCGTTGCTTCACGAAGGCACCGAGAACAGTTCCAACCTCTCTCGCCCAAACTCGAGTATTCCCTCTAATTCACGGCGACACCCCCGCAATCGAAAGCAGTCCGCAAGACTGCGCGATGCGCTGTTCCACAGTTCGGGAAACGTTTGCGGTCGGCCAGCCCTGTTTTTGTGCATGCGCGAAGCGGTTCAGCTCGCATCGCATCGTTTGACCACATAGTGCGACTCGGCCTGCGTCCACGCCCGGTGGCAAAGCACGCATGCGTATGCCGGTCCACGACGTCATCGCGCACATTCCGGCACCGCGACGAGCGACTCGTGCGTGCGAACGTCGTGCATTACCGCACCGTCGTGTCGCGAACCGGTTCCCTTCGCCGCAGCCACGATCGCTTGCGCGTACGACGCAGTGCATGCGCACACACGCCGCGATGTCAGAACTGACAGCTATGGAAACTGGCAGCTACCGGAACGGCAGCGACGCCCTACGCTCGTCACCGCTCGCGATCCCACAAGGGTCGAGGGCTCCAGCAACGTCGTCTCTCCTAAAAAGGACTCCCGATGAAAAGGAACGCCTGGTTTGCCCTGCCCCTGCCGTCGCCCCGCCGCCTTGCGTGCGTGGCACCGCTCGTGTTCGCCGCCGCTGCGGCGCATGCGGCGACGGACTGGGTCGACACCCATACAAAGGCCTTTCTGACCGGCCCGCAGTTGATGGCGCGCAGCGCGGCGCCGTCGCTCGAACTCGCGGCCGGCGAAACGACCAACGTCGTCGTCAGCCTGAAGCTGCGCAATGCCGCGCAACTCAAGCAACTGGCGCGCGACGTGAACCGGCCGGGCAGCGCGCATTACCGCCAGTACCTCACACACACGCAGTTCCTCGCCAGCTATGCGCCGACCGCAGCTCAGGTGAAATCGGTCGTCGACTATCTGCACAAGAGCGGTTTCGTGAACGTCGAGGTCGCACCGAACCGGTTGCTGGTATCCGCACGCGGCACGGCCGCCACCGTGAAGACCGCATTCAACACGTCGCTCGCGCACTTCGAATACGCGGGCCGCTCGGGCTTCGCCAACACGTCGACCGCGCAGGTGCCGCGCGCGCTCGGCGATGTCGTCGGCTCGGTGCTCGGGCTGCAGAGCGTCGCGCGCGCGCGGCCGTTGCTGCGCATCGGCAACGTGTCGAAGCCGCAGGCGCTCGCGGCTGGCACGGCGACCGGCCACTATCCGAAGGAATTCCCGGGCCTCTACAACGCAACCGGCGTGCCGACTGCGGCCGGTGTCACCGTCGGCATCATCACGATCGGCGGCGTGTCGCAGACGCTACAGGACCTGCAGCAGTTCACGTCGAGCAACGGTTACGCCACCGTCTCGACGCAGACCGTCCAGACCAACGGCTCGGGCGGCAGCTACACCGACGACCAGGACGGCCAGGGCGAATGGGATCTCGACAGCCAGTCGATCGTCGGCTCGGCCGGCGGCCAGGTCGGCAAGCTCGTGTTCTACATGGCAGACCTCAACGCCAGCGGCAACACGGGCCTCACGCAGGCATTCAACCAGGCGGTGTCGGACAACACCGCGAAGGTGATCAACGTGTCGCTCGGCTGGTGCGAGACCGACGCGAACGCGGACGGCACGATCGACGCCGAAGAGCAGATCTTCACGACGGCCGCGGCGCAAGGCCAGACGTTCTCGGTGTCGTCGGGCGACGAAGGCGTGTACGAGTGCAACAACCGCGGCTATCCGGACGGCTCGAACTACACGGTGTCGTGGCCGGCTTCGTCGCCGCACGTGCTCGCGATCGGCGGCACGACGCTCTATACGTCGTCGTCGGGTGCGTTCTCGAACGAAACGGTATGGAACGAAGGCCTCGACGGCAACGGCAAGCTGTGGGCGACGGGCGGCGGCGTCAGCACGATCCTGCCCGCACCGTCGTGGCAGTCGGGCAGCAACCGCCAGTTGCCGGACGTCGCGTTCGACGCCGCGCAAAGCACCGGCGCGTACATCTACAACTACGGCCAGTTGCAGCAGATCGGCGGCACGAGCCTCGCCGCGCCGATCTTCACGGGCCTCTGGGCGCGCCTGCTCGCAGCAAACGGCACGGGCCTCGGTTTCCCGGCCGGCAAGTTCTACGCCGACATTCCGTCGAACCCGTCGCTCGTGCGCTACGACGTGGTGTCGGGAAACAACGGCTATCAGGGGTATGGCTATAACGCAGGCGCCGGCTGGGATTACACGACCGGCTTCGGCAGCCTGAACATCGCGAACCTCAACCAGCTGATCAAGTCGGGCGGGTTCTAAGCGAAGCGTGAAGGCCGGCGCGCGGTGGTGGTCGTCGCGTGCCGGCTGGCGGGACACAGCACGCACGCCGCTCGAGTCGCGGCATCGGTACTATCCACCACATCAATATCGACATAACAAACATCCGTTGGATCAATTACCGGACGGATGCGACAGTGGGCATTCACAAAACCTGCACTGCCCGCGATGTCGACGACCAACCTGCCTCCCCTCAGCCCGCATCTTCACGACGGCCTGCCTGCGCGACAGCGAATCGCGGCGTTGCTCGCGATCTCGCTCGCGGTTGCGATGGCCAACCTCGATACGGCCATTACCAATACCGCGCTGCCGACCATCGGCAGCAGCATCGACGCGGATCCTGCCTCGGTGATCTGGGTCGTCAACGCGTATCAGCTTGCGATGGTCGCGACCTTGCTGCCCTTTGCATCGCTCGGCGAGATACTCGGCCATCGGCGCATTTACATCGCCGGGCTGATCCTGTTCACCGCGAGCTCGCTCGCGTGTGGCGTCTCCGGGTCGCTTCCCGCGCTCGCAGCCTCGCGTGCGTTGCAAGGCATAGGGGCGGCCGCGATCATGAGCGTCAACACCGCGCTGATTCGTTTTGCGTACCCGGCCAGGCTGCTCGGACGCGGCGTCGGGTTGAATGCACTCGTCGTCGCCGTTTCGTTCACCGTGGGCCCGACCGTCGCGTCGGCCATCCTGTCGGTCACGTCGTGGCATTGGCTGTTTCTGATCAACGTCCCCATCGGCCTGCTTGCCGTCGCATTGGCGGCCCGCACCTTGCCGATCACCGAGCGTGCCCGGCACGGCTTCGATGTCACCGCCGCACTGCTGTGCGCCGGTTGCTTCGCATTACTGATACTCGGACTGGGGACGGTTTCGCACGACGGCCTGTCGCCGACGGTCATGGCTGAATGGATCGTCGCGGCAGCCTTCGGCTACATGCTGCTGAAGCGCCAGGCACATCATCCCGCTCCGCTGCTCGCCGCCGACCTGTTTCGACGGCCGGTATTCGCCCTTTCCGCGGCCACGTCGGTGTGCTCGTTCGCGACGCAAGGCCTCGCGTTCGTGTCGCTGCCGTTCTTCCTGCAAGCCGGTCTCGGCTACAGCCAGGTCGACACCGGCTTCCTGATGACGCCGTGGCCCGTCGTGGTGGCCATCATGGCGCCCGTCGCCGGCCGCCTGGCCGACCGATACCCGGCGGGCATACTCGGCACCGTCGGCCTCTTCATCCTGTGCATCGGCATGGCGTCGCTGGCCATGCTGCCGCCCGTACCTTCGACGCTCGATATCGTGTGGCGCATGATGATGTGCGGAGCCGGATTCGGCTTCTTTCAGGCACCGAACCTCAAGGCGCTGATGGGCAGTGCACCGGCCGAGCGCAGCGGCGGCGCCAGCGGCATCGTCGCGACGGCCCGCCTGCTCGGGCAGACCCTCGGCGCGGCGCTGGTCGCCCTGTGCTTTCACGTCTCCGGGCACGGTGGCCCGATCGTCGCGCTGTGGGCCGGCAGCGTCTTTGCCCTGATGGGTGCGGCGATCAGTTGCCTTCGACAATTGCCGCACTGGCGACACGCTTGACGCATCGACTGCGTTCAGACCGCCGCGCGCTGCGCGTCGAGCAACCGCAGCGGCCTCGCCGCCTCGCGAATCTTCTCCCTCAGCCAGATGTGCGCCGGTACGCCGTCGTGGCGCCGGTGCCAGTACATCGACCAATGGAAGCCCGCTGACTCGAACGGCAGCGCCTTGAGCACCAGCCCGTCTTCCGCGAAACGTTCGGCCAGGCGCGCAGACATCACGGCGACCATCGACGAATGGCGCAACAGGTGCGGCACGACGAGCCAGTGCGGGACATTCAGCACCACGTTCCGGGCGCGGCGCATCCCGGCGAGCGTTGCATCGACATAACGCCCATCGGTCGAGCTGATGGACACCTTGAGATGCGGCAGCGACAGGAACAGGTCGAGCGTCAACGCTTCTGCGACACGCGGGTGGTCCCGTGCCATCACGCAGACCATGCGATCGTCGAACAGCGGCATCGCTTGCACCGCACCCGCATGCTCCAGATCCATGCTCACCGCAACATCGATATCGTCGGCATCGAGCGCGGTCACGGTCTGCCCCGGCGACAGGTGCACCACGTCGAGCGTCACGCCCGGCGCCTCCTGCTCAAGCTGCGCCAGCAACGGCGGCATCAGCAGATATTCGAGCACGTCGGACATCCTCAGCCGGAAGTGTCGGGGCGTCGTTCCCGGATCGAACGAGCCGTCCGACTCGAGGAGCCGCTCCGCCTGGCGAAGCAGTTGCCTCAGCGGCGCTTCCAGTTCCAGCGCACGCGGCGTCGGCTCCATGCCCGTGGCATTGCGTATCAGCAACTCGTCGCGCATCAGCATCCGCAAACGTCCCAGCGCGCTGCTCATCGCCGATTGACTCAACCCCACCTTCGTCGCGGCGCGCGTCACGTGCTTCTCGGTCAGCAACGCATCGAGTGCGACGAGCAGATTCAGGTCAACGCTGCGCAGATTCATAGGTGCCCGCGAATTCGATGTGAAATTGCACGTTGCGCCCGACCGTGCGTTCGGTCAAGGACGCCGGCATGCCGCGCCGCGCCCGCTATTCCGCCGCCCGCTCGCTCACGCGCTCGGATGCCGCCGGCGCGCCGGCCCGATGCGACGGCGCAAAGAGTCGCAACCCGCTCGCGACGCTCGCGGCCCCGGCGAACCCCGCACCGAGCATCAGCGCGAGCGTCGGCCCGTGGCGCCCCGCGATCCCGAACGACAGCGCGACGAGCGCCGCGCCCGTCGCCTGCCCGATCAGCCGCGCGGTCGCGATGATCCCGCTCGCGCCGCCGCTGCGCTCGGGCGGCGCGCTCGACATCAGCGCCTTCAGGTTCGGCGACTGGAAGAAGCCGAAGCCCGCGCCGCACAACATCATCCGCCAGCCGATGTCGATGACGCCCGGGGACACCGGCAACGCGGCGAGCGACACCATGCCCGCGCTCAGCAACGCAAGACCGATCGCGCCGAGCAGGCCCGGCGGGTAGCGATCCGACAACCGCCCCGCGATCGGCGCGGCGAGCGCGACGATCGCCGACCACGGCGTCATCAGGAACCCCGTCTCGACCGCGTTGCGATGCAGGACGGTTTCGAAATAGAACGGCAGCGACACGAACGCGAGCCCCTGCGCGGCGAACGCGCACACGGCCGTCAGCGCGGACAACGTGAACACCGGCCGGCGAAACAGGTCAACCGGCAGCATCGGCGCCGGGTGCCCGGCCTGGCGGCGGATCAGCAGCCAGCCGAATGCGAGCGCAACCGCAGCCGACGCGAACACGATGGAAAGCGGCCCGCGCTGCGCGAATTCGCCGAGCGCGAAGATCAGCGACGCGAACGTGATCACGTTGAACAATGCCGCGACCGGATCGAATGCGTGCTTGCCGCGCGCCGTCTGCGGCAGCGACGGAATCGCCACTGCCAGCGCGAACACGCCGAGCGGCACGTTCACCGCGAACAGCCACGGCCACGCGGCGACCGACAGGATCAGCGACGCGATGGTCGGCCCCACCGCGAACGACACGCCGACGACGAGCGCGTTGAAGCCGACGCCGCGCCCGAGCCGGTGCGCGGGGAACAGGCCACGGATCAGCGCGACGTTGACGCTCATGATCGCGCTCGCGCCGAAGCCCTGGACGATCCGCGCGGCCGTCAGCATCGGCAGCGTCGACGCGAGCGAGCAGCCGAGCGAGGCGAGCGCGAACACCGCGAGCCCGGCGATATACACGCGCTTGTGACCGACGATGTCGCCAAGCGACGCGAACGGCAGCAGCGTCGCGACCATCGCGAGCTGGTAGGCGTTGATGATCCACACGGACGCGGCCGGCGATGCATGCAGGTCGGTGGCGATCGCGGGCAGCGCGGTGTTCGCGATCGCGGTGTCGAGCGTCGCGAGCGCGACGGCCAGCAGCACGGCGGACATCGCGCGCCAGTTGACGGCCGGCTCATGCGCGCCGGCGGGGGAAGCGAATTCGGACAAGATGAGGCTCGGCTGACGAGCGACGCGTTGCGCCGCGTCGCGGATTGGACTCGCGGCGGCGTTCCGGTCGCACCGCACGGAACGCGCGCCGCCGCGCCCCGTATTGTTGCAGAGCCGCATCGAACGTGCAGGCGGCCGTCACATCAGTCAGGCAAACGAAAGCTTGCGCGATGCCGTGCGTTGCGCGCGGCATCGTTGAGCGCTCAACGAGCGCCGGGCGGCGTTCCGGGCGAGTGCCCATCTTCGTCGTGTCTGCGCTGACGGCAGCCCGGCCGCGTCTGCCGGCGGCACCACGCATCGGCCATGCGCCGAAGCATGCCGTGCGCGCGCCGCCGTCGCGCCGGCTCAGATCACGTCACCGCGCGCCGCGCATTGCGGCCGCGCAGCCATTCGAGCGCGAGCAGCAGGCTCGTCGAGAAGATGATCAGGATCGTCGCGAGCGCGGCGATCGTCGGGCTGATGTTCTCCCGGATGCCCGTGAACATCTGGCGCGGCAGCGTCGTCTGGTCCGCACCTGCGAGGAACAGCGTGACGACCACTTCGTCGAACGACGTTGCGAACGCGAATAGCGCGCCCGACATCACGCCCGGTGCGATCACCGGCAGCGTCACGCGGAAGAACGTCGACACCGGATTCGCGCCGAGCGACAGGCTCGCGCGCACGAGGTTCTGGTTGAAGCCCTGCAGCGTCGCGGCGACCGTCGTCACGACGAACGGCACGCCGAGCGCCGCGTGCGCGGCGATCAGCCCCGTGTAGGTGTTCGCGAGCCCGAGCGGCGCGAAGAACAGGTACATGCCGACGCCGACCACGACGACCGGCACGATCATCGGTGACAGCAGCACGGCCATCAGCAGCCCCTTGCCGCGGAAGTCGGCTTTCGTGAGGCCGATCGCGGCAAGCGTGCCGAGCACCGTCGCGACGACGGTCGCCGACGGTGCGACGATGAAGCTGTTCTTCGCGGCCATCCGCCACTCGTCCGATGCAATCAGGTTCTCGTACCAGCGCATCGAGAACCCCGGGATCGGATAGACGAGGAACGTGCTCGACGAGAACGACAGCGGCACGATCGCGAGCACCGGCAGGATCAGGTACAGCAGCGTCAGCACGACGAGCACGCGCAGCGCGACGTACCACGCGCGCTCGACGAACGACATGTGCGGCGCGAACAGCGGCCTGGCGAGTTTCATGGTCGGATTCCCTTTCCCGTTTCGTTGCGCGCGGCGCTTAGCCGAGGCTCACGTTGGTACGCGTGAAGCGCCCGTACACCGCGTACAGCACGAGCGTCGCCGCGAGCAGCAGCCCGCCGAGCGCGCACGCCATGCCCCAGTTGATCGTCACGTTCGTGAAGTACGCGACGTAGTAGCTGACCATCTGGTCGTTCGGCCCGCCGAGCAGCGCGGGCGTGATGTAGTAGCCGATCGCGAGGATGAACACCAGCAGCGCCCCCGCGCCGACGCCCGGATAGGTCTGCGGCACGTACACGCGCCAGAACGCGGCGAACGGATGGCTGCCGAGCGACACGGCCGCGCGCTGGTAGGTCGGCGGGATCGACTTCATCACGCTGTAGAGCGGCAGGATCATGAACGGCAGCAGGATGTGCGTCATCGAGATGTACACGCCGACGCGGTTGAACAGCAGCGCGAGCGGCTGCGAGATCAGCCCGCTGCCGATCAGCGCCTTGTTCACGAGCCCTTCGCTCTGCAGCAGCACGATCCACGCGGCGACGCGCACGAGCACCGACGTCCAGAACGGAATCAGCACGAGGATCATCACGAGGTTCGCGCGGCGCGCCGAGAGCGTCGAGATCCAGTACGCGAGCGGATAGCCGAGCAGCAGCGCGAACAGCGTGACGGCAACGCCGATCACGAACGTTCGGCCGAAGATCGCGAGGTAGATCGACTGGTCGGGATCGGCCTGCACGATGTGGCCGAAGCCGTCCTGCCTGTGGTCGAGCGCGGCGAGCAGGTAGAACGGCGACACCTGGCTGCCGTTCTTCGCGATCGACTGCCAGTACGCAACGTCACCCCAGCGCGAATCGAGGTCGATGATTTTCTCGCGCGTCTGCGCGGGCGACAGCGCCGCATCGTTGTCGCCTTTCAGCGGCATCGCGCGCGCCGTCTTCGCGACGAGCGAGCGATAGCCGGGAATCTCGGTGTTCAGGCGCCGCGCGAGTGCACCCATCGCCTCGCTGTCGGCCACCTTCGTCATGTCGGCCGCGAGCGCGACATACGCGGCATCGGCCGGCGGCGCCTTGCGGTCCCAGCCCGACAGCGCGGCGACCGTGTTCGGCAACGCGGTCGCGATCTCCGGGTTCTGCACCGCGCGTGTGAGCAGCGTGCCGATCGGCACGACAAAGATCAGCAGCAGGAAAATCGCGAGCGGCGCGACCAGCAGCAGCGCCATCGTGCGCTTGCGGGCTTCGGCGGCCTTCAGCTCACGCTTGAGCGCGGCGGTCGACGGCGAGGAAGGCGCGATCGTCATCGTATTCAACGTTTCTCTCCGGCCGGGGACGATCCGGCGGAAGGCCGCGCGACGCGATGAACGCGCCGCGCGGCCGGTTGCATCAGGACACCTTTCAGGATGCCTGACCGGTTACTTCGTTGCCCATGCGGTGAAGCGCTGCTCGAGCTCGTCGCTGTGGTCGGTCCAGAAGCCGATGTCCTCCAGTACCGCGCTCTTGCCGTTGGCCGGCGAGTTCGGCAGGTTCGCGAGCGTCTTCGCGTCGAGCGACTTGATCGCCGCGATGTTCGCGGGGCCGTACGCGATGTGTTGCGCATACGCCTGCTGCGGCTTCGGCGTCAGCGAGTACGCGATGTACTGCTCGGCCAGCGCCTTGTTCGGCGAGCCCTTCGGAATCGCCCAGTAGTCCAGGTCGTAGATGCTGCCGTTCCACACCACCTTCAGGTTCTTGCCTTCCTTCTGTGCGGCGTCGATGCGGCCGTTGTACGCGGTCGACATCACGACGTCACCGGCGACGAGGAACTGCGGCGGCTGCGCGCCCGCTTCCCACCACTGGATGTTCGGCTTCAGCTCGTCGAGCTTCTTGAACGCGCGGTCCTGGCCGGCCTTCGTGCCGAGCACCTTGTAGACGTCCTTCGGCGCGACGCCGTCGGCCATCAGCGCGAATTCGAGGTTGTAGCGCGCGCCCTTGCGCATGCCGCGCTTGCCGGGGAATTTCTTCACGTTCCAGAAATCCGCCCAGCCGGTCGGTGCCGACTTCAGCTTGTCCGCGTTGTACGACAGCGCCGTCGACCACACGAAGAAGCCGACGCCGCACACCTGCGGCGATTCCGGAATCAGGTCGGACTTCTTCGCGATCTTCGACCAGTCGAGCTTCTCGTACAGCCCTTCGTCGCAGCCGCGATTCAGGTCGCCTGACTCGACTTCGACCACGTCCCAGTTGACGTGCTTCGCCTCGACCATCGCCTTCACTTTCGCCTGCTCGCCGTTGTATTCGACGGCCGTGACCTTGTTGCCGGTCGCTTTCTCGAACGGCTGGTTGAACGCGGCCTTCTGCGCGTCGCCGTTCGCGCCGCCGAAGTTGACGACCGTGAGCTCGGCAGCCGATGCCGATACGCCGACGACGGCGAGCGCGAGTGCCAGCGCGGTACGACGCGCGGTAAAGCTTGCTCGGTTCATGGTGGTTCCTCTCCTCTCGTGGTGGAAGTGGGCAGTTGTTGTTGACGACGTACAGCGGAAAATCGGGGAAACCCTGCTCACGCGAACACGCGCAGGTGTTCGGGTGCGAACGCGAGCGCGACCGGTGCACCGGGCGAGAACGCATCGAGCGCGCCGGTGCCAAGCGGCACCTTCACGAAGCACTCGTCCTGGCCCGGCAGCGCGCAGCGCATGCGCACGTGATCGCCGAAATAGATGAGGCTGCGCGCCTCGCCGCTCAGCCGGTTGGCGGCCGAACCGTGCACGTGCCCGTTCGCGCCGTGCGCGGCGAGGCTCATGCGTTCGGGGCGGATGCACGCGACGGCCGGCGCACCCTCGGCCGCGTCGCCGATACGACGGCCGACGAGCGTCGTGCCGTCGTCGAGCCGGAATTCGCAGAATTCGCCGTCGACGCGCGCGACGGTGCCGCGCAACCGGTTGCTGTCGCCGATGAAGTTCGCGACGAATTCGTTGCACGGCGACTCGTACAGGCGGTCAACGGTGTCGAGCTGCTGCACGATGCCTTTGTCGAACACGGCGACGCGATCGGACATCGTCAGCGCCTCGCCCTGGTCGTGCGTCACGTACACGAAGGTCACGCCGAGCTTTTCGTGCAGCGCCTTCAGTTCGTACTGCATGTGTTCGCGCAACTGCTTGTCGAGCGCGCCGAGCGGCTCGTCCATCAGCACCAGCTTCGGCTCGAACACGAGCGCGCGCGCCAGCGCGATGCGCTGCTGCTGGCCGCCGGACAGTTGCGCCGGGTAACGTTTCGCGAAGCGCTCCATCTGCACCATCTTCAGCGCATGCGCGACGCGTTCCACGCGCTCGGCGGCCGGCAGCTTGCGCACGGTCAGCGGATACGCGACGTTCTGCTCGACCGTCAGGTGCGGAAACAGCGCGTAGTTCTGGAACACCATGCCGATGTTGCGCTTGTGCGGCGGCACGTTGTTCAGCAGCTCGCCATCGAGGCGGATCTCCCCGCCGGTCGGAAATTCGAAGCCGGCCAGCATCATCAGGCAGGTCGTCTTGCCCGAGCCGGACGGCCCGAGCAGCGTCAGGAATTCCCCGCGGTGGATATCGAGGTCGAGCGATTTGACGACCAGCGTTTCGCCGTCGTAGGTCTTCCGCACGCCGCGAAAGCTGACGATCACATCATCGGACTTCATCGTGGCTGTCCCCTTGCTTCGCGACAATTGATTTTGAGATGCGAGCCACTATACGGCGCGCACGGTTCTACAATAGGGAACCATTTCAATATTCCGCGTGGGACCACTTTGGACACCGTGATCGTCGCCGACTGGCTCTCCGCCCGCCTCGACCGTAGCTCGCCCGAGCCGATGTACCGGCAGTTGCTGCAGTTGATGCAGCAGGCCATCCTGACCGGGGAATTGGGGCCAGGAACCAAGCTGCCGAGTTCACGCACGCTCGCGGCCGACCTGTCGATCGCGCGCAATACCGTGCTGCACGTGTACGACCAGCTGACGGCCGAAGGCTACGTGCTGACGACCACCGGCAGCGGCACCTACGTGGCCGACACGCGGCCGGACGCCGCCGCGATCCACGTGCCGGGCGCCGCGCCGCCGCCATCGAGCGCCGATGAACCGCCGCTGCCGGACGCGCAGGGCGGCCTGTCGATGCGTGGCCGGCAACTGATCGAGCACGCGGGGGTGTCGCGACGCCAATGGGGCGCGTTCATGCCCGGCGTGCCGGACGTGTCGGAATTCCCGAGCCGCACGTGGAGCCGCCTGCAGGCGCGGCTGTGGAAGGAAGCGAACCCCGAGCTGCTGACGTATGCGCCGGGCGGCGGCTACCGGCCGTTACGGCGCGCGCTCGCCGATTACCTGCGCGTCGCGCGCTCGGTCAAATGCTCGCCGGACCAGGTGATCATCACGACGGGCATCCACCAGTCGATCGATCTCGCGGTGCGGCTGCTGTCCGACATCGGCGATCGCGCGTGGGTCGAGGAACCGTGCTACTGGGGTGTGCGAAGCGTATTGCAGGCGACCGGCCTCACGCTGATGCCGGTGCCGGTCGACCAGGAAGGGCTCGACCCGCGTGCCAGCGACATGCAGCATCCGCCGCGGCTCGTGCTCGTCACGCCGTCGCATCAGTACCCGCTCGGGATGGTGATGAGCCTCGCACGGCGCCGGATGTTGCTCGAATACGCGCGCCAGCACCGCTGCTGGATCATCGAAGACGACTACGACAGCGAGTTCCGCTACGGCAGCCGCCCGCTTGCGTCGCTGCAGGGGCTCGACGACGGTGGCCGCGTGATCTACGTCGGCAGCCTCGGCAAGATGCTGTTCCCGGGGCTGCGGATGGGCTACATGGTCGTGCCCGAGCATCTGGTCGACACCTTCCGCACCGGGTTGTCGGAGCTGTACCGCGAGGGCCAGTTGATGCAGCAGGCCGTGCTCGCCGAATTCATCATGGACGGCCACCTGACTTCGCACGTCAGACGGATGCGCACACTGTACGGCGAGCGCCGGCAACTGATGATCGACGCGATCCGCGCGCGCTTCGGCGACGCGCTGCCCGTGATGGGTGACGAGGCAGGCCTGCATCTGGTGCTCGGCCTGCCCGACGCCTGCGACGATCGCGCGGTCACGCAGAGCGCGTTCGATGCGGGCGTGATCGTGCGCCCGCTCACCAGCTACTACAGCAGCCTCGACACCGCGCGGCGCGGCCTGCTGCTCGGTTATGCATGCGTCGCGCACGAAGGCATCGAGCCGGCGTTCGACACGCTCGCGAATACCATCGAGCAACACCTGCCGCGGGATCTCACGCGCGCGGCATAGCAGCGGTCATGCGCCGCGCTGCCCGCGTTATCGCGCGCTGCCCGCCCCGCGATCGAGCGATGCCGCACGCACGGCTTCGCCGGGCCGCGTGAACACGCGCTGCCGCAGCGCGGCGATCTGCGCGTCGCGATCCTGCGGCGACAGGCCGGCCGATTCGATCTGCGCGCGCTGCGCCGCATAGTCCGCGTAGCGGCTCTGCCACGATGCGTCGTCCTGCTGCATCTGCGCGACGCGCGCGGCCGCTTCGGGGCCGAGCGTCTGCGTCAGTTGTGCGCGCATCGCATCGGGCGTCGCCCCGCTCTTCTGCAATTGCGCGATCTGGTCGATCGCCGCACGCTGCTGGTCGATGTGCTGCTGCGCGGCGCGTTCGTCGGCCGGCATCTGCTGTTCGAGCGCCGCGAGCCGTTCGGCCTTCTGCGCATCCGTCAGCGTGGGATCCTGCGCGATCTTCAGTCGCGCCAGGTCGTAGCGCTGCCGCCACTGCTCCGCACCGAAGAACGGCTGGCTCCAGTCGCCGAGCGTGCGGTACGCGATCGACGCGCGCTGGTCGAGCGCGAGTTGCAGTGCGCCCAGGTCGGACTTGTCGACCGCGCCGGCATCGCGCAATTTCGCGAGTGCGTCGAGATACGCGCGGTACCGGTGCCACACGTCGAGCGCCTCGGCCTGCGCAACCGTGCTGTCGAGTTGCGCGGCAATCTCGCGCACGACAAATGCATCGAGCGCGGCCGCACTCAGGTCGCTCTGCGCGGTCAGGCAGTAGTCGAAGAAATCGCGCACTGCGCGCGACTTCGCGAGATGGCCGCCGGCATCGAGCGGCAACCGCGGCGCGCTGGAGCCGGCGAGTGACGGCGGCAGGCCTGCAGCGGCGGGCACGGCGGCCTGCGGCGGTGCGGCGGTCGATCCGCCGGCCACCGACGCCTCCGGCGACTCGCCGGAAGCACCCGTTGCGCGATGCCAGCCCGCACCGCTCCACATCGCCACGCCGGCAATCGCCGCCAGCCCCACGGCACCATAGACCACGGCGCGCCGCGCCAGCGGCGCGCGTCCTTCACGTGACGTCATCGATTACACGCCCGCCAGCTTCAGCCGGTTCGCATGCGTGCGGATCACCGCGACCGGATCTTCCGCATACGCGCCGCGCACGCCGAGCAGCTGGTTGATCTCGTCGAGGTGATTCCACTTGTAGCTCGTGCTCAGCACCTTGCCGTACAGCGCACTGCACTTCGACACGAGCCCGTCGTTCTGCCCGGAGCCGCGGTTGATCATCACCGTGCCGGTGCCGAACAGCGCGAGCGTCGACGGGTCGAGCACGTTCGCCGGATCGACGAGTGGAACGGTGCTCGTGTCCGTCGCACCCGTGACGCCGAACAGCGAGAGCGTCGGCTGGATCGCCGTGCCGGCCCACGAGTACAGCAGATGCGTATTACCGCCGACGGTTTCAGTCGGCGCACCGGTCTGGCAACTGCCCGGCGCACCGAGGCCCGCGCTCGGATAGTTCTGGTTGTACGTGGCAGCCCGGGCGGTGGTCAGCGTCTGCAGTGCGGCGAGCGCGTCCTGGTTCGTATTGTGGCTGCTGCTCGTCAGGATCCCGAACACATTGACGAACGCGGCGATCACCGATGACGAAAGCCCGGTCGGATCGTACGCCAGCACGTTCTGCACGAAGTCGGCGAACTCGGAGCCGCGATGCGGCGTGCCGATCGTAGTCACCGACGCCACGAGATCGGGCGCGACGGCCGCGACATAGCGCGACGTGAGGCCGCCCTGGCTGTGGCCGACGAGATTGACCTTGGTCGCGCCCGTCGCCGCGAGCACCGTCTTCACGTAAGCGAGCAACTGTTCGCCGCGCCCGTTCGGGCCGTCGTCGCTCTGGAACCCCGACAGGTTCGCGACGTAGACGGTCGCACCGTTCTGCTGCAGGTCTTCCTGGATGCCATACCAATACTCGACCACGCCGGCGTACTTGTCGGTACCGGAGAGCCCGTGCACGAGGATGATCGGATAACGCGTCGCCGCGTAGCCATCGGCGGGCGCGGTCGCCGCCATCGCCGCGTGCGTCGTCGCGAGCGTCATCACTGCGGTCGTCCCCGCGAACGGCGCGATGCTCATCGCGCATGCCACTGCTCCTGCCACCACCCTGGAACGCATCGTTCTGGCCATGCATGTTCTCCTGATTATTGTGCTGCCGGTGCGAATGAAGCCGGATCGACACGCACTATGCGTCGCGAACGTCGCGAGCATCGTGTGCGTCGAATGCGGGAGTGAATCACGAGTCGCGAACGTTTGCGCCCTGACTAGACACGGTTCTCTAATCGGTTGACGCGCCCCGCCTGTTCAGGCGGGGCCGCGTTCATGCGTGCGCATGCTGCAACGCACACGCGCGACGCGTTACAGCTTCGCACTCACGCGCACCCATGCGGTCCGGCCCGGCTCCATCACCGGCGAGTTCGCCGGATAGCCGAAGCCCGCGTTGCCGGCGAGGTTCAGGTGCTCGGTGTAGGCCTTGTTCAGCACGTTGTCCACGCCGACCGAGATCTGCACCGTCTTGCTGACGTTGTATTGCGTATGCAGCGAAAGCACGCCGAATCCGGCGCTCGGGCCGAAGTCCTTGCCGACCACGTTGCCCTCATTCAGTGCATAGCGATGCTGCGGCGCAACGATGCGCCACAGGCCCCCCGCCGACCATGCGCCACGCGTGTATTCGAGCCCGATGCGGGCCTCGAGCGGCGGCATCTGCGGCAGCGGATCGCCGCTTGCCACGTTGCGCCCCCACGCATACGCGAGCGACGTCTCGACGCGCAACGGCGCAACCGGCCGCCACGACACGCCTGCTTCGCCCCCCATGATCTGCGCATTGACGTTGGTCGCCTGCGTGGTCGGGCCCATCATGCCGGCCGAATAGTTGAACAGGATGAAGTCCTGCACGTAGCCCGCGTAGGCCGACACCCATGCATCGAGCCGGTCGCCCTTGTATTGCGCGCCGATGTCGAGCTGCGTGGTCTTCTCCGGCTGCACCGCGGAGAACGCGTTGACCGAACCGGCCGGCCCGCGCTTCGCGGAGAACAGCTCCCAGTAGTCGGGATAACGCTCCGTATGGCCGATCCCGGCGTACCACGTGACAGGCAGCGATGCGAGATCGCGCTCGTAGCGGACGAAGCCGCTCGGCAGCACGCGCGTGCGATCGTCGTCGAAGGTCGGATTCGGCTTGCTCTTCATCATGCCGCTCGTCGTCGCACGCTTGTCGCGTGCACTCGCATAGTCGACGCGCGCGCCGCCGATCACGCGCGACACATCGCTCGCGTACCACGTCAGTTCGCCGAACAGGCCCGCGTTCCACATCGTCGCCTGCGCATCCCACGGCATGTCGCCGTAGTTCTGCCGGCCCATCGCCGAGCGCGAGTCGAGCCGGTTCGATTGCGCGTCCACGCCCGTCACGAGCTTGAAGTCGTCGGCGAAACGGAACGTCGCGGCTGCACGCGCGCCGAACGTGCGACGCCGCACTTCCGACGCCATCCGCATCGGCATGCTGCTGGTCGGGTCCGGTTGCCGCAACGTGTAGTTGTCCATCACGTGATCGGCTTCGTTGTAGTACACGCGCGCCTCGATCCGGTCGAGCACGTCGCCGAGATGCTTCTTGTCGAACGACAGGGCGAACGTCTCGCGGCGGAAATGCGCGCCGTCCATCCCGCGCCCCGCGTAGCGCGCATAACCGTCGCCGGTGCCGGCGGTCAGCTCGACGCGCGTGTGGTCGTCCGGCGTCCAGCCGAGCGCCGCATCGGCGTTCCATTTGTCCCACTGCGACGGCACCGTGTTGCCGTTGCCGTCCTTGTAGTCCTGCGAATGCGCGTGGTTCGCGGTCACGCGGCCATAGACGTCCGGCGTGCCGGCCGTCACGTCGATGTTCTGGTCGTTGCGGCCGAACGATCCGCCGACGAGGCTGCCTTCGAAGCGCATGCCGGGCTTGTCGAATCGCGGTGTCACACGCTCGAACAGCACGGTGCCGGCCGACGCGCCAGGGCCGTACAGCACGGTCTGCGGCCCCTTCACGACGGTGACCTTGTCATAGCTTTCCGGCGCGATATACGACGTCGGCGCATCCATCCGGCCCGGGCATGCGCCGAGCGTCGACATCCCGTTCGCCAGGATGTTCAGTCGCGAGCCGAACATCCCGCGCAGCACGGCGTCGCCGTTGGTGCCGCCGCTGCGGATCGACGTGAAGCCGGGGATCGTCTTCAGGTAATCCGCGCCGTCGCTCGCGGGCAGCGGCTGGCGCGGGGCCTTCGGATCCGTGACGACGACGAGCGGCGTCGTCAGCGGCGATGCAACGACTTCGATGGCCGGCAGCAGCGCGGCCGTATCGTCGGTCGGCGCGCTCGTTGCGCGCGCCGTTTCGGCTGCCGCGGCGCTCGCGGCCAGTGCGCCGGCTGCGAGCGCGGGAACGGTGAGTTTCAGCACGCGCGGCATGCGCCGCGCACTGGCATTGCGTGACGCCCGCGGCGCACGCAACTGGAAAATGGTCATGATCGAAAGCCCGAGTGACGCCCTCCGCACGGCCTCGACGGGCCGCACGGATATCGGCGGTAAAAGAGAACGGAAACAGCGCGTCAGGCGCGCTCGGGCGGGGCGCGCGGGTACGCGCGCGGATAGCGATCGGTGCGCGCCGCGACGGCACGCGGCGCGACGGCGGAAACGGAAACGACGGGAACGGGAGCAAGTGCCGCGGCGGCAGGCCCGCCGATCGCGGGGCTGTGCGCGAAGAAGCCGCAGTAGCCGCACGCATCGAGATGCAGCGCATGATCGTGCATGCGGCCGGCATCGGCTGACCGATGCGCGCCATGCTCTGCACTGCAGACGATCGCGTCGGGCGTGGCCGCCTGCACGACGCGCCACTGCGACACCAGCGGCGCCGCGATCGCGAACCAGATCGCGAGCACGCCAAGCCAGGCGGTCAGGTGACGATGTCGGTGCAACATGCGCGGCAGCGAGTAAGCGGAATGTAAAAACAGCCGAGATGTTACAGAATGTTCAACGCGCTGACCAGCGCGGATGTCGGTAAACGGACCGGGGGCGCATGGTTGTCAACACAACCATGCGCCCCCGCCTGCTGCATGCTTCCGGAACGTGCCGTTCAGGGCGCCATGCGCCGCAATGCGTCGTCGCGCCGGATGAAATGATGGTAGAGCGCCGCCAGCGCGTGCAATCCGATCACGAAGTAGAACGCGTTGCCGATCAGCTCGTGCGCTTCCTTGATCGTCGGCCGCAGCGCCTTGTCGGGGCCGAACAGCGTGAACGACACGCCGAGCCAGTCGAGCGACACCGGCTTGCCGCCCATATTGATCATCATGATGCCGAGCAGCGGCTGCGCGATGATGAACACGTAGAGCGCGAGATGCGCGAGCTTCGAGAGCCAGCGCAGCAGCGCCGCTTGCGCAATGGCCTCCGGCACGCGGCTGACGACTCGCCACAGCACGCGCAGCACCGACAGCACGAGCACGAGCGTGCCCGCGGTGAGATGCACGTTCATCCAGAACACCCGGCTGTCGCTGCCTTTCGGCCCGCGGATCTCGATGGCCAGGTAGGCCAGCGCCACCAGCACGAACACGGCCCAGTGGAAGAAGATCGCGGGCGAGCTGTAGCGCGTCTGTTTCGCGAGGATGTTTCTCATGCTTCGTCTCGAGTTGCGTGTTGTATGCGGGGAGGGGCGAATGCCGAACCGGCCGGCGCCCGGCAGAGGGTTGTCACGATTGTAGCTGCACGGGCAGCCGGTTTTGCGCGTCGCGGTCAAATATCTGACGAATCGGCAACGCGCGCCGCGCGAGCTGTCATATGGAAAATCCGCATCGCGCACGGAAACGGCTGTGGCACGATGAAGCTTTGGTGACGACGTTGCGCGCGCATCATGAGCAAGGCGTTCTTCGTTGCGGCCTATCGGCTGACCGCCGCGTTGCTCGCGGTGTCGACGACGTTGCACAGCATCGCCGGCTACTGGGGCATGCCCGCGGTCCAGCTCGGCAACTTTCTCAGCTACTTCACGCAACTGAGCAGCCTCTATGCGGCGGTCATGCTGGCCGCCGGGCTCTGGCGCATCGCGCGCCCCGGCTCGGCCCGCTACGAATCGATGCGCGGCGCCGCGGTGCTGTACGTCCTGATCACCGCGATCGTCTACGAACTCCTGCTCGCGCGGCTCGATGCGCTGCGCCACGTCACGCCGGCATTCAACAACTGGGTGCTGCACCGGATTGTGCCGCTCGTCATGCTGTGCGACTGGCTGTACGTGGAGCCGCGCTTGCCGATCCCGCGGCGCAGCGCGTTCGCATGGCTCGGCTTTCCGGTCGTCTATCTCGGCTATACGCTCGTGCGCGGCGCGCTGGAGAACTGGTATCCCTACCCGTTCGTCGATCCGCGGCCGCACGGCTACCTGCCGGTCGCAGTCCAGTGTTCGCTGATCGCGATCGGCGCGGTGGCGCTCGCACTGGGCATTCGCTGGCTCGGCAATCACGCGCGACGGGCCGGCGCGGTAACGCTCTGGAAAGGATGAAGGCGGGAAAAGGCCGGCGCGTGTGCGCCGGGCGGCGCACACGGGGATGAGGCGGATCGTCAGCCGCCGTTGCGCGGCAGGAAGTTCATCGGATCGACGACCTTGCCGTTCTGGCGGACTTCGAACTCGAACGTCGAACGGCCGTTTGCGTCGGTGCCCATTTCGGCGACCGGCTGGCCCTGGCGCACCGCGTCACCTTCGTTGACCAGCAGTTTGCCGTTGTGTCCGTAGGCCGTGATGAGCCCGTTCTCATGCTTCAGGATCACGAGCGGGCCGTAGGCCTTGACGCCGGACCCGGCGTAAACCACGCGCCCGGCCGCCGCGGCCCGCACCGAATGGTCGGGCCCGGAGGCCGCGATCACGACACCGCGCGTCTTGCCGGCCGCGAACGGCGCCGCCACGACACCGGTGGCAGGCCACGCGAGCGAGCCCGGCTGCGCGGCCGCGGACGGCTGCCCGAGCGACGTCGCAGCGGGCGGCGGCGCGACGCGCAGCACCTGGCCGGGATACACGGCATCGGTCGGCGCCATGTGGTTCCAGCTGGCCACGTCCTGGACGCGCTGCCCATAGGCGTTCGCGACGCCCGCGAGCGTATCGCCGGGATTCACGCGGTAATAGCCGGCGATCACGCCCGGCGTCGCGGCCGACGTGGGCGCCGACTGGCGCGCCGGCTGCCAGCTGTCGGTCCACGGCGTCATCGTGCAGCCCGTCAGCGCGATGGCCGCGGCAACGAGCGCCGCCTGCGGCAGCCAGCGCGTCAGCGCATCGTGGATGGGAATAGTTTCTCTCAAGGGTCCTCCCGGATTTGCGTCGTTGCGCCGCCCACCGCCCCCCGGTGCGCGACGCACGATGTCCGGCCGGACGGCCGGACCAACCAGTATCCGACCGCTCTCGCGGCCGTCAGTTTCCACAGCGGAACGTCGGTGCGAACGGGCTCACCGGCCCCTTTTTCGCGTCGTTCCGACCGGCAAAGATACCATTTGTGGCGGTCAAGGCCGCGACAGATGCCTGATCCTGCAACATTCTTGCGGTGCCGCACCGGCGTGCCGATGGCCTGCAGGCCGCGCCGCGCGGGCCGTCGGGCGGGCCTGCCGCGGATCTTCCGCACGCGTCGCCGCCCTCGCCTGCCGTATCGATCCCGTCACATTCTCCCCGTCGATCGCCACCTATACTCGGTGATGCACTGCGCGATCCAACGACAACGAGGAGCATGACAATGAACAACGCGACGTTTCTTTCCGTGCAGCTCAACGCCGACGATTTCTCCGGTTCCAGCGGCCTGGTCGAATTGCTCAACCGGCACCTGCTGTTCGCGACCGACGTCGCCGAGGCGGCCGATGCACTCGTCCAGCTGGCGAGCGTCGCGCACATGACCGGTGCCACGCGCCATAGCGTCGAGCTGCCGGTCCTCGCGATCGAGCGGCTGCGCGACGCGCTCGACACGCTGAGCGGCTACGACGAAACGTGGCTGCAGGTGCTGGAACCGGCCGAAGCGCTGTTCCGGGATATCGGACGCGGCAGGCGCCCGCTGCACTGAACCGGCGGCTGGCGCGATACGCGCGCCGCCAATGAAAACAGCCCGTCGTTCCGGATAACGGAACGACGGGCTGTTTGACCTTCAGGGGCCGGATCAGGCCGCCAAGGCGGCCGCACCGACCGAACCACCATTAACGACCCTTGTAGATCGGAGCGTCGTCAGCGATGCGCTTGACTTGCCAGCCGGTCTTGGCCTTGGCCGGTGCGCCGGATTCCTGCGCGGCAGCCGGTTGTGCGCCATAGCCGGTCGTGTCGGCAGCGGCGACGTTCTGTTGCGGGTTCAGACGGGCTTCAGCGGCCTGAATGCTTTCCGGGTACGTCGTACGGTCGCTGCCCAGCTTGTAGCCGGCCTGTTGGACGGCGACCAGGTCGGCCTTCACCTGTGCACGGGTGACAGGCGCATTCTGTTGGGCGAACGAGACGGCGGGAACGGCGAGAACGGCAGCTGCGGCGAACGTTGCGATCAGCGATTTCATGATTACCTCCGGGATTTTTTTTGCTCCGCCGCACACACCATGTCTGCAGCGATGGAACAGAGTTTAGTCCCGGGAACACCTAGGGAAAACCATGAAAGAGCGAAAACACTGTTTCCCCGGAGCCAACAATGCCGGCATCCGGGAGAGAGAAACCCTATTCATAGAATAGATTTTCGCAACAATGCTGTCCCCGCCAGCCGGTTACGACCAGTTCGCGTGGAAGCTGCCCGGCTTGTCGGTACGCTCGAACGTGTGCGCGCCGAAGAAGTCGCGCTGCGCCTGCACGAGGTTCGCCGGCAGCCGCTCGGAACGATAGCTGTCGAAGTACGCGACGGCCGACGCGAACGCCGGTACCGGCACGCCGGCCTTCACCGCGGCAACCACGACGTCGCGCAGCGACGCCTGGTAATTCGCGGCGATGTCCTTGAAGTACGGATCGAGCAGCAGGTTCGCGAGCGCCGGATCCTTCGCATACGCGTCGGTGATCTTCTGCAGGAAGCGCGCGCGGATGATGCAGCCCGCGCGGAAGATCTTCGCGATCGTCCCGAGATCGAGGCTCCAGCCGTACTCTTCGGACGCCGTGCGCAGTTGCGCGAAGCCCTGCGCGTACGAGATCACCTTGCTCAGGTACAGCGCGCGGCGCACCGCTTCGACAAACGCGGCGCGATCGCCGTCGAACGGCACGGCGGCCGGGCCCGACAGGATCTTGCTGGCCGCGACACGCTCGGTCTTCAGCGACGACAGCACGCGCGCGAACACCGACTCAGTGATGAGCGGCAGCGGCACGCCGAGATCCAGCGCGTTCTGGCTCGTCCACTTGCCGGTGCCCTTCTGCGCGGCGCGATCGAGGATCACGTCGACGAGGTGCTTGCCGGTCTCTTCGTCCTTCTTGCCGAAGATCTTCGACGTGATCTCGATCAGGTAGCTGTCGAGCTCGCCCTGATTCCATTCGGTGTACACCGCGCCCAGTTCGTCGTTGGTCAGGCCCGCGACGTCCTTCAGCACCGAGTAGCTTTCGGCGATCAGCTGCATGTCGCCGTATTCGATGCCGTTGTGGACCATCTTCACGTAATGGCCCGCACCGTCCGGGCCCATGTATGCGACGCACGGCTCGCCGTCCGACGGCGCCTTCGCGGCGATCTGCTTGAGGATCGGCTCGACGAGGTCGTACGCGTCACGCTGGCCGCCGGGCATGATCGACGGGCCGCGCAGCGCGCCCTCTTCGCCGCCCGACACGCCGGTGCCGATGAAGTGCAGGCCCGATTGCGCGAGCTCCTGGTTGCGGCGGATCGTATCGGTGAAGTGCGTATTGCCGCCGTCGATCAGCACGTCGCCCTTCTCGAGCAGCGGCTTGAGCGATGCGATCGTCGCATCGGTCGCTTCGCCCGCCTTCACCATCATCAGGATCCGGCGCGGCGTTTCGAGCGACGCGACGAACTCCTCGAGCGTGTAGGTCGGCACCAGGTTGCGGCCGGGGAATTCGGCGATCAGTTCGTCGGTTTTCTCGCGGCTGCGGTTGTACACCGACACCGCGTAACCGCGGCTCTCGATATTGAGTGCGAGATTGCGGCCCATCACCGCGAGCCCGATCACACCGATTGCTTGTTTGCCCATTAGTCAATTCTCCGGAAAAAACGGGGCGCGACCCGACCCGGGTCGCGCGCACAGGCGAAAGGATAGTGGAAACCCGGCGGCGATGCGCGCTTCCGTGTCATTGCTCCGCGTGCGGCAGCCGCCGGAACACGACGCTCAGGTTGTTCGCCGGCATCTCGACCACCTCGATGCAGTCGAGCCCGCGATCGAGGCCGAGCGCGACGACGGTTTCGAGATCGCGCACGCCCCACGACGGGTCGCGGCTGCGCAACTGCAGGTCGAATGCCGCGTTCGACGGCGCCGTATGCCGACCCTCGCGGCGATACGGCCCATACAGGAACAGCACGCCGCCCGGCCGCAGCAGGCGCGACGCGCCCGCGAACAGCGCGTCGGTGCAGGCCCAGGGCGAGATGTGAATCATGTTGATGCAGACGATCGCGTCGAGCGCGTCGACCGGCCACGACGCGTCGCGCACGTCGAACGCCAGCGGCCCGGCAACGTTGGCGAGGCCCGCATGGGCAACCCACGCGGCGATCGAGCGCCGCGCCTGCGCATCGGGATCGCTCGGTTGCCAGTGCAGGCCAGGCAGCGCCTGCGCGAAGTGGACGACGTGCTGGCCCGTGCCGCTCGCGATTTCGAGCACGCGGCCGCTCGCCGGCAACACGTGGCGCAAGACGTCGAGGATCGGCCCGCGATTGCGTTCGGCCGCCGGCGCCGACAGCCGCGCGGACGGATCGGGCGAAGAGGTCGGGCCGGTCACGATGCCTGCTCCGGTGCGTGGCCCGCGAGGCCCAGCCGCGCGGTCAGCGCGTCGAGCGCGGGTGCGCAGCGCGCTTCGACCTTCAGCGTCAGCATCGGATCGGCGCGCGTATGGCCGAGATTGAGCGCGGCGACCGGCTTGTGCTGCGCCTGCGCCCACACGCAGAAGCGGTAGCCGGAATACACCATCAGCGACGAGCCGACGACGAACAGCGCATCGGCCGCATCGAGCGCCTGCGACGCGAGCGCCACGCGCTCGCGCGGCACGTTTTCGCCGAAGAACACGACCGCCGGCTTCAGCAGCCCGCCGCACGCGGGGCACGCCGGGATGCGGAACGTGTCGAGCGCCGCCCATTCGAGATGCGCGTCGCCATCCGCGGCCGGCTCGGCCTGCGCACCCAGCAGTTCAGGATTGTCGGCCTCGAGCATGACCTGGATCGTCGCGCGCGCATGATGCGCACCGCAGTCGAGGCACGTGACGCCGTCGATGCCGCCGTGCAGCTCGATTACGTCGCCGCTGCCCGCGCGCTGGTGCAGGCCGTCGACGTTCTGCGTGACGAGACGCTCGATCCGCCCTGCGCTGCCGAGCCGCGCCAGCGCGACGTGCGACCCGTTCGGCTGCGCGCGGCCGACGACGGGCCAGCCGATCATGCTGCGCGCCCAGTAGCGCCGCCGCGCGGCATCGGAGCCGAGGAATTCCTGGAACTGGATCGGTGGCGAGCGCATCCATTGGCCGTTGCGGTCGCGATAGCCGGGAATGCCGGAGTCGGTGCTGATGCCCGCGCCGGTCAGCACCAGCAGGCGTGGATGACGCTCGACGAACGTGTGCAACGCGTCGAGCGCGGCCGGATCGATGCCGGCGGTTGAGGGGTCGTGCAGGGCTTTGTCGTTCATGTTGGCAACGCGTGATCAGGCGCGCCGGCAAGCCGTGCGCCCGCACGGGCAGCCAGGCACGCCAGCACATGATACAGAACGCCGCGCGGCCGGGCCGATGGCTCGCGTCGCAAACCGGCGCACAAAAAAAGACGCCCATCCGCCACTCGGCGATGGGCGCTTCAACAATTGATCCATCGGGGTAGTGGATCAACTGACAGCACAATTTCGCGGCGTCCGCCATGCTGCGGCCGGCAAACGCTTCCCCTGGACTGCTTGTGTTCCGCGATGCCGAATGCATCGATGCGCTGCCGGCTTTCCGGTGCGATCCGGCTCTGCCCCGCCACGCCGACGCGATGCACGGCGCACGCACACCTACGCCGCGCGACGGCTCGCGTTGCGCGCGGCAGCATGACGATCCGGGATCCGGGCCGGGCCATCCACAGGCATTCGAAGTTCATCCCCGACGGCCGACCGGCACCAGTCGGCCTCGTGCGTCACAGCTGCACGTCGTCGTTCAGAACAAACCCGATTGCTCGGATGGAACGGAAAGCCGCGCGCTCACGTCGCCTCAATCAACGGCGAATCGAATACGCGGGCAGGTCGGCGATTCATGTTTGCAACACGATACGTTGCGATTCGGTCTGTTTTCATTCTCTTGTCCCCGTCTCCGATACGTCCGACCCACTGAAGCGATCGCCGGACCGACTGCGTCCGCGACCGCGCTCACGGCCCGTACAGATATGCAAGGAGCGCACCATGCTTCATGCCGCAAGGCCGCGCGGGCCGAAGCGGGGCCATCGTGGTGAATCGCGCACCGGCAAGCAGCGCGAACGTTTCGAAACTGAAACGCGTGCCGGATCGGCGAGCGTCGGCCAGACATGCCGTCATGCCGCGCCGGCCCGGTCCGCGCCGATATCACGTCGTTGCATCTGCGCGCTCGCCGGTCAGCTTACAATCGCCCCACAGTGCCGCATACACGTGAATAGCGTGCGGGCCCGCCCCGGCATTCCTCGCGCACCTCGCCGCCACCTGACCGGAGCCTTCTACCCGACGCATGCCTGACACACACGACTGGCTGGATATCGACTACCGGACGCTGTTCCGGCTGTATCCGGATCGCCGGATCGAACGCGAGAACGATCCCGACTGCTCGCCCGGGCCGCGTTTCTGGCTCGGCAGATGCGTGGACGGCAGCGTGGCAGGCGTACGCGCCGACGTGCCCACCCCTGTCGCACACGAACTGGCGCGCCTGGCAGACAGCGAACCGCCGTTGGCGGACCGCATGCAGCCCGCGCATCTCGAACGCTATCTCGCGCTGCTCGCCCCTGTTCCGCACTGGAACATCGGCCTCGTCTACGCGCTGCCGCACGCACTCGGTTTCGACACCGACGCGCACGTCGCGCTGATCGATGGCGACAGCGACGCAGGTCGGCATCTGCTGCATGCGCTGTCTACACACGGGATGCCCGACGGCCTGTTCTCGATGGGGTTTCGAAGCAGCGCCGATCTGTGGGCGCCGTGGTGCGCGGCCGTCGTCGACGGAGAAGTCGCGTCCGTCGCATTCGCCGCGCGGCTATCCGGTGTCGGTGCCGAACTCGGTCTCGCGACGGCCCCGGCATTTCGGGGGCGCGGCCTCGCCGCGACGGTGACCGCAGCGTGGTCGCGGCTGCCGTCGCTTCAAACACGCACGCTGTTCTACAGCACCGACAGCGGCAACCGCGCGTCGCAACGCGTGGCGTCGCGCCTTGGCCTCACGCTGCGCGGCACGACGCTGCGGGTGGCGTAGCGCCGGGGCCGGCGCAACATCTCAACGAAAGGCCTCGATGACCTTGACGCGACGTTCGGTTTCGTCGACGAAGCAACCGTCAACCTCCACGAGCCCGAGCGTGCCGCCGGCATCGGGCTGCCGCGATTCGGCGCAGCCGGCATCCCGCGCCTTGAGCCAGCGGCGCTCGTCATCGCGCAACCTCGCCTTGCCCTGCGCATCCAGGCTCGCCATCTTCGTCTTGTAGGCGGCATTCAACCGTTTGTCGGCCGCGTCGTATTTCAGCCGCAGGCAATTGCGGATGTCGGCCGTGTAGCCCGTTTGCTCGGCGGTCTTGCAGATGGCGGCACGCTCCGCATCGTCCGCGAGCGCGTCGGACGCGACCGCGAAGAGCATCGCACTCGCCGCCAGACCGATCACCCCATATTGAAGCGCGTTCATCCGGATTCGTTTTATTCAATGACGGAAGGCACCGATTATGCCCGGCCTGCTGCCCGCATGGCCCTCTTTGGCTCGACGTCGCCGGTCGCGCTCGATCGGGCGGCGCGCACACCGTGCCGCGCGGCCGGCGTGCAAACACGCTAGCATTCGGACACGCAACGTCGCGCGTTCGCTTTGCACCGCCTCCAAGGACTCGACATGACCACGCCCGCCCCTGCCCGCTCCGACGTCGCGCATCGCGTCTTTTCGGCCGGGCAGTTGTCGATCGGCCTCACGCTTCCGCTGCTTCGCACCGGCCATGTCGTCGCCGACTTCGGCAAGCAACTCGAACTCGCAGCGCTGGCCGATACGCTCGGCTTTCGCGCGCTGTGGATTCGCGACGTGCCGCTGAACAGCGCCGACTACCCCGACCCGGTCGGCCACCTCGACCCGTGGGTACTGCTCGGCGCACTGGCGGCACGCACGCGCCGGATTGCGCTCGCCAGCGGCGCGATCGTGCTGCCGCTGCGTCATCCGCTGCATATCGCGAAAGGCGCGTTGTCGGTCGCGACGCTGTCGGGCGGACGCTTCATCCTCGGGCTCGGCTCCGGCGACCGGCCGCCCGAATATGCGGCGTTCGGCGTCGATGCGGAAACGCGACGCGACCGGTACCGCGCGCACTGGGACATCGTCGCGGCCGCGCTCGGTGTGCCATCGCGCGTGCTGCCCGACGAAGCGCCGCCCGATGCGCCCGAATTCACGCTGCTGCCGCGCGGCGCCGACGCGGTGCCGATGCTGGCGGTCGGCTCGGGCGGGCAAAGCGTCGACTGGATCGCGCGTCACTCGATCGGCTGGATGACGTACCACCGCGATCCGGACACGCAGCGCGCACGCTATTCGATGTGGCGCGCAGCGGTCGACCGGCTCGCGCAGCCGGCCTTTCGCGCGTTCGGCGTGTCGATGCGACTCGACCTCGTCGCGGATCCCGATGCGCCGGCCACCGCATTGCCGCTCGGCTATGCAACCGGACGCCGCGCATTGATCGACATCCTGCAGGACATGCGCGCGGCGGGCACGCATCACGTCACGCTGAATCCGGGATCGGACCGGCCCGTGCGCGACGTCGTCGAAGAAATTGCAGAACACGTTTTGCCGGTCTTTCACGACCAGCAAGCGTGATTTGGAAGGACTCCGGATTAATCCGGAGCAATGCGCACATCGCTCACCGTTGCTGGCCAGCATGATTTACAAAATCCTTTCACATCCGGTAATCGAGACGCGGCACCCTATCTGACTGCCTGCAGTCTGTGCCACGCACATGATCGCGAAAACGCGCCGCAAATGCCCGCGCCGCATCGGGCATGCCCGATTCGAATGGTCGTCGACGGAACTATTCGGTTCCGATCGCGATCATGTTAACTTCCGTCCATCGTTCAGCCCGGCGGGCCGCGCGCCGATGCGCGCCCGCATGCCCACCCCATGCGACATATCCTCCTCGGCTGGCTGCTTGCCGCCGTCGTCTCGGCCGCCCATGCGGCCGCTCCCGCCCCGGCCACCGCGTCGGCCGCTTCCGGCACCGCGCCCGCGCTGACACCGCAACAGGCGCAGCAGGCACTCAATGTGCTCGAAAATCCGCGCGATCGCGCGCAGGTCGAAACGACGCTGCGTGCGATCGCGGCCGTCGGCGCGCTTGCCGCACCCGCGGTCGCGGCGAGCGATGCGGCTGCGGCCAGCGGCGCGTCGGCTGTCGCGGCCCCGGGTGCGCTCACGTCGAACGGGCTCGCGTCGATGCTCGTCCGGCAGGGATCCCGCTGGACCACCGAGATCGGCGGTGCGCTGAAGGAGTCGCTGCGCTCGCTGCTCGATATCGGCTCGGTTGGAAGCTGGTGGCATGACAGGCTGGTGCGAGCCGACGAGCGAGCGGATCTCGCGCACGCGCTCTGGATCATCATCGCCGTGCTCGTGCCCGCGCTCTTCGTCGAATGGTTTGCGAAGCGGCTGTTGCGACGCGCGCTGGCCGCGGTGGCCGCACGGCGTGCCGACACGTCGCGCCGCACCGCGCCAGACTCCGCCACGCCCGACGACGACAACGCGCCGCCGGACACACCCGCCAAACCCAACGCCGCCGACGCTCCCAACGCCGCCCCCGCATCGTCGCAAGGCCGCGGCCACGCGCGCCGTCACACCACGCTGCTGCACCGGATGCCGCGCGCGCTCGTCAGCCTCGCGTTGCGTGCCGTGCCGCTGCTCGTGTTCGTCGGCGTCGCGAGCCTGACGATGTCGGCGATCGGCGATACGGGCACCCCGATCGAATCCGCGCTCGAGGCGCTGATCGACATCTACGTGATCTGCCGCCTCGTCACGATCGTCAGCCGGCTGTTCTTCCAGCCCGATGCACGGCAATTGCGGTTGCTGCATATCAGCGACGCGTGGGCCGATTTCGCGCAACGCTCGATCGCGCGGATCGTGATCGTGGTCGGCGCCTGCACGGCCGCTGTCGAGATCGCCGCGAACTTCGGTCTCAGCGAGGCCGGTCACGTCGCGCTGCTGAAAGCCGTCGCGCTCGTCGGGCACCTGATGGTGTCGGCACTGATCCTGCAGTGCCGCCAGCCGGTCGCCGCGCGAATCCGCGCGGCCGGCGACGACCGTCCGTCCTTCGCGATGGTCGCGAATGCGCTCGCCGACGCATGGGCGCCCGTGTCGGTATTCATCGTGATGGCGTTGTGGTTCGTGTGGGCGCTCGACGTCCACAACGGCTATCGCGTGCTGATCACGCTCGGCGGCCGCTCGATCGCCGTGATGATCGGCATGCGGATGGTGTCGATCGTCGTGTTCGGCGCGCTCGCGCGGCTGTTCCAGGGCCGCGAAGAAGACCGCACGCTCGTCCATCTGCACGCGTACCGCTACTACCCGCTGCTGCGCCAGATCGTGTCGGGCGCGATCGGCATCGTGACCATCGTGTTGCTGCTGCAGATCTGGGGCGTGCCGATCTTCCGTGCGTTCGAAACCGGCACGATCGGCCACCGGCTCGCGTCGGCGCTGGTGACGATCGCGGTTGCGGCCGTCGTCGCGCTCATCGTGTGGGAAGCCGCGAACATCGCGATCGAGCGCCGCCTGCAGCGATGGACACGCGAAGGCAATCTCGTGCGCGCGGCGCGACTGCGCACGCTGCTGCCGATGTTGCGCTCGCTGCTGTTCGTGATGATCGCGCTCGTCGTCGTGCTGACGGGCCTCAGCCAGCTCGGCGTGAACGTCGGCCCGCTGCTTGCCGGCGCGAGCATCTTCGGCGTCGCGCTCGGCTTCGGCTCGCAGAAGCTCGTGCAGGATTTCATCACCGGGATCTTCCTGCTGATGGAAAACGCGATGCAGGTTGGCGACTGGGTCACGCTCGCCGGCGTGTCGGGCACGGTCGAGTACCTGTCGATCCGCACCGTGCGACTGCGCGCGGGCGACGGATCGCTGTACACGATCCCGTTCAGCTCGGTGACGACCGTCAACAACACGAATCGCGGGCTCGGCAACGCGGCCGTCAAGATCAGCATTGCCTATGGCGAGGATATCGATCGCGCGATCGCGACGCTGAAGGAGATCGGCGCCGCGTTGCGCGACGATCCGAAATACCGCGACGGCATCCTGTCGGACTTCAGCTACTGGGGTATCGACCAGGTCGACGGCGCGACGCTCGCGCTAGCCGGACAGATGCAATGCACGGACTCGACGCGCTGGAGCGTGCAGCGTGAATTCAACCGGCGGATCGCGGAGACGTTCCGCGAACGCGGCATCCGGATCGCCAATCCGCAGCGCAGCGTCGTTGCGTACGCGGACGGATCGCGGCCTGTCGTCGATGGCGAAAACGGCAGCAACGGCGAAAACACCAGCAACGGCCATGCTGCCGAACCGACGGCCCGGCCGCCGTCGCCCGTCGAACCGGAGCGCAAGCCGGGTTGACCGGCCGGGGCCGACGGGGCGCCGCGTTCAGCGCGCGGCGGGCTTGTGCACGCGCCGCGTGCTTTTCGCGGCGGGCGTCGACGCCCCCGCCTTCGCCGCACGTTTCGCCGCCGCGCCCTGCGCCTGCTTCGAGCCGGCATCGGGATCGGCAGCCGATACGTCGCGCTGCGCATGCCATTGCTCGAGCAATACGCGCGTCTGTTCGGCAATCGTCTCGATCAGCAGCGCAGCGCGCTCGCCTTCGAACGCCTCCCATTCGAGCACCTGCAGCGCAGAACGCTCCGCGATGTGGAACACCGTGATCTGCCCGAACAGGCTCATCGCGCGCAAGCGCGTGACGGGATCGTCGGCCGGCCGCCCCGAGATGCGGCCGATCAGCTCGGCGCTCACGTCGTTGAGCGGCTTGCGCATCCGCTTCATCAGGATTTCGCTCGCGCTCGCCGGCTCCTGGCCGACCTGCTCGCGCGCGAAGAACAACCGCTGGTTCATCGTCTTCGGCGCCGTGAACATCCGGTCCGACAGCGCGCGCAGCAGCCCGACGAACGCGTCGATCAGCACGTCGACGTCCGCGTCCGCATCGAGCATCGCCCACGCATGGCCGACCGACGGCGCGAACACCTCCCAGCCATGCTCGGCGATCGTCTCCACGCATGCGCGGTACACGCCTTCCTTGTTCTCGAAGTAATACTGGAGCGCTGGCGCGTTCACGCCGGCCATCGCGGCGATCTCGCGTGTCGATGCCCCCGCGAATCCGCGCTCGCCGAACAGTTCGATCGCCGCCTCGATGATCCGCAAGCGCGTTTCGTCGCCGCGGGCGTAGCCGCCCGCCGACGTGCGGCGCAGCTTCTTCGCTTCGTTCATGCCTTCCTCGTCATTCGGTCGATCGACATTCTACTTGACACAATTCTATCAACTGGAATAATTCTTCCGATCGGAATAAATTGGACGCCAGCATGTCGACGCCGCAAGACTCGCCACAGAAAGCAGATCGTCAGGAAAACGGAACAACGCCGCGAAACGGCAACGGATCGAAACGGCGCATCCTGCTCGTCGTCACCGTGCTCGCGGCAATTGGCGGCGCCGTCTGGCTCGGCCGCTGGTGGACGGTCGGCCGCTTCATCGAAAGTACCAACGACGCGTACCTGCAGGCGGACAGCATGACCGCCGCGCCGAAGGTCGCCGGTTACGTGACCGATGTGTATGTCCGCGACAACCAGGCCGTGAAGGCCGGTGATCCGCTCGTGCGGCTAGACGTGCGCCAGTACCAGGTCGCGCTCGCGCAATCGCTTGCGACCGTCGATGCGCGCCGCGCGGATATCGCACGCGCCGAGGCCGACATCGGCCAGCAGCATGCAAATCTCGAACAGGCCGACGCGCAGGCGAAGGTATCTCGGATCAATGCCCAGCACGCAAGCGACGAATACACGCGCTATGCGCCGCTCGCGGCGACCGGCGCGGAAACGCACGAACGCGTGGCCGACCTGAAGAGCACGCGTGACCAGGCAGCCGCGACACTCGCCGCGAACAATGCGTCGATCGCAGCCGCGCGCACGCAGATCGCGTCGTTCACCGCGCAGCTCCAGCAGGCGCGCGCGCAGCTCGAAGCCGCGCAGGCCAGCGCCGCGCAGGCGCAGCTCGACCTCGACAACACGATCGTGCGCAGCACCCTCGCCGGCCGCGTCGGCGATCGCACGGTACGCGTCGGTCAATACGTGCAGCCCGGCACGCGCCTGCTGACCGTGGTGCCCGTCGATTCGATCTACCTCGTCGCGAACTTCAAGGAAACGCAGATCGGCAACATGCGCATCGGCCAGCCCGTCGAACTGCACGTCGATGCACTGCCGGACGGTGCGCTGTCCGGCGTCGTCGACAGCTTCGCACCCGGCACGGGCGCGCAGTTCGCACTGCTGCCGCCCGAGAATGCGACCGGCAACTTCACGAAGATCGTCCAGCGCGTGCCGGTGCGCATCCGCCTCGCCGCGAACGCCCGCGCGCAACGCATGCTGCTGCCGGGGCTGTCGGTGACGGTCGACGTCGATACGCGCTCGACCCGCGACGAGACGCATCATGGCTGAACCGTCCGCCACGACGCCCGTGCCGCCGCATGAAGGCCGTGCGAGCGTGACCGACTGGATCGCGGTCGCGGCCGGCGCGCTCGGCGCGCTGATGGCGACGCTCGACATCTCGATCACGAACTCCGCGCTGCCGCAGATCCAGGGCGAAATCGGCGCGACCGGCACCGAAGGCACCTGGATCTCGACCGGCTACCTGATGTCGGAAATCGTGATGATCCCGCTCGCCGCGTGGCTCACGCGCGTGTTCGGATTGCGTAATTTCCTGCTGACGAACTCCGCGCTGTTCATCGCGTTCTCGATGATGTGCGGCTGGTCGCATTCGCTGCCGATGATGATCGCCGGCCGGATCGGCCAGGGCTTCACCGGCGGCGCACTGATCCCGACCGCTCAGACCATCATCCGCACGCGGCTGCCGTTGTCGCAGTTGCCGGTCGGCATGACGCTGTTCGGCCTGATCGTGCTGCTCGGGCCGCTGTTCGGCCCGGTGCTCGGCGGCTGGCTCGCGGAGAACGTGAACTGGAGCTGGTGCTTCTTCATCAACCTGCCCGTATGCCTGCTGCTGATGGGGCTGCTGTGGTTCGGGCTGCCGTCCGACCGCCCGCAATGGAGCACGTTCTTCAACGCGGACTGGCTCGGGATCGCCGGCCTCGCGATCGGGCTGAGCTCGCTCACCGTCGTGCTCGAGGAAGGCCAGCGCGAACGCTGGTTCGAATCGCAGATGATCGTCACGCTGAGCTTCGTGTCGCTCGCCGGGATGATCCTGATCGCGTTGTCGCAGATCTTTGCGAAGCGGCCGATCATGCGGCTGTCGCTGATGCGCAACCCGCGCTACGCGAGCGTGATCGTGATCGTGTCCGCGGTCGGCGCCGGGCTGTACGGCGTGTCCTACCTGCTGCCGCAGTTCCTCGCGATCGTCGCCGGCTACAACGCGCAGCAGGCCGGCGCGATCATGCTGCTGTCGGGGCTGCCCGCGTTCCTCGTGATGCCGATCCTGCCGCGCCTGCTCGGCAAGGTTGATTTCCGCATTCTCGTCATCTCGGGGCTGCTGCTGTTCTGCCTGAGCTGCATGCTCGACATCAGCCTGACCGCGCAGAGCGTCGGTCACGACTTCGTATGGTCGCAACTGATCCGCGGTCTCGCTCAGATGCTCGCGATGATGCCGCTTAACCAGGCGTCGATGGCGGCCGTCGCGCGCGAGGATTCGGGCGATGCGGCGGGGCTCTACAACATGGCGCGTAACCTCGGCGGCTCGATCGGGCTCGCGATCATCGGCACCGTGATCGACCGCCGCACGACCTTCCATACGGCCGCGCTGCGCGAATCGGTGACGGCGAACTCGCTGATCGGGCAAGACCGGCTGTCGGCCTATGCGGCCAACTGGTTCGCACACACCGGCGATCTCGCATATTCGAACATGCGCGCGCTCGGACAGCTCGCGCAGCAGATCCAGATCCAGGCCGTCGTGATGACCTATTCCGAAACCTTCTATCTGCTGGGCCTCGCGCTGCTCGCCTGCGTGCCGCTCGCGCTGCTGCTGAGAACGCCGCGCGGGCCGCAGCCGATGTCGTCCGGCCACTGAACCGTCTTACGCGATGAAACCCTTCTCAATGCCCTGTCGCCCTGCGCTCACGCTGTGTGCGGCCGCGTGCCTGCTCGCCGGCTGCACGGTCGGCCCCGACTACCGCGGCGCGCCCGCCGCACCGGATGCGCCGACCTTCGTGCGCGCGCCGGCTTCCGGCGTCGACGCCACCACCCCCGCGCCGAGCGCGTGGTGGCACACGCTCAACGATCGCCAGCTCGACGACCTGATCACCGCCGCGCTCGTGTACAACCCCGACTTGCACGCCGCGCAGGCACGCTTGCGCGCATCGCGCGCGCAGCTCGCGCAACAGCGTGCCGCGCAGTTGCCGAAATCGTCGGCCACCGTCGCCGCCATCCGCATGCGCGAGCCGGACGTCAGTGCGCTCGGTTCGCTGCTGCCGTCGAACGGCTCGAACCAGTCGGGCGGTACGTCGCCGTCGCTGGGCGGCTCGGGTCCGCTGCAGCTCTATTCGGCAGGCTTCGACGCAACCTGGGAAATCGACCTGTTCGGCGGCACGCGCCGTGCAGTCGAAGCCGCGTCCGCACAAGCGGAAGCAGTCGACGCCGATCTCGCCGATACGCAGGTGTCGATCGCGGCCGAAGTCGCGAACGCGTATGTCGACCTGCGCGACCAGCAGCAGCGGCTTGCGCTGTCGCAGCGCACCGCCGAGTTGCAGCAGAAGATGCTCGAACTCACGCAGCAGCGCCGTGCGCGCGGCGTCGCAGCCGATACGGACATCGAGCGCCTGACGACGCAGGTCGAAAACACGCGCGCATCGCTGATCCCGCTCGACGCACAGGTAACGGAATCGCTCGACCGGCTCGCGATCCTGACGGGCCGCGCGCCGGGTGCGCTCGACGCGGCGCTGTCGACACCGGACGCGCCGCTGCCGACGCTGCCGGGCAGCGTCGCGATCGGCGATCCGGCCACGCTCCTGAAGCAGCGCCCCGACATCCGCGCGGCCGAGCGCCGGCTTGCATCGAGCAATGCGCAGATCGGCGAGCATGTCGCCGATTATTTCCCGAAGGTGACGCTGCTGGGCGATCTCGGCTTCAGCGCGACGGACCCGGGCCACCTGTTCCGCAAGCAGAACTTCACCTGGATCGGCGCACCGTATCTGCAATGGAACATTCTCGACTTCGGGCGCACGCGTGGTGCGGTTCGCGCGGCCGAAGCATCGCGCGATGAAGCGGAAGCGAACTATCAAAAGGCAGTGCTCGGTGCCTTGCAGGATGCCAACACGGCATTGCAGCGCTACGGACACCAGCGCGAGCACGTCGTTGCGCTCACCAAGGTGCAGACGTCCGCCGTGCATTCCCGATCGCTGATGGACGAGCGCTATCGCGCGGGCGTCGCATCGATGATCGACCTGCTCGATACGCAACGCGAAGCGCTGTCCGCGCAGCAGAACGTGATCGCCGGGCAAGCCGAACTGATCAAGGACTACGTGTCGCTGCAGAAAAGCCTCGGGCTCGGGTGGCAGGCGGGCGCGGGTTGACGGCGAATTGAGCGGTGCCGCGCGGCCGGGTTGGTCGAGGCTGCTGCGGCATCGATGCTTGCAATGCGGATCGCGAAGCCCACGCACGCGCCGCATGTTCAACCGACCTCGTTCGACGATCGTGGATCGTGGACCGCTTCACGATGCGCGACGCAACAACTCATTGCGTACGCAACAATACTCACCATCTGCGCCGATAACAACCAGGCTCGCACCGCATCGACGCCGGCGCTATCGGAAACATATCGAATATCAATTAGCCAATCGTCTGACGATCTCTTCTAATTCAGTCGGCTTCCCCACCACCGATCGGATTCAAGGAGTTCCATCGTCATGTCCTCATCCTCCCTTCGCGTGCTGAGACACGCAGTCGCCACGATCTGCGTTGCACTTTCCGCGTCTCCCCATGCCGCCGAACTCACTCGAGACACGGGCGCCCCCGTCGGCGACAACGAGAATTCGCAGACGGCCGGCCCTGCCGGCCCCGTGCTCCTGCAAGACTCCGCACTCATCGAGAAACTGCAGCGCTTCGATCGCGAGCGCATTCCGGAGCGCGTCGTGCATGCACGCGGCACCGGCGCATTCGGCGAGTTCGTGCCGACCGCCGACATCTCGAACCTGACGAAAGCGAAGGTCTTCACGCCGGGCACCCGTACGCCGGTGTTCGTGCGCTTCTCCACCGTCATGGGCTATCGCGGCTCGCCCGAACAGGCGCGCGATCCGCGCGGCTTCGCAGTGAAGTTCTATACACAACAGGGCAACTGGGACATGGTCGGCATCAACTGGCCCGTGTTCTTCATTCGCGACGGCATCAAGTTCCCCGACTTCGTTCACGCGAACAAGCCGAGCGCCGTGACCGGCGTGCAGGATCCGAACCTCGCATTCGACTTCTTCGCGAACACGCCCGAAGCGACGAACATGCTGACGATGCTGTACACGAACGCGGGCATGCCCGATTCGTATCGTCACATGGACGGCTTCGCGGTGCATGCGTTCAAGTTCGTCAATGCACACGGCGACGTGCACTACGTGAAGTTCCACTGGAAAAGCCAGCAAGGCGTGCACGGCTTGCGTCCGCAAGACATCGACGCATCGATCGGGCATGACTGGAACATGATGACGAACGACCTGTACGGCGCGCTGAAGCAAGGCGACTTCCCGAAGTGGGATCTGTACGTGCAGGTGCTCACGCCGCAGGACCTGACCCGGTTCGACTTCGATGCGCTGGACGACACGAAGGTCTGGACCGGCGTCCCCGAGCGCAAGATCGGCACGATGACGCTGAACCGCGTACCCGACAACTACTTCCAGTCGACCGAGGAATCGGCGTTCGCGCCATCGCGACTCGTGCCGGGCATCGAGCCGTCCGAAGACCGGATGCTGCAGGATCGCCTGTTCGCCTACGCCGACACGCAGATGTACCGGCTCGGCGCGAACTACATGGACCTGCCGATCAACCGGCCCGTCGTGCCGGTGGTCAACAACAACCAGGACGGCAAGATGAATGCCGGCGACCGCAAGGGCGAGGTGAACTACGAGCCGTCGACGCTGCATGAACTCGCGCCGGACCCGCAGTACAAGTCCGTCCGCATGACGCTCGGCGGAACGACGCAGCAGGAGGCGATCCACAAGAAGCTGCGGTTCCGTCAGGCCGGCGAGTATTACCGCGGTTTGTCGCAGCAGGACAGGGACGACCTGATCACCGCGCTGTCCAGCGATCTCGGCAAGGTGACGAACGCGCACAACCAGTACGCGATGCTGTCGTACTTCTACAAGGCCGATGCCGACTACGGCACGCGTCTCGCGCAGGCCGTTCACGCCGACATCCGGCAGGTGCAATCGCTCGCGGCGAAGCTGAGCGAGAACTGATCCCGCGGCTCCGGTCGCTGTCGACGTGCGGGGTTGCGCCGCGCACGTCGACCCTACCCACACCTCAGGACCTCCCCATGCAATCCGAACGCCTGACGCGCGCGATCCGCTCGACCGCAACGGCCCTGGCGCTGGCCGCGATCGCCGGTTGCGCGCACCTTCCCGACCAGCCGGCGTATGCGCGGGCCGACCCTGCATCGCTGCGCCGCTACGACGGAGACTGGTTCGACGCCGCCCGAGTCGGGCGCGTCGACATCCTGCGTGCATTGCACGACGCCGGCTATCCCGTCGACGCCACCGACAGCCACGGTTTTACGGCCGTGATACTCACGTCCTACGACGGCCAGCCAGCCGCGCTCGACTACCTGCTGTCGGCCGGCGCAAACGCATGCGCCGGCGACCGTCATGGCAACACGGCGCTGATGGGCGCCCTCTTCAGGAACGAACCCGACATCGCGCGACGCCTGATCGACACGCATTGCCCGATCGACCAGACGAACGGCGCAGGGGAAACCGCGCTGGGATTCGCGACGCTGTTCAATCGGTTCGAGCTGATCCCGCTCCTCGTCGCACATGGCGCGAATCCGAATCACGTCGATCGGCGCGGCCAGTCGCTGCTGCAGCTCGCGCAGTCGCGCGACAACACGGAAGCTGCGGATGCGCTGCGGCATGCAGGTGCGCAACGGTAACTCGGCCGCGACCGAACCGTCTGAACAATGCCTGCGCATCGTGCTATCGTGCCGCTGGCAACTGATCCAGTACCGTGTCATGCCGGATGAAAGCGCGACGGTGACGGTGCGCGCTTTCGCCGACCACGTATCAGCCGGTTGCGGCGGCGCAGGTCTTCCAGTGCACGCTCGGCGACGGTCTGCGCTTCACCCATGCATGGCACGAGTGCGACTGACGGAGGAGATCCGTAAAGAACGGGAAGATCTTCGATTGAAAAGCAGGACTACTATAAAAAAGGAGCCACGCGCGAAACAAGAAACTGTCTCGCGCGTCGCCCGTGAACACCCGAGAAATCAGAAAAACTCGTCGAGCAGTCGGTAGAAAGCGATCCGGCGCGGATCGGGCCGCTCGATTCCGTACCGGGCGAAGAAAGGCGCAACCCATTCACCGCCGAGATCGGCTTCGATATCACGCGCCGCCAGCGCCAGATCCTGATATCGATCGGCCACACCGAGGCGCCCGCAGTCGATGAAGCCCGAGAAGCGACCGTCTTCGACCATGAAGTTGGGCAGGCACGCGTCGCCATGCGTGACGACCCTGTCCTCGATCGACGGCCGGCTCGCCAGCAGCCTGGCGAACAGTTCGTCGAGTTGTACGCCCGTGTTCGCGTCGTCGAGGTTGTCCTCGTCGACGAGCCCCGCGTTCATCCGTGCGCGGGCACGCTCGATGCGGAACGCCGCGCCGTGATCGAACGGGCACGTTGCCGGCTCGAGCCGATGCAGCGCACACAGCGCGTCGGCGATGATCGCCACCTTCTCCGCCGGCCCGAGGCGCGCGACTTCGAGGTTTTCGCCGTACACGGCACTCAGCAGCATCCACTCGCGCCCCGCCGCCGATGCCACGTCGAGCACCTGCGCGCCCGGCAGGCCCGTCGTCTCCAGCCAACGCAGTCGCGCCGCCTCGTCACTCAGCTCGGCCAGCGGCCCGGCCGGTTCGGTCTTGACGAACCGGCGCGATCCATCGCGCGCATCGAGCCGGAACACCGCGGCATCCGACTGCCCTTCCGTCTGTCGTGTCCATCGGCAATCTGCCCATGCGGCCTTCCAGGTCACGGGCACTTCGATGCAAAGCTTGTCGTTATCGATCACGTCAGATTCGATCCTCGTTGAATGGGCCGGCATGCGGAACATCGGATACCTCACGACTTCGTGCCACGCTTCCGGCTACCCGCGGGCCCGGCTTTCTCCGGCGCACACCGGCGATTCGAGTCATGCCTCGAACATGGTCGGCCAATCGTTCCAATTACGCGTCGAACCAGAAACGATCGTCCAATCGAATTCAGCATTACTTTCCTTGCCGGCCTCGAATATTACAAATTACTGCCAATATTTTCAAAAACATTGCATTTATTCGCTTTAATTTTGTTTCATATAACCAAAAAAAGTTTGACACCTCGCTTTCGTTCTTGATACCGTCCGATGCAAGCAATCTGACAAATTGCTCACCACGCAATCGCTTCCGCTCCACGTTTTTTTCGCTTCCGCCGCACCGAAGTGCCAGCCGCCAGCCGTATCGTTCACGCGCCGGCGCATGCGACATCCCGATGCATTTCATTGGACGACTGCCATCCGGCAGCGGGCCGAAGGATCGAATCAAATGAGCAGGACAACGAAACTGTTGCTCTAGCAATCCCGCCCGCGCCCTGTCCGCGCGGTTGCGTCGTATCGCGGCGCAGCCCTCTCGTTACCGCAATTTCCGTATTTCGCCCCCGGAGAAAAAAACACCTTTCCGGATCGGGCGAAAGGCCCTGTCGCGTCCGCGCCATCCGCACGCATGCGACAGAAATCGGCGGCGCATCACCCGCACCGCTGTCGACCGTTGTTGTTCGTGCCGTTCGATGTTCAACCGGAGGGGTAATTCAAATGAATCAGGTTGCAGACAAGAATCAAAAGCACAAGCGCTTCGTCAAGCTCGCCTTCGCCGCCGCGGCAGCCGCATCGTTCGGCATGTCAACCGTCCACGCCGCACCCGCGGCCGGCTGGACGGAAACGCGCACCAAGGGCTTCCTGCCGCTCGTGCAGCAGAGCGAAGCCGGTACGGCCGGCGCGCCTGCGGCGAGCACGGCCGCCGCTGCCACAGCGGCCATCGAGATGGCGGCCGGCGAATCGGTGGACATCGTGCTCGGGCTGAACCTGCGCAACGAAGCACAACTCGACCAATACCTGCACGACCTGCATACGCCCGGTTCGCCGCACTACCGGCAGTTCCTCACGCCGGCCCAGTTCGCCGCGCAATATGCGCCGACCGACCAGCAGGTCGCCTCGGTCGTCGCGCATCTGCGCAAGGAAGGCTTCGTGAACATCGTGGTCGCGCCGAACCGCCTGCTGGTATCCGCGTCCGGCACCGCGGCGACCATCAAGTCCGCGTTCCGCACGACGCTCAAGCGCTTCACGCGCAACGGCCGCAGCGTCTATGCGAATACCGACGCCGCGCAAGTGCCGAACGCGATCGGTGGCGTCGTGAGCGCGGTGCTGGGCCTGCAGAACGTCGAACTGATGCACACGGGCGCGGGCAGCAAGCCGCAAGGCAACACCAGCAACCTGACGATTCCAGCGGGCGCATCGGCGGTGCCGCACAACCCGACCGAGTTCTCGTCGATCTATGGCGGCGACGGTACGCCAACGGCCTCGCAGACCACCGTCGGCATCATCTCCGAAGGCGACCTGTCGCAGACGGTGAGCGACCTCAACACGTTCGCCGCGAACAACAGCCTCGGCACGATCAGCAGCAGCATCGTGAAGACGGGCCCGTCAGGCAGCTCATACACCGACACCGACGGCACCGTCGAATGGAACCTCGACAGCCAGTCGATCGTCGGCGCGGCCGGCGGCAGCGTGAAGCAGGTCGTGTTCTACGTCGCACCGTCGATGACGCTCACGGCGATCACCGCCGCGTACAACAAGGCCGTGACCGACAACGTCGCGAAGGTGATCAACGTGTCGCTCGGCGTGTGCGAATCGTCCGCGAACAGCACCGGCTCGCAGGCAACCGACGACACCATCTTCAAGCAGGCGATCGCGCAGGGGCAGACTTTCTCGGTATCCGCCGGCGACCACGGTGCGTACGAATGCGCGGGCGGCACGCCGTCGCGCTCGACCTACACGGTGAGCGAGCCGGCAACGTCGCCCTACGTGATCGCAGTGGGCGGCACGACGCTGTTCACCAGTACGTCGACCAACGCGTACAACAGCGAGATCGTCTGGAACGACCCGAGCTGGGCGCCGGGCACCGTGTGGTCGACGGGCGGCGGGTACAGCAAGTACGAAGCCGCGCCGTCGTGGCAATCGTCGAGCCTCACGGGATCGACCAAGCGCGCACTGCCTGACGTCGGCTTCGATGCCGACCTGCGCACCGGCGCGATTCTCGTCGTGAACGGCCAGACGTCCGACACGCTGTGGGGCTCGGGCTACCTGAACAACGAAGGCGGCACGAGCCTTGCCGCGCCGATCTTCACGGGCATCTGGGCGCGACTGCAGTCCGCGAACAACAATGCGCTCGGGTTCCCCGCGTCGAGCATCTACAAGTACTTCCCGGGCAACGCGGCGCTGCTGCACGATGTCACGTCCGGCAACAACGGCAGCGGCACCTACGGCTACAAGGCGAAGGCCGGCTGGGACGCAACGACCGGCTTCGGCAGCGTGAACATCTCGAAGCTGAACGCGTTCATCCAGAGCACGCCGGATTTCGCACGCTGATGAACCGATGACTGCCCCGGCTCCGCGTGTGCACTGAAGCGCACGCACGGAACCGGATGGGAGCGTTCAAATAACCCGCGAAGGCTGCCAAGCCGTCGCGGGTTTTTTTGCGTTCCGCACAATCTCGCGGATCGAGCCTCCGGCGCGACGACGCATTCACCGGCCTTGCAATTGTTGCGCACACAACTTTCATATCAATTACATTGCGCCGCCATTCCGCTTGCGGACTGCAAGGTACACATACTGTTACATAACACCCAGACAACTTCCGCGCGTGTCGTGCGTTTAACTGGATATACCGATTCGTCGCGGGACAACCACCATGCGAACACGACCTTGCCGCCTGCTTCGGCCGATGCCCCCGGAGCAGGCGCAGACGGTCGCGGCACAATGCTCAAGCCGATCGCGCGGCCCGCGTGCCTGCCAACGCCGACACAACACCGAACGAACAACATGAACAACACACGTGCATACCGCCCCGTCAGAACGCTGATCGCGTCGTCCCTCATCGTGTCGCTGCTCGGCCTCTCGGCCTGCAACAGGAACGGCGACAGCAGCACGGCCGCTCCGGCCAGCGACGCAAGCGCGGCCGCGGCGGCACTGCCGGCTTCGACGCCCGTCGCCTACACGCCGCCGACTGCCGACCAGCTCTATCAGATGGTCGCGCCGATCGCACTCTTCCCCGACAAACTCGTCGCGCTGGTGCTTGCGGGCGCAACGTATCCGGACCAGGCCACGCCGCCAATAACTGGGTGACGCAGAATCCGTCGTTGACGGGCCAGGCGCTCTCAACCGCCGCCGATACGCAGCCGTGGGACCCGTCCGTCAAGGCATTGACCGCGTTCCCCGCCGTGCTGTCGCAGATGGCGTCGAACCCGGCCTGGACCACGTCGCTCGGCCAGGCGTACTACAACGATCCGACCGACGTGATGAACGCGATCCAGGTGATGCGCCAGCGCGCGCAGACGTCCGGCCATCTCCGGTCGGGCGGCCAGATGCGGGTCACGCAAGTCGCGCAGGCCGCACCGACCGGCTATACACCGGCCACCGATGCGCCCGTGGGCTACGCCGGGCCGGCGATCGTGCCGCCGCCCGTGCAGGCCATCGAGATCGAAGCCGCCCGGCCCGACGTCGTCTACGTCCCGTCTTACAACCCGACGGTCGTCTACGGCGAACCGGTTTCGTCCTACCCAGGCTACGTGTATCGGCCGCCTTCATACAGCACGGGCGAAGTCGTTGCCGCAGGCGTGATCACGTTCGGCGTCGGCATCGCCGTCGGCGCCGCGATCTTCGGGCACCACGACTGGGGCTGGCATGCCTGGGGCATGAACTGGGGCGCGCCGCGTCCGGAAGGCCCCGGCTGGCACGACGGCTGGCAGCGTCCGGCCGTGGTGTACAACCACACCACGTACGTGTCGAAATCGACCACCGTAATCAACAACATCACCAACATCCGCAACACGCGCATCACGAACAACTACGGCGGCAACGTCACCAACAACACGACGAACACGACGAACACGACGATCGAACGCAACACGATGCAGCCGGGCGCGCAGCCGATGCGCGGGCAGGTCATGGAGCAGCACCCGGGAGCCGCGCCGATGACGATGCCGCACTTCGGCGCGAACGGCGCACGCCCCGGCGCGCGGCCGTCGCCCGATGCGTTCGCGCAGAACCGCGCGAACGAACCGCATGCCGAAATACCGGCGCAACATGCGCCCGGCGCGATGCGCGACGAGCGGCAGCAGGCGCTGCAGCAGGAGCGCGCCGCGCAGGAAAACCGGGCAGTCGTGCAGCAACAGCAATTGCAGCAACAGCAGCGTAACGAGGCACTGCAGCAACGCGAAGTGATGCAACAACACAACGCGGCGCAGCAGCAGCAACGCGAGGAAATGCAGCAACACAACGCAGCAGAGCAACAGCAGCGCGAGGAAATGCAGCGACGCAATGCAGCGCAGCAACAGCAGCACGAAGAAATGCAGCAACGCAACGAGGCTCAGCAGCAACCGCGCAAGGAGACGTCGCCGCGCAGCGAAGCACAACCGCAGGAACACACGGCACCGCAGCCGCGGCAACCGGCCCCCGAGCACGCGCCCGCACCGCATCCTGCAGAGCCGCATCCGCCGCACGAAACGCATGAGCATCGCACCGAGTGAAACGCATCCCGTCACGGCAGCGCGGCATCCGCGCTGCCGGCCGGCGAAACGCGCGTCGCGCCGCCATGCGAAGCCGCCACGACCCGACACGCCGCGCGCCACCGTCTTTCACGAAACCGCGCGGCCTTGCCGCGCAATTCACTCGGCCCAGTTCCGCACGTAGTCCGGCACCGGCATGTTGGCGTCGGCATGAACCGGTGCGCCGCGCGTCGTCTTCAGCGGCAGGATCCCCGTCCAGACAGCGAGCGCGAGATCTTCATCCTTGTCGGACGGCAGCGAATCGCTGACTTTCACTGCCGCTTCTGCAAGGGCAATCCGCAGCACGCTGGTCGCATTGATTTCCTTCTCGTTGCCGCGCCGCGCATCATGCTTGCGACCGGGTGCGATCTTGTCCATCAATGCATCCAGCGCCGCCAGCTTGTCGTCACTGCCCTCCACCATGTCGAACCGCCCGTAGATCACCGCGGATCGATAATTCATCGAATGATTAAAGGCTGACCTGGCCAACACGAGCCCGTCCAGCAACGTAATTGCGACGGAGGCCGGTGCGCCCGCCGACAGCGCCTTGATCATCCGGCTGCCGTTGGACCCGTGAATATAGAGGTCATCGCCCCGTCTCCAGTGCGCGGTCGGGATACAGTGCGTGTCCTCGCCTGCACCGAACGCGATGTGGCAGACGTAGGCTTCGTCCACGATGCGATGAAGCATCGTGCGATCGCGATTCACCAATTCCGGCAGGCGGCGAATGGTGGTGCGGGGGGTGGAAGAGATGACGGTCTGGTCTTTCATGTTTCGATTTCCTGTTCGCGCACCGTTGCACGCATCGAGCGGCCCGCGTTCCGGCACGACGCAGGAATCCGCCCATAATATCTTTGTACTGCGAAGTTAATAGAATTGAACGCGTACAGCTTCCACGTCTGAACGACCGGTCAATCGGCCCATCGACAGTCGCTCTCCAAATCGAGCAAAATACGCGCGTGCCGCAATCCGTGACGATCGCCGGAAAGACCCTCGCCCCGGCCGGCACCGCGAGAACGTGAACGATACGATGCGCGACGAATCTTCAAAAGAACCAGCTCAACGAAAAATTCTGGAACCAGCCCATGGATCTCGCGCTGCTCATCTCATCGCTTTCCAGACAGGACGGCACGACACGCCACAGCCAGCAGGAAGCCCTCTACCGGAGCCTGCGCAACATGCTGCTGGACGGACACATCCCGGCCGGCACGCGGCTCGTGTCGACGCGCGTGCTCGCCACGGAATTGGGCATCGCGCGCAACTCGGCGGTCTATGCGTACGAGCGCCTTGCCGAGGAAGGCTTCGTGGCGGCCACGCGCAACGGTACGATCACGCGATGGGACGGATGCGGCCGTTCGAGCGCCGGGCGCGAAACCGGCCCGGCCACGGTTCAATTGTCCGAGCGCGTGCACGGGCTGGAGAACGCCGACCCCGAACCCGAACGCATGCTGCCGTTCGTTCCCGGTCTTCCGTCGCTCGATGAATTCCCCGTTGCCCAGTGGCGCCGCTGCATCGAGCATGCATGGAAAATCATCAAGCCCGCGCAGCTCGCATACGGTCCGGTCGAAGGGCTGCCCGAATTGCGGCGTGCCGTGGCCGCCTACATCCGGGTCTCGCGAGGCGTGCGCTGCGAAACAGGCCAGGTATTCATCACCGACGGCACGCAAAGCAGCCTCGAACTATGCGCGCGCATGCTGGCGAATCCCGGCGAATTCGGCTGGCTCGAGAACCCCTGCTACAACGGCGCCCGTACCGCATTCCGCTCGACCGGCCTGGAGATCGTGCCGATCGAGGTCGACCACGAAGGGATGGCGCCAACCGACGAGCAGTGGCGAACCCGGCCACCCAGGTTGATCTATACGACACCATCGCATCAATACCCGCTCGGCGCGCTGATGAGCCCCCGGCGGCGAGCGGCACTCGTCGAGCACGCGCGCGCGTGCGGCGCGTGGATCATCGAGGACGATTACGACAGCGAGTTCCGCCACGGCGGCCAGCCGCTGCCCGCGATCCAGGGCTTGCATGCCGACGCACCGGTCTGCTATCTGGGCACCTTCAGCAAGACGATGTTTCCCGCCCTTCGGCTCGGCTTCATGGTGGTTCCGCCGGTTCTGGTCGACCGCTTCACCAGAACGCTGCGCGAACTCGTCCATCGCGGCCATCCGGCCGATCAGCTGGCGATGGCCGAATTCATCGACACCGGCCTCTTTGCGCGGCACCTGCGCAGGATGAGGACGCTGTACGCCGAGCGGCGGAGCAGCCTCGAAGCGGCACTCGCCCGCCACCTCGGCACCGCGCTGAGCGTTCGGGAAAGCCCGGGCGGCATGCATCTGTCGGCGGATCTCGCGATGCCGCTGCACGATACCGACGTCGCCCGCGCCGCAGCCGCGCATGGCCTGCTGCTTCAGCCGCTGAGCAGCTATCGGGTCGGCGACGGCCGGCCGTACAACGGCTTCGTGCTCGGATACTCCGGGCTGAACGACGCAACGATCGAGGCCGCGACGATGCAGCTCGCGGCCGTCATCGATGCGCAGGGCCGCACGCGTTGCTGAGCGTCGCACGCGGCATCGTCGCTCACAGTTGCGATTCAAGCGGAAACAGCCCGAGAAACCAGACTTCCATCCGCCGCCCGGCCGACACCTCCGGCTCGTGATCGAGCTCGGTGACCTCCCCGTTCGCATCGGTCTGTATCCACTTGAGCTGCCCTTTGCCGGCCGGATCGGTCCTCGGCTCGACGCGCCACGCGATTCGATCGAGCCGCGCTTCCAGATCGTTTGCCACCTGCGACGCAATCGCCGGACTCTCGCAATAAACGCCGATCTCCGTATTGAGGTTCAGCGAGCGTGGATCGAGATTCATCGACCCGATGAAAATGCTCTTGTGATCGAACACGTAGGTCTTCGCATGCAGCGACGCACGCGACGACCCGATGATGACCTGCTTCGAAATGCTCTTGTCGCCCGACGGCCGCCGTTCGTAAAGCCGTACACCGGCGGCCACGAGATCGCTCCGGTAGTGCCGGTAGCCCGCATGCACGGCCGCCACGTCGGTCGACGCGAGCGAGTTGGTCAGCACCGTTACACGCACGCCGCGCGCCGTGAGCGCGCGCAGCCGCTCGACGACATCCTTGCCCGGCACGAAATACGGCGACACGATCAGCAGGTCATGTTCGGGCTGCAACGCGAGCGCCCGCAACTTTGGCATCAGATGCCCGTCGCTGTCCTTCGGTGCGTGCGCGATCTTCGCCGGATCGTCGTACAGCACCGTAGCGCGCCCCCACGACAATTCCGTGCCCTGCCCATGAACGATCCGGTCGAGCCGCTGCCTGGCCTCGAGCACGTACGGATTGTCCTCCATGGCCCTCAGGTAGTCGCGCAACCGTTCGCGCTCACGGTCCAGCCCGCCCGGCGCCGCATCGTGCCCGACCAGCGCACTGATCGGATACGCGTACGGGGAATTCCAGAACGTGTCGAATTCGGTCGAGATGTCGTTCACGACCGGGCCGTGAACGACAACATCGAGATCGCCGAACTCCAGCATCGACGATGCACCGAAATACTCGTCGCCGATATTGCGGCCGCCGACGATCGCCGCCTGGTTGTCCGCGATCATCGCCTTGTTGTGCATGCGCCGGTTGACGCGCGAGAACTCGAACACCGTGCCGATCTTCTTGAACCGTCGCGTGGCGACCGGATTGAACAGCCGGATCTCGATGTTCGGATGCGAACTGATCTCGAGCAGCTTGCGGTCGTCCGCGTTCGTACCGAGATCGTCGAGCAGCGCACGAACGCGGACACCGCGATCGGCCGCGCGAATGATCGCGTCGGCCAGTTCGTGCCCGGTCAGGTCGTCGTGCCAGATGTAGTACTGAAGATCGAGCGACCGGTCCGCGCGATCGGCGAGCAACACCCGCGCGTCCAGCGCGTCGACCGGATCGGTCAGCAGGTGAAACGCGTCCTGCCCCGGATGCGCACTGGCCTGCTGCCGGAACGCGACGCCCAGCCGCGTGTTGTCCGTATCGGTGAATGCGTGCGTCGGCGCGCGGTCGGCCTGCGGCGGCAGGCTCGCGCATGCAACGAGCGCCAGCAACGAAAGAATCGCACCCCACGAACGCAGCATGGTCATGATTGCCGTCCCGCTCCCGGCCGAAGTCTGTTTATTCTCGCCGCCGGATGGATCGCGGGGCTGCCTGGCTTTCCTTCGGCCGTACCCGGTATTGCGTGTGGCACGGCCGCGCTACAGGATACTTCGATTGACTGCGGCGCGGCACCCTCTCGGTACTTTCCTGATCGTGGCACGCGTCCACACAAAGAAAAAACCCGCGACGCATGAAGCCATCGCGGGTTTTCGGCATGCTGCGCGAGCGCGCGCATGAAATCCAAGCGGCTCAAAAAACACCCCAAATGTTGGATCGATGTCCAATTTTTGGGGGGCAGCTCATTTCCTGCCTTTCGGATTAGCCGATGCTCACGCCGTAGGCTTCCGCCAGCGGCTTCAGGCCGCCAGAGAAACCTTGTCCGATCGCCTTAAACTTGAACTCGTCATTGTGGCGGTACAGCTCGCCGAAGATCATGGCGGTTTCGGTGGAGGCATCTTCGGACAGGTCGTAGCGGGCGATTTCCTTGCCGTCGGCCTTGTTCAGGACACGGATATAGGCATTGCTCACCTGGCCGAACGACTGCTTGCGAGCCTCGGCATCGTGGATAGTAACGGCGAAGACCAGCTTCTTCACGTCAGCCATCAGGCCGGTCAGCTTGACGTTGACCTGCTCGTCGTCGCCATCGCCCTGACCGGAACGGTTGTCGCCCAGATGCTCGACGGAACCGTCGGCGGACTTCTTGTTGTTGTAGAAGACGAAACTGGCGTCGCTCAGGACTTTGCCGTTTTCACCGGTGATAAAGATCGAGGCATCGAGGTCGAACTCGGTGCCGTCGGTAACTCGCGGGTCCCAACCCAAGCCGACGACCACTTCGCTCAGACCAGGCGCCTCTTTCGACAGGGAGACGTTGCCGCCTTTGGACAGACTTACAGCCATGGAGTGATTCCTTGTTCGGATGAGAAGGCCAATCAGAAGTTCATGCCGTAGCCGTTGGCCACGGCACGCAGGCCGCCGGCGTAACCTTGGCCAACCGCGCGGAATTTCCACTCACCGTTGTTACGGTACAGCTCAGCGAAGATCATCGCGGTTTCGGTGGAGGCGTCTTCCGCCAGGTCGTAGCGAACCACCTCGGCGCCGGAGACCTGGTTCACAACACGGATGAACGAGTTGCCGACCTGACCGAAGTTCTGCTTGCGCGCTTCTGCGTCGTGGATGGTGACGGTGAAGGCAATCTTGTCGACGTCGCCCGGAACGCGGCTCAGATCGACCTTGATCACTTCGTCATCGCCCTCGCCAGCACCGGTACGGTTGTCACCGGTGTGCTCGATAGAACCGTCCTGGCTGCGCAGTTGGTTGTAGAAGATGAAGTCGGCTTCACCGCGGACTTTGCCGTTGGCCCCCAGCAGGAACGCACTGGCATCCAGGTCGAACTCGGTGCCGTCGGTAGTGCGCGGGTCCCAGCCCAGGCCAACCAGGATCGTGGTCAGGCTCGGGTCGGCTTTGGACAGGGAAAGGTTGCCGCCTTTTTGAAGAGTCAATGCCATGAAAGTAGCTCCTTTTGGTTATATGGATTACTGATTTTTGGTTTGCGCCTCTCCCTTTTCCGGGAAGATCACGCTGGCCAGGATGCCGATTGCCAGGACTGCCAGTACGATGAGCAGGCTGGTGTTCGGATCGATGCTGATTCCGTGGTGGAACAGATGGTCGGTTGCGTTCAGACCAAGTTTGGCTGCGATGAAGAACAGCAGTACGACCACCGCCTTCTCCAGGTGCACCAGGTAGCGCTTCAGCGCTTCCAGGACGAAGTACAGGGTACGGAGACCCAGGATTGCGAACAGCATCGCCGAGTAAACGATCAGGGGTTCACGGCTGATCGCGATTACCGCCGGGACCGAGTCGAAAGCGAACAGGACATCGGATACCTCGACCACCACCAGGCAGAGGAACAACGGCGTAGCGAAGAGGCCACCCTTGGCCGCAAGGCTCATGCCCTTCTCGCCCTTCCGTACCTCGGCCTCGAGCTTCTTGCGGCTCACGAAGAAGTTATGGCCATATAGCTTGGGCCACACCGGAAACAGCTTTTTCGCGAAACGGTAGGCCAGGTGCTGGGAGTAGTCTTCCTCTTCATCGTCGTTACCGCCTTTGAGCATCATGACGGCAGTCCACGCGACAATTAGAGCGAAGACAATCTCGACCCAGGGTCCGAGCGCCAACAGACTGGTGCCGACGGCGACAAAGACACCGCGGAACACAATGGCCCCGATGATGCCCCAGTACAGGATGCGGTGACGCAAACCGTCCGGGACCTTGAACCACGCGAAGATGGCCATGAAGACGAACAGGTTGTCGACGGAGAGGACCTTCTCCAACGCATAACCGGTGACGAACAGACTGGCCACTTCCGCACCGTGCTGCACATACAGGAAGCCGGCAAATGCAAGGGAGATCGCCACCCAGAACACGGACCACACGGAAGCTCGGGCCAGCGTGATCGGCTTGTCGTCGCGGTGTGTGACCATGTCCAGCAGTAGGGCTGCCAGCGCCAGGCCGACGAATACCGCCACGGTCAGCGGCGGGAAGCCAATATGAGTCGTTTCCACGTTTCGGCTTCCTACAGTTCGAAGTCGGCCGGGTTCAAGCCCAGTTCCAGGCAAATCAGGCGACAGGCAGCCTTTTCGTGGTCGTCGAAGTTGCCGTCGGACGCGCCAATGGCACAGGCAACTCGCACCAGCAAGCGTGCTTCACCATCCTTGCCCTTGACCTTGCTGATGGCCTTCAGGGCCTCGGCCTGGCCGATCTGGAAATCGAATTCGAACTTGGCGCAGGCGTCGTTGAATACCTTGATCACGTCAGCCAGGTTGAATACCTTCAACTCCGGGGAGTTGCTGATGAAGCCGACCATCTTCATCTTCTCTTCGGATTTGATCTCGCCATCCGCGGCAGAAATCAGCGCGCAAGCATTGACCACCGACTCCATGAAGGTCCGGTTCTTGAATTTGGCGACTTCAGTCGTCAAGGTTTCGCGGGCTTTCGCCGCGTTGGTTTTCAGCCATTCGAGCATGTGTTCCCTCTTCAGTAGGCGAAGCCCAACGGCTCCACCGGATCAGTTTTTACTTGGAGCCTGCTTTCCAGCGCATACCCCAGCCGTAGGAGCGATCCATTTCCTCGTGCCCAGGGTGGAAGTCGACTCGACGAGAGACCTTGGCGGTCCCATTCACGTTTTCAAGCAGGGCAATCGCGCACATGCCGTGGCGGCCTCCCTCCTCATTCATGCGGACTTCGATTTCGGGCTGGCCTGGCACGAATATGGTCACCACACCGTCGGTTGCCTTCCAGTTGGGGGCACCGTCGTAGATGAACGCGAAAACCAGGATGCGTTTGATCTCGCTCCATCGTTGCCCGTTGATGTGAAGCCATTCGCCACCGGTGATTGCGCCGGTACGGTCATCCCCCATGAGCTGGATATAGGGCTCCTCCCGCAGATCGCCGAAACGCCCGCCGAGTGCTTGTACCGCTCCTTTGAGGCCGTCCTGCATTTCAAACAGGCAACCCAGGTCCAGGTCGACGGCACTGCGTTTGCCCAAGAGACCGCCAAGAAGGCCACTCCCGCCCTGGTTCCAGTTCAGGTTGACCTTGATTTCGCCGAAGCCAGCAGATGTCTTCTCCAGACTGATGCTGGATCGCGACTTGTCAAGCGTCACTTTGCTGAGGCTGATCGTGGGTTTCGGGGCAGCAGGGGGTACCCAAGCGGGGGCCGGCACAGGTGCTGGAGCCGGCGCGGAAGGGCTTTGCACCGGAGTGCCCGAAGGTGCCGCAATGTCGACACCAAAGTGCTTTGCCAGCGGCTCGAGGCCACCAGCGAAACCCTGTCCAACACAGCGGAACTTCCATGCGTCCTGGCGGCGGTAAAACTCCGCGAGGATCAGAGCAGTCTCGTTCATCCCGGAAGTTGGGATCTGCGCCTCGATCCCGCCAGTAACGGACACAGCCAGTGTCGAAACGCGGTCGAAGGTCGCCTTGTTCTCGTAGATGGTCGCGGTGAGCGCGACTTTCTCCACGGCGGGGTCAATCCGACTGAGGTCCACGGCGAATGCTGCTCGGCCGGCCGACGTGGCAGTCAACTGGACTGCGCCACCCAGCACGCTGGATTGACCGTAGAAACACATGTCGCCATCGCCTCGCACTTTCCCGGCAGAGGTCAGGACAAATGCGGAGATGTCGATATCAGCGCCTGGAATCGGGGTGTAGCTGATGTCCACGCGCAATTGGCCGACGGCAACCGGCGCATTCCCGCCAGGTACGAGTGTCATGCGCGCACCGCCTGAATCGCCAGGTTGACGAGATCATCTGCCGTGCGGCCATTGGTGGACTGGCCGATCGCCTTGAACTCCCAGCCGCCGCCGTTGCGGCTGAGGCTGGCCATAACAACACCGGTGTGGCGACCTTTCTCCGCCAGATTGAAGCGCGCCAGCTCCTGGTTTTTCGACTGGTTGAGGATGCGGCAGTAGGCGTTCTCGATCTGGTCGAAAGTCTGTCCGCGGAAGCTGTTCACGGTGAACACAAGATGCTGGACGGCGCCCGGCAGGCGCTGCAGGTCGACATTGATGGTTTCATCATCGCCATCGCCCTCGCCAGTCAGGTTGTCGCCGGAGTGCTCGATGGAACCGTCTTTGGACGTCAACTGACGGAACCAGACCAGATCGATCGGATTCATGCCGCTGTCCAGCAGGATGCAGGACGCGTCGAGGTCGATCTCGTTGCTACCGCCACCCAGCATCTTGGAGAAGAAACCACCGGACTTCACCGGATCCCAACCTAGGCCCAGACTAACCGAGGTCAGGCCACTGCCCGCGGTTTTTTCCAGCGAGATGCTCTGATTCTTGCTCAGGGTGAGTGCCATTCTTACGCTCCTTGTTGATCTTCAGTGTTCGCGTGGGAGACCGGGCAGAGTCACGCTCCCCAGGCCCCGGTGTTGCTAAACCGCGAGCGGGATCGCCGCTGCGCGGGGTGAAAAATGTCGCCCATGCTCATGTTGCGCAGCAGCCGGAACTCATGGTCCCCACGCGTATCGCCCCATGCGCTCGGCCGATATCGCGTCAACGGGCCGTCGACCGTTTCCAGGCGGACTACCTTGTTCCCGCAGCGGCAGTTCTTCCCTATAACCCTGGCGCTGGTCGGTTGGGCGTTCGGTTCGTCGCGAGCCATACCCCGGGTTTACATGCGTCAGTCCGGAAAGAGCCAGCCCGACGATGCGGCGGGAGCACTCGCGCTTGCCGAAGGCGAATCCCAGGGGCGAAACAACGCGAGGAGCACCATCGAAGTCGAACACCGAACGCCCCTTCGCCCCTTTCGGTCCGGCCTCAAGGATTTCCATGCTCATCTGCCGGCCTCTGCCAGTCGGACAGCACGCTCGCCACTACTCGGCTCGGTGGCCTTCACCCCGTGCCACTTGGCGCGTTCGAGAATGTTGACCGCCCACTTGTAGTGGGTTGCCGGCTCGCACATCGCATCGTTGTGCTTGAAAACGGCAGGGGCCACGTCGTTGACGATCAAGCTGGCGCAGTTGAGGTCGTCGAGGCTCACGCGCAGCGTCTCCTGGATGACGCTGATCTGACTCGGGTGAATGGCCGTCTTCCCGACGAGGCCATGCGCGATGTCCAGCTCCAGCTCCTCCTTCAGGAGATGGGGAGCAGCGAGCTGCTCGAAGACGGGGGCTGTCATGGCAAAGCCCTGAGCCCCCATGATCCCGGCAAGCATCGAGATCACATAGCTCATGGGCGTGTTGTAGAGCGTGGTGGCCGGATTGCGCCGCAAACCAAGACAACCCATGAGGTCGTTTCCGCCGATCCGCAGCGCGATGATGCGCTGGTTCAGGTTGGCCTTCAGGGCCTGGCCAAGCTCCACCATGGCGCCCGGATCATAAACGTCGGCCGTTTCCAGTGTCGGCATGAGGTACAGGTTCGGCCGACTAACCGCGGACTCCCACGACGGGAGTGATCGCAGGGTCAACTTGGGTACGACGAACCCATCGACGTGCTTCATCAGGGGCCAGTCATTCAGCACCGCTGCCATCGTCGCGTCACGCGGCCGAACGAAAAGCAGCGGACCCTGTTCAACGCGCCCCCCCTTGGCCTCGACATCCATCAGGAGTGCCTGCAGGTTCGCCAGCGCGCTTTCGACGTCGATTGCCGCCACCGCGTCTTCCAGGCATATCACCAGCGAGCGCAGATCGGGTATCTTGGTGCCGAAAACCACCTGGAGAATGTCGCTGCGGGTTGCCGGCATGTACAGAGTCGCTCCGAGGGCGAACGGAGAAATCACTTTCATCAGTTCGCACTCCGGATGATAGTTACCGCGCGGTACGGGCCCAAGTCGCCGCCCGATTCCTCTACCGTCGTGCCCGCACGCTCGGCGAGATGCAACAGCAGCTGCACGTCGCTGTCATTACGGTCAAGTACCAGTACGCGGTCCGGCACGCGGCGCAGAACCGCTCGGGTTGCCTCGGCGATACCCGGCTTCACACGGTTCAGGTTGCTGATGCCAAAGCGGGTTGCCAGGGCGGACACCACTTCATCTGCGAACGCCTGGAGCTTCAGCCGCTGATCATTGGTCCATGGAACAGCAGGTTGAGCCTCCCCCAGTGCCCGACGTTCAGCGTCGATCTTGTCGATGAACTCACGAGTGACATCGTGCTCATGCAGGTGTTCGTACACCATGCAACCATGCAGCCCCCCGTGAGCCGGCCAGATGGAACGGGAGACCAGGCCGGACACGGTTGCACCGAGGATGCCGGACGGAATGACCCAGTCCGCTGCAGAGGCAGCCAGCCAGGCGCGGCCGCAAGGGTCCGCCAAAACAACGAGACGAGGACCTTCAGGGAAGCGTTTGTCGTCGCCAAGGGACCTCTCGAGTTCACCGGAGATTGCGCCTTTCCCGGTCCAGCCATCCACGAAGACGATGTTTTCGGCACCGTGCAACTGGATGACAGCTTCCAGAGCAACCATGTCGATCCCGCGATCACGAATGATGCTGATTCCGTAGTGGCAGGCGTCGCAGCCCATCTCCACAAGTGCCCGCCTCAGCAGGACCCCGAGGGGCAGACCTGCTCGAACAAAGGAGACCAGGGCGATGGTCGGCCCGGCGTAAGCGGCACACAACGCCATGGCCAAGGACTGCACGTCTGAAGCCATACGGGCGCCGTTCTGCACAAGGGCACGGGCGTAGAGACCCTTGTGCACGTCGGCAGGAGCCTGCTCTGGGCTGATCATTTCTGAGTAGTGCTTCTGATTCGTCTGGATCAGACGCTCCTTCTCTTCAGCGTGGGTGAAGATCATCTGCACGGGCTGCAGAAGGAAATGCACATCGTCAGGGGCGTAGCTGCCGCTGCCGACGGTGCTCAGCGTCGCGAGGAGATTACCCATGGATCAGCCCCTCCACTACTTTCGCCAGTTGGCTGCGCGCCGGCGTCGACCATATGTGGCAGAGGTCCATATACCCCAGGTCGGAGATGCTGTCGCCGAAGCCCAGGACCGGCCGCTCGCCATGAACTTCACGGTCGCGGCACAACCATTCTTGAACGGCCAAGCGCTTGGCCAGCCCATTTGGCAGGAAGGCGAGGTTGTTGCCGTTGGCGTGGATATGCATGTCTTCCAGCATGCCCCGGGACTGAACTTCGGCCAGCACCTCGGCAAGCACGGCGTCATCGGACTCGTTGTGTTTGGTCACCACGTAGTGGCGCAGACATTCCTCCTCCACAACCCAACCGCGGACGGAGTAGCCCAGTTCCCTGCCGATCTGCAGTGTGGCCTCGCTCAGTGCCGGCAGTCGGTCCTGAAAGGCCCGGAGAGACTCGGCCATCTGTCCGTGCCAGGTCTGGTCGATTGATCCGTCAGGGCGGAGCATGACGCCCCCATGTGCGCAGATTGCACCTTCGACGAAGGGGAGCATGACGCGGCGGTAGGCTTCCACACTGCGCGCGGTAACCGGAACGACATCGGCCGTGGCCAGCAACCAGTTGATGAACGCGTGCTGGACCGGGCTCATGTAGCCGTTGGGCTGACCATGCACGTCCAGGGTGGCGGGAATTCGCGGGGTGCCTTCCGCCATCTTGCGTACGGTCTGGAACAGGGTGTCGTCGAGGTCGACGAATGCCAGGGGACGATTACTGCTCATCCGAAATCACCTCGGCTTTCAGTGCCTCGACCAGTTCTACAGGAAGTGCCTGTGCAGGGGTTTCGGTGCAGATCAGGACCCGGTCGAACTGGCCGGGTTTCACGTTGTAGAGGAAGTTCGGGATGCCGAGGCCGTAGTTGTCGGAAAACGACAGCGCGTGCTCGATGGCGAGTCCTAGCGCGATGGGGGACCGCGTGGTAGCGCTGAAGCGGACATCCGCGCCAGTCCGCTCCAGGCGTTCCGCCAGCAGGAATGGCCGCCAGACGAACTCACCGGTACCTACCACAATCACTTTCTCGCCGGGCTGGACCCGAATGTCCGGTGCGAGTGTGTCGTCGACACGGCGAATGCCCAGACGCCCCCAGTCATTGCGGGGCGAGAGCGGCCATTCACCCATGAAAATGGCACCGACGTCCGGCATATCCGGTAGTGGCACGGACGGATCCTCGTGGAACTGGTACGAGCCCTTCACCAGCGATACGGCGGTGGCCGACTCCCCAATGGCTTTACGAACGGCACCCGCAGACCAGTCCGTCAGGACGCAAGCGACCACACGCTCGACGTTGCTCAGGCCCGCCTCGACCAGTGCGCGGTGCAGGTTCACGAAGGTCTTGCCAGTGGAGGCCTCATCGTCCACCAGAACCAGCGATCGGGCCTGAAGCACCAGATCGCGAACCTCGGGATCGACCGGCAGGTGAAGCAGATGATCGCTGGCATGGCTGTGCTCTTCCTCGAATCGAGCGAAGAGGTCAGTACCCAAGGGATGACGGGTACTGGTGAGGTACACGCTGTCCGGACGGGCTGCACTGTAGGCACGGTGCACGCCTGCACCGAGGCCCACTGCGGTTTCGGCCATGCCGATCACCAGCACCGGCCCGGGCAGGTCCGCCGGAATTTCGGCGGCGAGGCTCTCGAAGCTGGCAGCCATGATCGAGGGGCGCACCGGTATATGGCGACCCAGGACCTTCGATACGAAGAGGAATGCTCGCTTGGGATTCCGGCGCTCTGCGAAACCGAACAGATTCGCCGGGGGTAGAACGGCGGTGTCGACCTTGATCTCGAGCAGTCCCCGCTTGAGTTTAGCGCGCAGGGTTGTTGGTACTGGGTTGCTTTCCATGAACTGCTTCCTAGTTTGATGCGAGATCGAAGACCCAAGGCCTCTTCCTTGACGTTCAAATCAAAGGGACGCTATCGATGACGCGCCGCAATTTTCCATAGTGAGGGTTGGGCTTCGCGGGCCATTTGCGCCGTGGTGAAGGCTCTCCCTGTCGGAGTGCGGGAGGCAGCAACTCCGCAGGCGCCAAGGAATGCCAGGGCCAGGCCGGCCTTGACCGCGAAGTTCATGTTCTGCGCATCCGGAATCGTGGAGGTCACCATCCCGACAACGGATCCAGCCGAGTCGAAGAGTGGACTGCCGCTCGATCCGGGCTGAATTGGGGCCGTGAACTGGAGCAGACTGGCGTCGTTGTGCAGGCCGAACAATGCGGAAACACCACCTTGGGTGACGTGAACTCCCCCGCCGGTCAGGCCAGCAAGGGGGAACCCGATTGCCACAACGGTTTCGCCGAGATCGCAGCCAACCCCATCCCGGAAAGCGACCGGCTTGAAAGGAGGCGCACCCTGAACGCGGAGGAGCGCCAGGTCATTTCGTTGGTCGACGACCACCGGCTCTGCCCGATGCCGTCCGTCGAACGAAGCGATATGGATTTCGCACATGTCCTCGATGACATGCGCGCAAGTGAGAATATGGGTGGCGGTCACGGCAAAGCCGGTGCCCGATGCGCCTGTGTCAGTTCGATTCGAATCGGCATGGCTGGAGCGACGACGAGGATGCGCATCGTCGATGCTTAGCCCGATTCTCCTTCCAAGCGCTGACAGTCCATATGCCGAGCCCTCTGCCAGTGCACGGAACTTCCACCGCTGATTGCGACAGTAGAACTCGCCGATGACGATGGCCGATTCGACATACCCGTCGAGATTCAAACTGAACTCAATGTGCGAGTCGACCTGCAGGCGAAGAGACCGCAGTTCGCTCACCGGCCCCGCCGCCGAGAAGGTGTAAACGACAAGCAGCACCCTTTCGGCGCCGGCCGGGAGCTGGCCAAGATTCAAGTTGCAGCAGATCTTCTCTTGACCACCGCTCCACTGCATCCAGGCCTGGGAGACCTGGAACAGCGCCGCCTCCCCCTTGGGTTGGCGCTTGTCATCAAGCGGAAGTAGCGCGACAGCGCCATACTCCCCGAATGCCGAAGTATTTCCGCACTCCAGCGTCCAAGAGCATTGCGCAGCCTTCAAAACTGTATTTGCGCCAAGCGCCAGCACCATCATCCCTACTTCGCTCCTTGAATCAAGAACCTTTCAAAGGGAAGCGAAATAGTATCAAACTTGAAAGATATTTGAATGGAAGCTTTCTGCCGTCGCTGAAATATCGAAAGCTATTTGAATATTGCCTTTCGACCGACCCTGTGATGGTAATGGCTCTCGCCCCGACATTCGGCCTCCAGGTACTCGCCGGTTCAGGTAGGCCCAGCCTGCGCGCGGCGAAGATGCCAGGCAGGTTGATATGCGCGTAGCGGGGGTAGCCGATCCCGTCAGAATGGTTAGAGTTGGTTTCCAACTGTTGACGAACGCCTGCCGTCGCCCCGGGCCTGGGCGTTAGCCAGGTCATCGCATTTGAAGTGAACTGGGGCTTTCAGAGCGAGTTCCACCGCGGCCGAATTATTCTCGAGGGTCTGATGAAGCCCCTGCTTTCGGCGGCCAACGAACGCTGCCGGGCGTCCTGCTTCGCAAATCATGGCGATCGATCGATCGCTGCCTGCCATGTAGAGCATGACCAGTGCCACCGGCCGAGCGGAGCCGGCACGGGTAGGCTTGGAGGCAAGCGTCGAAGTTGACCTCACGGGAATCGGAGTTGGCGAAGCAACGGAACGGGGCAGCCTCAGCACTGAATCTCGACGCGGCGTACCGCGACGGATGAAGCCGTCAACTGGCTCGGCTTTCACAATGCTCGCCGGCTGCGTTCGAGATTGAACGACTTGGCTCGATGACGTTCGAGAAAAACCGGGCCGCCGTTCAACAAGGGAAAGCCGTCTGGTTTCCTCGGCCATGGGATTCATGGAACAGGGGCGAGGTCAGTCAGCCACTGCGACGCGCTTACGTCCTGCGTGGCAAACTGAAACGGCCCAGGCTCAACCGCAAACCGGCATGGAGGCAAAGGCTTGGGAGCAATGGTCGGGGCACGGTTCGCTGCCCTACGATGGTCCGCCCGCCGTCTGCGAGGCTACGGCACGGAATTCCGGCCCACTGCCGACATCTGCTCAATATCAGAATCGTTCAAGGCATCGACAGCACAGCAAAGGTCATCAAGCGTCAGGTTTCACGGCTGCCGCGGCGAGGGATATACCTTTTCCTTGAGATCCACGCCGAGCCCCCTGGTGGGACTCAATGGACCGATTTCTTGTCGCGAAGGCTGATGCGCCTCGGAAGAGTGATAGCGTGCCCTTGTACAGGCACTTGAAGCCAGGAAGTGTTGTGGAAGAGCGAAAGAACCAGGTTCTCGTCGCATTGCCAGAAGGCGCCCACGATCACCGACTCGCCGGCGAACCTGGCGGCTACCGTGATCCTGCCGAGCAGGACGGGCGTGCGCCTCTCAGCGCCAGCCTTCCGCTTGGGCGGAAAAGTTCTCAAATCACCATCGATAGGCGATAACACATAACGTGTCGAACTAGCCACCTTATGCTTAACGACACAGCACGCCGCGATACAGCGCGCATGAAATCTGGTGGCCCGGCGGCAATCGAATACGACCACCAAACTACCACCAGACAAACACACACCCTCGGATCGGAAATAGTTGCCCCCAAAGTTGCCCCCATACACCAGCCACTGCAACAGGCGCCGGCTTAAGCAAGACACGCCATCTCGTCCGCATTCGCAGCTGTAATCCTAGGTTGCGCATCCACAACATCGTGGATGTTCACAAGTACAGCGGCAACTGACGGCAGACTCATGCTCCATGACTAGCCGGTGCTAGCGAGTCGACGTCCCGACTGCGTATCGCTACGATCCGACCTTTACCTCTTTTTGGCCAGCCGCCCCCTTCACTTCAACCGCCGACTTTTCGGCGTCATCCAAGAGTACGTCGAGGATCGGGTTAAGCCAGTCGAGCATGTAGTGTGCGACCACTTTAGGCGGGACACTTGGGTCCAGTTTGAGTGGTTCAGTGGAAGCAAGTGGAACGGGGTATCTACCTCGCCAAAGGACAACCTCCCCGAGATCTCGGCAGATATTGCGGACGGCACGTCGATCCGATTCATGATGAAGCACCGATTGAAAGCTCGCACCAAATAGATCTGCCGCTTCGGCTAGAGCAAGCAGGTTGTGTCCACTCGAAGTTGGGACGCCGACTGCTCTTAATTCAGCATGTATTGCCTCCCCCATCCCATCCATCGCGACACGCACTTCGATCTTCGACGGAACATGTTCTACGATCCATGCCTTCAGAGCTGTCTCAAGAGCAAGTCCGTAAAGCAGCTTCGACGTCTCGAGAATTTCGAATGCTTCGGCGAAATTCGACGAACGCCCCTTAACTTCAGCCTCGTTCACAAGCGCTCGCGCAAACTCATCCCACAAGACATTTGCTGATCGACGCAAGGCGCGCGCATGTGTCCGCCATGCTATTGGATCCCGTGATTTTTCGATGAATTCAGTTGCCAACATAAGAATCAACCTGAAATTGGTGCTCGATGTCGGAATGAAATGTCAGACTATCTCGTGCCTCGACCAATCGACGAATAACCCGGACCTGCAGGCAACGCCAGACCCAACTGACTGATTTGTCGCGCAATCGCATCTCGATGCCGCATCGCCTCGGCAAGTCGCTCTGCGTCGATGCTTCGGTCTGCATTCAAGTGTCGCAGCAATTCACTTAGCTGCTCGTTGGCCGCAATAAGCAGTTGATGCAAAGCAACCGTCCGATATCGCTCAGCCGCCGCCAAAGCCTCTGCCGTCTGGCGAAAACTCTGCGACTGGATGCCAAGTACAACCAGACGGACGGCAACCTCTTCGAAAGACTCACCCCCCCCCGTCATAGCAGCCTCGACAATCTGCCGGAGCCCCGTGGGCACCTCGGGCGGCGGTCCAACGCTGCCTTCCAGGCGATCGACGATTTCTTGATTGAGACTACGCCCAGACACATCCGCACTAGCCTGCAGTTTCTGTCGCAGCTCGCCCGGCATACGCAACGGATAGGCCAGAGCTTGCTTCACACCCGCTTTTTCGCCCTTCATACCCCCCCTTGACTAAATCTATGCGATATGACGATACTATCACCAACACACTAGCATAGATTCTATAATGAATCTATCTGTGGATATCTGGAAGAGGAAATATGGATTCGCCACAACCAAGCTCGTACCCGCTGAGAATGCCAGCGGACCTGTGCCGCTTCCCACAGGTGAAGGCCGATCGGCTCGACCGATCGCTGCATTGGGTGATCGTGAAAACGCTCGAAGACGCAAAAAAGAAGGAGACGCGCACAAAGGCGACGGATCGATAGAAAAAGCCCCGACCGGATATCTGGGGAGATGGCGGTCAGGGCTTGGTGTTCAATCATTGGAGAATGAACGCATGCATGCTAGCACGCGGGCGTTGGCACGCCAAATTAAAGTACCGTTTCATGGAGCCAACTTGCAGGTCGTTGAACACAACGGGCAGCCGTACGCTCCAATGAAACCGATCGTCGAAGGCATGGGCCTAGCATGGCACGGGCAGCACGCGAAGCTGAGGTCCAATACGCAACGCTGGGGGATTCTCGACTTGAGAATCCCTTCGGTCAGAGGTGCGCAAATCGCGATTTGCATACCTCTGCGCAAACTCCCAGGATGGCTGGCGTCGATCGAAGCAGGGAAAGTAAAGGATCTGGCAGTTCGCAATCGCGTCCGTAGATACCAGAACGAATGCGATGACGCGCTGTGGCGATACTGGAACAATCGTTTCATGATCCATCCTCGAACCGGCAGCGCCAAAAGCACTGTCGCCGACCGCGCAGACGCTTTGCGCTGCGCCACGGAACTGGTCATCGACAGACGTGTTCCATACAGCACGGCTTACCAGGTGATGCGCTTATACGCTGGCACCGCGAGCTTTCGATCGATGACATGCGATCAGGCGGCCTGCGCAACTGAATTCGCGTGGCGACTACTGAATCATGACGACACGCTTGCGGATTGGAGACTAGTAGAACTCCATAAAAGCCAGCTATATGATGCACCTGAACAACTGACGCTCCCATTGCATCCGCGACTATCCCCTACTGACACCTGACGCAATAGATAGCTGTCACCGCAAACGCGCCTACCATCAACCCACTCGTGGTTAATGTTCAGTGCTGGCGCACCGCGCCAGCCGTCACAGCTTTGCAGCCGAGGTATGCATGAACGAATCAAGCGGAAATCAACCCACTCGAAAGCCGATTCATTTTTCCTCCAGAGACGAGTTCGAGGTCCGACCGAATTATGTTGCAGCACTGCGTTGCGTGCATGACGACCTCGACTATATCGTCGGCAAGTACGGCTTCAGCAAAGATAAGCAACTGCAATGCGGCCTGAATGGATGCAATCACTGGCACCAACACGGCTTCATCGTTGCTACAAAATCAGGCCTGGAAACGCACTGCGGCCAAGATTGCGGCCAGCGAGAATTTGGCGTGGTCTGGGACGAGTTGACGGCCGAATTTGAGCGGCAGACGAAGGCTGAGACACGACGGAAGCTCATCGAGGATATGTTGAAGGACCGGGACGAACTGTTATCCCACGCACGTGAAATGCAAACACGCTTGTCTGGCGCATGCCGACAAATCCGCGTAGTGCTTGATGAGGTTGCCAAGGAGTCGGCTTTCTCATCTGCGCTCGACAGGGTCCTAATGGACGGCGGAAGAATCATGGTCGCCGTGAAAATAGACAAAGGAATCGGCGCGGCACCGGGCCAACGCGGCGCGAACGCGAACATCGCGACGATAGGGGTTGTTAGGGGCGTCGACGCAGTAGCGAAATGCCAAACCGTCGGCTCATCATTCGAATGGCAGGTGGTGCGACCACTTCTCAGTCTCACCGCAGATTCTGTAGAAGCAATGAGCGACAAGGAAATCGCAACCTCTGTAATCAAAATGCGCGATTTCCGCACGGAATTGCAAGCTGCAAACGCTTTTCTGGCCTCGGCTGCACAGTTCCTATCGATCGACAACTTAACCGCATTCGAGCGGTTGAAGGAGACACTGCCATCGAGGGCCCGGACATCTCGACTAGAACGAATATTCGCCCGGCTACCAACTTTACTAGCGAGTGCGGCTTGACAGCCCATATCAGGTAGTGATTGAGGATGCGACGACATCAGCGCGTACTTGCAGGGCTCCTCCTTACTGGAGTGCAACGCGAAGAACTCCCCGCATTGCGTTGGAAAGACGTTGACTTCTGCTGGCACCGTCTGGCCATGCACAAAAAAGATCGAGGTGGTCTGCGGCCACACCAACCCACTTGCGCCGTACCTAGCGAACCTCTTGTGGAATCTCACGCAGATGAATGAGACGCTGCCGAAAAAGGGAAGTTACTCGATCACTTGCAGCGATGCAGCATGACTATGGCATCGGCATCACGACGAGGATTCGATTGAATGGATTCGCTAAAGTCGGCATGCTATGTTATCTAACCCGACGAAATAAAACGATAAACCTACTTATCTCGCATGCCTCTGCCAACTCGCCCAATTGCTAAGCGCCCTGTACGCGAGCTCCTTATCGACGCCGGCCACGACGTGTCCGACTGGGACACAAAAAGCGACGGTACAAAATTGCTCAACCCGAACGACAACATCTCGCGAAATACCGCGTGGTCATTTCCAGGAACAGGAAACGAACCTCTTGTGGCATGTATTTGGTTTGACGGGCTGACGATCACGGAACAAGGAGCGTTCTACGACGGAAATGATCGAGCTTATCGTCAACAACTGCTCGACCGCGACAAGGGCGAGGTACGCAGTGACATACGCAACCGCCTCCGGACTTGGACGAGGCGCTCGCAAGAACTGGACTTTTCCATTCAGGCAGCCTTCAGGGTTCGACAGCCCATACGCCTGATTCTCGTCGATGGCGACCAGAAAAACGAGGCGCAGGCAGATCTGGCTTCGACTGTTTCAGCAAGATCTCTGGATGCAGAGACGTGGTGGGTTCACAGTTATGATTTTTCAACCGGTATGTATCGCATTGTGCAAGGCGTCGAGCCACCGGAACGGTTCGAAGATGAAAGTGACACCGGAATCGTGGACCTCGGTGACGACCCGACACTACAGTCGTTTGTGGAAAATCTGGATGAAACAGAGCGAGACGCGGTTATAAAGGCTCGCGTAGGCCAGGGTCCGTATCGCGACGCTCTTTTTGAACGTTGGAAAGGCTGCTCAGTGACCGATGTGACAATGAAGGAAATTCTTGTCGCTAGCCACATCAAGCCATGGAGCCAATGCAAAACCGCGAAGGAGCGCGTTAGCGTCTCAAATGGTCTGTTGCTTGTGCCTACGCTCGACCGCCTGTTTGACCGGGGCTATATTACCTTCGACGACACCTTCACGATCTTAATCAGCCCGTTGCTGTCGGTAGCACAAAGGCATCATCTTGGTGTCAACCAAAACACCCGTTTGAGGCTCAGAGCGTTCGACGATTTGAAGCCATTTCTAGCATGGCATCGTGAATATATATTCAGATCGTGACAGAAGAAGGTGCGTGCAGACGAGCGGAAGTGCCTTCAATGACAGTAGACTCCAACTATGATGAGACAGACTCATGGTGCGACGATTCAGATCATCTTTTGACGAAGTGATCGGGTTGCAGCTCGATTGCGAGACTCGACTGTCGGCCGAATCTTCGCTCCTTGAGATATTTGGCTGTCCGTTGCCTGATCTCAAGCGGTTTCTGTCCGATCCCGGTCATGAGAGGTACTTCAACGAGCACTGGAAGTCGCTGCCCGAGTATGACCGTTTTCTGTATGAACGCGCCTGCCTGGCTCTCGGTAACCCTCGGCTACCGACCAGGCTTTGCTGGTTCCACTGCACCAGAGTTCCGGCAGGAACGACTTTTGACACGGGAATCCATCCATTGGGGCATGTACTCCCTTTGCTCAAAAATGCGCTGCTGGACTCGCTTGAGGATCCTTCGGCGAAACACGAAGTCCGTCAGGCTTTTGCACGCGAAGGAGGCCTCGCGTTTCAGTTCCGCAACAAGCTCAGAGACTCGCTACACTGGGGACCATATGCTATTTTGGTGCGCGAGGTTGCATCACATGCAAAAAACCTAGGGCAGCATGACTATCTTGCAATGCCAGAGATAATTGAAGACTTGTGCGAGGAAGTGAAGCTTGCGAGTGGCCTTGATTTGCTCCCAATCTTCCAAGATAGTTTGAAACCGGCCATCGTGAAGTTCGTTGCTCCGGCGGCCCACTCCGCGGAATTTGCGGTGCGAGTGGCTCTGCGTTACCTACAATCCTGTGCTCGAGAAGACGTCCCAGGCCACGGTGCGGTGTGGTGCTTTGATGGAGAGAACACCTCGGTTCCGCCAGCGAACGTACTCAATATTGAGTTTGTGTAAGCGACGGCAGCCCTGTCACTCGCAGCAACTGTTAAACCGAAAGCGAATCGCAACGACAACCGTGGCGACGTCTACAGCGACGACCGCCCCCCCGGACGATACAGCGCTTGCATCCGCTATACGCCGCGGAGAGAACGCTTCATAAGCAAAATGGTTACAAAGCTCAACACTAAGGCGGCAACTAAAAGGTTTCCCGTGGTCAGAAAACCACCAAAGAAGTGATCGTATACATACGTGGGGAAAGCTGCTTCGCATGCTTGCCGATTCATGACTCCAGGCTCAGAACACGTCGTGTTCACAGCTGAAGCTGCATCGCGCAAATCCTTTCCCCATGCCTGCAAGAAGGGCAATATCGTGCTCGCAATTAGTCCGCCCAACAGCCCTGCCCCCAGTCCTACCTCCGCATTGGAAAGAGCACGTCTCTCTTCGGACCGATTCGAATACATCCCTTCATATCGATCACTTTTCTTTGCAAGGTGAGCGATAAATCCATCATTTCGAACAGGGGCAACGACCATTGATCGTTTCGCAACCTCCATAAAAATACGGATATGCTTTTTAATTCTCTTGTTGCCAACAATACCCGCAAGGCAGCTCGGAGATTTGTAGATTGCAATTGTATAACTGGCTTTATCCCAACGACTCAACTCCGAACTATGAGGATACAGAATCACGGCAACGGACCCATTCGCATGCATTGAATACACAAGAGATGCATTTTCTTCCGCCACATATGGAAAACACGACCTCCCACCATTATCAATCGCTCGAATACGGGTTAAGCATACCGCATCCACCTGAAAATGAAACATATCCAAATCGCGTCGCGCAACAAAGTAGCGATGAGAAAATCCATCTTCACTCGCAAAATCTTTCGTCAATCGAGTGAGCCGAGGCTCAAGATCAACATTCCAATTTACCTTAGCTCGCTCTGCCAGATCCACCTGACGCCGAGCCTTTTCGTCATATGCAACTTTAATTTTACGAATATTCATTTGTTATTTAATTCCCCTTGATTCATCTCATACTTAATCCATTCAAACAACACCTGTCGCGTTATCACCACATCAGACCAACCCCGATGCGAGCTTGAAGCACACATAATTGAGCAACTTGACCCCATCGAATCAATATGTCTCACAAGTTGCATGCACCGCAGCAACACGACGGAACGTCATGATATCGATTCGCTCGCGCCGCATCTAGCGACGAGACAATAATTTCACTCGATGTATCGACACACGACACTCTGTTTTTATCAGAAACATATCTGATGATACTGTCACTCTAGAAAATTTCGACCATATATCACCTCCACGAGTACGGCCAGCCCAGGCCACTTCACCTCGGCGCTTCTGCCAAGGTGCACTTCACTCGGAGGTTTCATGTTTCACCCTTACCTTCTTGTCGCTGCAATCGCAGCGACATTTGCTTTTGTCATTGGCGTTGCCCTCTTACTCTGGAGGCGCTTCAATTCGACACCGCCGACCATACCCTCAACCGGCACTGCGGCACCAACACTCGCCGCGCCCCTCCCCCGCAACGCCTCAGATGACGAATGGGAAGCTCACGCCCCCTATCCGGACTATGCGTTGCATGCGATCCAAACTAGTGAATGGGCATCACGGGAAGCCCCACCTTACAAAAACTACCATCGATCACACAATCACTTTGCGTTCGACGATGTCGATTCGTTCGAATTGGACGAATCCCCCTCGTTTCATCGGCCCGATCCACGATCCGCGGCCGATTCCGACTTCTTCTCCTATGCGCCGCCGAATGCCCACGACGTGGCAACCTCGGCATCGAGCGATGCCGCACAACGTTGCCCGCATTGCAATTCATCGCGCGTCGACACGCTGAACATTGGTCGTAAAGCCGGCAGCACGATCGGTAGCGTCGCCGGCGCGACGAGCGGGATGGCCATGGCATTTTCGGGCGCTGAGGCTGGCGCTGCCGTAGGTGCGATTGGCGGACCGCTCGGCTCGGTTTTCGGTGGTCTCGCCGGCGCGGTAATCGCCGGCCTACTTGGCAGCGCGGCCGGCTGCGCTGCCGGATCCGCCGTCGGGGCGGCCATCGACGAGAACGTCCTCGATAACTATCGGTGCATGTCGTGCGGTCACACCTTCAGCGCGCAGCCCGACTGATCTTCGCGATCGCAGTTCTTATCCAGCCACTCCGGCTCTTTCGCTCCTCCCTTTCTATTCCACGACTGCCCGGCCTTCGTCGGGCGTTATGCCTTTTCTATTTCCAAGGAGTTCAGCATGCACCTCGTCCAAACCATGGCTTACGTCGGCCTGGAACCGTGGCATGGCCTCGGCAACAAACTCGCGCCCCAACAACCCATCGAAGTCTGGGCCGATCGCGCCGGCATGAACTGGACGATCGAATCGTCCGAAGTCCGTTATGTGTCCGGCGCCTCCGGTATCGGCTCGATCCACGCCTTTCCCGACCAGAAGGTGCTGTATCGATCGGACACCAAGGCGCCGTTATCCGTCGTCTCCGCACGCTACCAGGTCGTACAGCCCCGCGAGATCCTGGAGTTCTACCGGGATCTGACGGAAGTCGGCGGTTTCGAGCTCGAAACCGCGGGCGTGCTCAAGGAAGGTCGCAAGTTCTGGGCGCTCGCCAAGACCGGGCAAACCGGCATGCTCAAGGGCAAGGACCACGTCAAGGGTTATCTGCTGCTGGCGACCGCCTGCGACGGCACGCTCGCCACCACAGCCCAGTTCACCTCGGTGCGGGTCGTCTGCAACAACACTCTGGCGATCGCACTCGGTGACGGTACGGGCGTCGTCAAGGTGCCGCACCGCTCGCAGTTCGACGCTGCTGCCGTGAAGCGCCAGCTCGGTATCGCTGTGTCGTCCTGGGATGCATTCATGGTCCGCACGAAGGCAATGGCCGAGCGCAAGGTGACCGATTCGGCAGCCGACGCCTTCTTCCGGCGAGTGCTGACCTACACCGTCACGAATCCCGGCGAGCGTGACGGGATGACCGTCAATGAGCGCGCGGTCCGTGCAGTGGGCGAACTCTATGCCGGGCGAGGCAAAGGTGCGCAATTGCCTTCCGCGTCCGGTACGGCCTGGGGGTTACTCAACAGCATCACCGAGTATGTCGACCATCATCGCCGCGCCCGCAGCGACGATCATCGGCGCGATGCCGCATGGTTCGGACAAGGCGCCCTCATCAAGCAGAAGGCCTGGGACGAAGCGCTCAGGCTCGTCGTCTAGCATTCGTCCCGCATTCGTTCATCTCGGCCCGGTCAGGTTCGCCTGCCGGGCCGCTCTATTTCCGGAGGTTTCGTGAGCATTCCATCCAGTCGCGTCCGTACGCGACGACCTGCATTGAAGCTCGTCAGAACCGACGAGCTATCGCGCGAAGACTGGCTCGCCGTTCGACGCACCGGCATCGGTGGATCGGACGCCGCTGCTGCTGTCGGATTGAGTCCCTATATGAGTCCGCTTGAGCTGTGGCTAGACAAGACCGGTCGCGCGGACGGCCTACCCGGGCCCGATCCGGACGACACGAGTTCGCCGACCTATTGGGGCACGTTGCTCGAGCCTATCGTTGCCGCGTCCTACACGAAGCAGACCGGCAATCGGGTTCGGCGCGTCAACGCCGTGCTGCGTCATCCGACGATCCCGTTCATGCTCGCCAACCTCGATCGGGAGATCGTTGGCGTATCCGACGTCCAGATTCTCGAATGCAAGACAGCGGGAGAGTTCGGCGCCAGGCTCTGGCGGGACGGCGTACCCGAGTACGTACAGATTCAGGTCCAGCATCAACTGGCGGTGACGGGCAAGTCGGCCGCCGACGTGGCCGTGCTGATCTGCGGCCAGACGCTGGAAGTACATCGGATCGAACGCGACGACAGCTTGATTGCACGATTGATCGAGCTCGAAGCGCGGTTCTGGCGGTTCGTTGTATCCGATACGCCGCCACCGGCCGACGGATCGGAGTCGGCTGATCGCGCCCTACGCCATCTGTATCCGGGCAACGGCGAAACGATCGATTTCAGTGATGACCAACGCCTGTCCTCCGTGTTTGCAGATCTGGTTGCCGTACGCGCTGAGATCGAAACGCGCCAGCAGCTCGAGGCGCAGTTCAAGCAGGCGATTCAGGAAGCCATGGGTGACGCCACGCGTGCCCTGTTCGAATCCGGCTCCGTGTCGTTCAAGCGCAGCAAGGATTCGGCAGCGATCGATCTGGAACGGTTACTGGCCGATCACCCTTCGCTTGAGCAGCAATACGCCATCTCGAAGCCCGGCTCCCGGCGCTTCCTCGTATCCACCTGATCCCTTACCCACCATGACCAATCTCGAATGCCTCACCGACATCATGACTGTTTCACGATATGGCGCGCTTGCCCAGGCGTTCGTCATGGACGCGCTCAGCAAGCATGCCGAGCGGGTTGCGACAGCGCCACTCGACCAGTTGCAAGCGCAATTCGGCGCTCACCCGATAGTCAGCGCTCAAGCCTGGCAGAGCGTCGCACGCGAGATCCACGACAAGCTCGAGGCGCATTTTGCGCGGTAACCCGCGAGACAACTCCCGATCGCATTTTTCCACTTTATCAATTCAGCAGAGAGGCCATCATGCTCAAAGGTCTTGCTATCACCCCGCCCGTTGTCGGGCGCATCTCCATCGGAAGAATTGTCGAGAAGAACGGCAAACGCCTACCCGAGAAGGATGACCAGTTCACCCTTACCACCCAGGTCCAGCAGCGCGGCGACTGGATGCTGCATCCACTGAACGAAACACTGCGCAAGGCGGCATCCGGCAAGCTCCGTGCGATTCCGGTTCGCCTACTCTTCAACGATCCGGATCTCAACCTGCGTGCCGACTACAGCCTGTTCGACCGGGACACCGGGCGGCCGGTGTGCGTCGGCAACGGAGAAACGTGTCGTCGTGCGGGCGACGCCGGCATCGAAAGCCTGCCCTGCCCGTCCCCGGACGGTTGTGCCTTGGCGCGCCAAGGCGGTTGCAAGCCGTACGCGCGGCTGAACGTGATTGTTGGCGACGAGGACGAGATGGGTTCGTTCATCTTCCGCACCACCTCGTACAACTCGATTCGCACCCTCGCAGCCCGACTGCATTACTTCCATGCCGTATCCGGCAACCTGCTCGCCAGTCTGTCGCTGGAACTGCGACTGCGCGGGAAGTCGACAACGCAGAGCTATCGGTCTGCGATCTATTACGTCGATCTGGGAGTTCGATCGGGCACGACGCTCGAAGATACGCTGTTGCAGGCGCGCGAACTCGATGCTCGTCGGCGGGCGGCGGGGTTTGATCAGGCGGCGCTCGACACCGCGGCGCGGTTGGGTTTCGCCAACGGCGCGTTCGAAGACAGTCCGGATGAGCGCGCCGCCGTCGCCGAGGAGTTCTATCCGGAGTCCGCGGGTCATGGGGATGCGGGAAGCGGCGCCGATCCCGGTCAATCCGCGACGCTACGCGACAAGCTCGAGCGCAAAGCCGTGTTGCTGGGCGACAAGGCGGCATGATGCGGTCGTCTCGCTGGATCATTGCTCTGGCGATGTCGGCCACGGCCACTGCGCTCAGTCTATCTGTATTGGCGGGTTGGCAACGCGGTGGCACGTGGCCGGAACGGCTCATCTGGATCGCGATCGGCGTGGTGCTCGTCACGAGCGCGCACCTGCTGCCGGCGCTCATCCGAGACAAGCCGCTTACCGTCCGAGCGATCGGCGGTCTGTTGTGGTTTGCATGCATGGCGACCGCTTGCTACGGTCACGTCACCTTCTTTCTGCTGGCTCAGCAGCATGCAGGTGCCCGGCGGATGGCCACTGCAGTCGCAGCCCCGCCCGCGCCGCGCCGCAGCCTGACAGTCGTCATGGCCGACCGGGCAGCGATCGCACAGCAACTCGCGATGATCGACGCGCGACGGTGTCGTCGTGATTGCGGGATGCACGAGGCACGTCACGTGACACTGGTCGCGAAACTTGACGCACTGAACGCAGAAGCTGACGAGGTGCGACGCACCGAAGCCGAACGCAATCGAGTCGCCAGGCAGCGCGACGCATTACTCTCGGACCCGGTCACGTCGCGACTCGCTGCATTGCTCGGCACGACTACTGCGCGAATCGATCTGCTGTCGGGATTGACGTTAGCCGCCGTGCTGGAAAGTGTCGCGTGTTTGCTGTGGGTCATCGCGCTCGGACGCTCTTCTACCGACGAGTCGGCCCGCGACGCGACTCCCATGCAAATCCCGACGGTCGCAGCCATGACTACAGCGGCATCGCCAGTCGCGGCGGAAGGCTCGATGGCGGAAACGGGCGAGACCGTTAGTCGCAAAAACGACAATCTGGATATCCCCTCGTCGGCCATGGCACAGCCTGACGATGCGCTGACCCGACTCGCGCGGGACGTTGCAGCCGGTCTGGTCCGCCCCACCGTTGCCGACATCCGTCTCCACCTCGGCTGCTCGCAAGCCAAAGCTCTGGCACTTCGCCGGCGACTGGCCGAACTCAACCTGCCGGCATAAACCGGGCTTTCGCCCGGCACTCTTTTCTTAATTCACCCGGACGTCCTCGCCTCCAGCCAAGCCTGGAGGCCGTTGCTCGTCCACTCACTGGAGAACACCATGAATTCGACATCCAACCGTCTGCCCGGCCCGCGCTTCAAGCTCGGCCGAATCCTGGCCACGCCCGCCGCGCTGAGCGTCGTTGCCAACGCGAACGCCTCGATCGTCAATCTGCTGATCCGACACGCCTGCGGTGACTGGGGAGATCTATCTGAATCTGATCGGGAACAAAACGAACTGGCCATCGATGCTGAATCACGGATCCTGTCCAGTTATGTCCTCGCTGATGGACAGACCGTCTGGCTCATTACTGAATGGGATCGGTCCGTGACGACGCTTCTGCTACCTGGCGATTACTGAACGGCAGTCCACCTAGGGAATAGTCGCCGTCTAGGCAACTCGAGGCAGTGACCGTTAACGCAGACGCTGCCGCTTGATTTCCGGCGGCGTCGCCGCATTCGCGCGGCGCTCTCCTGTCGGTTTCAGCGACACGCCGTCCAACGGCGCAAAGAGTTCGGCCAACGTCACATTGAGGACGTAGCAGATGTTCGCGAGCGTTTCGACAGATGGATTGGCGATACCACGCTCGATCGCAGAGATATACGTGCGGTCGACGTGTGCCTCAAAAGCCAATGTTTCCTGAGATTTCTCGGCTGCATGTCGACACTCCTTGACTCGCTTGCCAAGAGCAATCGAGATCGGGGCAGGTCTTGATGCAGCGGAAGTTGAGCGCCTAGTAGCCATGGCGTGCAGGATGCCCGCCCGTCGACTGATTAACGACGCTGTAAACACTTCAATTATAGACGTATATAATCTACATTACGACATTCATCGACTGCCTCGGGCGTTCTGCTGGTTCGAGCTCGTATCGCTCCAGCTCTATATGAGTGTCTTGGACTGTCGAGTAAACACTGCATCAGATGTACCCATCCGTGCGGGACCAGCACGTCAAACGGAGAAAACAATGAAAGCCAAAAAACATACGGGGTTCAGCAAACACATCCTGGGTCTGTCCATCGCTACTGCCCTCGCTGCCTGCGGCGGAGGCGGTGACTCGGGCCCCGGTCAACCGTCTACCGGTGGAGGGCGGACTCCGACAACACCGACACCGACGGTCACGGGCAAAGCCATTGACGGTTACTTGATCGGTGCTACGGTCTGCCTCGACCTGAACAACAACGGGGTTTGTGATTCAGGGGAACCGACTACGGTCACTGATGGGACAGGCCAGTTCTCGATTCCGTATAGCGGCAACGCAACTGGAAAGACGCTACTGGTCCAGGTCACACCGACGACCAAGGACCAGTCTCGCCCGGTGGGATTCCAGTTCCCGGCCACCTTCACGCTGTCGCAGGTCATCCAACCCACGGCATCGCAAGTCGTCAGCCCGCTCACGACGCTGGTCGGCGCCCAAATGCAAACCGGCTTGAGCCGCCCGCAGGCCGTCGCCGCCGTGCAAAGCCTGCTTGGCAAGCAAGTCGATCCGAATGCCGACTACCTCGCGAACAATGATGCGGTAACCCAAGCGCTCGCGGTTCAGATCGTGGACAAGCTCGGCACCTTCTCGGTCAAGGGCGCAGTCGATGCCGCGACTCTTCGCAATGCCCTGAACGCCATGGTCGCCAAAGGCAGCGTGATGGCGATCACTCAGGACGACCTCGCCGTCCAAGCGGCCAAGCCCGTCTATCAGGTCGCGGATGCCTCGCAGATTCTCGCCAAGCCCACCTTTAGCTTCGAGGACTACCTGGTCTCGTTCTTTGGCGGATACAATCCGACGCCGGGCTCAACCAACCAGGCTTTGGTTCGCGACGTCCGTCAAATCATCAACGGCGCACTGCAGACTGATCAACAAGAAAACCTGCCGGACGGAACCGACACATGGACCAGCGTCGGTCCCGGTGCCTATAACGGTGGCAAATACGATGGGCTTGCCGGCGAGTATGTGCTGAAGGCAGACGGAACGTGGTCGAGCCTCATCTCGGAAACCCAACGGCTCGCACCGCTGCCGCTTTCGAGCATCGGCACGACCTTATCGGGCACCGACCCGGCGTCGGGTATCGGCTTCACATACGAGGCCCGGTCTGTTGACCTGTCCGACCAACCCTTGTCGATTGCCGCCCCGACCGTGCCCGGCTTCTACGACTTTGCCAATGCGTCGCAGTTGACCGGAGCCGCGTTCGCGAACGGCACCGGTGCATATCTGGGCCTTCGGACTTACACGGCGGATCGGGTCGTCCTGCCGATTTCGGTCCCGATGTGCGACAACGCGGTCGTGCAGACCAGTACTGTCTGTGGCGGGGTTCCCGCGTATATGGACGGCACCACGATCGTCATGACGTCCGGCAGCTCGAGTACGACGTACAGCTCGGTTCAACAGGCTGTCGGCAGCGCTCTGGCGGGACTGAATGTCGGACTAAGCACGATTCAGTTGTCCGCAGATCATCGCGCGGTCGTCGACAACACGCCAGGCACGTGGGCGGCGTACACCGGCAATTCCAATGTGCTGGTACTCGACTTCGCGACCGCCGATATTTCGGCTCTGACTTCGGGGAATGGTCGACTTCAACCGCTCGCCCTCGGCGCCAAGCTGGTCATTGCCCTTCGTGCCGGACGACTGCAGGTCGGCTGGCTGTATCCGTCGACCTACACCGACAAATCCCTGCAGTTCGCATCTGGTCTTCCTAGCTCCTTGTTGACGGCGCTTAACTCGGTCGTCGCCGGTCGCCATTGAGCTAACCGCCCATAAGCCTTGGCCTGGATTCTGGACGTTATCCCTCACTGGATCTCCAGAATCCTTTCATGCCGACCGGTTCGCCGATCGGCTTTTTTTGTATCCGCGATTGCCCGTACCGTCTGGTAGCGAGCACGCATCTTCATCCATATTTTCCAGCCATGAGAACACGGATCCCAACTTTATATCTCGCAACCATCAACGCGATGCACTCATGGCCGCTGGCCCCATTCGCCTGGGACAACGCGCCGACGGAAAGTTTCTTCAAGACATTGAAGGTCGAGAGAACCTATCAGAACCACTACGCAACTCCAGCTTCGCACAATCGAGTAACCCCTTGCGCGTGGCGATCGCGCTTTACCGTCGTTTCGTCGAAGGCGTCATGGGTTCAGTCATTTCAGTAAATGGAAGCTCCGCGGCCAGGCATCACCGTCCAGCCACCTGGCGCGATCCGGCAGGCGGAAATCATGTGCCGCTTTCCAGGAAAGACTATGTCGCGTAACGGACACGCAATCCCCCTCCCGTCTCGGGAGGGGCCGACGTTCGGTGCACCGATATCCTTGGTCTCACGGCCCGCGAAGCCATCTCGCACGGCCGCATCGACACGCGCAGCCGCAGCGGCTCAACCGGCCGATGCGCCACGATTTCCGTCCATCCATACGAGGAGTACGACACATGAACTTCGACTTCATCGTAGTGGGTGCCGGTTCAGCGGGTTGCGTGGTCGCCGATCGGATCAGCGAAAACGGCAAGCACCGAGTCCTTCTGCTCGAGGCCGGGCGCCGCGACGACAGCTTCTGGGGACCCATTCCGCTCGGGATCACGCGGTTGCTGAATAACCCGCGCTACGCGTTTCTCGACCGCACCGAGCCCAGCCCCGAATTCGGTGATCGCTCGCTCGTGATGACGCAAGGCAAAATGCTCGGCGGCACCAGCTCGCTCAATGGCCTCATGTATGTTCGCGGCGATCGAGCCGATTACGATGGGTGGTCCGCATCGGGATGCCACGGCTGGTCCTACGACGAGGTGCTGCCCTATTTCAGGAAGTCGCAGCATTTTCCCGAAGGCGATGCCGCCGTGCACGGTCGAGGTGGGCCACTGAAGACCAGCATTCACACCGATGTTCATCCGTTGACGCGCGATTTCATTCAGGCGCTGGTCCAGACGGGCCTTCCCGCGAACGGCGACACGAACGGCGGCCATAACGAAGGTGTCGGCCTTGCACAAACGACCATTCGCGACGGCGTGCGGCAGTCGACCGCCGCCACTTTTCTCGCACGGGCGCGTGAAAGAGCGAACCTCGTCGTGCGCACAGACGCGCCACTCGATCGCGTGATCGTCGAGCAAGGCACGGCTGTCGCAGTCCGGCTGGCCAATGGCGAAAAGATTCGGGCGACCCGTGAAATCGTCGTTTGCGCGGGCGCAATCAGCTCGCCGCAGATCCTGCAGCGCTCCGGCATAGGCGACGCACGGCACCTGCAGGCGCTCGGCATTCCGGTCACCCTTCATCGTCCCGAGGTGGGTCACAATCTGCAAGACCAGTTATTTGCCCATCTGAAATATAGGTTGCGCGACCCGAGGGCGAGCCTGAACCATGTTCTCGCGAATCCGGTGCGGATGGCCTTGGCGCTGCTGCGCTGGCACCTCAAGCACGACGGCATCCTGGCGATGCCAGCCTCCGAACTGACGGCATTTGCGCGCACTGCGCCTGACGGTGATCGAGCCGACGTGCAAATCGCCATGCTGCCGTTCTATTTCGAACTCGATGCAACCGGAAAGGTGGTGATTCCGAGGCATGCTGGCCTGACCATATCGGCGGTCAACACACGCCCTTTCAGCCGAGGGAAAGTCCATATCGTATCCGCAAACCCGCTACGACGCGGCGAGATTGCCCCCCACTATCTGTCCGATCCGCGCGACGTGGCAACGCTTACTCGCGGCATACGCCTTCTGCGCACCGCGATGGCCCAGCCCGTGATCGCCCGACACGGCCCGGTCGAATTGCACCCGCAGCCATCGGTTGAATCCGACGAACAAATCGAGGACTTCCTGCGACGCCACTGCGAAACCATCTACCACCCGGTCGGTACCTGCAGGATGGGTTCCGATGACGCGGCCGTGGTCGACCCGGCATTACGCGTGAACGGCTTGCGTGGCTTGCGCGTGGCGGACGCATCCGTCATGCCGTGCATCACCACCGGCAACACGAACGCACCGACGATCATGATCGGCGAAAAGGCGGCAGACATGATTCTCCGCAGCAACTGATCACCTAAGCACCGCTGCGGCACGCTTCACTACCGTTGATTTCCAGCGAGGATAACGCTTCATGACGATTTCAGTTTTCAGCAACGTAGACACCATCGTCGCAGCATTGACGTCCGATCCCGAGTTCCGGATGGCAGCGCGGTACTGGACCGGAGGCGTCCGGTTCCTCGTCGGTAACGACACGCTGGCACTCGCGGTTCGGAACGGGATTCCCTCCGCCGATGCCGTTTCGGGCGCTGGCACGATCGAACTGCGCATGCCGCTCGACGTATGGAACGGACTGACCCGGAAAATTCCGCCGCGTGGCCTGAACGACCTCGGCCCTGCGTTGGCCGCCGGGGTCGAGGTCGCCGCGGACCCTGTCCTATTCGCACAGTACTATCCCGCGGTCCAGCGCATCATTGAAATCCTGCGGCCCGCGAACGATGAACAGCATGCCCCTCGCAACGAAGCGCGTCCGACCGGCACGCATGACAGCCCCGTCGGGCGTTATGTGCATATGACGTTGCAGGAGCAGGATTTCCGCATCTACTACGAGGAAGCGGGGACCGGAATTCCGTTGCTGCTCCAGCACACGGCCGGCGCACACGGCGTCCAGTGGCGGCACCTTTTCGAAGTGCCGGCCATCACCGATCACTTTCGACTGATCGCATACGACTTGCCGTTCCATGGGAAATCGATTCCGCCGGTGGGTCGCGCCTGGTGGCAAGAGGAGTACAAGCTGACCGCGGCATTCATTCGCGCGGTACCGATCGCGCTGGTTCATGCATTGCGTTTGCAAAACCCGGTGTTTATGGGGTGCTCGGTCGGCGGCGTGCTGGCGCTCGATCTCGCGGCCCATCATCCAGACGTGTTCGACCACGTTATCGCGGTCGAAGGGGCGCTCGATATCCCCGGCGACACCGGCGATTTTCTGCACCGGGCATTCTGGCACCCGCAGGTCTCCAATGAATTCAAGGGTCGCCTGATGCACGGGCTCACTGCGCCTCAAGCGCCCGAAGCCTATCGCCGGGAGACTATTCAGACCTATATGGCCGGTTGGCCGCCGCTCTTTCTCGGCGACCTGCATTACTACGTCGATGAATTCAATGTAACGGAACAGGCATCGCGGATCGACACGTCACGGGTGGGGGTCCACATCATGAACGGCGAGTATGACGCGTCAGGAACCATCGAGCTCGGTGAGATCGCCCATCGCGCAATCGAAGGCTCGACCCATACCGTCATGCCGTCGGTCGGCCACTTTCCGATGAGCGAGCACCCGGACGTGTTCGTCAAACACCTGCTGCCCATTCTCGACGGAATCCGAAAGACCCGGCAATAACACGTGGGTCCGGCGGCGGCGCGGCGCCCGGCCGAGCCGCCATTCGCTCAATGGGGCAGACCCTGCAGCGGAATCGGCTCGCGACGAAATTGCTCCGGTGTCTTGCCCGTCCATTGCTGGAAGGCGCGCGCAAAAGAGTTCGGTTCGTCATAGCCGAGCAGGAATGCCGTCTCGGTCGCTGCAAGTTTGCGCTCGAGCAGATAGTGTCGGGCCAGCTCGACCCGAACTGCATTGAGTTCCGCCTGGAAGCTGGTACCTTCGTCACGCAGCCGCCGCTGGAGCGTGCGTTGACTGACGGCAAGGTGCCCTGCCACGTCGAAAGCAGAACAACGGCCGCTGGCGAGGCGCTCCGTCAGACACGCGCGTACACGGTCGGCAAAGGACGTGCTCTGATCCAGGTCGCCCAGGCGACGCTTGAGATCCGGCTCGAACGATGCCCAGATCGTCTCGTTGGCGGTCAGGAATGGCGCACCTGCAACCTTGGCATCGAATGCAAGCGTGGCATTGGCGCCGATCGTGATCGGCACGCCGAAAAACGCTTCCGCCTCGGCGGCGCCCGTCGGCAGCGCTGGGAGCGTGATCGCACTCGGCACGACGTGCTGTCGAGCCGCCCGTCGCGCCATATGCACGACAAAGACCATCTCCGATGCAACGAACGAGACTGGCGGGTTCACCGTCGGCTCCGCCCCGCCGAACGTCGCGACGGTCTTCCGATCACCGATCTCGACATCGAGTCTCAATGGCCCCAGCAACAATTTGTAGCGCGAGAATCGCTGGAGTGCGCAATTCAGGTCGGCGCTGCACAGGCAGGCAAACATGAGCGGGTTGAACGCCTCCACCGAGACAGACTGTCCGATCTTCAGCGGAAAATCCGTGCCGCCGACCAGCACGCCCACGCTGTCCCACAGCCGGAAATACTCTTCCGCGGTCACGACCGGCCGCGCCCGCGCAAAAAGATCGAGCGGCAATCGCGCATGGCGAAGCAGATCTTGCGGCTCGACATGGAGATCCCCGAGTACGACCTTCCAGTTGAGATCCAGCAGATAGCGTGCTGACATCAGACACCTCTATCGGCCGGTCTCGACAATCGAACGCAGCTGCCTCGCCTGCGCGTCGACCGACTGCGGCCCATTGGAAGTCAGAAGCCGCAGGTGTGGCTCCCATACCAACCGAATGGCAGCAGGGTCGAGCGTCGAGAGAACACGATATCCGGCCTCTTTGAGCGCCTCGTCGACGTAGTATTCGAGCCGGGTTTTCTTCCCGGGAATCTTGGGGTAATTGGTCGTCAGTGCGATGACTTCGCCGTGCTTGGGTACGGTGGTCAGCTGTGCCGCGGCGAACGGATGATCGGTAACCTCGCGGTACTTGCCATCACGATCGACGCGGAACCGCGCCGATGTCATCGCCACAGGAGCATGGCAGATCATCGAAAGCACCACGCCTTCTTCGTAAGCGAGATTGATCAGCTCACCGATCCAGGGCGAATCTCGAAAATCCACCATCGGGGCATGCCCACCGGGGAAATGAATGAAATCAAAGTCCGCCAGCGAGAATGCATCGTCCGGATTCCGATGCCGCGTCACCACCTCCTGCGCAGACAGATAGTCCTTGGTCGGCAGCTTCGCGAACGCATCGACGACCTCGTCACGCATCGCCGCGGCCTCCGGGTCCGTTTTCGGCAGAACGCTGGAGACAGGAAGTGCGCCGAGATGGCGATACGCCAATTCCAGTTCCGCGGTCCTACGTTCCACCAAACCGGGGTTGCGCGCAGCGAAACCCTTAGGCGCGACCGTGTAGCCGACCACTGCCCGGGTCAGCGCGTCGGTAGCCATGAAAGGCAGCGAAAGACCGTTGATATCGAGTTGCGGGACGGTGCCGTCTGGCGTGCAAAGCACAAACTCATGGTCGTTCTCGAACTCCTTCAGGATCTGCGCCAGCTCGACCAGGAAAAACCCGGTCGAGATCGGTGCATGACCCGCTGGCTCGCTGACCGGCAGTGCTGTCGCCGAAGAGATGACGATCAGCGCCTTGCGCTTCGTCCCGGAGTTGTTGGAGTCAGTCTTATCAAAGTTCGTCATTGCACACACTCTCGCGCCAGATGAATAAGCTGCAAGAAGGATAGCGCGCCGACCGAGGCTTCCAGCCACCAAAGCACGCCAATCTGAAATCAATTCGCGCCAATCGCGTGACGAGGCATGCGTCCTCTTCACGGGAAGGGACATATCGCGATCACGCGATCGAGCCCCGATTGATGAGTCCCCTGCCTCTTCATGCACCGACGCCTGCGGCCGCGTAGTGGTCGACAGCTACGTACGATTCTCCGCGACATGAACAGGGTAATACGCGGGATATCCCGCCCCCCTCCCGCTTCGGGAGGGGGCACGTCCAAGGGGCGTGGATATTCTTGAATCACGATGTGGCGTCACGACGAATCGGCGTTTTCCATTCAAGGAATCCTAGGTCATGCAGCGATCCTCTGTATCAAAGAACCATCATTGGCCTCGCCATCGACGCTGCAATGCCGGCCCTCCGATCGATACGATCGGCACCCCCGATCCGGTGTGACAACACGCCGTACAGGTATCACCTGCGCCACCGAGATCCAAGACACATAGGCAGACGGTCCTGCATTCAATAAGTAGTCCGAGTGAATTGGCTTGGCATCGGCCAACAGAAGAAAAACACAGCGAGATCATCCCCGTTCGGAGGAGACAACATGAAACTGAAGTTCGCCGCAGTAGCGGCGTTGACCGTGTTCGCTTCGGCATCACACGCGCAATCGTCGGTAACGCTCTACGGCGCCATCGACTCCGGTTTGCTGTATCAAAGCACGTCGGCCGCGTCGCTTTCACCGCACGCAGCGAATACCGGCAAAGTATACCGCTTCAAGGATAGTGGCATCTATTCCAGCTATTGGGGCATCCGCGGCACCGAGGACTTGGGCAGCGGCTATAAGGTCAATTTCAAGCTGCAGGGCGCATTCGACAGTGCCACGGGTAAGTTCAGCATCGCTGACACGCCGGGCGCCACCGCGATCTTCAATCAATACGCGATGATCGGCATATCGGGGCCATTCGGCAGCTTCGAAGCCGGCCGCCAGATCGTCCCGATGGTCTGGGCGATGGCTGCAACCGACGCGCGCTCGACCCAGTTCTTCGGCAGCCTCCTAACCGCGTGGATCGGCATGAACCAGGCAGCGGGATGGCCGGGAACGAGCACGAACGGACCGGTCGGTGCACTCTACGAGAGCAACGCGCTGGTTTATCACTCCCCGAGCTTTTATGGCGCTACGGTGGACTTGGAGTATGCGCCCGGTGGCGTTCCCGGACACTTCCAGGCTGGAACACGCGAGTCCGTGGTGCTGCGCTACTCGAATTACGGCCTGAACTTGGCAGCCGTCTACTACAACGGCCACGACACCAATCCCTTTCCCGCGACATTTCCGAATACGCCGGCAAATACGGCAACCGGCCTGAACAACAACCGGTTCTATTATTTGGGGGCGATGTACACATTCCGTGATTTCTCCGTTTCCGCTTCGTACGGAAACGGACGAAATCCGTCCGATTTATCAAAGGCGAATATCGACATGTACTCCGCGGGAGTCGGCTATCGCTTCTCTCCGGCGCTCCACGTCAGTTCCGGCGTCTATTACCTCAGGGACAAAAACAACTCCACGAACAAGTCCATCGAAGTGGCGCTGGGCGCCGAATACTGGATGTCGAAGCGAACGGCGTTCTATGCCCAAGTCGGACACGTGAACAACCGTGGAACAATGAACCAGATGATCGAGTATGGCCAGCCCGTTGCGCCAGGCACGTCAACGACGGCCGCGATGATCGGCATGCGACATATGTTCTGACCGACGCCCCGATTAGAAGGACTGGATGGCGTGCGCCTCGAACCACCATAAGTACGCGCATCGCCACCACTCGGCGGCATCCAACTTGTGACGAACCAATTTCAGACGGAATCGGATGGGGCTGTAGTCGGCCCCACAAGAGAAATTTGCTGCAGAATTCAGTAAGCTCTTGCCCGCGAGGCGCCAAATTACGCTTGCGAGCTGAGTTCCCGACCGATTTTCTGCAGGAGCTTTTCGCCCAGTTCCTTCGCGCTGTAGGGGTCCTGCCCCGTGATAAGCTCCCTGTCCTCCACCACGTTGCTTCTACCAAGCATCTTGGTATGCACCTTCGCGCCGAGTCGTTCCAGAATGTGTACCGGATAATCGGGCATGTGCCCGCCAATACCGAAGCATGGAATGTCTTCTGTGAGCTCTTCGGCGGCCATGCTGACGCAGGTCATGTTGTAGCCGGAGTAAATCCATTTCCCGTCGACTACGGGGGCTGCTCCCAGCGCCGCAGATCCGTGGCAGATGGCAGAGGTAATCTTGGCGCGCTCGTGAAAATGCAACAGCAATGCGCCGGTTTCAGGGTTGTACTCGTCGCTTTCCAGCCAGTTCGTGTGCAACACGTCGGTCATCGGCGCGTGTCCGCCGGGCACGAACAAAACATCATAGGAATCGAGCTTCACTTTGTCGGCCAGAATATCCGACAATCGGCCTGGTTTTCCGATTCCAAGCTCTCGAAGGCGGGTTTCAAAGAACTGCTTGGCGTGCTCCATCTTTCGCCTTGAGAGCCCCCAGTTGGACAGCTTGTAGGATGCCTCGTCGATGACGCAGCCTTTCCCGTCGGGGCTAACGAACTCGACGAAGTGTCCTGCTTCGATCAATGGTTCTATTGGTTCGACCAACTCCCCGAGGAATATGCCGACTTCATGACGCCCTCCTTCCCGGAGGGGAATTTGAGTGGCAGAAGATGTGTAGACGAGGATTTTTGCCTTTTTCATTTACATTGCTCCTCAGTGGCATGCTGGAACTCGATTGGAATCATTCCCACTCTCCACGCACCAGGGTTTTTCCCATCCTGCTGCGGATGGCTCGAAAGCACGAGTGCGGATCAACGAGGCCTGGCAGGACGCAACCTCGCTCGCCCACGCCTGGTGCCGGACTGGCCGTCGCACGCTCTCACGCGACAAGGTCAAGCGTGCCGAGATCCAACATCTGAATGCCGTGTCGCCGCGCCATGGTGAGGAAAAGAAGATCACCACGCTCGGTGCGTGTGGTGAGTATTGCTGCGATGACGGCCTGGATCAAGCCTTGCGGTGCGAACAGCCCGTAGTCTCGCCAGCACTGAGAAGCGTCGTAGTCGACGCCATAGCGGCTCAAGCTCTGATGGTAGCGCTGCACCAGATCGCGCTCATGTTCGCGCCGCAGCGCGGTGGTCAGCCCGGAACCGAGAAAGTAGGAAACGTCGGTCATGCCCGGCCCGAGTTGTACTGTCTGCCAGTCCAGCACGGCGACCGGCAGTCGACCGCCTTTCGCGTCGAACAGCATGTTGTCGAGTCGAAAATCGCCATGCGTGATCGTCCATGGAGCCTGCTGCATGGCGAAATATGCATCGATGCGTTTACCGAGGTGCAGAGCGGCGTCAATCACCTCGCCCTCGAGTTGCCCCGCATATCGTTCTGCAAATGCCTGCACGCATTTCGCATAATGCTTCGCGTAGCCCGGGACATGCATGTTGCGATCCAACCACACATGCGTCGCTAGTTCCGCCTTGCCCCACTGCGGACCATGGAGCGCAGCAGCTGCATCCAGCGCATGCATAGCCTGCTCCACCGTGCACCCCTGAAGCTGGTCTCCGCCGACAGCCGGTGCGAGATCCTCGAAAAGAAGACAGAAATCGCGCATGTCCTCCGAGATGTCGGCGTAGAGCACGTTGGGCAGCCCAACATCGACAAATGGGGCAATCTCCTGGTAGAAACGTATTTCTCTAAGATACAGCCGCGATCTCGCGCCAGTCTCGCGGCTGACCGAATTCGTCGCGGGAAGTTTGGCCACGAGCGTCCGCGGGGCCGACGAAGATGCCCCCGAGTACTGGAGTTCGAGACGCAAATTGCTGCCCAACATGCCGTTTCCAACCGGCATGATCCGGACGTCCGCCACGGTGCCTGCGTCGAGGAGACCGCGATAGCGAAGGACAGATTCGATCCATGCCGGTGTCAGGTGCGCGGCGTCAGTTACAAGCGGCGGCAACGAAGTTCGGGGTTGAGAAGCAGAAAGCTGACACGCATGATTGGCATCCAAAATTGTCTCCATCCAAGTACGTCGACGGGGTCGCGCCGACGTGTTCTCTGGGTGATGCGATGCTGTTGGTTCTCGGCGAATGCCAGGTGACAACCGCTCGACGACATCGAAGATGGCTCATCGTACCGGTCCGCCCGGCACATCAAGCAGCCCCTTCATTCCGAGCGGTTCGTAGGGGCCGAAAACGAGCTGTTCCAGCACGCCGCTACCAAGTCGTGTGCGTCCGTCAGGCCCGATCAATTCGGCGGTCACGAACGCCTGGATATGCGTGTGATAAGGCAATGCGAAGCCCGTCACTTCATCGGTGCGGATGGTGTCGTACCCGATCGCAAACGGCCCATTGTTGACGCCATGCCCCCATTCGGGATGGAGATATCCGAGCCCCGACATATAGAACTTCCAATGGGGAGTTAGCTTGATCCGCGTTTCACCGCCGTCGTCATGCTGATAGATCAACGTGGTTGCTGCGAAATGCCGTGAATTCGGTTCGAGCACAATTTCGGTGCGGCAGTTTTCAAAGTGCTCGGTCGGACCATCGTCCAGTGTTCCGATGACCCCGCCAATATTCCACGGTCTTCCTTGCGCGTCGGCGTTAACAGCGAGCAAGCTGAAGGCGTCGTCAAAGTTCAACGGTGCCCAAATCCAGAAGAACTGCGCCGGTGTCGGTGGAACGAAATCCTGCGAGTCCGGCGTGCCGATAGGGCGAACGCCCCATGACCGGTCCCGCGTTCCCCAAACTCCGTCGGGCCGCAATTCAATGCGCTCTCCCCGGATCTCGATCCAGCCTTCATACATGCCGTTTTGCGTCAGTCGCGTGTAATCCATGTACGTGCGGGGTCCGATTCGACGCAGGAATCGAGGCTCTTCGACAACTCGCGCTCTGCCGCGGAAGATGATGTCCGCGCGGATGCCATGGTCGTTCTCGTCCAGTCGGATACGCAGCGACTGTAACGGTTCGATCACGTCGACCGCCAACGGACCGACGCGTGTGTCCATGCGCTCCATGCCGAGGTGTCGCGACACGCGAACATTGTGTTGCACGCCTTGATAGACCAGGCAGAAAGCCCCATCCATAATATTCAGGTGTGGATAGACTCCCAGCGCCGTCGAAAAAAATATGCTTCCGTCGCGGTTGTAACCGTTGAAGAAATATCGATCGTAAAAGTTGCGATCTGTACCCGCGTAGGCAATCGGATCGCTCGTCTGGTGAATCGGATAGTCGTCGCCCTTGGTTAACATGCGCTGGCTCGCTCAAATGGAATGATGATCCCTGTGGTGTGGAACCGGAATATCAGCTCGATTTGCTTCACAGGTCGCGCCGACATTCGCGAAACGTTCATGAAACCCGGCTGCCCTGTTGCCTAGCGGGTTATCTTTAAGCGTGCGGCACATACTTTTCGAACTGGCCGCCCAAAGTGCGCTCAGTCTCCATCAGGGTGTGCTCGTGCACTGCCTTCTTCGACGTTTTCCTTCGCAATCCGCATCGCCTGATCAAACTGCGTACTGGTCGCGACGTGGCGATGGTCCACACTGATCAGCCATCCTCGGCCGCTCTGGCACCATCGTATGCGCCGCTCTTCCAACAAGGCGGCGAACCATCTCCATAGCGCGGCGTCCTCCGCATTGGCACTTTCACGCGCCGCCGTGCGCGCGCCTGTCATTCTCGCGGCATAAGCTCCGATTCGCTGCTCTTGCATCATGTGAATCTTGCGATCAGCCGAGCTGGCCGGCAAATTCCGGAACGAGCGCGAACAGGTCACCGACGAGGCCGTAATCGGCCACGCTGAAAATCGGCGCTTCCGGATCCTTGTTGATCGCGACGATCACCTTCGAATCCTTCATGCCGGCCAAGTGCTGGATCGCACCCGAGATACCGACCGCGATGTACAACTGCGGTGCGACGATCTTGCCGGTCTGGCCAACCTGGTAGTCGTTCGGCACGTAGCCGGCGTCGACTGCCGCGCGCGATGCTCCGAGCGCTGCCGACAGCTTGTCCGCCAGCGGCTCCAGCACCTTCGTGTAGTTCTCGCCGCTACCCAGACCGCGGCCGCCCGACACGATGATCTTCGCGCTGGTCAGCTCCGGACGGTCCAGCTTCGTTACTTCACGGCTCACGAATTGCGACTTGCCTGCATCCGCCGCTGCTTCGATCTTCTCGACCGTCGCGCTGCCGCCAACGGCGGCCACCGGATCGAAGCCCGTCGCACGCACCGTGATCACCTTGATCGGGTCGCTCGACTGCACCGTCGCGATCGCGTTACCCGCGTAGATCGGGCGCTCGAACGTGTCGGCACTGTCAACTGCGGTGATGTCCGAGATCTGCGCGACGTCCAGCTTCGCGGCGATACGCGGCGCGATGTTCTTGCCGTAGGCCGTGGCCGGCGCGAGGATGTGCGAATAGTCCTTCGCGATGTTCAGCGCGGTCGCTTCGACGTTTTCAGCCAGGCCCGCTTCGAGTTGCGGCGCGTCGGCCAGCAGTACCTTCGACACACCTGCGATCTTCGCTGCCGCGTCCGCAGCCGCTTGCGCGTTGTGGCCCGCGACCAGCACGTGGATGTCGCCACCGATCTTCGCTGCCGCCGCCACCGTGTTCAACGTCGCGGCCTTGACCGACGCGTTGTCGTGTTCTGCAATCACCAGAATCGTCATTTCTTTGCGCTCCCTCTTACAGCACCTTGGCTTCGGTCTTCAGCTTCTCGACCAGCGTCTTCACGTCCGGCACCTTCACGCCGGCTGCACGCTTCGGCGGCTCGACGACCTTCAGCGTCTTCAGACGCGGCGCGACATCCACGCCGAGGTCTTCCGGCTTCACGGTTTCCAGCGGCTTCTTCTTCGCCTTCATGATGTTCGGCAGCGTCACGTAGCGCGGCTCGTTCAGGCGCAGGTCCGTGGTGATCACGGCCGGCAGCGACAGCGACAGCGTTTCCGCACCGCCGTCGACTTCACGTGCAACCGTTGCCTTGCCGTCGGCCACCGTCACCTTCGACGCGAACGTCGCTTGCGGCAGGCCTGCCAGCGCGGCCAGCATCTGGCCCGTCTGGTTAGAATCGTCATCGATCGCCTGCTTGCCGAGGATCACCAGTTGCGGCTGTTCCTTGTCGACCAGCGCCTTCAGGATCTTCGCGACGGCCAGCGGCTCGACGCTGTCGTTCGATTCGACGAGGATCGCGCGATCCGCGCCAATCGCCAGCGCCGTACGCAGCGTTTCCTGCACTTGCGTGACACCCACCGACACGGCGATCACTTCGGTCGCCACGCCCGCTTCCTTCAACCGCACGGCTTCTTCAACGGCGATTTCGTCGAACGGGTTCATCGACATCTTCACGTTCGCGATGTCGACACCCGTGTTGTCCGACTTCACGCGGACCTTCACGTTGTAATCGACCACTCTTTTCACTGGCACCAGGATTTTCATCTCGCTTCCTCACTCAACCGTATAGCTATCCACTGCCCTGCATCACGCATCGAATACAAGCCGAAACGTCACGCCCTATCCAGCCGCAAGCGGTAAAAAGCGCGGTGCGCCGCAAACCTGGACGCCTCCGTCAGCTTGAACCTCGTATATCCCGCGTGCCACGTTGTGCGGATGGATCGCCGCTTCCGCAACGCTCAACACTGGGGCAAAGCAAACATCGCTGCCTTCGAGCCGCGCGCACCAGTGTGCGCGCGGCTCGCTCGCAAACAGCGTCGTGAATCGGGCTTTCAACTCCGGCCAGCGCGTCACGTCGTACTGTGCAGCGGGATCGACATCGGTCAGGCCTAGTTTGCCGAGCAGCAATGCGTAGAACTGCGGCTCGAGCGCCCCAAGGGTCACGGCGCCCCCATCGGCGCAGAGATAAACGTCGTAGAACGGCGAATCGTGGAACGGGCTCGGTCGCGCACTATCCAGCTGTCCGCTCGCTCGCACCCACTGGGCGATCGATCCAAGCATTGCCAAGATGTCAACGATGGCGCCGTCCACGACGCGCCCCTGACCACTGTTGCGCGCGTCAAGAAGTGCGCACGCCATCCCGAAGGCAAGCCCCAGCGCACCCGTTGCGTCTCCGACAACAGTCGGTGGCACGATCGGTCGCTCCCCACGATGGGCCGACAGCGACAACAGGCCGGTCAGCGCCACGTAGTTTAGATCGTGGCCGGCAGCCTGGGCCAGCGGTCCTTGCTGCCCCCACCCGGTCATCCGGCCGTAGACAAGCCGCGGATTGAGCGCGGCACAATCAGCCGGCCCGAGGCCCAGCTTCTCCATCACACCCGGGCGATTGCCTTCGATCAGCGCATCGGCGTTCATCAGCAATGCCAATGCCTTCGACATCCCGTCCGGTTGCTTGAGATCGATCCCCACGACCGTCTTGCCACGCCGAAGCGGATTTTCGGACGCGCCGGCCAGACGCTCGCTCACCACGTTTTTTTGCGGCCGGGCGATGACCGTCACCTCCGCGCCCATGTCGGCCAGCATGCGGCCAGCCAACGGACCCGGGCCGATTCCTTCAAATTCGACGATTCGTACACCCGCCAGCGGGCGGCTCACTTGTGCTGCATCCATTCGATCCACTCTTTCGTGATTTCGTCACCTCGGCACGCAAGCCCTTCCGCCGCGAAATACGTGAATCGACGCGTGCCGATTCCGGTCCACAAGGAAGCCGTCCTGCGTTGCGCCATTCCCGGGTGACGGAGACCATCTCCATCCCCCGGCATCGCCAACGAAAAAATTATTTCGGCTGCAGCCTGATACCGGCATCGATACGGATGCATTCGCCGTTGACGTAATCGTTCTCGACGATGAACCGGGCCATGTGCGCGACTTCGTCCGGTCGACCGAGTCGCTGCGGATAAAGCGGGCTCTCGGAAAGCGCACGCACAGCCTCCGCCGGCAGCGAATCGAACATCGGCGTATGGATGAGCCCAGGCACGATCGTGTTCACACGAATCCCGTAGCGCGCCAGATCGCGGGCGATCGGCAGAGTCATCGACACCACCCCGCCTTTCGAAGCGCTGTATGCGGCCTGGCCCATCTGCCCTTCGTAGGCCGCAATCGACGCTGTATTGATGATCACGCCGCGATCGCCGCTGATGGCGTCCGGCTCGTTCCGTGCCATCTGCGTTGCGGCAAGGCGCAATACGTTGAAGGTACCGACTAGGTTCACGTCGATCACCTTCTTGAAATCGGCCAGCGGGAACGGCCCTTCCTTGCCGATCGTCTTGATCGCATTGGCAATGCCGGCGAAGTTGCAGCATACGTGGATGGCGTCAAACTTCTCGGTCACACGGTCGATGGCTGCCTGGACCGACTGTTCGTCGGACACATTGGTCCGCACATACACGCAGAGCTCGCCCAGCTCCGTCGCGAGCGCCTCGCCGCGCGCGTCGTTGAGATCGAGCACCGCAACCGCTGCTCCTTGGGCCGCAAAGCCACGCACCGTAGCTTCGCCGAGACCGGATGCACCACCGGTTACGATCACTACCTTGCCTGCGATATTCATGATTTGATACTCTTCGAAAAAATTCACCAACCGAAAAGCACTTCCGGCCGACAACCCGTGAATGACAATAGGAAGGATGCGGAAGATCACCAGATCGACTCGCATCATCGATGCCGCCCGCGCAATACACGCCGATGCCGGCGTCGACGCTAGTCGAGAATGGCCCGGGCGATGATTTCCTTCATGATCTCGGAGGTTCCTGCGAGGATGCGGTGGATCCGCTCATCCTGATAGAGCCGGCAGATCTCGTACTCCTCCATGTAACCCGCCCCGCCGTGCAGCTGCACGCCCTCATCGACCATGCGGCCGTTCAGCTCGCTCGTGAACAGCTTGGCTCGAGCAGCATCCACTGCACTAAGCTTTCCTTCGTTGTGTACGTCGACACAGCGGTCGACATAGACTTGCGCCATCTCGATTTCGGCGTCCAGTGCCGCGAGCTTGAAACGCGTGTTCTGCATTTTTGAAAGAGGCTTGCCGAATACTAGCCGCTGCTTGACGAAATCCTTCGTGATCTCCAGTGCCAGACGCGCGGCAGCGACGTTACCGACTGCAGCAATCAGCCGTTCCTCCGCGAGGCCCTGCATTAGATGGTAGAAGCCGCGATTGACTTCGCCGAGCACGTTCGACTTGGGAATCTTGACGTCGCGAAAGAACAGCTCGGCCGTGTCCTGCGACTTCAGCCCCATCTTCTTCAGGTTCCGGCCGCGCTCGAAACCTTCCATACCGCGCTCGACCAGGAACAGCGTGATGCCGTGCGGATTGTCGACGTGCGTACGGGCCGCGACGATGACGAGGTCCGCATTGATGCCGTTCGAGATGTACGTCTTCGAACCATTCAATATCCAGTGGTCCCCCTGCTCCACCGCGCGCGATTTCATCCCGGCCAGGTCGGATCCAGCATCGGGCTCGGTCATCGCGATCGCGAGAATCGTTTCGCCGCTGATCATGCCGGGCAGGAAGCGCTGCTTCTGTTCTTCCGTGCCGAAATGTTGGATGTACGGCCCGACGAGACGGCTGTGCAGCGTGATGAAATACCCCGGATCGCCATGGAAGGTGTTCGCCTCGATCAGGATCTGCTCATAGCGAAAATCCTTCAGACCCAGGCCGCCGTACCGCTCATCGGCCCACATGCACAGGAATCCGGTATTGCCCGCTTTCAGGAAAGCCTCGCGGTCTACGATATTCGCGTCGCGCCAACGTTCCCGATGTGGCCGGATCTCCCGCTGGAAGAAGCGGCATGCCGAATCGCGGAACAACTCCATTTCGGCGCTCAAGGGACGAGCTTCCATCACTATGTCTCCAGATATGTGCGCCCACCGGACGCTGAATACGCATGCCCTGCGCACGGATCGCACCGTTCGGCCGCATAGCGTCCGAACGGCCTGGTGAATGGCACGATCTTGCGCAGGGCACGAGCCACGTCGCGATCAGACAGCGTCGTTGGTCGAATAGAACGCGGTGTTTTGCTCGCCGCGAGCGAGGAGCCAGGCGGATGGCTTGAAGCGCTTGCCGTGTTTTTCCGCCAGCTGTTCGCATTCGGCGATGAACCGGCGAATCCCGATCGTGTCGATATAGGACAACGCACCGCCGGTCCACGCCGGATAGCCGATGCCGAGAATGGAGCCGAGATCCGCGTCCACCGGCGTCGTCAACACACCCTCCTCCAGGCAGCGTGCGGTTTCCATCGCCATGACGTTCAGGAACCGTTGCTTCAACTCCTCGATGTCCGGTTGCTGCTGCGCGAGCGGGAACAGTTCCTTGAGGCCGGGCCAAAGTCGCTTGGGCGCGTTTTCGGGGTAGTCATAGAAACCGCCGCCGAATCGACGTCCGGGCCTCTTGATCTCGTCGACCATGAGATCGGCCACCTTGCTGCCGACCACGCCGCGATACTGCTCAGCCACGCCATCGGCATCCTGCTGGCGATAGACGCTTTGCTGCAACGTCAACGTCACCTCGTCGGATACGGCGAGCGGACCGACGGGAAAGCCGGCCAGCTTGGCCGCGCTCTCGATCAGCACGGGGGCGACGCCGTCGAGCAGCATCTGCTGCCCTTCCTGGGTAAAAGTGCCGAACACCCGGCTCGTGAAGAAGCCCGGCGAATCGTGGACGATGATCGGCGTCTTGCCGATTTGCCCGATGTAGTCGAGCGTGCGCGCCACCGTTTCCCGACTGGTTTGTTCACCGAGGATGATTTCCACCAGCGGCATCTTTTCCACCGGAGAAAAGAAGTGAATGCCGATGAATTGCTCCGGTCGCACTGACGCACGTGCGAGACCGGTAATCGGCAAGGTCGACGTGTTTGAACCGAATACGGCGGAGGCCGGAATGATCGCCTCGGTCTTGCGCGTGATGTCGGCCTTCAGCTCGCGCTTTTCGAATACGGCTTCGATCACGAAATCGCAACCGTCGAGATCCGCGTAATCCGCGGTCGGACGGATACGCGCGAGCAATGCATCGAGTTTTTCCTGGGTAATCTTGCCCTTGGCGAGGTCCTTGGCGCGCAATGCAGCGATGGCGGCCTTGCCTTTCTCTGCCTGTTCCAGCGTGGCATCGAGCAGGACGACCTCGATACCCGCCTGCGCGCTGACGTGCGCTATGCCTGCGCCCATCATACCCGCGCCCAGCACGCCGAGCTTGCTCACCTTCGACTTGGCCACATCCTGCGGGCGTGCCGCCAGCTTGTTCGCAGCGCCCTGGTTGATGAACAGCGTGCGCGTCAGGTTACGGGCAACCGGGTCGGCCAGCAGCTTGCCGAAATACTTGGTTTCGATGCGCAAGCCGACATCGATGGTCACTTGCGTGCCTTCATAGACGCACGACAGGATCGCCAGCGGCGCCGGGTAGTTGCCGTTCGTGTTCGCGGCGGTCAGCGCCGTGCCGGCGACGAACGTCTGTGCGGCGTGCGAGGCGAGCGGCCCAGCACCGCCGGGGATCCGGTACCCCTTGGTGTCCCACGGTTGTTCGGCGCGCGGGGATTCCAGCAACCAGCGGCGCGCCTCGCGAACCAGTCCGGCTGCCGGGACCACTGCGTGAACGATGCCCAGCTTGAGTGCTTCTGCCGCCTTCACATGTTTCCCCTGCAGCAACAGAGGCAACGCAGCAGGAATGCCGATCAGGCGCGGCAGGCGCTGCGTGCCGCCCGCGCCCGGCAACAACCCGACCTTGACTTCAGGTAGCCCGACCACGGCTTTCGGATCGTCGCTCAGCACGCGATAATGACACGCGAGGCACAGTTCCAGGCCACCGCCCAGCGCCGTGCCGTTGATCGCGGCAGCCACCGGCTTGCCGCACGTTTCCAGACTGCGAAACAGTCGCGACAGCACGCGCGCCTGTTCGGCGCCCTGCGCCGGCGTAATGCCCGAATCGTAAAACGTGACCAGGTCCTTCAGGTCGGCGCCAGCGATGAAGCCGCTGGTCTTGCCCGACGTGATGATTGTGCCCTTGATGGCGTCGTCGCCCTTGATCCGCTCGACCGCCGCGGTGAGATCGCGGGTCAGTTCCGGCGTGATGACGTTCATCGGACGTTGCGGTACGTCGATGGTGAGCAGCGCGATGCCGTCCTGGTCCAGGTCGAATTTCAGTGTCGTCATGATGTCTCTCGTGGTATCCAGGTGGCGTTACACGCGTTCGATGATGGTGGCCGTGCCCATGCCGGCGCCGACGCACAGCGTGCACAGCGCGGTGGACTTGCCGGTACGCTCGAGTTCGTCGAGCGCCGTGCCGACGATGATCGAGCCGGTCGCGCCGAGCGGGTGGCCGAGCGCAATCGCACCGCCGTTGACGTTGACCTTGTCGTGAGGCACGTTCAGGGCACGCATGAAGCGCATGACCACGGCGGCAAATGCCTCGTTTACCTCGAACAGATCGATGTCGCCGACCTGCATGCCTGCCAGCTTCAATACCTTCTCGGTCACATAGGCCGGGCCGGTCAACATGATGCACGGCTCCGAACCGATCGACGTGAAAGCACGCACGCGTGCACGCGGCTTCAGGCCGTTCCGTTCGCCGAATTCCTTGCTGCCGATCAGGACCGCGCACGCGCCGTCGACGATGCCGCTAGAATTGCCACCGGTATGAACGTGGTTGATCGCCTCGACCTGCGGATAACGCTGCATGGCGATCGCATCGAAGCCGGCCTGGAGCCCGAGTTGCTCGAACGAGGGCTTGAGCTTGCCGAGATCTTCCAGCGACGTGCCGGGGCGCACATGCTCGTCACGCGCCAGGACGATCTCGCCGATCACGTCGCGCACCGGCACGATCGATTTCCCGAAGCGTCCTTCCTGCCAGGCCAGTGCCGCGCGGCGCTGGCTCTCGACGGCATACGCATCCACATCCGTGCGCGAATATCCATCGAGCGTCGCGATCAGATCAGCACTCACACCCTGCGGCACGAAATGAACGAGCGGGGCAAACGCCGGATCGGCCGGCCACGCACCGCCATCGGAACCCATCGCAACGCGCGACATCGATTCGACGCCGCCGGCCACCACGGCAGGCGACTGGCCGGACATCACCTTGGCCGTCGCCATGTTGAAGGCTTCGAGGCCCGACGCGCAGAAGCGGTTGACCTGGACGCCGGGCACGCCTTCGTCATAGCCGGCGTTCAGCGCGGCCGAGCGCGGCAGCACGGCGCCTTGCTCCCCGATCGGAGAAACCAGGCCCATGATGACGTCGTCGACCCAGCGCGTATCGAGCGCGCTGCGCTCGCGCAGGGCCTGAAGCACCTGCGTGCCCAGCTGCAGCGGCGTGATTTCGTGCAGGGCGCCCTCGGGACGTCCTTTTCCGCGCGGCGTGCGGACGTGGTCATAAATGAAAGCTTCGGTCATGACATGCTCACTTGAGGTTGATGTATTCCACGGTTGCCCGAAACCTTCGCCGTTACGTGCGGACGAAGGAAGCTGACGCGGCGTATTGCGGAGCACGACGTTCCAGGTTCGCGCGAACCGTCTCCATCTGCTCGAAACTGCCGAGGAGTCGATCCTGTTCCTGCGACTCGGCCAACAGCAACGGCGCCGGGTCGCCAGGAAAGGAGCGATTGAGTAATCGTTTTGCACTGCGTATCGCCTGCGGGCTGCGTTGTGCAATTTCAAACGCAAGGCGGCGGGCCTCATCCAGCGGTGCCTCGCTGACACGGGTCGCGAGCCCCAGAGCGACGGCTTCCTCGCCCGACACGACGCGGCCGGTGTAGACAAGTTCCCGCATTACGTCGGCCCGTACGACCTGCGGCATGAGCACGAACCCGGCCATGTCCGGGACGATCCCCCATTGGATTTCCATCACGCTGAGCCGCGCGGCGGGACTGACCAGCCGCACATCCGCGCCGAGCGCGAGTTGTAGGCCGCCGCCGAATGCGACGCCGTGCACCGCGGCGACGACCGGAACGGGGAGATTGCGCCACGCCATGACGGCCTGCTGATAGAGGTTGGCAATGCCGTGCGTGCGCGTAGCCAGTGGATCGCGTCCCTCCGTTGCCTCGCTGCCCGCATTAAAATTCGACAGATCGAGACCTGCGCAGAACGCCCGCCCCGCGCCATGCAGGACGACGGCGCGAACGTTGGAATCGCGATCGAGGCGATCAGCGGCAGCGACGAGTTCCTCGAAGCTCTCCGGTACTAGCGCATTGAGCTTGTCGGGACGATCGAGGCGAACTTCGGCGACACCGTCCGCGCTCAGCGCGACGGCGACATGGGAATTCATGGCCTGTCTCCTTGGCGGCGGCTTCGGTACTTCGAGCGCCACCCGTCATTTCTGTTGATCCGCTCGGCGGCGGACTGCGGCTCGTGACGCACCAATTGCGCCGTACGCTTGCCACGACCGAGCAATCGATGGCAAAACTCGCCAACCCTTCATTGAAAACTCACGCTACCCGGCGCCTTCCATTGATGACTCGAAATCGCTTCGGCTCCGCAATTCACCGAAGCATTCTCCTTCAGCGGCCGGTGAAATGTGATAGTGTGAGTTGCCAATCTTGTTGCAAAAATCGCCATGCCCACGAAGTCCAGCTCGATTACCATTCCGATGCGCTACGTCCGCGACCTGGTCGATGTGGCGCTCGCGCATGGCCTTGATGGCAACGAAATGCTGGCCCGCGTGTCGATCGAGAAGGGTCTGCTCGACATTCCCAGTGCCCGGGTCAGCCTGAAGCAGTTTTCCCGGCTCTACACCGAGCTGGTCGGCGCGCTCGAGGACGAGGCCCTGGGGCTTCACGGCGGACCGATACGCCCGGGTTCCGTCGAAGTGCTGTGCAGGATCGGCATGACCGCGCCTACCCTGCGGGACTGCCTCCCCGTTCTTGCCCGGGGGGCCAATGCGTTGATCGGCGGGTTCAAGGTGGAATGCGTTGTTGCCATCGACGAGCTGCAGATCGTGTTCCATGAACGTCAGCCGATCGTCGACAACCGACCGCTCGCCTACGAGATCATCATTCCGACGATCTATGCGGTCCTCTCCTGGCTCGTCGGGCAGCGCTTGCCGCTCGTCCATGCCGACTTCCCGTTCGCGGCGCCCAGCCACCTGTTTGAGTTGCGGACCCTGATGGGCGGTGAACTCCGATTCGATCAGCCGTTCGCGGCGCTGCGATTCCCGAAGCACGCCAATGACCTTCGAATCGTCCGCCGATCGGAAGACATCCAGCGGGTCGTGCGTCGCGCACCGGCCAGTTTCATCGAGGCACTGCTGGTGCAGAACACGCTGATATTCGAAGTGCGGCGCGTGCTGCAGCAGGCCCTGCCGTCCATCCTGACGTTGAACGAAGTCGCGGATCGCCTGGTGATGTCGCCGCGCACGCTGCTGCGCAAACTGGACGCCGCCAACGCCAGCTTTCAGGCCATCAAGGACGATCTGCGCCGCGACGTCGCGCTGCACTTGCTGATGCGGGAGCCAACGCCGCTGAAGGAAATCGCGACACGCCTCGGATTCTCGGATCAATCGACGTTTCAACGCGCGTTTGCGAAGTGGACGGGCGTTCCGCCGGGAGAGTACCGAAAGCGGACCTGGACGCCGGGATGACTCGACCACCCGACATCCTGGGCATCTGCACCGCACGGTGCGAAAGCAACTAACTCGCACGGCGCTCGCGCACCGCGTGCACCGGTATCGCCGCGATCATCAGGATTGCGCTCAGGACCAGGAGCACCGCAATCACTCCGAGGCCGTACTGAAAGCTGCCGGTCCTCAACTTGATCACGCCGATCATCCAGGGTGCGAAAGCAGCACCCAGTTGACTTACGCTCGAGATCAACGCGATCCCGACGGCGGCCGACGATCTCGACAGCATCACGGTGGGAACGGACCAGAACAGCGGCGTGATCGCAGCCATCCCCATGTACGCCACGCAAAGCGAGATGAGCGCCATGACGAGACTGCCGTTGGAAAACGTGAGTGCGAAGAAGCCTCCTGCAGCGACGAGCGCGCCGCACGCGAAATGCCACCGCCGCTCCAGTTTCCGGTCCGACCGACGCCCCCACCCGATCATTGCGACCGCCCCCAGACAGTTCGGGATGACCGCGTATAGGCCGACATGCAAGATGTCCTTGACCCCGAAACTCTTCACGATCAGCGGGAACCAGAATGTCAGGGAATAGCCGCCGGCCATCACGGCAAAATTGATCGCCACCAGCACGTAAATGCGCGGATTCCGGAAGACCCCCCCGGCCCAACTGCTTCGCGCCGGCTCCCCATGCAGTTTCTTGTCGTTGTCGACCTGACGGATGAGAAACGCCTTTTCGTCGGTCGTCAGCCAGTTTGCGTCCGCCGGCTTGTCCGTCAGATAGAAAAAGGCAGCCACGGCTATCACGGAACTGGGCAGACCTTCCAGCAGGAACATCCATTGCCACCCTCGGAAACCGAGTGCGTCGTGCAATCCGGTCATGATCGCCGTCGACGACGGGCCGGCCACCACGCCGGACACGACGAGCGACGTCATCAGCACCGCCACGACCGACGACCGGCGCGCCGACGGATACCAGTAAGTGAGGTAGAGGATGACGCCGGGAAAAAATCCTGCCTCGAATACCCCCAGCAGGAAGCGCACTACATAGAACTCCGTCGGGGTCCGCACGAATGCCATCGTCGCTGACACCAGCCCCCACATGAACATGATGCGAGCGATGGTCTTGCGCGCGCCGTAGCGCTCCAGCATCAGATTGCTGGGCACTTCGAAAAGCAGGTATCCGATGAAGAAGATGCCGGCGCCCAAACCATATATCGCTTCATTGATGTCTAGGTCCTGCCGCATCTGCAATTGCGCGTACCCGATGTTGATCCGGTCCATGAACGAGAGCGCATAACAGAGAAATAGGAAGGGAATCAGGCGCCAGCTCACCTTGCGATAAATGGCGTCGGCCCTGCTTGCCTCGTCATCCTGTTGCTGAATCGAATTCGAAACCAAACCTGTCTCCATGATTTTTCCTTTGTCGTCTCTGGTCGTCGACCGGTGTGGCCGCACCAGGAATTCACGTGTCTCTTGCAGGGCACCCCCCGCCGCCATCCAGTCAGAACATGTATTCGCCGCCGTTCACGTGGATCGCCTGACCGGTCACGAAATCGCCACTGGCGGATGCCAGATACAAGCAGGCCTCGGCGATGTCCCTCGGTTCGCCGGGATGCTTGATCGCCAGCATCTCCATCACCCGCTCGATATTGACGTGCTTGTATTGTTCGAGGTCGCGCGTGGTTTGAATTGCGCCCGGCACGACCGTGTTGCAGGTGATGTTGTCGACGCCGGCCTCGCGCGCAATGGCCTTCGTCAATCCATGCATGCCGGCCTTCGCCGCGACGTTCGCCGCCCGCTGCGGAAAATGGCCGGTAAACCCGTCGTAGCCGGATATGTTGATGATTCGGCCCCAGCGGCGGCGGCGCATGCGCGGTACCACGTAATGCGCCATGTAGAAGGCGGAACTAAGGTTGCTAGCAAGCGTCGCGCTCCACGCTTCGACCGTGATGTCGTCGAATTTCATACGCAGCCGGCGGCCGACGTTGTTGACGGCGATATCGATCGCGCCGAACGCGCGCTCCCCGGCATCGAGCAAGGACTCGACCTGTTCCGGATCGGAAACGTCGGCCATCACGCCGATTGCATGGCCGCCGTGCGCGCGTATGCCCGCGACGACTTCATCGACATTGCTCGCGTTGCTCAAGCCGTTGACGACGACATTCGCGCCCTCCTCCGCGAACAGCTCCGCAATCGCGCGACCAATGTTCTGACCGGCACCGGTGATGACGGCAGTTTTGCCTGCAAGACGACCCATACCTGCTCCGTGGGATGATTGACGGTTTGCCACGCTCACCCGCGCGGCCCCGATCACGATTTCGGAACTCGATCCCGGTGCGAAGGCCGTCGTCGCGACGAACCGTATGCGATCGACATCGAACTCGCTCCTGACGCCCCGAGCGCCGGTGTCTGCATGTGCCGCGACGGCCATCCGCAGGACCGCGCCCACCAATCCCACTTTACGTACGCCCTCGCTACATCACCCCTCCCGGCATGGGAGGGCATGGCGCACTGCGCCTGCTCCATGCGTATCCCTCCCGAACCGGGAGGGTGGCCGGTTTCGTCCCGGCCGCACCATCGTCTCGAGCGACCTGGATCCCACTGGACTTGATTTCGACGAACACGCAACTGTGCATCGGGCAGACGCCTCGAACCGGAGCATCACCGTGACTGAACGTATCCACCGCCGCCGCCGTTGCCAGTTGCCGGTACCCGCGTCCTCGGTCGGCAGGATCGAGCACGCGCTCAGCCTGGGCGCGGACCATGTGTTCCTGGATCTGGAGGATTCGGTCGCCCCGACCATGAAGTTCGAGGCCCGCCGCAACGTCATCACGGCATTCAACGAGATGGACTGGGGACGTACCGTGCGCTGCTTCCGCATGAACGGGCTCGATCGCGCATGGGCGTATCAGGACCTGATCACCGTCGTCGAGGCCGCGGGACGGAACATCGATACGCTGATGATTCCCGGTGTGAAACATGTGCGCGACCTGCATTTTGTCGACACGTTTCTCACGCAGATCGAGCAGAAGATCGACACCCGTCGAAAAATCGGCCTCGAACTGCTGATCGAGGACGCGCAAGGCATTGCCAACGTCACGGCGCTCGCGCTGGCAAGCCCGCGTGTGGAGGCGCTCATCTTCGGCGCCACGAAATACGCACGAACGCCGGACGCCGGGTTTCGCGAGTGTGCCGGCGAACCGCACGCCTATCCAGGCGATATCTGGCACCACCAGCGCAGCGCGATCGCGAACGCCGCGCGGGTGGCCGGAGCCGATTATGTCGATGGCCCTTGCACGTCGCTCACCAACCCGGACGCCTACGACCGCGAATGCCGGATGGTCAGGGCGTTGGGTGCGGTGGGGAAATGGGTCGAACATCCGTCGCAGATTCCAATCGCCATCAATGCGTTTTCACCATCCCGGCAGGAAATCGCCGACGCGCTCCGCTATCTCGCCGAACTCGATGTGGTGAAGACGCGCGGAATCGGCACTGTCACGGCGATCGACGGACGCCTGCTCGATATCGCCACCGTGCCGCTTCTCGAGGCAATCGTCGCACAGGCGGAATTCTTCGGTCTTGAAATTCCCGAGGCGGCTTGCCAGCCTGCAACGCGTCCGCCGTCCGCCCGGTAACGAACGCGCGTGTCCGTCAGGCTCAATCGCTTCATGATGAAGCGGCCGTGCAGCAAAATCCGCCCGCGCCGTTCATGATGCGCACGTCCGACGCCACTTCGTATCTCGCGACGCCCGCGAACACACGCGCCATGGCTGCCGCATCGGGTATCCTCCGATGGAAATTTTGAATGCTTTTGGTAAACAATCGCAGATGGCCAGCCGCATCAGCTGTGCTTTCTCCGCCACCGCCCAGGTAGTCCGCCCGCCCGTTCGCGGCGTGCATTCAATCACTCGGCATGTTCCGAACTCTATGAGCACGATGCAAGATAGCGCTCCCCTTATCGTCAAAACGAAGCTCGCGCCTCCACGCATCGTCAGCTTGCCGCAACGCAGGGACGAGCTACTGGCCAGCATGCAGGAGCGCAAGGACCGCCGACTGACGACGATCGTCGGCCCGGCCGGATGCGGCAAAACCACGTTCGCGGCCATCTGGCGAAAAGAGCTCGTTACCGAGGGCGAAACCGTCTGCTGGTACAACCTTAGTCGCGACGATACCGACCTCACGCAGTTCTTCGCGTACCTCGTCGCCGCGCTGAAACCCCTGGCCCCGGAAATCGGCGAAGCCGCGCTTCGTCTGTACAACCACTCGGGCGGTACATCCGCGCCGGCCTTCCTCGCCAGCCTCGTCAATGATCTGTTTGAGCACGAGCGGCCGATATACCTGTTCCTCGAGGACTTCCATTACGTGGTCGACAGCGATGTTCCGGCAGTGATGCAGCAACTGCTGGAACTCGCCCCTGCCAATCTGCATCTCGTCATCACGTCACGCGTGCGTCCGGCGCTGGATTACGTCAAGCTGCGCGTGCAGGACGAGCTGAACGAATTGAGCTTTTCGGACCTGCGCTTCTCGTTGAAGGAATCCAGCGACTTCCTGCGTAGCCAGGGCCTGAGCGCACTCGGTCCTTCGCAGCTTCATCGCTTGCACGTGATCGCCGACGGCTGGCCCGCCGGGCTGCAGCTGCTCGCGTATTCGCTGAAGCGGACCAAGGATCCGGCGGCCTACATCGACCGGCTCAAGGGCGCTCTGACCCCTGACAAGGAAGCCAGCCTGAGCCAGTACCTCAACGACGTGATCACACCGCTGCTGAGCGAAGACGAACTCGACTTCCTCGTACGCATTTCCGCATGCCGGCGCTTCAACGGCGAACTGTGCGCGCTGATATCGGGCCATCCCGACGCGGTGAAGCTGCTTGAACGGTTCGAATCCGACGGACTTTTCATCCTCGCGATCGATTCCGATGACGAACAGCAGTGGTACCGGCTGCACAAGACGTTCTCGAAATTCCTGAACAACCATCTGCTGCGCCTGCCGGCCGACGAACTGCAACGCATCAACCGGCTCGCCAGCAACTGGTTCTCCGCGCGTGGCTTGCGCATAGAAGCGATCCGCCACGCAATCTATGCCGGCGACGTCGCGTCCTATGTCGAACTGATCGAGCGCTCCGCGCGAGCGATGACGGGCCGCGGCCAGTTCATCCAGTTGCTCAACTGGTATGCGCAGATTCCGAAGGACGTCGCGCGCGAACGGCTCGAGCTGTTGCTATGCGTCGCGTGGGCCCAGATCGTCTGCGGCAGATACGAAAGCTATCAGCAGAGCGTCGCGGCCATCGAGCGAATCCCGGAATCGGGCGACGCGGCCGTCGTATTCGAACGGGTGCTGCTAAGAGCCCTGTTCCTGCTGAAGCAAGACGATACCCGCGCAGCGCTCGACCTCCTGGAACCCTATATCGAAAATCCTCCGGCCGCGAGCCGGTTTGCGCTGCATCTGCTGTTTCTCCTGTCCGGCCTGGCGCTGGTCTACGCCAATCAGTTCGAACGCACACGAGATATCGCGCAGCGTTGCCGCAGCCTCGTCTACCATGACGCGCCGAACGTGAAGGCTCCCAATCTGGACGCCGGCGTCGGCCTGAGTTACCTGCTGCAGGGCGATATACGGCAAGCCAAAGCCGTGCTCTTCGAGGCCTTCCATCATGCCGCGGACAGCGCACGCGTCGGTACGGACCCGGCGGTCTATCTCGCCAGCTATCTCGCAGAGGCACACTATCAACTCGACGAGTTGGAAGATGCCGAGGCGCTCGTCGCCGAATACGCGCCGTTGGTCGATATCGTCGGATTATCCGACGGAATGCTCTTCGCCCATCGAACGCAGGCGCGCCTGCACGAATCGCGCAGTGACACCGATGGCGCGCTGTGCATCGTCAAACACGTCGAACGTATGGGCATGGAGCTCGGACTCGACCGGCTCATTTGCTGGAGCCTGCAGGAGCAGGTGAGATTGCAGATTCGTCGCGGTCAGCAACCTGCCGCCGGAGAGGCGTTGCGTCGACTCGCCCACATCGCGAATCGATACGCCGACTACCGGAACTGCGCATTTGCCGAGATCCCGCTGTACTGGACGGCAGCCCGGGTCGAGTTGATGGCCGTGCAGGGAGATCCCGAGCACGCGCTCGACCTGCTTGCATCGCTGATCGGCGAGTACGAGGCGCGCGGTCAGATGCTGATCGTCGCGAGCTTGCGCACGCGCCAGGCCTGCATCGAGTTCGATCGACACAACGAAGCCGGCGCTATAGCCGCCATGCGTGCGGGACTTGCACTCGCGACGTTCTATGGCGCACGACGCGTGCTGCTGGACCACGGGCCTGCGGTCGCGACGCTGCTGCAACGCCTGTTGCACGAAGACGGCACGCTGTCGGGAGCCGAGCGTCAATTCGCCGAGGCCGCCATCACGCGCTTTATCGGCCGGACCGCCACCGTTGCCGCACCGCATTCGAATGCCGGAAGCGCAAGAGCGGAAGACACAGCCTCGCTGTCGGCCAAGGAGCTGGAGATCGTCGATCTGCTCGCCAAGGCATTCTCGAACAAGAGCATCGGTCGGGCGCTCAACATTTCGGCCGGGACGGTCAAATGGCATCTCAAGAATATCTACGCCAAACTCAACGCCGTGTCTCGCGAAGATGCCGTCGTAAAGGCGCGCAACAACAAGCTGATCGGCTGACCTGACGCACTGCGCGACTGGCCTCGCCACCGCTTCGACGAATCCCGCGGCGCAGCGGACGTCGGCACACCAGCGGCCGCACTTGCTATGGGCAGCTTGCCGGACGGAATACAAGATTGGCGCGAATTGCGAATGTATTGGCGCATTCCGATGATGATCGATCGAGTCGTCATCGTTAATTTTCAGGTCGGGGCAACACTCACCGAGAGATAACGATGATCGATGGAAGCAGAAAGACAGCGCTCGTAACCGGGGCATCTTCGGGCATGGGCAAGGAAATCGCCAAGCAACTGATCCGGGACGGCTTCACGGTCTACGTCGCCGCGCGCAACTTGGACAAGATGCACGACCTCGCCCTCCTCGGTGCGACGCCGCTGCGGATGGACATTTCTCGCGACGAAGAGATCGTGGCGGTCATCGACCGGATTCTCGCGGATGCCGGCGGCATCGACGTGCTGGTCAACAATGCCGGCTTCGGGCTTTACGGCCCAGTCGAGGAGATCGACATCGACGCGGCGCGGTACCAGTTCGAAGTGAATGTATTCGGCCTCGCCCGCTTGACCCAACTCCTCTTGCCCGCCATGCGCGACAGGGGAACTGGCACGATCGTCAACATCACGTCGATGGGCGGCAAGATGTATACGCTGCTCGGCGCGTGGTATCACGCAACCAAGCATGCACTCGAGGGCTGGTCCGATTGCCTGCGCCTCGAACTCGCGCCATTCGGCATCCGCGTCGTGATCGTCGAGCCCGGTGTCATCGAAACCGGATTCGGCGACGTGGTCGACAACGGTCTGCACGCACAATCGGACGGCGGAGCGTACGGTGTCCTCAAGCGAGGCGTTGTCAAATCGATGCGCGACTCCTACGGCAAAGGTCGCGGCTCCGATCCGCGCGTCATCGCGCGGGTTGTGTCGCGGGCCGTTCATGCGCAAAGGCCGCGCACGCGCTATGTCGCGGGAAAATACGCGAAATTGATGATCTGCCTGCGCGCACGGCTCGGCGACCGGATGTTCGATCGCATCATCATGAGCATGATGCGTTAGGTCGCTTGCGACCGACGCGCCGGGTACACGTCGATCTCACGGCGCGCTGTCGAACGTGCCGGATACCAGGGCAAACAGCGACCTAGCGTTCGGCAGTTCCTCTGCGCCGAAGAGCGCGTCGACGAACGCCTGTCTCGCAGGTTCCGTCAGCCGATTCGATGCCAGCGCATGGAACTTGCGGATCAGCTTGACGCGCTGCTCGTCCAGGTCGGTCGCTGGCCGACTCGAGTCGGCCGTCTGCCGCAGCGTCCCGCCTGATTTCAGCACGAGTTCCACCTGCACCGACGTCGCGGGCCAGTCCCTGACCAGCTCAACGTGAATATGCTGGCGGTACGGCAGCCTCGCAACGGCCTCCGCGGTGCGCGTCGAATAGGTTTCCGGCGCAGCCGTATCCATGCCTTCGAGCGCCATTGCGACAACCCCTGCGATGCTGAATTTCAGTTGCAGCCCGTTCTCCGGCACGCTGATATTGCACACCGTCGAAATGGTCTCGCCAGCGGTAATCGAAATCCGCTCGATCGCACGCGCGTCGAAGACCGGATCCGCACGCAGCCGCAACGCGCAGTCGATCGCCGCATGCGTGAGGTAGCACGCCGCGTGGTACTTGAACAGGTTCGCACGCAAGTTGACGATCGACGTATCGATTACCCGGTCCGATTCAGGCTGCCGACCGCGCAACGTCGCCATGAAACCGATCGGCCCGTCGAGAATCGACAGGCTCGCCGTCATGCCGGCGGCGGCCAGTCTCGCTGCATGCAGGCCGTCACGCGCCGCACGGCCTGCATGGAACGGCTTGCACATCGTGCCGAACATCGCCTTCAACCCCGCAGCCTGGGTGGCGGCGATACCGATCGCGCGACAGACGCCCTCTCGCGGAAGCGTCAGCAGGTGCGCGCACGCGACAGCGGCACCCAGTGTGCCGATCGTGGCGGTCGTATGGAAACCCGCGTCGTAGTGCTCGCGCCCAATGGCTTCGCCGATCCGGCATGCCGCATCATACCCGGCGAAGTACGCATCGGCGACGCTCCGCCCCGACGAACCGCGCTGCTCGGCCAATGCCAGCACGGCGGGCAGTATCGCAACCGTCGGATGACCGACGTTCAGATGTACGTCATCGTAGTCGAGCGCATGAGATGCGGCGCCATTGATCAACGCTGCCTGCAGCATGGTCAGACGCTGACCTTGGCCGACGATCGAACATGCTCCGGCAGTTTCGTCAGTCAGCGCGTCCGCATAAAGAAGGCGCGCGATGGGCTCGGTGCTGCCGCGCAGTGTCACGGCAAACCAGTCGAGTATGCAGTGCCGAAGCACCTCGCGGACATCCATCGGCAGGTCGCTCCAGACTGCTTGTCGCGACGCATCAGCCACTCGCCACGTAAATTCGGACGCGCCGACATCGACGTTCATTTCGTGTCTCCCACGTTCTTGTTCATGCGTTGACTGCATGCACTGCATGGCGACAATACCGGCGCCAATCGGCGATCCGGGAGCGAAGCTGCGAGTCCAGGTCTGTCGTTCGTCACACGGCACTCACCGTCCGGCGTTCCGCATCGAACGTCATCGCTTCCGCTGCCACGATCCCGGCCAGATGCTTCTCGATGTGCCGCACGAACTGACCGGCGTGCGTGTTGGCGCCTGCGCCTTCGAACCATGCCTGTAGCTCGAATGCGGCCTCGGTCGGCTTCGAGTACGTGAATCGCGCGCCGAACAGATCCAGCGCAGCGAGCCATACACATGCGATGCCACTTGCCAGCACGTGTTCGCGACGAATCATGCCGTCGGCGTCCCGAATGTAGTGAACGCAGTACGCGTGCCCTGCGATATGCACCGTTGTCGCGACGCGCAGCGCTCGCGGCAGGCCGTCGCGCGTCGCAGCGCTAACCACGACGCCCACGGAAGCGCTCGCGCACGCACGCTTCAGAACGAAGTCCCAGTGTGTAATCGGCTGCGTGGCGGCAGACGAAGCATTGCCACCGGTAAACCGACCAACTCGGCGGCCTGGACGAGCGGAGAAACGGGGACACCGCTTTTGCACCATTGCGACCAGCGGACGAAGCGTTGCCATCGATACCGGATCCCTGCGTCAACGACCCGTGAACACGGGCTTGCGCTTCTCGAAGAACGCCCGCGTGCCTTCCGCAAAATCGTCGGTGAAGCCGAGCTCGCGTTGCAGGTCGCGCTCGAGGGTGACCTGCTCGATGAAACTGTTATCGATCGATTCGTGCAGTGCCCGCTTGATCGCGCCCAAGCCAAGCGGCGGCATCGCGGCAAGCTGCATGGCGATCGCGCGCGCGCGGTCCATCAGTTGATCGTCGTCGACGCATTTCCAGATGAGGCCCCATTGCTCGGCGGTTTCCGCCGGTAGCGGCTCGGCGAGCATCGCCAGTGCCGTCGCACGCGCGCGACCGACCAGTCGCGGCAGGAAGTACGTTCCACCGAGGTCGGGCAGCAGTCCGATCTTCGCGAAGGCCTGCAGGAATCCGGCCGAACGGGCAGCGACGACAATGTCGCAACACAGCGCCAGGTTCGCGCCTGCACCGGCAGCGATACCGTTCACCGCGCAAACGACTGGCTTGCACATGCCGACGATCATCTCCCCGACCGGGTTGTAGCGGTCCTGGATAACCTTGCCGAGATCCGGACGCTGCTGCATCGCGGCTTCGTTCAGATCGGCGCCGGCGGAGAATGCGCGCCCGGCACCGGTGATCAGCACCGAACGCACCGCGTCGTCCTCGTTCGCGCGCTTCAGGCCGGCGAGAATTTCTGCATTCATCTGCTCGCCGAGCGGGTTGAGGCGCTCCGGATCGTCGAGCGTGATTTCAAGTACCGCACCGACCTGCTCGATACGTGTCTGTTGCTTCATCGTAAACCTCGTATTCCTGAATTATTCATCGTGTCCGTTCGTCAGATCGACCGGCTGCGATCCTTCCAGTACGGTGCGCGCAGCCGCTTCTTGTCGAGCTTGCCGATCGGCGAGAACGGCAGCTCGTCGACGAATTCGACGGTCTTCGGCGTCTTGACGCCGCCAAGGCGCTGCCTGCAGGCCTCGATGACCGCCTCCTCCGTCCAGTGGCAACCTCCGGCAAGCTGCACGAAGGCCTTCACCTCCTCCCCCCACTTCTCGCTGGGAATGCCGATCACCGCGGCAAACCGGACGCCGGGAAGCTGCATCAGCGCCTGTTCGACCTCGGCCGAGTACACGTTGAACCCGCCGGAAATGATCATGTCCTTCCTGCGATCGACGATATGCAGATACCCTTCTTCATCCAGATACCCGACATCGCCGGTGAGGTGCCACCCCTTGCATCGAATCGCGGCAGTTTCTTCCGGGCTGCCGTAATAGCCCTCGCTGACGTTGCCGCCGCGTACCGCGATCTCGCCCCGCTGCCTGACCGGGAGCGGATCGCCGTTGTCATCGAGGATCGACACCTGCGAAATGGAAGTCGCCCGCCCGACGCTGCCGAGCCGCTCGTCGGGCGCAATTTTCCCGTCAATGTAATGCTCGGCGGGACTCATCGCTGTGATGAACATCGGACACTCCGTCTGGCCGAATCCGCCGCGCATCACCGGCCCCAGACGCACGAGCGCTTCGCGCAGCCGCTCGATCGACATCGGCGCCGAGCCATAACCGACATTGCGCAGGCTCGACAGGTCGAAACTGTCAAGATTCTGTTGATCGAGCAGACTGTAGATCGCCGTCGGTGGCAGGAACACGTCTGTGATGCGCTCCTGCTGAATCGTGTGCAACACGAGCTGCGGATCGACCTTGTCGAGCACGACCAGGCGCGCGCCGGACGACAGCGCCGTCATCGCGAGGCGGCCTCCGACGTGCGTCATCGGCGCGGCACAGAGCATCACGGCGCCCGGCGCGAGGAAGTCGTGACGGCTGGCATGAGCGAGCGCGCGGAAATTCCGGTGGCTGAGCATGACACCCTTGGGCTGCCCTGTCGTTCCGCCCGTCGTCGGAATGCTGACGAGATCGGTTCCTTTCAGCGGAACGTCCGGTGCCCTCGTCGATGCACCGGCCATCCACTCGTCGAGCGTAGTACGACCGGCTTCAGCGCCGGAATCCATCACGACGAACGCCTTCAATCCCGGGCAACGTGCCCGCACGGCGTCCGCGGCATTCACGAACTGATGCTGATAGAACAACACGTCGCAACCGAGATGCACGACGGTATCAACGTTATCGCCCTCAGAATTGCGCGGGTTCACCGGCAGCCACACGCCGCCGCCCCGCACGATTCCCACTGTCGTGATGAAAGCGAGATCGCTATTGAGCGAATAGACCGCAGCCTTCATACCGGCCTCGAAACCGGCCGCGATCAGTGCATTGGCCACTTGCGCCGAGGTCCGGTCGACGTCCGCATAAGTGAGGCGGCGTTGCCCGAACGCGACACACTCGCGATCGGCAAAACGCTCGAACGCCTCGTCAAGGACATCGGTAAACGATCCCTCGAAATCGGCTGGGCCGATGCTGGTTTGCGACATGTTCTCCTCCATCTCACCCGGTATCAGGTTGTCAAATCGTCTATGCCCGGGAAAGCGCAACGCAGCGAACGAGGACCGAATCCTCGCAAAGTCCTGTCCGGCCGATGCGGGCAAGATCGACCGGACATTCGCCGGTTCCCGCGAGCCCTTCATCGCCTGTGCGCTGCTGCGACACGCGGCAAGGATGCATCGAAAAGCGGCCGTGCACACCTCTCTCGGAGAGGGGTAGCGCGGGCAGCAAACCGGCACTGTCCGTCACCACGACATTCATCATGCACCGCTCTTCGCGGAAAGCTCCGCAATGATCGAACCGACGTCGCACTCAGGCGTGTCCGGGTAATTGTTATCGAGCACGCGGAATGCGGTGTCGATCTCGTTCCAGCGATGAACAGCATAGCGTCTCGAGTCCGGGTGGGACACGATGATGAAATCGCCACGCTCGACGCCGTCCACGGCCATGCGCCCGATCTCGAGAGGATCGCGCCCTTTTGCCATGATCATCTGCCCGAGCGGATTCGGTTCGGCCGTGTATCCGGGCCGGTGGCGTTCCGCCTCCCACAGGCGGCTCTGCACCAGACCCGGGCAAAACACGCTCACGTCGACGCGGCCAGCGAGTTCGGCGCGAAACCCTTCCGCCAGCCCCAGCAATGCGTGCTTGGAAGCCGTGTACGCTGCCATCCCCGGGTGCGGGTAGCCCAACCCGTGCTCCGAGGCCGTAAAGACGATACGGCATGCACGCGCCGCGGCAATGGCTTCGCGCGCGAATACCCTGGCCGTGTCCCATGCAGCAAACAGATTGGCCTCGAACACCCAGCGCCAGTCTTCCTTGGTGTAGTCGAGCACCGGTTTGCCCACAGTCACGCCCACGTTGTTGAAGACCAGCTCGGGAACGCCGTATTGCGCGATGACCATGTTGGCGAGGAGCTGGACTTCTTCGCAGCGCGTCACGTCGCAACAGCGCACCACTGCGGTTCCTCCTTTCGCCTCGATCTCGCGTACTACCGCTGCGGCTTCGTCCACCGCGATGTCGCAGGCGATCACACGATAGCCGCGCTCTCCGAGCGCCAGTGCGAGTCCGCGTCCGATGCCGTTCGCCGCGCCGGTGACCAGCGCTGTCCTTTCGTTCATTTCACGTTGCTCCATTTTTCTCGCCAGCTTCCGGGTCTGCACGACAAAGACGATAGCCCGCCCCTTCCTGCCGCAGCCGCCCGGCCGTCGGTGGCGCGAAATGCGTGCCGATCAGCAGCGAATCATTGTTCGCGAGCGCGGACAGCAGAGTTCGGCGCGTCGCGACCCCTTGTGCAGGATTTGCATCAACCACCGTCGTCAGCTCCGGACGCGCAAGCTGAACCGGATGATGAATCGCGTCGCCGGAGATCAGCGCCTCATGCGCCCCTGAACGAATCCGGACGCTGACATGGCCGGGCGTATGTCCGTGCGTCGGCGTCAGTGCAACTTCGGCGCACACGGCATGATCATCGTCGACCAGCTCCACCAGTCCCGCCTCGACGATCGGCAAAATGGAATCGGCCCAAGTCTGCCGCGTCGTCAGGTCGAGCGCGCAATGAACCAGCTGTTCGAAACTCAGCGCGTGCGCCGACATCAGGTCGTGCAAGCGCCCCGGATCGGCTAGCGCGGCCAGGAGTTGGTCGGCTTCAATGCCCAGCGCGTCGAGTTTCGGGCTGGCCGCCAGTTCGCGTTCGAGGTGCTCGAATTCACGCCGCGCGATCAGGTGACGCGCACGCGGAAAGGTCGGCACCCATCGCCCGGCGACCTGCATCGTGTTCCAGCCCACATGGTCCATATGCAAATGCGTACACAGCACGACATCCACGTCTTCCCGCGCAATTCCGGCCGTCGCCAGGCGCTCGAGAAAGCCGTGGTGACTGCGGTGCCAGCCCAAGCCACCGAACACCGGGCGATCCTTGCCATCGCCCACACAGCAATCGACGACGATCCGCCTGCCAGAGGCCTCGATCACGAACGCCTGAATCGCGCCGAGCATTTTCCCGTCCGCGCCGACGAATGACGGTGCAAGCCATGCCGCCGATTCCAGAACCGCAGGTGTGGCATCGGGAATCAATTGCTCAATGTCGAGCAGATGCTGTTCAAAAATGCTCGTGACGCGCACCGCGCCGATCTGCCACGATCGTGTCAGATCCGAACTGGCCCGATACTCCGCGGCTGCGGGGTTTTTGCTCATTCGACTTGCTCCAGGATAGGCGTCAAGCATCGGCCAGCACCAGATCCGCGCCTTTCTCCCCGATCATGATGGTGGGTGCATTGGTATTGCCCGACGTGATGGCGGGCATGATCGACGCATCCACGACACGCAGGCCGTCGATGCCCCGCACCCGCAACTGAGGATCGACGACCGCCGCCTCGTCGGCACCCATCCGGCAGGTTCCCGCAGGGTGGTAGACCGTGCCGGCCGTCTCGCGCAGATACTGCTTGAGATGCTCCCGACCCTGCACCGCCGCACCGGGCTCGATCTCGCACTTGACCCGCGACGCAATGCACGGATTGCGCATGATCTCGCGGATTCGTGCCATGCCGGCCAGCAAGACATCGACATCCCGCTCGTCTTCGAGGTAGCGGACATCGATGGCGGCACGCGACGCCGGATCCGGCGATTGAATACGAATCCGGCCGCGGCTGAACGGCCGGGTCTGAATCGCGGACGCAGTGATCGCCGCGAAGCGGTCGATCGTGACCTTGCCACCGCGCTCGACGTGAAAAGACAACGGCCGCATTGCAAGCTGCAGGTCCGATCGGTCGAGCATGGGCGATGACTTGAAGAAGCCCACGATCTGCGACGTCGTGGTGTTCATCGCACCGCGACCGGTGAGCATCCACTTGAACAGCTCGACCAGCATCCCGCTCTTGCTCGACAGCAGCGCGTTCCGGCTGTCGGCGGTATGCTTGACCGCGAATTTCAGGTGACCAAACAGGTGGTCCTGAAGGTTCTGCCCTACCTGCGGCAAGTGAGCCACGCTGCGAATACCCAACCCGCGCAGGTGGTCTGCATCGCCGATACCGGAATGCTGAAGGATATGCGGGCTGCCGATGGCGCCCGCGGCGAGCAGGACTTCACGTTGGCATCGAACGATGTGCGTCTGCCCCGTTGCATCGGCATACTCGACCGCGACCGCTCTCCCCTGCTCCACGACGATGCGGCGGACCAACGCGCCGGCGACGATCCTCAGGTTCGCACGCCCGCTCACCGGATGCAGGAATGCACGCGCGGCCGACTGACGGCGCCCGTTGTGAATCGTCCCCAGCAGGTAGCCGATGCCGTCCTGGTTGCCGCTATTGACGTCCTCGTTGAACGGCATGCCCGATTGTTTCGCCGCCTCGATGAACGCCTCCGAGACGGGATGCAGGTCCTTGACCCAGCTGAGCCTCAGCTCGCCGTCGCGACCGTGCACGTCGTCGCTGCCGCCGCTCTCCAGCCGCTCCGACTTCTTGAAATAAGGCAGCACATCCTGCCAAGACCAGCCCGGACAACCCATTGCGGCCCACCCGTCGTAGTCCTCTTTCTGCCCTCGCACGTACATCATTCCGTTGACCGAGCTGCTGCCGCCCAGGGTCTTCCCCTGCAGGAGCGCGATCGAACGGTTGGCAAACGCCGCGCTCGGTGCGGTCGGATTCGGCCAGACATAGGCGGGATTCTTCAACACGAAGCCTATGCCGGCCGGCACCTTGATCCAGAAGCTCTTGTCCGTGCCGCCGGCTTCCAGCAGCAGCACGCGATGCCGGCCTGACGCAGTCAGCCGATTCGCCAGCACACACCCGGCCGAGCCGGCACCGATAATGATGAAATCGGGTTCGAACTTGCTCATGTCATCGCTCGATCGGACAGCACGCGCTCAACGACCAGCCCAGTGGCTGCGCCGCTTGATCAGTACACTGCGCTCACCCTGCGCACAGACTTCGTTGCGTTCGTTCACGCCGATGTGCAGGAAGCGGACAACGCCGGCGTCCTCGCGCGATGCGTCGGATTTCTCGAGGACTTTCGTGATCGCGTAGAGCGTGTCGCCGTGGCCGACCGGCGTCGTGAACTTGATGTTGTCCATCGCGAGTTCGGCGATCGCGTTCTCGCAGGTGTCCTGTGTCGCGAGGCCGAAAACGATCGACAAATTCACGCCGCCGTAGCTCACGATGTTCGGAAAGAACCCGCGGCCCGTGGTTTTCATGAAGTGCTCGTTGAAGTGGCCTTGCGCCGTATTCATCACCATGTTGGTGATAAGCACGTTTTCAAGCGCCGACACGGTTTTGCCGCGTGCGTGCCGGATGATCTGGCCTGCTTCGAAGTCCTCGAAGTAGGAATGGCTGTCGGTCAGGGTCGAAGTCTGCATGGCACGATTCCTGGGTTAGTCTTTGAACAGATGGTTGGAAACGATGCGAAGCTGAATCTCCGACGTACCCTCGAAGATCTTGGTCAGCCGCGCGTCGCGCCAGTAGCGCTCGACGGCGCAGTGCGTCGTATAGCCCGCCCCGCCGTGAATCTGCAACGCGTCGCTGGTAACCCGCTCTGACATCTCCGCGGCCAGGTACTTGACCATGCCCGCCTCCATGTCGCAGCGCTTGCCGCTGTCGATCAGCGTGCACACGTGATACATGAGCTGCCGGCACGCTTCGATCTTCGCCGCCATGTCTGCGACACGAAAGCGCGTGAACTGAAACTCCGAAATCGGTTGCCCGAACTGGACCCGCTGCTTGGCCCACGCGATCGCGTCTTCCAGCGCGCCGCGCGCCAGCCCGATCGAGCGCGCCGCCGTGTGCGCCCGCGCCACCTCGAGCCCCTGGCTGGCCATGTAGAAGCCCTTGCCCTCGCCGCCGATCATGTTGGCGGCCGGCACCCGACAGCCGTCGAACGCGATCTCCCAAGTCTTCCAGCCGTGATAGCCGATTTTCGGAATCGGCGAACCTTGGCAACCTTCGGGCAGCTCGCCGCGCGGCTTCTCGACGACGAACGCACTGATGCCTTTGTGCCGCGCGGCCGGATCGGCGTCCGACGTCCGCGCGAAAACGATGATGAAATCAGCACCGTCGGCAAACGTCACCCAGTACTTGCTGCCGCTGATTTCGTATTCATCATCGCTCACACGCCGCGCACGGCACGAAAGATTGGCGAGGTCCGAACCGGTACCCGGCTCCGACAATCCGACGGCGCCCAGAAATTCGCCTCGGGCCATACGCGGCAGCCAGCGCTTCCTTTGTTCGTCCGTCAGGTTTTCTGGCTTGAGCACGTTGCCGCGCGCCAGCACGCTACCGACACTCATCCACGCGCGCGACAGCTCCTCGGCAATCAGGCAGTACTCGAACGCGCCGAGGCCCATGCCCCCGAACTCCTCCGGCAGAAACAGTCCGAACCAGCCCATCTCGGCCATCTGGTCGATCACTTCGCGCGGAATGGAGCCCTTTTCGGGGTCCAGCTTGTTGGCCAGCGGCAGCACCACTTCCATCGCAAATCGACGGGCGGTATCCCGGATCATCCGGCGTTCTTCGGTCAAGTAGCTCATGCCGACTTGTTCCTCATTCGAATCAGATTGGTGCGCTCAAATGACACCACCACTTCGCCGCGTTGATTGGTGCCGACCGTACGCCAGCCGACCGGGCCGGCGCTGCCGCTGCTTGCCACGCGCTTCGACAGCACAGTGCTGGTCGCGTAAAGCGTGTCGCCGGGATAAACCGGTACGCCATACGCGAGCTTACCGATCCCGAGGAACGGCCCGCCGGCTTCGCTGAGGTCTTCGACCGACAGGCCGACGATCGTGTTGAACACCAGCATCGGGTTGATCGGCGCCCGCTCGTAGCCGAGGGCCTTCGCATAGTCGGTGTTCGTGTAGGTCGGCGTGTAGAACAGCGTCAGCGTGGAGAACAGGACGCTGTCGGCCTCGGTCAATGTGCGACCCCAGTGATGCACGATCTCCTGCCCGATCTCGAAGTCTTCGAACTGCCTCCCTCGTTCCCGTACCGGCGCATCCAGCATTTGCTTGAGATCGTCTTCGTTCATTTGGGTCTTGCCTCCTCGTTGGACTCCGCACGAGCCGTTCGTTGCTCGTGCGATGCGGCGCTCCGGCCAGCGGCATGACCTGCCCGCTGCGCGCGGTTTCGCGGAACGCACCGCCGAATCTTAAGGAAACTCCGGTGCGAGCACCCCTCCCCACAGGGGAGGGCCGCCCCGGCCGCGCCGCCCCCTCCGGAAATGGGTGCCTGAACCGAGGGCAATGCAGCCGGCCCCTCCATCGCGTAGCCCCCCGTATCGGGAGGGTAACCAGCGGCCGTCATCTCCGACAATCGGGCAACAGTTCACCGGACCCAACAACATGACCGAACGTATCCGCCGCCGCCGCCGCTGCCAGCTCTCCGTACCGGGCAGCTCGCTCGCGAAGATTGAAAAGGCACTCAGCCTGAACGTCGACCACGTCTTCCTCGATCTCGAAGACGCCGTCGCACCGTCGATGAAGGATGAAGCGCGCCGCAACGTCATCGCCGCGTTCAACGAAATGGACTGGGGACGCACCGTCCGATGCTTCCGCATGAACGGCCTGGATTCTGCGTGGGCGTATCAGGATCTGATCACGGTGGTCGAGGCCGCCGGCCACAACATCGACACGCTGATCATCCCGAAGGTCAAGTTCGTTCGCGACATTCACTTCGTCGAAACGCTGCTCGAACAGATCGAACAGAAGATCGGACTCGAACGCAAGATCGGGCTCGAGTTGTTGATTGAAGAGGTCGAAGGCGTAGGAAACGCGCGGGAACTGGCGCTGGCCAGCCCGCGCGTGGAGTCGCTGATGTTCGGGATCGGCGACTACACGCGCGCCCAAGGTGTCGATTTCCGTGATGCGTTCGGCAAGCCACGCCACTACCCAGGCGATATCTGGCACTACCAGCGCAGCGCGATTGCCGTGGCTGCCCGCATGGCAGGTGCGGACTACGTCGACGGCCCGTGGGCGCTGATCCCCGATGTCGACGGTTATCGCCACGAATGCCGCATGGTCAAGACGCTCGGCGGCGTGGGGAAATGGGCAATTCACCCCTCTCAGATCCAGATCGCGACCGAAGAATTTTCGCCGTCGACACAAGAGATCGCGACCGCCGTCAGGTACCTCGCCGAATTCGAAGCCGCGAAGGCCAAGGGCATCGGCGCGATTAAGACCGCGGAAGGCGGCCTGCTCGACGTCGCGGCGGTACCTCTGCTGAAACAGGTCATCGATCAAGCGAACTTCTTCGGTATCCCGGTTCCCGACGCGAATTGACCGCGACGAGCGGCGTCGCCTGCGAAACGCGCATGACAACGCCGCCGTCCGACATACGCGCGACAGAAGCGCACCACAACTGCCCCGAACGATATACGGCCGAAGGAGAATCCGCGTGATCACGCTCTATCAGTTCGCGTCCTCCCCGCTATGCGAAAAAGTGCGTCGCATCCTTGCGTTCAAGCGCGTGGACTACCGGATCCACGAAGTGGACCGCACGAAGACCCACGAACTCAGACAGGTAAGCCCGTTCGGCAAATTTCCAGCGCTGGATGACCACGGAACCGCCGTATGCGACTCGACGGACATCGCCCATCACCTGGAAGCACGCTTCCCCGAGCGACCGTTGATTCCGGCCGATCCCGTGCAGGCGGCAACGGTGCACATCATCGAGGACTGGGCCGACGAGAGCCTGTACTTCTACGAGATCACGATGCGGTTAGCGTGGGAGCACAACGCTCGTCGTACCGTGCCGTCGCTGATGGCGACGCTGCCGGCCGCGCTGACCCAGGAGCAAGCGCTCGAACTGGTGCTCGACGGCGCGCGCCGCTTGGTGGCCGCGCAAGGGCTCGGCCGCAAGACGCCGGAGCAGATCGTGGCGGATGTCCGCCGGCACCTCAAGGCTGTCGCCGCCCTGCTCGATCACGGCAAATTCCTCGTCGGCAACGCGCTGACGCTCGCCGACATCGCAGTGCTAGCCCAGCTCAACTGTCTGCTGTACGCGCAGGAAGTGCGCGACGCAATCGAATCGTTTCCCCAAATCGCGGCGTGGGCCGCACGCGTGGACACGCTGGCCAGCGCCACCGCCCCGGTCTAATGAAGGAGTTGTGATGTACGAGTACAAGGCGCCGTTGAAGGACTTCGAGTTTACCTATTTCGATCTGTTCGACTACGAACGGCATCTCCAGACATTCCCGATGTTCTCCGGTCTCGATCGCGACGTCGTCATGAGCGTGGCGCGGGAATTCTCCCGGTTCGCCCAGAATGTCATCGCACCGTTGAATCAGAGCGGAGACGCCGAGGCCTGCCGCTTTACCGATGGCACCGTTACTACCCCTTCCGGCTTCAAGGCGGCCTACGACCAATATGTAAAGGGCGGCTGGCCGGGGCTGGCCTATGAGGAACATGTGGGAGGCCAGGGTCTGCCGGAATCCGTCACGTTCATGCTCAATGAAATCGCCGGCTCCGCCAACTGGGCGTGGTACACCTACCCGGGGCTGGCCCATGGCGCAAAGAATACGCTGCTCGCGCACGGCACACCCTGGCAACAGGACACCTTTCTGAAACAGCTCGTCTCCGGAGAGTGGACCGCCACGATGTGCCTGACCGAGACGCATTGCGGCACCGATCTCGGGCTGCTTCGCACGCGCGCCGAACCCCGGCCGGACGGTAGCTACGCGATCACCGGCACCAAGATCTTCATTACCGGCGGCGAGCATGACCTGGCGCCGAACATCATCCATATCGTGCTCGCCCGGCTTCCCGATGCGCCGCCGGGGACCAAGGGCATTTCGTTGTTCATCGTGCCGAAGGTCAACGTCGACGATGCCGGCCAGCTCGCCACGCCGAATGCGGTCAAGTGCGGATCGATCGAACACAAGATGGGCATTCGCGGTTCGGCCACCTGCGTGATGAACTTCGACGGTGCCACCGGCTATCTGCTGGGCGAGCCGAACAAGGGCTTGAATGCGATGTTTGTCTTCATGAACACCGCACGTCTGGGCACGGCGATCCAAGGTGTCGCCCATGCGGAGTTCGGGTTGCAGAAATCCGCTGGTTACGCGATGGATCGCTTGCAAATGCGCGCTGCAGGTGGCGCGCAAAATCCCGACGGTCCGGCCGATCCGATCATCGTGCACCCCGACGTGCGTCGCATGCTGTTAACGCAAAAGGCGATCGCCGAGGGCGGGCGCATGCTCGTCGCCTATTGCGGTCGACTGGTTGATCAGGTCGAACACGCATCCAACGCTGCGGCGGCGCAATCCGCAACAGACCTGCTCTCGTTCCTGACGCCCATTGCCAAGGCCTTCCTCACCGAGCACGGGCTCGAAGCATCGAGTCTGGCAATCCAGTGCTTCGGCGGCCACGGCTACATCAAGGAGTGGGGTGTCGAACAGAACCTGCGCGACTGCCGGATCGCCACGCTATACGAAGGCACGACAGGTGTGCAGGCGCTCGACTTGCTCGGCCGCAAGGTTCTCGCGACGCAGGGAAAGCTGATGGCGCCCATCGTCGAAGAGATGCTCGCCTTCTGCCAGCAGCATCGTGGCCGGCCGATGGTCGACGTTCTGAAACGCAAGTTGTCAGATCTCGAACGATTGACCGGAGAGATCGCCACGGTGGTTCGAACCAACCCCGATGCGCTCGGCTCGGCGTCCGTAGACTACCTGATGTATGCCGGCTACGTGCTGCTCAGCTGGCTGTGGGCCCGCGCAGCCATTCGCGCGGACGAAATGATCGCGGAAGGCCGGGGCGACACGGCGTTCCTGCGCGCGAAGGTCCACACCGCGGAATTCTACTTCGCTCGGCTGCTGCCGCGCACGGAGGCGTTGGCCCTGTCGATGCGTGCGGACGCGCAAGTGCTGATGTCCATGGATGTAGACGGCTTCCTGGCGCACGTTTGATGTCCGAGAGCACCGGTCCGCGGACTTTCGACCTGGGATCGGTCTGCCCGGTTTATACCGTCGGGGCAACCCGGCAACTACGCGACGGAGACAGCGATGCAATCGAAATCGAAAAAAACCATGACCAAATTCGGCTTGGCAGCTGGTGCACTCATGATGCTATCCATCGGTGCGTGGGCACAGGGCGATGCAGCCTCCGCGGCATCCGGCAACATGTCGGTTGCATCGTCGGCGGGCGCGTCCGGCTCCGCGCAGGCGCCCACCGGCAAGAAGGCCGACCGTGCGCTGCGCCGTCAGGTCTACGCCGCAATTTCGAAGAAAAAGGACATCAGCGCCGGAAGCATCGGCGTCACGGCGAGAAATGGCGCCGTCACCCTGACCGGCACCGTACCGGACGCCGCCCAGATCGATAGGGTCGTCGAACTCGCGAAGGGCGTGCCTGGCGTGGTTTCGGTGACCAGCAAACTCACGACCGAAAAACCCTTCCAATAAATCGCGCCGAAGAATCGTTCGGCCTCGTGCGGCTCGCCGGCCATCCGTTGGCGCCAACGGTACAGCGAACCGCTGTCAGGACATCAAAGGCATCGCCCACCGAGGATCTTCTTCATGAGCCAGAAATTCGACATGTTTATCGACGGAAAGAACACGCCATCCGTCTCGGAAAAGTATTTCGATTCGATCAATCCGAATGACGGTACCGTGGTCGCTCGCGTGGCCGATGGCGTGGCCGATGACGTCGATGCTGCGGTCACGGCCGCCGCTCGTGCGCAAAAGGCATGGTCTGCCCTCAACCCACTCGCGCGCGGAAAAATCCTGCGCAAACTCGGCGAACTGATCGAAATCAACGCGGCGCATCTAGGCAAGCTCGATTCCGACGAGATGGGGATGCCGTCGCAAATTGCACCAGCGATCGCGGCCGAGTCCGCGGCATTCTTCGAATACTACGGCGGCCTCGCCGCGTCGATTCACGGCGATACCATTCCGATCAATCCGCAGACGTTCTCGTACAACTTGTACGAACCATACGGCGTGGTCGGAATCATCACGCCCTGGAATGGTCCGCTGAACCAAGCAGCACGCAGCATCGCGCCCGCCCTCGCTGCCGGAAACACAGTTGTTCATAAGCCAAGCGAAATCACCTCTCTGTCCGCGCTGGCAATGGCGAGGCTCGCCATTGAAGCCGGCGTGCCGCCCGGGGTCTACAACGTCGTAACGGGGCACGGCGCGAGTGTCGGCACGCCACTGGTCACCCATCCGCTGGTTCGCAAGGTCGCGTTCACCGGCTCGGTCGCGACCGGGCAACGAATCGGGGCGATCGCTGCCGAAAAGATCATGCCGCTGACGCTCGAACTTGGCGGAAAGTCGCCGAACATCGTCTTTGAGGACGCAAAGCTCGAAGCTGCCGTTCCGATGGCCCTGTTCGGTTTCATCGCTAACAGCGGGCAAATCTGCACGTCGGGCACGCGTGTGCTCGTCCAGCGGAGTATTGTCGACAAGTTCAGCGCGCTGATCGCCGAGGCTGCGTCAGCATTTCCCGTCGGGCGCGACAACGCTTTCCCAACGCTCGGGCCGATCGCCAATCACGCGCAGTTCGACAAGATCCTCGATTTCTTCGCCAGTGCGAAACAGGAAGGCGCAGTTTGCATTGCCGGCGGCACGCGAGCGACCGGCGCAGGGCTCGACGATGGCCTCTACATCAAGCCGACGATCTTCACTGCCGTGACAGCCGACATGAGAATCGTTCGGGAAGAGATTTTCGGGCCGGTTGGCGTGCTCATTCCGTTTGATACCGAGGAAGATGCGATCCGGATTGCGAATGATACGGAATATGGTCTTGCGTCCGGTATTTGGACACAGGATGTTAGCCGTGCCCATCGTGTCGCGGCGCAGCTCGAAGCGGGCACCGTGTACGTCAATACCTATCACGACCGCGCCGTGGAGGCACCTATGGGCGGCTACAAGAAAAGCGGGATCGGGCGCGAGAAAGGCATGGCCGCTTTGCACGACTACATGCAGTTGAAGAACGTTACGATGAAGCTCATCTGACGAAAATCGGACCGGGCTGCTATGAATCCGTCGTTGTGGGTGCTGAATCCCAACGACGGAGCTGTACGACGGAAGACTCGCAGTCTGTTGTGGTATGGAGGCGGCTCAGCGCACGCCCGAGGCACTACTGACGCCCCCGAAACTGTTGGCGAGTGATCATGCGTATCGCTGCTCACAGCTGCGCAGTCTGCGGTGTCGACCTGAGCGCCGAGAGCTTGCCAACCTCAATCACGGCCGCCTCAATTGCGGATGACCACGGGCTGCTGTAGTTCAACCGAATGAAGTTCCGGTAGCTGTCTGTAATCGAAAACATATAACCGGGACCGATCGTGATCCCCTGCTCCAGCGCAAGCTGATACAGCCGCATCGCATCGACCTGCGCGGGCAGTTCGACCCACAGCACGTAGCCGCCGGCGGGGCTCGAAATGCGCGTGCCCTCCGGAAAGAACCGCGACACCATCGCACGCATCAGGTTCGCCTGCTGCGCATACGCCTTGCGCAAGCGCCGCAGGTGATGCTCGTAGCCGTCGCGTTCGAGAAACTCCGCGATCGCCAGTTGCGGCAACGACGGCGTCGCAAGCGTGTTCAGGAATTTCAGCTTCTCGACCTGATCGCGATAGCGGCCCGGCAACGCCCAGCCGATCCGGTACGCGGCCGTCAGGCTCTTCGAGAACGACGAGCAATGCAGCACGATTCCGCTGCGATCGTAGGACTTCAGCGAGCTCGGATGTGTATCGCCGAAATACAGCTCGTTGTACACGCCGTTCTCGATGATCGGCATGTCGGCCTTCGTTGCGAAGTCAACCAGTTCGCGCTTGCGCTCGTCGGGCATCTGGAAGCCGAGCGGGTTCTGGAAATTCGGCATCACCATGCATGCGGCGATCGGCTGCGACTTCGCAATCGCCGCCAGCGTCGCGATATCGATCCCGTATTCCGGATGCGTCGCAACTTCAATCGCCTTCATCCCCATCCGCTCGATCGCATGCAGCATCGCGTAGAACGTAGGCGATTCCACCGCGATCGTGTCGCCCGGCTTCGCAACCGCCTGCAAGCACAGGTTGATCGCCTCCGTCGCGCCGACCGTCACGATGATCTCGTTCGGGTCCACCGACATCCCGTTTTCCAGGTAGCGGCGCGCGATCTGCCGGATCAGCCGCGGATGGCCGGGCGGCAGCCCGTCCGTCACCCCCCACAGCGACTTGTCCCGCCCGGCCGCGTACGCGTACCGGTTTAGCTTCTCGAACGGGAATAGGCTCGGGTCCGGATACGGCGAGCCGAGCGGCACCGCGTCGTCGGTGCCGATCGAGCGCAGCGTCGACAGCACGAGCCGGCTCACGTCCACCGACGACGAAATCGCGATCGGCTTCGACGGCCGCAGCTCGCGCACCGGCGCGTGGCTGTCGTCGCGCCGCAGGTTTACGAAATAACCCGACTGCGGCCGACTTTCCAGCAGCCCGCGGCTTTCGAGCAGCAGATAGGCATGCAGCACGGTCGTGATGCTGATCCGGTGCTGCTGGCTCGCGTGCCGCACCGACGGAATCCGGTCGCCGTGCCGGTACACGCCAAGCCGGATCAAGCGCTCGATGTCGTCAGCCAGCTTCTCATACCGTTTCATACGATATTCTCGTCCACCCTTGATAGGTACTCGCCGACTGACCTGACATTGTTCCAACATACAGCATCGCACGACGATTAACCTAGCCTCGTAGGTAACCAGAATACTGCATCCGGACTTCCTCACGCTGATCACGGCGCGGCGCGCGTTACGCCGCGCCCTTCAGCTCGATCAGCAGATCCTTCGCCGCGACCCGATCGCCCGGCCCCACGTGCACGGCCGCGATCTCGCAATCGCGCTCTGCTGCGATGTGGGTTTCCATCTTCATCGCCTCGAGCGCGATCAGCGTCGTGCCGGCCGTCACGCGCTGCCCCGGCTGTACCGCGACCGTGACCACCGAGCCCGGCATCGGCGCGGCGACGTGCAGCGGATTCGCCGGATCGGCGCGCTGCAGGCCATGACGCTCCTTGCCCGCCTGCGCGACCGTCTTCTGCTCGACCAGCGCGGAACGCGACTGGCCGTTCAGCTCGAACAGCACCTTCACGATGCCGTCCTGCGCATCGGCGTGCTGCCCTTGCAGCGACACCAGCAGCGTCTTGCCCGGCTCGATGTCGATCGCCACTTCCTCCTGCGGCTGCAGCCCGTACAGGAACGCCGGCGTCGGCACGACCGACGTGTCGCTGTATGCGCGAACGTGCGCGTAATAGTCGATCGTCTGCTTCGGATACATCAGGTACGACGCGAGTTGCCGGTCGTCGAGCGGCTGCTCGCAGGCGGCCTCGGCCTGCGTGCGTACCGCGTCGAGGTCGACCGGCGGGATCTGGTCGCCGGGGCGATACGGCGCGGGCGGCTCGCTCTTCAGCACCTTGCGCGACAGCTCGGCCGGGAAACCGTCCGGCGGGAACCCCAGCTCGCCCTTGAACAGCGACACGACCGATTCGGGGAACGCGATGTCCTTGTCCGGGTTGCGCACGTCGTCCACGGCCAGATCGTTCGCGACCATCATCAGCGCCATGTCGCCGACCACCTTCGACGTCGGCGTGACCTTGACGATGTCGCCGAACAGCCGGTTCACGTCCGCATACGCGCGCGACACCTCGGTCCAGCGATGATCGATGCCGAGCGAGCGCGCCTGCTCGCGCAGGTTCGTGTACTGGCCGCCGGGCATCTCGTGACGGTACACGTCGGCCGTGCCCGCACGAATCTCCGATTCGAACGGCGCGTAATAGCGGCGCACGCCTTCCCAGTACATCGACGCTTCGTGCAGGCGGTTCTGATCCAGCCCCGGATCGCGTTCGCCGCCGGCCAGAGCGGCCGCGATGCTCGACAGGTTCGGCTGCGACGTGAGCCCGCTCATCGCATCGAGCGCACCGTCCACCGCGTCGCAGCCCGCTTCGATCGCCGCGAGCACCGACGCCGCGGCGATGCCGCTCGTGTCGTGCGTGTGGAAATGCACGGGCAGCCCGGTTTCCTCCTTGAGCGCCTTCACGAGCGTGGCGACTGCCTGCGGGCGGCAGATGCCCGCCATGTCCTTGATGCCGAGCACGTGCACGCCGGCCTGCTGCAGTTCGCGCGCGATGCCGACGTAATACTTGAGGTCGTATTTCGAACGCGACGTGTCGAACAGGTCGCCGGTGTAGCAGATCGCGCCTTCGCACAGCATCCCGCTTTCGCCCACGGCATCGATCGCGACGCGCATGTTGCGCACCCAGTTCAGCGAATCGAATACGCGGAACACGTCGACGCCCGCGCTCGCGGCCTGCTGCACGAAGAAGCGCACGACGTTGTCCGCGTAGTTCGTATAGCCGACTGCGTTCGAGCCGCGCAGCAGCATCTGGAACAGGATGTTCGGCACGCGCTCGCGCAGCAGCGCAAGGCGTTCCCACGGGTCTTCCTTCAGGAAGCGCAGCGCGACGTCGAAGGTCGCGCCGCCCCAGCATTCGAGCGAGAACAGTTGCGACAGCTCGCGTGCGTAGAACGGCGCGATCGGCAGCATGTCGGCGGTACGCATGCGCGTCGCGAAGAGCGACTGGTGCGCGTCGCGCATCGTCGTGTCGGTCAGCAGCACCTGTTTCTGGTCGAGCATCCAGCGCGCGAATTTCTCCGGCCCGAGTTCACGCAGTCGATCGCGCGTGCCGGCCGGAATCGCCGCGGTCGTATCGACCTTCGGCAGCACCGGCCTCGACAGCGGCAGCGCCGGCAGCGTGCGACCGTTCATCTCAGCGTTGCCGTTCACGTTCAGCTCGCCGAGATAGCGCAGCAGCTTCGTCGCGCGATCGCCGCGCTTCGCGAATTCGAGCAGCTCCGGGGTCTTGTCGATGAAGCGCGTCGTCACGTCGCCGGCGATGAAGGCCGGATGGTTGATCACGTTTTCGAGGAACTGCAGGTTCGACGTGACGCCGCGAATCCGGAACTCGCGCAGCGCGCGATCCATCCGGTGAATCGATTCGGCCGCCGTCGGCGCCCACGTCGTCACCTTGACCAGCAGCGAATCGTAGTACGGCGTGATCACCGCGCCGCCATACGCGGTGCCCGCGTCGAGGCGCACGCCGAAGCCCGCTGCGCTGCGGTATGCCGTGAGCCGCCCGTAGTCGGGGAGGAAGTCGTTCTCCGGATCCTCGGTCGTGACCCGGCACTGCAGCGCGTTGCCGTTCAGCGGAATCGCGTGCTGTTCCGGCACGCCGGCCGCGCGCGCGACAAGTGTGCCGTCGCCATCCGTCGCATCGTCGGCGAGCCCGATCCGGCCGCCTTCCGTGATGCGGATCTGCGCCTTCACGATGTCGATCCCGGTGATCATTTCAGTCACCGTATGCTCGACCTGGATGCGCGGGTTCACCTCGATGAAGTAGAACTGGCCGCTGTCTGCATCCATCAGGAATTCGACGGTGCCTGCATGCGTATAGCCGACGGCGCGCATCAGCCGCAGCGCCGATTCGCACAGCGCCTGCCGGCCCGCGTGATCGAGATACGGCGCCGGCGCGCGCTCGACCACCTTCTGGTTGCGCCGCTGCACCGTGCAATCGCGCTCGTACAGGTGCACGACCGTACCGTGCAGATCCCCGAGCACCTGCACCTCGACGTGCCGCGCATTGCGCACGAGCTTCTCGACATACACCTCGTCGTTGCCGAACGCGGCCAGCGCTTCGCGGCGCGCGACCGGCAGCAGGGTTTCGAGATCCTGAGCGTTTTCCAGGACGCGCATCCCGCGCCCGCCGCCGCCCCAGCTCGCCTTCAGCATCAGCGGATAGCCGACTTCCGCGGCCAGCGCCTTGCAGGCGTCGAGATCGTCCGGCAGCGGCGAGGTCGCCGGCATCACCGGCACGCCGGCCGCGATCGCCGCGTTGCGCGCGGCCACCTTGTTGCCGAGCGTGCGCATCACGTCAGGCGACGGGCCGATCCAGCGAATGCCGGCATCGATCACGGCCTGCGCGAAATCGGGGTTCTCGGACAGGAAGCCGTAGCCGGGATGGATCGCGTCGACCTTCGCCAGCCGCGCGACGCGCAGGATGTCGTCGATGTCGAGATACGCGGCGAGCGGCTTCTTGCCTTCGCCGATTAGGTAGCTTTCGTCCGCCTTGAAACGATGCAGCGCGAGGCGGTCTTCCTTCGAATACACCGCCACCGTACGCATGTTCAGCTCGGCGGCGGCACGCATCACGCGGATCGAGATTTCCGAACGGTTCGCGATCAGGATGGACTGGATGGGGGTAGGCGTCACGGCAGCCATGGATTTTGAATGGTTGAATGAGGTTCGCCGACGCGCCATCCTCCACCTGCCCGATTCACTGGGCGGCGGACGGATCGTCGCGTCGGTCATGCGGGGTTGCATCGTCCCGGCTTTCGCCAGTCAACATCTTGGTCATATCGCCCGACAGCCGCTATCGACGTCGCGACGACGAACAGCATTCAGCCGACCAACCGGGCAGACGAACAGGCGACCGGCCGGCCGGTCGTCGATCAGGACACGGCGGGCCCGCGCCACGACGCGGCCCGCCACGACTTCAGTCGCGGTGCTCGAAAAGCGGCGCGTGATCCATCCAGTCGTAGCCCGCACCGGATCTCGCCCACGCCCAGTTCGCATCGCCGCGTCGGCTATCGGTCGAGCCGGGCTTCATCGCCGGTCGACCGATATCGGCTCTCCGTTCCTGTGCAACCCGATGCGCCTCGTCCTGTGGTTCTGTGTTTCGCTTGCCGTAGCCTGTCATTGCATCACCTTACGTCTAAGAAGCGTGTCTTTCCTCGAACAATCTGGTCCGTCCGGAAAGGCTCGCCAGATGGGAGGACGTCAAAGACGTCGTTCCACTAATGCAAAAAGCAGGCCACATTGAATATCGAACGGACAGCATTGGTGTGCGGTGACCGGGTCTCAAACCCGGTCCCGTATAGCCTCAGATATGAAATCGAGGTTTCAATTCTGAAAGCAAAGAACCCCATTACAACGCCTTGGGTCGCGGCGCCGATTGCGATGCAAGTGACAGAGCGCCACGGTCTGGTCGACCGTCTCTCGCGAGCCTGAGATCGCCGCCCCGATCACCTTCAACGCATTAACGCGAGCGCCGTTCCCCGAGGTCACCCCGGTCGACGAAGCAGCGTCGTTTGCGTGTTGCAGTAGTGCGTCAGCCCGGCGACACCGTTTTCCACCCCGAGCCCCGACTGCTTGACCCCACCCATCGGCACTTGCGGCCCCAGGATGTGGATCTGGTTGATCCACACCACGCCGGCCTCGAGCCGGCGCGCGATTTCCTGCACTTGCTCGATGTCGGTACCCCACACGGACGCCCCGAGCCCATAGTGAGTCGCGTTGGCGCGCGCGACGACCTCGTCGACATCCCGGTACTTGAGCAGCGGCAGCACAGGCCCGAACGCCTCCTCCTGCACGCAGCGCGAATCGTCTGGCGGGTTGTCAACAATCGTCACCGGGATAAAGAAGCCATCGCTGTCGTCAACTTCGCCGCCCAGCGCGAAACAATGGCCAGCCGCTTTAGTGTCCGCGATCAAGTCACGCACCTTGCGATACTGCAGCGCATTTTGAAGCGGACCGAGGTGTGTTGCCGGATCGCTGCCATCGCCCACCTTGATCGTCTTTGCATACGCGACGAATGCTTCGAGGAACGCGTCGTAGATCTGCTCATGCACGTAGAGACGCTTGGTCGCCACACAGAACTGCCCGCTGTTCTGAAATGCCGCCCAGAACAACGCGGGCACGGCCGTCCCGATATCGACATCCGGCAGAACGACCGCAGCGTCGTTGCCGCCGAGTTCGAGCCCCGTCCGCTTCAGGGTTCCGGCAGCCGAGCGCAGCACCTTCTTCCCCATCTCGGTCGAGCCGGTAAACGCGATCATCCCGATATCCGGATGCTCGCTCATCGCTTGAGCGACGCTGTCCGACGTCGCAATGACGTTAAGCACGCCCTGCGGCAGAACCCGTTGTGCCAGCCTGCCCAGCAGGAGGGTCGTGAGCGGCGTATGCGGAGACGGCTTCAGAACCATCGTGTTCCCCGCCAGCAATGCCGGGGCGATCTTCCAGACTGCCAGCAGGATCGGAAAATTCCACGGAACAATGGCACCGACGACACCGATCGGTACATGACGCAAGGTCGCCGTCTGGCCGCCCCCCATATCAAACTCCTCGTCCGGGAGCGTGAGCTTCGCGATACCGTTGAACCAGTGCGCCGCACCGTCGATCTCCCACTCCGCCGCAACGCGGGGCTTCCCCTGTTCCGCCACGAGCCACGAAACGAGTTCGTCGCGATGCGCTGCGACGAGTTCGCCAAGGCCCGCAACAATGCGCTGACGCTCCGCGTACGAGGTGTTTCGCCATGCGGGCAGCGCGTCGCGCGCTGCCTTGACGGCAGCATTCAGATCCTCGACCGATGCCAGCGGAACATTCGCGAGTTTCTTTCCATTAGCCGGATTGAAAACTGCGTCCTGGCGGGATCCGCCGTGGTCCTTTCCGGCGATCGACAATTTGAAGTCCGAAACTGATTCGTCGATGCTGTTTTTCATCTCTTCTCTCCAATCATTCCGATAATTCTTGAAGCGTCGAAATAGCGCGGCTCGAACATCGAGCCGGTCGGAAGAAGCCGGTGATTCGATCGGCCGCGCGGCGTTATAGAGCAGGATGACGTTTACCGTCCTCGGTCAGCTCTCAGCCAATCGGCCGCGCGCTCTGCAATCATGATTGCCGGCGCGTTGGTGTTGCCACTCACGATGGTCGGCATGATTGACGCGTCGACCACGCGAAGCCGTTTCGTGCCATGTACACGGAGCCGCGCATCGACGACAGACGCCCTGTCAAGCGCCGGCCCCATCCGACAGGTGCCGACGGGATGGTATTGCGTGTCGGCACGATTACGAATGTCGGCGCGGATACCGGCTTCGTCGTCGATCCGCGTGGGATAAAGCATGTCGCCGCGAATCGTGTCGAACGGTCTTGATTCGATGATTCGTTGCTGGAGTTTTGCCCCCGTGACGAGCAGGTTCAGATCTCGCTCGTCGGACAGAAATTGCGGATCGATACGGGGGGCAGCACGCGGATCCGACGAATCCAGCATGACCGTGCCTCGGCTGTACGGGTGCAGCACATCGACGTGACATGATATGCCGTGACCGAGATGCATCTTCCGTCCGTGATCGTCGACCATCGCGATGACGAAGATGAGTTGCAAATCAGGAGCCGGCTGATCGGGCCTCGAACGCACGAACGCACCGGCGGTCGCGTAGTTCGTGGTCAGCAAACCCGTTCTGTCACGCTTCCATTCGAACATCGACCCGACCATCTTCATCGCGAAACGCGCCGATACACCCACGGTATCGTCCACACCTCGCACACGCCAGCTTTGTATGTAGTCGATGTGATCCTGCAAGTTCTTCCCGACACCTGACAGATCGTTGACGACGGGAATACCGACATCCCGCAGCACGTCCCCGGGGCCGATACCGGACAGTTGAAGGATCTGAGGCGAGCCGAACGCGCCCGCACACAGGACCACCTCGCCCCTCGCACGAACTTCGCGCAGTATGTTGTCCTGGTAATACTCCACGCCAACCGCACTCCCCGCTTCGACCATGACGCGAGCCGTGATCGCATCGGTCACGATTCTGAGGTTCGGCCGTTGCAGAGCGGGCACCAGATAGGCCTTGGCCGCGCTGCACCGCTCACCGTTACGCTGGGTCACCTGATAGAGGAATGCCCCGTCCTGTTCCGCACCGTTGTAATCGGAATTGAGCGCGATACCGTGCAGCTGCGCCGCACTCAGGAACAGCTCGCTCGCACCACTTTCGAAGCGCGGATACGTAACATCAAGCGGACCGCCAGTTCCATGCCATGCGTCGCGGAACTGTTCGTTGTTTTCCGCGCGAATGAAGGCCGGCAGCACATCGTCGTACCACCATCCAGGATTGCCGAGAGATGCCCAGTGATCGTAGTCCCAGCGATTACCTCTCACGTACAGCATTGCATTGATCGAACTCGATCCGCCAAGCGTCCGGCCGCGAGGCTGATAGCCTTTGCGCCCATTGAGCGCCGGCTGCGGCACCGTCTCGTATCCGTAATTGAGATGCGATGGCTTGCGCATCAGCAACGGCACCCCGGCTGGTGCGCGAATCAACGCGCTGGTGTCATGGCCGCCGGCTTCCAGCAGGCAGACCGTCGTGGCCGGATCTTCGGTCAGGCGCGCCGCCAGGACGCACCCCGCCGATCCCGCTCCCACGATCACATAGTCGAATACTTCACTGTTCATTCGTGCCCCTTCGCGGTATCCCATGCTCAAGAAACGCGTACCGAATTGCGCGGGACAATCGAACCCGCTGCTTGCAGGTTCGGTTGCCGTACAACGTCAGAACACGGCGCACTTAAAATTTCCTGGAGTACTGGAGCGCGTAGAAGTTGATGGATGTATCGAGATTTGTGCCCGTGGAGGGCCCGGTCCCGTAGACCTTGTTAGGCAGCCCGTAGTCAAACGAAAAACTGATGTCCTGCTTCTTGTCGATGTGATAAGTGAAGCCGCCGGTGATCGATCGGTTCTGCGTGACGGGGCCGAGCACGTTGGTCATCGTGTGAGCGGAATCGGACCACTGGCCGGACACCATGTAGCCTGCGCGCACCGTCCAGCGATTGTTGATGTCGTAGGCTGCGCCGAATCGGCCGGCGTTGATGTTCCTGTAGCCGAACGACTCCGGATTACCGAATATCCGCGTGTTACCCCAGTTGATGCGGAGGTAGTCGGCAGCCAACATCAGCGCGGGAATCGGACGCCACGACACGCCGACGCCGTATTCTTCCGGCAGATCGCCGCGCCCATCATTCGACGCGAGTACATCACGGTTGTAGCCGGAGAATCGGCTGAGTGCCGTCTTGGATGTATAGCTCGCACCGACGGACAGAGTCGGCAGCACGTCCCACAGAACCCCGAGTCTGAAACCGACACCGTAGGCGAAGCGCATCCCATGACCAGGCAGTTGCGAGAATCCGCTGGACAAATCGGGGGCGATCGGCTGCCCGTTGGGCACAGCGACACCCCGTGCAAGGAACGCGGCCGACACCAGGTTGAGCGACAGGCCCACGGCCAGGTTGTCCGTCAGTTTGCGCGTGACGGTCGGCGAGATGAAGTTCGCGACGAAAATCGTCGTCGAATGGCTCAACCCGGGAACCGGTACGCTCGACTGGTTATACAACCCTCCCGCGCCTTCGCCGGAGACCACCACGCCGAACGTCGTCTTGCTGTCGTATTGGAAATTGACGCCGCCGCTAGGGATCGCGAAGAACTTCAGCCCGGACAACTGGTTGTTTGGAGACAGGTAAGTGTTGTTCTGATCCGTTGTCAGCAGCAGTGTCGCGAGATCGAACCGATTACCGACCTTCGACAGGTTGGCAGGGTTCTCGGCACCCGATATCGTATCCACCGGATTGGCGATCGATGCGCCGCCCATCCCCATCAACAGCGGCGAATAGGAATCCGGCCGAGCGCCGAGCGCGCCCCATGCCGACATTGGTACTGCGAGAGGGATGCACGACATCGCAATCGGCGCTACAACGTGTCTGAAACGCTTCATCTGTCTCCACCTATTAATTTAGTTATACTGATTTATTAAGTGCAAATATCGGAAAACTACCGTCAACCCTCTTCCAATCGATATTCTTCCTGCCGTTCGAATATCTCGGTACAACCACCGGCACCGCCAACTCCGTATGCGGTGCTGGTAAGCACGAAACGCCCACCGTCCCGGAATGTCGCCTCCGGGTACGGTTGGTTCGAGCCGGCCGCCTCGCCTATTCGCCCAGGCCCAGTTCGCGATTGAGCTCCTGCGTGTGTTCGCCGAGCGTGGGCGCATGTCGCGGCACCGCCTTTTCAGCCGCCGAAAAGCGGACAGGCTGACCGACCTCCGTATAGCGTCCTTCGGTCGGATGTTCGCGCTGCGTGAACAACCCCGACGCGTTGAGCTGTGGATCGTCGAGAAGATCGTCGATCGTGTTCACACGGCTGGCCGGAATGTTGTTTTCGGCCAGCAACGCAAGCCATTCGTCGGTCGTCTTTTCCGGCAACACCTGTGCCATGTACCGATACAGCCGATCCGCGTTCGCACGCCGCTCCATCAGCGTGGTCAGTCCCGGTTCCTGCGTCACCTGCGACAAGCCCGCCAGTTCAAGGAAGCGCAGCCATCGGCCATCCTGGTAGGGCGCGATCACGATATAGCCGTCCTTCGTTCGCATCGGCTGGCGCGTCGGGTCAAGTTGTCGCGCGTAGCCCGTCGGTCCGAGCGGCGGATCGAACGTGCGCTCATACAGGTGTTCGAGCAGGTTGAAGCTGGCAATCGCCTCCAGCATCGGCACCTCGACGAGTTGCCCCTCTCCCGTTCGCAGACGATGAATCACGGCTGCCATCGTCGCATAGGCCGCATGCAGTCCGGAAACCTTATCGGCAAATGCCATCGGTAGAAATCGCGGCGCCGGGTTGCCATCCACCCGCGGCAGCAACGATGCTGCCCCCGACGACGCCTGAATGATGTCGTCATAGGCAGGCAGCCCGCTGGATGGGCCTCTGGTGTCGAACCCCGTGCAATGGACATAGATGATGTCCGGACGCAATGCACGCACGGTCTCGTAACCGAGCCGCGCACGCTCGACGGCGTCAGGACGGATGTTGTGAATGAGGATGTCGCTGGTCGCAAGCAGGCGTTCAAGCGCGTCGCGTCCTTCACTGCTTTTCAGATCCCATACCACCGATCGCTTGCCGCGATTGAGGCGGATATGGAGCGGTCCCATGTAAGGCGTCTTGGCCGACTTTCCGATATTTCGCGACGCGTCGCCGATTGCGTCTGGTTCGATCTTGATCACGTCGGCGCCGAGATCGGCGAGGATCTGCGTGCAATACGGGCCGAAGATAACCGTCGTCATGTCGACCACACGCAGGCCGCTCAGTAGTGAAGGTTTCATCAGGCTGTCTCCGAATCTTGATTGATGACTGCGGGCGTCAAACTTCGCGCCGTTTTTCAGTGAGATGGGACAGACCTGGTCGGCCCGTCCCTCGGCATGCGGGAACGGCAAGCATTGAGCGGCCGCGCGACCGTGCCGCGCGTCGTTCAGAGGCGTTCGATGATCGTGACGTTCGCCAGTCCGCCGGCCTCGCACATCGTCTGCAGCCCGTAGCGCTCGCCGCGTTGGCCCAGCGCATGGATGAGCGTAGTCATCAATCGTGTACCGGCCCCGCCGAGTGGGTGTCCGAGCGCGATCGCGCCGCCATTGACATTCAGTCGCTCGGGGTCGGCGTCCAGCGCCTTCAGCCAGGCGAGCGGCACCGGAGCGAATGCTTCGTTGACTTCGAAAAGGTCGATTTCGTTGACCGTCATGCCGGCCTTGTCGAGGGCCTTGCGGGTCGCCGGCAACGGTGCTTCGAGCATGATCACCGGATCGTGCCCGATGACCGTCATCTGATGGATCCGGGCAATCGGCTCGACACCCAGGGCCTTCAGTCCGCGGGCGTTGACAACCATCACGCCACTCGCTCCGTCACAGATCTGGCTCGCATTGGCTGCGCTGATCACGCCGCCCTCGGTCAACAACTTGACCGACGAGATGGTATCCAGCGACGCATCAAAGCGAATGCCTTCGTCGATGACATGCGTCTCGCCGCTCGGCGTGCCGTCCTTTGCCTTCACTGCAACAGGTACGATCTCCTGGTTGAACAGGCCGGCCTCGGTCGCCGCAATCGCGTGACGATGGCTGCGCAGCGCATAGGCGTCGATCTCCGGCTTGGCCAGTCCGAACTTCTTCGCGATCGCCTCGGCACCCGTGAACTGGCTGAACTCGACGCCCGGATACCGCCGCGCCATGCCCGGGCTGACGAAATGTCCGAGCCCGTGCTGCTGCGGCAGCGACACTGGCGTAAACATCGGTACGCGGCTCATGCTTTCCACACCAGCCGCAATTACCACGTCCATCGCCCCGGACATCACGGCCTGTGCGGCGAAATGCACCGCCTGCTGCGACGAACCGCACTGACGGTCAACCGTCGTGCCTGGCACGGCTTCGGGCAGACCCGATGCGAGAACGGCACCGCGAGCAATATTCATCGCCTGTTCGCCGACCTGGCCGACGCAACCCATGATGACGTCTTCGACGATCGCCGGATCCGCACCGGTGCGCTCGATGAGCGCGTCGATCACCGTCGCCGCGAGATCGGCCGGATGCCAGCCGGACAGGCGGCCATTGCGACGGCCACCCGCAGTGCGCGCGGCGGCCACGATAAATGCTTCGGACATATGTTCTCCAAGGGGTTCCGACTTCCACGTCATTGTTGTCGCGATCCCCGATGCGCGATTCGTCGGAACCGACGAATTTTCGATTGCGTCGCACTGCGCGGCGATGCTCATCCGGATTCGTCGGTTTCGACGAATCCGTCTCCGATCGGCTCCGCAATAATCCATTACGGCGGTCTCGCCGTTGCTCATCGACCCATCGTTGGAACACTCACACCATGTCCCTTTCCCTGTCCACCCCTGTCATCGTCGGCGTAGGTCAGTTCACCGAGCGGATCGGCTCACCGTCCTATCGCGCACTAAGTGCCGCCGAGATCGCAGCCGAGTCGGCAACGCGCGCGATCGACGATGCGCTGTCGCTCGACCGACTGCGCGACCATATCGATGCAATCGCCACCACCCGAACGTTTGACGATTCGAATCCGCTACGCGCACAACCGTTCGGTCGTTCGAACAATTTCCCGCGCTCCGTTGCCGGCCGGCTCGGCATTGCGCCGCGCATCGCGGTATGGGAAAAAGGGGGAGGCGACTCGCCGCAAAAGCTCGTCAACGAGTTCTGCGCGCGTCTGGCCAACGGTGAATGCCGCATGGTGCTGATTGCCGGCGCGGAGAATATCTCCACCGCCCGGTGGCTCAAGTCGGAAGGCAGAACGGCAGATTGGTCGGAAGACGTGGACGGCAGCGTCGATAACCGCGGCATGGGACTGCACGGCCTCGTCTATCGCTACAACACGAGCCACGGTCTGGTCGGCACGCCGCCGACATACGGGCTGTGCGAAACGGCGCGGCGCACGGCGCTCGGTCAGACGACTGCGGAATACGGCATCGAGATGGGGAAGCTGTTCGCACCCTTTACTGCCGTGGCTGCCGCCAATCCGTATGCGTCATCCGCCGTGTCGCCGCTCACTGCTGAAGAACTCGTGACTGTCGGCGAGCGCAACCGCATGATAGCGTCGCCGTATCCGCAGCGGCTCGTTGCCCGGGATCAGGTCAATCAGGGCGCCGCGCTCCTGCTGACAACCGTCGGTGTAGCACGCGAGCTCGGCATCGACGAGCGGAAATGGGTGTTTCTGGTCGGTCATGCAGCAGTCACTGAACGCGAAGTGATGGAGCGCCAACATCTCGGCCAGTATCCGGCCGCGGTGCTCGCTTGCCGCGATGCAATGCAGCAGGCTGGCGTCACGACCGACGATCTTGCGTTCTTCGATTTCTACAGTTGCTATCCGATCGCCGTGTCGAGCGTCGCGATCGATGGTCTCGGCCTGACGGCAGACGATCCGCGAGGCCTGACCGTGACAGGCGGCCTGCCCTATTTCGGCGGCCCGGGGAACAACTATTCGATGCACGCGATCGCGACGATGGTCAAACGTCTTCGCGAACACCGCGACACCTTCGGCCTGATCGGCGCGAACGGCGGCTACCTGTCGAAGTATGCGGTCGGCATTTATTCAACGAGCCCCGTGCCGTTCGCGCCAAACGATTCCGCACACCTGCAGGCCGAAATCAACAGCTGGCCCGCACCGCCGCGAGCCACGACGCCACAGGGCCGCGCGACGGTCGAGACGTTCACTGTTGTGTATGCGAAGGGAATTCCCGATTACGCGGTCGCCATGTGCCGCAACGCGGACGGGGCCCGCTTTCTCGCGAAAACGGAGGCCGGCGACACGCGCACCGTCGACGAAATGCTCAATGGCGATTCCGTCGGACGCACGGTCTGTGTGTGCGCGACCGATCGCGGCAATCGGTTCGCGTTCAGCGAGGCACGCCTCGACGAACTGCTTCCACGACGGGCTGCAGCGCTGCGCGAATCGTACGATTTCGCAAAGGTCGAACGTCGAGGCCACCTTTTGATCGTCACGATCGACCGCCCGGATGTACGCAACGCGCTGCACCCGCCGGCCAATGAGGAATTGGCCGGGATCTGGGATGCGTTCGAAGCCGATCCTGATCTCTGGGTCGCGATCCTGACCGGCGCCGGCAGCGACGCGTTCTCGGCCGGCAACGACCTCAAGTACACGGCCAGCGGTAATCCGATGTGGATTCCGCAAAGCGGCTTCGGCGGCCTTACCGCACGCGTCAGAACCAAGCCGGTGATTGCCGCGGTCAATGGCCACGCGATGGGGGGCGGCACGGAAATGGCGCTCGCGTGCGACATCGTCGTGGCCGACGAACGCGCGTCGTTCGCGCTGAGCGAAGTCAAGGTCGGCGTCGTGGCCGCCTGCGGTGGCCTCGTTCGCCTGCCACGCGAAATTCCGCGCAAGATCGCACTCGAACACATCCTGACCGGTCGTGCGATTCACGCGCGGCGAGCGGCCGAACTCGGCCTCGTCAATCGGGTGACGCCGACTGGCGAAGCGCTGGCTGGCGCGCTGGGCATCGCGGAAGAGATTCTGTCCGTGTCGCCGACATCGGTGCGTGTGTCGATGAAGATCGTCAACGATGTCGATGCAGGCGACCGTACGACGCCGAGCCGCCACCTCGACGAGCTGTATACGAGCGAGGACTACCTAGAGGGGCCGAAGGCGTTCAAGGAAAAGCGCAAGCCGGTGTGGAAGAACCTGTGATTCGTACGTATCGGTCGAAAGGCGGCCCGGTTTGGCCGCCTCGCCTCGCGCGGAACCGTCACCGTCCGGGTCCGGGACTCCCCGAGTGCATCGTGCCAACCCGCTTGTACGGGGTTTATGCGAGTTGTGCCGATCGCGTCGGTAGCACGGCGACGATCCGTCCCGGACCAACGGACGTGCCCTTCGAATTCTCCGACCACATCTCGAGTTCGACGAAACCGGCACCCTCGAGCCACTTGCGTGCGACGCGCCCCTTGACGACGACCGTATCGCCCACCGTATTGAACAGACGCATCCGGAAGCCACTCAGACGCCGGATCGTACCCGCGTCGCCGATGTATTGCCGAACCGTACGCTCCCACATCCCCTGCAGTAGATAGTTGTTCGCGTACATCTCGGGCGCACCCGTTGCCCTGGCGACTTCGCTGTTGTGATGGATCGAGTTGAAATCGCGGTTCGAGCCGGCGGCCATGACCAGCCGGTACACCGTGAGCGGGAATGCGATACTGTCCAGCGCTTCGCCTTCGATCACGTCTTCCCAGTATCGCTGCTCGTGCGTCATGATGTGGTGCTCGGGTTGTAGCGGAAGAACGTCGTGCGCGTGCGGGCCACGACGTCAAGCTGCTCGTTGACGAGTTGCGACTGCCACGTGACGAATGCACCGCGCCCGACCCGGGTTTCCTTCGGTTCGCAGGCGACGAGCAGTGCGCCGTGCTTCATCAGACGATCGCCGACCGTCACCGGAAGCAAATAATCGATCTCAATATCGGTCGCGAAGAAGCCGATCGTCGGAGGCTCCAGTCCGCACCGGATACCGGACACCGCGCTGCGCGACGGCTGCGCATCGCGCGCGTCACTGTCGAACAGCACGTCTCCCGGTCGCCACATCGGTTCGAGCGCGAATGTCGGCAACGCGGCGACCGGTACGACGACCTCGTCATGGCCATGACGGCGAGCAACGTCACGGTCGTAGTGCAACGCGCAGTCGAACTCCAGCGGCTCCAGCCAGCGACGCACCGAGCTGAGTTCGATACGATCGGCAACGAACACTGGCGGGCGGTCGTCGAAGTCGCGACCGACCGCAGCCATCATGGGCTGCCAGTCGACCTTCCATGCGTCTGAGGCGAAGGGCACAGTTCATTCTCCCGTGGATCGAGCCGGCGCGTCCATCGCGCCGGATTCGATATGCCTGCGATACTTACAGATCCAGTACGAGCACCGACGACTTTGCGCGTGAACAACATGGCGTGCACATGTCGCCCATGGCATGTTCGTCGTCGGTCAGGAACACGTCTCGGTGCTCGACCTCTCCTTCGAGGACGCGAGTAAGGCACGTACCGCACGTGCCCTCACCACATGACGTATAGATGTCGATGCCCTCATCCGCCAGCACCGCCGTGATGGAGCGATCAGCGGGAATGCGGAAGGTTTTCCCCGTACTCGCGATCCGGACGTCGAATGCACCGTCATGCGACGTGTCGACCAGTTTCGCATTGAAATACTCGAACCGAACTCGATGCTTCGGTATGCCGGCACGTTCGGCCGCCGCACAGACCCAGTCGATGAAACCGGACGGGCCGCACACGTAGATCTCTTCGTTGTCGCCAACGTGGCCTAATTCGGCATCGATGTCGAGCTTTTGCGACGGTTCGCCGTCATCGAAATGGAACGCAACGCGCGATGCGAACGGCGCCTGCCGGATGCGGTTCAGAAACGCGGTGCCATTGACACTGCGCGTACAGTAATGCATGACGAAATCGCGCCCTTCCGCTTGCAGTGCCTCGGCCATGCACAGTAACGGCGTCACACCGATGCCGCCCGCCATAAGACGCACGCGCACGCCGGGACTCAACGGAAAATGATTGCGCGGCGGACTGATCTCCACCAGCGCCCCCTCCGAAAAGCCGTCGTGAATCGCCATCGATCCGCCGCGCGACGCCGAATCGCGCAGTACACCGATCACATAGCGATCGCGCTCCGACGGCGGATTGCACAGTGAATACTGCCTTATGACGCCGGGCGCCACATGTACGTCGATGTGTGCACCGGCGCCGAATGCGGGCAACAGCGCTCCGTCTGGCGCGCGAAATTCGATACAGACGATTTCAGGAGTTTCCAGCGTACGGCGTGCGATCTTTACGACGATCGTGTCATTTTCATTCATGATGTTTCTCTGACCGGGAGTAACGATTCTGCTCACTTCATCGTGCATCGAACGGGAAGATGCTTTGGACCACTCACGAAAGTTGAAGCAATGAAATCCATGTCATCGACCAGCTCAACCTTGCTCAGCGTCGGGATAAGCTCCTCGAACAGGATACGCATCTCCATCTTCGCGAGATGCTGCCCCAGGCAGACGTGGGCACCAAACCCGAATGCAAGGTGTCGGTTCGGCTTGCGATCGATGTTGAACTCGAACGGTTCAGGAAAAATCTCCTCGTCACGATTCGCCGACCCGTAGCACAGCATCAGCCAATCGCCCTTGCGGATCGTCCTTCCGCGGATTTCCGTGTCGGCGGTTGCGGTGCGCATGAAGTGGCGCACCGGCGACGCGTAACGCACGGCTTCGTCAATGAACTGCGGGATCAGCGCTGGATTGGCCTGAAGTCGTTCCAGCAGGCCGGGGAAGTGGCCCAGCGCCCACATCGCGACTGACGTCGACGACGACGTCGTATCGTGGCCCGCCGTCGCGATGATCACGTAGTAGCCGAGGCGGCTCACCTCGTCGATCGGCTTGCCGTCCACCACGGCATTCGCGAGCAGGCTCGCGACGTCATTACGGGGATCGTTCTTGCGCAATGCCGTCAGGCGCTCGAAGTACGCCTTGAAATCGGCAACGACTGACATCAACGCCTTGCCCATCGCACTATCAGAATTTCCTTCACGCCGCTTCTCACGCTTGAATTCGGAGTCTTCGCTACCGAACATCTCCTGCGTCAAGGAGAGCATGCGCGGGGCATCTTCCTGCGGCACGCCGAGAATGTCCATGATGACGTGAAGCGGATAGTGCAGCGCAATGTCATTCGCGAAATCGATCGTCTGCCCGTTCTCCTGTCGGATCTTTTCCACCGTGGCGCGTGCCAGCGTGCGGATCCGGTCGTCCAGCTTGAGAATGCTGTTCGGCATGAACCACGACTGCGTGAGCACGCGCAGATTCTTGTGCTCTTCTCCGTCGACATGCACCAGTGATTTCACAACGTTGGGGCTCCCCGTCATGTCAATCACGTGCTGGATCGATGCCTTCGGTCGGCACACCACGGAGTAGTCACCGTTATGGAACAGCACGTTATCCCGCGAGATCGCAGAGATGTCAGCATGCTTCGTGACAACCCAGAACGGATCGTGCCCGTCGGCGACTGCGCGCGCGACCGGATTGTTCGCACGTGCCCAGGTATACGTCGCATGCAATTGATCGAGATCGGTGTAGGCCTTCGGATCGACCAACTGGTTAGCCATTTCGCCAGGCAATTCAAAATTCGTCGTGTTCATGATCGTTGCTCGATAGTTCATTGTTCAAGGCAGGAAATTGCTATGTCGACTGTCCGCATGCTGTCTTGTCCTGGTGTGCGCGGTCGTGCGGAGGGATCACGATGCACATTACATTCGGAATCAGGATTCTGTTTCTGAATTTTTAGCGTCATTTCCCTGTCGTTCAATGCGTGCTTTCCCTTAGCATTGCGGACGGCCTGGACAGCACGATACGGATGGTGTCAGCGACCCGCGGGGTACTGCATAATGCGAACCTGGTTCGCAACAATTGACAGCCCAGCGCCCATGCCCGAATCCGAGAAGTTTCCGGACAAATCGAAGAGCCGACGCCAGCTCTCCGCTCGCACTCCGGCACCAGCCGAACAGCACGCCGATGTTTTGCCGGCATTGCGTCCTCCGCGTCAATCGCGCAGTGAAGCAACGCTAGCCAACATGCTTCGAGCCGGGCGCGAATTGATCGAACAGCACGGTGACTTCGACGATGTCGTCATTGCCGACGTCATTCGCGCAGCCGGCACCTCGACCGGTGCGTTCTATTGCCGCTTCAAGGACAAAGATGCGTTCGTTGCGGCAGTCGTGGACGCAACGTTCATCGAGCTCCGGGCCGACGCCGACAAAACCATCGAGGAAGACGCCGTTTGGCGCAGCGGTGACGCGCGCGCAATCATCGGCGGCATCGTCCATCACTACACCAATATGTGCCGACGCAACCGCGGTGTCTTCAGAGCCGTCCTGCGCTATATCGCAACCGGCGCCCCGGACTCACATCCAATGCGCCTGCTCGATTGCCACATCAAGGATCTCGTCATACCAGTCCTCGCGCCACTTCTGACTGGCCGCTCGACCAAGGTGTCGACCCAGGAAATCAGATCCGCGATCCAGATGATCTCCAGCACGCTCGCGATGGCCGTGCTAACGGATCCCGGTCCGATGCGTTTCGAGGGCGGAACGCTGGAAAGCCAGTTGCGGCTGATGATGCAGCGCTACTTGCGCATCGACTAACGGTACACCGCCGCGACGGCGGTGATGTGGCGGCGATCGCGAATCAACCGTCGCCACATCCGTCTACCGTACGATGTCGCCGTACGGCACTGGCACAACAGCGCCAATCAGATCAATTGCGCCTGACTGTGATGGTCTGCGGTTCGGTGCAGGCCAACATCCCTTCGACGCCATGCTCGATGCCCAGGCCAGACTGGCCATGGCCGGCGAACGGCGCATCTGGAGAGAGATACATGCTTTCGTTGATCCATACCGTTCCGCTTCCGATGCGTTCGGCGACTTGCGCGGCGAGCACTTCGTCGCGCCCCCAAATCGAACCGGCGAGACCATACGGACCCGCGTTGACGCGCTCGACCACCTCGTCGATCGAGTCGTAGCGCAAGATCGGCAATACCGGGCCGAATGCTTCCTCCGACACCACGCGCGCGTCCTCCGGCGGATTGTCGACCAGCGTAACGGGAACGAAATACCCAGGTCCGTCCGGCACCTTCCCCTGAAAACAGATATTCAGACCGGCTCGACGCGTCTCGTCGATCAGATCGAGCACACGGCGATACTGACGCGCATTCTGGATCGGGCCAAGCTGGCTGCGCCGATCCGTTCCTGGACCAACCACCACGTCCTTCGCATACGCAATCAGACCGTCGCGCACCGCGTCGTAACAGTCACGATGCACGTACAGTCGCTTAGCCGCGACACAAACCTGCCCGCTGTTGGTGAAAGCTGCCCAGAACAGCGACGGGATCAGCGCATCGACATCTGCATCGGGCAGCACGATCGCCGCATCGTTGCCACCGAGTTCGAGCGTGAGCCTCTTGAGCGTCGGCGCCGCGCCTGCCATCACACGCCGCCCCGTTTCGGTCGAACCGGTAAAGCTCACCTTATCGACGCCATCGTGTGCGCTGAGCCAGGGCCCGAGATCGTCACCACCACTGACCACGTTGATCACCCCCGGCGGCAATATGTCGGCCAGCAGCTCCGCAATGCGCAACACGGTCAGCGGCGTCAGCGGCGACGGCTTCAGTACCACGGTATTGCCGACCAGCAGTGCCGGAATGACTTTCCACCACGCCAGCAGAACCGGGAAATTCCACGGTGCCAGTGCGGCCACTACGCCCAGCGGCACGCGCCGCGTGATGCTGCGGCGCTGCGGGTTGTCCTCGTTGACGACTTGCTGCGGGAACGTCAGCTTGCACTGACCCTGCATGAACCGCAGCAGGCTATTGAACTCGAACTGCGCAAACGCGAGCGGCTTGCCCTGCTCCCGTGTCAGCAGCGCCGCGAGTTCGTCGCGCGCGACTTCGATCCGCGGCGCGAACTGTTCGAGCAATGCGCGGCGCTGTTCGATCGGAACAGCACGCCATGCCGGAAAGGCACGACGCGCAGCCGCGACGGCGTGATCTAGCTGTTCCCGCGTGCAATCCGGCGCGTGTGCGAATACCTGTTCGTCGGCCGGATCGACCACCGGCAGCAGCACGTCTCCGCTCACCAGTTCGCCGTCGATCAGCATGTGAAACGGATGCGACTGATCCATCATGAACTCCTCCGTTGGAATAATCCGGTTGGTGGGCCGCATCAGGGCAGCAGGACGATCTTCGTGCACAAGCCGCGATGCTGATCGTCGATCGCTTCGTTGATACGCGGAAGCGGATACGTGCGAATCATCTTCTCGAACGGAAACCGGCCTTCCAGATGCAGCGCCATCAGTTGTGGCAGGAACACGTCGGGCTCGCTATCTCCTTCGATGATGCCGCGATAGGTGAACCCGCCACGCATCAACTGAAGGAGCGTGCCGGGCAGCGGGAGTTCGCGCTCGCTGGCTGGCGGGACCCCGACAAAACCGAACGTCCCGCGCGACGCCAGGATGCGCGGAACGGCTGAAATCACCGCGTGGCGCCCGCTTGTATCGAGCACGTAGTCGATGCCGTCCGCGCAGATTGCGCGCGCCGCATCAGCCAGATCGCCGGTCGCCGCCGGGTCAAGCACGTGGGTGGCGCCCAGTTCGAGCGCAAGCTCGCGCCGGCCTTGATGCGGCTCAACCACGATAATCGTCGTACATCCCTGGATCACCCCGCCCATCACCGCGCTGAGCCCCACCGCACCGCCGCCGATCACCATCAGCGACGAGCCCGCGCGGCAGGCCATCGCGCGCATCACCGCGCCGGCACCCGTCTGCACGCCGCAACCGAGCACGCCTGCCAGCTCGAGCGGCACGCCATCCGGCACCTTGACGATATTGCGTTCCTTCGCAATCGCGTGCGATGCGAACGACGACTGGCCGAAGAAACCACCGGAAACGGCGTCGCGTGCGGCGCGCAGCGTTTTCGAGCCATCATCGCGCACGCCGAAATAGTTGAGTGACGTGAATGCCTTGCAGTAAGGCGATGCGCCCGCCGTGCAACAGGAGCAGCGGCCGCAGGACAAGAAGGTCAACGCGACGCGATCGCCCGGCTTTACCTTGGTGACGTGCATCCCCACCCGCTCGACGATGCCCGCGCCTTCGTGGCCGAACACGGCCGGCATCGTCATCGGGAAATAGCCTTCCTGCGCAACCAGGTCGGTATGGCACACGCCCGCTCCGACGATACGAACGAGCACTTCGTCGACACGCGGCTCATCCAGCTCGATCGATTCGAGCACAAACGGCGCATTAGGCGAGTGCGTAACGGCTGCAAGGATCTTCATCGTGATAACACCTCGATTGGCGGCGAGTAGAGAGCGGATCTCATTTTTCGGCCTTTTTCCGATACCGTCGAAGCGACGGTGCATCGTGCGTCAGTGCGTGCGGACAGGTCGAACTCCGTTCGGTTCGATTTCGACATCCTCAACGCACCTTGCCGGGCAAGGTACCCTCGTACTTGCAGATGATGGTGAGCATGATCTCGTCGGCGCCACCGCCGATCGACGTCAGCCGGCCGTCGCGATAGAACTGCGACACCAGGTTTTCGCGCGTAAAACCCATACCGCCCCAGTACTGCAAACAACTGTCCGTGACCTCCCGCATCAGCCGGCCGGCCTTGAGCTTGGCCATCGACGCGAGCCTCGTGACGTCCTCGCCTGCGGCATACTGATCCACCGCCCGGTAAGTGATCGAACGCAGCGCCTCGACCTCGGCGCGCAGCTCCGCTAGGCGAAAATGCACGATCTGATTGTCCAACAGCGATTTGCCGAACACGTTGCGTTCACGCGTGTACTCGATGGTCGCGTCGATCACGCGGTCGAGTGTACGGAGCGCCCGGGACGCGCCCCACATCCGCTCTTCCTGGAACTGCAGCATCTGATAGGTGAAGCCCTTTCCGTCTTCACCGATCACGTTTCGCCGCGGTACGCGCACGTTGTCGAAAAACAGCTGCGCCGTGTCGGAAGCGTGCATACCGATCTTGTCGATCTTCTGGCGCGTGATGCCGGCGGCATCCATCGGCACGACGATCAGACTCTTGTTGCGATGCGCAGGCCCGTCCGACGTGTTCGCCAGCAGGCAGCACCAATTGGCCTGCATGCCGTTAGTGATCCACATCTTGCTGCCGTTTATCACGTAGTCGCCACCGGAGATGTCGGCGCGCGTCTTCAACGAAGCCACATCGGAGCCTGCGCCTGGCTCGCTGACACCGATGCAGCCCACCATTTCACCGGCAATTGCAGGGGCCAGATACTGCCGCTTGAGCTCGTCGCTGCCGAATTGTGCGAGCGCCGGGGTGCACATATTGGTCTGCACACCTATCGCCAGCGGTACGCCACCGCAGTCGCATTCCCCGAGTGCCTCGGCCATCGCCAACGAGTAAGTAAAGTCGAGCCCCAGCCCGCCGTATTCCTCCTCGTAGGTGACACCCAGCAACCCGAGGGCCCCCAGTTTTCTGAAAACCTCGTGTATCGGAAAGGATTCGGCGCGCTCCCACTCTTGCACGTACGGATTGATCTCGTTCTTGATGAATCGGGTCAGCATGTCGCTGATCTGGCGATGCTGTTCGGTGTATTGCATGCTGCCCTGTCTCCTGTGAACCGTTGTTTGACGTCATTGACACGGCTGGTCAGGCCGCATCGGCGGGCTGCATCACACGCCAATGGGCGAGCGCATCATCCAGTGTGACGAATGTTTTTGATTGCGGCGGCCTGGCGGGTGTTCTCGAGAAGCGCGGTGCCGGCGCCGGCTGGGTGATGCCGTCCACCTCGATGAAAGTGCCCCGCGCTCGATGATGCGGATGCTCCGGAGCTTCGTCCCAGTCCAGGACCGGCGTCACACACGCGTCGACACCGTCGAGCATCGCGCACCATTCGTCGCGCGTGCACATCCGGAACAGGTCGGCCAGCTTCACCTTCATCAACGGCCAGCGCGCGCGGTCCATCTGGACGTCGAACAGCGGATCCTCGATCCCGCATCGTTCCATCAAGGTCCGGTAGAACTTCGCCTCGATCGGACCGACCGCGATGTACTTGCCGTCGGCGCATGCATACGTGTCGTAGAACGGTGCGCCGCCATCCAGCAGGTTTTCGCCGCGCGGGTGGCTCCACTGCCCGGCGCCCTTCATTTCGTAGATCATCGTCGACAGCAGGCTCACGCCGTCGGTCATCGCCGCATCGACGATCTGCCCGCGCCCCGAGCGGCGAGCCTCGAACAGCGCAGCCAGCAGGCCGAACGCGAGCAGCATTGCGCCGCCACCGAAATCGGCGACCAGATTCAGCGGCGGTACGGGTGCGCCTCCCGGTCGACCGATCGCATGCAGCGCGCCGCTCAGCGCGAGATAGTTGATGTCGTGGCCGGCCGCCTGCACGAGCGGCCCGCTCTGCCCCCAGCCTGTCATGCGGCCGTAGATCAGCGACGGACAGCGCTCGAGGCACGGCTGCGGCCCCAGGCCGAGTCGTTCCATCACGCCGGGGCGAAACCCCTCGATCAGCACATCCGCCCGGGACACGAGATCGAGCACGGTGGTCGCCGCGACGGGCTGGCGCAGATCCAGCTCGAGCGTGCGGCGACCGCGCGTCAGCGTGTCGTCGGCCGTCTCGCCGTCGCGGCCCGGCCGCACGATCCGGAGTACATCGGCACCATGATCCGCCAGCATCATTGAGCAGAACGGCGCCGGCCCCAGCCCTGCAAACTCCAGCACTCTCAATCCCGTCAGGGCGCCCGCCATATTCCTTCCCCGTTCGCAGACGTATTCCGTCATCACCGGAACCGATGATGCGGCAACCGTGACGCCGTTCAAATCGTCCGAAACGACGAATCGGCGAGCCTGTCGGCACGCAGTTCGTCGGATGCGACGATGTGTATCGAACAGGCTGCCCGCAGAATCAAGCGTAATCGTGGCGCCCGCGGACGATCGGAACCGGCTGCTCCGGCCCATCGCCAGACCACCCAATAACATTGGAGACATACGGTGCAAATCGATCTTTCAGAGGTAATCGACGACGCGGGATTCGGCCTGTTTCAGACCACGCTACTCGCGCTGTGCTTTCTGATCGTGACGATCGACGGGTACGACCTCGTCGTCATGGGTGTCGCGCTGCCGACGATCATTTCTGAAATGAAGGTGGACGCCCACGTGGCCGGGATGGTCGCCAGTTGCGCACTCGTCGGCATGATGTTCGGGGCGATCGTCATGGGTGCGCTGGCCGACCGCATCGGTCGGGTTCGCACGATCTCGGCATGCGTGGCCCTGTTCAGCATCCTGACCGCCGCGAGCGGCCTCGCACGCGACCCCGTGTCGTTTGCTGCGCTGCGTCTGATCGCCGGCATCGGCCTTGGCGGCGTGATCCCGTGCGTGACGGCCATCGTGGCGGACTATGCGCCCCGGCACCTGCGCGCCCGGCTGACGACGATCATGCTTGCCGGCTACCCGCTCGGCGGCGTACTGGCCGCGTGGCTCGGCAAGCACCTCATGCACGGATTCGGCTGGCAGTCGGTATTCTTCGTCGCCGGCGCATCGCTCCTGCTGCTTCCGGTCATCTTCAGGCTGATGCCGGAATCGCCGGCAATCCTGCAGAAGCATCGGGACACGACGGCCCTGCGCGCGCTCATGCGCCGCATCGCCCCCATGCGCATCGTTTCCGATACCGACGAGATTTGCGTACCGCTGCCCGTCCGTCACGCAAAAGCGCCCGTTGCACTGCTGTTCCGCGACAATCGCGGCTTCAGCACGCTCATGCTCTGGCTCGGGTACTTCTCAGGCCTGTTCATGCTGTACGGCCTCAATTCCTGGCTGCCGAAGCTGATGTCGCTCGCCGGCTTCAGCCTGGACGCCGCATTGACCTTCCTGCTGTTGATGAATATCGGCTCGATCGCCGGCTCCTTCGCCGGCGGCTGGCTAGCCGATCGATTCGGCCTGAAGCGAGTCATGATGGTCATGCTGATCGTGGGCGCAGCCGCGATTGCGCTTGCCGCGCAAACGCGCGGCGCCGGGCCGCTATCGATTGTCATCTTCATCGTCGGCATGACCGCGTCGGGCGTGCAGGGTGTCGCCAACGCCTATGTCTCGCAGTTCTATCCGGCCGACATTCGTTCGACCGGTATCGGCATGACGCTCGGTATCGGACGGCTCGGCGGCATCGCGTCGCCGATCGCGATCGGTCTGCTGCTATCGCTTCACCTGCCCGTTCAGTATGTCCTCCATGTGGTCGCCGGATTCGGCTTGCTGCAGGCGGTCGCGATGTGGTTCGTCGACGACCGGGTGGCCGATTTCGCGCCGGCCCGCTCGACGAACACGCAGTCGGCGCACGACACGCCCGTGTACGGCGCTGCCGGCAAGGCGGTCGATTGACCCATCGTTCCGGCCGCGACGTATGCCATGCAAGTGCGCCGGATCGTCCCTCCTTCATCTCCCTCTGACAGCCATGAACTTCGATTTATCTCCGGAACTAATCTCCCTGCGCGATCGCACGCGCCAATTCATCGCCGAGCAGGTCATTCCGCTCGAGGCGGATGCGGCATCGGACGTCGCCACCGGCGCCCACGGTCCGAGCGAGGCCCTGCGCGGTGAACTGATCAGGCGCGCTCGCGACGCCGGCCTGCTGACGCCGCACGCGTCGGTCGAGATGGGTGGACTCGGTCTCAGTCACGTCTCGAAGGCGGTCGTCTTCGAAGAAGCCGGCTACTCCTGGCTCGGCCCGACCGCGCTGAACATCCACGCGCCCGACGAAGGCAACATTCATCTGATGGAAGCCGTCGCGTCGCCCGAACAAAAGGCGCGCTGGCTGCGCCCGCAGGTCGATGGCCTGACGCGCTCGTGCTTTGCGATGACCGAACCGGCACCAGGCGCCGGCGCCGATCCGTCGATGCTGCAAACGCACGCGGTACGCTACGGCGACGACTACCTGGTATCCGGCCGAAAATGGTTCATTACCGGCGCAAGCGGTGCGAACTACGCGATCGTGATGGCACGGATGGACGACGGTTCGGCCACGATGTTCCTGACCGACATGGATCGCGAAGGCATCCGCCTCGAGCGCAGCATGGACGCGATGGATCGCTGCTTTACCGGCGGGCACGGCGTGCTGTCGTTCGACCGGGTCAGGATTCCTGCAGCCGACGTGCTCGGCGAAGTCGGCAAGGGCTTCCGCTACGCACAGGTTCGCCTTGCACCGGCGCGGCTCACGCATTGCATGCGCTGGCTCGGCCAGGCACGCCGCGCGCACGACATCGCGACCGAATACGCGCGTGGGCGTCACGCGTTCGGCAAGCCGCTGGGCGAGCACGAAGGCGTCGGGTTCATGCTCGCCGACAACGACATGGATCTGCAGACCGCCCGTCTGCACATCTGGCATACCGCCTGGCTGCTGGATCAGGGTCATCGCTGCAATGTCGAATCGAGCCGCGCCAAGGTGATCTGTTCCGAAGCGCAGTGGCGCACCGTCGATCGCTGCGTACAGATCCTCGGCGGCCAGGGTGTCACCGGCGAAACCGCGGTGATGCGCATCTTCATGGACATGCGCGCGTTCCGCATCTACGACGGCCCGAGCGAAGTCCATCGCTGGAGCATCGCTCGCAAGATCCTGGCCGGCACGGCAGGCCGCGTCGCGCGACCCGACGCAGAAGCCGCCACGCAGAACGCAGCGGGAGGCGCACGATGAACACGTTCGCCCCTGCCTCACCCTCACTCGATGCGTGGCTTCGCGACGCCGGCATCGCCGGTTCAGGCGATATCGCCGTCGCGCCGCTGTCCGGTGGCCAATCGAATCCGACCTTCGTCGTGCAGACTGGGCACGACCGCCTCGTGCTGCGCAAGCAGCCGGCTGGGCCTTTGCTGCCGTCGGCCCATGCAATCAACCGTGAATATCGCGTGATGCAGGCGCTGCGAGACAGCGCGGTACCGGTGCCCGACATGATCGCCTTTTGCGACGACGCGTCGATCGTCGGCACGCCGTTCTACCTGATGGATTTCGTGGAAGGGCGCGTGATGGTCGATCAGTCGCTGCCCGGCATGCAGGCTTCCGAGCGTGCGGAGATATACGGCGAGACGAACAGGGTCATCGCGGCATTGCATGCTGTCGATATTGCCAAAGTCGGGCTCGACAGCTTCGGCAAGAGCGGCAACTACTTCTCCCGCCAGATTGCCCGATGGTCGAAGCAGTGCCGCGCATCGACCATTCCGGTCAGCGAGCCGATGAGCAGGCTGATCGCGTGGCTGCCCGACCGTATCCCGGGCGACGATGAAACCACGCTTGTCCACGGCGACTTCCGTCTGGACAATCTGGTGTTCCATCCGACCGAACCGCGCGTGCTGGCGGTACTCGACTGGGAACTGTCGACGCTCGGTCACCCGCTTGCGGATTTCGCGTATCACTGCATGAGCTGGCGCATCACGCCGACCGTCTGGCGCGGGATCGCCGGGCAGCCGCTCGACACGCTCGGCATTCCGGCGGAAGCGGCCTATATCGACCGATACGAAGCCGCGACCGGCCGACATGCACGCGAACACTGGGAGTTCTATCTGGCCTACAACCTGTTCCGCATGGCCGCGATCCTGCATGGGATCGGCGAACGCGCGGCGCAAGGCAATGCTGCTGCAGCCGACGCCGTCGAGACCGCCGCCAAGGCGCTCCCGCTCGCCGAACTCGGATGGGCGTGCGCGCAGCAGTATGACGCGGCACGACGCTGACGCACCCCGGCGCACCGGGAGCGTTTGCGTTACGAGCGCATGGCCCGATACCAAGCGACGCCGTGCTCGTCCGTCACACACGTCGCCTTCCGTTGCGCGATCAGGTAATTCAGGCACGCGATGGCCTCGCCCGTCGCCATGTGCAGCAGGGACGACTGCGCCTCGCTGATCGGGCGCGAGAACAGCGCGGGGAATGTGTCGACGACGCGCTGCGGTTCACCGAGCAGCGCCAGCAATCGTGCGAAGGCGCGCTGCTGGCTGTCCGCCAATGCGGCGATACGCGCGTGCAGCCCTCTGAAGCACTCGCCATGCGCCGGCAACACCAACACGTCGTCGGGTACCTCGCGCCGGATCTTCTCGAGCGATTCGAGCCACTCGGCCATCGGATTCGCGTCCGGCTCGGTCGGTGTCACGGACACGTTCGACGAAATGCGCGGCAACACCTGATCGCCGGAGATCAGGATACGCAGCGCGGGGCAGTACAAGCACGCATGTTCGGGTGAATGCCCACTGCCCACGATCACGCGCCACTCGTGAGCACCGATCGTCAATGTATCGCCATCGCGCAATCGCCGATAGCTGTCGGGCAACGCATGGACATGCTTGCCGAACGCCCCGAAGCGGGCCCGGTACGTTTCGACCGATAAATCGCTCCAGCCCGCGCGGCGCAGGAAGGCGATCGCATCGGCCGGCGCTTCGCGCCCGGTATCAGACACCAGCATCCGGCACGACAGGTATTCGAGGCGGGTCATCCACAGACGGATACCGAACTTGCGCGTGAGCCAGCCGGCCAGACCGATGTGATCGGGATGCAGGTGCGTGACGAACACGCGCGTCATCGGCCGTCCGTCGCTCTTTGCAAACAGTGCCCGCCACGCAACGATCGCATCTTCGGTGCAGGCGCCCGTATCGACGATCGCCCAGCCGTCGCCGTCGTCGAGCGCCCACAGGTTGATGTGATCGAGCGCATAAGGCAACGGCATGCGAAACCAGTGGATGCCGGGGGCGACCTCCACCGGCTGCGCAGCAGCAGGCGGAGCGTCGAACGGATAGTCGAGCGCTGCTTTCGGCGGCGCTTCAATCGGCTTTTCCTGGGCCATCGTGCTCCCTCCAGGAGATTTCAATGAATGTGCATTACGGGCCAGTATGCGCCGCCCGGCAGTACACTGTCGGATCCGGTACGACGCGCGGCGCCGGCCGCGCCGATCCACCCGCGCTATGCGGCTTGTACGAGCCCCTGCAACGACGCTGCGTGACGCCGCACGCGGCCCGGCGTGCCGTACAGCGTTCGATCGAACGCGATCCGCTTGTACCAGTAGTGCAGCCCGAGTTCGTCGGTGATACCGATCCCGCCGTGGACCTCGATGGCCGTGCGCGCGACGAACTGTGCGGCATCCCCCACGAGTGCCTTCGCGTGCGCCGCATACAGCGGCGCATCGTCCGGCATCACGTCGAACGCATGAGCGGCATACCAGACCAGCGCACGCGTCGGTTCCAGTTCGGTCGCCATCTCGGCACACATATGCTTGACCGCCTGAAACGTTCCGATCAGCCGGCCAAACTGGCTGCGCTCCTTCGTGTAAGCCACCGCATCGTCGATCATGCGCCATCCGGCGCCGAGCGCGTCGGCAGCCAGCATGATCCATGCCGCATCCCGTAACCTCGCGTGCACACGGGCGTCCGCGCGCGGCAGCGTCTGCGCCTCGACTCGATCCAGCGCGAGTTCGACGGTCGGCCGCGTGCCGTCAATCGCGCTCAACGGCCTGCGCTGCACGCCGTTCGTCCTCGCGTCCACCAGGTACAGCGCACCCGATGTATCAGCAACGAGCCACGCATCGGCCTGCATGCCGTCCACGACGAACAGCGCGGTGCCGCTCAATCTGCCATTCACGCAGCGCAGCCCGGCGGCGTCGCGCACGCCGCTCCATGCCTCGCCGAATCCGACACCGACGATGCATTCGCCCGTCGCCATCCGCGGCAACCATTCCGCTTGCTGACTTGCGCTACCGGCCTCACGCAGCGCCAATGTTGCGAGGACCACACTGCCGAGGAACGGCACTGGCGCGGCGGCGCGCCCCAGCTCCTCGGACACGAGCGCGGCATCGAGCACGGACAGTTCGAGCCCGCCAAAGGTTTCCGGCACGAGCAGCGCCGGAATGCCCAGCTCGCACAACGTGCGCCAGACTTCCCGATTCATCGGGCATGCACCGTCGACGGTGGCGCGGACGCGCGACAGCGTGCATTCGCCGACCAGTGCACGTCGCAGGCTGTCGGCCAGCATGACCTGGTCTTGAGAAAGCGCAAATTCCATGATTCGTCTCCTGTCGCTCAGATCGCCAGCTTCGGCTCGCGCGGCATCTCGAGGCCGCGCTCCGCAATGATGTTCTTCTGAATCTGTGCAGTGCCGCCGCCAATGATCAGTCCAAGGTCGAATCCTTCGCGATGCTGCCATTCCCCGCCGGCGCGCACGCGCGGGTCTGCCTCGGTCAGCATGCCGATTTCACCGAGCGCGTCGAGCGCGAGCACGTCGATCTGATAGCGGGTCTCGCATCCATACAGCTTCGTGACGAGCCCCGGCAGACCCGGGTCCTCCTTGCGGCTCGCGTGCGTGAGCAGACGCATGCCGTGACAATGCTGCGCCAGCACGCGGCCCTGGAGCCGCATCAGCCGGTCGCCCAGGAGCGGATCGTTCATCACCGGGTCGCCGTCGACCGTCTCGCTGCGCATCAGGTTCGCCAGCTCGCTGTAACGACCGAGCAGCGCGGCCGGATTGGCAAGGTACGCGCGCTCATGGCAAAGCGTTGCGTTGGCAACGGCCCAGCCGTCCCCGCGTTTCCCGACGATCTGCTGCTGCGGCACGCGCACGTCGGTAAAGAAGACTTCGTTGAATTCGGCACGTCCCGTCATCGTCTTCAACGGACGGATCGTGATACCGGCAGTCTTCATCGAGAACAGCAGGTAACTGATGCCCGCATGCTTCGGCGCCTCGCGTTCGGTGCGAACCAGGCAGAAGATCATGTCGGCCTCGTGCGCAGTCGACGTCCAGATCTTCTGGCCGTTGACGATGAAATCGTCTCCGTCCTCGACGCCGCGCGTCTGCAGCGAAGCGAGATCGGATCCCGCATTGGGCTCCGAATAGCCCTGACACCACACCAGTTCGCCGCGAAGGGTCGGCGCGATCAGTTCGCGCTTCTGCGCATCGGTACCGAGCTCGAGCAGCGTCGGCACCAGCATCGAGATGCCCTGGCTGCCGAGCCCGAGCGGCACGCCGGCACGCGCGAACTCCTCGGTGATCAGGTGCTGCTCCATGACGTCCGGTTCCGCACCGTAGCCGCCATACTCCCGCGGGACCGTGCGGCCGGCATAGCCGTGTTCGAGCAGCAGCTTCTGCCACGCGATCTGCGCTGGCCCGGGGCGGCGGCCATGCTGCAGCGTGGCCGCCTCGTGACGGTGGCGCGCGAGAAATGCACGGACTTCGCCGCGCAGCGACTCATGTCTGGGGTGAAGCTTGAGGTCCATGTAAAGGCCTGTCGTAATGTTCCGATGCAATGTTGAACCGTGCCGCGCCGGTCGACGGACGACTGTCGGACCGAACGCCTGGCTCCCTGTCCTGCCTGTCGACCGAAAGCGGGCACCCCTACGCTGCTATTCCAGCTTGTCCGACAATCCAAGCGAGCGCCCGATGATCTCGAGCATGACTTCCGACGTGCCGGCGAAGATTCGCGACACGCGTGCGTCGCGATACATCCGGCTGATCCGGTATTCCTCCATGTAACCGGCGCCGCCATGCAACTGAAGGCAATCGTCGATCACACGGTTTTCCAGTTCCGATGTGAGGAGCTTGGCCGACGCCGCTGTCGCCGCCGTCAGGCGTCCGGCGTTGTGCTCGATGACGAGCGCATCGATCCACGTCTGCATCGCATCGAGTTCCGCGCGCCGGCGGGCCAGCACGAACCGCGTGTTTTGCAGGGCCCCGAGCGGGCGCCCGAACGCACGCCGCTCTTTCACGAACGGCAGCGTCAGGTCGAACGCTACCTGCGCGTGCGCGATCGACTGGCACGCGCTCAGCAGGCGTTCCTCTGCCAGACCTTCGGTCAGGTAAGCGAAACCGCACGCGGGGTCGCCCAGCACGTTCGAGCTGGGCACCCAGACGTCCTCGAAAAATAGCTCGGTCGTATCCTGCGCATCGAGCCCGAGCTTGCTCAACCGTTCGCCGCACTCGAAGCCCTTCATTCCGCGTTCGACGACGAAGATTCCGAACGCGCGGCGCTCGTCCGGGTTCGTCCGCGCCACGACGAGCACCGCATCGGCATTCAGCCCGTTCGATATGTATGTTTTCGTGCCGTTGATGAGCCACCCGCCGTCCCGGCGCTCGGCGCGAGTACGGATCCCGGCCAGGTCGGAGCCTGCCTGCGGCTCGGTCATCGCAACGGCAAGAATCGTCGTACCGCGGGCAGCGCCCGCCAGCCACCGATGCTTCTGTTCGTCGTTCCCGAGGCGTCCGATGTAAGGTGCCACCAAGCGCGAATGGAGCGTCAGGTACACGCCGATGTCGCCATGGCGGATCATTTCCTCGTACAGAATCTGCTCGTAGCGGAAATCAGCCATCCCGGCGCCGCCGTACGCTTCGTCGGCCCACATCAGCAACAGGCCGTTCGCGCCGGCCTTCTCGAAGATTGCCCGATCGCAACAGCCCCGCGCACGCCACTCATGCACATGCGGCGCAACTTCCTTCTGAATGAATCGGGAGACTGCATCCCGGAACTGCTCGTGTTCGGGATCGAAGATAAGGCGGCGTGTCGAGGACTGGGACATGGTGTTCAAACGTGAATGTGAGGGTTGCCGACGGCGATTCTCCGCCGGACGTCCGTGTCGAGCATGTCGGCCCGGGAGCCGTCCGTATTGCCGCCATGTCCGGCAGGCGAAGCGATCGGCTCGATGGACACCGGTCACCTCGCCGTCCTTGATCAGCGCGGTGCCATGCGGATCGCGCCGTCCAGTCGGACACACTCGCCGTTGAAATAGCCGTTCACGATCATCGTTTCGACGAGCTGTGCGAATTCCGCCGGCTGGCCGAAGCGCTTCGGAAAAGGCACCGATGCAGCCAGCGCCTCCTTGACGTTGTCAGGTGCCGCCTGCATTAGCGGCGTATCGAAGATGCCGGGCATGACCGTGTTGACGCGTATGCCTTCGCTCATCAGATCACGCGCGATCGGCAACGTCATGCCGGTCAATGCAGCCTTCGAAGCGCTGTATGCCGCCTGCCCCATCTGCCCGTCCTGTGCCGCCACGGACGCCGTATTGACGACGACCCCGCGTTCGCCGTCTTCCAATGGCTCGAGCTTCAGCATGCCGGCCGCCGATTTCGCGATGCAGCGGAATGTCCCGACCAGATTGATTTGTAGGATTCTGTCGAAGCTGTCAATTGGAAAATGCCGAATCTCGCCGGTCTTCCGGTCGCGGCCCACCGTCTTTGCGGTGAAACCGGTGCCGGCGCAATTGACCAGTACGCGCTCCTGGCCGTGCGCGGCGCGCGCGGCAGCGAATGCCGCGTCGACCTGCTCGTCGGACGTGACGTCGACCTTGCAGAACAAGCCGCCGATTTCCCGCGCCAGCGCTTCGCCCTGTTCGACGCTCATGTCGAACAGGGCGACCTTCACGCCGTGAGCCGCGAGGCGGCGTGCAGTCGCGGCGCCGAGGCCCGATGCGCCCCCCGTAACGATGGCGGCGGTGCATGAGTTCAGTTGCATGGCGTCTCCTTGAATCCTTTCAGTGGGAACCGACCTTCGATCGGTTCGGAACGGTTGTCTTCCGCTCGACGTATTGCCCGCACACGGGTGCAAGGTCGAGTGAAGCTGCAATCCCGCGTGTATCACGCAGGGTAGTAACGAGCCCCTGCCGCCGCCATCGCACGCATGGTCGGTGTCGCGACATAGGTCGCGCCGAGCTCGGCGTGGCGGTCGCACATTGCGACGACGTGATCGAGACCGAGCCAGTCGGCATACTTGAGCGCGCCGCCGGCGTGCACGGGAAAACCGAGCCCCAGGACGAGTGCCATATCCAGTTCGATTGCGGTCGCGACTACGCACTCATCGAGCACACGCGCCGCTTCGACGATCATCGGCAGCATCATGCGTTCGATGATCACGTCGTCCGGGAATGCGCGCGGGCCATTCGATTGAAGGGTCGCGACCAGCGCATGGGCATCCGGCGATGAGCACTTCGACGGCCGCCCCGCCCGGGCGGCGTCGTACCGATAGAATCCCTCGCCCGATTTCTGCCCGTAGCGTTGCCGTTCGACCATCAGTCCGAGTGCACTGCCGCCGACCGGCGGCATCCGGTCGCGGTAGCCGGCACCGATCACGTCGACGACACGGTCGAGCACGTCCATCCCGATCACGTCCAGCAAGTACGCCGGCCCCATCGGCCAGCCGAAACCCTCCATCGCGCGATCGACGGTTTCGAAATCGGCGCCGTCCTCCAGCAGACGAAGAAATGCATTGACGTAGGGCATCAGCACGCGGTTGACGACGAAACCCGGACAGTCGCGCACGATGATCGGGGTCTTGCCCAATGCAACTGCGTACCCCGCTGCCGTCGCCACTGCCGCGTCGCTCGTCCGGCTGCCGCGTACCACCTCGACCAGTCGCATCTTCGACACCGGATTGAAGAAATGCATGCCGACAAGCTGCTCCGGACGCGCTAGCGAGCGGGCCAGTTCATCGATACCGAGGCTCGACGTGTTCGAAGCCAGCACCGTATCGGCAGGCACCAACCGCTCGAGTTCGGCGAGTACGCTACGCTTGACATCAGGATGCTCGACTACGGCCTCGATGGCAAAGTCGACCTCATCCAGGCCGGCATCGTCGTGTTGTGGCGTGATCGACGCGTAACTATCGTCAGCCTGCCCAAGGCCGGGCCAGCCGCTCTGCACATGCTGCTCCAGTTGCTTGCGAACCGCGTCCATTCCTGCGTCGAGCCGTGCTTGCGAGATGTCCTTCATGCGCGTCGGGATGCCATGGAGTGCGTTCGCGTACGCAATTCCACCGCCCATCGTTCCGGCACCGATCACGGCAGCCCGCGAAACCGGCCTTGCCGCCTGCGCGGAACGTTTGACCTGCTTCTTGAGCACCTGCTCATTGAGAAAAATCTGGACCAGCGACGCAGCTGCTTGTGTACGTGCGACACGGCCGAATGAATCGGCTTCGTTATCGAGTGCGTCCTCAAGATCGTGCACTGCGGCGCGCTCCATCGTCTCGGCCGCAATTGCAGCGGCGGGTCGGTTCAGGTCGTGCAGTGCGCTGATCCTGGAACGGGCGCGGTCGATAACATCCGCTGCCTCGCGCGCCGATATCGGCAGGCACACCTTCTTGCGTCGTTGCGCAGCTCGCCAGTCAATTTCGCCTGTCGCCGCGCGGCGCAGCCATGCGAGCGCGGTCTCTCTCAGCGCATCGGGCGCAACGACTTCATCCACCACGCCTGCCGCGATCGCCGCATTACCATCGAACGACTGCCCCGTGGCAACCCAGTCGATCGCGGCGGCCAGACCGGCCACGCGCGATAGCCGGGCCGTGCCGCCCAGCCCCGGAATCAACCCGAGCGAGACTTCCGGGAGCCCGACCCGGGCATTCGACGCCATCACGCGAAACGCGCCGAGCAGCGCCAGTTCGAGCCCGCCGCCGAGCGCATAGCCGTTGATCGCAATCACGCTCGGAACGGGGAGATCCTCAAACGTGGTCACATGCGCGTCGTTCGTGCGTACGGCAGTGGCAATTGCGTCCGCGGATTGTCGGAACATCGCAGAAAACTCCGTGATGTCGGCGCCGACGATGAATACGTCCTTTGCGCTTGTCACAAGCACGCCGCGCACTGCTGACGTCGCGGCAATACATACCGTCGCCTTCTGAAATTCGTCGATCGTGCGAGCGTCCAGCTTGTTGATCGCGGCATCGCGTCGATCGAATCGCAACTCGACAAATCCGTCGACCAACGGCAGCACGCTGATGTTTTCACCTTGAAACAACAAACTTTCCTCCAATCGTTCGCTACTACTCGATGCGAACCAGTGTAGGCAAGCGCACTCCCGAACTCATCGTCGGAAGCGACGAATCGCACGACGAGTCGTCCGGGCCATGCATTCGTCGGCGCAAACAAAAACGGGCGTCCGATTGGACGCCCGCCTTTCATTGACCGTGTGTTCGGCACCACCGGCCCCGAGTCAAACCATCAGAGCGACGACACCAGATGCCCGCCATCGACCGCCAGCGCCGCACCGGTAATCCATGAACCCGCATCCGTCGCAAGCAACAGCAGCGCCCCATCGAGTTCTTCCGGCATTCCAAGACGCCTCATCGGGATGCGCTTGATCATCGCCTTGCCATGCTCGGTTTCCCATAGCCCATCGGTCATCTCGGTACGCACATACCCGGGCTCGATAGCATTGACGCGAATACCGTAACGCGCCCACTCGAGCGCCAGGCTGCGCGTCATGTGCACGACCGCCGCCTTCGACGTCGAGTAAGCCGCGATGCCGGTCGCGACGCGTTCGCCCTGGATCGATGCGACATTGACGATCGCGCCGCCCCGCGCCAAATCCCGCCAGCGTCGGGCGGCTTCCGTCGCGACCAGCCACGCACCGCGCAGGTTGATCGCCATCACTTCGTCGAACCGTTCGATCGGCTGATCGATGGCCAGTCCGTCCCCGGAAATACCTGCGTTGTTGACGACCACGTCGAGCGGTGCCCCGGTCGCGGAAATCGTGTCGAACCCGGCCGATACGGATGCGGGATCGGTAACGTCAAGCGGCAACACCGTCACGTCCGGCGCGCCAAGTTCGCGCAGCTCCACGGCTAGCGCCTCGAGTCGCGCAACTCGTCGCGCACCGACAACGACCGACGCACCGCAGCGGGCGGCCAGGCGCGAAAAGTGTTCACCGAAACCCGACGACGCGCCCGTTATCAGGACGCGTCGCCCCTTCAACTTGATACCCAGATCCATTCCTTCTCCCGTTCAGAGGGATGCTTCCATATCCGCCGTCCGTATCGATGCACCGCTGGACGTCGCCAAGGTTGCAGACTCACCCGAGCTTTTGCGTGTAGCGCGCCCTGAGGCGCTTCTTGTCTAGTTTGCCGACGCTCGTCCTGTCGATCTGCTCGACCAACTCGAACGCGTCCGGCATCGCATACGACGGAATAACCCCGCGTTCTACCAGACGGTGCATGTGTGCACGCAACGTGCACGCATCCAGCGCCGCATCCAGCTCGACCTTGACCACGGCCAGCGGCCGCTCACCCCACTTCTCGTCGGGTATACCGATCACCGCCACCTCGGCGACGCCTGGACATTGGCCAATCAATCCTTCGAGCTCGACCGACGAAATCCACTCGCCGCCGCTCTTGATCACGTCCTTCGCACGATCGACAAGATGGAGGTACCCGTGCGCGTCAAAACGGCCGACGTCGCCCGTGTGCATCCAGCCGCCGTCCCACAGGGCGGCGCTGGCCTCATCGTTCTTCAGATAACCCTGCGTCAGATACGGCGTGCGCGCGACGACCTCGCCAACCGACACGCCGTCTTCCGGCAAAGGGTCGCCGGCCGGGTCCACCACCCGAACCTGCGCCATCAGGATAGGCATCCCGGCCGTCGTGCGGATATCTATATCGCGCTCTTCGCGCGCATCCGCATCGTCGATCTCGTCCAGAAGGTCCGTTTTGATCTGTGCCAGCGTCAACAGCGGGCAGCTTTCCGACATCCCGTACCCGGTATAGATATCGATGTGGCGAGCGAGCGCCTGCCGGCACAACGTGCGCGGTAACGCGCTGCCGCCGATCAGTACCTTCCAGCGATGAAAATCCGCGCCAGATGCATCCGGCGCCCCCAGCACCATGCTCAGCACCGTTGGAACGCAATGCGAGAAAGTCACGCGCTCACGCTTGACCAGATCGACGATCACCGCCGGTTCGTATCGTCCCGGATAGATCTGCTGCCAGCCGCACAGCGTGGCGATGTACGGATAACCCCACGCATGCGCATGAAACATTGGTGTAAGCGGCATGTACACGTCGTTGCGCGAGAATCGTCCGTTCTCGCCCGCCTGGGAAACGCTTGCCAGCACCGTCAGGCAATGCAATACGATTTGTCGATGGCTGAAGCTCACGCCTTTCGGATTGCCGGTGGTGCCTGTCGTGTAATACAGCGTCGCGCGCGTGTTCTCGTCGAACTCCGGGAACTCATGCACCGGATCGGCAGCCGCCAACATCGATTCGTACTCGCCCGCCCATGCAAATCCGGGACGCACGACCTTGTCGTCACTGAGACAGATGAAGCGCGTGATCTGCGGTAGCTGCTCGCTAATTTGCTGAATCATCGGCAGGAAGTCGACATTCAGCAGCATCGTGTCCACGCCGGCATGATCGAGTGTGTACGCGAGTTGATCAGAGGAAAGGCGAAAATTCGCCGTCATCAGCGTGGCTCCAAGCATCGGAACCGCAAAATAGGCTTCGAGATAGCGGTTGGTGTCCCAGTCGAGCACCGCAACCGTACTTCCTTTGCCAACCCCGATCCTCGACAGCGCGCTGCCGAGGCGATTGATGCGCTCGATCAGCGTCGCATAATCAAAACGCGCGAGGTCACGGTAGACGATTTCCTTGCGTGAGCGCTGCGCGATCGGCGTGACAAGCAGTTGCTTGATCAGCAGCGGAAAGGCGTACGGGTTCATGTGTCTCCAGTTCTCTTTTCGTATCAAGGCGCGGCGAACATATGTGCCGGTAGCCTGTCCCAACTGTAGATCGGATGCCACGCACAGGCATCGTCGGATACGACGATTCCTGTCGACTCGGCAATCCCGATCGCCAGGGTCCAGTCCGGCGGGAAAATCCCGAACGCAGAGACTCGACTGCTTTGCTAGACTATACGGTCCGCTTTCCCGACTTCGCAAATGACTTCGCCTTCAGTCGAAGCTCGGCGCATACCGAGCATGAAAGTCAGCCCTCCCGCCGCTTCCGCGTCCCAGGTGATTCGACAGGGTGTCTGTCAATTGCTAAGCGCATCTGCGTCGCCTCGCCTGGTTCTCGTCCGCGCACCGGCTGGCTTCGGCAAGACGACGGCCATGCTGCAACACCACGCTCGACTCGAACAGGCATCGGTGTCCGCCGCATGGTTTACCCTCGACAGCGCAGATAACGATCCCGTCCGTTTCCTGCAGGGCTTCAAGGTCGCCATCGCGACCGTAGTCGGTGACGACGCTTTTTCCGACACGAGTTTCCCGCAATCGGAGACGCTCGGTGAGGCCGCGTTGCGTGTGATGAACGTCGTCGCCGGTCTAAAAAAGCCGTTCGCGGTCTTCCTAGACGACTTCGAAGTGTTACAGGATCCGAGCGTCGTCGCATGGATACGGGAATTCATCGACCATTTGCCTCATGGTGGCCAGCTCGTGATCGGTTCACGCAGCCTGCCGGACCTGCGGATGGGGCGACTGCGTGCGCGTGGGCAACTCGTCGAAATCGATGCGCATGTATTGCGGTTTTCTCTCGACGAGACCGACGAATTCTTCCGTATCGTTCAGGGCGCATCGCTTCCGAAAAGCGAACTGGCACGCCTCCATAACAAGACCGAAGGGTGGGCGGCAGCGTTGTGGCTCGCGTCTGCTTCGCTCCGTCGCAATAATTCTCACGCCGATTTCATCAACCGTTTCTCCGGTACCAACCGGTCGGTTGCAGACTATCTGGCCGAGGATGTGTTCGCCCAGCAATCAGAGCCGGTTCGCCAGTTTCTGTTGCGAACCAGCATCTTGCGTTACCTGAGCGTCCCTTTGTGTCAAAGGCTTCTGCCCGACATGGATTGCGAACCGATTCTCAACCAGCTCGAGGCGTCCAGCCTGATTGCGCTGATCGACAGCGAGGATCGAACCTGGCGATACCATAGCCTGATTGCCGAATTCCTGAAGGCGCAGTTGCAGCGCGACGCACCGGATGACATACCGCGCTTGCATCGGGTCGCATCGGATTGGTACCTGAATCAACGGCGGCCGGTCCCCGCCATCGATCACGCGCTCGAAGGAAGCGATTTCCCGCGTGCGGTCGACCTGCTCGAGAAATTTGCGCTACCGCTGCTCGCACAGGGAAGGATGCGCCTGCTTTCGCGCTGGTTCGATGCGCTACCCGCCCAGATCCTGCACGACCACCCGATGCTGCTCGCGGCGCGCATCTGGTCCGTCAACTTCACGCGCGGGCCATGGGAAGCCATGGAGCTCCTCGAGTCCAGTCGCTTGCAGGAGGTTGACGACCCTCAAGTGCGCCCGCACGTACTCGCTCTCCGGCCGGTTCTGCTCGCTATGATGGACCGCTCCGAGAAGGCGCTCGAGGTCGGCCGCGAATGCCTGAAGCATTGTCCGACCGGTTCGGTATTCGCCGACATGATGCTCGCTAACGTGATGGCGAACCAGTTCGCCGTTGCGGGCCAACGATCGGAATCACGTCGCCTGCTGGAGATGGCCAGACGCTCGCAAGGCACGGATTTCAGTGCCTTCAACATCATGTATTCCGAAACTATCGAGGCAATTTTCGATCTTCAGGAAGGGCGCCTGCGCGAAGCGACTGCCCGGTTGCGCATTGCAGTGGCGAGCGGCAGCTCGCATCACGATGGCTATACTGGGGGTAATGCCTGGGCCGGATTGATGTACGCGGCAACCGTATATGAAACCAACGACCTCGCTCAGGCGGCGCATCTTCTTCAGGTTTATGTCCCCCTCGCCCGCGATGTACTTCTCCCCGATCACGTCATGCTCGGTCACGTGATGCAGTCTCGGGTCGCATTCGCTCGCGGCGACGTAGACGAGGCATTCGAAATTCTCACTCAACTCGAGTATCTCGGGCATGTTCGACGCCTTACACGCATGACTGCCGGTGCGAAACTCGAGCGCGCCCGTATCCTGTTAATGCAGGGACATCATCGTGCGGCACAGGATGAATTGGCGCGTGCAGAGGATCCCGCACTATGGAGCCATGTCGGGCAATTGCACCTTATCGGCAATGATCTCGACTACCTTAAGCTTGCGAAGCTCCGATGGGAAGCACTTGCCGGCGACGCGCAAGCTGTCGTCTCACGGTTGAACAAGGCAGCAGAACTGGCCGATCAGGAAGCTCGCCATCGGCGTGCAATGAAACTACGTTTGCTTGCTGCAATTGCGGCACACCGCTCGGGAGACCCGATAGCAGCCCAATCCATACTGGATCCGGTGCTCAAAGCTGCGTGCCGAGAAGGTTTTGTGCGCTTGCTGCTCGATGAAGGTGAGCAACATGTGGGTCCGTTGCTACGACAATTTTCCCGGTCACTTGATGTGAGCGGCGCGGCGTCGCCGGATCCGATCCTGGCTGACTACATCCTCAGACTAGGGCGTGCGTGCGGGCTGGCAGACGAGCCGATCACGCCGGCCACGGCCGATCAACCCGAGCTGCTCGATCCGCTGACACCCAAGGAAATTCGTGTCCTTCAGCTTTTGGCTGAAGGGTACTCCAATCAGGCGATCGCGGAGAAACTGTTCGTATCCGAGAGTACGGTTCGTACTCACTTGCGCAACATCAACAACAAGGTGAGTGCCCATAGCCGCACGCAGGCCGTGGCGATCGCGCGAAAGCTCGGACTGATCGGCTGACCTCTTTTGCGATCACCGAATCTTAGCCAACGGTTTACATCTAAATCTAGCTACCCCGACACAGCGTAGTATGGTGGCCAACACGTCTATCGTCCGACAGGGCAGTTTCGCGACGGTTCGTCTGCTACGCCGATCGATGTCCCTGTCGCAAGCTCGACTATGAATTCGAAATCAGCGCGGTGATTGGTACTGGCAACCCTTGAAGCGGGTCTATCCCACCGACGAGAGTCCAGCATCACATCTTCCGCCTGTGCTTGCTCAACGACTGGTCGGCATGTGAAGTCAAGCACGGGAGATGCAACCACTTGGGCGGTTGCTCGCGAAGAACTTCGCAGCCACGATTTCGCCACGGGTAGCGACCCTCTCGATGTACGAGCTGATCGCGCTCCCCTGCCCGGCCCCAACCTCCGGACTACTTGAGTGCGAAAAACAATGCCAATAGCAGGAGCACAGCACGTCGGCATCGGCAATGGGGGGCATCGTTGCTACCTCGAAGGCGGAGATACAGTCGCACTTCTACGGCAACAGTGACGAGCCAATTTCCTCACAGGCTTCAGCTCGGTCACGGAGACCGAATGCTGCTCGCGCTGCCGCCTACCATGGCTACGACTCTGCAATGAATTCGCTGTCGCTGCTGTCTGGTAACAAGTGGTCGAGGTGTTCCGAAAATAACATCTCGAAGACACCTACTAGGCGATCACGAGTGTCCGCAGAGAACACCGCATCCTGTATCTCAATGTGACGCCACCAGACGGTCAATTTTGCGAACCCTGGCATGTGCTCGCTCCGTCGTTTCCGGATATGTAGATGGCCGAATACGTTAAACCCACCATGCTCAAGACTAAACCCACCGTACTCGAGCAAAGTACGCGTAGCGTCAAGGGCCTCTTTTGTACCTCGCACAAACAAACTGCCGCCAGTCAAAGACGCACGGTGCCGCCTTACCTGAGCTTCCTTGATAATCGTCGCCGCAGCGCGTTCGAGCACCGCGATGCGCCGGATGTTTTCCTGAGATTTCGTTTCGATCATCTCCTGACGTCGCGCCTCGCGCCGGCGCACCCGCTCTTCACGCGAAAGTTGCGAGTAATGACTCTGCTTGACCGTGTCACGCGGCGGCTCGACGAGCTTGAGTTGACCGATACCGATATCCTCGCGAAGGGCATCGAATAAGGCTAGTGCGCGGTCACTGCACTCCATTGAGAACCACTCGGTTCCGCCATCTCCATTAAGCCTTCGCCGAAATCGATGAAGCAGACGGTGCAGCACACCCTCCGCGCGGTAGCAAGCCTCGCGCGTGCCCTTTGCCGCCCAAGACTTCGCGTAGTCCACTCGTTGAGAAAAAGCCGTGGCCCGCGCAGGGATATCATGCGCGATTCCGATCTTGAACACGCTGCCGTCGGCATGCGCCAGCATGTACAGATAACACGACTGAGATGGATCTTCAGCGGTGAACTGGTTGTTGACATTCATTCAATTTTCTCTCGGATTGTCACGTTGAACATAAGTTATGTCAGGCGGCTTATTTTTTGAGATTGGTCTTGTGGCCAAGTCGACTATTTCGAGTGGGAGATTACGTTGCGTGTCCTTCGTGCCCATAAGACACGTTATGCATTTCGCTATTTCAAAGTCAGATCTCGCCCCCATAGGGCTCGATAGATTGACGCTCCACGAGGAGTCCTCGTTCCGCTAAAGAAAGTTAGTCGGTGACCCTCGAAGGTCACCGATAAAAAAGTAACGCTACGCGCCCGTGCCCTTAAGGGCACATAGGGCGCTCCGCTCGTCTGATCGCTTCGTTTCACTCGCTCAAGGGTGGACTCTCACCATCTCCGTAGGTTCTTCCTCTCTCCAAGACAATCGGAAAGGAAAGAACACGACGACAACGCTTCTGTCTATAGGATACGAAGCCTCCGCGTTAAATTTCATCTGCGCCACGAATCGTACGAGTGAAGCGAGATCAATGGTGACGGGCAGTACGTGCTTCATAATCGATCGAGCACCAAGAAGCCGATCAGCGAGAACACCATCCTGTACGAGTTGTACCGGATGGGTTACCACTCGCGGATGAGGGGCCCCGGTTTCCGGGGGCTCACCTCGACCATCCTGAACGAGCACAGTTTCAACCGAGACTGGATCGAGAGGCAGCTAGCTCACTGCGAGTGCGACGAGGTTCGCGCGGCCTATAACCACGCCGGGTACCTGCCCGAGCGCCGGAAGATGACGCAGTGGTGGTGGACTATTAGGCTGGACGCGTTTCCTACCCGTGAGGTGCGGACAGAACTCATGCGTCAATGCTGACAGGGAAGGTGGTGGGTATTTTCAAAATTTATACCCCAAAAACACTCCTAAGAAATCGTGGTCGTGAATTCAACGGGTGCGATCCCTGTCATTGGCTAGCGTTGGCCAATTCATACTACTACTTGCCAATGCTAGCCAGTCCGGTATCTTATCGGTAGTGGTATTTTTGCCTTGATAGGCGCCACTACAGCTCCGACCGGCGGAGAAGATTTCGCGGTACGGCGGCGATGATTCTGCAAATAAGCGACCAACGATTCGGGGGAATCTTGAGCACACTTGTCAGCCAGCCCGGTGCCACCGGCGAAACCGTATTTTTCCAGCATGGAAACGTGACCGTCACGAACACACGCTTTATCGTGCCGGGCCAGACGTACGCCATGAGCAACGTCACTTCCATCAAGCACCTCGAGAAAGCACCGTCCAGGGCACTTGGCGTGATTGTTGCCATCATCGGTGTCCTGATCCTGTTCGCGCATGCGTGGGTGTTTGGCTTGATCGCGATTGCTTTGGGTGTGTTTCTCGCTTGGAACGCCAAAGGGCAGTATGACGTACTGTTACATACCGCCTCGGGAGAGGTGCGCGCGTTCCAGTCACCGGATCGTGGCCTCGTTCAGCAGATCGTTAGCGCGCTCAACCAAGCCGTGGTATTTCGAGGCTGAAGCAGGGGTTGGAGCATGCCGGTGCAATAACAAGAGATCAACCACCTCGGCTACAGAGCATAACGACGGCCGACCACGCAAGAGACCAGATCATGACGAAGATCATCGCAGTTCTGCTTTGTGCCGCCTTGGCGGCGCCCACCATCGCCCTTGCGCGCGGTGGTCATTACGCTGGTGGCCACGGATCTTCTCACAAGGGCGGGAAATACAAGAACGCTCGCACAGGGGATCACTACGAGCGGCGCAAGTAACTTCCGGAGGGAGCACCTTCTTGAAGGGCCCTGCTGGATAAACAGGCACTCGCCAGTCCCCGCCCCGAGCGGGGCTTTTCACATCTAAAGGGCTGCGCGATGATGACGTGGTTGCGTGATCTGGAGCGTTCCATGCCTGCCATCAAACTGCGTATCCCCCGAGAAGACGTCCTCGAATTCAACGATGATCTGTCTGCTTAGTCGGCCGCCAGCGGCATCGATCCTCGATTGACGACACGGGCCCACGATCCTTCGGAAGCTGGACCTTCTTGAGCAGTTGAGTCTCGGCCAAAAAAATGACGACGTCACGTCGCTGCTCGCACAGGTGCCGCTCCGTTTGTACAAAAACGGGAACGACATCGTGCCGGACCTGCCGCTGAACTGGTATCACGCCGGCGCCATCCAGCAATTCGGGCGGCCGGTGTACCTAGAGGTACTCGAACCGGCTACAACTAGATAGTGATACCGCGATGCGTCGGATTCGCAAGAAGTTGCCTTGGAGTAGGCGCCTAGATCCTTTGAGGGCTCTCCGAGTAACCCAACAGAGTCTCCGCAGATTCACAAAGTATCAGATCAAGTGCAAAGAGATTTGCCAATTGGATCTTGGCGGGCAACCATTGATGAACTGCCTGGGGTCAGCGCATGCACTCACCTGTTGCGCATAGGGCTGACATGATTGGCCTGCCACGAATCAATCGGTTTACTAACGCGACTCACCCAAGGAGCACCCGCAGTCTCGTGAGACAGAGATTGCACCACTGATTAGATAATCCCCAAGCGCTGCCGACAGCCGTCGGGGTGCTGCCCCGACTAAGCTCAAACACCAGATTTGTCAACTTGGGCGGCGACTCAAAAATCTGAAAGCCAATTTGGGCATATAAAAAGAAACGGCGCGCTCAGACGGCGCGCCGCTGATCGTGGGGAAAAACTCACCCTCTGTACATAGGATGAGTGAAGTTGGTCGCATCAATACCGGTCATCGCTTTGCCCGTAGGGATAGATGCTTCGTTGCTGCGGCGCTACGTACGGTGGATAGGGGTACCCACTGCCTGGCATCGACGTTGACGCTCCCGGCAGATGCTGCGCCATTGTAGGAATGCCATATGGACGGACAGCCTGCGCGCTCTGCTGCGGCATCCTCCCATTCATCGGATGAGCATTGCCATGCGGCTCCACTCGGAATGCGGACGCGCCATACTGCTCCCGATCGACCTGGTCGTACCACTGCCGGTCAAGTTCGGCTTCCCTCATGCGCCGGATACGATTCAAGGCAGATTTCAATGCCGCCAACGAACCCCGGACGCCGTACGCTTGTGATAGCCCATGCGCGATCGCCTCCAACGGTACGCCGTTACGAATCGCATCCTCGATAACAACGTGATGTGCTCGTACACACGCGGCAAAGGAACGCATCTCTTTGCTGATTGCATGCAAGTATCCGGTGAATTTATCAGCGGTCGAACGAGCGTCTGCTTGGAATTGGGTGGTATCTGCCATGATTAGTTTTCGATCTCTCGGTAATTGTTTGAAAATTAAGTGATGCTTGTGCTTACTTGTGTTTGATTGCTTGAGGACGGCTTGCCAGCCAGGCGTCTACATCAGACTCCCGCCACCCCACAGAACTGTCACCAAGGCGAATCGGCCTCGGGAATTCGGCGTCGTAATACTTGCTTTCAGGATTCATCTTGTTATAGACGGTGCTTCGCGAGATTCCCGTCTTTTCCTTCAAGCGCTTGAGACGGAGGATGTTGATCTGCGTTGTTTCTTCGTTACCCATCGGCCACTCCTTTGTTTCAGTTGGATTCGATGAGTTGAGTTTAGAAAGCTGAACACCGCTTGGATACGCCACTTGCCGGCAAACTGCGTACGTTTGCCCGCAAAGGGGGTACTAAATTTGGGAATTTGCTGCCGACGAACCTGCATCGAACGATCTTGACCAGCAGCTCCGAGGCGAGAATCGATTCATCGGGAGCGACACGACCAGCCCGCCACAGGCAACGAGGGTCGCCGCCGCGCCGCCAATGGTACAGAGATGAGAATGCGTCGGAAGCTCGAGGCAGGCTCGGGGAGAACAGATCGCACAGCCCCAATCACGCGACACCTCAATGGAGATGGGGGAATGTACCGGCGGAGCTATCTTGGCGTGTTCGCCACTTCGCAAGTCGCCGACACATGCTGGATTGATTGCATCAAGCAGGTAGTCGAGATGCGGCTCGTCTCCACTACCAGTCTCGTGTGGTCACGCATTTCTTGTAGCTATTCGCCTCGGCGTTGATGACCTCAACCCGAAGCGAATCGCCATGGATACGTTGGAACTAACCTGCGGATATCGCTGAAAGTTGCCAAGTCCGAAGCCAGAGCTCCCCCCTTTCTCGGCACCTGACCGAAAAAGGAGGCAACCGGTCACTCTTTCACCTTTCCAGGAAAGAGCTCAGCAGAATCGGGCATGCCAGCCAGCCATTTGTCGAGAGTCTTTTCAAAGCCGCTCTCCTTCAGGCGCGGAGGATGCTCGATCGAATACTCCAAAACGAAGCCGCTTATCCTCTTAACAGCTTGCGAACGCGAGCGCCAACCGGATTCAGGCCTCATTTCCCTCGTCAGCTTGTATGCGTAATCACGAACCGGCTCATATGCCTTATCGCGCCCCGCAGCACCAGATTTTCCGTGATTGGCCCGTGCCTCGGTCGTCGCCTTCTCATGCGTCCTGGTAATCGTCCGCTCCCGCGCCTGGTCAATCCCCACCTGAGATATGGAAACGCCACACCAGAACCGTGCATCTGCCAAGTACGACCATGCCAGAGACGTATCCCCCTTCTTGAGCGCAACTCCCGCCCGGACCCAATACACACTTGAGACCACAATAGCGCCGTAGGGAGACTTCGCAATTTTGTCCCGACCTGCGGCCTTGTCACTCGCAGAGGCAAACTGCATCACGATATCGACCGGATCCTCAACAGTCCGGTCATCCCTCGACATCACGGGCATCATGATGCGGTCTGCGAAATCGTCCTCGGTTGCACCGGGCTTTTGGTAGATGTAGCAATTCATCAAACTATCGAGCGTGAGATCCAGGTACTTCTTGAGATCTAGCTCTTGGCGAATCGGGCGGTCCATATTTGTTGTTTATCCACTAGTTCACAAAAATTCAGTCCGAAGGGGACATGCCTGCTCCGAACCTAGCCTCCAAGGATACGAATTTTCATGAACTCGTGCATTGCCGTGCGCCACTTCGCAGCCGCACAAACGACCTATGCAGCACCGAAGCGCAGTACCTCAGCTCCAGCTTTTAGACTGTCGAGGTAGTCAGCCCAACGCTGCATCATATTTCGCCGCTCTCGCAAGAATGTCGTACGGTTGTATGCCCTACCCAGCGGATCTCTAACTGCATGCGCCAACTGCGCCTCGATAATCTCTGCCGGCACTCCAAGAACTTCGGCCAAGATCGTACGTGCCATGGCTCGAAACCCATGCCCGGTCATTACTTCTCGGTCGTAGCCCAAACGACGAAGCGCAGCATTGACCGTGTTGTCCGACATGGGGCGATCTTTGGTGCGAACGCTAGGAAACACAAACCGGTCGCTACCAGTGAGTGGACGCAGCTCACGCAAAACTTCTACAGCCTGGGTTGGCAACGGGACGATGTGCGCACCACCTGATGCCTTGCCCAACTTGGTACGCTTCATCCTTTCTGCCGGTATTTCCCAGGTCCCCTCTTCCAGATCAAACTCTGCCCACTCAGCGGCTCGTAGTTCTCCAGGGCGCTGAAAGAGCAATGGCGCAAGCCGCAACGCGCACGACACTGGCAGTGTTCCAGCATAGCCATCAATGGCGCGCAACAACTCACCAACCTGGGTTGGATCCGTGATTGCCGCGTAATGCTGAACTTGATTCGGCGGTAATGCGCCACGCAAATCGGCCGTGATATCACGAGCGACACGGCCCGTCGCGACTCCATATCGAATCACTTGACCGATGATTCCGCGCAACCGGTGCGCCGTTTCCAGAGCCCCGCGCTTCTCCACACGGAGTAATACGTCCAGCACTTCAGGAGGCGTCAACCCGGCAATGGAACGCGCACCCATCCAAGGAAAAACGTCAGCCTCCAGGCGCGCGAGATTGCGCGTAGCATGGCTCTCCGACCATGAGGGCGAGTATTTCGCGTACCACTCCCGAGCGATAGCCTCGAACGTATTCTCAGCCCCGAGCCGAGCCACGCGTTTTTCGGCTTTTCGAGTCTCTCCCGGATCAGTTCCTGCTCCCAGCAACATTCGAGCCTTGTCGCGTCGCTCACGCGCCTCTTTCAGACTGACCTCTGGGTACACGCCTAAGGAAATGCGTTTTTCCTTGCCGGAGAAGCGGTACTTCAACCGCCACCACTTGCCGCCACTCGGGGCAACTTCAAGGTAGAGCCCGCCGCCGTCGAACAAGCGGATCGGTTTTTCAGCAGGTTTTGCGTTACGGATAGCGGTATCGGTTAAAGGCATCGAACAGGTCCGGGGGCAACAAGCAACAGGGAAAGTACACTTGCCCCCAATACTGCCCCCACTTGCCCCTGGCTGTCCATGGAATCCCTTGAACGCCTCAGGAAATAAAAAACCCGCGAAGCCTTGCGGCATCGCGGGTTTCGAGATTTCCTTGGATAACCTTGGAAGCGAATTTGGTGGGCCCGGCGGGGTTCGAACCCGCGACCAATCGATTATGAGTCGACTGCTCTAACCGCTGAGCTACAAGCCCTGATGAGAATCGAAGCGTGTCACACGCTGCCCCGACAAAGAAGCCGGGCCGGCATTGTAACAACAAAGGAGACAAACGCCACCGGCATCACGCGGATGTCGGTGGCGTTCGCAGGAGAGACGCTGGAAATCAGTTCCCTTCGAGGAACGACTTCAGCTTGTCGGAACGGCTCGGGTGACGCAGCTTGCGCAGCGCCTTGGCCTCGATCTGACGGATCCGCTCGCGCGTGACGTCGAACTGCTTGCCGACTTCCTCGAGCGTGTGATCGGTGCTCATCTCGATACCGAAACGCATCCGCAGCACCTTCGCCTCGCGCGGCGTCAGCGAATCGAGCACGTCCTTCACGACGTCGCGCATGCTCGCATGCAGCGCGGCATCCGCCGGCGCGACCGTGTTGGTGTCCTCGATGAAGTCGCCGAGATGGGAATCGTCGTCGTCACCGATCGGCGTTTCCATCGAGATCGGCTCCTTCGCGATCTTCATGATCTTGCGGATCTTGTCTTCCGGCATCTCCATCTTCTCGGCGAGCGTTGCCGGATCCGGCTCGAGACCGGTTTCCTGCAGGATCTGCCGCGAGATGCGGTTCATCTTGTTGATCGTCTCGATCATGTGAACCGGAATACGGATCGTGCGCGCCTGGTCCGCGATCGAGCGCGTGATGGCCTGGCGGATCCACCACGTCGCATAGGTCGAGAACTTGTAGCCGCGACGGTATTCGAACTTGTCCACCGCCTTCATCAGGCCGATGTTGCCTTCCTGGATCAGGTCGAGGAACTGCAGGCCGCGGTTCGTGTACTTCTTCGCGATCGAGATCACGAGACGCAGGTTGGCCTCGGTCATTTCGCGCTTCGCCTGGCGCGCCTTCAGTTCACCGGCCGCCATCTGGCGGTTGGTTTCCTTCAGGTCCTTCAGCGGCAGCACGACGCGCGCCTGCAGGTCGAGCAGGCGCTGCTGCTGTTCGCGGATCGCCGGAACGTTACGCGACAGCACCGCGCCGTACGTATGGCCTTCGGCCATGATCTTCTCGGACCAGTCGAGATCGGTTTCACTGCCCGGGAAGCGCGCGATGAATTCCGAGCGCGGCATGCCGCACTTGTCGACGACGATGTGCAGGATCTGACGTTCGACCTGACGCACTTCGTCCACCTGCGCACGCAGCGTGTCGCACAGGCGTTCGACGGTACGCGCGGTGAAGCGGATCGTCATCAGTTCGGTCTGGATCGTTTCCTGCGCCTTCAGGTAGGCCTTCGACTTGTAGCCTTCCTTTTCGAACGCGCGGCGCATCTTGTCGAACCACTCGCTGATCTGCGAGAACTTGTCGAGCGAGGCACGCTTGAGGGCTTCGAGCTGGGCGGCGTTGGCCGATGCCTGTGCGGCACCGTCATCTTCCTCCTCTTCCTCTTCTTCCTCTTCCTCTTCGGCTTCCTCGTCCTCGTTCTCGATGGCTTCCGCTTCCTTCGCGGAGAAGCCGTCGGTATCGGCGGAGTCCGAAGCATTCGGATCGAGCAGGCCGTCGACGAGTTCGTCGACGCGGATCTCTTCGTTCGCGACGCGTTCGGCCATCGCGAGGATGTCGGCGATCGTCGTCGGGCACGCGGAGATGGCCATCACCATGTGGCGCAGGCCGTCCTCGATCCGCTTCGCGATCTCGATTTCGCCTTCGCGCGTGAGCAGTTCGACCGTGCCCATTTCGCGCATGTACATCCGGACCGGATCGGTCGTGCGGCCGAATTCCGAATCGACGGTGGACAGCGCGACTTCCGCTTCCTCTTCGACTTCATCGTCCGACGACGCGGCGGGCGCGTTGTCGTTCAGGAGCAGCGTTTCCGCGTCCGGCGCCTGCTCGTAGACCGCCACGCCCATGTCGTTGAACGTGCCGATGATGCCTTCGAGGGCTTCGGTCTCGGTGAAGTTGTCCGGCAGGTGGTCGTTGATTTCGGCGTACGTGAGGAAGCCGCGCTCCTTGCCGAGCTTGATCAGCGCGCGCAGCTTCACGCGGCGCTCTTCGAGCTCCTCGGCCGTGCCGGGCGTGCTCGTCGCGAACGCTTCCTTCAGCAGCGCCTTTTCCTTGGCGCGACGATCGCGCACCTTGGATTTGCCCGGTGCAGCCGCGGCTGCGGGCTGCTCGTCGCTCTGATTTGCGTCGTCAACGACGGATACTTCGTTCAGCTTTTTGGTCATGGAGTTCGCCGTACCGGCTATATCGACTCGCGGCTGCTGGACGACAGCCGGTTGAACCGTGGGTGCATGAGTAGTACGTACTGCCGTTTCGTCCGCGGCGGCAGTCGTGTCCCTTGCGCTTTTCGCACTTGCCCGCTTCGCCGCCGGCTTGGCCGGCCCGGAGTCGGGTCTGGCGGCAGCCCGTGTTCTGGCTGCCGGCGCCGGCGCAGCCTGAGCAGTGCCGGCCGCGGTTTTCTTTCCTGCAGGGGCTGACGTGGCTGAAGACGTTGTCCTGGTGGAAGAAGCAGACTTGGCCGCTGTGACCTTCTTGGTCGGCTCCGTCGAGCCCTTGCCTGCTGCTTTCTTTCCGCCTGTCGTCTTTGCCATCGCGATTCTCGCCTCTGCTTAGAAAACAAACCGCTGGAAACCTTATATTATAGCACGCTGGGGAACCCTCTCTAAGCTCCCCGGCCGCCTACAGCCCGAGCCGACGCTTCATGTCGGTTCGCTGCTGGTTCAATTCCGTCAATTCGGCCAATTCCTCGGGTGTGAAGGTGGATTGCCGCGCCAGCCTGTCAAGCCGGTCGCAGCAGGCGTCGTAACGCATCTTGAGCACCGCCGCCTGCAGTTCCTCCCCCGCGATCCGTTCCTGTTCACGCTGCCGCTCGGGCACCGTCTCGTCTTCCGGATTCTGTAACAGCAAATCGCGGACGTTTTCATCATAGTCCAGAATTTCGCGGAAGATTTCCTCGTAAGTCGCCCCGTTCGAGGACGTCCGCAGGACATCCGACAGCAGCCGGAACTCCGCGCCGTCGCCCAGCGCGCGCGCATGATCGACGACTTCCGCGAACAACTCGCCGATGCGCGGCAACGCGCGCAGGGTCGCAAGCTGCTCATCGTCGAGCTGCGACGCGATGCGCGGATGCATCACCAGCGTGCGCAGCGCACGCTTTTCGCTGTCCGTCACACGGCGCCGCTCGCTGCGCGGGGGCGCCTGGCGCGGCGGAGCCGCGATCCGCGTATCGACGTCGGACAGCCCCGCAACCTCTTCGAACGGGATATCGAGGCGGTCGGCGAACATGTGCATGATCTGCGCACGCAACGCGTTCGCGGGCAGCGCCTGCAACATCGGCTTCGCATCAAACAACGCCTTCGCGCGGCCTTCCGGCTGATCGAGCGCCTTGCCGGCAATTGCTTCGTTCAGCAGAAATTGTGACAGCGGCATCGCGCGCTCGACCTGTTCGGAGAACGCATCCGCGCCAAATTCGCGCACGTAGCTGTCCGGATCGTGCTCGGTCGGCAGAAAGAGGAACCGGATCGTGCGGTTGTCGCCGGCATGCGGCAGGCATGCCTCGAGCGCGCGCCGGGCCGCCCGCCGCCCGGCCGAATCGCCGTCGAAACTGAAAATGACCGTATCGGTCTGGCGCAGCAGTTTCTGCACGTGAATCGGCGTGCACGCGGTGCCGAGCGTCGCCACCGCGTTCGGGAACCCGAGCTGCGCGAGTGCGACGACGTCCATGTAGCCTTCGACGACCAGCACGTACTTGCGCTCGCGAATCGCGAGCCGCGCCTCGAACAAGCCGTACAGCTCGCTCCCCTTGTTGAACAGCGGGGTTTCGGGCGAGTTCAGGTACTTCGGCTCGCCGCTGCCGAGCACGCGGCCGCCGAAGCCGATCACCTGCCCCTTCACGTTGCGGATCGGGAACATGATCCGCTCGCGGAACCGGTCGTAGCGGCGTGCGACGCCCTGCGCATCGGTCTTCTCGCTGACGATCACGAGCCCCGACTCGACGAGCGACTCGTCGCGATAGTCCGGGAACGCGGCTTCGAGGTTCTGCCAACCGTCCGGCGCATAGCCAAGCCCGAAGCGTGCGGCGATCTCGCCGGTCAGGCCCCGGTTCTTCAGGTACTGGATCGCGACGGTCGCGCCGCGCAACTGCTTGCGGTAGTAGTCGCACGCGGCGGTCATCGCATCGGACAGCGCGGTCGCAACCGATTTCGACACCGGCGCCGGATAGTCACCGCCACCGCCCCCACCACCGCCACGCATCGACGGCTCGTGCGGCACGGTCAGACCGACGGACTGCGCGAGCTCCTGCACGGCCTCCGGGAACGTGAGCCCCGCGTGTTCCATCAGAAAGCCGATCGCCGTGCCGTGCGCGCCGCAACCGAAGCAGTGATAGAACTGCTTGGTCGGACTGACCGTAAACGACGGGCTTTTCTCGTTATGGAACGGGCACAGCCCCATGAAGTTGGCGCCGCCCTTCTTGAGCTGCACGTACCGGCCCACCACGTCGACGATATCGACGCGGTTCAGCAAGTCCTGCAGGAACGAATGCGGAATCACCGTGGGATCGAGCGAAAAAAAGACAATACGACACCCCGGCGCACGCACTGCGCGCACCGGGGAAACGGGTGTTACTTCGAGAGCGCGGCCTTGACCAGCGCCGAAATGGCCGTCATGTCGGCACGGCCGGCGAGCTTGCCCTTCAGGACGCCCATCACCTTGCCCATGTCTTGCGGGCCGGCGGCACCCGTCTGCGCGACCGCAGCCTGGACTTCTGCGGCCACCTCGGCCTCCGACAGCTGCTCGGGCATGTAGCCGCCCAGCACGACCAGTTCGGCCTGCTCCTTCGCAACGAGGTCGTCACGGCCGGCTGCCTGGAACTGGCTGATCGAATCCTTGCGCTGCTTGATCATCTTGTCGATCACGGCCGTGATGCCTGCGTCGTCGAGGGTGATCCGATCGTCGACTTCGCGCTGCTTGATTGCGGCCATCAGCAGGCGAATCGTTGCCAGGCGCTCGCTTTCCTTCGCGCGCATCGCGGCCTTCATGTCTTCGCTGATCTGCTCTTTCAAACTCATCTTTCACCCGGGAAGGAAACGTGAATCCGACGCCCACCCAAAGGGCGTCAACACAAAAACCCGCTTGGGACAATGTCTCAAGCGGGTTGCTCGAATCCGGCATCGGCGGCTCGCCTGATCGGTCGCACGATCACGCTCGATCTTCCGCGATCGCACGGAGTCGCCGGTGCGCCGCTCAGCGAACCGTGCGGCGCCCAATCGTTCAGTACAGCTTCTTCGGCAGCGTCTGGCTGCGAATCCGCTTGTAATGACGCTTCACTGCAGCGGCCTTCTTGCGCTTGCGCTCCGCGGTCGGCTTCTCGAAAAACTCGCGCGCGCGAAGTTCGGTCAGCAGACCATTCTTCTCGATCGTGCGCTTGAAGCGACGCATTGCAACTTCGAACGGCTCGTTCTCTTTAACGCGAATGATCGTCATGATCCGACACGAATAAAGGTTTGCAGGGAAAGACTACCGAGTATAGCAGAGCGATTGCCTAAAGGCACGGGGCCTGGTCCCGCCAAAACGGCGTCGGCCCGGCATGTCAGGCGCCGCGCGAATACTCGGCAGCGGCTTGCCCGGCCGCCGTTCCGGACGCCCATGCCCACTGGAAGTTGTAGCCGCCGAGCCAGCCCGTCACGTCCACCGCCTCGCCAACGAAAAACAGGCCCGGCACGCGCGCGCTCATCATCGTCGCCGACGACAGGTCGCGCGTATCGACCCCGCCCTTCGTCACTTCGGCCTTCTTGTAGCCCTCGGTGCCGTTCGGCGTCAGCGTCCAGCCGGACAGCGCGTCGCCGACCTGGCGCAGCGTCTTGTCGGGCAGGTCCGCGAGCCGCGCGTCGGCCGCGACGCGATGCGTGTCGAGCCACGCATGCGCGAGGCGCGACGGCACCCAGTCGGCGAGCAGCGAACCGATCTGGCGCTTCGACGTGCGCTTCGCGTCGAGCAGGTCGGCCACCGTATCGCGCTGCGGCAACAGATCGACGCGGATCGGGTCGCCGGGCTGCCAGTAACTCGAGATCTGCAGGATCCCGGGCCCGGACAGTCCGCGATGGGTCAGCAGCAGATCCTCGACGAATTCGCCGCCGCGCTTCTTGTCGCCGGTCGAGACGCGCACTTCGAGCGATACGCCGGACAACGCCGCGAACGGCTCCCAGTCCTGCTGGGCGAACGTCAACGGCACGAGCGCCGGCCGCGTGTCGATCAGCTTGTGGCCGAACTGCTTCGCGAGCCGGTAGCCGAAGTCGGTCGCGCCGATTTTCGGGATCGACAGGCCGCCGGTCGCGATGACCAGTGCACGCGCACCGATCGTCCCGGCCTGCTGCGTGTCGAGCGTGAAGCCGTCGGCCGGCGCGTGGCGCACCGCGTCGACGACGACAGGCCTGCGCCATGCGACGCCGCCCGCGTCGCACTCGTGCTTCAGCACGTCGATGACCGCGTCGCTGCCGTGGTCGCAAAAAAGCTGACCCTTGTGCTTTTCGTGCCAGGTCACATGATGGCGCTTGAGCAGCCCGAGGAAGTCGCGCGGCGTATAGCGCGCCAGCGCCGAGCGCGCGAAATGCGGATTCGCCGACAGATAGTTGTCGGGGCCGGCGTACAGGTTCGTGAAGTTGCAGCGGCCGCCGCCCGAGATGCGGATCTTCTCGGCGAGCCGCGGTGCGTGGTCGATCAGCACGACGCGGCGGCCGAGCTGCCCGGCAACCGCGGCGCTCATCATCCCGGCGGCGCCCGCGCCGATCACGGCGATGTCAAAAGTTTCCATGGCGCGGATTGTACCTGCCCGGCATCGGGCCCGGGCCGCCGCCAGCGGCGGCGGGCCCTCGCCTGCTATACTTTCTGGTTACGTTGACCTTCCTGCGGCGCGCTCGATACGGCGCGCCCTGCCCGCACCCATGCTCGTTCTCGGCATCGAAAGCTCCTGTGACGAAACCGGCCTCGCGCTCTACGACACGCAGCGCGGCCTGCTCGCGCACGCGCTCCACTCGCAGATCGCGATGCACCGCGAGTACGGCGGCGTCGTGCCCGAACTCGCGTCGCGCGACCACATCCGACGCGCGCTACCGCTGCTCGAGGAAGTGATGGCGCAAAGCGGCACGCGCCGCGACGACATCGACGCGATCGCGTTCACCCAGGGCCCCGGCCTCGCCGGCGCGCTGCTGGTCGGTGCGAGCATCGCGAATGCGCTCGCGCTCGCATGGAACAAGCCGACCGTCGGCATCCATCACCTCGAAGGCCACCTGCTGTCGCCGCTGCTCGTCGACCAGCCGCCGCCGTTCCCGTTCGTCGCACTGCTGGTATCCGGCGGCCACACACAACTGATGCGCGTGACCGACGTCGGCGTGTACGAGACGCTCGGCGAAACGCTCGACGACGCGGCCGGCGAAGCGTTCGACAAGACGGCCAAGCTGATCGGCCTCGGCTACCCGGGCGGCCCGGAAGTATCGAAGCTCGCCGAAACCGGCACGCCGGGCGCGGTCGTGCTGCCGCGCCCGATGCTGCATTCGGGCGATCTCGACTTCAGCTTCAGCGGCCTGAAGACGGCCGTGCTCACGCAGATGAAGAAGTTCGAGGCGGCGAAGCTGGAGGGCGCTGCGCTCGACCGCGCGAAGGCCGACCTCGCGCGCGGCTTCGTCGACGCGGCCGTCGACGTGCTCGTCGCAAAGTCGCTCGCCGCGCTGAAGAAGACGAAGCTCAAGCGCCTCGTGGTCGCGGGGGGCGTGGGCGCGAACCGCCAGTTGCGCGAAGCGCTATCGGCCGCCGCGGCCAAGCGCGGCTTCGACGTGCACTACCCCGATCTCGCGCTCTGCACCGACAACGGCGCGATGATCGCGCTCGCAGGCGCGCTGCGGCTCGGCCGCTGGCCCGAGCAGGCGAATGCCGACTACGCATTCACGGTGAAGCCGCGCTGGGATCTCGCGTCGCTCGCACGCTGAACCGCGCAACCCACGAAAAAAAGCCGCTCAGTGAGCGGCCTTTCTCATTCGCGCGACAAAACGACGCAGCGTTATGCGGCCTGCCGCTTGTCGCGTTCGATCAGTGCATACGCGCTGTGATTGTGGATCGACTCGAAGTTCTCGGCTTCGAGCACGTACGCCACCACGCGCTCGTCCGCGTCGAGACGCTGCGCGACGTCGCGCACGAGATCCTCGACGAACTTCGGGTTCTCGTACGCACGTTCGGTGACGAACTTCTCGTCGGGACGCTTCAACAAGCCCCACAGCTCGCACGACGCCTCTTCCTCCGCGATGCGGATCAGCGCCTCGACCGGCAGGTCGGCCGCGAGCTCCGCGTCGATCGTCACGTGCGAGCGCTGGTTGTGCGCGCCGTACTGCGAGATCTTCTTCGAGCACGGGCACAGGCTCGTCACCGGCACGAGCACCTTCAGGAACAGGCGCGTGTCGCCGTTGCGGCTTTCGCCCGCGAGCGTCACTTCATAGTCGAGCAGGCTCTGCACGCCTGATACCGGTGCCGTCTTGTTCACGAAGTACGGGAACGTGACCTCGATGCGGCCCGCCTCGGCTTCCAGCTTCTCGAGCATCGACGCGAGCATCGCGCGGAAACGCTCGACCGTCAGCGGCGCGCGGTTCTCTTCGAGCAGCGCGACGAAGCGCGACATGTGCGTGCCCTTCTGGTCGGCCGGCAGGCGGACGTCGAGGTTCCAGACACCGACGGTCGGCTGCACGTCGCCGCTCTCGGTACACACCGTCAACGGATGCCGGACCGCCTTCACGCCCACGCGCTGAATCGGAATCTGGCGGGTATCCACCGTGCTCTGCACGTCGGGCATCACGAAGGCGGGATTCATCTGGTTCATCTTGTTCAATCCTTGTAAGCCGCGCGTTCGACGACGCGCACGCCGCGTCATGCGGCAGCCGGAAAAGCAACATGGGCCCGCAGGCCCATGTTTTCCGCATCAATGAAGACCGGTTGCGCCAGTCGCACCGGCACCGCCCGCAGGCGGCACCAGCTTATGCGACGCGCTTCGCCTGACCGGCGACATCGGCCGCCGGATTCAGAAAGCGTTCGCGAATCGATTTCGCGATACCCGCTCCGTCGAGGCCGCATTGCGACAGCAGCTTCGCGGGGTCGCCGTGATCGATGAACAGGTCAGGGAGGCCCAATTGTAGTACGGGTCGGATAACCCCACTCTCCATCAGGGCTTCCACGCAGGCCGAGCCCGCGCCGCCCATCACGCAGCCTTCCTCGACCGTGACGAGGTAGTCGTGCGTCTCGGCGAGTTCGCGCACGAGCGCCGCGTCGACCGGCTTCACGAAGCGCATGTTCGCGACGGTTGCATCGAGTTCTTCTGCCGCGGCGAGCGACGGCGCGACCATCGTGCCGAACGCGAGGATCGCGACGCGCTTGCCTTCCGGCTGCGACGTCTGGCGACGCACTTCACCCTTGCCGAGCGGGATCTCGGTGAATTCCTTCACCGTCGCCACGCCCGTGCCCGCGCCGCGCGGATAGCGCACCGCAGTCGGGTTCGGCTGCTGCAGCGCAGTGTGCAGCATCTGGCGGCACTCGTTCTCGTCGGAGGCAGCCATGATCGTCATGTTCGGGATGCAGCGCATGAACGCGAGATCGTACGCGCCCGCGTGCGTCGCGCCGTCCGCGCCGACGAGGCCCGCGCGGTCGATCGCGAACACGACCGGCAGGTTCTGCAGCGCGACGTCGTGGATCAGTTGATCGTAAGCACGTTGCAGGAACGTCGAGTAGATCGCGACGACCGGCTTGAGGCCTTCGGTTGCCATGCCGCCTGCGAACGTCACCGCGTGCTGCTCGGCGATGCCGACGTCGTAGTAGCGATCCTTGAAGCGCTTCTCGAACTCGACCATGCCCGAGCCTTCTCGCATCGCGGGCGTGATGCCGACGACGCGCGAGTCGCGCTCGGCTTCATCGCACAGCCACTCGCCGAACACCTGCGTGTACGTCTTCTTCGCGGGCGCGGTCGACGGCTTGATGCCTTCGGCCGGATTGAACTTGCCGGGGCCGTGATAGAGCACGGGATCGGCTTCGGCGAGCTTGTAGCCCTGGCCTTTCTTCGTCACCACGTGCAGGAATTGCGGGCCGCGCAGTTCGCGGATGTTCTGCAGCGTCGGGATCAGCGAATCGAGATCGTGACCGTCGATCGGGCCGATGTAGTTGAAGCCGAACTCTTCGAACAGCGTGGCCGGCACGACCATGCCCTTCGCGTGTTCCTCGAGCTTGCGCGCGAGTTCGAGCACCGGCGGCGCCACGCTCAGCACGCGCTCGACGCCCGCGCGCGCGGCCGCGTAGAAGCGGCCCGACATCAGGCGTGCGAGATGGCGATTCAGCGCGCCGACCGGCGGCGAGATCGACATGTCGTTGTCGTTCAGGATCACGAGCACCTTCGCGTCTTCCGACACGCCCGCGTTGTTCATCGCCTCGAACGCCATGCCGGCCGTCATCGCACCGTCGCCGATCACGGCGATCGAGAAGCGGTCGTCACCGTTCAGCTGGCTGCCGATCGCCATGCCGAGCGCGGCAGAGATCGACGTGCTCGAGTGCGCGGTGCCGAACGTGTCGTATTCCGACTCCGAACGGCGCGGGAAACCCGAGATGCCGTCCTGCTGACGCAGCGAATGCATCTGGTCGCGACGGCCCGTCAGGATCTTGTGCGGGTAGGTCTGGTGGCCCACGTCCCAGACGATGCGATCGTTCGGCGTGTTGAACACGTAGTGCAACGCGATCGTCAGCTCGACCGTCCCGAGGTTGGACGACAAATGGCCGCCCGTCTTCGACACGCTGTCGAGCACGAACGCGCGCAGTTCATCCGCGAGCGGTTGGAGTTGGCGACGATCGAGGCGGCGCAAATCCGCCGGGTCGTCGATGGTTTTCAGCAAGTCGTACATCGTCGTTCCATTGTAGGAAATCAAACGCGCCCGCATTCTGTTGCACGCACCGTAGCATGTGCGCGGCGGCGGGCTTTCGCGTCAGCTGACCCGGTTCACTACCAGGTCGGCAAGTTCGGCGAGACGCTGAGCGCGTGCGCCGAACGGTTTCAGCGCGTCGTGGGCTTCGGCACGCAGTTGTGCTGCGAGCTCGCGCGACGCCTCGAGGCCGAGGATCGATACATAGGTCGGCTTGTCGTTCGCCGCATCCTTGCCGGCCGTCTTGCCGAGCGTCGCCGAATCGGTCGTGACGTCGAGAATGTCGTCGACGACCTGGAAGGCCAGACCCACTGCCCCCGCGTACACGTCGAGTGCAGCCATCGTTTCCGCCGACGGCGTCTCGCCGGCCAGCGCGCCCATCCGCACGGCCGCGCGCAGCAGTGCGCCCGTCTTCATCCGGTGCATCGTCTCGAGCTGCTCGCGCGTCAGCTTGAGGCCGACGCTCGCCAGGTCGATTGCCTGCCCGCCGGCCATGCCGATCGAGCCGCTCGCCAGCGCCAGTTCGCGCACGAGCGCGGCCTGCTGCACCGGCGACAGCGCAGCGGCATCGGTCAGCGCCACGAACGCCTGCGATTGCAGCGCGTCGCCGACCAGCAGTGCCGTCGGCTCATCGTACTGCACGTGCACGGTCGGCTTGCCGCGACGCAGCGCGTCGTCGTCCATGCACGGCATGTCGTCGTGCACGAGCGAGTAGACGTGGATCATCTCCAGTGCTGCTGCCGCCGCATTGCGCGCCGCTTCCGTCGCGCCGGTCAGTTCGCCTGCTGCATGGCACAGCAGCGGGCGAACGCGTTTGCCGCCGCCGAGGACCGCATAGCGCATCGCCTCGTGGAGTTTCACCGGCACCGCGGTTTCAGCGGGCAGATAGTGGCCGAGTGCGTCCTCGACGCGGTCAAGCACGGACCGCATCCATTGTTCGAATGTCATAGATCGTCGTCTTCGCCGTCCGTGGCGGCCGTTCCGGACGAAAGCGGCTTCAGCGTCGCGCCATCGAGCACGCGAACCTGCTGTTCCACTTTCTCAAGCTGCTGTTGGCAAAACGCAACGAGGGTCGCACCGCGGCGGTATGCCGTCAGTGAATCCTCGAGGCTCAACGCGCCGCCTTCCATCCGGGCAACCAGCGTCTCGAGTTCCGCGAGCGCCATCTCGTAATTGTCCGGCAACGGTTCGGTGCCATTACCGGGCGGCGTGGCGCCAGGGGATGCGGTTTTCGCCATGGACGAGGGTGTCAAATTTCAAAACAAGTCGGACATTCTACGGCAAAAGAGAATTCTCCGATCTGCCGACTTGGACGCCCGAGCGCATATTCGGGCCCCATCTCTGACCCGCAGTATGCACCTCCCGATTGTCGCTCGACAAAAAATTGACACAAATCAGGCACTTAATCCTAGCCTTGCGAGGCGAACCGGGTATAATTCCCCGTTTCCCTAAATCGATTTTTCGATGGTTGGGTTGTTCACTGCTTTCACGCTAACACCGGGAGTGGGAATGTCCAATCTGAGCGATGCGCTTCAGTTGAAGTCGGCTCACAGCCAACTTCCAGTCACTGCATATTTCGATGAGGCGCTACTCGAGCGCGAGATCGAAACCCTCTTCAAGAAAGGACCTCGTTACGTCGGGCACGAGTTGATGGTGCCCGAGGCGGGGGATTATTTTGCGCTGCCGTCCGAGAAGGAAGGCCGCGTGCTGGTCCGCAACCAGGCGAACCAGATCGAACTGCTGTCGAACGTCTGCCGTCACCGCCAGGCGATCATGCTCAACGGGCGCGGCCACACGCAGAACATCGTGTGCCCGCTGCACCGCTGGACGTACGATCTGGAAGGCGAACTGCTCGGCGCGCCGCACTTCCCCGACAAGCCGTGCCTGAACCTCGGCAAGAGCCCGCTGCAGAACTGGCAGGGGCTGCTGTTCGAGGCCGAAGGCCGCAATGTCGCGCGCGATCTCGCCCATCTCGGCACGAAGCATCACTTCGACTTCTCGGAGTATCACTTCGATCACGTCGAAGTGCACGAGTGCGATTACAACTGGAAGACATTCATCGAGGTCTACCTCGAGGATTACCACGTCGTCCCGTTCCACCCGGGCCTCGGCAGCTTCGTGTCGTGCGACGACCTCAAATGGGAGTTCGGCGACTGGTACAGCGTGCAGACAGTCGGCGTGCACAACGCACTCGCGAAACCGGGCAGCGCGACTTACCAGAAATGGCACGAGCAGGTGCTCAAGTTCCGCAACGGCGTGCCGCCGGAGTTCGGCGCGATCTGGATGGTCTACTACCCAGGCCTGATGATCGAGTGGTATCCGCACGTGCTCGTCGTGTCGTGGCTGATCCCGCGCGGCCCGCAGAAGACGACCAACATCGTCGAGTTCTATTACCCCGAGGAAATCGCGCTGTTCGAACGCGAATTCGTCGAGGCGGAACGCGCCGCCTATATGGAAACGGCCGTCGAGGACGACGAGATCGCCATGCGGATGGACGCAGGCCGCCGTGCGCTGATGGCACGCGGCGAGTCGCAGGTCGGCCCGTACCAGAGCCCGATGGAAGACGGCATGCAGCACTTCCACGAGTTCCTGCGCCGCCACCTCGGCGACATCTGACAGCCGGTGCGGCGCTTTGACGCTGCACGGCATCCGGCAGACGAAAAGACGGGCTTCGGCCCGTCTTTTTTTGTTTAGACTTGGAATGTCAGGCCATTCGCACTCCAGGGAGCCGTCATGCCACACACCCACTACACCACGCTCATTTCCGCCGCCAATCTCGCCGAGCGCCTGGCGGCGGCGCCCGGCAGCGTCGCGCTGTTCGACTGCCGCTTCGATCTCGTCGATCCCGCCGCCGGAGAAGCCGCGTTTGCAGCCGGCCATATTCCCGGCGCACAGTACCTCCATCTCGACCGCGACCTGTCGGGCCGCAAGACGGGCACCAACGGCCGCCATCCACTGCCGACCCGCGACGCACTCGCCACGCTGCTCGCGAGCCGCGGCCTCAAGCAGGGCCAGCAGGTCGTCGCGTACGACGCGCAAGGCGGTGCCTATGCGGCGCGCCTGTGGTGGCTGCTGCGCTGGCTCGGCCACGATTCGGTCGCCGTGCTCGACGGCGGCCTGCAGGCCTGGGAAGCAGCCGGCCAGCCGGTGGCAACCGACGTGCCGAAACCGGCCGCCGGCGATTTCCGCGCGGCTGCGCCGCTCGAATCGACGGTCGACGCGGCAGCCGTGCTCGCCAACGTGAGCACACCCACGCGCGTCGTGATCGATGCGCGCGCACCCGACCGCTACCGCGGTGAAAACGAAACGATCGATCGTGTGGGCGGCCACATCCCCGGTGCACGCAACCGCTTCTTCAAGGACAACCTCGCCGCAGACGGCCGCTTCAAGACCGGCCACGAACTGCGCGAAGCGTTTTCCGCGGTGCTGGCGGGCACCGAACCGAACCGCGTGATCCTGCAATGCGGCTCCGGCGTCACCGCATGCCACAACGCGCTTGCACTGGAGATTGCGGGCCTGCACGGCGCATCGCTGTACCCGGGCTCGTGGAGCGAATGGAGCGCCGATCCGTCGCGGCCGATCGCAACCGGCCCGACACCGTAAGCTCGGCCCCACCGAAGCGGCGGCATGTGCCGCCGCTTGCCGTTTACATCACGCCGTACTTGCGGAGCCACGCGATCGCGCGCTTCCAGCTCTCCTCCGCATCGGCCTTCACATAGCTCGGCCGGTAATCGGCAAAGAACGCGTGACCGGCATCCGGATACACGACGATCTCCGATTCGCGCGCGAGCTTCGAATCGCTCGCCTGGATCGCCTTGCGCATGTCGGCGAGCGACGCCTGCGTGATGTTCGCATCCTTCTCGCCGTAAAGCCCGAGCACGGGCACCTTCAGCAACGATGCATGATCGACCGGGTTGAACGGCGTCATCTCGTCGGTCTTGCCCTCGACGAACCCGTACCATGCAACGGCCGCACGCACGTGCGGGTTGTGCTCGGCATACAGCCAGCTCTGACGGCCGCCCCAGCAGAACCCGACCACGCCGAGACGCGACAGATCGCCGCCGTTCTTGCCGGCCCACGCGACGGTCGCATCGAGATCCTCGGTAACCTGCCGGTCCGGCACCTTGCTGACGATGTGCTCGGACAGATCCTTGATCGTCGGATACTTCGCCGCATTGCCCTGCCGTACGAACAGGTCGGGCGCGATGGCGAGATAACCGAGCTTCGCGAAGCGGCGACAGACATCGGCGATGTGCGCGTGCACGCCGAAGATCTCGTGAATCACGATGACGACCGGCAGGTTCGTCTTGTCCTTCGGCTGCGCGCGATACGCAGGCACGCTCGAGTCTCCCGAGCGGATCTCGACGGTGTCGACGTCCAGCCCTTCGCTGTCGGTCGTGACCGTTTGCGCCGACACGGGCAGCACCGCCGCCGCGAAGGCACCGCCCAGCGCGGCCTGCATGAACTTGCGGCGCGAGAACGGAACGTGGGGAACCAGGCTGTCGACTTCGGGTTTCAACATGAATGCACTCCTCGATTGGGCGCCGCCGTCACGATCGCGGATACGGCATGACGGGGCATCGCGCCGGCGCGCGGCGCGGATGTCACGGCGGTTGGCACCCCGCCGCAAACGGAAACCCGGACAAGATGCCCAATAATCCGTTGTCACGTCAACTGTCAGATATGTAAGACTCAATTACGACGCGTTGCTTCGACAAGTCGATCGTCGCGCAAAAAACCGCAGGCGGCCCGTCGAATCGCGATGCAACCAGCCGCATGCCGATCGCCGTCGCGCGATCGGATGCTTGCGAATTGAAACGAAAACCGGCGGTCGATGTTGCCCGTCACACACGGGCACGGCAGCCCGGCTGCCCGAAAAAAAAACGGGCAGAGACGACGCACGACGTGCGCACTCCCCGCCCGCTTCCCACGTGAGCGCGCGCTCAGTGCAACTTGACGCGCGGCAGCGTCGTGCGCCGCAGCCAGTGCGCGACGGTATCCAGCATCATGCGCGGATAGCCGTGCAGTGCGGCGATGTGCATCCGGTACAGCGACATGTACATGAAGCGCGCGAACAGCCCTTCGATCAGCATGTTGCCGCCGATCAGCCCGCCCATCAGGTTGCCGACCGCGCTGAAATGGCCGAGCGATACGAGCGAGCCCAGGTCACGATATGTGAATTCGGGCAGCGGGCGCCCGTCGAGCCGACAGCCGATTGCCTTCAGCAGGAAGTTCGCCTGCTGGTGCGCGGCCTGCGCGCGCGGCGGCACGTTGCGCTCGTTGCCGGGCCATGCGCATGCCGCACAATCGCCGAGCGCGAACACGTTGTCGTCGGTAAAGGTCTGCAGCGTGCGGCGCACGTCAAGCTGGCCGAGCTTGTTGACCTGGAGACCATCGAGATTGGCAAGCACGGACGGTGCCTTGATGCCTGCGGCCCAGACCGTCAGGTCGGCACGCACCGACTTGCCGCTCGCCGTATGGACGGCCCCGGGCGCCACCTCGGTCACGCGCTCGGCAAGCATCAGCCGCACGCCGATCTTTTCGAGCAGTTCGGCCGTCGCCGACGACACGCGCTCCGGCAACGCCGGGAGGATCCGCGGCCCCGATTCGATCAACACGATGCCGACGTCGTGCCGCGGGTCGAGCTTGTGCAGCCCGTAGGCCGACAACACCTGCGCGGTGTTGCGCAACTCGGCGGACAACTCGACACCCGTCGCGCCGCCGCCGACGATCACCACCTGGATGCGCGGCTCGGCCGCTTCGCCCGGCGCAGCCGGCGCCGGCACCTGGTGCTCGGCGCGCATGCACGCGGCAATCAGCCGCTTGCGGAAGCGCTCGGCCTCCCCGACCGTATCGAGCGCGATCGCATTTTCCGATGCGCCCTGCACGCCGAAGAAGTGGGTTGTACTGCCGATCGCGATCACGAGCGTGTCGTATTCCAGCTCGCGCGCCGGCAGAAGTTCCTCGCCGTCGCTGTCGTTGACCGGCGAGAGCGTGATGCGCTTCGCCGCGCGGTCGAGCCCGGTCAGCCCGCCCTGCTGGAACTCGAAGCCATGCCAGCGGGCCTGCGCCGCATATTCGAGCTCCTGCGTGAACGGGTCCATGCTGCCGGCCGCGACCTCGTGCAGCAGCGGTTTCCAGATGTGGGTCGGATTGCGGTCGACGAGCGTGACAAGCGCACGCGCGGAGCGATTGCCGCGCGCGCCGTAACGATCGCCGAGCCGCGTCGCCAGTTCAAGGCCGCCCGCGCCCCCGCCTACGATGATGATCCGATGCATCTGTTCCCCCTTTGCGATTCGAAACTGCTGCCGCCTGACAGTGCGAACGCGATGCATTCGCGCAATCCAGTGGATTAACCGGTTCGGACATCATCGTTGTGCAGTTCGAAGCACTTCGATGCGCCCACCCCGGAACGCGGGGCGCGCTGCCCCCGTGTCAATGACATGCATTGTCCGGGAGCTTGCGCGTTGACCACAAGCAAACCATCTCGATATTCAGCATCCCTGCAACAATATGCCGCAGGAATCGGGAACCGCGCGTCGGTGCGTCAGTGTGCCTCTTCCCAGTTCGCGCCGGCACCGACTTCGGCGACGAGCGGCACCTTCAGCTTCGCCACGCCGCACATCATTTCCGGCAGTTTCTCGCGCACCAGCGACAGCTCGCCGTCGGGTACCTCGAGCACCAGTTCATCGTGCACCTGCATGATCATCCGCGATGCAAGCTTGTCGCGTGTGAGCCAGTCGTCCACCGCGATCATCGACAGCTTGATCAGGTCGGCCGCCGTGCCCTGCATCGGCGCGTTGATCGCCGCGCGCTCGGCCGCCTGGCGGCGCGGGCCGTTGCCACCGTTGATCTCCGGCAGCCACAGGCGGCGACCGAAAACGGTTTCGACGTAGCCCTTCTCCTTCGCCACCGAGCGCGTGTCTTCCATGTACTGCGCGACGCCCGGGTAGCGCGCGAAATAACGGTCGATATAAAGCTTCGCGGCGTCACGCGTGATGCCGAGGTTCGATGCGAGGCCGAATGCGCTCATCCCGTAGATGAGCCCGAAGTTGATCACCTTCGCGATCCGGCGCTGGTCGGAATTGACCTCCAGCGGCGTCACGCCGAACACCTCGGCGGCCGTCGCGCGGTGGATGTCCTCGCCCTGCGAGAATGCGCGCAGCAGCGACGCATCGCCCGAGATGTGCGCCATGATCCGCAGTTCGATCTGCGAATAGTCGGCCGACACGATCCGGTGACCCGGCGGCGCGATGAACGCCTCGCGGATGCGCCGGCCTTCGGCCGTGCGCACCGGAATGTTCTGAAGATTCGGATCGTTCGACGCAAGACGGCCCGTGACCGCGACGGCCTGCGCGTAGTTCGTGTGCACACGGCCCGTTGACGGGTTCACCATGCGCGGCAGCTTGTCGGTATAGGTCGACTTCAGCTTCGACAGCCCGCGATGCTCGAGCAGCAGCTTCGGCAGCGGGTAGTCCTCCGCCAGCTTCTGCAGCACCTCTTCGTCGGTCGACGGCGCGCCGCTCGGCGTCTTTTTCACGACCGGCAACTGCAGCTTCTCGAAGAAGATCTGGCCGATCTGCTTCGGCGAGCCGAGATTGAATTCGCCGCCCGCCAGTTCGTACGCCTGCGCTTCGAGCTCGATCAGGCGCGTCGCGATTTCGGTACTCTGCGCCTGCAGGCGCGCATCGTCGATCAGCACGCCCGTGCGTTCCATCTTGCGCAGCACGAGCGACACGGGCATCTCGATCTCGCGATACACACGCTCGAGGCCCGGTTCGCGCGCGACCTGCGGATACAGCGCGTGATGAAGCTGCAGCGTGATGTCCGCATCTTCGGCCGCGTATGCGGCGGCCTCCGCGAGCGCCACTTCGTCGAAGCCGATCTGCTTCGCGCCCTTGCCCGCGACGTCTTCGTACTTGATCGTCTTGACACCCAGATGACGCAGCGCGAGGCTGTCCATGTCATGCGTGCGGTGCGATTCGACCACATACGATTCGAGCAGCGTGTCGTGCTCGATGCCGTTCAGCGCGATGTCGTAGTTCGCAAGCACCTGCGCGTCGTACTTCATATGCTGGCCGACCTTCTTGCGATCGGCCGATTCGAGCCACGGCTTCAGGCGCGCGAGCACTTCGTCGATCGGCAGCTGCTCGGGCATGTCGGGGCCGCGGTGCGCAACCGGCAGGTACGCAGCCTTGCCCGGCTCGATCGAGAACGACAGGCCGACGAGCCGCGCGAGCATCGGGTCGAGCGCGGTCGTCTCGGTGTCGAACGCGGTCAGCGCGGCCGCGTCGATCTTCGCGAACCACGCGTCGAATTGCTCCCAGGTCTGGATCGTGTCGTATTCGCGGACGATGTCGGCTGCCACCACCGGCGCCGGCTCGCCTTCCGGCGCATCGGCGCCGCCGCCCTCGACGGGTGCGCTGTCGACTTCGCGCAGCCAGGTCTTGAAGCCGTAGCGCGCGAAGATGTCGCGCATCAGGTCGCGCGCTTCGCCGTCGGTCTTCAACGACGCTTCGATCGATTCGAGATGCGGTGCGAGATCGCACGCCGTCTCGACGGTCACGAGCGTGCGGCCGAGCGGCAGGAAGTCGAGCGCGCGGCGCAGGTTGTCGCCGACCACGCCCTTGATCTCGCCCGCATGCTCGATCACGCCGTCGAGGCTGTCGTATTGCGCCAGCCATTTCACGGCCGTCTTCGGCCCGCACTTCTCGACGCCCGGCACGTTGTCGACGGTGTCGCCGATCAGTGCGAGGTAGTCGATGATCCGCTCGGGCGGCACGCCGAACTTCGCGATCACGCCGTCGCGATCGAGCGTCTCGTTGGTCATCGTGTTGACGAGCGTGACGTGGTCGGTCACGAGCTGCGCGAGATCCTTGTCGCCCGTCGACACGATCACGTTCATCCCGTGCCGTTCGGCTTCGCGCGCGAGCGTGCCGATCACATCGTCGGCCTCGACGCCTTCGACCATCAGCAGCGGCCAGCCGAGCGCGCGCACGGCACCGTGGATCGGTTCGACCTGCAATGCAAGATCGGGCGGCATCGACGGACGGTTTGCCTTATAGTCGGCATAAAGGTCGTCACGGAACGTCTTGCCCTTTGCATCGAACACGCAAGCGCTATACTCTGCACTGACTTCCTTGCGCATACGGCGCAGCATGTTGATGATTCCGTAGAGCGCTCCGGTCGGCTCCCCGCCAGGGCCACGCAAATCAGGCATCGCATGGTAAGCCCGATACAGATAGCTCGAACCGTCAACCAATAGCAGGGTCTTACCTTCCAGATTTCGTTCTTCAGGCATTATGAACAAGAGAAAAGTGATTCCGAGTCTGCGTTCGCTCGCAGATCAAGAACGCGCGACGGCCAAGAAGGCGCGCGCATCGTGGCAGATGTTCACGATTATGGCAGAGTTTATCGAGGCGACCGAGTACCTGTCGGAGATCCGCCCGGCTGTCAGCATCTACGGTTCTGCCCGCCTCAAGCCCGACACGCCGCACTACAAGCTCGCCGTGCAGATCGCGCGCAAGCTGTCCGACGCCGGCTTCGCCGTGATCTCCGGCGGCGGCCCCGGCATCATGGAAGCCGCGAACAAGGGCGCGCATGCCGGCAAGGCGCCGTCGGTCGGCCTGAACATCGAGTTGCCGCACGAGCAAGCCGGCAACCACTATCAGGACATCTCGCTGCGCTTCCGCCACTTCTTCACGCGCAAGGTCACGTTCGTGAAGAATTCGGATGCGGTGATCGTGATGCCGGGCGGCTTCGGCACGCTCGACGAGCTGTCGGAAGTGCTTACGCTGATCCAGACGAAGAAATCGCGCCTCGTGCCGATCATCCTCGTCGGCAGCGAGTTCTGGAAAGGGCTGCTGCAGTGGTTCCGCGACCAGCTGATCCCGATGGGCCTCATCAACGCGGAAGACATGGACCTGATGCAGGTGATCGACGATCCCGATCAGGTGCTCGATGCCGTGCTCGCGTTCTACGAGGACAGCGGCGAGGAAGAAGGTTCGGACGATGACGGCCATCCGCCGCGCCCCGAAGAAGACCGGATGTTCTATCTGTAACCCATCCGTGACGACCGCCGGCCCGACGGCCGGCGTACCGCTTTCCACGCGGCAGGCATGGCGATCCCGCCACCTGCCGCGTGTCACTTTGTAACGCGCTGTTAATCCCGCCTGATGGCAGCGCACCGCTGAATGTCAAATTCGTGCGGCCCGCACTACGCAATGCAGCGAGGCCACCCACACGCGCGGCCCGCCATTGTCAAATGGGCGGCCTGATGCCCGTATCCGGTGGCTGCGCGCCGCCAACCTGCTGTAATAAACGAGCCTCGCCTTTTCCGTGCCGTGCCAGCACACTTCATTTCGTCGGCGCGGCGTTCCCCCGGTGGAACGATCCCCCCTCGCTTCCATCGCGTCGCGCCGGCCACCTCACAACGACATCACGGAAAAGAACATGAAGCGCTCTCTGATCGCCCTCGCCTTCACCGGGCTCGGCCTCTCGCTGTCGAGCCTCGCTCACGCCGTCAACGTCGACGTCAACATCGGCACGCCCGCGCCGGTCGTCGTCGCACCTGCGCCCGTCATGGTCGCCCCGGCGCCCGCGGTCATCGTCGGCTGGCATGGCGACCGCTACTGGGACGGCCGCCGCTACTGGGAACGCCGCGAGTGGGAAGATCACCAGCGCCATCGCGGCCCCGACCGCGATCACGGCCCGGATCGCGGCGGCTACCACTGCCCGCCGGGACACGCGAAGAAGGGTGAGTGCTGAGCGACAGCGCACTCGACTGACCGGCAAGGCCGCCCGTGCGCTTCGGCGTCGGGCGGCCTTGTCGCTTTCGGCGGCGCGTTGCGCGCCGTCACGGCCCGCCGCCGGCGACGCGAGCGGCAAGCCCGACTGTCACGCATACCACGAGCGACTGCGCGATCCCGCGCACCGATGGTAGGATCGGCCCTGTCCATGGCCATTCCCGCCACCCATGCCACTGATCCGGATCTGGGCTGTCGACCGCGCCCTTGCGTCTGGCATCGCCGCGCCGACCGACATCTTCACGGCAGCCAATCATCTCGCCCCGTCGATACGCGCCGGCCGGCCGCAGGCCCCGTTTCGCTGGCGCATCGAATCGATCGACGGCAAGCCGGTGCGCACCGCCTCCGGCCAGACCGCCCCGGTCGACGGCGCGATCGACTGCCACAGCGCCGCCGATGCGATCTGGCTGACCGCACCGTTCGTCGCCGATCTCGAGCGGCTGCTCGCGCGGCCCGCGTCGCTCGCGCCGCTGTTCGACGCGCTGCGCCGGCATCACGCACGCGGCACGCTGATCGCCACCTACTGCACGGGCGCGTTCCTGCTCGCGGAAGCCGGGCTGCTCGACGGCCGCGTCGCCACGACGCACTGGTCGAAAGCGTCGAACTTCCGCGTACGTTATCCGGACGTGGCCTTGCGCGCGTCGGACGTCCTCACCGAACAGGACGGCATATTGTGTGGCGGCGCGGTCACGTCGTATCAGAATCTCGCGCTCCGGGTCGTCGACAAACTGGCGAACGCGCGCGTTGCCGCGGCTGTCGCCAGGCTCATGCTGATCGACGCGAACCGCGTGTCGCAGGATTCGTTCATCGATCTCGGGCGGATGGGTCATGACGAGCACGACGATCCGGCCATCGCCCGCGCGCAGCGCTGGATGGAAAAGCACCTGCGCGAACCGTTCAGCCTCGCCCGGCTGAGCGATCACGTCGCGATGAGCGAACGCACGCTCCATCGCCGCTTCAGGGACGCGGTGGGCGCACCGCCGCTCCGGTATCTGCAGTCGCTCAGGATCGAAGTCGCGAAGCGGCTTCTCGCGGAAACGAAGCTCGCTATCGATACCGTTTGCGAGCGCGTCGGCTACGCGGACATCAGCGGCTTCCGGCAACTGTTCAAGCGCGAGACGGGCATCTCCCCCGGCGAGTATCGCCGTCGCTTCACGCAATAAGCGCATACGACAGGCATTGGGTACGGTGTCGGAAATGGCATCGTCGAATGGCAGTTTCGCCACTCCGCACATCGGCACAGGATTCATACACTCGGTTCACGTCGCCCCGCCTCGGAGCGACGCCATCTCCACCGAACCAGGACACCATCATGCCGATGATCGACGTCTACATTCCCGAAGGTGCGCTCGCACCACAGGCCGAAGCACAACTGATGGAAGAACTGACCGGAACGCTGATCCGTCACGAGGGACTCGATCCCGACAATCCGCGCGTGCGGGACGTGACATGGATCTTCGTCCATCGGCCGGCAGCCGTGTATCGCGCGGGGGCTGTCGCACCTGCGCCGATCTACCGGATCGTGCCGACCGTGCCGGAAGGTCAGTACACGGACGCCGCGCGTGCCGGGCTGATCGCGGACGTGACCGCTGCCGTCGCTCGCGCCGAAGGCGTGCCGGTCGACGCCGTCGCGACGCGCGTATGGGTCTTTCCAACGGAAATCGATGACGGCCGCTGGGGTAGCCGCGGCGTGGTACGCCGCCTGCCGGACATCATGGAATATTTCGGCGGGGCCACGCTGCGGGCGCTCGGCGAACAGCGCCTCGCGACCAAGCGACGGACGGATGCGATCGGCATGATCGAGGCCATGGTCGACGCGATGCGCGCCACGCATCGCAGTGCGTCACCCGACGTCGCCACCAAGCCCGCACACTGATTTTGGCGCACCGCCTCCCGCGTCAACCGTCCGGGCTCGCCTCACCAGCCATGCGCGTCACGCAGCCGCGCCCGCCAGCGGAAGCGGCGCGAGCTCCGGATGCGCGCCGAGTCGCTCGGCGAGAAAATCCATCAGCAACCGGCTCCTTCGCGGCAAATGGGTTCGTTGCGGCATGCACAGATAGAGCCCGTAGCGACAGGTCGCATGCTGCGTCAGCAGCGGCACGAGGCGCCCCTCACGCACATGCGCATGGACCGAATAGCCGAAGAACTGGCCGATCGCCGCGCCGCTCAGCACGATGTCGAGTTCCGCATCGATGTCGTTGGTCGCAATGAACGGAGATACCTGCTGCGTGTCGACGCGCCCGTCGACGAGAAATTCCCAGGGAAACGGTTTGCCCGTACGCGGATACAGGAACGCGGTACAACGGTGATCGCGCAACGCATCGACGGTCAGCGGCGCGCCGTGGCGCCGCAAATACGCCGGCGTCGCGCAAACGATCAGTTGCAGGTCGGCGACGCGCCGCGCGACCAGCCCGCTATCGGGCAGATCGCCGGTCCGCACCGCGATGTCGATTCGCTGCTCGACGATGTCGGCCATGTCGTCGCTGACGATCAGTTCGGCCGTGACGCCCGGCTGCCGATCGCAAAACTCGCCCAGCAACGGCGCGAGAAAGCGCCGGGCCAGCGAGTAAGGCGCGGCCACGCGGATCGTGCCGACCGCGTGCGCGCGATCGTCGTCGAGCGTGCGCAACGCCGTCTCGAGTTCGCCGACGGCACCGCGGCACTGCGCGAGCAGGCGCTCGCCCTCGGCCGTCAGCGCAATCCGGTGCGTCGAGCGCTGGAACAGTCGCACGTTCAGCAGCGCCTCCAGCGCCGCGACCTGTTTGCTGGCCGCCTGCGGCGTCATGCCGAGTTCGCGGGCGCCCGCACTGATGCCGCCCGCGACGGCGACGCGAACGAATACCGTCAGCGCCTTCAAACGATCCATCCGAGTTTCCCTCCCGTCGACCCCGGCACGCCCGGGCATCCATCGATGACGTCGTGACGCCGGCCGGTCAAGTTGAATCCGTTTCAACCGGACCGGCGCTATCCGCGTGCCGCCCCGCTTCGCACAATGGCGCTGTCTTCGACGATTCGCCCCACCGGGCCGTACGCCATGAACCTGCGCTCATTTTCCGCTGCCTCCCGAGCCGCTGTCGCGGTCGGGTCGATCCTTGCCGGCACGGTGTCGCCCGCACTCGCGCAAGACGCCGGTGCGCGCACCGGCGTCGTCGAAACGCTACTGCTGCAGACCACGCACGCGTGGGACGGCTCGCCGTATCGCGCGTATCCGGCGCGGCAGCCGGAAGTGACGGTCGTACGCTACACCATCCCGCCGCACGCCGTGCTGCCATGGCACACGCATCCGGCAATCAACGTCGGTTACGTGCTGTCGGGCCATCTGAGCGCCGTGCGCCGCAGCGACGGCAAGCGGCTGGCGCTCGGTCCCGGCGACGTGGTACCGGAAATGGTCGGCGGTGCGCATCGCGGCGAGACCGGCGACGAAGCCGCGGAACTGATCGTCTTCTACGCCGGCACGCCCGGTGCACCGCTGACGGTTCCGGACAGCGAAGACTGAGCGCCGGCCCGCAGGCCGGCTCGTTTCACCCTGACGCGGAGCGCCATCCATCATGACCGATTCACGTAACCCATCCCGCCCTTCCGCCGCACCCCGGCCGCGCCTCGACGGACGCGTCGCGCTCGTCACGGGCGGCGGCACCGGCATCGGCCGTGCAGCCGCGCTCGCGTTCGCGCGGGACGGTGCGCGCGTCGTCGTCACCGGGCGGCGCGCGGCGCCGCTCGACGAAACCGTGCGGGCGATCGCCGAACGCGGCGGCGACGCATTCGCGATCGCGGTCGACGTCGCATCCGCCGATGGCGTACGCGCGCTCGTCGACGCGACGCTGGAGCGCTACGGCGCGTTGCATGCGGCCTTCAACAATGCCGGCACGGAAGGCACGTTCGCGCCGATCGTGGAACAGACCGAAGCCGACTTCGACGACGTGATCGCCACCAATCTCAAGGGCACGTGGCTGTCGATCAAATACGAGATGGAAGCCATGCTCGCGCACGGCGGCGGCGCGATCGTCAATACATCATCCTGGCTCGCGAAAGGCGCGCTGGCCGGCTCGTCGACCTATTCGGCGAGCAAGGGCGCGCTCGATGCGCTGGTGCGCGCGGTCGCGCTCGAAGGTGGCCCGCACGGCATCCGGATCAACAACGTGAACCCCGGCATCATCGACACGCCGATGGCGCGCCGCTTCGGCGACGACGAGATGTTTCGCCCGTTCGCCGCGTTCACGCCCGCGCGGCGGATCGGCACCCCCGAGGATGTTGCCGACGCCGCCGTCTGGCTGTGCAGCGACGAGGCGCGTTTCGTGACCGGCGAATCGATCCTCGTCGACGGTGGCTACACGATCGGCGGCATGCGCTGAACGATGCCGCGACGGAGAAAGAACCGATGGAGCATGTGAGACTGGGAACGTCCGGGCTGAAGGTGTCGAAGCTGTGTGTGGGCTGCATGACCTACGGCAACCCGGCGTGGCGGCCGTGGGTCGTGACCGAGGACGTGGCCCGCCCGCTCATCCGCACGGCGCTCGACGCGGGCGTGATGTTCTTCGACACGGCCGACATCTACTCGGACGGCGAGAGCGAGCGCATTCTCGGGCGCGCGCTGCGCGACTTCGCAACGCGCGACGACGTGGTGATCGCGACCAAGGCGTTCTTTCCGACCGGTGACGGCCCGAATTCGGGCGGGTTGTCGCGCAAGCACCTGTTCGCCAGCATCGACGCGTCGTTACAGCGCCTCGGCACCGATTACGTCGATCTTTACGTCATCCACCGGTTCGATCCGGACACGCCGATCGACGAAACGCTCGATGCGCTCGACGCGATCGTCCGCAGCGGCAAGGTGCGCTATCTCGGCGCATCGTCGATGCACGCATGGCAGTTCATGAAAATGCTCGCGTTCCAGCGGCATCACGGGCTCGCCCGGTTCGTGTCGATGCAGAGCCAGTACAGCCTGATCTGCCGCGACGACGAACGCGACATGCTGCCGCTGTGCATCGACGAAGGTATCGCTTATACGCCGTGGTCGCCGCTCGGCCGCGGGCTGCTGGCCGGCTCCCGAGAGGCAGGCACGACGCGCGCTGCAACCGACCGCCAGATGGTGTCGTGGTACGGCGGCCGCGACACCGTCGCGGCGACCGCCGAAGCGGTCAGGCAGGTGGCTCAGGCACGCGGCGTACCGCCCGCGCAGGTCGCCCTTGCCTGGGCATTGCAACGGCCCGGCATCACCGCACCGATCGTCGGGCTGTCGAAGCCGAACCATACGGCCGATGCGCTCGCAGCGCTTGACCTGACGCTCGACGACGGCGAAACCGCGTTGCTGGAGGCCGCGTTCGACCGGACGGTCGAACCGGTGCAATGGTGATGGTGATGGTGGAGCGGGCCGGCCGGCTGGACCGGAACACCGATGCCGCGTGAATCATGGCGCCATACAGGCTCGCGCCGGTCGCCCCGGCGACCGAACGTGCGCCTACACCGGCCGGACAGCCCCCAAACCCGGCGGCGCCTCGACAGGCGCGCCGGTCAGCACGCTTACTGAAACGCCACTTCCGCAAAGCTCCGCAGCTTCCGACTATGCAGCTTGTCGAGCCCGTTCGTGCGCAGGATCTCCATCGCCTTCACGCCGATCTGCAGATGCTGGTCGACCTGCCCGCGATAGAACGTGTCGGCCATGCCCGGCAGCTTGAGTTCGCCGTGCAGCGGCTTGTCCGACACGCACAGCAGCGTGCCGTACGGCACGCGGAAGCGGAAGCCGTTCGCGGCGATCGTCGCGCTTTCCATGTCGAGCGCGATCGCGCGGCTCTGCGACAGGCGCTGCACGGGTTCGCGATGATCGCGCAGCTCCCAGTTGCGGTTGTCGACGCTCGCGACGGTGCCCGTGCGCATCACGCGCTTCAGTTCGACGCCATCGAGCTGCGTGACGTCGGCCACCCCGCGCTCGAGCGCGAGCTGCACTTCGGCGAGCGCCGGAATCGGCACCCACAGCGGCAGGTCGGCATCGAGCACGTGATCCTCGCGCACGTAACCGTGTGCGAGCACGTAATCGCCGAGACGCTGCGTGTTGCGCAGCCCCGCGCAGTGACCGAGCATCACCCACGCGTGCGGACGCAGCACCGCGATGTGATCGGTGATCGTCTTCGCGTTCGACGGGCCGACGCCGATGTTGACCATCGTGATCCCGCTGCCGTCCGCGCGCTTCAGGTGATACGCGGGCATCTGCGGCAGGCGCGGCGGCGCGGCGCCCTCGGCCGGCTCGCTGCCGAGGTTCGCGTTGTAGGTCACGACATCGCCCGGCTCGACGAACGCGCTGTACTGGCTGCGATACGCGCGCACCTCGGGATCGTCGCTCTCCGTCATCACCGTGCGGCCCAGCTTCACGAACTCGTCGATGTAGAACTGGTAGTTCGTGTAGAGCACGTAGTTCTGGAAATGCGTGGGCGACGTCGCCGTGTAGTGGCGCAGCCGGTGCAGCGAGAAGTCGACGCGCGCGGCCGTGAACAACGCGAGCGGATGCGGCTCGCCCGGCGCCGGCTCAAACGTGCCGTTGACGATGCGGTCGTCGAGATACGACAGGTCGGGTGTATCGAAGATGTCGCGCATCGCGAGCAGGCGGTCGCGGTCGAGCTCGCCCTCGAGATGGATACCTTCCGGAAACGCGAAATGGATCGGGATCGGCTGCGACGACACGCCGATCTCGATCTTCACATGGTGATTCTTCGCCAGCAGGCGCAGTTGCTCGCGATAGTAGTTCGCGAAGAGGTCGGGGCGCGTGACCGTCGTCTCGAACACGCCGGGGCCGGCGACGAAACCATACGAGCGGCGCGAATCGACGTGCGTGTTGACGTCGGTGCGAATCCGCACGAACGGGTAGCACGCGCGCACGTGCTCGGTGATCGGTTCGTGGCGGCGATAGCGCGCGAATGCGTCGCGCAGGAAGCCCGTGTTCGTGTCGTAAATGGCGGACAGCCGCGCGACGGCGGCGATCGGATCGTCGAAAGCCTCGACCGACGGGCTCTCGGGCGTCAGCACCCGGTGCCGGCGGCTCAAATCGTTCTTCATTTTCATCACCTCGTCTGATCCGACGACATTACCACGGAACCCGGTCGCCTTTATGGCCGCCCCTATGCACGCGAGGGCCGGATGGTGCGCAGTATTTGCTAAAATCGGTGGGTTCACTGGAGACTCATCATGAAGCCGCTCATTCTCGTCGTCGCTGCCGCCGCGTTTGCCGCCGCCAGCGCCGCTTACGCCGCCGGCGGCACGCCTGACGCCGACGCGCAGGCACGGGCCGAGGCCAACGAGGCCGCCGGCCTGCCCGATCTCCGCAAGATCAACCGGCCGGGCGCCGAAGTCACGTCGAAAGTCGACTTCGCCGACATCCGCCGCACGCCGAGCTTCCACGAAAAGAGCAAGAACGGCACCGAAGTCACCGAGTACCGCGATCGCGGCAAGCCGGTCGAGATCGACGTGAAGTCGAACTTCGGCACGCGCTACCAGATGAGCTCGACGCCCGACACGTCGCCGAAGCCGCACGACGCGGGCATCCCGATCACGCGCCTGCCGTCGCTGAACCTGCGCTACTGATTCTGTGGCGCGCGGCACCGACCGCCGCGCGCCGCCCCCTTTCACCTGCTGTCGCGACGCACGCCGCCCGCGTGCCGACACCCTGACCTGACGCATCCCGCATGGCCGTTTTCACTGCTGTTTCCGACTCCGATCTCGCGCAATGGATGCGCCACTACGAACTGGGCGACGTGCTTGCGTTCCGCGGCATTCCGTCCGGTATCGAAAACAGCAATTTCTTCCTGACGACGACGCGCGGCGAGTACGTCCTCACGATCTTCGAAAATCTGACGGCGCAGCAACTGCCGTTCTACCTCGACCTGATGCGCCATCTGGCCGGCCACGGCGTGCCGGTACCGGATCCGATCCCGCGCGACGACGGCGCGCTGTTCGGCGAGCTGCACGGCAAGCCGGCCGCGATCGTCACGAAGCTCGACGGCTCGGCCGAACTCGCGCCGAGGGTCGAACACTGTATCGAGGTCGGGCAGATGCTCGCGCGCCTGCATCTCGCCGGCCGCGACTATCCGCGCAACCAGCCGAACCTGCGCAGCCTGCCGTGGTGGCAGGAGAACGTGCCGGCGATCGCGCCGTACATCACCGACGCGCAGCGCGCGCTCCTGGAAGGCGAGCTCGCGCACCAGGCCGGCTTCTTCGCGTCGGACGACTACGCGGCGCTGCCGGCCGGGCCGTGCCATTGCGACCTGTTCCGCGACAACGTGCTGTTCGCGCACGCGGCGCCCGACACCGGCCATGACGTACGGCTCGGCGGCTTCTTCGACTTCTATTTCGCGGGCTGCGACAAGTGGCTGTTCGACGTCGCGGTCACGGTCAACGACTGGTGCGTCGACCTCGCGACCGGCGTACTCGACGTCGCGCGCGCCGATGCGCTGCTGCGCGCGTACCAGACCGTGCGGCCGTTCACGGCCGAGGAGCGCCGCCACTGGAGCGACATGCTGCGCGCGGGCGCGTACCGCTTCTGGGTGTCGCGCCTGTACGACTTCTACCTGCCGCGCGCGGCCGAGATGCTCAAGCCGCACGACCCCGGCCATTTCGAACGCATCCTGCGCGAGCGTATCGCGCATACGCCCGCGCTTCCCGAGATCCAAACCGCATGCAACTGATCGAAGTGCCCGCCAAAACGGGCTATGTCTGGTTCCGTCAAGGCGTCTGGCTGTTCCGCCGGAACCCGCTCGCGTTCATCACGCTGTTCTTCACGTACCTGCTGGCGATCACGCTGGTGTCGATGGTGCCCGTGATCGGCTCCGCGCTGCCGCTCGTGTTCATTCCCGGCATCGCGGTCGGCTTCATGGCCGCATGCCGCGACACGGTGGCCGGCAAGCCCGTGATGCCGACGATCCTCATCGACGGCTTCCGCTCCTACGGCACCGTCGCGACCCAGCGGCTGCTCGTGCTCGGCGTGATCTACGTTGTATCGATGGTGCTCGTGTTCGCTGCTTCGTCGTTCGTGGACGGCGGCGCGCTGTTCCACGTGATGATGGGCGCGGCCGATGAAGCGAGCACGACGCCGGAAACGCTCGCTGCGCAAGGCACGTTCGGCGCGTTGATGTTCGCGACGCTGCTCTACCTGCCGGTCGCGATGCTGTTCTGGTTCGCGCCGGTGCTGGTCGCGTGGCACGACGTCCCGCCCGCCAAGGCGCTGTTCTTCAGCATCGTCAGCTGCTGGCGCAATCGCGGCGCGTTCGTCGTGTACGGCGCGCTGTGGTTCGGCGTCGCGCTCGGCACGTCGCTCGCGCTGTCGCTGCTGCTGCAGGCGCTCGGCGCCGGCGCCTATGCACTGACGATCATGATGCCGGTGACGATCGTCATCGTCACGATGCTGTACTGCTCGTTCTACGCGACCTATCGCGGCTGCTTCGGCGTACAGGAGCCGGGCGCGACGACAACCACGTCGGGCCGCTGAAGTCTCCGGCCGGCGCGCGTCGCCGGCCCGCCGCTCTCCGCGCCGGATTGACTCCCGGCGCCCCCTCCCTTTCCCCGCCTCCGTCGGCCACCGCCCCGCGCCGGCCGCCCCTGTTCATCCCGATCTTTTGCGCGCAAAATAATTTGCGTACAAATTGTTCGCGCGTTCAACGCGCCTCCCGAATCATGGACCGCCTGCCCCCACTGCCCCAGACGCTCGACGAGCAACTGTGCTTCGCGCTCTACTCGACTTCGCACGCGATGACGAAAACGTACAAGCCGCTGCTCGACAAGCTGTCGCTGACCTATCCCCAATATCTCGCGATGCTCGTGCTGTGGGAGCGCGACGACATCGCCGTGAAGGACATCGCCGCGCGGCTCGACCTCGACCCGGCCACGGTCACGCCACTGCTGAAGCGGCTGGAGGCGCTCGGCTACGTCGAGCGCGTGCGCAGTGCGGCCGACGAACGCGTCGTGAACGTGCGCGTGACACCGGAAGGCCGTGCGCTGAAGGACCGCGCGCGCTCGGTACCCGCCGATCTCTTTTGCGCGATGCAGCAATCCCCCGAGTTCCTGGTCAGGTTGCGCGCCGATCTCCAGCAGCTGCGCGACGCGCTGTCGGCCGCCAACGAACGCTGACAGGCGAGCATCGACGAACCGGCCCGGTACTACCGGGCCTTTTCTTCGAAATTTCATTTGCACACAAATGATTTGTGTTCTATATTTTTCTCGTGGCCGGCGACACCCCGTTCGACCGAGCCGCTTTTCCTCCCTTTTCCCGACAGGAGCTGCACGATGAACATTCTGTACAAGACCAGCGCCACGAGCACGGGTGGCCGCGATGGCCGCGCGGTATCCGCTGACAACAAGCTGGAAGTAAAGCTGGCCGCGCCGCGCGAACTCGGCGGCACGGGCGCCGAAGGCACGAATCCGGAGCAACTGTTCGCTGCAGGTTACTCGGCCTGCTTCCTGAGCGCGATGAAATTCGTCGCCGGCCAGGACAAGAAGGCGCTGCCGGCCGACACGCAGGTCACGGCGGAAGTGGGCATCGGCCCGAACGACGCAGGCGGCTTCGGGCTCGACATCGAGCTGCGCGTGTCGCTGCCGGGGCTCGACAAGGCCGACGCGCAAGCGCTGGTCGAAAAAGCGCACCACGTGTGCCCGTACTCGAACGCGACGCGCAACAACGTGCCGGTGCGCCTGACGCTCGTCTGACGCGACGCAAGGCCGCGAATGCAAAAAGGGCGCGTGCGGCATGTAGCCGCACGCGCCCTTTTTTACTGCGTGACTCGCCGGAATGGCAGACCGGCAGGCCCGCCTTGCGCTGCTTAGCGCGAGCCGATCGAATACGGGCGGTTCACCGCCGCTTCGCGATCGATCTTGCGCATACGGAATTCGAGATCGTAGATGTCGGTTGCTTCGGACAGGTACGCCTCGGCGCGCTCTTTACGGGCCGTTTCAGCGTTCTTGGTCAGCATCAGGAAGAGGTGGCTCAGCAGGTACATGGTCGATCTCGCAATCCAAGGGTTCTTTGACTAGGGTTTTCCCGAATTATAGGGAAAACCCTAGTTCTTGGCCAGCGTCGATCAGACGATGCGTCGTTCGGTCGCCACAGTGCGCTGCTGTGCTTCGAAAAAGGCCCAGATCATCGCGCTCGCATCGGGGCCGACCGCCGCATGAAACGGCACCGCTTCATCTCCGCCGGCCCACGCATGATCGAGCCCTTTCACGTGGCAGAGCCGCACGACCGGCTCGCCGTCGCGGCAGACATCGGTGATCTGCACACCCGTGTCGCGCGTCTCGACCCGCTCGCCGCCTCGCAGTGCGCCGCGGCTGTCGGCGAGCCCGTTCAAGCGCATGAACTGAACCGTCAGCTGGTCGGCATTTTTCGGCGCAACCACGTGGTCGCCGTCGCCCTGGACGATCAGCGCCGGCATGCCCGGATACGCGGCGGCATCAACCAGCGCATCGACGGCCGCGGCCGGGTTCTGCCGCACGCCGCGCCGCATCACGTCCATCGCGGTAATGCCGGAATTCGCCTCGCCGAGCGCGGGGCCCGAGTGCAACGCCACCGCCGCGAAGCGGTCGGGATGGTGCAGTGCAAGAAGCGACGCGAGGCCCGCACCGGCCGACAGCCCCGCGACATAGACACGCGACGCGTCGAAACCGCGCTCGTCGACGAGCGCATCGACGAGCGACGCCACCGCGTTCGCCTCGCCACGGCCCGCGCGGTCAGTATCTTCATACCAGTGCCAGCAGCCGTGCGCGTGCGCGCGCAGCGACTGCTCCGGATACAGCACCGCGAAACCATGCTTGTCGGCCAGCAGGTTCATCCGCGTGCCTTGCACGAATTCGTCGACGGACTGCTGGCAGCCGTGCAGCATCACGACGAGCGGCATCGCGCCACGCCGGCGGCCGGGCGGCACGTAGAGGCCGTAAGCGAGATGCTGAACGAGGCGCCCGAGCGCGGGTGCCATCGGATGTTCGCCGCGCGTCCACTCGCCGGCCGCCCAGGCGGCCGCGCGCGGGCGCACGCGCGATTCGCGCGGCGGGGACAGATCGGATACGGCGGGAGACGCCGCGGCTTCGAGGGCGTCGCATGTGATGCGCTGCGCATCGCGCGCCGCGCGCTTGGCGGCCGGAGACAGCATGCGTTTCATGCCGCCTACCCACACCTTGGTCAGACTTTTGGTCATCGATCGGGCTCGCAGTCAGGAAAAATAGGGGCACCACAACGGATGCAGCGTTCGACTTTGTGCAATGCACCATAACATTGTTTCTGGGATTTTTCCTGCATGCGGATAGTTCCCGGCCGCGCAAAAAACGGGGCTCATGCGCACGCGGCGCTATACTGGGGTTTCGCCGCTTGTATCCGTTGTAGTCGTTCTTCCCGGCTCGCGCGTTGATTTAAGCATCCTCCCCGCCTTCGTTCGTCCCCTTCCCGATGTTCGACCTGTCGTCTCACCTGTGGATCATGATCACCGCGTTCGGCGGCGCCGGCCTGACCTTGCCGCTCGCGATCACGATCGCCGTCTGGCTCGCGCTCGGCTACTCGTGGCAGCGCGCGGCCGCGTGGCTCGGCGTGCTCGCGGCCGCGATCGGCGTGGTCGCGCTGACGAAGATCGCGTTCCTCGGCTGGGGGATCGGCATCCGCAAGTGGGATTTCACGGGGTTCAGCGGCCATGCGATGCTGTCGACGTCGGTCTATCCGGTCGCGATTTTCCTGGCGCTGATCCGCACGCGCACGCCGGTGCGGATCGCCGGCATCGCGCTCGGGCTCGCGGCCGGCGTCGCGGTCGGCGTGTCGCGCGTCGCGCTCGACGCGCATTCGCCGTCCGAATCGATCACCGGCTGTATCGTCGGCGCGATCGCCGCGCTCGCGTTTATCGCGGGTTCATGGCGCGCGGTGCCACACCGCTGGTCGGTGCCCGCGGTCGTCGCGAGCCTCGCGCTCGTCACCGTGGCGCTGCACGGCATCACGGTGCCGTCGCATCGCTGGGTCACCAAGGTGGCACTGCAACTGTCGGGCCACGAACGCCCGTTCGTCCGCGCGCGTTGGAAGGCCAACCCGAACTACCGCCCCGCATCGCAGCCGTCGTCGCTGCAGCGCACCCAGTCGTCACCGCAGACGCTCCGTACGTGACCGGTCACCCGGCCGGCGCACACACCCCTATTCAGGTCTGACCATTACATGCGCGCCGTCGCATGAGCGGTATGTCGAGCGTTATAACCCGCCCTATATTACGATTACGGTTTCCACCCATTCAAAACGAATCCACCATGCGCTCAACCGTCCGTCCGCTTCGCCGCACCCTGCTCCGCCTGCTGCCGATCGCCACGCTTGCCGCTGCTGGCATCGCGTTCAGCGCGCCCGCTTCCGCCGCGGATGAACTGGTCGTGTCGGCCGCCGCCAGCCTGACGAACGCGTTCAAGGCCGTCGGTGACGCGTACGAGAAGCAGCATCCGGATACCAAGGTGCTGTTCAACTTCGGCGCGTCGGACGTGCTGATGCAGCAGATCGCCAAGGGCGCGCCGGCCGACGTGTTCGCATCGGCCGACCAGAAGGCAATGGATCGCGCGGTCGACGAAAAGGTGATCGTGCCCGGCACGCGTCGCGATTTCGCCGCGAACTCGCTTGTCCTGATCGTGCCGGCGGACAGCAAGGCCGCCGCGCCGACGTCGCTGAACGATCTGACGGCGCCCGGCGTGAAGCGCATCGCGTACGGCGACCCGGCCTCGGTGCCGGTCGGCCGCTACACCGAAGGCGCGCTGCGCGCGGCAGGCGTGTGGGATGCCGTCAGCGCGAAGGGCGTGCTGGCCGCCAACGTGCGCCAGAGCCTCGACTACGTCGCGCGCGGCGAAGTCGACGCAGGCTTCGTGTTCGGCACCGACGCCGCGATCATGCCGGGCCGCGTGAAAATCGCGCTGACGGTGCCGACGAAGACCGCCATCACCTATCCGATCGCCGTGGTCAAGGACAGCCGCCACGCCGCGCAGGCGCAATCGTTCATCGACTTCGTCGCGTCGCCGCAAGGCCAGGCCGTGCTGTCGACGTTCGGCTTCAAGCCCGCGGGCAAGTGAGCGTAACGCGATGCAAGACGCCTGGGTCCCGCTGCTGCTGTCGCTGAAGGTTGCCGGCTGGGCGACCGCACTCGACATCGTGCTCGGCGTCGCGGCCGCGTTCATGCTCGCGCGCTGGCGCTCGCCGCTGCGCGACGTCGTCGATTCCGTGCTGACGCTGCCGCTCGTGCTGCCGCCGACGGTGCTCGGGTATTACCTGCTCGTGCTGCTCGGCCGGCGCGGCGTGTTCGGCGCGTGGCTCGACAGGCTCGGCATCGAGCTCGTATTCACGTGGCAAGGCGCAGTGATCGCGTCGATGGTCGTCGCGTTTCCGTTGATCCTGAAATCGGCGCGGGCTGCATTCGAAGGCGTCGATCCGCATCTCGAACGCGCCGCGCGCACGCTCGGGCTCGGCGAAGTCGCGGTGTTCTTCCGCGTGACGCTGCCGCTCGCCACGCGCGGAATCCTCGCGGGCGCGCTGCTCGCGTTCGCGCGCGCGCTCGGCGAGTTCGGCGCGACGCTGATGATCGCGGGCAACCTGCCCGGCCGCACGCAGACGCTGTCGGTCGCGATCTATGCGGCCGTGCAGGCCGGCGACGACAACACGGCCAACTTCCTCGTGCTGGTGACGTCGATCACCTGCGTGCTCGTATTGCTCGCGACCGGCTGGCTCATGCCGTCGCGTGCCCGGCGGAGCCAGCTGACATGAAGTGCCTGCCTCGCCCATCGTCTTTCGTGGCCGGCCGGCTTCGGCGGAGGCCCGCATGAGCCTCGTCGTCGACATCCGCAAGACCTACGCGAACGCCGAGCGCCGCTTCACGCTCGACATGTCGTTCACTGCGACGACACAGCGCGTCGTGCTGTTCGGGCCGTCCGGCGCGGGCAAGAGCATGACGCTGCAGGCGATCGCCGGACTGTTGTCGCCCGACGAAGGCACGATCGTGCTGAACGGCGAACCGCTGTTCGACGCCGCGCGCCGCATCGACGTGCCGACCCGCGAACGCCGCGTCGCGTACCTGTTCCAGGACTACGCACTGTTTCCGCACCTGAACGTGCGCCAGAACATCGCGTTCGGGCTCACGTCGGGGCTGCGCAACCCGCGCGCAAAGACGGTACCGCCGGAAGTCGCGTACTGGCTGCAGGCGTTCGATCTCGAAGCGCTCGCGGGGCAGTATCCGTCGCAACTGTCGGGCGGGCAGAAACAGCGCGTCGCGCTCGCGCGCGCACTGGTCGCGCAGCCGCGGATCCTGCTGCTCGACGAACCGTTCGCGGCGCTGGACGGCGCAATGCGCCAGCGCATGCGTCACGAGCTCGCCGAACTGCAGGCGCGGCTCGATATCCCGATGGTGCTGATCTCGCACGATCCCGACGACGTCGCCGCGTTTGGCGACCAGGTCGTGCAGTTGAGCGAAGGACGCGTGCAGGCGGCTCCGCCGCACGCCGAGTGGCCGACGCGCGTCGCGTGAGCGTGCGAGGCCGTGGTCGTGGCAGGCAGGTTGGAGCCTGAGAGAAGCCGCGCGTAGCGGCATATGCTGAAAGCGGAAACGAAGCCGGTGCCGTGCAGGCGCTGTGCGATGCCGGCTTCGCCCCGCCCGTTACACGATCGCCGAAGCGCGCCGCCCTCCTGCTTCGTCAGCCCGTCACCGCAAGAATCACGCTCGACGCCTTGAACAGCGCGATCGCCGGCCGGCCCGCGTCGAGCTGCAGTGCACCGACGCTGTTGTTGGTCACGACTGCCGTCAGCGTCCCACCGCCATTCAGCGCCAGCGTCACCTCACTGTTCACCGCGCCCGCCGTGACGGATTCCACACGGCCGCGCAGCTGGTTCCGCGCGGACACCTTCAACGCGGGCTCGCCATCATCGACCGCGATCACGACCCACGACGCCTTCACGAGCGCGCATGCATCCGCGCCCGCCTGCAGGCCGAGCGCATCGGCGCTCTCGTGCGTCAGCACGGCAACGACCGGCTGCCCGCCGGGCAGCGTGAGCGTGACCTCGTCGTTGACGGTGCCGCGCACGATCGACGCGACCTTGCCGAACAACTGGTTGCGCGCGCTGGTCTTCATCCCGATCCGGCCGATCAGCGCCCAGTCGACGTCGAACCCGGCCACGGCCGCGCTCGCGGCCTCGATGAACCGGCGATGCTCGCGCTCGATCGTGCGGAACGCGGCGATCAGCGACGTCGCGCGCGGCGTCAGTGTCGTGCCGCCGCCGCCCTTGCCGCCCGTCGAACGCGCGACGAGCGGTTCACCGGCCAGATTGTTCATCGTGTCGACGGCATCCCAGGCAGCCTTGTAGCTGAGGCCGACGGCCTTCGCCGCGCGCGTGATCGAACCGGTGTCGCCGATCGCCGCGAGCAGCGCGATGCGCGTGGCGCCGCCGAGCGTCTGTTCGCCGGCGCGCAGCCACAGCTCGCCGCCCAGTTCGAGCGGTTCGGCGGACGGGGAGGAATGCGGTGTGTCGGTCATCGGGATACGTGCGGGAATCGGGCGGCCATTATAGTCAGCGCGTGCCGCTCAACCCGGCTTGCCGTCGAGCTTCGGCGGCCGCAGGCTGGCAAGCAGTGTCTCGGCATCGCGCGCCGCGCGCTGCTCGAGCGCAGCGCCGTAGCCGCGCACGAAACCGAGCTGGTACGGCGGCGCCGCCAGTTTTTCGAGATGATGCAGCGCGACCATCGTGTCGTTGGCTTCGCCGAGCACGCTCTGCACGCGCGTGAGCGTCTTGACCGTCTCGGTGCGTGTGCGGCGCGACGCCAGCGACGCGAAGAATTCGAGTGCATAGCGCAGCCGCTTCGCATCGATCCGCACCTGATGGCGCGCAGCCGTGTCGAGTGACGTGAGCGACGGCGACGCGTACAGATGACCGAACAGCCGCCGCACGCGCTTCGTCGCGTGGCGCCGCAGCGAGGGTGCATCGCCGTGTTCGGCGGGCGGCAGCGCAAGCAAGCTCAGCCATTCGAGCCAGCCGAGCGTCAGCCGGGCGTAGCGGGCCGAATGCAGCGCCTGCCGCAACTCGCCCCGCGCCGCGCCGCACTGCGCGCGTGCGGCGTCGAGCGTGCCGTGCCACTCGCCGTCGCCACCGTCGGCGGCGATCAGCGCGGGCAGGCTTTCGGTCGCGAACACGTCCCAGTCGCGCACCGTGCCGAGCAGCGCGGCAAGCCAGCGCAGGTCGACGCCGAGCGTGTCCCGCCACTGGCGGTCGGCAAAGAGCGGGAAGAAGCGCATCAGCGTACGCAGGCGGCGCAGCGCGACCCGCATCTGGTGCACGAATTCGGGATCGTCGTGCTCGAGCACGCCGCCCTCGTTGCCGAGCCATTGCGCAGTGATGTCGCCGGACAGCGCGAACAGCGCGGCGCGCTGCGTGCGCACGCCGGTCAGGTCGACGAGCTTTGCCTTGACGGGCCCGTCGGTGGTCGGCTCGGCCGCACATGTGCGATCGATCACGCTCGTCAGTTGCACGAATGCGGGCCACGCGCCGCTCAATTCGCGCGCCGCCGCAAACAGCGCGTGCAGCGCGGCGGTGCGCGCGGGCAAGGTTTCCCAATCGGGCGCGGCGAGACGCAGTTCGACGTAGCGGTGCGGCGGCTCGCTGCCGCGGTGCAGCGTGACGTCGTCGAGCGTCATCTCGACCACGACGCCGCTGTCGTCGGCCCACCGCCCGCGCCGCCGTTCGCTGACGAGGCGCAGCGCCGACGATTCCGGTTGTGTGCTGCCCTCCGGGCGCCCGGCCGTATCCGGCGCGGCGCCGTCGACTTCGCTTGCCGCTGCGCCGGCCTCGGCCGCGACGGCCGCCTCGCGTACGGGTAACGGCATCGCGACGACGATGCCCGCATGCTCCGCGTCGAACAGCTCGCGCGCCGTGACACCTGGCGCGAACGCCTTCGTGCGCGACGCAACGACCCGCCTTCCATGCGCATTCGACTCGACCCACGTCCACCAGCTTGCGCCAGGGCTCGGCTCGGCCTCCTCGATCTGGCATGGCTCGATCGTCACGCGTTCATGGCCGCGGCGCATCCGGACCTGCGGGCAGATCCGCCACGCGCGCACGAGCTCGGCGCCGAAATCACGCTGCGCGCCGCGGGCGCGACTTGCAGCCTTGACGGGCCACCCTTCCAGCGACAGCGACAACACGATTTCCAGCACACGCGACATGGAGGCTCCTGCACATGAAGAAGCGCCGGCGCATCGATCGCACCGGCGTCGCCCGTGAAGCAGCTTCCATAGTACACGTCGCAAAAACGCGCAGGCGACGATCTGGCCCTGTCGACCTGTCGCAGGTCAAACGGCGTATTGCGCGAGGCCGTTGCCGAACGACCAGTCCTCCTTCAGCACCTCGACAAGACTGATGAATACATCCTGCTGCCGCACGCCGGGCTGCTGCGCGAGGTTGTCCGCGATCGCCCGGTACAGCGCCCGCTTCTGTTCGAGCGTGCGCGTGTTGTTCGCGGTGATCTGGATCATCACGAGATCGTCGCTGCGTTCGATATCGAGGTAGTGGCGACCGTATACGAAGTTCTCGGCCGCATGCTCGGTGACGACCATGAAGATATCGTCCTCGGGCACGTTGAACGTGTGCATCAGCGCGCGATGCACGCCGTCGACGAGCGCCGCACGGTAGGCGGCCGGTTTGCCTTCGCGCACTGCGATACGGGTGAATGGCATGGTCCTGCTCCTGTCGGTGAAGTTGACGTTGAAGAACGGAAACACAGCGTCAGGTTAGGCCCGCCGAACTATAATAAACAGTCATTGATGCATATTTCATCCATTTACATCAGAAATGAAAGTCCTTGACCTCGATGCCGTCCGCGCGTTCGTGCTGGTCGCCGATCTCGCCAGCTTCACGCGCGCCGCCGATGCGCTCGGCACCACGCAGTCGGCCGTGAGCCTGAAGCTGAAGCGACTGGAAACCCACCTCGGCAAGCCGCTGCTCGCGCGCACGCCGCGCGTGGTCAAGCTGGCCGCCGACGGCGAGAATTTCCTGCCGGCCGCCCGCGCGCTGCTCGATGCGCACGACCACGCGCTCGGCGCGATCTCGGCCGGCACGCACCGGCTCGCGCTCGGCGTCAGCGAACATGTGGCCGTGCCCGACCTGCCGGCCGTGCTCACGAGCCTGCATCGGCAGGATCCGGGGTTGTCGCTCGAAATGCATCTCGGAACGTCGACGAACCTGCTCGCGCAATACGACGAACGCCGGTTCGATGCGGTGATCGTGCGGCACGAACCGGGCGAAGACCCGCCGCGCGAAGACGGCACGCTGCTGTTTTCCGAACCGCTCGCGTGGCTCGCCGCGCCGGACTGGGCGCCGCGTGCCGGCGAGCCGCTGCCGCTCGCGGTGCTGGCCGGCCCGTGCGGCGTGCGGGCCGCCGCGCTGCGCGCACTCGATCACGCAGGGCGGCCGTGGCGCGAGCGCTTTACGGGAGGCGGCGTCGCGGCGGTCACGGCCGCCGCTGCCGCGGGGCTTGCCGTCTGCCCGCTCGCGCGGCGTGTCGCGCCGCGCACGCTGGTCGACGTCGGCGCGAAATTCGGGCTGCCGCCGCTGCCGCTGTCGCAGGTCGTGCTCTATTCGCGCGTGCGCGACGCACGCGCCGCCGCCGCGTTGCGCAGGTTTGCCGACAGCCTTGCAATCTCGGCGTAAACTAGCAGGTTCCGCCGCCCGCAATCTCCAGAAGAATTCCGATGAAGCCCGAAGCCCGCAAGCACCTCCGTGCCAACCTGCTGATGCTCGCCGCCGCCGCGATCTGGGGTTCGGCTTTCGTCGCGCAACGCCTGAGCCTCGACGTGATCGGGCCGTTCCTGTTCACGGGACTGCGCTTCCTGCTCGGCGCGCTGGTGCTCGTGCCGCTGCTGACGCTGAACACGGCGTCGCGCGCGCAGCTCGCGGCGATCCGCCGTGAGCCGGCGCTGCTGCTGCCCGGCCTCGCGCTCGGCGGGCTGCTGGCGGTATCGATTTCGCTGCAGCAGATCGGCCTGCAATACACGCGCATCGCCAACGCGGGCTTCATCAGCTCGCTGTACGTCGTGATCGTGCCGCTGATGGGCGTGTTCGCCCGTCACCGGATCGGCCCGGGCACGTGGTTCGGCGCGCTGCTCGCGGCGATCGGCCTGTATTTCCTCAGCATCAACGAGCACTTCTCGGTGCTGTACGGCGACTGGTTCCAGCTCGCTGGCGCCGTGATCATCGCCGCGCACGTGATGGCCGTCGGCCATTTCGCGAAGCGCCACAATCCGCTCGTGCTCGCGTTCATGCAATTCGTCGTATGCGGCGTGACGTGCCTCACGGTCGGCCTCGCCGTCGAGCCGGTCAGCGGTGCGATGCTGCGCAACGCATTGCCGACACTGCTGTATGGCGGCCTGCTGTCGGTCGGCGTCGGCTATACGCTGCAGGTCGTCGCGCAACGCGACGCGGCGCCCGCGCACGCGGCCGTGATCTTCAGCATGGAAGGCGTGTTCGCGGCGATCGCCGGCTGGGCCGCGCTCGGCGAAACGCTGACGCTGCGCGCGCTCGTCGGCTGCGCGCTGATGCTGGCCGGCCTGCTCGCGTGCCAGTTGCTGCCGAACGGCGACGCCCGGAAAAAGGACGAGGACGCGCTGCCGGCGTGACACGCACCGTCCCTATAATGGCGGTTCGCGTGACTTCCACGCCAACCGCTTCCGACAGGCCAGCTCCGTGACGTCCACTTCCGTCGATCCCGCCGCCGACCTGCTGCGCGAACGCGCAGCGCATTACGCCACCCAGGCGGCGCTGTTCCTGCGCGACCAGGCGCTCTCCACCGCGTCGCACGACCTGCGCAGCCCGCTGAACGCCATGCATAGCTGGGCGTACGTGCTCGAGCGTCAGCTCGCCAACGCCGATCCGAATCTGCAGCGCGCGCTCGCGGGCATCCGCACCGGGATCGACCAGCAGGTCGCGCTGATCGACGACGTGCTCGACGCGCCGCGCGCGCAAACGCGCACGCTCGCACTCGAGCCGCAGCCGTTCGCGCTGCGCGCGCTGCTCGACGACACGCTCGCACTCGTCCGTTTCGCGCTCGCCGACGCACGGCACGTGACGCTCGACGCGACGCTGCCGGACGGCGAACCGTCGTTGACCGCCGACCGCGAACGCATCGCGCAGGCGCTCTGGACGATGCTGACGGTCGCCGTCGAAGCCAGCGCCGCCGCCGGCCGCGTGACGGTCGCGTGCGCACGCGACGGCGTGCAGTTCACCGCGCGCGCCACGTGCACCGTCGACGCCGGCGCGCTCGCCGATCCCGCGCAGCCGCACGCATTCGAATCGTTCGCACGACGCGAGCTGCTACGCGAACGCGACGCGAAGCGCGTCGCCTGGACGCTTGCGCTCTGCCAGCGCGTCGCGCTCGCACACGGCGGCACGTTCTCGCACGACGCGTTCGCCGATGGCGCAACCGCCACCATCACGTTCTCCGTCCCCGGCGAGGCGCCGGTGTAAGCAATCGGCCGCCCAGTACATTACAAATTCCTTTCTGGCTCTATACTGATGGGCCTGTCATAACCGGAGTGATTCTTTGTTACAGATCTTCGCGCTCATCGGCGCGTTGTTCCTGGTGGCCCTGAACGGGTTCTTCGTCGCGGCCGAATTCGGCCTGGTCAAACTGCGCGCCACGCGCGTCAAGACACTGGCCCGCAAGCACGGCCTGCGCGGCCGCATCCTCGGCATCGTGCACGGCCGGCTCGACGCGTATCTTTCCGCTTGCCAGCTCGGCATCACGCTCGCGTCGCTCGGCCTCGGCTGGGTCGGCGAACCGGCGTTCGCGCAACTGCTCGGCCCGCTGCTCGACCTGATCGGCGTGCAGTCGGAGCGCGTCGTGCACCTGATCTCGCTGGTGTTCGCGTTCTCGCTGATCTCGTTCCTGCACATCGTCGTCGGCGAGCTTGCGCCAAAATCGATGGCGATCCGCCAGTCGGAGAAGGTCGGCCTGTGGGTCGCGTTGCCGCTGTACGCGTTCTACTGGGCGATGTACCCGGCGATCTGGGTGCTCAACAACAGCGCCAACGCGGTGCTGCGGCTCGCGGGGCTGTCGGCCGACCACGGCGGCGACGCGCACTACTCGACCGACGAGCTGAAGCTGATCCTGCGCAGCCGCCGCAGCACGACCGGCAATCCGGCACAGCCCGCGCGCGGCACGTACAGCAACGACGAGTGGAACACGCTCGCACATTCGCTCGATTTCTCGTCGATGACCGTGTCGGACCTGATGCGGCCGGCCCATGAAATGATCGGCCTGCGCCGCAACCTGCCGCTGCCGGACAACATGGAGATCGTCGCGCGGCACCGCTTCAGCCGCTATCCGCTGTTCGAGGATGCGTCGCGCGAACAGGTGAGCGGGCTGATCCACCTGAAGGACCTGCTGCTCGCGCGTCACGCGGGCGCCGCGCTCGAAGACCTGTCCGACTACGTGCGCCCCGTGCAGTACGTGAAGCCCGACACCCCGGCACTCGACCTGTTCCGCCGCTTCCGCAAGGGCGCACCTCACTTCGCGCTGGTCGGCAACAAGGGCGAGAAGCCGATCGGCTTCCTGACGCTCGACAACCTGCTCGGCGCGCTGGTCGGCCAGATCCACGACGAGTTCCGCCAGGGCGACGCCGACTGGAGCCGCCTCGACGACGGCACGCTGATGGGCAAGGGCAGCCTGCCCGTCGTGTCGCTCGAACAGGCACTCGGCATCGACATCGACGAAGGCCGCGCGGAATCGGTCGGCGGCCTCGTGATCCAGGCGCTCAGCGACCTGCCGACCGAAGGGCAGCGCGTGTCGTTCGACCGCTTCGACGTCGTCGTGAAGAAGATGAACGGGCCGCGCATCGTGCTCGTGCGCGTGTACCCGAAGATCACGAAAGAGGCCGACGAATGACGGCCGCTCGTGGTTGCCGCTGCCGCACGCGATGACCACCACGCTGCCGCGCTGCTGCGTGATCACGCCGGAGCCGGCGTCCGCGTCGGCAGCCGATTGCGCGGCGTTCCTCGACCGGCTGTCGGCCGTGCTCGTGCGCGGCGAGACGCTCGTACAACTGCGCGTGAAATCGCTCGACGCAGCCGCGTTTGCACGGCTCGCCGCTGCGGCGCTCGTGCGCTGTGACGCGGCCGGTGCACACCTGATGCTGAACGGCCCGATCGATGCGGCCGGCGTGATGCGGCTCGACGGTGCCGGCTGGCATCTTGACGGCACCGCCTTGCGTGCCGCCACGCAGCGGCCGTTGCCGGCCGGAAGATGGGTGTCCGCCGCCTGCCACACGCACGACGACCTGCTGCTAGCCGCGCGTGGCGGCGCGGATTTCGTCACGCTGTCGCCCGTGTTGCCGACGCTCAGTCATCCCGGTGCGCCGACGCTCGGCTGGGCGCAGTTCGACGCACTGGCCGCCGAGGCCGCGATGCCCGTCTTCGCGCTCGGCGGCATGACGCGCACGCACCTCGACGACGCGCGCCGCCACGGCGCGTACGGCATCGCCGGCATTCGCGGGTTCTGGTAGTTCGGGAATTTCCTGCGGTGCAGCCGGGCCCGGATGCGCCCGGCCGTACGGTCTCTTACCCGCTCACGTCGTCATGCGTTCAGGTTCGGACGCCATCCGCGCCAGGCACCGTCGTCGATGCGACGCGCATCGTGCGTAAGCGCATACCGGTTGACGTCACCCGTCAGCCACGCGACGAGCGAATACGGCGGCAACTCCCCTTCATCGACCCGGTCGCGCGCTCGCGCCGGCGTCTCGAACACGACCTGCCCTCTCGGGGCATCGAACGGCACCGCATCGGGCGACAGGTTCAACGCGATCGTGAGCGTCTCGTCGTCGGCAAGACGCCATGACGCGAGCAGCGCGTCGGCATCGCCGTCACCGTCCGCCTTCAGCGCATGCGCGTCCTGCGGCCGGCAATCGGACAATCGCGGCGAGATCAGCTTCGCGCGCACCGCCAGCGCCGACTGGACGAAATGCGCGCGATCGGCATCCCGCGCGGTTTCGTCGAAGATCAACGGAATCTGCGGCGTGAGCAGCGACAGCGCAAGTGCGGCCAGACCGGCCTCCTGCCCGTGGTCGCCCTGCCCGCTGTCGCGCCACGCGCCATCGGACAGCACCAGCGACGTCAACGACAGCCCGCTGTCGGCCGCCATGCCCTCTCCCGACCCGGTCGGCTGGAACGCCGCCCCGGCCGCGGTCAGCGCGCGGGCGAGCGTGTGGATCGACTGGTGCGCGGAAATGCCTTCATGAGCCGACGTGTCGCGCCCCGTCAGCCGATGCAGCGCGCGTTCGCCGCACCCGTTCCACTGCGCATCGAAATGGGTATCGGCAAGATGCGCCGGATGCCGCTCGCTGCCGAGTACGAGATGGATGAGCCGGTCAGCCGGCACGGCCGCGCGCACCCGATCCGCGATCTCGCGCAGCCACGACACGCCGATCCGGTCGGCTTCGCGCAGGCGCAGCCCGTCGCAACGGTACTCGTCGATCCAGTACAGCGCGTTGTCGCAGAAGAAATCGCAGACCTCCGGATGATCGAGCGCGAGCGGCGGCGCCTGCAGTGGGTCGTCGCGCGTGTGGAAGAACGGCGCCGCGTAGTGGCGCAGCGCATCGGTGCCACTGCCGAAGCGCGCGTAGTCGAGCTCCAGCAGCACCGCGAGACCGTAGCCGTGCGCATCGTCGATCAGCGCCTTCAGCGCGTCGGGACCGCCTTCGGCCGCGAGCGGCGCGAACGGCAGGCTGTCGTGAGGCGACGCGAGCAGCTCCAGTGCAGTCACGCCGAGGCGCGCGAGTTGCGGCAGGCGCCGGCGCACGGCGTCAAAACCGCCCACCGCGTGCGGGCGGATCGCATAGAGCGCGATGTCTTCCCATGGGCGCCCGCGCCAGAACGTATTGCGCCACGTGAACGCGCGCGGATCGACGACCTCGCTCGGGCCGTTGAGCCCTTCGGGTTGCGAGCGCGACGCGGGATCGGGAATCGATACCGCATCGTCGAGGCGATAGCGGTAAAGCGCGCCCGCGCCACAATCGGCAAAGACTTCGAACCAGTTCGTGCCGGCGGCCGCCATCGGGACGAACAACGGGCCGAAGCCAGTATCGAGTTCGAGCTGGACCTGCGCGCTGCCCGGCGCCCACACGCGAAAATGCGTGCGCGGCGTCGCGCAGAGCGCGCCACAGGGCTGTGCGCCGAACGGCAAGCAGTGAATGTGGTGCTGCGCATACGGATCGTGCGGACAATCGGACATCATGCGCTCCTCGTGCGTACCGAGCGGCATGGCCGCGCCAGCGGCGCGGCACATCGGGGCCCGGCATGCGACGGCCAGGCGGGGGGAGAGAACCGAGTATGCGCCGGATTCGCCACCCCGATGCATCGTTCCCGGACATTATTAAAAGCGAATCGACCCCGGGAAAACCCGCAATCCGCACGGGCCGGCGAGGCGGGTAGCCCGCATACCGGAATGCGTGCTCGCCTTGTTGCACCGGCCGCGCACGCTTACGCTCTGCGCCATGCTCGCGGACACGTCGTCCGCCCCCTCCCCGAGGAACCCGCCATGTCGCTTCCCGCCAGTGCCGCCAAATTCGATCCGGCACGTGCACACGAATACGCCGAGCAGTCCCGCATCGCGCTCGCCGGCTACGATGCCTGCCATGAACTCACCGCGTGCATGCTCGCGTCGGCCATCGCGGCACCCGATGCGCGGATCCTCGTCGCGGGCGCGGGCGGCACGGGGCAGGAAATCTGCGTGGCGGCCGCGCTCGAGCCAGGCTGGCGGTTCACGGCCGTCGACCCGTCCGCGCCGATGCTCGCGCTCGCGCGCTCGAACATCGAGGCCGCGGGCTTCGGCACGCGCGCGGTGTTCGTCGAGGACGGTGTCGATGCGTTGCCCGACACGCCTGCATTCGACGGTGCGACGCTGATCGGCGTGCTGCATCACGTCCCGGGCGACGAAGCGAAGGCGGCACTGCTGCATGCGATCGCGCGACGCCTGAAACCCGGCGCGCCGCTCGTGCTCGCCGGCAACCATCGCCGCTACGCGGACCACCCTCGCCTGCTCGACGCATGGCAGCAGCGCTGGCGCATGAAAGGCGCGACGCCCGATGCGGTGCGTGCGCAACTCGCGAAGATCCTGCAGGGTGCCGACCCGCCCGCGTCCGAGGAAGCCGTGTTCGGTTTGCTGCGCGAGGCGGGCTTCGATGCGCCGCTGCGCTTTTTCGCGAGCCTGTTCTGGGGTGCGTGGATCGCGGTGCGGCGCGCGTGATGGATCGGGGCGGCCGGCCAGGTGCGGTCGGCTAGACGCGGCCGGCTAGACTCGGTCGGCCAGACGCGCCGTGTCACCGCGCGCGACGCGTTTCGCGTGCGCGCCGCACGCGCTGGGTATGATGTCGTTCCCGCCCCCACTTCCGGCGTCGCCATGCTCACCGTCCATCACCTGAACAACTCGCGCTCGCAGCGCGTGCTCTGGCTGCTCGAAGAACTGGATGTGCCGTACGAGATCGTGCGCTACGCGCGCGATCCGAAGACGATGCTCGCACCGCCCGAGTTGCGCGCGATCCATCCGCTCGGCAAGTCGCCGGTCGTCACCGACGACGGCCGCACGTACGCCGAATCGGGCGCGATCATCGAGTACCTGGTCGAACGCTACGGCAACGGGCGCCTGGCGCCGCCGCCCGGCACGCCCGAGCGGCACGACTACACGTACTGGCTGCACTACGCGGAAGGATCGGCGATGCCGCCGCTGCTGCTCAAGCTCGTCGCGCTGCGGATCGCGCATGCGCCGATGCCGTTCTTCGCGCGGCCGATCGCGCGCAAGATCGCCGCGACGCTGCAGTCGGGCTTCGTCGATCCGCAGATCGCGCTGCACCTCGGCCATATCGACGGCGCGCTGAGCCGCACCGGCTGGTTCGTCGGCGACGGCTTCAGCGCAGCCGACATCCAGATGAGCTTTCCGCTCGAAGCCGCGACCGCGCGCGGGGGCGGCAGCCGGTATCCCGCGATCGCGCGCTTTCTCGACGCGATCCACGCGCGGCCCGCGTATCAGCGGGCGCTGGAGCGCGGCGGCCCGTACGACCTGCTCAAGTAACGCTACGGATGATCCAGGCCTGCGTCAGCTCAGCAGGCCGGCCGCGACGTTGATCGACAGCCCGAGCACGGCCATGTTGAAGTAGAACGACAGGATCGACTGCGCGAGCACCGAGCGCCGCGCGGATCGGTTCGTCATCGACACGTCGGCCGTCTGCGACGCGACCGCGATCGTGAACGCGAAATACAGGAAATCCCAGTAATCGGGTTCGGGGTTGCGGTCCGGAAAGCGCAGCGCGCGATCGCTGCTCGGCGAGCCGTAATAGAGCCGCGCGTAATGCAGCGTGAAGATCGTCGGGATCAGGAACCACGCGCCGAACAGCGTCGCGCCCGTGATCGCGTAATGGCTGAGTCCCGCGCTGAAGCCGACGCTCTTGGCGGTCGCGAGCTCGATCGCGATCGCAGCGACGCTCGCGACGGTCGCGAGGCACACGACGGTCAGTACGGTCGTCGCGTTTTCATCCTCGCGGATCGCGACTTCGCGCACCTTGTGGTGGTGCGCGGTGACCATGCGCACCCACATCAGCACGAGATACAGCCAGATCGCGCAATCCCAGCCGATCAGCGCACGCACGGTCGGACGCAGCGGAAACGGCAGGAGCAGCGCGCAAAGCAAGCCGGCGACGAATGCCGCAACCATGCGCGGCCGGTTGCGTAATACCTGCGGATAAAACGTCATCGTGTGATTCCGAAAGCGGATGGAAAGGGTTCGACCGGCGCGCGGGACAGCCCGCTACGCCGCGCCGGCGGGTACTGCCCCGATTATCGTCATTCCATCGTGACGTGGCGATGGGCGCGAGCGCCTAAGATAATGGGATGACTGCCACCGCCCCTCTCTGCCGCCATCCCGCGAACACGGCCGGCCGCGACTTCGTCGTCGGCGACCTGCACGGCTGCGTGGACGTGCTGCGCGCCCTGCTGCGCGACATCCGCTTCGATCCGGCTCGCGACCGCCTGTTCTCGGTCGGCGATCTCGTCGACCGCGGCCCGGCATCCGAAACCACGCTCGAGCTGCTCGACCGCCCGTGGTGTCACGTCGTGCGCGGCAATCACGAGGAAGTGCTGAGCCTCGTGGCGCGCGGCAAGCTGTCGCCCGACGCGTGGCGCGGGATCGGCGGCGACTGGGGCGCCGACCTGCCGCCGGAACGGCTGCACGCGCATGCGGCGCGCGTCGACGCGCTGCCGCTGGTGCGCGTGATCGGCGTCGGCCCCGGGCGCTTCAACGTGCTGCATGCGGAATTCTTCGGCTCGGACGCCGATCTCGACACGGGCAGTTATTCGCACGACGTGCGCGAACGGCTGATCTGGGGCCGCGATCTCGTCCAGGGGCTCGCCGATCCGGCGCGGCAAGCCGGGCTGTCGCTGACCTGCACCGGGCACACGCCGGTGCGCGCACCGCAGCGGATCGGCGCGCAGTGGTTCATCGACACGGGTGCGTTCGCACCGGCCGGGCGGCTCACGCTCGCCGAGCCGCGCACCGGGCGCACCTGGTCGATGACGCAGGCCGAAGCGCGCGAACGCCAGGCGGGCGAGTGGCCGCTGCCCTGATGTCCTGACGCCCTGACACCCTGACACCCTGACACCCCGACGCCCTGACACCCTGACACCCTGACACCCTGACACCCTGACGCCCTGACGCCCTGACGCCCTGACGCCCGCGGGCGGATACTAGCCGACCTGGTTCAGTTCGAACACCACGTCGACCACCGAGCCGTTCCAGTTGTATTCGAGGTACGCCGCGTGATGGCAGTCGCGCAGCAGCGCGGTGCGGAACGCCGCCAGGCACTCGCCGCGCGGATCCCGCACCGACGGGTAGACGATCCCCGCGCCGCCGGCATTGCGCACCGCACGACCGAGCGCCTGCCCGGCGCTGTAGTCGAGCGGGTGCAGCAACGCCGGATCGCGTTTCGGCCACATGCGCACGTCGGCCACGTCGCCTTGCGCAATCACCGTGTAGAGCCGCATCTGCTGGCGCATCGGCGGCTCCTTCGTCGCCGCCAGGAACAGCGCGCTGTGATAACGCGTTTCGGCGATCGCCGTATCGCGCGAGCGCGCGCAATAGAACACGCCATAGCTGCCGTCGGAAAAACGGCTGCCCTGCGGATTCAGGTGCGTGAACGCGGCCATGATCGGCCCCCAGCCCTGCCCGTAGCGACGCTCGGCGGGCGGCACGAGATCAAGCGTGCCGACTTCGTTGCGAATCCGGTCGTTGGTCAGCGATTCGAGCGCGTAAAGCGCGTCGAAATCGTCCGCTGACGCAACGCGGTCGAACAGGTTGATTGCCGGAAAACGGGTGGGGATCACGCGATAGGCAGGCGCCCAGTCGACCGCGGTCGTGGGCCATTGTTGTGCTTGGATCGGCATCGTCACGCCCAGCCACCTCGCATCGCATCGAGATATTGCCGGATGGCGATCAGGTCGCCGACGTTGCCGGCGAGCATCCGGTCGAGTGCGCGCTTGCCGCCGAACGGCGCCGCGTCGTTGGGCCGCTTGACCCACGCATCCGCCGCGGCCGGCTGCGGCAGCAGAATCTGCAGCGCCTTGTAGATGCCGAGCAGCAGCGATAGCCGCTCGAGCGTATCGCGCGGCAGCCGCGCCGATTCCGGCGTGGCCTTCCACTTGAAGAACGTCGAACGGCCGGGCGACCCGAGCAGCACGATCTGCTCGTCGATCGTCAGTTCCCAGTCGCGCGCGATGTTGAAAAACGCGCGCAGGCCGGCCGCCGACATCTGCGCGATCGAAGCCTGCGGCGGGGCGGAATGCGATTCGTAGGCTGGCTGTGACATGATCGTTAGTCTCTAAATGAATCTACTAACAAGATTAGTCCATTTTCGTATTTTTGCAAGGGTCGACACCCGGCGACCAGCCCATGCATCCGACAAAACGACATTTTTTGTCCATTCTGGACTCTTATTTTATTTTCTGCGTTAATGGCCGTGCGGACACCGCGCGCAGATGCGGTTCGGGTCCGTGAAACCGTGCCGCACAGAAACCGGAAGCACCCCGCCAAGGAACGCACCATGAAGAGACTGATTGCCGCTGTTTCGATCGCCCTGCTCGCGGTATCCGCAGGCCCCGCCGTCGCGAAGGACTGGACCACGATCCGCTTCGGCACCGATGCCAGCTACGCGCCGTTCGAGTCGAAGGCACCCGACGGCAAGCTCGTCGGCTTCGACATCGACCTCGGCAACGAGATCTGCGCGCGCCTGAAAGCGAAGTGCGTGTGGCTCGAGAACGATTTCGACGGGATGATTCCGGCGCTGAAGGCGAAGAAGTTCGACGCGGTGCTGTCGTCGATGTCGATCACGCCGCAGCGCGCGCAGCAGATCGGCTTCACGACGAAGATCTACAACCAGCCGACGCGGCTCGTCGTGAAGAAGGGCTCGCCGCTGCTGCCGACGGCCGAATCGCTGAAGGGCAAATCGATCGGCGTCGAGCAGGGCACGACGCAGGAAACATACGCCAAGGCGTACTGGGGCAAGCAAGGCGCAAACGTCGTGTCGTACCAGAACCAGGACGGCGTGTACGCGGACCTGACCTCGGGCCGCCTCGACGCGGCGCTGCAGGATGAAGTGCAGGCCGCGATCGGGTTCCTGAAATCGTCGCGCGGCGCGAACTACACGTTCGTCGGCCCCGAGCTCGTCGACGAGAAGGTGCTCGGCATCGGCGCCGGCATCGGGCTGCGCAAGGAAGACACCGACCTGAAGGCGAAGATCGATGGCGCCATCCTCGACATGGTCAAGGACGGCACCTACAAGCGGCTCGCGTCGAAATACTTCGACTTCGACATCTACGGCGGCTGAAACGGCGTCGCGCGCGTACGGGCGCCACTCCCGTCGCGCGCGTCCGACCGCCCCTCCCCTCACCACCGGACGGCAACGGCATGACGCCGTTTGCCGTCACATCGAATGCATCATCCGCCGTATGCGCGGCATGTCGCTTCGCGCTTCTTTCGGATTGCAGATTGATCGTTCGCGGGGACGATGCCCGGCGCGAACGGATATCGTGCGGCTTCAGTCAGTATGCGAAGAGCGGGCGTCGCGGTACCGGCGCCCGTGCGCACATGCCCTTGCGGATCGGATCCGCGTGCAGGAAAGTGCCGACCCGGCGCGGATGACCGGCAATCAGCCGGATCCGCCTCGCACCGGGCGCGGAGAGATGGCCTGTCGATGCATGCCGGCCGGCTGCGAGAACGACGTTCGACCGACGATGTCCCGACTCACTGCGATCGCGGCCTGCCGGCCGCGGCGTGTGGCGATCGTTCATTTTTCTACCCCGTATCAGTCTGATGGTTGTTCCGGCAACCGGACGAGGCCGGTGCCCCGACGATCAGGTGACGACGCTCCGTGCTCGCCGGAACGCGGCTGCCGTGCCGCGCTCCGCCGCCGCATCCCCGCGGACTGTGTCCTGGCCGGTACTGACAGGGTTCGCTGCCGAACCGGACGGACCGTGCATCGTCGACTTTCGCACGTCCACTTCCGCAAGGAGCGGGCCAGCTTCGCGCAAGCCCGTCCGGACAAGGGGTTGACCGGGCAGCGTGGCGGCCGCAACGGGTGCCGAATGCGGGAAGTTACGAAACTGAAACACGCGGCGCGCGGCACGCGCCGGCCGCGTGGCGGCCCTGCCTTGCCGGATAAGGCTGAACAATGAAGCGCGGCATTTTTACCGATGCGCGGCCGGCCGTTCACCCCGATTTGCCACGCAAAATTGCGTGGCTGCCGAAGCGAAATGTTTCATGCGCTTTACATGCCGCCGGCAGCACGCGAGCCGCAGGTTGTCCGCGCCATCCATCGGCCGGCGCCGGGCCGGCGGACCGCACGGCTATACTGCGAAACCGGCGTTTGCCATGTTCGCATCGGTGCCTTTTGTCGGCGAATGCCGCGCCCCACGACACCGCTCCACACGCCGCCAAACCGCCCGAACGATCGCCCCGATGATCCGCACCCTCGATGCCGCCGAACGCGCCAGATTGATACGCTTCGGTGTGTCGGGCCTCGGTTCGACCGCACTGCATGCGCTGATCGCGGCCGCGATGTTCGCACTGTTCGACGCGACGCCCGTGAGCGCGAACGCGGTCGCGTTTGCCTGCTCGACCGCGTTCTCGTATCTCGCCAACACGCTGTGGAGTTTTTCGTCGCCCGTGACGTGGGGCAACTTCGTGCGCTTTCTCGCCGTCGCGATGGCCGGCCTCGTCGTGACGATGCTGCTTGCGCACGGTACCGAGACGCTCGGGCTGGCACGCGCGTGGAGCGTCGTCGCGGTCGTGCTGTGCGTGCCGCCCGTCACGTTCGTGCTGCACCGGCTCTGGACCTATCGCTGAACCGGTTCACGCGTCACACGTGCAGCGCTCAGCCGACCCGCTGATGCCCTGCGTCGCCGGACGGCGCGCCGTCGTGCCCGCCGTTGTCACCGTTGTTGTCATGATCGTTCAGCCCGTGCTCGATCATCATCCGGTAGAGCGTCACGCGCGAAATGCCGAGTTCGGCGGCGGCCTTGTTGATCCGGTGATCGTTGCGCAGCAGCGCATTCTCGATCGCGGTGCGCTCGGCGAGCGCCCGCGCCTGTTCGAGCGTCACGGGTTCGGTTTCTCCCGGCGTCTCGAGCCCCAGATCGTGCGGCGTCAGCAGCCGGCTCTCGGCCATCACGATCGCACGCCGCACGCGGTTGATCAGCTCGCGCACGTTGCCGGGCCATTCGTAGCGCCGCATCGCGTCGAGCGCGGCCGACGTGAAGCCGCTGATCTTGCGGCCGCTGTCGGCCTTGTACTTCTGCAGCACGTAGTGCGCGAGGATGTCGATGTCCTTGCCGCGCGCGCGCAGCGGCGGCTCGTGGATGCGCAGCACGCACAGGCGGTGGTAAAGATCTGCACGAAAGCGCGCGGCCTCGACCGCGCCGTCGAGATCGACGTGCGTCGCCGAGATGATCCGGACGTCGACCGAAATCGACTCCTGCCCGCCGAGCCGCTCGATCTTCCCTTCCTGCAGGAAGCGCAGCAGGCTCGCCTGGCTTTCGACCGGCATGTCGCCGATTTCGTCGAGAAACAGCGTGCCGCCGTTCGCCGATTCGATCCGGCCGGCGCGCCGCTGGTTCGCGCCGGTGAACGCGCCGCGCTCGTAGCCGAACAGTTCCGACTGCAGCAGGTGATGCGGAATCGCGCCGCAATTGATCGCGACGAACGGCCCCTTGCCGCGGCCGGAACGCTCGTGAATCGCGAGCGCCGTCAGCTCCTTGCCGGTGCCCGACTCGCCCGAGATGAACACGCTCGCGTCGGTCTTCGCGACCTTGCGGATCGTGCTGAACAGCTGCTGCATCGCCTCGCAGTTGCCGATCATCCCGTGTTCGCCGATCGACGCCGCATAGGCCGCGCCGTCGACGCGATCGAGCGCGGCCATCCCGCGCGCATGGCCGAGCACGTGCGAAATCCATTCGTAAGGCAGCGGCAGCGTCACGTAGTCGAAACAATAGCTGCGGATCAGCTCGCGCACGGCAGGGCCGATCGTGATGCCGGCCTGAGCGATGGAAATCCAGCCGATCGACGGCTGGCTCAGGCACGCCTTCAACGCGGGATAGTCGCGCGACGTGAACCCGGTGAAATCGACCAGCCCGGCGGCAACGCTCACGCCGGACGTCATGTTCTGCGCGGCGCCGGCTGTCTTCGCGACCGAGATTTCCCAGCCCAGCCCGCGCAGTTGCGCCAGCAACGGCTCGTCAGGCGAACGCATGATCACGAACAGCTTGCGTCCGTCCTCGGGAGCGGTGACGGACACATGCGTCATCTCGGACACCGCCTGCCCGTTTGCGTCAGGTGACCTAGCAACCATCGTTGTTCCCCGCTTGGCATTGGTATCGCGCGCCCCGGCTCGCTGTCGCGTGCGACGGACCTCGATCGAACCGACATATTGGCCGCATTTCCGTCCGAATAAAATCCCCACGTGCATGAATCGCACGTGAGGTGGACATCGTCATGAACGGTATATCGATGCGGCCGGCGCCCGGCTAGATGGGTGTTATCCCGGTGGCGTGCGGGGCGCGAGCGGTGAACGGGCGACGGTGCGACGCGCAAAGCCACGCCGGTACTGGCGCGCGGTGTTCGCGGGCGATTCGGCGCACGCAGGGTCGGCTCGCCCACGCATGCGTGCGCAGGCGGTCGACCGGCCAGCGGGATACCCCCGCGGGCAGCTCGAATTGATTTCGATCAATCGTCAGAGGAAGCCGGCTGATGCAGGAACGCAACATGCTCGGCCCGATACCGAGCACGCCGGCGCAGCGCGCGGTATCAACGGCCCGATGCGAGCGGCGCCGGCCCGTTCGCACGGCCACGGCCGGCCGGCGTGCCGCCGTGTTCGCCGTAGGTGGCGGCAAGCGCGTCGACCCGCGCGAGATGGTGATGATTGTCGTGATCCCACGGATGGAAGCCCGGCCGGAAGAAGCTCAGCCATTCACCCGCGATGCGCGGGAACAGCCCGCGGCGCGGCCCGTACAGGAACGCGACCATCCGCAGCATGCCGCGCACGTGATGGCCGGCGCCACGATCGCGCCACAGCAGCGTCGCGTGCATCAGGAACACGGTCGGCCAGAACGTCAGTGTCGTCAGCAGATACACGCCGATGCGGATCAGGTAACGACGCAGCCCCGGCGCCATCGCGGCGTTCCATACGTCGAACGACACGGCCTTGTGCTCGGTTTCCTCGAGCGCGTGCCAGATCCACATCTGGCGGTAGCCCTCGACCGAACCTGCGAGACGCGTCGGGTCGCGCAGCAGCCAGTCGGCAAGCATCGCCGTGTAGTGCTCCGCCGCGACCGTATGCGCGAGCTGCACCGAATGCGGCAGCTTGCGCTTCATGTAGCCGAGCACGGCCCACACGCGCTGGTCGAGCTTGCGCGCGGGCAGGTGGTTCGCCTGCATCAGCTCGTTGTACTCGATGTGTTCGCGCGTGTGCATCGCCTCCTGACCGATGAAGCCAAGCACCTGCTGCTTCAGCACGGGATCGTCGATCCGGTCGCGATAGTTGCGCACCGAATCCATGAAGAAGCGCTCGCCGGCCGGGAACAGCAGCGACAGCGCGTTGAAGAAATGGGTCACGTGCGACCCGAGGCCATGCCAGTCCTTCGCGCGTTCGACCGGCAGGTCGAAGCGCAGGTCGCGGCGCACCGGCATGATCCCGGCTGCGGTGGCGGAAGCGGCTGACTTCATGTTCATCGTTCTCCTGGTTCCGGCGCGGCCCGGCGCGTCTTCCGACGCAGCCGGCGCGGGCCCGGGCGGCGCGTCGCGCACCGCCAAAATCTTGACATCGACAGCTGTAAAGATAGGCCGCCCGCGGCGGCGCGTGCAAGCCGCGCGGTAGATGCGCGCTTCCAAACAGGGCACGGTCGAAAAGGCGGAAAAAGCGGCGCTCGAACAGCATCCGGACGGGGCCGGATTCGAACGCGCGTAACCGCGCGCGAGCCATTCTCGGCGGCCGGCACCGCAACGCGGCGGCGGCCCGGAAGCCCCGTGTGACGGGAGTTTCGCACCATCCGGCAACCCGGTGCGGCGTGCGGCCAGGCGCTCCGGTAGCACCGATTCATACACGCGTCGCACTCGCGCGGTGCAACCCCGGTCGCGGGGTTCGCTGGAAATTCAAACGCGCGTTCCATTTGCATTTCCGGCGATCGCGGCCGCGACAGCCTTCAGCCGTCCGCGATACGCGCACGACGGGCCGAAAGCCATGAGCGGCGGCCCGCTGCGTGCTCGCCTACAATAGCGGTTTTACCCATCCTTTTTCAGGAGAAGTCATGTCTGTCATCACGACCGAATCGGGCCTCAAATACGAAGACCTGACCGAAGGCACCGGCGACGTAGCGCAAGCCGGCCAGACCGTCAGCGTCCACTACACGGGCTGGCTGACCGACGGTCAGAAATTCGACTCGAGCAAGGATCGCAACGACCCGTTCGCGTTCGTGCTCGGCGGCGGCATGGTCATCAAGGGCTGGGACGAAGGCGTGCAGGGCATGAAGGTCGGCGGCGTGCGTCGCCTGACGATCCCGCCGCAACTCGGCTACGGCCCGCGCGGCGCAGGCGGCGTAATTCCGCCGAATGCGACGCTCGTGTTCGAAGTCGAACTGCTCGCCATCTGACACGGCACACGAGCCGCCAGCTGACACCCCGCCCCATGGCGCACCTTCCGTCCCCCACCGTCGCGCTGCAACGCTACGACGCGCTCGAAGCGTCGGACGTGCACGACTTTCACCAGATCGTGCTCGGCATCGACGGCGCGATGGTGATGGCGGTGGACGGCGTCAGCCAGCGGCTCGACCGGCACAGCGCCTGGCTGGTTCCGGCCGGCGCACGCCACGATTACGCGGGCCTTGGCGAAAATCGCCAGCTCGTGCTCAATCTTCCCCTCGCGTCACTCGCGGTGCCGCAGCGGCTGTTCGACAGCGCGCGCGCCGTGGCAATCGATCCGGCACTGACGTCGCTGGTCGCGCAGATCGCGGCAGCGGCCGCGCAACTCGACGCGCCCGCCGGCGACGTACCGCACGCGGCCGCGCACCGCTTCCAGTGGCAGGCCGCCGCCCGGCTGTGCGGCGCACTGCTCGACGAACGCGACATCGCCGCGCCCGCATCGGGCCTCGATTTCGCGCGCATCGACCGCTGGCTGCGCGCACGGCTCGCCGAGCCGCTGCGCATCGCCGATCTCGCCGCGCACTGCGGCTACGGGATGCGCCGCTTTCATCAGCTGTTCGTCGATGCGTTCGGCGAAACGCCGCATCGCTACCTGCAGCGGCTCAGGCTCGACGCGGCCGTGATCCTGCTCGCGGACGGCCGATATCCGCTCGTCGATATCGCCGGGATGGTCGGCTTCGCGGATCAAAGCACGTTCACGCATGCGTTCACGAAACGCTTCGGCGTTGCGCCGGGACGCTGGCGCGGCGAGCGGCATTGAGCAAAGCCTTGCTCCCGTGCTGAGCACGCATCAACGTACGTAGCGGCACGGTTCGGCAAACCGCGTTCGCGCCGGCCCGGCCGTAGCATTCGTCGTTTCCGTTTCGTTCCGGCTTGGCACTGCTTCGCCACGCTTCGTTCGTGCTTCGTTCGTGCTTCGTTCGTGCTTCGTTTGTGCTTCGTTCGTGCTTCGTTCGTGCTTCGTTCGTGCTTCGTTCGTGCTTCGTTCGTGCTTCGTTCGTGCTT
>NZ_JAAOXM010000010.1 GCF_011605345.1 Burkholderia sp. D-99
GCGTCGTCGAAGGTATCAACAACACCATCAAGGTCATCAAGCGTCGAGCTTACGGGTACCGCGACGAGGAATACTTCTTCCTCAAGATCCGCGCCGCGTTCCCCGGTAATCCTCGATGAACCTTTTTTTTGGGGCATCGCCGGCCGCGCGGCGATGCGTGCGGCGGGACGATCGACCGCTACAGACGGCTTTCGAGAATCGCCACGGCACTCGCTTCGCTCAATGCGTAGTCGGCCATGCGGCGATCAGTCCAGGAAAGTAGTTTCTCGTCGCGCTCGAGGCGCGAGAATTCGGCTCGACCGCTTTCGGTCAGCACGGCAATGTCGACCGGTGCGTGGAAGCCCGGCGCGGGGGCGACGGTTTTCTGCCTGACCGTGTCCATCAGCCCGAGCGAACGGAGATACTCGAACACACCCGGGCGGCGTGCCCACGGTACCTGGCGGTACTGCACTCGTCTCAATGCGTCGAGCACCGCTTCGTTGGAATACGTGGCCATCTCGATTCTTTCTTAAAGTGCAGCGACAATGCGAAGCGGCGCGCCGGGCGGGTCTCCGCCCGCCGATACCGCCACCGATTCTGGAGGCCGACGTTCGGCGTCGCGTCAGGGCCGGATCGTCAGCCGTCCATAAAAAGACACCATACCCCAATCAAATTGATTCTGTTCGATTCATTTGTACTTCTCTTCATCTGTTTCATGCTCTGCCGCAAGCGGCGGAGAATCATCTCGATCGCCGCCGTTGCGCTGTTCTGGCTGCTCGCGACTGGCTGGCTCACCGCGCCGCTGATCGCCTGGACCGAGGCGGGCGTCGTACCCGTCGAGCACCCGGCAATGTACGGGCGGACCACGTTGATTCTCATCGGCGCGGGGACGCAGCGCACCGACTTCGGGCTGCGGCCGCCACCTGACGGAGCCGCCCGCATCCACAAGGTCGCGGCGCTCTACCGCACCTGCCGCCAGCAGGCCGAGCACTGCACCGTCGTGATGTCGGGCGGCGACCCGCAGCATCACGGCGAAACCGAGGCGGCCGTCTACGGGCGACAGCTCATCGCGGAAGGCATCGCTCCCGCGGACCTCGTTCTGGAACCGGATAGCCGCACAACCTACGAAAATGCGGAATTCACTGCACCTATACTACGCTCACAGTATGACGACGCACGCATTCTCGTCACTTCGTCATACCAGATGCGCCGCGCATTGCTCGATTTCCACCGCTTCGGGATCGACCCGCAGCCCGTTTATGCGAATCGCCGGCGCGCGCAAACGGGCTGGCTGCCGCGCTGGCGCAATGTGGCCAACGCCGAGCAGGCGCTGCACGAACTGGTCGGCATCGCGCAATTCCACGTTTATCGATGGCTCGGGTGGTTCTGACGGCTGCGGGAAACCGGAGCGGAAATGACTGCGGCGGCGACGATGGCAGGCGCGTGACGAAGTGCGTGAAGTGTTGCGCGACTTCAACGGGGCCTTGCGTCGCGCCGCGATCCGATGCACATTGATCCGTCACTTTTGTTACACTCGACACGCACTCGATTGCAGTCGCCAGACAAAACGGCAACACTCGGGTTCATCACCACTTAGCGGAGGTAAAGCAATGAAGAAGACGTCCCTGGCTATCCTGGTAGCGATGTCGGCGCTGACTGGCGCAGCGTATGCGCAAGAGAGCACGGAAATCAAGACGATTACCGATCCGGCCAAGATCTCCGAGATCGAGCAGCGCGCACAGGCGCTGCAGCAGCAGCAAGCGGCCGAAGCCGCACAGCCGGCGATGCAGGAAGAGCATCACCACGGCAAGAAGGCTGCTCACCACAAGGCTGCCGCGAAGAAGGCCGGCAAGAAGGCTGCCAAGGCCGCAGACGCTGCCAGCCAGTAAATTTGGCGGCACCGCACAAGCAAAAAGCCGAATCCGGGCAACCGGATTCGGCTTTTTTGGTTGCGGCGCCCGTGCGCTGTGCTAAAGTCGCGCACCGAAATTTTCCACCCGTGCGCACCCCGGTGCGGAGGACAGCATGAGCAACATTCAACTCGACATCGAGTGGACCGAAGCCGCCACTCGCCAGATCAAGCAACTGATGCCCCGCGGCTCGACCGACGCGTTCCTCGCGCTGCCGCCGATCGAGTGCCTGCCGATGGAGGGCGATGTGCTTTTCCTCGGCCCGCAAGGCAAGCAGCAACCGTTCATCGTCGCCGAGCGCCAGTATCATCACGACGGCGACGCCGACTGGACGATCATCCTGATCCTCGACGTCCCCAGCACGTCGCACTGACACACTCCGCGACCGGACACGTCCGGTCGCCCCACCCGGCTCAGACGAGCTTCGACAGCACGCGGATTTCGGAACGCTCGATCCAGTTCGCGGCCGCTTCGCGATAAGCGAGAATGTGCGCGGAGTTCGCATGGGCAGCAAGCGCCTCCTCGCTTTCCCAGCGCTCGACAAATACGAACCGCGCCGGCTCCTTCAGGTCACGGTGCAGGTCGTACTGCAATGCACCTGCTTCGTTGCGGGTCGGCTCGACGATCCCTTCGAGCTGGACGCGCAACTTCTCCTCGGCGCCCGGCTTCGCCACGATCAGCGCCACGACTGCAATTTCCGGCATTCCGCCTCCCTTCATCTGGAAAAGTCCGAGAATACGCGAATCGTGCGTCGACTGCGTCAGCACGGCACCGCACGACGGCCCCAAAAAAATAGCCCGCGCTTCAGAGAAGCGCGGGCGAAACCGTCGCCCTACGAGGATAGGCGACGGGGCCATCGAGATCCGCACGCTGGCGCGGATCATCATCAGTTGCGCCGACGCTGGTCACGCCGGCATTCGAAGACGTCGATACCGTTGATCGGGCGCTCGCGGCGCACCCCCGGTATCTGACGCCATCCTCCCTGTTTCAACAATTCCAACATATAAAGCAGGTTGCGTGCCAGCCAAAGCAAGCCAGCCACCTTATTGATTTATAAGGACAAATTTTTAACCGACGACAATACGGCATGTGTTTTGCCGCCGTAACGCGCGGATGTTACGTAACGTCACGAGGAGGGACCGAACCTCCGGCTCACGTGTGCGCCGGCGAGCGGCCATGAAAAAGCCCGCCATGCGGCGGGCTTTTCACTGGCGCGGAGAAACGCCGAAATCAGCGGAGCTGATTCACGAGCAGCCCCATGATCTGGCGAGCCGGTGACGACGTGTCGATCGCACCCGAATCGTCGACGACTGCCACGCGCGTCTGGTCGTCCGTGAGCGCCCTCACGTTGACACGGTACTGCTTCGCCTGCTTTTCCTTCTTGCCGTGGAACAGCTGACTCCAGAAGCCTTGCTCAGCCGAAGTCAGGTCCTTCGGATCGACATAGCGCACGAAATACAGACCCTTCGAACGATCGCGATCGTCGACCGTGAAGTTCGCACGGTCGAGCGCGAGACCGACGTGCAGCCACGACCGGTCGTACGGCTCGCCAAGCGTGACTTCCGACGGCACGGCCGCGTCGGCCGCATCGTTGCCTTGCGCGGACGTGCGGCTGACGTTTTGCGCGGCAATCGCTGCAGCCGCCTTCGACGATGCGTCGGTGTCCGCCTTCTTGTCCTTCGGTACCGTGTTGTCCTTGATGTTCGCGATCGGCGGCTCGCCATTCTTCGCGCGCTGCTCGTTCTGCGCGAGCACGGCCATCAGCCGCTTCAGGTACTCGGTCTCGAGTGCCGGATCGTTCGGCTTCGCTTCCCACTTGCTCGAATCGTTGTTCGAGCCCGTGATCGCTTCGCGCATCCCCTTCTGGCTGATGAACACGTAGGTGCCGCCATTCGGCGCCGAATCGAGACGCGTGCGGTACTTGTTGCGCTCGGCCGTCACGTACGAGTTGCCCATCGCCTTCGAGATCACGCTGCGGATCAGGCCATCGTTGATCTGCGGATGGGTTTCGTTCCAGTCGGTTTCCATCACACCCTTGTCGCGCTGGTCGACGACGAGCAGGAAGCCCTGCTCCTGCCAGAAGCGGCGGACCTGCGGCCAGACGTCGGCAGGCTGCTTGCCGTCGATCACGAGCCAGCTCTCGGTGCCGTCGCGCTGGATATGCATGCCGGTCACGGCCGGAGCAACTGTGTCCAGCGCAGGCGCCGCCCGTTGGACCTGCTGAAGCGCAGACAGGGAAGTCGCGCCGCCCTGGGGCGGCAGCGAACGCTGATCGGCCGTCTCGTCGAGCATGTTGGGCGGCACTGCGAGCGACGCTTCCTTCGATTTCGAATCGCTCTTGTAGTCCACTTTCGTGGGCGACGACGTACCGCAACCGGCAACGAGCGCGCCGGTGGCGAGCACTGCAGCGAACCGCATGGTAAGACGAAGATCAGTCATGTTCGGGGAATCCTCTTCCGCTAAATCACGGCGCTTTCCGTGGATCAACCTTGGATTTTACCGGGGCCGCGCCGCGATGTGCAAAAAAGCGACCGGCAAGAAAAAACCCGCGTCAGCCTAAGCCGACGCGGGTTCTTGTCTGGTCGGGGCGAGAGGATTTGAACCTCCGACCACCTGCACCCCATGCAGGTACGCTACCAGGCTGCGCTACGCCCCGAAAGAAGAAAAGTATAACAGAGACTTTTCCGATTTAGAATCGGGTCGCATGCATTTTGTGAATGTTCTTGTGAAATTTTTTGGCGTGACGACCCAGATGAAACCAACGCCGCGCATGACCTAGCGACCTGCACACCGGCCGCACGGCCCCGCATCGCATTCACGGCTTGCGCGCGACACAGATGACCGTCAATCCGGCGACGCGATTGAAGCGGAACATCGGCAACTCGATGCGGCAGATCGTCTTGAGCAGGCCGTTGACGAGCGGATGGTGACGGCGCAGTTGCGATGCCGGCGCGCGCGGCTGCCGACGCACGCGCTCGCCGAGCCGCAACGCGGCCGCCAGCGGAAACGTGAGACCGAAGTAATAAGCGCCGTGCTCGACGTCGAGCCCCGCGCGACGCACCACATCCTCGAGATTGCCCAGCGTATATCGGCGCTTGTGCTCGAGAAAATCGTCATGTCCGCTCCAGAGGAACTGGAACGCGGGAACGGTGATCAGGAACCGGCTGCCGGGAGGCGCGCCCGTCACATAGTGCGCGAGCAGACCGACATCGTCGTCGACATGCTCGAGCACGTCCATCAGCAACACGAGATCGGCATCGAATCGATCGAGGGAGCGCCGAAAGTGGATGGGCTTGCCAGCCGTCTCGCCGTCAGTATCGTCGGCGTAGCTCGTATCGACACACCACGCCTCCGACGCCTGCGTACGCTCCAGCAAGTGCTTCGAGAAGAAGCCGGAGCCTGCACCGACGTCGAGGATCCGGTTCGCGCCCGCCCCGCCCAGAAACCGTCGGATCGCACTCGCCTTCGACGCGTAGTACCAGTGATCGCCTACCCCCGCACCCAGTACGTCGACTTCCTTCAGGTCCATGGCGCTTCCCCGTGATGGCTACCGTGTTGTGATCGAACCAGCCACTGATGCCGATCTTACCTCGCCGTCAACACCGATCGCATCCGTTGATGCACGGCCCGCGTCGGCGATCCGCATGCGTCTCTCATCAAAAAGGACGATGGACGATTCACCGTAAATCGCTACCGTGCGGTTAGCCGGCGCGAGATCGACGCGCCCGGCGAACCGTCCGACTGCATGCCGATCGATCCGGCCCGCCCGGCTTTGCCGCGTTGCGCGAGACAGGAGGCGGCTTCGGTCACCCCGCGGTCGCGACGTCCTGTAACCGTCTTCGACAAAGGGCATTGAATGCATCAGAAAAACGAAATCTCCCGTCGACAATTTCTCCGGCTGAGCGCCGGCACGATAGGCGTGGCGCTGGGGAGCACGTCCCTGCTATCGGCATGCGGCGGCGACTCGATCTCGGTCGCACCGGTCACGACGCCGCGGCTGGCTTCGGCACCGAACTTTCGCGACACGGCCGGGCCGGACGGCACCGGCTATGCAACGACCGGCGGCGCGAAGATGAAGAAAGGCGTGATCTATCGCTCGTCTGCGCTCGCACTGTCCAGCACCGACGTCGCGACCGTCGGCACGCTCGGCATCAAGCAGATCTGCGACCTGCGCACGCCCGCCGAAATCAAGACGCAACCGGATGTGACGCTCGCCGGTGCCGCCTGGCAAAACCTCAACGTGCTCGGCTCCGCCAGCATCGATCCGCTCCCGACCAGCGGAGCAACCGCGACCGCTTTCATGCTGCGCATGTACCGCGCGTTCGTGACGTCGGACACCGCGCATGCGAGCTATCACGCGCTGTTCGCCGGCTTCGCCGGCACGGGTGAAAACCTGGTGTTCCATTGCACGGCCGGCAAGGATCGCACCGGCTGGGCAACCGCCATCCTGCACACGATCGTCGGCGTCCCGCAGCAAACGATCGTCGACGACTACCTGCTGACCAACGCGTACAGCGCAGCCGAAATCGCCGCCTCCGTCTCCCAGGCCCAAAAAGCCGGCGGACAAAATGCAGCAGATATGATGACCGCACTGCAAGGCGCGCACGCCGACTATCTGCAGGCGGCATTCGATCAGGTCACCGCGTCGTACGGCTCGATGGCGTCGTATATCGCGAACGGCCTGCAACTCGACCAGGCAACGCTGAACGCAATCCGGCAGCACATGCTGGTCTGATCCACCGGCAAGCCGCTTCGACGGGGCCGGATCGCATCCGCGTTTCGACCGCAGCGGCCGCTGCACCTCGTATCCGGAAGAACCCGCACCGGCCAAGGCTGGAGCGGGTTTGCGCGGCGCAACGACTGCCGCCGCCGACCGGCCGTGCAAACCAAACGACCGTTTGATCCGGTCGCCCAATCACCCCGAATCCGTTGTCCCGCAGCACGCCGCCCCACCCTGCCCACGCGCCCGTTGTTTGGTAACGCCGCTCTAGCGCGCTATGCCACACTGCACGGCGTCGACGCTCGTGCCGTGCAATGGCGCGCACCGCCGTCGATCACGACAAGACATGGAGACAGACGATGCGGAATGCGGTCCGGCGCGGCCATCGCTCGCCTTTGGCAATTTTCGACTGGATTTCCGGCCCGCAACGCGCGGCCCGCCCCATCTCGCCGAGGACATCCCGCGTGTTCGGCTGCGGCATGCTGGCGCTCGCGCTGCTGTGTGCCGGTTGCGCGGAATCGTCGGCGCAGCGTGACGGCAACGCGTCGGTCGCGTCGACGAAGATCGAACGCACCAAAGCCGAACGCCTCGCGCGCGAACAGCAGGTCGCACGCACCGTGCCGTCGCTTGCATCGATCAGCCTGACGCAACCGCGCCCGTTCACGTTGCGCGACTCGGGCCAGAACGGCGCGATGACGTTCCTGCGCGACGTCGATTTCCGCATCGTCAACAACCTCGGCTTCTTCATCCATCAGTTGTCAGCCACGCTCGTGCCGACGCAGGCCGGCGCGCCGATGGTGTTCGACGATCCGACGAGTTTCGAGATCGACGTACATGAAGGCACGGTCACGCTCGACAACGCGAAGCTGACCGCGCTCTTCAGCACCTACATCTTCGGCTACCGCAATGCGCCGTTGCGCAAGCTCGCCGTGTCGGCCGGCGACGGCGTGATTCACCTGCAAGGCGAGATGCAGCGTGACGGCTGGGTGCCGTTCTCGCTGACCGGCACGCTTGCGATCCGCGACGGCAGCCAGCTCGTGTTCCATCCGACGGGTGTGCGCGTATCGGGCATCAACGCGCAGCCGGTGATGCGCGCGGCCAACGTGAAAATGGCCGACCTGCTGAAAGTCCAGACGCCGATCGCGCAACTCGCCGGCGACGATCTCGTGATGTCGGTCGACAAGCTGATGCCGCCGCCGCGCCTGAAGCTCACGATCACTGCAGTGCGCGTGACGCCGGCCGGCCTCGACCTGAAGCTCGACGACGGCACGCATGCCGGCTTCGCGATGCCCGCGAATGCACCCCAGCAGGCGATGTACATTCGCGGCGGCGACGTGAAGTTCATGCGCTCGATGCCGATGAATGCGGACATCGTGATCGGTCCGGTCGATCCGGCGAAGCGTGACCAGGCTTTCGTGTTCGACCTGTATCACTATCGCGACCAGGTGTCGGCCGGCTACTTCAATTTCGACGAAAGCGGTGCGATGGCGATCCGGATGCCTTCGTACGCGGGCCCGGCCAGCGGCGCACTGCTCGGCAACGCAGCCGCGCGCCTGAACGACAGCTTCCTCGCCGCGCAGCAGACTGCGCTGCGCGACGTACGCCAGCACTGGGAAGCCTACGCACTCGCGGCGAACATCGCTCACCCGGGCATGCAGAAGGTCGCGATGCGGCGCACGTCGACCACGCCGTTCAACGAACGGCACGTGTCGAACCGCAACCCGACGATCCATCTGCGCAACGTCGACTTCAACCTGTCCGGGGATATCGGCTTCCACGTCGAGGATCTCGACGTGGAACTCGTATCGAAGCGGCCCGGCGAACCCGTCGATCTCGACGACCCGAACCAGTACGACATCCGCATTCTCGGCGGTACGGTCGTCGAGTCGTGGAAGGCGATGTCCGCGCTCTTCAACAACTATCTGCTCGACTACTCGCCGCGCTCGCTCAACGACCTGCAACTGAGCGCGGACGGCACGAACCTGCGTGTCCAGGGCGGCATCAAGCTGTGGAACCACGTGCCGGGCGTCTGGCTCCCGACCGACATGAAGGGCTCGCTGTCCGTGCTCGACGACCGGCACCTCGCGTTCAAGCCATCCCAGGTATCGGTGCTCGGCATTCCGCAGGCGAAGCTGCTGCGTTCGCTCGGCATCGAGCTCGCGTCGCTGACGCCGTTGCAGCGTCGCGGTGCGGAACTGCGCGGCGACACGCTCGTGCTCGACCAGTACACCGTGTTCCCGCCACCCGTGCTGAACGGCAAGCTCGGACAGGCAACCGTCGAGCGCGACGGGCTGCGCCTCACGTTCAGGCGCGTGGCAGGTTCGCCCGCGCCGCAACGGCCGCAGATCGATGCGCCGAGCTACATGTGGATGGAAGGCGGCGACATGAAGATGTTCAACGTGCTCGAACTGAACGTGCGCGCACTGATCAGGAATTCGGCCGAGGCCGGTCCGATGCGTTTCGACCTGTACGGCTACCGCAGCCAGGTTGCGCAGGGCTCGGTGCGGATGCTGCCGGACGGCACGCTGGTCGTCGACATGGGGCAAAGGAACCCGCTCGCATCGCGTTGATGCGCGTGCCCGACATCCATGCAAAAAGCCCGGTGGCATATCGCCAACCGGGCTTTTCATTTCATCCTTCGCACTTCGCGCTCAATCGTGCTTCAGTCCATCGATCACATCGAGCAGCGCCTGCCGCAATGCAATGACGTCGACGGTTGCGCCCGGCTTGCCCGGCGTGCGTGCATCAGCAGCCTGTGCCTCCGGCTCGACGGGTGCCGCTGCGGCCCGCTCGCCGCCCGGCGAATCGAGCCGGTTGCGCGCACCGTTGATCGTGAATCCCTGCTCGTACAACAACTCGCGAATCCGCCGGATCAGCAGCACTTCGTGGTGCTGGTAATACCGACGATTGCCACGCCGCTTCACCGGCCGCAGTTGAGTAAATTCCTGTTCCCAATAACGCAACACATGCGGCTTGACCCCGCACAGTTCGCTGACTTCACCGATCGTGAAGTAGCGCTTCGCGGGAATCGGAGGCAAGACGACTTTCTCAACCGTAGTGGTCATCGTCGGTTAACCGTCGGTAAAGGGTGCGCGGCGGCCGCGCGGGACGTCAGCGCGCGGGGCTTACTCCGCGCCGTTTTCGACCAGCGCCTTCAGCTTCTGGCTCGCGTGGAAGGTTACCACCCGGCGGGCCGCGATCGGAATCGCCTCGCCCGTCTTCGGATTGCGGCCCGGTCGCTGCGGCTTGTCGCGCAACTGGAAGTTACCGAACCCCGACAGCTTGACGCTTTCGCCGTTTTCGAGCGCGTCGCGGATCACCTCGAAAAACGCCTCGACCATGTCCTTCGCTTCACGCTTGTTCAGCCCGACGCTGTCGAACAGCAGCTCCGCCAGTTCCGCCTTCGTCAGCGTGGGCGTCTCGGGGGACGCCGGCGCCGAAGCGTCGCGGTTCATGGCGCTGCGTTGCGCCGTCAGGAGGGCTTCGAATTCACTCGAGGTCATGTCGTTCATATCTGCCATACAGCGCGTTAAATCAAAACTTACGATCGGAAAAGGCCGCCCGCGAGCGGGCGGACCTCCTCCTTAGCCGCGCAGGCGCGCACCGACGCGAGCCATCCGCTCGACCAGCGTCTGGATCGCCTGATCGACGACCTCGTCCTGTAGCGTGCCAGCCGCGTCCTGCAGCGTCACGCGGAAGGCAAGGCTCTTCTCGTGCGCGGCAAGACCACCGGAAGTATTTGATTTTGCACGAAATTCGTCGAAGAGTACAACCTTCTGAACGAATCGGCAGGCCTCTTCGGCAAGCGCCTTCTTCATTTCGTCGAAAAGTGCCTGAACCTCGACCGCCTGATCGACGACAACGGCGATATCGCGACGCACCGGCGGGAATTTCGACACATCGGTCGGTGCCGGCAGCGCACGCGCAATCAGCGCGTCCGCATCGATCTCGAACATCACCGGTGCGTGCGGCAGCTCGTACTTCTGCATCAGGCGCGGGTGCAGTTCGCCGATCCAGCCAACCGCACGACCATCGACTTCGATGCGCGCGCTGCGGCCCGGATGGAGGGCCGGATGCTCTGCCTTCACGAAGCGTGCGGCCGCAGGCGCGAGCAGTGCTTCGAGATCGCCCTTCACGTCGAAGAAATCGACTGCGCGGGTAGCGACGCCCCACTGCTCGTCGACTGCCGGACCGTACGCCAGCGCACCAACACGCTTCGGCTGCACATGACCTTCGACCGCCAGCTCGCCGGCCTTCACCGACGAATCGGCGAGGAACACTCGACCAGCCTCGAACACGCGCACGCGATCTGCACGGCGGTTCAGGTTGTGGCGCAGCACGGAAATCAGGCTGCCGAACAGCGTCGTGCGCATCACCGACAGCTGGCTCGCGATCGGGTTCAGCAGGCGGATCGGATGGTCGTTGCCCGCGAAATCCTGCTCCCACTCCGCATCGACGAAGCTGAAGTTGACGGTTTCCGCGTAGTCGCGCGCGGCGAGCGCGTGACGGATGTCGTGGATCGAGCGCCGCGTCTCGTTGGTCGCGCGCATTTCGCTCGTCGCGACCGGCGGACGCGCCGGGATCTTCTCGAAGCCGTAGATGCGCGCCACTTCCTCGATCAGGTCTTCCTCGATCTCGATGTCGAAGCGATGCGACGGCGGCGTGACGAGGAACGCGTCGTCTTCACGCTCGAACGGCAAGGCGAGGCGCGTGAAGATGCTGGCGATCTCGTCGGCGCTGATCTTCACGCCGATGATGCGGTTCGCGCGCGACACGCGCATCTTCACCGGCGCGCGCTGCGGCAGGTTCACGGACTGATCGTCGACCGGGCCGGCCTTGCCGCCGCAGATCTCGAGAATCAGTTGCGTGATGCGCTCGACGTGCTCGACGGTCGTCGCGTAATCGACGCCGCGCTCGAAGCGATGGGCCGCATCGGTCGAGAAGTTGTACTTGCGCGCGCGGCCGCGGATGCTGTCCGGCCACCAGAACGCGGCTTCCAGGTAGATGTTGGTCGTATCGAGCGTGACGGCCGTGCTGTCGCCGCCCATGATGCCGGCCAGGCTTTCGACATGGCGATCATCCGCAATCACGCCGACCGTTTCGTCGAGTTCGACCGTGTTGCCATTGAGCAGCTTCAGCGATTCGCCGCGCTTGCCCCAGCGCACCTCGATACCGCCGTGGATCTTGTCGAGATCGAACACGTGCGACGGGCGGCCGAGCTCGAACATCACATAGTTCGAGATGTCGACGAGCGCCGACACGCTGCGCTGGCCGGAACGCTCGAGGCGCTCGACCATCCACTGCGGGGTTTTCGCATGCGCGTTCACGCCGCGGATCACGCGACCCGAGAAGCGGCCGCACAGATCGGGCGCGGCGATACGCACCGGCAGCGTTTCGTCGAGCTCGACGCGCACCGGGCGGATGTCGACCGGCGTCAGCGGTGCGCCGGTGATCGCGGCCGTCTCGCGCGCGATACCGAACACGGACAGGCAGTCGGCCTTGTTCGGCGTCAGCTTGATTTCGAAGATCGTGTCGTCGAGATTGAGCGTCTCGCGGATGTCCTGGCCGACCGGCGTGTCTTCCGGCAGCACCAGCAGGCCGCTGTGGTCCTCGGACAGCTTCAGCTCGCGCGCCGAGCACAGCATCCCCTGGCTCTCCACGCCGCGCAGCTTCGACAGCTTGATCGCGAACGGCTTGCCACCCTCTTCCGCCGGCGGCAGTTCCGCGCCGACCAATGCAACCGGCACCTTGATGCCGGGCGCGACGTTCGGTGCGCCACAAACGATATTCAGCGTCGCGCCGGTGCCGGCGTCGACCTGGCAGACATTGAGCTTGTCCGCATCCGGATGCTTGACGACTTCGAGCACGCGGCCGACGACGATCTTCGACGTCGGCGGCGCAGCCTTGCTCAGCGATTCGACTTCGAGCCCCGCCATCGTCAGCGCGTGCGACAGTTCGTCGGTCGTCAGCTGCGGGTCGACAAAGGTTCTCAACCAGGATTCAGGGAATTGCATGGATGTCTACGTTCGAAACAGGTTAGATCGACGCCCGGGCCCCGTCGGATCGTCCGTCGGGGCATGCACGGGCACAGGTCGGCGCGGCGCGGCGTTATGCGAACTGGCGCAGGAAACGCAGGTCGTTCTCGAAGAACAGCCGGAGATCCTGGACGCCGTAGCGCAGCATCGTCAGGCGCTCGAGGCCGCTGCCGAACGCGAAGCCGATGTAGCGCTCGGGATCGAGGCCCATGTTGCGAATCACGGTCGGATGCACCTGCCCCGAACCGGAGATCTCGAGCCACTTGCCGGCGTTCTTGCCTTGCTCGAACATCATGTCGATCTCGGCCGACGGCTCCGTGAACGGGAAGTACGACGGACGGAAGCGCACGAGGATGTCGTCACGCTCGAAGAATTTTTTCAGGAAGTCGGTATAGACGCCCTTGAGGTCGGCGAAGCTGATGTTTTCGTCGATCCACAGCCCCTCGACCTGATTGAACATCGGCGAGTGGGTCGCGTCGCTGTCGACGCGATACGTGCGGCCCGGCGCGATCACCTTGATCGGCGGACGGTTCATGCGCGCGTAACGCACCTGCATCGGGCTCGTGTGCGTGCGCAGCAGCAGTTGGCGGCCGTCGGCATCCTTGCCTTCGACGTAGAAGGTGTCCTGCATCGAACGCGCCGGATGGTTCTCCGGGCTGTTCAGCGACGTGAAGTTGTACCAGTCGGTCTCGATTTCGGGGCCGTCGGCCACATCGAAACCGATCGAGCCGAAAATCTGTTCGACACGCTCCCACGTGCGCATCACGGGGTGCAGGCTACCTGCACCGGCGCCGCGGCCCGGCAACGTGACGTCGATCGCTTCGGCAGTGAGGCGCTGGTTCAGCAGCGCGTCGGCCAGTGCCTGACGACGGGCGGTCAGCGCGGCTTCAACCTGCTGCTTCACGACGTTGATGCGTGCGCCTTCGGTCTTGCGTGTTTCGGGATCGAGCTTGCCGAGGCCCTTCAGCAACTCGGTCAGCGCACCCGACTTGCCGAGAAATCGTGCTTTCTCGTTTTCGAGCGTGGTGATGTCGGCAGCCTGTTCGAAGGACTGCTGCGCGTCGGCGACAATCTGGTCCAGATCCATAGATCCCATCATTTCCAACGTCATTCGGTCTTGGCGAGCGAAACTGCTCCACCAAACAAAAAAGGGGCTCGGAAGAGCCCCGTTTTCGCTGCAGCGGCCGAAACTACCGGATCATCGCTGCAGCTAACCACGCAGTGCTAATTTCGCAATTAGGCTGCAACGGCGGCTTTCACCTGCTTGACGATCGCAGCAAAAGCAGCCTTGTCGAACACCGCCATGTCGGCCAGCACCTTACGGTCGAGTTCGATCGACGCCTTCTTCAGGCCGTTGATGAACACGCTGTAGGTCATGTCGTGCTGGCGAACTGCCGCGTTGATACGCGTGATCCACAGTGCGCGGAACACACGCTTCTTGTTGCGGCGATCGCGGTACGCGTACTGACCAGCGCGCATCACCGCCTGCTTGGCGATGCGATAGACGTTATTGCGGCGGCCGCGATAACCCTTGGCCAGGTTGATGATCTTCTTGTGGCGGGCCCGTGCGGTTACCCCACGTTTGACTCGAGGCATGTTTCTCTCCTGTGAGTATCTGTTGAGGGGTTACGCGAACGGCAGCATTGCGCGGACGGAGTTCAGATCGGAATCATGAACTGCCGTTGCGCCGCGCAGGTGACGCTTGTTCTTCGTGGTTTTCTTGGTCAGGATGTGGCGCTTGAAGGCCTGACCGCGCTTGACGGTACCGCCCGGACGCACCACGAAGCGCTTTGCAGCACTCTTCTTGGTCTTCATCTTCGGCATGACGACAACTCCAGTTTATTAGATGGCGATGGGTGTGCGGTTGGCTTGCGCCCTTGACCCGCCCTTCGAAACCCAGTCCACTTGTGTACGGCGATCCGCTTGCGCAACCGCCGTCATTGTTGGCACGCCGCCCTGACCGGGCAACGCGCCGAACCACTTCCGAACCTGCGCGCGAAGCGCGCGGGCCCGTTACTTCTTTTTCTTCGGCGAGAGCACCATGATCATCTGGCGCCCTTCCATCTTCGGCATCTGCTCGACCTGGCCGACTTCCTCGAGATCCGTGCGCAGACGCTCAAGCATCCGCATACCGATTTCCTGGTGAGCCATTTCGCGACCGCGGAAACGCAACGTGATCTTCGTCTTGTCGCCTTCTTCGAGGAAGCGCACGAGATTGCGGAGCTTGACGTTGTAATCCCCGTCATCGGTACCCGGGCGGAACTTGACTTCCTTGACCTGGATGACCTTCTGCTTCAGCTTCGCTTCGTGCTGCTTCTTCGATTCCTGGTACTTGAACTTGCCGTAATCCATCAGACGGCAAACCGGGGGAACCGCTTGCGGCGCGATTTCCACCAGGTCAACATCCAGTTCTTCCGATTTACGGAAAGCATCAGCGAGTTTTACGATACCGAGCGGTTCGTTCTCGATCCCGACCAGACGCACTTCCGGCGCAGTGATTTCACCGTTGATGCGATGCGACGACTTATCAGTAGCGATGTTACGTTTCCTCTAAAAATTTAAAAAACGAGCCGCGCTGCCAGGGCGGTTACTTGAACGAGCGCAGGTCTTCCTGCAGACGCTCAACGAAGGCATCGACCGGCATCACGCCAAGATCGACGCCGCCACGGGCACGCACGGCTACCGTTTGCGCATCACGCTCCTTATCACCCACGACGAGGAGATAAGGCACCTTTTCCAGCGTGTGCTCGCGTATTTTATAGCTAATCTTCTCATTGCGCAAATCTGCCGCCACTCTAACCCCTTGTTTTTGCAACGATTGGGCCAGAGATTGCGCATATTCGGCCTGACTTTCGGCGATATTGAGCACAACTGCCTGGAACGGCGCGAGCCAGGCCGGCATTGCCCCGGCGTGGTGCTCGATCAAAATTCCAAGGAAACGCTCCATCGAACCGACGATCGCACGGTGCAGCATCACCGGCCGACGGCGGCTGCTGTCATCCGCGACATACTCGGCGCCGAGGCGCTCCGGCAGCACCATGTCGAGCTGCAGCGTGCCGCACTGCCACGAACGGCCGAGCGCATCCTTGATGTGGTACTCGATCTTCGGGCCGTAGAACGCGCCTTCACCCGGCAACTCTTCCCACGTGAGGCCGCAGGCGGTCAGCGCGTCGCGCAGGCCCTGCTCGGCACGATCCCACGTCTCGTCCGTGCCCGCGCGCTGCTCGGGACGCAGCGACAACTTGATGTCGATGTGATCGAAACCGAAGTCCTTGTACACGCTCATGGCCAGCGTGTTGAACGCGATCGATTCCGAGATGAACTGGTCTTCCGTACAGAAGATGTGTGCATCGTCCTGCACGAAGCCGCGCACGCGCATCAGGCCGTGCAGCGCGCCCGACGCCTCGTTGCGATGGCACGAGCCGAATTCCGCGTAACGCAGCGGCAGGTCGCGGTACGAGCGCAGGCCGTGCTTGAACACCTGGACGTGACCCGGGCAGTTCATCGGCTTGATCGCGTAGTCGCGCTTCTCCGACTCCGTAGTGAACATGTTCTCGCGATAGTTCTGCCAGTGGCCCGACGCCTCCCACAGCGAGCGGTCCATGATCATCGGCGTCTTGATCTCGAGGTAGCCGGCTTCGTTCACGCGGCGGCGCATGTACTGCTCGACCTGCTGCCACAGCGCCCAGCCCTTCGGATGCCAGAACACCATGCCCGGCGATTCTTCCTGCATGTGGAACAGGTCGAGTTGCTTGCCGAGCTTGCGGTGGTCGCGCTTTTCCGCCTCCTCGAGCATGTGCAGGTACTGGTCCTGGTCTTCCTTCTTCGTCCACGCGGTGCCGTAGATGCGCTGCAGCTGCTCGTTCTTCGAATCGCCGCGCCAGTACGCGCCCGCGACCTTCATCAGCTTGAAGACCTTCATCTTGCCGGTGGACGGCACGTGCGGGCCGCGGCACAGATCGGTGAAGCCGCCGTGCGAGTACAGCTTGATTTCGTCGCTTTGCGGAATCGATTCGATGATCTCGGCCTTGTACTTCTCGCCGATGCTGCGGAAGTAGCCCGCCGCCTCGTCGCGCGACACGACACGGCGCGTCACGGGCTCGTCCTTCTTCACGAGCTCCTGCATGCGCTTTTCGATCTTCTCCAGATCTTCAGGCGTAAACGGACGGTTGTACGAGAAGTCGTAATAGAAGCCGTTATCGATCACCGGGCCGATCGTCACCTGCGCGTCCGGATACAGTTCCTTCACCGCGTACGCGAGCAAGTGCGCCGTCGAGTGACGGATGATGTCGAGGCCGTCGGCATCCTTGTCCGTGACGATCGCAAGCGAAGCGTCGCGGTCGATCACCGCGGACGTGTCAACGAGCTCGCCATCGAGCTTGCCACCAAGCGCAGCCTTCGCAAGGCCGGGACCGATCGAGGCTGCAACCTCGGCAACTGTCACCGGATGCTCGTATTGTCGAACTGAGCCGTCAGGCAAGCGTATCGAAACCATAGCAATCTCCGTGATGCCGACAGTGGGCGGCAGACCAGGTACGCGATATAAAAATCACGCGGGAAAATTTCGCGACAAAAAAAATGCGGCCCCGCTTTCGAGGGGCCGCATTCGATACTTCACTCAAACTGAAAGGGCGAAAGGGTTCCTCGACTAGCGTCGCTCCGAAAAGGTTTCGGTCAACGTTCGCGGTGTCATAACCGTATTCGCCTTGTTCGCGTTGAGTTATCTACTGCATCGAACACCCGGGGACCGGGCATTCTCAATTCGTTGGTAGGCTCGATTGGACTCGAACCAACGACCCCCACCATGTCAAGGTGGTGCTCTAACCAGCTGAGCTACGAGCCTAGTGAAGCTAAGATTATATGGAGCCGTTACCTGCTTGGCAAGTATTTTTATGCGGTCGCAGCAAAATAACGGTGTTCGATCCCCATCACGCCTTCCGCCCCGCCCGCACGACGCCCTGCACTTCGCCGAGCAGCGTGCAGGCGCGCTGCACCTGCGCCGAGTTCGTCACCTCGACGGTGAACTGCATGAATGCCGCGTTGCGGCGGCTCTGCGTCTTCACGCCCACCACGTTCATCTTCTCGCGCGCAAACACTTCGGAGATATCGCGCAGCAACCCCTGCCGGTCGCTCGCCTCGATCATCAGGTCGACCGGATAGACGGACGCACCGCGCCCGCCGAGCACGTCGGCCGACCAGGTCGTCTGCAGCACGCGCTCCGGCGCGCGATCGACCATCCGGCGGAACGTCGGGCAATCGGTGCGGTGAATCGACATCCCCTTGCCGCGCGTGACGAAACCGCTGATCGGATCGGGCGGCGCCGGACGGCAGCAGCGCGCGAGCTGGGTCAGCAGCGCGTCGACACCCACGACCAGCACGCCGGTCGACGCGCCGTGCGCCACGCTCGCGCCGCTGCTGCGCTTCTCGAAATCAGCCGGCGCTTCGGGCGCCGGTTCGGGCGGTGGCGCATCGGACAACGCGTGCTCGACATTGCGCAGGCTGAACTCTTCCTTGCCGACGACCGAAAACAGCTCCTCGGGCGACTTGAAGCCGAGCTTCGCGGCAAGGTTGTCCAGGTTGACCGACGTCTTGCCCTCGCGTTGCAGCGTCTTTTCGACGAGCGCGCGGCCATGCGAGACGTTTTCTTCCTGCTCGATCGAGTTGAACCACGCACGCACCTTCTGGCGTGCGCGCGGGCTCTTCATATAACCGAGCTGCAGGTTCAGCCAGTCGCGCGACGGCCCGCCCTCCTTCACCGCGACGATCTCGACCGTCTGGCCGTTTGCGAGCGGCGTGTTGAGCGGCACCATCGCGCCGTCAACGCGTGCGCCACGGCAGCGATGGCCCAGTTCGCTGTGCAGGTGGTACGCAAAATCGACCGGTGTCGCGCCCTGCGGCAATGCAATCACGCGCGCCTGCGGCGTCAGCACGTAGATGTGGTCGTCGTCGAGCGACGTCTCGCGCAATTGCGCCCACGCCTTGTCGCCCGACTTTTCCGCGCCGTCCTCGACATCATCTTTCCATGCGAGCAACTGCCGCAGCCACGCGATCTTCTCGTCGTACTTGTCGCTCGCCGAGAACTGGCCGCCGTAACCGCGCGCGCCGGCCTCCTTGTAGCGCCAGTGCGCAGCGACGCCGTACTCGGCGAAACGGTGCATCTCCTGCGTGCGGATCTGCACTTCGAACGCTCGGCCGTCATCGCCGATCACGACCGTGTGCAGCGACTTGTAGCCGTTCGGCTTCGGCCGCGAGATGTAGTCGTCGAATTCCTTCGGCACCGGCTGCCACAGGTGATGCACGATACCGAGCACCGCGTAGCAATCCTTGATGTCTGGCACGATCACGCGAAACGCGCGTACGTCGTACAGCTCGGAGAAATCGAGCTCCTTGCCGCGCATCTTGCGCCAGATGCTGTAGATATGCTTCGGCCGGCCGCTCACGTCGGCCTGGATGCTCGCGTCCGCCAGCTCCTGCTGCAACCGATCGATCGCCTGCGTGACATACGCCTCGCGCTCGATGCGCTTCTCGTCGAGCAGTTTCGCGATCCGCTTGTAGGTGACGGGATCCTCGAAGCGGAACGCGAGATCCTCGAGCTCCCACTTCAGTTGCCAGATACCGAGACGGTTCGCGAGCGGCGCATAGATCTCGAGTGTCTCGCGCGCGACGTCGGGCGGCGGGTCGATCTTCGCGGCTGCGTAGTAGCGCAGCGACTGCAAGCGTGACGCAAGCCGGATCAGCACCACGCGGATGTCTTGCGCGAACGCAAGCAGCATCTTGCGCAGCGCCTCGATCTGCGTACGCCGCTCTTCCGCCGTGTCGCGCCCCGCGTCGGGTACCGCGTTTTGCGCGGCACGCAGGCTGACGGTGCCGAGCCGCAACAGCTTGCGCACGTCGGACACGAGCCGCGCCACTTCGTCGCCGAAACGCCCGGTGAGTTCGCGCTCGGGGTCGCTCAGGTGCGGCGTCAGCACGAACAGCGCGGCCGCCTGCATCGCGCTCGGATCGACGTTCAGCGTGCGCATGATCGACGCGGTGCCTGCAGAGTGATCGGCGAGCAGTTCGCCCGACGACAGGCGCGCGTCGCCGGCCCGCTCGCGCACGAACGCGAGCACGTCGTCGAACGACGGTGCCGCGACGGAGGAAGCGGAAACGGACTCGGTCATTGCTCGGCCTGGCGGAATGCGATCATCGTCGGGTTACGTTCGGTTCAGCTCCGCTGCGCGGCGACGACCACGATCTCGACGAGCAGCGCCGGATCCGCGAGCTTCGCCTCGACGGTGGCGCGCGGCGGCGTGTTGCCCTGCGCAACCCACGCGTCCCACTCCGCGTTCATGCCGTCGAAGTTCGCCAGATCCGAGATGTAGATCTGCACCGACAGCAGATGCGCCTTGTCGCTGTTCGCTTCGGCAAGCAGGCGGTCGATATGGCCGAGCACTTCGCGCGTCTGGCCCTTGATGTCCTGCGTGGTGTCTTCGGCGATCTGGCCGGCCAGATACACGGTACCGTTGTGGATCGCGGTTTCGGAGAGACGGGCCCCGACGTGGTGACGAATGACTGCCATGGAATGTTCCGGTCGTGAGTGGATGGAGATTCGGGCGACGGCACGGCCCGCGTGCCGCCGAACCGCATATTATGACGCGTTTATGCGCCGCCTTCGACGAAAAACCGCCGTGCGAGCGCAATCTGGCCTGCATCGATGAACGCCGGCGCGTGGCCCGCCCCGGGAATCTCGGCGTGCGTGACATGCCGGCCGCGGCGCATCATGTCGGCCACCGTCTCGCGCGACAGCAGGTCGGACGTCTCGCCTCGCACGACGAGCAGCGATGCGTCCGTCGTCTCGATGGCGTGCCACAGTGCGGCCTCGCCGAGCGCGGCCAACTCGGGCGTCGTTGCCTTGAACGGTTCGGCGATGCGCGGATCGTAGCGGATCGCCCAGCCACCTTCGGGCAGTTCGCGCAGCAGCGGCCCGTTGATCTCGCGCCACTCGTCGGCGGTCAGCGCACCGAACGACAGCGACAGCGACGTCAGATAGTCGATGCCCTCCTGCTTGGTCGCAAAGCGCGGCTGCACGCCGAGATATTCGCCGATGCGCGTCAGCGAATCGGGTTCGATGCGGGGGCCAACGTCGTTGACGATCATCCGGCGCAGCGGCGAACCGGGCAGCCCCGCGAACGCCATGCCGATCAGGCCGCCCATCGACGTGCCGAACCAGTCGACCGATTCGACGTCGAGCCGGGCGATCAGCGTCACCATGTCGGCCACGTATTGCGGAATCGCATAGAGCCGCGGATCGGCCAGCCAGTCCGATTGGCCGCGCCCGACGACATCGGGGCAGACGACCCGATACGTATCGGACAGCGCGGCGGCGAGCCTGTCGAAATCGCGCCCGGAGCGGGTCAGGCCATGCACGCAAACCAGCACGCGCGAGTTGGCGGGATCGCCCCACTCGGTATAGGCGACGTGATGAAGGCCGGCAGCGCTCGCACACTGCACGCGCCGCTGGCGGGGAATCGGGGAGTTCACGGGGGAAGTGGGCATCGGTGGCGTCCTGTCGAACGGTGCGGCGCGATGGCATGCGCAGGCCCGGCCCGCCAGGGCAGCCGGGGGATGCGACCGATTGTAAACCCGTTCCGGATCACGAGTCGCCTGACCACCCTTGCGGGCTTGCGGCTCGTGCGAGCGCCAATGAAATGTCACGCGTGCCCGTGCGGACCGGGCGCGGTGTTCCGTGTTCAGCCGGCTACCGTCCGGCCGATCCCGCGGCCGCGGTAACGGTGCCGCGAACGCGTCATCGTGCGCCGGCCTGTCATTGTCATGGCCGGGCAAGCACGGCTATTTCCGCATGACCGCGCCGATGCTCGCGCCGACCACGCACAGCGTGCCGGCGATCTGCAGCGCGCTCATCGGCTGCGCCAGCACGATGAAGCCGATCCCCGCAGCGATCGCGGGCTCGGCGCTCATCAGGATGCCGAACGCCGACGCGCTCATCCGCCGCAACGCAATCAGTTCGAGCACGTAAGGGAACAGCGGGACGAGCACCGCCAGATACGCGGCATCGACCAGTTGCCCGGCCGGCAGGTGGCCGCCGCTTTGCGCAAGCCCGAACGGCGTCGTGACGAGCGCGGCCACGAACAGCGACGCGGACAGCCCCTGCAGCCCGTCGAACAGCGTGCCGACACGCTTCATCAACAGGATATAGGCGGCCCAGCCAAGCGCCGAGCCGACCGGAAAGATCAGCGCGGCCGGCGCCGTCACCCACATGCCGTCCTGCCGCGCCAGCAACAGCACGCCCGCCAGCGCAAGGGCCGGCCATGCCAGCATCGCCGGCTTGCGCACGCCGACAGTGGCAACCGCCAGCGGCCCAAGAAAGTTGATGGCCACCGCGAGCCCGAGCGGCACGCGACGCACGGCTTCGAAGAAGCACAGCGTCATCACGGCCATCGCGGTGCCGAGCGCGATGGCCGCGATCCAGCGCTGCCGGGAATAGGTACGGAGTGGCGGCCGGACGACGACGGCCAGCGCGAACGCGGCGAAACAGAGCCGCAGCCAGGTCGTGCTGACGGTGCCGTACTCGATCGTCGCCGGCCTCGACAGCGCCGCGCCAAGTTGCACGCTGCACATCGACGCGACGGCCAGCAGCGGCGCGACCGCATTCGCGAATGGTGACGCCGCACGCTGCGCGACATCCGGTCGTACCGTGCTCGATTCCTCGCTCATGCAACCGCTCCGGTTCAGTGACACGCCGATGCTAACCGCGGCCGCATGCTTGTTATAAGCTGATAATTCTTATGCCCGCATCAGGAAAATTGATGACCCGCGATCTCGACAGCACGCTGCTGCGCACGTTCGTCACGGTGGTCGAAACCGGCAGCGTCAGCGCGGCGGCAATGGCGCTGCATCGCACGCAGGCCGCCGTCAGCATGGCGCTGCGACGGCTCGAAGATGAAGTCGGCCAGCGCCTGCTCGAACGCTCGCCGCGCGGCGTCACGCCGACGGCCGCGGGCAACGTGCTGCTGCCCTATGCGCACAAGCTGCTCGGCGTCGGGCTCGCCGCCCGCGCCGCGCTCGCCGCGGGCGACATCTCGGGCACTGTACGGCTCGGCATCCTCGAGGACATCGCCGTCGGCCATCTGCCGCACGCGTTGCGACAGTTCGCGGCGTCATTTCCGAACGTCGCACTCGAGATCGTCGTCGATACGAGCCCCGTGCTGTCGCAGCGACTCTCGACCCATGCGCTCGACTTCGTGATCGGCGACCCCGCGCTGATCCGGGCCGAGCCGCTCGCAACGTGGCAGCATCCGCTGCGCTGGGCCGCCGCGGGCACCACCAACCGGCTCCCGCGCAACGAACCGGTGCCGATCGTCGCGTTCGGCGGCACGTGCCCGTGGCAGGAAAAGCTGTTCGCGACGTTGCGCGACGCCGGCCGTGCGTGGCGCGTCATCTGCACCAGCACGAGCCTGTCCGCCATCCAGTCGGCGGTCGAGGCAGGCCTCGGCGTCGCAGTGCTGCTCGACTGGAACGTGCGGCGCGACACGATGCGCGCACTCGATCCGCAGGCCGCCGGGTTGCCCGTGCCGCCCGCCGCGGATTTCGGGCTGTTCAGCCGCGTGGACGCCGGCGATCGCACGTCGGCGGCAGTCACGTTGCAACGTTTCCTGTTTCATGCGCTGCAATTGGGTTCGCCCGACGACGGCACGCCCACCGACGAACAACGCGTCGACTCGTTACGGATCGCCGTCTGACGCGGCCGGTCGTGCATGCCACCAACAAAAACGCCCCGCATACCTGACGGTACGCGGGGCGAATCGACATGAAAAAAACTCAGGCGACCGCGCTGACGTCGAGCGGCGCGCCCGTCTTCGCCTGGATCTCGTCGGCGCTCACGCCATCGGCGAGTTCGAGGACCTTCAGGCCGGACGGCGTCACTTCGATCACGCCGAGATCGGTGATGATCAGGTCGACCACGCCGACACCCGTCAACGGCAGGTTGCATTCCTCGAGGATCTTGTGCTGATCGCCCTTCGCGACATGCTCCATCAGCACGACGACGCGCTTCACGCCGGCGACGAGATCCATCGCGCCGCCCATCCCCTTGATCATCTTGCCGGGGATCATCCAGTTCGCGAGGTCGCCCTGCTTGCTGACCTGCATCGCGCCGAGGATCGCGAGGTTGATGTGGCCGCCGCGGATCATCGCGAACGAATCGGCCGACGAGAAGATCGACGAGCCCGGCAGCGTCGTGACGGTCTGCTTGCCGGCGTTGATGAGATCGGCGTCGACTTCGTCTTCGGTCGGCGACGGGCCGATGCCGAGCAGGCCGTTCTCCGACTGCAGCCACACCTCGACACCTTCCGGCACGTGGTTCGCGACGAGCGTCGGCAGGCCGATGCCGAGGTTCACGTAGAAGCCGTCCTGCAGTTCCTTCGCCGCGCGCGCGGCCATCTGGTCACGATTCCAGGCCATGTCAGTCTCCTTTCGCGCGTACGACGCGTTGTTCGATGCGTTTTTCGGGCGTCGCGTTCAGCACGATGCGCTGCACGAAAATCCCCGGCGTGTGGATGTGGTCCGGATCGAGCTCGCCGTTCTCGACGATCTCCTCGACCTCCGCGACGGTGATCTTGCCGGCCATCGCGCACATCGGGTTGAAGTTGCGCGCGGTGCGGCGAAAGATCAGGTTGCCCGACTTGTCGGCCTTCCAGGCCTTCACGAGCGCGACATCGGCCGTCAGCGACGGCTCGAGCACGTAGTGGCGATCGCCGAACTGGCGCGTTTCCTTGCCTTCCGCGATCACGGTGCCGTAACCCGTGTTCGTGAAGAACGCCGGGATGCCCGCGCCGCCCGCGCGCAGCTTTTCGGCGAGCGTGCCTTGCGGCGTGAATTCGAGTTCGAGTTCGCCGGCCAGGTACTGGCGCTCGAACTCCTTGTTCTCGCCGACGTACGACGAGATCATCTTCTTGACCTGGCGCGTTTCCAGCAACAGGCCGAGGCCGAAGCCGTCGACGCCCGCGTTGTTGCTGATGCAGGTGATGCCCTTGACGGCCGAATCGCGCAACGCCGCGATCAGCGCCTCCGGAATCCCGCACAGGCCGAAGCCGCCCACCGCGAAGGTCTGCCCGTCACGGACGATCCCTTCCAGCGCGGCAGCCGCGCTTGGATAGACTTTGTTCATCTGTTGTCCCTTCCTCTATGGAAACCAGCGAAACCGGTTCACGCGCCCACGTGGCCCGCAAGCCCGCCGCATCATTCTATGCATGCACGGCGATGCCTGCGTCGAGGCGCGCTGTTTTTATACCGCGGCAAACCGCCACGAGATGCCTGAAAGGGTACGATGCGGCGCGGATGCGGCACAATACGCAAAAATACATAAGCGTTTGCCTCCGCTTGCCTGCGCCATGCCCGCTCTCGATTACCAGACCGCCTTCCACCTCGCGCCGCTCGGCCTCGTGCTGTCGCGCGACCGCGTGATCGAGGACTGCAACGACGCGCTCGCGTCGATCTTCCGCTGCGTGCGGGCCGACCTGATCGGAAAATCGTACGAGGTGCTCTACCCGTCGACGGACGAATTCCAGCGAATCGGCGAACGTATCGCGCGCGTGATGGCCGCGAACGGCATCTACTCGGATGACAGAATCATGAAACGCGCGGACGGCGAACTGTTCTGGTGCCACGTCACCGGCCGCGCACTCGATCGCACCGCGCCGCTCGCGGCGGGTGTCTGGACCTTCGAGGATTTGAGTGCGACGCGCCGGGTCGCCGTCGAACTGACCCCGCGCGAGCGCGAGATCGCCGCGCAGCTTGCAACCGGCAAGACCAGCAAGCAGATCGGGCGCGTGCTCGGCATCAGCTCGCGCACGGTCGACATCTACCGCGCGCGACTGATGCGCAAGTACGGGACCAACAATACGCCGGAGCTGCTGCAGCGCCTGCTCGGGCAGTGAATGGCGGCTTCCGGATGACAATCGGCCGCGCATGGCGGCCGATTCGGGAAACAACGGGCATGGCGTGCCGCCGGCGACCTGGCGCCGGCCTCGCCGTATCGGCGCTCAGCCGACCTTCGTCGCGAGCGCGCGCTCGATCGTGTCGCGCAGCAGCTGGGGCAGCGGCACCGCCTTGCCGAGCGCGTAGTCGACCCACACGCAGCGCGCCTTGCCGCGCGCATAGACGTGCTGCGGATCGTCCGCGCGCGTAAGCTCGAAACCGGTGTCGAAGCTGCTTCGGCCGGGTTTGGCGGCCGTCATCTTCGCGATCACGTCACCCGGATAATGCAGTTGCTTGAGGAATTCCATCGACGCCGTGACGATGACGGGCCCCTGCCCTTCGCCATTGCCGCCGGCAATGCCGAGCTCCTCGAACCACGAGATCCGCGCCTGCTCCATGTAGCGGAAATAGACCGTGTTGTTCACATGGCCGAACGCGTCCATGTCGCCCCAGCGGATCGGCATCGACATCTCAAATACGGGGGAGTAATCGCTTGTTGCGCTCATTGCAGTCTTCTTTGTTGCTGAATGTCATCCGCTCAGGCGAGGCCGAAGCCGTCGTCGGCGGAGATAATCGAGCCATTGATGAACTGCGACTCGTCGGCCGCGAGCAGCAACAACAGCCCGTCGAGATCCTGCGGCTTGCCGACGCGCCGGCGCGGCAGCATCGACTGCAGCTTCTGGCCCTGCTCGGTTTCCCACAGGTAATGATTGATTTCGGTATCGATATAACCCGGACAGATCGCGTTGACGTTGATCCCGTGGCGCCCCCATTCGAGCGCCATCGCGCGCGTCATCTGCACGACCGCGGCCTTGCTCATCGCGTACAGCCCGATCTGCGGAAACACGCGCAGCCCGGCCACCGACGCGATGTTGATGATCCGGCACGGCGGCTTGCCGTTGCCGCTGCCGTTCGCGCGCATGATCATCCGCTTCGCGACTTCCTGCGCGACGAAAAACGCGCCGCGCGTGTTGGTGTCGAATACGAACTCGAAATCGGCCGGCGTCACGTCGACGAGCTTCTGCATCGTCGAGACGCCCGAATTGTTCACGAGGATGTCGATCGTGCCCGCCTCCGTCTCCGCGTGCGCGACCGCCGCCTTGATGCTCTGGACGTCGGTGACGTCGAGCGACACGACGTGCGCGGCGCCGCCCGCCGCCTCGATCTCGGCACGCAACTCCTTCAGTCGCTCGACGCGACGGCTCGCAAGCACGACCTTCGCACCGGCCTGCGACAGCACCTGCGCAAAGCGCTGCCCCAGGCCGCTCGACGCACCCGTGACCAGCGCAACCTTGCCTTCCAGATTGATCGACCGACCCATTTGCACATCCCCTTTCGATGTCGTTTCGCCGCTACGGGCAGCACGGCCCGAGCGGCATTACCCTAGCACAAAAATAGAACGATCGTGCTAATCTAGCCGCATGCTGTTGCGGCAAGCGTTTCGTTTCGCAGACAATACGCTCCCGAATAAAAGCATTCTAACGGTTAGAGGAACGCCAATGACCCCCGCAAGCCTCATCGAGCAATACGGCCCGCGCGAATCGATGGAATACGACGTCGTGATCGTCGGCGGCGGCCCCGCCGGGCTGTCGGCGGCGATCCGGCTCAAGCAGCTGGCCGCCGAGAAAGGCACCGAGATCGGCGTGTGCGTGCTCGAGAAGGGTTCCGAGATCGGCGCGCACATCCTGTCGGGCGCGGTGATGGATCCGCGCGCGATCAACGAACTGTTCCCCGACTGGAAGGAACGCGGCGCGCCGCTCGACGTCGAGGTGACGGAAGACCGCTTCCTGTTCCTGTCCGAGAAAAGCGCGGTCACGACGCCGAACTGGGCGCTGCCCGCCAACTTCCAGAACCACGGCAACTACGTGATTTCGCTGGGCAACGTCACGCGCTGGCTCGGGGCACAGGCCGAGGCGCTGGGCGTCGAGATCTTCCCCGGCTTCCCGGCCGCCGAGATTCTGTACAACGACGACGGCTCTGTAAAGGGCGTCGCGACCGGCAACATGGGCGTGGGTAAGGACGGCGAGCCGACCGAGAACTTCCAGCTCGGCATGGAGTTGCACGCGAAGTACACGCTGTTCGCCGAAGGCTGCCGCGGCCATCTCGGCCGCCAGCTGATCTCGAAGTTCAAGCTCGACGCGAACGCCGAGCCGCAGGCGTACGGCATCGGCATCAAGGAGCTGTGGGAAATCGACCCGGCGAAGCACAAGCCGGGCCTCGTGATCCACACGGCCGGCTGGCCGCTGAAGTCCGATACCTACGGCGGCTCGTTCCTGTATCACATGGACAACAACCAGGTCGTGGTCGGCTTCGTGGTCGGCCTCGGCTACACGAACCCGTACCTGTCGCCGTTCGAGGAATTCCAGCGCTACAAGACGCACCCGTCGATCCGCGCGTTCCTCGAAGGCGGCAAGCGCGTGTCGTACGGCGCGCGTGCGATTACGGCGGGCGGGCTGCTGTCGCTGCCGAAGACGGTGTTCCCGGGCGGCGCGCTGATCGGCGACGACGCGGGCTTCCTGAACGCATCGCGGATCAAGGGTAGCCACGCGGCGATCAAGACCGGCATGCTGGCGGCCGACGCCGCGTTCGACGCGGTGCAGGCCGGCCGCCAGTCGGACGAACTCAACGCGTACCCGGACGCCTTCAAGCAGTCGTGGCTGTACACGGAGCTGTACCGTGCGCGCAACTTCAAGCAGTGGATGGCCAAGGGGCTGTACCTCGGCACGCTGATGGTCGGGCTCGAGCAGAAGGTGATGGGCGGCAACGTGCCGTGGACGCTGCACCACGAGCACGCGGACCACGAGATGCTGAAGCCGGCATCGCAATGCCAGCCGATCGAATATCCGAAGCCGGACGGCAAGCTGACGTTCGACCGGTTGTCGTCGGTGTTCATCTCGAACACGAACCACGAGGAGAATCAGCCGGCGCACCTGACGCTGAAGGATGCGAACGTGCCGGTGAACGTGAACCTGCGCACGTACGCGGGGCCGGAGGGGCGCTTCTGCCCGGCGGCCGTGTATGAATTCGTGAAGAACGACGACGGCAGCGATCGCCTCGTGATCAACGCGCAGAACTGCGTGCACTGCAAGACCTGCGACATCAAGGACCCGACGCAGAACATCGTGTGGGTCACGCCGGAAGGCGGCGGCGGACCGAATTATCCGAACATGTAACAGCCGGAACGCGCCGCCACGAGCGGCGCGTTTTTTGGGTCGCCGCAAACGAAACGGGGCGCTGCTTCAGGCAGCGCCCCGTTTTGCATTCCCCGCATTCCCCGCATGCCAGCCGGCCGAGACGCGCTGCGCCCCGCCCGCTCGTATCAGGTCGCGCTACCCGCAATCTTCGGCGTCGGCGTCTCGACGTCCCCGCACTGCGCGCGATGCCGCAGCGCATGGTCGATCAGCACCAGCGCGAGCATCGACTCTGCGATCGGCGTCGCACGAATGCCGACGCACGGATCGTGGCGGCCGAACGTCTCGACCGTCGCTTCGTCGCCCGCCTTCGTGATCGAACGGCGCGGCGTGCGGATACTCGACGTCGGCTTGATCGCGATCGACACGGTGATGTCCTGCCCCGTCGAAATCCCGCCAAGCACACCGCCCGCATGGTTTCCGACGAACCCGCCTGGCGTCAACTCGTCGCCGTGCACCGAGCCGCGCTGGGCGACGCTGTCGAAGCCCGCGCCAATCTCGACGCCCTTCACCGCGTTGATGCTCATCATCGCCTTCGCGATATCGGCATCGAGACGGTCGAACACGGGTTCGCCCCAGCCGACCGGCACGCCCGACGCGACGACGTCGATGCGCGCGCCGATCGAATCGCCGTCCTTGCGCAGCGCATCCATGTACGCCTCGAGTTCCGGCACGACCGCCGCATTCGGCGAGAAGAACGGATTCTCGTGCACGTGCGACCAGTCGACGAACGGCACGTCGATCTCGCCGAGGCCGCTCATGTAACCGCGCACCTCGACGCCGAAGCGCTCGCGCAGCCACTTCTTGGCGACCGCACCCGCGCCGACGATCGGCGCGGTCAGGCGCGCGGATGAGCGGCCGCCGCCACGGTAGTCGCGGATGCCGTATTTCTGCCAGTAGGTGTAGTCGGCGTGGCCGGGACGGAACGTCTCGACGATATTGCCGTAGTCCTTGCTGCGCTGGTCGGTGTTGCGGATCAGCAGCGCGATCGGCGTGCCGGTCGTCACGCCTTCGAACACGCCCGACAGGATCTCGACCTCGTCAGCCTCCTGCCGCTGCGTCACGTGACGCGACGTGCCGGGCTTGCGGCGATCGAGCTCGACCTGGATGTCGGCTTCGGTCAGCCCCATTCCCGGCGGGCAGCCGTCGATCACGCAGCCGATCGCGGGACCGTGCGATTCGCCGAAGGTCGTGACAGTGAAAAGCGTGCCGAGGGTATTGCCGGACATGATGGAACCGCCCAAAGAGAAATGGGCAAACCGATGCGCTGCCCGGGCCGCAGGCAGGTCGATCGTTTGCCGGTCGAGAAAAAGAGGTAAGCCGCTATTATGCCAGCCGTCCCGGGCACGCGGGCCGTGTGAACCGCTCAGACCACACGACCCGGCCGTGGCTATGGCCCGGTGCAACGGTCGGCAACTCGCGCCATTCCGGTCGAGGCCGGCCGGCCCGTGACCGATTCGCGACCGCCGTCACGGCCCGGCGCGGCGATCGGCAACCCGCGCCGCGCCCGCCCAGCCTACTTCCGCGCGCCGCGCAGTTCGGTTACGGCGGCCTGCAGCGACTCGGGCGTCGCGACCGACGCCGGGATCGGCTCGCCGACCGCCAGCGTCAGCCGGCTCATCACGCCGCGCTTGATGGGGCGCGGCATCCGCGCATCGGAATGCCGCGAAAAATAGCTGCCCCACAGCCCGCGCAGCGCCATCGGAATCACGGGTGCCGGCGTGCGGCCCAGGATTTCCATGATGCCGTGGTGGAACGTGTTGATATCGCCCGTCTTCGTCAACTTGCCTTCAGGGAATATGCACACGAGTTCACCATCCTTCAGCGCGGCCTCGCAGGCGTCGTACGCGCGCGCGAGCATCGCGGGATCTTCGTGACGCGGCGCGATCGGGATCGCCTTCGCATGCCGGAACACCCAGCTCGCGAAGCGCGTCTTGAAGATCCGGTGATCCATCACGAAACGGATCGGGCGCGGGCTCGCCGCAGCCAGCACGAGCGCATCGACGTAGCTGACGTGGTTGCACACGAGCACGGCCGCCCCTTCCGCCGGAATCCGCTCCGCGTGCACGAGACGAATCCGGTAGAACGTGTGGACGAGCACCCACGCGACGAAGCGCAGCAGGAACTCGGGCACGAGCAGATAGATATACGCCGCGACGATGACGTTCAACAGCGCGGTCACGAGGAACAGCCCCGGGATGTCGACGCCGGCCTTGGTCAGCCCCATCGCCATCACGGCCGACAGGATCATGAACAGCGCGTTCAGGATGTTGTTCGCGGCGATGATCCGCGCGCGGTGCGTCGGCGCACTGCGGCTCTGGATCAGCGCGTACAGCGGCACGCTGTAGAAGCCGCCGAACATCGCGAGCAGGAACAGGTCGGCGAGGATGCGCCAGTGGCGCGCGCCGGCCAGGAATTCGCCGACCGACAGCAAATGGCCGGGCGAGGGCAGCGCGTGGCTCGCGAAATACAGCTCGATCGCGAACACGCTGATGCCGATCGAGCCGAGCGGCACGAGGCCGATCTCGACGCGCCGCTGCGACAGCCGTTCGCACAGCAGCGAACCGAGGCCGATACCGACCGAGAACGTCGCGAGCAGGATCGTGACGACGTCGGGGCTCGCAGACAGCACGTCCTTCGCGAAATTGAAGAACGACGTGAGGAACGTCGCGCCGACGAACCACAGCCACGAGATGCCGAGCAGGCTCAGGAACACGGTGCGGTTCTGGCGTGCGAGCCCGAGGTTGCGCCAGGTCTCGCTGACCGGATTCCAGTTGATCACGAGATCGGGCTGCGGCGCCGGCGTGGAAGGCACGCGCTGCGCGACGAGCCGCCCCGCGAGCGCGATCACGACGACGCTCACCGCGAGCACGCGCTCGCCGGCGCCTTCGATGCCCGCCGCCGCACCGCCGATGATCGTGCCGATCAGGATCGCGATGAACGTGCCCATCTCGACGAGGCCGTTGCCGCCGACCAGCTCATGCTCGCCGAGATGCTGCGGCAGGTACGAATACTTGACGGGCCCGAACAGCGTCGAGTGCATCCCCATCATGAACGTGCACAGATACAGCAGCGGCGCGCTGTGCGTGACGAAGCCGGCCGCGCCGACCAGCATCAGCCCGATCTCGAAGGTCTTCACGAAACGCGTGAGGGTCGCCTTGTCGTATTTGTCGGCGATCTGGCCGGACGTCGCCGAGAACAGCACGAACGGCAGGATGAAGATTGCGGAAATCAGGAAGGCCGCCGTCTTCGCATCGACACCGGCGAACCGCGCGGTGTGATAGGTGACGAGCGACGTGAAGCCGATCTTGAAGACGTTGTCGTTCAGCGCGCCGAGGAACTGGGTCGTGAAGAACGGCGCGAAACGGCGCTCGCGCAGCAGGTCGAACTGCGACGCGTGGGCCTGCCGTTCGCCGCGCCGCCCGGAAGTGGCTTGCGTTTGATCGCTCATGCGGAATACGCGCGCGCCGTCTGGGCGACGCTGCACGGGCCTTGTATGGTCATTGAAAAAACGGCGGCGCAGGACAAGCCTGCGCCGCCGCGTGCCGGGTGGCGGCGCCCGCGCATAACGGCGACGGGCGCGGCGTGGTTCACGACTTGTGCGCTTCGGCTTCCGATTCCGGCCAGTCGCGGATGTACGCCTTCAGCATCCTGTTTTCGAAGCTTTGCGCCTCGACGACCGTCTTCGCGACGTCGTAGAACGAAATGACGCCCATCAGCACCTTCTTGTCGAGCACCGGCATATAGCGCGCATGGCGCTCGAGCATCATCCGGCGCACTTCGTTGACGTCCGTTTCCGGCGTACACGTGAGCGGCTCGTCCATCACCTTGCGCACCTGCACGTCGCCGATCGCGCCGCCGTTCACGTGCAGGCGCAGGATGATCTCGCGGAACGTCAGCATCCCGACGAGATCTCCGTACTCCATCACGACGAGCGAACCGATGTCGTGCTCGGCCATCGTATCGACCGCTTCGCGCAGCGGCTTGTCGGGCGTCACCGTAAACAGCGTGTTGCCCTTTACTTTCAGAATATCGCTGACGCGCATCGTAGTCCCCTCATGCTTGAATGCAAAACCTCTTTCGATCCTATCGGAAAGCCTGTCAAAAGGAAAGCTCGGGCCCGTGCGGCGGGCCGCCCCCGCTTGCGGAAGCGCGCCGCCGGCAGCACAATGGCCGCATGAACAGCGGCCCGAGGAGACGGCCATGGCGCATACGCATTCGGAGCAATTCGCCAGCTTCGCTGATTTCTACCCGTATTACCTGAACGAACACCAGAACCTGACGTCGCGGCGGCTGCACTTCGTCGGCTCGCTCGGCGTGATCGGCTGCGTCGCGATGGCGATCGCGACCGGCGACTGGCTGTGGCTGCCGGCGGCAATCGTCTGCGGCTACGGGTTCGCGTGGGTCGGACACTTCTTCTTCGAGAAGAACCGCCCGGCCACGTTCCGGCACCCGATCTACAGCCTGATGGGCGACTGGGTGATGTTCAAGGACATCTGCACCGGCAAGATCCCGTTGTAACGGCCGAGCACCCCGCTCATGCGGGCCGCGGCGGCCGCGCGTGCGGGTCGGACGCGCCGCTCGGCGTCTGCCCCGGGATGCCCTCCGGCGGTGCGCCGGCAAGCCGGTGCGCGGCGATCAGCGACGCGAGCGACACGTCGAAGCGATCGCTCGACAGCACCGCGAGCAGCGCCGCGCCTTCGACATGGCTGCGGCGGCGCTGCAGCTGGTAGGTCAGCTCCGTGCGGTCGATCACCAGCACGTCGAACAGTTGCGCGAGCGTCAGCTGCTCCGGGTTCGCGAGCAGGATATAGCGCGGCGTGGTGTCGCCGCCGCCGTCCAGGCGCGCAATCCATTCCCGCTCCTCCATCGTCGTCAGCAAGCGCTGTGCGGTTTCCATGTCGCAGCGCAGCATGGCCGCGAGCCGTATCGCCGTATAGCCGCGCTTGCCGGCCGTGCGCGCTTCGGCCAGCCGCGCGAGCATTTCCAGTGCGTCGAGCAGGTCGCTGCCCGGATAGTGAATGCGGTGGAACTGACCGACGCGGATCGCCGGCAGCGCGGAGGCCACCATCGCGCCGAGCAGTGCGATGAACCAGCTCAGGTACACCCATAACAGGAACACGGGCAACGCCGCGAACGCGCCATAGACGGCCGTATAGGTCGGAATGCGCCGCACGTAGTAGCCGAAACCGCGCTTCGCGAGTTCGAAAGCGACGGCCGCGAACAGCCCGCCGATCACCGCGTCGCGCCATGCGACCGTACAGTTCGGCAGGTACACGTACAGCAGCGTGAACGCGAGCACCGTCAGCGGCAACGACACGAGCGCGAGCAGCCACTCGACGATCGACGTCGACGGCGCTGCGCCGGTAAAGGCGAGTGACTGCGTGAACAGGTACGACGAGATCGACAGACTCACGCCGAACAGCAAGGGCCCGAGCGTGATCAGCGCCCAGTAAGCGAGCACGCGCTGCGCGAACGGCCGCGGCTTGCGCACCCGCCAGATCAGGTTGAACGCCGACTCGATCGTCATCATCGTCATCACCGACGTGACGACGAGCACGATCAGGCCGGCCGTCGTCAGCCCCTTCGCCTTCGATGCGAACTGGTTCAGGTACTTGAAGATCTGGATGTTGAACTGCGCGGGCATCAGGTGATCCGCGAGGAACCCCTGCAGCGAGATCTGGAACGACGCGAACATCGGGAACGCGGTGAACAGCGCGAACGCGACCGTCACGAGCGGCACGAGGGCCAGCATCGTCGTGAAGGTCAGGCTGCCCGCCACTTGCGGGATGCGATCCTCGGCGCTGCGCCGGGCCGCGAACTGCGCGAGGCGCTTGAGGGTGTCGAGATCGACGCTCAACTTCGGCAAACGACTTCTCCTTCTTGATGCCGCGCGCCTCACGGCGCGCCGCCGCCGCGCTACGCGACGGCTTCAGCCCCTATAATAGCCGCTCGATTCCAGCAGGGGCCGACTGCACCGGGCACGCGCGCGGCCGCACGTGGCTCCGTCGCCCATGAAAGACATCCTCGTCCTCTATTACAGCCGTCACGGCGCCACGCGCGATCTCGCGCTCGCGATCGCGAACGGCATCGACAGCGTGCCGGGCATGCAGGCCCGCATCCGCACCGTGCCGCCCGTGTCGACCGTCTGTGAAGCCACCGCCCCCGACATCCCCGCCGACGGCCCGCCGTATGCGGAGCTGCGCGATCTCGAGGAATGCGCGGGCCTCGCGCTCGGCTCGCCGACCCGCTTCGGCAACATGGCCGCCTCGCTCAAGTATTTCCTCGACGGCACCACGCCGCAATGGTTGTCGGGTGCGCTGACCGGCAAGCCGGCAAGCGTGTTCACGTCGACGGGCAGCCTGCACGGCGGCCAGGAATCGACGTTGCTGTCGATGATGCTGCCGCTGCTCCATCACGGGATGATGATCGTCGGGATCCCGTACACGGAATCCGCGCTCAGCACGACGCGCACCGGCGGCACGCCGTACGGCGCATCCCACGTCGCGCAGCACGACCGCTCGGCCGCCGCCGGCCTGTCGGCGGACGAAAAGGCGCTCGCGGCCGCGCTCGGCGTGCGGCTCGCGCGCGCGGCGGCCGCCCTCTCCAGCGCCCAGGCAGCATGAACGCCCCCGCCCGCCCCGCCGTCACGGCCCGGCCGCGCTACGCGCTGATCGCCACCGCGTGCCTCGTCGCGCTGATCGCGCTGTCGCTCGCGTGGGAGCTGTGGCTCGCGCCGCTGCGCCCGGGCGGTTCCGCGCTGATGCTCAAGGCCATACCGCTCGCGCTCGCGCTGCCCGGCGTCTGGCGGCGTAACATCTATACGATGCAGTGGGCGAGCATGCTGATACTCGTCTATTTCGCCGAAGGCGTCGTGCGCGGCATGTCCGATCGCGGGCTGTCCGCGACGCTCGGCTGGTACGAGACCGCGCTCGCCGTCGGTTTCTTCGTGGCGGCGCTGGCGTACGTCGCGCCGTTCAAGCGCGCGGCGAAAAAATCGCGTGCCGCGTCCTGACCCTTACGCGACAAGGTGATGATGTCCTCCGAAGCTTTCGTTTCCGCGTGCCGCGATGCGATCGGCGCCGACTACGTGCTGACCGATCCGCACGATACCGAACCGTTCCTGACCGACTGGCGCCGCCGCTACAAGGGCACCGCGTGCGCGGTGCTGAAGCCCGCGAACACGGCCGAAGTCGCCGCACTCGTGAAGCTGGCCAACACGCACGGCGTCGCACTCGTGCCGCAAGGAGGCAACACGGGCCTCGCCGGGGGCGCCACGCCCGACGCGAGCGGCAGCCAGGCCGTGCTGAGCCTCGCGCGCCTGAACCGCGTGCGCGCGCTCGATCCGCACAACAACACGATCACCGTCGAAGCCGGCGTAATCCTTGCCGACGTGCAGGCGCGCGCCCGCGAAGGTGGCAGGCTGTTCGCGCTGAGCCTCGCGGCGGAAGGCAGCTGCACGATCGGCGGCAACCTGTCGACCAACGCGGGCGGCACCGCGGTGCTGCGCTACGGCAACGCGCGCGAGCTGTGTCTCGGGCTCGAGGTCGTGACGCCGCAAGGTGAGATCTGGGACGGCTTGCGCGGGCTGCGCAAGGACAACACGGGCTACGACCTGCGCGACCTGTTCATCGGCGCGGAAGGCACGCTCGGGATCATCACGGCGGCCGTGATGAAGCTGCATCCGCTGCCGGCCGCGCAGGTCACGGCACTCGCCGCGCTCGAGTCGCCGCACGCGGCGCTCGATTTCCTCGCCCTCGCGCAGCGCGCGGCCGGGCCGCTCCTGACCGGCTTCGAGCTGATGTCGGATTTCTGCATGCAGCTCGTCGGCAAGCACTACCCGCAACTGCGCTACCCGTTCGCGCAGACGCATGCGCAGACGGTGCTGCTCGAACTGTCCGACAACGAAAGCGAAGCGCATGCGCGCGCGCTGTTCGAGAAACTGATGGAAGAAGCGTTCGAGGCCGGGCTCGTGACCGACGCGGTGGTCGCGGAGAATCTCGCGCAGTCGCGCGCGTTCTGGGACCTGCGCGAGCACATCCCGCTCGCGCAGGCCGACGAGGGGCTCAACATCAAGCACGACATCGCGGTGCCGACTTCGTCGATCGCGCGCTTCATCGACGAGACCGACACGGCGATCCAGCAGGCCGCGCCGGGCGCGCGGATGGTCACGTTCGGCCACCTCGGCGACGGCAACCTCCACTACAACGTGCAGATGCCCGAAGGCGGCGATGCGAAGGCGTTCCTCGCGGCGTTCCAGGCGCCGATCAACCGGATCGTCTATGACAACGTGCACCGCCACCACGGCACGATCAGCGCGGAGCACGGGATCGGCCAGTTGAAGATCGACGACGTGCAGCGCTACAAGTCGCCGGTCGAAACGACGCTGATGCGCACGCTGAAGACCGCGCTCGACCCGCGCGGCCTGATGAATCCCGGCAAGGTCCTGCGCTGAAGCCGCCCACTCCGGAGCCCCGCCCGTGAAAGTCCGCGTCCTGTCCGACCTGCACCTCGAAAGCAACCAGCCCGACGCGATCGCGCATGCCGATGCGGATCTCGTCGTGCTGGCCGGCGACATCCACAATCACGCGGAAGGCCTGCGCTGGGCCGCCGAAACGTTCGACCCGGCGGTGCCGGTGATCTACGTGCCGGGAAACCACGAGTACTACGACGGGGAATTCGGCGCGCTGGAGACGGCGATGCGCGATGCTGCGCAGGCGCTCGACAACGTGCATTACCTGAACAACGACGTCTACGTCGATCCCGCGCAGCGTTTCCGCGTGCTCGGCACGACGCTCTGGGCCGATTTTTCGCTGTTCGGCGCCGATGAAGCCAGCATGGCCGGCGCAATCGACGCCGCGCTGCGCGTGATGCTCGATTTCAAGGGCTTGATCCAGGTGACCTGGCCGCATGACGCGGCGCTGCATGCAGCACCGGGCACGCCGGAACGCGATTTCTCGCCGGCCGACGCAATCGCGCTGCATCGACGCAGCCGCGCCTGGCTGGAAACGCAGCTCGCGAAACCGTTCGCGGGCCGGACGATCGTCGTTACCCACCATGCGCCGCACCGGCGCTCGCTGGCGCAGCGCTATGCGGACGATCTTGCGTCGGCGGGATTCGTCACGGACATGGCGGAACTCGTGCAGCCGCCGGTAGATCTGTGGCTCCACGGCCACACGCATACGTCATTCGATTATGTGTCGGACGGCGGCACACGCGTGGTGTGCAATCCGCGCGGCTACATCCACCGGCGCACCGGCGAACGGGAAAATACCGCGTTCGCGTGGGACCAGGTCGTCGAGCTCGGCTGAACGCCGGCCCGGCCGGCCGCGTTGCGCGGCCTTTTTCAACCCGGAGCGTGACCGCGGGATCAGCGGCCGGGGCGGCGCGGCTCGTGCACTCGCACCGGCACCGGCTTCATCCGCGCCTTCGCCTTCATCGCGCGCAGCAGGTCGCGGGTCGCCGCGGCGGCCGCGGCCGCGCCCAGCAGGACTCCAAGGCCGATCATCAGGTGCGTATCCATTGCTACTCCGGGGTTGCGTATCTCGTTAATTCCCACAGTATCAAACTGTCTGACACGCGTTCGTAAAAAAATGTTGCGTGAAGGACAAATCTCGTCAGATTGCGGCCAACCGCGCTGTCATGTCACACGCGTGTACGGCTCGAGCGCGGCTTCGTCGGCTGCGAGCGTGGCCGGCAGTTCGTCGCGCAGGAAATCGACCCAGGTCCGGATTTTCGCGTCGAGGTACTGACGCGACGGATACAGCGCGTAGATGTTCATCACGTGCGAGCGGTATTCGGGCATCACGCGCACGATGTGCCCGCTGCGCAACCAGCCGATCGCCGAATAGAGCGGCAGGCCGCCGATCCCCATCCCTTCCCGCACGGCCACGGCGAGCGCCTCGGCGACGTTCACCCGAAACGGCGGCGCCGTGATCGGGACGATTTCGTCGCCGTTCGGCCCGGCCAGCGCCCATTCGTCGAACTGAAAGCCCGGCGCGACCATCCCGAGGCAGACGTGCTGCGCGAGATCCGCCGGCCGCTGCGGCACGCCATGCGCCTCGGCATAGCCGCGCGACGCGCACACCACGCTGTAGCTCTCGCCGAGCCGCTGCGACACGAGCCCCGAATCCGGCAGGTCACGGCCGACGACGATCGCGACGTCGTACCCCTCGTCGAGCAGGTCGGGCATCCGCTGCGCGAGTGTCAGCTCGACGTGCACGTCCGGGTAGCGCTCGCGATAGCGCGCGATGGCCGGCACCAGGTAGTGCTGGCCGAGGCTCGTGAAGCAATGCACCTTCAGCTTGCCCGACGGGCGCGCATGCGCATCGCCCGCCTCGGCTTCGGCCTGGTCGACATACGCGAGGATCTGCTCGCACCGCTGCAGGTAGCGCTCGCCGGCTTCGGTCAGCGCGATCCGGCGCGTCGTGCGGTTCAGGAGGCGCGTGCGCAGGTGCGCCTCGAGATCGGAGACCGCGCGCGACGCATAGGCGGTGGTCGAATTCATCTGCTGGGCGGCCGCGGTAAAGCTTCCCGCGTCGACCACGCGGACGAACACCCGCATGTTTTGTAACGTATCCATCCCATTACCCGTTTGAATCCGAACGGATTGTTGCACAGAGGCGAACAAGTATTGTCTCAGGATTCGTAAAAATGACTTGCACCCTTGTCCATATATTCAGGAATCGCTGAAAAATATAATCGCATCCGACTCATCTATATCCGAAAGGGAGAAAATCGTGCAGTCTCCGGCGACAAAAGGGACGCTCGCACTGGCGGTTCTTGCAGTCTCATTAATAATGGCCGGCTGCGCGAGCATGGGCGACAACAAGCCGCAGTCGGCCCGCATCGAAGCGAACGCGCTCGATGCCGGCGCCGCCATCCGCGCGGCCGACCGTGACGCGGGCTGGCCCGCGGCCGACTGGTGGCGCGCCTACCGCGATCCGCAGCTCGATGCCTGGATCGCTGCCGCCCAGACCGGCAACCCGACGCTCGCGGCCGCCGAGGCACGGGTACGCGAAGCGCAGGCGATGGCGCGCGTGGCCCGCTCGGCCGAACTGCCGCAAATCAACGGCAACCTCTCGCTGATGCGCCAGCACTGGCCGGACAACGTGTATTACGGCCCCGGCCCGCTCGCGAACACCGATACCTGGAACAACACCGGCACGCTCGGCCTGTCGTACCACCTCGACCTGTGGGGCAAGGACAAGAACGCGACCGAGCGCGCGCTCGACACCGCGCATGCGACCGCCGCCGACGCACGCGCGGCGAAGCTCGAACTCGAAGTCAACGTCGTGCGCGCGTACGTCGGCATGTCGATGAACTATGCGCTGCTCGACCTCGCGCACGAAACGTTCGAACGCCAGCGTTCGCTCGCCGATCTCGCGCGCAAGCGACTGCAGGCCGGCCTCGGCACCCAGCTCGAAGTGAGCCAGGCCGAATCGACGCTGCCCGACTATGAGCGCCAGATCGACAGCTATGAGGAAGCGATCCAGCTCGCGCGGCACCAGCTCGCCGCGCTGGCCGGCAAGGGTCCGGGCGCCGGCGATGCGATCAAGCGGCCGCATCTGTCGCTCGACGCACAGGCCGGCCTGCCGTCGGCGATGCCGGCCGACCTGCTCGGCCGCCGCCCCGACGTCGTCGCGGCGCGCTGGACGGTCGACGCGCAGGCGCGCGGCATCGACGTCGCGAAGGCTTCGTTCTACCCGAACATCGACCTGCTCGCGACGGTCGGCGGCTTCGGCGTGACCGCGCCGTTCACCGACTTCCTGCGCGCGATGAACGGTGGCTGGACGGCCGGCCCCGCGCTGTCGCTGCCGATCTTCGAAGGCGGCCGGCTGCGCGCGCAGCTGGGGGCGGCAGATGCCGGCTACGACCAGGCGGTCGAGCAATACAACCAGACGATCGTCGGCGCGCTCAAGGACATCGCCGACCAGGTCGTGCGGATCCGTTCGCTCGATACACAGAAGAAGGACGCCACGCGCTCGGTGGCCGCCAACGACCGCAGCTACCAGTTGTCGCGCGAAGGCTTCCGCCGCGGGCTGACCGACTACGTCAACGTGCTGGTCGCGCAGCAGCAATTGTTGCGCGCGCAGGAGACAGCCGCCCGCATCGATGCGGAACGCCTCGCCGCGCACGCTCAGCTGATGGCCGCGCTCGGCGGTGGCGTCGAGACGGGCACGGACGTGCCGGGCAGCCATCCGCGGGGCGGCCATCCGTCGCACGACGAATCCGCCGCGGGCGCAGCCGCGCCTGCCGCCGCGTCGGGGGCGAAACCCGTGGCAGCCGCCGCCCGGCCCGCGCAAGTCGCGGCCACCGGTGCGTCCGGCGTGCCGGCCGCACGGTAACGCGGAGCGAGCCCATGTCAGCCTCCTCCCCCGCTTCCACGTCCGCCGGCGGCCCGTTCGCGGCCTGGACCGCCTCGTTCGGCGACTGGGCCCGCACCGACGGCGCCGCGTGGCTCTACCTGTTCAAGGCGCTGCTCGCGGCCTTCATCGCGCTCGGCGTGTCGATGCGGCTCGACCTGCCGGCGCCGAAAACGGCGATGACGACCGTCTTCATCGTGATGCAGCCGCAAAGCGGCGCCGTGCTCGCGAAAAGCTTCTACCGGGTCGCCGGCACGATCTTCGGGCTCATCGCGACGCTCACGTTCGTCGGGCTGTTCCCGCAGCAGCCGCAGCTGTTCCTGCTGGCGATCGCCCTGTGGATCGCGCTGTGCACCGCCGGCGCCGCGCGCAACCGCAACTTCCGCAGTTACGGCTTCCTGCTCGCCGGCTATACGACCGCGCTGATCGGCCTGCCCGCGTCGCAACACCCGGATGGGGCATTCATGAGCGCGATGACGCGGGTCTCCGAAGTCATCATCGGGATCGTGTCGGCCGGCGTCGTCAGCGCGCTCGTGTTTCCGCGGTACACGGGCGAGCAGATGCGCACGACGGTGCGCAAGCGCTTCGGCAGCTTCGTCGACTACGTCGCGTCGGCGCTGTCGGGCCAGCTCGACCGCGCGCACATCGAGACCATCCATACGCGCTTCGTCGCCGACGTGGTCGGTTTCGAGGCCGCGCGCAGCATGGCCGTGTTCGAGGATCCGGACACGCGCATGCGCAGCGGGCGCCTCGCGCGGCTGAACAGCGAGTTCATGAGCGCATCGAGCCGCTTTCACGCGCTGCACCAGCTGATGAACCGGCTGCACGCGGCCGGCGCGCAGGCCGCGATCGATGCGATCGAGCCGTATTTCCGCGAGATCGCGCCGCTGCTCACGCGCGATGGCGAACCTGTGCGCACGTCGATCGACGCCGCGCACTCGGCCGAGCAACTGCTCGCGTGGCGCGACGCGCTGCCACGCCGAATCCGCGCGACGCGCGCGGAACTCGAAACGCAGCCCGGCTTCCCGCTGCTCGACTTCGATACGGCCGCCGAACTGCTGTATCGCTTCATCACCGACCTGCAGGAATACGCGGCGACCTATGCGTCGCTCGCGACCGCAACGCACGAGCGCGAACGCTGGATCGAGCGCTACGAACCGCGCACCAACCGGACGGCCGCCACGATCGCGGGGATCCGCACCGCGACGGTGATTCTCGCGCTGGGCTGGTTCTGGATCGAGACCGCGTGGCCGAGCGGCGTGATGCTGGTGCTGAACGCCGCGGCGACCTGCGCACTCGCGTCGTCGGCGCCGCGCCCGACCGCGATGGCCGCGCAGATGGGGATGGGCACGGCGCTGGCCGTTTGCACCGGCTTCCTGCTGATGTTCGGCATCTACCCGCGGATCGACGGCTTCGTCCTGCTGTGCGCGGCGCTCGCGCCGTTGCTCGCGATCGGCATCTACATGACGCTGAAGCCGAAGCTCGCGGGCTACGGGGCGGGCTACCTGATCTTCTTCTGCTTCCTCGCCGGCCCCGACAGCATCACGCACTACGATCCCATGAGCTTCATGAACGACGCGCTCGCGCTCCTGTTGTCGATGCTGGTATCGGCGATCGCGTTCGCCGTGCTGTTCCCGCCGACCGCGCCGTGGCTCAAGAAACGCCTGTTCGCCGACCTGCGTCACCAGGCCGTCGCGGCCTGCCACGCGCGGCTCGACGGATTGCGCACGCGCTTCGAGAGCGGCGCGCGCGACCTGATGTACCAGGCGCACACGCTGTCGGCCGACCAGCCCGACGTGCAGCGCGACGCGCTGCGCTGGATGTTCGCGGTGCTCGAAACCGGCAATGCGGCCATCGACCTGCGCCACGAGCTGGCAACGCTGCCGTCCGATCCGCGCTATGCGCCGACGATGCCGTGGCGACGCGCGATCGAGACGATGCGTGCCGCGCTGTCGTCGCTGTTCACCCGGCCGGACACCCAACGCTTCGAGGCAACGCTCGCCGCGGTCAACGATGCAATCGACACGACCCGGCAGACGCTCGACGCGTTCACGCCGACGCGCGAGGAACGTCACCGGCTGCAGCGCATCCTGAGCCACCTGCATTTCGTGCGCACGGCACTGCTCGATCCCGAATCGCCGCTCGCCGCGCTCAACCGCAACCGCCCCGTGCGTCCCCAACCAGGAGCCTCGTCATGATGCCGCGTGAAATCGCCATTCTCGATGCCTACATGCCCACGGTGGTGCTGATGTTCGTCCTCGGCGCGCTCGCGACCTGGGCCGTCGACCGCGTGCTCGCCTATACGGGCCTCTACCGTCTCGTCTGGCACCCGTCGCTGTTTCGGGCCTGCCTCCTCGTCTGCATTTGCGGCGGACTGAGTCTTGCCGTTTACCGTTGATTCCGAACCATCATGATTCTCAGAAAACTCTTCGGCTTCGTCGCGACCGCCGTCATTCTTCTCGTCGCGATCCTGATCGGGCGCTCGCTTTGGGTGCACTACATGGACGATCCGTGGACGCGCGACGGGCGCGTACGCGCCGAAATCGTCAACGTCGCGCCGGACGTGTCGGGCGCGATCGTCGAACTGCCCGTGCATGACAACCAGCTCGTGAAAAAGGGCGACCTGATCATGCAGATCGACCCGTCGCATTACCAGATCGCCGTCGAACAGGCGCAGGCGGCCGTTGCCGCCCGCCGCGCGGAACTGCAGATGCGCCGCGACGACGCGGCCCGCCGCGCGGATCTCGATGCGCTCGTCGTGTCGAAGGAAAACCGCGAGAACGCCGCGCACAGTGCGTCGAGCGCCGACGCGCAGTACCAGCAGGCGATCGCCGCGCTCGATGCCGCGAAGCTCAACCTCGAGCGCACGCGCGTCGTCGCCCCGGTCGACGGCTACATCACGAACCTGCAGACGTTCAAGGGCAACTACGCGGTAGCCGGCCAGGCGAAGCTCGCCATCGTCGACAGCCATTCGTTCTGGGTCTACGGCTACTTCGAGGAAACCAAGCTGCCGCGCGTGAAAATCGGCGCGCCGGCCGAGATGCGGCTGATGAGCGGCGGCGTGATGAAGGGCCACGTCGAAAGCATCTCGCGCGGCATCTACGATCGCGACAACCCGCAAAGCCGCGACCTCGTCGCGGACGTGAACCCGACCTTCAACTGGGTGCGCCTCGCGCAGCGCGTGCCGGTGCGCATCCGGATCGACGAAGTGCCGGCCGACGTGGTGCTGTCGGCGGGCACGACCTGCACGGTCATCATCGATCCCGACAAGCAGAAGAAGTCGTAAGCGCGGAGCGCGCCGGGCGGCACCCCGCCCGGCTGCGTCACTCCCAGAAGAACCGGTAAGGCAGGAACGGCGACGGGCCGAGCCCCGCTTCGCCGATCATGTTGCGCAACCGCATCGCAAAGCCGATGGCACCGATCACGACGAGTGCGGCGATCACATACGGGCGCCGCACGTGTGGCACGCGTTGCAGCGGCACGAACTGGCAGCTCATCGCGAACAGCACCAGCCACTGGAAGCGCAGCCCCGCATAGCTGACCCGAGCGAGCGCGAAGCTCGCGATCTCGCAGGCGAACAGGAACACGAGCGTGCGCGGCATGCGGGCAAGCAGCACCCAGCCTGCCGCGAGGGTCAGCAGCGCGAGCACGAGCGGCGCGCTGCCCGATATCTGCGCCGGCGGCGTGAACGCCGCATAGAGGCCGAACTTCGCCAGCAACGCGTCGTGATGCATCGCGAACAGCACGCCGCCGATCGCGACCGCCAGCCCCGCATAGCGCAGCAGGCGCAGCCGCCGCACCTGCAGCAGCACGACGAGCAGCACCGCCGACACATGCATGCTGGCCGCCGCGGCCGACAGCGCGATCGACGTGCCATGCCGCCGGCGCGCCCACGCGTCCGACGCGATCTTGGCCGCGCAGAACGCGAGACCGTAGCGCAGCCCGCTCATCGCCATGTCGTAGAAGAACAGCGGAAAGATCAGCATGGCGAACACGCACGCATCTTCGGCCGTCCGCCCGAACGCGACGACACATGCGATGACGATCAGCAGCGACAGGATCGCCGTCACGATCCGCGGGTCGTGCCCGACCCATTCGAGCGCGCGCACGAGCCACACGAAGCCGGGCTCGAGCGTGCGCGGTACGACCTTCAGGTTCCCGCTCCAGATGCCGGCGATGATGTCCTGGTAAATCGCCGTGTCGGTGCCCGTCCGGCCACGCAGCACGGCGAACGTCGCGGCCGGCGCGATGCCCGCCGCGAGCCACCGCCACGCGGGCATGCGCGTACGCAAGCCGATCGCCGCGGAGACGAGGATGCACAGGTATCCGCTCAGATAAATCGTCGTTGTCATTGTTATGAATGACCCGCTCGGCGCACCGCCGCACCGGTGTCGATGCGCGCGCCGCGAGTTCTGCCCCCAACTGTGTGGAAGCGCATTGTAGGGGATTGCGCGCCGCGTCACTGCCGGTTTTGTCACCGAGCAACAGAAAAGCGGCGGAATGCGCGTGTCGCGGGTGGCCGGCCCGCGACCGCGCGGCGCTCAGGCCGCGATGCGAAAGCGCCCGACCAGCGACTTCAGTGCCTGCGCCTGCTCGTCGAGCGCGTTCGCCGCGGCGGCCGCCTGCTCGACGAGTGCCGCGTTCTGCTGGGTGCCGGCGTCCATCTGCGTGACCGCGCGGCCGATCTCGTCGATCCCGGCGCTCTGCTCGTCCGATGCGGCGGAAATTTCGCCGATGATGTCGGTCACCCGCTTGACCGCGCGCACGACGTCACCCATCGTGCGGCCCGCATCGTGCGCAAGGGCCGCGCCGTTCGCGACTCGCTCGACCGACGCGCCGATCAGCGCACGGATCTCCTTCGCCGCGGTCGCCGCGCGCTGCGCGAGCAGGCGGACCTCGCCCGCAACCACCGAGAAGCCGCGCCCCTGCTCGCCGGCGCGTGCGGCCTCGACCGCCGCGTTCAACGCGAGAATGTTGGTCTGGAAGGCGATCCCCTCGATCGTGCCGATGATGTCGCGGATGTTCTTCGCGCTGTCGTCGATCTCGCTCATCGTCGCCACCACACGCCCGACGACTTCCCCACCCGTCTCCGCAACGACCGACGCATTGGCCGCGAGCGCGCTCGCCTGCCGCGCATTCTCGGCGTTCTGCCGTACGGTCGACGTGAGCTGTTCCATGCTGGCCGCGGTGCGCTCGAGCGCGACGGCCTGCTGCTCGGTGCGCTTCGACAGATCGAGGTTGCCGGTGGAGATCTCGCCCGACGCGGCCGCGATCGCCTCGGCGCTGACGGCGATCTCGCCGACGGTCGCCGCGAGCCCCGTCTGCATCTCGGCCAGCGCACGCACCATGCTGTCGCGGTCGTGCCGGCCCAGCGTGATCGGTCGCGTCAGGTCGCCGCGCGCGATGTCCGCGGCGATCGCCTTGGCGTGCGCGGGCTCGCCACCGAGCTGCGACGCGAGACGGCGCACGACGCGCTCGGCGATGACGATCGCGAGCACGATCAGCGCAACCGTCATCGCCGCGATCATCGCGAACGACGACGAGAAAATGGTGGCGGACGCATCGAGCGTCGCCTTCGACTTCGCGCCGCGCGTCTTCACGAGTTCGGCGACCAGTTTCTCGAGCTTGCCGGTTTCGACCAGCAGCGACACGTCCTGCGTGCCGACCTGCCAGTTCATCTGCGACAGGTCGAGCGGCTGCGCGCGCACGAGCGCGACGAAATCGCGCAGATGCGCGCTCCACGTGCCGACCGCTGTCGAGAATGCGCGCAACCGTGCCGAATCGTCGACGTCGGCCGGATCCGCATAGCGCTGCAGCGTGCCGAGCGCCTGGCCGATCGACGCGAGCCCCGCGCCAACCTCGGCACCCAGTTCGTCGCGCTCCTTCGCGGTGGTCGCGGTCAGCAGCATCTTCTGGGCGCGGCTCGCGCGCAGCAATTCGGCCCGAACCTCCTCGGCCGCGCGGCTCGCGACGTGGCCCTGCTCGTAGACCGACGCGATCGATGCATTCAGCCGGCTGATCTGCCACAGCGAAAACACGCCGATCGCCAGCGTGCCGGCGAGCAGGATCGCGAATGCGGCGCGCAACGTCGCCTTGACGGTCCACGGCCGGCGCTCACGGCGCGCCGCCCGCAGGCGCCGGGCGGCGCGACCGGCGGCAACGTCGGGTGCGGCGGCGGCCGCACCCGGCTGTGGATGCAAAGATGCTGCTTTCATCGAACTATCCCCGTATTGATCACGCGGCCGGAAAGGTCGGTCCCGGCGTTCCCGCGATGGCTGGCCATGCCGCGCGTCCTGCGCCCGCACGGCGGATAGCCGGTGCCGGGCGCGGCGCGCCTGTTGTCATTGGGTCGTTCTACGGCCGCCACCGCCGTTTCTTGAGTCCGGTAAACCACGTACCGGCCCGTGCACGCCCCCTCGCCGACGGGCGGGCATGCCGCCTGCGTTATACCCGGTCAAAAAAGCGGGCATCGGTCGATCCGTCAGATGAATGTCCGATTCACGATAAAACTTGTCCGGACATTCTCGATACGCCAAATTACACTTCTTTGACGCAGCAACGATTCACGACGCGCCGATCCCCAGCAGAGCGCGCCCACCACCTCAACTCGTTCAGCTCTCACATGGAAACCAGCCTCGACACCGGCACCGTCGGCGCAGCCGCCACCCAGCCGTCCGCGCCACCCGTCGCCCGCACCGTCTACCCGGTGCTCGGCGCGATCAGCTTCTCGCACATGCTCAACGACATGATCCAGTCGTTGATCCTCGCGATCTATCCGATGCTCAAGAGCCAGTTCGCGCTGTCGTTCGCACAGATCGGCCTGATCACGCTCACCTACCAGATCACTGCGTCGCTGCTGCAGCCGCTCATTGGCCTCTATACCGACAAGCGGCCGAAACCGTATTCGCTGCCGGTCGGCATGGGCTTCACGCTCGCGGGGCTGCTGCTGATGTCGGTCGCGCCGAATTTCACGATGCTGCTGGTGGCCGCGGCGCTCGTCGGCTGCGGCTCGTCGGTGTTCCACCCCGAATCGTCGCGCGTCGCGCGGATGGCGTCGGGCGGCCAGCACGGGCTCGCGCAATCGGTGTTCCAGGTCGGCGGCAATGCGGGTTCCGCGCTCGGGCCGCTGCTCGCCGCGCTCGTGATCATTCCGCACGGCCAGCACAGCATCGCGTGGTTCTCGGCAGCCGCGCTCGTCGCGATGATCGTGCTCACGCAGATCGGCCACTGGTACAAGAAGCATCCGTCGATGAAGAAGAAGGTCGCGGCGGCCGGCCACCCGACGCTGTCGCGCGGCCGCGTGATGGGCGCGATCGGCATACTGGTGCTGCTCGTGTTCTCGAAGTATTTCTACCTCGCGAGCATCAACAGCTATTTCACGTTCTACCTGATCGACAAGTTCCACCTGTCGGTGCAGGCCGCGCAGATCCACCTGTTCGTGTTCCTCGCGGCCGTGGCGGCGGGCACGCTGATCGGCGGGCCGGTGGGCGACCGGATCGGCCGCAAGTACGTGATCTGGGTATCGATCCTCGGCGTCGCGCCGTTCACGCTGCTGCTGCCGTACGCGAACCTGTTCTGGACCAGCGTGCTGACCGTGATCATCGGCATCGTGCTCGCGTCGGCGTTCGCCGCGATCCTGGTCTACGCGACGGAGCTGATGCCCGGCAAGGTCGGGATGGTCGCGGGCCTGTTCTTCGGCTTCGCGTTCGGCCTCGGCGGTGTCGGCGCGGCCGTGCTCGGCCAGCTCGCCGACGCGACGAGCATCACGTTCGTCTACAAGGTGTGCTCGTTCCTGCCGCTGATCGGCGTGCTGACGGTGTTCCTGCCGAACCTCGAAAGCAGCCGACGCAAGAAGGCGTAAAAAAACGGCCGCGGCGCGCCTGCTGGCGCCGCGGCCGTGATGCTCCGATCGACGGAATTGACGGCGGCTTCAGGCCGCCGTCGTCGCATGCAGCGTCAGGAAACGCTTGAGGATGCCGGACGAATAGCTGCTCGCGATCGCCGACAGGAAGTGCGAGAACGACTGCGTCGCGTGATCGTCGGCCGTATCGGAGATCGTGCGCACGAGCGCGAACGGCACGTCGTGCTCCGCGCACACCTGCGCGATCGCGGCCCCTTCCATTTCGACCGCGAGCGCATCCGGCAGCGCGTCGCGCAGCGCGACGACCTCGCGCTCGCTCGACACGAAGCGGTCGCCGCTGATGATGAGCCCCGCGTGCAGCGTCGCGCCGCCCAGGCCGAAGCGTTCGGCGAACTGCGCGCCCTCTTCTGCGACGAACTGCGTGCAGGCTTCGCGGAGACAGGCCGTCAGCACGGCGTCGGTTGCGAAACGCGTGATGCCGAGCAACGGCACCTCGTAGCGCGGAAAGAGCGGCGACGCATCGAGATCGTGCTGCAGCAGCGTATCGGCCACGACGACATCGCCGACGCGCACCGTACGCGACACACCGCCCGCTACGCCGGTGAACACCACGCCCGCCACGCCGAACACGTGGATCAGCGCGCTGACCGTCGCGGCGGCCGCGACCTTGCCGACCCGCGCAAGCGTGACAACGCAGGCCGCGCCGTGCACGGTGCCGACGTGATAATCGCGGCGGCCGAGCGTGACCGTCTTCATCGCGCCGTCGGCGCGCATCGCGGCGATCAGGTCGCCGAGTTCCTCGGGCAGCGCGGCCAGGATGCCCAGCGGGCGGGCCGAAGACGTGGAAACCTTATCGATGCCCATCATTCCACCGCCTGCAGTTTCGCGACCGCGAGCGCGAGCCACTTCTCGCCGTGCCGCTTGAATTTCACCTGCGCCTTCGCATCGGTGCCGTTGCCTTCGAGCGCGGTGACGGTGCCTTCGCCGAACTTGGTATGGAACACCTGCTGGCCGACCCGGAAGCCGGTATCAGCGGCGCGCTGCTTGTTCGCGAACGCCGGCAGCGGCGCGGACACCGCTGCATCGACGATCTGCTCGCGGCTGCCGCCGCCCGGCCGCGCGAACCAGTCGCGCCCGTATCCGGCGTTGTCCGACCGGCCGCCCCAGCGCGAACCGGCCTCGACCTTCGGCGTCAGCCACTTGAGTACGTGTTCGGGCAGTTCGTCGAAGAAGCGCGAGCGCACGTTGTAGCGCGTCTGGCCGTGCAGCATCCGGCTCTGCGCGAACGACAGGTAGAGCAGCTCCTTCGCGCGCGTGATCGCGACGTACATCAGCCGGCGCTCTTCCTCGAGGCCGTCCGATTCGAGCACGCTGTTCTCGTGCGGGAACAGCCCTTCCTCGAGGCCCGTGATGAACACGGCCGAGAATTCGAGCCCCTTCGCCGCGTGCACCGTCATCAGCTGCACGGCGTCCTGGCCGGCCTGCGCCTGGTTGTCGCCGGCCTCCAGCGACGCATGCGACAGGAAGCCGGCGAGCGGCGTCATCGTGTCGGGGTTCTGTGCCGGGTCAACGGGCGATACCGGATCGAGCACCTCGACCGCCGGATCGTCCGTCGCGGTGCCAAGCTCGGGTGCCGCGATCGCACCCGCGCGCAGCGGGATCGAACGGGCGGGCGTGTCGAGCCCGTAGCCTTCCTCGGCGATGAACGCGGTGGCCGCGTTCACGAGTTCCTGCAAGTTCTCGAGACGGTCCTGGCCTTCGCGCTCGCCCTGGTAGAAATCGGCGAGACCGCTGGCGCGCACGATGTGCTCGACGGTGTCGGGCAGGTTCATCTGCTGCGTGTCGGCACGCATCTTCGCGACCAGGTTCGCGAACCCGCCGAGGCTCGTGCCGGCCTTGCCCGTCACGTACGGAATCGCGGCGGCCATCGAGCAGCCGTACAGGCGCGCGGCGTCGGCGAGCTGCTCGATCGAGCGCGCGCCGATCCCGCGGGTCGGGAAGTTCACGACACGCACGAACGCCGTGTCGTCGTTCGGGTTGTCGATCAGGCGCAGGTACGCGAGCGCGTGCTTCACTTCCTGCCGCTCGAAGAAGCGCAGGCCGCCGTACACGCGGTACGGGATGCCCGACGACATCAGCGTATGCTCGATCGAGCGCGACTGCGCGTTGCTGCGGTACAGGACGGCCACTTCGCTGCGCGCCATCCCGGTGTTGATCAGCGAGCGGATCTCCTCGACGATCCAGCCGGCTTCCTGCGAATCGGTGCTCGCCTCGTACACGCGCACGGGCTCGCCGTGGCCCGCGTCGGTGCGCAGGTTCTTGCCGAGGCGGTGCGCGTTGTTCGAGATCAGCTGGTTCGCCGCGTCGAGGATGTTGCCGTGCGACCGGTAGTTCTGCTCGAGCTTGATCAGGTTGCGCACGCGGAATTCGTTTTCGAAGTCGCGCATGTTGCCGACGTTCGCGCCGCGGAACGCATAGATCGACTGGTCGTCGTCGCCGACCGCAAAGATCGCGTTCTCGCCGCCCGCGAGCATCTTGAGCCACGCGTACTGCAGCTTGTTGGTGTCCTGGAACTCGTCGACGAGGATGTGCCGGAAGCGCGCCTGGTAATGCGCGCGCAGCGGTGCGTTGTACGCGAGCAGCTCGTAGCAGCGCAGCAGCAGCTCGGGGAAATCGACGACGCCCTCGCGCTGGCATTGCTGGTCGTATGCCTGGTACAGCTCGACGAACTTGCGGTTGAAGTTGTCGGACGCGTCGACCTTGTCGGGACGCAGCCCCTGCTCCTTCGCATTGTTGATGAAGTACTGCACGTTCTTCGGCGGGTACTTTTCATCGTCGACGTTCGCGGCCTTCATCAGCCGCTTGATCGCGGACAGCTGGTCGGCCGTATCGAGGATCTGGAAGGTTTGCGGCAGGCCGGCGTCGCGCCAGTGCGTACGCAGCATCCGGTTGCACAGGCCGTGGAACGTGCCGATCCACATCCCGCGCGTGTCGATCGGCATCATCGCCGACAGACGCGCCATCATCTCGCGCGCGGCCTTGTTCGTGAAGGTGACGGCGAGCACGGTGGGCGGCGATGCGTAGCCCTGCTGGATCAGCCACGCGATGCGCGTGATCAGCACGCGGGTCTTGCCGCTGCCCGCCCCTGCAAGGATCAGCGCCGGTTCGTTCGGCAACGTGACGGCGGCGAGTTGTTCGGGGTTCAGATTGGCGAGCAGATCGGGCATGGAGCGGCAGCGGACGGGCGAGAAAAATGCGGACCCGACATTATAAGTCGGCCGAGCGATGCCGTTCCCGATCCGTTCGACCACGCGTCTCGGACGCGCTGCCGGCGCGTTGCGGCCCCGTCGCGACAGGGCCGTTCCGGCAAGGCGATGGCTGGCCGATGGGCATCCATTTATAATTGTCAGATTCGGCATCCAATTCACGCATTTTTCGGCAGATTTCCAACATGAGCGACAACACGCTTGCGAAGAGCTTCGAGCCCCACACCATCGAGTCCCAATGGGGGCCGGAGTGGGAAAAACGCGGCTATGCCGCCCCGGCGTTCGATCCGTCCCGCCCCGATTTCGCGATCCAGTTGCCGCCGCCGAACGTCACGGGCACGCTGCACATGGGCCACGCGTTCAACCAGACGATCATGGACGGCCTCGCCCGCTACCACCGGATGCTCGGCGAGAACACGCTGTGGGTGCCCGGCACCGACCACGCGGGGATCGCCACCCAGATCGTCGTCGAGCGCCAGCTTGACGCGCAGGGCGTCTCGCGCCACGACCTCGGTCGCGAGCAGTTCGTCGAGCGCGTGTGGGAATGGAAGGAGAAGTCCGGCTCGACGATCACGGGCCAGGTGCGCCGCCTCGGCGCGTCGACCGACTGGTCGCGCGAATACTTCACGATGGACGACAAGATGTCGGCCGCCGTGCGCGACGTGTTCGTCACGCTCTATGAACAGGGCCTGATCTACCGCGGCAAGCGCCTCGTCAACTGGGATCCGGTGCTGCTCACCGCGGTGTCGGATCTCGAAGTCGCGAGCGAAGAGGAAAACGGCCACCTGTGGCACATCCGCTACCCGCTCGTCGACGGCTCGGGCTCGCTGACCGTCGCCACCACGCGCCCCGAGACAATGCTCGGCGACGTCGCGCTGATGGTGCATCCGGAAGACGAGCGCTACGCGCACCTGATCGGCAAGCTCGTCACGCTGCCGCTGACGGGCCGCGAGATCCCGGTGATCGCCGATGATTACGTCGACCGCGAGTTCGGCACGGGCGTCGTGAAGGTCACGCCCGCGCACGACTTCAACGACTACCAGGTCGGCCAGCGCCACAACCTCGCGCCGATCGAAATCCTGACGCTCGACGCGAAGATCAACGACAACGGCCCCGAGCAGTATCGCGGCCTCGACCGCTTCGACGCGCGCAAGGCGATCGTCGCCGATCTCGACGCGCAGGGTTTCCTCGACTCCGTCAAGCCGCACAAGCTGATGGTGCCGCGCGGCGACCGCACGGGCGTCGTGATCGAGCCGATGCTGACCGACCAGTGGTTCGTCGCGATGACAAAGCCGGCGCCGGAAGGCACGTTCAACCCGGGCAAGTCGATCACCGAAACGTCGCTCGACGTCGTGCGTAACGGCCAGATCAAGTTCGTGCCGGAAAACTGGACGACCACCTACTACCAGTGGCTCGAGAACATCCAGGACTGGTGCATCTCGCGCCAGCTGTGGTGGGGCCACCAGATTCCCGCGTGGTACGGCGAGAACGGCGAGGTGTTCGTCGCGCACAACGAGGAGGAAGCGCGTGCGCAGGCTGCCGCCAAGGGTTATGCGGGCGCGCTGAAGCGCGACGAGGACGTGCTCGACACGTGGTTCTCGTCGGCGCTCGTGCCGTTCTCGTCGCTCGGCTGGCCGAACGAAACGCCTGAACTGAAGCACTTCCTGCCGTCGTCGGTGCTCGTCACGGGCTTCGACATCATCTTCTTCTGGGTCGCCCGGATGGTGATGATGACCACGCACTTCACGGGCCAGGTGCCGTTCCACACCGTCTACGTGCACGGCCTCGTGCGCGATGCGGAAGGCCAGAAGATGTCGAAGAGCAAGGGCAACACGCTCGACCCGATCGACATCGTCGACGGCATCGACCTCGAGGCGCTGGTCGCGAAGCGCACGACGGGCCTGATGGACCCGAAGAAAGCCCCGACGATCGAGAAGAAGACGCGCAAGGAGTTCCCGGACGGCATCGCCGCGTTCGGCACCGACGCGCTGCGCTTCACGATGGCGTCGATGGCGACGCTCGGCCGCAACGTGAACTTCGACCTCGCACGCTGCGAAGGCTACCGCAACTTCTGCAACAAGCTGTGGAACGCGACGCGCTTCGTGCTGATGAACTGCGAAGGCCACGACTGCGGCAGCGACAAGCCGGAAGTGTGCGGCGCGGGCGATTGCGGCCCGGGCGGCTACCTCGACTTCTCGGCGGCCGACCGCTGGATCGTGTCGCTGCTGCAGCGCACCGAGGCCGACATCGCGAAGGGTTTCGCCGATTACCGCTTCGACAACATCGCAAGCAGCATCTACAAGTTCGTGTGGGACGAATACTGCGACTGGTATCTCGAACTCGCGAAGGTCCAGATCCAGAACGGCACGCCGGAACAGCAGCGCGCAACCCGCCGCACGCTGCTGCGCGTGCTCGAGACGGTGCTGCGCCTCGCACACCCGATCATCCCGTTCATCACCGAAGCGCTCTGGCAGAAGGTCGCGCCGCTCGCGGGCCGCTATCCGCAGGGTAAGGCCGAGGGCGAAGCGTCGCTGATGGTGCAGGCGTACCCGGTCGCGAACCTGCAGAAGATCGACGAGGCGTCCGAGCAGTGGGCGGCCGACCTGAAGGCGATCGTCGACGCGTGCCGCAACCTGCGCGGCGAGATGAACCTGTCGCCGGCAACCAAGGTGCCGCTGCTCGCTGCCGGCGATGCCGAGCGCCTGCGCTCGTTCGCGCCGTACGTCCAGGCTCTCGCGCGCCTGTCGGAAGTGCAGATCCTCGCGGACGAAGCGGCGCTCGACAAGGAAGCGCACGGCGCGCCGATCGCGATCGTCGGGCCGAACAAGCTGGTGCTGAAGGTCGAAATCGACGTCGCGGCCGAACGCGAGCGCCTGTCGAAGGAAATCGCGCGCCTGACTGGCGAAATCACGAAGTGCAATGCGAAGCTCGGCAACGAGGCATTCGTCGCGAAGGCGCCGCCGGCGGTGGTCGAACAGGAACAGAAACGCGTCGCGGAATTCCAGAGCACGCTCGAAAAACTGCGCGCGCAGCTCGATCGGTTGCCTGCGTAACAAAGGGTAAGGCCGTTTGCGTTCACTATAATGGGGACGTGAACATGTACCGTCTGACAAGTCGATTACAGGAATAAAGGTTCGATCATGTTGAAAGTCACCAAGGCGGTATTCCCCGTTGCCGGCCTCGGCACGCGGTTCCTGCCGGCAACGAAGGCGAGCCCGAAGGAAATGCTGCCGGTCGTCGACAAGCCGCTGATCCAGTACGCGGTCGAGGAAGCGATCGCCGCCGGCATCACCGAGATGATCTTCGTCACCGGGCGCAGCAAGCGCGCGATCGAGGATCACTTCGACAAGTCGTACGAGATCGAGGCCGAGCTCGAGGCACGCGGCAAGGAAAAGCTGCTCGAGCTCGTGCGCAGCATCAAGCCGAGCCATGTCGACTGCTTCTATGTGCGCCAGCCGGAAGCGCTCGGCCTCGGCCACGCGGTGCTGTGCGCGGAAAAGCTCGTGGCCGACAACCCGTTCGCGGTGATCCTCGCCGATGACCTGCTCGACGGCAACCCGCCCGTGATGAAGCAGATGGTCGACGTGTTCGACCACTATCACAGCTCGGTGATCGGCGTCGAAGAGATCCCGCCGTCGGAGACGAAGTCGTACGGGATCGTCGACGGCAAGGAGTGGGAGGAGTCGATCGTCAAGATGTCGGCGATCGTCGAAAAGCCGGCGCCGGAAGTCGCGCCGTCGAACCTCGGCGTGGTGGGCCGCTACATCCTGAAGCCGCGGATCTTCGAGCACCTGCGCAAGCTCAAGCCGGGCGCGGGCGGCGAGCTGCAGCTCACCGACGCGATCCAGGCGCTGCTCGCCGATGAACAGGTGCTGGCCTACAAGTACCAGGGCACGCGTTACGACTGCGGCAGCAAGCTCGGTTACCTGAAGGCGACGGTCGAATTCGCGCTTCGTCATTCGGAAGTCGGCGTGGAATTCGACGAATACCTGCGCACGCGCGGCGGCGCGCACCCGGCCGCCTGAACGCGGCAAGGGCTCGCCCCGGCGGGCCCGCCCTCACCTCACCGGCCGCCGCTCAGCGCGCTTCGGCCGGCTTCACCGAGACGACGCCCGGCATTCCGCCCGCGTCGTCTTTTTTCGTCTTGACGAGCCAGCCGTTGCCCGCGTCGAACGGTACCTTCGCGAGCGCGCTCTTCACGAGCGCCGGCGCGGCCTGCTGCGTGCCGGGGTCGCGATCGCGCAGCGACGCCGTCACGCGATACACGTCGGCACCCGAATTCGCGTCGACGAACCGCAGCGTCAGCACGTGGCGGTAGACCTTGCCTGCGAACGGCAGCGCGAGCGGCGACGGCCCATCGACCGTCACGCACGCGCTGCTCGCCGCACCGCACTGGTCGGCGACGGCCGCGACCGCCGTCGGCTGCGTCGCGTAGGCGACCGACAACCGGTAGCGCGCGTCCTTGAGCGACTTCGCATCGAAGCCGCGATGTGCAAGTTCGTCGCGCACGAGCGTCTCGATCTGCCGGTATTCGGCATCGTTGGCCTGCGCGGCCGTCCGCACGAAATCGTAGCCGTGCGCATCGGACGCGAACGCGTTCGGCTGCCCGATCGCACTCACGCCGCTCGTCACGCCGGCGCAACCCGTCAACAGCGACGCCGCCAGCGCGGCCGCTGCCCATTCCTTTCTCATGGCTTTCCCCAAATGCCTGCCGTCGCGCCCGGCCCTGTCAGGCGGACGGCTCGTCGATCGCGGGCAACGATACCGTCACCGCGGTACCGACACCCACCTCGCTGTCGACCGTCACGCTGCCCCCATGGCGCGTGACGACCGTCTTCACGAATGCCATGCCGAGCCCGGAACCCGAAATCTCGGGCCGCTCGCCGGCGTGGAATCGCTTGAAACGTTCGAACAGATGCCGCTGATCTTCCGGCGCGATGCCGTACCCCTGATCGCGAATCGTACAGAACATCCGCTTCGACGCGTGCTCGATCGTCAGCGTACACGCGATCACGGTGTCGGACGGACTGTATTTGACCGCATTGTTAATCAGGTTCACGAAGGCGCGCGTGATCAGCGAGCGATCCGCACGCACCCAGCACATGTCGGCGCCGACCTCGGTGTCGATGCGGATGTGCTTCGCCTGCGCCTGCGGCCATACCTCGTCGCTCGCATCGATCAGCACGTCGACGAGGCTCGTCACTTCGAACTGGTACGCCTGCGACTCCGCGCGCGCCAACTGCACGAACTCGTCGGCGAGCGACAGCGCGCGGTGCGCGTAGCGCTCGATCCGCGCGAGCAGCCCGCGCGTCGCGTCGGTCTCGACGCGGTCGCGCTCGATCTCGACGAGCGCGAGGATCGAAGCCTGCGGCGAACGCATGTCGTGCGACAGCAGGTGCAGCGCCTCCTCGCGATGCCGCTCGGCCGCGTGCAGTTCGGTCACGTCGACGAGGCCGGCAATCCAGCCCGTCACGCGGCCCTGCGCGTTGGTACAAGCCGCGTAGCGTAACAGATGGTCGAGGCCGTCGCGATCGCGCACCTCGATACCGCGCGCCATCGCGTCGTGCTCGGCCTCGAGCGTCGGGTCGAGCGCGGCGGGCCAGTGCTCGCGGATCGCCGCATCGTGCTCCGCGTTGCCGTCGACGGTCTTCATGAACGTCAGCTCGCCGAGCGCGGTGCGCAGCGGCCGCCCTTCCGGCAGCGGCAGCGCGAGCCGCGACCCGTAGCGCTTCGCCGCATGGTTCGCGATCAGCACCGTGCCGGCCAGGTCGGTCACGAAGATCGGCTCGGGCATGCTGTCGAGGCTGTCCCACACGAAGCGCTTCATGTCCTGCACGCGCTGCGCGGCCTGCGCCATCAGCGCCATCTGCCGTTCGAGCAGGTCGCCGCCGACGCTGCGCGTGCGCGGCGCCTCGGGCAGCAGGTGCGGCTCGTCGGCGAGCCGCTGCAGCTCGCGGCGCAGGTACGACATCGTCATTTCCAGGCGTCGCCAGTTCCAGATCGGGTAGACGGCGATCAGCCCGAAGATCGCGGGCGCCGGCGACAGCCAGATGCGCGCCTCGAACAGCAGCGCCGTGCTCGCGACGACGGCGAGCACGGCAAGGCTCAGCGTCAGCAGCAGCGCGCGCCACGGCGACAGCATCAGGAAGCCGCCCAGCAGCGCGGCGAGCGGCAGCAGCGACGCGGCGAACAGCCCGGCTCGCGACGCGGGCGAAATCGCGCTGCCGGTGGCCAGCATGTCGAGCACGTTGGCATGGATATACACGCCGGCGAGCGGGCCGAAGTCGCCGGACACGGGCGTCGCGAAGCGGTCGTACAGCCCCGACGCCGTCACGCCGACGACGACGATCTTGCCGCGCAGCGCGTCGGGCTTCACGCGCCCTTCGAGCACGTCGTCGAACGACAGCGTCGGATAGGCGGGCGTGTTGCGGCTGAACGGGATCAGGTAGCGGCCCTCGCCCGCCGCATCGCGCGACAGGTCGTGCGCATGCGCGCCGGGCGCGCCGCCGACCGGATGCAGCCGGCCTCCCTGGATCGCGCGATACACGGGCACCATCAGTTGCGGCCAGCGCACGCGGCCGTCGCTTTCGAACAGCGCAACGCTGCGGACGATACCGTCGCGGTCGACTTCGAGGTTGATGTGGCCGAGCCCGACCGCGCGCGCCGCGAGCGCGGCCACCGGCGGATCGACCTCGCGCGTGCCGTCCGCTTGCTCGGGGCTCAGCAGCACGGGCAGGAAGGTCGGCACGTGGCTCATCGCGTCCGCGAACGTGCGATCCTCCGGAGACGGTTCGGTAAACAGCACGTCGTAGACGACGGCCGCCGGCTGCGCGCGCGCCAGCGTGTCGAGCAGCCGCGCATGCACGTCGCGCGACCACGGCCAGCGGCCGAGGGCGGACACGCTCTGGTTGTCGATGTCGACGACCACCACGTCGGGCGACAGCGGCAGGCTGCGCAGCATCAGCAGCCGGTCGTAGATCAGGCCGTCGACGCTCGCCGACAGGCGGCCGATCGCACATGCGAGGATCACCGCGATCCCGAGGCAGCCGATCGCGATCCATTCGATCAGGAAGCGGCGGCCGAGGCGCCGCCGCGGGGAAACGGAGTCGGGTTTCATGCGCCGCGGATCAGCGCGACAGCGTGAACGCGCTGACCGGACTGGTCTTCTCGTAGAACTTGCCGCCTTCGAATTCCTCGACGGTCACGGCCCAGAAATAGTCGCCCGGCGGCAGGTGCGCGACGGTGATCTGGCGCGCATGCAGGCCGACCTGGTCGACGACCGGTGCGCTCAGGTCCTTCGAGCGCGACAGCACGAACCGGTAGCGCGCATCCTTGCCCGAACCGTTCGGCGACCAGCGGAACTCGTAGCCGCCGGCGCCGGGCGACGCGCTTGCGTCGAGCCCCATCACGCGGCGTTCGAACGCGTACGTGCGCGGCCGGCCCTCAAGGCCGTTCGCATCGATCGCGGCGACCCGCACGAAGTAGTTCCCGTTCGGCACGTCGCGAAAGACCGCGCGCGGCGAATCGGTGCGCGTTTCGCGGAACAGGTCGAGCAGCCCGGCGTCGTGCGCGAGCTGCAAACGGTAGGCATGCGCGTCGGCGAGCGGCGCGACGTCGAATGCAACGTCGGGCTCGTCCTGGACCTTGTCGGGATGCGCGAGCGCCGGCGCAGGCAGCAGCTCGACGGGCGCGCCGACCGCACCGGACGAGGTCGCGACGCTGCCGAAATTTGCATGCACGAGCGTCGGGTCGGCCGGCTGCCGGTCGCCCGCGACGCCGACCGTGCCGTCGAGCACTTCGACACGCGTCGACGCATTGCCGACCGCGTCGTAATTCACGCGAAAGTGCGTGCCGCGCACGCCGGCCACGACCGACGGCGAACGGATCTGGAAGCGGTCGTCGCGTTTCTTCAGGTGGGTGACCTCGCTGTCGACCGAGCCGCGGGTGAGCTCGAACTCACGATCGAGCGTACCGGTCAGCACCGTGCGGCGCAGCGCCTTCAGGTCGAGCTGGCTGTCGGGCGGCAGGCTCATGTGCGTGCCGTCGGCGAGCTCGAGCGTCACGAAGCCGTTCGGGCCCGTGCGCACGCGATCGCCCTCGGCGAGCGTCGCGTCGTTCGCGAGCGGCGCGTAAGCATCGCCGGACGCGCGTTCGGCCGTACCCTGCACCGCGATGACGCGCGCGGTCAGCTTTTCCTTGCGCAGACGCGCCACCGGCAGCTTCAGCGCGATGCCGGGCTGCAGGCGCTTCGGCGCGGGCACGCCGTTGATCTGCTGAAGCAGTTGCCAGTCGTCCGCGCCCTGCAGGTAGCGCGCGGCGACGTCGTACAGCGTGTCGCCCGCCTGCGTGCGGTAGACGACCATCTTGCCCGCGGCGGCGGGCGGCTGCGCGGCCGCATGCTGCGCGGCGAACGCAAACGCGACCGCGCAGGACACGCGCAGCGCCGCCGTGCGCAGGTTCGCCGTGCGCTGCGTGATTCCCGCGGTCACTCCGGTTCCCCCTGGCCGACCCGCTCGAGCCGGTAGCCGTAGCCGTAGATCGGCGCGAGGCGATAGCCGTTTTCGGGCCGCAGGCCGAGCTTGGTGCGCAGCATCGAGATGTGCGTATCCATCGTGCGCGACGGGATGTCGGTCGCCTGCTTCCACACGAGATCGAGAATGTGCGCGCGCGACAGCGGCCGGTCGAGGTGCTGGAACAGCAGCAGCGCGAGCTCGAATTCCTTCTGCGTGAGGCTCACGGCCTTGTCGCCGACGTAGGCCTGCTTCAGGTTCACGTCGAAACGGAATTGATCGAATTCGCGAACGGTGGCCTCGGCGTTGACCGGATACGCGCGGCGCAGCAGCGAGCCGATGCGTGCGCGCAGGATCGGGCCCGACACGGGCTTGACCACGTAATCGTCGGCGCCGGCGTTGAGGATCTGCGTGATCCCCGCCTCGTCGTCACGGCTCGTCATGAAGATGATCGGCAGGCTGTGCTCGGTCTGATTGGCACGCACCCACTTCAGCACTTCCTCGCCGGACATGTCGGGCACGTTCCAGTCGAGCACCAGCAGATCGAACGTCTCGCGCTGCAGACGCTTCTTCAGGGCCTTGCCTTCCTTGAACGCATAGCACGTGTGGCCAACGGCCGTCAGCGTTTGACTGACGAAATCCGTCTGGGCCGGATCGTCATCCAGTACAGCAATTCTCATAGCACCCCGCAAATCGAAATCGATTCGTCCAGTTCAGCTCCCCGCCCTCAACCCGGTCGCGCAGCACGCGCGAAGCTTCCGGATACCGGCCGGCGAGCCGTCGTTCGCCGCTCGCGCCATCTGCGCAAACCGGCGACCCCGGCTAAATATCTCAAAAACGGGGCGCGGACGAACCGGCGATTTCATCATAGTAGTATGAAATTCGCCAATAAATTGCGCGGACTACCGTCTTTTCTTCGAATAATCCTTCCCGCCGCGCAATCGAGCGCCTAGTCGACGCCCGCCACCGGCTCGGCGACATCGTCGGCCGGCAAGTGCTGCGACAGCGATTCCGGACGCGCCGGCTGTGCAAGCATCCGCTGCAGCTGGCCGCGCACGCGCTCCCACGCGGTGGCCGCGTAGTCCGGCTGGCCCGCCGCCCACGCCTGCGCCAGATCGAACACGCGCTCGATCGTCGCACCGCAGTAGGTCAGGCCCGAGCCGTCGTCCAGCGCGGCATCGCGCAGCCGTTCGTCGAGCCACTCGGCCAGCCACGGCATCTCGGCCGCAGCCGAATCCGCATAGGCCTCCAGCGCGGCACGCGCGTGGCGATCCTGCTGCGGGTCGAGCTCGATACGGCTCAGTCCCGATACGCTGCGTTCCGCTCCGGACGGACTTCGAATAGTCCCTGGTCTGAAGGACATGTCCTCTCCCCGTTGTACGACGGTAGCGTCAGGCATGGCCCCCGTGCCCGCCATAAGACGTACCGTGGCCGGCGCCTCCGCTGGGAGCGGACGACCGGCCGGGTCAGTATACGCAGCCGATCACGAAGCGAGGTTTAAGAATTGTCAGAAAAGCGCGCCCGGCGGGCGCCGGGCGCGGCAGGCACCGTGACGCGGGCCGTCAGCGGCGGCGCATCAGGAACACGAATGTCTTGTCCTGCGTCGTCGATTCGACGATTTCGTTGCCCGTCTGCTTCGCGAACGCGGCGAAATCGCGCTGCGAACCCGGATCGGTCGCGAGCACCTTGAGGATCTGCCCGCTTTCCATATCGGCGAGCGCTTTCTTGGCACGCAGGATCGGCAACGGGCAATTGAGCCCGCGCGCGTCCACTTCCTTGTGAATCTGCATCGGCTTTCGACCTTCGAATGACGCGCCACATGCGGCGCGGGAGGAAGCCGCGATTTTACCGCAGCGCTGCCGCGCCTGCCCGGGCAGCCCATGGCGTGGCGCGCACGGGCACCGGGCTCACGCGTCGGAAAAACCGCCCGCGAGCCGCTCGCGCAGGTGCCGCACGAGCGCGCGCACCGCGCTCGGCACGACCGGGCTGTACGGGCGGATCGCGAAGATGTGATCGCCGAATGCGCCCGACGGCCGCCAGCCGTCGAGCAGAGCGACGAGCCGGCCGGCGTCGAGATCGCGCTGCGCGCTGAAATCCGGCAGCAGCGCGATGCCGAGCCCGCCGAGCGCGGCTTCGCGCATCGCCTCGCTGTTGTTCGCCGCGAAACTGCCGCGCACGGGCACGCTCACGCGCTCGCGCCGCCGGCCGTGCGGCTCGAAGCTCCATGCGGCCGGCTCGTTGTCGCGCAGGTAGCACAGGCAGCTGTGATCGACGAGTTCGCTCGGATGACGCGGCGCGCCGCGTGCGTCCAGGTAGTCGCGGCTCGCGACGAGCAACGAGCGCGTGTCGCACAACTTCCATGCGACGTGGGTCTGCGGCGCGGTGGTCGTATGGCGAATCGCGAGGTCGAAACCCTCCTGCGTCAGCGAATGCAGCCGGTCCGACAGGTCGAGCTCGATTTGCACGCCCGGATGCTGCCGCAGGAAATCGGGCAGGTGCGGCACGACCTGCTGGCGCCCCAGCGCGACCGGCACCGTCACGCGCAGCAGGCCGCGCGGCTCGCCGGCCAGATCCTTCACGCGCGCGAAGTGCTGCCCGATCGACTCGAACGCGTCGCGCGTGCTGTCGACGAGCGTCTGGCCCGCGTCGGTGAGCCGCACGCTGCGCGTCGTGCGACGCACGAGCGGCACGCCGGCTGCTTTTTCGAGATCGGCGATGCGCTGGCTCATCGCGGCCTTGCTGATGCCGAGCCGCTGCGCGGCGGCCGTGAAACTGCCGGCCGCGGCCAGCACCGTCAGCGAATGGATATGCGGCCAGAGCGCCTGGACATTTTGCTGATTCATCCACTGATTATTCAGAATTCTGAACAGTGAATCAAGCTGCGCGGCCTTCTCCCACCCTGCGCGTTTGCCTAGACTGGGTGCTGTCCACTCCCACCCGATCCCCCAGGAGACACGATGAATCCGGTTCCCGCGTACACCTCCGACGCCGACGTCGGCCACTATGTCGACGGCGCGCCCGTCGCCGGCCGCAGCGGCCGCTTCCAGGACGTCCTCAATCCCGCGCTCGGCCGCGCGGTGCGCCGCGTCGCGCTCGCCGACGACAGCGAAGTGCAGCAGGCCGTCGCGTCGGCCCATGCCGCGTTCCCCGCGTGGGCAGCGACGCCGCCGATCCGCCGCGCGCGCGTCCTGCACCGCTTCCTGCAGCTGATGAACGAGCACCGCGACGCACTTGCGGCGATCATCACGGCCGAGCACGGCAAGGTGTTCTCCGACGCGCAGGGCGAAGTCGCACGCGGCATCGACATCATCGAATTCGCCTGCGGCGTGCCGCAGCTCCTGAAGGGCGATTTCACCGACCAGGTCAGCACCGGCATCGACAACTGGACGATGCGCCAGCCGCTCGGCGTCGTCGCGGGCATCACGCCGTTCAACTTCCCGTGCATGGTGCCGTGCTGGATGTTCCCGGTCGCGATCGCGACCGGCAACACGTTCGTGCTGAAGCCGAGCGAGCGCGACCCGTCGGCGGCACTGTTCATCGCCGACCTGCTCACGCAGGCCGGGTTGCCGGCCGGTGTGTTCAACGTCGTGCAGGGCGGCAAGGGTGCGGTCGACGCGCTGCTCGACCACCCGGACGTGCAGGCCGTCAGCTTCGTCGGCTCGACACCGATCGCGGCGTACGTGCAGCAGCGCGCGGTGCAGTCGGGCAAGCGTGTACAGGCGCTCGGCGGCGCGAAGAACCATCTGGTCGTGATGCCCGATGCGAACCTCGAGCAGGCCGTCGACGCGCTGATCGGCGCCGCGTACGGCTCGGCCGGCGAACGCTGCATGGCGATCAGCGTCGCGGTGCTGGTCGGCGACGTCGCGGATCAGATCGTGCCGCTGGTGGCCGAGCGCGCCCGCAAGCTGGTGATCGGCGACGGGATGTCGCCGGAAGTCGAGATGGGCCCGATCGTCACCGGCGATGCGCTCAAGCGCATCGAAGGCTATATCGAGCAAGGTGTGAACGAAGGCGCGCAACTGGTGGTCGACGGTCGCGGGCTGCGCGTGCCGGGCCGCGAGGCTGGCTTCTTCACCGGCGGCACGCTGTTCGACCACGTGACGCCCGACATGCGGATCTACCAGGAAGAAATCTTCGGGCCCGTGCTCGGCTGCGTGCGCGTGAAGGACTTCGGCGAGGCGGTCGACCTGATCAACGCGCACGAGTTCGGCAACGGCGTGTCGTGCTTCACGAGCGATGGCGGCATCGCACGCGAATTCGCGCGGCGCATCCAGGTCGGGATGGTCGGCATCAACGTGCCGATCCCGGTGCCGATGGCGTGGCATGGCTTCGGCGGCTGGAAGAAGAGCCTGTTCGGCGACATGCACGCGTACGGCGAGGAAGGCGTGCGCTTCTACACGCGCCAGAAGTCGGTGATGCAGCGCTGGTCGTCGAGCATCGGCAAGGGTGCCGAATTCGCGATGCCGACCGCGAAGTAAGCCAACCGGCGTGCAGCCCGCCGATCGAGGTCGCAGGCGGCACGCCGACCGTAAAGGTCAACCGGCCTTCGTGCCGTGCGCGCCGTCGGCGGTCGGCAGGTACGACAGCTCGAGCCGGTACGCGAGCGCGACGAACAGGCTCTGCGCGAGGCCCATCGTGGCCGTCAGCGCGCGGAAGCCGAACGTCTCGCTGTCCTGCACCATCAGCGTCACCTCGGCCTCCCGCGCAAGCGGGCTCATCCGGCTGTCGGTGATCGCGATCAGCCTCGCGCCACGCTGCACGGCCTGCTGCGCGACCTGCACGGTTTCCTCCGCGTACGGCATGAACGAGATGACGATCATCACGTCGCCCTCGCGCACCGACCGGATTTGCCCGAGATGCATGCTGCCCAGCGCGCTGAACAGCCCGATGCGCTTGTCGGTGTGCTGCAGCGCGTAGTCGAGGTACACCGCGATCGGAAACGCGCGCCGCGAGCCGGCGATCCAGATCGCCTGGGTGTCGGCGAGCAGGTCGACGGCCTGCGCGAGCGCTTGCGAATCGAGCGTCTGCCGCAGCTGCTGCATCCCCGCGATGCTGCCCTTGATGAACTCGTCGGCGATCTGCTCGGGCTGCAGGCTCGACGAGCCCGCTTCGATCACGTCGCGCAGCCGCAGGTTGTATGCGCGCCCCGGCGCGATCTGCTGCGCGAGCCCTTCGCGGAACAGCCGCTGCATCTCGGAGAAGCCGGAAAAGCCGAAATGCTTCGCGAAGCGCACGACGGCCGACGGCTGGACGCCGCACGCCTCCGCGAGCGACTGGATGCCTTCCAGGCCAAGCTGGTCCCGATGCGTTTCCACGTGGCGCGCAATCACCTTCAGGCGATTGCTGAGGCCGTCGTACTCCTGCGTCAGATGCTGCAGGAACTGTTCGACGGTGGCGGGAGGTTTCTCGGATGAACTCATCGGATAGCGCGAAGTTGACGGCCCCGATGCGCGCGCGATGCGGACGGACGCGGCCCGGGGCTCAGCTGGATACATGCATGAAGGGCGAATTTAATCACGTTTGCGGCGCGGCCTGCGCCGCGCGCTCGCTCCCACGCGCTCGATCATCACTTGCCTACGCTCCACGGCGATACTGGAGGCGATTGTCCAACGCTCGCGCGACGTCGTAAAGATTAGGGTGTCTACCGAGCCGGCCATCGGTGCAAAACGGCGGGAAGCCGCCCGCCCCTCGCCGCAACCGGCTCGTGCCGTCGGTTCAACGATAGTCGACCCACACGCTGCCCGCGTCGGCGGAGCGCACGCAGTTCTCGACCCAGCGCACGCCTTCCACGCCTGCATGGACATCCGGAAAGCGGATGTTCTTCAACGCTGCGGCGTCGCCGCGATCGGCCGCATCCATCGCGAGCGCGAAGCGCGCATAGAGATTCGACCAGGCCTCGAACAGCCCCTCCGGATGCCCGGCGCCGATGCGATCTTCGCGCAATGCGTGCGGATGCAGATAACCCATCCCGCGATCGAGCACCTGTGCGGGCTGCCCCTGCACTTCGTAGCGCAACTGGTTCGGATGCTCGTCCCACCATTCGACACTGGCCTTCGAGCCGATCACCCTCACCTTCTGGCTGTGCATCGAGCCCGCGTTCACCGCGCTCGACCACACGTAGCCGACCGCACCCGTGTCGTATTCCATGATCGTGAACGCGTTGTCCTCGAGCGGCGCGCGGCTCTTCACGAAGCTCTGCCGCGAACACATCAGCCGCCGGATCTTCAGCTCGGGCGCCATCATCTCCGAGATGTACAGCGGATGCGTGCCGATATCGCCGAGCACGTAGCTCGGGCCCGCGAACTTCGGGTCGACGCGCCAGCGCGCGGCCGCGCTCGCGGCCTCGACGCCCTCGCTGTGGAACCCGTGCGCGAACTGCATCTGCACGATGCGGATCTCGCCGAGATCGCCGCGCGCGATCATCTCGCGCGCCTGTTCGATCATCTGGTGTCCGGAATAGCCATACGCGACGCCGACGATCCGGTTCTTCTCGACCGACAGGCGCTGCAGCGTCTCGGCCTCCTCGGTCGTGAAGCACAGCGGCTTCTCGCAGACCACGTGCAGCCCCGCGTTCAGTGCCGCGCGGCAGATCTCGAAGTGCGTGTTGTTCGGCGTCGCGATCGACACCGCGCGAATGCCGTCCGGGCGGCGTGCCTCGGCGTCGAACATCGTCGCGTAGTCGGGATAGCAGCGGTCCGCCGCGACGCCGAGCTTCACGCCGAACTGGCGGCCGCGTTCGGGATCGATGTCGAACGCGCCGGCGACCAGCTGGAAGCTGCCGTCGCGCAGCGCGGCCGACCGGTGGCTGTAGCCGATCTGGCTGCCGAGCCCGCCGCCGACCATGCCCCAGCGAATCGAATGTCCAAGCAGAATCTGTCCGTCAATCATGATGGTGGTGTTCCTGGTGCGGGTTCAGGGGGTCATGCAAAGCCGGCCGAAGCTAGAAACGCGCGGCTCGCGGCGACGTCGCGCAGGCTCGTGCCGGCATTGCGCGGGTCGCGCTCCTGTTCGATCGTGATGTACCCGGCGTAGCCGATGTCGTCGAGCGCGCGGCGGATCGACCGGTAATCGAGCACGCCGGTGCCGATCGGGCACATCACGCCGCGCGCGCACGCGGCGAAGAACGCGATGTGTTCGCCCATCACCGCGTCGTACACGGCCGCGTCGATGTCCTTGAAATGCACGTAGTCAAGGCGCGCCGCGTGGCGGCGCAGCCAGGTTTCCGGGTCCATGCCCGAGTAATGCAGGTGGCCGGTATCGAGACAAAGGCCGGCCGTGTCGGCCGGAATGTCGGCGACGATCCGGTCGATCTCGTCCGCGAACTCGATGTAGCCGCCCGCATGCGGATGGATCACCGTGCGCACGCCGAATTCGTCGCGCGCGATCGTCGCGATCTGCCGGATGTGCTCGACCATGCCGGCCCAGCGTTCGCCGGACAGCCGCGGTGCGCGATCGGCGTGGCCGGCCGCGTAATCGCGTTCTTCATGCCCCCAGTCCATCACGACCAGGTACGGCGCCGCGTAGCGCTGGCCGTCCTGCGTCGGCAGTTTCGGCAGCCGCGTGATCAGCGCGCAGATCTCGCGCGTCTGGCGCAGCAGGTTCGGCAGGTTCTCCGGCGCCACGAGATCGTCGAAGATCGTGCCGGCCGTGATGCTCAGGCGCTGCCGCTCGAGCTCGGCGCTCACCACGTCGAGTTCGAGCGGGATGTAGCCGTACGGCCCCAGCTCGATGCCCGAGTAGCCGGCCTGCGCGGCCTCGGCGAGCACCTGCCGCCACGGCGGCAGGTGCGGGTTCTTCACGTCGTCGACACCCCAGCAGCACGGTGCGCAACCCATCTTCATCGTCATATCGGTCAGTCCGGCAAGCGGCGCGTGGCCATGGTTCAGCCGCGATAGAACGCGGGACGGTCGGCCATCGCGATCGGTTCGACCGCGCCGCTCTTCTGCGCCCTCACGCAGGCGTCGGCCGCGACCGCCGCCGCGTAGCCGTCCCACGCCGACGGCCCGGTGAGCGCGTGCGCGCGCACGCCGTCGATGAACGCCTGCAGCTCGACGTCGTACGACGCGATGAAGCGTTCCTTCCAGTCGGTCATGATCTCGACCGACTGACGTGCCGCATGCTTGAGCCCCACGGCCGGCGGATCGGGCAGCCTCGCGATGCCCTGCTCGCCCACCACCTCGCACTGGATGTCGTAGCCGTACTGGCAGTTCACGAAGATCTCGACGTCGATGCGCACGCCGCTCGCGGTTTCCAGCAGCACGATCTGCGGATCGGCGAGATGCGAGGACGCGTGACGCGTCTTCTTCGGATAGACGACCTGCGTGCTCACGTAGTCCTCGCCGAGCAGCCAGCGCAGCACGTCGAGCTCGTGGATCAGCGTGTCGGTGATCGCCATGTCGGTCGTGTAGCGCTCGCCGACCGACTGGTTGCGGTGCGCGCAATGCAGCATCAGGGGCGCGCCGATCTCGCCGCTGTCGATCACGCGCTTCAGCGCGCGATAACCTTCGTCGTACGGACGCATGAAACCGACCTGCACGAGCCGCTTGCCGTGCGCGACTTCCGCTTCGACGATCCGCATGCAGCCTTCCGCCGTGACGGCGAGCGGCTTCTCGCAGAATACCGGCTTGCCGTGCGCGATCGCGTCGAGCACGAACGCTTCGTGCGTCGGCCCCCACGACGTGACGAGCACGGCCTGCACGTCGGCGGCCGCGACCACCTCGTGGCCGTCGCCGTAGATCTCGGCATCGAGCCCGTACTTCGTCACCGCGTCGCGCGCCTGCTGCGGGTCGATGTCGTTGACGGCCACGACACGCGCGCCGGATAGCGTGCGGGTCAGTCTGCGGATGTGGTCCTGGCCGATCGCGCCGCAGCCGATCACGCCGATTTGCAAGGTCATCTAACAGTCTCCAGTCGTTCATTTACGGCGCGGCATTCACCGCACCGGTCAGCAATAAGTCAGCGCGCCGTGCGATCGAAATGACGATCGACGTAGCGCTGGATCGCGTCGCGCATGTAGCGCGACGACGCTTCCGCGCGGTCCTCCCACGCGAACACGCACGACGACATCACGCCGTCGAAGCCTGCCACGCCGAGCGCACGAAAGAACACGTCCCAGTCGATCTCGCCCTGCCCGATGTCGAGATGCTGGTGCACGCGAATCTGGTTCGAGCCGGGCGGGTTCACGATGTAGCGCAACTGGCTGCTCTTTCGGTGGTCGAAGGTGTCGGCCACGCGCACGTGCGCGAGGATCGGCGCGGCCTGCGCGATCATCGCAGCCATGTCGTCGCCGTAGTAGAACGTGTGCGGCGCGATGTACGACAGCTTCAGCGATGGCGAGCCCAGGTTCGTGACGATGTCGATCGCCGGCTGCAGCTGCTCGATCCAGTCCTCCGGATGCGGCTCGACCGACAGCACGATGCGTTCGCGCTCGAGGATCGGCAGCAGCTCGTCCATCGAACGGAACCACGCGGCTTCGCACAGCTCCCTCGGGTTTGCCCCCGGGCGTTCGCCGACCGAGCGCTCGGGCGACGCGCCGCGCCCGAACTCCGATACCATCAGCGCACACTCCATCTCGAGCGCGACCTCGATCGCCTTCTTCCAGCAACGCACGGCCCATAACCGCTCGTCCTCGAACGGGCTCGCCCAGCGGTACATCGGCTGCAGCGACGCGAGGCCGACGCCGCTCGCGCGCATGGCCTGCCGGAAAGCGGCCATTCGCTCGCGCGTCGCGCGCGGCATCACCCACCAGTCGAGAAAGTCGTTGCGCGGCGACAGCTCGATCTGGTCGTAGCCGAGCTCGGCCACCGCGTGCGGCAGGCGGTCGAGCGGCAGGTGGCGAATCATGTAGGGGTCCAGCGCGATCTTCATCGAAGGTCCTCGGCGGTGGCGGGTTCGGGACGAAGGCGGCGGCACGTGCCGCCCTCGCCCGGCGATGCATGGCAAGTCAGCGGCGCTTCTTCTTGTTGCGGTACTGGTCGGCGATCACAGCCGCGACGATGATCGCGCCCTTGACCATCTCCTGGTAATACGCGTCGATGCGGATGAACGTGAAGCCCGACGTCATCACACCGAGGATCAGCACGCCGATCACGGTGCCCGTCACGCGGCCGAGACCGCCCGACAGCGACGTGCCGCCGATCACGACGGCCGCGATCGCATCGAGCTCGTACATCACGCCCATGCCCGACTGGCCGGAGATCGCACGCGCGGCGGTCACGGTGCCGGCGATCCCGCTCAGCAGGCCCGCGATCGCATAGACGAAGATCAGGTGGCGCGTGACGTTGATGCCCGACACGACGGCCGCGTGACGGTTCGCGCCGATGGCATACGTGTACTTGCCGAAGCGTGTGTAGCGCAGCACGACGTGGAAGATCGCGGCGATCACGAGGAAGATGATCACCGGGTTGGCGCCTGAGCCGATGGCCGCGAACTGATCGGTCAGCATCGACACCGGCATCCCGTTGGTGAACCACTTCGCGAAGCCACGCGCGGCGACCATCGTGCCGAGCGTCGCGATGAACGGCGGGATGCCCGTCATCGCGATCAGCGAGCCGTTCAGCAGGCCGACCAGCAGCCCGACGCACACGCCGGCCAGCACGGGCCAGATGATCGGCAGGTCGGTCAGGTGCGGGAATACCGCGCGCGGGAAGTCCGACACCTGCGCCAGACTCGCCGATACGACGGCCGCGGCCGCGACGACCGACCCCGACGACAGGTCGATCCCGCTGGTGATGATCACGAGGTTCACGCCGACCGCGATGATGCCGATCACGGCCATCTGCAGCACGATGATCTCGAGCCGCTCGGCGTTGAACAGGAAGCTCTGGCCGACGACGATCCAGCCGACGATCTCGAAGAACAGGCTGATGCCGACGAGCACGAGGAAGATGCTCAGTTCGGGCGGCCACTTCGTGTGCCGCGCCTTGATCGTCATGGTCTGCGCATCCGCAGCCGGATTCAGGTTGCCCATTTCATTTGTCTCCAATCTTGTTTCGGCTCAGCGCGACGCGAGATCCATGATGCGGACCTGGTCGGCGTCCTTGCGATCGACGATGCCGGTCATGCGCCCTTCGTGCATCACCATCACGCGATCGCTCATTCCCAGCACTTCCGGCATCTCCGACGAGATCATCAGCACCGCGACGCCCTTGCCGGCGAGCGCGCCGACGAGCCGGTGGATCTCGGCCTTCGCGCCGACGTCGATGCCGCGCGTCGGTTCGTCGAGGATCAGGATGCGCGGCTGCGTGAGGAGCCAGCGGCCGATCAACACCTTCTGCTGGTTGCCGCCCGACAGGTTCTGGATCTCCTCGTGCAGCCCGGGCGATTTCACGCGCAGCATCCGGCTCATTTCCTCGCAGTCGCGCTTCAACTGCGCCTGCCGCACGAAATTGAACTTCACGTAGCGGTTGCTGAGCACCGCCGCTTCCATGTTCGCGAGCAGGTCGAGATTCAGGAAGCAGCCGGTGTCCTTGCGATCCTCGGTGAGGAAGGCCATCCCGTGCTTCATCGCCTGCGCGGGCGTCGTGATGCGCACCGGCTTGCCGTCGATGCGGATCTCGCCCGACGTGGCCGGCACGACGCCGAACAGCGCCTCCGCGACGTTCGAGCGCCCCGAGCCGACCAGGCCGGCCACGCCGAGGATCTCGCCCGCGCGCAGCTCGAAGCTCACGTCGCGGAACACGCCTTCGACACCGAGGTTCTTCACCGACAGCACGACGTCGCCGATCGGCACCTCCTCCTTCGGGAACATCTGCGTGATCTCGCGCCCGACCATCATGCGGATGATGTCGTCGCGCGTGACGTCGCTCGATGCATGCGTGCCGATGTACTTGCCGTCGCGGAACACCGAGAACTCGTCGGCGATCTCGAACAGCTCGTTCATCTTGTGCGTGATGTAGACGATGCCCTTGCCCTGCTCGCGCAGCTGGCGAATGATCCGGAACAGGTGCGTGACTTCCTTGTCGGTCAGCGCGGAGGTCGGCTCGTCCATGATCAGCACGTCGGAGTCGAACGACACGGCCTTCGCGATCTCGACCATCTGGCGGCTCGCGACCGTCAGCGTGCGCACGTCGGTTTCCGGATCGATGTCGATCGACAGCCGCTCGAACAGCTCGGCCGTCTGGCGGCGCAGCGCGGCGTGATCGATCAGGCCGAAGCGGTTCTTCGGTTCGCGGCGGATCCAGATGTTCTCCGCGACCGTCATGTACGGCATCAGGTTGAGTTCCTGGTGGATCATCGCGATGCCGCGGTCGAGCGCATCGAGCGGACCGTTCAGCACGACCGGCTCGCCGTTGATCAGGATCTCGCCCTGGTCGGGCGTGTAGACGCCCGCGATGATCTTCATCAGCGTCGACTTGCCCGCGCCGTTCTCGCCCATCAGCGCATGGACGGTGCCGCGACGCACGCGGAACTGCACGCCGTCAAGCGCGACGACACCGGGAAAGGACTTGCCGACACCGCGCACCTCGAGCACGCAGTCGGCCGCGGAAGAAGCCGGCGGGGCCGACGAGCCGGCCGCGCCGGACGAAGCGGCAGGCGCATCGCCGCCGGCCATCGGGCGCGCGACTCTGGCTGTAAACATGGACGTTCCTCGACAAGTCGCGCGCGAACCCGGCCATGCCGGGCCCGCGCAGTTCAACGGATCACCGGTCAGTGCTTCGCGTACTGGTTCATGTTCTCGGGCGTCACGAGCTCGAACGGCACGTTCACGTAGCGGTCGACGGGCTGTTTCTTCGCGAGCTTGAGCGCGGCCGCGACGGCCTGCTGCCCCTGCCCGGCCGCGTTCTGGTACACCGACACCTTCAGCTCGCCGCTCTTCATCGATGCGAGCCCGTCCGGCGTCGCGTCGATGCCCGCGACGACGGTTTTCGGCGTCAACTTGCGCGCGGCCTTCAACGCGTTGATCGCGCCGATCGCCATTTCGTCGTTGTTGGAGATGATCGCGTCGAACTTCGTGCCGGAGCTCAGCCAGTTCATCGTGATGTCCTGGCCCTGCGTGCGGCTCCACTTGCCTTCGCGCTTGTCGACGATCTTCATCCCCGAGCAATCCTTTGTCGCGATCACGTCCTCGATGTCCTTGGTGCGGGCGCGCGCCGATTCGTTGGACAGCTCGCCCATCAGCACGAGGAGGTCACCCTTGCCGCCGAGCAGCTTGCACACCTGGCGCGCCTGCAGCGTGCCCGACTGCTTTTCGTCGGACGCGACGACCGCGACGCCTGCCGGCAGCTTGTCGAAATCGACCGGCTTGCGGTTCACGTAGACGAGCGGAATCTTCGCGGCCGTCACCATCTTGGTGATCTTCGGCGTCGCGTCGGTATCGACCGCGTTCACGATGATCGCGTCGACCTTCTGCGCGATCATGTTCTGGACCTGGCTCAACTGCTTGCCGACGTCGTTGCCGCCGTCCTCGATCTGCACCGTCGCGCCGTCCTTCTTCGCTGCGTCGGTGATGCCGTTGCGCAGGATGGTCAGGAACGTGTCGTCGAACGACGCCATCGTCACGCCGATCTTCTCGGCATGCGCGAGCGGCGCAGCCAGGATCGCGGCGGCCGCGACGGCCATCAGCTTGGTCTTCATGATCAATCTGTCTCCTCATCTCCGGGGGGCGGAAGACGGCGCGTTGCGCGCCGCCGGGCCGAGTCCGATCGAATCCGATACGGACTGAAGCATCCGGATGAAACTGTAGATCAGTTCCTCTACGATTTGGAAATTTATTTCTACGTGATTTCACCTAGGGAACTGGATTTCCAAAAAGCCTAGACTGCGTCCGTAGCCCGATTCCTTGCGGCAGGCAGTCCCGCGTCGTGCAAGACACGTTGCGGACGGTCGCGAGCAGATCGGTCCCCTAATCCGCCGGCATCGCCGAACGCCGGCCGCGAGCGTGACACGTGATATGAGCCTGCTGAACTTTCCGAGTGACCGCCCCATCGATCTCGCCTGCCTCGGCCGCGTGGCCGTGGATCTCTATGCGCAGCAGTACGGCAGCCGCCTGGAAGACGCGCGCAGCTTCCAGATGTATCTCGGCGGCTCGTCCGGCAACGTCGCGTTCGGCGTGGCGCGGCTCGGGCTGAAGACCGCGATGATCTCGCGCGTCGGCGACGAGCAGATGGGCCGCTTCCTGCGCGAGACACTCGAGCGCGAAGGCTGCGACACGAGCCAGCTGCAGACCGACCGCGAGCGCCTCACCGCGCTGGTGCTGCTCGGGCTGAAGGATCGCGACACGTTCCCGCTGCTGTTCGTGCGCGAGAACTGTGCGGACATGGCCGTGCGCGCCGACGAGATCAGCGAGGACTTCATCGCCGGCTGCCGGGCGCTCGCGATCACCGGCACACACCTGTCGACGCCGGGCACGCGCGAGGCATCGCTGACCGCGCTCGGTTATGCGCGCCGCCATGGCGTCGTGCGGATTCTCGACATCGACTACCGGCCCGTGCTGTGGGGGTTGACCGCGCGTGGCGCGGGCGAGAACCGCTACGTGCCGGACGCGCAGGTGACGCGTCAGTTGCAGCAGGTGCTCGGCGAATTCGACCTGCTGGTCGGCACGGAGGAGGAATTCCTGATCGCGGGCGGCGTGCCGCACGACGTGATCGGGTCGTTGCAGGCGGTGCGCGCCATCACGAACGCGACGCTGGTCGTCAAGCGCGGCGCGCTGGGCTGCTGCGTGATCGAGGGCGACATTCCCGCCCGCATCGACGATGCGCCGACCTTCCTCGGCGAACGCGTCGAGGTGCTCAACGTGCTCGGCGCGGGCGACGCGTTCCTGTCGGGCCTGCTGTCGGGGCTGCTGCGCGGGAGCGACTGGGCCGAGTCGACGCGCATCGCGAACGCGTGCGGCGCGATCGTCGTATCGCGCCACGCGTGCTCCGCTGCGATGCCGACGCCGGCCGAGCTCGCACACTGGTTCGACGGCAGCCGCAATCCGGTGGTCGATGCCGATCACACGCTCGCGCACCTGCACCGCGTGACGGTGCCGCGGCGCGAATGGGACGACCTGTGCGTGATGGCGTTCGACCATCGCAGCCAGTTCTACGAACTCGCGATGCAGGCCGGTGCGGACGAAGCGCGCATCAGGACGCTGAAGCGCCTGCTCGTGCGCGCGGTCGAGCAGGTCGAACGCGATCGTCATATCGAAGGCCATGTCGGCGTGCTGATCGACGGCGGCGGCTACGGCAGCGATGCGCTGGCGTCGGCCACCGGACGCGGCTGGTGGGTCGGCCGCCCGGTCGAGCTGCCGGGCTCGCGGCCGCTGCGTTTCGACGAAACGCGCTCGGTCGGCTCGTCGCTCACGCACTGGCCGACCGAACAGGTCGTGAAGTGCCTCGTTCACTATCACCCCGACGATCAGGTCGACCTGCGCGTCGAACAGGAGCAGCGCGTGCTGGAACTGTGGGAAGCCACGCGGGCCAGCGGCAACGAACTGCTGCTGGAAATGATTCCACCGCGCGCGGTCACGCCGGCCGGCACCGAGGACGACGCGGTGCTGCGCACGATCGCGCGCTTCTACAACCTCGGCGTGATGCCCGAATGGTGGAAGCTCACGCCGCTGAGCGCCGACGGCTGGGCGCGGCTCGCCGCGCTGATCGCCGAGCGCGACCCGCACTGCCGTGGCGCGGTGATCCTCGGGCTGAACCAGCCGCTGCAATACCTCGTCGACAGCTTCCGCTCGGCGACCAACCCGATCGTCAAGGGCTTCATGGTCGGGCGCACGCTGTGGGCCGATGCCTCGCTGAACTGGTTCGCCGGCTGGATCGACGACCAGGCGCTGATCGACGAAGTCGCCGGCAACTTCGCGCAGCTCGTGGATGCGTGGCTCGGCCGCCGTGCGGCCGCGGCCCGCGCCGCCGCGGCGTGACGCGACGCGACGATCCACCCGAATCTTCTTCACCGACCGACATGACCTCTACCGTAAGACTGACCGTCAGCCAGGCGCTCGTGCGCTACCTGGCCGCCCTGCGTGCCGAAGTCGTCCAGCCCGACGGCCGCATCGAGATCCTGCCCTACTGCGGCGGCGTGTTCGCGATCTTCGGCCACGGCAACGTGGCCGGGCTCGGCGAGGCGCTGCACGCTGAAAAAGACCGGCTGCCGACGTTCCGCGCGCACAACGAGCAAGGGATGGCGAATGCGGCCGTCGCGTTCGCGAAAGCGAATTTCCGTCAGCGGATGATGGCCGCGACGTCGAGCATCGGCCCCGGCGCGACCAACATGCTGACCTCCGCCGCGCTGGCGCACGTCGGCCGGCTGCCGCTGCTGCTGCTGCCCGGCGACGTGTTCGTGTCGCGGCTGCCCGACCCCGTGCTGCAGCAGGTCGAGGATTTCGAACAGGGCGACGTCAGCGCGAACGACTGCTTCCGGCCGGTGACCCGCTACTTCGACCGGATCACGTCGCCCGAGCAGCTGCTCGTCGCGCTGCCGCGTGCGATCCAGGTGATGACCGACCCCGCGCAGTGCGGCCCCGTATGTCTCGCGCTGCCGCAGGACGTGCAGACCTTCGCGTACGACTGGCCCGAGGATTTCTTCGCGCCGCCGGTGATCCGGATGCGCCGGCCGCCGGCCGATGCGCTCGAGCTCGCCGATGCGCTCGACGTGCTGAAGGCCGCGAAGAAGCCGCTGATCGTCGCGGGCGGTGGCGTGTTGTACAGCCAGGCGTGGGACGCGCTGCGCGCGTTTGCCGATACGCACGGCGTGCCGGTCGCGGAATCGCAGGCCGGCAAGGGCAGCCTCGCGTGGGACCACCCGCTGAACCTCGGGTCGATCGGCGTGACGGGCTCGCCTGCCGCGAACCGCGCGGCCGCGCAGGCCGACGTGGTGTTCGCGGTCGGCACGCGGCTGCAGGATTTCACGACCGGCTCGCATGCGCTCTACGGCAACGCGACGCTGCTGAGCCTGAACGTGCAGCCGTTCGACGCGGGCAAGAAGCGCGGCCGGCAACTCGTGGCCGACGCGCGCACGGGCCTCGGCCAGCTGTCGGCCGCACTGGCCGGATGGCACGCGGATACGGCATGGACGGCAAGCAACCGCGACCAGGCCGCCGCATGGAACGCGCGCGTGACCGAACTCACGACGCACGTGCCGAACGACACGCTGCCGTACGACGCGGAAGTGATCGGCGCGGTGCGCGACTCCGCGGCCGACGCGGGCCGCGACAGCGCGCGCGACGATCTCGTCGTGTGCGCGGCCGGCACGCTGCCGGCCGAGTTGCACAAGCTGTGGCGCAGCGGCGTGCCGGGCAACTACCACATGGACTATGCGTACTCGTGCATGGGCTACGAGGTCGCGGGCGGCCTCGGCGCGAAGCTCGCGCGGCCCGGGCGCGAAGTGATCGTGATCGTCGGCGACGGTTCGTACATGATGCTCAACGCGGAGCTCGCGACGTCCGTGATGCTCGGCCGCAAGATCATCGTCGTGATCCTCGACAACCGCGGCTACGGCTGCATCGAGCGGCTGCAACTGAACTGCGGCGGTGCAAGCTTCAACAACATGCTCGACGACTGCGTGCCGGAAGGCGGCGCGCGCTCGACGATCGACTTCGCGATGCATGCACGCGCAATGGGCGCCGACGCCGTGCACGTGCGCGACGTCGGCGAACTGCGCCGCGAAATGACGCGCGCCCGCGCGGCGAAGACGAGCCAGGTACTCGTGATCGACACCACGCACAAGCGCACGACCGACGACGGCGGCGCATGGTGGGAAGTCGCCGTGCCGCAAGTGTCCGAGCGCGCGGGCGTCGAAGGCGCGCACCGCGCGTATCTCGACGCGAAGCTGCGGCAGCGGCGCTGATGGCGCGCGCTGCCCACGAACCCTCCCCGCGAAAAACACATTCGAACCAAGGAAGCCCGTCATGAGCTGGAACGTCCGCATCGGTATCAATCCCCTGTCGTGGATGAACGACGACCTGCCGTCGCTCGGCGGCGAAACGCCGCTCGAAACGGCGCTGAAGGAAGGCGCCGAAATCGGCTACGCGGGCTTCGAGCTCGGCAACAAGTTTCCGAAGACAGGCCCCGAGCTGAAGGCGAAGCTCGCCGAGTTCGGGCTCGTGTGCGTGTCGGGCTGGTATTCGGGCTTCCTCGCGGAAGTCGCGCCGGGCATGAGCGACGCCGATGCGGTCGCAGCCGAGATCGAGCGCTGCCGCGCACACATGACGAAGCTGCAGTACAACGACGTGAACGTGGTCGTGTACGGCGAATGCGCGGGCACGATCCAGGGCAACATCGACACGCCGGTCGCGAAGCGGCCGCGCTTCGTCGACGACGCCGCATGGCGGCGCTACGCGGCACGCCTCGACGCATTCGGCGCGCACCTGCTCGGCACGTACGGCATCAAGCTCGCCTACCATCACCACATGGGCGCGTACGTCGAGTCGCCCGACGACGTCGACCGGCTGATGGCGCTGACCGATCCGGCGAAGGTGTTCCTGCTGTTCGATACCGGCCACGCGTATTTCGGCGGCGCGGCCGATCCGGTGACGCTGCTGAAGAAGCATGTCTCGCGCGTGGTCCACGTGCATTGCAAGGACGTGCGGCCGCAGGTCGTCACGCACGCGCGCAACGACGGCTGGAGCTTCCTGAACGGCGTGATCAACGGCACCTTCACGGTGCCCGGCGACGGTGCACTCGATTACGACGCGACGCTGCGCACGCTGAAGGACGCCGGGTACGAAGGCTGGCTCGTCGTCGAGGCCGAGCAGGATCCCGCCGTCGCGCCGAGCTATGCGTATGCGAAGAAGGGCTACGAATCGCTGCGCGCGATCGTCGACCGGTTGAGCGCGTGAGCACGCAAGTGCTCGGATGCTTGAGCCCTACTCTATTGCGGAGCCCCACCCCATGACGATTTCTCCCCTGCTGGTCAAGGCATCCGCCGACCGCGAAATCTGCAACGTCACGCCCGAGTCGGCCGGCTGGAAGCATGTCGGTTTTCGCGCGCTGCGCCTGAAGGCCGGCGACACCGAAACGCTCGACACCGGCACCCGCGAGCTGTGCGTCGTCGTGCTCACGGGCACGGTGCGCGCGGACATCGACGGTACAACCTACAATGCGCTCGGCACGCGCGACAGCGTATTCGAGGATGTCTCGCCGGACGCGCTGTACGTGCCGGGCGGCAAGACGCTCACGCTGATCGCGACGCGCGATGCGGAAATCGCGCTGTGCACCGCGCCGTACGCGAGCGGCGACAAGCCCGTGCAACGCCTCGACGGCGAACGGATGCGCCGCTCGGTACGCGGGCAAGGCACCAACACGCGCTACGTGTGCGACATCCTGATGGGCGACAACCCGGCGGCCGACCGCCTCCTCGTGGTCGAGGTCGTCACGCCGGCCAGCCATTCGAGCAGCTATCCGCCGCACAAGCACGACCGCGACGCGGCGCCCGACGAAACCTCGCTCGAGGAAACCTATTACCACCGGATCGATCCGCCGCAAGGTTTCGCGTTCCAGCGCGTGTACACGGACGACCGCAGCCTCGACGAGGCGTGCGCGGTCGAGAACCATGACGTCGTGATGGTGCCGCGCGGCTACCACCCGGTGGTCGCGCCGCACGGCTACAACCTGTACTACCTGAACGTGATGGCCGGGCCGAGCCGCGCGTGGGCGTTCAAGAACGATCCCGCGCACGAATGGATGCTCGAAGCGGCGCCGAAGCGCTGAACGGAAGACGGGCCCGCGCGCGGCCCGTGACGATGCGACGCCCGGCACGCGCACCCAGAGCCGGGAACGCCACGGAGCCGCCATGGTGACGACCCTCTTTCGCCTCGATCCCCATCCCTTCGACGACGACGCGTCGAACCCGGCGCTGCCGCGCTTCGATGCGGCGCTCGCGCGCCGGATGGGTGAGATCGCGGTCAACCTCGCGTCGCGCCGCGGGCTGCCGATCGCGGTAAGCATCGTCGGCGAACAGGCGCCGCTGTTCTACTGCGCGCTCGACGGCAGCCACGCCAACGACAGCGACGCGATCCGCCGGCGACAGAACACGGTGTTGCGCTTCGGCCTCAGTTCGCTCGCGGTCGGCAAACGCTTTCGTCGCGCCGGCTGGTCGCTGCAGTCGCAGGGGCTGTCGGATGACGACTATGCGCTCGACGGCGGCGGCGTACCGTTGCGAATCGCCGGGGCCGGCATCGTCGGCGCGATGACGATCGCGGGGCTCGACTCCGAACACAATCACGCGCTCGTGGTCGAGAGCCTGCAGTGGCACGTCGGCCGTTACGCGCTCGCGATGCACGCGTAACGGCACGGGCGGCGCGAACGCGCCGGCGCACCGCCCCGCACGATCACTTCAACCCGCCGCTCACGACGAGATGCTCGCCGGTGATCCAGCGTGCGTCGTCCGACGCGAGGAACACGGCAACCGACGCGATGTCGTCCGGCTCGCCGAGGCGGCCGAGCGGCGTCTCGCTACGCATCTGCTTGTCGATATCCGAACCGATGATGCCCGCGCTGTGCGTGCCCTCGGTCACGATCATCCCCGGGTTGATCGCGTTCACGCGAATCTTGCGCGGGCCGAGTTCGAGCGCGAGCACACCGGTGATCGCGTCGACCGCGCCCTTGGTGCCGCTGTAGACGGCGCTGGCCGGCGGCGTGATGCTGGTCACCACCGAGCTGATGTTGACGATGCTTGCGCCTTCGCCGAGATGCTTGACGGCTGCCTGCGTCATCAGCAGCACGCCGAACACGTTCGTGTCGAAGTGCCGGCGGTAGTGCTCCTCGGTGATTGCCTCGATCGCCCCGAATTCGTACACGCCGGAATTGTTGACGAGCACGTCGAGACGGCCGTACGTGTCGATCGCCGTATCGACGATGCGCTGCGCGTCGGCTGCCTTCGACACATCGCCGCCGACCGCGACCGCGCGGCCGCCGGCTTCGACGATCGCGCCGACGACTACATCGGCACCCGCCTTGCTGCTCGCGTAATTGACGACGACCGACGCACCTTCCGCGGCCAGTGCCTTCGCGATCGCCGCGCCGATGCCCTTCGATCCGCCCGTGACGATCGCGACCTTGCCTGCCAGCTTGCTCATGATTTCATTCCTCAGTCAGAAGACTCTCGATGGATGGCGCCGGTTGCCACGCGGTGCGTTGATACGGCGACCGGCATGACTGGCAATTTACTGAGCGATGCGGCAGCGATAAAGCGGCTCGCCACGAATTGACTGGCGGCGTTTTCCGAACAATCGCCCGCGCGCCGTCAGCCGGCGCTGAGCCATGCGTTCGCGACCTCGCCGCCCAGGCCGTCGAGCGCGCCGTCGTAGACGATCCGTCCGCGCCCCATCACCGCGACCCGCCGCGCGAGCCGCGGCGCGAACTGCAGCCGCTGCTCGATCAGCAGGATCGCGACGCCGTCGGCCTGCAGCGCGGCGAGGCACGCGCCGACCTCGTCGACCGCGAGCGGCGCGAGCCCTTCAGCCGGTTCGTCGACGATCAGCACGCGCGGGCGGCCCGCCAGCGCACGCACCAGCGCGAGCACCTGCTGCTCGCCGCCCGACAGCCGCGCCGCCTTCACGTCCGCGCGCGCGGCCAGCAGCGGAAAGCGGTCGAACAGCCGTTCGAGCGCCGTGCGTTCGGCCGCACCGCCGGCACCGCGCAGCCCGAGCCGCAGGTTGTCGCGTACCGTCAGCAGCGGGAACACGTCGCGGCTTTCGGCAACGTAAGCGACACCGCGCCGCGCGATCTCGAACGTGCGCGCGCCCACGCATTCGGCGCCGGCGATGCGCACCGAGCCGGCCGTGCGCACGAGCCCCATCACGGCCTTCGCGAGCGTCGAGCGCCCCGAGCCGTTGCGACCGAGCAGCGCGAGCGTCTCGCCCGGCGCAAGCGCAAGATCGACGCCGTCGAGCACGGGTTGCGGGCCGTACCCCGCGCGCAGGTCGCGAATGTCGAGCAATGCGTTCATGGTGCGCTGCCCTCCCCGAGATACGCGGCGCGCACCGCCGGATCGGTGCGAATCGCATCGGGTGCACCGGTCGCGACCACCGTGCCGCGCACGAGCACCGTGATGCGTTCGGCGAAGCCGAACACCGTATCCATGTCGTGCTCGATCAGCAGTACCGTTCGCCCCTGCGTCGTCGCACGAATCAGCGCGATCATCCGCGCCGCCTGCGCACGGCTCATGCCGGCCGTCGGCTCGTCGAGCAGCAGCGTGCGTGCACCGCTCGCGAGGGCGATGCCGAGATCGAGCGCGCGCTGTTCCGCATAGCTCAGCTCGGCGGCCGGCGTGTCGCGGTGCGCGTCGAGGCCGATGTCGTGCAGCACGCGCCCGGCCGCAAGATCGACCGACGCCGATTCGCGCAGCCGGTTCCACCAGCGCCGCCGTTCGGCGGGCGCATGCAGCGCCGCACAACGCAGGTTGTCGAACACGGTCAGCCGCGCGAACGCGCTCGTCTGCTGGAAACTGCGGCCGATGCCGAGGCGGCTCGCGACGACCGGCCCGCGCCCGCGCAGGTCGACGCCGTGCAGCACGACGCGCCCGCGCGTGGGCCGCGTCGCACCGGCGATCACGCCGAACAGCGTCGACTTGCCCGCGCCGTTCGGCCCGATCAGCGCATGACGCTCGCCGGCCGCGATGCTCAGATCGACGCCGTCGAGCACCGTCTGCGCGCCGAAGCGCTGCACGACGCCATGAAGCGCGATCGCGTTGCCGTTCATCGCCCGTCCTCCCGCTTGCCGGCCTGCCCGCCCGCCACGAACCGCGCGCGCCAGCCCCACAGCAGCATGCCGATGCCGGCCGCCGAGCACGCGACGGCCCAGCCGGCCGGCGTATCGGCGTCGATGCCCCAGGCACCGAACGCGAGGCCCGTGCCGTCGTCCTGCGCGAAGCGCCACGCATAACCGAGCTCGGCCGCGCAGACGATCGCGACGCCCCAGAACACGCACGCGCCGACCGCGCACAGCATGCGCCAGCGCTCGGCCGCCGGCGCGCCGCGCCGCGATGCATGCGCGAGCGCCTGCACGATCCCGGCGATTCCGCGCGGCGCGGCCACGACGATCGCGACGAACAGCACGCCGAGATACAGCGCCCACGCCCGCGACACGCCCGCGACGACGATGCTCAGCGCGGTCAGCACGGCCGCTCCCGCCGCCGGCCCGAAGAACGCACCGGTGCCGCCGATCACTGCGGCGATCAGCACGGTCGCCGAACGCGCCATCGACACGCTGTCGGGCGTCGCGATTTCGACGTCGATCAGCGTCAGCGTGCCGGCGACACCCGCGAAGAACGACGCGCAGGTGACCATCGCGAGCCGCACGCGGCGCGGATCGGTGCCGAGCGCGGCGACGCGCGCGGGGTTGTCGCGCACCGCATTCGCGAGCCGCGCGAACGGCGTGCGCGTCAGCGCATGCATGGCCCACGCCGACGCGATGCACCACGCGGCGATCACCGCATAAGCCTGCGCCGGTGCGCCGAACTGCCAGCCGCCCCACGGCGTGCCGCTCGCGCGGTCGATCGGCACGCCGCCGATCCCGCCGAACCAGGCGGGCACGCTCCACGCGGCAGCCGCGACGCATTCGCCAAGCCCGAGCGTGATCATCGCGAACGCGGTGCCCGAACGGCGCGTCGCGAGCAGCCCGGCGGCGAAGCCGAAACCGGCGCCGGCCATGCCGCCGACGAGCGGCAACAGCGGCAACGGGCCGCCCATATGGTTGAACCAGTGCGCGGCCGCGAACGCGCCGAGGCCCGCGAACGCCGCGTGCCCGAACGACAGCAGCCCGGTCGTGCCGAGCTGCAGGTTGTACGACAGCGCGAGCACGACGAGCGCGGCTGTCTGCGCGAGATAACCCAGCACGGCACCATGCGGCCACAGCCACGCGGGCAGCACGACGCACGCGGCGAACAGCGACCAGCGCGCCAGACCGGCGGCGAGCGTGCGGCTACGCATCGGCGCGCTCGCCGAACAGCCCGCGCGGCCGCGCGACCAGCACCGCGACGAGCAGCAGGTACGGCACCAGCGGCGCAAGCTGCGCGATCGACACCGCGGCGACACTGTCGGGCAACGCGATGCCGGCCCATAACGCGAGGTCGCGCAGCGACGTATCGCTCGCGGCCGCGAAGGTCTGCGCGAAACCGACCGCGAGCGACGCCGCGAACGCGCCGCCGAGCGAACCGAGCCCGCCGATCACGACGACCGCGAACACGACCGACCCGACGGTTTCGGCGAGCGCGGGTTCGATCACCGCGAGCGGCGCGCCGATCACGCCGGCCAGCGCCGCCAGCGCGGTACCCGCGCCGAACAGCGCCGTCATCACGCGCGGCACGTCGTAGCCGAGCGCCTCGACGGCCGCACGATGCGTGAGTGCCGCGCGCACCACGAGCCCGATGCGCGACGCGCGCAACAACGCACCGAGCGCGACCAGCATCGCCGCGGACATCCCCATCATGAACAGCCGGTAGCGCGGCAGCGCGAGGCCGAATACGGTCACGGGTGCGCCGTCGAACAGCGCCGGCACCGGAGCCGGCAGCGGCGCCAGGCCCCACACGAGTTTCGCGCCTTCGCCGATCAGGTACGCGAGGCCGAAGGTCAGCAGCAGTTCGCTCGTATGGCCGCGTGCCTGAACGCGGCGCAGCAGCGTGCGCTCGCAGCCGGCGCCGAGCAGCCCGACCGCGAGCGGCGCGAGGACCAGCGCGGGCCAGAAGCCCGCACTGGCCGCGATGCTGTAGCCGACATACGCGCCCAGCATGTAGAAGCTCGCATGCGCGAAGTTGAGCACGCCCTGCACGCTGAAGATCAGCGTGAGGCCGGCCGACAGCATGAACAGCAGCAGGCCGTAGCTGAGGCCGTTGAAAGCCTGGAGCGCGAATGCGTGCACGGCGAAATCAGGCCGCGAGCGGCTCGAGCGCGGCGCGCAGCGCGTCGGGCAGCGGCACCGGCCGGCGCGTGCCGCGATCGACGTACACGTGCACGAAATGCCCCTGTGCGGCGGGCGACGCGTCGCCCTGCGCGAACAGCCCGACCTCGTAGCGCACGCTCGACGTGCCGAGCTTCACGACGCGCAAGCCCGCGTCGACCGATTGCGGAAACACCAGCGGCGCGAAGTAGTTGCACTGCGTCTCGACCACGAGGCCGATCGTCTGCCCGTGCTCGACGTCGAGCACGCCGGCGCGGATCAGGTATTCGTTCACGACCGTGTCGAAGTAGCTGTAGTAGACGACGTTGTTCACGTGCCCGTAGACGTCGTTGTCCATCCAGCGGGTCGTGATCGGCAGGAAGTGGCGATAGGCGTCGCGCGGACGCGGTTGCGGCTTGTCGGACATGGCGATGGCGGTCAGGACGATGAAAGCGCTGAGGAAGAAGCGCGGCGGCCGCATGACACGGCGCGCCGGCAAGAAGCCGGGCGCCGTGCCGCGATCGCGCGCGGCACGGCGGGCGGCTGCAACCCTGCCGGCCGGCCCGTCACTGCCCCGGCCGGTCGACGAATTCGAAATCGAGGCCGCGCGCACGCATCCAGTCGCCGAGCGCGATGCCCGTACCGGCGCGCCACGGGCGCAGCAGCGGCGGATCGACGAGCTTGTATTCGAGCAGTTCCGGCGACAGCGCGACCGTGCCCGACGCACGCACGTGGTACGCGATGATCAGCTCGTTCTTGCGGATGAACTCGTAGACGCCGACGAGCGACACGTGCTCGGCCTTCAGGGCCGTTTCCTCGAACACCTCGCGCGCGATGCCGTCCTCGGGCGTCTCGCCGTTCTCGAGGAAGCCGGTGATCAGCGCGAACATGCCTTCCGGCCAGGCCGCGTTGCGCGCGAGCAGGATCTTGCCGTCGAGCTCGACGATCGCGGCGACGACGGGCAGCGGGTTGTTCCAGTGGACATAACCGCAGCTGTCGTCGGGGCACGCCTGGCGAATGCGGCCGCCTTCATGGTCGGGATCGGCGCGCTCGGTAAGCGGGCTCGCGCAGCGCGGGCAAAAGCGGTAGTCGGCGGTGGTCATCGATGGGGATCTGGCGGACGCCGGACGGCCGCCAGCCGGCTGCCCGCGCACCCGCTCGGCGCGGGAAAGGCTTCATTCTAGCGAGTTTGCCCGTGCCGCAGACGATCCGGCCCCGCCGAAATCAGGGTTGCAGGCGCCCGCGTGCGGCGGTCGCCGCGAAGCCGGCGGCGCCCAGCAGCAGCGCGGCCACCGCGACCCACAGCGCGGGGGAAAACGAGCCGAAGCGCGCGGCCAGCGGTGCGGCGACGAGCGGGCCGAGAATCTGCCCGACCCCGTACGACGCGGTCGCATAGCCCATCAGCCCGGCTGCCCGCTCACCGTGCAAACGCCGTGCCTCGCGCATCGCGAACAGCGTGATCGCGGTAAACGGCAGGCCGAGCAGCGCGCTGCCGACCGAGAAGCCGGCCGCGTTCGGCCACACGATCCCGGCGGCAATGCCGAGCGCCTGGGTCGCGCAACCGGCGGCCAGCAGCAGCCGGTTGTCCCAGTGCCCGGGCAGTCGCGCGGCGGTAATCGCGCCGACGATCAGCGCCGCGCCGAACATCGGCCAGAACAGGTCGGGCCACGGCGAACCGGCCGGCAGCGCGGCGCGCGCGATCACGGGCAGGAACGTCGCGGTGATGATGTAGCCGAAGCCCGGCATGCCGTACAGCACGACGAGCCATGCGGCGTCCGCGCGATGACGGCGCGAGTCGGCCTGCGCCACGGAGGGTGCGGAAGCAGTGGAAGCTGCGGAAGCTGCGGAAGCTGCGGAAGCTGCGGAAGCTGCGGAAGCTGCGGAAGCTGCGGAAGCTGCGGAAGCTGCGGAAGCTGCGGAAGCTGCGGAAGCTGCGGCGGCAGCATGCGGCGCGGCACCGCCCGGCGGTACGGCCTGCGCCGGGGCGGTCGCAAACGTGCGCCAGATCGCGATCGACAGCACGGCCGACAGCGCCGCGAAACCGAGCCAGCCCGACGCCGCGCGCTGGCCGGCCAGCGCACTGCCGATCAGTCCCGTCACCACGATGCCGACGCCGGGGCCCGCATAGATCACCCCGCTCCACTCCGGCGCGGACAGTTCGGCCAGCCGCCGCAGCCCCCATTGCGACACGAATACGAAGGTCCATGCGCTGACGACGCCCGCGACGAAGCGCACCGCGAGCCACACCGGCAGCAGGTGGCCGACACCCATCGCGGCAGTGAGCAACACGGTGGCCACGAGCCCGAAGCGCACCATGCGCGCGGGCGCCACACGCAGCGCCGCGCAACTGACCGCGCCGACGAAGTAACCCGCGTAGTTCGCCGAGGCGAGCCAGCCGCCGGCCTTCAGGCCGATCGAGCCGTCCGCGAGCATCAGCGGCAACAGCGGCGTGAACGCGAAGCGGCCGACGCCGAGCACGACCGCGAGGCCGACCATGCAGGCCAGCGCGGCCGTGCGGGCGCGGCGGTCGGCGTCGGCGGCAGGAGGCGCGCCGGCGGCGGCGGTCGAGGCATCGAAACGGGACATGGCGGCATGGGCCGGCGTTCAACGCGCCGGCCGGATCGGAAATCGGAACGCTTCCATCGTAGCTTGACCAAACGTTCTCGAAAAATGAATAATTGAGAATCCACTCATCGCTCGGAGAGAATCATGGATCTGGCGGCGCTGGCGATTTTCCGGGCCGTGGTGCGCGAGAACGGCGTGACGCGCGCGGCGGCCAAGCTCAATCGCGTGCAGTCGAACGTCACGACGCGCATCAAGCAGCTCGAGGAAGAACTCGGCGCGGCGCTGTTCGTGCGCGACGGCCGCCGGCTCGTGCTGACGCCGGCCGGGCACACGCTGCTGCCCTATGCAGAGCGCCTGCTCGCGCTCGCCGACGAAGCGCGCGACGCGGTGCGCGAGGACACGCCGCGCGGGCGGCTGCGGCTCGGCACGATGGAGAGCACGGCCGCGAGCCGCCTGCCGACCGTGCTCGCGCGCTATCACCACGCGTGGCCCGACGTGTCGCTCGAACTGCTGACGGGCACGACGGGCTGGCTGATCGACCGCGTGCGCGACTTCGAGATCGACGCCGCGCTGTTCGCGCGCCCGCCCGCACCGGACACGCTGCCCGACACGTTCGAGACCGTGCCGATCTTCCGCGAGGACCTGGTGCTGCTCACCCCGCGCGGCCATCCGCCGGTGCGCACGCCGCGCGACGTGATCCTGCCGACGCTGATCGCATTCGAGCGCGGCTGCACGTATCGCAAGTACGTCGAGCAGTGGTATGCGGCGCACGGCGTCAAGCCGGCGCGCGTGCTCGAACTCGGGTCGTATCACGCAATCGTCGCGTGCGTCGCGGCAGGTGCCGGCATCGCGGTCGCGCCGCGTTCGGTGCTCGACCTGCAGCCCGAGACCGGCACCATCGCCGCACACGTGATTCCCGAACTGGAGGGCATCGACACACTGCTCGCGTGGCGACAAGGTTATGCGTCGGCGGCGTTGGCCGCGTTGCGCGACGCGCTCACCGAAGCCGCGCGACAGCCGGACGGTGCGGCGAAGCCGCCGGTAAGCGTGCCGGCCTGAATCGCCGGGCGACCGGCACACGTTGTGCCCGCATATCAACAAAAAGACCCGACCGGCATGTGCCGATCGGGTCTTTGTCATTTCACGCGATGCCGCAACGAGACGGCATCGCATCGGTCGTGACGATCAGAGCCGCTCTTCGACCCAGCCCTTCACGCCAGCCAGCGCGCCCGGCAGATTCGCCGGCTCGGTGCCGCCAGCCTGCGCCATGTCCGGACGGCCGCCGCCCTTGCCGCCGACCTGCTGCGCGACGAAGTTCACGAGCTCGCCGGCCTTGACCTTCTTGCTCGCATCGGGCGTGACGCCCGCGATCAGGCTGACCTTGCCGCCTTCGACAGCCGCCAGCACGATCGCCGCGCTCTTCAGCTTGTCCTTCAGCTTGTCGACCGTTTCGCGCAGCGTCTTCGCGTCGGCACCGTCGAGCGTCGCGGCCAGCACGTACACGCCGCCGATTTCGATGGCCTGCTGCGCGAGCTCGTCGCCCTGGCTCGACGCGAGCTTCGACTTCAGCGCGCCCAGCTCCTTCTCGAGCGACTTCACCTGGTCCTGCACCTGCGCGATACGCTGCGTGAGCTCCGACGGCTGTGCCTTCAGCGCGGCTGCCGCTTCGTTCACGCGGGCGTCGAGATCCTGCACGAAGCGCACCGCGTTGTCGCCGGTGATCGCCTCGACGCGGCGGATGCCGGCCGCGACGCCGCCTTCGACGACGATCTTGAAGAAGCCGATGTCGCCGCTGCGGCTCACGTGCGTGCCGCCGCACAGTTCGCGCGAGAAGCCGAGGTCGAGCACGCGCACTTCGTCGCCGTACTTCTCGCCGAACAGCGCCATCGCGCCGCCCTTCACCGCTTCGTCGTACGGCATCACGCGCACGATGCCCGGCGCATTGGCCAGGATCTCGTTGTTGACGATCTGCTCGACGCGACGGATTTCATCGTCGGTCATCGGCGCGTTGTGCGCGAAGTCGAAACGGGTCTTTTCCGCGTCGACCAGCGAACCCTTCTGCTGCACGTGCGCGCCGAGCACTTCGCGCAGCGCCTTGTGCATCAGGTGGGTGGCCGAGTGGTTGCGCTGCGTGCGCGCACGACGGTGTGCGTCGATCTCCGCGCGCAGCACGTCGCCGACCTTCAGCGTGCCTTGTTCCAGCGTGCCGTGGTGGCCAATCACGTCGGCCTGCACCTTCAGCGTATCGGCCACCGCGAAGCGCGTCGCGGCATTCGCGAGCACGCCCTGGTCGCCGACCTGGCCGCCCGATTCCGCGTAGAACGGCGTGTGGTCGAGCACGACGACCGCGTCCTGGCCCGTCTTCACTTCATTGACCGACGAACCGTCGACGTACAACGCGACGATCTTCGCGTCGTCGAACGCGATTTCCTCGTAACCGTGGAACGTGGTTTTCGCGCCCGTGTATTCGAGGCCCTGCGTGGCCTTGAACTTGCCGGCCGCGCGCGCCTGCTCGCGCTGGCGCGCCATCGCGTCGTCGAATGCCGGCTCGTCGACCGTCATCCCGCGCTCGCGGCAGACGTCGGCCGTCAGATCCAGCGGGAAGCCGTACGTATCGTGCAGCTTGAACGCGAGCTCGCCGTCGAGCACCTTGCCGCCCTTCGCTTCGACGTCGGCCAGCGCGCCCTCGAGGATCGACATGCCGTGCTCGATCGTCTCGAAGAAGCGCTCTTCTTCCTGGCGCAGCACGTCGGTCACGCGTTGCTCGGCTTCCTTCAGCTCCGGATACGCGACACCCATCTCGGCGACGAGGTCGGCCACCAGCTTGTGGAAGAACGCGCCCTTGCGGCCGAGCTTGTAGCCGTGGCGGATCGCGCGGCGCACGATCCGGCGCAGCACGTAGCCGCGGCCTTCGTTGCCGGGGATCACGCCGTCGACGATCAGGAACGAGCACGCGCGGATGTGATCGGCGATCACCTTCAGCGAGTTGTTGGTGAGGTCGCTGATTTCGGTCACGCGCGCGGCGGCCTTGATCAGGTTCTGGAACAGGTCGATCTCGTAGTTGCTGTGCACGTGCTGCAGCACCGCGGCGAGACGCTCGAGGCCCATGCCGGTGTCGACCGACTGCTTCGGCAGGCGCGTCATGTTGCCCTGCGCGTCGCGGTTGAACTGCATGAACACGAGGTTCCAGATCTCGATGTAGCGGTCGCCGTCTTCTTCAGGCGATCCCGGCGGGCCGCCCCACACGTCCGGGCCGTGGTCGTAGAAGATTTCGGTACACGGGCCGCACGGGCCGGTGTCGCCCATCGTCCAGAAGTTGTCCGACGCGTAGCGCGCGCCCTTGTTGTCGCCGATCCGGATGATGCGCTCGGTCGGCACGCCGACTTCCTTCGCCCAGATGTCGTACGCCTCGTCGTCTTCCTGATAGACGGTGACCCACAGCTTGTCCTTCGGCAACTGGTAGACCGTGGTCAGCAGCTCCCACGCGAACTTGATCGCGTCGTGCTTGAAGTAGTCGCCGAACGAGAAGTTGCCGAGCATCTCGAAGAACGTGTGGTGGCGCGCCGTGTAGCCGACGTTCTCGAGGTCGTTGTGCTTGCCGCCCGCGCGCACGCTGCGCTGCGCCGTCGTGGCGCGCGAATACGGACGCGGGTCCGTGCCGAGGAACACGTCCTTGAACTGGACCATGCCCGAGTTCGTGAACATCAGCGTGGGGTCGTTACCGGGCACGAGGCTCGACGAGCGGACGATCGTGTGGCCCTTCGATTCGAAGAATTTGAGAAATTTCTCGCGGATTTCGGCAGCTTTCATGGCGTGCGGGGACAGTCTGGCAAAGACGGCTTCAAACGCCGGCGCCCCTGGCGGGGCGCACGGCGGCATGGATTCGGAAACGATCGATTATACGGGATCGGGGCCGGCTTCCGGGTAAAGCGCCGGCAAAGCGGCTCGGCCCTCCGGCCGGGCCGGCTGGGCCACTCCAGCGGCCGATTCGCCTTAATATGCTCGGCATGCCAATTCGCCTTGCCCGCCAAGGCCAGCCATGAAAGGAGACGATTCAACGATGGGTGCCCTGAGCCATATCCGCGTGCTGGATCTCACCCGCGTGCTCGCGGGCCCGTGGTGCGCGCAGACGCTTGCCGATTTCGGTGCGGACGTGATCAAGGTCGAGCGCCCGGGCGCCGGCGACGACACGCGCCACTGGGGGCCGCCGTACCTGAAGGACGCGGACGGCGCGGATACCGCCGAGGCCGCGTACTACCTCGCGGCGAACCGCAACAAGCGCTCGGTGACGGTCGACATCGCCACGCCCGAGGGCCAGCAGATCGTGCGCGAACTCGCCGCGCAAAGCGACGTCGTGCTCGAGAACTACAAGGTCGGCCAGTTGAAGAAATACGGGCTCGATTACGACTCGCTGCGCGCGGTGAAGCCCGACCTCGTCTACTGCTCGGTCACCGGCTTCGGCCAGACGGGCCCGTACGCGCACCGCGCGGGCTACGACTTCATCGTCCAGGGGATCGGCGGCTTCATGAGCATCACCGGCGAGCGCGACGGCGAGCCGGGCGGCGGCCCGCAGAAGGCCGGCGTCGCGATCGCCGACCTCGCGACCGGCCTCTACTCGACGATCGCGGTGCTCGCCGCGCTCACACACCGCGACCGGACGGGCGAAGGCCAGTACATCGACATGGCGCTGCTCGACGTGCAGGTCGCGCTGCTCGCGAACATGAACACCAACTTCCTCGCGAGCGGCAAGCCGCCGGTGCGCTGGGGCAACGCGCATCCGAACATCGTGCCGTACCAGACGTTCCAGACGAGCGACGGGTGGATCATCGTCGCGGTCGGCAACGACGGACAGTTCCGCAAGTTCGTCGAGGCCGGCGGCCGGCCCGAGCTGGCCGACGACGAGCGTTTCGCGACGAATCCTTCGCGCGTGCGCCACCGCGACACGCTGGTGCCGATCCTCGCGGAGATGGTGAAGGCGCGCGGCAAGGCCGACTGGATCGATGTGCTCGAAGCGGCCGGCGTGCCATGCGGGCCGATCAACGATCTCGACGAGGTGTTCGACAACGAGCAGGTCGTCGCGCGCGGGATGCAGGTGTCGCTGCCGCACCCGAGCGGCGCGGACGCGAAGCTCGTGCGCAATCCGATCCGGATGAGCGCGACGCCGCCCGAAGCGCGCACCGCCCCGCCGCTGCTCGGCGCACAGACCGACGACGTGCTGCGCGACATGCTCGGCTACGACGACGCGAAGATCGCCGCGCTGCGCGCGAAACAGGCGATCTGATTACGGCGATCGGTGCGGGTGCGGGTGCGGGTGCTCGCAGGCAGGCTGCGGCGGCCGCAACCGCCTCGCGCCGTCAGCCGCCGCGGGCGAGCGCGTCGAGCCAGCCGCGCGCATCGGGCCAGTCGCCGAGCCCGCTGTCCGCATTGACGTGACCACGCGGGCCGATATCGTGGAATGCGCTGCCCCATGCGTTCGCGCAGCCGCGAGCGAACGCGAGCGACCCATACGGATCGTCGCTGCTGGCGACGACGCAGGTCGGAAACGGCAGCCGTTCATACGGCACGGGCCCGAAGCCGTGCGCATCGGCCGGAAACGCGGGGCCGCCCGGATCGGGCAGCGCGACGAGCAGCGCGCCGCGCACCTTCGCGAGCGCGGCCGGGCGCGCATAGCGCGTCGCCCACCACGCGGTGGTCAGCGTACCGAGACTGTGGCCGGCAATCAGCACCGGCCCGCGCGCGGCTTCGACCGCGCGATCGAGTGCGAGACACCAGCCGTTGCGGAACGCACGATCCCAGTCGGGCATCGCGACGCGCGAGAAACGTGCATCGGCACGCTCCCAGCGGCTCTGCCAGTGAAGCGGGCCCGAATTGGCGTAGCCCGGCAGGACGAGAACGGGGAATGAGCTCATGGAAGGTGCGTCGACGAATGAAATCGTGATGGTGCGTCGGCGCAGTGTCGCACACCCGTTCCTCCCTGATGCTGCCTGTCTGAAACCGGAAGGATGTGCGTGGGGTCGGGACGCGTTCTGGACGGTGCCTCGACCGGACGGCAAGCCGCGTTGCACGCGGCTCGCGTCATGTCATCGATCAGCGCACGTTCGCGCCGACGATACCGCCCGCCGCGGCGCCCGCGACCGTGCCGAGCGGGCCGCCCGTCACCAGGTAGCCGAGCGCGCCGCCCGCGGCCGCACCGATGCCGGCATTGCGCTGCGTATGCGTCATGGCGCACGCGCCGAGTTGCGACAGCGCCGCGACGATCACGGCGGTACGAACGATAAACGTGGTCTTCTTCATCATGATTGTTGGTTTCCTCTCGCCGCGCGGCAACGCGAACGGCGGCATTGAATCGGTGAAGCCATCATAGGCAACGCCAAACGGCCCGGGCAATCCGATTTACGTCGTGTTACAGCCGACACAATATCGAGATAAACCGTCGAAACCCGCCCCTGCCGTGCCGCCAGCCGCGCGGGACGGACCCCGGTCAGGTAGAATCACGGGATTAAACCGGCGCGACGCGCCGACACAACCTGACGCCATCCGCATGAGCACCGAACGCAACGACGCCCCCGCGGCTTCCAATTTCATCCGCAACATCATCGACGACGACAACCGCACCGGCAAATGGAGCGGCCGCGTCGAAACACGCTTCCCGCCCGAGCCGAACGGCTATCTGCACATCGGCCACGCCAAGGCGATCTGCCTGAACTTCAGCGTCGCGCGCGACTACGGCGGCGTGTGCCACCTGCGCTTCGACGATACGAACCCGGAAAAGGAAAGCGTCGAGTACGTCGACTCGATCGTCGACGCGGTGCGCTGGCTCGGTTTCGACTGGCGCAAGGACGCGGTCGATCACCAGTACTTCGCGAGCGACTACTACGACAAGCTGTACGAGTTCGCCGAGCTGCTGATCCAGCGCGGCAAGGCGTATGTCGACAGCCAGAGCGCGGAAGAGATGCGCGCGAACCGCGGCTCGCTGACGGAAGGCGGCAAGCCGTCGCCGTTCCGCGAACGCACGCCGGAAGAAAACCTCGACCTGTTCCGCCGCATGAAGGCCGGCGAGTTCAAGGAAGGCGAGCACGTGCTGCGCGCGAAGATCGACATGGCTTCGCCGAACATGAACATGCGCGACCCGGTGATCTACCGGATCCGCTACGCGCACCACTACCGTACCGGCGACGCATGGTGCGTGTATCCGATGTACGACTACACGCACTGCATCTCGGATGCGCTCGAAGGCATCACGCATTCGCTGTGCACGCTCGAATTCGAGGATCACCGCCCGCTGTACGACTGGGTGCTGAACGAACTCGCGGAAGCCGGCATGTTCACGCGCCCGCTGCCGCAACAGATCGAATTCTCGCGACTGAACCTCACGTACGCGATCACCAGCAAGCGCAAGCTGCTGCAGCTCGTCACCGAAGGCCACGTCGACGGCTGGGACGACCCGCGGATGCCGACGATCGTCGGCGTGCGCCGCCGCGGCTTCACGCCGGAGAGCATCCACCTGTTCTGCGAGCGGATCGGCGTGACGAAGATCGATTCGTGGATCGACATGAGCATCTTCGAAGGCGCGCTGCGCGACGACCTCGACGACAAGGCGGCACGCACGGTCGCCGTGCTCGATCCGCTGAAGCTCGTGATCGACAACTACCCGGAAGATCTCGAGGAAGCATGCACGGCGCCCGTGCATCCGCACCACCCGGATCGCGGCGTGCGCACGTTCCCGATCTCGCGCGAGCTGTGGATCGAGCGCGAGGACTTCGTCGAGAACCCGCCGAAGGGCTATTTCCGCCTGTTCCCGGGCAACAAGGTGCGCCTGCGCTACGGCTACGTGATCGAGTGCACCGGCTTCGACAAGGACGCCGACGGCAACGTGACGGCCGTGCACTGCAACTACTTCCCGGACAGCAAGTCGGGCACCGAAGGCGCGAACACGTACAAGGTCAAGGGCAACATCCACTGGGTCAGCGCGAAGCATGCGCAGCCGGCCGAAGTGCGGATCTACGACCGCCTGTTCAAGGAACCGCATCCGGACGCGGGCGGCGCGAACTTCCTCGAGGCGCTGAACCCCGATTCGAAGAAGATCGTCCAGGCGTACGTCGAGCCGGGCAACAGCGACATCGCACCGGAAACGCGCCTGCAGTTCGAGCGTCACGGCTACTTCGTGGCCGATCGCGTCGATTCGAAGCCGGGCAAGCCCGTGTTCAACCGGATCGTCGGGCTGCGCGACAGCTGGGGCAAGCCGGCGTGATGGTCGGGCAGGCGCGGCGCCGGTCGCCCTCGCCTGCCCCATTCGTCATGCGCACTCAACGGCTGCGCCGATGTGCGGCCCGCTCGGGCAACCGCCCGGGCGGCCTTCCCCGAACGCCACGTCAGGAACCGTCACCATGGCATATTCGCTGCAGGCCATTGTCGCCAGATCCGGCGCATTTTCGTCCGCGCCACTGCCGCAGGGGCTGCGCGTCGTCCGCCTGCGTGGCGACATCGACATGATCCCGCTCGACACCCCGTACCGGAAAGCTCACGACATTCCGTTCTGCCCGTTGACCGACGGGGACGACACGGTGCTGCCGCCGGCACTTCTGTCGCTGTGCGAACAGTTGAGTGCGCAATCTGCACTGGCCTATATCGAAGCCGAATTCTTCGGTGGCAGCGGCGGCCAGGCGCATGCGCGCTTCGCGGATGGCCGCGCGAGCGGCCCGCTCGTCGTGTCGGACCATGCGATCAACGAAGCGCTTCGCCATCTCGGCGTCGCCAGGGGCGAGGCGATCGACGAATTCGAAGCGATCGGCCTCGACCAGCATCGCGACACCGACCGATGGCTGACCTGACTCGCTGACAGCGCATCGGACGAACCATAAAAAAACCGGCTTTCGCCGGTTTTTTATTGCTTGCCGAGGCTACGCGCCCGTCAACCGCCGATGCAGATCCACCAGCGACAGCTTCGTGCGAAACAGCCGCGCGAGGCTGCGGCTCGCATACGCGTCGATGTCGCCCGGCACGGTCCAGCGATACGCATCCATCTCGGGGATCATCGAGCCGTCGCGACGGCTCGGAAACAGCGACGTGCACATGCACTGCGCGGGATCGATCTCGCCTTCGGCCACCCGCACCGCGAACAGGTGCAGGTCCTTGTCGTGCCGGTACGCAAAGCGGCCGAGATCGAGCAACCGGGCCGGCGCGAATACGATGCCGGTTTCTTCGAGCAGTTCGCGCAGCGCCGCGTCGACCGGCGATTCGCCCGGCTCGCCCTGCCCCTTCGGGATGTCCCAGTGCGTGGTATCCGTCGCATGCGCGAGGAAAACGCGGCCGGCCGCATCGAGGATCACGACGCCGCACGACACCGTGCGCGGCGCGCCGCCCCGCTTCATCACGCGCGTGCTCAGTGCTTCTGCAGCTGCCACTTGCCCGCGGCCGTCTTGCAGTAGACGGGCTTGAGCGTCATCGTCTGGCCCTTCGCGGTGATGTCGGCGGTGATTTCGCGGCAGGTCTTGCCGTCCGTCTCGGTTGTGGTCGGCGTGAGTTTCGCATCGATCTGCGTGCCACGGCCGCTGCTCTGCCACGTCGTGGTCTCGCCGTCCTTGCCTTCGTCGCGCACCTGCTCGGCGGCCTTCGACAGCGACGCCGTGTCGGCCTTGCTGAAATAGCTGAGCGGCGTATTGGTCAGGAAGTTCAGGTTGTTCTGCGCATGGGCGGGCAGCATCGCGGCTGCGCACGCGGCACCGGCCAGCACGCGCGTGACGACGGAAAGGGATGCACGCATCGACATGTTGTTCTCCTTGGATGTTCGATCGAACGGCGCGGCGTGCAGGCCGGCGAACCGGGGGCCGGCCCTCCGGCACGCACACTGCGCCTGTCAGCGAGCGAGGATAGCATGCGTGCCGTCGGCGCCGCCTTCTAGTGGCCGGCTGGCGCGGCCGTTGGCTGATATCCGTCAGTCAGCGTGCCGAGGAATGCGATCACGTCCTTGATCTCGGCCGCGTTCAGCGCCGGCTGCTCGCCGCGCTTGCGGTCGAACGGCGCCTCGCGGTTGATGTTCGGCCAGTAGCGCTTCGGCAGGTCATCGTAAATCTGTACCTTGCCGTGCACGACCGGGTAGAACTTCTCCGGATGAATGTCGCGCTCGACGTAGAAGCGCATCACGTCCTCGAGCGTGTGATACACGCCGTTGTGGAAGAAGGTCTTGCGCAGCGCGACGTTGCGCAGCGACGGCGTGCGGAACAGCCCGCAGAATTCGTCGCGGCCCTTCAGGTCGGTACGCTCGGGCCCGCACGCGCCGAGATCGTAAAAGCGCGGGTCGTGATTGACGGGCAGCGCGCGATTGCGCGGCACCGCGATCGCGATCAGCCCGAAATCGCTGAACTGCGGCGGCGTGCCGTCGAGTGCGCGCTGGCTGATGTGGCAGCTCGCGCAGTTGCCCTTCTTCTCGTCGTTGAACAGTTGCAGACCGCGCATTTCGGCCGGCGTGAGCGGCGCTCGGCCGGCGAGATACGCGTCGTACTTGCTCGTGTACGGCGAGAACAGTTCGGGCGTCTGCTCGAACGTTTCGAGCGCGCGCAGGACGGCCTTGAACATGGCCGCGTCGTCGTCGAGCACCTTCACGCCGAACACCGCGCGAAACTCCTCCGCGTACGGCGCGGCCTTCACGGCCTGCGCGACCTTCGCGGGCGAGCTGTTCATCTCGAACGGCGACGTGAGCGGAATGCGCGCCTGCTCGGCGCCCGTGTCGACGCGGCCGTCCCACGTGAGGCCGCCCGTCGGGCCCGCATCGACGCTCTCGTCGCCTTCGTCGTCGGAATCGTGGAAGTGCTCGGTGAACTGCGGCACGCCCTGCAGGTACTTGAGCGACGGCACCGCACGAAAGCCCTGGCGCTTCATGTCGTCGCCGCCCAATTGCACGGCCAGCGCATTGGGCGGGCCGAATGCGTGATCGGGGCTGTGGCACGACGCGCACGCCAGCTTGCCGGAACCTGACAGCGTAGGGTCGAAGAAAAGTTGCTTGCCGAGCGCCGTCATCCGGCGCACGCCTTCGTAAACTTGTGCCCGCGTCTGCGGCTGGTTCGTCTCGACCACCGCGCCGCTGGCGGAAACCGTTGCGGACGCAACCACGTTCGCGGCGCCCGGCGCATTCGCCGCGCTCGCGGCCTGCGCGGGCGGCGCACCCGCACCCGGCTGTCCGTCACAGCCGGCAAGGGTTACAAGCGTGGTGGCCAGCGCGAGCGCGCCGGTCAGGTGCAGCCACGAACGCGCGAACGCGCCGGCTGTCGGTTGGCGAGGCTTCATCGATTCGTCGGAAAGTGGGTTCAGGAGCGGCCGGAGTTTATGTCAGCCGCATGACCGTTACATGACGATCGATCGACAGCTAATCGAAAGGACGCCTACACCCGGCTGTCAAATCGCACCCTCAAAATGCTTACAGCCGGACCTACCACGGTTACCCTCGCGAACCGGCGGTACACGAATGCTCCGGTTCCCCACGCGACAAGAGAGAGATAGAGAGTACAACGGATGAAAAACCACGCCTGGATTCGCATTACACCGATCGCCTTTGCCGCGGCCGCCGCCCTCACCGCCTGCGGCGGCGACGACGTCCAGCAGCAAGGCCTGTCGACGGTGAAGAACGTCGTCGTGATCTACGCGGAAAACCGCAGCTTCGACAACCTGTACGGCAATTTCCCGGGCGCGAACGGCCTGCAGAACGTGACCGCGGCCAGCGCGCAGCAGAAGGACCGCAACGGCCAGCCGCTCGCGACGCTGCCGAAGGTCTGGGGCGGCCTGACCGCGAAGGGCGTGACGCCGGCCGTGACCGAGGCGATGACGGCCAACCTGCCGAACGCACCGTTCGCGATCGACGACCCGAACGGCTTCAACACGCCGATGAGCGTGACGACGCGCGACCTGTATCACCGCTTCTACGAGAACCAGATGCAGATCAACGGCGGCAAGAACGACATGTTCGCCGCATGGGCCGATTCGGGCGGCCTCGTGATGGGCCACTACACGCCCGACGCGACGAAGCTGCCGCTGTGGAAGATCGCGCAGCAGTTCACGCTGGCCGACAACTTCTTCATGGGCGCGTTCGGCGGCTCGTTCCTGAACCACCAGTACCTGATCTGCGCGTGCGCGCCGTTCTACGCGAACGCGGACAAGAGCCCGGCCGCCGGCTCGATCTCGGCCGTCGGCGCCGACGGCAAGTCGCTGCAGCTCGCGAGCAACTCGCCGGCTTCCGCGCTCGACGGCATTCCGAAGTTCGTGAACTCGGGCAACCTGACGCCGGACTTCTACGCGATCAACACGATGCAGCCGCCGTACCAGCCGAGCGGCAACAAGGCCGCTTCGGGCGGCGACCCGAACCTCGCCGATCCGGGCGCCGCATCGACGCTGCCGCCACAGACGCAGCAGAACATCGGCGACCTGCTGACCAACGCCGGCGTGTCGTGGGCATGGTACGGCGGTGCGTGGAACCAGGCACTGCAAGCCGCGCAAAGCGGCACGGCGAACGTGATCTACGGCCCGAACATGACGGCGCCGAACTTCCAGCCGCACCATCAGCCGTTCAACTACTACGCGGACCAGGCACCGGGCAGCACGAGCCGCGCGCAGCACTTGCTCGACGGCGGCACCGACGGCAGCGAGTTCATCAAGGCGATCGACGCGGGCACGCTGCCGCAGGTTTCGTTCTACAAGCCGCAGGGCAACCTGAACGAACACGCAGGCTACACGGACGTGTCGAGCGGCGACCAGCACATCGCGAACCTGATCGCGCACCTGCAGGCGAGCCCGCAGTGGAAGAACATGGTCGTGGTCGTCACGTATGACGAAAACGGCGGCTTCTGGGATCACGTGTCGCCGCCGAAGGGCGATCGCTGGGGCCCGGGCACGCGCATTCCGGCGCTGATCGTGTCGCCGTTCTCGAAGAAGGGCTTCGTCGACCACACGCAGTACGACACCGCGTCGATCCTGCGCTTCATCACGCGCCGCTTCTCGCTGCCGCGCCTCACCGGCCTGCAACAGCGCGACGACGCGCTGAAGGCCAACGGCGGGCAGCCGATGGGCGACCTGACGAACGCGCTCGCGCTGTCGCCGAACCTGTAACGGCATCGCGACGGACGGGCCGGCCGTGCTGCCGGCCCGAACGAACGAAGGGCGGCCTCGCGGCCGCCCTTTTGCATGGATGCGCGTGATTGCGCGCTTTCGTCACCAGCCGTACTTCAGCTCGACCCCGACATAGTCGGCGTTGTGCCCGCCCGCCTGACGGATCGCATCGCCGACCTGGAAATGCACGGCCTCGATCGCACCGATCAGGTTCGCGGCGATCGTATAGTCCGCCCGCAGCTGCACGTACATCCCCGTCCACAACCCGCCCTTGCCTGCCGTGCCCGGCACCACCGCGTTGCCCTGCTGGTAGACCGCATCGCCGGTCGTCTCGCGCCACTGGAAACCGAGCGCACCGAGCAGCGACAGGTTCGGCGACGGCTTCAGCGTCACCGACGGCTTCACGTGGATCAGGTTCGAATACCCGGTGAAGCCGGCCAGCGTGAAGTAATAGCCGTTCGGAAACAGCGGATTGAAGGTCTCGACACGGCCGTCGTGCGGATGGCGGTCGCCCGACGCCGCGTCGAGCTGCAACGCGATGCGCGGCGACCACGGCGCGTCGAGCCGGTAGCCGGCGATCGAGCCGACCGCCCACGCGCGGATCGTGCTGCTGCCGACCGTGCCCGTCTGCAGCATCGTTTCGAGATCCCAGTCGAAGCGATCGTGCGTGCCTGAGTAACGCAGGTCCCACACGTCACGGCGCTCCGCGCCGCTCGCATCGAGAAAACGCGCGTTGCTGCGGTTGTAGCGCGACCAGTAGCCCGACAGGTCACCGGGCCCCACCGACTGCCGCTCGAAGCGCACGCCGCTGAACGTGAGGTCGCGGTTCGACACGTCGTCGAACGCGGACACGGTGCGGTTCTGCACGGGCTGCGTCGCATACGCGATGAAGCGCCACTTCTGGTACTCGTAGTCGGCCCACACGGCATCGAACGCCTGCCGAACGTTCGGGCCGTCGCGCGCGGCGATGAAGCGCTGCAAGTCGAACGCCATCTCCTGCCGGCCGACGCGGAACTTGAGCGTGCCGCCGCCGAGCGCGCCCGTGTAGGTCGCGAATGCCTGCTCGAGATCGAGCGGGTTCTTGTCGACCGGCGAGATCGTGTTCTTGCCGAACGCGCGGTCGTCCTGCAACTGCACGAAGAACTGCCAGTGCTGGCCGAGATGCGCATCGGCGTGCACCTCGACACGCTGTATCAGGTACGTATCCGATTGCGCGGAGCCGATGCCGAACAGCGGCGCGTCGTTGGTCTCGAGACGCTCGCGCAGGTTCACGCCGAGCGACAGATAGGAGGCCGGATCGTTGCCGAGCGGGATGTATTTCAACCCGTCGAGCGGCGCGCGCGGCACGCACGGATTCGCGAGCACCGACCAGTCTTCCTGCCAGCGGTTGAACAGCACGGTCGGTCGGTTCGCCGTGCAGGTCGCGGCGGGCGCGCCGTCGGCGGCCGCCGGTGCGCTCGCCGTATCCGCGCGCACCGCATCGGCACCCGCGAGCAGCAGCCCCGCGACGACCGACGCGCGGGCAACCCGGTCAAGGCGACCGGTTCGTGCCGTCGCCCGATGCTGCCCGCCCGTCGCGGCCATTCGTTCGCACTCGCGCGCATCCGTGCGGCCCGCTCGCCGTTCGCAGTCGCCCCGCATCCCGCCTCGCCACCCGTTCATGCATGCTCCTGCGTAGCCGTGCGGGCGGACATCCCCGCGCAAACCGCCAGCACCACAAGCGCACCGGCCGGTACCAGCAGCGCCCAGAACCCGACATGGCGAAAGCCCAGCGCACCGGCCATCGCGCCGAGCGCGAACGCGACGATCGCCGGCCACATCTTCGCGAAGCGCGCGCGCGCCGCCGTGCGCACGCTGTCGGGCGTGCCGGCGGACAGCAGGTCGACGACGTCGAGAATCGCCTGCGTGACGTTGCCGGTCATCACCGTGTTCGGCACGCCGGCACGTGCGATCACGCGCGGATGCGCGTTCTGGATGCCCATCGCGAACGTGCCGACGATGCCGGCCAGCAGCACCGGCAGGCTGTCGGATTGCGTGACGGGCGACGCCCACACGCCGGCCGCGCAGAAGCCGAGCAGCAGCACGCCCTGGACCGCATGCAGCGCCCGCGCGCCCTGCCACGCGGGCCGCCCGGAAAAGGCGCGTGCGATCAGGCTGCTCGCGACGACACCGCATACGAACGCGGGGAACACGCTGAGCTTCAGCAGGATGCCCTGGCCGAACCCCGCGACACCCGCGCCGATCAGCACGAAGTTGCCGGTCACGTGCGCGGTGAATAGCCCGAACAGCGCGACGAAGCTCAGCGTGTCGACGAAGCCGGCCACCGCGGCAAGGATCGTATCCTCGTGCTTCATCGTGCCGCGCCCGCGTGGATCTCCGCGATATAGCCGCCCGGGAACCGGACCACCGCCGCGTCACGACCGTCTGCCGTGTACGGCGCCACGAGCACGTTGACGCCGGCCGCCTTGGCTTTCTCCAGCGTCGCGGCCAGGTCGGACACTTCGTAGCCCGTCATCTCGTGCCCGTACGGATAAGGCAGGTGGCCGTCCGTCACGAGCACGGTCATCTTGCCGAAGCCCGACGTGATGCGAATGCGGCGATAAGTGTCGTTCGGCCGGCCGATCTCGATGCCGGGCGCCTTGAGATCATCCGACACCACCTTGCCGTTCGAGAACTTGACGAAGTCGTGAACGAACTTGCGCACACTCTGCGGCGACACGTACACGCGATTCTCTGGAATCGTCTGCAGTGCGTCGTATTTCGGCGCCTGCGTATGCCAGTAGAGCTGCATCTTCACGCCGCCGGTCCATGCGATCACCGCGTCGCGGCCGATCGGATCGGGGAACGTATCGACGATCACGTCCGCGCCGTGCTCGCGCGCGACCTTCATCGCGGCGTCCATGTCGGTGACGAGATAACCCGTGCGCTCCGCGCCGAACGGCCAGGGCACCGGCGTCTTGAAGCCGAACACGGAGATCGTGCCGACCGGCGTGAACACGAGCTGCGACATCGTCTGGCTCGGCGTCGGCGTGACCTGGAACACGCCCTGCTGCGACTTCTTGCCGCCGAACGTCGCGACGAAGCTGTCGGTGAAGCGATCGAAATCCTCGGGCGCCACGTACACGTGCGTCGTGTCGTATTGCGCCCCGACCGCGAGCGTCGGCGTGGCCGCCGGCGGCACGGGCGGCTTCGCGTACACGGCCGGCGCCGCGACGAGGCCGGCGGCGATCGCCAGCGCGAGCAAAGCGGAACGAATCGTTTTCATGACTGGATTTCCTTGTTGTTGATCGTCATCGAGTGGTACGGCCGTCGCCGGCCGGATACTTCGCATCGGCGAGCAGCGTCGCGAGCACGAGTGCCGCGATCAGCCCGAGATGCTCGAAAAAGCTGTTGAGCGCCATGAAATGCGCGGCACCCGTCTGGTTCCAGAAGTCGTTCGCCACCCCCATCGCGACGAGCGTCAGCATGCCGAGGCTGCCGGCGCCGAGCCACGTGAAGCGGCGGAACACGATGCACAGCGAACCGCCGATTTCGACCGCGATCGCGAGCGCCGCCCATAACGCTGCCGGATGCAGGCCGAAATGCGCCTGCTCGGCGACCGCGCCATCGAAATCCAGCGCCTTCGCGACGCCGCCGATCAGGTAGGCGGACACCAGCGCGAGCCGCGCGAGCGGCAGGATCCACGGTTGCGCCAGCAGCGCGTGGACCCATGCCGGGTTGTCGAAGCCGCTGTGGCTGCTCGAGGTGGCCATGTCAGACCGCCCAGCAGGAGCAGCCGAACGCGCCCCAGAAGCCCTTCGCGTCCGACGTCGGCAATGCGCTGCCCCACGCGCCCGCATGCGCATGCTGGTGCACGTTGCAGGCGTTCGCGCAGCCGCACATCGCGGCGGCCGCCGCCGCGCGTTGCAGCGGTGCGCCGCTGCGCTGCGTCGCGCCCCAGCCGCCGTAGCCGCCGTACTCGCGCACCGGCGACCAGTCCGGCATCGCCGGCGGAATCGGTGCGTCATGCGACGCGAACGGCCCCGCACCCCACACGATCCGGCCGCCGACCACCGTCAGCAGCGCGGTCGTGCCCGCGATGTCGTCCTCCGCGCACGCGAAGAAGTCGCGATCCGGAACGACCACGTCCGCAAGTTGCCCGACCGCGATGCGCCCTTTCTTGCCGACCTCGTTCGAGAACCACGTCACGTACTCGGTCCACATGCGCAGCGCGGTCTCGCGATCCAGCAGGTTGCGCTGCGGGTACATGCGCAGCCCGCCGATCGTCTTGCCCGTCACGAGCCAGGACAGCGACACCCACGGGTTGTACGACGCCACGCGCGTCGCGTCGGTACCGGCCGACACCTTGAGGCCCTTCGACAGCATCTTCGCGACCGGCGGCGTCGCTTCGGCCGCCTGCGCGCCGTAGCGCTCGACGAAGTATTCGCCCTGGTACGCCATCCGGTGCTGCACCGCGATGCCGCCGCCCAGCGCGGCAATGCGGTCCATCGATTTTTCGGTGATGGTTTCCGCGTGATCGAAGAACCAGTTCAGCCCTTCGAGCGGGATGTCCTGGTTCACCTTCTCGAACACGTCGAGTGCGCGGCTGATCGTTTCGTCGTAGGTCGCATGCATGCGCCACGGCCAGCGGTTCTGTGCAAGCACGCGCACGACGCCTTCGAGATCGTCTTCCATCTGCGCCGGCAGGTCCGGGCGCGCGACGCGGAAGTCCTCGAAATCGGCCGCCGAGAACACCAGCATCTCGCCCGCGCCGTTGTTGCGGAAGTAGTCGGTGCCGTCGTGGTACTTCGTGCTCTTCGTCCAGTTCACGAAGTCTTCCTTCTCCGCGTTCGGCTTCTGCGTGAACAGGTTGTACGCGATCCGGATCGTCATCTCGCCCGCGTCGTGCAGCTTGCGGATCACCTCGTAGTCGTCCGGATAGTTCTGCGAACCGCCGCCCGCGTCGATCACGCCCGTCACGCCGAGACGGTTCAGCTCGCGCATGAAGTGGCGGGTCGAGTTGTACTGGTATTCGAACGGCAGCTTCGGCCCCTTCGCGAGCGTCGCGTACAGGATCGTCGCGTTCGGGTTCGCGAGCAGCAGCCCGGTCGGGTTGCCCGCCGCATCGCGCAGGATCGTGCCGCCCGGCGGCTCGGGCGTGTCCTTCGTATAACCAACCACGCGCAGCGCGGCCGCGTTCAGCAGTGCGCGATCGTACAGGTGCAGGATGAACACCGGCGTATCGGGCGCGGCCGCGTTGAGTTCCTCGATCGTCGGCAGGCGCTTCTCGGCGAACTGGTGCTCGGTGAATCCGCCGACCACGCGCACCCATTGCGGCGCGGGCGTGATCGCCACCTGCCGCCTGAGCATGTCCATCGCGATCGCGAGCGACGGCACGCCGTCCCAGCGCAGTTCCATGTTGTAGTTCAGGCCACCGCGAATCACGTGGCAGTGGTTGTCGATCAGGCCCGGCAGCGCAGCGCGGCCACCGAGGTCGACGACCTTCGTCGCGCGGCCCGCGAGCGGCATCACGTCCGCGTCGTGGCCGACCGCGACGAAGCGGCCGTCCTTGATTGCGACGGCGGTCGCGACGGGGTTCGCACGATCGAGCGTCGTGATGCGCCCGTTATGCAGGATGAGATCGGGTTGAGTGTCGGGTGTGCTCATCAATGTGTCCTCGATGCAATCAGAAACCGAGCCAGTGACGGACCGGTGCGACGGCCGCGACACCGATCAGCATGCCGGCCAGCCCGACCAGGGCAATCAGCGGCGGTGCGGGCGAGCGCACCTTGATCACGCTGTACATGACGCCGACCAGCATGCCGGCACCCAATGAAACGACATACGATTCCATACGCTCCTCCCGACTGGATTAGAATGACCCGCATCGCCGCCCGCCCGGGCGCCATGCGCCCGCGGCGCGATCCGCTGCCGCACCACCCGCTTCGCTTGCCTGTCACGCTTTCCAGCCATGCAACATCTTCCCGATCTCGAAGCCTGGGCCATCTTCGCGCGCGTCGCCGAGACCGGTTCGTTCGCCAAGGCCGCCGACCTGCTCGGCGTCTCGCAACCGACCGTGTCGAAAGCGATCGCCCGCCTCGAAAAGCGCCTTGGCGCGATGCTGCTGTACCGCACGTCGCGCAAGCTGTCGCTTACACCGACCGGCGAACTGCTGCGCGATCGCGCGATCCGCCTGCTTGCCGATGCCGAACTGATCGAAGGCGAAGCATCCGCGCACGCGCTCGAACCGCACGGCCTCGTGCGTGTGAACGCGCCGATGTCCTACGGCCTGTGCAATCTCGCGCCGCTGTTGCCCGCGTTTCTCGAGCGTTATCCGCGCGTCGACGTCGACCTCGTGCTGACCGACAACTTCGTCGACATCGTGTCCGGCGGCTTCGACGTCGCGATCCGGATCGCCGAACTGAACGATTCGTCGCTGCGTGCGCGCCGCCTGTGCGCGGTGCGCCGGCCGCTCGTCGCATCGCCCGCGTATCTCGACCGCCACGGCCGGCCGACCCATCCGAGCGAACTCGACCAGCACGTGTGCCTGACCTACACGAACATCCCGACGCCCGAATACTGGCGCTTTCGCCATACGACGTCGGGCGAGGATTTCGGCGTGCCGGTGCGCGGGCGTATCCGCGCGAACAACGCCGACGTGCTCTGCCCCGCGCTGATCGCCGGCCAGGGCCTCGCACTGCAGCCGTCGTTCCTGGTGTGGAACGAGTTGCAAAGCGGTGTGCTCGAGGAAGTGATGCATGACTGGAAAATTCCCGATATCAACGTCAACCTCGTCACACCGCCCGGCATGCTGCGCGCCGCGCGCGTGACCGCGTTGCTCGACTTTCTCGTCGAAAACCTGTCACACGCGCCGTGGGCACTGCCGCCCGTCTGACCGGGCGGCCGCATGCGGCCGGTTACTTCGCCGGCACGGCCGGAATCGACTCGTGCGGCGTCGCGGTGCGCTGCGCGGCCTTGTGGACCATCGTGTACGCGTAGTCGACGCCCATCCCGTATGCACCCGAGTGTTCCTTCGCGATCGCCATCACCGCGTTGTAGGTGTCGCGGCGCGCCCAGTCGCGCTGCCATTCGAGCGCGACCTGCTGCCAGGTGACGGGCACGACGCCGGCCTGGATCATCCGCTGCATCGCGTAGTCGTGCGCGTCCTTCGACGTGCCGCCCGACGCGTCGGCCACCATGTAGATTTCGTAGTCGCCTTCGAGCATCGCGCAGAGCGCGAACGTCGTGTTGCAGACTTCGGTCCACAGGCCGGAGACGATGACCTTCTTGCGGCCGTTCGCGGCCAGCGCGTCGCGCACCTTCTGGTCGTCCCACGAGTTCATCGACGTGCGCTCGAGCGTCTTCTGGTTCGGGAAAACATCGAGCAGTTCGGGGTAGGTGTAACCCGAGAAGCTGTCGCTTTCGACCGTCGTGATCGTGGTCGGGATGTCGAATGCCTTCGCGGCCTTGGCGAGCCCGACGACGTTGTTCTTCAGCGTCTGGCGATCGATCGACTGCACGCCGAACGCCATCTGCGGCTGCTGGTCGATGAAGATCAACTGGCTGTTCAGGGGAGTGAGGACTTCAAGCTTGGGGTTGCTCATGGCGCGAATCATCCTTTGGACTGGAAACGTTTAAGGCTTGCCTCGACCGGAACGGCAGAGGAGCCGGCTGTGCGTTGCCCCGGACTGGTGTCTTCCGGTTGCAGCCATTTAATCGGAAAAGTCGCGGCTCGAACATCCAAGAAACGGAATCGATCGAATTCCGAAAGAGGGGTGTCTCCGAGGGCTGTCCGCCCTTTTTTTCCGCACGTAAAACCGATACGCTTCCAGCACATTGAAGGCACAGCCTTCGCGCCCGATCAGCCTACCACGAGAGGTTTTCATCATGAAACCGTATTTTCTGTCGCTGCTCGCCGGCCTCCTCGCCGGTGTCATCTACGGTGCGCTCGGCGTGAATTCGCCGGCGCCGCCGATCATCGCGCTCCTCGGCCTGCTCGGCATGCTGGCCGGCGAACAGATCCTCCCGCTCGCGCGCCGCATGCTGTCCGGCTACCGGCTCAATACCGCGTGGCGCGACGCGCAGTGCAGCCAGCACATGTTCGGCACGCTGCCGGGCGGCGCCGCGAACGACCGCAAGCCGTCGTGATGCAAGACTCATGACCAACGTCGAGCTGTTTCATTACCTGCTGCTGTTGATCTGCGGCGCCGGCGCGCTCACGTGGCTCGCCGAGCGGATTTCGATTCCGCCGGCCGTCGTGCTGCTGCTCGGCGGCTGCGTGGTCGCGGTTGCCGGCAAGCGCGTGCCCGACATGGACCCGGCGCTGCTGCTCGCGGCCGTGCTGCCGCCGCTGCTGATGTCGAGCGGGTTCTACACCGCGTGGAAGGAATTCCGGCAGGAGCTGGCATCGATCGCCTCGCTCGCGCTCGGCGCGGTGGTGTTCACGACCGTCGCGGTCGCGCTCGCCGTGCATGCCGCCAACCCGGCGCTGCCATGGGCCGCATGCTTCACGCTCGGCGCGATCGTGTCGCCGCCCGACGCGGTCGCCGCGAAGGCGATCCTGCAACGCCACCCGCTGCCCGCTCGGCTCGTCGCGGTGCTCGAAGGCGAAAGCCTCGTCAACGACGCATCGGGCCTGCTGCTGTACCAGATGGCCGTGTCGGCCGCGCTCGCGGTGTCGATCACGGCCGCGAGCGCCACCGGGCTGTTCTTCTCGCTCACGCTGATCGGCATCGCGGTCGGCCTCGCGTGCGGCCATGCGATGTGCTGGGTGCTGCCGCGCCTGCGCGACCCGATGCTCGGCATCGTCGTGACCTTCGCGATGGCGTGGGGCAGCTACGGGATCGCGGAAGCCGTCGACGGCTCGGGCGTGCTGTCGGTGGTGACCTGCGGCCTCGTGCTCGGCGTGCGCCAGCATCGCGTGTTCGACGCCGACATGCGGATCAAGGCGAAGGCGACCTGGGAAGCGATCGTGTTCGTGCTCGACGCGCTCGTGTTCATCCTGATCGGCCTCGCGCTGCACGCGATCCTCGCGCGCGTGAACCACGAAGGCGCGGTGCTGATGGCCGGCCTGCGCGTCGCGCTGCCCGCCACCGCCGCCGCGATCGCCGCGCGCATCGTGTGGGTGTTCGTCGCGATGTGGCTGCCGGGCCGCCTGCGCGCGCCGCGCGCCGGCCACGCTCCGTGGTCATGGCGCGAGGCCGTCGTGCTCGGCTGGTCGGGCATGCGCGGTGTCGTGAGCCTCGCGGCCGCGATCGCGCTGCCCGCCAACTTCCCCGGCCGTGACCTGATCCTGTTCAGCACGTTCCTGCTGATCATCGCGACGCTCGTCGTGCAGGGCGGCACGCTCGCGCCGCTGATCCGCGTGCTGAAGCTGCGGCCGGCCGCCCGGCACACGATGTCCGAGCACGCGGTGCGCGCGCATACGTTCGGCGCGGCACTCGCCGAGCTCGACGCGCTCGAACAGCGCGGGTCGAGCCTCGAACGCCCTTCGCTCGACCGACTGCTCGCCGAATACCGGAACCGCGTCACGCTCAACGAACGTGCGCATCGGCAAGGCGCCGAACCGGCCGACATGCGCGTGCGGATGCTGCGCGTCGAGCTCGAACTCGTCGGCGTGTCGCGCGATGCGCTGCTCGACCTGCATCGCGACGGCAAGGTCGACGACACCGTGCTGCACCGGATCGAATCGGAACTCGATTTCGAGGAACTGCGCCTGCAGCGCCTGCTCGAACCTTGAAGCCCGGCCAAGCCGCCACCTCTCCCCTTTCTCCTTATGGAACTGCAATGAGCGAACTGTCCGTCGAAGCAAGCATCGGCTCCGTCGATTACCTCGTCCACTTCAGCGACGGCGTCCACCAGTGGCGCGCCGACGAGCCTGCATCGCTCGGCGGCGGCGATGCCGCGCCGACGCCCGTCGCGCTGCTGCTGTCGAGCCTCGGCGCATGCACCGCGATCACGCTGAAGATGTATGCGCAACGCAAGGGCTGGCCGCTCACCGAAGTGCACGTGAAGCTCGCGCACGAATCGGGCAGCGCGGGCAGCACGATCGTGCGCCGCATCACGCTCGACGGCGACCTGTCCGCCGAGCAGCGCGAGCGCCTGCTGCAGATCGCGAACGCATGCCCGGTGCACAAGATCCTCACGCATCCGATCACCATCGACACGGCGATCGCCTGATCGCACACCGCATCGACCACGAGAATCCCCACCATGTCCGTCTCGATCAAGACCCTGCTCACGCCGCGCGAAAGCGACATCGGCAACCTCGTCGTGCGCCGCGTGCTGCCCGCGCGTGCCGCACGCCTCGTCGGCCCGTTCATTTTCTTCGACGAGATGGGGCCGGCCGTGCTGCCGGCCGGCCGCGGCATCGACGTGCTGCCGCATCCGCATATCGGCCTGGCGACCGTCACCTACCTGTTCGACGGCTCGCTGATGCATCACGACAGCCTCGGCTTCCGGCAGAAGATCGTGCCGGGCGACGTGAACTGGATGACGGCCGGCCGCGGCATCGTGCATTCGGAGCGTTCGCCCGACGAAGACCGGCCGCGCGAGCAGCCGGTGCACGGGATCCAGACCTGGGTCGCGCTGCCGGTCGAGCATGAAGACACCGCGCCCGCGTTCGTCCATCATCCGGCCGACACGCTGCCGTCGTTCACGCGCGACGGCACGAGCGTGCGCGTGATCGCGGGCACCGCGTTCGGGCTCGCGTCGCCGGTCGCCGTGTTCTCGCCGACACTCTATGCGGTTGCGGAATTTACGGCAGGCGGCACGCTCGCGCTCGATGCCGAGCATGAGGAACGCGGCGTGTACCTCGTCGACGGCGACCTCGCCATCGACGGCACGCCACTCACCCCCGCGACGATGGCCGTGCTCGAACCCGGCGCGACCGTGGCGCTCGCCAGCGCGAACGGCGCACGCGTGATGCTGCTCGGCGGTGCGCACCTGCCGGGCGAGCGTTTCATCGAATGGAATTTCGTGTCGAGCGAGCGCGCGAAGATCGACGCGGCCCGCGCGGCGTGGGCCGACCAGACCTTCGGCAAGGTGCCCGGCGAAGAAAACGAATGGACGCGCCAGCCGGAACGCCGGGCGCAATAAGCAGGATCACCCGCAAGCAAGCAAGCGACGGCCGGCACGCATGCCGGCCGTTTTACGTTGACGGCTTCAATCCCATCAGCTTCGCGAGCGTCGGCCAGCGGTCGAGCGATTCGATGAACGCGCGGCGCGCCTGCTCGTCGACATAACGCTCGGGATCGAGCGCGGGCAGATGCCGCGCGAGGCCGAGCACGTCGTTCGGTTGCGACAGGCGATCGTCGTCGCCGTCCCCGTGAAGCATTACTGTTCGTCGATCCATACGCCATCCGGAGTTTTCACCGAGTAGCCCTCGGCCGTCTGCATCGTCACCGTGCCCTCGTTCTCGCCGACCATCCGCGTGCGCGGCAGGTCGGCCGCATATTGCGCGAGCGTCGTGCCGGGCTTGAACGGGCTGTTCGACACGAGGTTCGACAGGAGTTGCGCGAGCGCGAGGAAGCTGGTCGGCTGGTCGATCACGGTCGTCGCGCCGTGGTTGCCGGCAAAGCCGACGAGCCGCACACCGACCGGCCCGTGCACGATGCGCGGCGTCGGGATCTCACGCAGGCCCGCGACCTGGTACTTGTCGCCGCGCAGCGCGGCACCGTGCTCGGGCACGAACACGATCACCGCGCGGCGGCCCGATTGCGCGATCAGGTCGGCGAGGCGGTCGAAGTCGTCCATCAGCTTCGTGGCGCGCTGCGGATACGAATCGATGCTCGTCAGCGAACTGCCGACGATCCGGTTGCCGTCATGCAGGCTGATCGTGTTGTAGTACAACGCGACCGGGCCCGGCACCGACGCGCGCTGCGCATACCAGTTCGCGAGCGTCGTGTAGTCGTCCTTGATCGCCGAGCCGTCGAACGCATGCATCGCAACGGGCGCGGCCGCGTTCGAGATCATCGGCGCATCGGCCACGCCGATGTTGTCGTGGATCACTTGCAGGAAATTGTCGAAGTGGCCGTCGTGGTTCAGCAGCGACTGCACCGAGTAACCGGCGCTCGCCAGTTGCGAGAACAGGTAGCACTGCTGCGGCGTGCTCTTGTACAGGTCGGCGTGCGCTTCCTGCCCGCAGCTCGCGCGCAGCACCCGGATCGCCGCCGGGCCGCTGTAGCTCGCGGCCGTGCTGAAGTTCGAGAACAGGTAGTCGAAATGGCTCAGCATCGGATGGTTGCGCACCTTCGCGGCATCGAGGTCGTCCCATGACAGCGAGCAGATGTGCAGCACGATCACGTCGAACTGTGCGGCCGGATCGTTACCGAGATGGCCGAACGCGACCTGGCGCTGCGATTCCTGCGTGCGGAACGTCGCGAGCGCGGCGTTATGATCCTCGGGCTGGCCGGCGAGCGTCGTGCCCGCCGCGTTCGCCTGCTGCGGGGCCGGTGCGACGACGCGCGCCATCAGCCCGCTGCCGGCCTGCCACAGCGGCATCACGATCAGCACGGCCAGTACGAACGTCGCGACGCGCAGCCAGCGGTTGACGACGAAGTAGACGATCAGCACGCCGGCCACCGTCAACAGCAGCACCGGCGGCAGCAGGCGCGGCAGCAGCTCCATCCAGTAGTCGAGGCGGAACGTGCTGACTTCCTGCGCGGCCTCGGCGAGACGGGCAAGCGGCGGCGCATGCAGCTCGCGCGCGAGCAGCGGCACCGCGATCCCGATCGCGGCGAGCTGCCGGACGATGCGCCACGCGCGCCGCCGGATCGGCGCGCTCACCGCGAGCGCCACCGCGAACGCGAGGTTCGCGAGCCAGAACGGCTGCAGGTGCCCGGTCGCGAACAGCCCGAACTTCAGGATGAAATACAGATTCCAGAACGTCATCTAACCCACTCCATGATGAGCGCCGCGTCAGTCGCGCGCCCGATCGAGTTTCGGCGCCAGCATGGCCTGCAGGCCGCGCGCCGCACCCTTCCACATCCGTACATAGCCGTCCAGGCCGATGCGCAACACTTCCTTCAGCCCGCCGAGCGGCGTGTCGAGGCGCTCGCCTTCGTGCCAGTCGAGCCACGCGTCCGCGCGCCCGAACGTGCATTGCACGAGCTGGCGCTCCTGTTCGAGCGTCAGTTCCTCGAAGCTCACACCGACATGGGTCGGCGTCACGCGGCTCACGCGCACCGGGAACGGGAACGGCCGGTCGCCGCGCGTCACGCACACCGTCAGCGTGTCGCCGACGGCGAGCGGCAGCCCCGGCACCGCTTCGAGGCCGAGGCCGCCGGTCGAGTAGTCGCTCGTGAAGCATGCGGCCGTCGACCCGTCGGCCAGCAGCAGCATGGCCGGCACGCGCATCGCGATCCGGTGCGTGACGCGCACCTGCTTGGTCTCGCGCGCAACCGCCAGCGCCGCGCCGAGCATCGCGAGGTTGTACACGGTCCAGCCGAGCGTGATCAGGATCGTCGACGCCTCGTCGCCCTGGTCGGACACGAGCCGCCAGACGCCGGCGAGGATCGCGAGCACGTTCAGCCCGAACAGCACGAGATACGGTTTCGACGTCGACCAGTCGACGTAACCTTCGTCGATCTTGCCGCCCTTGTCGGTCACGTTGAACTTGCCGTGCTTCGGGCTGAAGAACGCGACGGTGGTCGGCAGCGCGATGTACCACGCGAGCACCGACTCGTAGACCTCGGCCCAGAACGAATGGCGGTAGCGCCCCTGCATCCGCGAGTTCGCGACGTTCGCGAGCACCAGGTACGGGATCACGTAGCTCGCGAGCGCAAGCGCCGACGCGTTGATGAAGTACAGGTGGAAGAACAGGTACGCGAGCGGGATCGTCAGGAACACGAGCCGCGGAATCCCGTAGAAGAAGTGCAGCATCGCGTTGCCGTAGCAGATCCGCTGGATCAGGCCGAGCCCGCGCCCGAGGAACGGGTTGTCGATGCGGAAGATCTGCGCCATCCCGCGCGCCCAGCGCGTGCGCTGCTTCACGTGGCCCGCGAGGCTTTCGGTCGCGAGGCCGGCCGCCTGCACGGTCGGCAGGTACGCCGACGTATAGCCGCGCCGGTGCAGCTTGAGCGCCGTGTGCGCATCCTCGGTGACGGTCTCGACCGCGACACCGCCCACCTCTTCCAGCGCGCTGCGCTTGAGCACCGCGCACGAACCGCAGAAGAACGTCGCGTTCCACAGGTCGTTGCCCGACTGCACGAGGCCGTAGAACAGGTTGCCCTCGTTCGGGATCTCGCGGAACGTGCCGAGGTTGCGCTCGAACGGATCGGGCGAGAAGAAATGGTGCGGCGTCTGCACCAGCGCGCACTTCGGGTCGCGCAGGAACACGCCCATCGTCGTCTGCAGGAACGAGCGCGTCGGCACGTGATCGCAGTCGAAGATCGCGATGTATTCGCCGTGCGTCTTCGGCAGTGCGCGGTTGATGTTGCCGGCCTTCGCGTGGCGGTTGTCGTCGCGCGTCACGTAGTCGATGCCGGCCTCGCGCGCGAACGCCTCGAATTCGGGGCGCTTGCCGTCGTCGAGCAGGTACACGCGCAGCTTGGCGCTCGGCCAGTCGATGCTCTGCGCGGCGAACACCGTCGGCTTCACGACCGACAGCGGCTCGTTATAGGTCGGGATGTAGATGTCGACGCTCGGCCAGGTATCGGGATCGTCGGGCAGCGGCGCGATCGGCCGGTCGAGCGGCCACGCGGTCTGCACGAAGCCGAGCAGCAGGATCATCCACGTATAGGCTTCCGCGCCGTACAGCAGGTAGCCTGCGACGGCCTCGACCGGGCCGCGGAAATCGAGTGTCTGCGTGGTGCGCCACCACACGTAGCGCACGGTCGCGAGCAGCGCGAGCGATGCAAGTGCCAACGTCGGCAGATGGCCCGGCAGGCGGCGCAGCGTGAGCGCCAGCACCGCGACGATCGCGAAGAACGCGAACTGTGCGCCGGGCATCAGCGGCGACATCCCGGCCGCGGCCCACAACAGCGCACCGGCCGTCAGCAGCAGCGGCGCGAGCCAGCGGCGCCGGCCGACGCCGTTGGCGCGCGCATCCAGCCAGCCGCCCCAGCGCACCCACGGCAGGCGCTCGAGCAACGCGTTGATGCGCCGGCCGACCGCGCGCCCGGCCACGTAGACGGGCACGACATACTTGTCGAACCACGCGAGCGGATCGCGCGCGGGACGGCTGTCGGCCGCGCGCGGCGCCCGCACGATCGCGCGCCATAGCCATTCGCGCGGGCTGAGCGGCTGCAGCACGCCCCACTCCTGCGCCAGCCGCAGGGACGCGACGCGCACCCAGCGGCGCACGTGATCGGGCCGGCCCGGCGGCGGTGCGTGGAAGAACAGCCGCACGAGCCAGTCCACCAGCGTGCGTTGCGCCGGCAACCCGATGCCGCGTGCGAGCCAGTCGGCCGCGCGGCGACCGAATGCGCGCAGGCGCGGCGCGATGCCCGCGTTCATCGCGCTGCTCCGCGGCGACCGGCGGCACCCGCCGCCAGCCATGTATCGACCCAGTTCGCGACGCCGTTCAGGTCGTGCGACGCCTGCGAATACGGCGCGTCGTCGAAGATCCAGCTGCCGCGCGCGAGCGCTTCGGGCACGGCCGCATCGACGTGAATGCGCTGCTCGAGCATCGACGCCGGCCCCGCGACCGCGCGCAGCATCGCGAGCGCGTCGCGCTGCATGTCGCGCGCCGGATTCAGCCGGTTCACGACGATCTGCAGTTCGCCGCCGCCCGCCCGGAGCGCACCGAGCCGTGCGGCCGTCGTCGCGCAGGCGGCCGGCTCGGGCGGCACGACGACGAGCGTCAGGTCCGCGCGGCGAATCGCCTGCTCGGCCTGCGTCGACGGATAGCGCGCGGTGTCGATCAGCACGACGCCGTCGGCCGGCAACGCGATCTCGTCGAGCGCGCGCGACAGCCACGCGGGATCGGCCGCGAGCCGCGCATCGCATGCGGCGGCGCCGGCCGCGTCGACCTGCCCGTACGGCACGAACAGCACGCCGTCGACGTTACGCCACGTATGCGCATGCCACGGCTCGGCGCCGCCGAGCACGCTCTGCGCGAGGCCGTGCTCGGCGAGCGTGTCGAGGCCGAGCGTCGCGCCCATCAGGTTCTGCGCATCGAATTCGACGGCGACGACCGGCCGGCCGCGGCGCGCCAGCAGCACGGCGAGCGCGGCCGTGAGCGTCGTGCGGCCCGCGCCCCCGGTCGTCGATGTAATCGCGATCGTCTTCATCGGGCCGCCTCACTGTCACGCTCTTCACGCTCGGCGCCGGGCAGCAGCCGCCCGCGCAGCGCGACCGGCACGAGTTCGCACGGCACCGCGTCGCGCCGGTCGATCCCGCGCGGCGCATGAAAGCCGCGGCCGATGCCGAGGTGCTGCGCGACGATCCACACCGGCACCGCGATCGCGATGCCGACGACGAATCCGATGACGAGTTCGGCGATCATGCGACCCCCTGCTTGCGCAGCGGCATCGCGCTGCGGATGGCGCTGCGCTTGCGCGCGGCGAGAATGACGGGTTCCGGCGCCGATGCGTCGGCCGCCGCGGCCTCCGGCGTCGCACCGATCGCCTCGAGCGCGACGATCGTGTCGATCGTATCGATCGCACCGCTCACTTCGCTCGCGTCGGGCAACGCTTCGCCGGGACCGGCGCGCACGAGCGGTGGGCGCTTGGCGCCCGCCGGCTGCGCGGCCGCGAACAAATCGCTGTAGTCGGCAATTGGCGCACGCCGGTTCTCGGCCTTCAGCGCATTGAGTTCGGTATCGATGCTGCCCTGCCCGAGGCACACGACACGGTCGGACAGCGTGTCGATCGGCACGTCGAAGATGCGCGCGAGCGCGTCCTCCGCGTCCACCGGTTCGCACGCGAACAGGAACACGTACAGGTGCGCGGCATCGGCCGTCACGACGTCGCCCGCGCGGCGCGGCCGGCAATGCCGCAGCGCGTCGACGTGCGACACGCCGGGCAGCAGCGCGATCTTCGCGAGCGTGTGCGGCAGCGCGAGCACGGCGCCGCGATCGAGCACCGCGCGAATCCGCAGGCAGAACGCGCCGACCGGCAGATAGCCGAGCACCGAATCGCCGAGCGCGGCCGCGAGCGCGGCGCGATAGTCGGCCGCGACGGGCCGCGCATAGAGCTGGCCGCGCAGCGCGTGCACGGCAGCCTGCATCCGCGATACCGGCAGGTCGCGCGCGATGACGCGGCTCGCGCCGACGCTCAGCACGAGCATCTCGAACTGCTGGCGCAGCACTTCGCCGCGCTCGACGATCGCGATCTTCAGCGCGCCGCCGCACTGCCGGCGCAGTGCGTGCACGTCCGCGCACAGCGCTTCGAGCTGTGCATGCGAACGGAACACGAGCACCGCGGTCGCAGCCTGGGCATGCGTGCACGCCGCGACGACGGCCGCGTTGTCCTCGACGATTTCCCAGCCCTCCGGCGCGCGGTTCGTGCCATCGAGCACCGCGCGGCTGACGACCACGCGATCCTCGTCGCTCGCGAGCTTCATCCGGTGCGCGGGCTCGGTCGCGCCGCCGTCGATGCTCGCCGACAGCCGGCCGCCCGGCGCAAAGCGCAGCGGCCGTACCTCGCCCGCCGCGAGCGTATCGCCCGCGCGCCAGAAATCGACGATCCACAGCATCTCGCCGTGCGTGCGCTGCAACTGCGCGACGCCCGAGCAGATACCGTGGAAACCGCTGCGCGGCGTGCGATCCGCATCGCGCACGAGCGGTGCATCGTCGGTGCGTGCCGCGTCGCCCGCACGGGTCGCCTCGGGGTCGAGCAGCAGCACGAGCGCGATCCGGCGCGTGCGGCACCAGTCGGCAAGCGCGTGCGCCTCGTCGGCGAGCGCGATCGGGTCGTCCCAGCTGAACCAGCGCTGCGCGCCCTCGACGAAATACAGCGAGCGCGCGCGAAAGCCATAACGCTTCATCGCGCGCAGGCCGCCGGTCAGCCGCGCGAACGGGCCCGGTGCCGCGCGACGGGGGGCGTCGGTCGTTGCGCCTGCGCCGTCACCGCCGGCCGGCTCGGCTGCAGGCGGCATCGCCAGCACGTTCAGGTTGCGCGGCCAGCCGGCCGGCTGCGCGCCGTCCGCGAAGCCGCGTGCCTGCATCTGTTCGGCGACGTGTGCCGCGTCGCGCGCGAGCACCACCGTCACGTCGCGCGTGCGCGCCTGTCGCGCGCTTTCCCACACGAGCGCATCGCAGGCCGGTGTACCGCCGGCCGCGTAGATCGCGTACAGGCCGCCGGCTTCCAGCTGTGTCCAGGCGTCGGGCAAGCCGTCGATCGCGAGCCGGCTCGCCGTGCCGGCGCGACCGCCGGCCGGCCCCGCGCCCAGCAGCGCACGCAGGCGGCCCAGCAGGCCGGCGGCGCCGAGCACGGGACGGGTGGCTTCGAATTCCGTATTCACGGCGCGTTCCCCTAGTAATCCGAATAAAGCCGCACCGGCGTCGGTGTGACGAGCCAGCTGCGTGGCGCGCGCGCGTCGAACGCATAGCGCAGGTACACGAGCGCCGAACTCGGCGCATAGTCGTGCGAGCGGTCGACTTGCAGCTGCGCGCCGACACTCAGGTGCGGGTTCACGCGGTACTCGACGATCCCGTTGATTCCGTACGAGAACGACACGCCGCGCGTCGAGCTGCCCGCGTACACGAACCCGGCCGCCACCTGCGCGGCCCGCTGGTCCGAGGACATCGGGTAATACAGCGAATCCTTCTCGTAGCTGTTCGAGATCCCGCCCGTGAAGGTCAGGTCCCACGACAGCGCATCGTGCCGCCCCGCCCATTCGATCGGCACACCGAGCGACAGGTAGCGTTGCGGGCTGTAGTAACCGCCCTGCCCGTACGTGTAATAGCGCAGGTTCTCCGCGTAATGCCACGCATTGCCGACGAGCCCCGTGCTGACCTTCATCGTCGCGCGCTCGTACACGGGCATCGTGAAGCCCGTGCGCAGCGTGACTTCCGCGTTGCGTTCCACATTGCGGCCGGACAGCACGCCCGCGCCGAGTTCCGCGAACAGGTTCGTGCGGCCGACGTCGACCGACGCGCGCAGGTTCACGCCGTCGCGGCGCACGCCGCCCCAGACCGCGCCCGTCCACGGGTCGCGCATCCCCGAGTACGACAGCACGCTGCTCGTTTCCGGGCGCCGCGACGCGTTCACCGAGAAACTGGCCGGGCCCGCGTCGAAGCGATAGCGCACGCCCCCGACGAGGTAATGCACGGGGAAACCGAGCGGCGACGTACCGAGATCGAAACGCCATGCGTCCGTCAGATAGCCGGCGCCGAGCGCGACGCCCGTGGCCGTCTGGTGCAGCGAGCCTGGCGGATTCGCGATCGATGCGGGCGTCAGCGCGTTCTGTGCCTTGAGCGCCGCGTAGGTGCCGAATGTCTGGAGCGAATACGCGTTCGGGTCGCTCGTATCGAGTGTGCCCGGGTCGAGATGCACGGTGTCGATCTGGGCGAACACGTGCCCGTCGTAGCGGATCGGCATCTGCACGTAGATCGGCACCTGCTGCGCGCGATACGACGAGATGCCTTCGTCGCCCGACTTGTACGCGGGCGTCCAGCCGGTCTCGATCTCGGGATTGCGCCGCTGCGCGAGATCCGCGAACGCCGCCTGCGCGGGCGTCAGGCCGTCGCGGCCCGGGCTCACGCCCGTCGCGCGCTCCTGCGACTGCGACAACCGGTACAGCGACGCCGCGTCGTCATAGCGGCCCTGCACCTCGGCCACGCGTCCGGCCGCGACCGTCACGTCGGCGCGCGCCGGATACGCGGCATGCAGCCGGTCGGTCACCTGCACGGCTTCGTCCGCGCGGCGCAGCGCATTCAGCCGGCGCACGGCCGACAGTTGCGTGTCGACGTCGTCGTCCGGCGTGCGCGCGAGCACCGCCTGCACGCGCGCCAGCGCGGCGGCACGGTTGCCGCTGTCCTCGTCGATGCGTGCCAGTGCGAGCTGCGTATCCGCATCGTCCGGCGTGCGCGCGACGACCGGCGCGAGCGCATCGCGCGCCGCGTCGTAATGGCCTTGCGCGCGTTCGAGATCGGCCAGTTCGAGCGCATAGCGCTTGTCCGCGCGGCCGACCGGGCTCGCACGATCGAGCCGCTTGCTCGCCTGCGCGTAATCCTGCTGCGCGATCGCATCGTCCGTCTGCCGCAACACGAGCCGCAGCGACTGGTCGTCGATCCGCGCCGTCTGCGCGGGCGTCAGCGACGGTTCCCGGCGCAGCGTGTCGAGCCACGCGGCAAGCGCGTCGTCGCGCCCCGCGCTGCCGAGCAGGTCGCCATAGCGCAGCCGCACGTCCGCATCGGCTTCGCGCGGGTGGGCGGCGATCCAGTCGTGCAACGGCGCGAGGCCGCGATCCGGCTCGCCCGCGTCGATCCACTGCGCGCCGATCGCGGCGAGCATGTCGGGATCGTCCGGCGCACTCGCCTGCGCCTGTGCGAGCGATGCGGCGAACGCCGTGCGGTCACCGCGCGCGAGCGCATTGCGTGCGTCGGCGAGCGCGCCTTGCGCATCGAGCTTGCGCGCGAGCGCGCGCATCCCGTCCGAACGGTGCGCGTCGTCGACCGGCGCGAGCGCGGCCTGCGCACCCGCCACGTCGTCGAGCGAACTGCGATACAGCGCGGTCGCGTAGCGCATCTCGGGCGTCGCGCCTTGCGCGAGCCCGTCGTCCATCACCGTACGGCCGAGCTGCGGCAACCCCATGTCGCGATAAAGGCGCGCGAGCGCGAAGCGCGTCCACGGGGCGTCGGGCGCCGCGCGCACGGCCGCCTCGTAGCGCTGCGCGGCGGGCCCGCGTTCGCCCTTGTCCGCCAGCGCGCGCGCCTGATCCGCGAGCAGATCCGCACGCAGGCCGTCGAGCGCACGCCGGTCGTCGCGGCCCGTCACGCGGCCTTGCAGCGCGTCGAGCAGCGGGCCGATCCGGTCCGCGCGGCCGGTGTTCTGATACAGCGTGGCCGTGTCGCGCACGGCGCCGAGGGTCGGCGTACGCGCGGCCAGCAGCTCGCGCAGCAACGGCTCCGCGCGCGCCCAGTCGCGCTGCGCGAGCAACGCATCGGCGAGCTGCAGCTTCGCATCCGGACTGTCCGGCTGCATCGCGAGTGCCGCACGGGCCGCGCGCTCCGCGTCCTGCGCACGTCCTGCGGCGGCCGCCGCGCGGCCTTGCGCGAGCAGCCCCCAGAACTGCGCGGTGCGCGCGAGGCCCTGCCATTTGCCGCGCTGGTCGGTCGCGAGCGCCGCGGCGCGCGTGAACAGCGCGCGCGCTTCGTCGTGCCGCCCTTCGCGCAGGCGCAGCAGGCCGAGCCCGCCGAGCGCGTCGGCGTCGTCCGCGCGCGCTCGCGCGGCGCGTGTCAGCAGCGGATCGGCGCCGGCCAGGTCGCCGCGCGCGAGCGCCTGCAGGCCGCGCTGCTGCGCGATGTAGTCGGGGTTGCGTTCGAGCCGGCGCTGCGCATCGCGCTTGCGATCCAGTGCCGCCACGCGATCGACGAATTCGGTGTCGTCCGGCACGAGCGCGAGATACGCATGCAGCCCGTCGAGATACGCGGGATCGTTGCCGGCCGACTGCAGCACGCGCCGCCACAGGGCCATCGCCTCCGTATGGTCGGCGTCGGCGCGTTTCGCGAGCGCCCACGCAAGCCGGTTCGCCTCCGGCCGCGTGTCGGCGCGCTGGTTCAGGAGCCGCGCGAGCGCCATCGCCGCACTCGTGTCCTGCGGGTCGGCCGCGATCGCGCGGCGCAGCGCGGCGATCGCCGGCTCGCGCCCGCCCGGTGCATTCGACACGATCTGGTAATACTCGGCGCCGAGTGCGCCCTCCGGCGCGCCGTTCGGAAACAGCGCGACGATCCGCCGGGCCGCTTCGTCGGAACGGCCGCTGCGCGCGAGCAGACGGATCTGCGCCATCTCGCCGCGCCCGCTCGTCGCAACCTGATATTCGTCGGCGGCCCGCCGTGTGGCGGGCGCATTCGGCGACTGCGCCTGCAGGCGCGCGAGCGAGGCCTGCGCGCCTTTCGCGTCGCCGAGCCGCAGCAGCACGCGAACCTGTTCGGCCAGCAGGTCGGGATCGCCCGGCGCGATCAGCAGCCCCTTGCGCAACGCATCGCGCGCGAGGTCGTCGCGATGCTTGACGCCCCACATCCGCGCGGTGTCGAGCTGACGCTGCGCATCGGCGGACGCGGAGGTCGCCGGCGTCGCGCGGGTCGCCATCGTCGCGTCCGGTGCGGTGCCCGGCGCCGCCGCGCACACCGACGACGCGAGCCACGCGAATCCCACGACGTGCGGCGCGGCGCGCTTCAGCGGGCGGCGCACGAACGGCCTCCCCAACGGGTATCGAGCGTGCCGTCCGCGCCGAACCGGTACAGTCCGTCGCGCCAGCCGAGCCCGAACAGCGTCAGCACGTTCGTGTAGTAACCGGGCGCCGACTGGCGCGCGAGCGTATCGACACGCGCCGCCTGGGCATCCGCGAGCGCGCGCTGGCCGCGCGCGTCGAGGAACGGCACGGCGGCCGCCGAGAATCCGCCGTTGCCGTCGTTCGGCCCCGCGACGCCCGTCGTCGTGTCGACCTTCTCCGGCGGCGCGCCGTGTGCGGCGATGTAGTCGGCGAACGGCGCAAAACGCGCGAGCAGCGGCGCGGCGAGCGGATCGGCGCGGTCGAGCATGCCGGCCCACAGATACACGCGGATCGCGTTGTACGCGCTCTCCGCATGCGTCTCGCGATCGGGCCCGAAACCCGTGCCCGCGCGATACAACGCCCAGTCGGGTGAAAAGCCTTTCGGTGCGGTGTCGAGCAGCACGCGCCCGGTGCTGGAGGCGAGCGCGGCCCAGCGCCGGTCGTCGGGCAGCCGCGCGCCGAGCGCGCGAATCACCTGCGGCGGCGAATAGCTCGGGTTCACACGCCACTGGCCGTCGGCCAGCTTGAACCCCGTCGGCCCCGGCAGCAGCGTGAGGCCGAGGCCCGGCACGCTCGCCGTCTCGACGTCGAGCACGCGCTTCGCGAGCAGCGCGCCGCGCGCCGTGTAGCTGCGCTCGTGCCACAGCCGCCCGGCCTCGACGAGTGCATACGCGATCCACAAGTCGGCGTCCGACGCCGCGTTCGCGTCGAGCACGCGCCACGCGCCGTCGGGCGCACGGCCCCACAGCCACGCCGGCAGGTGCGCGCTCAGGTCGCCCTGCGCGAGATTGTTCTCGGTCCATGCGAGGATCGTGTCGAACATGCGCCTGTCGTTCGCGACCAGCGCGAAGAAAAGTCCATACGCCTGCCCCTCCGACACCGTGCGTGAATCGGCCGAACCGACGTCGATCACGCGGCCGTCGGCCGAGATGAAATCGCGCTTGAACGCGTCCCAGCGCGGCCACGCCGCGCCGCATCCCGCGTCGGTCGCGTCGGCCGCACGGGCCCCCGCGGCCTGCGCGCGCGTGGCCATGCCGGTTCCCGCGCACGTGAGCGCCACCGCCAGCGCGAGTGCCGCGCCGACGCGTCGCGCCGGCCGCGTTGCCCGTCGCTTCGCCATAACCCGCGCCATCCGTTACATCCCCCGTCGACGCGCGGCGATTCTCTGCAGCACGCTGAACACGCCGAGCGCGAGCAGCAGCCCGGCGACGACGCCGACCGCGCCGAGCACGACCGGATGCCGCGCCGCCTGCGTCCACACGCGCGCATACCACGGCACGAAGCCGACCACGTAAGGCTCGCCGACGCGCAGGCTGTCGACCTGCCCCGGCCGCACCAGCGCGAGGTCGCCCTGCAGCTGCGACACGAGCCCGGCGCTCTCGAACACGTCGAGCAGATCGCCGAGACGCGGCTGGTCGGTCGCCGTCAGCGCGACGACGCTGCGCCCCCGGCTGCCCGGCAGCTCGAACCCGGCGAGCGCCGCGAGCGAGCCCGTCTGTTCGATATGCGCGCCGCCTTCGGCGAGGCCGGCGCCGTTGCGCCAGCGCTCCTTCACCGAGAACGCGATGCGCGCGGCACCTTCGCCTCCCGCGCTGCCTTGCTCGCCGATCACGAGCGGCAGCGCCGAGCGCCAGTGCGCGAGCAGCGGCGACGCGGGCGAGCCGTCGATCACGAGCAGATCCTTGCTGCCCGACAGCGCGGCAACGTCGCCGGGCCGCGCGACCTGCACGCGCAGGGCCGGAAACCCGGTCCATTCGCCCATGTGGCCGAGCATCGTCAGGTAAGCCTCGAGCTCCTGCGGCGACGGCCGGTCAGGCATCACGACGGCCGTCTGCGACAGGTCGGCGAAACGCGTGAACGGGAAGCCGCTGTTGGCGAAGAACGCGAGGTTCGGCAATTGCGCGTAATGGACGAAGTGCGAGAAGTCGATCGTCGAATCGGGATCGATCGCCGCGCGCTGCGGCTCGCTCGCCGTGCTCGAGCACAGGCCCGTCTTCTGCGAGTCGAGCGTGAAGCGGAACTGCAGCTGGTTGCCGCTGCCGACCCGGAACGCCGGGATGTCGACGTCGCTCGTCACGCGCCCTTCCGGCGCCGACAGCAGCGGCAGCTGCATGCGGCCGTGCGCGTCCTCGGCATGGGCCGGCCCGAGCCGGTACGACTTCACGAGCTGCTCGTTGATCTCGACGGCGAGCGTCGAGTTGTCCTGCACGGTCGGGGCCGTGTAGCGGTAGCGCAGCGTGATCGGCACGCCCGCGCCGTTCCACGAATGCAGATCGGACGGCACGCGCAGGTTCAGGCGGATTGCGTCGGGCGTCGTGCCGCGCACTTCCAGGTCGCGCGTATCGGATACGAGCTCGCGGAACGCGATCGGCCGGTTCACGGGCAGCCAGCGCGGCGCGTCGTACGGCTTGCGCGGCGCGCCGAGATCGACGTGCGCGACCGTCGCCGCCGGCCCCGACAGCGCCACGCGGCCCAGCACGAGCGTCGCGACCGCATCGTCGACCTCGGCCGCCGTGCGGCCCGTGACGACCAGCAGCTTGCGCCCCGGCGCGGCCGGGTTGTCGGCCACCGCGAGCAGCGGGCCGTTGATCGACGGCAGCGCAAGGCCGGCCGGCAGCGTCGCGGCCGTGCCGATCACCACCGCCTGATCGTCCGCCGGCAGCCCGGACGACACCGGGAACCGCGCATGCCGGTAGTCGGCCAGCGCGCCGAACCACGACGCGAGCACGCCCGCGCTGCGCAGCGTGGCCGAATCCGGCGACGCCGGCAGCACGAACGGCAGCCGCACGCGGCCGTTGTCGCGCCGGTCGAAGAACGGCGCGGGCAGCAGCGCGAGATCGTTCGGCAGGCGCACCGGCGACTCGTCGAGGATCAGCTCGCTCTTGGGGCTCACGTCGGCCCACAGCGCCGAGTTCGTCGGGTCCTCGCAATGGTCGAGCGTGTAGTGCGCGATCAGGCGCAGGCCGATCTGGTTGAAATCCGAGAAATAGCGCGGATCGATCGGGATTTCCTGCGTGACCGTGCGGCCCGCCTGTGCGGCGTCGAACGGGACGGTCGCGATCACCTCGCCGTTCACCGATACCTTCAGGTGCGACATCGGGAACACCAGCGACGGCGAATACGCGTAGGTCAGGCGCAGCCGCGCGCCGGTCACCACGCGGTCGAGCCGCACGCCCGCGTTGATCGTGCGCGCGTCGTCGGCGCCGCGCAGGCGCAGCGGATCGAACGCGCCGAGCGACGCGAACGGCAGGTGCACCGTGGTCGCCGGCAGGCCGGCGGACGGCGCGCTGGCCGCCGCAGGCGCGGCCGCGAGCACCGGCGCCGGCGCTGTGCCGGAGGCCGCAGCGGCGGCCGGCACGGCCGGGATCGGCGCGGCCGACAGCGCGGCCGCGTGAAACGCGCCGACCATGGCGGCCGACAGGACGAGCAGCGACACGGCCGGCTTCATGCGCCGCTCCGCTTCGTCAGGATCATCCGGTCATCCGTCGCATCGAAACCGATGCGCGCAAAGCAGCTATGCCCGTGAGTGAACATCCCCACTGCTTCCCCTCATATCTAATTGGCCTGATTCATTTATCGAAACGATGCGGCGATTTCTTTAATCGCCTGTCACCGTGCTGCGCGCGCGCCTGGCACCGGCACACGCCCATTCGTCACACTATCTCAAAAATAGGACAAAACTCACCCCGATTCGCGACGATGAAGCGAAAAAAGCCTCAATCCAGTCGGAAATGCTGCGCGAGAGGGACGAATGGTAAGAATTGCGCCGTTGTCGCCCGACGGGCCGAACGGCATACTGCTGGCGCGATACGGCTGGCCGGCGGGCGGTCCGTTGCAGACCGCCCCGGAGCGCGCTGCCGCGAGGCGGCGCGTATGCTACCGCAATCCCGCGCCGCCGGACGTGCTTTCTTTCACGGAAAACTGACTTGAATCAAATCGCCGACTCCGCCACCCCGTCCCCCGATACCCTGCTGCGCATCATCGCCGCGCAGACCGAGATCGCGAAGCTCGGCCTCGACCTCGGCAGCGTGATGGCTTATGTGGCCGAGCAGGTGCCGCAACTCACCGGCGCGAGCGCCGCCGCGGTCGAATTCGCCGAGGGCGACGACATGGTGTACCGCGCCGCGTCGGGCACCGCGGCCGGGATGCTCGGCCTGCGGCTGCGGCGCTCGGGCAGCCTGTCGGGGCTGTGCGTGCAGCAAGGCGAGTTGCTGCACTGCATCGACTCGGAAACCGACCCGCGCGTCGATCGCGACGCATGCCGGCGTGTCGGCCTGCGCTCGATGCTCGTGATGCCGCTCACCCATGCGGACACGACGGTCGGCGTGCTGAAGGTGATGTCGCCGGAAGTCGACGGCTTTTCGCAAGCCGACGCCGGCACGCTGCGGCTGACGGCCGACCTGATCGCCGCCGCGATGTTCCACGCGGCGCGCAACGAGGCGAACGAACTCTACCTGCGCGCGACACACGACGCGCTCACGGGCTTGCCGAACCGCGCGCTGTTCTACGACCGCCTGCGGCAATCCATGCACACGACGCTGCGCGCGAACGGCCGGCTCGGCATCCTCAACATCGACATGGACGGGCTGAAGCCGATCAACGACGGATTCGGCCATCGCGCGGGCGATGCGGCGCTGCGCGAGATCGCCACGCGGATGCAGGGAGCAGTGCGGCGCTCGGACACGGTCGCACGCATCGGCGGCGACGAATTCGCGGTGATCCTGCCGAACATCGGCAACCGCGACGATGCGCATGCGCAAAGCGCGCGGCTCGCGCGCCAGGTCGGCGAGCCGTTCGAATTCGAGGGACGCCCGCTGCGGCTCGGCGTCAGCGTCGGGATCGCGCTGCTGCCCGACGACGGCACCGACATGACCGCGCTGATCGAGCATGCGGACCAGGCGATGTATGAAGTGAAGCGCACGCGGTCGCAGCGGACGGCTCACGCGTAACGCGCACTCGACGTGCTGCTGCCTTGACGGGCCGGCGGGCAGAACGACGTCCTCGACCGCCCGCGGCGGGCTTGAACGTTCGCTGACTAGCCGATCTGCGGAACGGCGATCGCGAGCCCGACCACGAGCCACTGCACGATCGCGACGAGCACAGCGGCCCGGCACAGCCCGACCGCGCCGCGCACGCGGGCGTCGAGCGCACGTCCGGCCTTCGAAGCGTCGATCCAGCCGAGATCGGTGAGCGCGCGGTCGAGCGCCGCTAGCCCGTCGTCGATCGATGCGTCGCCTGCCGCCGCGCGCGCGAGCGCGGCGAACAGCCGGCGGTCGATCCCGATCCGCACCGCATACCACAGCGCCGCGATCCCCGACCCGGTGCTGACGACGGCCAGCAGCACACGCGCGACCGTCGCCGGCGCCCAGCCCGACGCGATCCACCCGCCCGCGCCGGCCGCGGCCAGCGCGGCCGCGATCGCCCACGCGCCCGCATCGAGCGCGCCGCGCGCGGCGGCAATCCTGAATGGCGCGGACGGGTCGCGCATCACACGCCTCCCGCGCTGCGACGGCGATCGATCCAGTGCTGCAGCACGGCCACGCCGTCGTCCGACCACACCGCATGCGGCCGCACCGCGCGCACCGCGGCCAGCGCGTCGCGCGCATCGCCGAACCCGCGTCGCGCCGCCAGCCACGCGGCCGCGCACAGCACGCTGCGCCCGTAGCCGAGCGCGCAGCAGACCAGCACGTCACGCCCTTCCCCGTGCAGGCGTTCGAGCGCCGCGACGGCCTGCGCGAGCTGCGCGGCCGTCGGCGCAACGAGATCGAGCTGCGGCACGGCCGCATAGGCGAGCGACGCATCGGCCGCCGCCCAGCGGGGCATTTCGGCCGTCAGGTCGACCAGTGCCGTGAAACCGTGGCGGCGCACGTCGCGCGCGGTCGGCGTGCGGCCGATCGACACGCGTTCGTCGATCCGCACCGGCGCCGGCTGCCGGAACGTCCACAGCCGCGAATTGACGAATGCGCCGGCGATCGTCGGCGCGAGCAGCCAGCGGATGACGACCGGGAAACGCCCGTGCGCGTCCTTCTGGAACGCGCCGGGTGCGCCGCGCCGGTAGATCCACGCGACACACGCGAGCGCCAGCGCGACCCACCCGGCCGCCAGCGCCCAGCCGGGCGCGCGCGGCACGCACCAGAGCGCCACGAGCGCGACCGCCGCCGCGCCAAGCGCATAGCGGCGCGCGAGCGCACGGCCGGCCGCGCCCGGTGCCCCCGGCAATGCATCGGCGAGCGGCAACCGGCCCGCGACATCGCGCAGCGGAAACAGGAACAGCGCGAGACAGCCGACGGCCGCACCGGTCGGCACGTCGATCGCGTGATGCTGGTAGGTCGTCAGCACCGACACGCCGATCGCCGCGAACCACAGGTGCAGCACGACGCGCGCGAGCCTGCCACGCAGGTGCTTCGCATAAACCGCCCACAGCACGACGAGCAGCCCGATGTGCAGCGACGGCGCCTGGTTGAACGGCTTGTCGAACCCCATCAGCAGCGTGAACAGCGCACCGGCCACGCCGCCCGCGTCGGGCCGCTCGAACCCGAAGCGCAGCGGCCACGCGATGAAGCACGCGACCGATATCAGTTGCACGGTCAACAGCCGTTTCACGTGATCGAGCAGGTCGGCGCGGCGCGTCCAGAAGAAGAACGACAGCGCATACAGAAGGTCGATCGACCAGTACGGCACGATCGTCCACGGCACGAACGGGATCGCGTGCTCCCAGCCGAACGCGAAGGTCGGCACCGCCGCGCGGCGCGCGGCGAGCCAGTTCGCGAAGCCGTAGGTCGAGAAGAACACGGCGCCCATCACCGCGAGCCAGCCGAGGCGCAGCGCGAACGACGCGTCGCGCGCGCCGGCGGCGGCCGGTTCGGCGAGGCCGCTCGCGCCGCCGTCGAGCGCGCTCATGACGCGTCGACCCGCTGCGCGAGGCTGACCGTGAAGATGCCCATTTCGTCGATCCGCTGGTCGAGCTTGCGGAAACCCGCGCGCGCGACGAGTTCGTCCATCTCGGCCTGCGAGCGGCGGCGCATCACCCAGGTCGCCTCGCCGCGGTGATTGTTCAGTGCGCGCGCGATGAATTCGAGCTGCGGATGCCACGGCTGCCCCGTATAGACGAGATAACCGCCCGGCGGCACGGCCTGCGCGAGCCCGCGCAGCGAGCGCTCGATCAGCGCGTTCTCGCCGAACAGCTCGTAGAGGCCCGACACGATCGCGAGCGTCGGACGCGGCTCGAGCGTCGCGAGCGACGCCTCGTCGAACGCGTCGCCGCGCTCGAAGCGCGCGATCGGCTCCAGGCCGCGCTGCGCGATCAGCACGCGCCCGGCCTCGACGTTCGGCGGGCTGTAGTCGCGCAGCGTGATGTCGTCGGGCGCCGCGCCGTCGCGCTCGGCGGCCGTCGCGATCGCATCCAGCACGTAGCGCCCGTGCCCGGCCGCGATGTCGACGATCCGCACCGGCGTGCCGTGGCCGCGCAGGCGGCCGATCGCCGCGCCGATCAGTTCCTGCAGATGCACCTTGCGCTGGCGGATGCCGATCCAGCCCGGCGAATCGAGATAGGTGCGGTCGATCAGCGCGCCGACGCCGAGGCGCCCCTGCGCGCGGTTGCGGTACACGTAGTCGAGCGTCGAGCCCGAATCGAAGCCGAGCCGCAGCCCGAGCGCGATACCGTCCGACAGCGCGCCGCCCGCCTTCAGGCCGGCCCGCGTGAGCGCCCAGTACGCACGCGCGAACGCATTCGCGGGCGGGCGGCCGAGCGCTGCGTATTCGTCGTGGAACGCGCCGCGCCGGTCGGCTTCGGCGAGCGACACACGCGGGCTCGGCGCATCGAATTCGCGCAGCACGAACGCACGCAGCGGCGCGAGCGCCTGCGCGCGGTCGCGTTCGCCGAGCGTGTCGTGATAGAAGCCCGGCAGCACGATGCGCTCCTTGCGCGCGGAGCCGAGGCGTTCGAAGAAGCGGTCCTGCGGGCCGCGATGCACGACCCAGTCGGCGCCCGAGATCAGCAGTTGCGTCGGCACGGTGATCGCGGCCGCATCGGCGACGATCCGCTGCGCGGTGTCGTGCAGGTCGAGCAGCATGTTGACCGCGATCGGCCGCGTGATCAGCGGATCGGACGCATAGCTCGCGATACGCTCGGGATCGTGCGTGAGGAATTTCGGCTTCACGTAGCTGTTCACGTAGAACAGCCCACGCAGCTTGTGCATCAGCCGCAGGCCCGGCCGCGCGAACGGCACGTAGAGCTTGATGTGGAACGCCGGCGATGCGACGACGAGCGCGCGGATCGGCGGCGCGTAGTCGTGCGCCCAGGTGGCCGCGAGCACCGCGCCGACGCTCTGGCCGACCACGGCCATGTCCTCGATCGCGATGCCGTGCGTGTCGCGGATATGTTCGACGAAGGTCTGCAGGTCGCGCACCGACGCGGCCGCGCTCGGGCTGTAGCCACGCGCGCCGGGCGAGCGGCCGTGGCCGCGCGCATCCCACGCGAAGAACGCGAAATCGGGCAGGTCGAGCTCGTCGACGAGGTGTGCGACGCGCGCCGAATGTTCGTGGCCGCGATGCAGCAGCACGATGGCGCCGCGGCAACGCGGGCCCGTTGCGGGCCAGTGACGATAGAACAGCGTTTCGCCGTCGTGCGTGATGAAGTCGGCCTCGCGGGCCATGCGTGCGCTCATGCGTTTTCTCTCGTTTCGTTATTCGTATCTTGGTGCGCCGCCCTCCGGCGCCCGGTACCGCAACTGCCTGTCACTGCCTTTACTGCCCTTTCAACCGCCCTTTTCCGCGATGCCGGCCTGCACGCGCCGCACCACGGTCACGATCGACAGCACGATCAGCAACCGCCACAGCCAGGCGGCGAGCCCGCCGACCGGAAACCCGAGCCCGATCCACAGCGCGAACGCGCCGAGGGCGAGCGCACGGTCGCTCTTGCCGAACGGGCCGTCGTAGCGGCGGCTCACGCCGACCAGCGGGCCGATCAGCCCCGCGCATTCGACGATTACCGCCGTCAGCGCGAACAGCCAGACGTCTGCCGGAGCGAACGCCGGAATCGCGAGAAACGGCAATACCAGTGCGACGTCGGACACGACGTCGCCGAGTTCGTTCAGGTACGCGCCGAGCGTGCTCTTCTGGTTGTGCTCGCGCGCGAGCATCCCGTCGATCGCATTGAGCGCCATCCGCGCGAACAGCCACAGCGGGATCAGCAGGAACAGCGCGCGGGCGAACACGCCGAGCCCGGCGAGCGCGCCGACGACGATCGAGCCGCCGGCCGCGAACAGCGTGACCTGGTTGGCCGTGACGCCGCGCTCGGCGAGCGAGTTCGCGAACGGGCGCAGACGGTTCTGGAATTTGGGTTTGAGTGCGTAGAGGCTCATCGTTTCGTATTCGTTCTATTCGCGCGGCACAGTCGGACACCTTTCCCGCCGCCATGCCCCAGGCGGCGAAACGGCCCTGGACGGCCTTCCATGGACGGCCCTAATCGTCGCCGAGCGGCCCCGATGCGTCAAGCATGCGCCCGGCCCGCAAGCGCGGCGCCAATCTGGCGTTTTTGACGGAAACTCGCGATAATCCGCTGGCCCGATCGCAGCACGATCCATTCGAACTGCAAACGGGCACTCGTGCAACAGCCGATTATCACGCCGCCGACCGGCGCATTCGCCGGGACGCAACAGCGTGTGGCGGCGAATCGTCCGATTATCGCGGACCTGCGACAGGCAGCCACGAATTTGAAAAAATTTAAACAAGGACCGTCCGGCGCGCATCCTGCCGCACCGGCATTCCGGGGTCCCGCCCGCCGCGCACGCGCAGCGGGCCATGCAGGCAGGCAGGGGGCGCTGCGCCGATGAACATTCTCAATGTCTGGCAGCGCGATTTCCTGCTGTCCATCGTGCGGCTCGTCGCCGGTGCGTATCCGGTCTGGCATCAGGCGCCGCCATCCCCGACGCAGAAGATCTATTTCTCGAACCACACGAGCCACATCGACACGCTCGCGATCCTCGCCGCGCTGCCGCGCAACGTGCGCGCGGTCGTGCGCCCGGTCGCCGCGCGCGACTACTGGGACAGCAGCGACATGAAGCGCCACATCGCGCAGAAGCTGCTGAACGTCGTGCTGATCGATCGCCATCGCGAATCCGGCGGGGACCCGCTCGACCCGGTGCGCGACGCGCTCAAGCAGGGCCATTCGATCATCATCTTCCCGGAAGGCACGCGTGGCGCGGAGATCCTGCCGCAGCCGTTCAAGAGCGGGCTGTTCCACCTCGCGACCGAGTTTCCGGACGTCGCGCTCGCGCCCGTCTATCTCGAGAACCTGCAACGGATCATGCCGAAGGGTGCGATCTGGCCGGTGCCGCTGATCTGCAAGGTGCACTTCGGCGCGAACGATGCGCTCGGCGCCCAGGAAGACAAGCCGACGTTCCTCGCCCGCATGCGCGACGCGATCGTCGCGCTCGCGCCGCCGCAGCGGCCGGCCGGCTGAACCCCGCCCCCTCCTCTCCCTTTTTGCGGATATCTCCATGCGAACTCTTTTCTGGGAACTGGTCGCGGGCGTCACGGGCGTGCTCGCCATCGCCACCGTGATCGGCGCGATCCTCGGCGCGCGCAGCGGCGGCACGAGCGCGACCATCGTCAACCTGAACCAGCGCATCCGTGCGTGGTGGGCGATGATCGCGATCATGGTCATCGCGATCAGCCTCGGCAACAACATCACGTATCTCGTGTTCGCCGTGCTGTCCTACCTGACGCTGCGCGAATTCATCACGCTCACGCCGACGACCGCGAGCGACCACACGACGCTGTTCATCGCGTTCTTCGTCGCGATCCCCGTGCAGTACCTGCTGCTCGGGATCGACTGGTACGGGATGTATTCGATCTTCGTGCCCGTGCACCTGTTCTTCGCGATGTCGCTCGTGTCGGCGCTCACGCAGGACACGCGCGAATTCCTGAGCCGCAACGCGAAGATCAACTGGGCGCTGATGGTGTGCGTGTACGGGCTGAGCCACGCGCCGGCCGTGCTGATCCTCGACATTCCGCACTACACGGGGCAGAACGCGCTGCTGCTGTTCTTCTTCCTGTTCGTCGTGCAGGTCAGCGACGTGCTGCAGTATGTCGTCGGCAAACTGTTCGGGAAGCGCAAGATCGCACCGCAGCTGTCGCCGTCCAAGACGATCGAGGGTTTCGTCGGCGGCGGACTGCTCGCGACGCTGTGCGGCGCGTCGCTGTATCGCGTGACGCCGTTCAGTTTCGGCGCCGCGTTCGGGATCTCGCTCGCGATCGTGATCGCGGGCTTCGTCGGCGGCCTCGTGCTGTCGGCCGTCAAGCGCTCGCTCGGCACCAAGGACTGGGGTTCGATGATCGCGGGCCACGGCGGCATGCTCGATCGCGTCGACTCGATCTGCTTCGCCGCGCCGGTGTTCTTCCACCTCGTGCGGTATCTGTACGTGTGACGCGCGGGCGGCATCGCGCCGCCCGTTCCTTCGCGCGGACGATCAGTATCCTTCGCGCAATACCTTCGGCACGACGTAGCGGCCGCGCGCCGCGTCGAACTTCACCGTGTAGCGCGCGTGGAGGTCCTTGTCGCCGCGCGAGCCCGTTTCCGTGACGGTCAACGGATAGACGTCGCCGGTGCCGGTCGTGTCGGGCACGATCGTGAACGTCCGGCTCTCGCAATGCGGTTTCGCGTTCCCGCAATCGAGCGACCCCGTGTTGTCGAGCGCTTCGTTGATGCGCGGCGCCGCTTCGACGATCGCGTTGCCGACCGGCAGCCAGATCGACCGCATCGCCATCGTATAGCCCTGCAGCGTGACGCCGTCGCCGATCGTGAAGCCGAACAGGTGCGGGCCGTACCGCTCGATGTGCACCGTACCCGGCTCGCCGCGCTTGCCGGACGCGATATCCGTCTTCTTCACCACCGGTTCGAGCGTCTTGCCGTCCGCCGCGGGCTTCAGCACGTACAGGTCGACGGTGCCCGTCGTGCCTTCCGAATCCATCCCCGGCATTCCGTTCTGCATGGCCGCGTCGGTCTCGCCGCACACCGCGAGCAGATACCGCGGGCCGTCGGCGGTCGCGACACGCAGCGACCCGCACGGCGAATAGATGAAATCGCCCGCGTCCGACTGCCAGCCCTTGCGGTCCGCGCGCCAGTTGCCGTAGCCGTCGTGGAGAAACGTGCGCAGCAGGCGGTCGGCCGCGGCCGGCTCGACCGCGTGCGCCGCCGCGGGCAACACCGACGCCGGCACCGCGCACGCAACGGACAGCGCCAGACGTCGCAACAGGGGATGAACGGATGAAATCATGTCGGCGTCGATCGGGATGAAAAGCGGTGCAGGAAACGAACGACCGGCGGCATCACCGTGGCTGCGCGACCGGCTCGGGATCGAACGCCGCCAGCCCCGGCCACGCCGCCTGCCCCCACGCACCGTCACCCGGGGCGAGCCAGCGCTGCAGCGTGGCGTCGTCGAACGCCTTGCCGAACGGATCGGCGCGAAACCCGGCCACCCACTGCTTGCGGCCCGCGACGTATGCGCTACCGAAATCCGTCCAGCTGTCGAAACAATCCTGCGCGCGCTGCGCGTTGAGCAACAACACGCGCCATGCGGTGTCCGGCTCGGTCCAGCCCATCAGCATCGCCACGCGCGCGAGGAACGCCATCCGCGCACCGGCGAACGCGAGTGCCGCGCGCGGGTCGTCGGTCGGCTGCAGCGCATGCAGGTCGGCGCGAAACCACTGCGTCTCGAGCACGCGTGCCAGGTGCGCGCGCGCATCGTCGTCCGTCGCGTCGGTGCGCAACTCCATCTGGTGCAGCATCTGCGCGCGCAGGAACTTGCGCGACGTGTCGTTCAGGTGGCTCGTATCCGCATCGTCGAAACCCGCGAACCCCGTCGCTTCCACGTACGGATGCGCGAGCAGCAGCGCCCAGCGCTTGCGGGCGGACAAGGTCGAATGGCGCGCCCCGCGCCGGCGGAAGTAGCGGACGATACGCCACAGGACGAACAAGGCAACGATCAGTTTGAATATCATGGTCTTCGCCCTGTCATTCGCCGGCACTGGCGCCACGCGGCGCGTCGTAGCCGGGCCAGCGCACGTTCTCGGTTGCAAAGGCGGGCCGTGCGTCGTCCGGCGGTGTGGACGGCACCGCGGGCGCCAGCGTCGCGCGCACCGCGTAACGCACCGAACCGGCACGCGGCGGCCGCGCCTGCAACAGTTCGGGCTGCCGCGCGGCAACCAGCCACTCGACGGTCGGCGTCGGCTCGGCGAGCCGCCCGAACAATTGCGGATGGCGTGCGACGAGCCGTGCTTGCGACGCGGCATCCGCCACGTCCTCGATCCTGCACCACCCCGATGCCGTATGGACGACACCGAGCGCGATGCAGTCGGGCGGCGTGCGATCCGTCGTCCCCAGCGCATTCAGGCAGGCCAGCACGTCGTCGACATAGCGCTCGACCGGCGGCCGGTTCTGCTTGCCCTTGACCTGATCGACGTCGAGCCCCCCGTCGGCACGCACCGCGACACTGATCGTGATGTGCGGCTGGCCGCTCGCATCCCGGAAGCTCAGCAGCCGCAGCGTGCGCGCCTCGATCGCTTCCGCGTAGCGCCCGCCGTAGCCGCCCGCCAGCGCTTGCCGGTCGGCGAACTGGCCGAGGCAATGACGCATCACGTAACTCTCGAACGCCATTTCGGCGCGCAGCAGCGTACTGTCCGGCAGGAATTCGACGAAGCGCCCGTTCGCGGTTTCACACCACGTGCGCAGCGCATCGGGCTGGCTCTCGCGCCAGCCGCGCGCGATCCGGGTCGCCATCTCGGCATGCTCGCGCTCCCACATCGCGAGCGCCTGCGGGCAATTGACGCGGTCGAGCTTGCCCTCGAGCCCGGTCCCATTGCGCGATTCGAGAAACTCGACGAGCGTGGCTTCGAGCGCGAGGAGCTGCGGATCGCCCGGGTCGACCCAGACGACGGGTGCCTGCCTGCCGGCGTCGGCCTCGCCGATCGTCTTCGCGTCCGCACCGAAGCGCCGCGCGACCCACGCCGGCGGCGCGGCCTGGCCGAGTGCCTGCCGCGCATCGTCGAGCGACCCGATCGTGCGCGCGGGCTCGAAGTTCGCGACGACATGCCGATAGAAATGGTTGAGCAGCCACGCACACACCGCGTCGGCATCGCCTCGCGCGGTGCTGCGCGCAGCGATTGCCGCTTTCAGCGCATCGGCGTTCAACGCGTTGCGCGGCGCATAACCGACCTGCCGACCGACGGCCGTCATTGCCAGAACTTCCACCAGCGCTTGTTCGGCGCGGCCGTCGTCGGGCCCGATGCCGGAGGCGGCGCACCGGCCTCGTTGATCCGCCGCTCGATCTCGTCCACCTTCAGGTCGAGCGGTTCGGCGGCGTGCCGGTTGCCCGCGAGCACACGTTCGTAAAAATACTTCGCGTCCGGCTGGCGCCCCAGTTCGTACGCCGCGTTGCCGGCCCCGAGCAGCACGTCCAGATCGCGCGACGCGTCGGCCTGCGCACGTGCGGCGTCGTACAGCGCCGACGCCTGGTCCGGATGCGACTCCGCCATGTAGACCGCGAACAACAGGCGGGCCACCAGTGCCTCGCCGGGCAGGCTGCCGTCGAACTGGTTGTGCTCGCGCTGCCAGCCGACGAGGCGCTCGAGCCAGATCGGCAATTCGTTGCAGCGCTCGACACGGTACAGCGCGCGCACCACGTCGCGCACGTACCAGTTCGGCTCGTGCCGGCTGTAGCCGTATTCGGCGGCGTAGTGCCACAACTGCTCGGCGGCTTCGAGCATCTCGTCGTCCTTGCCCTGGCGGGCAAGCACATAACGAACCCCGTCGTAATGCTCGGCAAACGAACTCGCCGCAATCCCGTTGCGATGCAGGACCAGCGAGTCGTCGTAACGCTCGACGCCGCGATAGAGGATCGCGAGGTTGTTGCAGAGCATCGAATACAGGTGCGCACACGCATCGTAAGGATGCCCTTTGCCCGTCTCGAAGAAGCGCTCCATGCACGCGCGGCCCTGCTCGTAGGCGGCGATCCGCAGGCGCTCGAGATCGGCGCGCACCGCCGTCTGTTCCGCGGCCGGCAGCGCGTCGATCGCCTCCTCGGCCTTATCCTCGATCCAGCCCGCGAATGCGTAGCTCCACAAGCCGCTGCGCAGCGACGGCGGCGGCAGCTTCATCGTGGCGGCGACACCCAGCGCGCGAATGCGCGCCTCGGTCAGCGTGAACGCGGTGCGGTTGTCGTGCATCTCGCCTTCCTGCGCGGCCGCGAGCAGGCGCGCGGCCTGGGTCGTCGCGTCGATGCGGCCGGTTTCGCCGTCGTACACCGCCGCGAGCCGGGCGATCCACGGATGGCCGGGCGCGCGCCGCAGTGCGACCTCGCGCGCGGCGTCGGCGATCGCGTAGCGCAACGCGTCGCCCTCGAGCGAGCCGAGCGCGGCAAAGATCTCGCCATGCGCCGGCGAACGCGCGGCCAGCGCGTCAGGCCGTTCTGCGCCGAGTTCGACGAGCCGCTCGAGCGTCGGCTGGAAACCGGCCGCGCGCATCGCGCACAACGGCCACCAGACCGACGTGTCGGTCGGCTCGGCCAGGCGTGCATGGATGATCTGCCCCACCCGGTCGAGCATGCTGCTTTCGATCTGGTACACGTGGAAGAACGCCCGGCGCCCAGCTTCGTCGAAGCGGCCCGCCTCGAGCAGCCACGGCAGTTCGTATTCGATGAAATCGTCTGAGCCGCCCGACTCGAGGCTGTGGCTCGCCATCTCGCAACGGGCGAGCGCGCCCGCGAGATCGCCTTGCGCGTGCGCCGCCCGCGCGGCAAGCCGCGCCAGCCTCACCTCGGCTTCGCGGCGCGGCGGCAGCGCCCAGTCGGCAATGCGCGACTCGACGGCCTGGCGAATCGTGTCGTACTGCAGCGGTGCGATCTCGATCATCGCCCGGCCGATCCGCAGCCAGTCGTCGGCGTCGATGTCCTGGTCCGCGGCTGCCGACGCGATGGCAGCCACCGCGGCCTCGGCCGCCGCACGCGCGTCGTCGGCGCGGTCGAGACGCTGCAGTGCCCACGCACGCAGACATTGCCGGTTCGCCTCGTCCCATGCGCGAAACGTGGCCCGTTCGGCAATCGCGCCGTTCAGCGCATACCGCAGTTCGATCGCGTCGAGCGCGTGCTCCGCATGGTCGTATTCCAGCGTATCGAAAATGTCTGCGCGGACGAAGTGATCGGCATCGAGCGTCGGCGACGTGCGCACGATGTCGTGCATCTGGCCGATCGCGTGCGTGACGGCGTCGTTTTCGCCCAGGTGCCGGGCGACCCGCAGCCGGTAGAGCGCGAGTTGCATGCGGATATCGGCTCGCGCGTCGGGTGGCGCCGCGTCGTGCACGCCCGCGCCGTCGTCGTCGAGCACGGCGCGCGCGGCGGCCGGATCGCCGGCGTGCATCCACAGCGAATGCAGGCGCGCGATCGCGTCGAGCGAATCGGCACGCAACGGCTGGGCACGCAGCCTTGCCGCAAGGTCGCTCTCGCGGCTCGAATCGCTTTCTTCGAGATCGGCTTCGAGCCGGTTCATCAGCGTGTCGAGCGGCTGGCCCGTCAGGGTCATCGTTGTCATATCGATATGGGTGTTTGTAGTTGTATTGGCGCTGGGGGTCATCGACTCCCCCATCTCGGAATCGCGATAGCTTATCAGGAGACGGTGGCCGTGCGTGGCCTCGCCATTCGGGTCGAGCGGCGTTACGATCTCGTTCTTCATTCCCGGATCCGTTCGATGCGCACGGTGCGCCAGCGCGATGCGCATCGACCGGTCCTGCCCGCCCCGGAATACGCATGAACCTCACCTTGCAGGATGTCGCATGGCACCGTTCGGTCGGGCGGCTCATCGAGTCGCTCGACCAGCCGGGCTTCTGGCTGGCGCTGATCCGGCTGATCGAGGAATACGTCGCGGTCGACAGCTGGGTCGCGCTGACGTTCGGTGACGGCCGCCCGCAGGTGTTCGCCGAATGCCCGTACGAAGGCGGCGGCCCCGACCCGCTGTTCCGCGACTACGTGCAGGGGCTGTACCAGCTCGACCCGTTCTACATCGCGAACCGCGACGCGCCGAAGAGCGGCCTGTTCCGGCTATCTGACGTCGCGCCCGAATGCTTTCGCGATACCGAGTACTACACGCGCTATTTCACGCACAACGTCGTCGAGGACGAGGTGCAGTTCAACGTCGTGCTCGACGATGCGCGCACGCTGTGCCTGTCGCTCGGCAGCAAGCGGCGCTTCAGCCCCGGGCAGGTTGCACTGCTCGACCTGATCCGGCCGTGGGTGGCCGGGCTGATGCGGCAGCGGCTCGCGTTCGAGCCCGCGTCCGCGGAACATGCGCCGCCGCGCCGGCCCGGCGCGCACGACGGCTTCGAGCAGGCGATGGCGCGGCTCGGCACGCCGCTCACCGCGCGCGAACTCGACGTGATCCGGCTGATCCTGAGCGGCCGCTCGAACAAGGAAATCGCGAACAAGCTGTCGATTTCCGCCGAAACGGTCAAGGTGCATCGCCGCAACCTCTACGGGAAGCTCGCGATCAATTCGCAATCGGAGCTGTTTTCACTGTTCCTGAAGGCGCAGACCGACGGATAGTGCGCGACGCACGTTCCGCCGGCGCGCGCTCGGCCCTGTGTGCCGCGTTCCGGCCGCCGTCGGCGGCCGCGGCCGGGTCACGCCGATGCCGTCGCGGCCCGGTGCGAACCCGCGAGCTTGAATTCGCCGACCGTCTGCGCGAGCTGCGCCGCCTGCTCGCGCAACAGCGCAGCGGCCGCGGCCGATTCCTCGACGAGGGCCGCGTTCTGCTGCGTGGAGTGATCGAGCTGCGACACGGCCTGGTTCACCTGCGCGAGCCCGGTGCTCTGCTCGTTCGCCGCGACCGTCATTTCCGCGATCACGCTGGTGATGCCGCGCACGCCCTCGACGATCTCGTCCATCGTCGCGCCGGCCGTCTGCACGAGCCCCGAACCGCCTTCGATCTTCTCGACGGACGACTGGATCAGCTGCTTGATTTCCCGGGCGGCCACCGCGCTGCGTTGCGCGAGCGTGCGCACCTCGCCCGCGACGACCGCGAAGCCGCGCCCGTGCTCGTGCGCGCGCGCCGCCTCGACGGCCGCATTCAGCGCGAGGATGTTGGTCTGGAACGCGATGCCGTCGATCACGCCGATGATGTTCGAGATCTCGGCCGACGCCTTCGTGATCTCGCCCATCGTCGCGACCACTTCGCTCACCACCGCGCCGCCGCGCACGGCAACGCCCGACGCCGATTCCGCCAGCCGGCTCACCTGCGTGGCCGAATCGGCCGAGTTGCGCGCCGTGCCGGCGATCTCCTCGAGCGCCGCCGCCGTCTCCTGCAGGCTCGATGCCGCATGTTCGGTGCGGCTCGACAGATCCTGGTTACCCTGCGCGATCTCCGCGCTCGCCACGCTCACGGATTCGCTGAATCCGCGTATCTGCAGCAGGATCGCGCTGATCTTTTCGGCGAACAGGTTGAAGGCGCGCGCGATCTGCGCGGCCTCGTCGCCGCCGTCGGCCGGCAGCCGCTTCGTCAGGTCGCCGCTCCCGCTCGCGACGTCGGTCAGCGCGTCGCGCACGAGCAGCACGCGCTTGAATGCCGCGTTCGTCAGCGCGCCGACGAGCGCTGCCGCGATGCAGGCGACGACGAGGATCGCAATGAGCGTCGTCGTCGCGACGGCCCGCATGCCGGCCGTCACGTCCGACCGGTCGAGCGCGATGACGAGCGACCAGTCCGTCCCGGCGATCGGGCGCGCGCGGAGCAGCTTGGTCACGCCGTCCACGTCGATCGCCACCGGTTCGGTCACCGTCTGCAGGCTGGCGAGCCGCTCCGGCGTCAGTTCGGGCGACAGCTCGGCGGCCGGCTTCATGATCAGATCGGTCTTCGCGCCCGCGATCAGGCGCCCGCCCTTGTCAACGAGGAACGCGAAGCTAGACGGCGTCGGGTGCATCGATGCGACGATCGCGCTCGCGCGCTCCATGTAGAGGCTCGCCGCGAGCACGCCCTTCAGCGTGCCGCCGCGTACGATCGGTGCGGCGAACGCGAAGGCGGGCTTGCCGGTCGATGCGTCGCGGTACAACGCCGTGACGACGAGCCGGCCGGCCTCGACCGCCTGCTTGAACCACGGGCGCGCGGTCGGATCGTAGCCGGCCGCGAGCGGGACGTTCGAGTACGCCGTGCGATCCGGCAAGCCGAGCGTGAGCACCTGGAAACCGCCCGATTTGCCGAGCAGCGTCAGCGCCGGCAGCGGGTCGCCTTCGCCCGGCGCCAGCGTGTCGGCGAGCGCCTGGGTCTGCTGCGCGCGGCTCGCGACCCACTCGTCGAGCGCGAGCGCGTGGCCGGTCAGGACGGACTGCAGGTTCTGGTCGATGGTCGTGTCGTTGTGTTGCTTGACGACGTAGTACACAAGGCCGCCCGTCACGGCCAAAGCCGTGACCACGATGGCGACGCAGGTCGCCAGAATCCGGGCGCGAATCGATGACAGCATGATGACAGTGGTCTCCGGTTGCCGCGTTGTTCTCGATGGGTCAAATGGGCACTCAACCGTCCTTAACGACCACCCGCGACGCAACTTGAGGTTCGACTGGTCAGACCGCCCAAAAAAAGTGGCGAACCCATGCCGGCGACGGCACGCGAGATGGATACCCCCGACGGGTTAACACGCCGGCGGGATGGGAAAACCGGCGGTTCGGCGCATACTCGGGCGTTCCGACATCCATCGTTGCGGAGCCGGCCGCGCCGGTCCCGCCTACCGAAACCGCCCATGAAACTGAAGCTCGACATCGTCCAGCTCGCCGGTCGCGACGGCGACACACCCTACAACCTGCAGCGCACGCTCGACGCGATCGCGACCTGCGCACCGGGCACCGACATCGTGATGTTCCCGGAAGCGCAGCTCACCGGCTTCCTCGATCCGTCGAATCTCGCCGAATGCGCCGAGCCGCTCGATGGCCCGAGCGTCGGCGCGGTCATCGCGGCCGCACGCGCGCGTGACGTTGCCGTCGTGGTCGGGCTGATCGAGAACGACAGCGGCCGCTTCTACAACACTACCGTGTTCGTCACGCCGGGCGGCATCGCGCTGCGCTATCGCAAGACGCATCTGTGGGTGAGCGAGCACGGCGTCGTGCTGCCCGGCGACCGTTACGCGACGATCGAATGGCACGGCGTGCGGATCGGCCTGCTGATCTGCTACGACAACGAATTCCCCGAAACCGGCCGCGCGCTCGCCGAACTCGGCGCCGAGCTGATCCTCATCACCGACGGCAACATGGAGCCGTACCGCCCGGTCCACCGCACGTCGGCAACGGCGCGGGCGATGGAGAACCAGGTGTTCGCGGTGGTCGCCAACCGCGTCGGCGGCAGCACGCACGATGTCGTATTCGCGGGCGGCAGCCTCGCGGCCGATCCGTTCGGCAACCTGATCTTCGAGGCCGGCAACACCGAATCGCGTCACGCGGTCGAACTCGATTTCGACCAGCTCGCCGTGTCGCGCGCGGTCTACGACTATCGCAGGGATCGGCGCCTGCACCTCGCCGGCGAACGTATCGAGCACGCCAACGGCCTTCGCGAACTGCTGATTCCGTAAGCGCTCGCCCGCCCGGCGCGGCGCCCTCCGTCACGCCGGGTCGGGCACCTCGATCGCCAGCAGCGCCGAACTGACCGACTTGCCGTGTGCGTCGAGCGCGAGCGAGCGCGTGACGCCGCCGCCGAGCGCATCGCGCAGCACGAAATTGAATGCACCGAGCGCCGGCAGTTCGTAACGCACGACGTCGCCGTGCACGATGCCCGCGAGCCACGCCTTCACCGCGTCGGCATCGAGGTACATGCGCAGATGATCGTAATGGCGCGGATCGCGGCAAATCACCGATACGTTCAGCGTATTGCCCTTGTCGCCGGTGCGCGCATGCGCGAGTTCACGCAGTTGCATCATGCCTCCACGAATGAAAACGACGGCGTCACGGCCGCGCGCGGCAACAGCACCGACTGCACGGCGATCACCTCGCGCGTCGACTTGAACGCGCCGCCGCCGCCGGCCGGCCCGTTCGTATAGAGCGTCTCGACTTCATTGCCGATCCGCGCCGCTTCGGCGGCGCTCGCCGCGCGGCCGGCCACCCGCACACGCACCTCGGCCGGCTCGCCGCGCACGGCCGGCGTCGCGTCGCCATACAGCGCATCGACGCCGATCAGGTCGAAGCGCAATTCGGTCGCGGCGACGCCGGTCAATGCCAGCCGCTCGCGGACGATCTCGAGCGCAAGGCGCGCGCGTTCAAGCGCGCCCGGGCCACCGTACGAGATCTGGCCTTCGCCGATCCAGCCGTCGACGTAAGCCACCGACACCTTCAGCGTGTCGGGCCGCGCCGTGCCACGCCCGCCCGTCACGCGCACGCGGTCCGGCGCCTCCTCGGCAACGGTGACTCGCGTGAAATCCGCGACGACGTCGGGCTGCAGGTAACGCGCCGGATCGTGGATCTCGTAGAGCAGCTGTTCCTTGCAGGTCGCCGCGCTCACGCGGCCGCCCGCGTGCGGCACCTTCGTGATCACGACCGAGCCATCGGCCGCGACTTCGCCGATCGGGAAGCCGAGCCGCGCGAGGTTCGGCACGTCCTTGTAGCCGGGGTCGGCGAAATAGCCGCCCGTCACCTGCCCCGCGCATTCGAGCAGGTGGCCGACGACCGTCGCAGCCCCGAGCGTGTCCCAGTCGTCCATCCGCCAGCCGAACGCGTGGATCAGCGGCGCGGCGAACAGCGACGGATCGGCGACACGCCCGGTCAGCACGACGTCCGCACCGGCCGCAAGCGCGTCGACGATCGGTGCGGCGCCGAGGTACGCGTTCGCGGACACGATGCGGTCGCGATACGCGGCGACGTCGTCGCCCGATTCCTCGAAGCGGAACGCGCCGCTCAGCACCACGTCGAGCACGTCGTCGCCTTCGACCGCCGCGACTTTCAGCCCCGCGATACCGAGCGACTGCGCGATCTGCGCGGTGCGCCGCGCGGCAGCACGCGGATTCGCCGCGCCCATGTTCGACACGATGCGCACGCGTTTCGCCGCCGCGACCGGCAGCACGGCGCGCATCCGCGCGTCGAGCAGCGGGTCGTAGCCGAGTGCCGGATCGTTGCGCCGTGCCTGCTGCGCGATCGCGATCGTGCGCTCGGCCAGGCATTCGAAGACGAGATAGTCCAACTGCCCGTGTTCGGCCAGTTCGACCGCGGGCTCGATGCGGTCGCCCGAGTAGCCGGCACCCGCGCCGATGCGCACGCGCCGTTCAGGTTGCTTTGCTGTCATGTCCATACCGTCGTTTGGCGGGTGCGCCGCCGGGAAAAGTCAAAAGATGCCCAGCACGACGCACGCGATCGTCATGACGATCGAGGCGCCGAACAGCAGCGGGAACGTGAATTTCTGGTGCTCGGCCAGCTCGATGCCGCACAGGCCGACCACGAGGAACGTCGCGGGCGTCAGCGGGCTGACCGGGAACCCGGTCGTCATCTGGCCGAGCAGCGCGGCCTGCCCGACCTGCCCGACCTGCACGGCCGGCACGCCAAGCTGGCCGGCCACTTCCGCGATCACGGGCAGCACGCCGAAGTAGAACGAATCGGGATCGAACAGCATGCTGAGCGGCATCGACGCGAAGCCGAGCACGACCGGGATGTGGCCGGCCATCGACGGCGGCACGAAGCCGACCGCCGCCTGCGCCATCGCCTTCAGCATGCCGCTGCCCTGCATGATCCCCGTGAACACGCCGGCCGCGAGCAGGATGCCGGCCATCATCAGCGCCGCGCGCGCATGCGCGTCGATGCGCTTTCGCTGCATGTCGACGTCCGGGTAGTTCACCATCAACGCGATGCACAGCCCGACCATGAACATGATCGCGGGCGGGATCTTCTCGCCCATCACGACCATCGTGCCGAGCACGACGAGCGTCAGCACGAGGTTGAACCAGAACAGGTGCGGCCGGCGCAGCGCCTGCTCGTCGGGTGTCAGCTCGCGCTTGGGCAGCGGGATGGACGCATCGTCGCGCGACAGGCCGAGCCGCTTCTCCTCGCGCCGCCCGAGCCAGTACGCGACGCCGAACACGAACACCAGGCCGATCGCCTGCACCGGAATCAGCGGGTTGAACAGCGCCGACACCGGCAGGTGCAGCGACGCCGACGCGCGGATCATCGGCCCCGTCCACGGCAGGAAGTTGATGCCCGCGGCCATCGACACCGCGGCAGCCAGCACGCGCCGGTCCATCTTCAGCCGGTCGTACAGCGGCAGCACGGCCGGAATCGTCACGAGAAAGCACACGGCGCCCGAGCCGTCGAGGTGGATCAGCAGCGCGAGCAGCGTCGTGCCCATCACGATGCGCGTCGGCCGCGTGCCGACCGCGCGCAGGATGCGGTCGATGATCGGGTCGAGCGTGCCGGCGTCGGTGATCGTGCCGAAATAGAGGATCGCGAACACGAACATCCCGACCACGGGCGCGAGCCCCTTCAGCCCGTCAATGACGAACTTGCTGGTGTGCAGCCCGAAGCCGCCGATCAGCGAGGCGGCGATCGGCACGATGATCAGCGCGACGAGCGGCGACATCCGCTTCGACAGAATCGCGGCCAGCAGCACGACGATCGTGCCAAGCCCGAGTAACGGCAGCATCCGTGTCTCCTACCTTGTCTTTTGTTGGAGACGAGCGTAAGGTCGGCGCAGCGATAGCACAATTGAAATGATTTGATCGCAGCAATCACGAACCGTTATGGATCTGAATCTTCGCGACATTCGCGCGTTCGTCACCGTCGCGCAGGCCGGCAACTTCACGCGCGCGGCCGCGCGGCTGCACCTGTCGCAGCCGGCGCTGACCGTGCAGATCCGCCGGCTCGAGGAAATCGTCGGCGCGCGCCTGTTCGACCGCAACAGCCGCAGCGTGGCGCTCACGCAGACCGGGCGCGAGCTGCTGCCGCTGCTGCAACGCTCGCTCGACGACATGGAGCGCGTGCTGCGCGATGCGCGCGCGCTCGGCGAAGGCACGAGCGGCACGGTGCGGCTCGCGTGCCTGCCGACCTTCGCGTCCAGCGTGCTGCCGGAGCTGATCCAGTCGTTCCGGCGCGACGTGCCGCGTGCGGGCTTCGAGATCCGCGACGGCGTCGCGAGCCTCGTCACCGCGCTCGTGCGCAACGAGGAGGCCGATCTCGGCTTGACGGGCGGCGATACGTTCGATGCGTCGCTGGAGGTGCTGTATGCAGGCGCCGACCGGCTCGTTGCCGTATGCCCGAAGGATCATCCGCTCGCGCGCAAGCGCCGCGTGAGCACCGCCGATGTCGCGGCCGTGCCGCTCGTGCTCACCGCGCAGGGCACGAGCGTGCGCAGCGTCGTCGATGCCGCGCTGGACGCGGCCGGCTGCACGCCCGACATCGCGTGCGAACCGACCTACATGATGACGGCCGTCGCGATGGTGCGCGGCGGCCTCGGCGTGACGATCCTGCCCGCGACCGCGCGCGAGGTACGCGCCGAGCCCGAGCTGGTCGCGAGGCCGATCGACGATCCCGCGTTCGTGCGGCCGATCGCGCTCGTCACGAAGCGCGGCCGCACGCTGCCGCGCGTCGCGCAGGCGTTCGCCGAAGCGATGCTGGCGGAATTGAAAAAGCGCGCGTGAACCGCGCGCCCTGAGCGAAACCGGAAGATCGCGTGACGCTTACGGTGCGTCCGGATCGACGTGCAGCGATTCGCCGATCGCATAGAAATTGCCGCCCGCGATGTAGTGCAGGCTGCGCAGCGCGGGATCGGCCGATTCGAAATACCAGTGGCCGTCGCGGAACACGCGCGTGTCGGACCACGCACCGACCACTTCGCCGATGAACAAATCGTAGGTCTGCTGGTTGTGCGGCTCGGGAATCAGCTTGCACGCGAGCCAGCCCGAGCATCCGGCGACAAACGGCAGGTCGTGGCCGTCGACGTCGAACAGCGTGACGCCCGCTTCGCGCAGCTTGTCGGGCCGCTCGGCGAGACTGTGGCTGCCGACCGCGTGCGTGAGCCGCAGCTGCGCGGCCGTCGGCACCTGGATCACGAACGTGCCGCTGCGCTCGACGAGCTCGCGCGTCTTCGCGGACTTGTCGAGCACGACCGTCAGCTTCGGCGGCAGGAAGTCCAGCGCGCACGCCCACGCGGCGGCCATCACGTTGTCGATGCCGCCGTGGCGGGCCGACACGAGCACGGTCGGCCCGTGGTTGAGAAGACGGTAGGCTTTCTTCAGCTCCACCGGAGCGATATGACTGTCCATACGGGTTCCTTGGAGAACGGCGCGCACGGACGAAGGCCATGCGGCGCGGCACCGGCCGGCGCGCGTGCGCGCGGCCCGGCCGAAGGCCGCATTCTCGCACCCAATTTCAATCGGCGCTGACGGCCCCGTGCGTCACTTCGCGAACAACTGGCCGATGTCGCGGAACGCCTTGAACTCGAGCGCATTGCCGCATGGATCGAACAGGAACATCGTCGCCTGTTCGCCAACCTGGCCCTGGAACCGCACGTACGGCTCGATCACGAAGGTGACGCCGAACGACCTCAGCCGCTCGGCCAGCGCTTCCCAGCTCGCCCAGTCGAGCACGATCCCGAAATGCGGCACCGGCACGTCGTGACCGTCGACCGCATTCGTATGCGCGCCTTCCTGCGACGCGGTCTTCGGATGCTCATGGATCACGAGCTGGTGCCCGTAGAAGTCGAAGTCGACCCACTGCGCGCTCGAGCGCCCTTCTGCCAGCCCGAACACACGGCCGTAGAAATCGCGCGCGGCCGCCAGATCGTAGACCGGAATCGCCAGGTGAAACGGGGAAAGACTCATGGTTGCCTCGTGATGGAACGCTCGCGTGACGCGAGGACGGCACCATGGTAGTCAAGGTCAAGCAGAAATTAAATCAATATATAGTTGCACCATTCACAAACGGAATTGATGAATGATCCGCGAACTGAAAACCCTCGTCGCCGTCGCCCGGGAAGGCACGTTCGCCGCGGCCGGCCACCGCATCGGGCTCACGCAAGCGGCCGTGAGCGCGCAGATGCAGCGCCTCGAAGCCGAACTCGGCTTCGCGCTGTTCGACCGGCAAGGCCGGTCGGCTCGGCTCAACGAAATGGGTCATCACGTGCTCGGCCAGGCGCAAGCGCTGCTCGGCCTGTACGAGAACCTGAGCTCGACCGCGCCCGGCTCGCCGGCCGCCGTGCGCGTGACGATCGGCGCGATTGCGTCGGTGCAGAGTGCGCTGCTGCCGGCCGCGCTGGCCGATTTCCATCGTAGCCATCCCGGCTGCCGGACGCGCGTGATACCGGGGCTGTCGATCGAACTGGTCAATCGGGTCGACGCGGGCGAGATCGACATGGCCACGATCATCCGGCCGCCGTTTTCGCTGCAGAGCGACCTGCACTGGACGACGCTCGCGCAGGAACCGTTCCGGCTGATCGTGCCGCGCAGCGTGAAGGGCAAGGACTGGGCCGAACTGCTCGCGAGCGAGCCGTTCGTGCGCTACGACCGCGCGTCGTTCGGCGGCCGCCAGGTCGATCGTTTCCTGAGAAAGATGCACATCGCGGTGCGCGACACGTGTGAACTCGACGAGCTCGACGCGATCGTCAAGCTGGTCGAGCACGGCGTCGGCGTCGCGATCGTCCCGCAGACCGCCGTGTATCGCCGCTGGCCGGCCGGCGTGCGCGCGCTCGATCTCGGGCATCACACGTTCCACCGCGACATCGGGCTCGTGCATCGCGCGCGGCGGACGATGTCGGAGCCGGCGCAGCAACTGGCGCAACTGATCGAAGCGGCGTCGCGGCGGCGCTTGCCGCCGCAGGCGGCATAGCACCGATGTCGTCGATCAGCGCCGACCGGCCGCCCAGTCGACCGCCGCATCGAACAGCGCGACACCGGCCGGCGACAGGTTCACGAACGTGTCGTTGTCGAGGAAGAACATCACGCGGCGCGCCGGCGCGAGCGCTTCGTAGTCCATCGTCGCGCCCTTCTCGTACGCGAAGATCGCGGCCTTGTCGGGTTGGCCGTACACGGTCGCGATCGTGATCGCGCCGAGCCCCGGCTTGCCCCAGCTCATCGGCGCCTGCTTGCCGTACACGTTCGTCGTACCGGCCGGCAGCCCGGCCGAGATCGGGTGCGGCGCATTGACGAGCCACAGGTAGCGTTCCTTGCCCGTTTCGCCGAAGTCGACGTCATGACGCTTGCCCGTCATCGCGAGATCGTCGAGCAGGTCGTTTTCCCAGGTCACGAGCGGCTTGTCGAGCGTGCGCCAGCCGGGCCGCACGTTCTTCGACGACACCGTCGACGAAATCACGACCAGGTCGGCGTCGCGCGCCGCATCGGGCGTCGACGACTCGTCGATCAGGCGCACCGCGTAGCCGCGTTCGCCGAGATGCTGGCCGATGCGTTCGTCGACCTTCAGGTTCGGGCCGCGCAGCTGCACGAGCATCGCGACGCGCGTGACGGCCTGCGGTGCATCGGCCGCCCACGCGGGGGCGGCCGCACCCGCGCCGAGGCCCAGGCCCGCGCCGATCGCGAGCACCGAGCCCGCGATCGCGCGCAAGGTGCGACGCCGCGCACCGGCGGCCGCGGCGCGCACGGCGCCGGTCTTCATGTTCCGGTTCATCTGGATCTTCTCCGAAGCCGCGCGCCGCCGTGACGGCCGCGCGGCGATTGCGTGGTCAGAACTGCAGCGTGGTGAGCAGCGACACCTGTCTCGCATCGCCGATCGCGACGAAGTAGCGGTTCGCGCTCGACGGGTAGTAGGTACGATTGAAGAGGTTCTTCACGTTGAGCTGGAACGACAGCTTCTGCTTGCCGATCCGCGTGTCGTACGTGGCGAACGCATCGGCGAGCACGTACGACGGCAGCGTGAAGCTGTTCGCCGAATCGCCGGGCCGCGCGCCGACGTAGCGCACGTCCGCGCCGACGCGCAGGTCGTCGCCGCCTGCCACCGTGCCGAAATCGTAGACGGCCGCGAGCGACGCCGTGTGGCGCGCGACGTTCCACAGCTGGTTGCCCGCGTAAAGCGGATCCTCGGTCGTCTTCGCGTCGATGTACGCGTAGCTCGCGATCACGTTCACGCGCTCGCCGATCCTGCCCGACAAGTCGAGCTCGATCCCGCGCGAGCGCGCCTTGCCCGACGTGCGCCAGTCGGTCAGCTTGGTCGCGTCGTTGTATTGCGACACGAGCACGTTCTTCTTGTCGATGTTGAAGAATGCCAGCGTGCCCGTCATCCCGCCTGGCAGATCGAGCTTGCCGCCCACTTCCCACGCGGTCGCTTCCTCGGGCGGTGTCGCACCGTCGATGATGTAGCCCGTCATCGGCGCGATCGACGACGACGGCTTCAGCGACTGCGAATAGCTGCCGTACAGCGAAAACGTATCGGTCCACTTGTAGACGACGCCCGCTCGCGGCAGCCACTTCGAGCCGCTGAGATCGGTGTTCGCCTTGAACGGCCGGCCACGCCCCGCGACCTGGTTGTACGTGATGTAGCGCAACCCGCCCGACACGATCCACTTGTCGGTCAGGTGGATCGTGTCCTGCACGAATGCGGACGCATCGTGCAGCGTGTCGGTCTGGTCGCTGTCGCTCGCGGACACCGTGCTCGACGGCGGCAGCAGCCCGTAGACGGGATCGATATAGCTGAACGGCGTCTTCACGGCCTGCCGCAGCATGTCCTTGCGGTAGATGCGACGGTATTCGGTATCGAAGCCGACCTGCACGTCGTGCCGCATCCCGCCCAGCGTCAGCTTGCCGTTCACGTAACCGATCCCGTAGCTGTCGGTGCTGAGCGAGCCGTGCGTCGCATCGTTGCTGCGCGTCATCGTGCCCTTCACCGGATCGACGCCGGTCGTGCGCAACTGGTTCGCGTCGTAAGTCTCGCGGTTGTAGCTGTAGCCGACATGCGCGCTCCAGTCGGCGTTGAACTGGTGATCGACGCTCAGCTGCGCGAGGTGCGATTCACCGTCCATGTTGTTGAACGGCTCGTCGATGCGCCGCCGTGCGGGAATGTCGAGCGGCGCGTTGGTACGCGGGTCGAGCGCCGTGCCGCGATCGAACGGCGAATGGAATGTCCGGTACTGGTAGGACACCACGACCTGCGTATCGCGGCCATACCACGCGAGCGACGGTGCGACGAAGGTCTGCCGGTATTCGCCGAAGTTGCGCCAGTACTGCTCGTTCGACTGGTCGACGATCAGCCGGTACGCGAGCCGCGAATCGCCGATCGGCCCGGTCGAATCGAAGGTCGCGCTGCCGCCGTTCTTGCCGTGCCCGAACGTCGACGCGCCGAGCGAGATCGCGTTGTAGCGCACGAGCTGCGGTTGTTTGGTGACGACGTTGACCACGCCGCCCGGGTCCATCAGCCCGTACAGCAGCGAAGTCGGCCCCTTCAGCACCTCGACGCTGTCGACCGCCGCGTTGAACGCGCGCCCCTGCACGAGCGGCATCCCGTTCTGCATGATCGAGCCGTCGCGATTGCCGCCGAAGCCGCGCTTCATGATCGTGTCCTGCGTGCCCGCGAGCGTGTTGCCCTGCGTGATGCCGCTGACGTTGCCGAGCGCGTCGTCTAGGTTGCGCGGACGCTGGTCGCGCAGCACCTGCGCGGGCACGATGTTGACGGCCTGCGCGGTGTCGAGCAGCGGAATGTCGGAACGCAGCACGCCCGCCTCCTTCGGCGCGCGGTAGCTTTCGGCGCGCAGCGCACTGGAGCGCACCGTGATCGCCGGCAATTCGGCGCCCGCGGCGACGCCGGCCGCCACGGGTCGTGCGACCGTGCTGTCCGCGCGCTTCAGCGTGTAACCGCCGCCCGATTGGCGCAACGCGACGAGCCCCGTGCCCGTCAGCAGGCGATCGAGCGCGCCGTCGACGTCGAAGCGGCCCTGCACGCCGCCGCTCGTCAGGCCGGCCGTCAGTTCGGCCGGAAACGCGAGCAGGATGCCCGCGTCGCGGCCGAACCGGTTCAGCGCCGCTTCGAGCGGCCCGGCCGGAATGTCGAACGCACGGCGCGCCCCGCGCTGCGCGGCTGGCGCCGCATCGGTGTCGGTGTCGGCCAGCGCGGGCAGCGGCAGCAGCGCGGACACCAGGACGGCGCCGGCCAGCCGGCGCGCGAGGCGACCCGGCGCGGCAGGTGCGGCCGGGCGCGCGGCGCGCGGCAGATGTCGGTCGGGCGCCGGACGGCGCCGATAGGTGAGACGGATGGAAACCATGATCGGGAAGTCGGTGGACGATGGGCCAGTGCTGCTTTCATTACCCATGTCACGCGAACATCGAGAAACAGCTCAGGTCGGCGGAAACTTTTTTTCGACGCGCTTCAGGAACGGGCCGGCACGACCGTCGCCCAATAGCGCGTCAGGTAGCGCACGTCGATCGGCAACGTCGCCTTCAGCGTGTCGAGCACGCGCGCGGGATCGTCGAGTGGATAGGTGCCCGACACGCGCAGGTCGGCCACGGCCGCATCGCAGCGCAGGCTGCCGCGGCGATAGCGGTCGAGCTCCGCGACGAGGTCGGCCAGCCGCATGCGCGACGCGACGAGCATGCCGTCCGTCCACGCGGACGCATATGCATCGAGCGGCGTCGGCTCGCTGATTGCGTCGCGCGTGAAAGCCGTGCCCTCTCCGGCCGCGATCACGCGTGTGCCGGCCGGCGCGTCGGCCGGCTGCACGCGCACCGCGCCGGCGAACACCTCGACACGCGTCGCGCCGTCGCGCTGCCGTACCGTGAAGCGCGTGCCGAGCGGCCGCAGCTCGCCCTGCGCAGTCGCGACGACGAGTGGCCGCGCGGGCACGCGCTCGTCGTGGCCGCTCGTCACCATGATCGTCCCGCGCAGCAGGCGCAGGTGACGCGCGGTGTCGTCGAAGCGCACGTCGAGCGCCGTATCGGTGTCGAGCACGATGACCGTGCGATCCGCGAGCGTCACCGTGCGCCGTTCGCCGACCGCCGTTCGCAGGTCCGCCGGCCAGATCACCGCGCGCCGCGCAGGCTCGGCCATCCATGCGGCGCCGCCCGCGAACAGCAGCACGGCCAGCGCCTTCACGGCCGCGCGGCGGCGGCCCGCACGCGGCGGCAGCAGCGCCGCGCGCGCGACCTGCGGGTCGAGTCCGGCCGCCAGCCCGCCGAGCCGGTGCTGCATCGTTTCGATATGGCGCCATGCCGCGTCGTGCGCCGGATCCTCCGCGCGCCAGCGCGCGAGCGCGGCGTCGAACGCTTCGCCGGTGCGGCCGGCCTGCCGGTCGACCCACCATTCGACCGCGCGGCGCGCAACCTGCGGCGGCACCGCCGGCGCTCCCGGGGCGGCCATCGGTCAGGCCGCCATCGCGAAGAAGCACTGCGTGCCGGCCTTCACGAGATAGCGCTTCACCGTCGCCAGCGACACGCCGAGTTCGCGCGCGATCTCGGCCTGCGTGAGCCCGTCGAGCTGCGCGAGCAGGAACGCACGCTTCGCCGCGAGCGGCAGGCCGTCGAGCAGCCGGTCGATTTCGAGCAGCATCTCGAGCACGACGGCCCGCTCCTCCGGCGACGGCGCATACGCTTCAGGCCGCTGCGCAAGCGCATCGAGATACGCGCGCTCGATCTGCTCGCGCCGCCAGTGGTTGCTCAGCACGCGCTGCGCAACCGTCGTCAGGAACGCGCGCGGCTCGTCGGCACCGATCGGCTCGTCGCGCGCGAGCAGCCGCATGAACGTATCGTGCGCCAGATCGGCCGCACGGTGCGCGCAACCGAGCTTCCGGCTCAACCAGCCGCGCAGCCACGCGTGGTGGCCGGTATAGAGGGCGTCGATTTCTCGATGGAGGGACAGCTGGTCAGCAGACATGGCCGGGTTCCGGGGTGCGCAGGCGTCAACGATCTTGTAAATGAGAATGATTATTATATACAAAACCGGGGCGACGACCGGTGCTCCGGTGCGTGCGGGCCGCTGCCGCGCATCGGCGGGGGGCGCACCGATGTCGTTCACGCCCGGGGGCGGCCAAGCACGGCGTTCGACGTACACCGCGACAACGAGGCAGGAATGGGTGACCAAACCGCGATGCCGTCGCCGGATACGCGCGTCGCTAACACATGCATTACAGCCCAGCCAAATCGATTCATTAAATAATTATTTGACTGATCGATAACAATATCCCGGCCACCTTTATTCCCCGTCGAATTGCCCGGAATTATCGCGAGATATGCAAGCCGCCATGGCGAAATCGCGAAATGACAATCAATTGATACGTAATTTTCAATAATTCAAATCCCTCGATCGTCGAGATCGGAGGACATCCCTGTCTGCGTCAGGCCACAAAAGAGAATTTCATTTTTGCCGTTTTAATCGGGCTCGGTAGTCTCCTGCCATTCCGGATCACGAACACAAGCCAATGCGCAAGGAGATGAAATGAAACGCACGACCCTCTCGCTGATTTCCGTCGCGTCGTTCGCGGCGATACCCGTCGCGCATGCGCAGTCGAGCGTCACGCTGTATGGCGTGATCGACACGTCGATCACCTATGTGAACCATGCGCAGGGCAAGGACAACGCGTGGATGCTCGGCAACAGCAGCGCGGGCAACCTGGCCGGCAGCCGCTTTGGCGTGAAAGGCACCGAGGATCTCGGCGGCGGGCTGAAGGCGCTGTTCCAGCTCGAGAACGGCTTCGACCCGAGCAACGGCCGGCAGGGCCAGGGCGGCCGCATGTTCGGCCGGCAGGCGTTCGTCGGCCTGACGAGCAACCGCTACGGCACGCTCACGTTCGGCCGCCAGTACGATCCGCTCGTCGATCTCGTGCAGGGCATCACCGCCGACAATTATCTTGGCAGCGTGTTTGCGACACCCGGCGACGTCGACAACTACGACAACAGCTTCCGCGTCGACAACGCGGTGAAGTACACGTCGGCCGTGTATTCGGGCCTGCAGTTCTCCGCGATGTATTCGTTTGGGGGGATCGCCGGCAGCACCGGCGCCGCGCAGTCGTATTCGGCAGCCGTGTCGTACAACAACGGGCCGTTCAGCGTCGCGGGCGGTTATTTCCATGCGACCAACAGCCCTGCATCGAACGGGCTGCGCAACGGCTGGACCAGCTCGTCGGACGGCACCTTCGACGGCCCGATCAACAACGGCTACGCGAGCGCGCACTCGATCGGCATCGCGCGCATCGCGGGCCAGTACGTCGCCGGCCCGTTCACGTTCGGCCTCGGCTACAGCAACGCGCAGTACCGCCGCGATGCGAGCTCGGTATTCAATTCGAACGAGCACTACAACACCGGGCAAGGCTTCGTGAACTACCAGGCGACGAGTGCACTGCTCATCGGCCTCGGCTACAGCTATACGCGCTCGGGCGGCGATACGTCGGCGACCTATCACCAGGCATCGGCCGGCGCGGACTACAGCCTGTCGAAGCGCACCGACGTGTACGTGACCGCCGCGTACCAGCACGCGAGCGGCCGGACCGGCGACGGCAGCGGCGGGTCGATGGCCGCGCAGGCGTCGATCGGTTCGTACGGCTACGCGGGCACGAGCTCGCAGACGATGGTCAACCTCGGCCTGCGTCACAGCTTCTGATGCAAGACGGCCGGCGGTGCGTTGCGCGGCCGGCCGAATCCGCATCGACCGACACGGCGGTTTCGGCCGCCGGCGTTTCCGGATCGCCTTTTCATCGCCCTTTTCAACCCGGATATCGACTGCCGCCCGATTTCCAATCCGGTTCGATTCAGCACCGATTTCACGGGATAAATGACGCGATGCGTCAGTATTCCGGCGCCGTCATTGCCCCGCCATTCATCATGAAATCCGGCCATTTTTACCGATAATGCGTCGCCTGACCGCGTGATCGGACGCGATAAAAATGCGCGGCGAACGCATGGGCAAATGCAAAGGAAAGTTTGACGCGAGCCATTTGCCTGCGCGCTATGGCACACTTCGCGTCTCGCGTAATTTCCTTGCACCGGGCGCCCGGATTCCGCCCCATCCTGCCATGCCGCGTCAGACCACCCGTTCGATCAGCCGAGAAACGCTGAAAATCGCCTCGACGATTGCACTCTCGTGCGCGCTGCACGGTGTCGCGCGGGCCGATTGCCTCGACGACGCGGCCGCATTCCAGCACGTGAGCGTCAGCCTGATGCGCGGCATCGCGCAAGTCGAGTCGGGCATGAACCCGAACGCCGTCAACACCAATACGAACGGCACGGTCGACATCGGCCTGATGCAGATCAACAGCACCTGGCTGCCGACGCTCGCACGCGAAGGCATTACGCGGGAGAGCCTGTTCGATGCGTGTACGAACGCGTATGTCGGCGCGTGGATCCTGTCGCAGAACATCCGCCAGCTCGGCGCCAACTGGAACGCGATCGGCGCGTACAACTCCGCCTCGCCCGACAAGCGCCTCGCGTATGCGCGCAAGGTCTATGATGCAATCCGGACCATGCCGGATTCGCCGGATACTCCCATGCCTATCCTGCCTCCCTCTTTTACGCCGCCGCAACAGGCACAGGCGTACAACCCGTTCGCGAGCCTGAGCGTGTCCGCCCCGCAGCAGGTCACGCGTCCGCGCACGATCTCGTCGGCCCCGCCGCCTCCGCCACCGCAGGGCGGGCCCGCCGGCCCGGCCGGCACGTACAACTTCGGCTGGACGGTCACCGGTGCCGACCAGGCGAAGCCGACCCAGGTGTTCGACGACGGTTCGCGAATCTACGTGCAGTTCAGCGACATGAAGCACTTGCCGGCGATCTTCACCGAAACGTCGTCGGGCCGCGTGCTGATGTCGTGGGAGCTGCAGTTCCCGTATGCCGTCCTGACGCGTCCCGCGCAAACGTTAATCTTCCAGCTCGGGCCGTTCGAGGCGCGTGCGCAGCGTGGCGGCGCCGGGACGACGGCGCAGGCAACGGCTGGGGCGGGAGCAGGAGCGGCAGCGGGAACGCCGCGTTCGGGCGCGACGGCGGCAACGGCTGCCACCGCACCGGCAGCGAAACAGCCGGGTGCGAATGCGTCGGCCAAGCGCGCCGCGTCGTCCGATGCGCTCTGGTATATCGACACGGCATCGACGTCGGGTTCTGCAGCGACCTCGAGTACGGCCAATGCGCCGACGGCATCGACCCCGTCGAATACGCCGGCGACGTGGCCCACCGCAGTGACGTCGAACACGCCGCCCCCCGCTGCGACGCCACCGGTGCCCGCCACGACGAAGCCGGCCGCGCGCGTCAGCACCGACGCGCTCTGGTATCTCTCGAAGTAACGCACGGGCCAGCCGCGCGCCGTCGACCGGCGTGCGGCGGCCGGCGGACTATCGGACGACCGTCGTGCCGGACGGCGCGGATACGGTCGACACCAGCGAGTGGTACACGTCCGCGACGCGGTCCAGGAACGCTTTGTCGGGTGCGGTCGCGATTTTCTGCATGGCCCGCGTATTCATGTAGTTCTTGATCGACACGAGGTGACTCCACACCGCCTCGATATCGCTTTCGGCCATGCTGTCGTGCACGTGCTTCACGAACAGCGGATACATCGCCTCGACCTGCGGCAGGCGCTCGCCCGGATTGCTCCAGAGCCAGAACAGCGCCTGCGCCTGCGGGTCGGTGTTGAACATCGACGCCGGCAACTCGCCGTCGAGCTGCTTCATCGCCTGCTTCCGGTCGAACCCGTATCCCGGGCGCGTACCGTGCTGCTTCTGGTAGTCGATTTCGCGCACCAGCTTCTCGTAACGCCCGTACGCGAGCGGGTTGGCCGCGCCACCCAGCCAGCCCGGCTTGCGCTGCTCCGCGGCCGTGCGATTCTCGGCCCGGTCGTACCACATGCGCAGCCACTGGATATACACGACCATGTGGCCCTTGAGTTCGCCCTGGATGTCCTTCGGCAGATCGGTCACGACAACCGGGCGCGGCGGCGCCGGATCGGGCACGCGGCAACCGTCCGTCATGTCGGGCACCGGCTTGGGATTGAGGAAGTCGAGCGGCCCGGTCGACGGCTTGAGCGCCGCCGACGGATAGCCGATGCCCGCGCCCAGCGGCGACAGCGGCGGAATCTCGCGCGTCGTCGCCACGAGCTTCTTGACGGCCATCCGGTAGTCGAGCTGGAAGCTCTGCACGTCCTGCGGCGCGACGATCTGCTGATACAGCGCGCCGTCCTCGTTCGCCAGCGCGGTCAGGCCCGGCATCGGAATACCGGCACCGTATGCGCGGTGGTACATCATCTCGAGCGGCAGGCGCGCCAGCTTGTCGGAAATGCCGTCCTCGCCTTCGATCGCACCGCCGCCCACGTCCACCTGCGCGCCGGGAAACAGGCGCTCCTGGCGCCGGCCGCGCATGTCGGCCGGGTCGACGCCGAGCATCGTCAGCGGCTTGTACACGCGCAGTTCGTGCGCGGCCGCGTAGTGCACGCATTTCTCGATGTCCGGCGACAGGATCAGATCCGACGACACCGCGTTGCTCATCGGGATGTAGCCCGTCAGCAGGTTGTCGTCGAAGCGGTTCGTCACGCAGTCGAACAGCCCCATGAACTTGATCTTGACCGCCACGCCGTCGTACTTGCCGCCCTTGCAGGTTTCCTCCAGCAACTGCTTGGCAAAGGCCAGCGCGAGGCCGCCGCCCATGTCGTAACCGAAAACCGCGACGTGAATCCTGTTCACCGTGCCCGCTTGCTTCGCGCCGGCCACCGCCGCCTTGAAATCCTCGTCCGCCGCCTTCAGGCGCGTATCGACGCCCGTATTGAACAGGGCGGCGCCCAGCTTCGTGTCGCGCGTGAGCTGGAACGACTCGGCCAGCGCACCGACCGTTTCCTTGCCGATCTCCCTCGCGATGGCCTTGGGAATCCGGTACGGATATTTGACGACATCACGCCATAACCCCCGCCATTCGCGCTTCAGGTAACGCAACGCGCGGTTCTTTTCCGAGCCCGGCCGCTCTATCGCACGCTCGACCCGCTTGCGCGCATCGCCCACGCCTTCCTTCGCCTTGCCGAGCACCGTGTCGAGGGTGTCGCCGACGCGGCGGCTCAACGTAGGATTCCCGGTCCTGCCGCTCTGCTTCCACGCGTCCCCGGTCGTTTTAATGACCGTCTCCTTGGCCTTGCCGACGGTCATCTCCTTGAACTTGTCGCCGGCCTTTTCACCGGCGGTGTCGAGCGCCTTGTCCTTCAACACCTGCCGAAGCACGGCGGCTTCGGGATCAAAGTCGGCGCCGAGCCCCGGATAGTAGAAGCGCCGCATGTTCTTGTTCTTCTTGTCGTAGGCGGCATTGAACAGCTTCAGGATGTTGGTTCGCGGTCCTTCCTTGTCGCCGAAACCGAATCCGTCGAAATAGAAGCTGACCCACAGCATGTGCTCGCACGCGGGACACATCTGCTCGGCTTCCGCCTTGACGCGATCCGTCTCCGCGCTTACGGCGTCCTTCTTCAGGTTGATTTCGGCCATGGCGCTCACTTCTCCTGAGTCGGCTTGAGTTCGGGCGCGTTCATGTCGTCGACCCACTGCAGCTCGGCGGTGCCGTTCTTGCGGAAATACACGCGCAGATAGCGCGACGTCGACGATTCCGGCTGCGGAATGGTCACGTCGATCGTCTTGCGCTCGGGCTGGATGCCGCGCTGAATGTCGTCAAGCGGCTGCGCAAACTCCCAGAACAGCTTTACCTTCTGCCCCGGCGTCACCTTGCAGCCGCACGCGAATCCGCCGCCGCCGCCGAATGCCTCGCCGTCTTCCCGTGCCGACGGATTGCCGAAGCACCCGGACTTGTGCTCGTTGTCGAGCCAGAACTCGTGAAGCTTGCGGCCGTACTCGTTATATCCGGTGACGCACACGTTGTGCGGTTCCGCCGACACGTCGACACCGTGCTTGCTGCATGCGGCGAGCACACCGAGCCCGACCAGCGCCAAAACGTGCATCCCTGCTCTGAATTTCATCGATACCCTCACACACTTGCGTCGTTGTTGCCTGCTTCCGGCAATGGCGGATCGAACCGGTTACGTGCGTCGTCCCCGCGATAGAACCCGTTCATCGCGATGACGATGAACGCGCCGCCGATCGGAATGGCATGAAGGAGCGTCCACCATCCGGACTTGCCGAGGTCGTGCCAGCGCCGGACCGATACCGCCACGAGCATCCAGACCATCACGATCGCGAATGCCCAGCCGACGACGTCGACGAAGGTTGCCATGCGCTGCGCGAACGGCAGGTCGACCAGTGCGTCGATCAGGGAACCGGCGATCAGCAGCGGCACCGTCACGCTCCACCATTGGATGCGGCCGGCACGGCCGCTGAACGAGAACAGCGTTGGCACGCTCATCGCTGTGCCCTCGGGTCGGTCGCATCGGCGATCGCCTCGTCATGTTCGAGCAACCGGTCGAGCAACGCATCGCACAACGCATCGTGGTCGTTGCGATGCAACGCGATGCATTCGTCGATCGCTGCATTGCCGAGCGATACGGTGCGGTACATCGCCAGCGTCGCGTCGATCCGGTAGGCCAGCCGGTCGTCCGGCAGCCCGTGCGCATCCAGTAGCGCGTACAGGTTTCGCATGCTCGCATACGTGTCGAACGGATCGGCATCGACGGTGATCCGGCCGTTGCGCCGCAGCTCGGCGATCACCGCGTCCGGCCTGCCGTCGTGGCGCAATGCGTCGAGCTCGCGCGCATCCACGCGCGCATAGAAGATCCGTTCATGCCGGCGCGGGTGCCGCGCCGTCCCGACGACACCGTCGCGACCGACGTAGGTCCATGACACGCACGGCGACAGCAACGCCTGATAGCGCGATTCCGACAGCGCCCCCGCCAGCGTCTGGAACACCGCCGCGTCGTAAAACCGCAGCAGGCCGTCGCGATCGTCGGGCAGCGTCACGCGCGTCCTGACGCCAAGCTTCGGCGCGAGTTCGTCGAGCGGATAGACGCTGACCAGCGACAGAAACGCGAACGGCCGCCGCGCGAGCTGCCGTTCGAGCAACGCCGACACGTGCGGCGCACGATAGTCGCACACCAACGCGCAGACTTCCGGGTTGCTCGCTTCCGGCTGACCGGCGAGCAGGTTGTGAACCTGCCCTTGCGCGATCAGCTCGCGCCACGGCGCCGCGTTGATCGGCAGTTGCGACGCATCGGCCAGCAGATAGCGATGGGTATCCGGAAACGCCGTGTGCTCCGCGGCGGCGGTCGTTTCCCATGCCTGAAGCAACGTAGTCATCGCCATCACCCGCGCGTGGCGATCGCTTCGTGGCGATGCGCGAGATCCCGCATGCATTCGACGCACGCGGGCTTGTTCATCGACGGCAACTGCACGTTCGCGGAACGCGGGCCGGTCAGCGTGTGCTGGGCCGCATGGAACGTCGCCTTGCCGGGCGCACCGATCACGATGTCGTTGCCTTCCATCTTAAGGAACGCGTTGGCGGCCGTCAGCAGCAGCCGCTTCGGCGACTGCAGCGCGACACTCGCCTGTGCGCTCGACACCGTCACCGCGCGCTGCGCATTGGCGTCGAGCGCTCCGGCGTTCTGCGCCTGCACGGTGACGGCGCCCGTCGCCGCGTGCAGCGCGATGCCGATGGCCGGCACCGGGCGAGCGCCGCCCGAGGTGCCGTGCGTGTACAGCGCGATGCCTTCCTTCGCGACGATGCTCGACTTGCCCTGGACCGTGACCTGCACGTCGCGTCCGGCGCTCAGCACGGTTTGCGTGCCCGACGTCCACACGTGGCTTCGCGCCGTCACCGCGGCAACGCCGGCCGCGCCGTGCGCGACAAGATGCGGATGCTGCCACGCAACCGCACCGCCGCCGCCGGCACCGCCCGCGCCGTTGCCTTCGCGCGTCGCGCCGATCGACGCCTGGCTCTGCTGCAGCCCCTCGATCGCCGCGAGCGGCGACGGGGCGGCGGTGGCGCCGGCACTCGCGGCACCGGGCTGCGCCGCACCCGCACCTGGCTCCGCACCCTGCTTGCGCGCGAAATCCGCGAGCCCTTGCAGCATCTCGCGTTGCTGCGCGAGCACCTGGCTCGCCGCGCTCGCGTCCATCTGGTTCACGCCCGGCGCCGTGCTGATCAGCAGGCCGGCGCCGGCCCGCAGCGCACCGGCCGCCTGCGTCGACAGTTCGGCGCCGTAGCCGCGATCGGCCAGACGCCGGTTGTCCTGTACCTGTTTGATGTGCCCGAGCGTCAGGCCGCTGCCGTGATCGGTCGTGTAAAGGCGTGCACTCGATTGGCCGGCCGTATCGTCGAGCATGAATTGCCGCGAGCCGCCCGCGCCGGTCTGGCTCGCGCTCATGTCCTGCGTCTTGAAGCCGGTCAGCACGGCCGCATGGTCGTTGCCGGCAAACCAGGCCGCCGAATTGGCCGTGCTGCTGCTCGGGCCGCCCGCGAGCGCGTTGTGCTGCGCGTCGGCGTTGCCCTGCCCGTTGTATAGCGCGGCGACCGCGACCGGCCGGTCCGGCTGGCCTTCCAGCCACTCGGTCCAGACTTCCTGACCGACGCGCGGCACGCTCACGCCGCCCCAGTTGTCGCCGCCGACCGGGGTCACCATGCGCGTCCAGGTGCCGGCGCCGCGATCGGCCGGCGCATTCGCCGCGCGCGGATGCGCCTCGCGACTCGCGGAATTCTGCCCGCGCTGCGCGTGATGCTGGATCCGGATCCGGTGATCGCGTTCGGTGTGAACCGGATCGCCCGCGCCGACCACGACGGTTGTCTGCGCGCCCGGCATCACCGCGACCGGATGCACGCGCGCACCGTGCCCGTTCGGCGCCAGCGGCCGATAGGCCTGGTCGAACGGCAACGCAGCGAAGCGATTCCGGTACACCTCGTCGCCGTCCACGAGCGCGCCGCCGGCGTGCGTCGTGGCGTCGAATGCCGCACGCAGCGCCTGCGCGCCGCCGTATCCGACTGACTCGCCGGGCGCGGCGTCGAGCATCGGCGGAATCGCGCCCAGTCTCTGCGCGATCGCGCCGTGCACGTCGGCGCCGACGTTCGCGCGCGCGTCGTGCTCGACGCGCAGGCACACGAACGCGTGCGATGCATCGAGCGACGGATGCTGCGACATCGCGAAATGCAGCCCCGGCCGCAGATCGCGACGCGTGCCGCTGCCTTCGGCCTGCAGCGCCGCCACGCGCTGTGCGTCGAGTTGCTGCTGGGCGCGCTGGTCGCCGATCGCGGCAGTCTGGAACGCGTACGGGCCGGCGACGTCGCGATCCTCGCCCGGCACGACCGCGCCGATCGCGCGCACGTCGGACGGACGGGTCGACAGGTTTCGATGATCCCAGCTTGCGCGCGCGACGCTGCCGATGCGCCAGCGGCGCGCATGCAGGAAGTGCCGGATACCGCCGCGCGGATCGCCGTCGCTCGTCTGATGGAAACCGACGACCTCGGGTTCGGCCGGGTCGAAACGCTGGTTCGTATCGGCGAGGACGAGCGTGTGCTTGCCGAGGTTCGTCGACTGCGCGTCGCCCTCGTGTTCGAACCAGTAGAAGATGCCCTCTTCCGCCCACAGACGTTCGAGAAACGCGAAGTCCGATTCGCCGGCCTGTGCTGTCAGACTGCGGCTCGCATATCGCGCGGGGTCGGCGAGCGCCCAGCGCCATGCCGGCGCGACCGCGCCACGCGCGTAGTGCGCGAAGACCTGTTCGCTGATCTCGACCACGCTCGCGTTCACGAAGTTGTAGCTGTCGACGCGCTGCTGCAGCAGCGCGAGCCACGGTTCGACGACGAGCCGCACGCGCGCGAGCCCGCCGTTGTAACCGACGAGCTCCGCGGCAATCACATGGCCGTGGAACGGGCGCCGTACGTCCTGCCCGTCGGCGGCCTGCCATTCGATGAGGATCGGCGCACCGATCAACTTGTCGAGCGGCACGTCGGGACGCTCGGTCAGCGCGGTGACCTGGAACCGGAAGCCGCCGCGATCGAGCGACTCCCATCCGTGCAGACTCTCGGCGACGAGTTTGTCCACGCCGAGCGGCGTGGTCAGCCACAGGAACCGGTCGTGCTGCGACCAGCCGCGGAAGAACGCCTGGATGAGGTCAGATTGGGTCGACATGATGTGTGGGTTCGGGGTTCGCGGGGGGCGGTGTTTCCAATCGAGGCGTTCGGGATGCCCGAAGCCCGCATCACTACTCGGTCAGTTCGACGGCCGGCAGCATGTCCATTCGCGTAAACATCTCGCCCTTCATTTCGTCGGGCGACTGAATGTTGACCTTGAGTGCGCCTCCCATCCGGTACGTGCCCGCATGGATCTGCCGTGCAGACGAGTCCGGATCGAACGTCACCTCCGTATAAGGCACGACGAATTCGACCTTTACCGTCTGCCCCGGTTTGATGGCAATTGACGGAGCATAGGATCCGGATGCGGCAGTCAAGTACTTCGCAACGAGTCTGACCTTGAAGTTGACACCGGAGTCGCCGAGTCCATGGATCTGAAGGTATTGCACATTCGGATTCGTAATTTTCGGCACCCATTCGGCAGGACCGTCAATAACGACGTCCTGTTCTCCTTCATTCCTGAACACGACATCGACCACCAGATTTCGCGACGCAGAACGCACGGAAAACTCCGGATGCAGATTGATTTCCGGCTTGCCATGCTCAAGTAGATCCAGTGCAAGCTCAGCAAGAAACGACAGCTTGCCGTTGATCTCGTCACTGGATCGATACTGAAGACTGCCGTGGTAACGCGTTCCATTCTGATCGAACGAATATCTCAGGACCGATCCGATATTCCGGCCCGGGACAGACTCGACCTCGTGATTGACCAGAATCTGCTTGATCTGATCGATCGCCCGACGATATCCGTCGCTCAGTTCTCCCGTGTATTTTCCGATTCCCACATACTTCGGCGGCGGCATGAGATCAAGATCCAGTCCACGCGAATAGTAGGCGGCACGATTGCCGTCGAACGCGAGAGCCAGCGGAGGCAAAGGCTTGCTCTGCCCGGGGCTGTCCGCGATCGTGAAGTAATCTATCTTTGTTTCAGCCACTGCCATGTCCGTCGCACAGGGAAGCAATGCCACCAACACCAGGATTCGTATAACGCGCATCACGTGAGGGTCACTTCCCCGTCAGGTTCACGTTTTCCAACCGATTCGTCGGCGTGAAGATCCGTCCGTCCATTTCCTGCGGACGCAGGATGTCGACGTTCATCTTGCCGGCGAAGACGTAGGTGCCGGGCTCGACACGGCGCATCGGCGAATCGGCGTCATAGGTCAGATCTGCGTAAGGCACGAGGAATTCCATCTTCTCGGGCTGACCGGGCTTGACGACGATTTCGCGCCGATAGTGGCGCGATACGTCACTCAGATATTTGCTGACAAGCCTGACGTCGAAACCCACGAGTTTGTTGCCGCCGCTGATCTCCATGTATTGCACATCGGGCCTCGCCAGATCTGGCGACCAACGATCAGGACCGTCGATCGCCACATCCTGCTTGCCATCGTTTGCGAACGTCACGTCGACGACAAGATGGTCGGCGGTGGATCGCACCGAAAATTCCGGATGAAAATTGATCTCGGGCGTGCCACGCGCCAGCAAATCGTGGGCAAGGTCATAAAGCGCCGAAAGGTTCTCGTTGAATTGATCGTCGAACTGATAGTTGTACGTGCCCTCGTAATGGTGGCCATCCTTGTTGAACGAATAGACGAGCACGGACCCCTTATTGATTGCGCGGATCTGGGGGATTGTCCTGCTGCTCAACGTCGCCTTGACCATATCGACATGCTGGCGATAGGTTCCCGTGAGATCCGCCGTATATTTCCCGATTCCGACGTAACTCGATGGCGGCATCGGGTCGATGTCCCGCCCACGCGAAAAATATGACACCGTTTGACCATCGGCCGTGAAGACCATCGATGGCGACGGATTGAGCTGTCCCTGTCCGCTACGAATCTCGAAATAATCCGGACGATCATGTGCAAGCGTCATTTCCGCCACCCCGAAAGAAATCGTTGACATCACCAGGAACAGGATCGAGCGCTTCATTTCAGCACCTCCCATTCAATCCCGGTTTTCTTGTTGAACCAGTTGCGGAAGCTGTACATGTAGTGCTTCGCAATTTCCGGCTTCTCCGTGTACACCCCCCGGCCCATCAAGTTCGTGGGGGTGTCGCGCTGCCAGTTGTCGACAAGCTGGGCCATCTTCACGTCGACCAGGTGTTGCGAGTTGATGTATTTGCCATACACCGACCCGCCATCCAGGAAATACTCATCGGGCCAGCCGAACAGGTGGCCGGCCTCGTGCACGATCGTATGTTGCGTTTTCAGCGGCACGTACCGATTCTCCCGGCCGTTCCACTGGACGTTCACTTCCCCCCAGTTCCCCGAATCCGCCCGGGTCGCCATCGGAAACAGATTGACCTCCGCATGGCATCGCCCAATTTGAACCAGTTCGACTTCCAGTCTCAGCTTGACCTTGCATGTACATGCACTACCCAGCGGGCATTCTTTCGGCTGCATCGAATAGTTCCCTCTATTCAGCCCGTCCTCGATGCGCTTCTTGAAGCCCGACGATATGGGACCCAGACCACCCGGCCGGTCCACGATCTTAATCACCAGGTCTTTACGGTTTCCATCGCTATTGAACGGCACCGAGAACGGTTTTCCTGTCGATGGATCCATGTAGACGGTTCCGTCTTTGATCCAGTACTGGTCCTTCAGGTTGACCTTGATATAGATCATCGCCGTCACGGTCGCCGTCGCGGGTGCGTATTCGATGTCATACGAATCCTCCGTGCCGGACATATTCAGCCAGATTCGCTTCTTGTCCTTGAGCACCGCCTTGCCGTCCTCTCCCGTCTGGTAATAGCTGACGCATCCGGCATCGACCGTATGAAGCTCGGTGGAAATCGCGGGGACGTGAAGATTGCACGTCCCGCTTTGCGCAGCCGGGCCTTTCTTCGGCATGCCTTCCAGTTCGCTGGACACCGGCGGCGGAGTCGAATAACCGAGCGACGGGCCGGGCGCCGCATTCTGTCCCGACGAAGCGGGTACCGGTGCCGGCATGGATCGACTCGACTCATCTGCCAATGCCTGCGGGACAAGCGGCAAGTTACCTGCTCCCGGAGCCGGCATGTCGGCCATCAAAGCCGTCGCGCCCGACGCTGCCCCGCTCCATGTCGCCGCCCCCACCGCACTCACCCCCGCCGCCACCACCCCTCTCCCCGCCGGACTCGCCGCCAGCGCCTGTACGAGGAAGTCACACGGATCGCCCTGCGGCAACACCGGCAGCGCCGGCAGCTTCACGCTCGTCGCGCGCGGCCCCGGGAACGGATGCCCGCCCGACTTCACCGCGAACTGCCCCGGCGTCTCGACGATGATGTCGCCGCCCTTCAGCGTGATCCGGTTCGGTCCCTGCTGCAGCACGATCGCATCCTGCGCGAGCACGTCGACGCGCTCGTCGGTCGACGTCACGCGCACGGTCTGGTCCGCGAGAATCTCCATCGTCGACGCGTGCGCCTCGACGCTCACCGGCCCTTCGCCCGCGATCGCCTTGAGCCCGCCCGCCACGCTGTACAGGCTCATCGCATCGCCCGTCGCCGCGGCCACGGTCGCACCGGCGCCCACGTGCGCGTCGCCCTGCGACGTCACATGAACATGCTGCGCCGCATACGACACCGCGCTGTCCGGCGTCGTCACCACGATGTTCTCCGGCGACTCCATCAGCACCGCGGGTGTCGCGAATCGCTCGACGGGATCGCCGCCGTCGCGCTGCGTGCCGCTCGGCTTGGTCGCGCTCTGGCCGCCCACGCTCCCCGCATACTTGCCGTCCTGCGCAGGATCGATCGCCTTCAGGAAATCCGTCAGCGCCGCGTTCGCGCTCAGGCCGACCGCCTGCGCGCCGGTCGCCGCCGTGTCGAGCTCATGCGCGGTTTTCGCCGCGTCCTTCAACTGCTCCACGCGTTCGGCGACGTCCATCTGCGTCGACGCACCGAGCTGACGCGCGGTACTCGATACCAGCAGGCCCGCGCCGGCCCGCACGACGCCCCAACCCTGCGTCGCCAGTTCGAAGCCTTCGCCGCGATAGGCGCCGCGCATCGTGCCCTGCTGGTCGATCAGATAGCCCTGCGCGAGGCGCGTGCCGGCTGTCGAATTGTTCAGCTCGTGGCGCAATTGCCCGGCCGCATCGTCCATCACCCAGCGGCTACCCGGTTGCCCGTCGAGCGTTTGCGTCTGCAGGCCCGTCAGCGATCCTGAATGATTCGCGTCGCTGCCTTCGCCGGCCGAGAACGGCGGACGCACCCGGCCGCCGTACACCTGCCCGAGCACGACGGGCGCATCGATGTTGCCGGACTCGAAGCCGACCACCACCTCCGCCCCCACGCGCGGCGCGAACGCATGACCGAAATTCGGCCCGGCGGCCTGTTCGGCGACGCGGACCAGGATGCCCGACCGATGGTCGCCCGGCGCATGGCCGGCCGGATTGGCGCGGCTCGCCGTATCAGTCAGCCCGCCCGGCAGCGGTGCGACCCCGCGCATCCATGGAAACTGGATGCGGACCTGGTGATCGCGCGTGCTGCTGACGCGGCCGCCCGGCTCGCCGACCACGATCGCGGCCTGCACGCCATGCACCGTCGGCCGGTCGCGATGCGGCGGCACGATCGGCGTGCCTTCCGGCACCGCGACGAAGCGGTTGCGATACAGGCCCTTCTCGAGCTCGCCGCGTCCGAACAGCTGCCCGATCTGCGCGCCGAGATTGTTGACGGCCTCGTGCTCGATCGACAGCGGCACGAACCGCACGGGGCCGCCCAGATAATCGTTCAGCGTATGCACCCTGCCGATCTCGAGCGTGCGCGACGAACCGCCGCCACGGTAAATCCGCTTCGCGAGTTGCAGCGCGTCCAGACGCTGCTCGGCGTAGCGCTGCGCGTCGCCGCTCGTGTCGAAGCGGCCGGCACGCTGGCCGTCGTAGACCTCCCGCACCGGCAGCAGCGGCGCGTCGGCGTCGGCCGGCTGCTGCGCCTGGCCGGCCAGCGCAACGAGCTCGCTGGCTTTCCAGCTCGTCGCCACCACGCGATCCGGCACGAGCTGACGCCGATCGGAGAATTGCGTCATCACGCCGTCCGGATCACCGACGTCCTGCGCATTGAATGCGATCGCGCTGCCGTCGGGCAGCCGCGCGTGGCGGTCGAACACGACGACCGTATGATCGCCCGACGGTGCGTTCCGCGCGTCCTGCCCGTGCTCGACGCGAAACGACAGCCCGGCTTCCGACAACTGCCGCAACACGAAATCGAGATCGGTTTCGCGATACTGGCCGCGCAGGCGGAACGCACGCAGCGGCTCGATCCGCTCGTAGCGCCGATGCGCTTCCGGGTAATCGCCAAACACTTGCTCGCAGATGCCCTCGGCATCGAGATCGACGAAATACAGGCAATTGCGGCGCAGTTGCAGCAGCGCGAGCCACGATTCCATCGTCAGCCGATAGCGCGTGAACTCGCCATCGCTCTCCGCATACGCGGCATGCGTGACGTAACCGTTCCAGCAGCGTTCGCCCGCCGCCGTCGCGAGACGCAGCCGCACGGCGCTGCCGATCAGCGGCGCCAGATCGAGAAACGGCTCGCTCGACAGCACGTCGATCTCGAACCGGAACGATTCGCTGATCCCTTCACGACCATGAAAGCGCTCGACCACGAATGCCCCCGGCATCGCGGTATCGATCTGGATATGGCGGGTCGCTTGCCCATATCCCGTTAATGCGGCAACAAGATCCATGTCGTTTCTCGGCAATCGTGCGCGAATGCGTGTCGCGTCGGCTGGTTTGTATCAAATCGGTTCGACGGTGCAACGGCGAGCGGCCGCCGCGCTCGGGAGACGGTACGCCGCATCATTGCGGGAACATCCCGTTCATGTTGATCTTGTACTGCAGCATCTTGCGCTGCGCCTCCATGTCTTCCTGCACGCTCGGTACGTGGGGCGCATCCCAGCGCACGCCGTTCACGAAGACGGTGCGCCAGCGCAGGTAACCCCACACGAACGAAAACTCGCGCCCCGAATCCTGCAGCGCGAGACCGCCCGTGACATCGGGATCGGTCAGCACCGCGCTGTCGGTCGGCGCATTCGCGTCCTTGGCCGCGCGCGCCTTCTGCGCGGCCTGCTGCGCGGCGTCGTAGCGCTTCAGGATGTCGGCCTGCTGTGCGCTCAGCGGCGAACGCGGTTCGGGTTCCTGCACCGCGCTGACCCCGGGCCCGAGTCCGAGCGCGCTCGCGCCCATCACCTGCATGATCTGCGACGGCCCGGGCAAGCCAAGTTGCTGACGCTTCTGCCACGCCGCGTGCTGGCGCTCGAATTCGGCCTGGCGGGTTTTCAGCGCCTTGATCTGGTTGTGGTTCCAGACGTCGTCGTCGTCGCCGAGCGGCTTGAACCACGCGCGCGAGTCGTGCATGAAGTTGTCGTACAGCGCGCTGATCGGCGCCTCCGGCGGCCCCATGTTCCAGTCGCCCCTCACCTCGAGCCACTGTTGCCACTTTTCGTCGAGCTGCAACTGGAAGAAATCCTCGGCGCGCTTCGCGCTCGCGCGCACCACCGGACCGACGAGCGGAATCGCGGACTGCAGGCCCTGGACGATCGGCAGCACGGCCGGGGAGATGACGGCTGCCGCCTTCGGGTTCTGCGTGAGCTTCTTGCTGACCGCGTTGCCCGCGTAGCGGCGCACGGTCGGACCGCCCTGCTTCTCGCACTCGAGCAGGTCGCGCCATTCGAGCCGCAGTTCCTCGTTCGCGCTGTCGAGATCGACGGCATCCTGCGGATACGCGGCCTTCGCGGCAAGAAACGATGGTTGCGTACGCAAGTTGTCGAGGCGCATCTTGCGCCAGCGCAGGTACAGCCCGTAGTGCGCGCGCATCAGGCCCGGCGTGCCGTGTTCCTTGGCGTAGTAGTAGTCCGCGCTGGTTCTCACGTAGGCGGAAAACGCGCGCTTGAGCGCGGGCGAAATCGCGAACGCCGCGGCCGCTTCGGCGGCGACGCCGGGCCCGTTGATGTCGAGCGGAACACCGGCCTTGCGCGCTTCACGATACATGTCGAGCAGCGGCACCTGCGACAGCTTGTCCGCATCGCCCGTGCCGCGCCCTTGCTCGCCCGGCCCGTAACCGCCGCCGACGTCCGAATGGACACCCGGATAGACGATCTCCTCACGCCCGTCCGTCGACGCATCGATCAGGTCGAGCGGGAACGATCCGCGCGGTTCGTGTGCGGCAACCATGTGGACGCAGCGGCGGATGGAGTACGGCAGCCCCATCAGCTCCTTGCGCCCCCAGCCGCCGTGCCCGTCGAACAACGTCGCGGCCGTGCTTTGCGCGATGCCGACCGACGCGACCGTATCGAACAGGCCGAGAAAGTCGTACGACACGGGCACGCCGCACAGGCTGAAATCGGCGTCGAGCGCATCGTTCAGCCAGTTCGAGAACGTGCGTGCTTCGGCCGCACCGCGCGAAAAGCCGAACACGTACAGGCGGATGCGCTGCAGTTTCGGCTTGCCCTTGACCAGCAGATCGCCGACGCGCGCCTTCAACTCCGCGCAACGGGCCTGCAGCGCGACGCGCCGCTTGTCGTCCCACGCGCGCATCGTCGCGGTCCAGTTCGCCGTATCGACTTCGCCCTTGAGCTGCGCCCAGATCGTGTCGCGATCCCAGGTCAGCTCGATCCCGTTCTGCTCGGCCGCCATCAGCTTGAGCGCGCCGACGCTCGAGCTGCCGCGCGCGTTGATGTCGCCGAGACTGCCCGGCTTGGGCGGCGTGCCGCCGAGATCGATGCCCTTGAAATTCAGGTCGACGCTGACGGCCTTCGCGAGCGCCTTGTCGCTCTTGCCGAGCGCTGCGGACAGCGAATTGCCGAACGCGTGCGCATGCACGACGTTGTGGATCTGCAGCAGCGCCCAGTTGATACGCCCCTCGCCGGCCCACCCCGTCGCGGCGCCCGCCGCGGCCTGCAACCCGACGCCCTGGTCGCCGATCTCGTCGACGAACGGCGTGCCGACGCCCGCCACGTAGATGGCGCTGTGATACTTGTCGCGGGGAAACACGTCGAACAGGCGAGCGACGTTGCTGTGCTTGCCGCCGGCGCGATCGCGATCGGCGTTGTTGCGCGTGCCGTCGAAGAAAATGCCGACATGCAGCGTCTTGCAGCAACTCATCCCGTCGTCGTCGTGCAGGCGGCGCATGATCGCGTCCTGCTCCTCCGGGGTGACGACCCCGACGTCCGGCCGGTCAGCGCTCGCGAAGCGGAAACTCATGGCGCGATCCTCTTGTCGGGATTCGGGCACTGCGGATCGCTGTTGCGCAACGTGAAGTGCCCCGGACACGCTTCAGCGGGCGCCTGAAGATTTTCAGGAAAGCCGCGGTAGCCGGGCATCCACTGCGACGCATAGACCTTGATTCGATCGTGCGGAAAGAACAGGACCCACAGGAAGCCGTCCGAGAACGCGTCGTAGCGCTCGACCGGCACGACGCGGCTCGCAAGCGCCTTCGGATCCTTCTTGTACAGGTTGTCGTCCCGCCACTGCAGGTTGACGGTCAGCCCCGGATGCCATTGCTTCGGCAACGCGACACAGCAGATGATCGCGCCGCCGCCGCTGCCGATGCGTGCCGGAACCGCCCCGCCCCAGGTACCGTCGACATAAAACGCGCCGATCGGAACGTCGGTGTAGTTGAGGGCATTCAGCTTCAGCCCCATCGTGTCGGGCGCGGCCGACGTGCTCGACACGCTCGACGCCCCCGGCGCCCCCGGCGCCGAAGACGACACGTCGGTCGCACGCGAACATCCTGCCGTCCCCAGCAGGATGGCCATGAACATCAGCAGCCGAGCGGCAAACGTCGTGGAACCGGCATTCAGACTCATCTCTTGATCCTCTTGTCCGACGCCGTCCGGCGCGGATCGCTATCCACTGCGTGCCCCCGTCGCATGCCGCGCCGACACGTCCGTGTCGCCGTTCGCATGCACGCGAACCCGCATCGTTCTATGCGGACGACGTAGCCGGCGCCGGCTCCGTCACCAGGTACCCGGCCGCCGCGAGCGCATCGAGCGCGACCCGCGCCGCCGCCGCGCGCGGCCCGTCGTGCCGCGCCCACGCCGCGCTCACGCACGCATGGGCTTGCGCCGGCGTTGCCACCAGCCGGCCGAAACTCTCCGGACGCTGGCGGACATGAAAAATCAGCGTGTCGACCTTCGCGGCCTGCCGCAGCCGTTCGACCTGGTCCTCGTCGAGCACGTAGGGCTCGCCGCTGCGCCCGGCGTCCGTTTCGCCGACGGCCGCTTCGCTCGCGGTGTCGACATCGAGCGCCATGAGCGCCCCGGTGCGATCGAACACGTGCCACGCATCGATGCCGTCCGTGAAGCGGCGACGCTGCGCGGGCGTGAGCGCCTCGAGCCAGGCCGGCACGCAACGCGTATCGGCGAGACGCACCAGGAACGCTTCGCCGTCGGCCGCCGCGCTCGCCTCCATCTGCCCGCGCAGATGCGCGGCGAGCGCGTCCGTATCGCGCGCACCGCGCAACAGGCTCACCATCGGACGTCCCGACGTCTCGCGCAGCATGGTCCCGAGCATCGCCGTGCGCGCTGCCGCGTCGGCAGGCAACGGTACGAGGCAGGGCGAAATCGCCAGCAGGTCGTCGCCGTCGTACACACCTTCGTACAGCACGACGACGGCATCGTTGCGGTCGACGGCGGGCATCCGGTCATGCAGCGCCGGCGCGAACCCCATGTCGAGCAGCAGATGCCAGCGGCCAGCGGCCGGCGCGCGCTCGAACAGTGCGTTCAGCCGGTCCGGCGTGTCGTCGGGGTAGCGGTCGATCCAGTCGGTCGTCTCGATCATCATGCTCAGATCGCCTTGCCCGCAAGCGCGCTGCCCGACTGCATCGCGTGCAGCAGGCATTCGACGCAGACCTTCTCGGGAAACTGCGGCAACGGCGTACTCATTTGATCGGGGCCCACGAATGCATGCTGCGCGGCGTACACGACGAATTTGCCCGGGCAGCCGAACGTGACGTCGCCGCCTTCGATCGTCACGTGCGCGCCGCCGCTCACCGCGAGATGCACGGTCTTCTTCGCGGCAACCTCGACATCCGCGCTCGCGGACGCGACCTTCAGATCGTCGCGCGCACGCAGGCCCAGCGCGTCGCGCTGCGCCTGCAGCGTCAGTCCGTCCTTGCCGGCGATCATGCTCATGCCGACGCCGTCCGCGTGGCTCGCGCCGGCCAGCCAGCCGATGCCCTGCCCGCTGTGAATGCGCAGCTGCTGCGCGGCGGCGAGATTGAAGTCGGCACCGCTGCCGAGCGACAGCGTTTCGCCGGCCGCCCATTGCAGCGCCTGCCCGGCGATCAGCCCGTGTCCGCCCCGTGCCTCGATGCCGAGCACCGCGTCACCCGTATGCGGCAGTGCGTTGCCGGTCGATCGCTGTGCGGCATCGGCCGATGCCTGCGCGTAGCCGTTCGCGCCGACCGTCGTCGCGAAGCTCTGCGCGAGCGCGTCGAGCGGCGCGGCCTTGCCGTTCAGCGACGACTGGCCCGCCTGCTCCACGCCGCGCTGCGCGGCGAACGGCAGCGTCCTGTGCGTATCGGCCGTCTTGTCGAACCGGCCGACCAGCGCGGCGTGCCGCGCGAGCAGCGCCTGCAGCGCGGATGCATCGCCCGCCGGCTGCGCGGCGCCGGCAGGCGCATAACTCGACACCAGCAAGCCGCGCGTCGCACGCATCGCACCATACGCGTCCGAGCGCAATTCGACGCCCTCGCCGCGAAAGCTGCCGAGATAGTTGTCGGACTGATGACGCAGATGACCGAGGTTCAGTTGCGTCGCCGCGTGCGTGGTCGCCATCTGCAGGCGTCCCATGCCGTCGGAATCGTCCGCGACGAGCTGGTTGTGGCCCTGCCCGTCGAACCCCTGGCTCTTGAAGCCCGACAGCGCGCCGGCGTGATGGTGGCGATCCGTGCCGCCGCCGGCGCCGTGCCACGCGGGGCTCAGCCCGCTCGCGAGATTGCCCTGCGCGCTCGGCGCATGGTCGCCCGCCTGCGTGTAGATCGATGCGTCGAGCGGTTTCCCGGCCACACCGCCCGGCGAAGGCGACTCGCCGCCTTCGCCGCGGCCGTTGAACAGGCCGCCGAGCACGATCGGCCGGTGGATCAGCCCATGGTGAAACTGCACGAGGACTTCATGGCCGATGCGCGGCACCTGCTGAAGGCCGTGCCCGTCGCTCGCGAGCCGTTGAATGGCGCGCGTCGGATAGGTGCCCGCATCGTCTTGCGCCTGCCAGTGGAACCGGACGCGCAGGCGCCCCTGCGCGTCGGCATGCACCGGCCCCGTCGAACCGGGCTGCGCACTGCCGGTCGGACCGACGACGATCGCCGTCTGCGCGCCCAGCGCCGTCGCGACCGGATTGAGCCGCTGCCCGGTTCCGTCCGCCAGCGTGGGCCGCCAGACTTGCGTGCGCGGCACCGCATCGAACCGGTTCGCGTAACCGCCGGCCTTCGCTTGCCGGAGCACGCGCGGATCGAGCTCCGCCGCGGGCAACGGTCCGAGTTGCCGCTCGATGGCTTCCATGACGGTCTGCGGGAGATTGTTGATCCCGACGTGCTCGACGTGCGTCAGCAGAAAATCCTCGGGCGCCGCGGCGCCGCGCACGGCTTGCCAGCCGGAATCGACGAGCTTCAGCGCGCGCCCGGCGCGCGCCGTGCGCAGCGTGCCGTAGCCGGTCCAGAAACATGCGCGCGACACGATCGCGTCGGCCTGGCGCCGCGCCGCGTCTTCCGCGTCGCGCAGGGTGTCGAACGCCTCCGGCCCGACGTCGTCGTAGAGCTCGCGCGTGCCGTTCGGCCGGCCGAGATGCGTGCTCGCGGTGGTCGCGCGGTTCGCGCGGTAGTCGCTGCTGATCAGCGTGATGCGATCGGCCGTCAGCGACAGCGACTGCCCGATCCCGAGGATCACGTCGTCGGCGTCGGTCGCCGTCCCGCTCGAGCGGCGCGGCACCCCGCCGCGTCGCGCCGACGTATCGTCCTCGGCCAGTTGCGCGCTGTCGTCGAAGACCAGCATCGCATGCCCGGCGGGCGCGTCCTCGTCCTCGACGAAGCAGAACCCGAGGCCGGCCTCGGCCAGCAGATGCTGCACGAATTCGTAGTGCGTATGAGTGCGGTACTGCACGCGATACGCAACCGGGGCCAGCGCGTCGAGACGCCGGCTCGCATCCGGCGTGAGGCGCCACCGCGCGATTCCCGCGTACGGTGCGAACACCGTGTCGAGCACGTCGGCGAGCGTCTGGTTCACAAAGGTGCGCTCGTCGCGCGCATGCGTGAGTGCCGCGAGCCACGGCACGATCTGGAGGTGGTAGCGAGCGAGGCCTGCGTCGTAACCGATGCACTCGGCCTCGGCGACGAGTCCGCTGCGCAGCGTCGTCGTGCCGTTCGCGAGCGTGGTGCGGATCGCGACACGCTGCCCGAGCATCGCGTCGAGATCCAGTGCGGGATCCGTCGACAGCGCATCGACGTTCCATTGAAAGAGATCGGAGAGCGATTCGCGGCCGGTCCAGCGCTCGATTTGAAATGCAGCAAGTGCACCGGATCCGTCCAGCGAATACAGGCGATTGAACGCGCCGAACAAAGACGCAAATTCCTTGATGACGCTCATGTGATTCCCGCTCTCTCAGGATTTGACGTCTTTAAATGCATATGGCTGCGACGAACACGGGACGATGCACGATAGCCGGCATCGCAATCGCCACGCCAACCGGCAGGAAACCCGCGGAATTCCCCTGCAGCATCGCTTGGTAAGGGCGCCCGCCCCGCTATCAGGCGGAACGCACGCCGGCTGGCCGGGATGATGCGCCCCTATTTGAAGCTTACTATTTTAGATTACACAGTCAGGCTCCGCCATAGGCAAACAACCTAGATTTAAAAATGCGAGGCTTGACGCACGGGCTTCACGCACGATAATGGCTGCTTTCAGTTCGACAGCTACCTGACTATTTAACCGGATCAGGAAATTATTTCCGAAAGGTAACAAATACCTGATTCAGTCTAAATAGCTTCGAGAAGCGTCGTCGATTACATCCGGGATCGGGAAATCCGGATGCATCGACGACGATCCAGCAATGAGGCCCATCAGTATGACCCAACCCTTCGTCGTCCTTGGCGACAAGCACAGTCATGGCGGCACCGTGACCAGCGCATCCACGCTGTCATCGGTCGACGGTCGCGGCATTGCTCGCCGCAACGACACGGTGACGTGTCCGATACACGGCCCGAATCACATCGTCGACGGCGACGACACGATGATCGTGCAAGGCGAAGGCGTCGCACGCGACGGCTACAAGACGGCCTGCGGCGCGGTGCTGGTCGCGAGCAGAACGGCAGGCAGCGACGGCAGCTGACACGCGACGTCGGCAAGTCACGGGGGAATCGACGGAAATGATCACGGGGTTGCGCAAAACGGCACTCGTCGCCGCGCTATTCGTTGCGGTGTGGGTCGCCGTGCTCGTCTGGTGGAAGACGACCCGACATGCACCGACCACCAGGGAACTCCTGCTGTGCGGGCTCGTGCTGCCGGCGGCGCTCGCCGTTTGCGTGGCATGGTTGCGCCGGGGCCTCGGCCAGCGCCCGGCGCTCGCGGCCGCCGCACCGGCGACATCGCACGCGTCGAATGACGCTACGGCCTCGCAGGATGCCGCGTCGCATACTTGGTCGGCCCTGCTGCTCGACAGCAGCGTCCGGCTGCCGACAGGTGCGACGACCGCGGAAATCGATGCGGCGGCCCAGGAAGAACGTCCCGTCGCGCTTCATCCCGAACTGCAACGCCCGGACGGAACCGGTGTATTCGCCAGCACGGTCGATTCGGTGTCACTCGACCGGTTCGATGCAAGCCTCCTGGCGCCAGGCACGCAGGAAACGCTGCAGGATGAGCACTGGCGCGGGCTGCTGCTGGCCGCCGATGCGCTCGACGAATTGCGCGAGCGGCATGCCATGCTGTCCGGCGCGGGCACGGACGCGTCGCCGCTCAGGCTCCACCTGCTGATGCCGGATCGCTGGCAACCGGTCGCCGCAACGCTCGCCGCATGGCTCGACGCGCACGCGGCACGCGAAGCCGTCGCGCCGGGCATCGTGCGCGCGCAACTGCGCACGGTCGCCGATCCCGTACAAGCGTGGGCAGTCATCGACGAACTGATCCAGGCGTTGCACCTGCAACCGTCCGGCGATCTGCACGTCGTGCTCGCATTCGACTCCACCGCGAGCCAGGACGCCGTCGACGCGCTGGATCGCACGGGCCGGCTCTACGGCCGCGATCGGCCGAACGGCGTGATGCCCGGCGAAGGCGCATGCGCGCTGCTGCTCGGTCATCCCGACGCCCCGCATGCGACGCCCGTGCCGTCGCTCCATCGCCTCGCGGCCGCGCGCCGCGCGGGTTCCGCCGATCACGGCAAGGCCGAATCGACGACGCTCGGGCAGTTGCTCACGGCGGCGGGTACGCGCCTGTCGATGCTGCACCCCGACCTGATGACCCCCGGATTCGTCACCGACGCCGATCAGCGCAGCAGTCGTCGCACCGAAGTCGTGACGGTCAGCGAACAGACCTGGGGCGACGATGCCGCCGAGCGCAGCCGCCACCTCGGGCTCGCCAACGGCGCAAGCGGCGCGGCGCTCGCGCTGGCGGCGCTGGCGGTTGCTGCCGATCGCGCGATGGAAGAGCGGCAAGCGGTATTCGCGGCATCGGTCAGCGACCCGCTCGCACGCGGCGTGATGCTCGTCACACCCGCGACGACGGCCGACACCGCTGCCCCCACGCTGCAATCCGGAATGGCCGCCGCGTAACCGGACGCAGCGGCCGAATCCGTCACCCGCGCCGCACCCAGATCACGTTGCCGTCGCGAATGCCGAGATTGCGGCGTTCCTGACGGTAATCCATCGTGCCCGGCAGCGATTTGCCGTCGCGCTCGAGCACGCGCCACAGGCAGCCGTCGAGCAGCGCGGCCGCGTCGGCCTCGGATTTGCCGACCAGCGCGTCGTCCGGCGCGGCGTCCGCCTTGCACGCGCTCACGGCGCCCGACGGCGCGGGATTCATCACCGCGCCGCCGGCGGTGGCGTTGGGGTGCTTCGTGTTCATGTCCGCACATCCTGAAAAGGTTGCGCTAGCAACGAGTGCAACGAGCATCGCGATCGTGTTCTTCATCGGCTTCTCCCTGTTGCGACCCGGTGTGCCGTGTACGGCCTTCGTGCACGGCCGGGCGTCGCATGAATGATCGGTGCCGTGCGCCGCCGGCCGTTTCCTGACGAAGACCGGCCAGCGAATGTCGGCGGTGACGCGACACGGTCTGGCCGTGTCGGCGAACCGGGTCGCAAGCCCGGCATCGCGCCGGACCCGGCTGCATGTTACCGCACGCGATTCGCCGCGACGGCTGCCACGTCGACACCGACGCATCGCGTGCGGCATACGCGCGCCGGCAACCCGTTCAGAACTTGTAGGTCACGCCCGCGATGCCGTAGTAGTTGCTGCGCGACTGGACGATCGGGCTGTCGCCGTAGCGACCAAGCAACCGCGTCACGCCGCCGGTCGCGAGCACCGACCAGTGCTGCGACAGCGTCCAGTTCCACGCAACCGCCATCGACGCGCTGTCGATCCCGCCGCTCGTCGAATACGGCCGGAACCGGCTCGTCATCGACTGCGCGTCGGTCACGCCGTAGAACGTCTGCGTATAGCGCCCCGAGCCCGCATGCACGGTTCCCGTCAGGATGATCTCGTGCTGCGAGGTCTTGAACACGGGCACCGCGAGATCCATGTGCCCCGACACGCCGCGCGACGTGTGCGTCACGGGTGTGTCGATCGTGACGCTCAGTTCCGCCGCATTGAAGAGCGTCACGCCCGCGCGCACGCCGACCAGCACCGAGCCCGGAATCCGGCCCATCCCCTTCAGGTAGTCGGAGCCCGGCATGTCGAAGCGGTTCTCGTCGGCGCGGCCCGCGTCGTAACTCACGGCCGCCGACAGGAACACGCCGTGCGGCAGGTCCAGCCGGTAGCCCGCGCCCTCGGTACTGTCGACGAAGAAGCCGTTGCCGAACTTCGCGGAAAACCCCGGCGCAACGACGCCGCGATACTGGTTGCTGCCCTGGTAGCGCGGCGCGAAACCGCCGCCAAGCGAAAGCGAATACTGGTTTTCCGCGTGGGCGGCGGCGGCAAGGGTCAGGCCGGCGAGCGGCATGCAATAGCGGTAGCGGCGGAGTATTGGGCGCACAATATTGAGATAAGAGTGACGGAGCCCGCAGTCTAGGTGCCGCGCTGCGCCGAGACTGTCCTGAATCTTCGGAAAATCTGTGCTCAATTGTGTTCGATTGTCCGAGATTGTCGTACCGCTCCCCCGGTCTTCGACGCGCCGGATAGAATTTGCGGGCCGCGCCGCACACCGGCTTGCCGGGGCGTGAGATGGCGCGTGCATCCTGAGGAGACCATGAACGAAGATCCGCTCAAATACCGCGTACTGCTGATCGAGGACGACGACCGCCTCGCGCAACTCGTCCGCGAATATCTCGACAGCTATGAATTCGCGGTGACGGTCGTCCGGCGCGGCGACCTCGCCGTCGCGGCCGTGCGCGAGCACCAGCCGGCCCTCGTGATACTCGACCTGATGCTGCCGAACCTCGACGGGATGGAAGTCTGCCGGCGCATCCGCGCGTTCACCAACGTCCCCGTGCTGATCCTGACCGCGCGCCTGGACGTCTACGACCAGGTCGCGGGCCTCGAGACGGGCGCCGACGATTACGTGACCAAACCGATCGAGCCGCGCGTGCTGGTTGCCCGCGCCCGCGCGCTGCTGCGCCGCGCGCAGCCGGCCGCCGCGGAAGCGCCCGTGGCCGCGCCCGAAGCGCTCCTGTTCGGCGAGCTGGCGATCTCGCCGCCGAACCGCACCGTCACGTGGCGCGGCGAGCCGGTCGACCTGAAGACCGCCGAATTCAACCTGCTGCTGATTCTCGCGCGCGCGGCCGGCACCGTGCTGAGCCGCGACGACATCCTGAAGCAGCTGCGCGGGATCGAGTTCGACGGACTCGACCGCTCGGTCGATTCCGGCATCTCGAAGCTGCGCCGCCGCTTCGAGGATGCGTCGTCGGAGCCGCACAAGATCAAGACGATCTGGGGCCGCGGCTACCTGTTCAGCCCTTCTGCGTGGGACGAATAAATGCTGCGCCCGTTGATCAGGCTGTACCTCGTCGTGATCCTGTTCGTCGCCGCGTCGATCCTGTTCATCCAGCTGGCGTTCGACCGGATCTTCTACGAGCGCGTTGCACAGGCGCAGCGCGACTCGTTGACGACTTATGCGTTCGTGCTCAACGACTACCTCGAACGCCATCCGGGCGGGCAACGCGAACTCGCGCTGCGCGAGCTCGCGAAACACGGCAACGAAGGGTTCGGCTTCCTGTCGATGACCGCCGCCCGTGCGCAATTGAGCGGCGTGCCGCTGCGCGATCTCAATGCCGGCCGGATCGCGATCAGCTACAACGGCAAGGATTACTACATGCCGCTCGCGGACGGTACGGTCCTGCATGCGCGGCCGATCGAAGCCTTCGATCTCGACATCAGGATCTATGCGTACCTGCTGCTCGCGCTCGCCACGCTGTTCGCGGTGGTGCTGTGGGTTCACTATCACTGGCGCGACCTGCGCAGGCTGCAGGAGGCCGCCCGCGCATTCGGCGCCGGCACGCTGGCGACACGCGTGAAGCTGTCCGGCAAGTCGAACATCTATGAACTGTCGCAACAGTTCAACGACATGGCCGAGCGCATCGAGGCGTCGATCAAGCAGCAACGCGAAATGATGCACGGCATTTCGCACGAACTGAAGACGCCGCTCGCGCGGCTCGAATTCGGGCTCGCGCTGCTCGCCGAGCCCGACGAAACGGAACGCATGCGCGAACGCCGCGACGCGCTGCGGCGCGACGTGCGCGAACTCGACGAGCTCGTCACCGAGCTGCTGACGATCGGCCGGCTCGAACAGGGTGCGAGCCAGCTCGCGCCGATGGAAGTCGTCGTCGATGCGCTGATCGACAGCGTCGCCGGCAACGTCGCGAACGATATCGCCGATCGCGGCATCTCGCTCGACGTGTCGACGCTCGGTGCACCCGCCACCCACGTGTGCGACCCGAAGCTGGTCGCCCGCGCGTTGCTGAACCTGATCCGCAACGGCGCGCGCTATGCATCGCGCACGGTGCTGCTCGCCGCCGCGAGCGACGCGTCCGGCACGCTCGTGCTGAGCGTCGACGACGATGGCCCCGGCATTCCGGCCGCCGAGCGCGCCCGCGTGTTCGAACCGTTCCAGCGGCTCGACTCCAGCCGCGACCGGCAGACCGGCGGCTTCGGGCTCGGGCTCGCGATCGTGCGGCGTGTCGCGCAGGTGCATGGCGGCGACGTGCGGCTCGAGGATTCACCGCTCGGCGGCGCACGCTTCGTGATCACGCTGCCCGCGCGAACGCTGCCGGACAACCTGTTCGACGTGCCGGATCCCCTCGCGCCTGCCGATGCATTCGGCGCCGGCACGGGCATGGCCATCCCGCGGCGATGAAGCGCGCGGCAGGCGCGCCGGCCGCCCTCGCCTGAGCGCTTGAGCGCTTGAGCGCTTGAGCGCTTGAGCGCTTGAGCGCTTGAGCGCCTGAGCGCCTGAGCGCCTGAGCACCTGAGCACCTGCGCGCCTGAGCACCTGCGCGCCTGAGCTCCTGAGCTCCTGAGCTCCTGAGCTCCTGAGCTCCTGAGCTCCTGAGCTCCTGAGCTCCTGAGCTCCTGGGCTCCTGACCGCCTGCGCGCCTGAGCGCCTGAGCGCCTGAGCGCCTGAGCGCCTGACCGCCTGCGCGCCTGAGCGCCTGACCGCCTGACCGCCGATGCGTGCGCGTCGCTCAGCGGCGCCTCAACAACGCGACGAAGAACAGGCTGCCGAACATCGCGGTCACGATCCCGATCGGCAGATCCTCCGGCGCCGCGAGCGTGCGCGCGGCCACATCGGCCCACACGAGCAGGATCGCGCCGGTCAGCGCGGCAACCGGCAGCAGCCTGCCGTGCTCGGCACCGACGACGCGACGGCACAGATGCGGCGTCACGAGCCCGACGAAGCCGATCGCCCCGCTCACCGCCACCATCGCGCCCGTCGCGAACGACGCGACAACGAAGACCTCGCGCCGCATCCGCGCGCTCGGCACCCCGAGCCCGGCTGCGGCGACGTCGCCCGACATCAGCGCATTCAGTTCGCGCCGGCGCGCATACAACGCGCCGCCGGCGAGCGCCGCGCAGACGGCCGGCACCGGCAGCAGATCCCAGCGTGCGAGCCCGACGCCGCCGAGCATCCAGAACAGCACCGACGACGCGGCGCGCTGATCGCCGAGATACAGCAGCAGGTTGCCGAACGCGGCCATCATGAACGACACCGATACGCCCGCGAGCAGCAGCCGGTCGGATTCGAGCCGGCCGCGCCGGTAAGCGAGCGCCACGACGCAGGCGGTCGCCGCGAGCGCGCCCGCGAAGGCGGCGGCCGACAGCGTGAACGGGCCGAATGCCGCGCCGGCCAGCACGGTGACCGCGACGGCGCCGAGCATCGCGCCCGCGCTCACGCCGAGCAGGTGCGGATCGGCCAGGCGGTTCGCGGTCGCCGCCTGCAGCGACACCCCGACCGCCGCCAGCGTCGCGCCGACGATCGCGGCGAGCAGCGCGCGCGGCATCCGGATCAGCCACACGATGCTGTCGTCGCCCGCCCCCGCCGCGAGCGCGCCGGCCTCGCCGAACGCCGGCACGAGGTGCATGACGACGATCCGCACCGCGGCCGGCATCGCGATCGGCGCCGGACCAAATGCAGCCGACGCGACGATCGACACGATCAGCAACAGCGCCAGTACCGGCAGCACCATGCGCATGGCGGGCCGCGATGCACGCACGGGCACGCTCATCGCACCGGGCCGGCGAACGCGGCCGGATACAGCGCACGCGCCAGCGTCTCGACGGCCGCGACATTCTCGGGGCCCGGCGTCGCCGCATCGTATGGAATCACGATGAAGCGCCGGTCGCGGATCGCGGCCACGCGCGCGAGCGCCGGCTGGCTCAGCAGGGACTGCTGCTTCTGCGCTGCCGTCACGGCCGAATAGTCGACGATCACGATCACCTGCGGATCGCGCGCCACCACGCTTTCCCAGCTCACCTGCGTCCAGCTGCGCGGCAGGTCTGCCATCACGTTGCGCGCCCCGGCCGCCGCAAGCAGCGCGCTCGGCATCGCGAGAGCGCCGGCCGTCATCGGCTTGTCGGTGCCGCTGTCGTAGACGAACACGCGCAACGGCTCCGGATGCCCGATCGCGCGCGCCACCGCCGCAAGACGTGCGCGCATCGCGGCCACGACCTGCGCGGCGCGTGCGTCGACACCGAAGATCCGGCCGAGATTGTTCAGGTCGCGGAACACGTCGTCGAACGACGCGCCCGCCTGCTTCATCACGTGCGAGCACGATTCGGTCAGCTCGTACGTCCGGATGCCGAACGGCGCGAGCGTCGCGGGCGTCACCGGGCCGCCGACATGCATCCCGTAGTTCCAGCCCGCGAGATAGAAGTCGGCGCGCGCGGCCACCAGCACTTCGCGCGACGGATACTGGCTCGCCAGTTCGGGCACGCCGCGCAACGCGTCGCGCACGCGCGCGGTGCCCGTCTTCCACCCGCCGATGCCCGTGTAGCCGACGAGCCGGTCCTTCAGGCCGAGCACGAGCATCATCTCGGTCAGGTTCACGTCGTTGCTCACCGCGCGCGTCGGCGCGCGTTCGAACGTCACGTCGCGATCGCAGCTGCGCACGGTAACGGGATACGCACCCGCATGAGCGGCCGTACAGCCGAGCACGGTCGCGGCAACCAGCCGGCGGGATATCGACGACAAAGCGGACGACAATTCGGACGACAAAGCGGAGAACGAGACAGGAAACGGCATGGTGGTCATTCCGGATGAAGCGGCGTGATGCGCGGCCGGCCCGTGACGGGATGGCGATCGACGAGCGCGGCGACGCCGAACACGTCGCGCAGCAGCGCTTCGGTCAGCACGTCGGCCGGCGTGCCCGATGCGACGACCCTGCCATGCGCGAGCACGTGGAGCCGGTCGCAATACGCGGCCGCGAGATTGAGGTCGTGAATCGTGGCGAGCGTCGCGATGCCGAGGCGCCGCACGCGCGCGAGCAGTTCGAGCTGATGGCGCAGGTCGAGATGGTTGGTCGGCTCGTCGAGCAGCAGCAGTTCAGGCTGCTGCGCGAGCGCGCGAGCCAGCAGCGCGCGCTGCTTCTCGCCGCCCGACAGCGACGCGAAGCGTTGCGCGCGGCGCTCGACGAGGCCGACGTCGTGCAGCGCGGATTCGACGATCCGACGATCGTCGGCCGTCTCCGCGTCGAACGGCCGCTTGTGCGGCGTGCGCCCCATGTCGACCAGTTCGTCGACCGTCAGCCCGAAATCGTCCGGCGTCTCCTGCTGCAGCACCGCGATGCGCTGCGCGACCGCGCGCGGCCGCATGCGCCACACGTCCTGCGCGTCGAGCGCGACACGGCCCGCATCGGGCCGTGCGTAACGGAACACGCAGCGCAGCAGGCTCGTCTTGCCGCTGCCGTTCGGGCCGACCAGCCCGACGAACTCGCCTTCGGCCACGCTCAGCGTCACCGAATCGAGCACGGCGATCGCACCACCGGGAGACCAGCTCACGCGTTCGATGTCGAGCATGTGGGCCACGGGAAGCTCGCCGCGCCGCATTAGAAGCGCATCGTCGCGACGAGCTCCGCCGAGCGCGACGGGCCGAGCAGCCACTGCTCGCCGCCGTTCGACGTCGTCACCGCATACGTGCGGTTCGCGAGATTGCGCAGGTACAGCGCCAGCTCGGTGCGCGACGTCGGCTGCCAGCGCAGCGACGCATCGAACACCGTGTACGACGGCACCTGCACACGGTTCGCGTCGTCGCCGTAAGTCGCGCCGACGTAACGCACACCTGCATTCGCCTGCCAGCGTTCGGCGAACGCCCAGCCGAGCCACAGGTTCGCCGTCTGCTGCGGCACGTTGGCCGGCGCATTGTCGGCGCGCGACACCGTCGCACCGCCGACCTTCTGGTTGAACTCGTCATAACGCGCGCGCAGCAGCGCGACGTTCGCGTCGATCGTCCAGCCGTGCGGCAGCCGCGCGCCGCCTGTCAGCTCGATGCCGCGCGACGATTGCCGGCCGACCTGCTGGCGCAGCGCGGGATTGAACGGATCGGTGCTGAGCAGGTTGCGCTTCGTGATGTCGTACACCGCGAAGGTCCAGTACGCGCGGCCGTCGAGCAGCGTCTGCTTGACGCCGGCCTCCCACTGCTCGCCGGTCGCGAGCCGGTAGTTCGCCTGCGACGCGGACAGCGTCACAAGCGAGCCGAGGCCCTCCGCGCCCGTCGTGTACTGCGCATAGGCGCTGAGCGTCGGCGCGACTTCGAACACGAACCCGGTACGCCAGCCGACGTTCGCGAAGCGCTTGTCGAAGCCCGCGCCGGTGGCCGCCTGCTCGCGGCTGAACGCGATGTGGTCGTAGCGCAGGCCGCTCACCCACGCGAGGCGCGGCAGCACCTCGAGCCGGTTCTCGGCGAACACCGCGGCCTGCCGCGCCCGCGTGCTGAACTGCGGCACCGTCGGGTCGGGGCTCGTGAACACGCCGGGATCGAAGCCGTGCGCAGCCACCGTCGATTCGCCGCCGTACGGCGAGTTGTTGGTGCCGTCGAACGTGACCTGGCTGAATTCCGTGCCGACGACGAAGCGGTTCGCGCGACCGAACAGCGTGCCGTCGAAGCGTGCGCTCAGCCGGTCGCCGATCTGCCGCTGGTGATGGCCGATGTCGAGATAGTCGCCGCGCGTGACAAGACCCGTCGCGGGATCGAGCGCATACGATTCGGCATTGCGCCAGTGGCGGTTCGACGTCAGGTAGTAGAGCTGGTTGTCGATCGTCACGCCGGCCGCCGGCCGGTAGCTGGCCGACAGGCGCGTCCACTGGTCGTAGTAGGCAATCGTCGCATCGCCGACGTTGTAATTGAGCTTGCGCAGCGACGGATCGAGCACGCCGTTCGGCGCCGGCACGCCATAGTAGGTCGCCGGCATCTGGCGGCCGTAGTCGAAGTCGAGCGTCAGCGTGAGCTTCGGGCTCACGTCGAACTTCAGCGCGCCGCCGACGGCCGTCGTATGCGTATCGGCGCGCTCGGCGAGGCCGTTCGCGCGCGCATCGCTCGCATAGAAACGGTAAGACAGCCGCGGGCCGAGCGCGCCCGTCGTATCGAACGCGAAGCGCTTCGCGCCGTCGGCCCCCACACCGACTTGCAGCGTCGTCTCGCGCGTGCGCTGCGGCCGCTTCGGCACCACGTTGACGACGCCGCCGATCGCCCCTTCACCGTACAGCACCGACGCCGGGCCGCGCAGCACCTCGATACGCTCGACCGACCACGTATCGAACGGGAACGTGATCGTGCCGGCTGCCGGCATCAGCCGCACGCCGTCGAGCAGCGTCATCACCGATTCCTGCCCGCTGAAGCCGCGCACGCTCAATGCGGTGCCGCCGGTACCGGGCGCCATCGCACTCGCGAACCCCGCGGTGCGCGTCACCGCGTCGAGCACCGTGCGATCGCCGCGTGCGTCGATCGTGTCGGCCGTGACCGACTCGACGCTCGCGGGCGTGTCGAGGCTCGCGAGCCCGAGCCGCGAACCCGTTTCGAGCGGTTGCGTCAGCGGGTCGGCCGGTGCGGATCGCGCGCTGACGTTGATGGTCGGCAGCGCATGCCGATCGTCCGGTGCCGCCGTTTCGGCGGCCAACGCGCCGGAGGTCGCCATCGCACAGCCCACCCACGTTGCACAACCGAACGCGGCACGCGAGCGCCATCCCCCGTCGTTCCGGCGCGAGCCGGCGTGCAGGCGTGCGCCGCGTGCCCGCATGTGTTTCGTCTTCGTCACTTCGTATCGGTCTTCGTGTGGTTTCGTCGCACGTGGCTTGCCCGACAACCCCGGACGGCCGGCGATCCAAACGTCGGATGATACGTTATATCAATTTATTTCGTCAGGGTTTTGTCAGGATTCGTGGGCCGGCGCGTCCGGCCTGGGGCTGGAATCCGTGAAGGTTCGCCGCGACAGCATCCCTGGATAAATCGGTCAGCACTCCAGCGCCCATGTCGACGATACGACTGCGTCGGCCGACGGGAAGGCAGTGCGCCCATGACGCGCACCGCGACCGGCCGGCACAACGGCGCTGCCTAGATCGGAAAACTGAACTGCACCCACAGCTTGTCGCCCTGCGGCCGGTTGCGCACCGCGAACTCGTGCTGGTATTTCACGACCACACCCGACGCCGGCCCCCACATGTAACGCAGTTGCGGGCCGATCGCGACCGATTGCCCGCGAAAGCCGTCCGACGCGACCTTGATGCCGTCCTGCGTATCGTCGGTGAACTGCTTCAGGAACGTGCCCTGCACGCCGATCTGCACGCGCCGGTCGATCGAATAGCCGATCAGGTAGTCGAGCACGGCGACCGCCCCCGAGTGGTATCGCGTCGCATGGTTCGGCGAGTTCAACTCGAGCAGCGTGGTCGTCGAGATCTCCCAGTTGCGGCCCGGAAACCAGGTCGTGCTGACGTACGGCAGGAACGCAACCGTGTTCAGCCCCGTGTTCGCGATCCGGTTCGCCGCGTACGCGCCGGTCGGCACCGCGAACGACGGCGAGAAGAACGCGAAGAAGGTCTTCGATGCGTTCGCATAGTTGATCATGAACGGCTCGAGGATCACGTCACCGAGCGACGTACGGTTTCCCGTACCGCCCGGCGTCGACAGATGCAGGTGCACGATCGGTACGATCGCGCTGCTCGACAGTGAAAACGGCCCGAACGTTGCGCCCCAGGTGTGGACCACGCGCGGCGTTTCCGCGACGACGCTCAGGTGGAACCCCGGCACCGCGCTGCCGCCGTCCGGCCCGGCAAACCGGTTCGATGCCGAGTACAGCGCGTAGTTGAAGTACTGCGTGTTGCCGGGCGGCGGAAGCAGCCCGTTCAGCACGGTGTTGACGCCGAACGGATAGCTGATCTGCCCGTTCTCCGTGGCCGACGCCGGAACGTGAATGGCGCTGGCGATCAGGAGTGCCAACGGCACCCGTCGCAATGTGAATTTCATGTCGTCTCCAGACCGGATCGTTATCGTGTAATCGCGAGCCGGGCATCGCAGGCCCGGGGAGACGCAATGTAAAGCGCACGACAGCGGCGAAAAAGACGACGTTCGGGAGAACAGTTCTCCGTCACACGGAGAAATGCGCGACAGCGCCGCGCGGGCCTGCGATCAGCGGCCGACTTCCTTCCACTTGCGCGCGAGCCCGAGGCGTTCGAAACGCTCGATCAGGAACTCGGTGAAGACGCGGATCTTCGCCGGCTGGTGGCGGCGGCTCTGGTACGCGATGTTGACGGTGAGCGCCGGCAGTTGCCAGTCGGTGAGCACCGGCACCAGCTTCCCCGCGACGATATCGTCGTGGATGATGTAGAGCGGCTGGATCAGGACGCCGAGCCCGGCAAGCGCCGCCGCGCGGATCACCTGCCCTTCGTTCGCATCGAGCACACTCTTGATCGTCACCGACTGCTTCCTCGCGCCGTGGCGGAAATGCAGTACGTACGGATCGTTTGCGAGGTTGTAGACCAGCAACCGGTGGTCGCACAGCGCATCGGGCGTCACCGGCGCACCGTGCTTGGCCAGATACCCGGGCGACGCGGCCAGCACGCGCCGGGTCTCGGCGAGCTTGCGCACGGTAATGCCCGAATCGGCTTCATGCTCGCGCGTGCGGATCGCCACGTCGATGCCGGCCTCGATGAAATCCGGGTAGCGGTTCGCCGCGATGATCTGCACGTTCAGATTCGGGTAGCGCCGGTGAAACTCCGGCAAGGCCGGTGCGATATAGAGCGACGCGAACGATACCGAAGCCGTCACGCGCAGCGTGCCGGCCGGATTGACGCTCGTTTCGTTGACCGCCGCATCGGCCTCCGACAGTTCCGTCAGGATCGCGACGCAGCGCCGGTGGTACTCGTGCCCCGCGTCGGTCAGCCACAGGCGGCGCGTGGTCCGCTCGACGAGCCGCGCCCCCAGCCGCTCCTCCAGCGCGTTCAGGCAGCGGCTCGCCGCCGCGCTCGACATCCCGAGCCGCTCGGCGGCCTTCGACAGGCTGCCCAGCTCGGCCACCTGCACGAAAAATTCGATCTGCGTCCACTTGTCCATGCGTTCGATTCTTCCACTTGGCGGAGAACAAAACTCCTCCAAACCCTCTTTTTTACGATTAAAGGAGGAATTAATGTTACGTCAACGCGCCATCGAACGACATCAGGAGACAACCCCTATGCGCAATCTCAACGAAGACACCATCACGCAGGCCGTGATCGCATCCCTCTCCGGCTGTCGCGACGAGCGGCTGCGCACGGTCATGACCAGTCTCGTCCAGCACCTGCATTCGTTCGCCCGCGAGACGAAGCTCACCGAGGCCGAGTGGCAAGCCGCGATCGGTTTCCTGACGGCCGTCGGCCACATCACCGACGACAAGCGCCAGGAGTTCATCCTGCTGTCCGACGTGCTCGGGCTGTCGACGCTCGTCACCGCGCAGAATCATGCGAAACCGGCCGGCTGCACGGAGGCGACCGTATTCGGCCCGTTCTATGTCGACGGCAGCCCCGAATTCGCGATGTTCGACGACATCGCGAACGGCGCATGCGGCGAGCCCTGCTTCGTGTCCGGCCATGTGCGCGGCATCGACGGCACGCCCGTCGCGAACGCGTCGCTGGAAGTCTGGCAGGCCGACGAAGACGGCCACTACGACGTGCAGCAACCGGCCGACGACGGGTCCGTCACGCATCGTGCGCGCGGGCGGCTGCGCAGCGGCGCCGACGGCCGTTACGCATTCCGCTCGATCCTCGCCGAACCGTATCCGATTCCGCACGACGGCCCCGTCGGCGCGATGCTCGACGCGCTCGGCCGTCATCCGTGGCGCCCCGCGCACCTGCATTTCATGATCGAGGCGCGCGGCTACGAAACGCTGATCACGCACGTGTTCCGCGACGGCGACCGCTATCTCGACTCCGATGCGGTGTTCGGCGTACGGTCGACGCTCGTCGCCGACTGGGTCCGGCATGCGCCCGGCATCGCGCCCGATGGCTCGCACATGGACACGCCGTTCTACACGCTCGATTACGACTTCGTGCTCAACCCCTCGGAGCGCGGCGCATGATCCGGCACGTCGTGATGTGGAACGTCGCGGGCGAAACCGACAGCGAACGCGCGGCGGCTCGCGCGAGCGTGAAGCACGCATTCGAAAACCTGCGCGGCCGGATTCCGGGCATGACGCACCTCGAGGTCGGCGCGGATTTCAGTGCGACCGATTACGCGTGCGACCTGATTCTCGTCGCCGAATTCGAGTCGCGCGAAGCGCTCGACGGATACGCGACGCACCCTGAACACGCACGCGTGCGCGACACACTGGCCGGCCTGCGCATCGAGCGCCACCAGGTCGACTACGCAACGGAGTAACGACGACATGGATTTCATTTACCAGGCACGCGCCGCACGCGTGATCTTCGGCGCGGGCAGCCTCGACCATCTCGAACGCGAAGTGCTGGAACTGGGCGCGCAGCGTGCGCTCGTGCTCTGCACGCCGGAGCAGCGCGACCTCGCGCAACACATTGTCGAGCGGCTCGGTGCACGTGCCGCCGGGCTGTACGACCGCGCGACGATGCACGTGCCGATCGAAATCGCCCGCGATGCGCAGGCGTTCGCCCGGTCGTGCGATGCAGATTGCGCGATCGCGATCGGCGGCGGCTCGACGATCGGCCTCGGCAAGGCGATCGCGCTCGAAAGCAGCCTGCCGATCCTCGCCATCCCGACGACGTACGCCGGCAGCGAGATGACCCCGATCTACGGCCTGACCGAAGGCGGCATCAAGCGCACGGGCTCCGATGCACGCGTGCTGCCGAAAACGGTGATCTACGATCCCGCGCTCACCGTCACGCTGCCCGTCGAACTGTCGGTGACGAGCGGCCTCAATGCGATCGCGCACGCAGCGGAAGGCCTCTACGCGAACAATGCGAATCCGGTGATGAGCCTCGTCGCCGAAGAAGGGATTCGCGCGCTGGCGCGCGGCCTGCCCGGCGTGCGTCGCAACCCCGCCGACCTCGGCGCACGCAGCGACGCGCTCTACGGCGCATGGCTGTGCGGCATGGTCCTCGGCAACGTCGGCATGGCACTGCACCACAAGCTCTGTCACACGCTCGGCGGCAGCTTCAACCTGCCGCATGCGCCGACCCACACGGTCGTGCTGCCGCATGCGCTCGCGTACAACGCAGCGCACGCGCCGGACGCGATGCAGCGCATCGCCCGCGCGATCGGCACGAACGACGCGGCGCGCGGCCTCTACGCGCTGGCGCTCGACAACGGCGCACCGGTCTCGTTGAAGGCGATCGGCATGCAGGAAACCGACCTCGATCGCGCAGCCGATCTCGCGGCCGCCAATCCGTACTGGAACCCGCGCCCGATCGAACGCGACGGCCTGCGCGCGCTGCTGCAGGACGCCTTCGACGGCAACCTGCCCGGCACGATCGCGCACTGAATCCGACACACGACAAACCTACAAACGACACCGTCATGGAGACACCCCGCATGAATACCGAACCGAGCGCGCACGGTGACAGCACCGCCGAACACTGTGACGTCGCCATCGTCGGCTACGGCCCGACCGGCCTCGTCGCCGCATCGATGCTGGGCCGCGCCGGCCATCGCGTGATCGTCCTCGAACGCTGGCCGACACCCTACGGCCTGCCGCGCCTCACGCACATCGACGGCGAGACCGCCCGTATCGTGCAGGCCAGTGCCGACGTCGATCACGCGCTGCGCAACGCGAAGGCCGTCGACACCTACCACTATCGCGATGCGAACGGCGACCTGCTGCTCGAACTGAACTGGACCGGCCGCGCATGCGGCTATCCCGCGCACATCTCGATCTACCAGCCCGACATCGAGGACGCGATCGATGCGCGCGCCAACACCTTCAGGAACGTGACGATCCTGCGCGGCTGGGAAGTCGACACGCTGCAGCAGGACGACGACGGCGTGACGCTGACCGCGCATCCGTCGCGCGGCGGCCAGGACGCGCAATGGACTGGCAGGCCGCGCGTCATTCGCGCCCGCTACGTGATCGGCGCCGACGGCGCGAACAGCCTCGTGCGGCGCACGCTCGGCATCGAACGGTCCGACTTCGGCTACAACGAACGCTGGCTCAATCTCGATTCGGAAAACAAGCGCGATCTCGGCGACGGCTGCGCGCGCACGACGATCTACTGCGATCCGGCACGCGCGTACATGCACATGCCGATCGGCACGAAGCGCACGCGTTTCGAGCTGCGCGTGCTGCCGAACGAATCGACGGATGAATGGGAAACGGAAGCAGCCGGCTGGAAGTGGCTCAACGACCACTACGGCTACGGCCCGGACGACCTGACGCTGCTGCGCCACGTCGTCTACACGTTCGAGACGCGCATGGCCGAACGCTGGCGCGCCGGCCGTGTGCTGCTCGCGGGCGATGCCGCGCACACGATGATGCCGTACATGGGACAAGGCGCGTGCTCCGGCATGCGCGACGGCATCAACCTCGCGTGGAAGCTCGACCTCGTGCTGACCGGGCGCGCATCCGCCGACCTGCTCGACACCTATGAAACCGAACGCCGCCCGCACGTGACCGCGATCACGCAGATGTCGCTGTTTCTCGGGCAAGTGGTCAACGAGGACGATTCGCGCAAGGTCGCCGAGCGCGACGCGGCGTTCCGCTCGGGCAACATGCCGCCGATGCCGCCGTTCCCGAAGCTCGGCCACGGTATCGTGCACGCGCAAGCCGACGGTACGCTGCTGCCGACGACAGGTGCACCGGCACCGCAAGGCCGCGCGCGTCGCGGCGCAGCCGAAGGCCGCTTCGACGACGTGGTCGGCCAGGGTTTCCAGCTCGTCACGCGCGAGCACCCTGCCCGCCATCTCGGCGACGCGCAGCGCGCATTCCTCGCGCAACTCGGCTGTCACGTGGCCGTGCTGGCCGACGACGTGTGCGCGCCGGATGCCGTGGTCGATCTCGACGGCGAACAGCATGCGTTCATGCATGCGCATGGCATCGCCGCGTATATCAAGCGGCCCGATTTCATCGTGTTCGGTTCGGTCGCCGACCTGCGCGAGCTCGGCGCGCTCGTCGACGCGCTCCGCGACGCACTGCACTGGTCCGCCGTTTCGGGCGAGCCGTCCGCCGCTTCGGCCTCGGCGGACCTCACCCACGCATCGTGAAGGAGACGTACGCATGACGACCGAACTGTCACCGTTCGCGCTGTCGCTGCAGCGCGCGATGCCCGTCACGCGCCTGCTCGATTGCGGGGTGGATTACGCGGATGCAACCGCGCTGCACGCCCGCACGTCGGCCGGCGAACCGTGGGATGTCGCTGCCGAAGCGCTGGCCGATGCGCAGCTCGCACGCGCCGCGCAGGCGGCGGATGCCGGCCACCTGGTCACGGCCGCCGACGCGCAGGCAATGGCCATCGCGAACCTGCTGTTCGCGCAGATGGCGTTCAACCACGACGTGCCGCGCAAGCGCGCGCTCTATGCGCGGCTCGTCGACGCGTCGCACGGTCTCGTTCGCTGGTCCGACAAGCGCATCGAACGCGTCGAAGTGCCGTTCGGCGATGCGCACCTGATCGGCTGGCTGGTGCGGCCGCCGACCGAGCGCGTACGCGGCACCGTCATCGTGTTCGGCGGCCAGAGCGGCTGGGGCTTCGCGTACTGGCCGATCGCGCGCGCACTCGCGGCGCGCGGGCTCGCCACGCTGCTCGCCGAAGGGCCGGGCCAGGGCGAGACGCGGCTCGAACAGCGGATCTTCGTCGACGTCGACATGAGCGCCGCCTATCGGCGCTTCGTCGACCATGTCGCCGACCGCGTGCCCGGGCCGATCGGTATCTGGGGGAACAGTATCGGCGGGTTGTGGGCGGCGTCGACCGCTGCCAGCGACCCGCGCATCGCGGCCTGTTGCGTGAACGGCGCACTCGCAGCGCCGACGCTGCTGCCGTTCCGCACGTTCGTCGAACAAGCCGCGGCGATGCTCGGCAACGACGACCCCGATGCGGTCGCAGCGAACTTCGCGCGCATGAGCTTTTCGTCCGGGCGCGAGCGCATCGCGTGCCCGCTACTGGTGCTGCACGGCGGAGCAGATCCGCTGATCCGGCTCGACGACCAGCAGCCGTTTCTCGATGCAGCGACGTCCGGCGATGCGACGCTCAAGGTCTGGCCGGACGGCGAGCACACGATCTACAACCACGCGTCCGAGCGCACCGCGCTCGTCTGCGACTGGTTCGTCGAGCGGCTGGCGCGGGCGGCGGCTGCGTGACCTCGCATTCGGTGCCGGCCGTGCGGACGGTCGACACCGTGCGCGGCATCAGGCATTACGACGTCGCGCCGCCGCGCTCCACCGCACCGTCGATTTCCGCATGCGTGAAGCCGTACTTCGCCATTCGCTCGCGATGATCGGCCGAACCGAGATACGCGCGCAGCTTCGCGTTCACGGCCTGCACGAGCGGGGCGTTGTGCTTGCTGAACGAAAATCCGCCAACGGGCACGGCCGCACCCGCACCACGCTCGTGCGAGACGGCCTCCAGCCGCTCATCCGGGTCGGCGAGTGCGCGGCTCCCGATCGCGGTGCTCGCGAACGCGTCGACCTGCCCCGCCAGCAACGCGGCCACTGCGTCGGGCTGATCCTTGAAGATCACGATCTGGCCGTCGCTCACGCCGGCCGCCCTTGCCGAATCGATCTGCACCTGGTCGGTCACGCACGCCAGTCGCGCATCGCTGCGCGCCGCGACGGCCGCGTAGCTCGTCAGCCGCTTCGGGTTGCCGGCCTGCAACACGAAGCCGTCGCCGATCGCCCACACCGGAACGCTGAACGCCACGTGCCGCGCCCGTTCGGCCGTCACGAAGATCGGCACGTTCATGTCCCAGCGCCCGGCCTGCACGCCCGGCAGCAGCGCATCGAACGATGTCGGGTGATATTCGATCTCCGTCACGCCGATCGCGCGCAGCACCACCTCGGCCAGATCGATATCCGCGCCGGTCACGGTGCCGTCGTCTGCCGTCCAGTCGAACGGCGGTTCCTCGATGTACGCAATCCTTACCTTCATGGTGTCGCTCCTGACGTTCAATGATGCCCACCGCGCCCGGACACCGGGCACCCGGCTCAATCAGCCGCTGCATCCATCGCCTGAGACAGCGCCGTCAACGCGGGCTGCAGGCGCTCCAGCGGAAGATAACCGAACCCGAGCCTGAACACGCGGCTGCTTTCGCCGAACCAGGTGCCCGCCGCGAGTTGCACGTCGTGATCCGGCAACCGCTGCCAGAAACGCGACACGGCCGGCTCGTCGAAAGCATCCTGACGCAACCGCACGCAGCACAACGCGCCGGCATCGGGCCGCACCCACTCGACCCGTGCACGCTCACGTTCGCACCAGCCCGACACGATATCGAGCGCGCCCGCCAGCAGCCGGCGCCGCGGCGCGAGCACATGCTCCCGGTGGCGCAGCACGGTCGCGGCCAGCGTCTCGTCGAGCACCGAACCCGAGATCACGGTATTCAGTTTCGCGACGAGCAGACGCGCCCGCAGCCCCGCGTCGGCCACCGTGAGCCACCCCGTTCGCAGACCGGGCGCGCCCAGCGCCTTCGACACCGACGAACCCGTGACGATGCGTGGATCGACACCCGCGAAACTCGCCGCCACCGCGGCATCGCCATAAGTCGCTTCGCGATAGGTCTCGTCGATGAACAGTACCGCACCCGGACACCGTCGCGCCATCAACGCGAGCAATGCGTCGATCTCCGCGCGCGATGCCTGCACGCCGCCGGGATTCTGCGGCGACGCGATACTGACCAGGCGGGTTTTCGCCGACAGGCAGGCATCGAACCGTGCGAGGTCCAGACGGTAACCGGTCTCGAACGACAGCCGCACTTCCCGCACCGTTGCGCCGGCGCCGACCAGGCAGTCGCGACTCGGCGGAAAACACGGCGTTGCGAGTACGGCCTCGTCGCCGGGCCGGCACACTTCGTAGGCCAGCAGAAACAACCCGAGCGCCGTGCCTTGCGTCGTCACGATCTGCTCGGCGGGCACGTTGCAGGTATCGGCAATCGCCTCGCGCAGCACGGCGGCACCCGCCGACTGGCTGTAGCCGAGCTTCAGGTTGCGGACCGTTTCGACACCGGCCAGATCCAGCAGCTCGCCGACCGTCAGGTCTTGCGACGTACTCTCCGCCAGGTTGAAGGTGCGGTTCACGTCGAGCAGCGAGATGATTTCGTTGTACGGAAATCGTCCGCGCCACTCGCTGGAATGTGCTGGTGTCGTCTGCATGTGCAAGCCTCTCGTTGGCCGATCGATGGATCGAAACACCGCCATCGTAGCGCCCGCACAAAAACCATAACAGCCACAATTTTCCGTCACTTGGACCGACACAATTACGCGTGGCGGGATATCGTCGAACGGTCGATAATCGGACACTCCCCTGCCGCTGGTGCCACATGGAAACGCAGACGTCATACCGCTACAGGCAACTGGCCGATCTCATCATCGGCATGATCGAGAACGGTACGCTCGCACCCGGCACCCGGCTGCCGTCCGTGCGCGCCGTCAGCGAACAGCAGCGCATCAGCGTCTCCACCGCGCTGCAGGCATACCGTCTGCTCGAAGATCGCGGCGTGCTCGTCTCGCGCCCGCAGTCGGGTTTCTATGTCGCGGCCGCACGCGGCGGCTCGCTTGCCTTGCCGACAGCATCGCGCTCGCGCGCCAAGGCATCGACGGTGTCGATCAGCGGCGCGGTCGCCGCGATGCTCGAACATGCGGCCAATTCGGCGCTCGTGCCGCTCGGATGTGCGGTGCCCGATACCGCGCTGCTGCAATCGAAGCGGCTCGACCTCGCCCTCGCTCGTGCGGCGCGCCAGCATGGCATGCGCTACAACGTATATTGCGCACCCTACGGCGAACCGGCGCTGCGCCGCGAAATCGCACGGCGTGCCATGCGCTTCGGCCATCCGCTGTCGGCCGACGACATTCTCGTCACGAATGGCTGCACCGAGGCGTTGACGCTCGCGCTGAATGCCGTGGCAACGCGCGGCGATACGATTGCGGTGGAATCGCCGACCTACTTCGGCCTGCTTCACACGCTGGAGGCACTGGGACTGAAGGCGCTGGAATTGCCGACCGACCCGCAGCACGGCGTCGACGTCGGCCAGCTCGCGCAACGGCTCGAATCGGAATCGATCGCCGCCTGCGTGCTGTCGTCGAGCTTCGGCAATCCGCTCGGCTCCGCGATGACCGAGGACGACAAACGGGCACTGCTTGCGCTGCTCGCGCACCATCGGGTGCCGCTGATCGAAGACGACGTCTACGGCGACATCCACTTCGGGCGAGACCGGCCGAGGCCGTTCAGCGCACTCGACGGCGGTGCCGATACGATCTACTGCAGTTCGTTCTCGAAGAGCCTCGCCCCGGGATACCGGATCGGCTGGATCGCGGCGGGTGCCCGCACCCGGCAGGTGATGGAACGCAAGCTTGCGCTCAGCCTGTGCGGCCCCGTGCTGCTGCAGGTCGCACTGGCCGACTTCCTCGCAAGCGGCGCATACGATGCGCATCTGCGCCGCATCCGGCGCGTGTTCGAGGAAAACCTGGCGCGGATGACGCGCGCGATCGAAGCAAGTTTTCCGGCCGACACGAAAGTGAGCCGGCCCGCCGGCGGCTTCGTGCTCTGGCTAGAACTGCCGAAACGATTCGATTCACGCGCGCTGTTCGATGCCGCACTCGAACAGGGCGTCTGCTTCGCGCCGGGCGACATCTTCTCCGCCAGCCGGCGCTTTCGCCATTGCCTGCGCCTGAGCGCGGGACATGTGTGGGACGAAACTATCGAGGACGGCGTCCGCTGCCTTGGCCGGCTCGCGCACGCACAACTCGCGCGCTGAGCGTGCGGCGGCCGCCCGCCACCGAGCCATCGCCCGATTCAACCGCCAACCTTGAACGCCGGCAACTGCTGCCCAAGCCGCGCGCCCATTTCCGCGCCGAGCGCCTGCAGCGCATTGAACGGCCGGATCATGACTTCGAATTCCACGATCCGCCCTTCGTCGTCGAAGCGGATCATGTCGATCCCCTTCAGCGCCTTGTCGCCGACGCTCGCGTTGAATTCCAGCACCACGCTCAAGCCGTCGTCGGTGACGAACTGGCGGTGATAGGTGAAGTTCTCGAGGATCGTGATCACCGTGCGCAGCGCCATCAACAGCGCGGGCGCCGGCCCGTACGGCTTGAACGCCATCGGCGAACGGAACACGGCATCCGGGTGGACGATCGACTCCAGCGTGCCAAAGTCCTTGTTTTCGATCATCACGTGCCACGCGTCGAGCGACTTCGCGACAGCGGGATGAACATGCGTCGGTGCATTCATCATCGTAGACTCCTGAATCGTCGAACGGAAAGAAAACGAATCGGCCTCAAAGGGTCGCGGCCAGCGTCGTGCCCTGGTGAATCGCGCGCTTCGCATCAAGCTCGGCAGCCTCGTATGCGCCGCCGATCAGGTGCACACGGCATCCGGCGGCCTGCAGTTGCTCCGCCAGTTCGCGCGCCGGCTCCTGCCCCGCGCAGATCACCACGTTGTCCACCGGCAGGGTCTGCTCGGCGCCATCGATCGTCACGTGCAATCCTTCGTCGTCGATGCGACGGTACGTCACCGCCGACGACATGCCAACACCGCGCGCTTTCAGCGCGGTGCGGTGGATCCATCCGGTGGTCTTGCCGAGCCCGTCGCCGATCTTCGACGCCTTGCGCTGCAGCAGATGCACCTGCCGCGCGGCCGGCTCGGGTTGCGCACGGCCGAGGCCGCCGGCATTCGCATACGATCGATCGACGCCCCATTCGGCGAAGAACCGGTCCGCGTCGCCCCGCTCGCCGCCATCGCGATGAACGAGATATTCCGCGACGTCGAAGCCGATGCCGCCGGCGCCGACGATCGCGACGCTGCGGCCCACGGCCTTGTCGTCGCGCAGCACGTCGAGATAGCCGAGCGTCTTCGGATGCCCGATGCCGTCGATCGGCGGCGTGCGCGGCACGATGCCCGTCGCGATCACCACCTCGTCGAATTCGCCTTGCAGCAGCATCTCGGCACTCGCGCGCGTATTGACGTGCAGCGTGATGCCGCGCAACTCGATCTGCCGGCGGAAGTAGCGCAGCGTTTCGTTGAACTCTTCCTTGCCGGGCACTTTCTTCGCGATGTTGAACTGGCCGCCGATCTCGGCGCCCGCTTCGTACAGCGTCACCGCGTGACCGCGCTCGGCTGCCGTGACCGCGAAGCCGAGGCCCGCCGGACCGGCGCCGACCACCGCGATGCGCTTGCGCTGCTGTGCGGGGCGAATCACGAGTTCCGTTTCATGGCAGGCGCGCGGATTCACGAGACAGGAGGTGATCCTGCCGCTGAACGTATGGTCGAGGCACGCCTGGTTGCAGCCGATGCACGTGTTGATTTCGTCCGCGCGCCCTTCCCGCGCCTTGCGGACGAATTCGGCGTCGGCGAGGAAGGGCCGCGCCATCGACACCATGTCGCAATAGCCGTCGGCGAGCAGCTGCTCGGCGACTTCCGGCGTGTTGATCCGGTTGGTCGCAACGAGCGGGATGCCGACCTTGCCCATCAGCTGCCGCGTGACCCATGCATACGCGGCGCGCGGCACCTTGGTCGCAATGGTCGGAATGCGCGCCTCGTGCCAGCCGATGCCCGTATTGAGGATCGTCGCACCGGCCGCTTCGATCGCCTGCGCGAGCCGAATCACCTCGTCGAGCGTCGAGCCGCCTTCGACGAGATCGAGCATCGACAGCCGGTAGATGATGATGAAGTTCGTGCCGACCCGCTCGCGTACGCGACGCACGATCTCGACCGGGAAGCGGATGCGGTTCTCGTAGGCACCGCCCCATGCGTCGTCGCGATGGTTCGTACGTGCGGCGACGAACTCGTTGATCAGGTAGCCCTCCGACCCCATGATCTCGACGCCGTCGTAACCCGCATGCTGCGCAAGCGCCGCGCATCGCACGAAATCGGCGATCGTCTCGTCGACTTCGTCGCTGCTCAGCGCATGCGGCGTGAACGGGTTGATCGGCGCCTTCAGCGCGCTGGGCGCGGCGAGCGCCGGGTGATACGCATAGCGCCCGAAGTGCAGGATCTGCAGCGCGATCCTGCCGCCCTCCGCATGCACCGCACGCGTCACGACACGATGGCGTTCGGCTTCCGCTTCGGTCGTCAGCATCGCGCCGCCCGGCGCCGGGCGGCCGCGCTCGTTCGGCGCGAAGCCACCCGTGACGATCAGGCCGGCCTCGCCTCGCGCGCGCTCCGCATAGAACGCCGCCATCCGCTCGAAGCCGTGCGGCGCTTCCTCGAGACCGACGTGCATCGACCCCATCAGTACGCGGTTCCTGAGCGACGTGAAGCCCAGTTCGAGCGGAGTCGTCAAATGCGGATAACGGGGTGTCATCGGGTGTCTCCATTTTTATGCAACAAGTTGCACAGATGGTAGTTCACCGATTTCGTTTATGCAACATGTTGCACAAACATGCCCCTTGGCTTGTACTGTGGCCCCGATATGGCAAGATGCGATTCAATCCGCGGCCTCCTCCGACCCGACATGTCCCTGCCTCACGCACTCCTCACCGCACTCGCCGAACGCCCCGGTTCGGGGTCCGAGCTTGCCGACCGCTTCGATCGCTCGATCGGCTATTTCTGGCAAGCAACGCACCAGCAGATCTATCGCGAACTGGGGCGCCTCGAGGAAACGGGCTGGATCGAATCGCTGCCCGCCGAATCGGGGCGCGGCCGCAAGCGCGCGTACCGGATCCTGCCGGCCGGCAAGAAGGAGCTGCGACGCTGGATCGCCGAACAGGAAGATCCGACGCCGCTGCGCGAAGCGTTGATGGTGCGCCTGCGTGCGGAAGCGGTGCTCGGCCCGGCCGGCCTCGAGGAAGAAATCAGGCGGCGCATCGCGCTTCACCAGGAAAAGCTCGACCTGTACCTGCAGATCGAGGCGCGCGATTTTTCGGCGCCCGACGATTCACGCACGAAGCGTCTACAGCATCTGGTGCTGCAGGCCGGTATTGCGAACGAGCGGTTCTGGGTCGAATTTTCGCAAGATGCGCTCGACACGCTGCGCCTGCCGAAGGACTGAACCGGGCCCGTGCCTGCTGCGCGCGGCTGCCGATGTTCAACCGGGCAGCCCGCCCTGCGCGCGATCGGTGCGCGTCGATGGCGCGCACCGGCCGGCCCGGCTCACGCTGCCGGGGCGATACGCAACGCGGTGCGTGCGCTCCGCGCGTCGAGGCTGAACGCACCCGCGCCGAAGTACGCGATCTGCAGCAGGCCGCCGGCCATCATCACGTTCTTCAGGAAGTGAATCATCTGGTTCTGGTCGGCGAAGTTGTGGTGGAAGAACACGGCGGTCACGAGGCTGAACAGCGCCATTGCCAGCGCGACGGGGCGGGCCCGATAACCCGACATCAGCAGCAACCCGCCCCCCGCCTCCACGAGCACCGCGACCACGAAGGCGAGCGATGGCGCCGGCAGGCCGACGGATGCGATGTAGCCGACGGTGGTAGCGTGCGCGGCCAGCTTGCTCAAGCCGCTCATCAGAAACGGTGCGCCGATCAGAACGCGGCCGAGCAGCGGAAGATACTTGTAACGATCCATGATGTACTCCTGAAATGAAATGATTCGGTGGACTGAAAAAATAAAGGCATTCAGCCGGCGTCCACCATCACCAGCTCGGAATCTTCGACCGCGACGATGTCGAGCGCGGCCTCGTTCGTGATCGCGACGCCGTCGAGCGGCCCCACGCGTTCTCCGTTCACTTCGATGCGCCCCGCTGCCGCAACGAGATAGGCGCGGCGCGTGGCGCCCAATGCCTGCCTGACCTGCTCGCCCGCCTTCAGCGTGGCACCGAGCACGCGGGCATCGGCACGGATCGGCAGCGCGCCGTCGTCGCCGGCATAACCGCTCGCCAGCACGACGAAACGCCCGGACCGGTCGCCCTTCGGAAACTGCTTGGTGCCCCACCCGGGCGCACCGCCGTTGGCGCGGGGCATCAGCCAGATCTGGTAGAGCTTGAGCGGCGTATCGCTCCGGTTGAACTCCGCATGCCGAATGCCCGTGCCTGCGCTCATGACCTGCACGTCGCCCGCGTTGATCGTGCCTTCCGACCCGAGCGTGTCGCGATGACCGAGCACGCCCTGCCGCACGTACGTGATGATTTCGATGTCGCGGTGCCCGTGCATCGGGAACCCGCTGCCGACCGCGATCTCGTCGTCGTTCCACACGATCAGCGGGCCCAGCGGCACATGCCCGGACGTGCTGTCGGCCGTCACCGCGAAGTGGTACTTCGCGCGCAGCCAGCCGTGATTCGCGTGGTCCAGTGATGCCCAGCGCCGATGCGTCAACATATCCACCTCCTGTTCCTGCAGCCCGAACGACGGGCGGTTGCCTGGCGGTGCCTTGCCGTCTTCTGCGCGGCACCGAACGTTGGATGAATGCTAATTTCGCAAAGATCGGTCGCATATCTCCTGAACGGCAACGTATCATTGCCTCCAATAGAACGATCTGACCGAACGGAGCCGCCGCCATGAACCCCATCGCCGATCTGAACGATCTCCGGCTGTTCGCGGAAGTGGTCGAACACGGGAGCTTCACTGCCGCCGCCCGCAGCCTCGGCGTGCAAACGTCGAAGCTCAGCCGGCGCATCCGCGCGCTCGAGGAGGAGCTCGGCGTGCGGCTGCTCAATCGCACCAGCCGCAGCCTGTCGCTGACGGAAACCGGGCGGCAATTCCATCAGCATTGCGTCGCGCTGGTCGCCGAATCCAAAGCCGCGAAGGACATCGTGGATCGCACGCGCACGCAGCCGCAGGGCACCGTGCGCATCAGTTGCCCGGTCGGTTTGCTGAGTTCGGGTGTCGCCGCGATCGTCGCGCGCTATATCGAGCACAATCCGCAGGTGCAGGTGCGGCTCGATGCGACCAACCGGCGGGTCGACGTCGTCGAGGAAGGGCTGGATTTCGCGATCCGCGTCAGGGTGCCGCCGCTGGAGAACACCGATCTTGCGGTTCGGCAACTCGGGCTGTCGTACCGGATTCTCGTGGCGAGCCCGGCGCTGGTCGCGCGGTTTCCGGCGCCCGAGTCGATCGACAGCCTGAAGGACTGGCCGACGGTGTCAACGGCCGGCAGCGGCGACCGGTTCGTGTGGAGCCTGACGGACACCGACGGGCACGCGCGGTCCTTCACCCATCGGCCACGGCTGGCGACCGACGATCTGGCGACCCTGCGGCTTGCCGCGCTCGACGGTATCGGCGTGGCCGAATTGCCGCGCGAACTGGTGAACGCCGACCTTCAGGCAGGCAGGCTGCTGCACCTGCTGCCCGCGCTGTCGGCACCGACGGCGCTCGTCCACGCGATCTTCCCGTCGCGGCGCGGGATGGTGCCCGCCGTGCGCCATTTGCTGGATGCGCTCGTGGCGGGTTTCGAGGAACTGAACCGGGTCGCGTAGCGGCCGCCGGCACGGCCGCACCGGCGGCGCAACCGCGCACGACGCCGTCGCAGGAAGCGCGGCGCGCCGGCCCCGATCATGCATCCGGCAGGATCACCACCTTGCCCTTCACCTGCCGGTTCGCCATCCGCGCGATCGCATCGGCCGCACCGGCCAGCGACACGCGCTCGGTGATCGCGGGTCGCACCTTGCCGGCCGCGAACCATTCGGCCAGCAAGCGCATGTTCGCGACATGCTGCGCGGGGTCGCGTCGCACCGCGTCGCCCCAGAACACGCCGAGGATGTCGCGCTCCTTGAGCAGCGCGAGGTTCAGCGCGATCTTCGGGATCTCGCCGGCCGCGAACCCGACGACGAGGAACCGGCCGCGCCACGCAGTCGCGCGCAGCGCCGCCTCGGTGTATGCACCGCCCACCGGATCGTAGACGACGTCGGCGCCGCGCCCGCCGGTCAGTTCGTCCACGCGGCGGCGCAGGTCTTCGGTCGCATAGTCGATCGTCTCGTCCGCACCGGCTTCACGGCACAGCGCGAGCTTGTCCGCGCTCGACGCCGCGGCAATCACGCGCGCGCCGAGCGCCTTCGCGATCTCGATCGCGGCGAGCCCGACGCCGCCCGCCGCGCCCAGCACGAGCAACGTCTCGCCCGCCTGCAGCCGTGCGCGCTGCTGCAATGCGTGCAGCGACGTGCCGTACGCGAGCACGAGCGCCGTGCCCTGCTCGAACGTCATCCCCGGCGGCAACGGAGCGATCTGGTGCACATCGGCCACGCACTGCTGCGCGAACCCGCCGTGGCCCGTGAACGCCACCACCGAATCGCCGGGCCGCCATGCGGTGACGCCCTCGCCGACCGCATCGATCACACCGGCAAACTCGGCGCCCGGCGAAAACGGCAGCGCGGGCTTCACCTGATACAAGCCCTGGACGATCAGCGCGTCGGGGAAATTGAGCGACGCGGCCTTCACCTGGATCCGGACCTGGCCGGCCGCCGGTTCGGGAATCGCGACGTCCTCGATGCGCAAGTGGTCGATCGGGCCGAATGCGGTACACAACAGGGCTTTCATGCGCTTCTCTCTCCTTGCGCGGCGTGGCCGCGCATCGGTGCGGTATGCGGGCGACTCCCGCGCGGCCGGTTCACGACGCGTGTGCGATGGCCATCGGAACCGGCCTTCGCGATATCGTCAGCATTCCGGAATGTCAGTGCGACGGTGTTCAGAACCATGCGTCGCGCATGTCGAGCGTCGTCGTGTCGACGCTCGACAGCAGATCGAGCTGCGCATCCACTTTCGGCAATTCCCAGCGGAAGAAATAGCGGGCGGCCGCACGCTTGCCGTCGTAAAAATCGCCAGCTTGCCCGTGCGCGGCGAGCGTCACGTCGAGCCACAGCCACGCGACGACGAGATGGCCGAACGCTTCCAGATAGACACTCGCGTTCGCGAGCCGCGTCTGCTGATCGCCGATCGCGCCGAGCTGTCGCGTGACGTCGACCAGCTGCGCCCAGCGCCGTGCCAGCGCATCGGCCTGCTCGCGCAGGCCGGCATCGAGCGTCCGCGCGCGTTGGACGCTCGCGCCGATTCGTGCGTCGAGCGCGTGCAGCAACGCGCCATCGTCCTGTGCGACCTTGCGGCCCAGCAGGTCGAGCGCCTGGATCCCGTGCGTGCCTTCGTGTATCGGATTGAGCCGATTGTCGCGATAGAGCCGCTCGACTGCGTAATCGCGCGTATAGCCATAGCCGCCGTGCACCTGGATCGCGAGGTCGTTCGCCGCGAGACACCACTGCGACGGCCAGCTTTTCGCGATCGGCGTCAGGATGTCGAGCAGGCACGCGGCCTGGGCGCGGATGTTCGCGTCGTCGTGCGCGCGTGCTTCGTCGACCAGCTTCGCGCAGTACAGGATCAGCGCGAGGCCGCCTTCGACATAGGCCTTCTGCGCGAGCAGCATGCGCCGCACGTCCGGATGCTCGACGATCGGCGCCTGCGGCGCGGCGGCATCCTTGCCCGCCGGCCCCAGCGGACGCCCCTGCGGCCGGTTCCGCGCGTAGTCGAGCGCGTGCAGATAACCCGTGTAGCCGAGCGCCACCGCGCCCGCGCCGACCCCGATGCGCGCCTCGTTCATCATGTGGAACATATACGCGAGGCCGTGGTTCGGCTCGCCGACCAGATAGCCGATCGCGCCCGCTCGCCCTTCCGGCCGGTAGCGCGTGCCTTCGCCGAAGTTCAGCAGGCAGTTGGTGGTGCCGCGGTAGCCCATCTTGTGGTTCAGCCCGGCGAGCACCACGTCGTTGTGCTCGCCCTGCGCCGCGCCGTCGGTGCCCGGCAGGTACTTGGGCACGATGAACAGCGAGATGCCGCGCGTGCCGGGCAGCAGCCGGCCGTGTTCGTCGGGAATCTTCGCGAGCACGAGGTGGACGATGTTCTCCGTCAACTCGTGTTCGCCGCCCGAGATCCACATCTTGTTGCCGGTCAGCCGGTAGCGCGGGCCGAGCGGCGAATCGCCCTCGAAATCCGCGCGTGTCGCGATGTCGGACAGCGACGAACCGGCTTGCGGCTCGGACAGGCACATCGTGCCGAGGTAGCGCCCTTCCAGCTCCGGGCGCGCGAACGCGTCGATCTGCGCGGCAGTGCCGTGCGCGACGAGCAGGTTCGCGTTGGCGACGGTGAGGAACGGATAGGCGGCAGTCGCGATGTTCGCGGCCTGGAAGAACAGGAACGACGCGGCTTCGACCAGCTTCGGCAAGCGCATGCCGCCGAGCGCTTCGTCGTGACCCGCGGCGATCAGCCCGGCGTCCGCGAAGGCGCGCACGGCCGGTTCGACGTCCGGGATCAGCGTCACGCGCTCGCCGTCGAAATGCGGTTCCTCGCGATCGCCGCGTGCCGCGTGCGGCGCGAACAGGTCTTCGGCAATCCGCTCGCTGGTATCGAGCACCGCGTCGAAGGTCTCGCGACTGTGCTCCGCGTAGTGCGGCAGCGCGACGAGCGCCTCCGCATCGAGCCAGTCGTACAACAGGAACGCGAGATCGCGTCGCGACATCAACAAGCTCATCGTGCTGCCTCCCGGGGCCGGCTTCGTCAGCCGAATGAAGGGTTCCGTGATTGCGAATGCTGGCATGAATTTAGCACGGTCGTTCGCAAACAACAACGACGGATGAGCTAGTCCGCGTACCCGGGATTGCGCCGATCGAGCCGGCGCAGCAAACCGGGCCAGACGAGCGCCCCGGCACCCATCCCGCGCGTCACCGCGGCGATCTGCTGCCTGATGCCGTCGAGAATCGGTTGGGCGATCGGCAACAGAGCCGAGCCGCCGGCCTGCGCGCGCACCTGGATCATGCAGGCCGCTTCGAAGAAGTACATCGCGACGAACGCGTCTGCCGGCGTCGCACCGACGGTCAGCAGGCCGTGGTTGCGCAGCATCAGGTTCGTGTTGGCGCCGAGGTCGCGCACGAGGCGCGCCTTCTCGCCCTCGTTCAGCGCAATGCCCTCGTAGTCGTGATATCCGAGCGACGCCAGCACGCCGAGCGACTGCTGCGACAGCGGCAGCAACCCGCCCTCCTGCGCCGACACGGCGACGCCGTTGACTGAATGCGTATGCATCACGCACAGCGCGTCGTCGCGGGCCGCATGCACCGCGCTGTGGATGGTGAAGCCGGCCGGGTTGATCTCGTACGGTGATTCGGACACCTTGCGTCCTTCGAGATCCACCTTCACCAGCGACGATGCCGTGATCTCGTCGAACATCATGCCGTACGGGTTGATCAGGAAATGGTGCTCCGGGCCGGGGACGCGCGCGGAAATATGGGTGAACACGAGATCGTCCCAGCCGAACAGCGCCGTGAGGCGGTAAGCCGCCGCCAGGTTGACTCGCGCGTCCCATTCGGTGGGGGAAACTGCCTGCTTCACGCTGACATCGGATGAGGCCACGTCGACACTCCTTGTTCAAGGATGGATGCGTACCGGGCCGCACGATACGGCCCGGCCTGGGGATTGCGTCACCCTGCCCGGGGCTTCGCGAGCTGATCGGCAACCGGCAGGCTGCGAATGCGTGTGCCGGTCGCCGCGAAAATCGCATTGGTGAGTGCCGGCGCAACGGGCGGCAGGCCCGGCTCGCCCACGCCGCCGAGCGGCGCCGCAAAATCGTCCGGCGCGACGAGATGCACGCGGATCTCGCGCGGCGCTTCGTTCATTCTCAGCACCTGGAAGCCGTTGAAGTTGCTCTGCTCCGGATGGCCGTCCTTGAACGTGATCTCGCCGTGCAGTGCGATGCCGAGCCCCATCACCACCGCGCCCTCGAGCTGCGAGCGTACGCGTTCCGGATTGACTTGCGGCCCGCAGTCGATCGCAATGTCGACCCGCGGCACCGTGATCTTGCCGTCGGCATCGACCTGCACCTCGCACACCGCCGCCGTATACGACACGAAGCTGCGATGCGCGGCGATCCCGAGCCCGTGCCCCTTCGGCAGCTTGCGCCCCCAGCCGGCTTCGCGCGCGACCGTCTCGACCACGCGCCGCAGCCGCCCGGTGTCGACCGGATACAGCGCCGGATCCTCGCCGTAGTTCACATTCTTCACCGTGATGTGCGGCTCGAAACGCCGCGCGGGCCCGATCAGTTCGAGCAGGAAATCCTTCGGGTCGCGGCCGGCCGCATGCGCCAGCTCCGACACGAAGCTCTGGATGCCGAACGCATGCGAGATGTTGTAGACCGAGCGGAACCAGCCGATCCGCGTGTGCGCCTGCGCGGCCGGGTTCTCGATCCGCACGTTCGGAATCGCGAACGGCAGGTCCGCAATCCCCTGCGCGAGCTCGCCCGGCTGCTCGTGCACGATGCCGGCCCTGAACGTCGACTGGATCGACGGCGCAACCGTGCGATGCTGCCACGCGACCACTTTCCCCGCCGCATCGATCCCGCCGTCGAACGCTTCGAGCGACACCGCATGGAAATAGTCGTGCGCGAGGTCGTCCTCGCGCGTGAACGTCAGCTTGACGGGCGCACCGACCGCCTTCGACAGCAGCGCCGCCTCCACCACGTAGTCGGGCTTCGACTTGCGGCCGAACCCGCCGCCGAGCAATGTCACGTTGACCGTCACGCGCTCGGTCGGCAACCCGAGCGCCTTCGCGACCTCGTCGCGCGTGGTCTGCGGCGCCTGCGTGCAGGTCCACACTTCGCAACGGCCGTCCGCCACGCGCGCGACGGCCGCAGGCGGCTCCATCGTCGCGTGCGCGAGATGCGGAATGTAGTAAGTCGCTCGCACGCGCTTCGCGGCGCCTGCCAGCGCGGCCGCCGCGTCGCCGTCGTTGCGGATCACGTCGCCCGGTTGCGCGGCAGCCGCTTCGAGCGTCTTGCGATACGTGGTCGAATCGTAGTTCGCGTTGGGCCCGCGCTTCCAGTCGATCTTCAGTTGCGCGCGTGCCTGGATCGCCGTCCACGTGTCGCGCGCGACAACAGCGACGCCGCCGAGCGGCTGGAAACCGGACGGCAGCGGCGTCGGCGCGAGCGGCACGACCTTGACGACACCCGGCAGCTTCTCGGCCGCCGAGGCGTCGAGCGACGCCACCGTGTCTCCGTAGGCCGGCGGCCGCGCGACGACCGCATACAGCATGCCGTCGAGCCGCGTGTCGATCCCGTAGTGCGCGCGGCCGGAAACGATGTCGCGCCCGTCGATCAACGCCGTTTGGCCCTTGCCGATGTAGCGGAATTCGGCTGGCGCTTTCAACGCGAGTGTTTTCGTATCGGGCGCCGGCAACGCTGCCGCTTTCGCCGCCAGTTCGCCGAAGCCGAGCTTGCGCCCGCTCTTCGTGTCGACGACCTCGTGCACCGTCGCCTTGACCTGACCCACGTCGACGCCCCACTCCGCGGCGGCAGCCTGTTCGAGCATCGTGCGCGCGGCTGCACCCGCGCGGCGCAACGCGGCGAAGCTCTGGCGCAAACTGCGCGACCCGTCGGTGTTCTGGTTGCCGTAGCGCGGCTCGTCGCCGACGGCCTGCGCGACCTTCACACGCGCCCAGTCCGCACCCAGTTCGTCCGCTACCACGAGCGCGACGCTCGTGCGCACGCCCTGCCCCATCTCGGAGCGGATGCAGGTCACGGTAACCGTGCCATCGGGCGCGATCGCGACGAACAGGTGCGGATCGTCGCGCAACCCGTGCGGCATCCCCGCGCCGCCATACTGCGGATTTGCGCTGACGGGCGGCTGGTCCGGCACGGCCGCGCGGACGAGCGACGGCACGCCGAACGCGAGTAGCAGCCCGCCGGACGCGAAGCCGAGCAGCAGCGCGCGACGGCTTTCGTTATGGACGGAGAGTTCGGGCGCGCTCATGCGGCACCTCCGCGGCGCACGGCCAGGCGGATCGCCGCGCGAATGCGCGTGTAGGTGCCGCAGCGGCAGATGTTGCCGGACATCGCATCGTCGATGTCGGCGTCGCTCGGATGGGGATTCGACTTCAGCAACGATGCGGCCTGCATGATCTGCCCGGACTGGCAGTAGCCGCACTGCGCGACGTTCAGTTCCTGCCACGCCTGCTGCAGCGGATGGGTCAGGTCGGTCGACAGGCCCTCGATCGTCGTCACGCGCTTGCCGGAAGCGGCCGCGACCGGGGTGATGCACGACCGGATCGCGACGCCGTCGAGGTGCACGGTACACGCGCCGCACAGTGCCATGCCGCAGCCGAACTTGGTGCCGGTGTGGCCGAGGACATCGCGCAGATACCAGAGCAACGGCATGTCAGGGTTGCCGTCGAAGTGCTGCTCGCTACCGTTGACGGTCAGCGTGATCATCGTTCACCTCCTGGTTGCGATGCCCGCTTCGGGCCGGCATCGGGTGGGGATTCGAACGGCGCGGCGCACATTCCGAACAACCAGGCAGGCGGGGCGCCGAGTCGTGGGCCATGTTGCCTGCAAACACGGCCCGGCAGATGCTGCGGATGGTGCTGCCGCCCGGTTGCCTGCGCAACATGGCAACGTATTACCGGCCGCTCGCTCGTCCGCATGGATCGCCGATCGCATTATCGAACCATTTCGGATTTGCCGTCGGATCAGGGCGTTTGGGGCGTTTGGGGTGCTTCGGGCGATCGAGGCGGGGAATTCGCCCGGGGATGGCATGCCGCGACAGGTCACGTTTGCCGGTAAGGTTGGCCGGTGATTCAGGTATCGATATTCCGATGCTCGGCCGCAGGCGATTCGCTCTCGTTCTCGCCTGGCGACCGTCCGCGATCGCCCCACGCCTCGGTGCGACGGTAGTAAAGCCAGACGGCAAGTCCACCCAGTGCAATCAGCGGGCCGAGGGACAGGAAATGATCGATCGCGAAATCGCTTACGGGATGGGCCCCGTAGCCGCCGCCACTGACCTGGGCAGCTGCTCCGAGGACTGCAAGCACACCCCACGCTGCCAGAACCAACCCTACTGCGACCGCGATCGCACCGAATGTCGACTTACGCATAGACCTCTCCGTCAACCCTCGTCTTGCCAGGCGGATACGCCATCGTTCTCCGAACGCGCCAGTCCGCCGCGAATTGCCGAAAAGCATAGCACCGGCGTGCACGATCGTCGCAAGGCCGCGGAACGCGTGGCTTCATTCGGGCGTGGATGGCAAGCCGCGCGTACCGGCAGTTGCGAGGTCGCAATCCGTCGAATTATTTCGCGAGCCGACTGGGATCACAGGGTCCCCGGACACGTCCGCTGTCCCAGTGCGTTCGGTCGTTCACGCAGATTTACGAATTCGCAGTCTCGCTGAACGGCGAGATCGCGCAAACGCAAACGTCCGGCCGGCCTCCCGGCCGGACCCGGATCATCGCGCGATTGCAACGAGCAGGTCGGACGCTAGCGCGCCGTGATGCTCACCGCGACCTCAACGCCTGCAACCCCAGCGTGAGCGCGTTGAACGGCATCTCCGCCGCCCCCATCGAAAAGCTCGTCGCCTTCGTGGGTACCCCCGGATTACGCATCAGCGCGTGAACGATCCGCTCGCTCGCATGACCGTCGCCGTACGGATTGCTCGCACGCGCCATTTCCCCGTAGGCGCTCTCGCTGTCGAACAGCCGCGAGGCTTCCGACACGATCCGCTCCTGATCGGTACCGACGAGCCGCGCGGTGCCGGCCTGGATCGCTTCGGGCCGCTCCGTCGTCTCGCGCGTGACCAGCACCGGCTTGCCGAGCGCGGGCCCTTCTTCCTGAATGCCGCCCGAATCGGTGATGATGAAATGCGCGCGTGACATCAGGAATACGAACGAAATATATTCCTGCGGCTCGATCAGGTAGATGTTCGGCACGTTGCCGAGTCGGGCGCGCGCCGGCTCCCGCACGTTCGGATTCATGTGTAGCGGATAGACGAACTGCGCGTCGGGATAGCGTTTCGCGAGCGTGCACAGGGCTTCGCAGAAATTCTGGAACGGCTCGCCGAAACTTTCGCGGCGATGGCCGGTGATCAGCACCACGCGCCGCGACGGCTCGAGAAACGGAAACTGTCCCGCGACCTTCTCCGTCAGCGCCGCGGTGCAGTCCAGCATGCGCTTGACCTCGTGCAGCGCATCGATCACGGTATTGCCGGTCAGCACGACCGCCCCGCCCGGCACGCCCTCGCTGAGCAGGTTGTCGCGTGCCTGCCCGGTCGGCGCGAAATGCCACGACGACACCGCGTCGGTCACGCGGCGGTTCAGTTCCTCCGGCCACGGCGACCAGATGTCGCCGCTGCGCAAGCCGGCCTCCACATGCCCCACCGGCAAATAGCGGTAGAACGCCGCAAGACTGACCGCGAGCGTGGTCGTCGTATCGCCGTGCACCAGCACGATGTCCGGACGCAATTCGTCGAAGACGATCCCGATTGCCTGCAGGATGCCGGTCGTCACGTCGGTCAGCGTCTGACTTTGTCGCATCACGTTGAGATCGTAGTCGGGCTTGATGTCGAACAGCGTCAGCACCTGATCGAGCATTTCGCGGTGCTGCGCGGTCACGCATACCCTGGCGTCGACACCCGCTTGCGCCTTCAACGCACGTACCAGCGGTGCCATCTTGATGGCCTCGGGCCGGGTCCCGAACACAAGCAAAATCTTTTTCATCGTTATCCTCGTTGAGCCATTTCGCGCTGAATGACCCTGCTCGTGGCGCGAAGCATGTATTCAGGCGGCGCCTCCCGTACTCGCACGCGATCGACACGCTGCGGTGTCGCGGAGCGAGCGCGCCGCCCTGTCCGCGCGGTCTGCGCCACGCGAATCGTCGTACTACCGGCGTCCCGTTGCACTCGATCAGTCACGTCATGAGTCGTTCCTCGCTTGGCCAGGCGTCACGTCCGTTCGTCACGTCCCTTCCACTACAGCAATATTCAAACCAGCCGCACTGCGGCCGTGTCCGGTTCACGCTGCATGCACCGCGCACATGCGGCGCGCGACGGAATGTTTCACAACTGCTACGCGTGTCGCATCGCTCGTCAAGCGCGAAACAGGCAAACATCCGGGCAGTCGCGCGGTCGCTTCGGCGACGTCGTCCGACGAATCGCGAACTCGTGTCGAGCGTTCATTGCGCATCGAATCTCGCGCATCTGTCGAAGCGCGTTGCGCTTCCTTGATCCGCCACTTTTGTCTGCACAGCGGGCAGCGCAATCGACCGGCCGGCCGAGGTCATGCACGAGGGATTGATCCGGCACGCAACGTCGTTCACGTCGCACGAATCGACGCGTGTGAAATGTTGCGAATGTGTAACGCCGATCCGGAACGGGGTTGTCGTATTGGCGTCCGGTTCATGCAACGCATACGACTGCATGGAACGCACCTGGATCCCGGCCGATGCATACACAACGAACGGCACGACGCGCATCACCGCGCAAAGTCACGCTGCGAGCGCGGCGCGGGTTCGGCAGACAATTCGCACGACGCATCACGTGTGCGCGCCGCGACGCCGATCGCGCGCGGGCATTCGGCCTGCGCGCAGGCTGATTCTTCGATGAATCAAAATCCACCGCCGCCGTGCGCGCCGCGCACCCGGCCGCGGCCCCTGCCCCTTGCTGCGCGCGGCATCGCGGCCGATGGCTCACGCCTTGCTTAATGACAGTCAGGTGTACCTCGATGCACTCGCCCGACAGCGGACGAACGGGGACGCCCAAGCAACGAAGCCGGAAGGAAACGCGACGCGTCCGCCTGGAGCGAAAGACCAGCGCTCCTGCGCGCCGCACGTGCCGACGTGTCCTATCGAAGTACGCGCGATCCACGAGCCCGGTTCCGGCTCCCATGCAGAGAACTGCCGCGTGGTCGCAAATATCGGTACCAGCCTCGGATTCACCCGCGCCACGGTGACCCGAGCCACAACGTCGACACGTTCGCCAGGCGCGACGCGGCCAACGCCGCGCCCGGCGACGATTGCACAGGACCCCGCGCAGGAGCCCAAGACATGAAACGGCCCGCGCTTTCCCCGACCGCACGCTCGCGCGTCGCGGCCACCGTCGCGCTGCGCCGCCTGTGGCACGTCGCCTGCTGTGTCGCCGCGTGCGGCTTCGCACTGCACGCGAGCGCCGCCGAACTCCGTCTCAACGGGCTGTACCAGCGTGCCGACGGTGCGATCACCGTGCGGCTGAACGGCGTCGGCATCGATCCGTATTTCGCGGCGAAGGCGCTGCTCGCCGCGTCCGATGCGCAACTCGACGCCCGTCAGGCCGCACTCGAGTGGATCGCATGGTTGCTGCCGCGCCAGCGCCCGGATGGCGGCTTCGACCGCTACTGCGTGAAGAACGACCGATACCGCGCATGCGCCGAAGCGGAAACCGACGACGCGATGATGGCAACCTGGATCGAATTGCTCGCCCGCTTCGCGCCGCCCGATGGCTTGCCCGCCGCGTGGGAACTCAGCCTGAACCGCGCCGGCGTGCATCTGGACTCGCTGCTCGACAAACCCTCCGGCGTCTATGAGATCTCGTCGTCGCTGCACGTCGCGCTGCTGATGGACAACGTCGAGGTACACAGCGCATTCCAGGCCCTCTCGGCGTACTACGTCCGGCACGCCGACTACACGCATGCGGGCCCGTGGAGCCAGCGCGCCGACCGGCTTGCATCCGCGATCTTGAAGGTGTTCTGGCGCGGCACGGAATCCGGCTTTCGCGCCAGCACGCAGCAGGTCAGCGATACGAGTTTTTATCCGGCGAAGATCGCGCAGATCCTCCCGCTCCTGTCCGGTATTCAGGTTCCCGAACGATCCGGCGAGACGATCTATGCGCAGTGGATGCGGAAGTACGGCAAGAGCTGGCCACAACTCGCCGACACCGATTATCCGTGGGGCTTGATCGCGCTGGTCGCGGTCAAGATGAACGATTGGGGCACGGTTGCCTGCTGGCAGGCGCGATCGGGTCCATTCCGGCACGGCGCGCACTGGAACGTACTGGAGGAGTCACTTTATCTGGCATTCGAAAGCCGGATGGCCGCCCCTGTCATACCCGCTCGATGCGGATTCACGACGGCGGCGGCAACGGCGACCGCATCGCGCTGATGCAATGGTGCGTGCGGTCCATGATGACTAAAAGGGAAGGAGACGTGTCATGTGTGGCATCGTCGGCGCAGTCGCGCAACGGGACATCGTCCCGATTCTGATTGAAGGTTTGCGTCGCCTCGAATATCGCGGCTACGATTCGTGCGGCGTGGCGACGGTCGTCAACGGCCAGGCGCGTCGCGAGCGCAGCGTGTCGCGCGTCGCCGATCTCGACGCGCACGTGCGCACCGCCGGCCTGACCGGCAGCACCGGCATCGCGCACACGCGCTGGGCGACGCACGGCGCGCCGGCAACCTGCAACGCGCATCCGATCTTCTCGCGCGATGAAATCGCGCTCGTGCACAACGGCATCATCGAGAACCACGAAACGTTGCGCAAGCAACTTTCCGACGAGCACTACGAATTCGATGGCCAGACCGACACCGAGGTCGTCGCGCACCTGATCCACAGCAAGTATCGCGGCGACCTGCTCGCCGCCGTGCGCGCGGCAACCTCACAGCTTCACGGTGCTTATGCGATCGCGGTGTTCAGCAAGCACGAGCCGCAGCGGCTGATCGGCGCGCGGGCCGGCTCGCCGCTCGTCGTCGGCGTGAAGGATGGCGAATGCTTTCTTGCCTCCGACGCGCTCGCGCTCGCCGGCATCACCGACCGCTTCATCTTTCTCGAGGAAGGCGACATCGTCGAGTTGACGCCGGGCGGCGTGCGCGTGCTCGATCGCGGCGGCGCACCGGTCGAGCGCGCCGTACAGACCATTGCCTCCGCGCAGGCCGTGGTCGAACTCGGGCCGTACCGGCATTTCATGCAGAAGGAGATTTTCGAGCAACCGCAGGCCGTGGCCGCGACGATCCCGGATGCCGGGCTGTTCGATCCGGCCGTATTCGGCCCCGATGCCGCGCGGGCGTTCGAGCAGATCGACAACGTGCTGATTCTCGCGTGCGGCACGAGTCACTACTCCGGCCTGACTGCGCGCCGCTGGCTCGAAACGATCGCGCGCGTGCCCGCCCAGGTCGAGATCGCGAGTGAATACCGTTACAGCGACGCGCTCGCGACGCCGAATACGCTGGTGGTAAGCGTGTCGCAATCCGGCGAGACCGCCGACACGCTCGCCGCGCTGAAATATGCTCAGGCGCTCGGCCATATCGACACGCTGGCAATCTGCAACGTGCCGACCAGCGCGATGATGCGGCAGACCGGCCTGCGCTTCCTGACGCGCGCCGGCCCGGAAATCGGTGTCGCGTCGACCAAGGCGTTCACGACGCAGCTCGTCGCGCTGTTCATTCTCGCCGTCACGCTCGGGCGGCTGCGCGGCTACGTCGACGATGCGCAGCTCGCGCGCTACACGATGCAATTGCGGCGGCTGCCTGGCGCGCTCGAGGATGTGCTCGGGCTCGAGCCGCAGATCGAGCGCTGGGCGGCGGAGTTCTCGCAGCATGAGAATGCGCTGTTCCTCGGGCGCGGGCTGCACTACCCGATCGCGCTCGAAGGTGCGCTGAAGCTGAAGGAGATTTCGTATATCCACGCGGAGGCGTATCCCGCGGGCGAGCTCAAGCACGGGCCGCTCGCGCTCGTGACGCACACGATGCCCGTCGCGACGATCGCGCCGAACGATGCGCTGCTCGAGAAACTGAAGTCGAACATGCAGGAAGTGCGGGCGCGCGGCGGGCAGCTTTATGTGTTTGCCGATGCGGATACGCGGATCGACAACAGCGAAGGCGTGTCGGTGCTGCGGATGCCGGATTACTACGGGTTGTTGTCGCCGATCCTGCACGTCGTGCCGTTGCAGCTGCTCGCGTATCACGCGGCGTGTCTGCGTGGCGCGGATATCGACAAGCCGAGGAATCTGGCGAAATCGGTGACGGTGGAGTGATGGGGGTGGGGAACCCGGGGTGGGCCCGTGAAGGTCTGCAAAGGAGCTGACTGGCCCGCCCTACACGACTCGAACGTGTGACCTACGGCTTAGAAGGCCGTTGCTCTATCCAGCTGAGCTAAGGGCGGTCGGGGAGAAAAGACACGGCCGGCACGGGCCGCATTTGACGCAAGGCTTCGAGCACCGACAAAACCGGCAAACCAGACTCGACGCCCCGAAACAAAACGGGCCCGGCATGAAGCCGAGCCCGAAATTATACCCGATCATCGCGTTACATCATGCGAGGCCGGCCATCGCAGCATCAAACCGGCTGCGGATGCATCATGAACCAGCCGAGGCAGAACACGCCGGCGATCACGCAATACACGCCGAACGAAGCCAGTCGGCCACGCCCTTCGAAATAGCGCATCAGGAACCGCACGCTCAGGTACGCGGCGATCGCCGTCAGCACGCCGCCGAGCAGCGCGTCGGCGAGCTGGTCGCGCGCATGGAACAGCTTCGGCAGTTCGAGCACACCCGCCGCGAAGATGATCGGCGTACCGAGCAGGAACGAGAATTCCGCCGCCTTCTCCGCCGTCAGCCCCGCTGCATTGCCGGCGATCATCGTCAGCCCGCTGCGCGAGAAACCCGGAATCAGCGCGCCGATCTGGGCGAGACCCACGAAGAACGCCTGCTTGAACGTCATCTTTTCGGGCGCCTGATGCGCGCGGCTACGCTGGATGCGGTCGCCGAGCCACAGCAGCACGCCGTTCACGATCAGCGCGATCGCGACGATCCGCAGGTCGTGGAACACGCGTTCGATGCGCTTCTCGAGCAGCAGCCCGACGATGCCGGTCGGGATCGTACCGATGATGAGCGCCCACATCAGGTGCCCGTCGTCGTTCTTGCGGCCGCCGAGCTGCGCAAAGAAGCCGCTGATCAGCGCGACCCAGCGCGCGCGGAAATACCACAGCAGCGCCAGCGCCGTGCCGAGGTGCAGCGCGACGAGGAACGGCAGCAGTTGCGGTGCGTGCTTGTCGATATGCATGCCGAACAAGGCCGGCACGAGCAGCGTATGGCCAAGGCTGCTGACGGGAAAGAGTTCGGTGACGCCCTGCAGGACGCTCAGGAATACCAGAAACCAGAGACTCACGCGTCGGTCCTTTTAGTGAAGATTAAGCGGGAAGAAAAGTGGACGACGCGATGCGCGTCCGAAAAAAAACGCGCCCCGATTATGCCGAGCCCGGATTACTGCGCCAAGGCATTTGGCTGGATATTGCGGCAATGCACACAAACGCTTGCAACTTGTAAGCACTCAGAAAGCAAAAAGCCCGCCATTTGCATGGCGGGCCTTTCGACTTCGGCAGGAATTGCCGTCAGCGGCCGAGCTGATAGAAAAATAATACCGTGCTGCCGGTGAACATGCCGAACAGTGCGAGTCCCATTGCCATTGCCAGATCCATGGCCCCCTCCACGAAGTGTCATGACCCGGCAACATCACCGGTTTAGAGGCATTATCCCGACCGTTGACAGTCTTAAAAACTCGCGATTTCCCGAGAAGGGTTTTCCCCGAGCCGCCACGGCCCGATAATGGAGCGCGCCGTTCCCGTTCACCCGCCCAACCCGATTCGCCATGCCGACCTTCCAGCAACACGACATTCACGAACTTCACGCCGGCCCGTCGCTCGTCCGGGTCGCTCCGCAATTCGGCGGCCGCCTGCTGTCATGGGATGTCGACGGCGAACCGGTGATCTTCTGGCCGGAAACAGCCGACTGGAGCAACCTCGCGCGCGTGCGCGGCGGCAACCCGCTGCTATTCCCGTTCCTCGGCCGTCACCGCGTCGACGGCGAGCTCGGCCGCTGGCGCGACGCCGCCGGCGTGGTGCGCGACCTGCCGATGCACGGCTTCGCGCGCGACCTGCCGTTCGCCGCGCAACCGTCGGCCGACGGCGCCGCGTTGTCGATGACGCTCGACGCGACCGACACATTGCGCGCGAGCTACCCGTTCGATTTCCGGTTCGAAACGACCTATCGGCTGGCCGACTCGCACACGCTCGAAGTCGCCCTGACGACGACCAATCGCGGCGACACGCCGCTGCCCTACTACGCCGGCCACCATTTCTATTTCGCGCTGCCGCGCGGCGAACGCGCCGAAACCACACTCGAACTGCCGCCCACGCGTCGCTGCGCGCAGCAGCCGGACGGTTCGATCAGCACGCCCGAGCCGGGCGAAGCCCGCTACCGCCTCGACAACCCGGACATCCTCGACCGCTTTCACTGCCTCGACGGCGTGCCGGCCACGCCGGTGCGTATCGTGATGCCGGGCCGCCGCCGCACGATCGAGATCGCGCTCGACGTGCCGGGCTCGATCCCGTGGTACGCGGTCACGACCTGGACCGAAAAGCCGGATTCGGACTTCTATTGCGTCGAACCGTGGCTCGGCCTGCCGGATGCGATCCACAACGGCCTCGGGCTGCGCATGCTCGCGCCGGGCGCGACCGAAACGGCCACGCTGCGGATTCGCGTCCTCCCGCTGGCCGGCTGATACGTGGGCTGATACGTCGGCCGATACGTCGATTCGCAGCGCGCCGAACCGGCGCGCGACGGCCCCGGCAACCGCCCAAACTGCGGTGTGCGGGTCGAACCCGTTAAAATCTGACGTTTTGTGTTGCCTGCCGCGTCACGAGCGGCAGGGTTTTGCGAGGTTCAATGTTCGGAACAACAACGAAGCGACTCTTCGCAGCCGCCTGCGCCGCCCTGCTCGTCGCGTGCGGCTCCGCGCCTGTCGGCCCCGGTTTCTATCGCGTCGAGCGTGGCGATACGCTCTACAAGATCGCGCGCGACAACCGCACGTCGGTAGCGAACATCGTGCGCTGGAACCAGATGACGAACCCCGATGCGATCGAAGTCGACCAGGTGCTGCGCGTCGCGCCGCCGCCCGGCACGACCACCGCATCGACGCCGTCGACCACCGGCACCGGCAGTGCCGGCCGGGCCCGCCCCGCGCCTTCCGCGCCGGTTGAATCGGCCGTCAAGCCGGCCACGAGCATCGCGCTGATCTGGCCGGCAGCCGGCAACGTGGTCCGCACGTTCGACGGCTCGAAATCGAAGGGCATCGACATCGCGAACTCGCCCGGCACGCCGGTGGTCGCGGCCGCGCCGGGTGTGGTGGTCTATGCGGGTAACGGGCTGCGCGGCTACGGCAACCTGATCATCCTCAAGCACAACGCCGACTACCTGACCGCCTACGCGCACAACCGCGCGCTGCTGGTGAAGGAAGGCCAGTCGGTCACGCAGGGGCAATCGATCGCCGAGATGGGCAACAGCGACAGCGATCGCGTCGCGCTGCATTTCGAGTTGCGCTACGGCGGCCGATCGATCGATCCGTCACGCTACCTGCCGGCGCGCTGAGCGCCCGACAGGCGACACGCGATGCCGGCGCGCATCGCGTGCCGTCGCGGTGAAAATCGGGAAAGGTCGTGTCAGCGCTTGCGCAGACGTCCGGTGAAACGGCCGGACAACGGATCGACGTGACGAGCGAACGCTACCAGCACGCCGATTCCGATCAGGCTGAACCCCGCAGCTATCAGAAGTAAATCCATGGTCACACACTGATTGTTACGTGATCTTATGCGTCATTATGGAATCGTGCACTGAGCCGCAAATATTGGACGAGTACGAAGATTCCCTACCATCAGACGTCATTGTGGATTCGTCTGCGTGAAACCCTGATGTAAGCCGTTCGCCTGACACCACGCTGCCGCCCAGGAGACAACGCGATGCTGCCCGCCACCGACCGCTACGACGACCTGCTCACCCGCTTCGCGTGGGACGTTCCGGCGCGCTACAACATCGGCGTGGACGTCTGCGACAAATGGGCCGACGGCAGCGGGCGCCTCGCGCTGATCCACGAAACGGCGCAAGGCGACGTGTCCCGCATCACGTTCGACGACCTGAGGAATGCCTCTAACCGGCTCGCGAACAGCTTTGTGCGCGCCGGCCTGCGACGCGGCGACCGCATCGGCATCTTTCTCGCGCAGGGCCCCGAAACGGCCATCGCGCACCTCGCCGCGTACAAACTCGGCGCAATCGCGGTGCCGCTCTTCACGTTGTTCGGCGTCGATGCGCTCGAATACCGGCTCGCGAACAGCGAGGCGGCTGCGCTCGTCACCGACGCGGCCGGCTACGCGAAAATCGCATCGCTGCGCGCACAACTGCCGGCACTGCATACCGTCTACTGCATCGGCGACGATGCGCCCGACGCACCGGGCGTGCTGCGCTACGACGCGGCGCTCGCCGCCGAAACGCCCGACTTCGTGCCGGCCGATACGGCCGCCGACGATCCGGCGGTCATCATCTACACGTCCGGCACGACGGGCAAACCGAAAGGCGCGCTGCACGCGCATCGCGTGCTGCTGGGCCACCTGCCGGGCGTCGAGATGTCGCAGCAGTGCTTCCCGCGCGACGCACGCCTGTTCTGGACCCCTGCCGACTGGGCATGGATCGGCGGCCTGCTGGACGTGCTGCTGCCGTCGTGGCATCACGGCGTGCCCGTACTCGCCCGCCGCTTCGAGAAATTCGACGGCGACGCCGCGTTCGCGCTGATGGCCCGGCACGGCGTCACCCACGCGTTCCTGCCGCCCACCGCGCTGAAGCTGATGCGCACCGTCCCGGCACCGAGAGAACGCTACGCGCTGTCGCTGAAATCGGTCGCGAGCGGCGGGGAGTCGCTCGGCACCGAGCTGACGGCCTGGGGGCGCGACGCGCTCGGCGTGACGATCAACGAGTTCTACGGGCAAACCGAGTGCAACATGGTGCTGTCGTCGTGCGCGGCGCTGTTCGATGCGCAGCCTGGCGCAATCGGCAAGGCGGTGCCCGGCCATGCGGTCGCGATCGTCGACGCGGACGGCGTGCCGCTGCCGCCGGGTGTCGAAGGGCGCATTGCGGTGCGGCGCCCCGACCCGGTGATGTTCCTCGAATACTGGCGCAATGCCGACGCGACGCGCGACAAGTTCGCGGGCGACTACCTGCTCACCGGCGACACGGGCACGATCGACGCCGACGGCTTCGTGCGCTTCGTCGGCCGTGACGACGACGTGATCACGAGCGCCGGCTACCGGATCGGCCCGGGCCCGATCGAGGACTGCCTGCTCACGCATCCGGCGGTGCGGATGGCGGCCGTCGTCGGCGTGCCCGACGCGACGCGCACCGAGATCGTCAAGGCGTTCGTCGTGCTGAATCCCGGTCACATCGGCGACGATGCACTCGTGCAGGCGCTGCAGGCGCACGTGCGCACGCGCCTCGCCGCGCACGAGTATCCGCGCGCGATCGCGTTCGTCGACAGCCTGCCGATGACCGCGACCGGCAAGATCGTGCGCCGCGCGCTGCGCGACGCGTAAGCCGGCCGCCACCCGCGCGGCCGGATGGTTTAGATGGTTTATAGTGGCGCCACCACGCAGTCTTTCCAAGAAAACGATGTCCTCTGATCACCACGCCGCCGCGGGCGCGTCGCACAGCCCGCTCTACGCCAAACTCCTCGGCGAAACCGCCAAGATCGACTGGTGCGATCTCGAACGCTTCTTCGCGCAGGGCAAGCTGCTGTCCGTTGCGCGCGACCTCGATCTCGTCAGCGTCGCGGAAGCGGTTGCCGGCGACGACGCCGAGCAGGTCACGCGCTGGCTGTCGGCCGGGCTCGTCGCGCGCATGCCGGCCGAAACCGCTGCCGATTACGCGGCGCGCAACCCGGAGCTGTGGGCGGTCGTCGTATCGCCGTGGGTCTGCGTGCAGGAACGCGCCTGACGCGTCCGCCATGTCCGAATCCGCGTTACCGCACGGGGCCGGCACGGGCTCGGCCACCGTCACGCACCGGCGCGTCCTCGCGCTCGCGTTTCCGATCGTCCTCGCGAACCTGACCCAGCCGATCCTCGGCGCGGTCGACACGGCCGTCGCCGGCCACCTCGACGGCGCGCAGTATCTCGGCGGCGTCGCGCTCGGCGGGCTGTTCTTCAATTTCGTGTTCTGGGGATTCGGTTTCCTGCGGATGGGAACGACCGGTCTCGTCGCGCAGGCGCACGGTGCCGGCGACGCCGCCGGAATCCGCCTGAACGTGCTGCGCGCGTTGATCGTCGCGTTCGCGCTCGGCGCCGCGGTGCTGGCGCTGCAAGTGCCGCTGCTGTCATTTGCGCTGTCCGCGCTCGGCGGCAGCGACGCCGTCCGCGCGACGGCGCTCGCCTATAGCCACGCGCGGATCTGGAGCGCACCGTTCGCACTCGCGAACTACGTCGTGCTCGGCTACCTGCTCGGCGTGCAGCGCGTGCGGCTCGCGCTCGTCGCGCAGGTGTTCATCAATGCGGTGAACATCGGCGCCGTGCTGCTCTACGTGTACGGCTTCGGCTGGGGCATTGCCGGCATCGGCGCCGCGACGGCCACGGCAGACGCCTGCGGCTTCGCGCTCGGCGCATGGATGCTGTGGCGGCTACGGCCGCGCGGCCTTGCGCCGATCGCGGTACGCGCACTCGCCGACCGCGTCGCGCTCAAGCGGCTGATCGTGCTCAATCGCGACATCTTCCTGCGCACGCTGTGCCTGCTCGGCGCATTCGGCTGGTTCGCGCACCTTGGTGCGAAACAGGGCGATGCGACGCTCGCGGCAAACGCGCTGCTGCTGAATTTCCAGACGTTCATGGCGTACGGCCTCGACGGCTTCGCGCATGCGGCCGAGGCACTCGTCGGCGCGGCGGCCGGCGCGCGCGACCGTAGCGCCTTCCGGCAGGCCGTGCGCGTCACGCTGCTCTGGTCGGCGCTCGGCGCGCTGCTGTTCGCGCTCGTGTACTGGGCCGCCGGCGGCTGGATCGTCGCGCGCCTGACCGATCAGGCCGAGATCCGCGAAGTTGCGCTGCGCTACCTGCCGTGGGCCGCGCTTTCGCCGATCGTGTCGGTCTGGGGCTTCCTGCTCGACGGCGTCTTCATCGGCGCCACGCAGACGCAATCGCTGATGCGTGCAATGGTCGCGTCGTTCTCGATCTTCGTCGTGGCCACGCTCGCCGCCGTCGGCACGTTCGGCAATCACGGCCTCTGGTTCGCGCTGCTGCTGTTCATGGCCGCGCGTGGCGCGACGCTGGCACGCTACCTGCCCGCGCTGTTGCGGCACATCGGCACCGACGCGCCTGCAGCCCGCGCCTGACGGCGCACCAAAGCGGCCGCAAGCGGCCGTTACTGCGTGGGTTTAGGCGGCGGCGCGTCGAGCATCGACGGCGGCGTCATGTCGGTCGGCACGCCGTGATAGTCGGCCGGATCTTCCGGCGGATGGCCGCGACGGGCCTGATGAGGATCGCTGGTACAACCGGCGAGAATGGATGCGGCCAGCACGGCCAGCATGAAACGGATCATCGGGTATGGCTCCGGAAATCGGCGTGCCCATCGCACGCCGGGACCGCGCCGAGTCTAGCGGAAATCCTGCTTCGGAGTCGCGCCGCGCATGTCCTACTATGTACGCATGGCGCTGTGCCGTGGAAAGGAGGCTGCCATGTCGTCTGAGGAAATTGCCGGCCTGATCGGTCTGTTCATCGGTCTGATGGTGCTCGTCGCCCTGTCGTTCTTCGAGTCGCGCGAATACAAGCGCAGCCATGGCGGCGAAGGGATGATCCATCACTGGATGGCCGAACACCACCTGCTCGACTGGCGGCGCAAGCATTAAGCGCGCTGCTGCCGTCCGGCCCTCCCCCGGGCCGTTCGCGAACGTACCGTCCCGCGGCACGCCGGTGATCGTGTATCGCCGAAACTAACGGGGTCCGATTCACACACGTTGGCGAGATGAACAAACGCCGTCGCGCGGCTCATGCCACGCGACGGCGTTCGCTTGCACGCGCCCGGACGGACGCGACGCGGGTCAGGCGGCTCAGCCCAGGAAGTGGCGGGCGTAGCGCGCGTTGATGTCGGACAGGCGGAACAGCGTCAGGAAATCCGCGCAGTTGAAGTCGGGATCCCAGGCCGGCGCACCGCAGATCTTCGCGCCGAGACGCAGGTAACCCTTGATCAGCGGCGGCGGCGCCACGACGGTGCCCGTCTGCAGTTCGTCGACCGGCAGGGCCGTGTGCGGGAACGCGCGATACTCGGGCGCCGTCAGCGAACCTGCGGACAGCGACTGGTACAGGTTGGCCGCATAGTGGCCGCCGTCGGCCATCGACACGCTCGCGCAGCCGAGCATCGTCTCGTAGCCGTTCTGCATCATGTACGCACCAAGGCCGCCCCACAGCGCCATGATGACGGCGCCGCTGCGGTAGTCGCTGTGCACGCACGAGCGGCCGACCTCGACCATCTTGCCGCGCAGGTGCGTGAGGCGCGACAGGTCGAATTCGCCTTCGGCGTACAGGCGGCCGACACGCGCCGCCTGGTGAGGCGGCAGCACACGGTACGTGCCGACCACCTTCAGGGTGTCGAGATCGCGAACCAGCAGGTGGTCGCAGTACGCATCGAACGGATCGACGTCGAGGCCGGAGGGGCCGCTGACCTGCGCGCCCATCTCTTCGGCGAACACGCTGTAACGCAGGCGCTGGGCTTCGCGCAATTCGTCTTCCGTACGCGCCCACGCGGCGCGCAGGCGATACTCCGACGTGACGGTTTCAGCGGCGCGCGGCAGGTGGCGCCGCGACGTATCGAGGGGCAGCGAGGCAAAAGGGAGCGTAGGCGTCGGCAGTTCTCGCATTAGGCTTTCCTGGTCGTAAGGAATAGGACGACATGCCCGCCAATGTAGTAATCGGCCGTGACCGTTATGTGGCACGACCGTGTCCTTTCAATGACGTGTCGCCGAATTGACTTTAGCAGAAAGCTTGCGAAACCGTATGACGAATGCCTTCAAAGCCCTTCAGGCGGGCCTCACACCAGATCGGGCGTCAATACCGCCCGCAGCACGGCCTGCCGGCTGCCGTCACGCGTGCGGCTCGCGAGCCACACGATTCCGCCCTTCTTGACGCTCCAGCTGTCGTCGCCGCCGGCGATCAGTTGGGCGGCGACGCTGCCGAGCGTCGGCTGGTGCCCGACGATCACGACCGTCGGCGCGATGCCGTCCGGCCAGCCAGCCACTTCCAGCACGTCGTCGACGCTGCCGCCCGGCGCGAGCGTATCGACCGTCCGGTACTGGTCGGTCAACGCCTCGACAGTCTGCACGGTGCGGGCCGCCGGGCTCGCGAGGATCAGGGTGTTCGTCTCGAGCCGGCCGCGCAGCCACTTGGCCATCGCCTGCGCGTCCTTGCGGCCCCGGACGGTCAGCTGCCGCGCCAGATCGCTCGTCGCGTAGTCCTCGGCTTCGGCGTGGCGCCACAGGATCAGGTTCATCATGATGTTCTCCTTGCGTCGGCGAACGGCCCCGCGCCCATGCGTGCGGGCCGGCCGATTACCGTGCGAATTGTCGCAAATTGCGGCCGGCTCGCCGCCGCGGCATTTACCCGCATATGGGGATTGACCGGAGCAACCATTCGACGATAGAATCTTTGGCTCGTCGGAGCGTAGCGCAGCCTGGTAGCGCATCTGATTTGGGATCAGAGGGTCGTAGGTTCGAATCCTATCGCTCCGACCACCGGAATCAAGGGGTTACAACACATCGTGTTGTAACCCCTTTTCCATTTCGGGCTCGTGAAACGACCCGGTTGGCCGCCGGCGCATTCGCGCCGCATGTCACTCGATCGGCTCGAGATGACGCATCGCGACCGGCAATCGATTGGCCGGTACGCTTTCCGTCGGCCGGCCTTTCCACCCGGAATATCGATAAACCAGATACTTCCCGTCCGTCTCGCCGCCCTCGTTGGGGATAATCACCCACATCTCCCGACGCCCCGAATACAGCCACCGCGGCAGTGCCTTTTCCGCGAAATAGATGCGCTCTTCGACATGCGTTGCCGGATTCAGCCGGATTGCGACGCCCTTCAAGTAAGGGGATCCATAGTTCAGTACGAAGACGAGGGTCTTGCCGACGCACCTTGACAACGCAATCCTGCCCACAAAATCGGTCTCCGGCATGTCAAGGAACGCGCGCCCGGTTTTGTGCCCCCGCCGCACGAACAGCGCATCGCCGTCCAACCCATGCGAGCGGGCCTCGAGCGCGATGCGGCTCCCGTCCGCCAACGGGCAGGAAAGTACCTGACGCAGGCCCCCGGCATCATCGATTCCCGGCGTTGCACCGAATGTGGCCGTCGCCATCCATAAAAGACCGACGGCGAGCGCTCTCATTCGACCTTTACCGGTCATCACTTCCGTAGCGAATCGACTCATTGAGTTGCAGCATCGCGGGTTATCCACTTCGGCACGCTCGCACGAATCCCTTCTCTCCAGAAGCACGCGGGCGGATCAACTGGGCCTATCTCGAACACGTAGCGGTACCATTATCGACGCCCCAACGCCAAACCGGAGTTTCGTCAACCATGCCGACATCCCTGTCGTCCCTGCAACTGCCCGAAGGCCTCGGCACCATCGGGAATCTGGCTGTCGAGTGCGTCGAGGATGAACGGAAAACATACGAGATGTGGATGCTCGAAACGGACCTTCCTTTCGACGAAGCCGTGTCGCGATTGTCGACCTTCGTCAAATGCCATTTCACCGGCGACGAGCGAATCTCATCCGTCGACAGCTTCGGCTTCCGCAGCTGGGCGGCCTCCTGGTCCCGCGACAAACAGGAAATCTCGGCCCAGCTCACCGCCACCGACGACGGCAGCTCGGGTTACCTGCGCAATGCATACGACGCCGAATGAAAACACGTGCCGCCCCCGACACCGTCCGGACCTCGCATGACTGCCCCCTCGACTGATCGTCCGGCAAAACCGGCGATGAATATCGCGACCGTCATCGCAATGATCATCGGCGCCGCCGTACTCGCTTTCTGCGCCGTGCAGGCCTATCGGACGACGATCTTCGTCTCGCATGCTTCCCGAGCGCCCGGTGTAATCGTCAAGTCGAGCGGACACCCGACCATACGCTTCGAAACAGCGCAGGGCGAGCGCATCGAGTTCGTACAGAACGGCGGCATGGACGGTCCGCCCGGAACCGCCGTGCCGGTCTTGTACGACACCGCCGAACCCGCGGAAACGGCCCGGGCAGATACGTTCCTTGCGACATGGGGCGATGTGCTGTGGGGATTGCCGGCAGGCCTCGGCTTTCTTGTCCTGCCGCTGTTTGGCGTGCGGTTCGTGCTCACCGGGCGGTACGGGAACGCGATAAGCCGTTGAGCGACGACTTGCAGGTCCATGCGATGCCCGGGCATACGCGGCGGGCCTGGGCGCTTTCATCATCGGTCACGTTTGCGAAGGACACGAATCGAACGAGGTAGTCCGCCCCACCGCCGCAACCCGCATACGACACTTCCGGGAACACGCGATAATGCGCGTGGACAACCTGCATCCGCGCATGACAAACAACATTCTCAAGGCCGCCCTCTGCGCGGCGCCGCTCGTGCTGGCAACCACCGGCACCGCGTCGGCCAAGGCACTCGACGACGCACTCGACTGCCACTCGACCGGCCACAAGTTCGTCGCGCCGCTGCTCGCCGCCGGCGACATCCAGTCGGAACCGATGCACGTCGAACCGAACTCGGTCAACGCGTTCCGAACGAGCCACTCACTGACCGCATACGGCTTCGGCGTCTACGTCGTGCTCGGCTATCAAGCGAACGACCCGATCTTCCGCACGGGCGACGGCACGCCGATCGGCGACTGGGCCTATGGCGTCGTGGTGCGCGGCACGAAAAGCTCGGTGGAGGAAGCCGTGCGCAAGGCCGGCAGCGACGCGACCGTCAAGCAGGCGTTTCCGTTCCTGACCGCGATCGTCTGCTCGTCGGACTGAGCGGCCGCGAGGACGATCATGCGGCAATCCCGAGGGGCAGCAAGCCATCCTGCTGCCCGGCCGCTCCCAGCCCCGCCATCGACGTTTTATGCGCCGGTATACACCACGCGATACGGGATACCGACCTTCTCCCACTCCGCCGCTTCCTGGCTGAGGCTGTAGTCGGTCAGCGGGTTCTGCTCGACCCACGCGCCCGGCAGGCGCACTTCATACCCGCCCTTCTTCATCTGCGAAACGGAAATGTCGGGCAGCCCCGCGTCGGTCCGGCGCCGGCACAGCAGCGCCGCGAGCCGCAGGCAGAACAGCAGCGGCCACTCGACCTCGCGCGCCTGCGACAGCTTGCCGAGCTTGCCCGCGTGACCGAGCACGAGCGCGGCGAGCCGCGCCTGGTCGGTGCGCGAAAAACCCGGCATGTCCGCGTTGCTCGCGATATACGCCGAATGCTTGTGATACGCGCTGTGCGAGATCGACAGGCCGATCTCGTGCAACGCGGCCGCCCAGCCGAGGAACATCCGCCCTTCCTCGCGCGCTTCGTCGTCGGCTTCTTCGAGTTCGTCGTAGAAACGCCCCGCCAGCGCGCCGATCCGCTCGGCCTGCGCACGATCGACACCGTAGCGACGCGTAAAGCCCTCGACGGTCACCGCACGCATGTCTTCATGCTGCGTCCGGCCGAGCAGGTCGTACAGCACACCGAGGCGCAGCGCGCCGTCGGTCGTATCGACGTAGTCGACACCGAGCTCCTCGAACACCGCGAGCATGATCGCGAGGCCACCCGCGAGCACCGGCACGCGATCGGGCTTCAGCGCGATCAGCTTCAGCCGGTTGACGTTCTCCGACTTGATCAGCGCGCGCTTCAGGCGCTCGAGGCCGCCGCGCGAAATGCCGTGCGTGATGCCTGGATCGTTGAAGCCGTTCGCCTCGACGAGTTCGGCAAGCGCACGTGCGGTGCCGGACGAACCGATCGCCTGGTCCCAGCCGGCCTTCTTGTACTCGCTCGAAATGATTTGGATCTCGCGCTTGGCCGCGAGTTCGGCCTGCCGCATCGTGTATTCGTCGACGTTGCCGGCAGGGAAGAAGGTGCGGCTGTGGCTCACGCAGCCGATATAGAGGCTCTCCATCACGATCGGCGTGTAGTGCGAGCCGATGATGAATTCGGTGGAGCCGCCGCCGATGTCGACGACGAGCCGCTTGCCGGCGCTCGCCGGCACCGAGTGCGCGGCGCCCGCGTAGATCAGGCGCGCCTCTTCGCGGCCTGCAATCACTTCGATCGGAAAACCGAGCGCCGCTTCGGCCTCACCGAGAAATTCGCCTGCGTTCTTCGCGACCCGCAGCGTGTTGGTCGCCACCGCGCGCACATGATCGGGATGGAAATCGCGCAGACGCTCGCCGAACCGCTTGAGCGCCTCCCAGCCACGCTCCTGCGACGCGCGATCGAGCATCTTGTCGCTCGACAGGCCCGCGGCCAGCCGGACGGGCTCGCGCAGCGCATCGACGGGATAGATCTGGCTGCCCGCCGGCGTTTCCTCGACACGCCCGACGATCAGCCGGAAGCTGTTCGAGCCGAGATCCACGGCAGCCAGCAAGTGGGGGGTTGTAACCATCAGAAGGGGCTCCGTGCGCGTTCGCCCGCGGCGGCCGGTGCGACAGCCCTGGGCGATCAATCAAAGGCGACATTTTAAGCGTGGAACGCTTGCCATTGCCACGCTTCACGGGCATGCACACCGCTCGTTTGCATATCGTCGAAACATTTATGAGACGAAACGGTTACAGCGTAGAATTTCCCGATATAAAACCATTATCGTCATCAGCACGTCATCGTACCGTGAGAGTTTCCGAGCGTCCTTTCGAATCATCGCCCGAATCACCCCCTACTCTGCCGATGTCCGTCCGTTATCCGCTTCTCAATCGTGAACTCGGCATCCTCGGTTTCAACGAGCGCGTGCTGGCCCAGGCAGCCGATCCTCAAGTCCCGTTGCTCGAGCGCCTCCGCTTCATCTGCATCACCAGCAGCAACCTCGACGAATTCTTCGAGGTACGGATGGCCGGCCTGCAGGAGCAGATCCGCGACAACCCCGGCGCACTGACGCCCGACGGCATGTCGTTACAACATGCTTACGATCTCGTCGTCGAACGCGCGCAGCGGCTCGTCCACCGACAGTACACGATGCTGCACGAAACCGTGCTGCCCGCGCTCGAACAGGAAGGCATCTACTTCCATGCGAGCGACACGTGGAACGACGAGCAGCTCGAATGGGCACGGCACTACTTCCTCGACGAGCTGCTGCCCGTGCTGACGCCGATCGGCCTCGATCCCGCCCACCCGTTCCCGCGCGTGCTGAACAAGAGCCTGAACTTCGTCGTCGAGCTCGAAGGCCGCGACGCCTTCGGCCGCCAGGCCGTGATGGGCATCGTACAGGCGCCGCGCGCGCTGCCGCGCGTCGTACGCATGCCGCACGCGCTGTCGGGCTTCGAGCACGGCTTCGTGCTGCTGAGCTCGTTCATGCAGCGCTTCGTCGGCGAACTCTTCCCGCAACTCGTCGTGAAGAGCTGCAACCAGTTCCGCATCACGCGCAACAGCGAACTGTTCGTCGACGAGGACGAAATCACGAACCTGCGCGTCGCGCTGCAGGGCGAACTGCCCGCGCGCCACCTCGGCAACGCGGTGCGCCTCGAGGTGTCGGCCGACACGCCGACGCACATCGTGCGACGCCTGCTCGACGAAAGCGAACTCGGCGAGAAGGACTGCTATCGCGTGGCCGGATCGGTGAACCTCGTGCGGCTGATGCAGATTCCCGATCTCGTCGACCGCCCCGACCTGAAGTTCACGCCGTTCACTGCGTCGACTCCCGCCGCGGTCACGAACGCGCCGACGATGTTCGACGCGATCGACAACGGCGACATCCTGCTGCACCACCCGTACGAGAGTTTCCAGCCGGTGCTCGAACTGCTGCAGCAGGCCGCGAAGGATCCGAGCGTCGTCGCGATCAAGCAGACGATCTACCGCACCGGCACCGATTCGCCGCTGATGGACGCGCTGATGGAAGCCGCGCGCAACGGCAAGGAAGTGACCGTCGTCGTCGAACTGCTCGCACGCTTCGACGAGGAAACCAACATCAACTGGGCGTCGCAGCTCGAAGCCGTCGGCGCGCATGTCGTGTACGGCGTGGTCGGCCACAAGTGCCACGCGAAGATGATGCTGATCGTGCGGCGCGTCGTGCGGGCCGGCAAGGCGTCGCTGCGCCGCTACGTGCACCTCGGCACCGGCAACTACCACCCGCGCACGGCGCGCCTCTACACCGACTTCGGGCTGATGACGGCCGACCAGAAGATCTGCGAGGACGTCCATCACGTGTTCCAGCAACTGACCGGCATCGGCGGCGAACTCACGCTGCACGAGCTGTGGCAGTCGCCGTTCACGCTGCATCCGCGCATCATCGACTCGATCCGCGCGGAGATCGACAATGCGCGTGCCGGCAAGCGCGCGCGGGTCGTCGCGAAGATGAACGCGCTGCTGGAGCCGACGGTGATCGCCGCGCTGTACGAAGCGTCGCAGGCCGGTGTCAAGGTCGACCTGATCGTGCGCGGGGTCTGCGCGCTGAAGCCCGGCGTGCCGGGGCTGTCGGAGAACATCACCGTGCGCTCGATCGTCGGCCGCTTCCTCGAGCACCACCGGATCTACTATTTCCACGCGGACGGTGCCGAGGATGTCTATCTGTCGAGCGCCGACTGGATGGACCGCAACCTGTTCCGCCGCGTCGAAGTCGCGTTCCCGATCCGCGATCGCAAGCTCAAGCGGCGCGTGATCGCCGAGGGTCTGTCGGTGTGCCTCGGCGACAACCAGTCGGCATGGCAGATGCACAGCGACGGCCACTACCGCCGGCGCCGTGCCGGCAAGACGATCCGCAACGCGCAACTCGGGTTGCTCGCGAAGTTCTGCTCCTGAACCGGCCGCGCGGCGCGAGTCGCGCGCCGTGTCGCCAACAAAAAAGCGCAGCCGTGGGCTGCGCTTTTTTGTTGCGAATCCGGCATGCCGCTCGCCGAACGAGCGACGGCATGCCATTACGCGATCAAGCTTCGTACGCGGCCGGCCGGATCGCGATGATGCGCGAGCCCGGGAACCGCGCGGTGAACGTGCTGCCGCGCCCTTCCTCGCTCTGCACGTACAGGTGCGCGTCGTGCCGCTGCAGCACGTGCTTGACGATCGCGAGCCCGAGCCCCGTGCCGCCCGTGTCGCGCGAACGGCTGCGGTCGACGCGGTAGAAGCGTTCGGTAAGCCGCGGCAGGTCGGCGGCCGGAATCCCGAAGCCGCTGTCCGTGACGGAAAACACGCCTTGCGCGCCCTCGCGCCGCCACGTCACGACGATCTTGCCGCCTTCCGGCGTATAGCGGATCGCGTTCGTGACGAGATTGGCGAATGCACTGAACAGCTCCGTCTGCGCACCGGTGACGCCGAGTGTCTCGTCGATCGAGAACGCGATGTCGTGATGCCCGTTCGACAGCGTCTGCGCGTCCTCCTTCAGATGGTCGAACACGGCACGCATGTCGATCGCGCGATCGAGCGGCGGCTTGCTTTCGCCTTCCAGCTTCGCGAGCACCAGCAAGTCGGTCACGATGTGCCGCATCCGCGAGGCCTGCTGCTCCATCATCTCGAGATAGCGCGCGCGGTCTTCCTCGTTCAGCGGCAGCTCGCGCATCGTCTCGAGGAAGCCCGACAGCACGGTGAGCGGCGTCTTCAGTTCGTGCGACACGTTCGCGACGAAGTCGCGCCGCATCGCGTCGGTCCGCTCGAGCTCGGTGATGTCCTGCGTGAGCAGCAGCTTGCGGTTCTCGCCGTACGGAAACACCTGCACTTCCAGCACGTTCTGCCGCGAGTCGCCCATGCCGCGCATGACGAGCGTCTCGTCGTAATGCTGCGCGTTCAGGTAGCGGACGAAATCGGGATGGCGTACCAGGTTGGTGATGTGCTGGCGCAGGTCGCGCTTCGCGTCGAGGCCGAAATGGACTTCGGCGATCGCATTGCACCACTCGATCTGATCGTGGTCGTCGAGCATCGCGACACCGTTCGGCGACGCCTGGATCGCCTGGATGAAGCGCGAATGCTGCTGTTCGACCTGCCGCACCTGCGCATGCCACTGCTTCGCGAGCTTATGCAGACGATAGTAGATCTCGCCCCAGATGCCCGGCGCACTCGGCACTTCACCGTAGACTGGCGCATCGAGCAGGCGCCACAGACGCTGCGTGTGGAAGGTGCTGAAAAAGCCCTGCGCGACCAGCATCACGACCACGAACACGAGGCCCGCGGTCGGGCCGGCGAACACGCCGACCAATACGCCGATCAGCACGAGCAGCACGAGCGACACCAGAAAGCGCGCCCAGATGATGTTCATGATTCAGCGCCCGATAGAATGAACGGCATGCCGTGGCACACGGCAGGCCCGAATACGTTACGCGTGCTTGGCGAGCCGGTAGCCGCTGCCGCGCACGGTCTCGATCATCGCATCGCAGCCGGCCGGTTTCAAGGCCGCACGCAATCGTTTGATGTGCACGTCGACGGTGCGCTCCTCGACGAATACATGGTCGCCCCACACCTGGTCGAGCAATTGCGTGCGGCTGTGCACGCGCTCCGGGTGCGTCATGAAGAAATGCAGCAGGCGGAACTCGGTCGGGCCGAGATCGAGCTTGATCTCGCTGCCTTCCGCATGCGCGGCGACACGATGCGTGGCCGGGTCGAGGCGCAGCCCGTTGATCGACACGACGTCCTCGGTCAGCTGCGGCGCACGACGACGCAGCACGGCCTTGATCCGCGCCATCAGTTCCTTCGGCGAGAACGGCTTCGTCACGTAGTCGTCCGCGCCGATTTCGAGGCCGAGCACCTTGTCCTGCTCGTCGCCGCGTGCAGTCAGCATGATGATCGGGATGTGCTTGGTCCGTTCGTTGTTGCGCAGGTCGCGCGCGAACGCGATACCGGACTTGCCCGGCAGCATCCAGTCGAGCAGCACGAGATCGGGCAGCACGTCGCTGATCAGGTTCTGCGCCTGTTCGGCGTTGTACGCGCGAATCGGGCAGTGACCGGCGTGCTGGAGATTCACCGAGATCAGTTCGGAAATCGCGGGCTCATCTTCAACGACGAGAATGTTGCTGGGCATCGGCACCTCTTTTTTCCCTGTACGGAGTCGATTAACTGTTGGCTTCGCGATCGAGCGTGTCGCGCGGCTGGTGCCGCACATCCGTGCCCTTCACGATGTAGATGATGAATTCGGCGATGTTCTTCGCGTGGTCGCCGATCCGCTCGATCGCCTTCGCGATGAACAGGTATTCGAGGCCGACCGAGATCGTGCGCGGATCTTCCTGCATGTACGACACGAGCTTGCGCACGAACGCACGGAATTCCAGGTCGATCTCCTTGTCGTCCTTGACGATCTGCGCGGCGGCCACCGTATCGAGACGCGCGAACGCGTCGAGCGCTCGGCGCAGGATCGTCACGGCCATCTCGCCCGACACCTTGATCTCGGCGATGTTGACCGCACGCGCGGCCGGCTCGTCGACCAGGCGGCGAACACGCTTGGCGATCTTCTCGGCCTCGTCGCCGGCGCGCTCGAGGTTCGTAATCGTTTTCGAAATCGACATCAAAAGGCGCAGGTCACGCGCGGCAGGCTGCCTCCGCGCGATGATGTTGCCGCACTCCTGGTCGATGTCGACTTCCATCGCGTTCAGCGTTTCCTCGGCCGCGATCACCTTCTCGGCCGTATCGCGATCGAATTCGTTCAGCGCGTACATCGCGCCGACGATCTGCGACTCGACGAGCCCGCCCATTTCCAGCACTTTCGACGACACGGCATTCAGGTCCGCGTCGAACTGGCTCGACAGATGTTTATCCGACATGGCTGTTGTTCTCCGTCATCAGCCGAAACGGCCGGTGATGTAGTCTTCCGTTTCCTTGCGTACCGGCTTGATGAAGATCTTTTCGGTCTCGCCGAATTCGATCAGCTCGCCCAGGTACATGTAGGCCGTGAAATCCGAGCAGCGCGCGGCCTGCTGCATGTTGTGCGTGACGATCACGACCGTGTAGTCGCTCTTCAGCTCCGCGATCAGCTCTTCGATACGGCCGGTCGAGATCGGGTCGAGCGCCGAGCACGGTTCGTCGAGCAGCAGCACTTCCGGACGGATCGCGATGCCGCGTGCGATGCACAGACGCTGCTGCTGGCCGCCCGAGAGGCCGTAGCCGCTCTGGCTCAGCTTGTCCTTCACTTCGTTCCAAAGCGCGGCCTTCGTGAGCGCCCACTCGACGCGATCGTCCATTTCCGAGCGCGTGAGCTTTTCGAACATCTTCACGCCGAACGCGATGTTGTCGTAGATCGACATCGGGAACGGGGTCGGCTTCTGGAACACCATGCCGATGCGCGCGCGCAGCAGCGAGATGTCGCGCTTCGTCGTCAGCAGGTTCTCGCCGTCCATCAGGATTTCGCCTTCGGCGCGCTGCTCCGGATAGAGCGCGAACATCTTGTTGAACGTGCGCAGCAGCGTCGACTTGCCGCAACCCGACGGGCCGATGAACGCCGTCACCTTCCCTTCGGGAATGCTCAGGTTGATGTTCTTCAGCGCATGGAACTTGTTGTAGAAGAAGTTGAGGTTGTTGACCTCGATCTTCGCGTTCAGCGGCTCGAGCGGACGGCCGTGCGCCGCTTCTTGCGTGCCGGCCGGCGCAGCAGTGCGCTCGACAGGATTCAGGTGGCTTTCTGCCATATTCATCGGATCGCTCCGCCGTTACTTTTTCGAGAAGATCGAGCGCGCCAGGACGTTGAGTCCGAGCACCCCGAGCGTAATCAGGAACACGCCCGCCCATGCGAGCGACTGCCATTCGGCAAACGGGCTCATCGCGAACTTGTAGATCGTGACGGGCAGGTTCGCCATCGGCTGGCTCATGTCCCACGAGAAGAACTGGTTCGACAGGGCCGTGAACAGCAGCGGCGCCGTTTCGCCGGCGATCCGTGCGACCGCGAGCAGCACGCCGGTGATGATGCCGCCCACCGATGCGCGCAGCGTGATCTTCAACACCATCCGCCACTTCGGCGTGCCGAGCGCGAAGGCCGCTTCGCGCAGCGCGTTCGGCACGAGCTTCAGCATGTTCTCGGTCGTACGGATCACGATCGGGATCTGCAGCAGCGCCAGCGCGATCACGCCGGCCCAGCCCGAAAAACGCCCCGACTTCGCGACGACGATCGCGTACACGAACAGGCCGATGACGATCGACGGCGCGGACAGCAGGATGTCGTTGATGAAGCGGATCGTGCTCGCCAGCAGGTTCTTCTGGCCGTATTCGGCGAGATAGACGCCCGCGAGGATACCGATCGGCGTGCCGACCAGCGTGCCGAAACCGCACAGCAGCAAGCTGCCGACAATCGCGTTCGCGAGACCGCCGCCTTCCGTGTTCGGTGCCGGCGTCGATTCGGTGAACAGTTGCAGCGACAGGCCGCCGATGCCGAGATGGATCGTCGTATAGAGAATCCACACGAGCCACAGCAGGCCGAATGCCATCGCACCGAGCGCCGCGGCGAGCGCGATCGCGTTGACGGCCTTGCGCTTGCGCTGCAGGCGGCTGCGCATCGCGTCGAGCACGGCGCCGTCCGGCCCCGGGAAATTCATGATGGGCTCACTCATTTCTTGCCCTCTCCCTTCTCGAGACGAAGCAGCAGCAGTTTGGAGATGGTCAGCACGATGAACGTGATCACGAACAGGATCAGGCCCAGTTCCATCAGCGCGGACGTATGCAGGCCCGGCTGCGCTTCCGCGAATTCGTTGGCCAGCGCCGACGTGATGCTGTTGCCCGGTGCGAACAGCGACACGCTGTCGAGCAGGTTCGTGTTGCCGATCACGAAGGTCACGGCCATCGTCTCGCCGAGTGCGCGGCCGAGGCCGAGCATCACGCCGCCGATCACGCCGGTCTTCGTATAGGGCAGCACGACCTTCCACATCACTTCCCAGGTCGTGCAGCCGATCCCGTACGCCGACTCCTTCAGCAGCACGGGCGTGACTTCGAACACGTCACGCATCACCGACGCGATGTACGGGATGATCATGATCGCGAGGATCACGCCCGCAGCGAGGATACCGATACCGATCGGCGGGCCGGCGGTCAGCGGGCCGAGAATCCAGACGTCCTTGAACAGGCGGCCGAGCGGCTTCTGGAAATATTCCGCGAAGATCGGCGCGAACACGAGCAGGCCCCACATGCCGTACACGATCGACGGGATCGCGGCGAGCAGCTCGATCGCAATGCCGAGCGGGCGGCGCAGCCACACGGGCGACAGTTCGGTGAGGAACAGCGCAATGCCGAAGCTGACCGGCACGGCGATGACGAGCGCGATGAGCGACGTCACGATCGTGCCGTAGATCGGCACGAGCGCGCCGTAGATGTCCGAGTTGGGATCCCACTCGGATTGCCACAGGAAGCCGAGGCCGAACTTCTGGATGGTCGGCATCGACGCGATGATCAGGGAAACGATGATCCCGCCGAGCAGCAGCAGGGTCACGATGGCGGCGAGCCGTGCAAGACCGCCGAATACGACATCCCCGAGGCGGCTCGGCGCGCGTTGCTGCGCAACGTCGGCGGACCGTGAGGACGTATAGGAAATATCAGACATGGGTGCCTGCTTTTGATTGCCGGGCGCCGTAACGCCCGGCTTTACCGCACACACTGCCCGACCGGCACGGCCGGGCAATGAACCGCTGCAATGCTTACTCGGCGGCGACCGACTTGCCCGAAGCGTCCGTCACCTTGGCCTTCCACTGCTTGCGGATTTCCACTTCGACTGCCGGCGGCAGCGAGATGTAGTCCAGGCTGTCAGCAGCCTTCTCGCCGTTCTTGAACGCCCAGCTGAAGAACTTCAGCGTTTCCGCGCCCTGCTCCGGCTTTTCCTGCTTCGCGTGCAGCAGCACGAACGTCGCGCCGACGACCGGCCATGCTTCCTTGCCCGGCTGGTTCGTCAGGATCTGGTAGAACGACTTCGACCAGTTCGCGCCTGCCGCAGCGGCCTTGAACGTTTCCGTCTTCGGCTCGACCACCGTGCCCGTCGAATTCTTCAGGGCCGTGTAGACCATGTTGTTCTTCTTCGCGTACGCCCATTCGACGTAGCCGACTGCGCCCGGCAGGCGCTGCACGAAGGCTGCGACGCCGTCGTTGCCCTTGCCGCCCGTGCCCGTCGGCCAGTTGACCGTCGTGCCTTCGCCGACCTTCGACTTCCACTCGTCGTTGACCTTCGACAGGTAGTTCGTCCAGATGAAGCTCGTGCCCGAACCGTCAGCACGGCGAACCACGGCGATGTCGGTATCCGGCAGCTTGACCTTCGGGTTCAGCGCGGCGATCGCCGGGTCGTTCCACTTCTTGATCTTGCCGAGGTAGATGTCGCCGAGCACCGGGCCCGACAGCGTCAGTTCGCCGGCCTTCACGCCCGGCACGTTGATGACCGGCACCACGCCGCCCACCACCGTCGGGAACTGGAACAGGCCTTCCTTCGCGAGCTCGTCATCCTTCAGCGGCGCGTCCGAACCGGCAAAATCGACCGTCTTCGCGACGATCTGCTTCAGGCCGCCCGACGAACCGATACCTTGGTAGTTGACCTTCGCGCCGCCGGTCTGCTGGTAGTCAGCAGCCCATTTCGTATAGATCGGCATCGCGAACGTGCTGCCTGCGCCCGTGATGTCGGCAGCGTGAGCGGCGACGGCGAAAAGCGCGCCAGCCAGGCCGGCAATCGCGGTTTGCATCAATTTCATGAGACCTCCAGTGTGTGAGCGGATGACTACGGCACCGCGAAGGTTAGGGGCTCCTCATGACGGTAATGTGACAATCGATGAAACTGGCGTGACAGTAACATGACTAGTTGAAAGGGAGTGGCGGAGGCCGTGCGCGCGGGGCCCGGATGGCGCCGGAACGACGAGGGCGGCAGAAATTGCCTGCCTGAAAGGGACGGGATGACTTCCCGTTTCCGCGATGTGTGCGGCGGGATCGTAGCGCAGCGTCGGCGGCATGGAAAGCCTCCACCCGCGGCTGGCCCGGTATAGGGGTCCGACGATTTTTCACCCCCTTGGGATGCAGCGGTCGATTCGCCTTACTTATAGGTACCGCAAACCTTTGCGTCTGACGAAATTGCGGCGCCCGAAGGCGCCGCATGCCGTTTCACCGGAGCGCCGGCGCGGGCGTTTGACCGCCCCGCGCCGGGCCCGCGCGTCAGGTCGTCGCCGCGCGTACCGCGTCGGCGATCGTCTCCGCATGGCGGACCGCGTCGGCCGCCTGCTGCGCCTCGACCATCACGCGCAGCACGGGCTCCGTGCCCGATGCGCGGATCAGCACGCGGCCGCTGCCGGCGAGCGCGGCTTCGGCTGCGTCGATCGCGGCGCGAATCGACGTGCTGCCCTTCCAGTCGGCGCCCGGCTTCATCCGCACGTTGATCAGCTTCTGCGGGAACAGCGTGACGCCGTCGAGCATCTGCGCGAGGGTCTGGCCGCTGCGCTTCAGCGCAGCCAGCACGAGCAGCGCCGACACGATGCCGTCGCCGGTCGAGTGGCGATCGAGCGACAGGATGTGGCCCGAGCCTTCCGCGCCGAGTTGCCAGCCATGCTCGCGCAACTGCTCGAGCACATAGCGGTCGCCGACCGCCGCACGGACGAACTTCACGCCTTCGCGCTGCAGCGCGACTTCGACGGCGAGATTCGTCATCAGCGTGCCGACCGCGCCTGCGACCTTGCCGTCGGTCGCGATCCGGTCCTTCACGAGCACGTAGAGCAGCTCGTCGCCGTTGTACAGGCGCCCGGTCGAATCGACGACCTGCAGGCGGTCCGCGTCGCCGTCGAGCGCAATGCCGAGATCGGCGTGGTTGGCGCGCACCGCGCGCACCAGCGCGTCCGGCGCGGTCGCACCGACGCCGTCATTGATGTTGAAGCCGTTCGGCGCGACGCCGATCGGGATCACGTCGGCACCGAGTTCGTGGAACACGTGCGGCGCGATCTGGTACGCGGCACCGTGCGCGCAGTCGATCACGAGCTTCAGCCCGCGCAGGTCGAACGCGGCCGGGAACGTGCTCTTGCAGAACTCGATGTAGCGGCCGGCTGCATCGTCGAGGCGGCGCGCCTTGCCGAGGCCGTCGGACGATGCGCATTCGAGCGGCTTGTCGAGCCACGCTTCGATCGCGGCTTCGGTGTCGTCCGGCAGCTTGTTGCCGTCAGCGGAGAAAAACTTGATCCCGTTGTCGTGATACGGGTTGTGCGATGCACTGATCACGACGCCCGCCGACAGGCGCAGCGCGCGCGTCAGATACGCGACGCCCGGCGTCGGCATCGGGCCGGCCAGCATCACGTCGACACCGGCCGCCGAGAATCCGGCCTCGAGCGCAGCTTCGAGCATGTAGCCCGACACGCGCGTGTCCTTGCCGATCAGCACCGTCGGACGCGAGCCTGCCGCGCCATCGGCCGAGCTGGCCAGTACCTTGCCGGCCGCGTAGCCGAGACGCAACACGAAATCCGGCGTGATGGGCGCCTCGCCCACCGTGCCACGAATGCCGTCCGTGCCGAAATATCGACGTCCCATAGCGAATCTTCCTCCTTCGTCTTCTGACTTATCGTTGCCGCGCGGCTTCGCGCACGGCATTCCAGATTTTCAGCGCATCGACCGTAGCAGCGACATCGTGCACGCGCACGATCGCCGCCCCGCGCTCGACCGCGCACAATGCGGCCGCCACGCTCGCCGCAACGCGCTCCATCGGCGGCTTGCCGCCGATCAACGCGCCGAGCATCGACTTGCGCGACATGCCTGCGAGTATCGGATACGCGCGCCCGTCGGGCCGCGCGGGCGCCGTTTCCGGCAACGCGGCCAAGAGCGCGTAGTTGTCGTCGACAACCGCCTTGCCGAACCCGAAACCGGGATCGACGCAGATCCGCTCCGGCGCTATCCCCGCCTCGCGCAGCGCCTGTGCGCGCGCGGCGAGAAAATCACGCACGTCGGCCACGATGTCGCCGTAATCGGGTTCACCGACCTGCATCGTTTGTGGCTCTCCGAGCATGTGCATCGCACACAGCCCGCAGTTGCCCTCGCGCACCGCGTCGATCGCGCCCGGCTGGCGGAACCCCCAGATGTCGTTGATCAGGTCGGCGCCTGCGGCCAGCGCCGCGCGCATCACGGCCGGCTTGTAGGTATCGATCGACAGCGGCACGTTCAACGGCCGCAGCGCTTCCACGAGCGGGATCACGCGCGCGAGCTCCTCGTCGAGCGGTACGGGCGGCGCGCCGGGGCGCGTCGATTCGCCGCCGATATCGAGGAGGTCGACGCCTTCGGCGATCATCCGCTCGGCCTGGCGCAGCGCATCGTCGCGCGCGAGGAAGCGGCCACCGTCGGAAAACGAATCAGGCGTAGCGTTGAGGATGCCCATCACGAGCGGGCGCTCGAACGTCAGTTCGAAGCGGCCGCACTGGAGCGGCGCGGGAATGTGTGGAGAAGCAGCGGAATCGGACACGAGCAACTGGCGCGAATGAATGCAAAACGGGCCGGTGTGAAGTCACACCAGCCCGTGAACGGTGCTAAAGCGGAGATTATGCCGCCGGCGAAGCAGGCGCCGGCGCGTTGCCGGGCTTCACCTCGGCACTGCTGCCGCCACCCGACGAATCGCCGCCGACAGCCGGCGAGCTCTTCGGCGAGCGCGGCGGACGGCCTTCCATGATGTCGTTGATCTGATCGGCGTCGATCGTCTCCCACTCCATCAGCGCAGCGGTCATCGCCTCGACCTTGTCGCGGTTCTCGTCGAGCAGGCGGCGCGCAAGGCCGTACTGTTCGTCGAGCACGCGGCGGATTTCCGAATCGACCTTCTGCTGCGTCGCTTCCGAGATCGTGCGCGTGAAGCCACGGCCGAACGGCGATGCGTCGTTCTCGTCGTCGACGTAGACCATCGGTCCGAGCGCATCGGTCATGCCGAAACGGGCCACCATCGCGCGCGCCGTCTGCGTTGCCTTGTTGAAGTCGTCCGATGCACCGGTGCTGACGAGGTTCATGAACAACTCTTCCGCCACCCGGCCACCGAACAGGATCGCGAGGCGGTCCATCAGGTAGTCCTTCGAGTACGTCTCGTTGTCATGCTCGGGCAACTGCCACGTGACACCCAGCGCGCGACCGCGCGGAATGATCGTGACCTTGTGCACTGGGTCGGCCTTCGGCAGCAGCTTCGCGACCACCGCGTGGCCCGACTCGTGGTAAGCGGTTGCGCGCTTCGCCTCTTCGCGGATCACGGCCGACTTGCGTTCCGGACCCATGAAGATCTTGTCCTTCGCGTCCTCGAAATCCTGCATTTCGACGATACGCTTGCCACGACGTGCGGCGAACAGTGCAGCTTCGTTCACGAGGTTCGCGAGATCAGCGCCCGAGAAGCCCGGCGTGCCGCGCGCGATGACTGCCGCATCGACGTCGTTCGAGATCGGTACCTTGCGCAGGTGCACGCGCATGATCTGTTCGCGGCCGCGGATGTCCGGCAGACCGACGTAGACCTGGCGGTCGAAACGGCCCGGACGCAGCAGCGCCTTGTCGAGCACGTCGGAACGGTTGGTTGCGGCGATCACGATCACGCCCGAATTCGCCTCGAAGCCGTCCATCTCGACGAGCATCTGGTTCAGCGTCTGTTCGCGCTCGTCGTTGCCGCCGCCCATGCCGGCGCCGCGATGACGGCCGACCGCGTCGATTTCGTCGATGAACACGATACAGGGTGCATGCTTCTTCGCCTGTTCGAACATGTCGCGCACACGAGCCGCGCCGACGCCGACGAACATTTCGACGAAGTCCGAACCCGAGATGCTGAAGAACGGCACCTTCGCTTCACCCGCGATCGCGCGGGCCAGCAGCGTCTTGCCGGTACCCGGAGGGCCGACGAGCAGCACGCCGCGCGGAATGCGACCGCCCAGCTTCTGGAATTTCTGCGGATCGCGCAGGAAGTCGACGAGCTCGGACACTTCTTCCTTCGCTTCGTCGCAGCCCGCGACGTCGGAGAAGTTCACCGCGTTGTTGTTCTCGTCGATCAGCCGCGCACGCGATTTGCCGAACGAGAACGCGCCGCCTTTGCCGCCTCCCTGCATCTGCCGCATCATGTAGAACCAGAACACGATGATCAGGATTGTCGGCCCGAGGTAGTACAGCGCGGACATCAGCGCGTTCGGCTCGTCGTCGGCCTTGCCGCTGACCTGCACGCCGTACTTCATCAGATCGCCAACCATCCAGATGTCGCCGGGCGACACGATCTGGTATTTCTGGCCATCAGCCGGAGTGACGGTGAGGTTGCGCCCCTGAACGATGACGTTCTTGACCTTGCCGCTCTTGGCGTCGTCCATGAACTGCGAATAGGACACGCCTTCCTGAACGCGGGGCTTGTCGAACTGCTTGAACACCGTAAACAGCACCAGTGCGATCACCAGCCACACCGCTGCCTTCGAAAACATATTGTTGTTCAAAGCACCACTCCTTCACTCGTAGACGAGCGCCTACATTTTCCTTGCGGCGCCCCTCGGTCATTCTAATCCAGTCCGACCACCCTCGCCATAAGCATTGACAACCGCCGCGATAGCGCTTCGCTTGTCTGGCAAGGGCCGGAGCCCGTTTGCGGCACCTCGCTGCGCATCAGCGCGGATGCTTCAGATGCCGACCCAAAATGAACGTTTCGGACGATTTGTCGCGGGACGCCTTCGGCTTGCGCGGCGCGACGGTCTTAAACTGCTGTTTGAATTTCTCGACGATCTGGCTGTAGCCGCTGCCGTGAAAGCATTTCACGAGCAGCGCACCGTCCGGCTTCAGATGATTCTGCGCGAATTCGAGCGCCAGATCGCACAGATGCTCGATGCGCGCCGCGTCCGCCGAGGCCACGCCTGAGAGGTTGGGGGCCATGTCGGAAATAACAAGGTCCACCGCGCGGCCTTCGAGCAATTCCTCGAGCTGATGAAGAACCTCGTCCTCGCGGAAGTCGCCCTGCAGGAAGTGGACGTCTGCGATCGGCTCCATCGGCAGGATGTCGAGCGCGACGATCGTGCCGTCGATGCCGCCTTCGCGCTCGGTGTCGCGCTTCTTGCCCTGCGCGAGCTTGTTGCGGGCATACTGGCTCCAGCTGCCCGGCGTCGCGCCGAGATCGACGATCACCTGGCCTGGACGGATCAGCTTGTCCTGCTCGTCGATTTCCTTCAGCTTGTACGCGGCGCGCGCGCGATAGCCCTCCCGCTGCGCCATTTTGACGTACGGGTCGTTGATGTGGTCGTGCAGCCAGTGCTGGTTGAAGCGGTTTTTTGCCATTCGAGAGAGAGATTGCTGCCAATTGCTTCGTGAAGCCGCGCTTTTAGCGGATAATACGCGTCTTCTTCGCGCGGCTGCGGCCCCTTTTCAGGCCCAAGCCGCGATTTTACGTGGTTTCGGCGCACGGCTGACGCGGTAACTTACCGCGATCGCTATTCAGTCAGCGCGCCCTTATTAAGATTTCGACATTTCCATGCCCGCCCTTTCGCTTTCTCCCGCCGAGCGCTCCGCGCTGCGCTCCCAGGCCCATGCGCTCAAGCCCGTCGTGCTGATCGGCGCCGAAGGGCTGACCGACGCCGTGCTGAAGGAAATCAAGGTGCACCTGAACGCGCACCAGTTGATCAAGATCCGCGTGTTCGGCGACGAGCGCGACGAACGCATCGCGATCTACGACGAGATCTGCGATCGCCTGAGCGCGGCGCCGATCCAGCACATCGGCAAGCTGCTGGTGATCTGGAAGCCCGAAGCCGCCGCAGCGGCCCCGGCCCGCGGCCGTCGTGCCGGCACGCTGCCGAGCGCGGCCGAAGCCGTCGACGACAAGAAAGGCCGTGCACCGCGCACCGTCAAGGTCGTCAAGGTGTCGCCGAACGCAAGCCCCGTGCGTCGCCCGAAGCCGACGAAGGTTGTCGTGCGCGGCAACGAGCGCGTGACGGCAGGCGGTAACGTGAAACGCGCCAAGAAGCGCCAGGCCAGCACGAAGCGTCCGTTCCAGGACAAGTAAGCATCGGGGCGGCACGGCTACGCCGTACCGCTTCCCTGCCCGCGGGCCCGGTATCGACCGGGCCTGCGCGGCACTCGCGTCAGGCGTCGCGTGCCGGCAGACGCCAGATCAGCATCAGCCCCAGCACGCTCTCGACGAGGTAGAACACGCTCGAGACGCCGTGCAGCATCCCGAAGCGGCTCGCATACGGCGAGTTCGCGATATCGGTGCCCGCGTCCATCGCGGCAACCCGCAGCGCGTTCATGAACGGCTGCAGCGCGAAATACCCGACCAGCACACATACGACCATCGCGGCGACGACCCAGCGCACGCGGCGATATTCGCTGCTGCCACGTCGAACCTGCTGGTTCGACAGCGCGAGCAGCAGCACGCCGCATACGACACCGAGGATCGCCTCGATACGGAACAACTGGGCGGCGACCGAACCGGCCGTCATCCGCTCCAGCGTCTTGAACAGCACGGGCGCGACCGCATACCCGATCGTCAGCAGGCTGCCGACCCATACGGCCGACAGCAAACGGAACACGCGATGCGGCATCGTGTCGCCCCGCTTCAGATGTAGCTGACCGAGATGATTTCGTACTCGCGCACGCCGCTCGGCGCCTGCACGGCCGCGACGTCGCCTTCGGTCTTGCCGATCAGTGCGCGCGCGATCGGCGAGCTGACCGAGATCAGGCCGTGATCGATGTCGGCTTCGTCGTCACCGACGATCTGGTACTTGACCGTGTCGCCCGACTCGAGATCCTCGAGTTCGACGGTCGCGGCAAACACCACACGACCATCGGCGTCGAGCACCGTGGGATCGATGACTTGCGCGGCGGACAGCTTCGATTCGAGTTCCGCGATGCGACCCTCGATGAAGCCCTGCTTTTCCTTCGCAGCATCGTATTCGGCGTTTTCGGACAGATCACCCTGTGCGCGGGCCTCCGCGATCGCGTTGATCACGGCCGGCCGCTCGACGGACTTGAGGCGCTGCAATTCATCGCGCAGTTGACCTGCGCCACGCTTTGTCAACGGAATGGTGCTCATAAACGGCTCAATCGCTAAAAACGGCTATAAAAAAAATCACCGCGATTAAGCGCGTTTCCGATGCACTGGAAACACCGCCTAATCGCGGCACGTATTGCTTCAACAGGAAACTGACTGCTTAGTTTAGGCGAGCGTGAAGACCTTGTAAATCATAGACTTCCAGATCCTTCAGGTAGCGCAAGCCTTCGACCGCCGCGCGCGCGCCCGACATCGTCGTGTAGTACGTGACCTTGTGCGCCTGCGCGCTCATGCGGATCGAACGCGAATCGGCGATCGCCTGGCGCGTTTCGTCGACCGTCGTGAACACGAGTGCGATCTCGCCGTTCTTGATCATGTCGACGATGTGCGGACGGCCGTCCTTCACCTTGTTCACGACCTTCACCGGCACGCCGGCCGCTTCGATCGCGGCAGCCGTGCCCTTCGTTGCGACGATCGGGTAGCCGAGGTCGTGCAGCATGCGCGCGACTTCGACTGCCTTCGGTTTATCCGCGTCCATCACGGTCAGCAGCACCGTGCCCGACTCCGGCAGGCGCGAACCGGCCGCGAGCTGCGACTTGAACAGCGCTTCGCCGAAGGTCTGGCCGACGCCCATCACTTCGCCGGTCGAACGCATTTCAGGCCCGAGGACCGGATCGACGGTCGGGAACTTGACGAACGGGAACACGGCTTCCTTCACGCTGAAGTACGGCGGCACGACTTCCTTCGTCACGCCCTGCTGCGCGAGCTTCTGGCCGACCATCGCGCGCGCCGCGATCTTCGCGAGCGGCAGGCTGGTCGCCTTCGACACGTACGGCACCGTGCGCGACGCGCGCGGGTTCACTTCCAGCACGTAGATGATGTCCTGCTTCGAACCGTCCGCCTGCGGCACCTGCTGGATCGCGAACTGCACGTTCATCAGGCCGACCACGTTCAGCGCCTTCGCCATCGCGCCCGTCTGGCGCTTCAGCTCGGCCACGGTTTCCTTCGACAGCGAGTACGGCGGCAGCGAGCATGCCGAGTCGCCCGAGTGGACGCCCGCCTGCTCGATGTGCTCCATCACGCCGCCGATGAACACGGCTTCGCCGTCGCAGATGCAGTCGACGTCGCACTCGATCGCGTCATTCAGGAAGCGGTCGAGCAGCACCGGCGAATCGTTCGACACCTTCACGGCCTCGCGCATGTAGCGTTCGAGGTCACGCGGCTCGTGGACGATTTCCATCGCGCGGCCGCCCAGCACGTACGACGGGCGCACGACCAGCGGATAGCCGATTTCCTCGGCGAGCTTGAGCGCTTCGTCTTCGGCGCGTGCGGTGCGGTTCGGCGGCTGGCGCAGGCCGAGGTCCTGCAGCAGCTTCTGGAAGCGTTCGCGGTCTTCGGCCGCGTCGATCATGTCCGGCGACGTGCCGACGATCGGCACACCATGCGCCTCGAGGTCGAGCGCGAGCTTCAGCGGCGTCTGGCCGCCGTACTGGACGATCACGCCGACCGGCTTTTCCTTGTCGACGATCTCGAGCACGTCTTCGAGCGTCAGCGGCTCGAAGTACAGGCGGTCGGACGTGTCATAGTCGGTCGACACCGTTTCCGGGTTGCAGTTGACCATGATCGTTTCGTAACCGTCCTCGCGCATCGCGAGTGCGGCGTGCACGCAGCAGTAGTCGAACTCGATGCCCTGGCCGATCCGGTTCGGGCCGCCGCCCAGCACCATGATCTTCTTGTTGGTGGTCGGCTGCGCCTCGCACTCTTCCTCGTAGGTCGAGTACATGTACGCCGTTTTCGTCGCGAACTCGGCCGCGCAGGTGTCGACGCGCTTGTACACCGGGCGCACGTTGAGTTCGACGCGGCGCTTGCGGACATCTTCCGGCGTCGCGCCGAGCAGCTTCGCGAGGCGGCGGTCGGAGAAGCCGCTCTGCTTCACGTAGCGCAGCTCGTCGAACGACAGCGACGCGAGCGTGCGGCCCGACAGCGCCTTTTCCTTCAGGATGATCTGCTCGATCTGCTCGAGGAACCACGGATCGATCGCGGTTTCCTGGAAGATTTCCTGGGCCGTCATGCCGATGCGGAATGCATCGCCGACATACCAGATGCGATCCGGGCCCGGCTCGTGGATCTCGATCGCGATCTCGTCGCGGTTGGTCGACTTCTCGTCGAGACCGTCGACGCCCACTTCGAGGCCGCGCAGCGCCTTCTGGAACGATTCCTGGAACGTGCGGCCGATCGCCATCACTTCGCCGACCGACTTCATCTGCGTCGTCAGGCGCGAATCGGCTTCGCGGAATTTCTCGAACGCGAAGCGCGGGATCTTCGTGACGACGTAGTCGATCGTCGGCTCGAACGATGCCGGCGTCTGGCCGCCGGTGATTTCGTTCTTCAGCTCGTCGAGCGTGTAGCCGACTGCCAGCTTCGCCGCGACCTTCGCGATCGGGAAGCCCGTCGCCTTCGACGCGAGCGCCGACGAACGCGACACGCGCGGGTTCATCTCGATGACGACCATGCGGCCGTCCTTCGGGTTGATCGAGAACTGCACGTTCGAGCCGCCCGTGTCGACGCCGATCTCGCGCAGCACCGCGAGCGATGCGTTACGCAGGATCTGGTATTCCTTGTCGGTGAGCGTCTGCGCCGGCGCGACCGTGATCGAGTCGCCGGTGTGCACGCCCATCGGGTCGAGGTTCTCGATCGAGCACACGATGATGCAGTTGTCGGCGCGGTCGCGCACGACTTCCATCTCGTATTCCTTCCAGCCGAGCAGCGACTCTTCGATCAGCAGTTCGCGCGTGGGCGAGAGATCCAGACCGCGCTTGCAGATCTCTTCGAACTCTTCGCGGTTGTATGCAATGCCGCCGCCCGAGCCGCCGAGCGTGAACGACGGACGGATCACGACCGGGTAGCCGCTGCCGCCCGTCTCAGCCATGATCTCGGCTTGCACCTTGGTCGCCTCTTCCATCGAGTGCGCGATGCCCGACTTCGCGGAACCGAGACCGATCTTGGTCATCGCTTCCTTGAACTTCTGGCGGTCTTCCGCCTTGTCGATCGCTTCCGGCGACGCACCGATCAGCTCGACGCCGAACTTCTCGAGCACGCCGTGGTGGTGCAGGTCGAGCGCGCAGTTCAGCGCGGTCTGGCCGCCCATCGTCGGCAGGATCGCGTCCGGGCGCTCCTTCTCGATGATGCGTGCGACGACTTCCCACGTGATCGGCTCGATGTAGGTCACGTCGGCCGTGTTCGGGTCGGTCATGATCGTCGCCGGGTTGCTGTTGACGAGAACGACCTTGTAGCCCTCCTCACGCAACGCCTTGCAAGCCTGCGCGCCCGAATAGTCGAACTCGCACGCCTGGCCGATGATGATCGGGCCGGCGCCGATGATGAGGATGCTCTTGATGTCTGTGCGTTTTGGCATGGCTTGTGAATTCAATAAGTAATCGTTGTCGTGGGTCGGCCGGCAGCGCTCAGCTCATGGTCGCGAGCGCAAGCTTCACCGAGAAACCGATGAACAGGCCGCCCACGCTGCTCGCCGCGCCTGCCGCAAGCTTGCGGCGGCGGCGGAAATGCTCGGCGAGCCGCGCGCCCGCGAAGATCAGCGTGCTCAGGTACAGGAAGCTCGCGCATTGCGCGATCGCCCCGAGCACGACGAACGACAGCGCGGGATGCGGAAATGCCGGGTCGACGAACTGGATGAAGAACGAGATGAAGAACAGGATCGCCTTCGGATTCAGCAGGCTCACGATCAGCGCCTTGCGGAACGGCCGCTCGCCGTCGACCGCGGGCGTTGCCTCGGCCGGCGCATTCGCCGGCGCGCGCAGCTTCTGCCACGCGCTGCGCAGCATGCCGGTGCCGATGTAGAGCAGATACGCGGCGCCGCCGTACTTGACGACGGAGAACAGCAGCGGGTTCGCCTTCAGCAGCGACGCGACGCCCGCGGCGGACAGCACCATCAGCACCGTATCGCCGACGAATACGCCGCAGGCCGCGCGATAGCCGGCCTTCACGCCGCGCTGCGCCGCGAGCGACAGCACGTACATCGAGTTCGGCCCCGGCAGCAGGATGATGAAGATCACGCCGAACACGTAGGTCCAGATATCCGTGATGCCGAGTGCGTGGCCGAACATGATGTGAATCTCCCGTCCTTCGGTTGCGTCAGTGACTTAGGCGTTGCGCTGCTTCGCCGCGTCCATCAGCGCGGTGAAACGGTCGAACAGGTAGCCGATGTCGTGCGGGCCGGGTGACGCTTCCGGGTGGCCCTGGAAGCAGAAGGCCGGCTTGTCGGTCAGCTCGAAGCCCTGCAGCGTGCCGTCGAACAGCGACACGTGCGTCACGCGCGCGTTGGCCGGCAGCGAATCGGCGTCGACCGCGAAGCCGTGGTTCTGCGACGTGATCACGACACGGCCGTCGCCCAGATCCTTCACCGGATGGTTCGCGCCGTGGTGGCCCGTCTTCATCTTCAGCGTCTTCGCACCGACCGCGAGGCCCATGATCTGGTGGCCGAGGCAGATGCCGAAAGTCGGCACGCCGCGCGCGATGAATTCCTTCGTGGCCGCGATCGCGTAATCACACGGTTCCGGATCGCCGGGGCCGTTCGACAGGAAGATGCCGTCCGGATTCAGCGCGAGCGCGTCTTCCGCACTCGCCTGTGCCGGCAGCACCGTCACGTGGCAGCCACGCTCCGCGAGCATGCGCAGGATGTTGTACTTGACGCCGAAATCGTAGGCGACGACGCGGTACTTCGGCGCTTCCTGCATGCCGTAGCCGCCTTCGAGGCGCCATTCGGTCTGCTTCCACTCGAACGGCTTCGTGGTCGACACGACCTTCGCGAGATCCATGCCCGCGAGGCCCGGGAACGAGCGTGCAAGCTCGATCGCCTTCGCTTCGTCGTCCGAGCCCGTCAGGATGCAGCCGTTCTGCGCGCCCTTGTCGCGCAGGATGCGGGTCAGCTTGCGGGTGTCGATGCCGGCGATCGCGACGACGCCTTCGTCGCGCAGGTAGTCGCCGAGCGTGCGGTCCATGCGGAAGTTCGATGCGAGCGTGGGCAGATCACGGATGATCAGGCCGGCGGCATGGACTTTCGTGGCTTCGACGTCTTCGGCGTTGACGCCGACGTTGCCGATATGCGGATAGGTGAGCGTGACGATCTGGCGCGAGTAGCTCGGATCAGTCAGGATTTCCTGATAGCCGGTGATCGCGGTATTGAACACGACTTCGCCGATCGTGTGGCCTTCGGCCCCGATCGAATAACCACGAAAGACCGTGCCGTCGGCGAGTGCAAGCAAGGCGGGAGTAAAAGACGGCAACACGGGAGGCTCCTTGGGGAACACCCTGCTGCCGACCTGTTTACCCTGCCGCGCGAGCGCCGCGCTGCGTGGGCGCGCGTGGTCGCTAGCTGGACGCGGCCTGCGTTGTCGAGGCGCGAAGCCGGCGCGTGGCGCACGAGGCTTCGCGGCATCGCCCGGCAGGCGGCGTGCGGCGGATGAACGGGATGAATGAGGTAGGCGCTAGGGTGCGAGGTTGATCAGCACAAACTTTCAAATTATAGCCTGAAAATGGCCCTATCTTCAATCGATATGGCCGTCCGATCGTGCGCGCGCGACGCGCGGCGGCGCGAAGCAACGCGCTGCGGCCCCGTTTGCGCGGCCGCCCTACCCCCAGCGTACCGCCGGATCAGTGCGCTTGACCAGCGCCGCGCGCGGGCCATACGTACCAGACCGCACTCGCGAGCTGCAGCGCGAGCAGCACACCCCATGCGGTGAAGTGCGCGGCGGCCGGATAGCGGCCGTCGACCGCCTGCCAGTGCGACAACACCGCGCCGACTCCGATCTGGAACGCAAAGATCAGCAGGAAGATCACGAGCGTGAGCGTGGTGTTCGCGCGGCCGATCAGATGCGCGGGAAAATGCCCGGCCATCACCGCATAGGTCAGGATGCCGACGCCGCCGAACATCCCGTATGCGGCCCACAGCACGGCCGGCGGCAGCGGCACGCGCGCCACGATCGCGGCCTGCGTCGCGACGAACAGCGCCATCCCGACGCCGCAGAATGCGTACACGGACACGCCGCGCCGCTCGAGCACGCGCGCCGCTGCGCCGAAGCCGACGCAGCCGGCCATCATCGCGAAGCCGAGCACCGACACGAGGCGCGCCGCATGCGGCGCATCGAACCCCGCGACGTCGCGCAGGTACGGCCCGACCCACAGCGACTGCATCGCGTAGAACACACCCTGCGTGACGACGGAGAACGACGAGATCTTCCAGAACGCACGGCTGCTCAGGATATGCCACGTGCCCTTGAACTGGCTGACGAGCCCGCCCTGGTGGCGCACCTGCTTCGCTTCCGGCGCGCCCAGGCCGATCGATACCGCGACAGCCACCGTCAGCACGGCGAGGCCGAAACAGATCGCGCGCCAGCTCGTCCAGCCGAGCAGCCAGGTCAGCGGCGAGCCGACCATCACGCCGCCGAGGCCGCCCACGGCCATCACGAGGCCGTTGACGAGCGGCAGCCGGCCGACCGGGAAATGCTGCGCGAGCGCCTTGAACGCCGCGCCGAGACACACCGACACGCCGACACCGATCAGCAGCCGGCCGACCATCATCGTGCCGAGGCTGTGCGCGGCGCCGAACACGGCCGCACCGGCGGCCGCGAACAGCAGCATGCCGGCCGTCACGCGGCGCGGGCCGAAGTGGTCGAGCATCACGCCCGCCGGGATCTGCGCGCCCGCGAAGCCGAGGAAATAAAGACTCGTGAGCAGGCCGAGATCGGCGGCCGACAACCCGAGCTCGTGCGTGACGAACGGCGCGAAGCCCAGATTGACGCCGCGAAACACGTACGACACGAAATACCCGACCGAAAACAGCGCGAGCACCCTCACCTGCACCGACGACATCGCTTCCCCTTGTTATATGAAGACATTCAAGGCGGCGCCCCCGCGCCGCGCACAAACAAAAACGCCGTCACCTTGGTGACGGCGTTTCGTCGCATTTCGTCGGATGATAACGCAATCGCACGAACCGGGCCGGCCGCGCAATGCGCTCGCGACTGCGTTACTTCTTCTTGCCCTTGTGCGCAGCGGCCTTGGCCGGCGCCGCTTTCGCGGGAGCCGCCTTCGCCGATTTGGCCGCGCCGCGCTTCGCGCCGTGCGACTTGCCGCCCACCGCCAGGCTCGCGCGCTCGATGTGCGCCCCGCCGGCCGACGTCGCGATCCGCTCCGGGCCCGGCTCCGCCGGCACCGAGCGGCCGACCGGCACGTGCAACACGAGCGCCTGGCCCGGCATCGCCAGATCGCGATGCGTGCGGTTCCACGCCTTGAGCTGGCCGACCGACACGCCGTAGCGGCCGGCGATCGCCGCCATCGACTGCTTGCGGCGCACGCGGATCAGCATCTTGCGGGTGTCGGGTACATCGGGCTCCATCGCGAGCGCACCGTTTTCGGCGACGTCGGCGCTGATGTCCTCGTCGTCGTCATCGCCGCGCGGCACGACGATCGTCGAGCCCGGCTTCAGGCGCATGCCGGCCGGAATCTTGTTGACCGACATCAGCGTATCGGCGTCGACGCCGATCTTCTCGGCGATCGCGGCCGGGCGCGCACGTTCGCTCACCGTGTAGGTGGTCCACGTCGACAGCTGGCCGTTGTAGGCCTTCAGGTTCTTCTCGAACGCCGACGCGTTGTCGAACGGCAGCAGGATCTGCGGCTCGGTCGCGCCGAGGATCACCGGCTTCGAGAACGACGGGTTCAGCGAGCGGAATTCGTCGAGCGGCAGGTTCGCGAGCTTTGCCGCCACCGCGACGTCGATGTCGCGCGACGTCGTGACCGTCACGAAATACGGGTGGTTCGGAATCTCCGGCAGCGTCAGGCCATACTGCTGCGGGCTTGCGATGATGTTCTTCACCGCCTGCAGCTTTGGCACGTAGTTGCGCGTCTCGTTCGGCATCCGCAGGCTTTGGTAGTCGGTCGGCAGACCGGCCGCCTGGTTGCGCGCTATCGCGCGCTGCACGTTGCCCTCGCCCCAGTTGTACGCGGCCAGCGCCAGGTACCAGTCGCCGAACATGTCATGCAGGCGCGACAGGTAGTCGAGCGCGGCGCTCGTCGACGCGAGCACGTCGCGGCGCTCGTCCTGCCACATGTTGCGCTTCAGGTTGTACGTGCGACCCGTGCCGGGCATGAACTGCCACATGCCGGCCGCCTTCGCGACCGACAGCGCCTGCGGGTTGTACGCGGACTCGATGAACGGCAGCAGCGCGAGCTCGGTCGGCATGTGACGCGCCTCGAGCTCCTCGACGATGTGATACAGGTACTTCTGCGAGCGCTCGGTCATGCGCTGCACGTAATCGGGACGCTGCGTGTACCAGGTCGTCTGCATGTCGACGAGGTCGCTCTGCAGGTCGGGCATCTGGAAGCCGCGGCGAATGCGTCCCCACAGATCGGAGTCGGCACTGGTCAGGTCGCCGACGGATTGCTTGTCGACGTCGACAGTTTCTTTGGCGGTGGCTGATTTACGGAGGTAGTTGGACGTCGCCTGCGAATCGGCGGCGTTGTTGGCGACAGGGGCCTGGCTCGCACAAGCGGCGAGTAGCAGGACCACCATCGCACTCAATATAAGTCGCATGAAAATCTCGGCTTCCGACGGCTGGAAATTGCAGGCGATACTACGGAAGTGCGTGCTTCACGTCAATAAAAACACCGAAAACTCAGCGAAATCCTACATTTGGAGCAATTTTTACAGACACCGCTTGAGCTTTGGAGTCCTCCGGAAAACGTCATCGGAACCGGTTTTTCCACTCGCGCATCAGCGTGAATGCCGCCAGACGATCCGGCACTGTTTCGTGCAGCTCGGCCTCGAGCGTGGCATGAATGGCCGCGCTGTCCGCCCGCATGAACGGGTTAACGGCACGCTCGTGAGCGATCGTAGTGGGCAGCGTCGGCACGCCCCGCGCGCGCAGCGCCTGCGCTTCGTCACGCCACGCAGCGAGCGCCGCATTGCCGGGCTCGCATGCGAGCGCGAAGCGAATATTGGACAGCGTGTATTCGTGCGCACAATGCACGTGCGTGTCGCCCGGCAGCGCCGCGAGCGCGTCGAGCGACGCGAGCATCTGCGTGGGCGTGCCTTCGAACAGGCGGCCGCAGCCGCACGAGAACAGCGTGTCGCCGCAGAACACGTGCGGCGCCGCGTTGCACTGCCCTGCCGCCTGGAAATAGGCGATGTGGCCGCGCGTGTGACCGGGCACGTCGAGCACGTCGAATGCGACGGCCGGTGCGTCGAGCATCACGCGATCGCCGCCCGAAAGTGGCCGCGTGACCACGCCGATCGCTTCGGCCGCGGGACCGAAAACGACCAGCGGAACATCGGCCGGTTGGCTATTGCGCAGCGCCTCGACACCGCCGACGTGGTCGGCGTGGTGGTGCGTGAGTAAAATAGCGGTCAACCGCCAGCCTCGTTCGGCAAGAACCCGGCGCACCGGCGCGGCTTCACCCGGATCGACGGCGATTGCATCGCGGCCGTCCGAGACGAGCCAGATATAGTTGTCTTCGAATGCCGGAACCGGCACGTATTCCAGCTCGTTCATGGGCGCGCAATCATCGTTATGTCTGATCGTCAAATTATAGACTGGCCCGCCTGGACCGACTCGCCGCCCGGCCGCTATGTGCTGGGCTGGGAGCAGGCGCAGCTCGACCGGATCGTGTCCGACGTCTTCGGGTTCCACGCGCTGCAGCTCGGCCTGCCGCAGCTCGACGCGTTGCGCGAGAACCGCATGCCGTATCGTGGCCTCGTGCTCGATCCGGCAAGCGGCGCGAGCGCGCCCTATCAGTATCCGTGGGCCCGCGAAGCCCATTCGCCCGAGCATGCACCAGCCGATCGAAGCACGACCTGGTGCGACCTGCTCGACCTGCCGTTCGAGTCGCAGAGCGTCGACCTGATCGTGATGCCGCACACGCTCGAATTCACGTCCGACCCGCACCGCCTGCTGCGCGAGGCCGAGCGCGTGCTGATGCCGGAAGGCCAGCTCGTCATCACCGGCTTCAATTCGCTCAGCCTGTGGGGCATGCGGCAATCGTTCGGGCGCATGGCGAACCGTCCGTTCGTGCCGGCCACGCGCGACCAGATCGCGTTCATCCGGCTCAAGGACTGGATCAAGCTGCTCGGCTTCGACCTCGAACGCGGCCGCTTCGGCTGCTACCGGCCGCCGCTCGCCACCGACAAGTGGCTGGCCCGCTGCGGCTTCATGGAGTCCGCCGGCGACCGCTGGTGGCCGATCTTCGGCGCCGTCTACATGGTGACGGCCGTCAAGCGCGTGCGCGGCATGCGTCTCGTCGGCCAGATCAAGATGAAGAAGCCCGTGCTCGCACCGGGCCTGACGCCGGCGGCCTCCCCGACCACCCATCAAGAGCATTCATGACTACCGATACCATCGACATCTATACCGACGGCGCCTGCAAGGGCAACCCCGGCCCCGGCGGCTGGGGCGCACTGATGCGCTACGGCGACAAAGAGAAGGAGCTGTTCGGCGGCGAGCCGAACACGACCAACAACCGTATGGAGCTGATGGGCGTGATCGCCGCGCTCGAAGCGCTGAAGCGCCCGTGCCAGGTGATCGTGCATACCGACTCGCAATACGTGCAGAAAGGCATCAGCGAGTGGATCCACGGCTGGAAGAAGAAAGGCTGGATTACCGCGGCGAAGACGCCCGTGAAGAACGCCGACCTGTGGAAGCGGCTCGACGCGCTCGTCGCGCAGCACGAGGTCGAGTGGCGCTGGGTCAAGGGCCACGCGGGCCATCCCGAAAACGAGCGCGCGGATGCGCTCGCGAATCGCGGCGTCGAATCGCTCACGGCCTGAACGCGGGCCGCCCCCTTGTTTTCTACGTTTTCCCCGACATGCGCCAGATCATTCTCGATACCGAAACCACCGGCCTGAACGCCCGCACGGGCGACCGCCTCATCGAAATCGGCTGCGTCGAGCTGCTGAACCGGCGGCTCACCGGCAACAACCTGCACTTCTACGTGAACCCCGAGCGTGACAGCGACCCGGGCGCGCTGGCGGTGCACGGGCTCACGACCGAATTCCTCAGCGACAAGCCGAAATTCGCGGAAGTCGCCAACCAGATCCGCGACTTCGTGAAGGACGCCGAGCTGATCATCCACAACGCGCCGTTCGACCTTGGCTTCCTCGATGCCGAATTCGCGCGGCTCGACCTGCCGCCGTTCACCGAACAATGCGGCAGCGTGATCGACACGCTCGTGCAGGCCAAGCAGATGTTCCCCGGCAAGCGCAACTCGCTCGACGCGCTGTGCGACCGCTTCGGCATCAGCAACGCGCACCGTACACTGCACGGCGCACTGCTCGACTCGGAACTGCTCGCCGAGGTGTATCTCGCGATGACGCGCGGCCAGGACAGCCTCGTGATCGACATGCTCGACGACGGGGGCGCCGACGGCGGCGCGGCGAACGGTCAGCGCGTGTCGCTCGCCGCGCTCGACCTGGCCGTGGTGGCCGCGAGCGACGACGAACTCGCCGCGCACCAGGCGCAGCTCGACGAGCTCGACAAGTCGGTCAAGGGCACCTGCGTATGGCGCGCGTCGGCCGACGCGGGCGCCGCCGAAACGGCCTGACACACGTGGCACGCGGCACGCGCCGCGGCCGTGCTCACGCGCGCGGCTGCAGCGCGATGACCGCCATTCCGCCGAGCGCGAGCGCTGCGCCGGCCACATCCCAGCGGGTCAACGCGACACCGTCGACCACCCGCAGCCAGACCAGCGCTACCGCGATATACACGCCGCCGTACGCGGCATAGGTGCGCCCCGCCGCACTCGGGTGCAGCGTCAGCAGCCACGCGAACAGCGCGAGCGACAGCGCGGCCGGCACCAGCAGCCATACCGGCCGGCCCTCCTTCAGCACGAGCCACGGCAGGTAACAGCCGACGATTTCGGCCAGCGCAGTGGCGGCAAACAGCGCCGCGATCCTCATCAGTTCGGTCATCCGGTTCCTCGCGAATTCAGCCCCCGTCACCAGGGCGGCACGGCCCCGCCGTGCGCCGCCGATCATACCCGAGCCGCCCCCGCCGGACGCCCCGCCAGACGGGCGTTTCCCAGCAATTTGCGCGATCATCCGTCATCGTGCTATCATGTCGCCTGTTTCAACATTCAATCTCTGTCTATTCGATTTCGAGAGAAGTCCGTCCGCGCGTTGCGGGCCGGGCCTTCGACCGAAATTGCACCCACAGGAAAGCCCGCCCGACAGGCCCGCTTTTCTCGTTTCGTTGCCCCTCCGGGGCGTTGCCGGAACGCCGGACACACCGTCCGCACCGGTATCTGCCGCCTGCATCACGCGGCCCATTCTTCATGAGCGCACTGTCGCGACGGCCCATCGGGCCCGCGTCGAAGCAGCCCCTTACGGCCCTTTATCGCCTTTTGTGCAGTAAGTGCTTAATGGCCTGCCCCGACGCGCCGCACACGACACCGCGCTCGCCGGCAAACCGTGTCGGACGGCCCGCCCGTTCGGCGCAGTCAAAGGAGTGCATGACCTTGACCGCAACACACGTCAGCCCGACCGCTGTCTCTTCCTCCGCTTCGTCGTCCGGCGAAGCCCCGCTCGTCGCGGACGACATAACCGTCGTCGACCAGAGCCTCCTCAAGCGCGCCGTCAGCGCAATGGCCATCGGCAACGCGATGGAATGGTTCGACTTCGGCGTCTACAGCTACATCGCCGTCACACTCGGCAAGGTGTTCTTCCCGTCCAGCAGCCCGTCCGCGCAGCTGCTCGCCACCTTCGGCACATTCGCGGCCGCATTCCTCGTGCGCCCGCTCGGCGGCATGGTGTTCGGCCCGCTCGGCGACCGCATCGGCCGCCAGCGCGTGCTCGCCGCCACGATGATCATGATGGCCGTCGGCACCTTCGCGATCGGCCTGATCCCCAGCTACGCGTCGATCGGCATCATGGCGCCCGTGCTGCTGCTCGTCGCCCGCCTCGTGCAGGGCTTCTCGACCGGCGGCGAGTACGGCGGCGCCGCCACCTTCATCGCCGAATTCTCGACCGACAAGCGCCGCGGCTTCATGGGCAGCTTCCTCGAATTCGGCACGCTGATCGGCTATGTGATGGGCGCCGGCGTCGTCGCGCTGCTCACCGCGTCGCTGTCGCAGGAAGCGCTGCTGTCGTGGGGCTGGCGCGTGCCGTTCCTGATTGCAGGCCCGCTCGGCCTGATCGGTCTCTACATCCGGATGAAGCTCGAGGAAACGCCCGCGTTCAAGCGCCAGGCCGAAGAGCGCGAAGCGCAGGACAAGGCCGTGCCGAAAGCGCGCTTCCGCGACACGCTGATGCGCAACTGGCGTGCGCTGCTGCAGTGCGTCGGCCTCGTGCTGATCTTCAACGTGACCGACTACATGGTGCTGTCGTACCTGCCGAGCTTCATGTCGTCGACGCTGCACTTCGACGAATCGCACAGCCTCGTGCTCGTGCTGATCGTGATGGTGCTGATGATGCCGCTGACGCTCGCCGCCGGCCGCCTGTCCGACCGGATCGGCCGCAAGCCCGTGATGCTCGCCGGCTGTGTCGGCCTGCTCGTGCTGTCGATCCCGTCGATGATGCTGATCCATGCGGGCACCACCGCGTCGGTGTTCGGCGGCCTGCTGATCCTCGGCGTGCTGCTGTCGTGCTTTACCGGCGTGATGCCGTCGGCACTGCCGGCGCTGTTCCCGACCGAGATCCGCTACGGCGCGCTCGCGATCGGCTTCAACGTGTCGGTGTCGCTGTTCGGCGGCACGACGCCGCTCGTCACCGCGTGGCTCGTCGACGTGACCCACAACCTGATGATGCCCGCGTACTACATGATGGGCGCCGCCGTGATCGGCATCGTGTCGGTCGTCGCGCTCGCCGAAACCGCGCGCCAGCCGCTCAAGGGCTCGCCGCCGGCCGTCGCGACGCGCCGCGAAGCCCACCAGCTCGTGCGCCAGATGCGCGAGGACGACGATTCCGGCATGTACCCTGTCGTATCGACCGCGCGCGCCTGAGCGTCGCCCATGAAAAAGCCCCGGCCGAAGCCGGGGCCCGATCGAACCCCATCCGCCCGACCGGCTTGCGCCGGCCGGGCTTTTTTTCATTCATGCGACGCAAGCGCCCTCATGCTTGCGCTTCGCAGTGGCGGCAGAAAATCAGTGCACGCGACCGTGACACGGCCGCCTGCGCGCCGCGCGCCGCGACGATCGGCCCGACCTGACTGAGATTGAAATCGCGCTCGACCATCAACTGCGTCAGCGCGGCAAGCGGCAACACGAGGGACGGGTGGTACAGGCTCGATTCGATCAGGGCTTTCATCATCGGCTCCATCTGGCAATGCGTGATTCGATGGAGTGGATTCTAGGGATCGGCCGCTTCCGGATAAACCGCGCGAATGCGAAGTCACTTGTCAGCCGCGGAGAACAATCGGCAAAGGCTTGCCGGACAAGGCCGGGCGGGCGACCGGGCGCAGCGCGCGGTGGTCGGTCGCCCCTCCTTATCCGTTGCACCGCGACCGGCAGCGCACGTTCGCAAGCCCGTTGTTCGCGTGAACAGGCCCTGGACGAGCGGCGTCTCGACAAACACCGGCAGCGCTTCCGCCCGTGCCGAATGCGCGGCCAGTGCCGGATAACGGGCCGGATCGATCCGCGCGAGCGCCGGATAGTCAGCCGCCATGAACTGCGTGAAACGCCACGCCACCGCGACCGTCACATCGGACTGCAGCAGGCGCGCGCCGCCGAACCAGCCGTCCGCGGCGGCGACGAGCGGCTCCAGTGCGCCGTATGCGCCCTCGATCTGGCTCAGCACGCGCTCGAGCCACGGCGCGTGCTGCTTGTCGGCCGGGCGCAGCGCCTGCTCGTAGACGACCTGCACCGTCTTCTCGGCGGCCGCCAGCGCGAAACCGACCGGCACGAGCGCGTGCAGCCACGCATCGGCGGCATCGGGCAGGAGGCGCCGCTCGGGCGCGACCAGGTGATCGAGATAGTCGACGATGAGCGACGAGTCGAGCAGTGTTGCGCCGTCGCCGGTCACGAGCGTCGGCGCCTTGACGACCGGGTTGAGCGCCCTGAACTGCTCGACATGACGGAACACCGAGATCGACTCGTGTTCGAACGGGAAGTCGAGCAGCTTCGCCGAAATGGCGACGCGGCGCACGAACGGGGAATCCAGCATGCCGATCAGCTTCATCGCAAACGCTCCGCTCGAGGGAATGGGATCGACGACTGTAGCAGCGTCGCAGGGCTTCGCCTGGCGCGCCCGTGCGCTTGATGCGCATCAGCCGGCGGCGCGCGGGGCTCACGTTGTCCGGCCATAGTGGCCATAATGCAAGTTCACGCCCCTTCCGCCCCAAGGTTCGCCATGTGGTATGCCCTCGTCGAGCAGCAGCGGGAATGGATGCGCGCCTGGCGCGTGGCGACGCGGCATGCGTTCGACGCGTGGCCCGCGGCCACGCTGCCGCACGCCGCGTCGTCGTGCTACGACGACCTGTTCGAGCCGCTGCTCGGGCCGTCGAACGCCCCCCCGCACTTCGACATCGGATGGCCGGCCCTCGGCGAGCGCGTCGTCGCGCACACACCGTTCTGCGACCTGCGGCGCTTCGCGCGCACCGAGGCGCAGCGCACGGTGCTGCTGTGCGCGCCGCTCGCCGGGCATGCGGCCGTGATGATGCGGGAAACCGTCGAGACGCTGCTCGCGGACGGCGACGTCTGCGTGACCGACTGGCGCAATGCGCGCGACGTGCCGCTCGCGTCGGGCCGCTTCGGGCTCGACGAATATGTCGCGACGCTCGACGGCTTCGTCGACGGGCTCGCGCACGACGACCGGCCGCTGCATGTGGTCGCCGTGTGCCAGGCGACCGTGCCGGTGCTCGGCGCGCTCGCACTGCGCGCCGCTCGCGGTCTTGCACCGCCCGCGAGCGTCACGTTGATCGGCGGCCCGCTCGACGCGCGCCGCAATCCGAGTTCGCTCGGCAACGCCGCCGCTGCCCATTCGCTAGGCTGGTGCCGCCGGCACCTGATCGACGTCGTGCCGCCCGGTTTCGCGGGGCATGGCCGTCACGTGTTTCCCACCTATTTGCAGCAGGGCGAGATCGCACTCGTGTACCCGCAGCGCTTCCTGTCGCTGATCGAAGCGTACGCGCTGGCCGCGTCGCGCTTCGACATGACCGGGCTCGCCGGCGCGCGGCGTGCGCTGCTCGAATACACGGCGCTGCTCGACATGCCGGCCGAGTATTTCCTCGATACGATCGACATCGTGTTCCAGCGCATGAGCCTCGCGCACGGCACGTGGGACGTGGGCGGCCAGCGCGTCGAGCCGGCCGCGCTGCGCGGCGTCGCGCTGCTGACCGTCGAAGGCGCATGCGACGCGGTCACGGGCGCCGGCCAGACGCACGCGGCGCTCGACATGTGCAGCGGCCTCGCCGACGACGAGCGCTACCGCGTCGACATCGACGACTGCGATCACTACGGGCTGTTTACGGGGGTGCGCTGGCACGGAGAGGTCCATCCGATGTTGCAGCGCGTGTTCGCGTGGGCCGAAAGCCGCCGCCCTCGCCCGCACCGCATCCCGCGGACGTGACGCCGCGTCAGAGTTGGGCCGCGTCGAGCAACGCACGTACCTCGTCGTCGCTCGTCTGCTCGAAGCGCGCGTAGAACTGGCTGATCCCGAAGAACGGCAGCGGCTGCGAGACCGTGACGAACGCGTCGGCCAGATCGTCGAACGCATGCCGCGCGCCCGCCGGCGCGACCGGGGCAGCCGCGACGATGCGCGCCGGGCGGCGCTCGCGCAACGCCTGCAGCGCGACGCGCATCGACGCGCCGGTCGCGACGCCGTCGTCGACGACGATCGCGATGCGCCCCTCGACCGGCAGCGGCGGCGCGGCGCCGCGATACAGCGCTTCGCGGCGATGCAGTTCGACCGTCTCGCGCGCGATCACATCGGCGAGCTGCGCGCCGGACACGTTCATCGAACGGAGCACCGAACGCTGCAGATGAATCGCACCGCCCGTCGCGATCGCACCCATCGCGAGCTCGGGATCGGACGGCACACCGAGCTTGCGTACGACCAGCACGTCTAGCGGCGCGCGCAGCGCACAAGCGACCGGATACGCGACGGGCACGCCGCCGCGCGGCAATGCGAGCACGACGACATTGCTGCGCCCCGCGTAATCGCGCAATGCATCGGCCAAACGGCAGCCGGCATCGGCGCGATCGGCAAAACACTCGAACACGATCGGCTCCCTGCCGTTGCGCCGGATGCGCGAAACCCGCGTCGGCGCCTGTCAACGAGCATGGTTCATCGGCAGCGCCGATGCAAGCGGGGTCACACCGGCGCGCACGGCGCCGAAGGAAAGGGTCAGAGGCCGCCGGCCTGCCGGTACAACCGCCAGAACGACTGCGCATAGGACTGCGCAAGCTCGGGGGCGCGATGGAACACATTCACCGTTTCCGCATGCGCGGTCGCACCCTCGGACAGCGTCGTCAGCGCGACGCTGTCGTCGACGATCACGAAGCGCGGCGCAGGATCGCCGTGCCGCAAATCGATCGCCACGTCGATACCCGACGATTTCAGATAGCCCGCGCCGCTGTACCGGCCCGCGCGCGGCGAACGCACGAGCACGACACGCACCTCGATCCCGCGCGAGCGGGCCGCGCGCAGCGCGCTCGCGACCGCAGGGGGCACGTGCGTATAGCCGGCCAGCAACACGCGGTGCTGCGCCTGCTCGATCAGGTCGACGGTCGCGTCGGCCGCCGCATTGTCATACGAAAAGTATGTGCCGACCGATGCGGCGTCGGACGGAATCTGGCTGGCGTGGGCGCTCGCCGCGCAGCAAAGCGCGGCGAGAAAGATGGCGGCTGGTCTCATGGCGGGCGCCATTGTAGCGATGCCAAATCGCGTGGCAAGCGCCGGCTGCGATGCTGCTGCGCCGGCGCAACACACAGTGTGGAACGAGGGCCTGACGACTGTGTTTCAGCCTGTTTTTCGGGCCGCCGGTCAGCCGGCCGCAACGCGCGCGAGCCAGCTCGTCACCCCGTCGACGGAACGGAAATCCGCGAGGCTGCGCGCCGGCAATGCCGGGTACGCGCCACCAGCCATCTCGGCCAGCGCACGACCGGGGCCGAGTTCGAGAAACGCGGTCGCACCGGCCTCCACGCAGGCGGCAAGACAGGCCGCCCACTCGACCGGCTCCGCGATCTGCCGGGCAAGCTTGTCGAGGCCCGCATCGACGTCGAGCACCGACGCGCCGTCGATGCCCGAAAACAGCCGCGTGCCGGGCAGCGGCCGCCGTACGTGCGTCGCGGCGAGCGTTGCGCGAAACGCCGGCACGGCCGCGGCGAGCCGGCGCGTGTGCGACGCGATCCGCACGCAGACGGGCGCGACGCGCAGCGCGCCGTCGCGCGACGCTTCTTCAGCCACCGCATCGACATCGGGCTGCCGCCCCGCGACCACGAACGCGTCGCCGGGGTTCGCGATCGCGATCGCCGCATCACGGCCGTCGCACAATCGCGCGAGCTGCGCGCGCGTCAGGCCGCGCACGAACACCATCCGCTCGTCGCCGCCGCTCGCGGCATCCATTGCACGCGCACGCGCATCGGCCAGGTCGAGCGCGGCTTCCAGCTCGATCATCCCCGCGACGCTCCACGACGCGACTTCGCCGACGCTGTAGCCGGCGACGCAGCGCCGGCGCGGCCACACCGCGTCGAGCAGCGCGGCACCCGCGAGCGCCTGGACCGTGCAGAGGATCTGCGCGGCACGGTTTTCGCGCAGCGCGTCCGGCCCGGCCTGCTGGACCCACGCGCGCGGATCGTCGCCGAGCAGCCGGCCGGCGTGCGCGAACAGCGCGTCGGCCTGCGGCGCGGTGCCGGTCAGGTCGAACATGTCGGCGCGCTGCGCGCCCTGTCCCGAACAGAGGATGGCCAGCGTCATCGCGCGCCCCCGTCGGCTTCGAGCGCATCGACGAAGACGCTCATCGCGAGCAGGTCGGCCGCACCGCCGGGGCTCAGCCGCCGCGCGACGAACGCACGATGCGCGGCAACTGCGCGCAGCCGCCAGTCGCGCGCCCGCACGCCGCCGCGTGCAACGAACGCGCGTGCGGTCGCCCGCGCGAACTCGAGGCCGGCCTGCCCGCCCCGGTGCAGCAGGTTCGTATCGTCGAGCGCGGCGATCAGCGCGAAGCACGCGGCGACGCGCGCGGCTTCCGGATCGTCGGGCAAATCGCGCTTCGCGCGACGCAGCGCGGGCAACCCGATCGCGTACACGGTCCTGAAACCGTCGGCCGCTTCGCGGCGCGCACCGCCGACGCCGTAGTGTCGGCTCGCGCGCTCGCCGTGGCTGTCGGGCAAGCGCGGGCCGCCGAGGATATCGGTACCCCAGCGGCGGGACACGAACGCGCCGAGCGTCATCCCGCCCGGCTGGGTCCCCGCCATCGCGCGCCGGCCCGCCGCCGCACACAGCAGCCCGAGCCCGAAGATCGCGCCGCGATGCGTATTGATGCCCCCGGTCGCGGCGAGCATCGCATGCTCGGCACGCAGGCCGATCTTGCGCAGCACGGCCATGTCCGCATCGCGCGCGCCCGCGTCGGCCAGTTCCGCGAAGTACGGCCGCAGCACGGCGGCGCTGCGCGCGAACGTCGCGGCATCCATGTCCGAATGACTGCCGGTGTCGACGTGGCTGACGAGCCCCGGCTTCGGATAGGTGTCGATCTCGAGCACGAGGCTGCGCTCGGCCAGTTCGGCGATGCGCTCGGCTTCGGACGGCGCCGGTGCACGGCAGGCAGCCCATGCGCTCATCGCGCGCCTCCGGTGAATGCGTCGGCCGGCATCAGTTCGACGGCGATCGCGGTCTTGACCGCGACTTCAGGCTGCCGCGCATGCAATTCGCGCCAGTTGACGCCCGCGCCGTCGTCGCGCAGCAGTTCGCCGTCGATGCGCATCGGCGCGCGCGCGTCGATCGCCGCGAGGCCGTCGAGCAGCGGCGCGATCGATGCGGCATCCGGCAGCGGGAACACGATGTCGAGATCGGACGACTCACCCAGGTAGGGCTCGCCCGTCAGCGCCTGCCATGCGAGGCTGCCGAACACGCGGCCCTGCACGCCGCACCGCGCGCCGAGCGCATCGAGCTCGCGCAACGGCGCGCGCCATGCGTCGGGCGCGGCCACGAGCACGTCGGACAACGCGGGCAGCGGGCCGACCGTCGCGAGCGCATCGGCGGCTGCGTTCAGCGCGATGCGTCGCTTGCCCGCGGAAGGCGGCAGCGGCAGGCCAAGCGGCACGCGGCCGGCATCGGCCTCGTCGGGTGACGCGCGGCGCACGATCAGCGGCCAGCCGCGCGCGGCCCATGCCTGCACGAGCGGATCGGCCGCGAGCACGGGATCGCGCGCGAATGCCGCGCCCCACCCGGCCGCCGTCAACGTGACGAGCGTGTGGCGGCGCAGCGGCATCTCAGCGTGCGGCACGCGCGAGTGCCTCGACGCGCCGGGCGACATCGGCGGCAACCGGCCGGCCGCGCGCGGCGCGCTGGTCAACGCGCTCGGCCGGCTTGTCGAGCCATTCGCCGACCTGCGCGTCGAGCGCGCGGGCCGGATCGAGCACGGCATCGACGGCACCCATTTTCACGAGATTGTCGAGCCCCGGCGCGAACACCGGCGTCGAGCGCGACATCTCCTTCAACACGTCGATCGGCAGCTTGGTCACGCGCGACATCGACGGCAGGTCCATCACCTCCGGCTCGGCGCCCGGCACCGCAAGCAGCGTGCGCGTCGCGAGCGCGGTCGCGATGAACGCGCCCGCGGCCGTGTGGCCGTACAGCAGGCCGATCGTCCGGTGCCCGGCGAGATCCGCGTGCATCAGGCACTTGGCGAGATGCGACAGTCCTTCGTTCAAACCGAGCAGTTCGTCGCGCTTGCTCATCCGCTGGCTGTCGCTGTCGACGAGCACGAGGATCGGCGTGTCGCCGCCGCGCGCGATCGTGTCGAGCACGCGCGCCGCAAGCGTCAGCGCCTCGTCGATGCCGAACGGCAAACGGTCGGCGACGCCGATCACGTCGACGCGTGTGCCGGCCAGTTCCGCGTGGCCAGTCAGCAGGCCGCCGGTGCGCGCGATCGAATGGCCTTGGGGAAACAAAGAATTCAGCACTTCATCGAGCGTCATGCGGGCTCTCCTGCAGTTGGTCGGCGAGCGACGCGAACGTGTCGTCGGGCATGCCCGGAATCGCTTCCGGCTTGTCGGCCCCGAGCGTGCGCCACACGTCGAGCGCATCCTTGCATTCGCCGAACCGTGCGACACGCGCTTCAAGGCGCGCCTGCTCCGCGCGCAGCATCGCCACATCGAACGTCGGCGCGCGGCCGATCAGCTCGAGCGCGGCCGCGCGGAACGCATCGGGCGTATCGGCCACGTAGCGATCCGCGCCGCCGATCAGCCGCCGGTGCTTGCCGCCCATCGTGCGCCAGATCAGCGCACGATCCTTCGAATCGAATTCCTCGACGCCGCGATTGGTCTCGATCACTTCGGGGCCCGACACGCTGATGCGGCCCTGCTCCGACACCGCGAGCGCCGAGCAGCACGCGGCGAGCAACCCGCCGCCGCCATAGCAGCCCGCGCGCCCGCCGATCAGCCCGATCACCGGCACGCCGGCCGCACGCGCGTCGACGAGCGCGCGCATGATCTCGGCGATCGCGAGTTCGCCCGCGTTCGCTTCCTGCAGCCGCACGCCGCCCGTATCGAACAGGATCAGCACCGGCTTGCCGACTTCGCGCGCGGCGCGCAGCAGCCCGGTGAGCTTCGCGCCGTGCACTTCGCCGAACGCGCCGCCCATGAAGCGGCCTTCCTGCGCGGCGACCAACACCGGCTGGCCGTCGAGCCGGCCATGGCCGACCACCATGCCGTCGTCGAACTGCTGCGGCAGGTCGAACAGCGGCAGGTGCGGGCTCGTCACACGCTCGGCCGGGCCGAGGAATTCGCTGAAACTGCCGGCGTCGAGCAGCCCGTCGATGCGCTGCCGCGCCGATGCTTCGTACCAGCTCGCGCCGTTCGCGACGAACGCGGGCGCGTCGTGGATCACTTCGCTCATCATGCGTCCCCCTCGATCGCGCGCACGGCCTGGGCAAGCCGCAACGACACCATGTCGGGCCGTGCGCCGCCGTCGTTGATCGACAGCTTCAGGCCGCCCGGCGTGCGCCGTTCGACGAAATCCGATACCACGGCCTGCCACACCGCGCCGAAACCGACCGCCGCGGTGCGGATGTCGATCTCGCATTCGTTGCCCGGCAGCACGCGCTCGACGAGCACTTCGAGATTGCCGGATGCCACCACGCCGACGAGCGCCGCGGCCAGCTCGCCCTTCGCGCGCTCGCGCGCGGTGAAGCGATAGTTCAACTGTTCCATGCCCTCATCCTCACCAGTTGCGGAACCGGGCCGGCGGCGCATAGAGCCCGCCCGACCAGTGCACGAGATCCTTGATCGAGCGCGCGGCGAGCCAGCGGCGGTCGGCGTCGAGCGGATCGATGCCGAGATCCTCCGGACGACGGATCACGCCGCGTTCGCGCAGCCGCTCGACCATCTTCCGGTCGCGGCCGCGGCCGACTTCCGTATAGCCGGCGACGCCGCGGATCGCGTGCTCGCGCTCGTCCTTGTCACGGCACATCAGCAGGTTCGCGATCCCTTCCTCGGTGACGATGTGCGTGACGTCGTCGCCGTAGACCATGATCGGCGCGAGATCGAGCTGCAGCTTGTCGGCGAGCTTGAGCGCGTCGAGCTTCTCGACGAACATCGGCGCGTTCTTGTCGCCGAACGTCTCGCCGATCTGCACGACGAGCTTGCGGCCGCGCCTGAGCGCCGCCGGAGTATCGGGGTCGGCTTCCGCACCGGCCTTCAGCCACGGCTCGCTCGGGTGACGCCGGCCCCGCGCGTCGCTGCCCATGTTCGGCGCACCGCCGAAACCGGCGATCCGCTCGGCCGTGACCGTCGACGAATGGCCGGACAGGTCGATCTGCAGCGTCGAGCCGATGAACATGTCGCACGCGTAAAGGCCGGCCGTCTGGCAGAACGCGCGGTTCGAGCGCAGCGAGCCGTCGGAGCCCGTGAACCACACGTCGGAGCGCGCGCGGATGTAGTCGTCCATCCCCACCTCGGAGCCGAAGCAGTGGATCTGCTCGACCCAGCCCGATTCGATCGCGGGGATCAGCGTCGGGTGCGGATTGAGCGCCCAGTGCGAGCAAACCTTGCCCTTCAGCCCGAGCTTCTCGCCGTAGGTGGGCAGCAGCAGCTCGATCGCGGCCGTGTTGAAGCCGATCCCGTGATTCAGGCGCTTGACCCCGTACGGCTCGTAGATGCCCTTGATCGCAAGCATCGCGGTGAGGATCTGCGTTTCGGTGATCGCAGCCGGATCGCGCGTGAACAGCGGCTCGACGTAGAACGGCCGGCCGGCCTCGACGACGAAATGCACGCGGTCGCCCGGGATATCGACGCGCGGCACCTTGTCGACGATGCGGTCGACCTGCGCGATCACGACGCCGTCCTTGAACGCGGTGGCTTCGACGACGGTCGGCGTGTCTTCGGTGTTCGGGCCCGTGTACAGGTTGCCGTCGCGATCGGCACTGACTGCGGCGATCAGCGCGACCTGCGGCGTGAGGTCGATGAAGTAGCGCGCGAACAGCTCGAGATAGGTGTGCACCGCGCCGAGCGCGATCTTGCCGCCGAACAGCAGCTTCGCGATGCGCTGCGACTGCGGGCCCGAATACGCGAAGTCGAGGCGCTTCGCGATACCGCGCTCGAACACGTCGAGATGCTCGGGCAGCACGACGCCCGACTGCACCATGTGCAGGTCGTGGATCTTCGCGCTGTCGACGTCGGCGAGCGCCGTCGCGAGCAGGTCGGCCTGCTTCTGGTTGTCGCCTTCGAGGCAGACGCGGTCGCCGGGCCGCAGCACCGCTTCGAGCAACGCGACGGCGTCGCGCGCATCGACCCGCTTGCCCTGCGCGAAACGCGCACCGGCCGCGAGGCGTGCATCGCGCGCCTGCCGCGCGTGATTCCATCCCGTCATGAACAGTTCTCCCGCTTCGATGGTTCAGCGGCATTCTAAGCCTGGCGCCGCCGCCGATTGATGATGTTGACGAATGCGACTCAGAGGACGCCGCGATGGATGCGGCCCGCGCACGGGCCGCACATCGGTCGGGCCTACGCGCCGACCAGCGCGCGCGTCGCGAAGAACAGCACCGAGGGCCCGAGCAGGCAGCCGACGCCCGTATGGAACGTCGCCACCAGCGCGCCGTACGGGACGAGCCGGCGGTCGGTCGCGGCGAGCCCCGCGCTCACGCCGCTGACGGTGCCGGCCAGGCCGCCGAAGATCATCGCGGAGCGCGGCGTCTTCAGGCCCATGAAGTTGGCCGCGACCGGCGTGCCGACCATCACGATGATCGCCTTCACGAGCCCCGTCGCGATGCTCAGCGCGATCACGTCGGAACTCGCGCCGATCGCCGCGCCCGTCACGGGGCCGACGATGTAGGTGACGGCGCCCGCGCCGATGGTCGTCATGCTGACCGCGTCGGTATAGCCGAATGCGCGCGCGATGCACGCGCCGACGATGAACGGCAGCACGGTGCCGAGCAGCAGCGACACGACGCCGACGAGCCCGGCCTTGCGTGCCTCGGTCGGCTGCACTTCGAACGCGGTCGCGACGATCGCGAAATCGCGCAGCATCGCGCCCCCCATCAGGCCGACGCCCGCGAACAGCGGCACGTCGGCGATCCCCTTCTCGCCACCGGTGAATGCGCCACCGACGTAAGCCAGCGCGAGACCGATCACGATCGCGATCGCGGAGCCGTGCACGCGCCCGAACGTGAGCTTGCGCGACGCGACCGACGACAGCCACATGATCAGGCCGACCAGTGCGAACGACGCGACGAGCCCGTTGTGGGCGACGGTTTTTTCGAGCATCTGCAGCATGGCGGCCTCCGTCACTGTTCTTCGAATTGCGGCACGCCTGCGAAGGCCGTGTCGTCGCGCCCGGTGCGCACGAGTACCGCGATGCAGCATGCGCAGATCGCGACCGCACCGACGGCAGCCAGAAGCGCGACGGGGCCGCCCTTCAGCGCGGCGACGACGTTCTGGTTCGCGGCCATCGCGACGACGACGGGGATGTACATCGCGCCCCAGAAACCGACGCCGGCCTCGGTTTCCTTCGGCAGCCAGCCGCGCCGGTGCAGCCACAGGCGCAGGCAGATCAGCAGCAGCATCGCGATGCCGACGCCGCCGACGTTGGTCTTCACGCCGATCGCGGTGCCCAGCAGGTCGCCGAGGAACAGTCCGGCCAGGTGGCAGAACGCCAGCAGCGCGGTTCCGTAGATGATCATGAGTCGTCTCCAGTCTCTTCGTGACGGGCGCCGGACGCATGCAGGAGCCGGCCCCGCACGCCGATCCCGTGCGCGGACTGTCTCCTGCGGCGGTGCGCCGCGGCCCGGCGGCCCGTCATGCGGACGCGTTCTCGGGCGGTCGATGGGATGATGCGGTTTCGGGCCGGACGCCGGATGCCGTAGACTGACCGATACAGCCCCGGGGCACGACGCGGGTTGCGCGTCCGGTTCGTCCCGTTGCGCGGGCCGCAACGGGGCGTGTTCCGATACTAGCCCCGCAATCTCCGGCCATTTATGAAGTTGTCGAAACCGATTCAGTGGATTTAGCAATGCGTCCGTTACCGCCCGAGCTGCTGCGCAGCTTCGTCGCCGTCGCCCAGTCCGGCAGCTTCACCGCCGCGTCCGAGCGCGTGAGCCTGTCGCAGTCGACCGTCAGCCAGCACATCCGCCGCCTCGAGGAGCTGCTCGACCGGCCGCTGTTCGAACGCGACACGCGCAACGTGCACCTGTCGCAGCACGGCGACGCGCTGTTCCGCTACGCGGTGCGCATCCTCGAACTGATGGATGAAGCCGTCACGTCGGTGTGCGGGCCGCCGCTGTCGGGCAAGGTGCGGCTGGCGATGTCGGAGGATTTCGCGTCGGCGCACCTGACGGCCGCGCTCGCGAGCTTCGTGCAGCGCAATCCGGACGTCGAGCTCGCGATCTCGACCGGGCTGTCGGGCGACCTGTTCGACGCGCTCGACGAAGGGCGGCACGATCTCGTGTTTGCCAAGCGCATCGCGGGCAGCCGGCGCGGCCGCGTGATCCGCAGCGAACCGTTGTACTGGTGCACGGGCCCCGATTCGCGGATCACCGGCCACGAGACCGTGCTGCCGCTCGCGATGCATCCGGAGCCGAGCGTGTCGCGCCGCCGCGTGCTCGAATCGCTCGAAGCCGTCGGGCGGCCGTACCGGATCGCCGTCGTGAGCAGCAGCGTGGCGGTGTTGCGCGCCGCTGCAAGCGCGGGGCTCGGCGTCAGCGCGTTCGCCGGCTACGTGATCCCGGCCGGGCTCGCGCGGCTCGACGCGGGGCTGCCCGAACTCGGCGAACTCGAATACGTGATCGACCGGCCGGCGGCCGCGTCGCGATCGACGCTCGCACTCGAAGCCACGCTGATCGCGGCAGCGTCGGAGTTGTAACCGCGCCGGGCGCGACGCAAGCATGCGCGGCCGGCCCGGCCCGCACCTGACAGCTTTGCCCGGAACGCGTCATCGTCCGCGCAGCACGCGCTCGCGACAATGGGACCCATCGGAACGCACGGCCAGCCGCCGCGCGCATCCGGTGTCCCGTCCCCTTGATCGGAGCACGCCATGAATGTCTTGCGATTCGCCGTCGCGACCGCCGCCGCCGCCCTGCTGTCCCCCGCCTTTGCCCAGACGACCGACGCCACGGCGCCCGCGCAGGGGCTGACCCGCGCGGAAGTCATTGCACAACTCAAGCAGGCCTATCTCGACGGCGAACTGCCGACGAACGACGGCAACTACCCGCCGAACGCCGCGACACGCGCGCGCAACCGCGAACTGGTGCAGGCCACGAGTCCGTCGTGGCTTGCCCAGGCGCCGCAGGCACCGCAAACGGCTGCGCAGCAGTAGCCGAGCGCGGCCCGACCGATCGCGGCCCGACCGAAACGCTCCGCCGCGGCGCGATTACGGCAGGAAGCTGCGGCGCCGCGCGTCGATCAGCTCGACGAGCAGGCGGTCGCGCTCGGCCGCCAGTTCCTGCATCGAGCGCTCGCCCTGGATCGCGCGCAATTCGTCGTTCAGCTTGCGATCGACGTCCGGATCGAACGACGGCGTGCCGAGGTCGTCCCACCAGCTCGTGATCGGCCCCGACAGGTGTTCGAGAAAGTGCGCGATGCCGCCCGCGCCGCCGCCGAGGTGATAGGTCAGGCACTGCCCCATCAGCCCCCAGCGCAGGCCGGGGCCCCATGCGACGGCTTTGTCCGCATCGGCAACGCTCACGACGCCTTCGCCGACGAGGTGATACACCTCGCGGAACAGCGCGGCCGCGAGCCGGTTCGCGACGTGGCCGGTCATCTCCTTGTTGAGGACGATCGTCTGCTTGCCGAGCGCATCGTAGAACGCCTTCACGCGCGCGATCACGTCCTGGCCGGTGGCCTCGCCGCCGACCAGCTCGACGAGCGGAATCAGGTGCGGCGGATTGAACGGATGCGCAATCAGGCAACGTTCCGGATGCTTGTCGCACGCGGTCTGGATGTCCGACATTTTCAGGCCCGACGAACTCGACGCGATCGGCACGTGCGCGGGCAGCACGTCGTCCATCTGCCGGTACAGCGCACGCTTCAGGTCGAGCCGCTCCGGGCCGTTCTCCTGCACGAAGTCGACGCCGTCGAGCGCGCGCACGAGATCGGCGTCGAACGACAGCCGCGCGGATAGTTCGGCGGCCCGCTCGCCGAGAAACGCGGCCAGCGCGTCGCGCAGCCGCGCGTCGGCTTGCGGCGCCGGATCGGTCGCGACGACGTCGAAACCCTGCGTCAGATAGAAAGCGGCCCAGCTCGCGCCGATCACGCCGGCGCCGACGATCGCGATGCGTCGAATGTCCATGGTTGTCCCGTGTCGTTGGTCTGCAGATAGATCGCGGCGATTGTCGCATCGAATCCCACGGGCATGCATTGATGCAGATTGCAGATTCCCTCTTGAAATGCGCCGCGGCGGCCACTAATTACTCGTCGTCGGGCAGTGCAGCATGCAACGCACCGCCCCCGTTTCGACCCAGTGGAGCCCCCACGTCGCGCCCGCCGCAGGCGCCGCGCCGTCACGTCTCCCGTGTTCCCTGTTCAGGAGGACCAACATGAGCGGTATCCATTTCGGCAGCGACCTGTTCGACGAATTCGCCCGCGTGCAGCGGCAGGTGGCGAACCTGCTCGGCGACCGTCCGTCCGGCATTCGCGCGGTGCGGCCCGGCGCCTTTCCCGCACTCAACGTCGGCGCGACCGACGGCGCCATCGAGATCGTCGCGTTCGCGCCCGGCATGGCCGCGGCCGACTTCGACGTATCGATCGACAAGGACCTGCTGACGATCAGCGGCGAGCGCAAGCCTGCGCCCCGCGGCGAAGGCGACGATCCGCGCACCTATGCGCAGGAGCGCTTTCACGGCGCGTTCCGCCGCGTCGTCGAGTTGCCACGGGACGCGGATCCCGACCAGGTCAGCGCCCGCTATGAAAACGGCTGCCTGCTGATTCGCGTCGGCCGGCGCGAGGCATCGAAGCCGCGCGCAATCACCGTTCAATAATATTCAGGATACCGACATGAATGCGAACCCGACCCTGGCCGAGCGCCAAACGAGCACCGTCCACCCCGCTGCTGCCGAGGCGGCTCGCCGGCCCGCGATCACGCCGGCCGTCGACATCGACGAGAATCATCTCGGCGTCACGCTGCGGGCCGACCTGCCGGGCGTGCCGCGCGAGAACCTCGACGTGAAGGTACACGACAACACGCTGACGATCGAAGCCGACACGCACCTCGACACGCCGGCCGACCTCCGCGTGCGGCACGCCGAAATCCGTGCGACGCGCTATGCGCGCAGCTTCGTGCTGAGCCCCGATCTCGACACGTCGAGGATCGACGCGAACCTGCGCGACGGCGTGCTGACGCTGACGATTCCGCGTCGTGAGGAAACACGTCCGCGCCGCATCGACGTGACCGCCGGCAACGCGTAAGCACCGGTGCGTGCCGTCATCCCGCACGCATGAAAAAGCCCCGCCGGGTACGCTCCCGGCGGGGCTTTTTTACGACGTGCAGCGCAATCAGTCGAAGTCGAACAGGTCGAACACCGATTTCCGGCGACGCTGGCCGTCATGCTTGTAACGATCGTCGCGCGAGCGGCTGTCGTGTCGGTCACGCTCGTCGTGCGAGCGGCCGTCGCGCCCCCACCCGTCGTCGCGGCCGCGCGGCGCTTGCGCATCGTGCTGAGTGGGCGTCTCGTCGCGACGCACCGGCGCATCGCCGGTCTCGCGCGCGATCAGCTTGTCGAGTTCGCCGCGATCGAGCCATACGCCGCGGCAGGTCGGACAGTAGTCGATTTCGATCGACTGGCGCTCGGCCATCAGCAGGTCGGGCGTCTTGCAGACAGGGCATTTCATCGCGCTTCTCCTTTCGGTGAGAATTTCGTCTGGATTCCGTATGACGCGCGCGGGCCGGACGCCTCGGCGGCAGCCGGCGTCGCGCGCAGCGGCTCAGTGGCCTTCCGTCCGTGCCGCGCGCTTCGCCTTCGCGCGCCGCGCCAGCATGTTCATACCCTCGACGAAAGCCGAGAACGCCATCGCCGCGTAGATGTAACCCTTCGGCACATGCGAACCGAAACCTTCGGCGATCAGCGTCATGCCGATCACGACCAGGAACGACAGCGCGAGCATCACGATGGTCGGGTTGCGGTCGATGAAGCGTGCGAGCGGCTGGGCAGCGAACAGCATCACGGCGACGGCGACGATCACCGCGACGAACATGATCGGCACGTGTTCGGTCATGCCGATCGCGGTCACGATGCTGTCGATCGAGAACACGATGTCGAGCATCACGATCTGGCCGATCGCGGCCCACACCGTCAGGCCGGCCGCGCCGCCGGCACCGCCCGAGCCTTCACCGTCGTGCGACACGTGGTGATGGATCTCGGT
>NZ_JAAOXM010000011.1 GCF_011605345.1 Burkholderia sp. D-99
CGACATCGTCCTGAGCGATCGTCACGCGCCCGAGCACCTCGCACGTACCGCGGTCGAGATGATCGAAGCCGACCCGACGCGCTGGGCAACGCTCAGCACGGTCGCCTATGCGCTGGGATGTGCAACGGCAATGGAAACGGCAGCGGCGCCAGCGGCAATGGCGGGGCCAACGGCGTCGGCAACGGTCGCGGCAATGGAAGTGGCGCTGGCGGCAACGGTGGCCAAGGCGGTAGTGGCAGCGGCGGTTCGGGTAACGGCGGCGGTACCGGCGGCAGCGGTGGCCACGGCAATGGCGGCGGCAACGGCAATGGAAACGGCAGCGGCGGCGCCGGCAATGGCGGGGCCAACGGCGTCGGCAACGGTCATGGAAATGGAAGTGGCGCTGGCGGCAACGGTGGCCAGGGCGGTAGTGGCGGCGGCGGTTCGGGTAACGGCGCCGCTACCGGCGGCAGCGGCGGCCACGGCAATGGCGGCGGCAACGGCAATGGCGGCGGCAACGGCAATGGAAACGGCAGCGGCGGCGCCGGCAATGGCGGGGCCAACGGTGTCGGCAATGGCCATGGCAGCGGGAACGGCAATGGCGGCGGTCACGGCAACGGCGGATCGTCCGGAGGCAACCACTGACCTGCCGCGTTGCCCGACCGGGTGTCGTCAGAGCATCTCGAGCGCGCGCTTGCTGCGTGGCGGACGAAAGTACGCGTCAAGCTGCGCGCGCTCGTCATCGCTGAACATGAAATCGAGCGCGGCCCGGTTGTCGCGCACGTGCTCGATCCGCGACGCCTTCGGGATCGCGAAAACCCCCGGCTGCGCAAGCACCCAAGCGAGCGCGACGCGCATCACCGACACCCCGCGCTGCCGCGCGATCTCGTCGAGCGGCGAGCGCTTCGGCAACCGTCCGTGGTCGACCGGGCTGTAGGCCATCGCCGGCATCCGGTGCTCGGCAAGCCATGGCAGCAAGTCGAATTCCGGGCCTCGCCGCGCGATGTTGTAGAGGATCTGGTTGGTCGCGCATGCGCCGCCACCGGCTTCATCGACGAGCTCGGCCATGTCGGCCGTATCGAAGTTGCTGACACCCCAGCGACGGATCTTGCCCGCGCGCTGCAGCGCTTCGAAGCCTTCGATCGTTTCATCGAGCGGCACCGAGCCGCGCCAGTGCAGCAGATACAGGTCGAGGCGATCGGTACGCAGGCGCTTGAGGCTCGCGTCGCACGCGGCAACGACGCCGCGCCGGCTCGCATGGTGCGGATACACCTTGCTGACGAGGAACACGTCGTCGCGCAGGCCCGCGAGCGCCTCGCCGATCAGTTCCTCGGTCGCGCCGTCGCCGTACATCTCGGCCGTATCGACCAGCGTCATCCCGAGCTCGACGCCTTCGCGCAGCGCGGCGATCTCGTCCGCGCGCCGGGCCGGCCGCTCGCCCATTTCCCACGTGCCCAGGCCAAGCTTCGGAATCGTCTCGCCGTCCGGCAGGACGACCGTGGCGATCGTGTCTGTCATGCGTTCCTCGTTGCGGATTCGTGGCCGCGCACCGCGGCCCAGGCATGGAATACGACGCATCAGTGTAGTCAATCGGCGCGCAATTCACCTATTGCACGACGAAAACCGGCTATAACGGCGCCACGTGATGACTTAGAATGGCCGCAACCTGATCGATACCCACTCCATGAAGGCATCCACGGACGACCGCTGGCAGGACCTGCGCCCCGACCCCGACAACGACACGCCGCTCTACCTGCAGCTCGCCCGCAAGCTCGGCGACGCGATCCACGACAACCGCTGGACGGCCGGTGAGGCATTGCCCTCCGAACGCGTGCTGTCCGATGCGCTCGGCGTATCGCGCATCACCGCGCGCAAGGCGATCGCGTTGCTCGTCGAGCAAGGCCTGATACGCCGCACGCAGGGCGCCGGCAACTTCATCCAGCCGCGCTACGAGGATCCACTGTCACGGCTGTCGAGCTTCAGCGAAATGCTCGAACGGCGCGGCTTCAAGCCGAGTTCGCAATGGATCGCGCGCGAGATCCAGCCGGCGAACCGCGACGAAGTGATCCAGCTCGGGCTTTCGCCGGCCGCATCGGTCACGCGCCTGAAGCGCCTGCGCCTCGCCGACGGCATCGTGATGGCCGTCGAGAACTCGACGTTCCCCGCGACGCTGATTCCCGATCCGCAGGCGATCGGCGGGTCGCTGTACAGCTATCTCGAGGCGCGCGGCACGCCGATCGTGCGCGCGCTGCAGCATTTCCGCGCGGTCAACGCGACCGACGAAATCGCCGAACAGATGGGCATCGCGCCGCACGACGCGCTGCTGCTGATCACGCGGATCGGCTATACGTCGGACCAGCGCGCGATCGAACTCACCGATACCTACTGCCGCAACGACTACTACGACTTCGTCGTCGAGCTGCGCAAGTAACGCACGTGCGCGGCCGGCGGCGGTCGCCAGCGCTCACAGCCAGCGCGCGTCGTCGGTGCCGAGCGGCACGGGCGGCCGCGCGAACGACGGCGGCGTCACCGACAAGCGTTCGGCCGGCCGCACGGCGTCGATCGCGCCGAACGGCGACACCGTACGGTCGATCCGGTCACGCACGTCGGCAAGCGCGAGATCGGGTGCGCGCAATCCGTCCGGCACGACGCCGAACGACTGCAGCCAGCGGCCCGTCTGCGCGAGCGACAGCCGTACGTGCCAGCTTCCTCCTTCGCGCGCCCGGCGCGCAAGCGCGATCATCGCGCCGAACGCCGCGAGATACCCCGTCGCATGATCGAGCGCCTGGCACGGCAGGTGGCGCGGCCGGTTCACGTGCGCAGCCTGTTGCTCCTGCCACGCGATCCCGCTCGCCGACTGCACGAGGCTGTCGAAACCGCGCCGCTGCGCCCACGGCCCCGCGTGCCCGTACGCGGACACCGATACGCAGACGATCCCCGGCCGCAGTTCCGCCAGCATCTGCGGCGCGAAACCGCGCGCCGCGAGCGCGCCGGGACGGTACGACTGCAGGAACACCTCCGCGTCGCGCGCGAGCGCGTGCAACGTATCGACGCCCGCCGCGTCGCGCAGGTCGATCCACGTCGAGCGCTTGCCGCGTCCGTTGTCGATCACGAGCGGCGCGATGTTCGGCAGGTGCGGGCCGTTGACGAGCAGCGTCTGCGCACCGTGCGACGCCAGCGTGCGGCCCGCGACCAGCCCCGCGATGATGCGAGTGAGATCGAGCACGCGCACGCCGGCGAGCGGCTGGCTCGCTTCGCCGCGACCGATCGGCTCGACCGGCGCGTCGCCGATCCGCTCGATCTCGAACAACGGCAGCGATGCGATCGCGCGCGCCTGTTCGTGCGCCGCCCATTCGTCAGGCATTCTGATCAACGCCGCGCACAGGCCGGCCTCGGCCAGCGCGGTATCGAGCGCCGCGCCGTCCCACGTGCGGATCGCCGCTGCGACGTCGGACGGCTGCGGGCCGCAGCCGAGCACGTCGAGTATTCCGTGCAGGTGATGCGCGAAGTTCGCGTGCAGTTGAATCCAGCGCCCGTCGCGCGTCTCGAAGAAACCCGTCACCGGATGACGCAACTCCGGCGGCGGGCCGTCGTCCACGCGCAGGTAGCGTTCGCTGCGGAACGCGACGAGTGCATCGCGCACCGACACGTCGACCGTCTGCGCCACACCCGTGCGAAGCCGGTGGCATTCGGCCGCTGCGAGGCCGGCTGCCGCGATCGTCGCCGCGGCGAGCGTGCCGACCTGAAACGTCGACGGCAGCGTCGGGTCCTGCCCGGTCAGCGTCACGCGAGTCAGGGCCTCGGAGTCGCCGTGCGCGAGTTGCCACAGATGAGTCAATGCGAGTTCGGGTGTCATGGTGGGATGGGTGCAGTAGAGAAGACGAAATCGAGTCTAGAATTCGCGACAGGCGCGATCAATCTTGATTGCACGAATCAATACATAACGAATAGTTGTAGCGGGGCCGCGCTTCATGCGCCCCGCCGGGAGCGATCGGCATGACATCCCTCAGCGCGCAGGAAGCCGCCGGCATCCTCGGTGTCGGCGTAAGCACGCTCTATGCGTACGTGAGCCGCGGCCTGCTGCGCTCGCTGCCTGACGGCGCGAGCAAGCGCCGCCGCTACGACGCCGACGAAGTGCGCCTGCTCGCACGCCGCCGCGCCGATGCGAAACGCGCGGGCGGCGTCGCCGAGCGCTCGCTCGACTGGGGCGTACCGGTGCTCGAATCGCGGATCACGCAGATCGCCGGCGGCCGCCTGCGCTACCGCGGCGCCGATGCGATCGCGCTGGCCGACGCCGCGACGCTGGAAGAAACGGCCGCGCGGCTCTGGGACTGTCCGCCCGCGCGGCTTGCCGCCGCGTCGCTCGCGTCGTCCGGTTTCGACGTCGCGCAGTGGGACGACTGGGCGCGCCGCTGGGCGCATCTCGCGCCGCTCGAACGCACGCTGGTGCTGTTACCTGCCGCGGCCGCGTCGCTGCCGCGCCTGTGGGCGCAGGGGCGCGACGCGCAGCTCGATTCGGCTGCGCTGCTGCTGCGCGTCGCGGCCGCCGCGCTCGCCGGCATCGCACCGGGCGACGCGCCCCTCCACCAGCAGCTTGCGGTTGCATGGCACGTGCGGCAGCCCGCCGAAATCGACCTGCTGCGCCGCGCGCTGGTGCTAAGCGCCGATCACGAACTGAATCCTTCGACTTTCGCGGTGCGCTGCATCGCGTCGACCGGCACCCACCTGTTCGGCGCGATCGCCGGCGGGCTCGCGGCGCTGTCGGGCCCGCGCCACGGCGGCGAGATGTTCCGCGCGGGCACGCTGCTCGACGAGGCGGCCCGCGCCGCCGACCTCGATCGCTACCTCGCGCTGCGGCTCGCACACGACGAGCGCGCGGACGGCGGCCGCACCGCGCTATCCGGCTTCGCACACCCGCTCTACCCCGACGGTGATCCTCGCGCGAAGGCCCTGCTCGACGCGCTGCACGCAGCGGCGCCGGACTGTCCGGCGCTGCACGCGGCCAGCGCGCTGATCGCGCGCGTCGAAGCGGCGACGGGCCTGCGCCCGGCGATCGATTTTGCGCTCGCGTTGCTGGAACGCGCGCTGGCGCTGCCGGATGGCGCAGCGTTCACCCTGTTCGCGGCCGGCCGCACGGCCGGCTGGATCGCGCATGCGCTCGAACAGCATGCGGAAGGCAAACTGATCCGCCCCCGCGCGCGCTACATCGGCAGCGACGCGGCCGCGTGACGCCGGCCGTCGCGCCACGCGACGAGCGGCCGCCACCACACTTGCGCGGTGCGCGCGGCCGACGCCGCGAGCGGGCCGAACGCGAAAGTCGCGCCGTGCGGTCCCGCGCTGACCCACACGCGCATGCCGGGCAAAAGCGTCAGCGAATCGCCCGCACCGAGCCAGTGATCGTCTGCCTGCCCTTCGACGGTCGCCCACGCTTCGCCTTCGGCCACCTCGAGCATGGTGCGATCGACGATCCGCCACCGCCCGGCCGGCTCGTCGCCGTCCATCACGTAGAGTCGCAGTTCGCGCATGGCAGCCTCCTGGTCGCACGAGTTCGATGCCACCAGTATTTCGGACAGTGGCAGCACACGGACAGATACGCCTGCAGACACTTTTGACCGAACCGTACTGGTCACTGGACTGGGACAGGCATCGCCGGCGGCATTCGCGCCGAACCTGCGCCGCGCGGCGGCTTTCCCTACAATGTCGGCTGTCCCGCGCCACCGCCCTGCCTCCATGTTCCAGCGCCCACCTGCCGCCGCTCCCGGCGAAAAGAACCTTACCGTCATGCTGTGGCTCGTCGCGACGGGCTTCTTCATGCAGACGCTCGATTCGACGATCGTCAATACGGCGCTGCCGTCGATGGCTGCGAGCCTCGGCGAGTCGCCGCTGCGAATGCAGTCGGTCGTGATCGCGTACTCGCTGACGATGGCGGTGATGATCCCCGTGTCCGGCTGGCTCGCCGATACCTTCGGCACGCGGCGCGTGTTCTTCAGCGCGATCCTGGTGTTCTCGCTCGGCTCGCTGCTGTGCGCGAACGCGCATACGCTGACGCAACTCGTCGCGTTCCGCGTCGTGCAGGGGGTCGGCGGCGCGATGCTGCTGCCGGTCGGGCGGCTCGCGGTGCTGCGCACGTTCCCGGCCGAACGCTACCTGCCCGCGCTGTCGTTCGTCGCGATTCCCGGCCTGATCGGCCCGCTGATCGGGCCGACGCTCGGCGGCTGGCTCGTGAAGATCGCGTCGTGGCACTGGATCTTCCTGATCAACGTGCCGGTCGGCGTCGCGGGCTGCATCGCGACCTTCTATTCGATGCCCGATTCGCGCAACCCGGCAGTCGGCCGCTTCGACCTGAAGGGCTACCTGCTGCTGACGATCGGCATGGTCGCGATCTCGCTGTCGCTCGACGGCCTCGCCGATCTCGGGATGCAGCACGCGGCCGTGCTCGTGCTGCTGATCCTGAGCCTTGCGTGCTTCGTCGCGTACGGGCTGTATGCGGTGCGCGCGCCGCAGCCGATCTTCTCGCTCGAGCTGTTCAGGATCCACACGTTCAGCGTCGGGCTGCTCGGCAATCTGTTCGCGCGGATCGGCAGCGGCGCGATGCCGTACCTGATCCCGCTGCTGCTGCAGGTGAGCCTCGGCTACTCGGCGTTCGAGGCCGGGCTGATGATGCTGCCGGTGGCGGCGGCCGGGATGTTCTCGAAGCGGATCATCACGCGGCTGATCACGCAACACGGCTACCGCAAGGTGCTGCTCGCGAACACGATCATGGTCGGCGTGATGATGGCGAGCTTCGCGCTGATGCGCGACACGGTGCCCGTCTGGGTGAAGGTCGTCCATCTCGCGCTGTTCGGCGGCTTCAACTCGATGCAGTTCACCGCGATGAACACGCTGACGCTGAAGGATCTCGGCACGGGGGGCGCGAGCAGCGGCAACAGCCTGTTCTCGCTCGTGCAGATGCTGTCGATGAGCCTCGGCGTCACGGTCGCGGGCGCGCTGCTCGCGACGTTCACGGGCATGCTGCGCACCGTGACGCCGAGCAACACGCTGCCGGCGTTCCATGCGACATTCATCTGCGTCGGGATCATCACGGCGGCTTCCGCGTGGATCTTCGCGCAGCTCGCGCCCGAGATCCGCAGCACCGCGCGCAAGACCGACCCGTCCGAGCGCGCGTGACGCGCGGCGCGCGCCGAACCGGGTCGGCGCGCACCATTGCGGTGCAGCGCGGCCCCGCGATGCGCCGGCGATGCCCGGCGGCTCGAGCGCGACGCGCCGCCGCACGGGGTACGATGCCGTGCACGCTTCTTGCTCGCCTATTCTCTAGGTAAACTGGCAGTCTTCCTTCGGCCGACATCATGAGCATGATCGAAATCGATCCCCCCGGCTTTCAGCCGCCCCGCCCCGTCGCCGGCGACGACGGGAACCGGCGCACCGTGCTGTACGGCGGCTACACCGTGTTCAGCGTGTTCCAGCCCGTTTTCTCGGTGTCGCACCGCCGCGCGATCGGCTATCACGCGTCGCTGCGTGCGCACGACGAGGAAAGCCGCCAGGTGGCGTCGCACGAGGTGTTCACGCAGGCGGCGCGGCGCGGCGACCTGCTCGAGCTCGGCCGGCTCGCCGAATCCCTGCATCTCGGCAACTTCCACGCGTTCGACAGTCATGACGAATGGCTCTTCCTGAGCCTGCATCCGGCCGCGCTGATGGACACCGTCTACAGCGACGCCATGCTCGCGAACCTGAAGGCGCTCGGGCTGCCGCCGCATCGCGTGGTGCTCGAGGTGCCGGAACAGGCGGGCGGCGAGACACCGCGCTACGCGGCGATCGTCGACGGGCTGCGCAAGGCCGGCTTCCTGATCGCGCTGGTCGGGTTCGGCGCGAAGCATTCGAACATCGACCGCGTGTGGCACCTGCATCCCGACATCGTCACGCTCGACCGCGGCATCCTCGCGCAGGCGAGCGAGCACTCGCATCTCGAACGCGTGCTGCCGGGGCTCGTGTCGCTGCTGCACGAATCCGGCCAGCTCGTGCTGATGGGCGGGCTCGCGACCGAGCGCGATGCGCTGATCGCACTGGAATGCGACGTCGATTTCGTGCAGGGCCAGTACTTCGCGGGGCCGAGCGTCGAACCGGTGCAGCCGCAGGCCGCCGCGGGCTGCATGGATACGCTGTCGGCCGCGCTGCGGCTGCGCGTCGCGCAGCGTGAACGCACGCAGGCGGAACGGCTCGCGCCGTACGTCGCCGCGCTCGAGGAAGCAAGCCGGAAGCTCGTCGCAGGCGAATCGCTTACCGACGCGGCGGCCGCCGTGCTCGGGTTGCCCGAGACCGCGCGCTGCTTCCTGCTCGATGCATCGGGACGCCAGATCGGCGACAACGTGCTTGCACGCGGCAGCGTATCGCAGCGCGCCAAGCGTTTCCGGCCGCTGCTGCACTCCGAAGGCGCGAGCTGGGAACGCCGCCCGTACTTCATCGACGCGATGCGCGCACCGGGCCGCGTGCACCTGACGCCGCCCTACCTGTCGATCAACGAGGCGCACCTGTGCGTGACCGCGTCGATCGCCGCGCCGGTCGCGACCGGCATGCAGGTGCTCTGCGTCGACATCAACTGGGAAGCGGCGCTCAACCAGTAAGTGCGACCGCGCGCCGCCTTCACGCGGCGCCGGCCGCCTTGCGGACGATCAACCGGTGTACGCGCTTGCCGGACGAGGCGCTGACGACTTCGTGCTCGTCGAGCACGTACACGCCGGCGCCGAGCGCCGCATGCATCCGCGCCGAATCCAGTGCCGTGTAGAGGCGACCGCGCTCGTCGCGCAACGTGCCGTTTCCGGCCACCCGCCAGCTCAGGTACAACGTGCCGCCCGGCATCAGCAGATCGCCCAGCCGCGCGGCGGCGGCGGCCGCATCGGCCTGTTCGAGATGCATCACGACCGTTTCGCACAGCACGTTACGAAACGAGCCGGATGGCACGCCGGCCAGCGCCGGCAGCGTGGCGAGTTCGAAGCTCAGGTCCGGATGGTGCCGCCGCGCCTCGGCGAGCAGCGCGGCGCTCGCGTCGTAGCCACGCACGTCGAAGCCGCGCGACGCAAGCCAGGCCGTATCGCGGCCCGCGCCGCAACCGACGTCCGCGGTCGGCCCCGGCGAGAAATGCTGCTCCAGCAGCGCGTACATGTCGTCGGGTGCGGCCTGGTCGAGCCAGTCCTGCGCGTATTGCGCGGCATGGGCGTCGTACGCATCGAGCGTCGGGCGATCCACCATGATGAGTGCTCCGCATAGGCGTCGTATGACGCACCCCGCATCTTAGCCGTTGCGCCCGGCCTGTGGTGCCGCACACGAGGCCCGCACAGGCGATCGTCTGACGCCGGGCTACGCGGCCCGCACGTCGCCCGCGCGTGGCACCTGCGCGGTCAGCTCGGCCCACAGCGCGTCGCCGCGCCATGCCGGGCGCACGGCCGCGCCCTCGGCGTCGTGGACAAGCGCGCACAGTCTCGCATTGACAGGCGCCGGTGCGCCGAAACGCGCGGCCAGCCGCACGATCTCACCGTTGATCCACTCGACTTCCGTCGCGCGGCGCGCCGCAAGATCGTCGGACATCGACGAACGCGCAAGCGGGTCGATCGCAAGCATCCGGCCGCCGAGCACACGGAAAGCCGCATCGGGCAGATCGAGCACGGCAGGGATCCTGGCGGCCGGCAACGGCGTCAGCCGCGCCGGGCGAATCGCGGCCCGCGCCAGCCAGTGCAGCGCCTCCCGCTGGGCCAGCGCGACGCAGCGACGGTACGCGCGTTGCGCGAGTTCGTCGCGCAGCGGCAGGTTCGCGAGCGCATTGACCGCGTTGTTCAGGTTGAGCAGCAGCTTCGCCCACTGCACGGCCGGTATGTCGCGATGCAGCGCGAGCGGCAGCCCGGCGCGCGCGAACGCGCCGGCGAACGGCTGCAGCGCGGGCGACGCTTCGGCCGCGAGCACGCCGGCCGAGCCCTGGTGAAAGGCGCCGGGACCGCGCTCGATCACGTTGAACGGCACCATGCCGGCCAGCACGGTCGCTTGCGGCAGCGCGTCGCGCAGCACGTCGGCATTGTGCAGGCCGTTCTGGAAGCTGATCACGACCGTGCCCGGCCGCAGCACGCCGGCCAGCTGCGCCGCGGCCTCACGGGTCGCGGCCGATTTCACCGCCACGAGCACGAGCCGCGCGGCGGCCGCAACCGCCGGATCGGTCGCGAACGCGACATCGGCCGGCGCGAGCGTCGCGCGATAGCCGCGCTGGTCGGTCAGCGTCAGCCCGTGCCGATGAATCGCATCGCCGATCCGTGCGCGGCCGACGAGCGTGACATTCGCGCCGGCCGCCGCGAGCCGGCCGCCGAGATAGCAGCCGACGGCGCCCGCGCCAATCACGCAGACCGGTGCGTCAGACATGCGAATGCGCGCCGCCGTGCACAGGGCCGGCGCGCCGCTCGACTTCGCGGCGCACTTCGCCGCGCAGTCCCGCGAAGAACGCGACCTCGGCGACGACGAACAGCGGCCCGACCATCAGCCCGACCAGATCGTCGACGAAGGCGGGCTTGCGTCCTTCGAACCAGTGCCCGACGAACTGCACGATCCAGCCGACGACGAACGCGCCGATGCCGACCGCAAGCCATTGTGTCGTCGGCAGCAACGCGAGCGACTGCGCGGCCCACAGGCCGAGCACGAACAGCGCGGTCATCACGAGCCCGAACCGCAGGTCGAGGCGCAGGTAGAACACGACGAACGCGACCGCGAGCAGCAGCGCCGGCGACAGCGCGATGCCGGCCAGCATCCCGACCGCCGGCCGCGACAGCAGCACCTCGACCGCGAATACGATCATCGGAATCCCGACCAGATGCGTCGCGATGTTGCGCGCGTCACGGTGGTAGGCCGCATATTGCGAAAGATGGTCTTCGAGCGTCTTCATCGCGTCTCCTGGTCGGTTGTTGAGCGCTATGATGCGCGTCACGCCCGAGAACCTCTGTCAGCTACCCGACATCGCGTATCCATGCCTGCTCCGCTCGCCCCGTACCTGCCGCAGATCGAAGCGAACCCGTGGTTCGCCGCGCTGCCGCCCGCGTTGCGCGCGGACCTGGTTGCCAGTGCGGTGCTGCGCCGCCTGCCCGCGGGCCACGCGCTGTTCCGGCGCGGCGACCCGCCGTGCGGGCTGTACGCGGTGCTGACCGGTTCACTCACCATAGGTGCGGTCGACCCGCAGGGCAAGGAAGCGCTGCTGACGGTCGCCGAGCCCGTCACGTGGTTCGGCGAAATCGCGCTGTTCGACGGCCAGCCGCGCACGCACGACGCGATCGCACTCGACGACACGCTGCTGCTGCACGTCCCGCAGGCCGCACTGCTCGCGATCCTCGACGCGACGCCGCAATACTGGCGGCAGTTCGCGCTGCTGATGGCGCAGAAGCTGCGCCTGAGCTTCCTGACCGTCGAATCGATGAGCGTGATGCCGGCCGCGCAGCGGCTCGCCGCCCGCCTGCTGATGATCGCCGACGGCTATGGCGGGATCAGCGCCGGCCGCACGCGCATCCGGCTGTCGCAGGAAAAGCTCGCGGCAATGCTGTCGCTGACGCGGCAGACCACCAACCAGTTGCTGAAGGCACTGCAGGCCGACGGCGTCGTGCGGCTGCACGTCGGCGAGATCGAGCTCATCGATGTCGACGCGCTGCGGCGCGCGAGCGGGTTGCCCGACGGCATGCGCTGAGCCCCGGCACCACCGTTGCGCGGCCACCCGGCCGTCACCGCGTTGCGCTATCGTGACGGCTCGTCCGTTCATCCGCCCGCCCCGCTTTGAGCACGTCGACCGCCTCCGCTCCCTCCCGCCATCCCTGGCCGGTGTTCATCGCATTCCTGCGGCTCGGCCTCACGTCGTTCGGCGGCCCGGTCGCGCATCTCGGCTACTTCCGCACCGAGTTCGTCACGCGGCGCGCCTGGCTCACCGAGCGCGCGTATGCGGATCTCGTCGGGCTGTGCCAGTTCCTGCCGGGGCCCGCGAGCAGCCAGCTCGGGATGGCGATCGGCCTCGCGCGCGCCGGCTACTTGGGAATGTTCGCCGCGTGGCTCGGCTTCACGCTGCCGTCGGCGTTGCTGATGATGCTGTTCGCGCTCGGTGTGCACGCGAGCGGCGCGCCGATCGAAGCCGGCGCGCTGCACGGGCTGCGCATCGTGTCGGTCGCCGTGATCGCGCAAGCCGTGTGGGGCATGGCACGCACGCTGTGCCCGGATGCACGACGCGTCACGCTGATGGCCGCGGCCGCCTGCGTCGCCCTGCTCGCGCCGGCCGCATGGACGCAGGTTGCAGTGATCGTCGCGGCCGGATTGGCCGGCCTCGTGCTGCTACCGCAGCCGGCGCGCGGCGCCCACGATCCGTTGCCGCTGCACGTGTCGCCCCGCGCGGGCGTACTGTGGCTCGCGCTGTTCGCGGCGCTCCTCGTCGTACTGCCGTTCGCGGCCCGCGCGCTGCGCTCCGATACGCTCGCCGTCGTCGATGCATTCTTCCGTACGGGCGCGCTCGTGTTCGGCGGCGGGCACGTGGTGCTGCCGCTGCTGCAAGCGGCCGTGGTCGCGCCCGGCTGGGTCGGCGATGCGGCGTTCCTGGCCGGCTACGGCGTCGCGCAGGCCGTGCCGGGGCCGCTGTTCACGTTCTCGGCGTTTCTCGGCGCGTCGCTGCGCACCGCGCCGAACGGCTGGCTCGGCGGCACGATCGCGCTGGTGTCGATCTTCGCGCCGTCGTTCCTGCTGGTGGCCGGCACCGCGCCGTTCTGGGAGCGGCTGCGCCGCAGCACGCGGATGCAGGCCGCGCTCGCCGGCGTGAATGCGGCCGTCGTCGGGCTGCTGCTCGCCGCGCTCTATCATCCGGTCTGGACCGACACGATCATGGCGCCGCGCGACCTGGCCGCCGCGCTCGTCGCATTCGTCGCGCTGGTGTTCTGGCGCGTGCCGCCGTGGGCCGTCGTGATCGCGAGCGCGGCGCTCGGCTGGGGGCTCGGCATCCTGGCCTGATCGGGCACGCGCGGCACGTTCCACCGCGACAAAAACAAAAAGCCCTCGAAACGAGGGCTTTTTTGCTGGGTGCCGCGCGCCGTAGCGGCGCGCAGGCGCCGGACCTTACGCGAAGTTCTTCGCTGCGAAGTCCCAGTTCACGATGTTCCAGAACGCTTCGACGAACTTCGGACGTGCGTTGCGGTAGTCGATGTAGTACGCGTGTTCCCACACGTCGATCGTCAGCAGTGCCTTGTCGGCGGTCGTCAGCGGCGTCGCTGCGTTGCTCGTCGACACGATGTCGAGCGAACCGTCAGCCTTCTTCACGAGCCATGCCCAGCCCGAGCCGAACGTGCCGACTGCGGCCTTCGTGAACGCTTCCTTGAATGCGTCGTACGAACCCCACTTCGCGTTGATCGCGTCGCCCAGCACGCCCGTCGGTGCGCCGCCGCCGTTCGGCGACAGGCTGTTCCAGAAGAACGTGTGGTTCCAGATTTGCGCGGCGTTGTTGAAGATGCCGCCCGACGACTTCTTCACGATCTCTTCCAGCGACAGGTTTTCGAATTCCGTGCCCGGGATCAGATTGTTCAGGTTCGTCACATAAGCCTGATGGTGCTTGCCGTAGTGGTACTGGATCGTCTCGAGCGAGATGGTCGGCGCGAGTGCGTCTTCAGCGTACGGGAGCGGCGGGAGCGTATGAGCCATGGCGATTCCTTCGTTGAGTATGTAGGGGGGCTTGTGTTGAATGCTGCCGAGCGTCCGATTGTAGGCGAGACCGAATAACCCCGCAAACTCACGGGCCATTTATCCGCGGTATGCGGAAAAGCGATGTTCGCGCATCGTCCGGCGGGGTGAGCCGACACTGCGCAGCATCCGTTCCGGCGCGAGGTTCGCCCGTTGCGCGACCTCCGCTGCGCTCGCACCGGTTATGTCAGATCGTATCGGTCAGCCGCGGCTGCACATCCGCGAGCGACACGTCGGCCGAGCCTTCGGCGAGATGCACGGTCAGGCGCCGCTGCGGCTTCAGCGCGTTCGGCGTGCGCACCGCGCGGCCCGTCTGTGCATCGATCAGCGCCGCATAGCCGCGCTCGAGCGTGCGCTGCGGGCTCAGCACCTCGAGCCTTGCCGCACAGGCTGACACGCGAGCCGTGTCGCGTTCGTGACGGCGCTGCAATGCCAGCACAAGACGCTGCGACAGCCCCGCGAGCGCCTGGCGCGCCTGCGACGGATCGGGGCGCGCGCGCTGCCAGCGCAGCTGCGCGAGCGCGAACCGTGCGCGCGCATCACGCACCGGCCGCGACGCCGCGGAGGCAAGCCGCACGGCGAGCTGCTCGACGTGCGTGCGCTGCCGCTGAAGCCGCTCGGCCGGGCTCACCAGCCGGCGCGCGAGCCAGTCGAGCTGCTGCGCGCGCTGCTCCAACCGGCGTTCCATGCCGCGCGCGAGCGCACGCTGGCGCTCGCCGACCTCGCGCAGCAGCAGCGCGCGCTGCGGGCTCGCGAGCTCGGCGGCGCCGGTCGGCGTCGGCGCGCGCAGGTCGGCCGCGAAGTCCGCGATCGTGAAATCGGTTTCGTGCCCGACGCCGCTGACGACCGGCAGGTCGCTCGCCGCGATCGCGCGCGCCAGCGCCTCGTCGTTGAACGACCACAGATCCTCGATCGAGCCGCCCCCGCGACAGACCAGCAGCACGTCGACCTCGCGGCGCGCATTCGCGGTCTCGACGGCCGCGACGAGCTTTTCGGCGGAACCGGCACCCTGCACGGGCGCCGGATAGACGATCACCGGAATGTGCGGCGCGCGGCGGGCGAGCGTGGTCAGCACGTCGCGCAGCGCGGCCGCCTGCAGCGACGTGACGATGCCGATCGCGCGCGGGTGGGCCGGCAGCGGCCGCTTGCGCTCGGGCGCGAAGAGCCCCTCGCCCTCGAGCTGCGCCTTCAGCCGCAGGAACGCCTCGTACAGGCGCCCCTGCCCGGTGCGTCGCACGGCCTCGACGTTGAGCTGCACTTCGCCGCGCGGCTCGTACATCGTGACGACAGCGCGTATCTCGATCCGGTCGCCTTCGCGCGGCGTGAACTCCGCGTATTGCGCACGGCCGCGGAACATCACGCAGCGCATCTGCGCCTGCTGGTCCTTGATCGAGAAATACCAGTGGCCGCTCGCGGCGCGCGTGAAATTCGATACTTCGCCCGAAATCCACAGCAGCGGAAACGAGCGCTCGAGCATCGTCGAAATCGCACGATTGAGCGCCGAGACGGGTATCACTTCGTCGCCGCCGCGGGTCGCGCCCGGTGCGGCAAATGGGGAGTCGGAAGGCATGGACGGTCGGATGAATGCTGGCGGCGACACGATAGTCCGACACGCGCGCGACGTCCAGCGCCGGGCGCATGCGCCGCGACGCGCGGAAGGTGTCCACACTTTGGCAATCGTCGGCCTAAAACGCTCGAAAACCGCCGAAAAATCCAGACGATTCGCAATAACACATTGATTTTTATACATTTTTAAAACTTTCGAAACGATTCTCATCCGATTCGAGGCCCACCCCACGGGCGTTTGACGCAATCGAACGGGGAGTTCTTCACAGAGTTATCCACAAGCCGCCGCGATCCGGCCCCGTGGGCTGCGTCGGCCGGTCGCGCTTGCCGCGCCCGCCCGCGGCGCGCTAGAGTGCCGCCTTCCGCAGACCCCGCGGCATGCGCCGCCCAACGGAGAATCCGCCTTGACGAATCCGTCCCACGCCGCGGCGCACGACCTGCCGCGCCCGGCCCGATGAGCACGCCCGACGGCCCGCTCGCCCGGCTCGAAGCGCGCCTGACGCGCGAATGGCAGCGCCGCGGCGCGCTCGCTTGGGCGCTCACGCCGTTCGCGTGCGTGTTCGGCCTGTGCGCGGCGCTGCGGCGCACCGCCTACGCACAGGGCTGGAAGAAGCCGGTCGACGTCGGCGTGCCCGTCGTCGTAGTCGGCAACGTGACCGTCGGCGGCACCGGCAAGACGCCGACCGTGATCGCACTCGTCGACGCGTTGCGGGCGGCCGGCTTCACACCCGGCATCGTGTCGCGCGGCTACGGCGCGAACGTGAAGGCGCCGACCGCCGTCACGCCCGCATCACGCGCCAGCGTGGGCGGCGACGAGCCGCTCCTGATCGCACGCCGCACCGGTGCGCCCGTCTGGGTATGCCCGGATCGCGTCGCGGCCGCGCAGGCGCTACGCGCCGCGCATCCGGACGTCGACGTGATCGTCAGCGACGACGGCCTGCAGCACTACCGCCTCGCGCGGACGGTCGAGCTCGTCGTGTTCGACCACCGGCTCGGCGGCAACGGCTTCCTGCTGCCGGCCGGCCCGCTGCGCGAGCCGCTGTCGCGGCACCGCGACGCCACGCTCGTCAACGATCCATACAGCGGCGCGCTGCCGCCGTGGCCCGACACCTATTCGCTCGCGCTCACGCCGGGCGCCGCGTGGCACCTCGACCAGCCCGCGCTGCGCCGCCCGCTGTCGCAATTCGCGAACGAGCGCGTACTCGCCGCGGCCGGCATCGGTGCGCCGGAACGCTTCTTCGCGACGCTGCGCGCGGCCGGTCTCGCGCCCGCGACGCGCGCGCTGCCCGACCACTATGCGTTCGCCGACAATCCGTTCGTCGACGACGCCGTCGACGCGATCCTGATCACCGAGAAGGATGCAGTAAAATTGGGCGCTTCCTGGCGCGATGCTCGACTGTGGGTCGTCCCCGTCGAAGCCGCGCTCGACCCTCGCCTCATTGCCCTCGTTGTGGAGAAACTCCGTGGACGCTCGCCTGCTTGAAATCCTTGTGTGCCCTATCTGCAAAGGCCCGCTCCACTATGACCGTGCCGCGCAGGAGTTGATCTGCAACGCGGACAAGCTCGCCTACCCGATCCGCGACGGCATCCCCGTGATGCTGGTCGACGAAGCGCGCCAGACCGTCGAAGGCACGCCGGTCGACCCGGCCGGCCGCTAAGCCGCCCGACCCAGCCCGAGCTGCGGCCCGTCCGCGGCCAGGGCGCCGAACCCCGCCGGGCGACCCGCGCCAGACGCGCCGCCCGCTCCGTTCTTTTCTCCGCCCTCCCCGATGACTCACCCGCAACCCTTCATCGCCGTCATTCCCGCCCGGCTCGCGTCGACGCGGCTCCCGAACAAGCCGCTCGCCGATCTCGGTGGCAAGCCGATGGTCGTGCGCGTCGCCGAGCGTGCGCGCGAAGCGGGCGCGCAGCAGGTGCTCGTCGCGTCCGACGCGCAGAGCGTGCTCGATGCGGCACGCGATCACGGCTTCGAAGCGGTGCTGACGCGCGCCGACCATCCGTCCGGCACCGACCGGCTCGCGGAAGTCGCCGCGACGTTCGGGTGGAGCGACGACACCGTCGTCGTCAACGTTCAGGGCGACGAACCGCTGATCGACCCCGTACTCGTGCGCGACGTAGCGTCGCACCTCGCCGCGCATCCGGCCTGCGCGATTGCGACGGCCGCGCACCCGATCCACGACGCGGCCGACGTGTTCAATCCGAACGTCGTCAAGGTCGCGCTCGACGCTCAAAGCGTCGCGCTGTACTTCTCGCGCGCGCCGATTCCATGGAGCCGGGACGCATACCAGCCGCACTGGCCCGACGTCGCAGCCATGCCTGCGCCCGCTTTCCCGGTCTACCGGCACATCGGCCTCTACGCGTATCGCGCGCGTTTCCTGCGCACGTATCCGACGCTCGCGCAGGCGCCGATCGAACAGGCCGAGCAACTCGAACAGTTGCGCGCGCTGTGGCACGGCGAGCGCATCGCCGTGCTGATCACCGAATCCGCGCCCGAAGCCGGAATCGACACGCCGGCCGATCTCGCACGCGTGCAGGCCCTTTTTCAGCCGGGTTCAAAATAACCCGTGGCATAATCAGGCGATTGTGCGAGCCGTCCGCGACCAGCGCGTCCTCGCTTGACCCCGCCCGCGGCCCTGCCGGCAGCCGCGCGTCGCCCAACCCGACGCGCCGCATCAGACCGATCCGCCGCGCGCCAGGCAAGCCCCGCGCACACCGTCGCCGGCGCTTTTTTGCGTCTCGCCACACGAATCTACATACTTGGAGATATCACCATGCGTTTGATCCTGTTGGGCGCGCCCGGCGCGGGAAAGGGCACCCAGGCAAACTTCATCAAGGAAAAGTTCGGCATCCCGCAAATTTCGACGGGCGACATGCTGCGCGCGGCCGTGAAGGCCGGCACGCCGCTCGGCGTCGAGGCGAAGGGCTACATGGACGCCGGCAAGCTCGTGCCGGATGCGCTGATCATCGGCCTCGTCAAGGAGCGCCTGAAGGAATCAGACTGCGCGAACGGCTATCTGTTCGACGGCTTCCCGCGCACGATCGCGCAGGCTGACGCAATGAAGGAAGCCGGTGTCGCGATCGACTACGTGCTCGAGATCGACGTGCCGTTCTCGGAAATCATCGAGCGCATGAGCGGCCGCCGCACGCACCCGGCATCGGGCCGCACGTACCACGTCAAGTTCAACCCGCCGAAGGTCGAAGGGCACGACGACGTGACGGGCGAGCCGCTGATCCAGCGCGACGACGACAAGGAAGAAACCGTCAAGAAGCGTCTCGAAGTGTACGAAGCGCAGACCAAGCCGCTGATCACGTACTACGGCGACTGGGCGCAGCGCGGCGAGGAAAACGGCCTGAAGGCCCCGCAGTATCGCAAGATCTCGGGGCTCGGCAGCGTCGAGGAAATTCGCGAGCGCGCGTTTGGCGCACTGAAGTAAGCAACGCGTCGCGCACCCGCAAGCCGCCCCTTCCGGGCGGCTTTTTTTGCGCAGGCGGAATTCGCGTGGCCGTTCTGGTCTCGCCGCCGCGCGAGGGCACCCCGTACAATCGGTCGAGTGCGGGCGCCGCCGATGCCGGCGGGCGCGCATTTCAACCGATCACGAGGCATCGAACCAGGCAACCGCTTTGCCCTGGAAGCGCAACTTGTGCTGAAGCGCCAACGGCGGTCGACCGCTTTGTATCGGACCACCCCAAGCGCTAAAGCGCCAAGGGCGATCGACCGCCTTGGATGGGACCGCCCTAAGCGCTAAAACGCCAACGGCGATCGACCGCCTTGCATGGGACCACCCCAAGCGCTAAAACGCCAAGGGCGGTCGACCGCCTTGCATGGGACCGCCCTAAGCGCTAAAGCGCCAAGGGCGGTCGACCGCCTTGCATGGGACCGCCCTAAGCGCTAAAGCGCCAAGGGCGGTCGACACGGAGACAGTCATGGAAATTCGCGGCAACGTATTTCTGATCACGGGCGGCGCATCGGGCCTCGGCGCCGGCACGGCGCGGATGCTCGCGCAGGCAGGCGGCACGGTCGTGCTCGCCGACCTCAACGACTCGGCGGGCACCGCGCTCGCAACCGAGCTGGGCGGCATCTTCGTGCACTGCGACGTGTCGAGCGAGGCCGACGCGCAGGCGGCCGTCGACGCGGCGACGCGCGCGGGCACGCTGCGCGGCCTCGTGAACTGCGCCGGCATCGCGCCCGCCGCGAAGACCGTCGGCAAGGACGGCGCGCATCCGCTCGACGTGTTTGCGAAGACGATCAACGTGAACCTCGTCGGCACGTTCAACATGATCCGGCTCGCCGCCGCCGCGATGGCCGCCACCGCGCCGACCGCGGAAGGCGAGCGCGGCGTGATCGTCAGCACCGCGTCGGTCGCCGCCTTCGACGGGCAGATCGGCCAGGCCGCGTACGCGGCGTCGAAAGCCGGCGTCGCAGGCATGACGCTGCCGATCGCGCGCGACCTGTCACGCAGCGGCATCCGCGTGATGACGATCGCGCCCGGCCTGTTCGAGACGCCGATGCTGCTCGGCATGCCCCAGGACGTCCAGGACGCGCTCGGCGCGACGGTGCCGTTCCCGCCGCGGCTCGGCAAACCGGCCGAATATGCGCTGCTGGTGCGCCAGATCGTCGAGAATCCGATGCTCAACGGCGAAGTGATCCGCCTCGACGGCGCGATCCGGATGCAGCCGAAATAAGCACGCAAAAAAACGCCCGCATCGCGGGCATTTTTTTCATTCAGGGTTCCGGCGAACGGCGGCGGCTCAGTCCTCGCCGTCGCGCTGCATCCGCTGCCGCAATTCGGTCACTTGCGATTCGACGACAGTTGCGTCGTCCGCGTCGGGCCGCTCGCCGAGATACTGCTCGAGATCCTCGAGCGCGGGGCGCAGGTAATCGAGCCGCGCATACGCGAAACCGCGGTCGCGGACTTCGTCGAGATGCTCAGGCAACAGGATCACGAGCCGCTGCTGCACCGCGAGCAGCCGCTGCCAGCGTTCCGTCTGAAGATAGATCGTCTTCAGGTTGCGCAGCATCCGCGCGATGATCTCGCGGCTCGTCGCCGGCTGCAGCAGCGCGCGCAACGCGCTGTCGACCGCACCGGCCGCACGCGCGACATACGGCTCGAGCATCTCGACCATCTCGGCTTCGGACAGCGAATGGCCGTTGGCCGGATCGATGATCAGGTCGCCGTCCGGCAGCGTGACGCGCAGCAGGAAATGGCCCGGGAACGATACGCCGCGCGCCGGCACGTCGATCTGCTCGGCGAGTTCCAGGTACAGCACCGATAGCGAAATCGGGATCCCGCGCCGCCGCTTCAGCACGGCGTTCAGGTGGCTGTTATCGGGGTCGTAGTAATCGTTGTGATTGCACGCGAAGCCGAGCTCGCGGAAGAAGAAGTCGTTCAGCGCGGCGACGCGGCCCTTCAGGTCCGCATCGTCGGTGAGCCGCCGGCGCAGCCGCGCCGCCAGCATGTCGAGTTCGGCCAGCGTGCCCTGCAGGTCGAGGTCGGGATACGCGTCCTGCGCCAGCGACAGCGCCGCCTCCGTGACAGGCAGGCTGTCGTCGTCTGCCACGAGCGTGCTGAAGTAGTCGAGGACGCGGGTCATAGCGGTCGTCACTTGGCGCGCCTTCTGAAGTAAGCGTATTTGAAGCCCATCACCCACAACATACCGAAATATAGTGCAGCGAACAGCACGAGGCACGCGGCCATCAGCGCGATGCGATCGAGCGGCTGCGCGCGCATCCCGGTCCAGTCGAAGCTGATCGACAGCCAGTGCATCACGCCCGCGAGCACGAGCGTCGCGCCGATCAGCTGCATGAAGAAGCCCAGCCAGCCCGGCGACGGCTGGTAGATGCCGCGCTTGCGCAGCCCGATGAACAGCAGCAGCGAGTTCAGGCACGCACCGACCCCGATGCTCAGCGTCAGGCCCGCGTGGCCGATCAGCGGCACGAACACGTAGTTCGAGATCTGCGTGACGATCAGCACGCCGATCGCGATCTTCACGGGCGTCTTGATGTCCTGCTTCGCATAGAAGCCCGGCGCGAGGATCTTGATCAGGATGATGCCGACGAGGCCGATCCCGTAGGTCGCGAGCGCGCGCGCGACCATCGTGACGGTATGCGCGTCGAACTTGCCGTAGTTGAACAGGGTCGCGGTGAGCGGCGTCGCGAAGAAGAACAGCGCGAGCGCGCTCGGTGCCGCGAGCAGGAAGGTGACGCGCAACCCCCAGTCGAGCAGCGCCGAATACTCGTGCGAATCGGCGTCGACGTGCGCCTTCGACAGGCTCGGCAGCAGGATCGTGCCGAGCGCGACGCCGAGCAGCGCCGTCGGGAATTCCATCAGGCGGTCGGCGTAGTTGATCCACGACACGGCGCCCTGCCCGAGCCGCGACGCGATGTTGGTGTTGATGATCAGCGACAGTTGTGCGACCGACACCGCGAACGTCGCGGGCACCATCTTCGCGAGCACGCGCTTCACGCCCGGGTGGCGCAGCGCGCGCAGCGGGTTGAGGCCGATCAGCGGCACCATGTCGATCTTCTTCAGGCCCGGCAACTGCACGAGGAACTGCAGCACGCCGCCGACGATGACGGCCCATGCAAGCGCGAACACCGGCACCTTCAGGTGCGGCGCGACGAACACGGCCGCGCCAATGAACGCGACGTTCAGCAGCACCGGCGCGAACGCGGGCAGCGAGAAGCTCTTGTATGTGTTCAGCACGCCGGACGCGAGCGTCGTCAGGGAAATGAACACGATGTACGGGAACATGATCCGCGTCATCGTGACCGCGAGCGGGAACGCCTGCCCGTCGGTGTGCAGGCCGGACGCGACCGCGAACACGACCCACGACGCGCCGAAGATCCCGAGGACCGACAGCACGGCAAGCGCCCACGCCAGCACGGTCGACATCGCGTCGACGAGCGCTTTCGTCGCATCGTGCCCCTGCTGGTTCTTGAACTCGGCGAGGATCGGCACGAACGCCTGCGAGAACGCGCCCTCGGCGGACAGGCGGCGCAACAGGTTCGGGATACGGAAGGCGACGTAGAACGCGTCGGTGTATTGACTGGCGCCGAACGCACGGGCGATCAGCGTCTCGCGGGCCAGTCCGGTCACGCGCGACAGCAGCGTGAAGCCGCTGACCGTCAGCAGGGCTCGGAATAGATTCATGGGGCGCTTATTATACGGACGTTGCGTGGCCCGGCCAGCGGTCGATGCCGAAAAGCGCACACGCCGCCGGCGCCCGTCCCGACGGGAATCACGTCGAGCTTGCCACTCGCTTGATTTTGTTGCTATAATCTCCGGTTTCTGGGCTCGTACATGCACGGCAACTGCCGTTTTCATGTCCCGGCCTCGGTTAAAATCACCGTTTTTTTATGCGCCCCTGGGCAATCGTTCTCAGGGGACGGATCGAAAAGCAGCGCTTGGCCGTCAGGCTCCAAGCTCTGGAAACAGGACAGGATAAGGAACCGTCATGGCTAACTCCGCACAAGCACGCAAGCGCGCCCGCCAGGCCGCGAAGGCAAACTCGCACAACTCGGCGCTGCGCTCGAAATTCCGTACCGCGATCAAGTCGGTTCGCAAGGCTGTTGAAGCCGGCGACCACGCAAAGGCTGCCGATCTGTTCAAGGCTGCCGTGAAGACGATCGACACGATCGCCGACAAGAAGATCGTTCACAAGAACAAGGCCGCTCGCAGCAAGAGCCGCCTGGCCGCAGCCGTCAAGGGTCTGCAGGCAGCAGCGTAAATCCGGTGCGCCCGCTCACGCGGGCGCTCCTGTTTCCTGCGATCGCAAAAAAGCCCGCCTAGGCGGGCTTTTTTGTCGTCTGTCGCCGGCGTGCATCCTGCGGGCCGACGGCATTTGCCAGGGCGGGCGCGACAAGCGCCCTCGCCCATACCGGCATCACTTCTTCGCGTCGTAGTCCGGCAGTTCGCACGCCTCGGTGACGACGAGGTTGTTGTCCTTCGCGAAATTCAGCACGAAATCGAAAGCCATCGGCTCGACATCGCGCAGCCGGGAATCGAGGATCACGCATTTCAGGTCGCCGAGCATCGTCGGACGCACATAGAGCGAATACTTGAGACGCGCGTTCCGCCCGCTCGCCCCCGGCCCGAAGCAGGCCATCACACCGGCCAGACGTTCCGACCAGTCGCTCGGGCGAAACTTTTTCCCGTCTTTCGTGATGCCCTGGATGAAGAATTCGGTCGGAGGGGTTTCAGCCATGTGGTTACCCAAGTGACGGCCCGGCGATGTCCAGGCAACGGCGCCTGGATACGCGAACACAAAGCTGAAACGGACGGCGGCACAAGCATTCCGATATCCCGAAAACGGGGCGTCGATGCGCGCCGCCGGTGGACTGCACCGGATTTGTGCAGCGCACGGCTTGTGTCCGGCAGAGCGCGAGGAGGCTTGCCTGCCGGGCTGGAGAAAACTTTCGGATTATACCGCAGCGCGCCATCGCGCGTCGTCCCGACACCCGTCCTCCCGCACCGTCTGCCGCGCGCGGCGATCGCGCCCCGTTTCTCCCCGCGGCTCGTCAAAGCACAGAAAATCCTTTATGCTGCTTTGAGTTATCCACACCCGACGGTGGCGCCGTCCGGCCTTGCTGCCGGGTGCAACCCGCCGTATCCCGCTTCATGACCGCCAAAACCATTCGTCACTACCTGCAGTTCAAGGATTTCTCGCTGGAAGACTACGAGTACGTGCTCGAACGCACGGGTATCCTGAAGCGCAAGTTCAAGAACTACGAGACCTATCACCCGCTGCACGACCGCACGCTCGCGATGATCTTCGAGAAGAGCTCGACGCGCACGCGCCTGTCGTTCGAGGCCGGGATCTTCCAGCTCGGCGGCCACGCCGTCTTCATGAGCACGCGCGACACGCAGCTCGGCCGCGGTGAACCCGTCGAGGATTCCGCGCAGGTCATCTCGCGGATGGTCGACATCATCATGATCCGCACGTTCGAGCAGGAGGTCATCAAGCGTTTCGCGGAGAACTCCCGCGTGCCGGTGATCAACGGCCTGACGAACGACTACCACCCGTGCCAGGTGCTCGCCGACATCTTCACGTACTACGAGCACCGCGGCCCGATCGCCGGCAAGACCGTCGCGTGGGTCGGCGACGCGAACAACATGCTCTACACGTGGATCGAAGCCGCGCAGATCCTCGGCTTCAAGCTGCGCCTGTCCACGCCGCCCGGCTACGCGCTCGACATGAAGCTCGTGTCGCCCGGCAGCGCGCCGTTCTACGAGGTGTTCGACGATCCGAACGAAGCGTGCAAGGGTGCCGATCTCGTCACCACCGACGTGTGGACGAGCATGGGCTTCGAGGCCGAGAACGAGGCCCGCATGCAGGCATTCGCCGACTGGTGCGTCGACGAGGAAATGATGGGCCACGCGAACCCGGACGCCCTCTTCATGCACTGCCTGCCCGCGCACCGCGGCGAGGAAGTGACGGCCGGCGTGATCGACGGCCCGCAGAGCGTCGTCTGGGATGAAGCGGAAAACCGCCTGCACGTGCAGAAGGCGTTGATGGAGTTCCTGCTGCTCGGCCGCCTCAAGCACTGACGCGCCGGCACCCGGCAACCCATGAAAAAAGCGCCGATCGACGATCGGCGCTTTTTGTTTGGGCACGCGAACAGCGGGGCGAGACCCGCGTTACAGGCAGACGGGTTCCGGCTCGAGCTCGACGCCGAATTGCGCGCACACGTCGGCCTGGATCGCCTGCGCCAGCGCGAGCACGTCGGCGCCCGTCGCACCGCCGCGATTGACGAGCACGAGCGCCTGGCGGTCGTGCACGGCCGCCGCGCCCAGTGCGCGCCCCTTCCAGCCGCAGCGGTCGATCAGCCAGCCGGCCGCGAGCTTGACCTGCCCGTCCGGCTGCGGATACGACACGACCTCGGGCGCACGGGCGCGCAGCGCATCGAATTGCGCGGCATCGATCACCGGATTCTTGAAGAAACTGCCCGCGTTGCCGAGGACAAGCGGATCGGGCAGCTTCGCGCGGCGGATCGCGACGACAGCATCGAACACGTCACGCGGCGCGGCCGCATCGGGTGCGATGCCACGGGCATCGAGTTCGCGCGTGACGTCCGTGTAGCCGAGCCGCGGCGCCCATTGCTTCGGCAGCCGGAACGTCACCGATACGATCGCGAACCGGCCGCGCCCTTCCCGCTTGAAAAAGCTGTCGCGATAGCCGAACGCACAGCGCGCGGCGTCGAAGCGCTCGCTACGCCCCGTCGCCAGCTCGACCGCGACCAGCGAGTCGAAATACACCTTCATCTCGAGGCCGTATGCGCCGATGTTCTGGATCGGCGCGGCGCCGACGGTGCCCGGAATCAGCGCGAGGTTCTCGAGACCCGGCATCCCGTGTTCGAGCGTCCATGCGACGAATGCGTGCCAGTTCTCGCCGCCGCCGGCCTCGACGTACCACGCGTCGTCCTCCTCGCGCACGACGCGGCGGCCCGCGATCTCGTCGAGCAGCACGACGCCGTCGAAATCGCGCGTGAACACGACGTTGCTGCCGCCGCCGAGCACGAGCCGTGGCAGGTTCGCGACGCGCGGGTCGCGATGGAGCGCCTCGAATTGCGACGCGTGCGTGACGCGCGCGGCAACGCGCGCGGTCGCGGCGATGCCGAACGTGTTGTGCGCGGCGAGCGGATGGTCGGGAAGCAGCGACAGGGCGGAATCGTCAGGAGGCATCGGCATTCGCGGTCACGTCCGCCCGGGCGGCACATGGCCGGCCTTGGGCAAACGGAGGGGCATCGGTAAAATGGCAAACAGTCCGCAATTATAGCGAGTGCCTGCGCGCGAGCCGGGTGCCCGCATCTCAAGGGAGAAAACCATGCCATCGTTCGACGTCGTTTCCGAAGCGAACATGATCGAAGTAAAGAACGCCATCGAGCAGTCGAACAAGGAAATTTCGACACGCTTCGACTTCAAGGGCTCCGACGCGCGCGTCGAGCAGAAGGAGCGCGAGCTGACGCTGTTCGCCGACGACGATTTCAAGCTCGGCCAGGTCAAGGACGTGCTGATCGGCAAGCTGGCCAAGCGCAACGTCGACGTGCGCTTCCTCGACTACGGCAAGGTCGAGAAGATCGGCGGCGACAAGGTCAAGCAGATCGTCACCGTGAAGAAGGGCGTGACCGGCGATCTCGCGAAGAAGATCGTGCGGCTCGTGAAGGACAGCAAGATCAAGGTACAGGCGAGCATCCAGGGCGACGCGGTGCGCATCTCGGGCACCAAGCGCGACGACCTGCAGAGCACGATCGCGATGCTGCGCAAGGACGTGACCGACACGCCGCTCGACTTCAACAACTTCCGCGACTGATCGCCAGACGATCCTTCACGTCATCCTGCCGGGCCCCGCACGCGCGGGGCGCCCGGCATGCGGCAAGCGCTGCGCGTTCTCAGGCTTTCCCGCCGCCCTGCGCGCCGCCGTCCGCGGCCGCCTTCTTCTTGTCACCGATCCGGCTTTCCTGCCCCGCCAGCAGCTTCGAAATGTTGCCGCGGTGACGCCACACGAGCAGCACGCTCATCGCGAGCACGGCCCACGCGACCGGGTTGTGGCCCGTGCCGAACAGGAACACGTCGAACACCGGCGCGAACACGGCCGCCACCAGCGCCGCGAGCGACGAATAGCGGAAGAAGAACGCGACGATCAGCCAGGTCAGCGCGGTCGCGAGCCCGAGCACCGGGTGCACGGCGAGCAGCACGCCGGCCGCGGTCGCGACGCCCTTGCCGCCCTGGAAGCGGAAGAACACCGGATACAGGTGACCGAGGAACACGGCGATCGCGACCCATGCGACCGCGACGTCGGGCAGGCCGAAGCGGCGGGCGAGCCAGACGGCAACCCAGCCCTTGAACGCGTCGCCGACGAGCGTCAGGATCGCGGCCTTCTTGTTGCCGCTGCGCAGCACGTTGGTCGCGCCGGGATTCTTCGACCCGTACGAACGCGGGTCGGCCAGGCCCATCGCGCCACTGACGACGACGGCGAACGACACCGAACCGATCAGGTAGGCAACAAGGGCAGCGAGCAGGATCTGCATGCGGAGGACTCTTCTTTCAACGTATCGGTAAAGGGACGGCTGCGCGGCAAGCCGGCAAGCCGAAACGGCGCCCATTCTACCGAACGGGCGCGGGGTGCCACGAAGGTGAAACCCTCAGTCGACACTCGCGCACTGCACGGGCTCCGCGCCGAGCAGCGACGTGAGCACGGCCGGCGCGAGGCTGACGAGGTAGCCGCGACGGCCGCCGTTCAGGTAGATCGTCGGCAACTCGAGGATCGTCGCCTCGACGTAGACGGGCATCGTCTTGCGCGTGCCGAACGGCGACGTGCCGCCGACGAGATAGCCCGAATGACGGTTCGCGACCTCGGGCTTGCACGGCTCGACGCGCTTCGCGCCGATCTGCCGCGCGAGGTTCTTCGTCGATACCGTGCGGTCGCCGTGCATCAGCACGATCAGCGGCTTCGCCTGTTCATCTTCCATCACGAGCGTCTTCACGACGCTGTGCTCGTCGACGCCGAGCTGGCGCGCCGATTCGCCGGTGCCGCCGTGCTCGACGTAGTCGTACGGATGCTCGCCGAACACAACGCCGTGGCGGCGCAACAGCTGGGTCGCTGGGGTTTCGGACACGTGTCTGGATTTGCTCATGGCGGCATTTTAATGGTGAACGACCGGCGGGCGCGCAATGGCGCCTTCACGCCCGCGCCGACGGTATACTCGCGGCCCGTTTTCCGCCGGGCGGCCTGCTGCGTCGCCGCAACGATTCCGTCCATCATCATTGCGGACATCGCGAAGCGCTATTGCCCGAATGGCCGATTGTGGCGCGCACGCCGTCATGGCACGATCGTTCGCCAACCTCGTCAGCCGCCGCCCGCCCCTTTTCTGGAGACGCCATGTCCTCGTCCCCCCGTTCTTCCGAGCCGCTCGACGTCGATGCACTGCTCGCCGCGCTGCCTCACCGCATCGCCGACGTGCCCGCACGCCGGGCCGCGCAGGCGCCCGCGCACCCGGCGCTGATCGAGGACGCGCGCCGCCTGTCGTACGGCGAGCTGTCGCAGGCCGTCGATGCGGCGGCCGCGCTGCTCGCCAGCCTCGGCGTGCAAGGCGGCGACCGCGTGATGATCGTCGCCGAAAACTGCGTCGCGCAGATCGTGCTGCTGTTCGCGGTCGCCCGCCTAGACGCGTGGGCGCTCGTGTCGAACGCGCGCTTGTCGGCCGGTGAACTCGACGCGATCGCCGCGCACGCGCGTCCGAAGCTGATCGCGTTCACCACCGACGCATCGCCCGACGCGCGCACGCATGCCTCGCGGCACGGCGCGACACCTGCCGGCACACTGCCGGTCGACATCGGCGCGTGGTCGTATCGCGTCGACGCGAGCGCGCCGGGCGAACCGGTTGCCGCCGACGGCGCCGCGCAATGCGCGGCGCTGATCTACACGACCGGTACGACCGGCACACCGAAAGGCGTGATGCTGTCGCATCGCAACCTGCTGTTCATCGCGGCGACGTCGAGCACGCTGCGCCGCGTGTCGCCTGACGACGTCGTCTACACGGTGCTGCCCGTGTCGCACGTGTACGGGCTCGCGTCGGTCTGCCTCGGCAGCCTGTACGCGGGCGCGACGCTGCGGCTCGCCCCGCGCTTCTCGCCGGAAGCCGTGCGCGTTGCGCTCGCCGACGAAGGCGTCACGATCTTCCAGGGCGTGCCCGCGATGCACGCGAAGCTGCTCGAACACCTGCACACGCACGGCCACGCGTGGCGCGCGCCGCGCCTGCGCTTCGCGTATTCGGGCGGCTCGCCGCTCGACGCGAACCTGAAGGCACGCGTCGAGCGCCTGTACGGCGTGCCGCTGCACAACGGCTACGGGATGACCGAAAGCAGCCCGACGATCACGCAGACGCCGCTCGACGCGCCACGCGCCGACAGCTCGGTCGGCGTGCCGATTCCCGGTGTGGAAATGCGGATCGTCGCACCGGACGGCACCGACGTGCCGCCCGGGGAAGTCGGCGAAATCCGCGTACGCGGGCCGAACGTGATGCTCGGCTACTACCGCAACGCGGACGCCACACGCGCGGCCGTGTCGCCGGACGGCTGGCTGAGCACCGGCGATCTCGCGCGACAGGAAGCGGACGGCGCGGTGACGATCGCGGGCCGCAGCAAGGAGCTGATCATCCGGTCGGGCTTCAACGTCTATCCGGTCGAAGTCGAACAGGTGCTGAACGCGCATCCGGACGTCGTGCAGGCGGCCGTCATCGGCCGCGCGGTCGAAGGTAACGAGGAAGTGCTCGCGTTCGTCGAACTGGTGCCCAATGCGACCGCGGGCGAAGCAGCGTTGCACGCATGGTGTGCCGAGCGGCTCGCGCCTTACAAACGCCCCGCACACATCCGTATCCTCGACGCGCTGCCGGCCGCGTCGACGGGCAAGGTGCTGAAGCACAAGCTGCGCGAGCTGGTCTGACGCTGGCGGGCCGGTGCGCCCGCCGGAGCCTGTGCAGCGAAGTGTGCGCTAACCGCGCGGATGGTGTTGGGCGTGCAGCGTCTTCAACCGCTCGCGCGCGACGTGCGTATAGATCTGCGTGGTCGAGATGTCGCTGTGACCGAGCAGCAATTGCACGACGCGCAGGTCGGCGCCGTGATTCAGCAAGTGCGTCGCGAACGCGTGCCGCAGCGTGTGCGGCGACAGGTGTGCGCGTACGTCCGCGTGCTGCGCGTGACGCTTGATGATGTTCCAGAACTGCTGGCGCGTCATCCCGTCGCCGCGTGCGGTCACGAACAGCGCGTCGGCCGCGCGCGCGCCGAGCAGCGCCGGCCGCGCATCGCGCAGATAGCGCTCGATCCAGCCGTGCGCGACTTCGCCGAACGGCACTAGCCGTTCCTTCGAGCCCTTGCCCATCACGCGCACGACGCCCTCGTTGAGCCCCACCTCGACGGTCTTCAGCGTCACGAGTTCGCTCACGCGCAACCCGCTCGCATACATCAGCTCGAGCATCGTGCGATCGCGCAGGCCGAGCGGCGTGCCGATGTCGGGCGCGCCGAGCAGCGCCTCGACCTGCGCCTCCGACAACGTCGACGGAAACCGGGCGGCCTGTTTCGCGGACGTGATCCGCAGCGTCGGGTCGGCGCTCGCGCGATGTTCACGCACGGCCCAGCCGTAATAGCGCCGGAACACGGACAGCCGCCGGTTCGACGACGTCGCCTTGCCGTCGCTGCGCGCGGCGATATAGCCCGTCACCATCGCTTCGTCGACCGAATCGAGCGACGTGTCGTGCGTCTCGGCCAGCCATTGGGAAAACAGCACCAGATCGCGCCGGTAAGCATCGAGCGTGTTGCGTGCGAGCCCGTGCTCGAGCCACAGCGCATCGCAAAACACGTCGATCGATGCGCGGCTCGCGAGCAGCGCGGGTGACGCCGCGGCGGCATCGCCGTCGGCTTCGGGGGAAATCAGCGATTCACTCATCAGTACGGCACGCCCTCGTGCGCCAGCAGCCAGCGCTTCACTTTCTGGTAATAACCGTTGTCGTCGTGGTTCGCGAAGCCGCCGAGGCCGCCCGCCGCGACGACGCGATGGCACGGGATCACGAGCGGAAAATAGTTCGCGCCGCACGCCTGACCGACCGCGCGCGGCGCGCTGCCGATCCGTTTCGCAACCTGCCCGTAGGTCAGCACCGTGCCAGGCGGGATATCGCTGATCACGTCCCACACGCGGTGCTGGAACGCGCTGCCGACTTCGGCGAGCGGCAGGTCGAAGCGCGCCGACGCGCGCTCGAAATAACGTTCGATCTGCTTGACCGCGCGCTTCGCGAGCGGCGAATCCGGATCGATCGACTTCACCGATTCGGGCAGATAGACGATCTCGCGCACCACCGCGGCATCCGTGCGGACGCCGACCTTGCCGAACGGTGCGTCGATGACTGCATTGAACATGGCCCTCTCCTGACCGACGGATGCGCGCGGCACCACCGCGCGCCGACGACACTGTACGCCGCCTTCACGCGGCACGCAGCGCCCATTCGACATGCTCGCGCACGACCGGCGACGGATCGTCGGCCCGCGCGCGCAACGCGGCGACGATCGCGTCGCGCGCCTGCGGCGCGAGCCGGCCCTCACCCGCGCGCAGCGCATTGCCGAGCCCGACCGCGAGATTGCGCAACCAGCTTTCGTAGCCGATGCGCCGGATCGCACTGCCCTGCATCCGCGTATCGAACGTGTCCGCATCCCACGCAAACAGCTCGACCAGCGTCGCGCGGTCGAGGCCGTGCCGCACGTCGAAATCGGCAACGGGCGCGGCCTGCGCGAACTTGTTCCACGGGCACACGAGCTGGCAATCGTCGCAGCCGTACACGCGATTGCCGATCATCGGCCGCAGCGGCTCGGGGATGCTGCCTTTCAGTTCGATCGTCAGGTACGAGATGCAGCGGCGCGCGTCGACGCGGTACGGCTCGACGATCGCGCCGGTCGGGCACGCGTCGATGCAGCGCGTACAGCTGCCGCAATGCGCACCGGGCGTCTCGGGCGCGGTGTCCGGCGACGTGTGCGCGTCGGTCGGCAACGGAACGTCGACGTAGATCTCGCCGAGGAAGAACAGCGAACCCGCATCGCGCTGCAGCAGCAGCGTGTGCTTGCCGCGCCAGCCGACGCCGGCCTTCTGCGCGAGCTCGACCTCGAGCACGGGCGCCGAATCGGTGAACACGCGGTAACCGAACGCGCCGATCTCTTGCTCGATTCGCTCGGCGAGCGTCTGCAGCCGGTTGCGCAGCACCTTGTGATAGTCGCGGCCGCGTGCATAGATGGACACGACGGCCGCCTGCGGATCGTCGAGCCGGGCGCGTTCGCGCGCGCGCCAGTCGTGCGGCGCGAGCGCGCCCGGCTCATCGTCGGGCGCGCCGGCGGCGAGCGTTTCGGCCGGCAGATAGGCGAGCCGCGCGGAGATCACGCGTCGCGTACCGGCCACAAGTTCGGCCGGACGCGCGCGTTTCATCCCATGTTTCGCCATATAATCCATTTCGCCGTGGTAGCCGGCTTCCAGCCAGGCGGCGAGGCCTGCTTCGGCATCCGAGAGATCGGTATCGCTGATGCCGATCGCCCCGAAACCCAATTCGCGCCCCCACGCCCTGATGCGCGCGGCGAGCGCAGTCAACGCCGCATCGTCGAGCGCGCACGGTGCCGCGCCTTCGGCACGAGTCGAAGGCCTGTCGGATGCGGCGAGTTCCGGTAATCGGTTCATCGCACTATTTTACGAGAATGCCAGCCACGTCCCATACGCCTCATGCCATCACGCTGCCTGCCCCGTTCGCGGAGCGCGTGATCGCGCTCGCCGACGAAGCGGCGACCGAGGCCTTCGGCACCCGCTTCGCGCACGCGCTCGACGCAGCGCGCGTCGATCTCGCCCGCGCGCATGCGTTCGACGGGCTGCAGATCCAGCTGGTCGGCGATCTCGGCGCGGGCAAGACATCCCTCGTGCGCGCGATCCTGCGCGGCCTCGGCCACACAGGGCGCGTGCGCAGCCCGACCTATACGCTCGTCGAGCCGTACGCGCTCGAACGCGACGATGGGGAACTCGAGGTCTATCACTTCGATCTGTATCGTTTCAACGATCCGGCCGAATGGTCCGATGCAGGCTTTCGCGAATATTTCAATTCCAGCGCGATCTGCCTCGTCGAATGGCCACAACAGGCGGGCACGCTGCTCGGCGTACCCGATCTGGTTTTCTCGCTCGACGTGGATGGCGACGGCCGCGCCCTCACCGTTCGGGCGTACAGCGCTTCAGGAAAGGCATGTCTCGAAAGATGTTGATCAAACCGTTCCGCTCGATCGAATCGGCGGCCACCGCGACGCACAACTGGCGGCGTCGCCAGATCCTGTGCGCGGGCGCGTCGACGCTGGTGCTCGGTCTCGTCGCGCCGCGTCTCGCGCACGCGTCGTCGGTGCTCGGCGTGCGCGTGTGGCCCGCACGCGATTACACGCGCGTCACGATCGAATCCGACCAGCCGCTGCAGAATACTCAACAGCTGCTGCAGGGTCCCGACCGCCTCGTCGTCGACCTGAGCGGCCTCGATCTCGACCAGGCGCTGCGCGACCTCGTGTCGAAGATCGCGCCGAACGACCCGCAGATCCAGTCGGTGCGCGTCGGCCAATATCAGCCGCACGTCGTGCGGATGGTGTTCGACCTGAAAGGTTCGGTGAAGCCGCAGGTGTTCACGCTGCCTCCGGTCGGCACCTACAAGTACCGGCTCGTGTTCGACCTGTATCCGGCCGTCGCGCCCGATCCGCTGACCGACCTGATCGCGCAGACGGAACGCAAGGAGCAGGCGCTCAACGATACCGCGCGCGCGCAGCAGATGCAGCCGCCGACCGCGCTGAACGGGCCGGGCACGCCCCTGCCGCCGCCCGCCGCGGGCGACGGCAGCGACGCGTTCTTCCAGCGATTCGCACAGAACACGCCGGCCGCGCCGCACACGCCGCCCGCCGCCGGCACGCCTTCGACACCCGCGAAGCCGGCTGTCAAGCCGCCGCCCGTCATCGCGCGCCGCGACGACAGCGACGACGACGGCGACACCTACAAGTTCACCGCACCGAAATCCGGCAAGGGCGGCACCGTGCGCCTGCTGACGGTGGCGATCGATCCGGGCCACGGCGGCGAGGATCCGGGCGCGATCGGCGGCGGCGGCACGTACGAGAAGCACATCGCGCTCGACATCGCGAAGAAGCTGCGCGCGAAGATCGACGGCGCGCCGAACATGCGCGCGATGATGACGCGCGACGCCGACTTCTTCGTGCCGCTGAATGTGCGCGTGCAGAAAGCGCGCCGCGTGGGCGCAGATCTCTTCGTGTCGATCCACGCGGACGCGTTCACGACGCCGTCAGCGCGCGGCTCTTCCGTGTTCGCGCTGTCCGATCACGGCGCGACGAGCGCCGCGGCGCGCTGGATGGCGAACAAGGAGAACTCGTCCGACCTGATCGGCGGCATCAACATCAAGACGGCGGACGCGGCCGTGAACCGCGCGCTGTTCGACATGTCGACGACCGCACAGATCCGCGATTCGCTGCGCTACGGCAACTACGTGCTGAAGGAAGTCGGCGGCATCAACAAGCTGCACAAGGGCTCGGTCGAGCAGGCCGGGTTCGCGGTGCTGAAGGCGCCCGACATTCCATCGATCCTCGTCGAGACCGCGTTCATCAGCAACCCGGAAGAAGAGAGCCGGCTGAACGACGACAGCTATCGCGACCAGATGGCCGACGCGATCTTCCGCGGCATCAAGCGCTATTTCTCCGCGAATCCGCCGCTCGCGAAGAACCGGATGGCCTGACGGCCGTACCCGGCCACCCCACCCCGCCGCCGGCACGCAGTGCGTGCCGGCGCGTCACGATGCCGCGAAGCGGCGCATCAGTTTCCCGCCGAACACGTTCACCGCGAGCCCGCCCATCACGAGCGCCGTGCCGATCAGCTGCGTGCGCGTCAGATGCTCGTCGAGCAGCAGCGCCGAGGAAGCCAGGCCGACGATCGGCACCAGCAACGAGAACTGCGCGACCTGCGCGGCCGGATAGCGCGACAGCAGGCGGCTCCACAGCCCGTAGCCGAGCAGCGTCGCGACGAACGCGAGATAGACGACCGCGAAGATCGACGCACCGTTCAGCCCGGCGAGCGCGGCCGCGATCCGCTGCGGCCCTTCGAACCACAGCGACAGCAGGAAGAACGGCACGGGCGGCACGAGGCTTGCCCACACCACGAGCGACACGAGGTTCGCACGGCCGACCTTCTTCGTGACGATGTTGCCGAACGCCCACATCGCCGCCGAGCAGATCGTCAACAGGAAGCCCGCGAGCGTCATCGCGCGGCCGCCCTGCGCCGCGATCACGACGAGCCCGCCCGCGGCGATCGCGAGCCCGAACAGGTTCTGCATGCGCAGCCGCTCGCCGAGGAACAGCATCGCGAACACGAGCGTGAAGAATGCCTGCGACTGCAGCACGAGCGACGCGAGGCCGGCCGGCATGCCGACGTACATGCCGGTGAACAGGAACACGAACTGGCCGAGCTGGATCGTCGCGCCATACAGCACCAGCAGGCGCCACGGAATTTGCGGCCGGCGCACGAAGAACACCGCGGGCACGGCCGCGAGCGTGAAGCGCAGCGCGCCGAGCAGCATCGGCGGCATGCCGTGCAGGCCGACCTTGATCACGACGAAGTTCACGCCCCACGCCAGGATCACGACCAGCGCAAGCAGCAAGTCCTTCGGGGCCATCATCGGCGTCTCCTCGATTGTCGAATTGTTGTGGAAGGTGTTCTCGAGCCCCGTCGCTTCGCGTCAGGCTTCCGAGGTGGTGATCCCCCAAAGGGGACGTCCTGCAGGGCGGAAAACCCGCGGCGGCCCGGCGTTTTCTCGGGAAGCCGGTCAGTCTACCGGGTTTCGGCACCCGGCCCGATACCCGCGCGGCGCGAATGGAATCGGCGGCGGACGGCCAGTACAATGACCGGCATCGCCCCCGCCGCCCCACAGGAACAGCCATGACCGCTCCGATCAAAGCCCTGCTAAAACCGCACGTGCGCGACATCGGCAACCTGCAGGTGCGCCGCACGCTGCCCGCACTCGCCGCACGCCTCGTCGGCCCGTTCATCTTCTTCGATCACATGGGGCCCGCCACGCTGCCGCCCGGCACGGGGCTCGACGTGCGCCCGCATCCGCATATCGGCCTCGCCACCGTCACCTACCTGTTCGACGGCGCGATCCTGCACCGCGACAGCCTCGGATCGCGGCAGGAGATCGTGCCGGGCGACGTGAACTGGATGACGGCCGGCCGCGGGATCGTCCACTCCGAACGCACGCCCGATGCGCAGCGCGAAAACGGCCACACCGTGCACGGGATCCAGACCTGGGTCGCGCTGCCGCGCACGCACGAGACGACCGAGCCGTCGTTCGAGCACCATGCAGCCGACACGCTGCCGAAGCGCAACGAAGACGGCGTGTCGCTGACGGTGATCGCCGGCGATGCGTTCGGGCTGCGCTCGCCGGTCACGACGTTCTCGCGCACGCTGTATGTCGCGGCCGAATTCGCGGCCGGCGGCCGTCTCGAACTCGACGCGTCTCACGAGGAGCGCGCGGTCTACGTGGTCGACGGCGAGCTCGCGATCGACGGCACGCCGGTGCCGGCCGAGCAGATGGCCGTGCTCGCGCCCGGTGCCGCAGTCACGCTGACGAGCGGCAGCGGCGCGCGCGCGATGCTGCTCGGCGGCGACAAGATCGACGGCGAGCGCTTCATCGAATGGAATTTCGTCGCGAGCAGCCGCGAAGCGATCGAGCGCGCGAAAGCGGCATGGACGCGCCAGGAAATGGGCAAGGTGCCGGGCGAGACCGAGTGGATTCCGCTGCCCGAGTCGAAGCCGCGTTGAAAAAGGGGCACACCGCCCCCATCCTGACGACATTCGAACGGAAGAGAACGACATGGACACCACGCTTGCCACATTCGAGAAAGACGTCATCGAGGCGTCGCTGGACGCACCCGTGCTGGTCGACTTCTGGGCGCCGTGGTGCGGCCCCTGCAAGACGCTCGGCCCGCTGCTGGAAAAGCTCGAAGGCGACTACGAAGGCCGCTGGAAGCTCGTGAAGGTCAACGTGGACGAGAACCAGGAGCTCGCCGCGCACTTCCAGACCCGCAGCATCCCGCACGTGATCGCGTTCGCCGACGGGCGCCCCGTCGACCAGTTCGTCGGCGTGCTGCCCGAAGGCCAGCTGCGCGCCTTTCTCGACCGGCTGCTGCCGGCCCCCGAGGAAGCCGAGCGGCGTGCCGCGCAGTACGCGATGGCTGAAGAGCGCTACGACGACGCGCTCACGCACCTCGAGGCGGCGCTCGCACTGAACCCCGGCTTCGACGACGCACGCCTCGACCTGATCGAACTGCTGCTCGCGAGCAACCAGGTCGACGCGGCGCGCGCCGAAACCGAACGCCTGTCGCCGCAGATCGTGCAAGCTGGCGACCCGCGCTTCCAGGCGATCAAGACCCGTTTCGACGCACTCGAGGCCACGGCCGACCTGCCGCCGACCGACGCGCTCGAAGCACGCATCGCTGCCAACCCGGCCGATCTCGACGCGCGTTTCGATCTCGCGCAGAGCCTGATTGCGCGGCGGGCGTATGAAGGTGCACTGGAGCAGTTGCTGGAAATCGTCACGCGCGACCGCACGTACGGCGACGATCTCGGCCGCCGCACGATGATCTCGGTGTTCGAGCTGGCCGGCGATCGGCCGGACCTCGTCGCCGGGTGGCGGCGCAGGCTGAGCATGGCGCTCAACTGATGGTCGACCGGCCGGGCCGCAACGGCCCGGCTGCGGGCAGCCCCGCACGGCATGTGACGCACATCACGCGCCGCAACATCGCGTCGACGCCCGCGCGTCGCGGCCTCAGCCGGCGGCTTGCGCCGCGATCGCGCGCAGCGCATGCGCGGCGGCCGCGAAGCCGAAACTCGCGGTCACGCACACGCTCGAACCGAATCCTGCACAGTTGAGCCCCGCGACGTGCGCGGCCGCGGACGGCTCGGCGCCGTCCTCGAGGTCGCAAGCGGCGGCTTCCGGATAGATCAGCGGCTCGTCCGAATACACGGCGCTGACCTTGAAACGCGCCTTCGGCCCGCGCGGAAAGCCGTGCTGCTTGCGTAACTGCGCGCGCACCTTCGACAGCAGCGGATCCTGGATCGTCAGCGCGAGATCGTCGATCCGGATGCGCGTCGGGTCGAGCTGGCCGCCCGCGCCGCCGACCACGACGAGCGGCTGACGCTTCGCGACGCACCACGCGATCAGCGCGACCTTCGTGCGCACGCTGTCGATCGCGTCGATCACGTAGTCGAAACCGCCGCCGAGCAGTGCGTCGAAATTGTCGGGCTCGACGAAATCCTCGATCCGGTTCACGCGGCACGCGGGATCGATCAGCGCGATCCGCTCGGCCATCGCGTCGACCTTCGGCTTGCCGTAATTGCCGTCGAGCGCGTGGATCTGCCGGTTCGTATTGCTTTCCGCGACGTTATCGAGATCGATCAGCGTCAGCGTGCCGACCGCGTTGCGCGCGAGCGCCTCGGCCACCCACGACCCGACGCCGCCGATCCCGATCACCGCAACGTGCGCGCGCTCGAACGCGGCGGCGGCCGGCGCGCCGTACAGCCGCGCGACGCCGCCGAAACGCCGCGCTCGATCCACGTCAAGCTGGATTTCCGGGGTCGGGGTAAGATCAGAGGAACTGGGCGGGGCAGTGTCGGCGGCAGACATGGCAGCAAGGAAATCGTAAGTCGTGCAGCCCTCTATTTTGCCTGAACTCCCCGCTCGCACGCGCCACTGTGCACGCACGTTTCTCACGCGTTGGCTACAATGGTTCCAGATTGAAGCGTTTGCATAACATGACGACTCTCGCCGATCTCCGCATCAATTACTCACGTGCTTCGCTCGACGAAGCCGATGTCGCCCACGACCCCTTCGCCCAGTTCGATCGCTGGTTCAAGGAGGCGCTCGCCGCCAAGCTGCCCGAGCCGAACACGATGACGCTCGCGACCGTCGGCGACGACGGCCGGCCGTCGGCACGCATCGTGCTGATCAAGGGCGTCGACGAACGCGGGTTCGTCTTCTTCACCAATTACGAAAGCCGCAAGGGGCACGATCTCGCCGTGCATCCGCAGGCAGCGCTGCTGTTCTACTGGATCGAGCTCGAGCGCCAGGTGCGCATCGAAGGCCGGATCGAGAAAACCAGCGCCGAGGAAAGCGACCGCTACTTCGCGTCGCGCCCGCTCGGCTCGCGCATCGGTGCATGGGCGTCCGATCAGAGCGCCGTGATCGACAGCCGCGCAACACTTGAAGCGCAGGAAAAGGCCGTCAGCGAACGCTACGGCGACAACCCGCCGCGCCCGCCCCACTGGGGCGGCTACCGTCTCGTGCCCGACTCGATCGAGTTCTGGCAGGGCCGCCCGTCGCGGCTGCACGACCGCCTGCTCTATACGCGCGACGTCGACACGTCGCCGGGCTGGTCGATCTCGCGCCTGTCGCCGTAAGCGCGGCGCCGGCGCATGCCGGTCGTGTCTCGTGTTGCATCCGGGCGCCCGCCTCGCAAGCGACGGGCGCCGGTCAAGATACTTGGCTGTATTCGATTCAACGAACAAACGGAGAATCCAAATGTTCTGGGAAAAGAAGCTGGCACAGTGGGCGGACGAAGTACGGGCGAAAGCGAACATACCGGCGCGCCTCGTGCTGTGGAACGGCGATCAACTCGATTTCGGCACCTTCAGCGCGCCGCAGGTCACGCTGAAGGTGAACAGCGCGTCGGCATTGCCGCTCTTGCTCGAACCGAGCCTCGACAATCTCGGCGAGGCGTACGTGAAAGGCAAGATCGACATCGAGGGCAAGGTGTCGGACATCATCAACATCGGCTACTCGCTCGCGCGCAGCACGGTGACGAGCGCGAGCAAGCTCGCGCGCGTGAAGCGCTACTTCAGCCACACGAAGAACACCGACAGGAAGGCGATCCAGTATCACTACGACGTCTCGAACGAGTTCTACAAGCTGTGGCTCGACGAGAACATGGTGTACTCGTGCGCCTACTTCGAGAACGGCGACGAGGATCTTGCCACCGCGCAGATCAAGAAGATCGACCACATCCTGACGAAGATCCAGTTGCAGCCCGGCCAGCGCCTGCTCGACATCGGCTGCGGCTGGGGGGCACTCGTGCTGCGCGCCGCGCAGAAGTTCGGCGCGCAGTGCCTGGGCGTCACGCTGTCGCAAAACCAGTTCGACCTCGCGACCGCGCGCGTGAAGGCCGCCGGGCTGGAGGACAGGATCGAGATCCGGCTCCAGGACTACCGCGAGATCGACGGCCAGTTCGACCGCATCACGAGTGTCGGGATGTTCGAGCACGTCGGGCGCAAAAACCTGCCGCTCTATTTCTCGCGGGTCCACGACCTGCTTGCCGACGACGGCATCGCGATGAACCACGGGATCACGTCGACCGATGCGGAAAGCGGCGAGACGGCGCTCGGCGGCGGCGAGTTCATCGATCGCTACGTGTTCCCGGACGGCGAGCTGCCGCACATCAGCCTCGCGCTGGAAGCCGCGCAGCGCGGCGGACTGGAAGCGATTGACGTCGAAAGCCTGCGACGGCACTATGCGCGCACGCTCGACATCTGGACGGAAAACTTCGAGGCGAAGGCGGAAGCCGCGCGACAACTCGTCGACGACGAGAAATTTCGCATCTGGCGCGTGTATCTCGCCGGCTGCGCGTATGCGTTCGAGCACGACGACGTGTCGATCTTCCAGATCGTGTGCCGCAAGGCCGGGCGCAGCGCGAAAACGCTGCCGTGGTCGCGGCGCTATATGTACGAACACGCGCTGCCGCGCTAGGCGGCGCTTCACGCTGGGCATGCATGGGTGACGGCAGGACGCGGCGCAAGGCGCCGCCCGAACGACAGCAGCACGATGATGAGCACGCGCCGCACGCCGACGGGCAATTCGACCTGTTCGGCGTGCCGGCCGATGCTGCACGCGCGTCGCCGAAGGACGATGGCCTGCCCGCCAACACCGATGAACACGTGAAACCGGACGCGCCTGACGACGCGCAGCCGGCACCGCGCAGCCGCACCAGCGCCCCTTCCTCCGACGAAACACCGCCTGCCGCTTCCGGCCTGCTGTGGGACGAACCGTCCCCGCCAGCCTCGCCGCCGAAGAAAGGCCGGCGCCGACGCGGCGTGCTGCCCGCGCCGATCGCGCCGGATGTGGCCGACGCAGCGGCCGGCCTGCCGCCGAACGTTCGGCTCGGCACGTCGTCGTGGTACTTCCCCGGCTGGGACGGCATCGTCTACGACGGCGATTTCGCGCAGACCAAGCTGTCGCGCGAAGGGCTCGAAGCATACGGCGCGCATCCGCTGTTGAGGAGCGTGAGCCTCGACCGGTCGTTCTACGGCCCGCTGTCGGTTGCCGACTACCTGCGCTACGCGCAGCAGGTGCCCGACGATTTCCGCTTCGTCGTGAAGGCACCGGCATCGGTGACCGACGCGGTCATCCGCGGCCGGCGCGGCGAGCCGTCGGGGCCGAACCCGACCTTCCTCGACGCGCAGCTCGCCACCCGCGAATTCGTGCAGCCGTGCCTCGAAGGGCTCGGCCGGAAAGCCGGCGTGCTCGTGTTCCAGTTCTCGCCGCTGCCCGACTCGCTGCTCGCCCGGCCGGCCGCGCTGATCGACCGGCTCGCCGCGTTCTTCGCGGCGCTGCCGCCGCTGCCGCCGGAAGCCGACGGCACCCGCTATGCGATCGAGATTCGCGACGCGAGCCTGCTCACGCCGCGCTTCATCCGCGCACTCGCCGCGCTCGGCGTGCGCTACTGCGTCGGCCTGCACGCGCGGATGCCCGACCCGCTGCGCCAGGCGGCCGCGCTCGCGCTGCTCGACGGCGACGCGCCGGGCCCGCTGATCGTGCGCTGGAGCCTGCACGGCGGCTTCAAGTACGAACAGGCGAAAGCGAAATACGAGCCGTTCGACAAGCTCGTCGACGAAGATCCGGCCACACGCTCGGCGCTCGCCGAACTGGCCGCGCGCTATGCGCTGGCCGGGCAGCCGGTGATCATCACGATCAACAACAAGGCGGAAGGCTCCGCGCCGCTGTCGTGCATCGCGCTCGCGCGCGAGATCGCCGCCGCGTGCGCGCAGTGGCGCAACGAGGCAGCCTGACGCGCGGTTCCCGCCGTTCGCGCGCTTACGCGCCGCGCAGCGACTTCAGCCGGTGCGAGAACTTCTGCCGGAATTTCGCGAGCTTCGGCCCGATCACGACCGAGCAGTAGCCCTGCCCCGGGTTACGCGCGTAATAGTTCTGGTGATAATCCTCGGCCGGCCAGTAGTTGCCGTCGAGCGGCACGACCTGCGTGACGATCGGCTGGCCGAACACCTGCTCGCGTTCCAGCTCGCGGATCACGTCGAGCGCCGTGTCGCGCTGCGCATCCGAATGCGTGAACACGACCGACCGGTACTGCGTGCCGACGTCGTTGCCCTGCCGGTTCAACTGGGTCGGATCGTGCGTCGCGAAGAAGATCTCGAGGATCTCGCGATAGCCGATGCGCGCCGGATCGAACGTCACGTTGACGACTTCCGCATGGCCCGTGTCGCCTTCGCAGATGTCGCGATAGCCGGGATTGCGCGTATGGCCGCCCGCGTAGCCCGACTGGACGGCCGTCACGCCGTCGACGTCGAGAAACACCGCCTCCGTGCACCAGAAACACCCGCCTCCCAATGTCGCGGTTTCAAGCATCTCGTTCACCATGAAATCAGTCCCTCGTTGATGTCGGCAACCGGCACGCATGTGCCGGCGCCGTCGTTACGCCTCGCCGCTGCCCGCGCGTGGTGCGCGGCGCAGCGGCACGCCGACAAGTATCTCACTCGCGTGCGAACCTGGCCGTTCGGACAGGTGCCGCACGCGACCGGCACGCCCTTTTCTCGTCTACACTTAGGCACGCGCAAATACGACGGCCAACCCGTCGTCCCGCGCAAGGCGCCCGATGCGTGCCCGCCCCTGATGCAAACATCATCTGCCGGAACATCGATATGCATGCCTTAACAGAAATCACCCACATCGCCCGCCCGGCCGTCGCCGCGTCGCGGGCCGCCGCTTCGACTGCTCCACCACCTTGTCGTGCATCCGTCTCACCCCGCGTGCGGCGATCCGGTACACCGCCTTTATTCGCTTCCACGATCTGATGCACGGCGCCGCACGTGTCGCCGACGCGTGCATCCGCCTGCCGATCGCTCCCGCCGGCGTGATGCGCGCCGTGCGGCAACCCCGACCCGCACGCCCGCAACGAACGGCCGTGCGTCCATGATCCGACACCATCGAGAGGGCATCACCATGAGCATGCGGCCAGACCCGACGTTTCACGCTTCGCCCGAGCTTGCGATGCAGGCGCCGGCGGAGGAGTTTGCCTATACGTTGTTGCTGAGCCCCGATTTTTCCAGACCCGACGCGCTCGCCGTGATCGACGTGAAGCCCGGCTCGCTTACCTACGGAAAAATCGTGCATACGGTGACGATGCCGAACACCGGCGACGAGTTTCACCACTTCGGCTGGAATGCCTGTTCGTCGTCGTTGTCGCCGCTGACCGGGCACGCGTTCCTCGAACGCCGCTTCCTGATCATCCCCGGCCTGCGCTCGTCGCGCATCTACGTGATCGACACGAAACCGCATCCGACGCAGGCGCGCATCCACAAGATCATCGAACCCGACGAGATCTTCGCGAAGACCGGCTATTCGCGGCCGCATACCGTTCACTGCGGGCCCGAGGGCATCTACGTGAGCACGCTCGGCGGCGCGGGCAAGGACGGCACCGACGGTGCGCCCGGCATCTTCATCATGGATTGCGAAACCTTCGACGTGCTCGGCCGCTGGGAGATCGACCGCGGCCCACAGGACAAGCATTACGACTTCTGGTGGAACCTGCCGCGCGACTACATGGTGTCGAGCGAATGGGCGCTGCCACCGCAATTCGAGAACGGGATCGTGCCCGAGGACCTGCTCGCGAACAAATACGGGCACCGGCTGCATTTCTGGGACCTGCGCGCGCGGCGCAACGTGCAGACGATCGATCTCGGCGCGCAGCACCAGATGGCGCTCGAGGTGCGGCCCGCGCACGACCCGGCGCGCGAATACGGGTTCGTCGGGGTCGTGGTCGACACGACGAATCTCGAGGGCTCGATCTGGACCTGGTGGCGCGAAGGCGGCAAGTTCCATGTGAAGAAAACGGCGACGATCCCGGCCGAGCCGGCCGCGGCCGACGAACTGCCGCCGCTGCTGAAATCGTTCGGCGCCGTGCCGCCGCTCGTGACCGACATCGACCTGTCGCTCGACGACCGCTTCCTCTACGTGTCGTGCTGGGGCACCGGCGAGATGCGCCAGTACGACGTATCGGACCCGCACAACCCGGTGCTCGCGGGGTCGGTCCGCATCGGCGGCATCGCGCGCCGTGCACCGCACTCGAACGGCCGCGCATTCGCAGGCGGCCCGCAGATGGTCGAGATCAGCCGCGACGGCCGGCGCGTGTACTGGACCAACTCGCTCTATTCGACGTGGGACGACCAGTTTTATCCGGATGGCGTGCCGGGCGCGCAGGTGCTCGCGCATGTGGGGCCGGAAGGCGGGCTGAAGCTCGCCAACGACTACTGGGTCGAGTTCCCCGACGGCTATCGCGCGCACCAGATCCGGCTCGAAGGCGGCGACTGCTCGACCGACTCGTTCTGCTATCCGTCGGTCAAGCGTTGAACGCCGGCCTTCACGCCCAGTTCGCGCTGTGGGCGGCCGTGCTCGTGAGCGGGGTGTATCACGGGCTCAACCCCGCGATGGGCTGGCCGCTCGCGGTGTCGAACGCGCTGATGACGCGCCGCGGCGGCGCGCTCGTCGCGGCGCTCGGCTATCTCGCGCTCGGCCACGCGCTCGCGGTCTTCGCGGTGATGTTGCCGTTCGGGTTGCTCGCCGCAATGCTCGCCTGGCAGTCGGCGATCCGGATCGGCGCGAGCGCGCTCGTAATCGGCTTCGGCGCCGTGCTGCTGATCCGGCGCCGGCATCCGCGTGCGCTCGCGCGGATCCCGCCCGCGCGGCTCGGCCTGTGGTCGTTCGCGGTCGCGATCGCACATGGCGCGGGACTGATGCTCGTGCCGATCTACCTCGGGCTCTGCGGGTTCGACCAGGACGCCGGCCACCGGGCGGCGGCCGCGCTCGTCGATGCGCATCTCGGGATGGCGCTCGTCGTCGCGGCCGTACATGCGATCGCGATGATCGGCGCCGGCGGCGGGCTCGCGTGGCTCGTGTACCGCTATCTCGGGCTGAAGTTCGTGTCGCGGAGCTGGTTCAATCTCGATGCGGTGTGGGCGTCGAGCCTGATCGTGACGGGCGCGCTGTCACTGGGGTTTGCGGCGGCGCGATAGCGACGGAGTCGGTGGCTTGGTTTGGCGGTTTCGCGGTTTCGCGGTTTGATAGATCGGAGAAGCGGCAGGTGACCGAACCCGCTGAAACCGCGACAGAACGGGCTCCCCGACTCGCGCCCCATCGCAAACCCGGCCGCGCGCCGCAGTGTTCGCTACGTCACCCTATCCCCGCAATGCACCGTCCGGCCGGGCCCGACGGCCCCGATTCCGCTAAAATCGAGCGATGCGCACCACTTCCCACTCGACCGCCCTGTCGCCTTTCGTCCGCCGCGCCCGTCATGCTCGCGTCGCGCCGCGCCCGCCCGTCTCGTGCCGGATGGCTGCCCGATGAGCCAGGCCAATCCCCCTGATTTCGACGCGGCCGCCTTCCGGCAAGCACTCGGCCAGTTCGCAACGGGCGTGACGGTGATCACGACGCGTGCGCCGTCCGGGCAGCTGATCGGCATCACCGCCAGCTCGTTCAACTCGGTATCGCTCGATCCACCGCTCGTGTTGTGGAGCCTCGCGCACAAATCGGCGTCGACGCCCGTGTTCCGCGGCAACAGCCACTATGTGGTGAACGTACTCGCGGCATCGCAGCTCGACCTGTGCAAGCGCTTCTCGACCTACAAGGGCGACCGCTTCGAAGGGATCGCGCATGCGGCCGGCAACTCCGGGATGCCCGTGCTCGACGGCGCGCTCGCATGGTTCGAATGCCACAACCGCAGCCGCTATGACGAAGGCGACCACGTGATCTTCGTCGGCGAAGTCGAACGCTGCGGCGTGCGCGCCGCCTCGGACACGACGCCGCCGCTCGTGTTCCACGGCGGCGGCTTCCACGGCCTTACACCGCTTTGATCGCCCCCGTGCGCGCCAGCCCGACCGGCGCGCCGGCTTCGTCCTTCAGCGTCTGCAGCACGATGTTCGAACGGATGTCCATCACCCCGGGCGCCTTGTAGAGCCGGTTCAGCACGAAATCCGAATAGTGCTTGAGGTTGTGCGCGAGCACGCGCAGCAGATAGTGGCTCTCGCCCGTCACGACGAACGCGCCGACCACCTCCGGCCATTCGCGCAGCGCTTCCGCGAAGCGCTCGTGCCATTGATTTTCTTCGTTGCGCATCGATACCTGCACGAACGCCTCGAGCTCGAAGCCGAGCTTTTCGCGGCTCAGGCACGCGCGATAGTGCTCGATCACGCCCTGCTCCTCGAGCAGGCGCATGCGGCGCAGGCAGGCGGATGGCGAAAGCGAAATCCGTTCCGCCAGGTCGAGATTGCTGATTCTGCCCTCTTCCTGCAGTACCGCCAGAATCCGGCAGTCGGTGGCATCGAGCGTGATCGCGTGCATTTATGGTCCCCGTTTTCCCTCTGAGTCGAATTATCTGCCAATCCGGCGGATTGTCCATGTTTATTTCGCAAGCACTTTCTGCGAGCGTCCACCTATCATTCGAAGCATCGACTCACCGAATCGTCATGCCATGGACACCCTCTGGGACATCTCGCCGCCCGTCAGCCCCGCCACCCCCGTGTGGCCGGGCGATACGCCGGTTTCCGTCGAACGCGTGTGGCGGATGGAGGCCGGTTCGCCGGTCAACGTCGCACGCCTGACGCTGTCGCCGCACACCGGCGCGCACTGCGACGCGCCGCTGCACTACGACGCCGACGGCGCGCCGATCGGCGCCGTACCGCTCGATACCTACCTCGGCCCGTGCCGCGTGATCCATTGCATCGGCGCATCGCCGGTCGTGCAACCGGCCGATGTCGCCGGCGCGCTCGACGGCGTGCCGCCACGCGTGCTGCTGCGCACGTATGCGCGCGCCAGCGTCGAGCAATGGGACAGCGGCTTCTGCGCGGTCGCGCCCGAGACCGTCGACCTGCTCGCCGCGCACGGTGTGAAGCTGATCGGCATCGATACGCCGTCGCTCGACCCGCAGGAATCGAAGACGATGGATGCGCATCACCGCGTGCGCGCGCACCGGATGGCAATCCTCGAAGGCATCGTGCTCGACGACGTGCCGCCCGGCGACTACGAACTGATTGCACTGCCGCTGAAGTTCGCGACGCTCGACGCGAGCCCCGTGCGCGCGGTGCTGCGCGCGCTGCCCACGCGTGCCTCCTGATTACCCCGACCGACAACCCCACATCATGATCAAGACCCGTGAAGACGCACTCGCGCTCGACCGCGACGATCCGCTCGCCCCGCTGCGCGACCAGTTCTCCCTGCCCGACGGCGTGATCTACCTCGACGGCAACTCGCTCGGCGCACAGCCGCGCGCGTCGGCCGCCCGCGCGCAGCAGGTGATCGCCGCCGAATGGGGCGAAGGCCTGATCCGCAGCTGGAACACGGCCGGCTGGTTCGCGCTGCCGCGCCGTCTCGGCGACAAGCTCGCGACGCTGATTGGTGGCGCACCCGGCGAAACGGTCGTCACCGATACCATCTCGATCAACCTGTTCAAGCTGCTGTCGGCGATGGTGCGCCACCAGGCCGAGCGCGCGCCCGAGCGCCGCGTGATCGTGTCGGAACGCTCGAACTTCCCGACCGACCTGTATATCGCGCAGGGGCTGATCGAGCAGCTCGGCGGCGACTACGAACTGCGCCTGATCGACGACCCGGCCGACCTGCCCGGCGCGCTCGGCGCAGACACGGCCGTCGCGATGATCACGCACGTGAACTACCGCACCGGCTACATGCACGACATGCCGGCCGTCACGCAGCTCGTGCACGACGCGGGCGCGCTGATGCTGTGGGATCTCGCGCACTCGGCCGGCGCGGTGCCGGTCGACCTGAACGGCGCGCGCGCGGACGGCGCGGTCGGCTGCACGTACAAGTACCTGAACGGCGGCCCCGGTTCGCCTGCATTCGTGTGGGTGCCGCAGCGCCATCATGCGCACTTCTCGCAGCCACTGTCCGGCTGGTGGGGCCACCGCGCACCGTTCGCGATGCAGCCGGGCTTCGCGCCCGATCCGGGCATCGCGCGCTTCCTGTGCGGCACGCAGCCGATCGTGTCGATGTCGATGGTCGAATGCGGGCTCGACGTGTTCCTGCAAACCGACATGCAGGCGATCCGCCGCAAGTCGCTCGCGCTGACCGATGCGTTCATCGCGCTCGTCGAAGCGCGTTGCGCGGGCCTGTCGCTGAAGCTCGTGACGCCGCGCGCGCATCACCAGCGCGGCTCGCAGGCGAGCTTCGAGCATCCGCACGGCTACGAGGTGATGCAGGCGCTGATCGCGCGCGGCGTGATCGGCGACTACCGCGAGCCGTACGTGCTCCGCTTCGGCTTCACGCCGCTTTATGTGCGCTTCGCCGACGTGTGGGATGCCGTCGAGACGCTGCGCGACATCCTCGCCACCGACGCGTGGAAGGCGCCCGAGTTCGCCGAACGCGGCGCGGTGACCTGACCGGCCTTGCCCGGCGCGGCGCGCAACCACGCGGATTGCGCGCCGCGCCCAGTCATTCAAATCTGGAGATAGTCGTGAATTCTGGTCATATGCAGCCACCCGGCGGCGACGCGCCGGCGGGCTGCCCGTTCTCGGGCGCACGCGCCGCTCAACCGGCACAATCCGCGCACGAAGCGCCGCACGTGCCCGGCGATGCCGCTGAAGCCGGCTGGCACGACGCGCAGCTCGATTTCTCGAAGTCGATGAGCTACGGCGACTACCTGTCGCTGAATTCGATCCTCGATGCGCAGCATCCGCTGTCGCCCGATCACAACGAGATGCTGTTCATCATCCAGCATCAGACGAGCGAGCTGTGGATGAAGCTCGCGCTGTTCGAGCTGCGCGGCGCGCTCGACGCGGTGCGCACCGACGCGCTGCCGCCCGCGTTCAAGATGCTCGCGCGCGTGTCGCGGATCCTCGAGCAACTCGTGCAGGCGTGGAACGTGCTATCGACGATGACGCCGTCCGAGTATTCGGCGATGCGCCCGTATCTCGGGCAGTCGTCGGGCTTCCAGTCGTATCAGTATCGCCAGCTCGAATTCCTGCTCGGCAACAAGAACGTGCAGATGCTGCAGCCGCATGCGCACCGGCCCGACATCCTCGAACAAGTGCGCGCGACGCTCGAAGCGCCGTCGTTCTACGACGAAGTCGTCCGCCTGCTCGCGCGGCGCGGTTTCCCGATCGCGCAAGCGCGGCTCGAGCGCGACTGGACGCAACCGACGCAGCACGACGAAACGGTCGAGGCCGCGTGGCTCGAGGTCTACCGTCATCCGCAGCAGCACTGGGAACTCTACGAGATGGCCGAGGAACTCGTCGATCTCGAGGATGCATTCCGCCAGTGGCGCTTCCGTCACGTGACGACCGTCGAGCGCATCATCGGCTTCAAGCAGGGCACGGGCGGCACCAGCGGCGCGCCGTACCTGCGCAAGATGCTCGACGTCGTGCTGTTCCCCGAGCTCTGGCACGTGCGCACCACACTGTAACGCGCCACGCGCCCGTGGGCCCGCCCGCCGTCACGACGACGTGCGGGCCAGTTCCTCCCCTTCGCGCGGCTGCACCGCGGCTCGTGACAGTCGCGGGATATGCCGTCGCACGACGAGCAGCGCGACGCAGACAACGCCCATCGCAATCGCCAGCATCGTCAGATAGGCCGTGGCGCCCCCCGTGGTGATCACGATCGCGCCCGCGAACGCACTGAGGATCGCACCGAGCCGGCCGAACGCGAGCGCGCTTGCCGTGCCCGTTGCGCGCACGGCGGTCGGGTAGATGTACGCACAGAGCGCGTACATCGTCGACTGCACCGCGTTGACGAACAGCCCGTGCAGGCCGAGCCCGACGATCAGCCAGCCCGTGTGGCGGCTTGCATCGACACCCATCAGCCACACCGCACTCGCCGCGCCGCCGATGCTGCACAGCACGAGCGGCCAGCGCGACCCGGCATGCGTGATCACCCACGCGCACAGCAGCGCGCCGATCACGCCGCCGAGGTTGTACGCGGTGAGCCCGGAACCCGCGACCGACACACTCAGCCCGCTTGCGGCCAGCATCGTCGGCAGCCAGCTGAACGCCGCATACACGGCGAGCAGACACATGAAGAAGGCGCACCACAGCGCGATCGTGTCACGCGCCTGACCGCTCGCGAACAGCGCGCCGAAGCCACCGCGGCCGCCTGCCGCGCGTGCGTCCTTCAGGTCGGTAAATGCGGTGCCCGGCGCAACGGGCCGCTCCATCCGCGCGAGCAGCGCGCCAAGTTCCGGCCAGCGCGCGGGGCGCCGTACAAGATAGCGCGGCGATTCGGGCAGCGCACGCACGAGCACGAAGCCGAGCACGAGCGGCAACGCGCCGCCCGCGAAGAACAGCCCGCGCCAGCCGTAGCGCGGCAGCACCTCGTGCGCGAACAGGCCGGCCAGCATCCCGCCGAGCGGCACGCAGACGATCGTCGCGGTCACCATCATCGTGCGGCGCCGCGCGGGCGTGTATTCGGCCGTCATCGTCGTGGCGGTCGGCAATGCACCGCCGATCCCGAGCCCTGCACAGAAACGCAGCACCGCGATCGCCGTGACGTCCGGTGCGAAACCGATCGCGCAGGTCGCGATGCCGAACAGGAACACGCTGCCGATCACGGCCTGGCGACGACCGAAGCGGTCCGCGACGATCCCCGCGCACGCGCTGCCGATGCCCATCCCGATCAGTCCGGCAGCCACCGCTGGCGCGAATGCACCGCGCGTGATCCCCCATTCGCGGATCAGCACCGGAATCGCGAAACCAATCAACTGGCCGTCAAAGCCGTCGAGCACGATCGCGAGCGCGGCGAGCAGCACCACGCCACGCTGCATCGCCGTGAATGGCCCGTCGTCGAGGGTCGTGCCGATGTCGACCGGCGGCAGCTGCAATCCGTCGCGCGTGCTCATGCGGCCTCCCGTGTGCCGCACGTCGGCGGCAACGTGCGCGAGCGGCGCGCGGCAAGGCAACGGCATTCGATGGTTTTCATGGTGTCTCCGGTTGTCCGGGCTGGCGCGGTGGCGCGTGCCCGAATCTCGTGCTGCGCAGTCGGCCGGCGTCAACGCATCGGCGCCGGCCCCGGTGTCTCGTCCAACCCGTCCCGATCCGGCGCCGTCGCCTGCGCGCGACGCACCCGTCTCGTCGTGCGGCGCAAGCCGGCCGCCGGCCTGATGCTCAGTCGATCCGTGCGTCGATCAGCCGGACGAGCGCGAGCAGCGTCTCGGCATGCGGCACCGCGACACCGGCTTCCCGCGCGGCCGCGACGACCTTGCCGCTGATCGCGTCGATTTCCGTGCGACGGCCCGCGAGCACATCCTGCAGCATCGACGGGCGATGGCCGCGATGCTCGCGGATCGCATGCTCGACGTTGCGCGCGATGCGTTCGCCGTCTACCGCGATCCCCTTCGCGCGGGCGACGGCGGCCACCTCGGCCGCGATCGCGAGCGCGAGCCGCGGCCCGTCGTGGTGATTGCCGAGCTGGTCGACCGTGCAGCCCGTCGCCGCGCACAGCGTGTTGAGCGCCGCGTTGAACGCGACCTTCTCCCAGATCGCGGCCCAAACGTCGACATCCAGCGTGCACGCGAGCCCTGCGCGCGACAGCGTATCGGCCACGGCCGTCGCGAACGGGCGTGCCACGCCGTCAGCCATCATCATGCGGATCGTGCCCGCGCCGTGCGAGCGCACGTGCGCGGGCCCCGCGGCGTCGGCCGGCCACGTCGTCACGCCGACCAGGATGCGTTCGAGCGCCACGAACGCACTCAGCGTCTCGACGTTGCCGAGTCCGTTCTGCAGCGTCAGCACATGCGTGTGCGGCGTCAGCAGCGCACGCACGCCGTCGAGCGCGGTGCGCGTATGCAGCGACTTCGTGAAGACGATCAGCAGGTCGAACGGTGCATCGGCCGATGCGACCGCATCCGCATTCGCGGCTTCCGGCCGCACGGCCTGCAACGTACGAACGCGCCGTTCACCGCGATCGTCGTCGATGCGCAGCCCGTCGCGGCGAATCGCATCGAGATGCGCGTCGTTCACGTCGATCAGCGTGACGGCCTCGCCGCTTTCGGCCAGCAGCGCGCCGAACAGCGAGCCCATCGCGCCCGCGCCCAGAATCGCAATTCTCATCTTCAGTGGCCTCGTCAGAACGGATAGTGGCGCGGTGCGGTCTGCACCGTAATCCAGCGCAGGTCGGTGAACGCCGCGATGCCGGCCTTGCCGCCGAAGTGGCCGAAGCCGCTGTCCTTCACGCCGCCGAACGGCATCTGCGCCTCGTCGTGCACGGTCGGACCGTTTATGTGGCAGATGCCCGATTCGATGCGTGCCGCGACGCGCATCGCACGCGCGACGTCGCGGCTGAACACGGCCGACGACAGCCCGAACGCGTTGTCGTTCGCGCAACGGATCGCGGCGTCCTCGCCGTCGACGCGCACGATGCCCTTCACCGGGCCGAACGATTCTTCCGCGTAGATGCGCATCGCCGGCGTCACATGGTCGAGCAGCGTGGCCGGGAACAGCGTGCTGTCGGCCTTGCCGCCGCACACGAGCGTCGCGCCGTGCGCGAGCGCATCGTCGATCAGCGCGTTGCAGCGCTCGACCGCCTTCATGTCGATCAGCGAACCGAGCACGACGGGCCCGTTGCGCGGATCGCCGAGCGGCAGCGACGCGGCCTTGCCGGCGAGCTTCGCGACGAACGCATCGGCGATCGACGCGTCGACGACGATGCGTTCGGTCGACATGCAGATCTGCCCGGAATTCGCGAACGCGCCGAACGCGGCCGCCGCGACCGCCGCGTCCAGATCGGCATCATCGAGCACGACGAACGACGCCTTGCCGCCGAGTTCCAGCACCGACGGTTTCAGGTGGCGCGCGCACGCTTCGGCGACGATCCTGCCGACACGCGTCGAGCCCGTGAAATTCACGCGGCGCACGGCCGGATGCGCGATCAATGCATCGACGACGGCACCCGCATCCTCGGGCGCGTTCGTCACGAAATTGACGACGCCCGGCGGCAACCCAGCCTCCTGCAGCGCCTCGACGATCAGCCCGTGCGTGACCGGGCACAGCTCCGAGCCCTTCAGCACGACCGTGTTGCCGCACGCGAGCGGCAGCGCGAGCGCGCGCGTCGCGAGGATCACCGGCGCGTTCCACGGCGCGATGCCGAGCACGACGCCCGCCGGCTGCCGTACGCCCATCGCGAGCGAACCGGGCACGTCGGACGGGATCAGCTCGCCGCCGACCTGGGTGGTCAGCGACGCGGCCTCGACGAGCCCGCTCGCGGCAAGGTGCACGTTGAAACCGGCCCACAGCGCGGATGCGCCCGTCTCGGCCGCCATCGCGGCGACGAACTGGTCGTGCTTCGCTTCGAGCGCGGCGGCCGCCTTCAGCAACAGCGCGCGGCGTGCGCCGGGGCCGAGTGCGGCCCAGTCGGGAAACGCGCGGGCGGCCGCGTCGGCCGCAGCACGCGCATCGTCGACGGTGCACGCGGGCGCGGCCGACGCGACTTCGCCGTCGAGCGGGTTGCGGCGCACGAAGGTCGCGCCGCTGGACGAATGGCGGCGTTCGCCGCCGATCAGCATCGATACGGTTTGCATGGAATCTCCGGGAGGACGCGCACCGCGCGTCACGCAATCTCGACTTCGACGACGACCGGCGTCGCGGCGCGCAGCGCGTCGGTCAGGGTGTCGCGCAGGTGCGCGGCATCCGTCACGCGCACGCTGCGGCAGCCCATCCCTTGCGCGAGCGCGACGAAATCCAGGTCGGGCAGATCGGTACCCTGCACGGCGTCGCCGGGACCGAAGCCGAACACGGGCGCGAAATCCTGCAGCGCCGCGTAGCGCCGGTTGTTCAGGATCACGAACGTGACCGGCAGCTTCAGTTGGGCAGCGCTCCACAGTGCCTGGATCGAATACAGGCTCGAACCGTCGCCGATCAACCCGATCACGCGCCGGCCCGGCTGCGCGAGCGCGACGCCGACGGCGGCCGGCATTCCGTAACCGAGCCCGCCGCTGTCCATCGTGTAGAACGTGCCGCTACGCGTGAACGGCAGGTGTTCCTGCATCACCGGTCGCGCGCTCGGCGCTTCCTCGACGACGATGTCGTGCGCATCGCGCACGTCGGCAAGGGTCTGCAGCGCGAACGCGGCCGACATGCGCTCGCCGGCGGCTGGCGGTTCGACGCGCGCACGCGGCGGCCGCGGCGCGGGCATCGGCCGCTCGGGCGGCGCCGGGCGCGCCAGCAGGTCGCGCGCGGCGAGCCGCAAGTTGCCGACAACCGCGTCGCCCGACGGCGTCCACGCGGCGACGCCCGGATCGTCGACGAGCTGCACGAGCGTCGCGCCCGGCGGCACGTGCGGGCCGAAGCCTTCGATGTGATAGGTGAACGCGGGCGCGCCGAACGCGAACACGAGGTCGTGCCCATCGAGCCGCGCGACGATCTTCTCGCGGATCGCGGGCAGGAAGCCGGCAAACAGCGGATGGTCCTCGGGGAAACTGCAGCGGCCCGACATCGGCGCGACGTACACGCGCGCACGGTGCCGCTCGGCGAGCCGCACGATTTCGTCCCACGCACCGGCGCGATCGACGGCCGCACCGACCACGAACGCGGGACGCCGCGCGGCGTCGAGCGCGTCGCCGAGCCGCGCGAGCGCGTCCGGATCGGGCCGCACGACGCTGCTGACTTCGCGCCTCGGCAGCAGTTCGGCCGGCTGATCCCAGTCGTCGACCGGGATCGACACGAATACGGGGCCGCGCGGTTCCTGCATCGCGATGCGGTATGCACGCGCGATCGCGGCCGGCACGTCCTGCGCTCGCGCAGGCTCGATGCTCCACTTCACGTACGGCTTCGGCAGCTCGGCGGCCTGCGTCGCACCAAGGAACGGATCGAACGGCAGGATCGCGCGCGCCTGCTGGCCCGCGGTGACGATCAGCGGCGTACGGTTCTTGAATGCGGTGAAGAGATTGCCCATCGCGTTGCCGACGCCCGCCGCCGAATGCAGGTTGACGACCGCCGCGTTGCCGGTGGCCTGCGCATGGCCGTCGGCCATCCCGACAACGACGGCCTCTTGCAAACCGAGCACGTAACGGAAATCGTCCGGGAAATCGCGGAACATCGGCAGCTCGGTCGAACCGGGATTGCCGAACACGCGGTCGATGCCGAACTGGCGAAGCAGGTCGATGACCGAATCGCGAACGGTGATCGATGCGGCGGAAGGGGGCGGATGGCCGGACATGCTCGGTTGTCTCCTCGATGGCTTGGCGGTTTCCACAGTATCGAAGCGCAAGCCATTCACGGATACTGTATTTTCTGCGAAAAGCCATTACAGACCGGCATGACTTTCGATCTCCGACAATTGCGCGCCTTCACGACGATCGTCGCGTGCGGCAGCCTCGGCCGCGCCGCCGACGCGCTGCATGTGACGCAGCCGGCGCTGAGCCGGATCCTGAAGCGGCTCGAGGAACAGGTCGGTGCGCCCTTGTTCGAACGCCACTCGAAGGGCGTGCAGCTCACCGCGTTCGGCGAGGCGCTGCTGCCGCACGCGACGCTGCTGCAGCACGAGGCCGAGCACGCGCGCGAGGAGCTCGACGCGATGCGCGGGTTGGCGAAGGGCACGATCAAGGTCGGCGCGGTGGGCAGCATCGCGAGCCTCGTGCTCCCGGTCGCAGTGGGCCGCGTGCTCGACCGCTGGCCGAACCTGCGCGTCGAGATCATCGAAGGCGTGTGGGACCGGCTCGCGGAAGGGCTGAACAAGCACGAGATCGATCTCGCGCTGTCCGCGCATGGGCCCGACACCGACGAGATCGTCGCCATTCCCGAGTGCCGCTGGGAAGATCGCAGCCATATCGTTGCGGCACCGCACCATCCGCTGCGCGCGCTAGGCCGCGCGCCGACGCTCGCCGATACGCTGCACGCGCGCTGGGCGATTCCGCCGCGCGGCACCGCACCGTTCGACCACATGCGCGCGACCTTCGACGCGCACGGGCTGGCGCTGCCCGACATCGCGGTCGAGACGCGCTCGGTCACGACGCTGAAGAGCCTCGTCGCGCATGCCGGTTTCCTGAGCTGGATGGCCGAGCCGATGTACGGCGCCGAGCAGCGCGCCGGCACGATCGACACGCTGCCCGTGCGCGAGGTCGTCGCGGTTCGCACGCTCACCGCGTTCCGGCGCCGCCACGGCATCCTGCCGGGGCCGGCCGGCAAGCTGCTCGAAGAACTTGTCGCGTTGACACGCGAAGGACGCTGACAGCACTTCCCGCGCATCCGCCCTTCCCGACCGCCGCCGCAGCGCACCATCGAAATGCCGTTTCCCCGCCTTGACTTTCGCTCGCCCGAATACGATCATTCGCTCACACAAAGAGCAAATGATCGTATTCGACAGGAAAGTCTGGCACGAACAGGAGACAACGGATGAGCGCATCGCCCTCCGCCCGCACGCCCGTGCTGCTGCACATCGGCGCGGGCTCGTTTCACCGCGCGCACCAGGCGTGGTATCTGCATCGCGTGAACGCGGCCGTACCGGCCGACGAGCGCTGGTCGCTGACCGTCGGCAACGTCCGCGACGACATGCGCGCGACGATGGACGCGCTCGCCGCGCAGCACGGCGAATACACGCTAGAAACCGTCACGCCGCAGGGCGAACGCGCGTACGAGACGGTCCGCGCGATCACGCGCGTGCTGCCGTGGTCGATCGACCTCGCCGCGCTGATCGACGCCGGCGCCGATCCGGCCTGCCGGATCGTGTCGTTCACCGTCACCGAAGGCGGCTATTACCTCGACGAACACAACCGGCTCGACGTCGCGAACGCCGATCTCGCGGCCGACCTGCAGGGCGCGCGCACGACGCTGTACGGCGCGCTCGCGGCGCTGCTCGCCGAACGCGTGAAGCGCGGCGCGGGCCCGCTCACGCTGCAGAGCTGCGACAACCTGCGCAACAACGGCGCGCGTTTTCGCGCGGGGATGCGCGAATTCCTCGAGCGGCGCGGGCAGGCCGACCTGCTCGCGTGGTTCGATGCGAACGTCGCGACACCCAGCGCAATGGTCGACCGCATCACGCCGCGCCCGACCGCCGACGTGCGCGAGCGCGTGCTGGCGGCCACCGGCATCGACGACGCCTGCCCGGTGATGGGCGAATCGTTCATCCAGTGGGTGATCGAGGACCGCTTCGCGGCCGGCCGGCCGCGCTGGGAGCTGGCCGGCGCCGAACTCGTCGACGACGTGCACCCGTACGAGGAAGCGAAGATCCGCATCCTCAACGCGACGCACAGCTGCATCGCGTGGGCCGGCACGCTCGCGGGCCACACCTATATTCACGAAGGCACGCACGACGCGGCGATCCGGCGCTTCGCGCACGACTACGTGACGCAGGACGTGATCCCGTGCCTCACGCCGAGCCCGCTCGATCTCGCGCGCTATCGCGACGTCGTGCTCGAACGCTTCGGCAACCCGTACGTGCTCGACACGAACCAGCGCGTCGCGGCCGACGGCTTCTCGAAGATCCCCGGCTTCATCGCGCCGACGCTTGTCGAATCGTTCGCACGCGGCGCGGCGCCGGTCGCCACCGCCGTGCTGCCCGCGCTGTTCCTGCGCTTTCTCGAACGCTGGGCGCGCGGCACCTTGCCGTACGCGTACCAGGACGGCGTGATGGACGAAAGCGCCGCGCGCGCGATCGTCGGGGCCGGCCATCCGGGGGCCGGCCATCCTGGGGGCGACGACCCGGTCGTCGCGCTGTGCGCAAGCCGCGCGCTGTGGGGCTCGCTCGCCGGCAACGCGGCGCTGTTCGAGGCGCTGCGCGCCGGGCTCGCGCGGGTCGATGCATGGCTCGCTGCGCGCTGACGCGCATCCGGGCGAACCTGCCTTGGCACGCGCACGGCCGCGCGGCTAAAGTAGCGACTCCCCACTGACGCAACGGATCGCTCATGTATCTCGGCATCGACCTCGGCACTTCGGAAGTGAAGGTGCTGCTGCTCGCCCCGGACGGCACGGTCGTCGGCACCGCCGGCTCGCCGTTCACCGTGTCGCGGCCGCATCCGCGCTGGGCCGAACAGCATCCGGACGACTGGTGGCAAGGCACGCTCGCCGCGCTCGCGGCATTGCGCGAACGGCATCCGCAAGCGTTCGCGGCCGTGCGCGGCATCGGCCTGTCGGGCCAGATGCACGGCGCCGTGCTGCTCGGCCGCGACGACCGCGTGCTGCGCCCCGCGATCCTGTGGAACGACATGCGCAGCGCCGACGAATGTGCACTGCTCACCGAACGCGCGCCTGATCTCCACGCACTGGCCGGCAACCTCGCGATGCCGGGCTTCACCGCGCCGAAACTGCTGTGGGTCGCGAAGCACGAACCCGACGTGTTCGCGGCCACCGCCTGCGTGCTGATGCCGAAGGACTACCTGCGGTTCCGGCTGACCGGCGCGAAGGTGTCCGACCCGTCCGACGCCGCCGGCACGCTGTGGCTCGACGTCGCGCGCCGCGACTGGTCCGACGCGCTGCTCGCCGCGTGCGGGATGACGCGTGCCCAGATGCCCCGCATCGTCGAAGGCAATGCGCCGTCCGGCACGCTGCGCGCGGACATCGCACGCGAACTCGGGCTGTCGGAGGCCGTCGTGGTGGCCGGCGGCGGCGGTGACAACGCGACAAGCGCGCTCGGCATCGGCGCGATCCACGCAGGCGACGGCTTCGTGTCGCTCGGCACGTCCGGCGTGCTGAGCGTGGTCGGCGACCGCTTCATGCCGAATCCCGCGTCGGCCGTGCATGCGTTCTGCCATGCGATTCCCGATCGCTGGCAATTGATGAGCGTCGTGCTGTCGGCCGCGAGCTGCCTGCGCTGGGTCTGCAAGCTGACGGGCACCGACGAGCCCACGCTGCTCGCCGAAATCGAGGCGCTCGACGCCGACGCGCTCGCGACGGCCCCGCTGTTCCTGCCCTACCTGTCCGGCGAGCGCACGCCGCACAACGATCCGTACGCGCAGGGCGTGTTCTTCGGGATGACGCATGCGACCGAACGCGCGCATCTCGGCTACGCGGTGCTCGAAGGCGTGACGCTCGGCCTCGCCGACGGTCTCGACGCGCTGCATGCGGCGGGCGTCGAAACCGACCAGCTGTCGCTGATCGGTGGCGGCGCGCGCAGTGCATTCTGGGCGCAACTGATCGCCGATGCGCTGAACGTGCGCACGCGCCAGCACGGCGGTGGCGAAACGGGTGCGGCGCTCGGCGCGGCGCGGCTCGGCTGGCTCGCGGTGGGCGGCGATCCGCATGCGGTGCTGGCCAAGCCGCCGGTGCGGGCCGAATACACGCCGGATGCTGCCCGCCATGCGCTGCTGCGCGAACGCCTCGATGCGTTCCGCTCGCTGTACCGCCACGTGCGGCCGCTGTACGAACCGTCGCGTACACGGCTCGCGTAAGCGCCGCATGTCACGCGTGCCGGCCGTTGCCGCGCGTGCGACATGCGGTACAGTGGATGCCGTCATGCGGCCCGCCGGCCGGCCCAGATCCGAACCGAATCGCTATCGTGTCCAAGTCCTCAGAAAAACTCGATCTCGCCACGCGTGCCGCGTGGCTCTACTACGTTGCGGGCGACACGCAGAACGAAATCGCGGAAAAGCTGCAGGTGTCGCGCCCGGTCGCGCAGCGCCTCGTCGCGTTCGCGGTCGAGAAGAACCTGATTCGCGTGCGCGTCGACCACCAGCTCGCCGACTGTCTCGATCTCGGCGCGCAGCTGTCGAAGCGCTACGGCCTCGCGATGTGCGAAGTCGTGCCCGTCGATGCCGATGCACCCGACGCGATCGACCGCAAGCTCTCGGTCGCCGGCGCACAGGTGATGGAGCGCTACCTGAACGAAACGCGGCCGATGGTGATCGCAGTCAGCAGTGGCCGGACGCTGAAGGCCGCGGTCGCGCAGATCGCGCAGATCGACCGTCCGCAGCACCGGCTCGTGTCGATGGTCGGTGCGATCGCGGCCGACGGTTCGTCGAACCGCTACGACGTCGCGCAGTACATCTCCGAGAAAACCGGCAGCAAGCACTTCCTGCTGCCCGCGCCGTTGTTCGCCGACAGCGCCGCCGAGCGCGCGCAGTGGTGCAATCACCGGCTGTACCGGATCGTCGAGGCGCTGTCGGGCAAGGCTGACGTCGCGTTCGTCGGGATCGGCAACATCGGCCCGCACTGCCCGCTCTACGAAGACGGCTTCATCACCGAACAGGAGCGCGACGAGATGACCGCGCTCGGCGCGGTGGCCGAACTGCTCGGCGTGCCGATCGACGCGCAAGGCAAGCTGATCGACGTGTCGACCGGCGCGCGCGTGACGAGCGTGTCGCTCGCCACGCCGCCGAAGCGCCCGACGATCGCGTTCGCGGGCGGCCCGAAGAAACGCGATGCGGTGATCGCCGCATTGCGCGGCGGCTGGATGTCGGGGCTCGTCACCGACGAGACCTGCGCGAGGGCGGCGCTGGAAGCGTAACCGGCGTGCCGGCTTCGCGTCACCGCATGCGGTCGCCGCACACCGGATCGCCGCCCCATCCGGACAAACCGGACATCACTGAAGAAACCCGAGCATCGTGGCCTTCATGACGGCCTCCGCCTTGTTGGCCGCACGAAGCTTGCGCATCACGTTCATCAGGTGAAACTTCGCGGTCCGGTCGTAGATGGACAGAATCAATCCGATATCGGCATACGTCTTGCCTGCCGCAGTCCATTTCAGCACCTCCTTCTCGCGCGCCGTTAGCGTCTGGCACACCTCGGGCATCGCCGTGGAGACGACGAGACGCGTCATCGCCCGGTGAGCCAGCGTCGTCAGCCACAGTACGTATGGCTCTTTGGACAGGAGTTCGTCCTGGAGGATCGGCGCGGATTTCCTCAGCAGCGACAGCAAGCCGATCGTGCCGAACTGCCCACGCAGCGGCATACTCCACGCGTGACGAAACCGCTGCTGCAACGGATCGGCCCAGAAATCCGCCGCCTCCCCGCTGACGGCCGACCACAGGAACGGAACGGTTTCCCGCAACCCGCGCTGCACGGCCGGATCGGTCCTGAAGCCGTCGCGCTCGACGTAGCTCCGGATCCACGTGTCCGGACAATCGGAAAAGATGTAACTCCTCGGGTTCGAGATCGGCAGTGGAATGCGCATCACATAGTAGAAATGCTCGAAGCCGAGCTCGCGCGTCACGTACGTCATGCGCTCGACCAGCTCCGATTCCGAATTCAGCTCGGAAAACATGTTCCCGTAGCCCACGCTCGATTTGTTCGTCATTTTCTCGCCTCCCTGTTTCCGGTTCGCACGTGCCCGGTCAGGAACTGACGGACGTCTCTTCGCGCCGATATGCCGGGGGAGGCATGTGCGCCGCTTCGTCGGTCGCCTTCGGAGCAATGCGGAACCAGATCGCATACAGGGCAGGGAGAAACACGAGCGTCAACGCAGTGCCGCCGATCGTACCGCCGATCAGCGTGAACGCGAGCGCCCCCCAGAACACCGAGAACGTGAGCGGAATGAAGGCGAGCGCAGCCGCAAGCGCCGTCAGGATCACCGGGCGCGCACGCTGCACGGTCGCTTCGATGATCGCGTCGTACGGATCGAGGCCATCGGCTTCGTTCTGATGGATCTGCCCGATCAGGATCAGCGTGTTGCGCATGATGATGCCGGCAAGACCGATCAACCCGAGGATTGCGTTGAACCCGAACGGCTGACGGAACAGCAACAGGATCGGCACGACACCCACCAGCGCGAGCGGTGCCGTCAACAGCACCATCGCCATCGCCGCGATCGAGCGCACCTGGAAGATCACGACGATCATCATCAGGATCAGCATGATCGGAAACACGGCGGCGAGCGCGGCGTTCGCCTTGTTCGCTTCCTCGAGCGCCGCGCCTGTCTCGATCCGGTACCCCGGCGGCAACGCGGCGACGATCGGCCGGATCGCCTGAATGATTTCGTTCGAGATCTCGGGCGGCTGGAATTCCTCGCCGATATCGCCACGCACGGTCATCGTCGTCAGGCGGTCGCGACGCCGCAAGATCGGGTCTTCCATGCGAATCCCGACCTCGCCGAGCTGGTCGAGCGGTACCTTCTGGCCAGCGCTTCCCGTCAGCGTAAACGCACCGAGTTTCGCCGGATCAAGCCGGTCGGCGCCGGCGCTGCGCGCCACCACCTCGACCGAACGGATGTCCTCGCGCACCTGCGTGACAGGGGCGCCCGTCAGCAGGAACTGAAGCTGCTGCGACGCATCGTGCGTGCTCAGGCCAATCGCGCGCAGCCGATCCTGATCGAGCGAGATGCGGATCGTCGGTACGCGCGGCCCCCAGTCGGTGTTCACCTGCCGCATCGACGGGTTCGCACGCATCACACGCTCGACTTGCGCGGCGATCTCCCGGACCTTGCCCTCGTCGGGCCCCATCACGCGAAACGCGACGGGAAAGGGTGAATACGGCCCGAACACGATCTGCGTCGCGCGCACCTGCGCGTCGGGCGCGAGGCCCTGCGCGACGGCGGTGCGCAGCTTCAGCTTCAGCGCCTCGCGCGCCTTCTCGTCCTGCGTCAGCACGACAATCTTCGCGAACGACGGGTCGGGCAGCTCGGGCGACATCGCAATGAAAAAGCGCGGCGCGCCCTGGCCGATGTAGCTCGTGACCAGCCGGGCCTCGGGCTGCTTGCGCAGCCATGCTTCCACCTTGCCGACCACCGCGCTGGTGGCGGCGATGCCGGTTCCTTCGCTCATCCGCACTTCTACCAGCACTTCCGGCCGACTCGAGATCGGAAAGAACTCCTGCTTGACGAGACCGAGGCCGAGCACAGCGGCCGCAAACGAAACCACGACCGCGAACACGACGCGTTTCTTGTGCGCAACCGTCCACGCGAGCAACGCACGAAACCGGCGATAGGCCCGCGTATCGTAGACGGCAGCATGCCCGCCCGCGACCGGCCGGATCCGCGGCAGCAGCTTGACGCCAAGATAGGGCGTGAAGGCGACCGCGACAACCCAGGACGTCAGCAGCGCAAAGGCGACGACCCAGAAGATGTTGCCCGCGTATTCGCCGGCACTCGACTTCGCGAAGCCGACCGGCATCAGCCCGATCGCGGTCACGAGCGTGCCCGCGAGCATCGGCGCGGCCGTGTGGCTCCATGCATACGTGGAGGCGGCGATGCGGTCGAACCCCTCCTCCATCTTCACGACCATCGTCTCGATCACGATGATCGCGTCGTCGACGAGCAGCCCGAGCGACAGGATCAGCGCGCCGAGCGTGATGCGATCGAAATCGCGCCCGGTCGCGAGCATGATGATGAAGACACCCGCGAGCGTGAGCGGCACGGCCGCCGCGACGACGATCCCCACCCGCCAGCCGAGGCTGATCAGGCACACGGTGATCACGACGGCCAGCGCGACGAAGAACTTCAGCATGAACTCGTCGTAGGCTTCCTCGATGTTGACGGCCTGGTCGGTGACTTTCGTCAGCGACAGGCCAAGCGGCATGTCCGCCGAAATCGCCGCCACCTCCTTGTCGAGATCCTTGCCGAGCTGCAGGCCGTTGTAGCGCTCCTTCATCACGACGCCGAGCAGCAGCGCCGGCTCGCCCTGGTTGCGGATCAGGAAGGTGGCGGGATCCTCGTAGCCGCGCTTGACGTCCGCGATGTCGGACAGCCTGAGCGTGCGGCCGCCGGCGACGATCGGCGTGTCGCGGATCTTCTGAAGATCGTCGAACGCGCCGTCAAGGCGAATCAGCACGTGCGGGCCGGCCGTGTCGATCGAGCCGGCGGGCGTCACGAGATTCCGGTCGTTCAGCGCGGCAAAGATATCGCGCGGCGACATGCCGAGATTCGCGAGCCGTGCATACGAGAACTCGACGAAAATGCGCTCGGGCCGCTCGCCGACGATATCGATCTTTTTCACGCCCGGCACGTGCAGCAGCCTCTGGCGCAGCGCTTCCGCCTCACGCACCAACACGCGCGGCGGCTCGCCGCGCGCCTTGAGCGCGTAGAGCGCGAACGTCACATCCGCGTATTCGTCGTTGACGAACGGGCCGGCCACGCCCTGCGGCAGCTTCGCCGCCTCGTCGCCCAGCTTCTTGCGCGCCTGGTAGAACTCTTCCTGAACCGCCGACGGTGGCGTGTCGTCGCGCAGCGTGACGGTCGTGAAAGCGAGCCCCGGCCGCGTAAAGGTTTCCGTGCGGTCGTACCACTTCAACTCCTGCATCCGCTTCTCGAGCGGTTCGGCGACCTGGTCCTGCATCTCCTGTGCAGTCGCGCCGGGCCACGCAGTCATGAAGGCCAGTTCCTTGACGGTAAATGCCGGATCCTCCGCGCGCCCGAGCTTGAGAAACGCGAGCGCACCGGCGACGGATACCGCGACGATCAGGAACAGCGTGACCGCGCGCTCGCGCACCGCGAGCGCGGAAAGATTGAAACCGCTCATTGCTGCGCTCCCGCGATGCGCACGCTCTCGCCGTCGTGCAGCAGGTGCGCGCCGAGCGCGACGAAGCGCTCGCCTGCCTTGAGCCCTTCCGCGACCGTGGCGGTCTCGTCGCCGATCGCGGCCAGCCGCACGCGCCGCCAGACCACTCGCGGCTTCGCCCCATCGACGACCCAGACGCCCGGGCCGTTCCCGCGATCGTAGACAGCCGCGAGCGGCACCCGCATTGCGGCGTCGCCGGTCGCGGCGCGCGCGTCGGGCACATTGACCGTCACCGTCGCGCCGAGCGGCGCGCGCGCGATCGGCCCCTCCAGCACGTAGCGCGCCTCGAATGTCCGCGTCTGCGGATTGGCCGCATCGGAAAGTTGCCGCAGCCGAGCGTCGCCCGTCAGGTCGGCGCCGCCGTACAGCATCGCGCGGCCCATGGAGCCGAGCGCGGGCCGGAACGTCTCGGGCAGGTCGACAACCGCTTCACGCGGGCCGGAACGCGCGAGCCGCACGACCGTCTGACCCGCGGCCACCACTTGTCCGGGCTCGCCGAGCGTGCTCATCACGACACCGTCCGCATCGGCGACCAGCACCGCGTAACCTGCCGCGTTGCGCGCGACGTCCGCACGCGCCTGCGCGGCACGAAGCTGCGCCCGCGCGGTGTCGGCGGCGGCCCGCATCTGGTCGTACGCGGATGCCGACACCGCGCCGGCGGAAACAAGCCCGCTGTAGCGCATTTCATCGGCCGCAGTCTGGTTGGCGCGTGCCTTCGCTGCCGCCACGGCGTCGTCTTCGGCGCGCGTCGCGAGTTGCAGATCGGTTGCGTCGATCCGCATCAGCGGCTGCCCGCGACGCACGGTCTGACCGGCATCCACCAGGCGCTCGACAATCTTGCCCGGCACGCGGAAACCGAGGTCGCTTTGCACCCGCGCGACGACGGTACCCGTGAAGGTCCGGCCGACGGCCCCCGCGTCACGCGCGATGTCCGTCCGGACGAGCGGCATCGCCGCGCGCGGATCGTCCTGTTTCGCGGGACCGCAAGCGACGAGGCCGAACGCAATCGAAGCGGCGAGAACAGCCGGCGCGGCCGCGCGAATGAGCAACATGGGCAATCTCCAGACTGAAGGAGGCCCGAGTGTGAATCATGTGACCAATATCGTCAATGGTCACAATCAAAATGACGTCAGGGCGACAGGCTACGCAACACCAGGTTGCAGACGGCCTTCGACGCGTCTTCAGCGTGGTCGAGGTGGTACTGCAGCATCACCGGATTCACGAATGGCTGCAGCACGAGAAAGATCGCGCGGCAGGTTTCGTCGAGCGGTGTCTTGCGCTCGAATTCGCCGCTTTCCCGCCCTTCGCGGACGATCCGCACGATCGCGCCCCTGATTTTCTCGTCGTGTTCGATCGTGGTCTGCCAGCCTTCCTCGATCGCATACGCGGCAATGTCGTACAGCTTGCGATCGGTGAAGAAGAACCCCACGCACGCGCCGGTCATCGCCTGGAACATCCCGCGCAGCCTGTCGGTCGCGGACTCGGCGCCGGCGATCGCCTGGTCCGCCGCCGTCATGATCGTGCCGAGGCTCGTCGCGCAGATCGCTTCGCCGATCGCGCGCTTCGAATCGAAGAACTTGTAGATGTACGCCTTCGAGAAACCGATCGCCTTGGCGAGATCGGACACCGTCGTCTTGCCGTATCCGTAATGCCGGAAATGTTCGTTTGCCGCATTCACGATCTGGTCGCGGACGGCGTGGTCCGCTGGGCCGCGCCGGCCTGCGGGGAGAGACACGCTTTCAGTCATGGTTGGAAATCTGGAACATCAGGACGTGATTGACACCATGTGACCAATTCATACAATGGTCACACTCGAAACATCGCCTCTATTCTCTACCCTGAAGGGTCGTCATGCCGGTTTCCCATCGATTTTTTGCATCGTTCCTCGCCGTCGGCGCGCTGGCCGGCTGCGCGGTCGGCCCCGATTACCAACGGCCGGCCATGGCCGCACCCGATCGCTTCATCGGGCAAGCCGAGGTCGAACAGCGCCCCGTCACGACGGTCGCGAACCTCGGCGCGTGGTGGACCGGCTTCGACGACCCGCTGATGACGCGCTTCGTCGATCTCGCGCTGCAACAGAACCTCGACATCGCCCAGGCAACCGCGCGCGTCGCGCAGGCGCGCGCCGCGCTGGGCGCCGCCACCGCAGCGCTGCTGCCGAGCGGCAGCGTGACCGCACAGGGCCAGAAGGTCTACCAGTCGGTCGATACACCGCTCGGACGGCTGCTCGACTCGACCCCCGGCTTCTCCCGCAATGCCGCCTATTACGAGGGTGACGTCGGCGCGAGCTGGGAAATCGACCTGTTCGGCGGGTTGCGGCGCAGCCGCGAGGCCGTGCGCGCCGAATACGAGGCGTCGGCGGCGGCCGCGGTCGCCACCCGGCTGGCCGTCGCCGCGCAGACCGCAGATACCTATGTGACGATCCGCGGGCTGCAGGCGCGGCTCGCAGTCGCAAGGCAGCAGGTCGACACCCGCCGGCGCCTGCTGGCAACCGTGCAAATGCAGCACCGCAATGGCGTCGCGGCCGAATTGCAGGTTCGCCAGGCGGAAGGCGCGCTGGCCCAGGTCGAGGCCACGGTGCCGGTGCTCGAAACCGGGCTCGACGCAGCGCAGAACGCACTCGACGTGCTGGTCGGCGCGCAACCCGGCACCCATCGGCCCGAACTGGACACGGCCGCGCCGATTCCGGTCGCCCCGCGCCTCGCCGATGCCGGCACGCCGGGCGACCTGCTGCGCCGCCGCCCCGACCTGATCGTCGCCGAGCGGCGGCTCGCGGCTGCGAATGCACGCATCGGCGCAGCGATCGCCGAGTACTATCCGAAGCTGTCGCTGAGCGGCCTGATCGGCACGGCCGCCACCGCATCCGGCGACCTGTTCACGCATGGCGCGACGCAAGCGCAAGGGATCCTCGGCCTGCGCTGGCGCCTGTTCGATTTCGGGCGCATCGATGCGCAGATCGCGGCTGCGCGCGGGCAGACCTCCGAGGCACTCGCCGCCTATCGGCAGGCGGCGTTGCGCGCTTCGGAGGACGTCGAGGATGCGTTTTCGGCGCTCGTGAAGCGCGAGGCCCAGATGCGTACGCTCGCACGGGGTGAAACCGCGCTGGCGCGCGCGCGGGAAACGTCGTTCACTGCGTACCAGAGCGGTATCGTGAGCCTCATCGAAGTGCTCGACGCCGACAGCGCCCTGCTGCAGACGCGCGATGCGAAAGCCCAGGCGCAGGCCGAGGCGGCCCGGGCGGCCATCGCATCGTTCCGCGCACTGGGTGGCGGCTGGGAAGCCGCGCAGAACGCGCAAAACGATGCTCCGCTCAATGTCTCGGCACGCTGACGCTGACGTCGGCGTCGTCACGTGCCGCGCGCTCGAACCGCCCGCGAGCTGCACGACGTAGGCGCGCGTCCCGCGTGCGCTGCACCGACAAACGAATGCCGCGGCTTGCGCCGCGGCATTTTCGTTCCGATGCCCACCGTGCCGGCCGGTCACGACGGGCCAGCGACGATCCAACCAGCCGGTCCGCCGGCAAACGCCGGACCGGCCGACACCCGACAGCGCGCTCAATACACCTGCACCCGCCACAGCTCGCGCGCCGCCGATTCACGCGACATCGCACGACGGCCATGCAGCACACTGTAGTTGTCGACCAGCACGATATCGCCGTCCACCCAGTCGTGCTCGACAAGGTACTCGCTTGCGTATGCGAGCGCATTGATCCGCTGCACGCTGTCATCGGGCACGGTGCCCGGCGTCGTGATGCTCACTTCGAAACGCTGCAGCGTCGACTCGCTGCCCTCCTGGTAGCGCAGCACCTTTTCGCCCGTATCCGGATGCGTGGCGATCAGCGGGAACGTCCGCGGCACGCCGCCGAAGTAGGTCATTTTCGTGTCGTAGGTCAGACTCGTCTGCTCCCACGCGGCCAGCGTGCCAGCGTCGAGCTGACTGACGATACGACGCGCATCGACCAGCGTCGTCATGCCCTCGCCGCGCTTCGGCGCGGTCTTGCAGTAAAGCGCGAACATCTTCGCGGAGAAATATTCGTCCTGCTGCACGAGCGGATGCGTGAGCGGCAGCATGCTCAGGTCCCAGTGCAGCGGCACCGCCTCGAACGAATGCACGTAGCCGTTCGCGTCTTCTTCGGGCTTCACCTTGTGCACCGGCCCGAACTGCCACACGTACAGCTGGCCGAACTGCTCGGTGAACTTCACGAGCGCAGCCTCGTCGTCGACCCGGAAGCCACGCAGCACGACGAAACCGTGACGCCGCAGCATCGTTGCGAGCGCATCCTTCGACAGCGCGCAGCAATCGATCTGGCCGGCCTCGTCGGCGTTCGGCTCGACCAGCAAGCCGAAGTCGTCGCGATGCACGACGCTGATCGCACAGCGATTCAGGACCGGATCGTCGCCTTCCGCGAAATACCATGGTTCGCCGCCTTTCGTGACGAGCGCGGCGTTGACGGTTTGATTGACCTGCGATTTGCTCAGCATGGCAAATTCTCCATTCTTTTTTTGAAGTAGTACGTTGCGCCAGGGCAGCGCACCATTGCCGCCCCCGGCATGCAACCTGATCGGAATCTTCTTGCTCCCTGGCGGCGCCGTATGGACCGTCAGCCGCAGGCCGGCAGGCAGCTTCGCGTCGAGAAAGCCATCCAGCGCGACGCCGCGCTCCGCCATCCGTTGCGCGGCCCGCGAAAGCCGCGCGCGCGTCTCGGTGTCCGCGTCGGCCAGCACGATCTGCCGTTCGCCGGCGAGCAATGCCGTCAGCTCGCCGACGCGCTCGCCGCGGGCATCGCAACGCTTGTCGTCGTCGGCGGGCCAGTACGGCGCAAGCGCGGCGTCGACGTCGGACGCATCGCGATCGAACGACGGATCCACCGTCGCATACGAATGCCAGACGATGTTGCGCGACACGATCAGCTCACGCAGCGCGCGGTGATACGCATTCGCGTCGGCCCGGCTCACGTCCAGCAGATCGAAGAACGTCAGCCCGTCGCTGAACAGGTCGACCACGCATCCCGGCGGGTAGAACCCGCGCACCGTCTCGCAGAACGCGTCGAGATAACCGAGCGCGAGTTGTTCGCCGCAGTCGGGCAGCCTGCCAAGCACCTTGCCGTGCCGGTCCGGTGACTTGAGCGGGAAACCCGGCAACGTCAGCCGGATCGGCTGCCCGTGCGTCACGCACGCGCCGACTTCTGCATCAAGCGCTTCGCGCTGCGCAACAGACAGGCGGTCGACATCTCCGCTGCGGCACAGTTGTCCGAACGCGCGCCGAAATTCGGCCACCGTCGCTGCACTGCTCATGTCGCACAGCGTGCGCTCAGGTTCGCACGCAGCGTCTGGATGAAGGTTTGCCAGACGGGAAACTCCGCGGTATTCCAGATGCCGGCGATCCATTCGTCCGCCTGCCCGGCGGACCAGCCGTCATGCATCATCTTGTAGTGCGACACGAACACCGAGACCCGGTAGTTTGCCGCGCAATGCACGAGCGTCCTGCCGCCTGCCGCTTGCCGGAAGAGCTCGGCGAAGCGATCGAAGTCCTCCAGCGCGGGCTGCTTGAAATCGACCGGCAGGAAGTGATACTGCATGCCGTTGCGCCGCACGCAGCCTTCCTCGTCGTCGATCGAGTAGCGCGTGTCGAACGGTGCGAGGTTGATGATCGTCGTCACGCCGTCCCGTGCCAGCTCGGCGAACTGCGCCTCGGTCGGCTGGCCGGCCGTCAGCGTATGCGCATCGATCCATTTCGCGTTGCGCATGTCGGAAAGATTCACGTTGTGCCTCCATTGCAGATGGAACGCATTCGTCGCCCGCGCCCGTGGTGCGACGCGGCTGCCGACGAACGCCAAACGGGTGGAACACGCAGCGCGCCGCTCAAGCAGAAACGGCTTCGGCAGCACCGGCGAACAGTTGCGGGTGATGGACGAAATGGCAGGGCACGCCGTCCGAGAACACCAGCACCGAATTGCGCTCGTCGACCTCGGAGCGCTTCTTCAGCACGATACGGTTGTTCTCGCGCACCGCCACCGAATGCCACGGCGTGAGCCACACGTCGTCGCAGTCGACGAGGCGGATGCCGATCTTCTTCGACATGCGGAACTGCGGATGAATGGACAGTCGCAGACTGTTCGGAAACGCGTCCTCGATCAGCCGGCTCCACGCATTGCTGCGCTGGATCACGCGATACGCGTTGCAGCGGCTCATTTTCTGGATCGCGGTGTTGCTCCACGTCCGGAACCGCTCGATGCCGAGCGAATCTTCATACAGGAAACGCGTGATGCCGCGATACATCGCGCTCATCGCCGGATCGTCCTGGCATTGCCGCCGGATCCGTTCGACCGGATCGCTGTATGCGATCAGCAACTCCTCGCGTTTCGACGTGAGGTCGTCGAGATAGCCGAAGTGACCTTTCAGGTCGAAGAACTCGAAGCTGCCTTCGAAATGGACGGCCGCATGCTCTTCGAGGCTCTTCAGGTATTGCGCGACTTCATCGTCGCCAATGCTGACGACGTCCGAGAAACAGTAGCCGTCCGAGCAGATGACGAACTTGACGCCCGGCTTGTAGATCTTGCCGATACGCGTGCACAACGCGGCCAGGTTCTTCAGCGCGTGCTTCTCCGCGAGATCGGGCAACACACCGAGCGTCTTCATCCGGTTCGGCGACTTGCCCGGAAACGCGGGCAGGATCAGCCTGACCTGCCGATCGCTCGCAACGATGGGCAGGATCGCCTCGACATGCCAGTCCATCTCGGCTTCGACGTCGCCGGGTCGACCGTCTTCCGTCGGATGCAGCTTGCGAAGCTTGAACACTTCGCGCACGATCGCACGGGCGATCGATAGCGCGTCGCACTCCACCGCGCGTGCTTGGGTCTCGTATAGATCGCACGACATTTCGGCCCTCTCGTGAATGGCTGAGGATGTGCTTTTCCCGGCATCGGCAGGCGGTCGCGCAACCGCTGCACTCCTCGTAATTTTTGAAATCGCGCTGGCACTGGCACGATCGATCGGCCTGACGCGGCGCGTCCTGGCGTGCGGGACGCGATATAAGCGAATTCGTCAATCAAACGCCGGGGAAATTACAAAGCAAACGCTTCCCGCGCGATAGCTGTCCTTTCGGGCAGGATTTGTCAAAAGGAAACGTGCTACTGAGCACGATTGTTCCCGCCCGGCGCGACGCGCAAGCGTCGATCGCGCCGGACGGTCGATGGGAGACGATCAGGGAGATCGGGACGGGTCGTCAGCCGGCGGCGCACCGGCAGTGCGCGGCAGGGTTCAGGAACGGCGGGACGCACGACAGGATGGCGACGGCACGGCTATCCGCGCGCGGTACCGACGCGCTACGCGCCAGGGCGGCGCCGGACATTCGGTCATCCGGAATCGCGCCCGCACCTGCACACCGCAAGCTCAAGCGGCCCGCGGCGCCGGAAACGCATGCCGGCGAGCACGCCACGCGCCGACCCACGCGGCCGCCAGCAACGCGACGAGCACCCACGGAATCGCGCCGGCGCCCGTTGCGCCGAGCAGCATCCCGCCCGCGATGCCGCCGCCCGCGATCGCGAGGTTCCACACCGTCACGAGCATCGACTGCGCGACATCGGCCGCCTCCCCCGCCGCGTTCGCGGTGGCCGTCTGGAACAGCGTCGGCGCGCCGCCGAACGCGAGCCCCCACAGCGCGACGCCCGCATACACGATCACCATGCCGGAACCGGCGCCGAGCATCGCCGCCGCGAGGGCGAACATCGCGATGCTGGCGAGCGTCAGGCGTCGCTGCGCGGCGCCGATCCACGCGCCCGTCAGCGCGATGCCGACCAGCGACGCGATACCGAACACGAGCAGCACCGCATCGACCTGAGCGCCCATCCGCACGCCCGCAAGAAACGGCGCGACGTACGTGTACAGCATGTTGTGCGCCAGCACGTACGCGAACATCACGGTCAGCACCGGCCGCACGCCGGGCAGCGTCATCACGCCGAGCACCGGCTCGCGCCCGCCGGCCTGCTGCCCCGGATAATCGGGCACACGCCAACGGATCCAGCCGATCAGCACGAGTGCCGCGAGCGTGATGCCCGCGAACGCGACGCGCCACCCGAGCGCCGCACCGAGTGCGGTGCCGGCCGGAATGCCGATCGACATCGCGACCGCGATCGCACGGCCACGCAGCGACGCATCGACCATCCGGCTCGCGTAGCCGGCCAGCAGCGCCCACAGCAGCCCGGCCGCCATCCCGGCGACGAAGCGCGCGGCGAGCGTGAGCGCGTAGTACGGCGACACGGCCGTCAGCGCATTCGATACGACGAAGCCGGCCAAGGCTGCGAGCAGCAGGCTGCGCCGGCGCATCGCGCGCGTCGCGGCGACGAGCGGAATCGCCGCGACGATCGAGCCGAGCGCATACACGGTCACGAGCTGGCCGATCAGCGCCTCGGTCACGCGCAGGTCGGCGCTCATCAGCGGCAGCAGGCCGGCCGGCAACGCCTCGGTGAGAATCGTGATGAACCCGGCCATCGCGAGCGCCAGCAGGTTCGCGACCGGCAGGCGCGCGCCGGCCTGCACCGGTCGAACGGCCAGTTCGTCATCGATCGACGTGCAGTCGCTCATGCCGCGCTCCCGGTTTCGACGCCGTAGACCGCATCGCGCACCGCGGTCACGATCCGCCCGTCGAGGCCCGCGTACAGCGTGTTGGTCAGCGCGACGACCGTCAGCCCCGCCGCGCGGTCGACGAACCACGTGTGCCCGTACGCGCCGCCCCCGCGCCAGGTGCCGACCGTCTCCGGCGACTGCGCGGCCACCGGATCGCGCAGCACCGAAAAGCCGAGCCCGAACCCGAAACCGGGGGCATCCCGCAGTTCGCTCGCCCCCGGCTGGACGCGCGCCATCTCGTCGGCCCATGCGCGTTCGAGCCAGCCGTCGCGGCCCGTGCGCAGCGCGTCGAGCAGCGTCACGCAATCGCGCGCGGTGCCGACCATTCCCGCGCCGCCCGACGGCCACGCATCGGCATCGAACACGCGCGCCGGCTCGAAGCGGATGCCGATCGTGCCGTCGAACACCGGCACGAGATCGACGTCCGCCATCCGGCGCGGGGCGCCCGGCGTGCTCACGTAAGGCGTCGCGAAGCGGGCGGCGTCGTGCGCGACGAACGCGGTGTCGGTCATCCCGAGCGGGGTCGTGACGAGCGCGGCCACCGCGTCGGCGAGCGGCCGCCCGTCGACCGCCTCGATCAGCGCGCCGACCACGTCGATCGCGAGTGAATAGCCCCATGACGTGCCCGGCGCGAACTGCAGCGGCACGGTGGCAATGCGCCGCAGGTTCTCGGCGAGCGAGAGACCCGAGCGATCCATGCCGTCCGACACGCCGGCGCGCGCATACGGGCCGTCGCCGTCCGCTTCGAGGAAGCGGTAGCCGAGTCCGGCCGTATGCGACAGCAGATGACGCAACGTGATGACGGCAGGCGTGCCGTCGGTCAACGTCGGGCGGAACCCGGGCAACGCGCGAACGACCGGTTCGTCGAGCGCGATGCGCCCCGCCGCGACCAGCCGCATCGCGGCGGCCGCCACGACCGGCTTCGTGACCGACGACAGGCGGAACAGCGCGTCGTCCCGCATCGGCGTGCCGGCTTCGCGATCGGCAAGGCCGACGGCGCGTGCGTAGCGCAGCTCGCCGTCCTGCGCGACCAGCACGACCGCGCCGACGATGCGCTCGTCGGCGAGCGCGCGATCGAGCGCGTGGTCGAGCCGGTGGCGCAACGCGACGTCCGGTTCCAGGCGCAAAGCGGTGACAGGCAGGGATGACATGACGTGACCTCTCAACAATGAACGAGCGCTCATCGTAGGGAGCCGACGCAAGAAGAAAAACCGGGGTAGAGTTCCGGACAATCCGGACGCTGGCGTCCGCAATCGGAAACTCGCATGGAAAACCTCGGCGGCTTCGTCGTGTTCGTTCAGGTCGCGGAAACGCGCAGTTTCGTCGCGGCCGGCCGTGCGCTCGGGCTATCGGCCTCGGCGATCGGCAAACGCATCGCGCGGCTCGAGGCGCGCCTGAACGTGCGGCTCTTTCACCGCAGCACGCGCAGCATCACACTGACCGCCGAAGGCACACGCTTTCTCGAACGGTGCCGGCGCGTGATCGCCGAGCTCGACGCAGCCGAGCAGGAACTGACGCACAGCGCCGAAGCGCCGCGCGGGCGCTTGCGCGTGAGCCTGCCGACGATCGGCACGCTGCTGCTGCCGGTACTCGCCGATTTCATGGCCGCGTATCCGGAGATCGAGCTCGACATCGATTTCAGCGACCGGCTCGTCGACGTCGTCGACGAAGGGTTCGACGCGGTGCTGCGCACCGGCCAGCCGTCGGATTCACGGCTGTCGTCGCGGCTGCTCGGCCACTTCCGCCAGCACCTCGTGGCGTCCCCCGGCTATCTCGACCGGCACGGCACGCCACGCACGCCGGCCGATCTCGCGCAGCACCGCTGCCTGCACTACCGTTTCCCGACCAGCGGCAAGCTCGAAACCTGGCCGCTGCGCGTGCCACGCGCGGGCATGCCGCCCGAGGTGCCGGTCACAATGGTCAGCAACAGCGCGGAAGCGCGCCTGTGCTTCGCGCTGCGCGGGCTCGGCATCGCGTGCCTGCCCATCTTCTTCGTGCGCGAGGCGCTCGAGGACGGCACGCTGCGCGCAGTGCTCGACGAACACGTCGCGAGCTGCACGCCGGCCTACGTGCTGTGGCCGTCGGGCCGCCACCCGACGCCAAAACTGCGCGCGTTCGTCGATTACATGGCCACGCACCTGCCGCTGTGACCGCGGCCGGCCGTCACGCGGCCTTCGCGTGCACGCCCAGCCGGCGCAACGCCTGCCCGTGCTCGTCGAACAGGTGGCAGTGCTCGGCTTGCGCGTGCACACGGAGCGCCTCGCCGGTGCGGTACGTGTCGAGCGGCGGAATCCGCGCGATCAGCCCGTCCGGCGCGACGGCCGACTCCGCATACAGATAGGCGGAGTCGCCGAGCGACTCAACGGCCATCGTCCGCGCGGCCACGCCGGCGGCCGCCGCTTCGACCTTCAGGTGCTCGGGCCGCACGCCGACCGTCACCGCCGCGCCGCGCTGCAGCCCCGCCGCGTCGACCGCGACACGCTGCGTCTCGCCGCTGTCGAAACGCACGAGCACGCCGCCGGCATCGACCGATTCGACCGTGCCTTTCAGGAAGTTCATCTTCGGCGAGCCGATGAAGCCGGCGACGAACTGATTCGCCGGCGCATGGTAAAGCTCGTTCGGTGTGCCAACCTGCTGCACCGCGCCGCCCGACAACACGACGATCTTGTCCGCGAGCGTCATCGCCTCGACCTGGTCGTGCGTCACGTAGATCATCGTCGTCTTCAGCTCGTCGTGCAGCCGCGCGAACTCCAGCCGCATCTTCACGCGCAGCGCCGCGTCGAGGTTCGACAGCGGCTCGTCGAACAGGAACACCTTCGGCTTGCGCGTGATCGCACGGCCGATCGCGACGCGCTGCCGCTGGCCGCCCGACAGCTGCTTCGGCTTGCGGTCGAGCAGGTGATCGATGTGCAGGATCTTCGCGGCGTTCTTCACCGCCTGGTCGATCTCGGGCTTCTTCGCGCCCGCGAGCTTCAGGCCGAACGCCATGTTGTCGTACAGCGTCATGTGCGGGTACAGCGCATACGACTGGAACACCATCGCGATGCCGCGCTTCGCGCTCGGCACGTCGTTGACCTTCGCGCCGTCGATCAGCAGGTCGCCGTTCGAGATGTCCTCGAGGCCCGCGATCATCCGCATCAGCGTGGATTTTCCGCAGCCGCTCGGGCCGACGAACACGACGAATTCGCCGTCGGCGATGTCGAGGTTCACGTTGCGCAGCACTTCGGTGTCGTCGTAGCGCTTCGCGATGTTGCGCAGGAGCACGCTTGCCATGATCTGTCTCCGTTCGTTCGTGATGCGCCGCGCGGTACGCGGCGCGCAATCATTCGGGGTTGCTAGTTCGGCAGCACCGCGCCGGTCGCCTGCCAGCGCGCGACGTAGCCAGGCAGCTCGTGCATGTCGTCGAATACGTGGCGCGCACCGATCCCGCGCAGCGCGTCGATCTGCGCGGCCGATGCATGCCCGCCACCGACGAAGCCGAGCACGGTCATGCCGGCCGCGGCCGCCGCGGTGATGCCGGTCACGCTGTCCTCGACGACGAGGCACTGGGCGGGCGCGACGCCGAGCGTGCGCGCGGCCGCGAGATACACGTCGGGCGCGGGCTTCGGCCGCGCGACGGCATCCGCGCAGAACAGCCGGTCGCCGAAGAAGCGCGCGAGGCCCGTGCGTGCCAGTGCCGCCTCGACGTACGCTCGGTAGCTGTTGCTCGCGCAAGCCGTCGTCAATTCAATCGCGTCCAGCGCCGCATCGATGCCGTCGACCATCGGCGCATTCACGGCCGCCGCCTCGACCGCGCGTCTGATCGCGTCGACATCGTCGGCCGACAAAGTCCGCCCGACGGCCTCGCCCGCGCCGGCCAGCACCCGCTCGATGCGCAGCCCGAGCAACGGCATCACGGCCGGCCGCGCATCGACGCCGGGCCAGCGGCCGTCGAGTTCTCGCACGATCACGTCGGCCGCCACGGCCTCGCTGTCGATCAGCACGCCGTCGCAATCGCAGATCAGGACGTTCGCTGTCATTTGACGGCCCCGAACGTGAGCCCGCGCACGAGCTGCTTCTGCGACAGCCATCCGACGATCAGGATCGGCGCGACCGCCAGCAGGGAAGCTGCGGACAGCTTCGCCCAGAACAATCCTTCGGGGCTCGAGTACGACGCGATGAATACGGTGAGCGGCGCCGCGTTCGAGCTCGACAGATTGATGCTCCAGAATGCTTCGTTCCACGACAGGATCACGAGCAGCAGCGCGGTGGACGCGAGCCCCGGCAACGCCATCGGCATCAGCAGGTAGACGATCTCCTGCCACGTCGATGCGCCGTCGATGCGCCCGGCTTCGAGGATGTCCTTCGGGATCTCGTTGAAGTACGTGAAGGTCATCCACACCGCGATCGGCAGGTTGATCAGCGTGTAGACGATCACGAGGCCCGACACGGTGTCGAGCAGCCCCGCGTTCTTCCACAGCAGGTAGATCGGCACGAGCACGCCGACCGACGGCATCATCTTCGTCGACAGCATCCACAGCAGCACCTTCTGCGTGCGGTGATTCGGGAAGAACGCCATCGCGTACGCGGCCGGCACCGCGAACAGCAGCGAGATCACCGTGACGCCCGCCGAGATCAGCACCGAATTCCATGCGAACGCGAAGTAGTTGCTGCGCGCGAATACCTCGCGGAAGCTGTCGAGCGTCGGCATGAAGAACAGCGTCGACGCATACGCCTGCTGTTCGGTCTTGAACGCGGTGATCGCCATCCAGAAGATCGGGAAGAACAGCAGGAGCGCGATCAGCCACGCGAGCGTGCCGGGCAGCGCGCGCCGCACGAGGTCGAACACGGCCGGCACGCGCCGGCCTTCGAAGGTCAGGTCGCTCATTTCTCGTACTCTCCCTTCAGGTTGCGCGCGAGCATCCGCACGAGGAAGAACGACACGACGTTCGCGACCACGACGGCGATGATGCCGCCCGCGGACGCGAGGCCGACGTCGAACTGCTGCAGGCCGAGCGCGTAGATCAGGTACGACAGGTTGGTCGTCGCATTACCCGGGCCGCCGCCGGTCGTCGTGTAGATCTCCGCGAAGATCGACAGCAGGAAGATCGTCTCCATCATCACGACCACCGCGATCGCGCGCTTCAGGTGCGGCAGCGTGATGTAGAAGAACATCGCGATCGGGCCCGCGCCGTCGATGCGCGCGGCTTCCTTCTGCTCCTGGTCGAGCGACTGGATTGCGGTGAACAGGATCAGGAACGCGAACGGCAGCCACTGCCACGCGACGATGATGATCACGGCGGTGAGCGGGTAATCGGCGAACCAGTCGATCGGCGTCATCCCGAGCGCGCGCATCGCGTTCGCGACGAGCCCGTACACCGGGTGCAGGATCATGTTCTTCCAGATCAGCGCGGATACCGTCGGCATCACGAAGAACGGTGCGATCGCGAGCAGGCGTGCCACGCCCTGCCCGTAGAACTTGCGGTCGAACAGCACGGACATCAGCACGCCGCCGACCACCGTGATCGCGAGCACCGCGCCGATCAGCACGAGCGTGTGCCAGATCGCGGGCAGGAACGACGGATCGGTCGCGAGGAAGCGGTAGTTGTCGAAGCCCGCGAAACCCTTCACGTCCGGGTTCAGCAGGTTGTAGCGCGAGAACGAATACCAGATCGTCATCGCGAGCGGAATCGACATCCACAGCAGCAGCACCGCGACGGACGGCGACACGAGCCAGCTCGCACCGCCACGCGCAGGGCGCGGCGCGCCAGGCGGCGACGACGCGTCGCCGACCGACGGCGCGTGGCTCAGGGGAAGACGTAAATGACGCATGATCGGCGTTCCTCCGGTTGATGCGCGGGCACGAACGGCCGCCCGCCTTTCAGCTTCGCCGGCCCGCACCGTCCGCGACGGCGCACGGTGCGGGTTGCACGGCTTCTTGCGCGTTACTTCTTGTAGCCGGCCTGCCGTACCGCGCGGTCGGCGGCGGCCTGCCCGGCAGCGAGCGCCTGGTCGACCGTCATCTGGCCCGCGACCGCACCCGCGATCGACTGGCCGACCACCGTACCGAACGACTGGAATTCAGGAATCCCCACGTACTGCACGCCCGTGTACGGCACCTTCTTCAGCGACGGATCGTTCGGGTCGGCCGTCTCGATCGCCTTCAGCACGAAGTCCGAGAACGGCGCGGCGGCCTTGTACTCGGGGCGCTGATAAGTCGACGTGCGCGTGCCCGGCGGCACCGACGCCCAGCCCTCGTCCTTGCCGGCCATCTCGATGTACTGCTTCGACGTCGCCCACGCGATGAACTTGCGCGCGGCATCCTGCTGCTTCGACGTCTTCGGCACGGCCAGCGCCCACGCCCACAGCCAGTGCGAACCCTTCGGCGTGACGGCGACCGGCGCGGGTGCGAAGCCGATCTTGTCGGCCACCTGCGACTGCTGCTTGTTATAGAGCATCCCGGCCGCGACCGTCGCGTCGATCCACATCGCGCACTTGCCCGATGCGGTGAGCGTCAGGTTCTCGTTGAAGCCGTTCGAGCTCGCTCCCGGCGGGCCGTCCTTCTTCAGCAGGTTCACGTAGAACGTGATCGCCTTCTTCCATTCGGGCGACGTGAGCTGCGCGTTCCAGTTCTCGTCGAACCAGCGCCCGCCGAACGTGTTCACCACCGTCGATACGAACGCCATGTTCTCGCCCCAGCCGGCCTTGCCGCGCAGGCAGATCCCGTAGGTACCCTTCGCCTTGTCGGTGAGCTTGTCCGCGAACTCGGCGATCTGGTCGTAGGTCGGCTGGTCGGGCATCTTCAGCCCCTTCGCCGCGAACAGGTCCTTGCGGTAGAACGTCATCGAACTCTCGACGTAGAACGGCAGCGCGTACAGCTGGCCGTTGTACGACAGGCTGTCGCGCGCGGTCTTCACGATGTCGTTCAGGTCGTAGTCGGCGGGCAGGCCCGTCATCGGCGCGAGCCAGCCGCGCTTGCCCCACTGCGGCGTCTCGTAGGTGCCGATCGCCATCACGTCGAACTGGCCGCTGCCGGTCGTGATGTCGGTCGTCGCGCGCTGGCGCAGCACGTTTTCCTCGAGGATCACCCAGTTCAGCTTGATGTCCGGGTTCGCCTTCTCGAATGCCGGTGACAGCTTCTTCAGCTCGATCATGTCGGGATTGTTCAGCGTCGCGATCGTCAGCGTGCCGGCGGACGCGGCGCAGGCGGCCGTCGCGAGCGCGGCTCCGGCGCAGCGGCGTGCGGCGGCGGCGAGCATCTTTCGTTGCATGGCATGTCTCCTGTGTTTGTTCGAAGTGTCGTCTCGGTACTGCGTGTTGCGTCGTTTCCTTCGCGGCCCGTCATGCCGGCCGCTGCATTCCGCACGCGCGCGCATAGTGCGCGATCACGTCGCGTATCCGGTGGCGCACCCACGCGCGTGGCTCCTTCGCGAGGCCGCCCGCGCGGCACGCCGCGTATACATCCGGCAGCCATTGCGCAACGAGCGTCTCCGGCACCGGCTGCCGCGCGAGGTTGTCGAACAGTTGCTCGACCGCGGCCGCGACGGCCGGCTGCAGCCAGTAGTAGCGGATCCGGTCGCTGTAGCTGAACTGGCGCGCGAGCCGCTGCTCGGTTTCGTCGCCGCGGTAGTACGGCGCCCAGTGCTCGGGCTGCGCGCGCATCGCGGCATCGACCACATCGCGCAACCGCGAGCGCTGCGCGACGTCGCCGGTCAGCGCGTCCTCGATGAAGGTGAGCGCGAACAGCGCCTCGCGCAGCGCGAACGTCAGCGCGGGGCCGACCTTCAGCACCGCGAAGTGGTCGCGCACGAGCGCGGCGAGCGCGCCCTCGGTCTGGTAATCGGTCGAATGCGCCTCGAACACGAGGCGTGGTGTCTGCAGGATACTCGCGCCGAGCGACGCGGCCTTCGCGCTGTCGTAGTCAAGCACGTGGCGATCGTCGAAGTCGACGCCCGGCTGCGCGACGATCGCGACGACGCGCGTCCATGCATCGTCGAGCCCGGCCGCCGCGAACGCATGGCGGTGCGCATCGAGCGTCGCCGCGATGCTGTCGCTGCGCGTGACCGCGATCTGCGCGATTGCCGCATCGCCCCCTTCGTTCGCGCTGCCGCTCACTTCGCCGCCCGGCGTCGGCACCTCGGTGCCGATCACGTAGACGGGCGCCATGCCGGCGCGCGCCGCCGCGTCTTCCGCCACGCGGCACAGTTCGGCCGCGCGCACGGCGATCGTGCGATCGTCGAGCCGCACCGGATCGTCCGCGCACGCCATGCTCGCATCGAGGTGGATTTTTTCGAAACCGGCTTCCACATAGGCGGCGACCATCGCGCACGCCTCGCGCATCGCGTCGGCCGCGCGGCGGTGCCGCCACGGATTCGGGCCGAGGTGATCGCCGCCGAGCACGAGTGCCGACGGCGCGAGCCCGCAACGCGCGGCGATCGCGTCGACGTCGCGGCGGAAATCGGCGGGCGTCATGCCCGTATAGCCGCCGAGATGGTTCACCTGGTTGCAGGTCGCCTCGATCAGCAGCGGCGAGCCGTCCGCGCGCGCCGCCTCGCACGCCGCCTCCAGCACGAGCCGGTGCGCGCTGCAGATCGAATAGATGCCGCGCTGAGCGTCAGCGCGGTTCGCGTCGAAGATCATCCGCAGCACCGCGTCCGCATGGGCGGTGCGAGGACGTTCGGCGAAGGTCGTCAGGCCGGACATGCGATACCTCGTTCGGTCAGGAAGCGGTCGATCTCGGCCGCGCTGCTGTTGCCCTCCATCGGGCCGCGCCGCGTGACCGCGATCGCACCGGCCGCGTTCGCGCGGCGCAGCGCGACATCGATCGGCACGCCCGCGACCAGGCTCGCGACCAGCGTGCCGCCGAAGCAGTCGCCGGCGCCGGTCGGGTCGATTTCGTCGACCGAAAAGGCCGGCGCTTCGACGCGGTTCGCACGGTCGAACGCGACGCTGCCTTGCGCGCCGCGTTTCAGTACGACACGCTCGAGCAGCGGATGCGTCGCGAGCAGGCCCGCGATCGCGCGCTCGGCCGGCTGCGGTCCGCAGAAGAACGGCAGGTCGGCTTCGCTCGGCAGGAACAGGTGGCACGCGGCGAGCATCGCGTCGAGTGCCGCCCGCATCGGGCGAAAACCCAGCATTTCGGGCCGCACGTTCGGATCGAAGGACACCTTCGCGCCGGCGCGCGCGGCCTCGATCACGCCGCGCTGCACGGCCGCGATCGCCGATTCGCTCGTCAGTGACGAGCCCATCACGTGGAAATAGCGGCAACCGTCGAACATCGCGGTATCGACATCGGACGCTTCGACGCACGCGGCCGCGCTGGTGGACAGACTGTAGACGAAGCTGCGCGAGCCGTCGTCGCGATATGCGACGAACGCGGTGCCGGTCGGGCGCGCGACGCGACGGATGCGCGCGACGTCGACACCGTCGCGCTCGAGCCGCGCGACGATCGCATCGCCGAACGCGTCACGGCCGACGCAGCCCGCATACGCGACGCGCGCGCCGAGCCGCGCGGCCTGGTCGGCGAAGATCGCCGGCGCGCCGCTCGGGAACGGCCCGGCGAACAGGCCCGGCGTGTCGAAACCCTGGCCGCGCTCGGCGGCGACGAATTCGGCGAGCAGTTCGCCGGCAACGACGATCTCGGCCATCAGGCGTGCCCTCCCGAGACTGGCGCGCAAAGGGCCTCAGCCTGTGCCAGCGGCCATCGAGGCGAACATGGATGCCACTTCATCCGTTGCTCCGACAAACTGTTATCGGCGGCCAGAAGGAACGATATGCGCTTGACAGGCCGCTTCGTCCACGGGGTAGGATCATTTGCATGATCCTTGTCTACCGCTACCGGGTGAAGTCGCTCAACGGCCTGCTGAACCAGCAGAGCCGTGCGGTGAACTACGTCTGGAACTTCTGCAACGACACGCAAAAGCACGCGCTCAAGTGGAGCAAGAAGTGGCCAACAGGTTTCGACCTGAACGGACTGACGAGCGGCAGCAGCAAGGAGCTTGGCATTCACTCCGGCACGATCAACGCAACGTGCTTGCAGTACGCACAATCCCGTAGCCAGCGCCGACGCCCTTACCTGCGCTATCGCGGCAAGAGAACGCTTGGATGGGTACCGTTGAAAGGGCGCGACCTGAAGCGTGAAGGCGACGCGTTCCGTTTCGCCGGCAACACTTTCCGCGTGTTCAACAGTCGACCGCTTCCCGAAGGCAAGATCAAAGACGGCACCAACTTCGCGCAGGATGCGCGTGGCAACTGGTTTCTCAACATCGTGATCGAGATGCCCGATGTTCAAGCGCGCCCGATCCGTTCCGGCGTCGGCATCGATCTCGGCCTGAAAGATTTCGCCACACTTTCGACCGGCGAAAAGTTGCCCAATGATCGGTTTGGCCGATGCGCGGCTGAAAGGCTGGCGAAGGCGCAGCGTGCACGCAAGCACAAGCGGCATATTGCGAAGCTGCACGCCAAGGTTGTGAATGCCCGTGCCGATTCCCAGCACAAGCTCGCACTCGATCTGGTGCGGCGGTTCGATTACATCGCGGTCGGCAATGTCTCCGCCGTCAAACTCGCCAGAACCAGAATGGCGAAGAGCGTCTACGACGCATCCTGGTCGTCTTTCCGAAACATGCTCCGTTACAAAGCGATCGCGCACGGAGCCACGTACGAGGAAGTCGACGAAAGCGGTTCTACCCAGTCCTGTTCGGCGTGCGGGTCGAAAGACAGCACGACGCGGCCGAAAGGTATCGCGGGACTGCGAGTAAGAGAGTGGGCCTGCAGTGACTGTGGTGTCGAGCATGATCGTGATACCAACGCTGCGCTGAACATTCTCCGATGCGGACGTGCATCGCCAGGTGTGGGAATCCGCCGCCTTTAGGCGGCGGAGGACGTCAAGTCAGCTCATCCAGTTGCCGCCGTCGACGTTCAACGTCTGGGCGGTAATGTAGTCGGCGTCGGACGACGCGAGGAACAGCGCGGCACCCGTCAGGTCGCCCGGCACGCCCATGCGGCCGAGCGGCACGGCTTCGCCCACGAGCCGCTTCTTCTCGCCGAGCGGCCGGTTCTCGTAGCGCGCGAAGAGGGCATCGACCTGCTCCCACATCGGCGTGTCGACGACGCCCGGCGCGATGCCGTTCACGTTGATCCGGTGCGGCGCGAGCGCGAGCGCGGCCGACTGCGTGTAGCTGATCACCGCGGCCTTGGTCGCGCAGTAGTGCGAAACGAGCGCCTCGCCGCGACGCCCGGCCTGAGACGACATGTTGACGATCTTGCCGCCGCGCCCCTGCTCGACCATCCGCTGCGCGACGGCCTGCATCAGGAAGAACAGCCCTTTCACGTTGACCGCGAACAGCCGGTCGAACACGTCCCACGATTCGTCGAGGATCGGGCGCATGTCGAACAGCGCCGCGTTGTTGAACAGGATGTCGACGCCGCCGAAGCGCTCGACCGCCGTGGCAACGATGCGCTCGATGTCGTCGCGGCGCGTGACGTCCGCGGTGACGGCCACCGCGCGGCCGGGGTTCGCCTCGATGAGCCGAGCGAGCGACCCGCCCGCCGGTTTCAGGTCGACGAGCACGCAGCGCGCGCCCTCGTCCAGATAGCGTTGCGCGACCGCCTCGCCGATACCGCTTGCGGCGCCCGTCAGGATCGCGACCTTGTCTGCCAGTCTCACTGGTTGTCTCCGGTTCGTTCTGCTGGTTGACGGTCACGAGGTGAGCGAACGCTCTGCGACCGATCAATTGCTCTGTTGGTGATCGAATGATCGGATACGCGATTCGCGCTGTCAAGGCGACGTAACGGCTTTCTATGATGCGCTGCGGCACAACGGCACACCGCAGCAGCCCGCCACGCGCGCCGGGCAAGGCGCGGCGCGCGCGGTGCGGCGCAGCCGGATCGGCGATGAAGGGGACGGAGCAAGGACGGAAAGGAGATTTCGCGCTGCACGGCGCGACGATACGTTATATCATCGCCGTACTTTGTTTCACGCCCTGCTTCATGCCATGGCTACCTCATCGTCCATTGACGCCCGGCTGTCCCGGGCCGACGCATTCGCCGCCGAGCACGGGCTCGCGTGGACGCCGCTGCGCCGCCAGGTCTACGAGCGCGTGCTGGCCGCGCAGCGCCCGATCGGCGCGTACGACCTGCTCGCCGAGCTCGAGCCGCAGCGCGGCCGCGTGCCGCCCACGACCGTCTATCGCGCGCTGGATTTCCTCGTTGAGCACGGCTTCATCCACCGGATCGAATCGAAGAACGCGTTCTTCGCGTGCTGCGAGATCGGCGTGCCGCACGAAGGCCAGTTCCTGATCTGCGATTCGTGCGGAGACACCGTCGAGATTCCCGGCGGCGACCTCGCGAAGCAGCTGTCCGCGAGCGAGCCCGCGCACGGTTTCGAAGTCCACCACCAGGTCGTCGAGCTGAGCGGCCTGTGCGGGCACTGCAAGCGCAAGCCCGCGCAACGCTGACGCCGAATCGCGCGGCCACGCGCCGCCCCTTCCCACGAGGAGTTCCATGTCCATTGCCCTGAAGCGCGCGCCGCGGCGTGCCCTGTCGCCTGTCCGCTGGCTCGCCGCCGCTATCTCCACTGCCGCCCTGTCGCTCGCGGCGCCCGCGTTCGCGCAGGCCGCGACCGTCAACGTCGTGGCCGCCGAGAATTTCTACGGCGATGTCGCGACGCAGATCGGCGGCAGTCATGTCGCGGTGACGAGCATCCTCAGCAATCCCGACCAGGATCCACACCTGTTCGAAGCGAGCCCGAAGACGGCCCGCGCGCTCCAGCATGCGCAGGTCGTGATCTACAACGGCGCCAATTACGATCCGTGGATGAGCAAGCTGCTCGGCGCGTCGAAACAGGCGAAGCGCGCGACGATCGTCGTCGCCGACCTGGTCGGCAAGAAGGCCGGCGACAACCCGCACCTGTGGTACGACCCGGCGACGATGCCGGCCGCCGCGCGCGCGATCGCGGCCGAGCTCGGTCGCGCCGATCCGGCGAACAAAGCCGAATACGATGCGAACCTGCAGAAATTCGTTGCATCGCTGAAGCCCGTCGACGACAAGGTCGCCGCACTGCGCGCGCAGTACAAGGGCGTGCCGGTGACGGCCACCGAGCCGGTGTTCGGCTACATGTCGGACGCGATCGGCCTCGACATGCGCAACCAGCACTTCCAGCTCGCGACGATGAACGACACCGAAGCCAGCGCGCAGGACGTCGCCGCGTTCGAGAACGACCTGCGCAAGAAGCAGGTACGCGTGCTGATCTACAACAGCCAGGCCGAAGAACCGATGACCAAGCGCATGCTGAAGATCGCGCGCGACGGCGGCGTGCCGACGGTCAGCGTCACCGAGACACAGCCGGCCGGGAAGACCTTCCAGCAGTGGATGGCCGGCCAGCTCGACGCGCTCGCCGCCGCGCTCGCCGCCGGCAAGAAATAAACGACGCAACGACATGACTGCCACTCCCCACGCACTCGCCGTCGATCGCGTCACGCTCGAACTGGGCGGACGCACGATCCTGCGCGACGTCAGCTTCTCGATCGAACCCGGCGAATTCGTCGGCGTGCTCGGGCCGAACGGCGCGGGCAAGACGACGCTGATGCGCGCGGTGCTCGGCCTCGTGCCGGTGTCGGCCGGCACGCTGTCCGTCGGCGGCGTGCCGGTCGTGCGCGGCAACGCGTCGATCGGCTACATGCCGCAGATCAGGAGCGGCCTCGCGAACCGCCGGATGCGCGGCTACGACTTCGTCGCGATGGCCGCCGACGGCCACCGCTGGGGGCTGCCGCACACGAACGCGGCGACGCGCCGCGACGTCGACCGCGTGCTCGATCTCGTCGGCGGCCCGACGCTTGCCCGCCGGCCGCTGTCGGAGCTGTCCGGCGGCGAGCGGCAGCGCCTGCTGCTCGCGCAATGCTTGCTCGGCAGCCCGAAGCTGCTGCTGCTCGACGAGCCGCTGATCAGCCTCGACCCGAACCACCAGCGCGGCGTCGTCGAGCTCGTGCGCAACGTGCAGCGCGAGCTCGGCATCACCGTGCTGTTCTCCGCGCACGAACTGAATCCGCTGCTGAATGCGCTCGACCGCGTGCTGTATCTCGGCAACGGCGTCGCAGCGCTCGGCACCGTCGACGAGGTGATCACGAAGCCCGTGCTGTCGCGGCTCTACGGATCGCCGATCGACGTGATGCGCGTGAACGGCAAGATCTTCGTGATGTCGGGCGACGTCGAGGTCGAGAAGCACGATCACGAACACGAGGACGACGACGGCCACTCGCACGGCGGTGGCGGCGGCCACGGCCATCACCACCACGGACACGCTCATCCCGGGCATTCGCAAGATGTTTGAATACGACTTCATGATCAACGCCTTCGCGGCGTCGGGGATCGTCGCGGTGCTCGCGGGCATCGTCGGCTACTTCCTGGTGCTGCGCGGGCAGACCTTCGCCGGCCATGCGCTGTCGCACGTCGGCTTCACCGGCGCGACGGGTGCGGTGCTGCTCGGCATCTCGCCGATCTGGGGGATGGTCGGCTTCACGCTCGTGGCCGGGATCGGGATGGGTGCGCTCGGCGAGAAGCTCGCAGGCCGCGACGTCGCGATCGGCGTGATCCTGTCGGGCGCGCTCGGTTTCGGCCTGCTGTTCCTGCATTTCTACACGTCGTTCGCGACGCAGGTCACCGCGCTGCTGTTCGGCAACGTGCTCGCGGTGAGCCATGACACGCTCGCGGTGCTCGCCGGCATCGGCGCCGTGAGCCTGCTCGCACTCGCGCTGATCGCGCGGCCGCTGCTGTTCGCGTCGCTGCAGCCCGAACTGGCCGAAGCCAAGGGCGTGTCGCTGCGCACGGTGTCGATGCTGTTCCTCGCCGTGTGCGCGCTCGCCGTAGCCGCGGCAACGCAAATCGTCGGCGTGCTGCTGGTGTTCACACTGCTGGTCGGGCCGGCTGCCGCCGCGCAGAACGTGACGACGCGGTTGTCGACCGGCGTGCTGCTCGCCGCGCTGTTTGCATTGTTCGAAGCGTGGCTCGGCATCGTGCTCGCGTATCACACCGACTGGCCGACCAGCTTCTGGATCACCGCGCTGTCGGCGCTCGTGTACGGCGCAAGCCTGTTGCGGCGCGACTGATCTGCGCGAGGCGGAGCGCCGCCCACGAAAATGAAAAACGCCGGCGTGCCAGAGGGCAGCGCCGGCGTTTTTTTATGCGTCCGCGATCGTGCGGCCCGCCGTGTGCGTTACTTGCTTCCCTTCCCGCTCAGCGTGCGAGCACGCGCGCGTGATGCGCGATGTGATCGGCAATGAACGTCGAGATGAAGTAGTACCCGTGGTCGTAGCCCGGGTGGCGGCGCAGCGTCAGCGGCTGGCCGGCCTTCGCGCATGCGGCTTCGAACACGTCGGGGTTGAGCTGGTTCGCGAGGAACTGATCCGCGAGGCCCTGATCGACGAGGATGCCGTCCGCGAACTTCGGCGCATCGGCGCGCGCGACGAGTTCGCTCGCGTCGTGTGCCTTCCATGCATCGCGATCGGCGCCGAGATAGCCCGAGAACGCCTTCTCGCCCCACGGGCAGCGTGTCGGCGCGGCGATCGGCGCGAACGCCGACACCGACCGGTACAGCCCGGGATGGCGCAGCGCAAGCGTCAGCGCGCCGTGCCCGCCCATCGAGTGCCCGAAGATTCCGAGCCGCGCGCCGTCGATCGGCAGTTCGGCCGCGACGAGCTCGCGCAGCTCGCCCGTCACATACGACTCCATCCGGTAATGCGCGGACCACGGCGCTTCGGTCGCGTCGACATAGAAGCCCGCGCCGACGCCGAAGTCCCACGCATCGGTCTCGCCCGGCACGCCCGCGCCGCGCGGGCTCGTGTCGGGCATCACGAGCGCGATGCCGTGCTGCGCCGCGTATTGCTGCGCGCCGGCCTTGATCGCGAACGTCTCGTCGGTGCACGTGAGCCCCGCGAGATAGAACAGCGCCGGCACGCGGCCGTACGCGGCCTGCGGCGGCAGGTACACCGAGAACTTCATCGGCAGGCCGATGGCCGCCGAATCGTGACGGTAGAAACGCTGCTCGCCGCCGTGGCACGCATGCGAGGAAACGAGTTCGAGCATCGCGGTGCGCTCCCGGTCAGTACAGCACGACCGAACGGATCGACTCGCCGGCCTTCATCAGGTCGAAGCCTTCGTTGATCCGCTCGAGCGGCAGCGTGTGCGTGATCAGGTCGTCGATGTTGATCTTGCCTTCCATGTACCAGTCGACGATCTTCGGCACGTCGGTGCGGCCGCGTGCGCCGCCGAACGCCGAGCCCTTCCACTCGCGGCCCGTCACGAGCTGGAACGGACGCGTGCTGATTTCCTCGCCCGCTGCCGCCACGCCGATGATGAACGACTGGCCCCAGCCCTTGTGCGTGCACTCGAGCGCCTGGCGCATCAGCTTCACGTTGCCGACGCATTCGAACGAGTAGTCGGCGCCGCCGTCGGTCAGCTGCACGATGTGGTCGACCACGTTCTCGACTTCGTTCGGGTTGATGAAGTGCGTCATCCCGAACTTCTTCGCGAGCTCGACGCGCTTCGGGTTGATGTCGACGCCAATGATCTTGTCCGCGCCGACCATCTTCGCGCCCTGGATCACGTTCAGGCCGATGCCGCCGAGGCCGAACACGACGACGTTCGCGCCGGCCTCGACCTTCGCCGAGTACACGACCGCGCCGACGCCCGTCGTCACGCCGCAGCCGATGTAGCAGATCTTGTCGAACGGCGCGTCCTCGCGCACCTTCGCGACCGCGATTTCCGGCACGACGATGTAGTTCGAGAACGTCGACGTCCCCATGTAGTGGAACAGCGGCTTGCCGTCGAGCGAGAAGCGCGACGTCGCGTCGGGCATCAGGCCCTTGCCCTGCGTCGCGCGGATCTTCTGGCACAGGTTGGTCTTGCGCGACAGGCAGAACTTGCACTCGCGGCATTCGGGCGTGTAGAGCGGAATCACGTGATCGCCCTTGCGCAAGGTGCCGACGCCGGGGCCGACGTCGACCACCACGCCCGCGCCCTCATGGCCGAGGATCGCCGGGAAGATCCCTTCCGGATCGGCGCCCGACAGCGTGTAGTAGTCGGTATGACAGATGCCCGTCGCCTTCACCTCGATCAGCACCTCGCCTGCGCGCGGCCCTTCCAGATCGACTTCCTCGATCGTCAGCGGCGCGCCCGCCTTCCATGCAATCGCTGCTTTCGTCTTCATCGTGTGACTCCTGTCTGTGTGTGAGGTCTGCCCGGGTTGGCTCGTCAGCGCTCATGCCGACCGGCGTGGGTGCGCCAGCGCCGACGCCGGCCCAATGCTTCGCACCGGGTTCCATGCAAAGCTGTCGAAACCGAGCCGCGCGGCATCGCGCGCGGCTCGGCGAGAGAATCTCGTGCTCGCCATGATGGCCGGTCCGGCCGCGCATCGCTTGCGGCAAACGGTCGCCGGCTTGCCACGATGCGTCATCGCTGACGCAAAAGAACAAGTGTTCGAGTTTAAACGCCCGTCGTGAACCATGCATCAGTACGCGCATACAGGTCGATGAAGCGCGCGTGGCGCGCGGCCAGCAAGCGATCCTCGCGCGGCGCGGCAACCGGCGACGCGGCCGGCGCCAGCGCGTGCAACGCGTCTTCGCGCCAGTGCCCGATCGCGACGCCCGCCAGCAACGCGGCGCCGCGCGTCGCGGCGTTCGGGCAGTCGATCGCGTGGAGCGACGCGCCCAGCGAGTCGGCAAGCAACTGGCGCCAACGCGGATCGACCGAGCCGCCACCCGCGAGACGCAGCATCGTCACCGGGTCGCCGCGATCGGCGTCGCGGATCGCATCGAGCCCGGCGCGCAACGCGAACGCGACGCCTTCGAACGCGGCGCGCATCATCGCGCCGCGCGTGTCGCCGAGCCCGAGGCCGAGCCAGCCGCCGCGCGCATCGGGGTTCATCCACGGCGAACGCTCGCCCGTCAGGTACGGCAGGAAGCACAGGCGTTCCGACGCAGCCTGTGCAAACGCATCGTCATACGCATCGGCCCACTGCGCGTAGCCGAGCCAGCCGCGCACGGCTTCGAGCGCGAGCCCGACGTTCTGCATCGCGGCCATCGTGTAATAGCCGCCGCCGGCCGCCGCGCGATAGCGATGCAGCCCACGTTGCGCGGGTGGCAGCGCGTCCGCGAGCACGACGATCTGGCCGCCGCTGCCCGTCGTCAGCAGCGCATCGCCGGCGGTGGCGAGCCCGCTGCCGAGTGCCGCGCATGCGGTGTCGGCCGCGCCCGTCGCCAGCGGCACGCCGGCCGGCAGGCCGAGTGCCGCGGCAGCTGGTGTGCCGAGCGTGCCGCAGCGCGCAGTCGACGGATGGACCGATGCGAACCGGTCGGTCGGCAGGCCAAGCGCGTCGATCAATGCGAGATCCCATGCGCCGTCAGGCGTCGCGAGCGCGGTCGCGCACGCGTCGCTCGGATCGGCCGCGACGTCGCCGCCCAGCGCGATGCGCAGCCAGTCCTTCGGCTGCACGGCCCAGCGCGCTGCGTGCAGCGCATCGGGTTCGTGCGCGGCCAGCCAGCGCAACAGCGGGCCGGCCATGCCGGGCGCAACGGGGTTCGGGGCGACGGGCATTCCGGCTGCGGACCAGCCGGCCGCTTCCGCTTCGCGCACCGCGCGCGTGTCGGGCCACAGCAGCGCGGGCCGCACCGGCCGCCCGGCCGCGTCGATCAACACGACGCCGTGCATCTGCCCCGAGAACCCGATCGCTGCGACCTGCGCACGCTCGTCGGCCGGCAGCCGTGCGGCCGCGCGCACGAGCGCCTGCCACCACGTGTCGGGCGCGATCTCGGCCCAGCCGGGCTGCGGAGACGACAGCGCATAGGGTTCGCTCGCAACCGCACGCTCGACGCCGTCGGCATCGAGCGTGACGAGTTTGACGGAGCCGGTGCCGAGGTCGATTCCGAGCAGGCGCATGACGTGACGGTGAATTCGAATGAACGGATGTCGATGATAACGGGATCGCGATGCGCGCCCCGTTTTTTGCCGCCGCCGCGGCGGGCCGAAAACGCGGTTGCGTGCCGGGTTTCACCCGGCTGCACCTTGCCGGCGAAAGCGGCCGCTCGCGGGTTAACCCGGCACGATTTTTCCCAGGCACTTTTTGCCACTATGCGACCCACCCGATACACACCATAAAGCGGCCTATATTTGACACGGGGGCCAGCGCTATTTTGAAGGGCTATAAAACCGGGAAACCTCACTCCTGCGGCAGTTTCCCGATGATCGACACCTTGTTTCATGCCGAAATGGCATATCGAACCAGCAAAGAACGGAATAGTACCCAGCGCTCTTGTTGCGCGGATTCATTCCGCATAACTTCGTATCACCCCGAAAACAAGATCATGGAGTGAGACAGATGCAATCGAACACGGTCCATCCGTGCGATGAGGTGCTGCCGACCGGCAAGCTTGTAACGCTTGGTCTCCAGCACGTCCTCGTCATGTACGCCGGCGCTGTCGCCGTGCCGCTTATCGTTGGCGCCGCACTCAAGCTGCCGAAAGACCAGATCGCGTTCCTGATCAGCGCCGATCTGTTTTCGTGCGGCGTCGCCACGCTGATCCAGACGCTGGGCCTGTGGATCTTCGGGATCCGCCTGCCCGTCATCATGGGCTGCACGTTCGCGGCAGTCGGCCCGATGATCGCGATCGGCACGAACCCCGGCCTCGGCATTCTCGACATCTTCGGTTCGACGATCGCGGCCGGCATCATCGGCATCGTGCTCGCGCCGATGATCGGCAAGCTGTTGCGGTTCTTCCCGCCAGTGGTCGTCGGCACCGTGATCGCGGTGATCGGGCTGTCGCTGATGGAAGTCGGCATCAACTGGGCGGCCGGCGGCGTCGGCAACCCCGAGTACGGCAGCCCCGTCTATCTCGGCCTGTCACTGCTCGTGCTGACGCTGATCCTGCTGATCAACAAGTTCGGCCGCGGCTTCATCGCGAACATCTCGGTGCTGCTCGGCATCGTCGCCGGTTTCGCGATCGCGTTCGCGATCGGCCGCGTGAATACCGACGGCGTCGCGCACGCACCGTGGGTCGGCATCGTGATGCCGTTCCACTTCGGCCTGCCGCACTTCGACCCGCTGTCGATCGTGACGATGGTCACGGTGATGTTCGTCACGTTCATCGAATCGACCGGCATGTTTCTCGCAGTCGGCGACATGGTCGATCGCCCGGTCAACCAGGAGCGCCTGGTGCGCGGCCTGCGCGTCGACGGTCTCGGCACGCTGATCGGCGGCATCTTCAACTCGTTCCCGCATACGTCGTTCTCGCAGAACGTCGGCCTGATCGGCGTGACGGGCGTGAAGAGCCGTTTCGTGTGCGCCACCGGCGGCGTGATCCTCGTGCTGCTCGGCCTGTTCCCGAAGATGGCGCAGGTGGTCGCATCGGTGCCGCCGTTCGTGCTCGGCGGTGCGGGCATCGTGATGTTCGGGATGGTGGCCGCGAACGGCATCAAGGTGCTGTCGAAGGTCGACTTCGTGAACAACTCGCACAACCTGTTCATCGTCGCCGTGAGCGTCGGCATGGGCCTCGTGCCGGTCGTGTCGCCGCACTTCTTCTCGAAGCTGCCGCCCGCGCTCGCCCCGATCCTGCACAGCGGCATCCTGCTGGCATCGGCCACGGCCGTGATCCTGAACATCGTGTTCAACGGCGTGAAAGGCGAAAAGGACGCGCGCTGCGACATCCGCCGCGCCGGACATGACTTCGACGGCCGCCCGGCCGACGTGCATCACTGATCACGACGCGCCGGGCGACGGCGCGAAGCGGAAACGAACAACGCCACGGCATGCCGTGGCGTTTTTGCTTGGCGGGGGGCGGACGACGCTCAGTGCCCGCGTGCGCGCTCAGGGTGCTCGCTGGCAGGCCGCCAGCGACGCGATGCAGGCTGCCGTTTGGCCGCGTCGGGCGACCTGTCTGCCGTGATGGACGCTGCCGATGCCTGATGCCTGATGCCTGATGCCTGATGCCTGATGCCCGATGCCCGATGCCCGATGCCCGATGCCTGATGCCCGATGCCCGGTGCCCGATGCCCAGTGCCCAGTGCCCAGTGCCCGGTGCTCGATGCCCGATGCCCGATGCCCGATGCCCGATGCCCGATGCAGTCATCGTCACGCCAACCGTCGTGATCTCACGCGACTCGGCCGCATAAAAGAAAACGCCACGGACTATCATCCGTGGCGTTTTCGTTTCCGCATACAGCCGGTTCGAAGGACAGGCGCGATGGCCGCGCCTGCCCTTCCTTTCGCTTACCCGTTCGTCGCTGCTGCCGACGCAGGCGCAGGAGCGGCCGCCTTGTCGTAGTCGACCGGCGCATCCGGCGCGCGCGGCGTCTCGCCGGCCCGCTGGACCCAGCCGCCGCCCAGTGCACGGTACAGATCGACCAGGTTCGTCCAGCGTGCGAGGCGCGCGCTGATCAGCGTCTGCTGTGCCGAGTACAGATCCGTCTGCGCAGTCAGCACCGACAGGTAGCTGTCGACGCCGTTCTTGTAGCGCAGGTCCGACAGGTCGAAACGTCGCTGCTGCGCGTGCTCGTTGCGCTCGAGCGCCGCGATCTGCTGGTCGTACGTGCCGCGTGCGGCCAGGCCGTCCGACACTTCGCGGAATGCCGACTGGATCGCCTTCTCGTAGTTGGCGATCTCGATGCGCTTCTGCACGTGCGCGAGATCGAGGTTCGCGATGTTCGACCCGCCCTCGAAGATCGGCAGCGCAATACTCGGCGCAAACGACCACGCCGCCGTGCCGGCCTTGAACAGGCCGCCCAGCGTCGGGCTCGAGGTGCCGAACGCGGCCGTCAGCGAGATCTTCGGGAAAAACGCCGCGCGCGCCGCGCCGATGTTCGCGTTCGCGGCCAGCAGCGTCTGCTCGGCCTGCATCACGTCGGGGCGACGCGTCAGCAGGTCAGACGGGAGGCCTGCCGGCACATCCGTCAGCAGGTTCTGCGCGTCGAGCGGCATGCCCGCCGGCAGGTCGTCCGGCAGCGGCTCGCCGATCAGCAGCACCAGATAGTTCAGCGCCTGTGCACGCGCACGCGCCTGTTGCTGCTGGTTCGCGAGCGCCGTCTCGACCACCGTCTGCGCCTGACGCAGCTCGAGCTCGGAACCTGTGCCGTTGTCGAACTGCAGCTTCGTCAGGTCGTACTGCGCCTGGGCGGACTTCAGCGTGTTCTCCGTGACCTGCAACAGGTCGTCGGTCGACAGCAGCGTCAGGTACTGGTCAGCCACCGACGACACCAGCGAGATTTCCGACGCCTGCCGTGCGTACGCGGTCGACAGGTACTGCGCGAGTGCCTGGTCCTTCAGGCTCTGCACGCGGCCGAACAGGTCGAGTTCCCACGAAGCGGAAAGCCCGACGTTGTAGGCGCGCGAGATCAACGGCGCCTGCGTCGTCGATACGCCGGCCGGATAGCGCTGGATGTTGCCCGTACCCGTACCGTTCAGCGTCGGGAACAGGCCCGCGCGCGTGATCTGGTACTGCGCGCGCGCCGCCTCGATGTTCAGCACCGACACGCGCAGGTCGCGGTTGTTTTTCAGCGCGATCTCGATCAGCCGCTGCAGGCGCGGATCGACGAAGAACTCGCGCCAGCCGATGGCGGTCGCCGCCTGGCCGTTCGCGCTGCGCGCGCCGGCAGCGCCCGGCTGCGTCGCGTAGACGCCGCCGGCCGGGTACGCCTGTGCGACGGGCGCGTCGGGCCGCTTGTAATGCGGGGCCATCGTGCAGCCCGTGGCAAAGAGCGCGACCGCGATTGCAGTCAAAGCGTGTTTTTGCATCATCACTGTCCCTTGTTGCCTTCGTCGCCGTTGCCCGGCTTCTCTTCGTGGTGCGAGTGCTCCTGAGCCAGGCGCAGCGCCTCGTCGACGTCTTCCTTCTCGCCGCTGAAGATCGCACGGATCTTCACGAAGAACATCGGGATCATGAAGATCGCGAGGAACGTCGCCGTGATCATCCCGCCGATCACGCCCGTACCGATTGCGTGCTGGCTCGCCGAACCCGCGCCGTTGCTGATTGCGAGCGGCATCACGCCGAGAATGAACGCGAGCGACGTCATCAGGATCGGACGCAGCCGCAGGCGCGCCGCTTCCAGCGCGGCCTCGATCGGCCCCATCTTCTCCGTCTGCTGCAGTTCGCGCGCGAACTCCACGATCAGGATCGCGTTCTTCGCCGACAAGCCCACGGTAGTCAGCAGGCCGACCTGGAAGAACACGTCGTTTTCCAGACCGCGCATCGTTGCCGCGAGCAGTGCGCCGATCACGCCGAGCGGCACCACCATGATCACCGAGAACGGGATCGACCAGCTTTCATACAGCGCCGCCAGACACAGGAACACGACGAGGATCGAGATCGCGTACAGGATCGGCGCCTGCGAACCGGACTGGATTTCCTGGAACGACAGGCCGGTCCACGAATAGCCGATACCGACCGGCAGTTTCTTCGCGAGCCCTTCCATCGCGGTCATCGCCTGGCCCGTCGACTTGCCCGGTGCGGCCTGACCCTGGATTTCCATCGCCGATACACCGTTGTAGCGCTCGAGCTTCGGCGAACCGTACGTCCAGTGACCGGTCGAGAACGCGCTGAACGGCACCATCCCGCCCGAACTGTTGCGCACGTACCAGATGTTCATGTCTTCCGGCGTCATCCGGAACGGCGCATCGGCCTGCACGTAGACCTTCTTGATCCGGCCGTCGACGTCGAGGAAGTTGTTCACGTACTGCGACGCCCACGCGATCGAGAACGTCTGGTCGATCGCAGCGGCCGTCACGCCGAGCGCATTCGCCTTCTCGCGGTCGATGTCGACCTTGTACTGCGGCGTATCGTTCAGGCCGTTCGGGCGCACGCCCTGCAGCGTCGGATCCTTCGAGGCCATCCCGAGCAGCTGGTTACGCGCGGCCATCAGCGCATCGTGGCCAAGACCCGCGTTGTCGGTCAGCTCGAAGTCGAAGCCGGCAGCGGTACCGAGTTCAGGAATCGACGGCGGGTTGAACGGGATCACGATCGCGTCCTTGTAGCCCGCGTAGCGCCCGAACATCCGGCCGATCAGCGCCTGCACCTTCTGGTTCGCATGCTGACGCTGCGAGTAGTCCTTCAGGCGCACGAACACGAGACCGGAGTTCTGGCCACGGCCCGCGAAGCTGAAGCCGTTGACCGTGAACGCCGATTCGACGATTTCCTTCTCGTCCTTCAGCAGGTAGTCGGAAATGTTCGCGAGCGTCTTCGCGGTCGTTTCCTGCGTCGAACCCGACGGCGTCTGCACGATCACGAACATCAGGCCCTGGTCTTCATCGGGCAGGAACGACTTCGGCAGGCGCACGAACAGCAGCCCGACCGCGACGATCACGACCAGATAGATGATGAGCCAGCGCCCCGAGCGCTTGATCACGTGGTGCACGCCGACGTGGTACTTGTCGCGGCTGTTGTTGAACGTGCGGTTGAACCAGCCGAAGAAACCCTTCTTCTCTTCGTGATGCCCTTGCGGGATCGGCTTGAGGATCGTCGCGCACAGTGCCGGCGTCAGAATCAACGCGACCAGCACCGACAGCACCATCGCCGACACGATCGTCAGCGAGAACTGACGATAGATCGCGCCGACCGACCCGCCGGAGAACGCCACCGGCACGAACACCGCCGACAGCACGAGCGCCACGCCGACGAGTGCGCCGGTGATCTGGCCCATCGCCTTGCGGGTCGCCTCCTTCGGTGACAGGCCCTCTTCCGCCATCACCCGCTCGACGTTCTCCACCACCACGATCGCATCGTCCACCAGCAGGCCGATCGCGAGCACGAGGCCGAACATCGACAGCGTGTTGATCGAGAAGCCCACCATCGACATGATCGCGAACGTGCCGAGCAGCACGACCGGCACCGCGATCGTCGGGATGATCGTCGCCCGCAGGTTCTGCAGGAACAGATACATCACGAGGAACACCAGCACGATACCTTCGAGCAGCGTCTTGACCACTTCCTCGATCGACAGCTTCACGAACGGCGTCGTGTCGTACGGGTACTTCACGACGAGGCCGTGCGGGAAGAACGGTGCCAGTTCGTCGATCTTCGCGCGCACGGCCTTCGCGGTCGCGAGGGCGTTCGCGTTGGTCGCGAGCTGGATACCGAGTGCCGCGGTCGGCTGACCGTTGTACTTCGTGTCGAAGTTGTAGTTTTCGCCGCCGAGGCCGATCTGCGCGACGTCCTTCAGGCGAACCTGCGAGCCGTCCTGGTTGACCTTCAGCAGGATGTTGCCGAACTGCTCGGGCGTCTGCAGCAGCGTCGATTCGGTGATCGTCGCCTGCAGCACGGTGCCCGGCGTAGCCGGCGTGCCGCCGATCTGGCCGCCCGCGATCTGCACGTTCTGCGCGGTGATCGCGGAGCTGACGTCGACCGGCGTGAGGCCGTAGTTCGTCAGGCGGTTCGGGTCGAGCCAGATCCGCATCGCGTACTGCGAGCCGAACAGCGTGACGGTACCGACGCCGTTCAACCGGCTGATCGGGTCCTTCACGTGCGACGCCACGAAGTTCGCGAGGTCGTACTTGTTCATGCTGCCGTCTTCGGAGTTGAAGGCGAGCACCAGCAGGAAGCTGCTGCTCGACTTCGTCACCGACAGACCAAGCTGCTGCACGACCTGCGGCAGGACCGGCGTCGCGAGCGACAGCTTGTTCTGCACCTGGACCTGCGCGATGTCGGCGTTGGTACCCGGCGCGAAGGTCAGCGTGATCGTCGCGTTGCCCGAGTCATCGCTCGTCGACGACATGTACAGGAAGTTGTCGAGACCGCTCATCTGCTGCTCGATCACCTGCGTCACCGTGTCTTCCACCGTCTTCGCGGAAGCGCCCGGGTAGTTCGCCGTGATCTGGATCGATGGCGGTGCGATCGTCGGATACTGCGAGATCGGCAGCGTGAAGATCGCTGCAACCCCGGCCAGCATCAGGATGATGGCGATCACCCACGCGAAGATCGGGCGATCGATAAAAAACTTTGCCATGAAACAGGCTCCCTGTTATTGCGCGCTCGAAGCAGCGGCAGCACTCGCCGGCGCGGCACCCGATGCGGCAGCACCGGAAGCGGCAGCGGCGCCGGAACCGGCAGCGGCCGGCGCGGCGGAGGCGGCAGCAGCACCCGGTGCGGCAGCGGCCGCCGGTGCGAGCTGCGCCGCGACCGTCTTCACGGTCGCACCCGGGCGCACCTTGTCGACGCCCTGCACGATCACGTGATCGCCCGCTTCCAGACCGCCTTCGACGACCCAGTTCTGGCCCTGCATGCCCGTCGTCTTCAGCGGACGCGGCTCGACCTTGTTGCTGGCGTTCACGACCATCGCGATCGCCTGGCCCTTCTGGTCATGCGTCACGCCGATCTGCGGCACCAGGAACGCGTTCTCGTTCACGCCTTCCTCGATCCGTGCACGCACGAACATGCCCGGCAGCAGCACGCGGCCCGGGTTCGGGAAGACCGCGCGGATCGTCACCGAGCCGGTGGTCTGGTCGACCGTCACGTCCGAGAACTGCAGCTTGCCGGCCTCCGAATAGGTCTTGCCGTCTTCCAGGATCAGCGACACCTTCGCCGCGCCCGGGCCGCTCGTCTTCAGGCGGCCGCTCTGCACGTCCTGGCGCAGCTTCAGCCCTTCGAGGCTCGACTGCGTGAGGTCCACGTACACCGGATCGAGTTGCTGCACCGTCGACATCAGCGTCGCCTGGCTCGCCTGCACGTACGCGCCCGGCGTCACCTGCGAAATGCCGACGCGGCCGGTGATCGGCGAAACGACATCGGTATAGCCCAGGTTGATCTGCGCGGTATCGACCGCCGCCTTGCCGGCCGCGACGTCCGCCGCGGCCTGGCCCTGCGTGGCCACCGCGTTGTCGTAGTCCTGCTTGCTGACCGCGTTCGCGGCCACCAGCACCTTGTAGCGTGCAACCAGCGCGTTCTGCGTGACGAGGTTCGCCTGCGCCTTCGCGAGCGTCGCCTTTGCGCTGTTCAGCGCGGCGATGTAGGGCGCCGGATCGATCTTGTAGAGGCGCTGACCGGCCTTGACGTCGGTGCCTTCGGTGAATTCGCGGCGCAGCACGATGCCGTCGACCCGCGCGCGCACCTGCGCGACGAGGAACGCACTGGTGCGGCCCGGCAGGTCGGTGAAGACCGGTACGGCTTGCGGCTGGACGGTGACGACGCCGACTTCCGGCGTTTGCGGCGGCGGTGCCGATTCTTTTTTCCCGCACGCGGCCAGGAAAACGGCGGCCGTCGCGACAGTGATTAAGCGGTATGGAACCCGTTCGACGCGCATGGAGCGACCTCTGTGTATAACCAATGGAATAAGTGCCGCACCCGACCGGAGCGAGCGCAACACGGATGCGCCTCACGGCGCAGATCGAACACCTGAAATACTGGACTGCTAGATACAGCAAGCGGCACGAAACCTCCGTGCCGACAGGTTGCCCCGCAACTGCGGACTGGTACTTTGGCGGGAATCAGCAGAGTGGGATATTAACTGATTGCCACTTGGGTCATTCGATCGTAGGGTGGTATTGTATATACATTCATGAATGTATGTAAAAAGCCCGTTTATGCGCCGCCGGCTGTCCAGTCTTACGAATTGTTACCAGCCGCAAGCATAGCCAGTCTATATGACTGCGACGAGGGTTGCAGACCCTATATTCACCTACGATCGATCCAATCAGGCCTGCACATGGTCAGACGTACCAAGGAGGAGGCGCTCGAGACGCGCAACAGCATTCTCGACGCCGCCGAACACGTGTTCTTCGAGAAGGGCGTGTCGCACACGTCGCTCGCGGACATCGCACAGCACGCCGGCGTGACGCGCGGCGCGATCTACTGGCACTTCGCGAATAAAAGCGAGCTGTTCGACGCGATGTTCGACCGCGTGTTTCTGCCGATCGACGAGCTGAAACGGATGCCGCTCGACGCGCCGGGCGGCAATCCGCTCGACAAGATCCGCCAGATCCTGATCTGGTGCCTGCTCGGCGTGCAGCGCGACGCGCAGTTGCGGCGCGTGTTCAGCATCCTGTTCATGAAGTGCGAATACGTCGCGGACCTGGAGCCGCTGCTGCAGCGCAACCGCGCGGGGATGAGCGAGGCACTGCACGCGATCGACGCCGACCTCGCGGGGGCGGTGCGGCTCAAGCTGCTGCCCGAGCGACTCGATACGTGGCGCGCGACGCTGATGCTGCACACGCTCGTCAGCGGTTTCGTGCGCGACATGCTGATGCTGCCCGACGAGATCGACGCCGAGCAGCATGCGGAAAAGCTCGTCGACGGCTGTTTCGACATGCTGCGCTACAGCCCGGCCATGCTGAAAGACGGCGAATGACCGCGCGGCGAGCGTTCGCCCGCGGTCTTCGTTTCATCGGGCGGCGCGCCAACCTCGCCAGCGCACTGCCCGCGCCCGCTTCTCCCCGCCCTGCTCAGGCCGCCTTCGCGCGCTGCGCGCGGGCCCGCCGGTTCGACGCGGCGACCGAATCGCGCTTTGGCATCGGCGCATCGGCCAGTCCCGCGATCCACGCATCGGTGGACATCACGGCCGCGAAATTCGACTGGAACACCACCGTGTACGCGCGGTGAATCTCCTCGGCGCTCGCCGCGCCGGCTTCGTTCTCGTATGGCAGCGCGCCCGTCGCGTCGTCCAGGTACTCGACATTCAGCCCCGCATGCGCCGCGTGATAGACCGTCGACGCATTGCAGTTGTGCGTCATGTAGCCGGCCACCGCGAGCGTGTCGATCCCGCGTGCATCGAGCCACGCAGCAAGATCGGTCCCGGCAAACGCGCTTGCCTGCGCCTTCTCGATCAGGTGCGCGTACGGCCGGCCGGCGACGACCGCGTGCAGTGCGACGCCGTCGGTGCCGGGCGCGAAGATCGGCGCGCCGGCAGGCGCGACGTGCTGGACGACGATCACGGGCACGCCGGCCGCATGCGCGGCATCGATCGCGCGGCCGATGTTCGCGAGCGACACGTCGAGCGGCGGATACTCGATCGGGAGGTTGCCCGTCACGTACTCGTTCTGAACGTCGATCACGATCAGCGCGCGGCGGGAAGCCGGACGGGAAGCCGGACGGGAAGCGGAACGGGAAACGGAATGCGGGACGGCGTTCGACATGGCGGGCTCCTGGTCCGGGGGCGCGGCCCCGCCCCGGAACGGGGCGGCCAGCGGCGCGATGCGATGCATTGTCGGGGGACATCGCTCACGCGGACAGTGGCCCGATAGCCATTCTTCGATAGAATCGGGCCATCGCCCATCCTGAGCCCGCCATGACCGCCGCCGTCTCGCCCACCCCGCCCGTTCCGACCGTCGTTGCCGTGATCGCGTACGACGGCATCAGCCCGTTCCACCTGTCGGTGCCGTCCGTCGTGTTCGGCAAGGAACGCGACGCGGCCGCCTCGCCCGCGTTCGAGTTCCGCGTCTGCTCGGCCGAGCGCGGCCCGCTGTCTACGACGGGCGGCTTCACGATCACCGCGCCATACGGGCTCGACGGGCTAGACGACGCGGACATCGTCATCGTGCCGGCGTGGCGCGACCCGGACGAAGCGCCGCCCGACGTGCTGCTCGACGCCGTCCGCGCCGTCGCCGCGCGTGGCGCGCAGCTCGTCGGGCTGTGCCTCGGCGCGTACGTGCTTGCCGCGGCCGGCCTGCTCGACGGCCGCCCGGCCACCACGCACTGGGCATGGGCCGACGACTTCGCGCAACGCTTTCCGCGCGTGAAGCTCGATCCGGACGTGCTGTACGTGGACGACGGCAACCTGATGACGTCGGCGGGCACGGCCGCGGGGCTCGACTGCTGCCTGCACGTCGTGCGGCGGCGCTTCGGCTCGGACGCCGCGAACCAGATCGCGCGCCGCCTCGTGATCCCGCCGCACCGCCAGGGCGGGCAGGCGCAATACGTGCCGCAGCCGGTCGCCGCGCACCCGCGCGATGCGCGGCTCGCGGGGCTGCTCGACTGGGTGCGCGCGCACCTCGACGCCGCGCACAGCGTCGATTCGCTCGCCGAACGCGTGCTGATGAGCCGGCGCACGTTCACGCGCCACTTCCGCCAGGCGACCGGCACGACCGTCACCGCGTGGCTGCAGGCCGAGCGGCTCGCGCGTGCGCAGCATCTGCTGGAAACCACCGGGCAATCGATCGATGCGATCGCGCAGGCGGCCGGCTACGGGTCGAGCGTATCGCTGCGCCAGCATTTCGCGGGCGCGCTCGGCACGTCTCCGTCGGCGTATCGAAGGGAATTTCGCGGCGCCGGAACCGGCGCCGATGCCGGGCGGTAATGCGCCGCGGCGGGCGGACCTTGCAGCGGAACCGGCCGGCCGCTCAGCCGCCGTTGATCCAGCGCGCCGCGTAAAGCAGCAGCGCGACGAAGACGATCATCGCGGCCCACCCCCAGACGGGCACCGTGCCGGAGCCGCGATGCGGGAGCGCGCTGGCCGCACGCCCGGTCAGCGCGCCGCCGAGGTGCGACGGCAGCGAACGCTTCGTCGCGGCCACCAGCGACGCCGGCCGCAGGAACACATGCTGGCGCCGCGGCGCGGCCGAGCGCGCGCGATTCGGTGCGAGACCGTGCTTCGCCTGTACGACCGCGCAGAATTCACGGAAGAAATCGTCGGTCCATTCGCGCAATGTATTTTCGATCTGCCGCCCCGGCAGCTCGGTGAGCGGGCCGCTCGCCGTCGCCCAGACCACGTACTCGATGCGCGTGGCGTTCGCATCGTCGTCCTGCATCAGCACGAGTTCGACCTGGCCGCGCAGCGCGCCGAGTCCGTCGGCCCGCGCCTTGAAATTGAGCACGCGGCGCGGCTGCCCTTCCGCGTCGCCCTGCTCGGCAGCCGCATGCGCACGCACGTCGTAGCGGGCGCGCAGCGGGCCGAGCGGCACCGTGATCGTCAGCGCGAACTCGCCGTCCGCAAGCTTCACGAAGGATTCGCAATGGTCGAAGCTCGCGCGCAGCAACGCGAGATCCTCGAACGCCTCCCGCACGACGGGCGGCGCGAGCGGTATGCGTAACGTGTCGTTCAGTTCCATGACGCCTCCCCGATGAACGTGCACCGCATCAGGACGTCTCGACGAGACTGTCGATCCGTGCAGCGTCGAAGGCGACGTAGTGCGCGAGCGCCGACGCAGCCGCCTTCGGTTCCTCGTAACTCCATGCGGCGTTCTCGATCACGCCGTCTTCCGTCTGCAAGTCGAAGTGCACGGCCTCGCCCCTGAACGGACAGGCCGACGTGACACCTGATTTCACGAGCCGGCGCATGTTGACGTCGCGGCGCGGCAGGTAGTGGGTGTCCGGCAGGCCCGTTTCGCGCACGGTCAGCGCGCCGTGCGAATCGGCGTACGTGATGCCACGATGGATCACGCGCACGCGATGACGGTTCGGCACGATTTCGAGACGTGGGTCGGCTGCGTCGGACATCGTTTCTCCTTGGGGCGGCACGGCCAAGCCGGGCTCAGGAAACGAAAAAGCCACGGCACGGGTGCCGTGGCTTTCATTATGGGCGAAACCGCAGCCGAATGCGCGCCCCCGGCCGGAGCCGCGCGCGGCGGGCTACTGCGCGCTCCACTGAAACGCAGCCTTCGCGCCGCCCTTCGAGCCGACCGTGACGGCACGGGATTCCTCGTTGCCCTGGTACGACGCATGCACCGTATAGCGGCCCGGCGGCACCTTCACGAGCATGTACGGCCCGCGCGCGTCGGTCTTCAGCACCTCGTCGCCCTTGCCGTCGACGATCCGCACATGAACGTCGGCCAGGAACTCGCCGCCCTTGCCGGTGAAACGCAGCGCCATCGGCCATTTCGGCTCGTTGCGCTGGAACGCCGTCGATTCGTCCTGCCCGACGCCGCCGGACACGAAGGTGACGTCGCCTTGCTGGCGCGCGGCGGGCAAGCCGTCCGACTGCGCGTACGCGCCGGTCGCGCCGGCGGCGAGGCCGGCGGCCAGCGCCGCGGCGACGGCAAATCGGGACACGTTGCGTAGATATTGCATGGCTCTCTCCTTGGGGTCGGAACACATACAGGGCGCTGCATCGTGCGATCGAACCTCGGCGGCGCCCGCCGCGGCCGGCCAGGCCGGCCGTCGGCCGTGGCCGGTCAGCTCAGGTCGACCGGCACGAAGATCTGTGCATTATCGCGCTGGATCAGCAGAGCAAGACTGTTGCCCGCACCTTTGACCGCGTCGCGCAACTGCTCGGGGCTCGTGACCGGGCGGCCGTTGACCGCGAGGATCACGTCGCCGGGCTGGATGCCCGCGTTGGCGGCCGGCCCGCCGGCCTGCTGCACGATCAGGCCGTGCGACAGGTTGTCGGCGCTGCGCTCCTGCGGCGACAGCGGACGCACCGCGACGCCCAGGCGCCCCTGCTCGACGGGTCCGCCGTCATTCGACGCGAGCTTCGCGTCGGCCATTGCGCCGAGCGTCACGCTGATCGACTTCTTCGACTTGTCGCGCCAGATCTGCAGGTCGGCCTTCGAGCCCGGCTTCAGGTTCGCGATCTGCGCGGGCAGCGACGTCGAATCGGCAACCGGCGAGCCGTTGACCGACAGGATCACGTCACCCGGCTGCAGGCCGGCCTTCGCGGCCGGGCCGTTCGGATCGACCGAGCTGACGAGCGCGCCATCCGGCTTCTGCAGTCCGAATGAGCTCGCGAGCGTCTGGTTCAGCCCCTGCACGGCTACGCCGAGGCGGCCGCGGCTCACGTGGCCCGTCTTCACGAGCTCGTCCTTTACCTTGATCGCCTCGTTGATCGGGATCGCGAACGACAGGCCCTGGAAGCCGCCCGTCTGCGAATAGATCATCGAGTTGATGCCGATCACCTCGCCCTGCAGATTGAACAGCGGGCCGCCCGAGTTACCGGGGTTCACCGGCACGTCGGTCTGGATGAACGGCGTGTAGTTCTCGTCCGGCAGCGCGCGCGACTTCGCGCTGATGATGCCCGACGTGACCGTGTTGTCGAAGCCGTACGGCGAACCGATCGCGACGACCCACTGGCCGACCTTGCTCTGCGCCGGGTCGCCGATCTTCACGGTCGGCAGGCCGCTCGCGTCGATCTTCAGCACCGCGACGTCGGACTGCTTGTCGGCACCGACGACCTTCGCCTTGTATTCGCGCTTGTCGGTCAGCTTGACCGTGACGACGTTCGCGCCGTCGATCACGTGCGCATTGGTAAGGATGTATCCGTCGGAGCTGATGACGAACCCGGAACCGAGGCTCGCGCTCGGCTGGTCGTCCGGCTGTGCGTCGCCGCCCATGCCCGGCACCTGGCCGTAGAAATGCTTGAAGAACTGGTAGAACGGGTCGCTCGGGTCGATCGGCAGTTGCGGCTGCTGCACGCGCCGCGACACCTGCTTCACGACGTGCTTCGCGCTGATGTTCACGACCGCCGGGCCGTAGGTCTCGACGAGCCCGGAGAAATCGGGGATGCCGGTCTTGGCGGCCGCCTCGGCCGGCATCAGTGCGGCAGCCTGCGCGGGCGTGATGATCTGCGGATCGGCGCGGCGGGTGCCGGCGACATAACCGGCGGACAGGGCGGCCGCCACGGCGACCGCGACGGCGCCGCGCGCAAGGAATCGGGTGTTCATCGTAGGACCTCCTCTTTGTTAGGACGCAGCGTAACGACCCTGACTTAAAGGAGGCTTAATCAGCCTTAAGCGGGGCTTAAGCGGCCGCCGGCGCCCGCCCGGCGGCGTTCTTCACACGGATTCGGACGGCTGCGGCGCCTCGGTCGGCATCTCGGCATCGCGGAACACGACGCTGACGAGCAGGCCGCCCGCGGCCGCGTCGCCGAGCGACACCGTCGCACCCTGCTGCGCCGCCACGCGCTTGACGATCGCGAGCCCGAGCCCGCTGCCCGCCACGTCGGTGCGCGCCCGCGCGGAGCTGTCGCGGTAGAAGCGGTCGAACACGCGCTCACGCTCGTCGGCCGGGATGCCGGGCCCGCTGTCGCCAATCTGGACGCACGCGCGGCCGGCCGCGTCGCGGGTCAGCGACACGTCGATGCGACCGCCGTCCGGCGTGTATTTCACCGCGTTGTCGAGCAGGTTGCCGAACATCACGCGCAGCGCGCCGACGTCCGCGACGACGCTCGCCGCGCGCGTCTCCTCGAAGCCGAGATCGATGTCGCGCCGCTGCGCGAGCGGCGCAAGCGCGGCCACGCATTCGGCGAGCAGTGCCTGCAGGTCGACCGGCTCGCGCATCGTCGCGCCATCGGGTTCGGCGCGTGCCAGCGCAAGCAGTTGCTCCGTGAGACGCGTCGCACGCGACACGCCATCCTGAAGATCCGCGACCGCCTCGCGGCGCGATGCGTCGTCCTTCGCGCGGGCGACGAGTTGGGCCTGGATCTGCACGGCTGCGAGCGGCGTGCGCAGTTCGTGCGCGGCATCGGCCACGAAGGCCTTCTGCGTGTCGAGCGCGGCCGACAGCCGCGCGAGCAGCCCGTTCAGCGCCCGCACGAGCGGCTGCACCTCGAGCGGCAGGCGCGCATCGGGCAGCGGATCGAGCGCTTCCGGCCGGCGCGCCTCGACCGCGCGCGTCACACGGCCGAGCGGCGCGAGCCCGCGCCCGACGATCACCCACACGGCCGCGCCGAGGAACGGCAGCAGCACGATCAGCGGCCACAGCGTGCGCAGCGCGACGTTCGCCGCGAGCCGGTTGCGCACCGACAGCGGCTGCGCGAGCTGCACGACGTTGTCGCCGACGATCGCACCGTACACGCGCCATTCGCCGCGATCGGTGCGCTCGGTCGAGAAACCGAGCTCCGCGCGCGGCGCGATCGGCGCACGCGGATGCGAGAAATACATCAGCACGCCGTTGCGGTTCCAGATCTGGATGACGATGCCTTCGTCGCCGTTGGTGCGCGAGCCGAACACCTGCGAGAACGGCTCGGACGGCAGCGCCGCGGCGATTTCCTGCAACTGGTAGTCGAACAGTTCGTTCGCCTCGGCGAGCGCCTGCCGGTAGATGAGCCAGCCCGCGATGCCCACGCCTGCGACAACGATCGCGAGCAGCCAGATCAGCAATTGATGACGAATCGACCTCACGCGTCAGCTTTCCTTGACGACCATGTAGCCGAGCCCGCGCACGTTGCGGATCAGGTCCGAGCCGAGCTTCTTGCGCAGCGCGTGGATGTAGACCTCGACCGTGTTGCTGCCGATCTCCTCGCCCCAGCCGTACATCTTCTCCTCGAGCTGGCTCTTCGACAGCACCGCGCCGGGCCGCGCGAGCAGCGCTTCGAGCAACGCGAACTCGCGCGCGGACAACGCGACGGGCACGCCGTCGAGCGTCACCTGGTGCGAAGCGGGATCGAGCGTCAGCGCGCCGTGGCGGATCAGCGACTCGCTGCGCCCCGCCTGGCGGCGGATCAGTGCACGCATCCGCGCGCCGAGCTCGTCGAGGTCGAACGGCTTGACGAGGTAGTCGTCGGCGCCCGCGTCGAGGCCCTTCACGCGATCGGCAACCGCGTCGCGCGCGGTGACGATCAGCACCGGCAGCGCCAGCCCGCGCGCGCGCAGCGTACGCAGCACGTCGATACCGTCGCGCTTCGGCAGGCCGAGATCGAGCAGCAGCAGGTCGTACGTCTCGCCGCCGAGCGCCGTCAGTGCGGCGTCGCCGTCCTGCACCCAGTCGACTGCAAAGCCGTCCGAGCGCAGCGCCTTGCGCACGCCTTCGGCAATCATTCGATCATCTTCGACAAGCAGTATCCGCATCGGGACAGGCATCCATGGGGCGAGTCAAACACGGCGACCATTGTAGCGCCGCGAACCGTGCGCGCGGCACCGTGCAATGCAACAGAAAGGCGGATTGCAAGGGGGCTGTCCGGACTTGTCTCTACAATGTGCGCTTTGGCGCCGCGCGCGCCCTGCCCGAACGTCGTGCTTCTCCCGTATTCGCTCATGCCGATTTCCGATCTTTCCACCCGGTTCGCCCCCCGCGCCCGCGTCTGCCTGCGGGCGGCCGCCATCGTCGCCACCTGCACCGCCCTCGCCTTCGCACCTGCCGCGCAGGCCCGCAAGAAATCCCACAAGGAAGCACGCAAGACCACGGTCGTGTCGCCGGCCGCGCGCGCGGCCGGCCTGCCGGCGTCCGTGCTCGTCGCGCTGCAGCGCGCGAAGGTGCCGGCGTCGGCAATGAGCGTCGTCGTCGAGCGCGTCGGCGATCCGGAACCGCTGATCGCGTGGAACGCGAGCCGGCCGATGCTGCCTGCATCGACGATGAAGCTCGTGACGACCTTCTCGGGCCTGTCGATCCTCGGCCCCGACTACCGCTGGCGCACGACCGCCTACACGGACGGCACGATCGACCCCGACGGCACGCTGCAGGGCAACCTGTACATCAAGGGCACCGGCGATCCGAAGCTCGTGCCCGAAGAGCTGATCGACCTCGTCGACAAGCTCCGCAAGGCCGGCGTCAAGCGCGTGGCCGGCGGCCTCGTGCTCGACAAGAGCTACTTCGCGGCGTCGACGCGCGATCTCCCTTCGTTCGACGACGATGCGAGCGCGCCGTACAACGTCGGCCCCGATCCGCTGCTGTACGCATTCAAGGCCGTGACGTTCACCGTCACGCCGGGTGACGACGGCAAGGTGGCCGTCGACGTGCTGCCGCCGCTCGCGGACCTGTCGATCGACAACCAGCTGGTCGAAGGCACCGGCTCGTGCAGCGCGGCCGCCGCGGCCGCGCGCCCGACGCTGACGGCCGGCAGCGGGATCATGACCGCATCGTTCGCCGGCGACTATCCGCTGCGCTGCGGCGCGCACACGACCAACCTCGCGATCCTCGATCACACGACGTTCTTCGCGCGCGGCTTCCTCGCGCTGTGGCAGCAGGACGGCGGCACGATCACGGGGCCCGTGAGCGAAGGCAAGGTGCCGACCACCGCGCGGCCCCTGGCCGTGCATCACAGCCCGGTGCTCGGCAGCATCGTCTACGACATCAACAAGTTCAGCAACAACGTGATGGCGCGCAACCTGTTCCTGACAATCGGCGCGGTCGGCGGCAAGCCGCCGGCGACGCCCGAACAGTCGAGCCGCGTGATTCAGGCGTTCCTGCAGAAGAACGGCATCGCGATGCCCGACCTCGTGCTCGAAAACGGCTCGGGCCTGTCGCGCGAAGAACACGTGAGCGCGCAGTCGCTCGCCGCGCTGCTGCAGGCCGCAAACGCGAGCCCCGTCGCGCAGGCCTTCGTCGATTCGCTGCCGATCGCGGGCATCGACGGCACGATGAAGAACCGCCTCACCAACGCCGGCGTGCTCGGCAACGCGCACATCAAGACCGGCACGCTGCGCGACGTGCGCGCGATCGCCGGCTACGTTGCCGGCGCCGACGGCCAGAGCTACATCGTCGTGAGCTTCATCAATAACGATCACGCGGAAGGGGCACGCGCCGCACACGACACGCTGCTCGAGTGGATCTACTCGGGCGCGCACTGACGAGCCGCGCACCGCTGCATGGCGCGGCACCGCCGGCCGCCGGCTCGCGCCGACTTGCGCCGGCCACGCGGCCGCACCGCGCAGCGGGTCGCCCCGGCGGGTAGCCGGGGCGGTCTGCAAGCGCCTCCGCACACGGAATCCCGCCCTCCCCGGTTTGAAACGGCAGCCGCCACCCGCGCGCGACACACCGCGCGCCAATCGCGCCCATAAAACAGGGCCACACCGCCCGGCCCCGTGCCGCGCGGCTTCCGTAGAAACCCTGTCCTCAGAGGGAACCCTCTACGCTGCCCCCTCGCCTAGCGCGTGGCGATTGCGTAGGCTGTTGGCCTGATCGATATCTACAACGGGCCATACGCCCGGCCTCAAGGCTTGCAGGGGAAAGAAGGAGACACGCCCATGCGATTCGACGTCGAATTGCTTCTGCTCGCGCTGGCGCCCGTCTTCCTGCTCTGCATCGCGTGGGAGGCCTGGCACCTCGCCCGCACTCGTGCGCAGGACCATGTCTATGCGTGGCGCGATACGCTGTGCAACGCGGCGCTCGCGCTGATGCACCAGGGCGCCGACAAGATCGCGTGGCTGTTCGTGATCCCCGTCTACGCGTATTGCTACCGGCACTACCGCCTGTTCACGTGGCACGACGGCTGGCTGTCGTTCGCGGTGCTGTTCGTCGCGCAGGATTTCCTCTACTACGTGTTCCATCGCGCGAGCCATCGCGTGCGCTGGCTGTGGGCCGCGCACGTCGTGCACCACTCGTCCGAGCGGATGAATTTCTCGACCGCGTTCCGCCAGAGCCTGATGTACCCCGTCGCGGGAATGTGGGTGTTCTGGCTGCCGCTCGCGTTCGTCGGCTTTCCGCCGCAACAGGTCGTCGGCATCGTGCTGATCAACCTCGCGTTCCAGTTCTTCGTGCACACGCAGGCGATCGGCAAGCTCGGCTGGCTCGAATACGTGCTGAACACGCCATCGATCCACCGCGCGCACCATGCGCGCAATCCGCGCTACATCGACCGCAATTACGCAGGCGTCCTGGTGATCTGGGATCGCCTGTTCGGCAGCTATGTCGAGGAAATGCCCGACGATCCGCCGCAGTACGGGATCGTCGAGCGGCTCGGCTCGAACAACCCGCTCGTCGCGACGTTCCACGAGTGGGTATCGATGGCCGGCGACGCGTTGCGCGTCAACGGCTGGCGCAACAAGCTGCGCGCGATTTTCGGCCCGCCCGAATGGGCGAGCGCTTATCATGCGCAGATTGCCGAGGCCGCGAACCCCGATCCGCGCACCGTGCCGCTTGCGGCTGCGCGAGACCAATAAACCGTTTCAGCCAACGGCCGCCGCGCAGCCCGGAACCGAGCAGGCACGCGGCAGATGAGAAACACATCAGGCCATATCTACGAGGAGATCGAACGATGCAGACACAACAACACGCACCTTCCCGCACCCGGCAGCGCATGCTGCGCACCGCGCAAGTCGCGATCGCCGGCGCCGCGCTCGCGCTGCTCGCCGCTTGCGGCGGCGGTGACGACAACAACAGCAACAACGCATCGAACACGCCGCCGTCGGGCGTGAAAATGCAGATCGTCTCGTTCGGCGACAGCCTGTCCGACGCCGGCACCTACTCGCAGATCAAGCTCGGCTTCGGCGGCGGCCGCTTCACGACCAACCCGGGCCAGGTGTGGACGCAGAACGTCGCGCAGTACTACGGCGACACGCTGCAGCCCGCGAACCAGGGCGGGTTCGGCATTCCGCTGCAGGCCACCGGCGGTCTCGGCTACGCACAGGGCGGCGCACGCGTGACGCTGCAGCCGGGCATCGGCCATGCGGACGCGAGCGTGCCGAACGCCGATTACGCGCAGGCAACCACGACGCCGATCGCGACGCAGCTCACGCAATACCTGCAGCAGCATGGCAGCTTCAACGCGAACCAGATCGTGCTGCTGAACGGCGGCGCGAACGACATCTTCTACCAGGTCGCCGCGCTGCAAGCCGGCGCGATCACGCCGACGCAGCTGCAGCAGAACATCGGCGCCGCTGCGCAGCAGCTCGCGGGTGTCGTGCAGCAGATCGTCGCGTCGGGCGCGACGCACGTGTTCGTGTCGAACGTGCCCGATATCGGCGGCACGCCGCTCGCGCTCCAGGGCGGTTCGCAGACGACCCTCACGCAACTGTCGATGCTGTTCAACGGCACGCTCGCCGCGACGCTGCAGGCGCTCAAGGTCGACACGACCAAGTACGCGCTGCTCGATACGTTCACGTGGCAGGACGGCATCCTCGCGAACTACAAGGCGAACGGCTTCAGCGTGTCGAACACCGACACCGCGTGCAACCTGAAGGCAATGGTCCAGGCTGCCACGCAGTACGGCGTCGCGAACGCGACCGCATTCGGTTCGTCGCTGTTCTGCTCGCCGCAGACCTACACGGTCGCAAACGCGGATCAAACCTACATGTTCGCCGACACGGTCCACCCGACAACGCGCCTGCATGCAATGTTCGCGCAGTTCGTCGAACAGCAGATCGCGAAGTCGGGCGTCGGCAAGTAAGCCGCCGGCCACGCGCCCAAACAAAAACGCCCGACCGGTTCGCCGGTCGGGCGTTTTTCATTCCTGAGTTGCGATGAGCGTCAGTCGCGCGCTTCGAACGCGGCCGCCGCGCGGCCGAGACGATCGTTGACCGCGATCCATTCGACGGTCTCGGGCAGCTTCTCGACGAGAATCCGCGCGACCTGCGCGCGGTCGAGCGCGCGCAGCATCCCGTACAGGTCGCGCGCATACGCCTGCGGATCTTCCGGCGCCGCGACGAAATGCACGCCATCGGCCTGCGCCCAGCGTCCCGCGCGCGACGCACGGGCGACAAGCGCGACGCGTTCGCCGTCGGTCTGCGCGGCCGCCAGCACCGGCTCGAGCGCATCGAACGGCAGCAGCGCGAGCGGCGTGCGCGGTGCGTAATGCGCTTTCAGCGTGCCCGATGCGCGCGGCGCGGTGGCGTCGCTGCCGTCCGGCAGCTTCGGCGCGCGGCCGAGCACGTCGGCGATCTGCTGCGGCGTCACGTGGCCCGGGCGCAGCAGCGCCGGGAAACCGCGCGACAGGTCGAGAATCGTCGATTCGATGCCGACTTCGGACGCGCCGCCGTCGAGCACGTGCACGGTGTCGCCGAATTCGTCGCGCACGTGCTGTGCGGTGGTCGGGCTCACATGGCCGAACCGGTTCGCGGACGGCGCGGCCACGCCGCCATGCCCGCCGCGCCGCGCGCTGAACGCGGCCAGCAGCGCCTGCGCGACCGGATGCGACGGGCAGCGCAGCCCGACCGAATCCTGGCCGCCGCTCACGGCGTCCGGAATGCGCGCATGACGCTTCAGGATCAGCGTCAGCGGGCCCGGCCAGAATGCATCGATCAATGCCTGCGCATCGGCCGGCAGATCGTCGGCCCAGTAACCGGGATCGCCGCCCGGCGGCAGGTGCACGATCACCGGATGATTCGCGGGCCGCCCCTTCGCCGCGTAGATGCGCGCGACGGCCTCGGGATTCGCGGCGTCGCCGCCAAGCCCGTAGACGGTTTCGGTCGGAAAAGCGACGAGCTGGCCCACGTCGAGCAACGCGGCGGCCGCGTCGACCTGCGCGGCCGTCACGGCGTTCGGGAGATCGATGGACATCGGCCGGCGCCTCAGTCGAGCGGCACGCGCAGCAGCTGCGCGCACGCGGTGGCCGCGGCAACGGCTTCGTCGCGCGTTTCGGCCGTGAAGTTCACGTGGCCCATCTTGCGGCCGACGCGCGCGTCTTCCTTGCCGTACAGGTGCAGGTGCGCGGCCGGCATCGCGGCGACCGTGTCCCACGGCGGCGTGACGGCATCGGCCGCCGCACCGTTCGGGAACCACACGTCGCCGAGGATATTCAGCATCGCGGCCGGCGAATGCTGGCGCGGGTTGCCGAGCGGCATGCGTGTCATCGCGCGCACCTGCTGCTCGAACTGGCTCGTTGCGCACGCATCGACCGTGTAGTGGCCGGAGTTGTGCGGGCGCGGCGCCATCTCGTTCGCGACGAACGAACCGTCTTCCAGCACGAAGAATTCAACGCACAGCACGCCGACGTAGCCGAGCGTATCGGCGATCCGCACGGCGGCCTGCTGCGCCTCTTCGACGCGCGCGGCATCGGCGGCCGGCGCGGGCACGACCGTCAGCGCGAGGATGCCGTTGTGGTGTGCGTTCTGCGCGAGCGGGAACGCGGCCGAGCGGCCGTCCGCACCGCGCGCGATCAGCGCCGACACTTCGTATTTCAGCGGCAGGCGCTTCTCGAGCACGCACGGCACGCCGTTCAGTGCCGCATGCGCATCGCGCGCTTCCTGCGCGGTGCTCACGCGCACCTGGCCCTTGCCGTCGTAGCCGAGGCGCGCCGTCTTCAGGATGCCCGGCAGCACCGCGTCGAGCGCGGCATCGTCGAGCGCGGCGAGCGCCGCCGACGATTCGATCACGACGTGCGGCGCAACGGGCACGCCCGACGCTTCGATGAAGCGCTTCTCCGCGATCCGGTCCTGCGCGACCGCGACGCAGCGGCCGGCCGGCGCGACGAACGTCGTGCGCGCGAGGAAATCGAGGCTCGCGGCCGGCACGTTCTCGAACTCCGTCGACACCGCATCGCACAGGTCGGCCAGTTCGGCGAGCGCGGCTTCGTCGTCATACGCCGCGCGCAGGTGGCGGTCGGCGACCGCGCCGGCGGGGCTCGTCGGATCGGGATCGAGCACGGCGACGCGATAGCCCATCGACTGGGCGGCAAAGCAGAACATGCGGCCGAGCTGGCCACCGCCGACCATGCCCAGCCACGCGCCGGGCAGGATCGGGGAAACGAAATCAGGAGTTGCGGTCATGTCAGTGGTCGGTCGCGGCGGGCGCTGCCCGCCGCAGTGGGGAGGTCAGGCAGCCGCGAGAAGGCAGTGCGGCCACCGGTGCGCCGTCATTCCAGCGGCGGCAGCACCATCGCGTGCGCGGCTTCGTTCTGGCGCACGCGGAACGCGGCGAGCCGGTTCGCATAGTCGACCGAGTTGCCGGACAGGATCGACACCGCGAACAGCGCGGCATTCGCGGCGCCGGCCTCGCCGATCGCGAACGTCGCGACCGGCACGCCCTTCGGCATCTGCACGATCGAGTGCAGCGAATCGACACCCTTCAGGTACTTGCTCGCGACCGGCACGCCGAGCACCGGCACCGTGGTTTTCGCGGCCAGCATGCCGGGCAGGTGCGCGGCGCCGCCGGCGCCCGCGATGATCGCGCGCAGCCCGCGCTCGCGCGCCTTCTCCGCATAGTCGAACATCTCGTCGGGCATCCGGTGCGCGGACACGACCTTCGCTTCGTACGGTACGCCGAATTCCTGCAGGATCGCGACCGCGTGCTTCATCACGTCCCAGTCGGAACTCGAACCCATCAGCACGCCGATGAGCGGCGCGCTGTGCGTGTGGGCAGTCTGGATTTCACTCATTTCGTCAGTTCCTGTCGACCAGAGTTGGTGCTTCAGCACTTACTCTGGTCCCATGCAAAGCGGTCGACCAGAGTTGGTGCTGAAGCACTTGTGTCGGCCGGAGTGAGTGCTTCAGCACTGACTCCGGCCCCATGCTTCGCATCTGGTCCCATGCAAAGCTCGCTCAGGCGAGCGACTGGCCCGTGATGCGCTCGAGCGCTTCCTGGTACTTCGCGGCCGTCTTCTCGACGACGTCGGCCGGCAGCGCCGGCGCCGGCGCTGTCTTGCCCCACGGCTGCGTCTCGAGCCAGTCGCGCACGAACTGCTTGTCGAACGACGGCGGGTTCGTGCCGACTTCATACTGGTCGGCCGGCCAGAAGCGCGACGAATCGGCGGTCAGCACTTCGTCCATCAGGTACAGCTGGCCGTGGTTGTCGAGGCCGAATTCGAACTTCGTATCGGCGATGATGATGCCGCGCGTCGCCGCGTAGTCGGCCGCTTCCTTGTACAGCTTGATCGAGATGTCGCGGATCGTTGCAGCCAGTTCGGTGCCGATGCGGCGCTCGGTTTCCTCGAACGTGATGTTCTCGTCGTGCTCGCCCATCTCGGCCTTCGCGGCCGGCGTGAAGATCGGCTCGGGCAGCTTCTGCGCGTTCTGCAGGCCTTCCGGCAGCTGCACGCCGCACACGGCGCCCGACGCCTGGTATTCCTTCCAGCCGCTGCCGGCCAGGTAGCCGCGCACGACCGCTTCGATCATGATCGGCTCGAGGCGCTTGACGACCACGCCGCGGCCCTTCACCTGCTCGACCTCGTCGGCCGCGACGACCGCTTCCGGCGCGTCGCCCGTCAGGTGGTTCGGCACGATGTGCGCGAGCTTGTCGAACCAGAAGTTCGCCATCTGGTTCAGCACGCGGCCCTTGTTCGGAATCGGCTCGCCCATCACCACGTCGAATGCCGACAGGCGATCGGTCGTGACGATCAGGAGCTTGTCGTTGCCGACCGCGTAGTTATCGCGGACCTTGCCGCGACCGAGGAGCGGCAGCGAGCGGAGCGTGGATTCGTAGAGGGTAGACATCGTCTTTTCGCAGATAAGGAGCCAAACAAAAAGGGAAACGCCGTTCCCCGCGGCAGGCGGGAACGGCGGTCTTGCAATACGTCGGCGAACCGGCCGGGCAGCAGTGCCCGGGCGGTTGCCGGCCGGCCCTCGTTCGGCCGGACAGAGCGGCTGCCCGGGGCCGGATCAGATCCGGCCGGGCGGCCCACCCTGCCCGATCGCAGAATCGGGCGGGGCAATCGTACTACAGTCTCAGCGCACGACCTGCGCGAGCGCGCCGGACTTGTACTGCTCGGCGATCTTGTCGAGCGACACCGGCTTGATCTTGCCGGCCTGGCCTTCGCAGCCGAACGCGAGGTAGCGGTCGACGCAGACCTGCTTCGCCGCTTCACGTGCGGGCTTCAGGTAGTCGCGCGGATCGAACTTGCCCGGGTTCTCGAACAGGTAGCGGCGGATCGCACCGGTGATCGCGAGACGCAGGTCGGTGTCGATGTTGATCTTGCGCACGCCGTGCTTGATGCCTTCCTGGATTTCCTCGACCGGCACGCCGTAGGTTTCCTTCATGTCGCCGCCGAATTCGCGGATCTCGGCCAGCAGTTCCTGCGGCACCGACGACGAACCGTGCATCACGAGGTGGGTGTTCGGGATGCGCGCGTGGATTTCCTTGATGCGCTGGATCGACAGGATGTCGCCCGTCGGCTTCTTCGAGAACTTGTACGCGCCATGCGACGTGCCGATCGCGATCGCGAGTGCATCGCACTGCGTGAGCTTCACGAAGTCGGCGGCCTGCTCCGGATCGGTCAGCAGCTGCTCGCGGGTCATCGTGCCTTCCGCGCCGTGACCGTCTTCCTTGTCGCCCTTCATCGTCTCGAGCGAGCCGAGCACGCCGAGTTCGGCTTCGACCGTCACGCCGATCGAGTGCGCCATCTCGACGACCTTGCGCGATACGTCGACGTTGTACTCGTACGACGCGACCGTCTTGCCGTCGGCTTCGAGCGAACCGTCCATCATCACGCTCGTGAAGCCGCTGCGGATCGCGCCCATGCAGACCGCCGGCGACTGGCCGTGATCCTGGTGCATCACGACCGGGATGTGCGGGTACGACTCGACTGCTGCTTCGATCAGGTGGCGCAGGAACGGCTCGCCCGCGTACTTACGGGCGCCGGCCGATGCCTGCATGATCACGGGCGCGCCGACCTGGTCCGCCGCCGCCATGATCGCCTGGACCTGCTCCAGGTTGTTCACGTTGAAGGCCGGCAGGCCGTAACCGTGCTCTGCCGCGTGGTCCAGCAATTGACGCATTGATACGAGAGGCATTGTGGAACTCCTTGGAATGAAAACCGGTGCGCCCTGACGCCGGCGCGGCGCTCGCTCCCGTTCGAACCCGGGGTGGCGCGGCGCGGCTGAGCGTCGAATAGCCGCATTTTATCGCGAAGCGCCTCCGATTCCGACCGCCCCGTGGCGCCGACTCGCAATTTGTTACGTTCGCACGGCACAATGCGGGCAAAAAAGAGAAAAAAAGCCGCGCGGGGCTTCGGACCCCACGCGGCTTTCGCGTGAAAAACGGTGCCGGATCGAGTTTTCAGCCGATCCGGACGGACGGCCCGCAGGCCGGCCCGATGTTCAGCCGGCGCTCAATAGTGCTCGCCGACCCGCACGATCTTCAGCGTGTTGGTGCCGCCCGCCTGCCCCATCGGCTCGCCGACGGTCAGCACGACCATGTCGCCGTGCTGCACGTAGCCCTGCTTGACGACGATCTCGAGCGCGGCCTGCAGCGCCGAATCGCGGTCGCTGTTGAAGTCGACGTGCAGCGGCGTCACGTTGCGGTACAGCGCCATCGTGCGCTCGCTGCCGACGCGCGGCGTCAGCGCAAAGATCGGCACGTGCGTGTAGTGACGCGACATCCACAGCGCGGTCGCGCCCGATTCGGTCAGCGCGATGATCGCCTTCGCACCCAGGTGGTACGCGGTGAACAACGCGCCCATCGCGATCGACTGGTCGATCCGGGTGAACGTGCGGTCGAGGAAATCCTTGTCGAGTTCGACGTGTTCCGACTTTTCCGCTTCGACGCACACGGCCGCCATCGTCTCGATCGTGACGACCGGGTACTTGCCGGCGGCCGTCTCGGCAGACAGCATCACCGCATCGGTGCCGTCGAGCACCGCGTTCGCGACGTCCGACACTTCCGCGCGGGTCGGCACCGGTGCGTAGATCATCGATTCCATCATCTGCGTCGCGGTGATCACGAGCTTGTTCGACTCGCGCGCCATCCGGATCATCCGCTTCTGCAGCGCCGGCACGGCCGCGTTGCCCACTTCCACCGCGAGGTCGCCGCGCGCGACCATGATGCCGTCGGATGCGTCGAGGATGCTCTGCAGCGCCGGGATCGCTTCCGCGCGCTCGATCTTCGCGATCATCTTCGGCTTGATACCGTACGGCGCGCCCGCGATATTCGCGAGCTGACGCGCCATTTCCATGTCGGTCGCGTTCTTCGGGAACGACACCGCGACGAGGTCCGCGCCGAGCGACATCGCGGTGCGGATGTCTTCCATGTCTTTCGCGGTCAGCGCCGGCGCCGACAGGCCGCCGCCCTGGCGGTTGATGCCCTTGTTGTTCGACAGCTCGCCGCCCACCTTGACGGTCGTGTGGATCTCGTCGCCGAGCACGCGCTCGACGGTCAGCACGATCAGGCCGTCGTTCAGCAGCAGCAGGTCGCCCGGGCGCAGGTCGCGCGGCAGTTCCTTGTAGTCGAGGCCGACACGCTCGTCGTTGCCGAGCTCGCAGGCGGCGTCAAGGATGAAAGGCTGCCCCGGCACGAGCGTGGTCTTGCCGTTCTCGAACTTGCCGACGCGGATCTTCGGGCCCTGGAGGTCGGCCATGATCGCGATCTCGCGGCCAACCTTGCGGGCGGCCTCGCGCACCATCTCGGCGCGCTGGCGGTGATCGTCGGCCGTGCCGTGCGAAAAATTGAGCCGCACGACGTCGAGGCCCGCCTGCATCATCTGCAGCAGAATCTCCGGCGAACTGGAAGCCGGGCCGATCGTGGCGACTATCTTGGTGGCGCGCTGCATGAAACTCCTCATCTGGATCAAGGTGGATGCGCTGGGTGAAACGCTGCGAGAGCCGGAAGCGGCAGGCCCAGCGGCGGCCGTTCCGGGGGGCGTGCCGGTGCTTGCGCCCGGCATCGCTTTGTTCTGAATCTCGTGGTGCTGGTCGGCCGCGTCGCCGGCAGCCGCCGGTGCGCGCGGGGCGGAGTTCGCCCGCGCGGGCGCGCGTTTGCGCTTGCCCGCGCCGGCCGGCTGCTCCGCTTTCGCGGAGCGCACGGCCTTCGTCACCCCTGCGCGCGCCGCCACGCTCAGGCCGCCCGCGTTTCGAGCACTTCCACCGCCGGCAGCTTCTTCCCCTCGAGGAACTCGAGGAAGGCGCCGCCGCCCGTCGAGATGTAGCTGACCTGGTCATGGATGCCGTACTTCGCGATGGCCGCGAGCGTGTCGCCGCCGCCCGCGATCGAGAACGCGGACGATTTGGCGATCGCGTCGGCGAGCGTCTTGGTACCGTTGCCGAACTGGTCGAACTCGAACACGCCGACCGGGCCGTTCCACACGATCGTGCCGGCCTTCTCGAGCTGGCTCGCGAGCGCCTTGGCCGTATCGGGGCCGATGTCGAGGATCATGTCGTCCGCTTCGATGTCGGCGACCTGCTTCACCGTGGCCGCGGCCGTCGGCGAGAATTCCTTGGCCGTCACGACGTCGGTCGGGATCGGCACCGATGCGCCGCGCTCGCGCGCTTCGTCGATGATCGCCTTCGCTTCGGCGACGAGGTCGGCTTCCGCGAGCGACTTGCCGATCGACAGTCCGGCCGCGAGCATGAACGTGTTGGCGATGCCGCCGCCGACGATCAGCTGGTCGACCTTGCCGGCCAGCGACTTCAGGATGGTCAGCTTGGTCGACACCTTCGAACCCGCGACGATCGCCACCAGCGGGCGTGCCGGGTTGCCGAGCGCCTTGCCGAGCGCGTCGAGTTCGGCGGCCAGCAGCGGGCCCGCGCACGCGACCGGCGCGTACTTCGCGATCCCGTGGGTGGTCGCTTCCGCGCGGTGCGCGGTGCCGAACGCGTCGTTCACGTACACGTCGCAGAGCTTCGCCATCTTCTGCGCGAGCTCGTCCGAATTCTTCTTCTCGCCCTTGTTGACGCGGCAGTTCTCGAGCAGCACGACCTGGCCCGGCGCGACGTTCACGCCGTTCTCGACCCAGTTCGAGACGAGCGGCACGTCACGGCCGAGCAGCTCGGCGAGGCGCTTCGCGACCGGCGCAAGCGAATCTTCCGGCTTGAATTCGCCTTCGGTCGGGCGGCCCAGGTGCGACGTGACCATCACGGCCGCGCCGGCGTCGAGCGCGGCCTGGATGGCCGGCACGGACGCGCGCACGCGCGTGTCTTCGGTGATGTTGCCCTGGTCGTCCTGCGGGACGTTCAGGTCGGCGCGGATGAACACCCGCTTGCCGGCGAGCTGGCCGGCGGCGATCAGGTCGGTAAGACGCTTGACTTGGCTCATGTTGGACAAATTGAAGTAGTGGATGGGGAAAGGGGGTTCACGCGGGGCGTGCGCGGGCTGCCGCGAAAGGGCGCCGGATGCGGCCGTGGCTGGCGGTTCGCATGACGCGCACGGGTAAAAAATCTCGAACGGGCATTCTAGCCGATCCACCCGGCAGACTGACCCGCGGGCGGCGAATTCCGCCTATTTGGGATCGCACGCGGCAACGGACACATTGCTGCAACGCAGCAATGCAGGTGCGCGGGCGGGCGGCGCCCGGCGGACCGCAGCGGCAGCCCATCAGAAGATCAGGCGCAGTGCGGTGAACACGAGCATCCCGACGACGATCGTGCCGAGCATGCTGCGCCGCCACAGGAACCAGCCAAGACCGGCGAGCGCCGCGTAAAACGGATGGTTGGACAGCGCGAACGACAGCCCGGCCGGCGTTTCGAGCACATCGGGCAGCACGACGGCGACCAGCGCGGCGGCCGGCGCATAGCGCAGCGCGCGCTGCGCCCGTTCGGGCAGCACGGTGCGTTCGCCGCCGATCAGGAACAGCGCGCGCGTAACGGCCGTGACGATCGTCATCCCGATGATGACGATCCAGATCTCCGTCGCGCTCATTCGATTTCCTTTTCGTGCACGGTTTCGGTGCGGATGCGCCGCCAGTCGGCCCGCTCGACGAAGAAGTCGGCCGTGCAGCCGGCCGCGAGCGCGGCGAGCACCGCGAGCGGCAGCGCGAGCCGGTACGGCAGGTCGAATGCGACGAGCGATACGACGCCGGCGACCGCGACGGCCGCAAGCGTCGAGCGGTTCGCGACGGCCGACACCATGATCGGGATCAAAGCAAGCGTGCCGGCCAGCTCCAGCCCCCAGCTCGCGGGGAAGAAGCTCGCAAGCAGGATGCCGGCGAGCGACGACACCTGCCACGACACCCAGCTCGCGAGCGCCATCCCCCAGAAATACGCTTCCTTGCCCGGCACGTGGCCGTACCCGAAACCTTGTTTCTGGAACAGCAGGTAGATGACGTCGCCGTTGAAATAGCCGATCGCAAGGCGCCGCCACAGCGGCAGGTAGGAAAAATGGGGGGCAAGCCCGGCGCTGAAGATCACGAAGCGCGTGTTGACCATCGCGGCCGTGAGCAGGATGGTCCAGATCGGCAGCTTCGCCGCGAGGAGCGGCAGCACCGCCAGTTGCGACGAACCCGCGTAGACGAAGATCGACATCGCGCTCGCCTGCCCGAGCGTCATGACCGACTTGCTCATCGCGATGCCGGTGACGAGCCCCCAGGAGAGGATCGCCATCAATGTCGGGGAATAGTCGCGCGCGCCCTGGATCAGCGCGAAGCGGTCGGTGGCGGACAATCGAGCGAGCATGGGAAAGCGGGCCGCGGCGGGCGGTTCGTCGGGCCGCCGGCGCCTCCTGCCGGTACGACCCGTCGTTATTGGAATCGGTACCGGGCGATTATAGCGCCGGCCCCGCGCCGACCGACCGGATCGCCTTCAAATGACGCTAAAATAAGCGTCTTTCCGGCTCAACGCTGCATACAACCCGCTGTACCACTGCTTCCCAGGAGAATCCTATGTCAATGGCCGACCGCGACGGCAAGATCTGGATGGACGGCAAGCTGATCGACTGGCGCGACGCCAAGATCCACGTCCTGACCCACACGCTGCACTACGGCATGGGTGTCTTCGAGGGCGTGCGCGCGTACAAGTCGGCCGACGGCAGCACCGCGATCTTCCGCCTGTACGAGCACACGAAACGTCTGCTGAATTCGGCGAAGATCTTCCAGATGGACGTGCCGTTCGACCGGGAGACGCTCGAAGCCGCGCAGCTCGAAGTCGTGCGCGAGAACAAGCTCGAGTCGTGCTACCTGCGCCCGATCATCTGGGTCGGCTCGGAAAAGCTCGGCGTGGCCGCGAAGGGCAACACGATCCACGTCGCGATCGCCGCATGGCCGTGGGGCGCGTACCTCGGCGAGGAAGGCCTCGCGAAGGGCATCCGCGTGAAGACGTCGTCGTTCACGCGCCACCACGTGAACGTATCGATGGTGCGCGCGAAGGCGTCGGGCTGGTACGTGAACTCGATCCTGGCGAACCAGGAAGCAACGGCCGACGGCTACGACGAAGCGCTGCTGCTCGACGTCGACGGCTACGTGTCGGAAGGCTCCGGCGAGAACTTCTTCCTCGTGAACAACGGCAAGCTGTACACGCCCGACCTGTCGTCGTGCCTCGACGGCATCACGCGCGACACGGTCATCACGCTCGCGAAGGACGCCGGCATCGAGGTCATCGAGAAGCGCATCACGCGCGACGAGGTCTACACGGCCGACGAAGCGTTCTTCACCGGCACGGCCGCTGAAGTCACGCCGATCCGTGAGCTCGACAACCGTACGATCGGCAGCGGCGCGCGCGGCCCCGTCACGGAAAAGCTCCAGTCGGCGTTTTTCGATATCGTGTCGGGCAAGAACGCGAAGTACGCGCACTGGCTGACGAAGGTCTGAGCGCGCCGCGCCACCGACCGCCCCACAAAAGAGTGATAAGAGAAAGTCTCATGAGTGAAATCAAGGAAATGCCGCTGGTCGAGCTGACGGCGAAGGATCTTCCCGCGTACTGCCCGAACCCGGCCATGGCGCGCTGGAGCGCGCATCCGCGCGTCTTCATCGACGTCTCGCACGGCGAAGCACGCTGCCCGTACTGCGGCACGCGCTACAAGCTGCGCGACGGCGAGGTCGTCAAGGGCCACTGAGCTCCGGCGGCCGGGCTTGCAGGCCCGCCGACCCGCAAAGGCGGCGCAGCCGGATCCCCGGCGCGCCGCCCTTCTCCATTCTGGCAACCCGAACGCGGCGCCTGGGCGCCGTGCTTCATTACGACATCGGAAGTCGACCTGATGCGTCGAGCGCTGGTTATCGCACCGAACTGGATCGGTGACGCATTGATGGCGCAGCCACTTTTTGCGCTGCTGAAGAAACTCCATCCCCGCATCGCGATCGATGCCGTCGCGCCCTCGTGGGTCGCGCCCGTGCTCGAGCGGATGCCCGAGATCCACGATGTCTACGCGACCGATCTCGCGCACGGCAAGCTGCAGCTGCTGCGCCGCTGGCAGCTCGCGAGCGACCTGCGCGACGTCGGTTACGACGCGACGTACGTGCTGCCGAACTCGCTGAAATCTGCGGTGATCCCGTGGCTCGCGAACATCCCGCTGCGGATCGGCTACACGGGCGAGCACCGCTACGGGCTGCTCAACGTGCGGCACGCGAACCCGACCAAATCGGGCGAGCGGCCGCCGATGACGACCCACTACGCGGCGCTCGCGTACGCGCCGGGCGCCAAGCTGCCCGAGTCGATGAAGACGCTGCCCGCGCCGCGCCTCGACGCCGACCTGAACGAGACGGCGCGCGTGTCCGCGCGTTTCAATCTCGATACGCGCAAGCCGCTCGTCGTGTTCTGCCCCGGCGCGGAATACGGCCCGGCCAAGCGCTGGCCGCCCGAACACTTCGCGTCGCTCGCCACCATCGTCCACCAGTCGTTCCCGTACACGCAGATCGTCGCGCTCGGTTCGCAGAAGGACGCCGCGGCCGCGCAGGCGATCGCCGACCACGCGCCGAACGTGCGCAACCTGTGCGGGCAGACATCGCTGTCGGAGGCATGCGCGCTGATCGCGCGCGCGAACGCGGTGGTCACCAACGATTCGGGGCTGATGCACGTCGCCGCCGCGCTGCGCCGGCCGCTCGTCGCGCTGTACGGCTCGACGGATCCGCGCCACACCCCTCCGCTGTCGGACCTGGCGAAGGTACAATGGCTTCATCTCGAATGCAGTCCCTGCTTCGAACGCGAGTGCCCGCTCGGCCACCTGAAGTGCCTGCGCGAACTCGGTCCCGAGCAGGTATTCGGCGATTTGCGCGGCATGCTCGTCGGGCAGCGCTGACCCTGGCCGGCAGCGTCGCACGACGCGCCGGGCAATCCGATTCACCGGTGTACGGCGGCTCCATCCGGGCCGCCGTGCTGAATACGGCGCGCGACGCGCGCGAGAGATAACCCCGATGCCACGTTTTGCCCGCCTCTTCGAAGCCGCCGCCGATACGCTGAATGCCTACTACCAGGCCGTCGCCGATGCCAATCTCGACGCGCTGCTGGGATTGTGGATCGACGAGGATTTCGCCAGCTGCGTATGGGCGGACGGCGAGCATCTGCATGGCCTCGACCAGATCCGCAGCGGGCTCGCCAACCGGCTCGCCACGCGCCCCGTGACGATCGAGCCGCTCGACATCCGCGTATACGACAGTCTCGGCACCGTCGTCTACACGATCGCCGAGGCGCATCAGCAGGCCGACCTGACGGCCGAACCCGACATGGTTTTCGCCACGTACGTGATGATTCACGAACGCGGCGAGTGGCGCATCGCGCATATTCACGCGAGCCCGATTCCCGAACAGGCGGCCGGACAATTCGCCGCGAAGATCCGTCACGGGCAGGGTCCGCTGCACTGACGAAGAAAGAAGCAACGCATTTGCGGGGCGATCATGAGTACGGCTTCTCCGCCCACCTCGCCGCTGACCGGGGCTCCGGCCCCCGACGACGATTCATCGCGCTATCGCGCACCGCGCTGGCTGCCGAACAGCCATGCCCAGACCATCGTGCCCGCGCTGTTCGCACGGCGTCCGGTCGTCGCTTACCGACGAGAGCGATGGGAAACCCCCGACCACGATTTCATCGATCTCGACTGGGTCGCGCATCTCGACAGCGCGGCGCCACCGCCTGACGCGCCGCTGTTCGTGCTGTTCCACGGCCTCGAAGGCAGCTCCGGCTCGCACTACGCGCTCGCGATGATGGCCGCCGCGCGCGCGAAGGGCTGGCACGCGGTCGTGCCGCACTTCCGCAGTTGCAGCGGCGAGATCAACCGCCAGCCGCGCTTCTACCATCTCGCCGACAGCGCCGAAGTCGACTGGATCCTGCGCCGGCTCGCCGCGCAGCATCGCGGGCCGCTGGTTGCGGCCGGCGTGTCGCTCGGCGGCAACGTGCTGCTGCGCTGGCTCGGCGAGCATCGCAGCGACACGTCGATCCTGCGGGCGGCCGCCGCGATCTCGACTCCGATCGACGTGCACGCGGGCGGGCGCGCGCTGTCTCAGGGGTTCGCGATGGTCTACACGCGCAGCTTCCTGAAGACGCTCAAGCGCAAGGCGCTCGCGAAGCTCGACCAGTATCCGGGGTTGTTCGACCGCGAAGCGATGCTGCAGGCCGTGACGATGCGCGACTTCGACGAGATCGTGACCGCGCCGCTGCACGGTTTCGCGAACGCGGACGACTACTGGACGAAGGCGACGACACGGCCGCTGCTGCCCGCGATCGACGTGCCGACGCTAATCCTCAACGCCCGCAACGACCCGTTCCTGCCCGAGTCCGCGCTGCCGGGCCCGGCCGACGTATCGCCGGCCGTCGAGCTCGACCAGCCCGCGGACGGCGGACACGCGGGATTCATGACCGGGCCGTTCCCCGGCCGCCTCGACTGGCTGTCGGCGCGGGTGTTCGGCTATTGCTCCAAATTCGTCGACCATGGATGACATCGTCAGGCAGGCCCTCGCCAAATGGCCGAACGTGCCGCACTGTACCGGCTGGCTGCTGCTCGACCGGCGCGGCGAATGGCGGCTGCGCGACGACGCGGCCCAGGCGGCCGGCGAGCTCGGCTCGCCGATCCGGCATGCGGCGCTGAACGCGTTCATCGGCCGCAACTACGAATGCGACGCGCAGGGCCAGTGGTTCTTCCAGAACGGGCCGCAGCGCGTGTACGTCGAGCTTGCCTATACGCCGTGGGTCGTCCGGCTCGCCGAACGCGACGGGCAACTCGCGCTCACCGACCAGACCGGCACGCCGTTCGAACCGGACGAAGCATGGCTCGACGACGCGGGCGGCGTGCTGTTTCGCGCGGCCGGCACGGCGCCGCGCATCGCGGCGCTGCACGATCACGATCTGGGGCTGTTCGCCGATCACGCGGATTTCGATGCCGCACCGCCGGTGCTGCGCTGGCGCGACGGCCGCATGCTGCCGCTCGGCAGCATCGTCTGCGCGGACGTGCCTGCGCGGTTCGGCTACGTCGCCAGCCCGGCGCAACAGGCTCGCGACGCGGCCGGCGCCAGCACCTGACCTGCAGCGGCTTCGCCCCCGCCTGGCGCGCGCCGGACGCTACCCGCGGCCGTTCTTCTCGTCTTCGCGCTCTTCCTTGTAGCGCGCCTCGAATTCCAGCAGCCGCGCGCCGATCATCGACTGCTCGTAGAACGAGACGTCCTTCGCGTCGCGCGCTTCCTTCAGCTGGCGAATCGCCGACGGCCATGCGCCGTCGAGCGCAAGCTTCTCCGCGAGCGCGCGGCGCCGCGCCAGCACGTCGCCCTTGCCGTCGCTCGCCTTCGCGAGATAGTCCCACCAGTCCGGCTGCTCGGGGTCGGCCTTCGCCTGCGCGCGTGCCTGCGCCTGCGCGTCGGCGAAACGGCGCGCCGCGATCAGTGCCTGGAGATGCACGACGATCGCCGCGTGCGACGCCGGCCAGCGCCGCTGCGCGAGCGCCGCGAGCCGCACCGCCTCGTCGGCCCGCCCCGCACGGCGCGCGAGGTCGGCAGCCAGCACATCGAGGCTCGGCGAACTCATCGCCGGATCGTCCTCGCGCCGCTCACGCGCGTCGAACGCCGTGCGTGCCGACGCGAGCGCCTTGCCGGCCGCGTCGTACTCGCCGAGCTGCGCATTCGCGAGCGCGATGCCGTACCAGTTCGCCGCGACGTTCGGCGCCGTGCGATCGTCGATCTCGGACTGCATCCGGCGCACTTCGGCCGCGATGTCGGTCGGCGCGCGGTTCTGCAGGACCCGCAACCGCGCGCGCACGAACCCGTATTCGGGCGACTGGCGCGGCTGCCGGTACGGCGCGCGGCGCGCGCGATCCTCCATGTCGGCGATCCGTTCGCCGGTCAGCGGGTGCGTGCGCGCATACGCCGGCACGCCCGCATCGCCCATCGACGCGCGGTCGAGCCGCTCGAAGAAGCCCGGCATCCCGTACGGGTCATAGCCCGCGCCTGCGAGCAACTGGAAGCCGACCCGATCGGCCTCGCGCTCGGCCGAGCGCGAGAAGCGCAGCTGGTTGTCCACCGCGTACGCCTGCCCGCCCACCGCGATCGCGCTGCCGAGGTCGCCGCTTCTCGCGAGCACGCCGGCCAGCACGCCGAGCAGCATCGTCGCGAGCGCCGTATAGCCGGTCTTCTCGTTCGCGCCGATCATCCGCGCGATGTGCCGCTGCAGCACGTGCCCCATCTCGTGACCGACCACCGACGCGAGTTCCGACTCCGTCTGCGTCGTGACGACGAGCCCGCTGTTGATCCCGATGAAGCCGCCCGGCATCGAGAACGCGTTGATCTGCGGATCGCGCACCGGGAACAGGTCGAAGTCCGGCGTGTAGCCGCCGATGAAGCGCGCGGCCGCCGCGGCCGCGAGCCGCGCCGCCATCGCATTCAGGTAGTCGCGCACGAGCCAGTCGTCGAGATAGTCGGGATCGCGCCGCACTTCGCGCATCACCCGCTCGCCGAGCCGGCGCTCGGCCTGCGGCGTCAGTGAACCGCCGGAGCCGTCGCCGAGGTCGGGCAACTCGAGCGCGCGCAGCGGCGCGCGCAGGCTCGCGGCCGGTGCCGATGCACCGCCCGCACCGGAGAACCGGCTCTCCGCGCCGCCGTACGTACCGAACACGCCGGCCGCGATGCCGGACGGCACGGTGGAAATCGACCGGGCGCCGCCGGCCGCCGATTCGAGCGGCGGTGCGGACGCACGCTGCGCATGGCCGCTCGGCGGCAAGGCGAGCGCCGCCGACAGCGACACGGCAAGCAACTGTTTGACACGCATGGCAGGATGAAAGCGACGCCGCCCCGCGCCGGGCGCGCATCGCGGCGTTTGGTCTGAATATTCGGGTCATTGTACCGGCGCCGCGGTGACTGTCCCGTGCCACGCCGGTGCCATCTGCGCTCCGGCAACGCGAACGCCGCTGCTATGATAAGCGCCCGTTGAAACGTAGCATCGGGTCGGGAGCCGGGATCGGATTCAGCGCCCTGCCCGATCGCGAAGCAGGATCGAGGAACGTGCTCGTGCGAGCACGCCGTTCCACTGGAGCATGACATGTCAGGACTCACCCATTTCGACGCCGCCGGCCATGCGCACATGGTCGACGTCGGCGGCAAGCAGGAAACCCAACGCATCGCGATCGCGCGCGGCACGATCCGGATGCTGCCGGCCACGTTCGCGCTGATCCGCGACGGCAAGGCCAAGAAAGGTGACGTGCTCGGCGTCGCACGCATCGCGGCCATCCAGGGCGCCAAGCGCACGTCCGACCTCATTCCGCTGTGTCACCCGCTCGCGCTGACGCGCGTGGCCGTCGATTTCGAACTCGACGACACGCTGCCGGGCGTCCACTGCGTCGCGCAGGTCGAAACGTTCGGACGAACCGGCGTCGAGATGGAAGCGCTGACCGCCGTGCAGGTCGGGCTGCTGACCGTCTACGACATGTGCAAGGCCGTCGATCGCGGGATGGTGATCACCGACGTGAGCGTGCGCGAGAAACGCGGCGGGAAGTCCGGGGACTGGAAGGCGGAAGACGTCGCGGGTTGACCGCCGGCGGCAACAGCAGCCATTCACGGGGCATCGTCGGCCGTAGCGATGCCCCGTTCGAACGATAAGAAACCAGAAGAACACATTACCGATGAAGAACCGCACGCTGAAATACGCCGCGCCGCTGCTGTGCGCGCTCTCGCTGCTGCCGGCCGCCGCTTCGGCCGCCGGCACCTGCCCCGCCGCCGACACTGCCGCGCGCGCGGCCATCGACGCGCAGCACCGCGTACAGCAGGTCCGCAATCCGCCGAGCGACGGCGCCGGCGTCGACATTTCGCCGCCGCTGCGCGACGCGCTGCGTGCGTACAAGCAGGCGCTCGCCGGCGCGATCGATGCGCGGCTCGCATGCAGTGACGAACAGGTCGACCCGGCCGCGCTGAAACGAACGCTCGCAGCCGCGCTCGGCGTGCCGGCACGGCCGGTCCAGCCGAAAGACGGCGAATCGGCGTTCGGCCGCAATCCGGACGTCGACGTCGAACGCGGCGGCACGGCCCGCACGTTGCTCTTCGTGCGCGCCGGCTTCGACATCGCATGCGGCGACGACAACCTGCTGACCGCTTACGCATGGGAAAACGGCGGCTGGCGGCGCGTGCTGCGCTGGCAGGCCGACGACTACAAGGACATCGGCGGCGCGTACGGCGGCGGCTTCTGGTTCTCGGCGCTGCCCGGCGGGCAGGTTGCGGTCGTCCACGGCACGCCGTGGTGCGCGTCGCGCTGGAGCCAGTTCGCCGCGGACGTGGTCGCACCGGCCAACGGCCCGGCCGCGCAGCACGTGCTGTTCCATGCCGAGAACAGCTACGTGCTCGACGAAAACCCGATCCGGTTCAAGGTGCGCCCCGACGGCTTCGAGGTGCGTGCGACGGTCGGCTCGATGGACAGCGAAGTGATGACGCGGCCCGGCGTCTTCCGTTATCGCGTCGACGGCGGCACCGTGCAGCGCGTACAACCTGTCGCGCTCAACGGCCGCGATTTCGTCGACGAATGGCTGAATGTGGACGATACGCAGGCGCGCGAATGGAGCGAACCCGTCGCCGCGGCTGCCGCGCTGAAAGGTCGGCAGGCGTTCGACAAGGCCCGCAAGGCGCCCGGTACCGGGTTCGAGTACGGCCCGGTGCGTGGCTGCTCGGACAGCAAGGACCGCTTTCAGGTCGAACTCGACCTGACGGGCAACACCGGGGAAACGGTTGCGCGGCACTATGCGCAGATTCGCCAGGAGCGCAACGGGTTCACGCTGCTCGGGCTGAGCACGGCGGCCGAGCCGGCTTGCCGCGGCGCGAACCTGATGCCGCGGCACTGAACGCCGGGCACGCGCGGCCCGACGGCCGCGTGCATCGACCTTCGGCGGCCATGCACAGCGACGCGGCTGGCAGGAAACGAAACCGGACGGCAACCCGCACGCAGGCCGCGCCGCCCACGCGTCACTGGCCGCGCTGCGGCTCGAACACGAACGGTTGTGTCAGCAGGAACGGATTCGCGGTCGCGCCCGTCTGCACGCAGGTCGCGTGCGTCATCGCGTCGACGGCCGCGCGATCGGCCGCCGCATTGCGGCTGCTCGTGGTCACGGTGACGTTCTGCGCTTCGCCGGACGTCGTCATCAGCGCGCGCACGAGCACGGTCGCCGGGCGCGTGAGCGGCTTCGCGGTATCCGGATAGACGGCACGCGGAATGTGGCAGGTCAGCTTGCTTTCCTGCGACGACGACAGCATCGCGCAGCCGGAAAACAGCATCGCGACGGCGGGCAGGATCAGGTAGGTCGAGCGAATGGCCATGGTCGAATATCGTTCTTCAGCACTGTTCCGGACGAACGCGCCGCGCACCGGGAAACATCGCCCGACCGCATCGCATGCGTCACACTGCGCCGCGGCCATCGGACCGGCGCCCCGTTACGGCCGCGCGGCCGATCGATGCTCGGCCGCGATCCTGCTTGACGGACTTCCCGGTTGGCCCGGTGTTGCCGGTGTTCGCGCCAGCCCCTGCCTCGCACGGGCCGGCACGCGAGCGCTTTCGCGCATTGTGCACGTGCCGCCCGGCGAGCGGCGGCGATTTGACAATGGTTGACGCGAATCGCCGCGCCTTCAGCCGGAATCCGCGCAATCCACGAGGTAATCGATACGCGGTCGATTCGCCCGGTTCAAGCCGGGCGGTTCCGCCCCGCGCGCACCGCTGCTTCCTCACGGCGCGGCACCTGCCGGAATTCCCCGTTCCGGCAGGCGCTGCGCGTATCAATCCGAATCGTCGTCGTCCTCGTCGTCGGCCGCATCGGCCGGAACTTCGCCGTATTTCGCGACGACCGCCGCCTTGAACGGCTTCAGTGCAGGCTGCTGATCGCACAGCTTGTACAGCGCCGCCAGTTGTTGCGGCCAGTCCTTCAACTCCTTCGCAAACACATGCAGGCGCGCGACGGTGTCGAGCGCGTCGGCTTCGCGGCCGGCCAGCGCCTGCAGCGCCGCATAGCGGCGCAGCACCGTCTCGCCGGGCAGAAGCGCGATCGCGCGCTCATGCGCGGCGAGCTTGGCCGGCAGGTCGTCCGCCGAAATCGGGAGCAGCGTAGCCGCGCCGTATTCGCCCCAGGCGCCGAACAGCAACGACGGCGCATCGCGGTACTGCGCGGCCGGATTGCTGCCGTAATACAGCACCTCCGCGCGCTGGTAGTCGCGCAGCACGGGCACCGCCGCCAACACGCCGCCGACCGACAGCACCGCGAACAGCCCGAAGGCTGCGCGCCCCGGCAGGATACGCAGCGGCTTTACTTCGAGCAGTCCGATCACGAACATCGCCGGCAACAGGAAGAACATGTACTGCTGCGGATACTCGACCAGCGCATGCATCAGCAGGATGCCGATCAGCGCGAAGCCGAACACGCGCATGCTCGACTGCGGCGCGCGCACCGCACGCACGAACCACGTCACGAGCGCGACGACGAGCACGCCCAGGCCGACGAGGCCGGACTTCGCGAGCAGGTCGATGAAGATGTCGTGCGAGTTGTTCGCGATCTCGACACCGCCGAGCGAACGCACCAGCGCGAACTGGTGTGACGGGAACTCGCCCCAGCCGACGCCGAGCAGCGGATGCTCGCGGAACATCGCGAGCCCGTACTTCCACAGCGCGAGGCGCGGCGCGATCTGCCCCGCGTCACGCATCCGGTCGGCCGCGGATTCCGCGAGACCCAGGTGGTAGTGCACGTTGGCCCAGCGTACCGCCACGTTCACCGCGATGAACGCCACCGCAAGCACGACCGGGATTGCCCATGCGCGCGCATTGCCCGGCGCGCGGCGCGATTCGAGCCACGCCATCCAGAAGCCCGCGACGACCATCACCGCGACCTGCAGCCACGGCCCGCGCGACACCGTCAGCGCAAGACCGACCGACAGCACGATCGACAGCGCGAACCACGCCCATACCGCGAGCCGGCGCGTCTGCACGAGATACAGCGCGCCCGCGAGCGCGAACGCAATGTAGCTGGCCAGGTGGTTCGCTTGCGCCATGTTGCCGTACGGGCGGCGATCGACCGCGACGTTGTACATCACGACGAACGGCGACAGCGCCGACTCGAGGTGGAACAACTGCACGATCTGGGTGCCGACCGCGAACACGCCGCCGACGAGCAGCGCACCGGCCATCATCCGTGACACGGCTTCGGCCAGCCCGTCGCGCGCAAGCGCATAGCCGGCCTGCATCGCGACCAGCGCGGCGGCAAGATAGCCGACCGCAAGCCAGTTCATCGACGGCACCTTGAGCGGGATCAGCGCGACCTGCGCGATGAGCACCACGGCGAACCCGAGCGGCGCGACGAACGCGGCCGGCGCGGCAAACGGCTCGGCCGGGCGACCCGTGCTCGCGAGCAGCACGACGGACACCCCCACCAGCAGATACAGCACCAGTGCGGAAAACTCGGAATAGAAAGTCGGGATCGGATACGTGTGATTCGTGATCGCGTACGGCACGATCAGGGCGACAGCCAGCGCAACGAGCGGCAACGAACGGGAAAAAGTAGAAGGCATGAGCGAACCGGATGTCAGCAACCGGCGCACTATACAAAACTTTCCCCCCTCTGTGCGGGGCCTTCGCGCCGCGACCCGCCGCAGGGCGGCCACCCCGGCCGACTGAAGTGGCCGCCGGCATGCGGCCCTCGCCGCCCTGCTGCGCCGCCGGTACTACGCGCGGCACTCCGCCGGTGCATATTTCGCCGGCAGTGTAGCGGCGTCGCCCGGCAACGGCCCGGCCCCCGGCGCCGGCAGCGACGACGCATCCTTGCCGGCGGCGAAGCACTCCCACGCGATCGCACCGGCCTGCATTGCGCCCTTTTTGAGCGGCACGCGCGCGGTGGGCGCGTCGGCCTTGTCGGGCGCGGATGGCACAAGCACCAGCGTATTGGCGCCGCCTGCGGCGACGCGCGTCGTGAAAGCGACCGTGATCTGGCCGGTCTCGCCGTCGATCGCGACGGATTCGACGTTGCGGGTCGCGGCCGGCGGGCTATAGCCGCCGTCGAGGCTCGCGCCGCTCGCGGCGTTGTCGGCGACGGCCAGCCGCGCGGACGACGCAAGCGCGAGCCCCTCGCCGACGCGCGAGCGCGCAAGGTAATCCTGGTACGCGGGAATCGCATAGGCGGCGATCACGCCGACGATCGCCAGCACGATCATCAGTTCGATCAGCGTGAAGCCGGCCGGCCGCCAGCGCGGCGACGACCGGTTCGCGCGCCGCAGATCGGCGGCAACGCGACGGAACAGGGAAACGGAAAAGGCTTCGAACATGGCAGGCTCCGGAAACGAAAAACGCCTGCCGGTAAAGGCAGGCGTCTCGATCGTAGCCAGCGGGCCGTGAATCCGGCAGTCGGCCGGATGGCCAGCGTCAGTGCACGCGCGGTGCGCCGCTGCGCCGCCTGAGCGCGTAACCGATCGCCACGACGAACAGCGCGCCCGCGATGCTCGCACCGTAGAGCACCTGCGGCGTATCGAGCACCGGCCAGCGATCGCCGACCGGGTCGTTCACGATCAGCCCGCCCGCGATCCAGCCGAGCAGCCCGGCGCCGAGCGCCACGACGATCGGGAAACGGTCGAGCAGCTTCAGCACCAGCGTGCTGCCCCACACGATGATCGGCACGCTGACGACGAGCCCGAAGATCACGAGCGGGATCCGGTGCGACGGGTCGGCCTGCTCGGCCGCGCCGGCGATCGCGATCACGTTGTCGAGGCTCATCACCGCATCGGCGATCACGATCGTCTTCACGGCGTCCCACAGCCGGCTGGCCGGCTTGATGTCGTCGTGCGCGTCGGCGGCCGGCGCCATCAGCTTGATGCCGATCCACAGCAGCAACAACCCGCCGCCGAGCTTCAGGAACGGCACGTCGAGTAACGCGACCGCGAACGTGATCAGCGCGACACGCAGCAGGATCGCCCCCGCGGTGCCCCAGATGACGCCGCGCAGTCGCTGGTTTGCCGGCAGGTTGCGGCAGGCGAGCGCGATCACGACCGCGTTGTCGCCGCCGAGCAGGATGTCGATGATGATGATCTGGAGAACGGCGCCCCAGTGCAGCGACGTCAGGAATTCGAGCATGGGGGTGATGTGCAGGACAGTGGCGGCCTGGCAGGCGGCCTGGTTCATCGCCGGCACATGCACGACGCATGTCCGGTGGGTGCTTACGAATTCATTGCGCGAGCATAACAAAAAACGCCGGCAAAGCCGGCGTTTTCTGCAGGACGAACCCAGGGGGAAATATTACAGCGCCTTCTTCAGCAGACGGCCCATTTCCGACGGGTTGCGCGTGACGGTGATACCGCACGCTTCCATGATTTCCAGCTTCGCTTCGGCGGTATCCGCACCGCCCGAGATCAGCGCGCCGGCGTGGCCCATGCGCTTGCCCGGAGGCGCCGTGACGCCAGCGATGAAGCCGACGACCGGCTTCTTCATGTTGTCCTTGATCCACTCTGCCGCGTTGGCTTCGTCCGGACCACCGATTTCGCCGATCATCACGACCGCATCCGTATCCGGATCGTCGTTGAACATCTTCATCACGTCGATGTGCTTCAGACCGTTGATCGGGTCGCCGCCGATACCGACTGCCGACGACTGGCCGAGGCCCAGTGCCGTCAGCTGCGCAACGGCTTCATACGTCAGCGTGCCCGAACGCGACACGACGCCGATGCGGCCCTTGCGGTGGATGTGACCCGGCATGATGCCGATCTTCAGTTCGTCCGGCGTGATCGTGCCCGGGCAGTTCGGCCCGAGCAGCAGCGTCTTGCGGCCTTCGCGACGCATGCGGTCCTTCACTTCGATCATGTCACGGACGGGGATGCCTTCCGTGATGCAGATCGCGAGATCCAGATCGGCTTCGACCGCTTCCCAGATCGCAGCAGCTGCGCCTGCCGGCGGAACGTAGATGACCGACACGGTCGCGCCGGTTTCTGCCTTCGCTTCCTTGACGCTCGCGTAGATCGGAATGCCTTCGAAATCTTCGCCGGCCTTCTTCGGGTTCACGCCCGCGACGAATGCTTCGCGGCCGTTTGCGTATTCACGGCAGGCGCGCGTATGGAACTGACCGGTTTTGCCGGTAATGCCCTGCGTGATGACCTTCGTGTCCTTGTTGATCAGAATCGACATGTATTTTGACCTCTGTTCGATTGGCGTCGCGTGCGAACCGCGCCGCCATGCGTGTTCATTAGCGCGCGCTTACTTGCCTGCGGCAGCCGCGACGACCTTCTGCGCAGCTTCTTCCATGCTGTCCGCCGAGATGATCGGCAGGCCCGAATCGGCCAGCATCTTCTTGCCGAGGTCCTCGTTCGTGCCCTTCATGCGCACGACGAGCGGCACGTTCAGGTTCACGGCCTTCGAACCGGCGATCACGCCTTCCGCGATCACGTCGCAGCGCATGATGCCGCCGAAGATGTTCACGAGGATCGCCTTCAGGTCCGGGTTCTTCAGCATCAGCTTGAACGCTTCCGTGACCTTCTCGGTCGTCGCGCCACCGCCGACGTCCAGGAAGTTCGCCGGCTCGCCGCCGAACAGCTTGATGGTGTCCATCGTTGCCATCGCGAGGCCTGCGCCGTTCACGAGACAGCCGATGTTGCCGTCGAGCGAGATGTACGCGAGGTCGAACTTCGACGCTTCGATTTCAGCCGGATCTTCTTCGTCCAGATCGCGGTACGCGACGATTTCCGGGTGACGGAACAGCGCGTTCGAGTCGAAGTTGAACTTCGCGTCGAGTGCGATGACCTTGCCGTCGCCGGCGACGTTCAGCGGGTTGATTTCAGCCAGCGATGCGTCGGTTTCCCAGAATGCCTTGTACAGGCCTTGCAGGATGGCGCGCGCTTGCGGGATCGAAGCAGCCGGCACGCCGATCTTCGCGGCGAGGTCGTCAGCTTGCGCGTCGAGCAGGCCCGTCGACGGCTCGACGATGACCTTGTGGATCAGTTCCGGGTGCTTTTCGGCGACTTCTTCGATGTCCATGCCGCCTTCGCTCGAACCCATCAGAACGATCTTTTGCGTCACGCGATCGACGACGAGGCTGACATACAGTTCCTGCTTGATGTCGGCGCCTTCCTCGACCATCAGACGGTTGACCTTCTGGCCTTCCGGACCGGTCTGGTGCGTGACGAGCTGCATGCCGAGGATCTGGTTCGCGTATTCGCGGACCTGCTCGATCGACTTCGCCACCTTCACGCCGCCGCCCTTGCCACGGCCACCCGCGTGAATCTGAGCCTTCACGACCCATACCGGGCCGCCGAGCTCTTCTGCCACCTTGACGGCCTCGTCAACCGAGAACGCCGGCTTGCCGCGCGGTACCGCGACTCCGAATTTCCGCAGGATTTCCTTACCCTGGTACTCGTGAATCTTCATGCGTGATTCCCTTCAGTCTGAGAGTTGGATGAAAAGTCGCTTTAGACGCTTCTTCGAATGATTTCCGTTCATTCCTTCGTGCTGCCATCACCGGGCAGATCCGGCCGAATCGGGCCATACCACCGCGGGTAGTACTGCCGCACGACCTCGCCGTCGAACCGCAACGCCCGGCAGCGGCCAAGCTGGAAAGGCGGTTCGGCGTGTGCGTCGTCATGATCCGGCTCTTCGCCGCCCTCCTCGCGCACGTTCCATACATCACCGGCAAACGCCTGGATCGCTGCCGTCGGCAGCACGGCGCACAGTTCGGTGAGATGGGAACAGCCTGCGACGCCGGCGAGCAGCCGGTTCGCGTTGCGGCGGAAATTGCGGAAGAGATTGAGCCCGATGAGGGCCCGATAGGCAGGAGGGGCGGATTGACAGTGACCGGGATAGGGAACCCATTCCGAAGACGCTTCCGCGTCGACGATATTGAGGTCACGATCGATAGTCACGCGCAGCCAGAGTTCGTGGATCGGCAGGCCCTGGGGCCGGATGCCCGACGCAAGCGCGACATCGCGCGGCTTGTGGTCGGTCAGGCAGGCTTCGATGTCCCACAAGCCGTCGCCGCGCTCGTAAGCTTCCGCTCGGATTGCGCGTCGATGTCGCAACTGACGGGGCACGGGCTCGGATAGCGGCATGCTGGAGGTTGAGGCCGAAGAGGAAAACCCACGGATTTTAGCATATTGGGTATTTGAGACACTTTGACGCGACGGCGGGTATTCCCGCCTGTCCGGAAGTCGTTGCGTTGCAGCAAAATCGCGCGCCACGCGCGCGATCGGCTCAGTCAGTCGTCGATCGGGAAATCGTCGCCGACCTTCAGCAACTTCACGATGGTCGCGCTCGAGAAGCCGCGCGCGGCGAGAAAGCGCGCCTGCTTCGCGCGCTCGGCCGGCGTTTGCGGCAGTGCACCGAATTTCTTGCGCCAGACCGCCTGCGCACGCGCCCATTCGGTCTCGCGAAGCTGGGCGTTCACCTCCTCGACGAGCGTGTCGCCAACCGCATGCCGCTTCAGCTCGCTGACGATGCGTGCGACGCCGACACGCGACGCGCGGCGATGCACGAGACTCTCGGCAAAGCGCGCATTGGACAGCCAGCCTTCCTGTTCCAGCGCATCGAGCACGGGTTCGACGGATTCGTCTTCGCCAACGTAGGGAGCGAGCTTGCGCGCGAGTTCCGCACGGCTGTATTCACGCCTGGACAGATAGCCGAGCGCACGTCCCTTCAAGGATCGCGGCGGCTTCGACGACTTGCGCTCACCGGCGGCGGCGTCACCGGAAGACGTGCCGGCAGAAGTGCCCGACGCTCGACGCGTGCGGCGCGGATGCTGGCTGCTGCGCGTGTAGACATCTTCCCTGGCCGGCGCCGACGCATCGGCTGCGCGATCGCCCGGGAAACTGACACCGGACACGCGACGACGGGAGCGGTCGTGCGAGTCGAACGATTCATCGTCGTCGAACGGATCGTCCGGTGCGGTTATCTCAAACGAAACGAGGGCATCGTCGGATGCCCTCGTCGCGGTGCGGTTCGCGGCATGGCTGCCCGCGCCCCGCTGATCGGCGCCCGAGGATCCGGCTCGCCGGCCGGGGCGACCCGCCGTTTCGGGCGTGTCGCACTCCTCCGGCTTGCCAGCCTGACCTCGGCGCCCGACCATCACTCTTCTTCGTCCATCGCCTCGGCTTCGTTGTGGCCTGCACCATCCGGCATGGCAACAACGCCGAGCGATTCGCGAATGCGGTTCTCGATCTCGCGTGCGATTTCCGGATTCTCGCGCAGGAATTCACGCGCGTTGTCCTTGCCCTGGCCGATCTTCTCGCCGTTGTAGCTGTACCAGGCGCCGGCCTTGTCGACGATCTTCGCCTGCACGCCGAGATCGATGATCTCGCCCTGGCGCGAAATGCCTTCGCCGTACAGGATGTCGAAGATCGCTTCGCGGAACGGCGGCGACACCTTGTTCTTGACGACCTTCACGCGGGTTTCGTTGCCGATCACCTCGTCGTTCTTCTTGATCGAGCCGATCCGGCGGATGTCGAGACGCACCGACGCATAGAACTTCAGCGCATTGCCGCCCGTCGTGGTTTCCGGATTGCCGAACATCACGCCGATCTTCATCCGGATCTGGTTGATGAAGATCACGAGGCAGTTCGTACGCTTGATCGTGCCGGTCAGCTTGCGCAGCGCCTGCGACATCAGGCGGGCCTGCAGACCCGGCAGCGAATCACCCATCTCGCCTTCGATTTCGGCCTTCGGCACGAGTGCCGCGACCGAGTCGATGACGATCATGTCGATCGAGCCCGAGCGCACCAGCGCATCGGTAATTTCCAGCGCCTGCTCGCCGGTGTCCGGCTGCGAGATCAGCAGTTCCGGCACGTTCACGCCGAGCTTCGCCGCGTATTGAACGTCGAGCGCGTGCTCGGCGTCGATGAACGCGGCCGTGCCGCCAATCTTCTGCAGTTCGGCGATGACCTGCAGCGTGAGCGTGGTTTTACCGGACGATTCCGGGCCGTAGATCTCGACCACCCGGCCGCGCGGCAAGCCGCCGACGCCAAGCGCGATATCGAGACCCAGCGAACCCGTGGAGACGACCTGGATATCTTCCGCCGCCTCGCCGTCGCCCATGCGCATGATCGAGCCCTTGCCGAACTGCTTCTCGATCTGGGCAAGCGCGGCGGCCAGCGCCTTGCTCTTCTCGGCGGTCATCCCGGAGCCCTTCTTGCTATCTTCCATGAATCGTCCTTTGCTATGATGAGCAGCGTCTGTTAGAGGCGCGCCCGCTTTCAAGCGCCGCCCACGAATGCAGACACTGTATAAAAAAACAGTGTTTTGTGCAAGCCCGCAATGCAGGCTGCGTTGTACACGAATAACTTCGGAGACAGCCGGCCGGCGCGAACGCCCTGCCGGCCATCGGTCAGCACCATGCGAATTCTCATCGCGGAAGACGACAGCATACTCGCGGACGGCCTCACCCGGTCACTCCGCCAATCGGGCTATGCAGTCGACCACGTGAAGAGCGGCGTCGACGCCGATACGGCGCTGTCGATGCAGACGTTCGACCTGCTGATCCTCGATCTCGGGCTCCCGAAAATGCCCGGGCTCGACGTGCTCAAGCGCCTGCGCGCCCGCAATTCCAACCTCCCCGTACTGATCCTGACCGCCGCCGACAGCGTCGACGAGCGCGTGAAGGGGCTCGACCTCGGCGCCGACGACTACATGGCCAAGCCGTTCGCGCTCAACGAGCTCGAGGCGCGCGTGCGCGCGCTGACCCGGCGCGGTGCGGGCGGCGGCCCGACCGTCGTGCGCCACGGCTCGCTCGCGTTCGACCAGGTCGGCCGCATCGCGTATGCGAACGATCGCGTGCTCGACCTCTCCGCGCGCGAGCTCGGCCTGCTCGAGGTGCTGCTGCAGCGGATAGGCCGGCTCGTGTCGAAGGAGCAGCTCGTCGACCATCTGTGCGAATGGGGCGACGAAGTCAGCAACAACGCGATCGAAGTCTACGTGCACCGGCTGCGCAAGAAGATCGAACCCAGCGGCGTACGGATCTCGACCGTGCGCGGCCTCGGCTACTGCCTCGAGAAGGTCGCGCCCGCTGCGCCGGCCGACACGGCCGCGCCCCAGCCCGCGGTGGCCGGCACGCCGCTGCGCTGAAACCGGGCGTCGCCGCGATGGCCACGCCGGCCCCTACCCGCCACCCGACCGGCGCGCCGTCGTCGGCCGCCGACGAGGCGCGCGACGCGCGCTACGAGAACCCGTTCGCGCCTCCCGACGAAACCGACGCGCCCGAGGCACCGCGCCCGCGCTCGCTGTTCGGCGAGATCCTCGACTGGATGCTCGCACCGCTGCTGCTGCTGTGGCCGATGAGCATCGCCGTCACCTACCTCGTCGCGAAGACGATCGCGAACGGCCCGTTCGATCGCGCGCTCGAGACCAACGCGTACGTGCTCGCGCGGCAGATCCATCCGGTAAACGGCGTCGCCGAGCTGACACTGCCGGAACAGACGCGTGACTTCCTGCGCGCGGACAACGTCGACAGTGTTTACTTCCAGGTACTCGGCACACGCGGCGAGCTGGTCGCGGGCGAAGCCGACATGCCGCTGCCGCGCGACGAGGACCGCCCGCCGCCAGGCGTCGTCATGTTTCGCGACGACCTGCTGCGCGGCAACGACGTGCGCGTCGCGTATACGACGGTCGCGCTGCCGCAATCGGACAGCACGCAGCCCGTGCTCGTGCAGGTCGGCGAAACGCTGGACAAGCGCAACGCGCTCGCGAACGACATCATCAAGGGCGTGATCCTGCCGCAGTTCGTGATCCTGCCGCTCGCGATCCTGCTGGTCTGGTTCGGGCTGTCGCGCGGGCTCGCACCGCTCAACGCGCTGCAGGCGCACATCCGCGCGCGGCGGCCCGACGACCTGTCGCCGGTCGAGGCGCAGCGCGCGCCGCCCGAGATCGAGCCGCTCGTCACGTCGTTCAACGACCTGCTCGCCCGCCTCGAACAGAACATGGCGCTGCAAAAGCGCTTCATCGCCGACGCCGCCCACCAGATGAAGACGCCGCTCGCGGGCCTGCGCACGCAGGCCGAGTTCGCGCTGCGCCACCCCGTCCCGCACGACGTGCAGCGCTCGCTCGAGCAGATCGCGACGAGCTCCGAGCAGGCCGCGCGGCTCGTCACGCAGCTGCTCGCGCTGGCGCGCGCCGAGAACCGCGCGAGCGGGCTGACGTTCGAGCCGGTCGAGATCGCCGCGCTCGCGCGGCGCGCGGTGCGCGACTGGGTGCAGGCCGCGCTCGCGAAACGCATGGATCTCGGCTACGAAGGCCCGCCGGACGACACGCCGCTCGACGTCGACGGCAATCCGGTGATGCTGCGCGAGATGCTCGGCAACCTGATCGACAACGCGATCCGCTACACGCCGGACGGCGGCCGCATCACGGTGCGCGTGCGCGCCGAGCCCGCGGCGCGGTTCGTGCATCTCGAAGTCGAGGACACCGGGCCGGGCATCCCGGCCGCCGAACGCGAGCGCGTCGTCGAGCGCTTCTACCGGATCCTCGGCCGCGAAGGCGACGGCAGCGGCCTCGGGCTCGCGATCGTGCGCGAGATCGCCACGCAGCACGGCGGCACGCTGACGCTCGACGATCACATCTACCAGCAAGCACCGCGCCTCGCGGGCACGCTCGTGCGCGTCAGCCTGCCGCTGACCGAAACCGCCCCGGATTAACCCTGACGCACGCTGCCGCCGCACACCGCGATTGCGTCAAAACCGGCAATTTGCCAGACGTTGCAGGCATGATAAGCACCCGAAGCGGCCGGTTCGGCGCGGGTTAACGCTCAGCCGTTTTGCACGCGCGAGTCAGTCCGCCGTAAGTTTCCGTACCAATAATCGTCGACAGGCCCGCCCACCCAAGGCGGCCGCACACCTATATCAAGGGACTTGGAGACGACTCATGGCAACGTTAGGCGGGCAAATTTCCCACTCGCCGATGACGGGCGAAGAGAAGAAGGTGATCTTCGCGTCGTCGCTCGGCACCGTGTTCGAGTGGTACGACTTTTACCTGGCCGGCTCGCTCGCGGCCTACATCAGCAAGAGCTTCTTCTCCGGCGTCAATCCGACCGCCGCCTTCATCTTCACGCTGCTCGGCTTCGCGGCCGGTTTCGCGGTGCGGCCGTTCGGCGCGATCGTGTTCGGCCGGCTCGGCGACATGGTCGGCCGCAAGCACACGTTCCTCGTGACGATCGTGATCATGGGCATCTCGACGTTCGTGGTCGGCTTCCTGCCGGGCTACGCGTCGATCGGCATTGCCGCGCCCGTGATCTTCATCGCGATGCGGCTGTTGCAGGGTCTCGCGCTCGGCGGCGAGTACGGCGGCGCGGCGACCTACGTCGCCGAGCATGCGCCGGCCAACCGCCGCGGCTTCTACACCGCGTGGATCCAGACGACCGCCACGCTCGGCCTGTTCCTGTCGTTGCTCGTGATCCTTGGCGTGCGCACGTTCATCGGCGAGGAAGCGTTCGGCAGCTGGGGCTGGCGCGTGCCGTTCGTCGCGTCGATCCTGCTGCTCGCGGTGTCGGTGTGGATCCGGATGCAGCTGAACGAATCGCCGGTGTTCCTGCGCATCAAGGCGGAAGGCAAGACGTCGAAGGCGCCGCTGACCGAAGCGTTCGGCCAGTGGAAGAACCTGAAGATCGTGATCCTCGCGCTCGTCGGCCTGACCGCCGGCCAGGCCGTCGTGTGGTACACGGGCCAGTTCTACGCGCTGTTCTTCCTCACGCAGACGCTGAAGGTGGACGGTGCGAGCGCGAACATCCTGATCGCGATCGCGCTGTTGATCGGCACGCCGTTCTTCCTGTTCTTCGGTTCGCTGTCGGACAAGATCGGCCGCAAGCCGATCATCCTCGCGGGCTGCCTGATCGCGGCACTCACCTACTTCCCGCTCTTCAAGGCGCTCACGCACTACGCGAATCCGCAGCTCGAACTCGCGACGCAGAAGGCACCGATCTCCGTCGTCGCCGACCCGGCCACCTGCTCGTTCCAGTTCAACCCGGTGGGCACGTCGAAGTTCACGAACTCGTGCGACATCGCGAAGAGCGCGCTCGCGAAGGCCGGCCTGAACTACGAGAACGTCGCGGCACCGGCCGGCGCGATGGCCGAGATCAAGGTGGGCGACACTGTGATCCCGGCCTACGAGGGCAAGGCGACCGACGCGAAGGCGCAGGGCGCGGCGTTCGACAAGACGCTCGCGTCGACGCTGAAGGCGGCCGGCTATCCGGCCAAGGCGGACCCGGCGCAGCTCAACTGGCCGATGACGATCGTGATCCTGACGATCCTCGTGATCTACGTGACGATGGTCTACGGCCCGATCGCCGCGATGCTGGTCGAGATGTTCCCGACGCGAATCCGCTACACGTCGATGTCGCTGCCCTATCACATCGGCAACGGCTGGTTCGGCGGCTTCCTGCCGGCCACCGCGTTCGCGATCGTCGCGGCGAAGGGCGACATCTACTCGGGCCTCTGGTATCCGATCGTGATCGCGCTCGCCACGTTCGTGATCGGCCTGCTGTTCGTCAAGGAGACGAAGGACTCGAACATCTACGCGCAGGATTGAGGTCGAGGGGCGGGCTAGCGGTTGCTGCCGGACGCGGGTTCCGGTGAACGGCAACCCGCCCCGCCGCGAGGCCGGCACGGGCCGCCGGCACCTTTTTTCACGGAAGATGAAAAAAGGTGTTGACAGCCTGACGGCCAATCTACATAATTCATTTCTTCGGCGAATTAGCTCAGTCGGTTAGAGCGACGGAATCATAATCCGCAGGTCCGGGGTTCGAATCCCTGATTCGCCACCAAATGCGAAAGCCCGGTAGATCTTTGATCTGCCGGGCTTTTCCGCTTTTCATGCCGTGAAATTCTCCTGGGCCGGGCGCCAGCAGCGCGAACGTTTCAGGTATGAGGCGGTTCGGGAAGCGCAGGCACCCGTGAAACACCCCTACTCGTCCGGGCGTTGCTTCAGTACACGGATCTGGTTCAACTCCAGCCCCGCGTACGGCTTCTTCCATCGGTAATACGTCTGTTCGGATATCCCCGGTTACCGATCCCGGTCCGACTCCGGCATGCCCTGCCTCGCCTGCTTGAGCGCTGCCACGATCTCCTCCACCGAGTATTGCTCGCGCTTCGCCGCCAACCTCCCGTTCCTGTCGGGGGAAATTGCCCACGAAACACCAACACTCATTTGTGTCCAGGATTTCCAAAGCAGATCAACTGATTTCTCGCTCCGAATTTCCAGATGATCGCGAAAGCTTGAACAGCAATGCAGTCAATCATTTCTTCAAGATTACGCCAGCCATATACTCATTCAGATCGCGAAAATCCCTAACCGTCCACGTGAATGCGGGCAGCTTTACACCATTTTCTCGCAATGTTTTCGGAATCAGATCTCCGTTTGGACGGAGTATTACGGACGAGACAATGACGCCCGGATAATCGAGCAGGCGCTTCTTGAACGCAGGCGTGGTGAGATCAGGTGTTGGAGGCGTGCTTTTATTAGCCAATGGCCCAGTGCCTTTAATGTCAGCTCCGTGGCACATCGCGCATCTCTTCAAAAAAATCCTCTCCCCATTGATAACATCTGCAAAGGACATGGACGGCGTCAGAAGCAGCATGATCAACGCGACGATGAAATTTCCCTTAGCCTTCATACAGTCCGTGCCCCCGATGGAATCAGCTTGAATCAGCGTTTCGTGCTGCGACAATTACCACGGCAGCCCTCGAATCCTCGATCTCAAGTTCTTGCAGGTGGGTTACCCGTCGGGACGAATACGCGAATCCATGTATGTCCGTTTTTTATAAACCGGCCCGCCTTTTTCGGGCTGAATTTTTGACGGGAAAGGATGTTTTGTCAAATTGGAAAAACCTTGCTGATTCGCAGGCACAATGACGCCGTCCAGCACACGGCCGACGTCACACGATGATCCAGACCACTCCCGACAAGACATGGCGCATCGCCGCCCTCGCACTGGCTGCCGTCGTGCTCTGCTATGCCGGCGCCGGCGCGCCGACGCTTTCCCGCCTGCTCGACCCTGCCGTCATCGGCGAAGGCCTCGCCCTCAAGCCGATCACCTATCACTGGGTCAATCGCGTCGACCGCGCGATCCCCGAGGCCGATCTGTTCGCGAGCCGCTTCTACGTCCTGGTGCTGGCCGCACTCAACGCAATGGCCGCGCTGGTTGCACTTGATGCCCATCGCAGCCGCAAGCGCTTCGCATTCCTGCTCGGCTGGGCCCTCGTCATGCTGATCGTGCTCGTCAACGCGCAGGTCCAGGCGTTCTACAACGTGGGCTGACCGATGAAGCGGCGCATCATGATCGTCATCGCCACGCTGGTCACCCTGATCGGGCTCGTGTCCGTCGCCGGCACGTTCGCCAATCTGTCGACACCCGACCAGTTGCGCCGTCTGCTGAGCTACGACTACATGAGCTTCGCGGACAGCCTCGTCGAACGCGACTTCGGCGATTTCGCCAACAACTTCTACGCCGGCGTGGCGCTGATGCTCGTCGGCGGCACGCTCTTCATCCGAATCGAACGCACACGCACGATCGCCCGCATCGTCACGTCGCTGCTGTTCGCGCTGCTCGCCGTCAGCCTCGTCTACGCGTGCCTGAATCCGCGCATCGGCATACGGCCGTTCTGATCGGGTGCGACTCGCGCGGCCGATCGCGCACGCCGCCCGTGCGACGAGACGCGCGCATCACTTCGACTGAACCGGCTCATAAACGCTGTCGATACGCTGATACGTATAGGAAAACGTCTTGTTCTCCGGATCGTAAAGACGCTGATACGCGTCGCGGCAAGCGCCGTCCAGCTCCACCGGGTAACTCGGTGGCCATGCCGCAACAGGCTGACACCTGAAATCGTCGGCGCCCGCACCGTTCTTTTTGAAACGCAGGATCATCAGGCTTTCCTGAATCTCCTGCGCCGCCTTCTCGTAGTACGGCTTGCGGTTGAAAACGACGCCGGGCGGGAAATAGTCCGATGTGAGGCCTTCGGCCATTTCCGGCTCGGCCACCATCACGGCCGCCTTGCGCAGATACGCCTCGGCCGCAGCGGGATCCGACGCCATCAGGCGCTGCCCCTTGAATTTGTAGGCCACTGCCACCACCGGGAGCTGGCCGGGCGTCGGGTGTTCGCCCCACCACGTGATGATCTGATCGAGACTGCGTGCGAAAAGCTGCTGCAACTCGTCCGATTTGGACTGAGTCACGCGCAACGGCAGCTGACAGTCGACCACGCATTGCGCAACGACCGGCGGATCGCCCGCTTTCCACTGCTTCCAGGTTTCCTCGTCGCGCGCGTTGCGCCGGTGATCGTCGATGGCGCTGGACACCAATGCAACCGGCGCGACGGCGACGATCGCTGCGCCCCACGCAAGATTGCACGCCGTTGAATGGCTGCTGGAAAACACGTTGCTGCATTCGCTCGAACATGCACCGAGCGCCAGCGCACCTGTCAGGCACGCCAGGCGCCGAATGATCTTCATGGACTTCGACATCGTTCCCCCGGTGATCGTGAATCGTTCTTCTGGCCGCAGTCATCCTTGCCGCGGCTCTTCACCCGAGGCGGAAAGCCGCTGCGCGAATTTAGCGAATCGGTCGATCAAAAGATAACTGTCGGGTTTGTCAGGCGGTCAACCGTTCCGGGCAAAATCACCGGGGCGGAAGGTGTGTCGAGGAAGTACGGACGGCGGTCAAACGCGGGATCGTCGAGTCATTGCGACGCGTCGACAGGCACGCGCGGCCGGGCACGACGCGCTTCGCATCCGTACCCGGCGGCATCACCATCGCATCCAGTCGTCGCCTCGATTCGTACACCCATGCCCGCCGGGCGTGTCCGTCGCACGCCATGCGTTACATCACGCGGCCACCGCGCCTCTCTGCAGCTTCGCCGCGTGCGCCTCCACCCGCCCCCGCCAGTTCTCCCCGCCCTCCAGCGACGGCGTCGCCTCGAACACCTCCGCGACCCAGTCGGCGAACACGCGCACCTTCTGCGACAGGTGCCGGTTGTGCGGATAGACGATCGAAATCGGCTTCGGCTTCGGATTGCAGTCCGGCAGCACCTCGACCAGCGAACCGTCGAGCAGGTGCGGCAGCACCATGAACAGCGTCGGCTGGATCATCCCGAACCCTTCGAGCCCGCACGTCACGTAGGCATCCGAATCGTTGACCGTGACGCTGCCGTTCATCCGCACCTCGAACGGCTTGCCGTCGATCATGAACACCCACGGAATCGCACGCGCACCGTGGCTCGAACGAAAATTCACCGCTTGATGGTCGGCGAGATCGGCGATCTCGTGCGGCTCGCCGTGACGCGCCAGGTAATCGGGCGACGCGCAGGTCACGCGCTTCAGCATCCCGATCCGCCGCGCGACCATCGACGAATCCTCGAGCGGCCCGACCCGAATCATGCAGTCGATGCCCTCCTCGACCGGATCCACGTAGCGGTCGGAGAGCCCCAGTTCGAGCGTGATGTCGGGGTAGCGCTGCCGGAAAATCGACAGCGACGGCAGCACGATGCGCCGCCCGAGCGAACTCGGCATGTGGACACGCAACACGCCGCTCGGCTTGCGGTTGCCGGTCTGGAAACTCGCGTCGGCCTCCGCGATCTCCGTGATGATCTTCGTGCAATGCTCGTAGTACGCTGCGCCTTCCGGCGTGAGCGACAGCCTGCGCGTCGTCCGGTGCATCAGGCGCACGCCGAGCAGCGCCTCGAGGTTCTGAATGATGGTCGTCACCGACGCGCGCGGCATCGCGAGCGTGTCGGCCGCGCGTGTGAAGCTGTTCGCGTCGACCACGCGGGTAAAAACTTCCATTGCCTGGATTCGGTCCATGCTGCTCCCCCTTCGAATCGCCAACGAAACAGCATAGAGCGCGCGACGGGCACGGCACAAGCCCCCACCCATTGTTCTCCGATCCTGAATAGTTTCGGCATTTCGGACTGGAAAGCGATCGATTTCCGTTCAGTCTCACCCGGCAACCGTTCCGGCCCCGAGCGCAGCCGCACGCCGTGCATTAGCGCACGAATCGCTCGCGATACCCCTGCGGCGACACGCCCAGCAAACGCACGAAACAGCGCCGCAGCGTCTCCTCCGAGCCGAAGCCGCAACGCGCGGCGATCCGCTTGACGGGCCATGCCGTTTCGCCGAGCAGGCGCTGCGCGGCCTCGACGCGGATCTGCTCGACCGCACGCGCGGGTGTGCGGCCGGTTTCCGCGCGGTAGTGACGCACGAAGCTGCGCTCGCTCATGCTTACGCGCTCGGCCAGCGCGGGCACCGACAGGTCGGCCGTCAGGTGCTCGGCCATCCACGCATGCAGTTCGCCGAACCGGTCGTCGGTGCGCTGCATCGACAGCATCGCGCTGAACTGCGCCTGCCCGCCCGGGCGCTTCAGGAACACGACGAGTTCGCGCGCGACGTCGAGCGCGGCCGCCCGCCCCAGATCCTCCTCGACCAGCGCGAGCGCGAGATCGATGCCGGCCGTCACGCCGGCCGAGGTCCACAGCGCGCCTTCGCGGATGAAGATCGGATCGGATTCGACGCGCACGTTCGGATAGCGCGCCGCGAATTCGTCGCAGCGCGCCCAGTGCGTGACCGCACGCCGCCCGTCGAGCAGGCCGGCCTCGGCGAGCAGGAATGCGCCGGTGCAGACCGATGCCACGCGCCGTGTGCGCGCCGCCTGCTGCCGCACCCAGCGCACCAGCCGCGCATCCCGGGATGCCGCATGCACGCCCTTGCCGCCGGCGACGATCAGCGTATCGGGATGGCGTGCAGCCGAGCGCAGCGACTCGGCCATCACGACGAGGCCCGACGACGTCTCGACGGGCCCCGCCTCGGCCGCGACGACGCGCGGCGCGTACGGCGCCGGCTGGCCGCGCTCCAGCGCGAGCTCGTTGACGGACGCAAACACCTGCAGCGGCCCCGACACGTCGAGCAGCTGTGCACGAGGGAATGCAAGGACCAGGATCGAACGCGGGGCGGCAGACATGGCGATTGGCTGAAAACGTGGGTGATATGGCAATTTCGCCAAACACTACGCGCCTAGAATTCATCTGTCCATCCCGTGCCGGCAACGGTGCGCTCCCCTTCCAACCGGAGTCTTCGCATGACCCTGCATATCGGCCTTCTCGTGTTTCCTGGTGTCCAGCAACTCGACCTCACCGGCCCGCACGATGTGCTCGCGTCGCTGCCCGGCGCAACCGTCCATCTGGTCTGGAAGACGCGCGACACCGTCGCGTCGAGCAGCGGGCTCGCGCTCGCGCCGACCTGCACGTTCGACGATTGCCCGCCGCTCGACGTGATCTGCATTCCGGGCGGCATCGGGATCAACGAGTTGCTGCTCGATGCCGAAACGATCGCCTTCGTGCAGCAGCGCGCGGCCGCCGCGCGCTACGTGACGTCGGTCTGCACGGGTGCGCTGCTGCTCGGCGTAGCCGGCCTGCTGCGGGGGCGGCGCGCGACGACGCACTGGGCGTTCCACGCGCTGCTCGAACCGCTCGGCGCGGTGCCGGTGCGCGAGCGCGTGGTGCGCGACGGCAACCTGATCACGGGCGGCGGCGTCACGGCCGGCATCGACTTCGCATTGACGATCGCCGCGGAACTGGCCGGCGAAGAAGAAGCGCAGGCGATCCAGCTGCAGCTCGAATACGCGCCCGCGCCGCCGTTCGACGCCGGTTCGCCCGACACCGCGCCGGCAACGGTCGTCAAGCGCGTCACCGAACGCTCGGCGGCCGGCTTCGCGAAGCGCAAGGAGATAATCGAACGAGCGCTGCGCGCGATGTCGCTTTGAATGCGGGAACGGGGAAATTGACGGAAAGACAACGCGCATTCGCGCCGGAGAACCCATTGATGAACATCATCCGCAGCGCCACGTTCACCGCGGACCGCGCGTGGGGCGCGCTCGACATCGCGAACCTGAACGGCATCACGGTCCGCCTGCACTGGACCGACCAGCCGTATCGATGGCACGTGAACGACGACGAGGAAGTGTTCGCGGTGCTCGACGGCCGCGTCGAGATGCGTTATCGCGAAGCAGGCGTCGAGCACGCGACGGTGCTCGAAACGGGTGACGTGTTCCACGCGGCGGCCGGCACCGAGCACGTCGCGCACCCGCTCGGCGAAGCACGCATCCTCGTGATCGAAACCGCAGGCAGCGTCTGACGGCCGGTGGCCGTGCGCCGGGGTCGCGCGGACGGCAAGCGCCTCCGCGCGGCGGGTTTCATCCGGTGATCGTCCCCGTGGCCTGCGACGCGATCAGCTTCGGCTGCGGCGTGCACAGGCACTGGCACAGGTCGTGTTCGAGCGCGACGACCTTGCCCATCACGGTCATCGTCCGCTCGCCGCCGTCGGAGACGATCACGCCCGGCGACTTGCAGGCGGCGCAGAATACCGGCGCGCCGAGATAGGCGAGTTCGCGTCCGTCGAACGACGAATTGGCGATCCCGTCGAGCACGACGCCGCCGTGGTCGGTCGTGTCGCCCTTCAGAATGAATTTGCGGCTCATGTGTCGGTTCTTCCCTCGGAAATGCCGTGCAGCGCGGCAGCGCGGCCGCACATGGGCAATCGGAATCCGCCCGTCGATCGCGGGCGTGCCGCGAGCATATCACCGCTCGCGGCCGCCGCCTGCCGATCGCCGCGCCCGTCAGAACTTGTGCCGGATACCGATCCGCGCCTCGAACTGGCGGTCGTTCGCGGACGCGCCGGGGCCGTTGATCGCGGCAACCGCCGCGTGCCCCGTCGAATCAGTGCCCGATGCGCGCTGAAAGACGGCGGTCGCATACACGTCGGTGCGCTTCGACAGGAAATAGTCGAGCCCGGCCGCCACCTGGTGGTAGGTCGCGCCGTCGCGGCCGTCCACGCCGCCGCCGCGCGTGTAGTCGTACGCAATGCCGCCGAACAGATAGGGCGTGAACTGGTAGCGCACGCTGGCCTCGACGTTGTTGAACACCGCGTTGCCGGACACGCCACCGGGGTTCGGCCCGGACGACAGGTCGCCGAGCCCGCGGAACGACGTGTTCGTATACATCGCGCCGAGCGTCACCGCGCCGAACGCGTAGGTGCCGCCCGCCGCCGCGACCTGCAGCGTGCGCGCCGACGCATAGCCGGAATACACGGGCGACAGCATGTTGTTGCCCGGCACGCCGCCGACGACCGGCGCGGGGCTGCCGGTCGTGCCGAAGAACGACACGTTCGGGTTGCGCGCATTCAGATAGCCGGCCGCGACCACGAGCGGCCCGCGCGTGTAGCCGGCCGTCATCGACCACACCTGGTTGCGCGTCGCCGCGCCCGCGATGCCGCCCACACCGTACATGGCCGCGAAACGGAATCCGCCATAGTCGTTGCTGGTGAACTTGATCGCGTTGTTGGTCGAGTTCGCGTTGTTCACGTTGTCGAGATCGCCGGGGTGCGCAACCATGTAGCCGCCGAACAGCGCGGCGGCCTCGAGCGGCCCGAGGAAGTCGACGTTGGTATCGTACTGGCGCCCGAGAGTGACGGTGCCGAACGGCCCCGACAGCCCGACGAACGCCTTCTTGCCGAACATCAGCCCGCCTTGCCCGAGCTTGCCGGTGCTCGGGTCGAAGCCGTTCTCGAGCGTGAAGACAGCCGCCAGCCCGCCGCCGAGATCCTCGACGCCGCGCAGCCCCCAGCGGCTCGCCTGCTGCACGCCGCCGAGCATGCGCCACGCCGGCTTGCCGCTCACGGTGCCGTTCGGGCCGGCGACCGCGAGGTTGCTCGTGTAGGTCAGCCCTTCGTCGATAATGCCGTACAGCGTCACGCTGCTCTGTGCGTGCGCCGCACCCGCGATCAGCGCGACGCCCGCGCCTGCCAACAGCCGTTTTTTCATCGGAAGGTCTCCATTGCGCGGGTCGAATGGCAAAACGCAGGCGCGCGCGTCCCCCGCAGGCGCGCGGCCTGCTCCGGAGCAAACCGGAACGGTCAGGGGTAAATCGGGGAAGACGGCTAGCGCATCGCGTCGGCGACAACCGCCGGCGGGGCCCAGCGGCGGCCGGCCGCGACTTCGTACGCGTGACCGAACTGCAGCACGCCCCAGTCGTCGCGATAGCGGCCGACGATCTGCATGCCGATCGGCAAACCGGTCGCGCCGAAGCCGCACGGCACCGACAGGATCGGCGCCTCGGTCGACGACAGGTACCAGCACACGCGCATCCAGTCGATGTATGACGTGCTCGCGGCCCCCTGCACATGCGCAGGCGAGCGCAGGTCGACGTCGAACGGCATCACCTGTGTCGTCGGCAGCACGTAGAACGCGTAGCGCTGCATGAACGCGCGCATCCGCTCGAACAGCCGCGTCTTGCGCACGAACATCCGGCCGAGATCGGCGGCCGTCAGCGACCGATGCAGCCGGTATTCATCGTGAATCTCGGGCTTCAGCGCCGCACGCTGCGCATCGTCGAACCCGTCGACCAGCGTGCCGATCATCCATGCGCGCTCGATGCGGAACACGTCCTCGGCGTCCGACAGATCGGGATCGTCGAATTCGACTTCGCAGCCGAGCGCCGCGAACACACGCGCCTGCGCATCGACCGCCCGCGCGATCTCCGGATCGACCGGCACGCCGGGCAGGCCGCGCGACATCGCGATGCGCGTGCCGCGGAAGTCGCGTTCGAGCGGCTGCGCGAAGCGCGCGCCCGGTTCCGCGAGTTCGGTCGCGGTCTCGCCGCTCGGCCCGGCGATCGCCGACAGCAGCAACGCGGTATCGGCCACGTCGCGCGCCATCGGCCCGTCGACACCGAGCGTCGTCCAGCCGTTCAGGTCGGGCGCGCGCGGCACGCGGCCCGGCGACGGCCGCAATCCGACGACGTTGTTCCACGCGGCCGGGTTGCGCAGCGAACCGCCCATGTCGCTGCCGCACGCGAGCGGATTCATCCCGCACGCGAGCGCGGCCGCCGCGCCGCCGCTGCTGCCGCCCGCGGAACGCGTCAGGTCCCACGGGTTGCGCGTCGCGCCGAACACGTCGTTGAACGTATGCGACCCGGCGCCGAATTCGGGCGTGTTCGACTTGCCGATCATCAGCGCGCCGGCGCTCGCGCAGCGGCGCACGACGAGCGCGTCATGCAGCGGCACGTGATCGGCGAACAACGGCGAACCGTAGGTCGTGCGCACGCCGCGCGTCGCGGTGAGATCCTTCTGCGACACCGGCAACCCGTGCAGCGGCCCCTGCCATTCGCCGCGCATCCAGCGGGCGTCGATGTCATGCGCACGGGCACGCAGCACGTCGGGATCGACGACGGTCACGAGCGCATTCACGCGCGGGTTGACCGTCGCGATCCGTGCGAGATGCGCATCGAGCAGGTCGCACGCGCTGATCCGCCGTGTCTTCAGCAGGTCGAGCATCGTGCGGGCGGACAGGTCGCACAGGTCGCCGGCCATGACATCGGCGGGCGGGGACGATAGCGAAACGGTGGCGGTCATACGGTTCGTGGCGAAGAGGAAGGAAAGCGGGAAGGAAGGCGGCGGCAGCGGTCACGCATCGTGTTCGCTGCGATCCGATGCGAACGCGAGCGCGACGAGCGACAGCACGCCGCAGACGATCACGTACCACGCGGGCGCCGCCGGATTGCCGGTCGCGCCGATCATCCACGTGACGATGAACTGCGCGAAGCCGCCGAAGATCGACACGCCGCCCGCATACGCGATCGACAGCGCGGTGGCGCGCGTGCTCTTCGGGAACAGCTCGGCGAGGATCACGCCGTTCGCGCCGGCGTTGATCGAGTGCAGCGCGGCGAGCAGCATCACGACCGCGTACATCGTCGCAATCGACGGCACCGCGCGCATCAGCCAGAACCCCGGCAGGATCAGCACGGTCAGCGCGATGCGCGACCACAACGCGACGCGCTTGCTGCCGGTGCGATCCGACAGCCGCCCGCCGATCGGCGCGGCGACGAACATCACGGCGCCGGACAGGATCCCGCACCACAGCGCGGTGTCCATCGGCAGGTGCAGCACCTTGATCGCGTACGTCGACATGTAATACAGCACGATGAAGTGCGCGGCCGTGCCGCCGACCACGAGGCCGAGCGCGGTCAGCACGGCGCCGCCGTCACGCCGCAGCACGGTACCCAGCACCGCCGACGAACGCCGCGCGGCCGCGGCCGGCGCATGCTGCTCGATCGCGCTGAAGCGTGCGCGCAGGTAGAGGCCGATCGGCGCGATCAGCACGCCCAGCAGGAACGGCACGCGCCAGCCCCACGATTCGAGCGACGCGGTATCGAGGAAATACGACAGCAGGAAGCCGACGAACGAACCGGCCAGCGCCGCGGCACCCTGGCTCGCGAACTGCCAGCTCGTGTAGTAGCCGCGTTCGCCGGCCGGCGCGCGCTCGGCGAGCAGCGACGTCGATACGCCGACCTCGCCGCCGGCCGAAAAGCCCTGCAGCAGCCGCGCGGCGACGACCAGCACGGGCGCCGCGATACCGATCTGCGCATAGGTCGGCAGCACGCCGATCATCCCGGTGCCGATCGCCATCGTGACGAGCGTGAGGTTCATCGCGGGCACGCGGCCGAACCGGTCGGCGACGAGCCCGATCACGACACCGCCGATCGGCCGCGCGATGAAGCCGACGCCGAAGGTCGCGACCGACATCAGCAACTGCTGCTGCGCGGAGACCGCGGGAAAGAACAGTTTGCCGAGCAGCACCGCGAAGAAACTGAACACGGTGAGATCGAAGAATTCGAGGCCGTTGCCGATCGTGATCGCGACAATCAGCTGACGATTGGACGGGGATGCGGCAACGTCGCCGACATGCCCGCCGAACATGCTGTCCGCTCGGGGCGCCTTCATGAAGGTATGTCTCCGTACTGGTTATGCGTGTCGTGTGCGCGGCCCGTTCGACGGCCTGCGCATGCAGTCTAGGCATTCAAAATACGCAGCCCGGAGCGACATTTTTCGATCGTGATAACGCACGGTTATCGCATGCTTTCCATGCGGAAACGCGGTGTAGGATACGAACGTCGCCACTGCCGCCGCGCCCCGCCTCGCCGTGAAACACCACCAGCTCCGGGCGCTTGCCGCCATCGCCGAACATGGCAGCCTGCGCGCGGCCGCGCGCGCGATCCACCTGTCGCAGCCCGCGCTGACGAAGGCGATCCGCGAACTCGAACTCGATCTCGGCGTGCCGCTCGTCACGCGCAATGCGCGCGGCGCGCAGCTCACGCGTTTCGGCCAGGCCGTCTATGCACGCGCGCGGCTAATCCTTGCGGAGATGCAGCACGCGCGCGACGACGTAATCCAGCTGTCGGGCGGCAAGGAAGGTGCGCTCGCCTGCGCGCTGACGCCGCTGATGTCGCTCGGCTTCCTGCCGGCCGCGCTCGACGCGTTCCGCCAGCGCATGCCGACGATCCGCCTCGACGTGCGCGAAGGATTTCTCGACACGGCGCTGCCGCGGCTGCGCGACGGCTCGCTCGACTTCGTGATCGCGATCGTCGATGCGACTCGGCTGTCGCCGGAATTCACGTTCCGGCCGCTGCTCGAATCGGAACTGATCCTGATGACGCGCGCGAGCAATCCGCTGCGTCACTGCACGTCGCTCGCGCAGTTGCAGGACGCGCAGTGGATCCTCAACACGTCGCCTGAAAGCATCGGCCGGCTGCTGCAGGACGTGTTCGTCTCGCACGGCTATCCGGCGCCGCAGCCGATCGTCGAATGCACGTCGTTCAGTGCGGCGTTTTCGCTGTCGGTGCACACCGACACCGTGTCGTGCGCGCCGAAGAGCTTTATGGAAGTCGACTGGATTCGCGAGCGGATGGTCGCGATCGACGTGGAGGAAACGATCCCGGCCGTGTCGGTCGGCGTGCTCACGCGCCGCGATGCGCTGAACACGATTGCCTGCGACTACCTGATCCACTGCTTCGTCGAAGCCGTGCGCCGGCACGATCACGCGACGCTGCTATGGCGGTAGCGCCGCCATTCAGACGAACAGCGCGATGCACAGCGCGGCGCCACACAGATAGGTGCCGAGCGCACCGATGAAACGCACGGGATTCGGGCTGGCCATCGTCGGCCATGCGAGCAATCCGACGACGAGCAGGCAGCGGCACGCGGTCGCCGCGACGATCAGCGCCAGGATCGCACGCGACGGATCATGGGCGCCGAAATAGAGAAACAGCACCGCGAGAAACGGTGCGTATTCGGCCGTGTTGCCGTGCGCGCGCACGATCTTGTGCAGCCCGTTCGCCGGGTCGGAGGCGCACCCGGATCCGGTGGTGCACCGAAAGCGTGTGACGGACACGACGAGCCCGAGCCCGAACAGCAGCAGGCCGAGGATGGCCGTGCAAACAAGCGCGACGGGATGGATCGGCATGGGACTCCCGGCAAAAGCGGAAATGCGCCGCACATCCGGCGATCGTACCCGTGGCCGGCTCGCGCGGCTATCACGGAAACCCGCAGCATCGCCGTTCGCCGGACACAATTTTACGGTCGGGTTCCGATCCCAATTGTCGCTCCGCCGCACCGCACGAAACCGGTGCATTGCCCGCCTGCCCGGCCGTCCGGGCCTGCCCGCCGACACGCCCGCCACGCGGATGCCTCGGCACGAAACGCGCAAACGTTGCCCTGCGACGGCATGCACCGCCGCAACGCAACGCGGGTTACAGCGCGTCACAGGCACGCACGTTGCGTCGACGCATCTCGGTAGTCAACGCCCTTGGCAGCCCGCTGCGGAGGACTACACTAATCCTTAATGGGGTGCGGCCGGAGCCCGCGCCTTCAGGGAGACGCCGCCATGAATCGGCCGCTGAATCGTATCCTGCCGCGCGTGACCGGTCCCGCATCGGTCTGGACGTGGGTCAAGTGGTCTTTGCTGGCCGCGCTGCTGATCGCCGTGGCGATCGTCGCGCGACTCGTGCAGAGCGAGATCGAAACGTCCCGGCTGCAGGCGCACTATCTGTCCGAGCTCACCCGCGACGTCGGCTACACGGTCGAGACGGGCCCGAGCGATCACATCCGCTTCCCCGCGAACGGCCCGTACGACCAGCGCCTCGGCTACGCGATGATTCCGGCATTCCAGGAGCGGCTGCTCGCGCGCGGCTTCGTTGTCAGCAAGCAGGCGCGCGATTCGCAGCGGATGCTGTCGCTCGGCGATCGCGGGTTGTTCCTCCCGTTCGAAGAGAAAGACCAGGCGGGCCTGATGCTGTTCGACTCGACCGGCGCGCCGCTGTTCGCGACCGTGTTCCCGCAGCGCGTCTATGCCGACTTCGACACGGTGCCGCGCGTGGTCGCCGATTCGCTGCTGTTCATCGAGGATCGCTACCTGCTCGACGCGAACGAGCCGAACCGCAACCCGGCGATCGACTGGGGGCGCTTCAGCCGCGCGCTCGCCGACCAGGCGCTGCACGTCGTCAACCGCCACCAGGCACGCCCCGGCGGCAGCACGCTCGCCACGCAGATCGAGAAGTTCCGCCATTCGCCCGAGGGCCGCACCGCGACGCCGCCCGAGAAGCTGCGGCAGATCGCGTCCGCGTCGGTGCGCGCGTACCTGAACGGCCCGCAGACGATGCTCGCGCGCCGCACGATCGTCGTGCGCTACCTGAACTCGGTGCCGCTCGCCGCACGGCCGCACATCGGCGAGATCACCGGCATCGGCGACGGTCTCGCCGCGTGGTACGGCCGCGACTTCAACGACGTGAATCGCATCCTGTCCGCGCCGACGACCGGCGACAACGTCGACGAACAGGGCAAGGCGTTCCGCGAGGTGCTGTCGCTGATCATCGCGCAGCGCGCACCGTCGTACTTCCTCAACCGCGGCTATCCGGCCCTGGAGCGGCTGACCGACAGCTACCTGAGGCTGCTGTCGACCGGCGGCGTGATCTCTCCGGCGCTGCGCGACGCCGCGCTTGCCGCGCAGATCGAACGCAGCGCGCCGCCCGCCGCCGCGCACGTGCAATCGTTCGTGTCGCGCAAGGCCGTGACGTCCGCGCGCGCGTCGCTGCTGTCGGCGCTCGGCATCAGCGACCTGTACCAGCTCGACCAGTTCGACCTCCAGGCGACCAGCACGCTCGACAACGGCGTACAGCAGGCCGTCGCCCAACGGCTCGCGCAGGCGTCGACGCGCGACGGCGCGCAGGCAGCCGGCCTGTACGGTTTCGAGATGCTTGCACCGAAGGACGACCCGTCGCACCTCACGTACAGCTTCACGCTGTACGAACACCGCAACGGCGCGAACCTGCTGCGGGTGCAGACCGACAGCGTGAACGAGCCGTTCGACGTCAATCGCGGCGGCCGCATCAACCTCGGCTCGACCGCGAAACTGCGCACGCTGATCACCTACCTGCAGATCGTGTCCGACCTGCATGCGCGCTACGCGAACCTGTCGAACGCGGAGCTTGCGCGCGTGAAGCCCGACCCGATCGACGGGCTGTCGCACTGGGCGCTCGACTACCTGTCGCATACGCGCGACCGCTCGCTGCAGGCGATGCTCGACGCGGCCGTCGAACGCAAGTATTCGGCGAGCCCCGACGTGTTCTACACGGGCGGCGGCGCACAGGTGTTCTCGAACTTCGAGAAGTCGGACAACGGCCGCATCCTGACGCTGCACGCAGCGTTCGAGCACTCGGTCAACCTCGTGTTCGTGCGGCTGATGCGCGACATCGTCCACTACGAGACGCTGCAGGCGGCCGGCCCGTCGTCGTCGTGGCTCGGAGACCCCGAGCAGCGCCAGCATTACCTGCAGCAGTTCGTCGACGGCGAAAGCCAGGTTTACGTGAAACGCTACTACACGCGCTATGCGGGCAAGGCGCCCGACGATGCGCTCGCGCTGATGCTGAAGGACGTGCGCAAGTCGCCGCCGAAGATCGCCACGGTGCTGCGCAGCGTCGCGCCGAACGAATCGCTCGCGTGGTTCGACGCGCAGATGCGCGCGCAACTGAAGGGCACGCCGGCCGCGACGCTCTCCGATGACGACCTCGCGAAGCTCTACGCGAAGTATGCGATCGACCGCTTCAACCTCAACGATCGCGGCTATATCGCGAGCGTGCATCCGCTCGCGCTGTGGACGCTCAACTACCTGCGCGCGCACCCGACGGCGGCGCTTGCCGATGTCCAGCGCGACAGCCGCGATGCGCGTTTCTACACCTACTCGTGGCTGTACAAGACGCGCTACCACGCGACCCAGGACCGCCGCATCCGTCGCATGGTCGAGCTGCGCGCGTACGCGGAAATCACGAAGTCGTGGCGCGCGCTCGGCTACCCGTTCGCGGAAGTCACGCCGTCGTACGCGGCCGCGATCGGCGCATCGGGTGACCAGCCCGACGCGCTCGCGAAACTGATCGGCCTGATCGCGAACGGCGGCCAGAAAGCGCCGACCGAGACGATCACGCGGCTCGACTTCGCGCAGGGCACGCCGTACGAAACGCGCTTCGTGCGCGCGGCCGCGCAGCCGCAGACGATGCTGTCGCCGGAGATCGTCACCGTGGCGCACACGCTGCTGCGCGACGTCGTGCTCAACGGCACCGCGCGCCGCCTCGCGGGCGGCTTCACGCTGCCCGACGGCAAGACGCTCGACGTGTACGGCAAGACCGGGACGGGCGACCAGCGCTTCAACGTCTATGTGCGCGGCGCGCGGCTGATCGAGTCGCGCAAGGTGAACCGCAGCGGCACGTTCGTATTCGTGCTCGGCGACCGGTTCTTCGGGGTCCTGACGGCAACGGCGCACGAACCGTATGCGGCACGCTACGACTTCACGAGCGCGATGGCCGTGCAGTTGCTGAAGTCGATGGCGCCGGCACTCGCGCCGCTGATCGAACGCCCGGCCGGCACCGGCGCGCGCACCGCGGGCGCCGCCCGCCAAGCGGAAACGCCCGCGCCGGGTGCCGCTGCCGCGCAACCGTCCTGACGGCCGCGCGAGCGTTCATGCGCCGACGCGCCGCTCAGTGCGAGCGGCCGTCGTAGTGCGTGACCGGCAGCGCATCGAGATCGACACCTTCGAGACAGCGCACGTTGATCGCGGCCATCGCTGTGCCGTTCGGATGAACGCCCTCGCCGAACGTGTGAATCCCGCAGCGCTTGCAGAAGCGATGCTTGATGACGTGCTTGTTGAACATGTAAGTGGCGAGATGCTCGTCGGGCGTGAGGAGCATCATGTGATCGCGCGGCACGAACCACATCAGCGCGCCCTTGCGCTGGCAGATCGAGCAGTTGCACGCCATCACGCCCTGCAGGTCACCTTCCACCTCGAACTTCACGTCTGAGCAGTGACAGCTTCCGCGATAAAGCATGGTCGTCTCCCGGTGCGGCCCGTGCGCATCGACGGCGCCCCGGCGGGACACCATTGGCCAGGCCGATCCAAGCGGGTACAGTAGCGCGCACATGCGCCGCACGCAATGTCCGGCGGCGCCCGTCCCGCCCCTGTCAAAACCAAGGAAAACCGCCATGCTCGAACTGCGCCCCGGCTGCGAATGCTGCGACAAGGACCTGCCGCCCGATTCCGCGGAGGCCCGCATCTGTACGTTCGAATGCACGTTCTGCGCGACCTGCGCCGACGAGGTGCTGAAGGGCCGCTGCCCGAACTGCGGCGGCGACTTCGTCGTGCGCCCGCGGCGGCCGGCGAGCCTGCTCGCGAAATACCCGGCGTCGACCGAGCGCATCCACAAGCCGGGCGGCTGCGCGAGCGCCTGACGGCACCGCACCGCCCGCCGTTTCCGCTCACGACATCTCGATCCGCGCGCGCGTCACCGCGAGCAGCGCCGCCATCGCGCGGCGCGCACCGTCCTCGTCGCGCACGCGGATCGCGTCGCTGACGGCCGTGTGCTCGGCGAGCGACGCGTTGTACACGTCCGCGCGGCGCGCATTCAGATGCAGTTGCGCCTCGAGCGTGCGATCGATCAGCGTGCCGAGCGGCACCAGCAGCTCGTTACCGCCGGCCTCGAGCACGCTCAGGTGAAAGCGCAGGTCGGCGCGCACCCATTCGTCGACATTGCGCGCGGCGGCCATCGCGCGCGCCGCGCCGTCGATCGCATCGAACGTTTCCGGTGTATGCATGCGCGCGGCGAGCGCAGCCGCGTACGGCTCGACCATCTCGCGCATCTCCTGCAGCTTCAGCGCAAACGCGAGCGGCGGCGCGACTCGCGCATACCAGTCGAGCAGGTCGGCATCGAGCAGGTTCCAGACGCCGCGCGGCCGCACGCGCGTGCCGATCTTCGGCCGCGATTCGACGAGCCCCTTCGACGTGAGCGTACGCAGCGCCTCGCGCATCACCGTGCGGCTCACGCCGTACATCTCCATCAGGTCGGGTTCCCTCGGCAGCAGCGACTCGGGCGGGTAGTCGCCGCGCAGGATCGCCGTGGCAAGCCGGAAGGCCGTCTGTCCATGCAGGTCGCGTCGAATGATCGTTCTCCGTTATGCCGGTACCCGGGCGAGCCGGCTGCCCACTATCTGCGCAATAGTGCTATTAATACTATTTTTCATCGGGCTACGCTAGGATAACCGCGAAAGCACGCGACCGTGCGCCGCGCCCGACTGCCCGCGCCGGTCAACCCTGGAGACCCGCATCGTGAAAATCACCCGCCTCGAAACCTTCGTCGTCCCGCCGCGCTGGCTGTTCCTCAAGATCGAAACCGACGAGGGCATCGTCGGCTGGGGCGAGCCGGTCGTCGAAGGCCGCGCGCACACGGTCGAAGCCGCCGTGCAGGAGCTGGCCGACTACCTCGTCGGCCGCGACCCGCTGCTGATCGAGGATCACTGGCAGGTGATGTACCGCGCGGGCTTCTATCGCGGCGGCCCGATCATGATGAGCGCGATCGCGGGCGTCGACCAGGCGCTATGGGACATCAAGGGCAAGCATCACGGCGTGCCCGTGCATGCGCTGCTCGGCGGCCAGGTGCGCGACCGCATCAAGGTGTATTCGTGGATCGGCGGCGACCGGCCGAGCGACGTCGCGAACAACGCGCGCGCGGTGGTCGAGCGCGGCTTCAAGGCCGTGAAGATGAACGGCTCCGAGGAGCTGCAGATCGTCGATACCTACGACAAGGTCGAGCAGGTGATCGCGAACGTCGCGGCGGTGCGCGACGCGGTCGGCCCGCACGTCGGGATCGGCGTCGACTTCCATGGCCGCGTGCACAAGCCGATGGCCAAGGTGCTGGCGAAGGAGCTCGACCCGTACAAGCTGATGTTCATCGAGGAGCCGGTGCTGTCGGAGAACGCCGAGGCGCTGCGCGACATCGTCAACCAGACCAACACGCCGATCGCGCTCGGCGAGCGGCTCTATTCGCGCTGGGACTTCAAGCACATCCTCGCGGGCGGCTACGTCGACATCATCCAGCCCGACGCGTCGCACGCGGGCGGCATTACCGAGTGCCGCAAGATCGCGACGCTCGCGGAGAGCTACGACGTCGCGCTCGCGCTGCACTGCCCGCTCGGCCCGATTGCGCTCGCCGCGTGCCTGCAGCTCGACGCGGTCAGCTACAACGCGTTCATCCAGGAACAGAGCCTCGGCATCCACTACAACCAGGGCAACGACCTGCTCGACTACCTGCGCAACCCCGAAGTATTCCGCTACGAGGACGGCTTCGTCGCGATCCCGCAAGGCCCGGGGCTCGGCATCGACGTGAACGAGGAGAAGGTGCGCGAGATGGCGAAGACGGGCCACCGCTGGCGCAACCCGGTGTGGCGTCACGCGGACGGCAGCGTCGCCGAGTGGTGAGCGCGATGCGCAGTGCGCGCGGCTGCGCGCCCGCGCGGTAAGCCGCGGCAAGTATCGACTCGAAAACGGCTGCCCGACAGGCAGCCGTTTTTTTCATGCTCGGCGCGACGCCCGGCACGTGCCGGATGGCATCGGCGGCCCAGCGTCGCGCCGTGCCGTGCCGCGCGAAACCGGCCGTCAGCCGAGGGCCGCGAACCCCGGCACGCTGAACGACAGCACGGCGGCCGCGACGAACACGCCGATCATCGTCAGCGCTTCGAGATGCAGGATGTTGCGGAACGTGTGCGCATCCTCGGTCGACGCAGTACGGCGCAGGCGCGGCAGCGCCGAGAAGCGGTTCAGGCCGCCGAGCACGAGCGCGAGCGCGACGAGCAGCAGCTTCAGCAGCAACAAGCGCCCCCACGTGCTGCCGTCGAGCGGCGCAAGCGAACCGCCGAGCCCGCGGATCGCATTGAGCGCGCCGGTGCCGAGCACGAAGACGACTGCGATGATCGACGTACGCGACAGGTGCTGGCCGATGCGGATCAGCGCGCCGCGTGCGACCGACGAACCGAGCGCCGGCAGCACCGCGAGCCCGCCCGCGAGCACGAGGCCGCCCCACACGGCCGTCGCAAGCAGGTGCAGCGTCTGCACACCGACCGCCGCGGACAGCGCGCCCGTATCGGCCGCATGGCCGAGCGAGGCCTTGCCGGCCGCGACCACGATCACCGCGAGCCACAGCACCGCGTGCGCGACCGGGCCTTCCGGCTTCGCCAGTGCGACGATCGCGAGCACCACGGCGCCGGCGAACGCGACGCTCCATGCGAAGCCCGTATGCGTCTGCGTGAGCATGACGGGAATCGCGGCGAACGCGCCGCCGAGCCCCGCCCCGCTCATCGTCGCGGCCTCGTAGACGAGCCAGCCGAGATCCGCGAGCACCAGCGCCAGCGCCGCCGCAGCCAGCGAATGTTGCGCGCGCAGCCACGCGGGATGCGACGGCGCGACGACCGGACGTGCGCCGTCCTTGCCGAGCCATGCCTTGAGCAGCGCCGAGCCGACTGCCATCGCGAACGCGGCGTCCATCAGCGCCGCGAGCGCGACCTGACCGATCCACAAGCTGTCGAACTTCATCGCGCACACCCTCCCGAAAGCGGCAGGCCGACGGAGCGGGGGCTACGGGACAGACAGCGTGAGGAAGGCAACGGCACGGTAGAAAACGTCATCGATGAATCCGGAAACGGGAGAAATGACTGGACCTGCGGCGGAGGCGGCGCCGCGCGACCCGCGAGTGTACGGTCTTCGATGGTGAAAACGCACGCCGGTTCAACCAGGCACGGTGCAATGCGCGTCAAATTGTCGCAAGTCGCAAACGGACAGGAACCGCTGTCCTTTTGCCAAATAGCCGTCATTACCCATCGATGATAGAATGCCGCGTCGCAGCAGCCCGGCTGCCTTGCCGTCATGCGCCGAGCCGATCGTAGCCCGGACAACAGGTCCCCGTCGAATAAACATGGAGTCTCGTGTGTCTTCAAGACGCCTCTTCCGTCCGCTGCTCGCCGTTCTGATGTTCGGCGGCGCGGGCCTTATGAGCGCTGCCCAAGCGCAGACCAAGCCCACGGAGCAAGCGCACGCCCAGCAGGCGCCGCTCAAGGCACCCGATACCATGGCCGAGCGCGTGCGCGGCTGTACTGCATGCCACGGCGTCCACGGCCAGGGCACGGACAACGACTACTTCCCGCGTCTTGCCGGCAAGCCGGCCGAGTACCTGTACAACCAGCTCGTCAACTTCCGTGACGGCCGGCGCAAGTACCCGCCGATGAACTACCTGTTGACGTACCTGAACGACGATTACCTGCGCGAGATGGCCGAGCACTTCTCGGCCGAACGCCCGCCGTACCCTGCGCCGGCGAAGCCGACGCTGCCGGCCGCGACGCTCGCGCGCGGCAAGCAGCTCGTCACGCAAGGCGATCCGTCCCGCAAGCTGCCGGCCTGCGTGGCCTGCCACGGCGCGACGCTGACCGGCATGCAGCCGGCGATCCCGGGCCTGGTCGGCCTGCACGCCGACTACCTGAGCGCGCAGATCGGTGCATGGCGTTCGGGCAACCGCCACGCGAAGGCGCCCGATTGCATGCATGACGTCGCTGCGAAGCTTTCCGACGAAGACGTGACGGCCGTGACCGCATGGCTCGCCGCGCAACCGGCGCCCGCCAACCCCGTGCCGGCACCGGCGCGTTCGATGAAGACTCCGCTCGCCTGCGGCAGCGAACCGCAATAAGGCAAGGGAGACAGACACAATGAAACGCAAGTCCCTGTTTGCAATCTCGGCCGCCGCGATCGTCGCGGCCGCTGCCCTCGTCCCGGTCCTGTGGCCGGGCAACGACACGCTGCACGGCGCTTCCGCCGTCGCGGCCACGCCGGCCGACCAGGCCGCGCTGATCAAGAAGGGCGAGTACCTCGCGCGCGTCGGCGACTGTATCGCTTGCCACACCGTGCGCGGCGGCAAGTCGTTCGCGGGCGGCCTGCCGATGGCAACGCCGTTCGGCACGATGTACACGCCGAACATCACGCCGGACGATCAGGCCGGCATCGGCAAGTGGACGTCGGACGACTTCTACCGCGCGATGCACACGGGTCGCTCGAAGGACGGCAGCCTGCTCTACCCGGGCTTCCCGTTCGCGAGCTACACGAAGGTCACGCGCGCTGATTCGGACGCGATCTACGCATACCTGCGCTCGGTCGCACCGGTGTCGGTGCCGAGCCGTCCGCACGAACTGAAGTTCCCGTTCAACAACCGCAACCTGCTGATCGGCTGGCGCACGCTGTTCTTCAAGGAAGGCGAGTACAAGCCGGATCCGACGAAATCGGTCGAGTGGAACCGTGGTGCTTACCTCGTCGAAGGCCTCGGCCACTGCTCGATGTGCCACACGTCGATCAACATGATGGGCGGCCCGGTGAGCTCGTCGGCGTTCGCCGGCGGCCTGATCCCGCTGCAGAACTGGTATGCGCCGTCGCTGACGAACGACAAGGAACTCGGCCTCGGCGACTGGCACGTGCAGGAGCTGTCCGACCTGCTGCAAGCCGGCGTGTCGCACAAGGGTGCGGTGTTCGGCCCGATGGCGGACGTGGTCCACAACAGCCTGCAGTACATGAGCGACGAAGATACGCGCGCGATGTCGACGTACCTGAAGTCGATCCCGCAGAAGGCTGAAGCGCCGAAGAACATGCAGTACGAGCCGTCGAAGCAGTTCGGCAACGCGCTGTTCGACCAGGGCAAGAAGATCTACGCGGACAACTGCGCGACCTGCCACGCCGAAACCGGCGCCGGCAAGCCGCCTGCTTATCCGCCGCTCGCGGCCAACCACTCGATCATGATGGAATCGGCGGTCAACCCGATCCGCATGGTGCTGAATGGTGGCTATCCGCCGAGCACGTTCAAGAACCCGCGTCCGTACGGCATGCCGCCGTTCGCGCAGTCGCTGTCGAACCAGGAAGTCGCAGCAGTGGTAACGTACATCCGGATGTCGTGGGGCAACAACGGTACGCCGATCTCGCCACAACAGGTGAGTGACCTGCGTTCCGCGCCGCTTGACTAAATAACGCGTGACGCAAACGGGGCGCGGCTGCGGGAAACCGCAGCCGCGCCCCTTTGCTTTTTGCGACGCCAGTCCCCGCGCGGGCCGCGCGAGGTGTCGCCGATCATAAAACTCAAGAGTGGTATCTATGTCTTTCGAATCTCTCGGCCTGGCCGAACCGCTGGTCAAGGCGGTCAACGAGCTCGGCTACACGTCGCCGACTCCGATCCAGCAGCAGGCGATCCCTGCCGTCCTCGGCGGCGGCGACCTGCTCGCCGGCGCGCAAACTGGCACCGGCAAGACCGCCGGCTTCACGCTGCCGATCCTGCAACGCCTGCACACGTTCTACGCGGACAACCGCAGCGCGAAGCGCGCCGTGCGCGCCCTGATCCTCACGCCGACGCGCGAACTCGCCGCACAGGTCGAGGAAAGCGTCCGTGCCTACAGCAAGTACCTGAAACTGCGCTCGGCCGTGATGTTCGGCGGCGTCAGCATCAATCCGCAGATCGATGCGCTCAAGCGCGGTGTCGACATCGTCGTCGCGACGCCGGGCCGCCTGCTCGATCACATGCAGCAGAAGACCATCGATCTGTCGAATCTCGACATCCTCGTGCTCGACGAAGCCGACCGGATGCTCGACATGGGCTTCATCCACGACATCAAGCGCGTGCTCGCGAAGCTGCCGCCGCAGCGCCAGAACCTGCTGTTCTCGGCCACGTTCTCCGACGAGATCAAGGCGCTCGCCGACAGCCTGCTCGACTCGCCCGCGCTGATCGAGGTCGCACGCCGCAACACGACCGCCGAGAGCGTCGCGCAGAAGATCCACCCGGTCGACCGCGACCGCAAGCGCGAACTGCTCACGCACCTGATCCGCGAACACAACTGGTTCCAGGTGCTCGTGTTCACGCGCACGAAGCACGGCGCGAACCGGCTTGCCGAGCAACTGACGAAGGACGGCATCAGCGCGATGGCGATCCACGGCAACAAGAGCCAGTCGGCCCGCACGCGCGCACTGGCGGAGTTCAAGAACAGCACGCTGCAGGTGCTCGTCGCGACCGATATCGCCGCGCGCGGGATCGACATCGACCAGTTGCCGCACGTCGTCAACTTCGACCTGCCGAACGTGCCGGAAGACTACGTGCACCGGATCGGCCGCACCGGCCGCGCAGGCGCGACCGGCGAAGCCGTGTCGCTCGTGTGCGTCGACGAAAAGCAGCTGCTGCGCGACATCGAGCGGCTGATCAAGCGCGAGATTCCGCAGGAAGTGATCGCGGGCTTCGAACCCGATCCGAACGTGAAGCCGGAGCCGATCCAGCAGCGCCGCGGTCAACAGCAGCCGCGTGGCGGTGGCGGTGGTGGCGGTGGTGGTGGCGGCAATCGCCAGCCGCGTGCGGGCGGCTCAGGCCAGCCGGCCGCGAAACGCGACGGCAACGCACAACCGAAGGCATCGCAGCAGAAAGCCGCGAAGCCGCGCACGCAAGGCGGCGCCGGCGGCAACGGCGGACGCCCGGCGGGCGGCGGCAACGGCGCGCGCCCCGCGAACGGCAACGCCGCGCACCCGAACCGCAACCGTTCGTCGCGCAGCGGCCAGCGCGGTCACTGAAGCCGCGCGGCCGCGCGCCGCAGGTGCTCGACCTGGCGTTGCCAGCGTTCGAGCACCGCGGCGCGCTCCCCTTCCAGCGTGAACGTGACGCCTGTCGCGAGACGCGCATAGCCGACCCGCTGCGCATCGCCGTGCGCGATCGTCGCAGCGAATCCGGCCAGTCCGCCGAAGTCCCCTTCGAGCGGCTCAATCCTCATTTGCGCCTGAAAGAACGCACCGTCCGCGACCAGCGTCAGCGCGGCCGTGCGCCGTTGCGTAATCGCGCGCGCCGCACGCGATTGCGGCCAGAGCGCGAGCAGCAGCGTGCGCGCATCGTGCGCATAGATCTCGCCGACGCCGAGCAGCGTCGTGCGCAACTGGCCATCGTCGGTCGCGACAATCAGCGATGCGGCGAAGTCGGCATGACGCTCGAGCGCGGTGCCGTCGAACAGCGAGACGACGGCCGGCGGCCACGCATCGAACGTCCATTGTTCGAGCGCGTGGCGATGGGTATCGGTCATGATGGCGTGGCCCCGGTGGAAAGCGGATGAAGCAGCCGCAGCATACGCGCGACGGGCCGCGCCGCGGCGATCAGCGCAGGAACACGTGCCGCGTGATCTTCGTGAGCGGATAGTGGACGCCCGGCTGGATCTTCGCGGGCAGGTCGAGCGGCTTGAGCAGCATCTTCACGCACATGTCGGCCGACAGGTTGCGCCGCACGAGCCGGCTGATGCGCGCGGCACGCTCGCGGTTGTACTGGCTGTCGCCGACGCGATCCGGATAGCGGACCGCGAACACGTGGCGCAGCGCGATCTCGGAATCCTCGTTCTTGATTTCCATCACGCGGCGCGCCAGCGCGCCGAGCACCGCGAGCCGGCCATTGCCTTCGAGCTGGTTGTACTTCTTGAAGAACTTGAAGAAGTGCTTGTAGTGACGCACTTCGTCCGTGCGGATGTTGTCGGTGATTTCCTTCAGCACGGGCTCGTCCGAGCATTCGTTGATCGCGCGATAGAGCGTGGCCGTGCCCGTCTCGACGACGCAGCGCGCGACCATCTCGAGTGCGCGGGTCTTCTCGAATGCCTCGACCTTGCAGGTCAACGAATACTCGGCGAAGAAATTCGCGAACGCGGTATCCCAGTCGAACTCGGGCCACACGTGCGCGATGTACGCCTTCAGCGCGCGCCCGTGCTGCAATTCTTCGTGCTCCCATGCATTGTTGAGCCATGCGGAGACTTCCGGATCGTCGTTGAAGAACTGGCTCAGATTGCTCGTGTAGAGATCCGAGCCGCTTTCGATGAACGACGACGCGCACAACAGCAGCAACAGATCCTCGTTCGCGGCGGCTCGCTGACGATCGATCCGGTTCAGGTCGATATCCTCGATTCGCCACGGCATCACATGCGTCGTTTTGGTGTCCATGGTGGTGCGCTCCCAGTCGTCGCGCGGGGGCCGGCCCATGCCTCCGGCACAGGCGCCAACCGACCCGCAGGCGGCGTTTTACTTGCGTTTATAGTGGATTGGTCCGGCCGAACCATGCTGGCATCTTAGCCGGACTTTGATGTTCGTGCTCCAGAGCACTGACCATACCCGACAAGCGCAGTTCCGCGGCGTCTGTTGCCGTTCGTTAGACGAGTCCTTCAAACCGCTTGCGCCCGCTCGACGATACGGGCCGCGGCAAACGAAACGGGCGGCCGTTCGGCCGCCCGTGAAGCACACGAAATGCCGGCGAAAGCCGGCCGCAATCGGTCAGAAACCTGCCGCCAGACCGTCGCGGCGGCTGTCGCTCGCGGCCACGTAGCCGCGCTCGCGATCGTCGCGATCGAGACGCCAGATGAACTGCCCCGAACCGAAATCCATGTAAGGATCGTCGATCGACTTGATCGTGTGGCCGCGTGCGGCCAGCGCATCGACGGTCGCGCGATTCATCGAGGCCTCGACGTCGAGCGTGAAGTCGCGGTTGACCTTCCAGCGCGGCGCGTCACAGGCGGCCTGCGGTTGCTGCCCGTAGCCAAGCATGCGCACGACGGTCTGCAAGTGGCCCTGCGGCTGCATGTCGCCGCCCATCACGCCGAAGCTCATCACGGCCTCCGTGCGGCCGTCGACCTCCTCGGTGACGAATGCCGGGATGATCGTGTGGAATGGCCGCTTGCCGCCCGCGACGACGTTCGGCGAGGCCGGGTCCATCGAGAAGCCGTGCCCGCGATTCTGCAGCGCGATGCCGGTGCCGGGCACGACGAGCCCCGAACCGAAACCCATGTAGTTCGACTGAATGAAGCTCACCATCATCCCGCGCTCGTCGGCCGCCGACAGGTAGATCGTGCCGCCCGAATGCGGCCGCCCGGCGCCGAAGTGCGTCGCGCGCGCGGGATCGATCAGCTTCGCGCGTTCGGCGAGATACGCGTCGTCGAGCATCTGCTCGGGCGTGACTTCCATCGCGCGCGGATCGGCGACGTAGCGATAAACATCGGCGAACGCGAGCTTCATCGCCTCGATCTGCAGATGCTGCGAGTCGACCGAATCGACTGGCCATTCCGTCACGCCCGCGTGCTCGGCGATGCCGAGCGCGATCAGCGCAGCGATGCCCTGCCCGTTCGGCGGAATCTCGTGGATCGTGTGACGGCCGAAGCGCTTGCCGATCGGCTCGACCCATTCCGGCCGGTAAGCACGCAGGTCGGCCGCGGTCAGCGCGCCGCCGCCTTCGCGGGAGAACGCGGCAATACGCTCGGCGAGCGCGCCCTCGTAGAACGCGCGAGCGCCCTCCTTCGCGAGCGTGCGCAGCGTCTGCGCATGGCCGGGCAGGCACACGCGCTCGCCGACGAGCGGCGCGCGGCCGTGCGGCATGAAGGTCTCGGCGAAGCCCGGCAGCCCCTGCAATTCGGGCACGGCGGCCGCCCACTTGTGCGCGACGATCGGCGGGACCGCATAACCGCGCTCCGCGATCTCGATTGCCGGTTCGAGCAGGTCCGCGAACGGCAGCGAACCGAACTTCGCATGCAGCGCTTCCCAGCCCGCGATCACGCCCGGTACGGTGACGGTATCCCAGCCGCGCGTCGGCTTGTTCGCGATGCCGTTCGCCGCCTCGCCGTGGCGCTGGCGGAAATAGTCGACGTTCCACGCGGCCGGCGCGACGCCCGACGCGTTCAGCCCGGACAGCCGTTCGCCGTCCCACACGAGCGCGAACGCGTCGCCGCCGAGCCCGCACGACACGGGCTCAACGACCGTGATCGCCGCCGCCGCGGCCAGCGCCGCGTCGACCGCATTGCCGCCCTTCCACAGCATCCGCAGCCCGGCCTGCGCGGCGAGCGGATGCGACGTCGACACGACGTTGCGCGCGAACACCGGAATGCGGGTCGTCGGATACGGGTTGTGCCAGTTGAAGCCTGTCATCGGTGCCACCTCGTCGAAAGCTGAATGAACGCGCCACGCGCGCACCCGCGTGCGCGGGCAATCCGCCATTGCAGCGCGATCAGCGCAATCGCACAAATTCATTTGTCACATGAATCAATGCAATTTCCGCATGAATGGCGGGCAACCCGGTCGGCCGGGCCGGCCTAACGCCGTTGCCGCCCTTACAATACCCGCTCCGTCTCACGACACGACCATCGAGCCATGACCCGAGATCCCCGCCTCACCCTCAACGCGCGCCAGCAGGAACTGCTCGAATGGGTGCAGCGCGACGGCTTCGTGACCGTCGACGATCTCGCCGCGCACTTCGCGGTGACACCGCAGACGATCCGTCGCGACGTGAACTGGCTCGCCGACCTGAACCTGCTGCGCCGCTACCACGGCGGCGCGAGCCTGCCGACCAGCTCGGAGAACGTGTCGTACACGGCGCGCCAGCGGATGTTCCACGACGAGAAGCGGCGCATCGCGGCACTCGCGGCGTCGCACATTCCCGACCAGGCATCGCTGTTCATCAACCTCGGCACGACCACCGAGGAAGTCGCACGCGCGCTGAACCGCCACCACGGGCTGCACGTGATCACGAACAACCTGAACGTCGCGTCGATGATGAGCGGCTATCCCGACTGCGAGGTGCTGATCACGGGCGGCATCGTGCGGCCGTGGGACAAGGGCATCGTCGGCGAGCTCGCGATCGACTTCATCCGCCAGTTCAAGGTCGACTACGCGATCATCGGCACGTCGGCGATCGAGGCCGACGGCACGCTGCGCGACTTCGACACGCGCGAGGTGCGCGTGGCCGAGGCGATCATGCAGCATGCGCGCACGGTCTATCTCGTGACCGACCACTCGAAGGTCGGCCGCCCGGCACTGGTGCGTCAGGGCCACCTGAGCCAGGTGCACGCGCTCTTCACCGACAAGCCACTGCCGCCCGAGATGGCCGACACGGTGGCCGCCGCCGGCACGCAGGTGTACGTCGCGGAGTGACGGTTGCGATGCTGCACCGCACCTGAAACTTCAAGTGAAATCAAGAAGTTGGCGCTTCATGCGGACCGCTTGCGGCGGGCGTTCCTGTCAAACGGAAAATTAACGGGGCACGATTTGTCGTTGCCTGCGGGCTCGACTAGACTCCAGTTCCCCGGCCCGTTCGCCCGATCCGCCTGTGCCAGGGCGTGTGCGAACCGCAGGGCCGGCGAATACAGCTTTCCCCCCAAGCCATACCCCCCGGGGTATCGCGCGTCGGCGTGTGCGCCGGCCGCGCGGGCAGTCCGATTGCCATGGAGAGAACGATGCTGAGTCCGCATGAATTCGCCACGCTATTGCTTGTGAAGGACGCGCCTGATCAGCGCGACATGGATCGGGATGAACTGGACATCCTGCTCGAACAGCAGCTCGTTCGCCTGGAAGGGCTCGGCTCGGGGCGCAAATACTGCGTGACCGAGAGCGGCGACGCCGCGCTGCGATCCATCAAATACCGCTATTCGTGAAATTCCGCTGTTCCTGACCTGACCGCGTGGCCTGATTCCCGGCCACGCGGTCGCTTCCGCTTGCTCCGCCCGCTCACCGCAGCCGGCTTCAACCGCCGCGCAGCGTCGGATCGACCGCCGCCCGCCAACTGATGGCCTGTGCGCGCGCACCGTTGAAATACGCGATCCAGCCGGCACGCGCCGCCGCGTCGGGTGCCGCATAGTGCGTCGAAAGTTCGTTTACGAACGCACAGTAGTTCGCTTCGGTCAGCCCGCGATACCGTTTCGCCACGTACGCGTCGTACAGCGTCGAGTAGACCGGCTGCGCGTCCGCGCCCCAGTCGCGCGCCGCGCCGCCGCACGACGTCTGCAGGTCGACGAACGATGGCGCCCGCCAGTTGCCGGTGAGCGGCGGCATGCCCGCGCTGCACCCCGCCAGAAGGACGGCGCACGCGCCGGCCCACATCCCAATACGCATGATTCACCTCGCGAAACGGTCGATTCCGCCAGTATCGTCCGGGATCGCACGGCGCGCTACTGGCCCCGCTTTATCGAACTTTACTTTTTCGATTTCGTTCGTTAAATTTCGAATTCGAACATTTTCTGTTCAACCATTTCCCTCAGACGATAAGGACAGCAGGTGACCCAACCGAATCGCTACGATCTGCTCGTCGTCGGCGGCGGCATCAACGGCGCGGGCATCGCGCGCGATGCGGCCGGCCGCGGCCTGTCGGTCATGCTCTGCGAGCAGGACGATCTCGCGTCGCACACGTCGTCGTGCAGCACGAAGCTGATTCACGGCGGCCTGCGCTACCTCGAGTACAACGAGTTCGGGCTCGTGCGCAAGGCGCTGCAGGAGCGCGAGACGCTGCTGCGCGCGGCGCCGCACATCATGGGGCCGCTGCGCTTCGTGATGCCGCACATGCCGAACCTGCGTCCGGCCTGGCTGATCCGTATCGGCCTGTTCCTCTACGATCACCTCGCGAAACGCGAACTGCTGCCCGGCTCGCGCGGCATCGACATGCGCCGCCATGCGGCCGGTGCGCCGCTGATCGATTCGATCAAGCGCGGCTTCGTGTATTCGGACGGCTGGGTCGACGACGCGCGCCTCGTCGTGCTGAACGCGATGGATGCGAAGGAGCGCGGCGCCGAGATCCTGACACGCACGAAGCTGGTATCCGCCGAACGTCGTGGCGACGAATGGGAAGCGCGGCTGCAGCACGCCGACGGTTCGATCCGCGTCGTGCATGCGCGCGCGATCGCGAACGCGGCCGGCCCGTGGGTCGGCGAACTGCTGCACGGCGCGCTCGGCCGCGGCGCGCACCACAGCGTGCGGCTCGTGAAGGGCAGCCACATCGTCACGCGCCGCCTGTTCGATCACGATCACGCGTACATCTTCCAGAACCCGGACAAGCGGATCATCTTCGCGATTCCGTACGAACACGATTTCACGCTGATCGGCACGACCGACGTCGAATACACGAACGATCCCGCGAAGGTCGCGATCGATCGCGACGAAACACAGTACCTGTGCGATTCGATCAACCGCTACTTCAAGCGCAAGATCTCGCCGGCCGACGTGCACTGGACCTACTCGGGCGTGCGCCCGCTGCTGGAAGACGAGAACGCCGCGAACGCATCGGCCGTCACGCGCGACTACCGCCTCGAGCTGGACGACGGCGCGGGCGCCCCGCTGCTGTCGGTGTTCGGCGGCAAGATCACGACGTTCCGCAAGCTCGCGGAAGAAGCCGGCGACATGCTGTGCCGCGCGCTCGGCCGCGACGGGAAGACCTGGACGGCCGGCGTCGCGCTGCCGGGCGGTGACATCGCGAATGCGAAGTTCGACGTGTTCGCCGCCGCGTTCGCGAAACGCCACCCGTGGCTGCCCGCCGCGCTCGCCCGCCGCTATGCACGTGCGTACGGCACGCGTGCGGAGCGCGTGATCGACGGTGCGAAGTCGCTCGCCGATCTCGGCACCGAAATCGCACCGGGCATCCACGACGCCGAACTGCGTTACCTGCGCGACGCCGAATGGGCGACCTGCGCGCAGGACGTGCTGTGGCGCCGCTCGAAGCTCGGCCTGCACGTCACGCCAGGCACGCTCGACGCGGTGACGGCTGCGGTCGACGCATGGTTCGCCGCCGCGCACGCGCCGCACGCCTGATCCGAATGCAGTTGCAGTTGCCGTACCGACGTTGACTCACCGACGCGCCGCTCCACATGCGGCGCGCATCACAACTAAGCCAAATCCACGGATGGAGATGAGAGACATGCAGGATCAGTACATCCTCGCGCTTGACCAGGGCACCACGAGTTCCCGCGCGATGCTGTTCGATCGCCAGGGCAATATCGTATCGATCGCCCAGAAGGAATTCGAGCAGATCTACCCGCAACCCGGCTGGGTCGAGCACGACCCGCAGGAAATCTGGTCGACGCAAGCCGGCGTCGCCGCCGAAGCCGTCACGCGCACGGGCCTGAACGGCACGTCGATCGCCGCGATCGGCATCACCAACCAGCGTGAAACCACGATCGTCTGGGATCGCGAGACGGGCCAGCCCGTCTACAACGCGATCGTCTGGCAGGATCGCCGCACGGCCGACTTCTGCGACTCGCTGAAAGCACAGGGCCTCGAGGCGAAGGTGCGCGCGAAGACCGGCCTGCCGATCGATTCGTACTTCTCAGGGACCAAGATCCGCTGGATCCTCGACAACGTGCCGGGCGCCCGCGAGAAGGCCAGGCAGGGCAAGCTCGCGTTCGGCACCGTCGACAGCTGGCTCGTGTGGAACTTCACGAAGCACGAACTGCACGTGACCGACGTGACGAACGCGTCGCGCACGATGCTGTTCAACATCCATACGCGCGAGTGGGACAACGAACTGCTCGAGCTGCTCGACATCCCGCGCAGCATGCTGCCGGAAGTGAAGGCATCGTCGGAAATCTACGGCCACACGAAGACCACCGTGTTCGCGTCGAAGATCCCGCTCGCGGGCATCGCCGGCGACCAGCAGGCCGCCCTGTTCGGCCAGATGTGCACGACGTCGGGCATGGTGAAGAACACCTACGGCACCGGCTGCTTCCTGATGATGAACACCGGCGACAAGCCGATCGAATCGAAGAACAACCTCGTCACGACGATCGCCTGGCAGATCGGCGACAACGTGCAGTACGCGCTGGAAGGCAGCATCTTCATCGCGGGCGCGGTGGTGCAGTGGCTGCGCGACGGCGTCGGCATCATCAAGTCGGCCGCTGAAATCGAAGCGCTCGCCGCGAGCGTGCCGCACACCGACGGCGTCTACCTGGTGCCCGCGTTCGCCGGCCTCGGCGCACCGCACTGGAACGCACGGGCGCGCGGCTCGGTGTTCGGCGTCACGCGCGGCACGACCTCCGCACACCTCGCACGGGCGGCGCTCGATTCGATCGCGTACCAGTCGCTCGACGTGCTGGCCGCGATGGAAGCCGATTCGGGCATCAGCATCGGCGAGCTGCGTGTCGACGGCGGCGCAAGCGCGAACGACCTGCTGATGCAGTTCCAGGCGGACCTGCTCGGCGTCGATGCGGTGCGTCCGCAGATCACCGAGACGACCGCGCTCGGCGCGGCCTACCTCGCGGGCCTCGCGATCGGCTACTGGAAGAACCTCGACGAAGTGCGCGACCAGTGGCAGCTCGATCGCCGCTTCTCGCCGTCGATGCAGAAGGAGCAGGTCGAAAGCTGCATGGCCGGCTGGCAACGGGCGGTACGCGCCGCGAAGGCTTGGGCCGACGACACGCAGTAACCGTCAGCTATCCCTACGAAATACAACAACACTGGCGGACCGCGCAACGCGCGAGTCCGCCGTGACATACGAGAGACAACCATGTCACCTTATATTGCAGAATTCATCGGCACAGCGATCCTCGTGCTGCTCGGCAACGGCGCGGTCGCAAACGTGCTGCTTGCAAAGACCAAGGGCAAAGGCGCGGACCTGATCGTGATCGTGATGGGCTGGGCGATGGCGGTATTCGTCGCCGTCTACGTGACCGCGTCGTTCAGCGGCGCGCACCTGAACCCGATCGTCACCATCAGTCTCGCGCTCGCGGGCAAGTTCGCGTGGTCGAAAGTCGGCGGCTACATCCTCGCGCAGATGCTCGGCGGGATGGCGGGCGCCCTGCTCGTGTGGCTCGCGTATCGCCAGCACTTCGCGAAGGAAGCCGATGCGGACCTGAAGCTCGCGGTGTTCTGCACGGCGCCCGCGATCCGCAGCGTCACGCACAACGTGCTGACCGAAGCGATCTGCACGTTCGTGCTGATCCTCGGCGTGCTGTACCTCGCTTCGCCGCAGGTCGGCCTCGGCGCGCTCGACGCGCTGCCCGTCGGCCTGCTCGTGCTCGGCATCGGCATCTCGCTCGGCGGCCCGACCGGCTATGCGATGAGCCCTGCACGCGACCTGTCGCCGCGCATCATGCACGCGCTGCTGCCGATCCCCGGCAAGCGCGACAGCGACTGGCGCTATGCGTGGGTGCCCGTCGTCGGCCCGCTGCTGGGCGGCGCCGCAGCGGCCGGCCTGTACCTGCACCTGCACGCGACGGTCTGATCGCAGCTTGACCGAAGCGCGCGGCGTCCATCGCCGCGCGCTTCGCGCATCATCCCTCCGCCCCGCCCCTTCCCCTCGCCTGTCCGGCCCCCGTCGTTGACGAATTCGCGTCGCGGCGCCAGCATACCGTCAGCCCCCGCACCCTCACGACAGCGCGCGCCTGCCGCACGCATGCCGGGGAAACACGCAAGCACCGCCCCTGGCCGACAGGAGACGACACGATGGCCGCCGACCCCGCACCTCGCCGGCGCAAACGCACTGCGCGTTTCGTCGAGATCGCACAGCTCGCGGGCGTCAGCACCGCGACCGTCGATCGCGTGCTGAACGAGCGCGGCAGCGTATCGGCGCACGCGCGCGAACGCGTCGTCGCCGCGGCACGCACGCTCGGCGTGCCGCGCCAGCTTCCCGATGTCCGGCACGGGCTGATTCACGTCGACGTACTGCTGCCCGATACCGACACGCCGTTCTACCGACGGCTGCAGCAGGCGCTGCAGCGCGCGGTGCAGATGCTCGACCGGCGCGTCGTCGTGCACCGGGCGATCCTGCCCGCCGCCGACTGCACGCGCCTCGCCGCGCAGATCGAGCGCCCCGCGTACCGCCGTGCGGCGCTGATCGTGACAGCCGGCGATACGCCGCGCGTGCGCGATGCGCTGGCCGGCGCGATCGCGCGCGGCGAGACCGTCGTCACGATGGTCTCCGACATCGGCGGAATCGCGCGCGCACACTACGCCGGCATCGACAACGAACGCGCGGGCCGCACGGCCGGCTACTGCATCGGCCGTCTCGCGAAGCAGCCCGGTCGCGTGCTGCTGCTCGGCGGCCGGATGGGCTATCGCGTGCACATGGACCGGATCGCCGGCTGCCGCGCCGAACTGGCGCGCGCATTCCCCGAACTGGCCTGCGACACCAAAATCGCCGAAACGCTCGATCAGGACGACCTCGCCTACAGCGCCGTCGCGAAGGCGCTGCGCGCGTCCGGCGACGTGGTCGGCATCTACAACAGCGGCGGCGGCTCGGCCGGCATCGAGGCTGCGCTGCGCCGCTTCGGCGCGGCCGGCAACGTCGTCTGGGTCGGCCACGAGATGCTCGACCAGCATCGCGCGTACATCGAGGCAGGCACGATGGACATCGCGATCGACCAGGACCCGGACGGGCAGGCGATCTCGGCGCTGCAGCACCTGATGCATGCGTGCGGCGTGGTCGAGCAGCCGCCGCCGGCCGAGCCGGTCGAGTTCCGCGTGTTCTGCTCGGCCAATGTGCGCACGAGCCCGTACCTGCAACCGGTCTAGGGCCTGCCGGGCACACCCGTTTCGCGCTCGCTCATGGAGCGCCTTCTTGCCGATTTTTCGGCAACGCCGCGCATGCAGCCGGGACGGCGCCGACCTACATTGACGGTCATTCGCCACGACGAATGCACCGGAAACGATGGCCTGACCGATGGCCGCCCCACACACGGGCAGCACCCGGTCGCGGCGGCCGGTCGCCTGCCGTCCCGGCGTCGAACCCCGACCGAGGCCCCCGTGATGACCCAACCCCTTACGTTTTCGCTGAACCGGATGAGCGCACCGCGCTTGCCGCTCGACCGCTATGTCGCGCTGTGCACGCGCCTCGGCGTCGACACGATCGAGATCCGCAACGATCTCGACGGCGTCGAGATCGCCGACGGCACGCCGGCCGCCGCCGTCCGCGCGACGGCCGAAGCGGGCGGCGTGACGATCCTGACGATCAACGCGCTGCAGCGCTTCGAGCAATGGAACGCCGAGCGCGCGGACGAGGCGACCGAACTGGCCGACTACGCGGCGCAATGCGGCGCACGGGCGCTGGTGCTGTGCCCGACCAACAGCCGCGGCGACACGCGCGGCGCGAACGTGCGCCACGCGGATCTCGTGAAAGCGCTGAAGGCGCTCATGCCGATCCTCGAAGCGCGCGGCCTGCTCGGCTTCATCGAGCCGCTCGGTTTCGAGGAATGCGCGCTGCGCCGCAAGTCGGATGCGGTGAAAGGCATCTACGACGCGGCGGGCGAGCAGGTGTTCCGGCTCGTGCACGACACGTTCCACCACCACCTGTCGGGCGAAGACATCTTCTTTCCGAACCTGACGGGCCTCGTGCACATCTCGGGCGTCGAGGAAAACGACCTGCCGGTCGACCGGATGCGCGACGGCCATCGCGTGCTGGTCGGCAGCGCCGACCGGCTCGGCAATATCCGGCAACTGCGCGAACTGCTCGCGCGCGGCTACCGCGGCGCGCTCTCGTTCGAGCCGTTCGCGAACGAAATCGCCGCAGCCGGCGACATCGAGGCGCGGTTGCGGGCAAGCATCGACTACGTGCGCGGCGAACTGGCGGATCAATGACCGCCGCCGCGGTGCGCGGCCGCCTCGAGCCGCGTGCCGGCGGAACACCACGCAATCAACAGGAGAACGGAATGATCGAATTCGCGTTGTTCGGCGCGGGACGAATCGGCAAGATCCACGCGGCGAATCTCGCACGCCATCCGGGTGCGAAGCTGAAGTACGTGGTCGACCGGCACGCGCCGTCGGCCGAAGCGCTGGCCAACGCTCACGGCGCGCAGGTGGCCGACGTCGAGCGCGCGCTCGGCGATCCGGCCGTCCGGGCCGTGGTGATCGCATCGAGCACCGACACGCATGCGGACCTGATCGACGCGGCGGCGAGCGCAGGCAAGGCCGTGTTCTGCGAAAAGCCCGTCGACCTGAGCGTCGAGCGTGCGCGTGCCTGCGCGGACGTCGTCCGGCGCAGCGGCGTGACCTGCATGATCGGCTTCCAGCGTCGCTTCGACCCGACGTTCGCGGCGCTGAAGGCGCGCGTCGAGCACGGCGAGATCGGCGCGCCGGAAATGCTGGTCGTCACGAGCCGCGACCCGGGCGCGCCGCCCGTCGACTACATCCGCAGCTCGGGCGGCATCTTCAAGGACATGCTGATCCACGACTTCGACGTGTTCCGCTGGATCCTCGGCGACGAAGCGCAGACGCTGCACGCGACCGGCAGTTGCCTGACCGATCCGGCCGTGCGCGACGCAGGCGACCTCGATTCGACCGCCGTGACGATCCGCACGCGGCGCGGGCTGCTGTGCCAGATCAACACGTCGCGGCGCGCCGCCTACGGCTACGACCAGCGTTTCGAACTGCTCGGCAGCAACGGAATGCTGCAGGCAGGCAACGTGCGGCAGACCGAGGTAAGCGCGTGGCTCGCGGGCGGCGTCGCGACGGACGTGCCGGAGCCGTTCTTCCTCGAGCGCTACCGGCATGCTTACGCGGCCGAGATCGCGCACTTCGTCGACGCGCTGCGCGACGGCACGCCGGTGCGGACGACGATCGACGACGGGCTCGCCGCGCTCGAACTCGCCGAGGCCGCGATGACGTCGTGGAAAACGGGGCGCGTGATCGAGCTTTGACACAACCGGTGGCAGGCGGTGGCATGGGGCGGCGAACCTGCAAGCGCGCCGCCGCCGGACGATCGGCAGCACACCTGGACGAAACGCGGCGAGCACGCGGCCGCATCGGGAAAATTTGCCGAAGCGTCGCGCGGCATGCGCGTGAAAGCACGTATGATGGCGAATTGATCTGCGTCGCCGACATCCCGCTTCTTCACCACCATGCTCGATCACCTCATCTGCGACTGCGACGGCGTGCTCGTCGACAGCGAAGTCATCGCCGACCGCGTGCTGCTCGATACGCTGTCCGCCACGTTCCCGAATCTCGATTTCGAAGCCGCCGCGAAGTCGGCGTTCGGCCAGCAGACGTCGCGCTTCCTCGCCGGGATCGAATCCCGTTTCGGGATCGAGATGCCCGCCAACTTCATCGAGACCATCGAGCACAACATCGAGAGCGCGCTGGCGCAATCGCTCGCGCCGATCACCGGCGTGCGCGATGCGCTGCTGAAGGTGAGCCTGCCGGTGGCCGTCGTGTCGAACAGCCGGCTCGTGCGCGTGCGCAGCTCGCTGAAGCGCGCATCGCTCACCGAGATCTTCGGCGATCGCGTGTTCAGCTCCGAGCAGGTGGCGCGGCCGAAGCCCTACCCCGACGTCTACCTGCATGCGGCGCAAACGCTCGGCGTCGCGCCGGGGCGCTGCATCGTCGTCGAAGATAGCGTGTCGGGGCTGAATGCCGCGCGTGCGGCGGGCATGAAGACGATCGCATTCGTCGGCGCGAGCCACATCCCCGACAACTACGCGGACGCGCTGCGCGCGATGGGCATCACGCGGATCATGCGCAAGATGGACGAACTGCCGGCGTTCGTCGAAGCCGGCACGCGCGGCGAATTCGGGGACGTACAGTCCTGACGGTTGTTCCGGCCCGATCAGGCTGATCGGGCCCATCCGGCGTGTGCGGGTTCACGCACGCCGTGCCATGGGCGCGCGAACACGCCCGCCTTCCCCGTTCCCTTCACTCATACCGGTTCGCAGCAGCGCTCGCGCACGGCAGCCAGCGCCTCGCGAAACTCGACGAGTTCCGCAATCGTCAGCATCGGCAGCCCGTGCCGTTGCGCGAAGCGCTCGACATCGTCGCCGCGCGTCATCGTGCCGTCCGGATTCATCAGCTCGCACAGCACGCCGGCCGGCTTCAGGCCCGCGAGGATCGACAGGTCGACCGTGCCTTCGGTGTGACCGCGGCGTGCCAGCACGCCGCCCGGTTGCGCACGCAACGGAAACACGTGGCCGGGGCGCACGATGTCGTGCGGCTTCGCCCCTTCGGCGATCGCCGCGCGGATCGTCGTCACGCGATCGGCCGCCGATACGCCCGTATGAACGCCTTCGCGTGCCTCGATCGAGACGGTGAACGCGGTGCCGTTGCGGCTCTCGTTGGTCTGCACCATCGGCGGCAGCTCGAGCGCGCGCACCGTGTCGTCGGTCAGGCACAGGCACACGATGCCGCTGCACTCGCGGATCAGCAGCGCCATCGTCTCGGGCGTGATGCGCTCGGCGGCAACGATCAGGTCGGCTTCGTTCTCGCGGTCGTGGTCATCCTGCAGCACGACCGCACGGCCTGCGCGCATCGCATCGAGCGCGGCGGCGATGCGCGGCGGCACCGGTTCGGAATCCAGCAACGGGAGATCGGCAAAGGCGTCGGCAGGTGCCGACGAAACGGACATCAAGGACATGTGAAACGCTCCTCGCAAATACGATTAGGGCGAAAAACGTTTCAGGGCATTGCAAACAGACAGAACGACAACCCGCTTCGCACGCATGGCGAAGCGGCCCTGGCGGACATGACTATCTGCACATCTTCTCTCATCCGGACTGTGACCGTCGGCTCTGGCATTCGACCAGATCTGCTGACCCCGCGCGGATGCGCGGGCGCTCGCGGGCTCGCCGGCTTACGCCAGCCTACCGCCGGTGGGGAATTTCGCCCCGCCCTGAAGACGCACTGATTGCCGGACGGGACAACCCCATCAGCGGCGGGCCAAGCATACAACAGCTGCGCGCGCGGCGCAGCGAACCACACTTAAAACCTTACTGACGACCCCGTCTAACGGCATCGTCCAAACGGCCGACGAACAACCCGCGATCTCGCCCTAGCGACGGGAACGCGCCCGCGCCGTGCGGCCTGTGCGATCAGCCGGCCGCGTGCGCTGCGTGCGCCGCATGCGCCGCGTCGGGCACGAGCCAGCGCGGCGGCACTTCGGGGCTCACCGTCACGCGGAATGCGCGCGCCTCGCTGTCGCCCGGGTTGCGCAGGCTGTACGGCTGGTCGGCATCGAACACGATCGCATCGCCGGTCGCGAGCAACTGGCGCCGGTCATGCACGCTGAGCTCCAGCGTGCCCTCGCTGACGACGAGGTTGACCGTCGTGCCGGGTGCGCGGCGTGCGCCGGGCTCCGTATGCAGCGGTGCGATCCGCAGCTCGTGGAACTCGGCCGCGGCCGGCTCGCCTTCCGGGTAAAGCGCGCGCGCCGAGAAGCGGCCATTCGAACTGACGACGCGCGACGCGCGCTCGGCCGCCAGATGCTCGAAGCCGTTCACCGCATGGCGGCGCAGGAAGGCGGCGACCGATACCTTCAGCGCCGCGGCGATCTTGCAGAGCACCTTGATGGACGGCACGCTGCGTGCCGACTCGATCTGCGCGAGCATCGCGCGCGACACGCCGGACAGCCGCGCGAGCGCATCGAGCGACAACTGCCGCTCGGCACGCAACCGCGCGAGGTTCACGCCGACGACCTGCTCGAGAACGTCGAGCGACGCGGACGCCCGCGCATCGGCGGCGTTGCCGGACTCGAAGGAAGACACGTCGCGCACTAGCGCCAGGGATGAAGACATAGCATTGCCTCCGGGCCGCTGTGCAGCCCTGCGATGGGGTAAGCCGGGATCGGAATCGGGTTGCGCCAGCAACGGCGCGTATCGAGACGCTATCACCCGGTCTTGCACCGGCAAACGAAGTTATCTTCACACCGTTATCAGCATCGCGGAGGAATGCGTTTCTCGCGCCCCCTTTCCTGCCGCTATCGCGTCGCGCCGGGCTCGCTCATTGCGCCGCCGGCGCCGCACCGCGCGCCGGCCCACGCGCGTCGAGCCGCATCGCGAACCACGTGACGACGAGCGCCGCGAACGTCACCGCGACGGCGACCCACGGCAGCGCATCGAGCGCGAGGCCGTGTTCCAGCGCAAGACCGCCGAGCCACGCGCCGCCCGCATTGCCGACGTTGAACGCGCCGATATTGAGCGTCGACGCGAGATGCGGCGCACTCGCGGCCTTCTCGACCATGCGCGCCTGCAGCGGAGGCACCGTCGCGAACGCGGCGATCCCCCACACGAACACGGTGACGGCGGCCGCGACCGGCAGGTGGCTCGTCTTCGCGAACACGGCCATCACGGCCATCAGCGCGACGAGGATCACGATCAGCGACGGCATCAACGCACGGTCGGCGAACTTGCCGCCGAGCGTGTTGCCGATCGTCAGCCCTGCGCCGAACAGCACGAGGATCAGCGCGACCGAGCGCGGCGAGAAACCCGACACGGTCTCGAGAATCGGCGCGATGTACGTGAACACGACGAACACGCCGCCGAAGCCGAGCACGGTCATCAACAGCGCGAGCCACACCTGCGGCTCCTTCAGCACCCGTACTTCGTGACCGAGGCCGACCGGCCCGCCGTCGTGGCGGTTCGGCACGAGCGCGGCGACGCCGCCGAGCGCCAGCACGCCGAGCGCGGCGACGATCCAGAACGACGCACGCCAGCCGAGCAACTGCCCGACGAACGTGCCGAACGGCACGCCGAGCACATTCGACAGTGTGAGCCCCGTGAACATCAGCGCGATCGCGCTCGCGCGCTTGTCGGGCGGCACGAGCGACGCGGCGACCACCGCGCCGATCCCGAAGAACGACCCGTGCGCGAACGACGTGACGACGCGCGCGACCATCAGCATCGCGTGGCCGGACGCGGTCGCGCACAGCACGTTGCCGACGATGAAGATCGCCATCAGCAGCAGCAGCGCGGCCTTGCGCGGCATGCGGCTCGTCAGCACCGCGAGCAGCGGTGCGCCGGCCGCGACACCGAGCGCGTAGCCCGTGACCAGCAGGCCGGCCGACGGCAGCGACACGGCCAGGTCGTGCGCCACTTCGGGCAGCAGGCCCATGATGATGAACTCGGTGGTACCGATGGCGAAGGCGCTGATCGCGAGCGCCAGTAACGGAAGGGGCATGACGTTCTCCGGAAGGCGGCGGGCGCGGCGCCCGGTCGGTGCCGCACCGCACAAAAGGCAGGATGTGCGCATTGTCCCGAAGACGTCGATATTTGATAATTGGCGTGGCGTTTGAACCATTTTCAAATATTTCTGGAAAATCGCATGGATCGACTGGGCGATATCCGGCTGTTCGTCGAGGCGGCCGAACTGGGCAGCCTGTCCGCCGCCGGGCGCAAGCTGAACCTCACGCCGGCCGCCGCGAGCGCGCGCCTCGCCAAGCTCGAGGCGGCGGTCGCCACCCGGCTGTTCGACCGCTCGACCCGGCAGTTGCGGCTCACCGACGAGGGCCGCCTGTACCTGAACGGCTGCCGGCAGGCGTTGCAGGCGCTCGACGACGCAAACGCACTGCTGCAGGCCGGCCGCAATGTCGTCGCCGGCCGGGTGCGGCTGTCGGCGACGTCCGATTTCGGCCGCCGCCGGCTGCTCGACTGGCTCGACGAATTCACCGCCCGCTACCCGGACGTGACGTTCTCGCTGACGGCGTCCGACTCGACGGTGAACCTGTGGCAGGACGAGATCGACCTCGCGATCCGTTTCGCCGCGCCGCCCGACGGCGCGCTGATCGCCCGCCGGCTCGCCGCGGACCGGCGCGTGCCATGCGCGGCGCCGTCGTTCGTCGAACGCCACGGCGTGCCGCGCGATCCGCACGATCTGGCCCGCTTTCCGTGCAACGTGATCACGGTGGCGTCCGGGCCGATGAACACGTGGCGCTTCACGCGCGGCGACGACACGCAGACCTGCACGGTGCCGCTCGCCACCGCGTTCGAGACCAACGACGGCGGCCTCGCCCGCGAGTGGGCACTGCGCGGCCACGGCATCGTGCTGAACTCGATCTGGGATGTCGCCGACGACATCCGCGCCGGGCGGCTCAAGGTCCTGCTGCCCGACTGGCGGCACCAGAGCGCGCCGCTGCATGCGATCTATCCCGGCAAGCGCTACATGGCGCCGCGCGTGCGCGTGCTGCTCGACTTTCTCGCCGAACGCTTCGCGCGCGAGGAAGCCGCGCACGACGACCTGCTGAATGCGTGCCGCTGACGGCCGGCGCGCCGCCGTTCAGGGGCCGGAACGTGGCAGGCGGCGTCGCGTGGCCGCAACCCGCAGCCCGTCCCGGGCGGCGTGAAAAGCTATAATGGAAGGCTTTCCCGACGGCTTTTCATGCTGGCTGCGCGCCACCCGCGTGCGGCGCATGGGCCGTCCCGATTCACTCTTGACGACGCCCCCAGGTCAACCACTGCGAACGGCGAACCCCCATGACCAAGAAAGTTTACGTAAAGACCTTCGGCTGCCAGATGAACGAGTACGACTCGGACAAGATGGTGGACGTGCTGAATGCGGCCGAAGGCCTCGAAAAGACCGATACGCCGGAAGACGCGGACATCATCCTGTTCAACACGTGCTCGGTGCGTGAAAAGGCGCAGGAGAAGGTGTTCTCCGATCTCGGCCGCGTGCGCGAGCTGAAGGAAGCGAAGCCCGGCCTGCTGATCGGCGTCGGCGGCTGCGTCGCGAGCCAGGAAGGCGCATCGATCGTGTCGCGCGCGCCGTACGTCGACCTCGTGTTCGGCCCGCAAACCCTGCACCGCCTGCCGCAGATGATCGACGCGCGCCGCGAGAGCGGCCGCGCGCAGGTCGACATCTCGTTCCCCGAAATCGAGAAGTTCGACCACCTGCCGCCCGCGCGCGTCGAGGGGCCGAGCGCGTTCGTGTCGATCATGGAAGGCTGCTCGAAGTACTGCAGCTACTGCGTGGTGCCGTACACGCGCGGCGATGAAGTGTCGCGCCCGCTCGACGACGTGTTGACCGAAGTGGCCGGCCTCGCCGACCAGGGCGTGCGCGAAGTCACGCTGCTCGGCCAGAACGTGAACGCGTATCGTGGCGCGCTGACGGCCGGTTCCACCGAGATCGCCGATTTCGCGACGCTGATCGAATACGTCGCCGACATCCCCGGCATCGAGCGGATCCGCTACACGACGTCGCACCCGAAGGAATTCACGCAGCGCCTGATCGACACCTACGCGAAAGTGCCGAAGCTCGTGAGCCACCTGCACCTGCCCGTCCAGCACGGCTCCGACCGCATCCTGATGGCGATGAAGCGCGGCTACACGGTGCTCGAATACAAGTCGGTGATCCGCAAGCTGCGCGCGATCCGCCCGGACCTGTCGCTGTCCACCGACATGATCGTCGGCTTCCCCGGCGAAACCGAGGAGGATTTCGACAAGATGATGGCGCTCGTGCACGAGATGAGCTACGACACCAGCTTCTCGTTCATCTACAGCCCGCGCCCGGGCACGCCGGCCGCGAACCTGCACGACGACACGCCGCGCGAGGTGAAGCTCAAACGCCTGCAACATCTGCAGGCGACCATCGAGGAAAACGTCGCGCGCATCAGCCAGTCGATGGTCGGGAAGGTCGAGCGGATCCTCGTCGAGGGCCCGTCGCGCAAGGATCCGAACGAGCTCGCGGGCCGCACCGAGAACAACCGGGTCGTGAATTTCCCGGCACCGCTCGCATCGCACCCGCGCCTGATCGGCCAGATGATCGACGTGAAGATCAACCACGCATACCCGCATTCGCTGCGCGGCGAGCTCGTGCTCGTGAGCGACGACGCGAGCGCGGCCACGCACTGACGTTCCACCGGAGCCCGACGCCACTTTGAAGCCGACCCAAGCACTGGAATTCGTCGCGCCGCGCGACGACAACGCGCGCCTCGCCAACCTCTGCGGCCCGCTCGACGAGAACCTGCGGCAGATCGAACAGGCGCTCGACGTCACGCTGTCGCGACGCGGCCACCGGATCGCGATCCGCGGGCGCGGCGCCAAGCTCGCGCTCGCCGCGCTCGAGAACTTCTACAACCGCGCACGCGATGCACTGTCGGTCGACGACATCCAGCTCGCGCTGGTCGAGGTGCGCCACACGGCCGGCAACGGCCGCCAGGACACGCTCGACGTGCGCTTTCGCGGCGACCCCGACCATCCGTTCGACGACCCCGTCGTCCAGCTCGACGCCAGCGAGCCGGACGAGGAGCCCGCGCCGAAGCTCTACACGCGGCGAGCCGACCTGCGCGGCCGCACGCCGGCGCAGCGCGAATACCTGAAGCAGATCCTGTCGCACGACGTGACGCTCGGCATCGGGCCGGCCGGCACCGGCAAGACCTACCTCGCGGTCGCCTGCGCGGTCGACGCGCTCGAGCGCGACCAGGTCAAGCGGATCGTGCTGACGCGCCCGGCCGTCGAGGCCGGCGAGCGGCTCGGCTTCCTGCCGGGCGATCTCGCGCAGAAGGTCGACCCGTACCTGCGTCCGCTGTACGACGCGCTGTACGACCTGCTCGGCTTCGACAAGACGGCGAAGATGTTCGAACGCCAGATGATCGAGATCGCGCCGCTCGCGTACATGCGCGGCCGCACGCTGAACCACGCGTTCATCATCCTCGACGAGGCGCAGAACACGACGCCCGAGCAGATGAAGATGTTCCTCACGCGGATCGGCTTCGGTTCGAAGGCGGTCGTGACCGGCGACACGAGCCAGGTCGACCTGCCGCGCGGCCACAAGAGCGGCCTCGTCGAGGCGCAGCAGGTGCTCAACGGCGTACGCGGCATCGCGCTCACGCGCTTCACGAGCGCAGACGTCGTGCGCCATCCGCTCGTCGCGCGCATCGTCGAGGCGTACGACGAATTCCACGCGCAGCACCAGGACGGCTGACCGGCCCGACATCCCGGCCCGGCCCGCCAGACGGCGCGCCGGGCTTTTTTTCGCCTGCGTGAATTCGGGTGCGATCGGCCGTTTGGTGTATCCTCAACGCGTCCTAATCGCCGCACGCGTCATGAAATCTTCCCGTTCCCGCAAGTCCGGGCGCGCCCAGTCCGCCGCGCCCGCCTCCCCCCGCCTTTCGCTGTTCGACGCGAAGGGCAAGGCCCGCACCGTCAACGCGCAAGGGCTGCGAATCGACTTCCCGGACGGCCGCAGCCTGATGTTCGACCTGTCGGGCAGTTCCGGGGAAGCAGCCGTCGCGATCGTCGCGCAACACAACGATCCGGCCATGCGCGCGAAGCTCGCGCTGCAACCCGAGCACTACGACAGCGTGACGCTGCACGTGGGCGCCGAGCCCGCACCGCGCGAAGACGACACCGAAGACGCACTGCGCGAGCCGGAGCTCGACCTGTCCGTGCAGTACGGCGACGAGATCACGAGCGACGTGCGCAAGACGCTGCCCAAGCGCAAGCTGATCGCCGAATGGATCGAACCGGCGCTGTTCGCCAGTGCGCAGCTCACCGTACGCTTCGTCGGCGAAGACGAAGGCCGCACGCTGAACGCCGGCTACCGCCACAAGGATTACCCGACCAACGTGCTGACCTTCGCGTATGACGCGGCGCCCGACGGCACCGTGATCGGCGACCTCGTGCTGTGCTGCCCGGTCGTCGAGAAGGAAGCGCACGACCAGGGCAAGCCGCTCACGGCCCATTACGCGCACCTGCTGGTGCACGGCGCGCTGCACGCGCAGGGCTACGACCACGAGACGAGCGACGAGGACGCGGCCGAAATGGAAGCGCTCGAAGTCGACATCCTCGCGAAGCTGGGCTTCCCGAACCCGTACCAGTAAGCCGTCCGCACGATGCGCAACGCCGCGACGCTCCCGCCCGCCTACCCGCCGTCGATCGGCGACGGGCGCCTGCTGACGGAAGACGAGCTCGCGGCGTCGCTCGCGCACACGATGCGCGACTGGGACGGCCAGCAGGATCTCTGGCTGTTCGGCTATGGCTCGCTGATCTGGAACCCGGGGCTGCCGACCGTCGCCGCCGTGCGCGGCAAGGTGCACGGCTATCATCGCGGGCTCTACCTGTGGTCGCGCGTGAACCGCGGCACGCCCGAACGCCCGGGCCTCGTGCTCGCGCTCGATCGCGGCGGCTCGTGCTCGGGCATCGCGTTCCGGCTCGCCGGCCCGACCGCGCAGCCGCACCTCGAAACGTTGTGGAAACGCGAGATGCCGATGGGTTCGTACCGGCCTGCGTGGCTGCCGTGCTCGCTCGAGAACGGCGAGCGCGTGAACGCACTCGCGTTCGTGATGCGCCGCGACGCGCCGACCTATACGGGCAAGCTGTCCGATCCCGTCGTGAAGGAAGTGTTCGGTTGCGCGGCCGGCCGCTACGGCACGACGCTCGACTACGTCAGCCGCACGGTCGACGCGCTGCGCGCGAGCGGCATTCCCGATCGCGCACTGGAAGGGCTGCTCGCGCGATGCCGGTGACGCGGCACGGCGCCCGGCTTGCCGTCACGCGCTGCCGCGCCGTGTGCGCATTCGAACGAGGGCAAGACCGATGAAACCGTCACGCTGGTCGCGGTGCAAGGTTGCCGCGCTGATCGTCGCCGCGAGCGTCGCGCTGTCCGGCTGCGGAATACTCGGCTGCGGCGGCGCCGCGACCAACGGCGCGGCCGGCGGCGGCTGCTCGGCCGGCATGCGGTTCTGAACCGCGACCGGGCGCAGCCCGCGTGCGGCAGAATGCCGCCGCTCAACGCCTCCGCCGGACGTTTTTCCGCGTCACGGTTTCCCTCCCGTTCCACACCCGTTTTTGCCGCCGCTGCCCCGCCGCCCTTTTCTGAGATAGGATGGACACGAGGACGATGCCGCGCCCGGCGCGGCCGTCCGCGAGCGGGGCCCGCGCGCGCTGCCCACCCTGGCCATGCGGCTGGTGTGACACGGTCGCGTCGTGCCCTTGGTGTATCCTTGCCTACTCCGTGACAGCGCGCTCCGGCATGACCCGGGCGCACCACCATGAACGATTCGTATCCCAGTCGTAAGCCAACCGACAAACCGCAAGAAAAGCGCTCGCTGCTCGAGCGCCTGACCGACTTCATCTCGCCCGAGCCCGAATCCCGCGGCGAGCTGCTGGAAATCCTCCAGGACGCCCACGAACGCAACCTGATCGACGCCGATTCGCTGTCGATGATCGAAGGCGTGTTCCAGGTATCCGACCTGTGCGCGCGCGACATCATGGTGCCGCGCGCACAGATGGACGCGATCAACATCGCCGACAAGCCTGAGGATTTCATCCCGTTCGTGCTCGAAAAGGCGCACTCGCGCTACCCCGTGTACGAGGAGAACCGCGACAACGTCATTGGCGTGCTGCTCGCGAAGGATCTGCTGCGCTTCTACGCCGAAGAGGAATTCGACGTGCGCGGGATGCTGCGCCCGGCCGTGTTCATTCCCGAATCGAAGCGCCTGAACGTGCTGCTGCACGACTTCCGCGTGAACCGCAACCACCTCGCGATCGTCGTCGACGAATACGGCGGCGTCGCGGGCCTGATCACGATCGAGGACGTGCTCGAGCAGATCGTCGGCGACATCGAGGACGAATACGATTTCGACGAGGAAGCCGGCAACATCATCTCGGGGCCCGACGGCCGCTACCGCGTGCGCGCGCTCACCGAGATCGAACAGTTCAACGAGACGTTCGGCACCGATTTCCCCGACGACGAAGTCGATACGATCGGCGGGCTGATCACGCATCATTTCGGCCGCGTCCCGCATCGCGGCGAGAAGCTGCAGCTCGGCAACCTCGTATTCGAGATCCAGCGCGGCGATGCGCGCCAGGTGCACGTGCTGCTGGTGCGCCGCAATCCGCTCGCCAGCCGTCGCGCCGAAACCTCGCACGAGGACTGACCGTCGCGCGCCAGCCGCGCGTTCCACAACCGCTCGCCCACTTTCGCTTCACATGGACGATCCGATCCTGTCCCGCCCGGCTGGCGGTCTTCTCGCGCCGACACCCGGCCGCGCGCTGCCGCGCTGGCACTACCCGGCCGCGCTGCTCGCCGGCGCGGCCAATACGCTCAGCTTCGCGCCCACGCCGCATGGCGGCTGGCTGCAACTCGTCGTATTCGTCTGGTTTTTCGCGCAGCTCACGCGCACCGCGAGCTGGCGCAGCGCCGCGCTCACCGGCGGCGCGTTCGGCTTCGGCAACTTCATCAGCGGCATCTGGTGGCTCTACATCAGCATGCACGTGTACGGCGAGATGGCCGCGCCGCTCGCGGGCGGCGCGCTCGTGCTGTTCTCGCTATACCTGTCGCTGTACCCGGCGTTCTCCGCCGGGCTGTGGTCGTTCTGCGCAGGTCACGCGTGGCATCGCCGCACGCCCGACCCGCGGCCGTTCTCGCCGACCTGGCACGGCGCATTCGCGTTCGCGAGCGCATGGGCACTCGGCGAATGGCTGCGCGGCACCGTATTCACCGGCTTCCCGTGGCTCGCAAGCGGCTATCCGCAGGTCGACGGCCCGTTCGCGGGCTTCGCACCGGTCGCCGGCGTGTACGGGATCGCGTGGGTGCTCGCCTTGTTCGCCGCGCTCGTCGTGCAGGCGCTCGCCGCCGCCCGGCCGTCGCCGCTCGCCGAACCCCGTGCCGGCAATGCGCGCGTGCGCATCGCCGCGCCCGCCGGCATCGCGGTCGCGCTGATCGCGGCCGGTCTCGGGCTGTCGCAGGTCACGTGGACCGTGCCCGCGAACGCGCCGCTCACCGTGCGGCTGCTGCAGGGCAACGTGAAGCAGGACATCAAGTTCGAGGAAGCGGGCATCGACGCGGCGATCAAGATGTACACGCAGATGATCGTCGAGAAGCCGGCCGACCTGATCGTCACGCCCGAAACCGCGATCGCGGTGATGATCCAGGAGTTGCCCGAGCCGTTCGCCGTCGCGATCCGCAAGTTCAGCGACACGACGGGCTCGGCCGTGCTGTTCGGCGCGGTCGGTGCATCGGTGACCGAGGACGGCCACTACGTCGACTATACGAACAGCCTGTACGGCGTGACGCCGAATTCGCGCGACATCTATCACTACGACAAGCACCACCTCGTGCCCTTCGGCGAATTCATCCCGTGGGGCTTCCGGTGGTTCGTCGACCTGATGAAGATGCCGCTCGGCGACTTCGCGCGCGGCGCGCCGGTGCAGAAACCGTTCCTCGTGCACAACCAGCCCGTGATGGCCGACATCTGCTACGAGGACTTGTTCGGCGAGGAAATCGCCGCGACGATCCGCGACAACCCGCAGCCGCCGGGCGTGCTCGTCAACGTGACGAACCTCGCGTGGTTCGGCGACACGATCGCGCTCGACCAGCACCTGCAGATCGCGCGGATGCGCTCGCTCGAAACGGGCCGGCCGATGCTGCGCTCGACCAACACGGGGATGACGGCCGCGATCGATGCGCACGGCCGCGTGCTCGGCCAGCTGAAGCCGTTCACGATCGGCTCGCTCGACGTGCGGATCGAAGGCACGAGCGGCTTCACGCCTTACGTGACGAGCGGCAACAACATCGTGCTCGCGGTGTCGTTCGTGCTGCTCGCGTTCGGCTTCACGTTCGGCCCCGGGCTGCGCCGGCGCAATGGCCGGAACAACAGCAGGAACAACGGCGACGCCCCGCCGAAATGACGCAACAGGCCGCCGCTGCGCAGTGCGTGGCGGCCGCCGCCGCATGCAGCGGCCCTTGACCGCCAACCGGCCGGCCGCTCAGGCCGCTCAGTCCTGCCGGACCGACTCCGCCGATTGAACCGACTGAACCGGCTGCGCGGCCAGGCGCCGCAGGTCGCGGCTCACGTCCTCCATCACCGGCTCCCACGCACCGAACGCCGGTTGCCGGTACAGCGTGGCGCTCGGGTACCACGGGCTGTCCTTGCGTTCGAGCAACCACGGCCAGTGCGGATTCACGTCGAGCAGCACCCAGGTGCGCGCGCCGAGCGCGCCCGCCAGGTGCGCGACCGACGTGCACACGGTGATCACGAGATCCAGTGCGCCGATGAACGCGGCCGTATCGTCGAAGCTCGTCAGTTCCGCGGTGAAATCCTCGATCGCGAAGCCGGCCGCGCGCGCCGCCGCGACCTCCGCCTGCGCACCCGGCTGCAGCGAATGAAACGCGACGCCGTCGATCCCGCGGAACGCATCGGCATAGCGCTCGAGCCCGACGCGCCGGAACGGATTGCGCTGGTGCCCCGCACTGCCCGTCCACACGAGCCCGACCTTCAGCCGGCTGTCGCCCGCAAGCAGCGCGCGCCACGCGTCGCGCGCGGGCGGATCGGCACGCAAATACGGCACCGACGACGCGAGCGTGTCGTTCTCCATGCCGAGCATCAGCGGCAGGCCAATCAGCGGTACTTCGAAATCGAAGGCAGGCAGCACGTCGACGCCGCCGCCCGCGCTGAACGCATCCACATGCGCGCCGAGGCTGCGCTGCATCAGCGTGCCCACCTGCGGGAACGTATTCCATACGAGCCGGCCGCCTTCGCGACGCACGCGCTCGGCGAGCGGCGCGACGAAGCGGCAGAACTGCAGCACGTCGCCGAGCCCCTGCTCGCCCCACACGAGCAGCGTCTTGCCGGCGAGCGGCTCGCCCTGCCAGCGCGGGCCCGGCAGCACCGGGCGGCGGCCGCGCAACTCGCCCGCACCGTCCCAGCGCGCCTCGTGGCCGCGCCAGCCGGCCGCGTAGTTGCCGCGCACGAGCTGGATGATCGCCAGGTTGAAACGGTAGGACGCGTCGTCGGGCGCCAGCTCGCACGCGCGCGCCGCGAAACGCTCGGCGTCGTCCCAGCGCTGCGCCTCCTTCATCGCCATCGCGACGTTGTTCATCGCGAGCGCGTTGTCGGGCGCGAGCTCGACGAGCCGCGCGGTGCACGCGAGCGCGCCGTCCAGGTCGTGCGTCGCGAGCCGCGCGACGACGAGGTTGATCCATGCCTGCACGTCGCGCGGATCGGCGCGCACTGCTGCGTCGAGCAGCGCGATCTCCTCCGCGCGGTCGCTGCCCGACAGCCGCAGCGCGATCGCGAGGTTGTTGCGCAGCGACGGCCGCCCGGCATCGAGCGCCAGCGCCGCGCGATACGGCGCCACGGCGTCCGCGTGACGACCCGCCATCTGCAGCGCGTAGCCGTGATTGAAATACGCGGTCGCGCCCGGCTGCACGCGCGCCGCGCATTCGGCGAGCGCGACCGCATCGGCCGTGCGCTGCCGCGCGACGAGCGCGCCGGTGAGCTGCGCGAGCGCATCGGCGTCGACCGCATGCAGGTGCGCGGCGGCGGCAAGCCACAGATCGTGCGCGGCGCGCTCGCCGCGCGCCCGCGTATCGGCGGCCTCCCCGAGCAGCGCGAGGAAGGGCGGGAGCAGCGGAATGAGGATGTCGGTCGGATCGTCCATGCGGTCGGGATCGGCAAGCGGTGGCGCGGCACGCGTCGCGCGCACCGCAATACGCGCATCTTAACGCCCGTGCGAAGCCGTGCGGCACGCGCGTCGCGACATCCCGCGCGCGGCCGCCGGGCGCGCGCCGGCCACGCCCGCGCAGGCCACTCGGACGGGGCCGACGGTGCGCCTGCCCGCGTTCCGGCCGCATCCGCTCGCCGATCCGGTAAAATTACGCGTTTCAGCACACTAACAAGCCGCGCCGCCGCGCGAGCCGACCCTCCGGGCCCCGCCCGGAGCGCCGCCCGCAACGGAGCGCCAGCGCCACGAAGGCTCTTCATGCTTACGTTTCAGCAAATCATCCTGACGCTGCAGTCCTACTGGGACAAGCAGGGTTGCGCCCTGCTCCAGCCCATCGACATGGAAGTCGGCGCAGGCACGTCGCACGTCCACACGTTCCTGCGCGCGATCGGCCCCGAGCCGTGGCGCGCCGCGTACGTGCAGCCGTCGCGCCGCCCGAAGGACGGCCGCTACGGCGAGAACCCGAACCGCCTGCAGCACTACTACCAGTACCAGGTCGTGCTCAAGCCGGCACCGGAAAACATCCTCGACCTGTATCTCGGCTCGCTCGCGGCGCTCGGCTTCGACCTGCAGCAGAACGACGTGCGCTTCGTCGAGGACGACTGGGAAAACCCGACGCTCGGCGCGTGGGGCCTCGGCTGGGAAGTGTGGCTGAACGGGATGGAAGTCACGCAGTTCACGTATTTCCAGCAGGTCGGCGGCCTCGACTGCAAGCCGGTGCTCGGCGAGATCACGTACGGCCTCGAGCGCCTCGCGATGTACCTGCAGAAGGTCGAGAACGTGTACGACCTCGTGTGGACGGAGTGGGAAGAGCAAGGCCCGAACGGCCCCGAGCTGCGCCGCCTGTCGTATGGCGACGTCTATCACCAGAACGAGGTCGAGCAGTCGACCTACAACTTCGAGCACGCGAACGTCGACCTGCTGTTCACGTTCTTCAACAGCTACGAAGCGGAAGCGAAGAAGATGATCGACGCGCAGCTTGCGCTGCCCGCGTACGAACTCGTGCTCAAGGCCGGCCACACGTTCAACCTGCTCGATGCGCGCGGCGCGATCTCGGTCACCGAACGCGCGGCGTACATCGGCCGCATCCGCGCGCTGTCGCGTCTCGTCGCACAGGCTTACTACGACTCGCGCGAGAAGCTCGGCTTCCCGATGCTCGGCAACCCGCCGGGCGTGCCGGGCCTCACCACCGACGCCCAGGACGCCGCACAACCGGCATGGGCGCCGCCGCTCAAGGTCGAACGCAAGATCGATCAGGACTGACGAGACGAGATTCATTCCAATCATGACGCACAATCATCCCGCCCCCCTGCTCGTCGAACTGCTGACCGAAGAGCTGCCGCCGAAGGCCCTCGCGCGCCTCGGCGACGCATTCGCCGAAGGCCTCGCGCAACGCCTCGCGGCACGCGACCTCGTCGAAGGCGAACTCGTGTTCGAACGCTACGCCACGCCGCGCCGCCTCGCTGTCGTCGTGCAGAACGTGCGCGCCGTCGCACCTGAAAAACAGGTCCGCGAAAAGGTCCTGCCCATATCGGTCGCGCTCGACGCGGAAGGCAAGCCGACGGCTCCGCTCGCGAAGAAGCTCGCGGCGCTCGGCCACCCGAACCTGTCGATCGCCGATCTCGAGCGCGCGCAGGACGGCAAGGCCGAAGCGTTCTTCATCAACTATTCGGCAGCCGGTGCGACGCTCGCCGACGGCCTGCAGGCCGCGCTCGACGAAACGCTCGAGAAGCTGCCGATCCCGAAGGTGATGACCTACCAGCGCCCGGACGGCTCCGACGTGAAGTTCGTGCGCCCGGTGCATCGCCTGACGGTGCTGCACGACGATCGCATCGTCCCCGTCACCGCATTCGGCGTCGACGCCGGCGACACGACGCTCGGCCACCGCTTCCTGTCCGACGGCCTCGTCGCGATCCAGCATGCGCGTGCATACGCCGACACGCTGCGCGACAAGGGCCGCGTGATCGCGCATTTCGTCGATCGCCGTGAAACGATCCGCACGCAGCTGAACGAACACGCGAACGGCGATACCGTCGTGATGCCCGAAGCGCTGCTCGACGAAGTGACGTCGCTGGTCGAATGGCCGGTCGTCTACCCGTGCCGCTTCGAGGACGAATTCCTGCAGGTTCCGCAGGAATGCCTGATCCTCACGATGCAGACGAACCAGAAGTATTTCGCGCTGACCGACGTCGCCGGCAAGCTGCGCTCGCGCTTCCTGATCGTGTCGAACATCGAGACGAAGACGCCGGGCGAGATCATCGAAGGCAACGAGCGCGTCGTGCGCCCGCGCCTCGCCGATGCGAAGTTCTTCTTCGAGCAGGACAAGAAGAAGCCGCTCGCCGACCGCGTGCCGCAGCTCGCGAACGTCGTGTATCACAACAAGCTCGGTTCGGCGCTCGCGCGCGTCGAGCGCCTCGAGGCGCTGGCCGGCGAGATCGCGCCCGCGATCGGCGCCGATGCCGCGCTCGCGAAGCGCGCCGCGCGCCTCGCGAAGGCCGACCTGCTGACCGACATGGTCGGCGAGTTCCCGGAACTGCAGGGCACGATGGGCACGTACTACGCGCGCCACGACGGCGAAGCCGACGACGTCGCGCTCGCCTGCGCCGAGCACTACCAGCCGCGCTTCTCGGGCGACGCGCTGCCGACCACGCCCGTGTCGACCGCCGTCGCGCTCGCCGACAAGCTCGAAACGATCGTCGGCATCTGGGGCATCGGCCTCGCGCCGACCGGCGAGAAGGATCCGTTCGCGCTGCGCCGCCACGCACTCGGCGTGCTGCGCCTGCTGCTCGAGAAGCAGTTGCCGGTCGATCTCGTATCGCTGCTGCGCACGGCCCACGCGCGCTTCGAGGGCGTGCCGGGCGTCGCCGAGTCGACCGATGCGATCTTCGCGTTCTTCATGGATCGCCTGCGCGGCCTGCTGCGCGAGCGCGGCTATTCGGCCGGCGAAATCGATGCGGTGCTGAGCCTGAACCCGACGCGCGTCGACGATCTCGTCGCGCGCCTCGACGCGGTGCGCGAATTCACGCGCCTCGCGGAAGCCGAAGCGCTCGCGGCCGCGAACAAGCGGATCTCGAACATCCTGAAGAAGTCGGAAGGCGGCGCGAACGGCACGGTGCAGCCGGCGCTGCTCGTCGAAGCCGCCGAGAAGGCGCTGCACGAACAGCTCACGGCCGTGACGCCGCACGTGCAGTCGCAGCTCGAAGCGCGTGCGTACACGGGTGCGCTGTCGGCGCTCGCCGCACTGCGCGCACCGGTCGACACGTTCTTCAACGACGTGATGGTCAACGCGGAAGATCCGGCACTGCGCGCGAACCGTCTCGCGCTGCTGTCCGCGCTGCACCAGCAGATGAACTGCGTCGCCGACATCTCGAAGCTCGCCGCATAAGGGCCGCACGATGCCGACCAGCCCCAACCGAAAGCTCGTCGTCCTCGACCGGGACGGCGTGATCAACGTCGATTCGGATGCGTTCATCAAGACGCCCGACGAATGGATCGCGCTGCCCGGCGCCCTCGAGGCGATCGCCCGGCTCAACCACGCGGGTTATCGCGTGGTCGTCGCGACCAACCAGTCCGGCATCGGTCGCGGGCTGTTCGACATGGCCACGCTCAACGAGATGCATCTGAAGATGCATCGCGCGGCGGCCGCGGTCGGCGCACGTATCGACGCCGTGTTCTTCTGCCCGCACACGGCCGAGGATCACTGCGACTGCCGCAAGCCGAAACCCGGCATGATGCAGATGATCGCCGAGCGCTTCGAGATCGATCCCGATCACACGCCGGTCGTCGGCGATTCGCTGCGCGACCTGCAGGCCGGCGTCGCGGTCGGTTTCCGTCCGCACCTCGTGCTCACCGGCAAGGGCAAGAAAACGCTCGCCGCCGGCAACCTGCCGCCCGGTACGAAGGTCCATGACGACCTGCGCGCCTTCGCGCTCGATTTCCTTTCACACGAACACGAGTGATGCAGCCGCCACGCGCATCCTCCCTAACGCCAGACTTACGCCGATGCGCTTCGTCCGCTCCCTGCTGCTGCTGATCTACTTCATCCTGTACACGGTGCCGTACGCCACCGCGTGCTTCATCGCCTTTCCGTTCATGCGACCCGACGCGCGCTACTGGATGGCGGCCGGCTGGTGCAAGTCCACGCTGTGGGTCGTGCGCTGGCTGAACGGCATCCGCTACCGGATCGAAGGCTATGAGAACCTGCCCGACGGCCCGGCCGTGCTGCTGTCGAAGCACCAGTCCGCATGGGAGACGCTCGCGTTTCCGGCGCTGATGCCGAGGCCGCTCTGCTACGTGTTCAAGCGCGAGCTGCTGTACGTGCCGTTCTTCGGCTGGGCGCTCGGGCTGCTGCACATGGTCAACATCAACCGCAAGGAAGGCAAGAATGCATTCGTGTCGGTGATCCGCCAGGGCAAGAAGCGCCTGTCGGAAGGCGCATGGATGATCATGTTCCCGGAAGGCACGCGCACGCCGGTCGGCAAGCAGGGCAAGTACAAGACGGGGGGCGCGCGCTTCGCGATCGAAACCGGCGCACCGGTCGTGCCGATCGCGCACAATGCAGGTCGGGTGTGGCCGCGCAACTCGTTCACGAAATTCCCGGGCGTCGTCACCGTGTCGATCGGCAAGCCGATTCCCAGCGAGGGGCTGACGCCCGATGCATTGAACTCGCAGGTCGAAGCATGGATCGAAGCGGAAATGCGCCGGATCGATCCGGATTCGTATCGCCAGGCGGGCAACGCCGGCACGCGCGATGCCGCGCGTGTCTGACGCCCCCAGGTTGCAGCCGTTGCGTACGACAAAAAGAAGCGAACTGATGAAACAGCGTCCGCGGCCACGGCCTGCCGTCGTGGCCCTCGATCATCGCCAGATGGATCTGCCGCTCTTCGACGGGCCGGCCGCCGCACCGTCGGCGCCCGCCACCCCGCCCGCACCGACCGAAGCGGCACCCGCCGCGCCGCTCGATCCGGGCCCGGCGCCCGACCGCTCGCGCGTGCGGACGTTCGCACTCGACAGCCGTGTGCTCGAATACCGCCTGAAGCGCTCGGCGCGCCGCACGATCGGCTTCACGATCGACGGCAGCGGGCTGTCGATCACCGCGCCGCGCTGGGTCACGCTCGCCGACATCGAAGCCGCGATCTCCGAGAAACAACGCTGGATCTTCGCAAAGCTCGCGGAGTGGAAGACACGCACCGAGCAGCGCGCGCTGCCGCAGATCGACTGGCGCGACGGCGCGCAGCTGCCCTATCTCGGCAAGACGGTGACGATCGCGCTCGGCGCAGGCGCCGTCGCATTCGACGCCGATGCGCTGCGGCTCTCGCTGCCGCTGCCCGTGCAGGCCGACATGCAGCAGATCAAGGATCGCGTGCAGGGCTGGCTGCAGGGCGAAGCCAGGCGAATCTTCGGTGAACGCCTCGCGGTCTACGCGGAGAAGCTCGGCGTCACGTATGCGATGTACGCGCTGTCGTCGGCCGCGACGCGCTGGGGCAGCTGCTCCAGCGACGGCAAGATCCGCCTGAACTGGCGGCTGATCCATTTCCCGATGTCGATCGTCGACTACGTCGTCGCGCACGAGCTGTCGCACCTGCGCGAAATGAACCACAGCCCCGCCTTCTGGCAGACCGTCGAATCGATCTTCCCCGAGTTCCGCGAAGCGCGGCACACGCTCAAGCATCACCCGCCCGAGCTGCTGCCGTCGCTTTGACGCGCACGGCTTCGCCGCCAACGAAAAAGGGCGATGCGGGTCACCCCGCACCGCCCTTTTTTGCGGCCGCGGCGCACATCGCACGCCGCGGCCCGGTTCATCCGGCGCTCAGTGCGCCTTCTTCTGGATGAACTCGATCTTGTAGCCGTCCGGATCCTCGACGAACGCGATCACGGTCGTGCCATGCTTCATCGGGCCCGCTTCGCGCGTGACCTTGCCGCCTTGCGCCTTGATCTTGTCGCAGGCCGCATACGCGTCGTCGACTTCCAGCGCGAGGTGGCCGAATCCGTTGCCGAGATCGTAGGCCGGCGTATCCCAGTTATGGGTCAGCTCGATCACGGTGCCCGTGCTTTCGTCCTCGTAGCCGACGAATGCGAGCGTGAACTTGCCTTCCGGATAGTCGTCGCGGCGCAGCACCTTCATGCCGAGCAATTCGGTGTAGAACTTGATCGAGCGGTCGAGATCGCCGACTCGCAGCATCGTATGCAGCAATCGCATGTGTTGTACTCCTGTGGGGACTTTCCAGAACCGGGAACTCTACCAGAGTCGGGTGAACTTCGCCGGGGGCGCCTAGCCGGGGGCGCCCAGCCGGGGGCGTCTGGCCGGAGCCCGGCCTATACGGCCCATCGGCACCGACCGGTGCAGGCGCAACGGCGCAAAACAGCACGATCCGGCTCGCCCGGCTACCGTGCCGATCGGGTAACATCCTTCCACCTCGCACCAAAAGCGGGCATGCGACACACCGCCCGAACGCGACCACCCACTCTTCCCTACCGCCACACTGCCGTGCGAAACCGCCGATTCGAGCGCGCCGGATGCGCCACCCTCCCGATCTCGCAGCCGCCGTACCGAACCGGCGAGGTTCGCCGATGAGCACGCTCGCCGCTGCCCCCGTGCGCCGCGCGCTCGACATGCGCGCCGTCGGCCTGATGCTGCTGCTGTGCGCGATCTGGGGCTTCCAGCAGGTCGCGATCAAGAGCACGAACGCCGCGATCGCGCCGATGTTCCAGGCCGGGCTGCGCTCGGTGATCGCAGCGGTGCTGCTGTGGGGCTGGGCCCGCTCGCGCGGTACGCCGCTGTTTCAGGCGGACGGCACGTTCGGTGCGGGCCTCGCGGCCGGTGCGCTGTTTGCCGGCGAATTCATCTGCGTGTTCTTCGGGCTGACGCTGACGAGCGCGTCGCACATGGCGATCTTCCTGTACACGGCACCGTGCTTCACCGCGCTCGGCCTGCACCTGTTCGCACCGGGCGAACGGCTGCAACGTACGCAGTGGGCCGGCGTCGGCCTTGCATTCGCCGGCATCGCGCTCGCGTTCGCGGACGGCTTCCTGAAGCCGCGCACCCCCGGCGCATCCGTGCTGGCCGGGCTCGCCGGCGACGCGCTCGGAATCCTCGGCGGCGCGATGTGGGCCGCGACGACCGTCGTCGTGCGCTCGACGGCGCTCGCGCGGGCGAGCGCGAGCAAGACGCTGTTCTACCAGCTCGCGGTATCGGCAGTCGTGCTGATCGCACTTGCCGCACTGTTCGGCCAGGTGTCGTTCGCGCACGTCACGCCGGTCGCGGTAGCGAGCCTCGCGTACCAGTCGGTGATCGTCGCGTTCGTCAGCTACCTGTCGTGGTTCTGGCTGCTGACGCGCTACAGCGCGTCGCGGTTGTCCGTCTTCACGTTCCTGTCGCCGCTCTTCGGCGTCGCGTTCGGCGTGCTGCTGCTCGGCGAATCGGTCGGCTGGCGCTTCATGTCCGCGGCCGCGCTCGTGCTGACCGGCATCGCACTCGTCAACGCGCCGCCACGCAGGCGCGCGTAACGCCGCCCGGTCGCGGTCCGACATCGACGAAAACGGCGCGGGGAAAATGAAAAAGGCCGCCCGCCAGGGCAGCCTTGTGAACCTCGAGCCGGCGTGCGACACGCGCATGACGCGCGCGCTGCCGTTACTCTGCGGCCTTGCGCATCTTCGCCAGCGCCTGCGCCACGCCGACGTATTCGGCCACGCTCACATCCTCCGCACGGCGCGCGAGATCGAAGCCGAGCGCGTCGAAATCGATCGTCTCGCGATAGTCGCCGAGCGTATTGCGCAGCATCTTGCGGCGCTGCGAAAACGCGGCGGTGACGACTTCGCCGAGCAGCACGGGATCGACATCCGGCAGTTCGTGCGGCTCGTACGGAATCATCCGGACGATCGCCGAATCGACCTTCGGCGGCGGCTGGAACGATTCCGGCGGCACGTCGAGCATCTTTTCCATCACGTAGCGGTACTGCAGCATCACCGACAGACGCGAAAACGCCTTCGTGCCCGGCTCCGCGACCATCCGCTCGACGACTTCGTTCTGCAGCATGAAGTGCTGGTCGATGACCGCCTCGGCGAACGTCATCAGGTGAAACAGCAGCGGGCTGGAAATGTTGTACGGCAGGTTGCCGACGATCCGCAGCGACGGCTTGTCGCCGGGTGCCGCTAGTGACCGGAAATCGAACGCGAGCGCGTCGCCCGCATGCAGCTCGAGCAGCGCGCCGAAGCGTTGCTGCAGGCGCCCGATCAGGTCACGGTCGAGCTCGACCGCATGCAGCGGCGCCTCGGGCGTCGCGAGACGCTCGATCAGCGGCCCGGTCAGCGCGCCGAGGCCCGGGCCGATCTCGACCATGCGTTGGCCGCGCGCGGGGCCGATCGTCGAGACGATCGAGTCGATCACGCCGTGATCGACGAGGAAGTTCTGCCCGAAGCGCTTGCGCGCGAAATGGCCTTGGTGCTGTCTACTGTTCGACATCGACTGAGTAAAACGAAAAATACGACGAATGAGGGGAAGCCGGGCCGCGTCAGGCCGTGCGGCGGTGGCGCGCCATCGTGACGGCCGTGTCGAGCGCGGCGATCATGCTGCCGGGATCCGCGCGGCCCGTGCCGGCCAGATCGAGTGCCGTGCCGTGATCGACCGACGTGCGAATGATCGGCAGCCCGAGCGTCACGTTGATGCCCTCGCCGAACGTCGCATACTTCAGCACGGGCAGACCCTGGTCATGGAACATCGCTAGCACGCAATCGGCATCGGCGAGATAGCGCGGCTGGAACAGCGTGTCGGCCGGATACGGGCCGCGCGCGTCGATGCCCTGCGCGTTCGCGCGGGCCAGCGCCGGCGAGATCACGTCGATCTCCTCGCGGCCGAGATAACCGTTCTCGCCCGCGTGCGGGTTCAGGCCCGTCACGAGAATGCGCGGCGCGGCCAGACCGAAGTCGCGCCGCAGGTCGCGATCGATGATCGCGAGCGTCTCGACGAGCCCGTCGACCGTCAGCGCGGCCGACACGTCCTTCAGCGGCAGGTGCGTGGTCGCGAGCGCGACGCGCAGCGGCTGGTGGCCGGTACCGGCCAGCATCATCACGACACGCGGCGTATGCGTGCGCTCCGCCAGGTATTCGGTATGGCCGGTGAACGGCACGCCCGCATCGTTGATCGTGCTCTTCTGCAGCGGCGCGGTGACGATTGCGTCGTACCGGCCGGCCAGCGCGCCGTCGATCGCCGCGTCGAGCAGCCCGAGCACGTACGGGCCGTTCGCCGCGTCCAGCTTGCCCGCTTGCGCGGGCACGGCGAGCGCGTGATGCGCGACCGACACCGGCCCGCTGCCGGCCAGCGTGGCCCGGTCGGCGCCGACGGCCGCCGCACGCGCGTCAAGCAGCGCCGCATCGCCGAGCACGGTGAAATGCGCGTCGGGCCAACGCTGCGCGGCATCACGCAGCGCCTGCACGGTCAGTTCCGGGCCGACCCCTGCGGGTTCGCCGGTCGTGATCGCGATCTGCAGCGCGGGCGTGGTCATCTGAAGCTCGCTCAGTTCGCCGGGCCGACGCCGCCGATCTTGTACTGCACGTACGACGAATCACGCAGCTCGCGCAGCCAGTCGGCATAAGCCTGCTCGGCCTTGCGCTGGCCGATCGCCTGACGCGCGATATCCATCTGCTGCTGCACCGAACCTTCCGCGTCGCGGCGGCTCAGCACCTGGATCAGGTGATAGCCGTACTCGGTACGGATCGGCTGGCTGATCTGGCCGTCCTGCAGGTTGTTCATTGCGCGCTCGAATTCCGGCACGGTCTCGCCCGGGCTGATCCAGCCGAGATCGCCGCCCTGCGACGCCGAACCGTCCTGCGAGTAGGTGCGCGCGAACTTCGCGAAATCGCCGCCGGCCTCGACCTGGCTGCGGATATCGGCGAGTTGCTGGCGCGCCTGGCCTTCCGACTTGCCTTCGCCCACGCGCAACAGGATGTGGCGCACGTGCGTCTGGACGATCTTCGGTGCCGCGGCGGACGCGCCCTGGCTCTGGCGACGATCGACGAGACGCACGATCTCGAAGCCGTCCGGCACGCGGATCAGCGTCGGGTTGACCTGGCCCGGGCGCAGCTTCGATGCGGCGTCGACGACGTCGGCCGGCAGCGCGCTCGGCGACTTGAAGCCGAGGTCACCGCCCTTCTTCGCGTCGTTCGCTTCCGAATTGTTCTTCGCGAGCTTCTCGAAATCGGCACCCGACTTAGCCTGCTGCAGCAACGCGTCAGCCTTCTTCTGCGCGGCTTCGATGTCGGCCTGCGGCGCGTTGGTCGGTGCCTTGATGAAGATGTGCTGGAAGCGCAGGTCCTGCTGCTGCGACGCGCTCGGCCCGCGCTGGCTCGCGATGTAGTTCGCGACCTCGGCGTCCGACACGGTGATCTTGCCGTCGACCTCGCGCTCGCGCAGCTTCGACAGCATCAGTTCGGTGCGTGCGTCGCTCGTGAAGATGCTCCAGGGCACGCCTTGCGCCTCGAGACGCGCGCGGTACTGGTCGAGCGTCATGCCGTTCGCCTGCGCGAGACGCTGCAGCGTGGACTGTACCGTCGCATCGTCGATGCGGATCCCGTCGTCCTTGGCCTTCTGCACCTGGATACGCTCGAGCACCATCTGGTTCAGCACCTGCGCGCGAAGCTGGTCGGTCGGCGGCACGGGTGCGTTCTGCTGCTGCAGCCGGCGCGCGATCAGGCCGGCGCGCTGGTCGAGTTCGCGGCCCGTGATCACGTCGTTGTTGACGACCGCGACGACTTCGTCGGCGAGCTGCGCACCTTGCGAACCGAGCGCCTGCGCCGCGGCCGGCGCGGCGGCGAGCAGCGCGGCGGCCGCAGCGAGACTGGACACGACTGCCGCGAAACGAAGGGTTTTCTTCATTGCCACTGGAACTCCATTGAAATCGTGCTGACCGGTGCAGACAAGCCGGCGTTACTCGTAGTTGCTGAAGCGGGACATCGGCGGCGGCGGCGGCGGCAGCGGCGTGTAGCCCGGCACCCCCGCGCGGAATGCGGACACGAGGCCGTTGTCGACGGTCGACAGGCCCTTGAGCGTCAGCTGCATCATGAAGCGCGTCGACGAGTTCTGCTGTCCCGACGAATTGATGCCGTTCGCAGCCCGCTGCACCCCGACCCCGAGCGCCCAGCAATCCGCGTCGTATTGTAAGCCGACCAGACCGTCGACCACGCGATCGCCGGCGAGGTCGTAGTTGAAGCGGCCGATCGCATACAGGCGGCGCGTGAGCGGCCATTGCGCGGACACCAGGAACTGGTTGATCGGCTGGTTGTCGAGCGTGGTGTTCGAACGCGTATAGCGGTAGCCGACGTTGATCACGCGGCGCTCGCCCGGGCTGTAGCCGAAACCGACGCTCGACTTCACGAGCTGGTTGTTGTTCTGGTTGTACTGGAACGCCGTCTCGGACATGAAACCCGAGCCGAGCTTCAGCGCGGCGCCGACGATCAGGTCCGAGTGGCGCGCCAGCACGGCGCTCTGGCCGGAATTCAGCGTGACGCGCTGATCGGCGAAGTAGTACTGCTGCGCGATCACGAAACGCGCGCGCTCGTCGCCGGTGCGCGGATCGATGAAGCGCGACGTCAGGCCGGCCGTGATCCGGTTCGCATCGGCGATCCGGTCGTTGCCGACGAACGTGTTCGGCTGATAGATCTCCGCGAGGCCGAAGTCCGATTCCGCGGTGTCGAACAGCGGTGCGTTCGACTGGTCGCGATACGGCGTGTACACGTAGTACAGGCGCGGCTCGAGGGTCTGGATGAAGTCCTGCCCGAACAGGCGCACCGAGCGGTCGAAGATCAGGCCCGAATCGAAGCTCACGGTCGGGATCGACTCGGTGAAGCGCTTCGGGCTGTTCGGCGTGGTCGACGACAGGTAGTTCAGGTCGTACGACGCGAAGTGGTACTGGACCTTCGGCACGACGAAGTAGCCGGGGCCGTACACGCCGTACGCGATATACGGGTTGAAGACGATCCGGTCGCCTTGGGTCGCATCGGCCGTCGTGATGCGGAACCGCGAATAGTCGGCTTCCGCGCCGAAGTCGAAGCCGCCGACGTTGTACTTCGTGTACTTCACGTTCAACTGCGGCTCGCGGCTGTACGGCGCGATCGACGGCGGCAGCGTCTGCCAGTGCTGGTAGCGCGCGAGCACCGACCACGGGCCGTTGTTGTACGTGAGGCCCGCTTCCTGCTGGTACAGCGTCTGCGTCCCGTTGATGAACTGGTTCATCGACCCAAGGTCTTCGGGATACAGGTTGTCCGAGACCTTGTTGTAGTAGACGTAGCCGCCGAAGCCGCCGCCGAAGTTCTGCTGGTGCTGCCAGTAGATCGCGTAGCGGTTGCGGTGCGCGAGCCGGTCATCCGGCAGGTAATTGGCCGTAAACGTGCCCGAATACGACGGCGACAGGTAGCGGAACGTCGCTTCCATCATCGCGCCGCGCCGCGAGATGATGCGCGGCGTGAGCGTCAGGTCGCGGTTCGGCGCAATGTTGAAGTAGTACGGCAGCGTCAGCTCGAAGCCGTTGCTCGAGTTCATCGAGAACGTCGGCGGCAGCAGGCCGCTGCGCCGCTCGCCCGACAGCGGGAACGTCATCCACGGGCTCGCGAAGATCGGCACGCCCTGGAAGAACAGCACGCCGTTGCGCGCGGTGCCTTCGTCGGCGCCCGTGTCGAAGTCGAAGCGGCTGCCCTTGATGTACCACGCGGGGTTCGTCGAGCACTGGCACGCGGTGTAGGTGCCGTTGACGAACACCGAGCGCTCGTTGTCGACCATGTCGACGCGCTCCGCGCTGCCCGACCCGCCCGTCATGTTGAAGTGGTACTTCGGCGCCGTCATGAAGCCCTGGTTCGCCTCGATCTTCAGGTGCGCCTCGGGGCCCACGAACGACGTGCCGGAATTGTTCACCCTGACCTGGCCGTACGCATCGGCCATGTCGGTATCCTGATCGTAGTGAATCGCATCGGCCTTCACGACGGCATCACCCCGCCGCAGCTCGGCCGAACCCTTCGCGGCAAGATCCTGCTCGGCCGTGCCGCTCGTGTGGTCGGCGATCACAAAGGTGGCCGGCTTCGCGCCGTCCTTCAGCGGACGATCCTCGAGCTGGGGCGCGAGACGCAGATCCCACGGCGAGTCGAGCGGCTGCGGCTGCGCGGCCGCGCCCGACAGCTGCGCGTACGACACGGCCGGCACGAGGCCGGGCACGGCCAGGAGCGCGAGCGCGAGCCGCCGTTTGCGCGGCGCCCCGTCACCGGGGAAAACATTCGGGAATAGCGGTTTGGGCGGCATCTATCGTTTGGCGAATCGCCCCTTGTCAACCGCGCCGTCGCGGCACATTCGCGCACGGCGGGCCGCGCCGTCGCACCGCGACTGCGGCTGAGCGCAAACCGGGGAGGCGATCGGGTGACGGCGCGACAGGCGGCGGGCCTGCACGGCGGAAAGCTGACGCGGGGCGCGTCAAAAAAGTCGTGGGGTATTATATGGCAAGACGTCCCCCCCTCCTCCGAGTTTCATGACGCCCCCATCCGCCGCATCCCAGCCCGACGCCCGCCTCGAAGCGCTCACCGCGTGGCTGCACCCGCTCGCCGAGCGCTACGCGCTCGACCTGTCGACCCTCGCGCCCGCGTCGTCGGACGCCAGTTTCCGCCGCTATTTCCGTGTCGCGTCGGCCACGAGCCCCGGCGGCACGCTGATCGCCGTCGACGCGCCGCCGCCCGAGAAGTGCCGCGAATTCGTCCAGGTCGCGCAACTGCTCGCCGCGGCCGGCAACCACGTGCCGGAGGTACTCGCCCACGATTTCGACGCCGGCTTCATGCTCGTGTCCGATCTCGGCCGCACGTCGTACATCTCGGTGCTCGATCCGGCCGACCCGGCCGCCGCCCGGCCGCTGATGCACGCTGCGCTCGACGCGCTGATCCGCTTCCAGCTCAGGTCGTTGCCCGACGTGCTGCCGCCGTTCGACGAGGCATTCCTGCGCCGCGAGATGGAGCTGATGCCCGAATGGTTCGTCGGCCGCCACCTCGGCAAGCCCGTCACCGACGCGATGCGCGGCACGCTCGACCGCACCTTCGCGCTGCTGGTCGCCAGCGCGCATGCGCAGCCGCAAGGTTTCATGCTGCGCGACTTCATGCCGCGCAACCTGATGGTGTGCGAGCCGAACCCGGGCATCCTCGATTTCCAGGACGCCGTCTACGGGCCGCTGACGTACGACGTCGTGTCGCTGCTGCGCGACGCCTTCATCAGCTGGGACGAGGAGTTCGAGCTCGACTGCTTCGCGTACTACTGGGAAAAGGCGAAAAAGGCCGGCCTGCCGGTCGATCCCGATTTCGGCGAGTTCTACCGCCAGCTCGAATGGATCGGGCTGCAGCGCCACATCAAGGTACTCGGCCTGTTCGCGCGGATCAACTACCGCGACGGCAAGCCGCATTACCTGAACGACCTGCCGCGCTTCATCACGTATGCGCGCAAGGTCGCGCTGCGCTACCGCCCGCTCGTGCCGTTCGCGAAGCTGCTCGACGAGCTCGAGGGCAACGCGCCGGCCGACGTCGGCTATACGTTCTGACTGCCCCATAGCGCCCTGATACCCGGCCGAACATGAGCACTACCCTGACCACGGCGATGATTTTCGCCGCCGGGCGCGGCGAACGGATGCGCCCGCTCACCGACACCCGCCCGAAGCCGCTCCTCGAAGCAGGCGGCAAGCCGCTGATCGTGTGGCAGATCGAAGCGCTCGCGCGCGCGGGCATCGAGACGATCGTGATCAACCATGCGTGGCTCGGCGAACAGATCGAGGCCGCGCTCGGCGACGGTTCGCGCTGGGGCGTGCGGCTCGCGTATTCGGCCGAGGGCGACGCACTGGAAACCGCGGGCGGCATCGCGCAGGCGTTGCCGCGGCTCGAGCGCGACGGGCAACCGGTCGTGTTCGCGGCGGTCAGCGGCGACGTGTACTGCGCGTTCGACTACCGGACGCTCGCGCCGCGCGCTGCCCGGATGGCCGCGCTCGACTCGCCGGCGATGCACCTCGTGATGGTGCCGAACCCGCCGTTCCACCCGGCCGGTGACTTCGCGCTCGGCGACGACGGCCGCCTGGCGCTCGACGGCGCCGCGCGCTTCACGTTCGGCAACATCGGCCTGTACGACACGCGGATGTTCCGCGATCTCGCGCCCGGCACGCGGCGCGCGCTGACGCCGTACTATCGCGCGACGATCGAAGCCGGTCGCGCGACCGGCGAATTGTACGAAGGGATCTGGGAAAACGTCGGCACGCCCGCGCAGCTCGGCGAACTCGACGCGCGGCTGCGCGCGGCGAGCTGATCGCGTCGCGGCCGAGCGGCGGTTCGGCGGCCGATGCCCTGACAGGCCGATGACTGCCCGGCCATTGGGCGGCGGACCCATCCGGGATCACAATGTCGCGGACGCTCCGCCAGGTCACCCGGCCGTGACGGCACCGCACCGCGTCGGCGGCACCCTCGCTTAAGCGGCCTCGGCCTCTTCCCCGCCCGCCGCCGCGCGCTGCTGCTGCAGCGCCCACATCTGCGCATACAACCCGTCGGCGCGCACGAGTTCGTCGTGCGTGCCGCGCTCGACGATCCGCCCGTGATCCATCACGAGGATCTGCTGCGCGTGCACGACCGTCGACAGCCGGTGCGCGATCACGAGCGTCGTGCGATGCCGCGCGATCTGGTCGAGCTCATGCTGGATCGCACGCTCCGAGCGCGAATCGAGCGCCGACGTCGCCTCGTCGAACAGCAGCACCGGCGGATCCTTCAACAGCGTGCGCGCGATCGCGACGCGCTGCTTCTCGCCACCCGACAGTTTCAGCCCGCGCTCGCCGACCGGCGTGTCGTAACCCTTCGGCAAGCTTTCGATGAAATCGTGGATGTGCGCGGCGCGCGCGGCCGCGATCACCTCGTCGCGGGTCGCGGTCGGCCGGCCGTACGCGATGTTGTAGTAGATCGAGTCGTTGAACAGCACGGTGTCCTGCGGCACGATCCCGATCGAAGCGCGCAGCGAGTCCTGCGTGACGTCGCGGATGTCCTGGCCGTCGATCCGGATTGCGCCGCCCGCCTGCCGGTCGAGATCGTAGAAACGGAACAGCAGCCGCGACAGCGTCGACTTCCCCGAGCCGCTGTGGCCGACCACCGCGGTCGTCGTGCCCGCGTCGATCGTGAACGACACGTCGTGCAGGATCTGCCGCGCCGGCTCGTAGGCGAAATTCACGTGCTCGAAGCGCACCTGTGCGCCGGCGACCGCGAGCGGCCGAGCATCGGGCAGGTCGGCCACTTCCTTCGCGGACGACAGCAGCCCGAACATCCGGTCCATGTCGGTGAGGCTCTGCTTCAGCTCGCGATAGACGACGCCGAGGAAGTTCAGCGGAATGTACAGCTGCAGCATGAACGTGTTGATCAGCACCAGATCGCCGAGCGTCAGCTTGCCCGCGAGCACGCCCTGCGTCGCGCGCCACAGGATGAACACGAGCCCCGTACCGATGATCGCCTGCTGGCCGAAGTTCAGCACCGACAGCGAATTCTGCGAACGGATCGCGGCCTTGCGGTAGCGCTTCAGGTTCTCGTCGTAGCGCTGCGCTTCCCACTCCTCGTTGCCGAAATACTTGACCGTCTCGTAGTTGATCAGCGAATCGATCGCCCGCGAGTTCGCGCGCGAATCGAGTTCGTTCATCGTGCGGCGGAAATGCGTGCGCCAGTTGGTGACCTTCACCGTGAACACGATGTACGTGACCAGCGCCGCAAACGTCACGTAGGCGTAATAGGCCTCGTACTTGACCACGAAGAAGCCGAGCACGAGCCCGACCTCGACGAGCGTCGGCAGGATGCTGTACAGCGAATACGAAATCAGCTGCTGGATGCCGCGCGTGCCGCGCTCGATGTCGCGCGACATGCCGCCCGTCTGGCGCTCCAGGTGAAACCGCAGCGACAGTCCGTGCAGGTGCCGGAATACCTGCAGCGCAAGCTGGCGTACCGCGCTCTCGGTGACCTTCGAGAACAGGATCTCGCGCAGCTCGGTGAACAGCGACGTCGACAGCCGCACGAACGCATACGCGACGACCAGCAGCCCCACGCCGCCCGCGAGCACGATGCCGGCCGATTGCTCCGCGCGGCCGAGCGCGGTGATCTGCTGGACGTAGGACAGGTGGTCGACGATGCGCTTCATCACGACCGGCACGCCGAGATTCGCGACCTTCGCGCCGATCAGGCAGGCGAGCGCGAGCGCGACTCGCCATTTGTAGGTGGTCAGGTACGGCAGCAGCGACCGGATGGTCTGCCAGTCGTTGCGGGGCCCGGTCGAAGCCGGCGCGGGCTCGCCGGAAGCAGGAAATCGGCGCATGGGGGGAAGGATCGGCGGCAGTGCCGGGCGCGTGCATCGGCGGCCGGCTCGCTCACTTTCTCGTACAATTTGCGAACGTTGTATTGTCGCAGAAGCCGCTTCGCGCCGCTGCCGGCGCATTCGCCGGCCGGACTGCGCAAGGCGGCATGTTTATTACAGGATGAAAGCCCCGCCATGACCGATTCGACCCTCGACCTCCCGCAAAAGCAGCCCGCGCTGCGCGTCGTCCCGCAACCGCACGACGCGAACGTCCACGGCGACGTGTTCGGCGGCTGGATCATGTCGCAGGTCGACATCGCCGGCTCGATCCCCGCGAGCCAGCGCGCGAACGGCCGCGTCGCGACCGTCGCGGTCAACTCGTTCGTATTCAAGCAGCCGGTGTTCGTCGGCGATCTGCTGAGCTTCTACGCGACCATCACGCGCACCGGCAACACGTCGATCACGGTCGACGTCGAGGTGTACGCCCAGCGCATGCGCCTGATGGGTGAAGTCGTGAAGGTCACCGAAGCGACACTCACCTACGTCGCGACCGGCCCCGACCGCAAGCCGCGGCAACTGCCGCCGCTCTGACGGGCAAGCGCCGCACGACGGCGCCCTCTACCTGCCTGCGGCCACCTCAGTGCGTGGCCGTCAGCCCGAACTCCCGCATCGCGGGCAGGAAATCGTGGTTCAGCTTCGGCTTGCGCGACAGCTTCACCAGCACGTAGCGCTGGAACGGCGCGAGCCGCTGCCACTGCGCGAGCTCGGGCGCCATCAGCCCGGCCAGCGCGCTCTGCTGCACGAGCGACTCCGGCACGATGTCGGTGGCACGCCAGGTCGGCCGCTCGTCCGGCTGGAACCACGATGGTTCCAGATCCGCGTGCGTGCGCAGCATTTCGAACAGCGCGTGATCGAAGTTGGGCTCGATCGCGGTGTCGTCGTCGGCCGGAAAGCGCGCGAGCAGCTTGCGGTCCTCGAGCGGCAGCAGCTGCCACTGCTCCAGCGAAATCCGCAGACCGAAGCGGTCGAGATTGAAACGCACGATCATCGGGATGTACGTGAAGTTTTCCGACGATTCGTGTTCGAAGGTGAATAGCAGTGGAGCGTCGCTGAGTCCCATGATCCTTACCTGACGTGGCGGATGCCGGCGCGGCCGGCTTGCCTGAGGTATTTTAGAACCTCTGCGCGCGGGCGGCGGATACGATTGCCGCCGCCCGCGCGCTGAATCAACGGGAGTGTTCGTGAATCCGACCGAATCCGGTGACATGCGCGACGAACCGCGCGGCGCGATCGAACTGTCCGTGCGCCGCACGCGCGGCGGCGCCGTCGAAACCGCGCACGACTACGTGGGCCAGGAATGGCCAGTCGCACTCGTCTTCAACGGCATCTCGCACGCAGTGATGATGTGTACGCCATGCGACCTCGAAGCGTTCGCGGTCGGTTTCGCGATTTCGGAAGGGATCGTCGCGCGCGGCAGCGACATCAAGGACATCGAGGTGATCCTGCACGCCGACGCGCCGCTGCCGCATGCGGAAGTCCACCTGGAAGTCGTCCAGCAGGCGTTCGCCGCGCTGAAGGACCGGCGCCGCGCGCTCGCAGGGCGCACGGGCTGCGGCGTATGCGGGATCGAAAGCATCGACCTGCTCGACCTCGCGCCCGAACGCGTGCCCGATACGGGCTTTCTCGCACGCCTGGCACCCGACGCGCTGACGCGCGCGGCGCAGGCACTGCCGGCCCACCAGGCGCTCACGCAACTCACGGGCGGCCTGCACGCGGCCGCGTGGTGCGACGCAACAGGCGCGATCCGGATGGCGTTCGAGGACGTCGGCCGCCACAATGCGCTCGACAAGCTGATCGGCTCGCTCGTACTGTCGCGCGCCGACGCGACCGACGGCTTCGTGTTCCTGTCGAGCCGCGCGAGCTACGAGCTCGTGCGCAAGGCCGCACGGATCGGCATCCCGCTGGTGGCGACGATCTCCGCGCCGTCGTCGCTCGCGATCGAAATCGCGAAGGCGGCCGGCTTGCGGCTCGTCAGCTTCTGCCGCGAAACCGGCCACGTCGACTACGGCACCGCCTGATCGCGTCCGCGGCAGCGCGCCGGCGGTCCACCGCCGGCGCGGCCTGCTCCGTCAGTCGAACTGACGGAAATCCGGCTTGCGCTTCTCGAAGAACGCCGTCATCGCCTCGCGCGCTTCCGGCGCGCGCAGCATCGCGGCGAAGTGGCCTGCTTCCTCGGCCATCCGCGCGGACGTCGCCACACCGCCCGTATCCTTCAGCAGCGCCTTCGTCACACGCAGCGATGCCGCCGGCAGCGCCGCGAGCTTCGCCGCCTGCTTCGCCGCGAACGCGTCGAGTTCGGCAGCCGGCAGCACGCGGTTGACGATGCCAATCCGGTGCGCTTCCAGCGCGTCGAACGCCTCGCCGAGCAGCAGCTTCTCGGCCGCAACCTGATGGCCGGCCAGGCGCGGCAGCAGCACGCTCGACGCGGCTTCCGGACACAGCCCGAGCTGCGCGAACGGCAGCGAGAACGTCGCGGTGTCGGCTGCGTACACCAGATCGCAGTGCAGCAGCATCGTCACGCCGACGCCGATCGCCAGGCCCGGCACCGCGGCCACGATCGGCTTGCTCGCGCTGCTGATCTGCGCAAGGAACTGGAACACCGGAGCGGCATCGTCCTTCGGCGGCGCCTTCAGGAAATCCTCGAGATCGTTCCCCGCGGTGAAATTGCCGTCGCTGCCGCGCAGCAGGATCACGCGGATCGCCTTGTCTTCCTGCGCGTCCGCGAGCGCATCGGCCATCGTCTGGTACATCGCCGCCGTCAGCGCATTCTTCTTCGCCGGGCGCGCGATCGTGATCGTCATTACGCCTTCGGCGCGTTCCACTTGAATTTCCGCCACAACCGTCTCCTTTGACTTTCCTCTACCGGAATGGAAAAACGGTGCGTGAGCTCGTGGCCCGCGCACCGTCGTCGCTTTTCGTCGCGTCCTGCTTACAGGCGTTCGATGATGCCCGCGGCGCCCATGCCGGTGCCGACGCACATCGTGACCATCCCGTACTTCAGGTTACGACGGCGCAGGCCGTGCACGACGGTCGCCGCGCGGATCGCGCCGGTCGCGCCGAGCGGGTGGCCGAGTGCGATCGCGCCGCCCATCGGGTTGACCTTCGACGGGTCGAGGCCGAGGTCGCGCATCACCGCCAGCGATTGCGCGGCGAACGCTTCGTTCAGCTCGATCCAGTCGAGATCGTCCTGCTTCAGGCCGGCGGCCTTCAGCGCGGCCGGAATCGCTTCCTTCGGGCCGATGCCCATGATTTCCGGCGGCACGCCGCGCACCGCGAAGCTCACGAAGCGCGCGAGCGGCGTCAGGTTGAATTCCTTGAGCACCTTCTCCGACACGACGAGCAGCGCGCCCGCGCCGTCCGACGTCTGCGAGCTGTTGCCGGCCGTGACCGAACCCTTGTTCGCGAACACCGTGCGCAGCTTCGCGAGGCCTTCGATCGACGTATCCGCGCGCGGACCTTCGTCGAGCGCGATCTCGCGCGTCTTCACGTCGACTTCGCCGGTCGCGAGGTTCGGGAAACGCTCAGTGATCGTGTACGCGGCGATCTCGTCGTTGAACTCGCCGGCCTGCTGCGCGGCGAGCGCCTTGCGGTGCGACTCGACCGAGAACGCGTCCTGGTCTTCGCGGCTCACCTTCCACTGCTCGGCGACGCGCTCGGCCGTCAGGCCCATCCCGTACGCGATGCCGAAGTCTTCGTTGCGATCGAAGATGTGCGGCGACATCGACGGCTTGTTGCCCATCATCGGCACCATGCTCATCGATTCGCAGCCGCCCGCGAAGATCGCGTCCGATTCGCCGACACGGATGCGGTCGGCCGCCATCGCGAGCGCCGTGATGCCCGACGCGCAGAAGCGGTTGACCGTCACGCCGCCGACCGTCTGCGGCAGGCCGGCGAGCAGCGCGCCCATGCGCGCGACGTTCAGGCCCTGCTCGGCTTCCGGAATCGCGCAGCCGATGATCGCGTCTTCGATCAGCTTCGTGTCGAAGCCGGGCACCTGCGCAACCGCCGACTTGATCGCGTGGACCAGCAGCTCGTCCGGGCGCGTGTTCTTGAAGACACCGCGCGGGGCCTTGCCGATCGGCGTGCGGCTGGCGGCGACGATGTATGCGTCTTGCAATTGTTTGCTCATTTGAGACTCCTTGCCTTATCCGCTCGCTCAGTTACGCACCGGCTTGCCGGTCTGCAACATGCCCATGATCCGTTCCTGCGTCTTCTGCGTGCCGAGCAGCTCGACGAACGCACGGCGCTCCAGCGCGAGCAGCCACTGATCGTCGACCAGGCTGCCGGCTTCGACGTCGCCGCCGCACACGGCTTCGGCGATGCGGCTCGCGATCAGGTAGTCGTGGTCGCTGATGAAGCGGCCGTCACGCATGTTGACGAGCGATGCCTTGATCGTCGCGATCGCCGAGCGGCCTGCGACCGGCACGTCCTTCGCGCGCAGCGGTGCGCGGTAGCCGGTAGCGGCCAGCGCACGCGCTTCCTTCTTCGCGGTGTCGAGCAGTTCGAACACGTTGAAGACGATCGTGTCGGACGGCTTCACGTAGCCCATCGCACGTGCATCGTGCGCAGACGCCGAGACCTTCGCCATCGCCGCGTTCTCGAACGACTTCGTGACGAACTTCAGGATGTCGGTGGTCGCGTTCGCGGCCGTCGCGGCATCCGCTGCGCGCAGCGCCGCTTCCTTCAGGCCGCCGCCCGCCGGCACGAGGCCGACGCCCACTTCGACGAGACCGATGTAGCTCTCGACGTGCACGACACGCTTCGCGCTGTGCAGCATCAGCTCGCACCCGCCGCCGAGCGCGATGCCCGACACGGCCGCGACGACCGGCACGTTCGCGTACTTCACGCGCAGCATGCCTTCCTGGAACTTCTTCACGAACGGCTCGATACCCTTCGCACCGCCCATCATGAACGCGGGCATCGCCTCTTCGAGGTTCGCGCCGGCCGAGAACGGGCCGCCCGGCGTGCCGAGCTTCAGCGACGTCGGCTGCCAGATCACCACGCCCTTGTAGTCCTTCTCCGCGAGCTCGATCGCCTGCACGAGGCCGTCGATCACGCTCGGCCCGATCGTGTTCATCTTCGACTTGAACGACACGATCACGACGTCGTCTTCACCCGCACGGTCGTCGACCCATGCGCGCACCGCGTCGGTCTCGAACAGCGTCTTGCCGTAGGTCTTCGGATCGGCACCCGCTTCGCCGAACAGCGGCGCGCGGAATACCTGCTTGCCGTAGACCGCGAGGTCCGAACGCGGCACGAAGCGCTGCGCAGCCGGCGCCCACGAGCCTTCGGCCGTGTGCACACCGCCCTTCTCTGCAACCGCGCCTTCGAGCACCCACGACGGCAGCGGCACGTTCGCGAGCGCCTTGCCGGCCGCGATGTCTTCCTGCACCCACTCGGCGACCTGCTTCCAGCCGGCGGCCTGCCAGCCTTCGAACGGGCCTTCGTTCCAGCCGAAGCCCCAGCGGATCGCGAGGTCGACGTCGCGCACGTTGTCGGCGATCGACTCGAGATGCACACCGATGTAGTGGAACACGTCGCGGAAGATCGACCACAGGAACTGCGCATGCGGATGATCCGTTTCACGCAGCAGCTTCAGGCGCTCTGCCGGCGGACGCTTCAGGATGCGGCCGACGGTTTCGTCCGCCTTCGCGCCCGAGTCGACATAGGTGCCCGTCTTCGCGTCGAGCACCTTGATCGCCTTGCCTTCCTTCTTGTAGAAACCGCCGCCCGTCTTCTGGCCGAGCGCGCCCTGCTTCACCAGTTCGGCGAGCACGGCGGGCGTCTGGTAGACCGGGAAGAACGGATCGTCGGCGAGGTTGTCCTGCATCGTCTTGATCACGTGCGCCATCGTGTCGAGGCCGACCACGTCCGCGGTGCGGAACGTCGCCGACTTCGCGCGGCCGAGGCGGCTGCCGGTCAGGTCGTCGACTTCGTCGAAGCGCAGGCCGAACTTCGCGGCCTCGGTGATCACCGCGAGGATCGAGAAGATGCCGACGCGGTTCGCGATGAAGTTCGGCGTGTCCTTCGCGCGCACGACGCCCTTGCCGACGATGCTCGTCAGGAACGTCTCGAGCTGGTCGAGGATCTCCGGGCGCGTGTGCGCGGTCGGGATCAGTTCGACGAGGTGCATGTAGCGCGGCGGGTTGAAGAAATGCACGCCGCAGAAGCGCGACTTCAGCTCGTCCGAGAAACCTTCGGACAGTTTCGTGATCGACAGGCCCGACGTGTTGGTCGCGAAGATCGCGTTCGGTGCGATGTGCGGCGCGACCTTCTTGTACAGGTCGTGCTTCCAGTCCATCCGCTCGGCGATCGCCTCGATCACGACGTCGCACTCGGCGAGCTTCGCGATGTCGTCTTCGTAGTTCGCGGCTTCGAGGTACTTCGCGTCGTCCTTCACGCCGAACGGCGCGGGCGACAGCTTCTTCAGGTTCTCGATCGCCTTCAGCGCGATCGCGTTTTTCGGGCCTTCCTTGGCCGGCAGGTCGAACAGCAGCACCGGCACGCGTGCGTTGATGAGGTGCGCGGCGATCTGCGCGCCCATCACGCCGGCGCCCAGCACGGCGACCTTGCGAATCAGGAAATTGCTCACGGGATGTCTCCGGATAGTGTCGTGCAGCGCGGAGGTTGGAGGCTGCACGGCGAAGTGAGTACCAGGAACCGTTGGACCCGGGCGGCGCGCATCGCGCCCCGCCCGGACTCGCGTCAGAACAGCGATTCGTCGACTTCCATCATCGTCTTCGAACCGGCGCGCGCGGCGCGGATCGTCGACGCCGTCTCGGGCAGCAGGCGCGCGAAGTAGAAGCGTGCCGTCGCGAGCTTCGACTTGTAGAACGGATCGCCCGACGCTTCGTTGTCGAGTGCGAGGCGCGCCATGCGCGCCCAGAAGTACGAGAACACCAAGTGGCCGACGGTGCGCAGGTACGGCACGGCGGCAGCGCCGACTTCGTCCGGGTTCTGCATCGCCTTCATGCCGATTTCCATCGTCAGCTTCTGCACCTTGTCGCCGATGTCGGCGAGCGGGTTGATGAACTCGGCCATCTCCGGCTTCACGCCTTCGGCTTCCGCGAATTCCGTCACGAGCTTGCCGAACTTCTTCAGCTTCGCGCCCATGTCGCCGAGCACCTTGCGGCCGAGCAGGTCGAGCGACTGGATCGAATTCGTGCCTTCGTAGATCATGTTGATCCGCGCGTCGCGCACGTACTGCTCCATGCCCCACTCGGAGATGAAGCCGTGGCCGCCGTAGATCTGCATCGCGTGGTTGGTCGACTCGAACGCGTTGTCGGTCAGGAACGCCTTGATGATCGGCGTGAGCAGCGCGACCAGATCGGCAGCTTCCTTGCGCACCGCTTCGTCACCGTGCGACAGCTCCTTGTCGATCTGCAGCGCGGACCAGTACGTGAACGCGCGCGCGCCTTCGGCATAGGCCTTCTGCGTGAGCAGCATGCGACGCACGTCCGGGTGCACGATGATCGGATCGGCCGGCTTGTCCGGTGCCTTCGGGCCCGTCAGCGAGCGCATCTGCAGGCGCTCCTTCGCGTACGTGAGCGAGTTCTGGTACGCGACTTCCGTGAGGCCGAGGCCCTGCATGCCGACGCCGAGACGCGCGGCATTCATCATCACGAACATCGCGTTCAAGCCCTTGTTCGGCTCGCCGACCATCCAGCCCTTCGCGCCGTCGAGGTTCATCACGCACGTCGAGTTGCCGTGGATGCCCATCTTGTGCTCGATCGAGCCGCACTTGATGCCGTTGCGCTCGCCCGGCTCGCCCGCGGCGTCCGGGACGAACTTCGGCACGATGAACAGCGAGATCCCCTTCGTGCCTTGCGGCGCGTCCGGCAGGCGCGCGAGCACGAGGTGGATGATGTTCTTCGACATGTCGTGCTCGCCGCTCGAGATGAAGATCTTCGTGCCGCTGATCGAGTACGAGCCGTCGCCGTTGGGTTCGGCCTTGGTGCGCAGGATGCCGAGGTCGGTGCCGCAATGCGGCTCGGTCAGGCACATCGTGCCCGTCCATTCGCCCGACACGAGCTTCGGCAGGTATTGCTTCTGGAGTTCCGGCGCGCCGTGCGCGTGCAGGCATTCGTAGGCGCCGTGCGACAGGCCCGGATACATCGTCCATGCCTGGTTCGCCGAGTTCAGCATTTCGTAGAGCGCGTTGTTCACGAACGCGGGCAGGCCCTGGCCGCCGTAGTCCGGATCGCAGCCGAGCGCCGGCCAGCCGGCCTCGACGTATTGCTGGTAGGCCTCCTTGAAGCCGGTCGGGGTCTTCACGACGCCGTCGCCTTCATACGTGCAACCTTCGCGGTCGCCGACCTGGTTCAGCGGGAACAGTACCTCGGAGCAGAACTTGCCCGCTTCCTCGAGGACCTGGTTGATCGTGTCGGCGTCGAGGTCCGCATGCTTGGGCATTTGCTTGACTTCGGCTTCGACGTTCAGAAGCTCGTGCAACACGAATTGCATGTCGCGCAGCGGCGCGGCGTACTGTCCCATGACTCTCTCCAAAGGTGGGCAAAACGGCTCGAGCTCCTGGCGGGCGGATCACGCGCCGCTAACGGCTCTCGCTCTGATACGAAACAATCGTCTTTTCCAGCGCGGCCCACGTGAGGCGCACGGCGTCCGGCGAATGCAGGAAGCGTGCGTCGTGATGCAGGCCGAGCGTGAAGCTGTACAACTCGAAGAGCATCAGGTCCGGATCCGTATCCGCACGCAGATGGCCTTCTTCTTTCGCCTGCGAAATGGCACGCAGCATCGCGGCACGCCAGGCCGTCACGCTCGCGATCAACTGCTCGCGCACGGGGCTGTCAGGCCGGTCGTCGTACTCGACGGCACCGCTGATGTAGATGCATCCGGTCGTCACCTCCTGGATGCGCTTCTCCGTCCAGCGGGCCAGCATCGCCCGAAGGCGCGGCAAGCCTCGCGACTCGCGCAGGCTCGGAAAGAACACCTCGTTTTCGAAACGATGGTGATACTCGCGGACGACCTCGACCTGCAGGTCTTCACGCGATCCGAAGTGCGCGAACACGCCGCTCTTGCTCATCTGCATGCGTTCGGCCAACAGGCCGATCGTCAGCCCCTCCAGCCCGTCACGGCTGGCGAGGTCCAAAGCAGCTTCAAGTATCGCGGCACGCGTCTGTTCGCCTTTTCGCATAGCTATTTCTGTAACCGTTCGGGGGTTCGAATAAAATCGAACGGCCGTACTATTATTGAGTGCGGCCGCTCGCGAAACAAGGAAATTATTAGAAACCGGTGTCTAACCGAGCCGCTATTTTGCGCGATTCCGGCGGGACCGGAGCGGCTTTTCCGCACGAACGTGCGGACAGATATTTTGAAGCAAACGCTTAGTCTGCGTCAGTCGTAACCACCGACCGTCAACGCCTTCATCACGACGCGATACGCCGTATAGGCGAGCCAGTTCAGCATGCGTTCGATGCGCGGGCGCGCAGCGAACCGGGCGGGGTCGATTTCCCGGCCGTCGGCGAACGCGGCCGCGATCGCGTCGCGCAGTTCGTTCGTGACAGCATCGTAGCGCACCAGCACGACATTCGCCTCATTGTTCAACATCAGGCTCAGCGCGTCCAGGTTCGACGAGCCGACCGTCGCCCAGTTGTCGTCGATCACGGCCACCTTGCCGTGCAGCATCGTCTTGTCGTACTCGGCCACACGCACGCCCGCGCGCAGCAGCGCGTGATACAGGAACGGCACGGCCGTATCGAGCGCCGCGAACTCCTTGCGGCCGATCAGGATCCGCACGTCGACGCCGCGCCGCGCGGCGCCCGTCAGCGCACGGCGCAGCTTGCGCCCCGGCATGAAGTACGGATTGGCAAGCAGAATCCGCTGGCGCGCCTGGCCGATCGCCGCGAGATACGCCTTCTCGATCGCGCGGCGATTCACGACGTTGTCGCGCGCGACGAACGCGACGCTCGCCTCCGTCACGACCCGCAGCGCGCCGGCCTTGACCCACCGATGGCTGCGCATCCAGCGCCGGAACATCTCCGGGAACGCTTCCCCGCCATGCAGCCCGGCCGCGTATTGCGCATACGGCTTGTGGCCGAACATGATCCGGTGCCACTGCAACTCGAATGCGGCGCGCACGTCGGATACCGCGGGCCCCGCCATCTCGACCGCGAAATCCCAGCGCGGAAACGGCAGCGTCGTGCCGTTCTGCGCGTAGTCGTCGATGATGTTGATGCCGCCGCAGAACGCGACCGCGTGATCGATCACCGCGAGCTTGCGATGCGTGCGCGAGAAGCCGAAACGGCCGAACAGGAAACGGTTGTAGATGCAGTGCTCGACGCCGGCCGCCACCCACGTGTCGAACAACGGCAGGCGTGCGGTGCCGATGCCGTCGGTAATCACGCGCACTCGGACGCCGCGCTGCACGGCGCGGATCAGTGCGTCCGACACCGGCCGGCCGGCCGCGTCGTCGCAGAAGATGTAGGTTTCGAGCATCACCTGCTCGCGGGCGGCATCGATCCGCTCGATCAGTGCCCGGAAGAATGCGCCGCCGCCCTCGCACAGCCGCACGGTGTTGCCCGACGTGAAGGCGAGCCGCGACGCGGAACCGCGCTCCTGCAGGAACATCTGCCGCAATTGCGCGAAGCGCTTGCGGGCTTCCGCGGTCATGCGGACGAGCCGTGCGGCGCGCGCGAGAGTGCCACGCGCGCGGGCAATTGCAGGATCGCCTCGGCATTGGACGGCGAGAAGCAGCGCGCGGCCGCCTCGCGGAACGGCAGCCACGCATGGTCGACATGCTCGCGCGGCGACAGCGTCACGCTGACGCGATGCGGCACACACAGGCCGAACCAGTGCTCGGTGTTGCGCGTAACGCCCGGTGCATAGCGGTGCAGGTATTGCGGATAGATCGTGTATTCGATCCGGTGGCGCCAGTCGACGAGCGCGCTGGCCGGCACGTCCAACGTGCCGATCGCGATGCCGGTTTCCTCGGCCACTTCGCGCGCGGCGGTGAGCGCGAGCGGCTCGTCGAGCGCGTCCTTCGAGCCGGTCACCGATTGCCAGAAATCGGGCTGGTCGGCACGCTTGATCACGAGCACATCGAGGTCGGGCGTGTAGATCACGACAAGAACGGATTCGGGAATTTTCGGCGGCTTCGTCATCTTTGTTTCATGCAACACAGGGCCGCGCGCCGGGCACAGGCTCCGAACGGGCGGCAAGTGCTGCGACTGTACCGCAAAAAACGAAAAAGGCGCATCGCTGCGCCTTTTTCGTGGGTACCGTGTGCGCGTCGCCGCACACACGACCGGTTTTGCGAGAGGCGCGTTACGCCTTCGGCTGTTCCGGCTGACGCAGGCGGATGTGCAGTTCGCGCAGCTGACGCTCGTCGACCGGGCTCGGCGCTTGCGTGAGCAGATCCTGCGCACGCTGCGTCTTCGGGAACGCGATCACGTCGCGGATCGAATCGGCGCCGGCCATCATCGTGACGATGCGGTCGAGACCGAATGCGATACCGCCGTGCGGCGGCGCGCCGTACTGCAGCGCGTCCAGCAGGAAGCCGAACTTCAGCTGAGCCTCTTCCGCGCCGATCTTCAGTGCGCGGAACACCTTGCTCTGCACTTCCTCCTGGTAGATACGCACCGAGCCGCCGCCGATTTCCCAGCCGTTCAGCACCATGTCGTATGCCTTCGCGAGGCAGCGGCCCGGGTCGGTCTCGAGGTACTCGAGGTGCTCGTCCTTCGGGCTCGTGAACGGGTGGTGCGCAGCGACGTAGCGTGCATCTTCGTCGTCGTATTCGAACATCGGGAAGTCGACGACCCACAGCGGCTTCCAGCCGGCCTGGACGAGGCCGTTCGCCTTGCCGAATTCCGAATGGCCGATCTTCAGGCGCAGCGCGCCGAGGCTGTCGTTGACGACCTTCGCGCGGTCGGCCGCGAAGAAGATGATGTCGCCGTCTTCTGCGCCCGTGCGCTCGAGGATCGCCGCGATCGATGCGTCGTGCAGGTTCTTGACGATCGGGCTCTGCAGGCCGTCACGACCCTTCGCCTTCTCGTTGACCTTGATCCATGCGAGGCCCTTCGCGCCATAGATGCGCACGAATTCGGTGTAGCCGTCGATGTCGCCACGCGACAGCTCGCTGCCCTTCGGCACGCGCAGCGCCGCGACACGGCCGTCCTTCGCGTTGGCCGGCGTGCTGAACACCTTGAAGTCGACGTCCTTCATCGCGTCGGTCAGCTCGGTGAATTCGAGCTGCACGCGCAGGTCCGGCTTGTCCGAACCAAAACGCGCCATCGCTTCCGAATACGGCATCACCGGGAATTTCGCGTCGAGCTCGACGTCGATCGTCGTCTTGAAGATGTGACGGATCATGTCTTCGAACAGGTCACGGATTTCCTGCTCGCCGAGGAACGACGTCTCGCAGTCGATCTGCGTGAATTCCGGCTGACGGTCGGCGCGAAGGTCTTCGTCGCGGAAGCACTTGGTGATCTGGTAGTAACGGTCGAAGTTCGCGACCATCAGCAGCTGCTTGAACAGCTGCGGCGACTGCGGCAGCGCGAAGAACTGGCCGGCGTTCACGCGCGACGGCACGAGGTAGTCGCGCGCGCCTTCCGGCGTGCTCTTCGTGAGCATCGGCGTTTCGATGTCGATGAAGCCCTGCTCGTCGAGGTACTTGCGCGCCTCGATCGCGACGCGGTAGCGCAGGCGCAGGTTGTGCTGCATCTGCGGACGGCGCAGGTCGAGCACGCGGTGCGTGAGGCGCGTCGTTTCCGACAGGTTGTCGTCGTCGAGCTGGAACGGCGGCGTGACCGACGCGTTCAGCACGTTCAGTTCGTGGCACAGCACTTCGATCTTGCCGCTCTTCAGGCCGGCGTTGACCGTGCCTTCCGGACGGTTGCGCACGAGGCCCTTGATCTGCACGCAGAACTCGTTGCGCACGCCTTCGGCGGTCGCGAACATTTCCGCGCGATCCGGGTCGCACACCACCTGCACGAGGCCTTCACGATCGCGCAGGTCGATGAAGATCACACCGCCGTGATCGCGGCGGCGCTGCACCCAGCCGCACAGCGACACGGTTTGGCCCAGCAGGTGTTCGGTCACGAGACCGCAGTATTCAGTACGCATCGACATGATGTTTGCTTTCGTTCGGTTTGATCAACGGGCGCCGCAACGCGCGGCCCGGGCGATGATTCTTTACTTACAGCGGCGGCTCGACGGGGCGGCGGGCGGGCGCCGGAGCCGGCGCCGGGGGCGCCACGACGCCCATCGAGACGATGTACTTCAGCGCGGCATCGACCGACATGTCGAGTTCGATGACTTCGCTCTTCGGCAGCATCAGGAAGAAGCCCGACGTCGGGTTCGGTGTCGTCGGAATATAGACGCTCACGTATTCTTCCGTCAGATGATTGAGCACGTCGCCGCCCGGCGTGCCGGTCAGAAACGCGATCGTATACGAGCCGCGACGCGGGTATTCGATCAGCAGCGCCTTGCGGAACGCGTTGCCGCTGCTCGACAGCAGCGTGTCCGACACCTGCTTGACGCTCGTGTAGATCGGCCCGACGACCGGGATGTGACGCACCACGGCGTTCCACCACGTGACGAGCTTCTGGCCGATGAAGTTCCGCGTGGCCAGCCCGACGACGAAGATGAACGCGAGCGTCAGCACCGCGCCGATCCCCGGCAGGTGGAAGCCGAGCAGCCGCTCGGGCTGCCACGATTCGGGCAGCAGGAGCAGTGTCTGGTCCATCGTGCCGATGATGAGACCGAGCACCCACAGCGTGATCGCGAGCGGGACGAGAACCAGCAGGCCGGTCAGAAACACCGATTTCAGGGTCGTCTTTTTCATCATCTGCCGTCAATGAACCGCGCCGGCGGCGCGGGTTGGTCGCAGCCCGGCCGGGCCGCGACGGTCAACTGCTGGCGGCGGGCGCTGCAGCCGGGGCGGGCGCAGCGCTCGTCGTCGTGCTTTCGGAACTGCTCGATGCAGCCGGCGCGGCCGCGGCAGGCGCGGCTTCCGCCGGTGCGGCCGGGGCTGCATCGCCCGTCGCAGTCGCCGGCGCGCTTGCGCCGCCCGAACCACCGCGGAAATCGGTGACATACCACCCCGAGCCCTTCAACTGGAAGCCCGCAGCGGTGACCTGCTTGCGAAATGCATCCTTCCCGCATTCCGGGCACTGCGACAGCGGCGCGTCGCTCATCTTCTGGAGCACGTCCTTCGCGAAACCACACGCTTCGCATCGATAGGCGTAGATCGGCATGATATTTTTCCCGCGGAAACTGGAAACGGCTTGCAAAACCTTGAATTATAGCCGAAACCCTGCCGCGCTCCGGCAATGGCCGCGACACCCGCGCATCAGCGGCGGCGCCATGTGAGCCAGCGCTCGTGCCCTTCGAACACGGGCAGCGAATCGGCCACCGGCAAATCCTCGATCAGTTCGAAGTGCGGCGTGAGCAGCGCATCGAGTTCGGCGCGTTCGATTCCGAACGGCGGCCCCTTCGGTTTCGCCATCAGGAAGAAATAACCTGCCAGCAATCCGTCGGCGGGCAGCAGCTCGGCCATGCGTGCCGCATAGCCGGCGCGCATGGCCGGCGGCAGCGCGCACAGGAACGCTCGCTCGTACACCCACTGCACGTCGAACGGCGGCCGGTATGCAAAGAAATCGGCCTGCTCGACGACGTCCGCATGCGCGCCGAGTTGCGCTTGCGCGGCAGCCACCGCCTGCGCGGCGAAATCGATCGCACGCACGGGCCAGCCGGCCTGCGCGAGCCACCCGGCCTCTTGCGCACTGCCGCAGCCGGGGATCAGCACGGCGCACGGCTCGAGCCGGTGCGCGAACACACGAAAACCGTCAGGTACGCCACCGAATTCCCATGGCGTCACGCCCCGTTCGAAACGCTCGTCCCAGAACGATGGGTCACCGGGGTCACGCGTCGCGAAATCGGCGGCGGGCGGCACATTCGGCTTCGGTTGTTTCGGATCGGACATCGCCCAGCTCCTTTCGGTCATCCGCCGTACGCGAGCGCGAGCAGCACGCGCGCGACGAGCGCTCCGACGCCGACGGCGAGGCCGAAGATCAGCAACGCCTGCAGCAGCCGGTTCGTCCGCTTCTGCTCGACGAGAATCTGGCGCATCAGGTCCTCGCTCGCCGCGCGCGGCGCGTCATGGCGCGCCGCCATCGCGTGATGGATCAGGCGCGGCAGCTGCGGCAGCGTCTTGCTCCACTGCGGCGCCTCGACCTTGAAGCGCTCGTACCAGCCGCGCAGGCCGATCTGCTCGGTCATCCAGCGCTCGAGGTACGGCTTCGCGGTCTTCCACAGGTCGAGTTCGGGGTCGAGCGAGCGGCCGAGCCCCTCGACGTTCAGCATCGTCTTCTGCAGCAGCACGAGCTGCGGCTGGATCTCGACGTTGAAGCGGCGCGACGTCGAGAACAGGCGCATCAGCACCTGGCCGAGCGAAATATCTTTCAGCGCCCGGTCGAAATACGGCTCGCACACCGCGCGAATCGCGCTTTCGAGTTCCTCGACGCGCGTCTCGGGCGGCACCCAGCCCGATTCGAGGTGGAGCGTCGCGACGCGGTGGTAGTCGCGCTTGAAGAACGCGAGGAAGTTCTGCGCGAGGTAGTTCTTGTCGAAATCGGACAGCGCACCGACGATCCCGAAATCGAGCGCGACGTAGCGGCCGAAGGTGCTCGGATCGAGGCTCACCTGGATGTTGCCCGGGTGCATGTCCGCATGGAAGAAGCCATCGCGAAACACCTGCGTGAAGAAAATCTCGACGCCTTCGCGCGCGAGCTTCTTGATGTCGACCCCGGCCGAGCGCAGCGTCTCGACCTGGCTGATCGGCACGCCGGTCATGCGCTCCATCACGAGCACCTGCGACGTCGAGAAATCCCAGAACATCTCGGGCACGAGCAGCAGGTCGAGGCCCGCGAAGTTGCGGCGCAACTGGCTGCCGTTGGCGGCCTCGCGCATCAGGTCGAGCTCGTCGTGCAGGTACTTGTCGAATTCGGCGACGACCTCGCGCGGCTTCAGGCGCCGGCCGTCGGCCCACATGCGCTCGGTCCAGATCGCGATGTCGCGCATCAGCGCGAGGTCGGAGTCGATCACGGACAGCATGTTCGGGCGCAGCACCTTCACGGCGACGGCCTTGCCCGCGTGCACGCCCTGCTTGAGCTTCGCGAAATGCACCTGCGCGATCGACGCGCTAGCGACCGGCTCGCGCTCGAATTCGTCGAACAGCTCGTCGACCGGCGCACCGAGCGACTTCTCGATGATCCCGATCGCGACCGCCGAATCGAACGGCGGCACCTGGTCCTGCAGCTTTGCGAGTTCGTTCGCGAAATCGACCGACAGCAGGTCGCGGCGCGTCGACAGCACCTGGCCGAACTTCACGAAGATCGGGCCGAGGCTTTCGAGCGCGTGGCGCAGCCGCACGGCAGGCGGATCGGAATAACGGCGGCCGATCGTCGTGATCCGCAGCAGCAGCTTCACGCGCCGGTCGTCGATCCGGGACAGCATCACTTCGTCGAGACCAAAGCGGATGACGGTGTAAACAATCTTGATGAAACGGAAAATGCGCATGCCCTGCGGCCCTCAGTGCGCGCCGCGCGGGCCGGAACCCGTGCGCGCGCCGATTTTTTGTTCGAGTCGCTCGACCCGCTTTTCGACCCGTGCAAGCGCATCGCGTGCGCGCGCCAGTTCGGCATCGAAGCCGCCGAGCGACGTGCGCCGGACGACTTGCGGGTTTTCGTCGAGCCAGTATTCTGCGACGGAATCAAGCACGTTGCGGCCGGTGCGTCGTGCGCGCGCGCCAGCGTCGCGCACGACCGTCGCGATCCGGAATGCCGCCGCGTCGCCGACCAGCTTCGCGAGATCTTCTTCAGGTTCCCAGCGCAGGTGCTCGGCCAGCTTCGCGATCTGCGTCGCGAACTCCGCGTCGCCCTCGATCTTCACGTGCTTCATCACGGCCGCCTGGCCGCCCTGCAGGAACGCGGCGACCGTGTCGCCCGCGAGCGCGATCGACACGTCGACCTGTTGCGCATCGTGCGCGTCGACGGCCGACAGATAACCGTCGGGCTGCACCAGCAGCGTGAGCGTAACGGGAGGCACGTCGATCCGGGCAGTCTTGCCCGCATACGGAATCAGGCGGTCGCGCGCCCACGATTCGCGGGCGAGCAGGTGATTGACAGCAGCAGCAAAAGGCTTGGCGGCAAAGGTCATCGGGCTGGGAAAGAAAAAACCCGCGCAGGCCGGGCGCCCACGCGGGTTTCTATTGTAACGTCGGATCGATGGCAGGCCGCGGCCAACCGCACACCCGGGCGGCAAGCGGTCGCAGTGCGGCGGCCGTTGCCCGGGAGTCCGGCGGCGCGGCCGCCGGCCACGCTCAGTGCGTGTTGATCTGCTGGATGCCCGCGAGCAGCCAGCCCTGACTGCCCGACTTCGACAGGTTCCACACCTCGTCGAACGGCGCGGCCGACGCACTCGCCGATTCGCGGATCAGGCCGTGGAAGCGCACGCTCGCCGACTGCTCGATGCCGCGATCCTCGATCGCGACCAGTTCCGCGTCGAGCTGCACGACGTCGGTCTGGTTCGACTCGTTGCCGCGCGAATCGAGGTCAATCTTGATCTCGGCGAACATTTCTGGCGTCGTGAACTCGCGAATGTCGGCCAGGTTGCCCTGGTCCCACGCGGCCTGCAGGCGCACGAAATAAACCTTCGAGCTGCGCAGGAATGCTTCGGTGTCGAAGCCGGCCGGCACCTGGAGCGGTGCTGCCGCAGCAGCCGCTGCCGCGCCGGCGGCCGCGGCACCGCCGCCGAACACGCCTTGCGCTTCGTTCGCGTAGCTGCTGCCGCTGCCCGCATAGTTGCCGCTGGTGCTGCCCTGCTGGAACGACGGACTTTGCGAGTAGCCGCCCGACGACGACGCCGAGCCACCTACCGAGTAGGCCGGCTCCTGCGGACGACGGCGATTCATGAACTTGCGGATCAGCCAGATGCCGACCATCGCGAGCAGCGCGATCACGATGACGTTCGCCATCATGCTCGCGAATGCGCCGCCCAGGCCGAAGTGCGACAGCAGCGCCGCGATGCCGAGACCGGCCGCGAGGCCGGCGATCGGCCCGAGCCAGCGCGAGCGGTTGGGCTGCGCGGCCGGCGCGGGCGCGGCCGGGTTCGCACGCTGCGCCTGCGACGGCGCAGCCTGCTGCATCGGCTGCTGCGCGGGCGGTGTGGCCTGGCGCTGCGTGACGGTGGAATTCTGGCGGCCGATGCTGCGCCCGCCGCCCATGCGCTTGGCTTCAGCGTCGAGCGATGCGAACGTGCCGGCCGTGAGCAGGCCGACCATCAGCAGCGTGCCGACTCGTCGAGCCCAGGGCTTCGACGGCTTGCTACGGTTGAACAACGAACGCGTTTCGGACATCAGCTTCTCCAGATGTAAGACAAATGTATGGAAAGAGCCCCTTAGTACTTGGCTCCCATGTGTAAAGCTACCACGCCACCTGACAAATTGTAATATTTGACGGCGTCGAGGCCCGCTTGTTCCATCATCGTCTTCAGCGTGTCCTGATCGGGGTGCATCCGGATAGATTCAGCAAGATACCGGTAACTTTCAGCATCTTTCGCGAACTTGTCGCCAAGCCACGGTAATACTTTGAAAGAATACAGATCGTACGCTTTTTTCAGCGGATCCCAGACTTTCGAGAATTCCAGCACCATCACGCGGCCGCCGGGCTTCGTCACGCGGCGCATCTCGGCCAGCGCGGCATCCTTGTGCGTCATGTTGCGCAGCCCGAACGCGACCGTGACCAGATCGAAGTAGTTGTCCGGAAAGGGAATTTTCTCCGCGTCGCACAGCAGCGACGGCGTCACGATGCCCTTGTCGAGCAGCCGGTCGCGGCCGACGCGCAGCATCGATTCGTTGATGTCCGTATGCCAGACCTCGCCCGTCGGCCCGGCCGCCTTCTTGAACGACTTCGTCAGGTCGCCGGTGCCGGCCGCGATGTCGAGCACCTTGAAGCCGGGGCGCACGTTCGCCTGCGCGATCGTGAACGCCTTCCACGCGCGGTGCATGCCCGCCGACATCAGGTCGTTCATCAGATCGTAGTTGCTCGCGACCGAATGGAACACACCCGCCACTTTCTTCGCTTTTTCGTTTTCCTCGACGCTTTCGAAGCCGAAGTGGGTTTTGCTCATCGCGTTGATCCTCAGTAAATGGCAAGACGGCGCCGAGCGGGCGCCGTCGAATTTCAGTGGCAGTGGCCGTGCGACGCGGCGGCCGCCTGCATCGGGGCGTCGCGCTCGACGCCCGCCGCCTTCAGTTTGTCGAAATAGTCGCGCCACAGCGCGTCCTGCTGCGTAGCCAGCTCGTACAGCAGGTCCCACGAGTAGATGCCGGTCGAATGGCCGTCGGAAAACGTCGGCTGCAACGCGTAGTTGCCGACGCCCTCGAGCGCGGTGATCGTCACTTCGCGCTTGCCCGTCTGCAGCGTCTCCTGGCCCGGCCCGTGGCCGCGCACCTCGGCCGACGGCGAATACACACGCATCAGCTCGAACGGAATCCGGAAACTGTCGCCGTTCGGGTACTGCAATTCGAGCACGCGCGACACCGCGTGCACGACGACGCCGGACGGAATCGGCGTCGTGGAAGTCAAACCGCTCATGGCTGCCTCGAATCGGTCATGCGTTGAATTTCCTCGCGCACCGCATTGTGCAGCAGCGAGGCCTGCGCTGCGCGCAAGCGCAGCAGCGCCTCGGACACGCTGCGCTGACGCGGCGCCCACACGGGCTGCGGGAAATGGGCGTCGTTGGAAAAGCGCGGGATCACGTGCCAGTGCACGTGCGGCACCATGTTGCCGAGGCTCGCGAGATTCACCTTGTTCGGCTGCATCACGCGGCGCACGGCCCGCTCGACCGCGTACACGACGCGCATCAGATGTGCCCGCTCGGGCTCGCCGAGATCGGAGAATTCGGCCACGTGCGCGCCCCAGATCACCCGGCAGAAGCCCGGATACTCGTGCTCGCCCGTCGCGAGGACGACACGCACCGCATCGTCCCGCCAGAGCACCTCGCCGCCGTCTTCACGGCAAAACACGCATTCCATTGTCGCTCCCATGTGGACGGGCGCCGGCATTGCTGCACCGGCGCCCGCTCATTCCCGGCCCGGTCGGGCGGTCGTCATGCCCGCATTAGACCAGCACGCGCTCGATCCCGCCATTGTTCGCACGTGCGACATAATCGGCCATCCAGTTCTCGCCGAGCACCTGACGCGCGATTTCGACCACGATGTAGTCGGCTTCGAGGTTCGCGTCCTCGCTGTAGCGCGACAAGCCCTGCAGGCACGACGGGCAGCTCGTCAGGATCTTCACGTCCGGGCCGTTCGCGGCCGCGGCCGCCGGCGCCGGCGCGTTGCCGGCCACGACCGGGATGCTGCGCAGCTTCGCGGCACCCTTGCGGATCTCCTCTTCCTTGCGGAAGCGAACCTGCGTCGACACGTCCGGGCGCGTGACCGCGAGCGTGCCCGATTCACCGCAGCAGCGCTCGTTCTTCTCGATCTTGTAGCCGTCCTTCTCCGCGCCCATCAGCTCGTTGACGAGCTTCACCGGATCCATCGTTTTGATCGGCGTGTGGCACGGGTCGTGATACATGTAGCGCGTGCCCGACACGCCGTCGAGCTTCATCCCCTTCTCGAGCAGGAACTCGTGGATGTCGATGATCCGGCAGCCCGGGAAGATCTTGTCGAATTCGTAGCCCGCGAGCTGGTCGTAGCAGGTGCCGCACGACACGACCACCGTCTTGATATCGAGGTAGTTCAGCGTGTTCGCGACCCGGTGGAACAGCACGCGGTTGTCGGTGACGATCTTCTCGGCCTTGTCGTACTGGCCCGAGCCGCGCTGCGGATAGCCGCAGCACAGGTAGCCCGGCGGCAATACGGTCTGCACGCCGGCTTCCCACAGCATCGCCTGCGTCGCGAGGCCGACCTGCGAGAACAAACGCTCGGAGCCGCAGCCCGGGAAGTAGAACACCGCTTCCGAATCGACGGTCGTCGACTTCGGGTTGCGGATGATCGGCACGACCTTGTTGTCCTCGATGTCGAGCAGCGCGCGCGCCGTCTTCTTCGGCAGGTTGCCCGGCATCTTCTTGTTGACGAAGTGGATCACCTGCTCGACGACGGGCGGCTTGCCGACCGTTGCCGGCGGGTGCTGCGTCTGCTTCGTCACGACCTTCTTCAGCATGTCGTTCGCGAAGCGCTGCACCTTGTAGCCGACGCCCATCATCACGCCGCGCGCGATGTTGATCGTCTGCGGGTTGGTCGCGTTCAGGAAGAACATGCCCGCCGCATTGCCGGCATTGAATTTCTTCTTGCCCATCTTGCGCAACAGGTTGCGCATGTTCATCGTGACGTCGCCGAAATCGATCTTCACCGGGCAAGGCGTCGCGCACTTGTGGCACACCGTGCAGTGGTCGGCCACGTCGTTGAATTCGTCCCAGTGCTTGATCGACACACCGCGGCGCGTCTGCTCTTCGTACAGGAACGCCTCGACCAGCAGCGACGTCGCGAGGATCTTGTTGCGCGGGCTGTACAGCAGGTTCGCGCGCGGCACGTGGGTCGCGCACACCGGCTTGCACTTGCCGCAGCGCAGGCAGTCCTTCACCGAATCGGCAATCGCGCCGATGTCGGACTGCTTCATGATCAGCGATTCGTACCCCATCAGCCCGAAGCTCGGCGTATAGGCGTTGCGAAGATCCGCGCCTTCGAGCAGCTTGCCCTTGTTGAAGCGGCCGTTCGGGTCGACGCGCTGCTTGTACGCGCGGAATTCGGCGATCTCGTCGTCGGTCAGGAACTCGAGCTTCGTGATGCCGATGCCATGCTCGCCGGAAATCACGCCGTCGAGCGAACGCGCGAGTTTCATGATGCGTGCAACCGCCGCATGGGCGTCCTGCAGCATCTCGTAGTTGTCGGAGTTGACCGGCAGGTTGGTGTGGACGTTGCCGTCGCCCGCGTGCATGTGCAGCGCGACGAACACGCGGCCGCGCAGCACCTGCTTGTGGATCGCCTGCGCCTCGTCGAGGATCTGCTTGAACGCGCCGCCGTTGAAGATCGCGCGCAACTCCGCGCGGATCTCCTGCTTCCACGAAATGCGGACCGTGCGGTCCTGCGTAATGTGGAACACGTTCGCGCCCGGCTGCTCGTCCGCGCGGTCCGCGAACTTCTCGGCCAGCGCCTCGTAACCGAGCTGCACGAGGTAGTGCTGCGCCTCGCGCAGCGGCTGGTCGAGCCGGTCGCGCACGAATTCCCAGCGCGCACGCACGCGCTTGAGCAACTCCAGCGCCTGCTGGACACGGTCTTCGAGCAGTTCGGCGCTCGGGATCTCGTTCGCGTCGTCGGTCTTGCCGAGCGGCAGGTTGCCGGCGCGGAAAAACGCTTCCAGCGCGTCGACGAGCTGCAGCTTGTTCTTCAGCGACAGCTCGATGTTGATCCGCTCGATGCCGTCGGTGTACTCGCCCATCCGGTTCAGCGGGATGACGACGTCTTCGTTGATCTTGAACGCGTTCGTGTGCTTCGCGATCGCGGCCGTGCGGCTGCGGTCGAGCCAGAAGCGCTTGCGCGCCTCCGCGCTGATCGCGACGAAGCCTTCGCCGCTCTTGCCGTTCGCCATCCGGATCACTTCGGACGTCGCGTGCGCGACCGCATCGGCATCGTCGCCGACGATGTCGCCGATGAGCACCATCTTGGGGAATGCATTGCGCTTGCTCTTGGTCGCATAGCCGACCGCGCGCAGGTAGCGCTCGTCGAGGTGCTCGAGGCCCGCGAGGATCGCGCCGCCCTGCTTCGACGTCTCGAACAGGTAGTCCTTGATCTCGACGATGCTCGGGATCGCCTCGCGCGCCTGGCCGAAGAATTCCAGGCAGACGGTGCGCGTGTGCGCGGGCATCTTGTGCAGCACCCAGCGCGCGGACGTGATGAGCCCGTCGCAGCCTTCCTTCTGCACGCCCGGCAGGCCGGCGAGGAACTTGTCGGTCACGTCCTTGCCGAGCCCTTCCTTGCGGAAGCGGCGGCCCTCGATCTCGAGCATCTCGCTCTTCAGCAGCTTCTCGCCCGGCGCGTATGCGCCGTCGAACCACTTCAGCTCGAAACGCGCGACCGCGATGTCGTGGATCTTGCCCTGGTTATGCTCGTGGCGCGTGACTTCGAGCCAGTTGCCGTCCGGGTCGACCATCCGCCACCAGGCCAGGTTGTCGAGCGCGGTGCCCCACAGCACGGCCTTCTTGCCGCCGGCGTTCATCGCGACGTTGCCGCCGATGCACGATGCGTCGAGCGAGGTCGGATCGACCGCGAACACGTAGCCGGCCGCTTCCGCCGCTTCCGTCACGCGGCGCGTGACGACACCCGCGCCGGAGAAGATCGTCGGCACCTTGTGCGCGACGCCCGGCATTTCGGTCAGCTCGACCGCGCCGAGTTGCTCGAGCTTTTCGGTGTTGATCACCGCGGAGAACGGCGTGAGCGGCACGGCGCCGCCCGTGTAGCCGGTGCCGCCGCCGCGCGGGATCACGGTCAGGCCGAGCTCGAAGCAGGCCTTGATGAGGCCGGCGATCTCGGCTTCGGTATCGGGGGTCAGCACGACGAACGGGTATTCGACACGCCAGTCGGTCGCGTCGGTCACGTGCGACACGCGCGACAGCCCGTCGAAACGGATGTTGTCCTTCTGCGTGCAGCGGCCGAGCGCCTTGGTCGCGCGGCGGCGCAGGTCGGCCATCTTCTCGAATTCGTCGGCGAACTCGTTGACCGCGCGCTGCGCGGCGGTTTCGAGCATCTCGACGCGCGATGCGCGCTCACGGCCCGCGTCGTCGCGGTGCGCGGTGAGATCCGCGCTGCGGCGCTTGCCGATTTCGGTGAGGCGGTGGTTCAGCGCCTCGATCAGCAGCGCGCGGCGCTTCGGGTTGTCGAGCAGGTCGTCCTGCAGGTACGGGTTGCGGCGTACGACCCAGATGTCGCCGAGCACTTCATACAGCATCCGTGCCGAGCGACCCGTGCGGCGCTCGGCACGCAATTCGTCGAGCACCGACCACGCCTCTTCGCCAAGCAGGCGGATCACGATCTCGCGATCCGAGAAGGACGTGTAGTTGTAGGGAATCTCGCGCAACCGGGGCGCGGGGTCGGCGGCGACGGCGGCGGCCGCGCCATGCGGATCGAAAACTTGTGGTGCGTTCATGTTCGGACGACTCGGAGGGCCGATACACCGTGCACGGGCGTCGGCAAGCGCGTGGGCGCAATCTTGGGGAAATCTGTTCTGTTACCAGGCGCGCGGCTGTCCTTCATGGGGCCGGAGCGGGCGGTGACTCGCCCCTCCTGGCCGGCGACAGGGCCTGGCGGCACTCGATCATCAGCACGATCGCGCGCGGCGCGCATGCCGTTCCGCCGCGGGGCTGGCTGCGCGCGGCGTCGGCTTCAACGGTGCGATCCGAGGGTGCCTCTGCATCTTCCGATCCTTGATTCAAAACGGAATTCTAACCCATGATCGGGCCACGCGTGACACGTCGGACAGGTCGTGGGGCTATCGCCGCGAGCCGCGCCAGGCTTGGCTCGGCGCGATTTCGCGCGAGCATTCGCCGTCCGTCCGGTCGGTAACCATGCGGTTAAGCCGGCAAAAGAGGCCGCGCGAGTCCGCCGACGCACCGTCCGCACGGCCTCGCGAGCGGGCGCTCGGCATGCCGCTTGCATGCGGGCGGACCCTTGGCGCTATCATTGATCTTTTACCGTCTGCTTCCGCACTGCACGCGAGCGCCCATGGCATCCCACGATTACCTGAAGAAAATCCTCACCGCGCGCGTCTACGACGTCGCGATCGAGACGGAACTCGAATCCGCCCGCAACCTGTCGGCCCGCCTGCGCAACGCCGTCTACCTGAAGCGCGAGGACAACCAGCCGGTGTTCTCGTTCAAGCTGCGCGGCGCGTACAACAAGATGGCGCACATTCCGGCGGACGCGCTCGCGCGCGGCGTGATTACGGCATCGGCCGGCAACCACGCGCAGGGGGTCGCGTTCTCGGCGGCCCGGATGGGCGTCAAGGCCGTGATCGTCGTGCCCGTCACGACGCCGCAGGTGAAGGTCGATGCAGTGCGCGCGCACGGCGGCCCGAGCGTCGAGGTGATCCAGGCCGGTGAGTCGTACAGCGACGCGTACGCATACGCGGTCAAGGTGCAGGAGGAGCGTGGCCTCACGTTCGTCCACCCGTTCGACGATCCGTACGTGATCGCCGGCCAGGGCACGATCGCGATGGAGATCCTGCGCCAGCACCAGGGCCCGATCCACGCGATCTTCGTGCCGATCGGCGGCGGCGGGCTCGCGTCCGGCGTCGCGGCCTACGTGAAGGCGGTGCGGCCGGAGATCAAGGTGATCGGTGTGCAGGCCGAGGATTCGTGCGCGATGGCGCAGTCGCTCGACGCAGGCAAGCGCGTCGAGCTGAGCGAGGTCGGCCTGTTCGCGGACGGCACCGCCGTGAAGCTGGTCGGCGAGGAAACCTTCCGGCTCTGCAGCGAGTACCTCGACGGCGTGGTGACGGTGAACACCGACGCGCTGTGCGCGGCGATCAAGGACGTCTTCCAGGACACGCGCAGCGTGCTCGAGCCGTCCGGCGCGCTCGCGGTCGCGGGCGCGAAGCTCTACGCGGAACGCGAAGGCATCGAGAACCAGACGCTCGTCGCGGTCACGTCCGGCGCGAACATGAACTTCGACCGGATGCGCTTCGTCGCCGAGCGCGCGGAAGTCGGTGAAGCGCGCGAAGCCGTGTTCGCGGTCACGATCCCCGAGGAGCGCGGCAGCTTCAAGCGCTTCTGCTCGCTCGTCGGCGACCGCAACGTCACCGAGTTCAACTACCGGATCGCCGATGCGCAGGCCGCGCACATCTTCGTCGGCGTGCAGATCAAGCGCCGCGGCGAATCGGCCGAGATCGCCGCGAACTTCGAATCGCATGGCTTCAAGAGCGTCGACCTGACGCACGACGAACTGTCGAAGGAACACATCCGCTACATGGTGGGCGGCCGTTCGCCGCTCGCGCACGACGAGCGGCTGTTCCGCTTCGAATTCCCGGAGCGGCCGGGCGCGCTGATGAAGTTCCTGTCGTCGATGGCGCCGGACTGGAACATCAGCCTGTTCCACTACCGCAACCAGGGCGCGGACTACAGCTCGATCCTCGTTGGCCTGCAGGTGCCGCAGGCCGATCGCGCCGAATTCGAGCGCTTCCTCGCGGCACTCGGCTATCCGTATGTCGAGGAGAGCGCCAACCCGGCTTACCGCCTCTTCCTGTCGTAAAGGCGTCGCATGAATCCCGAACATTCCCCGCTCGGCAAGGCCACCGCCTACGCGGCCCAGTACGACGCGTCGCTGCTGTTCCCGATCCCGCGCGCCGGCGCGCGCGAGCAGCTCGGCATCACGTCGGCGCTGCCGTTCTTCGGCACCGACATCTGGAACGCGTACGAGCTGTCGTGGCTCAACATGCGCGGCAAGCCGCAGATCGCGGTTGCGACCTTCTACGTGCCGGCCGAATCGCCGGCCATCGTCGAATCGAAGTCGTTCAAGCTGTATCTCGGCTCGTTCGCGCAGACCAAGTTCGACTCGATCGACGCGGTGCGCGACACGCTGAAGCACGACGTATCGGCCGCGTGCGGCGCGAGCGTCGCCGTGCAGCTCGTGTCGCCGCACGATTTCGGCAAGCTCCAAATGGACGAGCTCGACGGGCTGTCGCTCGACCGGCTCGACCTCGACACCGACGTGTACGAACCCGATCCGTCGCTGCTGTCGGCGGCCGACGCCGAGGACGAAGCGCCGGTCGAGGAGACGCTCGTGTCCGACCTGCTGCGCTCGAACTGCCCGGTCACCGGCCAGCCCGACTGGGGCAGCGTGCAGATCCACTACGTCGGGCCGCAGATCGATCATGCCGGCCTGCTGCGCTACATCATCTCGTTCCGCAATCACACGGGCTTTCACGAGCAGTGCGTCGAGCGGATCTTCCTCGACATCCTGCAGGCGTGCAAACCGGTGAAGCTCGCGGTGTACGCGCGCTATACGCGCCGCGGCGGGCTCGACATCAACCCGTTCCGTACCAACTACAACCAGCCGATGCCGGACAACGCGCGCAACGCGCGGCAGTGACGGCGGCGGGTGGCCGCCGCAGTTGGCGACGTGCGGCCGCCACACCAGACAAAACGGCCCGACCGGATTCAACCGGCCGGGCCGTTTTTCATTGCACGTGGGAGCGCCAACGGCCCGCGGTCACCCGCTCACCGGCCGCTCAGGCAGGATCTCCACCAGGCGCAGCAGGTAACCGTCGGGATCCTGCACCAGCATCTCGATCTGGCCATGCTCGATCTCGTCCTCCCGATACCAGGACGTGCGCGGCTCGACGAACAGCGTCACGCCCGCGGCGCGGATCCGGTCGAGAATGGGATCGAGCGCATCGACCTCGATCTGAAAATTGATCCCGCGCCCGAACGGCCGCTCCAGCGGACCGGTCAGCCAGCCCTCCGGGCTGTACTGCTCGAGCATCAGCTGAGCACGCCCGATCTCAAGATAAGCGAACCCGTCTTCCGGACGTTCGAAGCGAATCCGGAATCCCAGCACGTCACGATAGAAGCGAACGCTTCCGGCAAGGTCCGAGCAGATCAGCTCCGGCACCAGCGCAGCCCATTCCATGCATTTCCCCTCAGTACGATCATGCGGCACATTACCTGAACGGGCGGATGGCGCTGCGGCGGTTGCCGCCGCAGGAGCGCCGAGCAACGATCGAACAGTGCCCGGCACATGACAAAACGGGCCCGGCGCACGTGAATGCGCCGGGCCCGTTGCGTAGCGGCTCGCCGTTGCGGCGTTACTTCGCCGGCGCCTTGTACGCGATGCAGTCGACCTCGACCTTGCAGTCGATGACCATGCTCGACTGCACGCATGCGCGTGCCGGCGGATGCTCGCCGAAGTACGAAATGAACACCTTGTTGAACGACGCGAAATCGCGCGCGTCGTCGAGCCACACGCCGCAGCGCACGACGTGCTCGAGGCCGTAGCCGGCTTCCCTCAGGATCGCGATCACGTTCTCGATCGTCTGCTTCGACTGCGTGACGATGCCGCCTTCGACGACCTCGCCGTTCACCATCGGCGTCTGGCCCGACACGTACAGCCAGCCGTCGGCCTCGACCGCGCGTGCAAACGGCATCACCTGGCCGCCCGTCCCCTTCGCTTCGCCTACGCCATATCGCTTCATCGTTTCACTCCTTGTGTGTCGACCGGCGCTGGCGCGTCCGCGCCGGCTCCGGTCCATGCAACGCACGGTTGCGGATGCGCGCACCGACGATGGCACGCGCGGCAGATCGGAACAACAACCGCGTTCAGAACGCGGCGTCGGCACTCGCCGGCACGCGTTCGCCGCGCGCGACGAAGCCGCCGGCGCGCTCGCCAGTCGGCTGGCCGTTCTCGTAGGTCAGTACGCCGTTCACCCACACGGCGTCGATCCCGTGCGCAGGCTGCTGCGGCTTCTCGAACGTCGCGGCATCGATCACGCGCGCCGGGTCGAACAGCACGAGGTCCGCGTGGTAGCCCACATGCACCTCGCCGCGCCGCGCGATCCCGTAGCGGCGCGCGGACAGCGACGTCATCTTGCGGATCGCTTCCTCGAGCGGCAGCAGGTTCGTGTCGCGCACGTAATGGCCGAGCACGCGCGGGAACGCGCCCCACAGCCGCGGGTGCGGCAGCGGATCGTTCGGCAGGCCGTCGGAGCCGACCATCGTCGCGGGATGCGACAGGATCCGGCGCACGTCGTCCTCGGACATGTTGTGGTACACGGCACCCGCCGGGCGGATCCGCTGCGCGGCTTCCTGCTCGGTCACGCCCCAGTCGGCCGCGATCGCCTTCAGCAGCTTGCCCGCCACTTCCGGGTGCGGCTCCGACCACGTGATCGTGATGTCGATGTCGCCCGTCACCTGCTTCAGGTCGAGCGTCGACGAGCTGCGGCTGTACGGATAGCAGTCGCAGCCGACCGGCTGGTAGCGGCGCGCGCCTTCGAGCGACGCGAGCACTTCGGTGCTGCGCCCCCAGTTCGACGGGCCCGCACACTTCAGGTGCGAGATCACGACCGGCACGCGCGCATGGCGGCCAACCTGGTACGCCTCTTCCATCGCATCGAGGATCGCGTCGAATTCGGTACGCATGTGCGTCGTGTACAGCGCACCCGCGTTCGCGAGCGGTTCGGCGAGCGCCATCACTTCCTCGGCCGGCGCCGCGAACGCGGAGCCGTACGCGAGGCCCGACGACAGGCCGAGCGCGCCGTTCGCGAGCGCCTCCTCGAGCTGCGCGCGCATCCCGGCGATCTCGCCGTCGGTCGCCGCGCGGTCGAGGCGGTCCATCTGGTTGTTGCGCAGCGCCGTGTGGCCGACGAGCGCCGCGACATTCACGGCCGGACGCGCATCGTTCACGGCCGCGACGTAGTCGGCGAAGGTCGGGTACTGGAACGCGGCGCGCTCGCCGAGCAGGTTCATCGGGTCGGGCGGATCGCCCGCGAGCGTCACCGGCGACGCGCTGATCCCGCAGTTGCCGACGATCACGGTCGTCACGCCCTGCGAGATCTTCGGCAGCATCTCCGGCGCGCGGATCACGTGCGTGTCGTCGTGCGTGTGCACGTCGACGAAGCCCGGCGCGAGCGCGCGGCCGTTCGCATCGACGACATTCTCGGCGAGCCAGTTCGACAGGTTGCCGATCGCCGCGATCACGCCGTTGCGGATCGCGACGTCGCGCGTGACGGGCGGTGCGCCGGTGCCGTCGTACAACTGCGCGCCGACGATCAGCGTATCGGCGGCTTCGGGATGCGAATGCATGGTCAGTCTCCTACCGGTTGACGGTCTCCGCCGCCGCGATGCGCATCGAGCGCATGCTTGATGCGGCGCAGCGATTCTCGGCCCGCATCGCCGAGCCGCAGCGCGACTCCGGTGACGAGCACGTCGATCGCCATCATCATCGCGTAGCGCGATGTCGACGGCTTGTAAATGAAATCGGTTTCGAACGCGACGACCGGGATCAGGTGGTCGGCGAGCTTCGCGAGCGGCGAAGCCGGCGCGGTGATCGCGATCAGCTTCGCGCCGTAGCGCTTCGCGAGCCGGCAGCTCTCGAGCAGCTCGGGCACGCGCCCGCTCACCGACAACGCGACGACGACCGCGTCGCGCGACAGCGTCGCGGCCACCATCCGCTGCAGCAAGCTGTCCTGGTAACTCGCGACCGGCCGGCCGAAGCGCACGAGCCGGAAGCGCAGCTCGTCGGCGAGCGCGGTCGAGCCGCCGCCCTGCCCGTACACGTAGATCATCTTCGCGCCGGCGAGCAGGTCGGCCGCTTCCTCGAACGACGTGTTGCGCAGCAGCTGGTGATTGTGCGCGAGCGCCATGCGGATCTCGTCGTAGACCATCGACGCGGGGCTCGTGTCGTCGGCCGGCCCATCGTCGGACGGCACCAGAAAGCGCTGGCCGACGGCCGCCGCCTGCGCGACCAGCACCTTCAGTTCGCGCACGTCGCGGCAGCCGACGGCCTTCGCGAAACGCGTGACCGTCGCGACGCTGACCTCCGCGTCGCGCGCAAGCGCGCCGATGCTCGCATGCGCGGCGCGCGCCAGGTCGGCGAGAATGAACGCGGCGACCTTGCGCTCGGCTTCGCGCAGCTCGGGCGCGCATTCGGCGATCCGCGCGACGATGTCGAGGATCGGCGGAGCGGCCGGAACCGGATGGTGCTCGGCCGCGAGCGGAACGGACGGGGTGGCGGGCGTATTCATCGGCGGGAAAGGGTGCGAAGCTCGATGTTACTAAATAACATCACCGCGCAGATGCTACTTTCTGTACCATCTGCGTGTCAACTTCAGTGCAATGCATAGTGATGATGGAGCGGGATGACATGAAAGTTACAAACTATCAGGAAGCGACGATCGATCCTTTCGGCAAGGGCCTCGGCAACCTGCCGAGCGCGAGCGTGCCGCTCGGCGACGCAAGCCGCCTCGAGTGGAACCTGCTTGCCGAAGACGTCAGCCTGCCGGCCGCCGTGCTTTACGAGGACCGCATCGAACACAACCTGAACTGGATGCAGGCATTCGTCCAGAAGTACGGCGTCAAGTTTGCGCCGCACGGCAAGACGACGATGGCGCCGCAACTGTTCCGCCGCCAGCTCGACGCCGGCGCGTGGGGCATCACGCTCGCGACCGCGCACCAGACGCAGGCCGCGTATCACGGCGGTGTGCGGCGCGTGCTGCTCGCGAACCAGCTGGTCGGCCGCCAGAACATGACGATCATCGCCGGGCTGCTTTCCGATCCCGACTTCGAGTTCTTCTGTCTCGTCGATTCCGCGGAGAGCGTCGATCAGCTCGGCCAGTTCTTCGGCGCACTGAAGAAGCCGCTGAACGTGCTGCTCGAGCTCGGCGTGCCGGGCGGCCGCGCGGGCGTGCGCGATGCCGCGCAGCGCGAGGCCGTGCTCGCCGCGCTCGCACGCTATCCGGACACGCTGAAGCTGGCCGGCATCGAACTCTACGAAGGCGTGCTGAAGGAGGAAGGCGAGATCCGCACGTTCCTGCAGGACGCGGTCGCGCTCACGCGCGAGCTGGCCGAGGCAGGCCGCTTCGCGCGTACGCCGGCGATCCTGTCCGGCGCCGGTTCGGCATGGTACGACGTGGTCGCGGAAGAATTCGCGAAGGCGTCCAACGCCGGCTTCGCGGAAGTCGTGCTGCGTCCGGGCTGCTACCTGACGCACGATGTCGGCATCTACAAGAAGGCGCAGACCGACGTGTTCGCGCGCAACCCGATCGCACGCACGATGGGCGAAGGGCTGCTGCCCGCGCTGCAGCTGTGGGCCTACGTGCAGTCGGTGCCGGAGGCCAATCGCGCGATCGTCGCGCTCGGCAAGCGCGACGCGGCGTTCGACGCGGGGCTGCCGGAGCCGGCGCGCCACTTCCGCCCGGGCCGGGACACCGCACCGCGCGATGTCGCCGCCGCCGAAGGCTGGGCCGTCACCGGGATGATGGACCAGCACGCGTACCTGCAGATCCCGCCGGGCGCGGACGTAAAGGTCGGCGACATGGTCGCGTTCGACATCTCGCACCCGTGCCTGACGTTCGACAAGTGGCGCCAGGTGCTCGTGCTCGATCCGCAGTTCCGCGTGACGGAAGTCGTCGAAACCTTCTTCTGACGCACCTCGCGCGCACCGCCCCGCCGCTCGTGCGGGGCGGCCGTCACGCGCGCTTCAAGCGGCCGGAGTACACTGCGCTTTCGTCCTCGGGGCCCCAGGCGGGCATTGCACGCGCCTGCCGCGCGCGGGCCCTCAATGCAGCTCCACTGGAGAAAGCCATGGCCGCGAAGAAGATCCTGTTCCTGACCGGCGATTTCGCCGAAGACTACGAAACGATGGTGCCGTTCCAGGCGCTGCAGGCTGTCGGCCACCACGTCGATGCAGTCTGCCCGGGCAAGCGCGCGGGCGACAAGATCAAGACCGCGATCCACGATTTCGAAGGCGACCAGACCTACACCGAGAAGCCCGGCCACCAGTTCACGCTGAACGCGGCGTTCGACGACGTCGACGCATCGCGCTACGACGCGCTCGCGATCGCGGGCGGCCGTGCTCCCGAATACCTGCGGCTCGATCCGAGGGTGATTTCGCTCGTGCGCGAGTTCGCCGAAGCCGGCAAGCCGATCGCCGCGATCTGCCACGCGGCACAACTGCTCGCAGCCGCCGACGTGATCCGCGGCAAGCGCATCTCGGCCTACCCGGCCTGCGCGCCCGAGGTGAAGCTCGCGGGCGGCGAATATGCGGACATCCCGGTCGACGCGGCCGTGACCGACGCGCCGTTCGTCACCGCACCCGCATGGCCCGCGCATCCGGCCTGGCTCGCGCAGTTCCTCGCGCTGCTGGGCACGCGCATCGAGCTTTGAACCCGAAGTGAATTGAGATGAGATGAGGCGACGGGCCGGCGGCGCATTCGCGCCGACCTGCGCCGAGCTTCAGCGCGCGGCCGGCGTCGAGCCGACGTCCGCGATCCTCGACTCCAGCATCGCCAGCGCGCCCGACAGCGCATTCAGCACGTCGTCCGGCAACTGCGCCATCGTCTGTTCGAGAAACGCCTTGCGGCGCGGCAGGCACGCGTCGAACGCGGCGCGACCGTCGTCCGTCAGCGTCACGTTGGTCACGCGGTTGTCGCGTGCGTCGGATTCGCGCTGGATCCAGCCGAGCGCGTCGAGCGACTTCAACTGGCGCGTGAGCGCACCCGGATCGACGCGCAGCACTTCGACGAGCTTCTTCTGCGACGAATGCCCGCCCATCGTGTGCAACGCGACCATGATGCGCCAGCGCGGCATCGGTTGCCCGACGTGCGCTTCGAACGCGGTCATGAACGCGCGATACGTGCGTCCGAATTGCTGCAAGATCGCGACGCGGTCCTGTTCTTCCATGCGCTCAGTTCTACTCGTTCAATCGTTCAATCGGCCGCGACATGCGGTTCGATCTTGTGCCGCAGCGCGATCGGCGGCACGCGGCGGCACTGCCACACCGACACCACGGCGACGACAGCCGCCATTGCGACACCCAGGTGAATCGCGCCGACGAGCGATTCGCGGGCCGCTTCCAGCAGCAGCGCGCCATTATGCCCGGCACGCGTCAGCTCCGCGACGAGACCGCCCTGCGCGGCACGATCGATCAGGATCTGCGGATCGGCGAGCTGCGCATGCCACTGCATTGCGTGATCGGCCGACAGCGCATCGCGCACGCCGCCCGAGTACATCTGGTTGACGAGCGTGCCGGTCAGCGCGGTGCCGATCATCCCGCCGACCATCCGCAGCGACTGCAGCAGCGCCGTCGCGATGCCGAGGTGCTCGCGGCCGGCCGTCTGCTGCGCGAAAACGGTGAGGTTCGGCAGCACGAAGCCGAGCCCGATGCCGCCGGCGACCATCAGCGCCATCAGCACCCACTTGGGCGTCGTGTGGGTCGACACGACGATGCCCGCGCACGTGATCGCGAACAGCACGAAGCCGACGTGCAGCATCGCGTTCGGATTGCGGATGCGCGTGACGACACGGCCGTTCATGATGCTGCCGATCGTGATGAACACGACGAGCGGCGTGATCACGAGCCCGGCCTCCTTCGGCGACATCCCGAATCCGCCCTGGAACAGCAGCGGCGCGTAGAACAGCAGCGAGAACATCGAGAAGCCGGCGAGGATCGCCAGCACGAAGAGCGCCGACAGCGCGCGGTTGCCGAACATGTCGAACGGCAAGATCGGCTGCGCGCAGCGCCGCTCCCAATGCCACAGGCCGAAACCGGCCGCGACCGCGACGACGAGCAGCAGCGACGCCCAGCTCGCGACGCCGTACTTCGGCAGCCATTCGACGAACAGCTGGAGCGCACCGAGCGACAGCGCGATCAGCAGCGCGCCCGGCCAGTCGAGCCGCATCTTGCGATCGTGCTCGACGTGGCGCAGGTGCGGCAGGTAACGCCACACGAACAGCAGCGACAGCAGGCCGACCGGCAGGTTCACGTAGAACACCGAGCGCCAGCCGAACGACTGGGTCAGCACGCCGCCGAGCGACGGGCCGACCGCATTCGCGATGCCGAACGCGGAGCTCATCAGCACCTGCCAGCGCAGCCGCACGACGGAATCGGGGAACAGGTCGGGAATGCACGCGAACGCGGTGCCGACCAGCATCCCGCCGCCGATCCCCTGCAGCCCGCGCGCGAGCACGAGCATCAGCATGTCGTTCGCCATCCCGCACAGCACGGACGCGCCGGTGAACACGACGATCGACACGATGACGAACGGCTTGCGGCCGTAATAATCGCCGAGCCGGCCGAAGATCGGCACCGTGATCACGGAACTGAGCAGGTACGAGGTCGCGACCCACGCGTACAGGTCGAAACCCCGAAGCTCGGCGACGATGGTCGGCAACGCGGTGCCGACGACGGTCTGGTCGAGCGCGACGAGCATGGTGACAAACGAGATCCCGATCATCGCCAGCAGCGATTCGCGGAACGGCAGGACTTGCCCGGTCGAATGGTGGGCGGCAGTATGGACGGCCATTTTTTGTTGGCGCAACTTTTGACGAGTCAAACAATTTCAAAATTCTAGCATGGCGGAGTAATCTAGGCTGGCGACGGTCAAACCGACTCAGACCGCCAAGGAGAAAGATGGAACCGATTTCAATCACCCCCGCGACCACGCTGTCGCCGGAGGATCGGGACGCGCTGTGGCGCGCGAAGCAGGTGCTGGAAAGCCCGTCGCTGACGATGAAGCTGACGGGCATGCTTGGCGCGCCGGTCGAAAAAATGATCGCCCGGCTGCCGGATTTCGCGACCGGCAAGATCAACGACGCGACGCAGCTCGCGCTGCGCAAGTGCCTGAACATCGCGCTGCGCACGCTCGGCAAGCCGCCCGCGCCGGACGCCGAGCCCGACAAGCCGAGCAACCTGCTGCACAAGCTCGCGGTTGCGACGACCGGCGCGGCCGGCGGTGCGTTCGGCTTTCTCGCGCTGCCGGTCGAGCTGCCGGTGACGACGACGCTGATCTTCCGCTCGGTGTGCGACATCGCGCGCAGCGAGGGTGAGGACCTGAGCTCGGTCGACACGCAGCTGCAATGCCTGGCCGTGCTCGGCATGGGCGGCAACCCCGACAAGCAGGAAGAGGATGCCGATCTCGGCTATTTCGTGCTGCGCGGCGCGCTCGCGCAGGCGATCTCGAAGGCATCGTCCGACATCACGACGAAGGGCATCGCCGCGCACAGCTCGGCGGCCGTGTTCAAGCTCGTGCAGACGGTGGCGTCGCGCTTCTCGGTGCAGGTGACCGAGCAGATGGCCGCGAAGTCGATCCCGGCGATCGGCGCCGTGCTCGGCGCGACCGTCAACACGCTGTTCATCGACCACTTCCAGCAGATGGCGCACGGCCACTTCACGGTGCGCCGGCTCGAGCGCAAGTACGGCTCGGTGGCCGTCAAGGCCGCCTATCAGGCGATCGACGTCTCGCCGGCGCGCTGAACCGCACGTTCGACCGCGACGCGGCGCAGGAACGCGGCCGCGCGGTCGAGCGCGTCGCGGGCTTCCGGCACCATCGGCGCGTACAGCTGCCATACGTGCGGCATGTCCGGCCACACCTCGATCTCCACCGCCACCCCGGCCGCCTTCGCCTTCTCGGCGACGCGGCGCGAATCGTCGAGCAGCACCTCGGTGCTGCCGACCTGGATATACAGCGGCGGCAGACCCGCGAAATCCGCATAGAGCGGCGATGCGTACGGATTCGTCCCTGGCTCGTCACCCAGGTACAGCTTCGCGGCTTTCGGCAGCGCCGCGCCCGCGAACATCGGATCGGCGCCATCGTTCGTGCGCAGCGTGGCGCCGGTGGCGGCCAGGTCGGTCCACGGCGAGAACAGGATCGCACCGGCCGGCAGCGGCTCGCCGCGGTCGCGCAGCGCGACGAGCGTCGCGAGCGCGAGGCCGCCGCCCGCCGAATCGCCGCCGAGCACGATCGACTCGGGCGGCGTGCCGAGCGCCAGCAGTTGCCGGTACGCGGCCAGCGCATCGTCGAGCGCGGCCGGGAAACGGTTTTCGGGTGCCAAGCGGTAGTCGAGCGAGAACGAGCGCACACCCGCGCGCTTCGTCAGGCCGAACACGAGCGGACGGTGGGTCTTCGTCGAACAGAAGTAATAGCCGCCGCCGTGGAAGTACAGCAGCGTGCGGCCGGGCCCGCGACCCGCGAGCGCGTCGGTGCGTTCGAGCCATTCGCCACGCAGCGGCGCGTCGCCCGCGCCGTAGCACTGGCGCAGCCGGTAGCCCGACGGCGCGCGGCGCGGCACGACCATCCGCAAGTCGGTAAAGCGCCGTGCGCGGGCGGGATCGAGCACCTCGCGCGTGGTCTCGGGACGGAACTGCCAGCGCAGCAGCCAGCAGGCGAGCTTGCTTTGCCAACTCATCGGACGCACTCCGTATTCGCAGTGTGACGATGGTACGTGCGATCGTTCCCGCACCACTCGACAGGTGCCTCTATATCAAACGGCGGGACTCAGTTCGCCGGCATCACCTGGCCGCGGATCTCGCCGGCCGGATGCTCCTTCGTATGGACGTTGAAATACCACTTGCCGCCCATCAGGTCGGTGACCTGCGCGTCGGTGAGTTCCTTCGAGCCCTTGATCGGGCTCGCCAGCTCGTCCTTCGGAATCGGCACCTGCACGCCCGCATTCTGGCCAACCGGCGCCGGCCCGTGGAAATGCGCGGCGGTGGCCGGGCCCGTGAGGTGTTCGTAAGTGACCGCCCACTGCAGCATGTGCGTTGCCGTGTCGTAGGTGGCCTCGACGTCGCCCGAGCCCTTGGTCGCGGTCGGCGGCACTTCGCTCGACGGCTGGAGATTGGCGGACAGGCGCACCGTTTCGGCGGCGGCGCTGCCGGCGGCCAGCACGCCCGCGAGTAACGCGACCTGGAGCAAACGCAGCTTGAGCATGGACTCTCCTTGTACGACGTTGTACGCCGCCCGAGCGGGGGCGCCAGACACGATGGTAGTCGATCGCCACCGATCCGGGAGTCCGTCGAATGGCCATGCTGCGAATCGCCGCAGCGCGCGTGGCAGGTTATCTCGCGCAGCGCGCGGTATGCCAGTCTGCCTCAGCGTGGAATGGACTTTTGCAGCCTGATGGCTCAATCCGCGCGCAGCCTTTCGCTACACTTCTTCTCACAGTTGCTTGTTTCCTTCGTCCGAAGGAGTCTGCGAGTATTCACGCGGCCACCCGGCCGCGTTTTTTTTGCGCGCGCCGCCGGATCCGGGTCACGCCGTATCAGGCATGACGATGCGATCACGCCGCTGCACGTCACGCCCGATAGCCAGGATCGATGCGATCGACGATACGCTGCAGCGCGTCGAACGCATCCTGCCCCGCGCCATGCTTCGGATCGAAATTCAGCGAATCGCGCACACACCCTTCAAGCACGGGCGGCGCGATCGACAGCGCGTCGCCGATCGCGTGGGTCGCGACCTGCACCTCGCACGCGCGATTGAGCAGCCACATCAGCGAGAACGTCTGCGCGAGCGTCGCGCCGATCGTCACGGGCCCATGGTTGCGCAACAGCAGCACGGGCCGCCCGCCCGCGCTCTCGACGATGCGCCGCCCCTCTTCGAGATGCACGGTGATGCCCTCGAAGTCGTGGTACGCGATCTTCCCGTACAGCTGCGCCGAATAGAAATTCGAGAACGACAGCCCGTCGCGCGAACAGCACACGGCCATCGTCGGCGTCGTGTGTACGTGCATCACGCAGTGCGCATCGGGCAGCGCCGCATGGATCGCGCTGTGGAACGTGAAGCCGGCCGGATTGATCGGCCAGTCGGAATGACCGATCACGTTGCCGTCGATGTCGATCTTCACGAGGTTCGACGCGCACACCTCGCGGTAATGGAGCCCGAACGGGTTGATCAGGAAATGCCCGTCCTCGCCCGGCACGCGCAACGAAATATGGTTGTAGATCAGCTCGGTCCAGCCGAGATGGTCGAAGATGCGGTAAGCCGCCGCGAGCTGCACGCGCGCCTGCCATTCGGCTTCGGAGAAACGGGCGGGACGCGTGAACGGCTGGTTCGGGACACGTTGCATGGGGGAACTCCGGTTGCGGGTGTGCGCGGCGCGGGCCGCCCGGCGGCATCGTCTTGCGCGCCATACTAGTTGCGCGCACAACCATATCACCTTTCCCCGCGCACCGGAAACGCGGGTTTAGCCGGAGCGCTTCCGTCCCTCTATAGCTGGTCGTCGACCGGCAGCAGCATGAAGACGCCGGTCATCAGGTTGCGCAGCAGCCCCGCGTGCGGATCGACGTGATAGGTGGTCGGCCGGCCGTTGTCGATGCCCGTCCATTCGAGTTCGGGCGACCCGCCGCTCGCCGGCGTCACGAGGCTCACGCGATAGCTGTCGTCCGGCTGCGTCACGCGCGCGAAGATCGTCGCGACCTGCTGCGCGAGCGCCGGGCTGTGGATCACGAGTGCCAGTTCGGTATTCAGGTGCGCGGAACGCGGATCGAGATTCATCGAGCCGATCACGAGAATCTGCCGGTCGATCACGTATGCCTTCGCATGCAGGCTCGCACGCGAGCGCGAACCGAACAGGCGCGGGCGCTGCCGCCCCGGCTGGGCCTTGAACTCGTACAACTCGACGCCGTGCTGCAGCAACGGCACGCGGTACGGCCCGTAGCCGGCCTGCACGGCGACCGCGTCGGTCGCCGCGAGCGAATTGGTCAGGATCGCGACGCGCACGCCGCGCGCGGTCGTGTCGCCGAGGATCTTCACGCCCGCGTCGTGCGGCACGAAATATGGCGAGAACACGAGGAATTCCCGCTGGGCGCCGCGCGTGAGCTCGACGAGGCGCTGCATCGGCGGGCTCACGTACGCGTCGGTCGGCTGCGCGACCTTGTCGGGCGCATCGGCCTTGAACTCGGCCGGCGCCCACACGAGCGCGAGCTCGTCGCGCGCGATCTGCTGCGCGAGCGGCGTCGCGTTCAGCGGCTTCGCGTTGTACGGATCGGCATTCTTGCGCCAGTGGTCGCGCAGCTCGTCGCGCATCGCGTCGAGATCCTTCGCATCGAACGACTGATGATTCAGCACGCGCAGCGGATAGCTGCTCGCGCTCGACCAGTAGGTGTCGAAGCTCGCCGAGACGTCGTTCGTCACGGGGCCCGCGGCGAGCACGTCGAGATCGCGGAACTGCAGCGTCGGGCTCGCGCTGAAGTATTCGTCGCCCAGGTTACGGCCGCCGACGATCGCGATCTGGTTGTCCGCGATCATCGCCTTGTTGTGCATCCGGCGCGTGAAGCTGTCGATGCGCGTGAAGAAGTTGGCCGTACGCTCGACCATCCCCTGCCGCGACGCGCCGAACGGGTTGAACACGCGGATCTCGATGTTCGGGTGCGTGTTCAGCGCGGCCATGATGCGATCGATGTCGCGGAAGTTCAGGTCGTCGACCAGCATCCGTACGCGCACGCCGCGATCGGCCGCATACAGCGCCGCGGCGAGCAGCAGCTTGCCGGTCGTGTCCTCGGTCGCGATGTAGTACTGCATGTCGAGCGTTTTCGTCGCGGCCCGCGCGAGCGCGATACGCATCTGCAGTGCCTCGGTGCCTTCCGGCAGCAGCCGGAAACCCGACTGGCCCGGATGCGCGGCCTCGGGCGCGGCCAGCGCGTCGCGCAGCGGTGTCACGGTATCGGGCGGCAGCGCGTGAGAGACCGGGCGATCGAGCGCGGTGGCGGGCGGATGCGTCGCGCACGCGGCGACGAGCGACAGCAGGATGCCGACGGCCAGCGCGCGGGCCGGGCGGCATGCAGCGCGCCACGACGGCACGGCCGGCGCGCGCCGGATCAAAGACGTGAACACGGAAGCTACCTCGACTGGCGGAACAAAAGGCCCGCATGCGCCGCAACGCGCGGCTGGCGCGCGGTTCCGGCCGATTCTAGAGGGCGCCTGATGAACGGGTCAATCGCGCGGGGCGGCGCCGACCGCTTTGGACCGCAGACGGACACCCGCCTGCCGGGCATCGATGCCCCGTCGCACCGGAGGCGCCCGCCGGACGGGCCACGCATCGAAGCGGTCCGACCAATCTCAGGCCGCATCGCCGCTGCGCTCGAAATGGCTGCGCACGTAGTCGATATGGGTCTGCATCGCGGTGCGCGCCTCTTCGGGCCGTTGCGCGCAGATCGCTTCGCACACGACGCGGTGCTGCAGCAACAGCAGCTCGGACGCCTGCTCGTCGTGCGTCGTCATGCCCGCCACGTTGATCGAGATGTGTTCGCGCAGCATCCCGATCACGCTCGTATGCAGGTGCAGGAACATCGTGTTGTGCGATGCGAGCGCGATCGCCTCGTGCAGCTTCGCGTCGGTCGCGGCTTCGACGGCCGCCGCGCCGTTCGCGTGCGCGGTTTCGAGCTCGCGCAGCAGCGTGCGGATCCGGCGCCGGTCGTTCGCATCGGCGCGCAGCGCGGCGAAATAGGCGGTCGCGCCTTCGAGCACGCGACGGAATTCGAGGATGTCGTCGCGCAGCGCCGGATGATCGGCGACCAGCTGGCCCCACGGCGACGCGATGCCCGCGCGCAACTGATCCGTCACGTAGACGCCCGCGCCGCGCCGGCTCTGCAGCAGCCCGCGCGCAACGAGCCGCTGCGTCGCCTCGCGCACCGTATTGCGTGCGACGCCGTACTGCTGCGCGAGCACGCGCTCGGCCGGCAGCCGCGCGCCGGCCGGCCAGGTGCCGTCGAGCAGCGCCGTCTCGATCTTGCGCATCACCACTTCGGTCCGGCCTCGTGCCGTCATCGCCGCCATCGTCGCGTCTCCCTGCTCCATGCGTGCCGCGCCGATTGGCCCAACCAATTTGAGCTGCGGCGCCGTCGCGGGAATTATGCAGCGAAATCGTCGACCCGCATGCCGGGCCGTCGCCTCTGGAGCGAGACATGAACGAAAGGCAGTACCCCGCCGCCGCCCCCGCGCACGTCTATCTGTTCGCGACCTGCCTGGTCGACCTGTTCGTCCCCGAAGCGGGGCTCGACGCGGTCCGCCTGCTGGAGCGCGAAGGTTTGACCGTCCACTACCCACGCGGCCAGAGCTGCTGCGGGCAGCCGGCCTACAGCAGCGGCAGCCCCGACGAAGCGCGCCGCGTCGCGGCCGCGCAACTCGACCTGTTCGCCGAAGCATGGCCCGTGATCGTGCCGTCCGGCTCGTGCGCGGGCATGATCCGGCACCATTGGCCGGCGCTGTTCGCCGACGATCCCGTCAACGGCCCGAAGGCCCGCGCGATCGCCGAACGGACCTACGAACTCGCGGAATTCCTCGTCCATGTACTCGATGTGCAGCTCGACGCGGCCACGGCCAGCGCCGGGCCCGACGAGCGCGTCGTGCTGCACACGTCGTGCGCGGCACGCCGCGAGATGGGCACGCGCGTGCATGGTGTCGCGCTCGTCGACGCGCTGCCGGGCGTCACGCGGATCGAACACGAACGCGAATCCGAATGCTGCGGTTTCGGCGGCACGTTCTCGCTGAAACATCCGGACATCTCCGGCGCGATGGTGCGCGACAAGGTCGCGTCGGCCTGCGCGACGGGCTGCGACCGGCTCGTGTCCGCCGACTGCGGCTGCCTGCTGAACATCGGCCACGCTGCGGCCAAGGCCGGCGCGCCGCTGCCGGTCGAGCACCTCGCCAGCTTCCTGTGGCGGCGCACGGCCGGCGCCGCGTCGTTGCGTGGAGACCAGCAATGAGCGCGCGCGACGCGATCCTGAAGCGGCTGCGCGCCGCCGCGCCGGGCGTCGCCGCGACGGCCGCCCCCGCGCTCGACGCACGCATCGACACGCATTACGACATGCGCCGCTCGCAGGCCGGGACCGCACACGATCCGCACACGCTTGTCCGCACGATGCAGGCCGCGCTCGCCGCATCGCACGCGGACGTCTGGTGCGCGACCGGCGACGCATGGCCCGCTCAGCTCGCCGCGCGGCTCGCGGAAGCCGGCGTGCGCCGCCTGCTGCTCGACCCGGCCCGCGCCGAATCCGCGGCACTCTCCCGTGCGCTGTCCGACACGATCGCGCCCGTGCCGTTCGACCGGCCGATCGACGCGTGGAAGACCGAACTGTTCGACACGATCGACGCGGGCTTCACCGTCGCGCGTTCGGGCATCGCGGCCACCGGCACCGTCGTGCTCGCCCCCGATGCCGGCTCGCCGCGCACGGTGTCGCTGGTGCCGCCGCTGCATGTCGCGCTCGTCCACGCGAACACGCTGCATCCCGACCTGCACGCGGCCGTACGCGCAGAGCGCTGGCACGCCGGCATGCCGACCAACCTCGTGCTGGTGTCGGGCCCGTCGAAGACGTCCGACATCCAGCAGACGCTCGCCTATGGCGCACACGGCCCGCGCCGCCTGTGGGTCGTGATCGTCACCGATTCTGCCGCCCGGCCGGCCGCCACCGCCGGCGAGGACCTCCCGCAATGAGCGACCACACGCTGCAATTCGTCACCCCCGGCGACTTCAAGGCCCGCGCGCGCGCCGCGCTCGACGATCCCGCATTGCGCCAGAGCTTTCGCGGCGCGATGGACTTCCTGCAGGGCAAGCGCGCGACGCAGTTCCCCGACGACGCCGAGCTGCAGCAGCTGCGCGAGCTCGGCGAAGCGGCGCGGCAGCACGCGCTCGCGCAGTTGCCCGCGCTGCTCGAACGGCTGGAGACGAAGCTCACCGAAGCCGGCGTGCACGTGCACTGGGCCGAGACGGCCGCCGACGCAAACGCGATCGTGCTCGGCATCGCGCAGGCGAAGAAGGCACGCCGCGTGATCAAGGGCAAGTCGATGGCGAGCGAGGAAATCGAGCTGAACCATTACCTCGCGGAGCACGGCGTCGACTGCATCGAATCCGACATGGGCGAATTCATCGTGCAACTCGCGGGCGAGAAGCCGTCGCACATCGTGATGCCGGCGATCCACAAGACGCGTAGCGACATTGCCGAGCTGTTCGAAGAACACATCCCCGGCACGCGCTACACGGAAGACGTCGACGAACTGATCCAGACCGGCCGGCGCGCACTGCGGCGCGCGTTCGCCGACGCCGACATCGGTCTCTCGGGCGTGAACTTCGCGGCAGCCGACACCGGCACGCTGTGGCTCGTCGAGAACGAAGGCAACGGCCGCCTGTCGACGACGGTGCCCGACACGCACGTCGCGATCATGGGGATCGAGAAGGTCGTCGAGAAGCTCGAGCACATCGTGCCGCTGTCGAGCCTGCTCACGCGCTCGGCCACCGGCCAGGCAATCACGACCTACTTCAACCTGATCTCGGGCCCGCGCCGCGACGGCGAACGCGACGGCCCGCGCGAGCTGCATCTCGTGCTGCTCGACAACGGCCGCACGCAGGCCTATGCGGACGAACAGCTGCGCGCGACGCTGCAGTGCATCCGCTGCGGCGCGTGCATGAACCACTGCCCCGTCTACACGCGCATCGGCGGCCACGCGTACGGCACGACCTATCCCGGCCCGATCGGCAAGATCATCTCGCCGCACCTGCTCGGCCTCGACGCGACGGCCGACCTGCCGACCGCGTCGACGCTGTGCGGCGCCTGCGGCGAGGTGTGCCCGGTGCGGATCCCGATCCCGCAACTGCTCGTGCGGCTGCGTACCGAGGCGAACCGCAAGCCCGACGAACCCGTCGCGCATCCGCTGCGCGGCCAGGGTGCGAACTACAACCGCGCGGAAGACCTCGTGTGGCGCTTCTGGTCGGGCGCGTTCGCGCATCCGCGCGCGTACCGCGCATTCCGCTGGACCGCGACGCGCCTGCGTGCGCTGACACCCGCAAAACAGATGGGCTGGACGCAGCACCGCACGCCGCTCGAACCGGCACCGCACAGCCTGTCCGACCTGCTGCGCGCACGCGGCCAGCCCGAGTAGCCGTTTCGTTTTTCAAGCCGTACCGACAAAAACCTATGGAGGAGACATCCATGCAGGCCTGGCACCAGATCTACACCCCGCTCGGCAGCCTCGGGCTGTCGGCGTTCGTCGCCGCAATCCCGATCATTTTCTTTTTCGTCGCGCTGGCCGCGCTGCGGCTCAAGGGCCACGTCGCCGCGGCGATCACGCTGCTGCTGTCGCTCGGCGTCGCGATCCTCGCGTACGGAATGCCCGTGCCGCAGGCGCTCGCGGCGGCCGGCTTCGGCTTCGCCTACGGCCTGTGGCCGATCGCGTGGATCATCGTCGCGGCCGTGTTCCTGTACAAGATCGTCGTGAAGACCGGCCAGTTCGACGTCATCCGCGCGTCCGTGCTGTCGATCACCGACGACCAGCGCCTGCAGATGCTGCTGATCGGCTTCTCGTTCGGCGCGTTCCTCGAAGGCGCGGCCGGCTTCGGCGCGCCCGTCGCGATCACGGCCGCGCTGCTCGTCGGGCTCGGCTTCAAGCCGCTGCACGCGGCAGGACTGTGTCTGATTGCAAACACCGCGCCGGTCGCGTTCGGTGCGATGGGTATCCCGATCATCGTCGCCGGACAGGTGACGGGCATCGACCCGTTCCACATCGGCGCGATGGCCGGCCGCCAGTTGCCGCTGCTGTCGCTCGCGGTACCGTTCTGGCTCGTGTTCATGATGGACGGGCTGCGCGGCGTGCGGCAGACCTGGCCCGCCGCGCTCGTCGCGGGCGGCAGCTTCGCGGTGACGCAATACTTCACGTCGAACCACATCGGGCCCGAGCTGCCGGACATCACGTCGTCGCTCGTCAGCCTCGTCGCGCTCGCCGCGTTCCTGAAGGTCTGGCAGCCGCGCACCGCGAGGCAGACGGCCGGCAGCGTCGTCGCATCGGGCGGCGGCGCCGCGCTCGCGGGCTTCGGCGGCGCGGGCTCGCGCAACGGCTTCAACACGGGCACGAGCCGGCAGGCATCGCCGTACACGCTCGCGCAGACCGTACGTGCGTGGTCGCCGTTCCTGATCCTGACGGCGGTCGTCACCGTATGGAGCATCGCGCCGTTCAAGGCGCTGTTCGCCGCGCACGGCGCGCTCGCGTCGACCGTGCTGAAGTTCCACGTGGCGGGGCTCGACCAGCTCGTCGTGAAGACCGCACCGATCGCCGCGACGCCGAAGGCGCTCGACGCCGTGCTGAAGCTCGATCTCGTGTCGGCGGTCGGCAGCGCGATCCTCGTGACCGCGCTGATCTCGATGGCGCTGCTGCGGATGAAACCGCGCGACGCGCTCGTCACGTTCGGCGAGACGCTAAAGGAGTTGACGCGCCCGATCCTGTCGATCGGCCTCGTGCTTGCATTCGCGTTCGTCGCGAACTATTCGGGGATGTCGTCGACGCTCGCGCTGATGCTGGCCGCGACCGGCGCCGCGTTCCCGTTCTTCTCGCCGTTCCTCGGCTGGCTCGGGGTGTTCCTGACGGGCTCGGACACGTCGTCGAATGCGCTGTTCTGCTCGCTGCAGCAGGCCACGGCCCATCAGCTCGGCGTACCCGAGACGCTCGCGGTGGCCGCGAACACGACGGGCGGCGTGACCGCGAAGATGATCTCGCCGCAGTCGATCGCGGTCGCCTGCGCGGCAACGGGCCTCGTCGGCAAGGAGTCGGAGCTGTTCCGCTTCACGGTGCGGCACAGCCTGCTGTTCGCGGTGATCGTCGGATTGATCACGCTCGCGCAGGCGTATGTGCTGCCGGGTATGGTGCCGTAAGCGGCGCACGCCCCAAAAACAAAACCCCACGCCCGCGAGGGCGTGGGGTTTTTCGTGTCGCCGGTCGATCGCCCGCTTCGGCAGGCGATCCGTCACGCGATCAGCTGCCCTTCGCGATGCGATCCTCGATGTGCTGCGCACGGCTCGACGACGACGGGTGCGAGCTCATCATCGAGCTTTGGCCGCCGTCGAGCTTCGCGAGCTTCTGGAATGCGGTGACGAGGCCCTTCTGGCTCATGCCCTTCTGCTTCATCAGGTCGAACGAGTAGTCGTCGGCCGCGCTTTCCTGCGTCTGCGAGAACTGCGCGTTGATGAACTTCTCGGTGATGTCGCCGAGCTGCGAGCTCGTCAGTGCCGCCACGCCCGGCGATGCCGCGCCGGCCGCGGTGCGCGCCGCGCTGACCGCGTAGGCCGTCTGCATCGCCTTCTTCGAGTGACCCAGTGCGACGTGGCCCATTTCATGGCCGATCACGCCGCGCAGCTCGTCGTCGTTCATCATGTCCATCAGGCCGCTGTACACGCGCACGCAGCCGTTGCCCATCGCCCACGCGTTGACGTCCTTGGTCATGTAGACCTTGTAATTGATCTGCTGGCCGTTCAGCGTCATGTTGCCGAAGCCCTTCATCACTTTCGTCAGACGCTTCGAGTACGCGCTGTTTGCCGCCGCGACCTTCGATTCGGCATCGCTCGACTTGCACGAGTCGTTCGACAGCGCGGCGATGTCGGCATCCGACAGCGTCGCTGCCTTGTACAGGCTCGTCCCCGCCGACGTCAGGCTGTTCGCGTCAAGGCCCTGTACTCCACCGCACGCGCTCAACAGAAACGCCACGCCACACGCTGCCACCGCTTTCTTGAGTTGCATCCCGGATCCCTCGATAGTTGTATTTGGGAGCGGCGATTTTGCATAATCCGGCAGAAAATTACCAGATGTTTACATCCTATGACACGTTCATTACTCAGCGGATTGAAATGAAGCGGCGCGCCGCCACGGGATTGACGACGAAAAATAGAGCAATCGCCGCGGCCGGGCGACGATCGGAATGGAAATCGGGCTCGCTCAGGCCGTCTGATCGTGGCGTCGCGTCAGCTTCCGCGCGACCAGCATCGGCAGCCGCACCGCAAAGCCGGTGAAAAGGCGCAGGTGCATCCACGCAAGCAGCGCGTTGTCGCGGCCGTAATGGAAGTGCGAGACGCCGCCCTCGTGCCGGCCGAAATAGCGCACCGGCGCGTCGATGCGGATCGGGCGCACGCCGGCCCAGCACAGCCGCACGGCCGCCTCGGGATCGAAGTCGAAGCCGCGCATCCACGGCTGGCGGCGCATGATCGCGGCCAGCGGCGCGACCGGATACACGCGAAACCCGTACAGCGAATCGCCGATTCCGGCCCACAGCGTCTCGAGGTCGGCCCATGCGTTCGACAGCCGGCGGCCCTGCACGCGCAACTGCGGCGCGCTCGCGTCGAACTTCGGCACGCCCAGCACCATCGCGTCGGGTGCGGCCTGTGACGCAGCCATGAACGCGGGAATCAGGTCGGCCGGATGCTGGCCGTCGGAATCCATCGTCAATACATGCGTAAAACCGCTCGCGGCCGCCGCGTCGAGCCCGGCGAGCACCGCGGCGCCCTTGCCGCGGTTCTCCGGCAGCACGATCACGCGCAACCCCGGGTCGCGCTCGGCCATGGCCTGCAGCCGTTCGGCGCTGCCGTCGGTGCTGCCGTCGACGACGACCCACACCGGATTCCACTGCGCTCGCGCATTGCGCACGGTCGTGTCGACCTTGGTGCCCGGGTTGTAGCTCGGAATCAGGACGAGATGGGTGGACGAGGCGTGCAGCTTGGACATGGAAACGGCCGATTGCGGAGACAGGGATCCTGACAAAAGTTTATGACTTGCCGGCGACCGCCGGCAGGCTTCGTCGACGCCCGGGGCCGGCTGCCGGATCGTGAGGCTCTCGCGCTTCATGACAGCCACGCCTCCTCATGACCCGCGCTGGCCTCGATCTCGACCAGCAGGTCGTCACGGCACACGTCCGCATGGACGACGAGCGGCCGCACGCCGGGGCCGGCCGCCTCGCGCAGCACGTGCTCGATGGCGGCCAGCGCCGCGGCATCGCCGGCGTCGCGCACGTAGACGCGATAGCTCAGGTCGGCGAGCGTGAACGGGCCGTGCCCCTGGCGCGCGGCCTGCTCGAGCACGGCCGCGAGGTTCGCGACCGTCTCGCGCGTTTGCGCGACGACGTCGCCGGGATGCACGGTGCGATGCCCGACGATGCTCGCGGTGCCCGAAACGAACAGCACCGGCGCGGCATCGCCCGCCGACCATGCGGCTGCGCGCGCGAACGTCGGGGCACGCGGGCCGTACTGCGCCGGATAGTGATACGCGCTGACCTGGCGCGGGTTCTCGACCGGATCGGCCGGCGTGCGGCTCGCGAGGAAATGGATCGCGAGCGGCGCGTCCGGTGACGCATCGCCCGCGACCGGCTCGACCGAACCGAGCGCGCACGCGGCCGGCACGCCGCCCGTCAGCGCGCGGCGGCACGCGTCGAAGGCGTGCTGGCGGCCGATATTGAACTGACGATAGCGCTCGACCCCGAACTGCACCGCATTGATCGCCGGCACGGTATTCCAGATGCGCAGCGGATGCGGCATGCCGAGCGAATCGAGCACGTCGAACAGCGCGCGGTACGCATCGTGCGTCGCGCGCTCGAGCGGCGTGCCGCCGTCGTGATGCGCGTCGGGCATTTCGTGCTCGTGCACGACGATGCTGCCGAACACGAGGCCCGCCGTTTCGCTGTAGCGATAGTGCAGCGCGCCGCGTCGTTCGCTGCGCAGGTCGCGCGCATTGCATTGCCAGATTTCGCAGACGGCATCGTCGGGCGCGATGCCGGCGCCGAGCAGCGCCATCGGCACCGGCGCGACCGGCAGGTCGGGCACGACATCCGCCAGCATCCGCGCCGCGGCGTCCGCGTGCGATTCGGTTCGGGATGCGTGCTGCAGGTCGGCCGCGCCGATGCACACCGCGCCCAATGCGCCGGGCAACACGTGGTCGAACCCGTCACCGCGGCTGCATGCATCGTGCAGCAACGCGGCGAGCCGCGCATGGCTCATCCGGACGAGCCGCAGCGCGCGGTCACTGTCGTGCGCGAGCGGCGCGCAGGGTCGCGATGCGGCCGGCCCACCCGCCGTCTGCCCGCTTGCGACCGGCGCGACGGAGGACGACAGGGAACACGGACGCCATTCGGCGTCGACTGGATGCACGGACACTTCGATTTCCTCACTATGCGGCGCTGGCCGCATAACTTCGCGGCATGCGCCGCGTTGCGTTACGTCACGCCGACGCTGCGCGCTTCGTCATGCGAGCCCGCCGTTGACGGACAGCACCTGCCCCGTCACATAGGCCGCGGCGTCGGACACCAGGTACGCGACCATCGCCGCGACTTCGTCGGGCCGGCCCGCGCGCTGCGCGGGCACGAGCTGCTTGATGCGTTCGGCGGGAAACGCCTGTTCGGCCATCGGCGATTCGATGATGCCGGGCGCGACCGCGTTCACGGTGATGCCGCGCGACGCGAGCTCCAGCGACAGCGACTTCGTCGCGCCAATCAGCCCCGCCTTCGCGGCCGCGTAGTTGACCTGCCCGCGATTGCCGGTCACGCCGGCCACCGACGCGATGTTGACGATCCGTCCGCGCCGCGTGCGGATCATCGGCAACAGCAGCGGCTGCGTGACGTTGAAGAAGCCGTTGAGCGTCACGTCGATCACGCTGTGCCACTGCCGGCGCGACATGCCGGCCATCGGCGCATCGTCGTGAATGCCCGCGTTGTTGACGAGGATCTGCACCGGCGCGTCGTCGGCAAGCGGCGCGAGCGCGGCGAGCGTCGCATCGGCGTCGGTCACGTCGAACGCGATCGCGCGCGCGGTGCCGCCGGCCGCGACGATCTGCTGCGCGACTGCCTCCGCCTGCGCGAGATGGCGGTTCGCATGCACCCACACTTCATGGCCGGCCTGCGCGAGCGCCGTGCAGATCGCCTGCCCGAGTGCGCCGCTGCCGCCCGTCACGAGCGCCCGCATCGAATTGCTCCGTTCATCGCGTTTCACCTCGATCGACGCGGCCGCGTATCGTCTGCCGATCGCGGCCGCCTGCCGTCATCATCTGCGCGCCGCCGTCACTTCGTGCGGTGCGCGGCGACGTACCCAGCCAGTGCACCGAGCGTCGCGAAGATCTTCTGGTTGTCCGGATTGTCCGAACGCAGCTCGAAGCCGTACTTCTTCGAGATCAGCAGTGCGATTTCCAGGATGTCGATGGAGTCGAGCCCGAACCCCTCGCCATACAGCGGGGTGTCGGCCGTCACTGTTTCGAGCGGGACGTCTTCGAGATTCAGTTCGCCGATGATCAGCGTAGCGAGCTCTTGTTCCAGTGCGTTCATCATGCGTGCGGGCAGGCGGCCCGTGGCAGCGGAAGGCGCCCGGAAACGGCAATCGCCATGCACGCCCGGCGCGTGCAAATCTCCGTCCCTCCGGCGTCTGCCGGCTTCCCCGCCTGCGTTATTTGGGGATCGTTTGTAAAAGTTACGCGGATTCTAGACGAACGGGTATCGGGCCGTATACCGCCAATGGTTACAGACTGGCGGGCCGGCGCCGCGGCCCGTTGCGGGACCCGAATGCACCAGACGCTTGAGCCGCTTTGGAAGGAAATGGACCGACCCCGAGAAACCGTTCGTCCGGCGCCATACAATCGGTTACAAAAGCCGTTCGCGCCCGCCCCGAACACGCGGTGCCGCGGCCCTAAAATGAGCGTGCCCGACCACCGGCCCGGACCTGCGTCCCGGCCGCCATTCATATGATGTTTGACGGCCCGACCCTCGCGTCCGGCCACGATCCGCCCGATGTCGCCAGTCATGCCGCACCCGCCCTTCCGCTCCGTTCCGGTTCGCCTCTCCGCCCGCTGCTGCCCGGCTGCCGGTAGCGGGTACCCGCGCCATGCGTGTGGAGGCCGCCGATGAGCCGGCTGCTGCCTGTCGCACGCGGCGTCGCCGCGGTCGGCGCCGTCGCGGCGTACCAGGCCGGCGCGCACTACGCGGCCGCGACGCCCGGCGCGCACGGCTTCGGCCTCGCGATGGCGCTCGTGCCGCCGCTGCTGCTCGCGCTCGGCGCGGCACTGCGCTCGCCGCATCGCATCGGGTTCGTGCCGGCGTGGCTGCTGGTCGCCGCCGCACTGTGGGCCGCGCGCGCGCCGCTCGCCCGGCATTTCGAATGGGGCCTGTACCTGGAACACGCAAGTTTCAACCTCGCGATGGCGCTGCTGTTCGGCCGCACGCTCGCGGCCGGCAAGGTGCCGCTGTGCACGCGTTTCGCGACGATGATTCACGGCACGATCACGCCGGCCGTCGCGCACTACACGCGGCAGATCACGCTTGCGTGGACGCTGTTCTTCGTCGCGATCGCCGCCGTGTCGACGCTGCTGTTCGCGACCGCACCGATCGTCACGTGGTCGACGTTCGCGAACTACCTGTCGCTGCCGCTCGTCGCCGTGATGTTCGCGGCCGAGCATGCGTGCCGACGCTTCGCACTGCCGCACGAACCGCGGCCGCGCATGGTCGATGCGGTGCGCGCGTATCGCGCGACGACACACGCCTCGCAGGCGTCACGATGAATTCACGGCCGGCGCCGCCGCAACGCGGCCGCGCCGGCTTTCGCTCCTGTTTAGACCGTTTTATGCCGACTCACCCGCTGGTTTTCCATTCGTCGCCGGACCAGACGATCGCCTGGCGCGACGGCGCGCCCGTCACCGTGCGCGCGTTCGTCGCCGACGTCGTGCGCGTGGCCGCCGCGCTGCCCGCGGGCGCGCACGTGTTCAACGTGTGCCGCGACCGCTACCGCTTCGCGGTCAGCCTGTGCGCCGCGCTCGTTGCCGGCAAGGTCAGCCTGCTGCCGTCGACGCACACCCCGGAAATGGTCCGCCAGCTCGCCTCGTTCGCGCCCGACGCGTTCTGCCTGCACGACGCGCCCGACTGCATGATCGACCTGCCGCGCTTCGCGTACCCCGATGCCGCCCCCGGCGAGCTTGCGAACGACGCGCCGTTCGCCGTACCGCAGATCGATGCGGCGCGGATCATGGCCTACGTATTCACGTCCGGCTCGACCGGCGCGCCGGTGCCGCACCGCAAGACCTGGGGCTTCCTGGTCGGCTGCGTGCGCGCGGCGGCCGACCGCCTCGGGCTGCTCGACGGCCGCGCGGCCACGCTGATCGGCACGGTGCCTGCGCAGCACATGTACGGCTTCGAGTCGACGGTGCTGCTCGCGCTGATCGGCGGCCTCGCGTTCAGCAACCGCCAGCCGTTCTACCCGGTCGACATTCGCGACGAACTCGACGCGATCCCGCAGCCGCGCGTGCTCGTCACGTCGCCGATCCACCTGCGGGCGCTGCTGGCGGCCGGCCATGCGCTGCCGCGCGCGGCGCTCGTGCTGTCGGCCACCGCGCCGCTGTCGGAAAAGCTCGCGTGCGAAGCCGAGGCCGCGCTCGACGCGCCGCTCGTCGAGATCTACGGCAGCACCGAAACCGGCCAGATCGCCACCCGTCGCACGTCGCAAGGCGCGACGTGGGAGCTGTTCCCGGATATCCGGCTCGACGCGCGCGACGAACCGGAAAGTGACGACGGCGAGCCGACGATCTGGGTATCGGGCGGGCACGTCGAGGCGCCCGTGCCGATGGGCGATGCGCTCGAACCGCTCGGCGACGGCCGGTTCCTGCTGCACGGCCGCAAGGCCGACCTCGTCAACATCGCCGGCAAGCGCACGTCGCTCGCGTACCTGAACCATCAGCTCAATGCGATTCCGCAGGTGATCGACGGCGTGTTCTTCATGCCCGACGAAGCCGCGCCTGCGCACGCCGACGCGGGCCTCGAACCGGTCACGCGCCTCGTCGCGCTAGTTGTCGCACCAACGCTCGCGGCAGCCGATCTGCAGCGCGCGCTGCGCGAGCGGATCGATCCCGCGTTCATGCCGCGCCCGCTCGTGTTCGTCGATGCGCTGCCGCGCAACGAAACCGGCAAGCTGCCGCGCGACGTGCTCGCCGCACTCGTTGCGCAGCATGCGCGCGCGGCGGCCGTGCCAGTGCCAGTGCCAGTGCCAGTGCCCGATACGGCCAGCACACCCGTGCTCGAGTTCACGATTCCCGTCGATCACCCGGCACTACCCGGCCACTTCCCCGACCATCCGGTCGTGCCGGGCGTCGTGCTGCTCGATCACGCGATCCATGCGCTCGGCACGGCGCTGAAGCGCCCGCTGCACGCGTGGCGGCTCGGGTCCGCGAAATTCCTGAGCCCGGTCGCGCCGGGCGAACCGCTCGATCTCGCGTACGACGCCGCGCCCAGCGGCGCGATCCGCTTCACGCTGCGTGCCGGGTCGCGCGAGGTCGCGAGCGGCGTGCTGTCCGCGCCGCCGGCCATGCAGGATGGCGCGCAGCCATGAAGCGCACCACCGCGTGGGCCGAACGCCAGGAGCGCAGCAATGCGGGCTTGCTGCGCGCGATGACGTGGATCTCGCTGCGCTTCGGCCGGCAGCGCGCGCGCGTCGTGCTGCACCTGATCGCGACGTATTTCGTGCTGTTTTCGCCGGTCGCGTGCGCGGCGTCGCGCGACTACCTGCGCCGCGTGCTCGGCCGCCCCGCGCGCTGGCGCGACGTATACCGGCACGTGTTCACGTTCGCGGCAACGATCCACGATCGCATCTACCTGATGAACGGGCGCTTCGACCTGTTCGACATCCGGCTGCACGGCGAAACGCTCGTCGATGACGCGCTCGCGGGCGGACGCGGCGCGTTCCTGATGGGCGCGCATCTCGGCAGCTTCGAGGTCGTGCGCGCAATCGGCCGCACGCACCCGGACCTGCGCGTCGTCGTGACGATGTACGAGAAGAACGCGCGCAAGATCAACGCGACGCTCGCCGCGGTGAATCCCGCCGCGCAGCCGGAAGTGATTCCGCTCGGGCAGGTCGACTCGATGCTGAAGGTGCGCGAGCGCCTCGACGCGAACTGCATGGTCGGCATGCTCGCCGACCGCACGCTGCTCGACGACGCGGCCGCGTCGCTGCGGCGGCTGCCGCTGCTCGGCGCGCCGGCCGCGTTCCCGCTCGGGCCGCTCTACATGGCCGCGATGCTGCGGCGCCCGGTGATCTTCATGACGGGCCTCTATCGCGACGGCAACCGCTACGATGTGCACTTCGAAACGCTCGCCGATTTCTCCGACGTGCGGCGCGACGCGCGCGCGGCGGCCGTCGACGCGGCACTCGCGCGCTACGTCGCGCTGCTCGACAAGCACTGTCGCGAGGCACCGTACAACTGGTTCAACTATTTCGATTTCTGGCACGGCGGCGATGCCGCGACCGCGCGCCGCGACGCCGCGAGCGCCGGTGCCGGCCTGTCCGCCACGAGGGATTCCGACGCATGACCGCTGCTCGCCGCTGCCTGCCCACGCTCACGCCCGCGCTGCTTCGCGCCGTCCGCACGCTGGCCGCCGCCATCGCTGCCAGCACCGCCGCGATCGTGCTGGCCGCCACGCCCGCGCAGGCGGCCGACACCACGCCGGCGTGGACTCTCGACCGGCTGATGTCGACGCTCGCGCAGCACAAGTCGGGGCGTGCGACGTTCACCGAGACGAAGTACCTGTCGATCGCGACGCAGCCGGTCGAGTCGTCCGGCGAACTCGTGTTCGTCGCGCCCGACCATCTCGAGAAGCACACGCTGAGCCCGAAGCCCGAACACCTCGTCGTCGACGGCGACATGCTCACCGTCGAGCGCAACAACCACAAGTACACGCTCGCGCTCGCACGCTATCCGGAACTCGGCGCGTTCATCGACAGCATCCGCGCGACGCTCGCCGGCAACCGCTTCGCGCTCGAGCAGGTCTACAAGGTCGCACTCGCCGGGCGCGGCGACGACTGGACACTGACGCTCACGCCGCTCGACTCGCGGATGCTGAAGGTCGTCAGCACGATCACGCTCGACGGCTCGCGCGACCTGTTGCGCAGTGTCGCGATCCGGCAGGCCGACGGCGACCGTTCGGTGATGCGCCTGCAACCCGTTCCGGCGAACCCGAACTGATGGACGAGCGCACCCGGCCCCCTTCGTCGCCGGTCGCCCGCCGCCTGCACGCGCTGCGGCAGCGCGCGGTGCTCGTGTGGCTGCTCGCGCTGCTCGCGTGCGGCGTCGCGATCGGGCGCGCGCACTTCACGGCCGACCTGTCCGCATTCCTGCCGAGTTCGCCGAGCGCCGGGCAGCGCGTGCTCGTCGACCAGTTGCGCGACGGCATCGTGTCACGGCTGATCCTCGTCGCGATCGACGGCGGCGATGCGGCCACGCGCGCCGCACTGTCGCGGCGCGTTGCCGGCGCACTGCGCACCGAACCGCAATTCGCGGCCGTGCACAACGGCGAAGCCGCGAACGACGCCCGCGACCGGCAGTTCATCTTCGATCACCGTTACCTGCTGAGCCCGGCCGTCACGCCGCAGCACTTCAGCACCGCCGGCCTGCACCTGGCGCTCGGCGACAGCCTCGACCTGCTGAGCTCGTCGGCCGGCCTCGTGGCCAAGGCGATGCTGCCGCGCGACCCGACCGGCGAAGTCGCCACGCTCGTCGACCAGCTCGACAGCGCGGCGGAACCGGCGAGCCGCGACGGCGTGTGGGCATCGCGCGACGGCACGCGCGCGGTGCTCGTCGTGCAGACGGCCGCCGCCGGTTCCGCTACCGACGCCCAGGCCCGCGCGATCGACACGGTGCGCCGCGCGTTCGCCGCCGCAAAGCAGGCCGTGCCGAACGCCGCCGCGGCCACGCTCGCGATGACGGGCCCCGGCGTGTTCTCGGTCGACACGCGCGACACGATCCGGCACGACGTCGAACGGCTGTCGACGGCGAGCGTCGTGCTGATCGTCGCGCTGCTGCTGACGCTGTACCGCTCGCCGCGCACGCTCGCGCTCGGCTTGCTGCCGGTGCTGACGGGCGTCGCTGCGGGAATCGCGGCGGTCAGCGTCGTGTTCGGCACGGTCCACGGGCTGACGCTCGGCTTCGGTACGACGCTGATCGGCGAAGCCGTCGACTATTCGATCTACCTGTTCGTGCAATCGGCGCAGGGCGGCACGCGCGGCACGGTACGCCCGGGCGATGCGACGCGCGCATGGGTCGCCGCGTACTGGCCGACGATCCGGCTCGGCGTGCTGACGTCCGTGTGCGGTTTCGCGTCGATGCTGTTCTCCGGGTTCCCGGGCCTCGTGCAACTCGGGCTGTATTCGATCGTCGGACTGACGGCCGCCGCGCTCGTCACGCGCTTCGTGCTGCCGCACCTGCGCGGCGAGCATGTCGCGATCCGCGACGTGTCGCGCGTCGGCGCCGTGCTCGCGCGCGCGGCCGACGCCGCGCCGCGGCTGCGCTGGCCGCTCGCCGTGCTGGTGATCGCCGCGGGCGCGACGCTCGTGCTGCATCGCGACGGCCTGTGGAGCCGCGAGCTCGCCGCGCTCAGCCCCGTGCCGGCGCAAGCGCAGGCGCTCGACGCACGCCTGCGCGCCGACGTCGGTGCGCCCGACGTGCGCTTCCTCGTCGTAATTGCCGCGCCGACCGAACAGGCCGCGCTCGAACGCGCTGAACAGGTCGCCGCGCAATTGCAGCCGCTCGTCGACCAGGGCACGCTCGCGGGTTTCGAAAGCCCCGCGCGCTACCTGCCGAGCGACGCGGCGCAGCGCGCGCGCCTGGCGAGCCTGCCGGATGCCGACGTGCTCGCCGCGCGGATGCGCGACGCCGTCGCGAACCAGCCGATATCGGTCAAGCCCGACCTGTTCGCGCCGTTCATCGCCGACGTCGAGGCCGCTCGCCACGCGCCGCTGCTGACGCACGCGGACCTGCGCGGCACGTCGATGGCGCTCGCCGTCGATGCGCTGCTGACCGAACGTGACGGCCGCTGGAGCGCGATGCTGCCGCTGCGCGCGCCGGATGCCGCCCGCACCGCGCAACCGGCATCGAGTCTCGATGCAACGCCGATTCGCGCGGCCGTCGCGCGCGCGGGCGTGCCCGATGCGCTGTTCGTCGACATGAAGGCCGAAGCCGATCGCCTGTACGTGAGCTATGTGCACGAGGACATCCGGCTGTCGCTCGCGGGTTTTGTCGCGATCACCGTGCTGCTGCTGATCGCACTACGCTCGCCGCGCCGTGTCATGCGCGCGCTCGCACCGCTCGTCGCGGCCGTGCTGGTCGTGACGGCCGGCTTCGCGCTCGCCGGCGTGCAACTGACGATCCTGCATCTGGTCGGGATGCTGCTGATCGTGGCGGTCGGCTCGAACTACGCGCTGTTCTTCTGCAAGCGCGACGACGCGCAGCCCGTCACGCCCCACACGCTCGTGTCGCTGCTGATCGCGAACCTCGCGACGGTCGCCGGCTTCGGGCTGCTGGCGCTGTCGCGCGTGCCGCTGCTCGAAACCTTCGGGCTGACCGTCGGCCCGGGCGCGATGCTCGCGCTCGCGTTCGCGGCGATTCTCGCGCCGCGCACGGCCGCAGCCGGCAACCGTCAGCAAGGAAGCCGCGCATGAATGCACCGTCGTCCGTTCCGTCGCGACCGCCCGGCGATGCGCGCCGCTGGAAGCCCACGCCGCTGATCGCGGGCACTGCCGCGCTGCATGCGGGCGCGGCAGCAGCCGTCGTCGCGCAGCCGGCCGCGTGGCCGTGGGCGGTCGGCGGTGTGGTCGCGTCGCATCTCGTGCTGACCGCCGCCGGCCTGTGGCCGCGCAGCACGCTGCTCGGGCCGAACTGGACGCGCCTGCCGCCCGGTGCCGGCCGCCGGATCGCATTGACGATCGACGACGGCCCGGACCCGGACGTCACGCCGCGCGTGCTCGACCTGCTCGACCGTTACGACGCGCGCGCGACGTTCTTCTGCATCGGCGATCTCGCGCGCCGTCATCCGCGCTGGGTCGAGGCGATCGTCGCGCGCGGTCACACGATCGAGAATCACAGCCAGCGGCACCGGCACACGTTCTCGCTGTCGGGGCCCGCCGCGCTGCGGCGCGAGATCGCGGCCGCGCAAGAGACGCTGACCGAGATCGCCGGTACGCGCCCGCTGTTCTTCCGCGCGCCGGCCGGCCTGCGCAATCCGTTTCTCGAACCCGTGCTGTGCGAACTCGGCCTGCAGCTTGCGAGCTGGACGCGGCGCGGCTTCGACACGCGCGCACGCGATGCCGCGACCGTCACGCGCCGCCTGCTGCACGGTCTCGCGCCGCGCGACATCCTGCTCGTGCACGACGGCCACGCGGCGCGCGACGCGCGCGGCGAACCGGTCGTGCTCGACGTGTTGCAAGCGGTACTGCGCGCGGCCGCCGACGCGCAGCTGCCGTGGACCACGCTGCGTGCGGCGCTTGCGCCCGAACCGCCCGGCCAGCCGGGCGTTCCGGCAACCCCGTTTGATAAAATCTGACCTCGAACGACTCGCCTGCCAGCCCCGCTGCGGCGCCCGTTCCGGCCACCGGATGCGACCCTCGTGAAACCTCTCCTGCTCTCGCACTTCACCGCCACCAGCTGCATCGGCCGCGGCCTCGACGCGACCCTCGATGCGCTGCGCCACGCGCGCGGCGGGCTCACGCCCTGCGACTTCGAGCGGGCGGATCTCGACACGTGGATCGGCGCGGTGGACGGCGTCGATGCGCAGCCCGTGCGTGCCGACCTCGCCGATTTCGAGTGCCGCAACAACCGCCTCGCACAGCTCGGCCTCATGCAGGACGGCTTCGACGCACGCGTCGCGGCGGCCGTGGCGCGCCATGGCGCGGCGCGCGTCGGCGTGTTCGTCGGCACGAGCACGGCCGGCATCCTCGAGACCGAGCACGCATACCAGCGCCGCGATCCGGCGAGCGGCGCGCTGCCCGCCGACTTCCGCTACGCCCACACGCACAACCCGTATTCGCCGGCCGCGTTCGTGCGCGCGTTTTTCGCGCTGCGCGGGCCGGCGATGGCGATCTCGTCCGCATGCTCGTCCGGCGCGAAGGTGTTCGGCTCCGCGCGCCGCATGATCGAGGCGGGATTGATCGATGCGGCCGTCGTCGGCGGCGTCGATTCGCTGTGCCTGACGACGCTGTACGGCTTCAATTCGCTCGAACTGCTGTCGCGCCGGCCGTGCCGACCGTTCGACGTCGCGCGCGACGGCATCTCGATCGGCGAGGCCGCCGCGTTCGCGCTCGTCGAACGCGTGCCCGACCCGCCCGCCACGCTCGATGCCGATGCGATCCTGCTGCTCGGCATCGGCGAATCGAGCGACGCGCATCACATGTCGTCGCCGCATCCGGACGGGCTCGGCGCACGCGTCGCCATCGAGCTGGCGCTCGCGTCCGCCGGCCTTGGCGCGAACGACATCGACTACGTGAACCTGCACGGCACCGCGACGCCCAGCAACGACGCGGCCGAAAGCCGCGCGATCGGCGCGCTGTTCGCCAGCACGCCGTACAGCTCGACGAAGGGCGCGACCGGCCATACGCTCGGCGCGGCGGGCGCGCTGGAGGCGGTCGTCACCGCGCTCGCGCTGCGCGAGCAGTTCGTGCCGGCCGGCGTCAACACGACGCAACCCGACCCGGCACTCGTCGCCGACTACGTGCTCGCGAGCCGCGATGCGCGCGTGCGCGCCGTCCTCTCCAATTCGTTCGGCTTCGGCGGCACGAATTGCAGCCTGATCCTCGGCCGCGCCGACCACGCACGCCGTTGAGGCCCGCCATGACACTGACCGCCTTCATCGAAAGCATCGGCCTCGTCGGGCCCGGATTGAACGACTGGCCGCACGCGGCCGACGTGCTCGCGGGACGCGCGCCATATGCGCCGGCCCGCACCGAGCTGCCGCCGCCGGCCGGCCTGCCGTCTGCCGAGCGGCGCCGCACGGGTCCCGTCGTGCGCGTGGCGCTCGCGGCCGGCCACGAAGCTGTGGCCGCAAGCGGTCGCGACGCCGCGGCGCTCGCGACCGTGTTCAGCGCATCGGGCGGCGACGGCCAGAATTGCCACGCGATCTGCGAAACGCTGGCCGGCGACGATCGCCAGCTGTCGCCGACGCGCTTCCACAACTCCGTGCACAACGCGCCAGCCGGCTACTGGAGCATCGCGACCCGCGCGATGGCGACGTCGAACGTGCTCTGCGCGCACGACGGCAGCTTCGCCGCGGGCCTGCTCGAAAGCCTGTGCCAGGTCGTGGTCGATCACGTGCCGACCCTGTTGATCGTGTACGACACCGACTATCCGGAACCGCTGCGCGCGGTGCGGCCGATCGGCGACGCGTTCGGCGTGGCACTCGTGCTCGCGCCGGAAGCAAGCGAACGCGTGCTCGCCCGCATCGACGTGCAACTCACCGACGCACCCGCGACGACGCTCGCGCATGCTGAACTCGACGTGCTGCGCGCCGGCAATCCGGCAGCGCGCGTGCTGCCGCTGCTCGAGGCGCTCGCCGCGCGGCGTTCGACGCGCGTCGTGCTCGACTACCTGGCCGATACCCGCGTGCAGGTCGATGTCGCGATGCCGGATACGTTCGCGGAGCGCGCGTGATGACCACGACGATCCCGCTCGCGCCGCCGCTCGACCACACGTGGATCGCCGCGCACATTCCGCACGACGGCGCGATGTGCCTGCTCGATACGGTCGATGCGTGGGATGCCGCCCGCATCCGCTGCACCGCGACGAGCCACCGCGATCCGCACAACCCGCTGCGCTCGCACGGTCGGCTCGCATCCGTCTGCGGAATCGAATACGCGGCGCAGGCGATGGCCGTGCACGGCGCGCTGCTCGGTGCGCAGGAAGCGCGTCCGCGCGTCGGTTATCTGGCGAGCGTGCGCAACGTCGACGCGTTCGTCGACCGGCTCGACACGTTCGCGCAGCCGCTCGTCGTCGAGGCGGAACGCGTGAGCGGCGACGCCCGCTCGGTGCTGTACGGCTTCGCGCTGCGCTGCGGCGAGCGCGTGCTGCTGTCCGGCCGCGCCGCGGTGATGCTCGACGCATCGGCACCCGGCACGTTTCGGCCGGCACCCGCCGGCCATGCGAATCCTCGATGACGAGGCTTACCCAACGGAAGGAAACCAGGTCGTGAAAGTTCGTCAGTTCATTGGCACCGCGCTCGTTCTGGCGCTGATCAGCCCGATCGCGCACGCAGACATGTCGGAAGTGAAGCAGGACATCAAGCGCGATTCGAAGGAAGCCGCGCACAAGACCGGCGAGGCGGCCCGCAGCTTCGGCCACGCGACCGCAAGCGCCGCGAAGGCGGTCGGGCACGGGGTCGCACACGTGTCGCGCGAAGGCTGGGACGCCACCAAGCGCACGACGAAGCGGATCTTCCACAAGAACGACTCGGGCGAGTCGGGTGGAAAAAGCGAAAAGAGCGATTGAGCACGGGCATCGCGCGCATCGCCGGTGGCATGCGCGCGATGCGTGACCGCTCTCAACGGTGATACGTGACTGCCGCCATGTCGCCGCCGTCAACGCGCGCCGCGCATGCGGCGCGCCGGCCTTGCCCGCACGCGCGCGAAGCACTTGCCGTACGCGACGAGCCAGCAATCGCGATGATCGAAGTTCCGCAGCAGCCGCGCACGGCGCCGCTCGAGCCAGTAGAGCGAGATCGCCATCGTCAGCGCGACGGCCAGTGCCGCGCCGCCGATCGCGAGTCCCATCCAGGTGTCGCTCATGCCTTCTCCGGAATGCGGGGCCGCATTGGCACACCTGCACCGCTGCGGCACTTGGAACCAGCGAATCACGGCCCGGCACGTGCGTGCACGCCGTCCGGGCCGCCGCGCGTCAGTGCATGTGCTGGCCGCCGTTGATCGCGATGTTGGAGCCCGTCACGAAGCCGGCCTCCTCCGAGCACAGGTAAGCGACCAGCGCCGCGACTTCCTCGGGCTTGCCGAGCCGGCCCGCCGGAATCTGCGGGAGGATCTTCGAGTCGAGGATGTCCTGCGGGATCGCCGTGACCATCTTCGTCGCGAGGTAGCCCGGCGACACCGTGTTCACCGTCACGCCCTTGCGCGCGATCTCGAGCGCGAGCGATTTCGTGAAGCCGTGCATGCCGGCCTTCGCGGCCGCGTAGTTGGTCTGGCCGACCGAACCCTTCGAGCCGTTCACCGACGAGATGTTGACGATGCGGCCCCAGCCGCGCTCGATCATGCTTTCGCAGACCGGCTTCGTCATGTTGAACACGGAATCGAGGTTCGTGCGGATCACCGCATCCCAGTTGACCTTGTCGAGCTTGCGCAGTGTCATGTCGCGCGTGATGCCCGCGTTGTTCACGAGAATGTCGACCGGGCCAACATCCCGGGCGATCTTCTCGATGCATTGCTGGCACGAATCGTGATCGGCCACGTCCACCGGATACGCGTGGAACTCGCGGCCGGCCGCATGCATCTCGGTCAGCCAGCGGTCCGCGCCGGTGTTGTTCGGCGAATACGTGACGACTACCCGGTGGCCCGCGTCGTTCAACCTGATGCTGACCGCTTCGCCGAGGCCGCCCATTCCACCAGTCACAACTGCAATTCGCTTAGTCATCCTATAAATTACCGACAAAAAAGTAATCGATGAAGGCGGGGCGACGGCATCACACATGCTGCCGCCCCACCGCTTCGATGCGCAGCCGCCCGCGTCGCGGACGCAGCACGCACCGGCACCTCGCGCTTGTTCTTGACTGCTTGTCGTGCGCGAAAACCGCTTCACCCACGCGCGGCGCCGGCCGGCGCCGCACGCGGGACGAATCGTCAGACCCCGCTCAGGCGCGCTCGACCGCGAGCGCGACGCCCATCCCGCCGCCGATGCACAGCGACGCCAGCCCGCGCTTCGCGTCGCGCTTGGCCATCTCGTGCAGCAGCGTCACCAGGATCCGGCAGCCCGACGCGCCGATCG
>NZ_JAAOXM010000012.1 GCF_011605345.1 Burkholderia sp. D-99
ATTTCAGCAGCAGAGAAGCGAGATTATGAACCGTGTTTCGCAGCTCGTCAACAACTTTTTTACACCATCGTTGCGACTGCGGGGTTCAACTTCCAGGCCAGTTGCGCGCTCCAGACTTCAACAGCACCGCTTCCCTTCTTTCTCCCGCGCCGCGTTTCCGTTAGCGCGAAAGAGGCGTGATTCTAAGCACCCGCCCCCATCTACGCAAGCCCCTTTGTGAAAATATTTTGAAAAAACCCCCGTGCGCTCACGCGCACGGGGGCTTCGGGCTCGACGGGCCAGGCGACGCCGCTGACTTCCAGGTCGCCGGCCACACTTTCCTCTATATATAGAGGCCATGGAGGCGCATCACTTGCCGCCCACTGCAGCCTGCAGTTGCTCGATCGACACCGCGTCGGCCATCGCCGTGTACCCCGCGTCGCTCGGATGAATGCCGTCGCCGCTGTCGTAGCGACGCTGCAGCACACTCGGGCGTGCCGGATCGCGCAGCACCGCATCGAAGTCGACCACACCGTCGAACCCGCTACCACTCCGGATCCACCGGTTCACCTCGAGCCGGATCGCCTCACGCCCCGCCGGCAGCCCGGCCGGTGTGAGCGTCGCGCCGAAGACCTTCACACCCTGAAGGTGCGCCGCGGCAATCAGCCGGCGGTAGCCGTCGATCAGCGACGCGGCAGTGACCTGTGTATGCGGGCTGTCGCAATCGAGGCCCGCGCGCGGCGGCATCGCCGCAAAGTTGATGTCGTTGATCCCGATCAGCACGATCGCCGCCTTTACGCCCGAGCGCGACAGCGCATCGCGCTCGAACCGCGACGCCAGCGACGTGCCGTAGCACGCCGAATCGCTGAGCAGCCGGTTCCCGCTGATACCAAGATTCGCGACGCCAATCGATTCCACGCCGGAGGTGGTCAGCCGACGCGCCAGTGCGTCCGGCCAGCGGCGGTTCCGGTTCATGCTCGAGCGCAGCCCGTCGGTAATCGAATCGCCTATCGCGGCTACGCTGGCGCGCGTGGAACCAGTCTCGACCGCGAGCTCGGTCACCCATGCAAACTGGGTAAAGCGGGTGCGGAACGCGGCAGCACCCGGATCACTCACGTGGTCGCCCGGGACAGACACATAGTTGAACTGGTTCGACACGCGGTGCCAGACCGTCATCCGCTGGTTCGGCCCCATCTGGAGGCTGATCGCATACGGCCGCCCGGCCGCAACCTCGATCGCTACCGGATCGCTTTCGAGTTCCTGGCCCGGCGCAAGCGTCACCGACGCCTTGCCGCCGAACCGGATCGGCACCGCCGCACCGCCGGAGAGCGCCGCGCCTTCGCCGGCGCGCGCGAGGCTCGCCGCCTCGACGACCAGCGGGGAACGTCCGTATGCGTTGCTGACACGGATCCGTGCGGCACGCCCCGACACCGTCGGATAGACGATCTGGCGCACCGCCCGCCCGGCGACGTCGGGCGCGCGATAGAGCGGCGGCGGTGCGGCAAGATCGGGGATCGGCTGCAACGCGGTCGCCCACGCGGCAACCCATCCGGCAGGCGCGGCCGAAGCCGACGCCGCGAGCGGCGATACAAAAACGGCCGCACCCAGCACGGCCGCGGCGATACTGCTTCGGAATGACATCGGCAAGATCCTCGTCGGAAAGCGGGCATTGTGCCGCAGAAGACGTGGGCCCCGCGTGCCGGACAGCCATCACGCCGCACGATCGCGCCCCGACTTCCCTCGTTTACCCGGGTCTCGCCGCAAATCCGCAAGAAATTTATTAACCGACCGGTCGGTTGGTTTATACTTCGCACACATTCAACCGGACGAGAGCCCCGCCATGTACACGCAATCCCTCGACATCCCCGGCAACGTCGCGCCGCTCGACGCCACAGCCGAGTCGCCCGAGCAGGCGCGGTTCGATGCGGTCATGGCCGCTGACGGCAAGATCGAGCCGCAGGACTGGATGCCCGACGCCTATCGCAAGACGCTGGTTCGCCAGATCTCGCAGCACGCGCACTCGGAAGTCGTCGGCATGCTGCCCGAAGGCAACTGGATCTCGCGCGCGCCGAGCCTGAAGCGCAAGGCGATCCTGCTCGCAAAGGTCCAGGACGAAGCCGGCCACGGCCTCTATCTATATAGCGCGGCCGAAACGCTCGGCGTATCGCGCGAATCGCTGATCGACGCGCTGCACGCCGGCAAGGCGAAATACTCGAGCATCTTCAACTACCCGACGCCGACCTGGGCCGACGTCGGCGTGATCGGCTGGCTCGTCGACGGCGCCGCGATCATGAACCAGATCCCGCTGTGCCGCTGCACGTACGGCCCGTACGCGCGCGCAATGATCCGCGTGTGCAAGGAAGAGTCGTTCCACCAGCGCCAGGGTTTCGATGCACTGCTGTCGATGATGAAGGGCACCGACGCGCAGCGCGCGATGGTCCAGCAGGCCGTGGACCGCTGGTGGTGGCCGGTACTGATGATGTTCGGCCCGAGCGACGCCGATTCAGTCCACAGCAGCCAGTCCGCGAAATGGGGCATCAAGCGGATCTCGAACGACGACCTGCGCCAGAAATTCGTCGACGCGACGGTCGACCAGGCGAAGGTGCTCGGCGTAACGCTGCCCGACCCCGACCTGAAGTGGAACGAGGCGCGCGGCCATCACGACTACGGCACGATCGACTGGGACGAATTCTGGCGCGTGGTGAACGGCGACGGCCCGTGCAACAAGGAACGCCTCGCAACCCGCGTGAAAGCACACGACGACGGCGCGTGGGTGCGCGAAGCCGCGCTCGCGCACGAAGCGAAGCGCCAAGCCCGCGCCGAACAGCACGCCGCCTGAGCGGCAACACTCGAATTCAGGAATCAGGAGAAAGTGATGAACAAGGAATGGCCGATCTGGGAAGTGTTCGTGCGCAGCAAGCAGGGCCTCGACCACAAGCATTGCGGCAGCCTGCACGCCGCCGACGCGACGATGGCGCTGCGCATGGCACGCGACGTGTACACGCGCCGCCAGGAAGGTGTGAGCATCTGGGTGGTGCCGTCGTCGGCGATCACCGCGTCGGATCCGAACGAGAAGGCCGAGCTGTTCGAACCGGCGGGCGACAAGATCTACCGTCACCCGACGTTCTACACGCTGCCCGACGAAGTCAACCACATGTAACGCCCGCGCCATGACGATCACGCCCGAACACCTCTCCTACGTGCTGCGCCTCGCGGACAACACGCTGATCCTCGGTCAGCGCAACGCCGAATGGTGCGGCCACGGCCCGATCCTCGAGGAAGACATCGCGCTCACCAACATGAGCCTCGACCTCATCGGCCAGGCGCGCATGCTGTATACGCATGCAGCCGAACTCGAGCGCCAGCTCACCGGCGCCACCAAGACCGAGGACGACTACGCGTACTTCCGCACCGAGCGCGAGTTCGCGAACTTCACGCTCGCCGAGCTGCCGCACTACGGCCCGGTCGCCGGTACCGCGCACGCCGACAAGGACTACGCGGTGACGATCGTGCGCAACTTCCTGTACTCGGCGCTGATGCTTCAGGTGTGGTCCGCACTGGAAACGTCGGCCGACACGCAGCTCGCCGCGATCGCCGCGAAATCGGTGAAGGAAACCCGCTATCACGTGCAGCACGCACGCGAGTGGCTCGTTCGCCTCGGCGACGGCACCGACGAATCGCACCGTCGCGCACAGGACGCGCTCGACTACCTGACGCCGTATACGCGCGAATTCTTCGCCGCCGATGCGATCGACGACGCAGTCGCCGCCGAAGGCATCGCCCCCGCACCGGCCACACTCGAAGCGGCGTGGCGCGCGGACGTGGACGACGCGCTCGCGGAGGCGACGCTCACGCTGCCGGCACCGGTGCAGCATGTGACGACCGGCAAGCAGGGCGAGCACTCGGAACACATGGGCTACCTGCTCGCGGAACTGCAAAGCCTCGCACGCCAGCACCCCGGCGCGACCTGGTAACCCCGACGCCACGGAGCCCGACGATGTCCGTCCAGACCATCGCCCCCACCAACGCCGTGCCCGCCGCGCACCGCGACGATCCGCTGCTCGCCCGCGCATGGGACGTGCTCGAAGCCGTGCCCGATCCGGAGATCCCGGTCGTGTCGATCCGCGAGCTCGGCATCCTGCGCGACGTCCGCCGCGCGGACGACGGCCAGCTCGAGGTCGTGATCACGCCGACCTACTCGGGCTGCCCGGCCATGTCGCAGATCGCCGAGGACATCGCCGCCGCGCTGCAGGCCGCCGACCTGCCGCCGCACCGGATCGAGACGGTGCTCGCACCCGCGTGGACGACCGACTGGATCACGCAGGAAGCGCGCGACAAGCTGCGCGCGTACGGCATCGCGCCGCCGGTCGGCCAGTGCGGCACCGCCGCGCCGCGTGAAAACGTCGTGCGTTTCGTGCCGCGGCCCGTCGCGGCGCCCGCGTGCCCGCGCTGCGGCTCGGCCCGTACCGAGCGTCTCGCGCAATTCGCGTCCACGGCCTGCAAGGCGCTGTATCGCTGCGTCGACTGCCGCGAACCCTTCGACTACTTCAAACCTTATTAATCGATATGGCGACCCCGCAATTTCATCCGCTGCGTATCCGCGACGTGCGGCCCGAGACCGCCGACGCCGTGACCGTCTCCTTCGACGTACCGCCCGAGCTGCGCGACGCGTACCGCTTCACGCAGGGCCAGTTCGTCACGCTGAAGACCCACATCGACGGCGAGGAAACGCGCCGCTCGTACTCGATCTGCGTCGGCACGACGGACTACGACCGTGACGGCGAACTGCGCATCGGCATCAAGCGCGTACGCGGCGGCCGCTTCTCGAACTTCGCGTTCGATTCGCTGAAGCCGGGCCATACGATCGACGTGATGACGCCGGACGGCCGCTTCTTCACGCACCTGAATGCCGACCACGGCAAGCAGTACGTCGCGTTTTCCGGCGGCTCGGGGATCACGCCCGTGCTTGCGATCGTGAAGACGACGCTCGAACTCGAGCCGCGCAGCACGTTCACGCTGATCTACGGCAACCGCAGCGTCGACGCGATCATGTTCGCGGAGGAGCTCGAGGACCTGAAGAACCGCTACATGAACCGCTTCGTCCTGTATCACGTGCTGTCGGACGACCTGCAAGACGTCGAGCTGTTCAACGGCGTGCTCGACCAGGCGAAATGTGCGGAATTCCTCGGCACGCTGACACCGGCCGATGCGATCGACGAGGCGTTCATCTGTGGCCCCGCGCCGATGATGGATGCGGCCGAAGCCGCGCTGAAGGCCGCCGGCGTGCCGCAGGCGAAGTTGCATGTCGAGCGCTTCGGCACGCCGCTGCCGCAGGCCGGTGCGCCGGTCGTCGAAATCACCGACCAGACGCCGGCTGCCGAACTCGAAATCGTGCTCGACGGCAAGAAGCGCAAGCTGCGCCTGCCGTACCAAGGCGTAAGCCTGCTCGACGTCGGCCTGCGCGCCGGCCTCGCGCTTCCGTATGCGTGCAAGGGCGGCGTGTGCTGCACGTGCCGCGCGAAGGTGCTCGAGGGCGAAGTGCGGATGGAGAAGAACTACACGCTCGAGGAGCATGAAGTGAAGGACGGCTTCGTGCTCACGTGCCAGTGCCACCCGATCAGCGACAAGGTCGTCGTGAGCTACGACGAGCGTTGAGCGACGTCGCGTCGCGGCACCGGGCGGTTTCTCGCCGTCACACATCTCGCTTACACTAGGGGCCGCCGGCCGGCTGGACATCGCAACGTCCGCCCGGCCGGCGGTTTTCTTTTGTTGACGACAGGCCGATGAGTACCATTCATGTGATTCAGGGCGGCACCGCTGCCGCGTCGCTGCGCGAGGCACTCGCGCAAGCCGGGCGCGACGAGCACGTCGTCGGATTGCTCGACGATCTCGGTGTCGGGCCGCTCAAGGGCGCCGACGAGACGCCCGACACGCGCGCCGCCTTCTGGCAGCGCGTGCTCGGCGACCAGATTCCCGACTGGAACGCAGAGATCGAAGGCGAGTTCGCGCGCCTCGACCAGCTCGCGATGGAGTCGGGCCAGGTGGTCGTCTGGCATGCGCCGAGCGTCGGCGACAAGCTGCTGCTGCGGCGCGTCGCCTATCACCTGCGCAACGTCCCGCAACGCCTGAACGAAGTGCGGCTGTCGGCCGCCGACCTCGACCCGGCGCAGCGCGCGTCGCTGTCGCGCACCGACCAGGCATGCGCGACCGGCATGTTCTCGCCCGCCGAACTGGCGCGCAAGCGCCCGGTGGCCGCGCCGATCTCGGTGCTGCGCATCGGCCGCCTCGCGCTCGAATGGCAGGAGGCGAAGCACCTGAACGCCGAGCTACGCTACTGGGTCAGCAACACGATCAAGAGCGGCCACTATGGGGATCTCGACGCGCTGATCGTCGCGCGCGCGGAAACCGACTGGCTGCCCGCGCGGCGCCTCGTCGGCAGCATCATGGCCGACGCCGACCGCGGCGGGCTGTTCGTCAGCGACTCGATCGCCTGGTGGCGCTGCCGCGAACTCGCGGCGGCCGGCCGGCTCGAGCTGCAGGACGACACGCCTGACGCCCTCTCCTCCACGCAGGTGCGCGCGGCCCGTGCGGCCACCACGCACCGCTAATCTTCCGCATTCGACCATGGCCCGTACCCGAGCGCCCGACCACGAATCCCAGCGCGAGCAGATCCTCGATCTGGCCGCCGACAAATTCGCGCAGACGAGCTACCCGAGCACGTCGATGTCCGATCTCGCGACCGCGAGCGGCACGTCGAAGGCACGCCTCTATCACTATTACGAGAGCAAGGAAGCGATCCTGTTCGACCTGCTCGACCGCTACACGAAACGGCTGATGCTGATCATTGCCGAGGTCGAAGGCGCGAGCCAGCGGCGTGGCCTCAGCGAACGCGACGCGTTCGCCGAGCTCGTACGCGCGTTCCTCGCCGAATACGAGACATCGCACAGCCGCCACGTCGCGCTGCTCAACGACGTGAAGTATCTCGAGGACGCGCAGCGCGAAATCGTGCTCGACCGCCAGCGCGACATCGTCGCAGCGTTCACGCGACAGCTCGCACGTGCGTACCCGGATCGCATCTCGAAGGAAAACCAGACCTCCGTGACGATGATGGTGTTCGGGATGATCAACTGGACGTTCACCTGGCTGAAGCCCGGCGGCCGCCTCGGCTACCGCGACTTCGCCGAGCAGGTGATCGACCTGATCGAACGCGGGCTGTCGACGGCCGCCTGATTGATGCGCAGCAGCAAGCGTTGCGCGACGGGCACACTGCGACCGCCCGCCGCGCATTTCATATTATGAATTTTAAATCCGTTAAAAATCAAATAGATACGCATTTAACTAAGCAGATTTAGAATTCATCCTCCAGCTTAAACATCGTTAAATACGGGTTTTCCCCAATCCGGGGGCTGACGGTCGGGTAAAATGCTGTTGCATTGCACAACCCGCTTGTGCGGCCACACACTGAGGAACCCACGATGAACACGCAATTCAACGGCCCTGCCGAAGTCGTCGGCACGGTCGGTACTGCGCCGGTTCTCGTCAGGGAACTGGCTTCCAAAGACCGTGAGCAAATGCTCACCCACTTTCTCTCGCTCGACGAAGAGGACCGCCTGCTGCGCTTCGGCCAGATGGTGCCCGACCACGTGATCGAGAACTATGTCCGCACGATCGACTTCGGTCGCGACACCGTGTTCGGCGTGTTCGACCACGACCTCGAACTGATCGGCGTCGGCCACCTGGCCTACCTGCCGGCCGAAGGCGACAAGCGCACGGCCGAATTCGGCGTGTCGGTGCTCGAAAGCGCACGCGGCCGCGGCGTCGGCTCGAAGCTGTTCGAGCGCGCGGCGATCCGCAGCCGCAACACGCGCGTGACGATGCTGTACATGCATTGCCTGTCGCGTAACGCGACGATGATGCACATCGCGAAGAAGTCCGGGATGCGGATCGAGTACGCGTACGGCGAAGCCGATGCGTACCTGTCGCTGCCGCCGGCCGACCACTCGACGATCATCGCCGAGATGCTGCAGGAGCAGGCCGCCGTGTTCGACTACGCGATGAAGCGCCAGGCGCGCCGCACCACGAAGTTCATCGAATCGCTGATGCCCGCCGCCCTCACGGCGTAACGTCGGCCAGCCGGGCCCGCCCTCGAGGCGCGTCCGGCTTCCCCCTCTCCTGTCTCGCGCACTAGCGCACCGAACGAATCGGCAACGCCGTCGTCTCCTTGAAGCATTCGAGCGAAAAGCTCGTCTTCACGTCGATCACCGACGGGTGGTGCAGCAAATGCTCCTGCACGAAGCGGGAGAAATGCGCCATGTCCTCGACCTGCACGCGCAGCAGGTAATCCATGTCCCCCGTCATCGCGTGGCACGCGACCACTTCCGGCCAGGCCTGCACGGCCGCGCGAAACAGCTCCGCATGGGTCGCGCCCGCACGCGCCGACGTTTCGTCGACCCGCACCGGCGCCAGGCCGCCGCGCTTCTCGAGCCGCACGCTCACGTACGCGAGCAGATCGAGCCCGAGCTTCTGCGGATTCAGCAGCGCGACATAGCCGGTGATCACGCCGATCTCCTCGAGCCGCCGGATCCGCCGCAGGCACGGGCTCGGCGACAGGCTCACACGCTCGGCGATCTCCTGGTTCGACAGGCGCCCGTTCTCCTGAAGAATCGCGAGAATCCGCCGGTCGATGGCATCCAATTCGGCTTGCGCCATCTTCTGCCCTCCATTGATTATTTCGAGACTGGAAATTGCGCCATCGTAGATTCGGGCAATCAAGTTCGCAAGTTTACGCTCGCGGCTGCCCGCTACACTCTGTCGCACGTACCGATTCGTCGCGCACGCCGCCGCGTGTGCCACGTTCGACATCGAACCAGGCCGGACATGCGTATGCCGCCCCGGCCGATCGCCCCCACAGGAGACACGCCATGCAGATCCCGAACTGGGACAATCCCGTCGGCACCGACGGCTTCGAATTCATCGAATACACGGCACCGGACCCGAAAGCGCTCGGACAACTGTTCGAACGGATGGGTTTCACCGCGATCGCGCGCCACCGCCACAAGGACGTGACGGTGTACCGCCAGGGCGACATCAACTTCATCATCAACGCCGAACCCGATTCATTCGCACAACGCTTCGCGCGCCTACACGGCCCGTCGATCTGCGCGATCGCGTTCCGCGTGGAGGATGCCGCGAAGGCGTACAAGCACGCGCTGGAACTGGGCGCATGGGGCTTCGACAACAAGACGGGCCCGATGGAGCTGAACATCCCGGCGATCAAGGGCATCGGCGATTCGCTGATCTACTTCGTCGACCGCTGGCGCGGCAAGAACGGCGCGCAGCCGGGCGCAATCGGCGACATCAGCATCTACGACGTCGACTTCGAGCCGATCGCCGGCGCGAACCCGAACCCGGTCGGCCACGGCCTCACCTACATCGACCACCTGACGCACAACGTGCATCGCGGCCGCATGCAGGAATGGGCCGAGTTCTACGAGCGCCTGTTCAACTTCCGCGAAGTGCGCTACTTCGACATCGAAGGCAAGGTGACGGGTGTGAAGTCGAAGGCGATGACGTCGCCGTGCGGCAAGATCCGCATCCCGATCAACGAGGAAGGCTCGGATACGGCCGGCCAGATCCAGGAATACCTCGACGCGTACCACGGCGAAGGCATCCAGCACATCGCGCTCGGCGCGAGCGACATCTACCAGGCGGTCGACGGCCTGCGCAGCAAGGAAGTGAAGCTGCTCGACACGATCGACACGTATTACGAACTGGTCGACCGCCGCGTGCCGGACCACGGCGAATCGCTGGACGAACTGAAGAAGCGCAAGATCCTGATCGACGGCGCGCGCGACGACCTGCTGCTGCAGATCTTCACCGAGAACCAGATCGGGCCGATCTTCTTCGAGATCATCCAGCGCAAGGGCAACCAGGGCTTCGGCGAAGGCAACTTCAAGGCGCTGTTCGAATCGATCGAACTCGACCAGATCCGGCGCGGCGTCGTGCAGGACAAGGCCTGACGCATCCGGCAGGCGGCTGCCGGGGCAACCCGGCACCCCGCCCGATCCGGCGGCACAAAAAAAGGGCGGGAATCCGAGGATTCCCGCCCTTTTTGCATTCCGGCGCGGCCTGCTGGCCGCGCGACCGGATCAACGCGCGTTCGCCTTTGACGCGACGGCACGCTCGGCCGACGGCTGCGCGACGGCGTCCTGGGCCGGCGCGATCTGTTGCATCTGCGCGCCGGCTGCCGCCAGTGCGCTCGCGCCTCGCGCGTGCACCGGGCCGGTCATCGAGAAAAACGCGGCGGACACGATCAGGAAACTCTGGATATGACGTGTGTTCATTGCACCTCCTGTAAAACTGCCGGCGCCTCCCCGATTGCGTCGCAACCAGCCAACGCGACCGGGCACCTCCGGTAGGCCGACAAGATTAACGGCATTTGCCCGCAGATGAACCCTGCCTTACATGCTTTTACATGATGTAACGCATGATTCCGCCCTTTTTTCATGATGCTCCGCGGCAATCTCCCCGCATTCCAACCGATGGGCGGCGGGTTTGCCCCAGTGCTACCATCGCTTAAAACCGGCCAATATGCCGGCCACTGCCGACGCGTCCACAAGACGCCCGAAGCAGTCGAGTTTTGGTGATCCCAAACTGGGTGGAGGAGACAGTTAATGAATGCCCCGCTAGACGCAGGCCAACGCGCGTCCCTAGAAGCCGCGCTGAAGTCCGTCACGCTTGATGACAAATACACACTGGAACGCGGTCGCGCGTACATGAGCGGCATCCAGGCCCTCGTGCGCCTGCCGATGCTCCAGCAGGAACGCGATCGCGCCGCCGGTCTCAATACGGCCGGCTTCATCTCCGGCTATCGCGGTTCGCCGCTCGGCGGCCTCGACCTCTCGCTCTGGAAGGCCAAGCAGCACCTGGCGGCCCACCAGATCGTCTTCCAGCCCGGCCTCAACGAAGATCTCGCCGCCACCGCCGTGTGGGGCTCGCAGCAGGTGAACCTGTACCCCGGCGCGAAGCACGACGGCGTGTTCGGCATGTGGTACGGCAAAGGCCCGGGCGTGGACCGCACCGGCGACGTCTTCAAGCACGCGAACTCGGCCGGCTCGTCGCAGCACGGCGGCGTGCTGGTGCTCGCCGGCGACGACCACGCGGCGAAATCGTCGACGCTCGCGCACCAGTCCGAACACATCTTCAAGGCCTGCGGTCTGCCGGTGCTGTTCCCGTCCAACGTGCAGGAATATCTCGATTTCGGCCTGCACGGCTGGGCGATGAGCCGCTACTCGGGCCTGTGGGTCGCGCTCAAGTGCGTGACGGACGTCGTCGAATCGTCGGCGTCGGTCGACATCGACCCGCATCGCACCGAGATCGTGCTGCCGACCGACTTCATCGTGCCGGAAGGCGGCCTGAACATCCGCTGGCCCGACCCGCCGCTCGTGCAGGAAGCGCGGCTGCTCGACTACAAGTGGTACGCGGCGCTCGCCTATGTGCGCGCGAACAAGCTCGACCGGATCGAGATCGATTCGCCGAGCGCGCGCTTCGGGATCATGACCGGCGGCAAGGCGTACCTCGACGTACGCCAGGCGCTGACCGACCTCGGCCTCGATGACGAAACCTGCTCGCGGATCGGCATCCGGCTCTACAAGGTCGGCTGCGTGTGGCCGCTCGAAGCGCAGGGCGCACAGGCATTCGCGCGCGGCCTCGACGAAATCCTCGTCGTCGAGGAAAAGCGCCAGATCCTCGAATACGCGATCAAGGAAGAGCTGTACAACTGGCCCGACGGCCAGCGGCCGCGCGTGTTCGGCAAGTTCGACGAGAAGGACGGCGCCGGCGGCGAATGGTCGGTGCCGATGGGCAACTGGCTGCTGCCCGCGCACTACGAGCTGTCGCCCGCGATCATCGCAAAGGCGATCGCGACGCGCCTCGAGAAGTTCGAGCTGCCGTCCGACGTGCGCGCGCGCATCGCCGCGCGGCTCGCCGTGATCAACGCGAAGGAAATGGCGCTCGCGAAGCCGCACGTGCAGACCGAGCGCAAGCCGTGGTTCTGCTCGGGCTGCCCGCACAACACGTCGACCAACGTGCCGGAAGGCTCGCGCGCGATCGCCGGCATCGGTTGCCACTACATGACCGTGTGGATGGACCGCAGCACGAGCACCTTCAGCCAGATGGGCGGTGAAGGCGTGCCGTGGATCGGCCAGGCGCCGTTCACGGACGAGAAGCACGTGTTCGCGAACCTCGGCGACGGCACCTACTTCCACTCGGGCCTGCTGGCCGTGCGGGCGGCGATCTCGTCGAAAGCGAACATCACCTACAAGATCCTCTACAACGATGCGGTGGCGATGACGGGCGGCCAGCCGGTCGACGGCGTGCTGACGGTGCCGCAGATCACGCACCAGCTCGCGTCCGAAGGCGCGAAGAAGATCGTGATCGTCACCGACGAGCCGGAGAAGTACGACAGCCAGAAGGCGCTGCTCGCGCCGGGCGTGCCGATCCATCACCGCGACCAGCTCGACGACGTGCAGCGCGAGCTGCGCGAGATCGAAGGCACGACGATCCTGATCTACGACCAGACCTGCGCGACCGAGAAGCGCCGCCGCCGCAAGCGCGGCACGTATCCGGATCCGGCCAAGCGCGTCGTGATCAACGATGCGGTGTGCGAAGGCTGCGGCGACTGCTCGGTGCAGTCGAACTGCCTGTCGGTCGAGCCGCTGGAAACCGAATTCGGCACGAAGCGCCAGATCAACCAGTCGAGCTGCAACAAGGACTTCTCGTGCGTGAAGGGCTTCTGCCCAAGCTTCGTCACGGTCGAGGGCGGCCAGTTGAAGAAGCCGAAGGCCGTGTCGGTCGACGGCAACGCGCTGCCGCCGATCCCTGAACCGACGCTGCCGGACATCGACCGCGCATACGGTGTGCTCGTCACGGGCGTGGGCGGCACGGGCGTCGTCACGATCGGCGCGCTGCTCGGGATGGCCGCGCACCTGGAAAACAAGGGCGTGACCGTGCTCGACGTCACCGGCCTCGCACAGAAGGGCGGCGCCGTGATGAGCCACGTGCAGATCTCGCACGCACCGACCGACATCCATGCGACGCGGATCGCGATGGGCGAAGCCGATCTCGTGATCGGCTGCGACGCGATCGTCACGGCCGGCGACGAGTGCACGTCGCGGATGCGGCACGACACGACACGCGTGGTCGTCAACAGCGCGCAGACGCCGACCGCCGAGTTCATCAAGAACCCGAACTGGGCGTTCCCGGGCCTGTCCGCCGAGAACGACATCCGCGCGGCGGCGGGTGAAGCCGTCGATTTCATCGACGCGAACCGCTTCGCGGTCGCGCTGCTCGGTGACGCGATCTACACGAACCCGTTCGTGCTCGGCTACGCGTGGCAAAAAGGCTGGCTGCCGCTCACGCTCGCGTCGCTCGTCCGCGCGATCGAGCTGAATGCGGTATCGGTCGAGAAGAACCGTGCGGCATTCGACTGGGGTCGCCGCGCCGCGTACGACCTGGCGAGCGTGAAGCAGGCCGCGGCCGGCGACGCGCGCCCCGTGCAAGGCGCCACGGTGATCGCACTGCACACGAAGAAGGCGGTCGACGCACTGATCGCGAAGCGCGTGGAATTCCTCACCGCGTACCAGAACGCCGCGTATGCAGCGCGCTATGCGGCGTTCGTCGACAAGGTGCGCGCGGCCGAGCGTGCACTCGCAGACGGCGACACGATGCAGGAGCAGCTGACTGAAGCAGTCGCACGCAACCTGTTCAAGCTGATGGCGTACAAGGACGAATACGAGGTCGCGCGGCTGCAGTCCGATCCGGCGTTCCTCGCGCGCCTGACCGCGCAGTTTGAAGGCGACTGGAAGCTGAAATTCCACCTCGCGCCGCCGCTGTTCGCGAAGACGGATGCACACGGCCATCTCGTGAAGAAGGCGTACGGCCCGTGGATGATGACGGCGTTCCGCTGGCTCGCGAAGGCGAAGTTCCTGCGCGGCACGGGGCTCGACCCGTTCGGCCGCACCGAGGAACGCCGCTCCGAGCGCGCGCTGATCGGCGAGTACGAAGCGCTGATCGACGAGGTGATGGCCAAGCTGAACGCGGCCAACCGTCCGCTCGCCCTCGAGCTGGCGGCGCTGCCGGACGGCATTCGCGGCTACGGCCACGTGAAGGAGAACAACCTGCGCGCGGTACGCCAGAAGTGGAACACGCTGCTCGCGAAGTGGCGGGCGCCGGCAGGCGGCCAGTCGCACCAGCAGGTCGCGTAACGGTACGCGGCGGGCATTTGCGGTTCGAACGCCCGCCACACGCTGCCGACGGCTCACCTCACGGCAATAAAAAAACGCCACGGAACGCAGGTTCCGTGGCGTTTTTCATTGCGCCGCGCCTGAAGCGCGGCACACGCGGGCGTGGACTTACTTCGTGTTCACGTTCGCGGCGGCAACGGCCGTCATGTTGATGATCCGGCGCACGGTCGCAGCCGGCGTCAGGATGTGGACCGGCTTCGCCGCGCCGAGCAGGAACGGGCCGACCGTCACGCCTTCGCCGCCGACCATCTTCAGCAGGTTGTACGCGATGTTCGCCGCTTCGACGTTCGGCATGATCAGCAGGTTCGCTTCGCCCGACAGCGTCGTGCCGGGGAAGGCTTGCTTGCGGATCATTTCCGACAGCGCCGCGTCGCCGTGCATTTCGCCGTCGACTTCGAGGTTCGGCGCACGTTCGACGATCAGCTTGCGAGCCTCGGCCATCCGGCGCGACGAAGCAGACGGCGCGCTGCCGAAGTTCGAGTTCGACAGCAGTGCGGCCTTCGGCGCGATGCCGAAGCGCTCGATCTCGGCCGCGGCCTGAATCGTCATGTCGGCGAGCTGTTCGGCGCTCGGCAGCTCGTTCACGTACGTGTCGCACACGAACAGGTTGCGGCCCGGCAGCATCAGCAGGTTCATCGCGGCGAAGTGCTCGGCGCCCTTCGCGCGGCCCAGCACCTGCTCGATGAACTTCAGGTGGCTGTGGAACGTGTCGATCATCCCGCAGATCATCCCGTCCGCGTCACCCAGGTGCACGAGCATCGCGCCGATCAGCGTGTTGAACTTGCGCATCGCGGCCTTCGCGACTTCCGGCGTCACGCCGTCGCGCGCGCCAATCTCCTGATACGCCTGCCAGTAGCGGTGGTAGCGCGCATCGTCTTCCGGATCGACGATTTCGAAATCGGTGCCGGCCTTCAGCTTCGAGCCGATCTTCGCGAGACGCATGTCGACGACCGACGGACGGCCGACGATGATCGGCTTCGCGATCTTTTCCTGCAGCACGAACTGCGCGGCGCGCAGCACGCGCTCGTCCTCGCCCTCGGCGAACACGATGCGCGCCTGCTTCTGCTTCGCGGTCGCGAACACCGGGCGCATCACCATGCCGGTGCGGTAGACGGTCGCGCCGAGTTGCTCGCGGTAGGCGTCCATGTCCTGGATCGGACGCGTGGCGACGCCCGAATCCATCGCGGCTTGCGCGACGGCCGGCGCGATCTTGATGATCAGGCGCGGATCGAACGGCTTCGGAATCAGGTAGTCCGGCCCGAATTCGAGCGAGTGGCCTTCATACGCCTTCGCGACTTCTTCGCTCTGGTCGGTTTCTTCCGCCAGCTCGGCGATCGCGCGCACGCACGCGAGCTTCATTTCTTCCGTGATCGTCGTCGCGCCGACATCGAGCGCGCCGCGGAAGATGAACGGGAAGCACAGCACGTTGTTGACCTGGTTCGGGTAGTCCGAACGGCCGGTCGCGACGATCGCGTCCGGGCGCACGGCCTTCGCGTCTTCCGGGCGGATTTCCGGTTCCGGGTTCGCGAGCGCCAGGATCAGCGGGCGGTCGCCCATCGTCTTGACCATGTCCTGCTTCAGCACGCCCGCGCTCGAGCAGCCGAGGAACACGTCCGCACCGACGATCGCGTCGGCGAGCGTGCGTGCGTCGGTGGTCGCCGCATAGCGCTGCTTCGACGGATCGAGATTGCCGCGCCCTTCGTAGATCACGCCCTTCGAATCGGCGACGAGGATGTTCGACTTCGTCAGGCCGAGGTTCACCAGCAGATCCAGGCACGCGATGGCCGCGGCACCCGCGCCCGAGCACACGAGCTTCACTTCGGACAGCTTCTTGCCGACGACCTTCAGGCCGTTCAGGATTGCAGCCGACGCGATGATCGCGGTGCCGTGCTGGTCATCGTGGAAGACGGGGATCTTCATGCGCTCGCGCAGCTTCTGCTCGATGTAGAAGCACTCCGGCGCCTTGATGTCCTCGAGGTTGATGCCGCCGAGCGTCGGCTCGAGCATCGCGATCGCCTCGACGAGCTTGTCGGGGTCGGACTCCGACAGTTCGATGTCGAACACGTCGATGCCCGCGAATTTCTTGAAGAGGCAACCCTTGCCTTCCATCACCGGCTTCGCGGCGAGCGGGCCGATGTTGCCCAGGCCGAGCACGGCCGTACCGTTCGTGATGACCCCGACCAGGTTGCCGCGCGACGTGTACTTCTGCGCGTCGAGCGGATCGGCGTGGATCGCCTCGCACGCGGCGGCGACGCCCGGCGAATACGCGAGCGACAGGTCGAGCTGGTTCGACAGCGGCTTGGTGGGGGTGACCGAAATCTTGCCGGGTTTCGGGTTCTGGTGATAAGCGAGAGCGGCCTGCTTCAGTTGTTCGTCCATGATTGACCTGCGAGAGACATGCGAAATATTGACGGTTCAGTACACAGCACCTTGGGCCGCGTCTGCCTGAATCGAGGGGGTAGTCGACTGCGAGACGGCACGCGACGCGCCGGATCGGCACGCCATCGAACCTTGGCGGGTGGCAAGAGAAAAGTACAAAGTACTGAACGATTTCTAAGGGTCGCCTAGTGTACACCCCCTAAATGACCTCCGTTGGTGCAGCGCCGCATCCTCTGCATCAGCACGCGAGCGGTCCGGCCCCGCTTGTTTCGCCGGTGGTGAGCCGCACGGCGAACCTGCGCGAATTCCGCCGAAAACCACCCTGAATCGGGTAAAATCGCGGGCTACGCGCGCAGCGATGCGATCGGTCTCCCGATTGCCCCCCGGTCTCCGGCCGGGTTCCCGTGCTGCGCCACCGGGCCCGCGCCCGCTCTTCGCTCATCACCCAAGGAATGCCCATGACAGGCTACGATCGTCAGTCGATCTCGGATACGACCGCCAAAATCCTGCTCGAAGTGCAGGCAGTGCACTTCAATGCAGAAAAACCGTTCATCTTCACGTCCGGCTGGGCAAGCCCCGTCTATATCGATTGCCGCAAGCTGATTTCGTATCCGCGCGTGCGCCGCGCGCTGATGGAAATGGCTGAAACGACGATCACGCGCGACATCGGCTTCGAGCAGATCGACGCGGTGGCGGGCGGCGAAACGGCCGGCATCCCGTTCGCGGCATGGATCGCGGACCGGATGATGGTGCCGATGCAGTACGTGCGCAAGAAGCCGAAGGGTTTCGGCCGCAACGCGCAGATCGAAGGCCATCTGGAAGAAGGCTCGCGCGTGCTGCTCGTGGAAGACCTGACGACCGACAGCCGCAGCAAGATCAACTTCGTCAACGCGCTGCGCACCGCGGGCGCGACGGTGAACCACTGCTTCGTGCTGTTCCACTACGACATCTTCAAGGAAAGCGTGTCGGTCCTGAAGGACATCGACGTCGATCTGCACGCGCTCGCCACGTGGTGGGACGTGCTGCGCGTCGCGAAGGCATCGGGCTACTTCGAGACGAAGACGCTCGACGAAGTCGAGAAATTCCTGCACGCACCGGCCGAGTGGTCGGCTGCGCACGGCGGCGCGACGTCCCCGAAGGACTGACGCCGCGCCGGCCTGCTGGCCGGCGTCCAGGCTGAACAAGCCGCCCGCTTCATCGCGGGCGGCTTTTTTTCGTCCGTCGATTCGCGCAGGAAACGATCGCGACCACCGGTCGCGGCGTGCGTCGCTCATCGAACCCTAATGCTAGACTTGATCCATCGCTGCCATCAGCTGCGCAGGCAACGCACTACGCCAACAACGCCGGGCGCATCAGTCCGGCCCTCGTGACGGGAGAAGCGCCATATGCGTGTGGATCGCCGGATCACTCCGCCTGTGCCATCGGGTCGCCCGTCGCCGTTCCTCGCCGCCCTCCTCGTCCTCCTCGCCCTCCTTTATGCCGCCGCCCTCACGGCCCTGCCCGCGCATGCGGACGGCGCGTTCACCGTAACGAGCGACGACCTGACGCCGGGCGGGCGCGTCCGCGCCGCGAACGTGTTCGACCGCGGCGACTGCAAGGGCGGTAACCACTCGCCGCAGCTCACCTGGCACAACCCGCCGCCCGGCACGCGCGGCTACGCGGTCACGATCTTCGATCCCGACGCACCGGGGCACGGCTGGTGGCACTGGGCCGTGGCGGGCATTCCCGCGACGGTCACGAGCCTGCCTGCCGACGCGAGCGCGTCCGGCTTCCTGCGGCGCATCGGCGCGAGCGAAGCGCGCAACGACTTCGGGATCGACGGCTACGGCGGCCCCTGCCCACCGCCCGGCAAGCCGCACCGCTACGTGATCACCGTCTACGCGCTGAAAGGCGACGACCTGCGCGTCGCACAGGGCCGCCCCGCGCCGATGTTCGAGCACGAGATCGGCACGATGGCGATCGGCACCGCGCAATTCACGGTCAACTACGGTCAATAACCGGTGCGGGGCGCCGGGCATCGCGCGCCGCCGTGCCGCAATTGCCTGCCGCCGCGAAATGGCGTACGCCGCGCCCCCGCGTATTCCCGTCATTTCGGCTTGCTAGACTCGTCGTCACCGGTCGCGGCGCCACGCCGCGCATCCGTCGCGCCGCCAGCCGGCGACGCGTGACGCGGCGTGCCTGCGGTCCGCCGTTCCCGTTCCTTCCCGGAGAACGCCCCATGTCGAACATCGTCATCGTCTATCACAGCGGCTACGGCCATACGCAGAAACTGGCCGAGGCCGTTCACGCGGGCGCACAGGACGCCGGCGCGACCGTGCGCCTGCTGGCCGTCGGCGACGTCGACGACGCGGGCTGGGCCGCGCTCGACGCAGCCGACGCGATCGTCTTCGGCGCGCCGACCTACATGGGCGGCCCGTCGGCGCAGTTCAAGCAATTCGCCGATGCAACGTCGAAAGCGTGGTTCACGCAGAAATGGAAAGACAAGATCGCCGCGGGCTTCACGAACTCCGCGACCATGAACGGCGACAAGTTCTCGACGATTCAATATTTCGTCACGCTGTCGATGCAGCATGGGATGGTGTGGGTCGGCACGAGCCTGATGCCGGCCAACTCGAAGTCGGCCACGCGCAACGACATCAACTACCTGGGCGGCTCGACGGGCCTGCTCGCGCAGTCGCCGGCGGATGCGACGCCCGACGAAGGCCCGCTGCCGGGCGACCTCGAAACCGGGAAGGCATTCGGCCGGCGGGTTGCCGAGGCGACTGCCCGCTGGGTCGCCGGCCGCGGCTGAGCACGCGCCGGCGGGCGCCAAAGGGACACAAGACGGCCCACCGGCCGTCTTTTTTCGCCCCGCGCGATGCAGGCCCGCCGGATGACGTCTTAAAATGGCGGCTTCAGGGCGCGGGCCCCCGTTTCATTCAGTGAGAGCGAAATGAGCACCAAAGTTTTTGTCGACGGCCAGGAAGGCACGACCGGCCTCAAGATCTTCGAATACCTGTCGGCACGCAGCGACATCGAGATCCTGCGGATCGATGAAGCGAAGCGCAAGGATGTCGAAGAGCGCCGCCGCCTGATCAACGCGTCGGATGTCACGTTCCTGTGCCTGCCGGATGTCGCGTCGCGCGAATCGGCCTCGCTCGTCGAGAACCCGAACACGACGCTGATCGACGCGAGCACCGCGTTCCGCACCAGCGCCGACTGGGCCTACGGCCTGCCGGAACTGACCCGCGCGCAGCGCGAGAAGATTCGCACGTCGAAGCGCATCGCGGTGCCGGGCTGCCATGCATCGGCCTTCGTGCTCGCGATGCGTCCGCTCGTCGATGCGGGCATCGTCGCACCGACGTTCGCCGCGCACAGCTACTCGATCACCGGCTACAGCGGCGGCGGCAAATCAATGATCGCCGACTACGAAAACGCGGCGCCGGGCGGCAAGCTCGCGAGCCCGCGCCCGTACGCGCTCGGCCTCACGCACAAGCACCTGCCGGAAATGGCCGCGCACACGGGCCTCGCGAGCCCGCCGATCTTCACGCCGATCGTCGGCCCGTTCCTGAAGGGTCTCGCGGTGACGACCTACTTCACGCCCGAGCAGCTCGCGAAGCGCGCGACGCCGCAGGACGTGCAACGCGTGTTCGCCGAGTACTACGCGGACGAAGCATTCGTGCGCGTCGCGCCGTTCGATGCGGACGCGAACCTCGACGGCGGCTTCTTCGACGTGCAGGCGAACAACGACACGAACCGGGTCGACCTGTTCGTGTTCGGCAACGAAGAGCGCTTCGTCACGGTGGCGCGCCTCGACAACCTCGGCAAGGGCGCATCGGGCGCCGCGATCCAGTGCATGAACCTGAGCATCGGCGCGGCCGAGGACGCGGGTCTCAAACGCTGATTCAGCATCGCATGCAATGCAAAGCCGGCCACTGGCCGGCTTTTTATTTACCCGTATCAGGCAATATATAAAAAATTCCGGATCGCGCATTTACAAATATTTACAAGCTTTCGATTGCGCGATTACCAGTGAATTAATTTCACCCTCTCTTTATCCAGTCAATCCCGAATAGGGATAAACCGGATACCGGCCACTTTAAACGCTGCCGTTATACGCGGGAAGGCTCTTCGCCGGCCTGTCCGGCGTCGCACATCCCCCACTCCGGCAGCTTCAGGCAGCCTGTCGCGCGTTTAAATTCTTACTGAATGCCGTGTCAGACAAGGATTCAAAACGCGATACCCGTTTCAATCGCCTTTTTTAGACGGGTTCATCAATTGACAGCAAAAATCAAGGCGGCGACATTAGCTCGCACAATTAAACGATTGGAGACAGCGGCATGTCGCACACCTTATCGAAGGGGGTGGCAACGGCCTTTGCCATTGCCCCTTTCCTGGTTGCATGTGGTGGGGGGGACGGCGGCGCACCCGCGCCGATCAATGCGCCCCAATGTTCCGGATCGAGCTGCGGCACGCAAGGGCCGCCGCCTTCGCAGCCCGTCAACGCCGCGCTGTGCCCGGCCAACGCGGACATCGTGAAGAGCACGTACCTCGGCGGCGCCGGTAGCGGCGAGATCGTCAGCGTCAACATCGACGCCGTGGCGATGACCTACACGCTCAAGTGGCTCGAATCGCCGATTCCGCTCGCAACCGGCACGGTCACGCCGAGCCGCGCCGGCACGACGATCACCGGTGCGGTCATGCACCCGCCGACCGGCACGCTGCCGACCGCCGAGCAGACGCGCTGCGCATTCGTCCTGACGCCGGGCACGGGCAAGGCGCCGAGCGGCGCCACGTACTCGACGGCCGCCGACTTCAACCAGGCGAACCCGCCGATGCTGCTGGTCGGCATGGGCGTCGCGGGTGGCGGCATTCCCGGTGCGACGATCCAGTACGACGGCCTGACGATCATCCCGGGCCTCGTGCAAAACGTCGGCCAGGTGCCGAACCGCCACTTCGATTTCTATCCGTTCCTCGGCTTCGCGAACACGACGACCGACATCTCGAAGCTGCCGGGCACGTACAACGCGCTGATCTACCACCTCGTGCCGTCGGGCAACTATGCGACGAAGGGCACGAATTCGAGCGAGACGTTCGACGGGAACGGCGCGTGCACGTCGACGAGCACGGGCGGCTGCCAGACGACCGGCAACCCGTGGGCCGTGAACACCGCGAACGGCGGCTACTTCGACAGCACGAAGGCCCCGCAGACGCTGCCGCAAACGCAGTTGCCGATCGTCGGCGCGACCGGCAAGTCGGCGACCGCGCACATGGTGATCGGCCAGCTCAACGGCGCGACGGTGCCGGTGATCGTGCGTACGGGCAACGTGAACCTCGGCACGGCGCCGCTGCACACCGACGCGCAGGTCGACGACGAATCGGGCATCGCGGTGCTCGGCGCGGCAACGGCAATCTCGTCGGGCGCAATCGACGGCGGCTACGCGGGCGCGGACTCGAACTTCAAGTACACGGCGGCCCTGATCCGCGGCAGCAACGCGTCGTTCATCAATCCGAGCACGCAAGCCGAGGAAGACGGCTTCACGCTCGACTACGGCCAGGCGACGCCGGGCCTGCTGAACGCGACGACGACACCGCCGAGCGGTGCGACCTACCCGTCCGCATCGGGCGTGGTGATCGCGACGGGCGGGCTGTACGCGGCGCTGATCCAGGGCACGGTGGACGGCGGCGTCACGTCGACGTCGGCGAACTCGACGACTTCGTCGACACCGTACTTCGGCGTGGGCGCGCAGATCAGCAAATAGCGGACGAGGACGCGACGGCGGGCTGGCCGCCGTCGCGTGACGCACGAGCGCGCGGCACGGCGCAGGCAGGACGAGCACAAGCAACAGAAGCGGCCGACAGGGAGCTGGCCGCCGCACAAGACAAATCTGGAGGAGCAACATGAAGCGCAACCTCATTCTGGCGGCGGCCCTTGCCGCCCCCCTTCTTTCTGCCTGCGGCGGCGGCGACGACAATCCGCCCCCGCTCGTCGAAGACCGGCTCTGTCCTGCCTCGCTCGACTACACCACCGTGTTTACGGGTGGCGCGGGCAGCGGCGAACTCGCCAAGGTCCAGCTCGACACGACCAAGATGACCTGGCAGGTCACCTATGTCGAATCACCGGTTCCGCAAACGACCGGCACAGTCGTCCCGACCCGCGCGGGCACCGTCGACAGCGGCACGCTCACGCAGGAAACGCTGCTGCCGACCAACAAGCTGAACCAGTGCGCATTCCGCCTGAACGGCGCGAGCCTCGATCCGTCGCGCCCGGCGCGCATCTTCGTCGGCATGGGCGTCGCGGGCGGCACGATTCCCGGCAAGGAGATCCAGTTCAACGGCGTGCTCGGCCAGGCCGCGGTGCCCGACACGAAATTCCCGTACTACCCGTTCATCGGCTTCTCGTCGATCGAAACCGACATCACGAAGGTTGCGGGCACATACAGCCACGTGGGCTTCGGTGAAGTGCCGTCGCAGAACTTCGCGCCGGCATCGATCGACGCGAAGGTGACGATCAACGCCGACGGCACCTGGACCAAGTGCGACTCGACCGGCCAGTTCGCCGGCGGCGCGTGCACGCAGCAAGGCACGAACTTCGTGCTGTCGGCGGACGGCAGCGGCGCGTTCCAGTCGAACAACTACGCGAGCCAGCTGAAACCGACGCTGTCGACGACGCCGCAGGGCAAGGGCTTCATGATCGTCGGCAAGCTGCGCAACCAGCTCGTGCCGATCCTCGTGCGCACGGGGGTGGCGAACCCGAACCCGACGCCCGACAGCAACGGTGTGCCGGGCCTCACCGCCGACGACGAATCGAGCATCTCGATCCTCGCCCCGCAGACGACGATCACGGTCGGCTCGCAGAACGGCGAGTACATCGGCGTCGACAGCCAGTTCGACTACCGCACCACGGCGCTGACGAACAACCAGGCGACGCTGCTCGATCCGTTCAACGCGTCGCAGGCCTCGCTCGCGACCGCGCTCGATCTCGACTACACGCAGAAGGTGCCGGGCACGGTCACGACGATCCACACGGGCGCAAGCAGCACGACGCCGACCGGCAAGTTCATCTTCACGGGTGGCGTGTTCGGTTTCCTCGACAACGCTGGATCGGTGCCGTATTTCACGATCGGCGCGTTCGTCCAGTAAGCGGAGGGGGAAACCGTGATGAAGAGAACCCTTCTGTGCGCGGCGGCCGGCGCCGCCGTGCTGGCGCCGCTCGCGGCGCACGCGCAGAGCGCCGGCAGCAACGTCGTCACGCTGGGCTGGTTCCACGTGATGCCGCAGCAGAGCAGCACGCCGATGACGACCAACGTCGCACCGACGCCGATCAACACGCCGCTGCGGCTGCCGCCGTCGTTCACGTCGCCGGGCACCGGGCTGCGTACGAGCGGCGCCGACACCGTCGGCCTGACGGTCAGCCACTTCCTGACCGACCACATCGCGGTCACGTCGGTGGCCGGCGTGCCGCCGGTGTTCAAGGTGTCGGGCCAGGGCACGATCAAGCCGCCAGGACCTGCCGGCGCGCTCGGCACGCAGAACATCGGGCTCGGGTCGGTCAACCCGATCGTGAAGAGCGTGCGACAGTGGAGCCCCGCGGTGATCCTGCAGTACTACTTCGGGCAGGCCACCGCGAAGTTCCGGCCGTTCCTCGGCCTCGGCGTGTCGTACAACTGGTTCAGCGACCTGCAGCTCAACACGAACTTCATCAAGCAGACGCAGGACAACCTCGGCGCGATCCTCGCGGCGGGCGCGGGCAAGCCGGGTACGACATCGGTGGAAGCGAAGGCGTCGTCGTCATGGCAGCCGGTGTTCAACGCGGGCCTGCAGTACAACATGACGGAGCATTTCGGGCTGGTCGCGTCGGTGACGTACATCCCGCTGAAGACGACGTCGACGGTGACGATCAAGGCAGCCGACGGCTCGGTGCTCTCGGAGTCGAAATCGGACCTGAAGGCCGACCCGATCATCAGCTACGTCGGGATGACGTACAAGTTCTGAGCGCAGCGACGGACGACGAACGGCATGTCGCGGCAAAATCGCAGGCAAAAAAAAGCCCGCCTAAGAGGCGGGCTGAATCCATATCAGAGGAGACATGGAGGAGACAGGTGCAATTCTAGCGAATCGATTTCCGCAATGCAACATTTCCGTAGAGAAAATAAGGATTTTCCCTCGAATGCCGGCTCTAAATCGCTTCACTGGCTTCTGACCCCTTCCTGATTTCCCCGTCCAGCACCTCGGCCAGCGCGTCGCGCAGCAGCGCGACGGGCCGCGCCAGGCGGCCCGGCAGCGCGCCGTGCACGATCCATACGTTGATCCGCGTCTCCAGCCCCGCCGTTTCCACCACCCTCAGCGCATCGCGATGCGCGCTGCGCGCCACCGCGTTCGGCGGCGCGATCCCGATGCCCGCGCCGCGCGCGACGAGCGACAGCTGCAGCTCCGAGCCGAATGCCTCGACCGCGACGTCGAACGGCAGCCCGGCCGCGCCGAGCGCGCGGCTCAGCGCCGAACGCATCCCGCAACCGTCCTGGCTCAGCACCCACGGAAAACGCGACAGCGTGTCGATCGACAACGGGCCGTCCGGCAGCGGAAAGTCGCGTGCCGCGACCAGCACCGTCGGCTGCGTGCCGAGCAACGTCGACGTGAACGCGTCGGGCAATACCGAACTTGCCGGCACCATCACGGCCGCGACGTCGAGCGTGCCGCGCTCAATGCCCTGCATCAGCGCCGGCGACCAGCCGGCCGTCACCCGCAGCGTGAGGCGCGGAAACGCGTCGCGCAGCCGGTCGATCGGCTGCTCGAGCGCCAGCTCGGACAGGAACGGCGGCACGCCGATGCGCAGCTCGCCGGACGGCTCGCTGTCCGGCGCGCCCGCCGCCATCAGCTCGTCGACCGCGCCCAGCACGTTGCGCGCGAGCGCGTAGACGTCGCGCCCGGCGGCGGTCGGCTTCAGCGGCTTGCTTTGCCGTTCGAGCAGCGGCATGCCGAGCAGCGTTTCGAGGTTCTGCACGCGCCGCGTCAGGCCCGGCTGCGTCAGGTGGAGCTTCGCGGCCGCGGCGACCATCGACCCGCTGTCGACCACCGCGACGAACGCCTGGAGATCACGCGTATTCAAAACAAACTCGCATAATCATGTTAGAGATATTTCAATTGTCGCATAAACATCGGGCACCTACGATGGGTACTCCTTCGACCCACTCGCCAGGCCTCCGATGAACTGCCCCGCCAACCCTTGCCCCGCCGCCGTTCGCCCGCCCGTCAGCACGCCCGCCGGAACGCCGCCCGCGCTGAGCGCGGGCATGACGCTGTTCTTCGCCGCGACGGTCGGCGTGATCGTGATGGACCTGTTCGCCGCGCAACCGCTGACGGGCCCGATCAGCGCCGACCTGCACCTGCCGCCCGGCCTTGCCGGCCTCGTCGCGATGCTGCCGCAGCTCGGCTACGCGGCCGGGCTGGTGCTGCTCGTGCCGCTCGTCGACCTGCTCGAGAACCGCCGCCTGATCGTCGCGACGCTGGCCGCATGCGCGGCGGCGCTCGCGCTGCCCGCGTTCACGCGGTCGGGCACCGTGTTCCTGCTGGCGACACTCGCGGCCGGCGCCGCGTCGAGCGTGATCCAGATGCTCGTGCCGATGGCCGCGTCGATGGCACCCGACGCGCAGCGCGGCCGTGCGGTCGGCAACGTGATGAGCGGGCTGATGCTCGGCATCCTGCTGTCGCGCCCGCTCGCGAGCCTGATCGCAGGCACGGCCGGCTGGCGCGGCTTCTATGGACTGGCGGCGCTTGCGAATGCCGCGATCGCCGTCGTGCTGGCCCTGCGCCTGCCGTCGCGCACGCCGTCGATCACGGCCGGCTACCGCACGCTGCTCGCGTCGATGGGGCGCCTGCTGGCCGACGAGCCGGTGCTGCGCCGGCATGCGCTGTCGGCCGCGCTCGCGATGGCCGCGTTCAGCGCATTCTGGACCGCGGTCGGGCTGCGGCTCGCGCAGCCGCCGTTCGGCCTCGACCTGCACGGGATCGCGCTGTTCGCGTTCGCCGGTGCCAGCGGCGCGATCGTCACGCCGCTCGCGGGCCGCGCGGGCGACCGCGGCCACGGGCCGGCCGCGCAGCGGATCGCGCACGGCACGATGCTCGTGGCGCTCGTCGTGCTCGGGATCGCGGGCGCCGGCTGGTTCGGCTTCGACGCGCACGCGCATCGTGGCCTCGCGCTCGCGCTGCTGGCCGGCGGCGCGGCGCTGCTCGACGCGGGCGTCATCGTCGACCAGACGATCGGCCGCCGCGAGATCAACCTGCTGAACCCGGCCGCTCGCGGCCGCCTGAACGGGCTGTTCGTCGGGCTGTTCTTCATCGGCGGTGCGCTCGGCGCGGTGCTCGCGGGCAGTGCGTGGGCCTGGGGCGGGTGGAGCGCGGTGTGCGGCGTCGGCTTCGCGTTCGCGGGCGCGGCCGCCGCTTTCGGGCTCTCGGCCGGACGCGGGGCCCGCGCAGCGGCACTCACTCGCCCGCGTGCGTGAAGCACGCCCGAAAAGCCGAACGCCCCGCCCTCTTGCGAGGGACGGGGCGTTCGGCGCACCGGCGTCGATTCGAAATCAGTGACGGACCAGCGCCATCATCGCACCGAAGCCGACGAACAGCCCGCCCGTCAGCCGGTTGAAGATCTTCGCAACGCTCTGGCTCTTCAGCGTCGCGCCGATGCGCGTGCCGAACGACGCATAGACGAGATACCAGCTCACCTCGATCACCGCGAACGTGACGACGAGCACGCCGAATTGCGGCAGCGTCGGCTCGGCCGCGTTGATGAACTGCGGCAGCAGCGCGGCCGCGAACAGGATCGCTTTCGGGTTGCTGCCCGCGACCAGGAAACCGTTGCGGAACAGCGTCCCGCGCGATGCCGGCGCGGCCTGGCGCGACACGGTTTCGACGTCGGCGGCAGACTGCTCGTCGTCGACGCGCGCGCGCCACGCTTTCACACCGAGGTAGATCAGGTAAGCGGCGCCCGCGAAGCGCAACGTGTTGAACATCGCAGGCCACGCCTCGAGCACGGCACCGAGGCCCGCCGCCGACACCGACAGCATCAGCACCAGCGCGGTGAGACAGCCGGCCATCGTCCACGCCGAACGCCGCAGCCCGTGCCGCGCGCCGTGCGTCATCACCAGCAGCATGTTCGGGCCCGGAATCGCCGACACGACGAACACCGTCGCCACGAAAAGCCACCACGTATGCAAGTTCATGCCCGCCTCTGCCTGGATGTAAGGGAAAACGAAACGTCGATTATGCCGGTGCGCCGGACTTCTGTCGCGCGGCGGCTCAGCGGCCCGCGCGGCGCAGCGCGACTTCGCCGAGCACCGCGAAATCCTGGTCGCCGCCGCCGTGCGCGAGCGCGTCGAGCAGGTTGTCGCGCACGACGCTCGCCACCGGCAGCGGCACCGACACGGCGTCGCCGGCTTCCAGCGCCAGGCGAACGTCCTTCAGCCCGAGGCGCGCCTTGAAGCGCGCGGGCTCGTAGCGCCGCTCGGCGATCATCGAGCCGTAGCCCTCGTAGACAGGCCCCGGAAACACGCTGCCGGTGATCACGTCGAGGAAGTCGCGCATCGCGACGCCGTGCGCGCCCAGCAGCGCGGACGCCTCGCCGAGCGTCTCGATCGCCGACGCGAGCGTGAAGTTCGCGGCGATCTTCGCGACGTTCGCGTGCTGCGGCAGCGAACCGAACCGCCAGGTCTTCTGGCCGATCGCGTCGAACAGCGGCTGCACGCGGTCGATCGCCTCCGCCGGGCCGCCCGCCATGATCGTCAGGCGCGCGGCGGCCGCGACATCGGGCCGCCCCATCACCGGCGCGGCGACGTAATGGATGCCGCGCGACGCATGCGCGTGCGCGAGCGATTCGGCCAGCGCGACCGACACCGTCGCCATGTTGACGTGGATCAGGCCGCGCGGCGCCTGCGCGAGCAGCGCATCGTCGAAGATCGCGCGCGCGGCGGCGTCGTCGGCCAGCATCGAGAACACCGCGTCGCCGCTAAACGCGTCGGCCGGCGTGTCGACGATCTGCGCGCCGAGCGCGGCGAGCGGCTCGGCGCGCTCGCGCGACCGGTTCCAGACCCGCACCGTGTGCCCGGCCTTCAGCAGGTTCGTCGCGATTGCCTGCCCCATCTCACCCAGCCCGATAAATCCGAGATCCATTTCCCGCTCCTTCGCTCCGTGAAGCGGGGAGTTAAACACAGATGCGTGGCGTCTGCAGGGCACGCGGCCGGCCATGCGCGGTGCCATACTGCGCGCATGGCGACCGCGACCTTCCGCTTCCACGACGAACTGAACGCGTTTCTCCCGCGCGCGCAGCGCGACCGCGCGTTCGGGCACGCATGCGCGCGCGATGCGACGGTGAAGCACGCGATCGAGGCGCTTGGCGTCCCGCATACCGAAATCGGCCGGCTGTGCGTGAACGACGTGCCGGCCGCGCTCGACCGGCCGCTCGACGACGGCGACCGGGTCGAAGCCTTTCCGGAGCGCGCGCAGCCGGCGGCCTGCAGGGCCGCCGCGCCGCCACCGGCGCAATGGCGCTTCGTCGCCGACGCACATCTCGGCGGCCTCGCGCAACTGCTGCGCCTCGCGGGCTTCGACACCTGCTACGACAACCACTACCGCGACGACGAGCTCGTGGCGCTCGCCGCGCGAGAGGGCCGGATCGTGCTGACCCGCGACCGCGAGCTGCTCAAGCGGCGCGCGGTCGAGCGCGGCTGCTACCTGCATGCGCTGCAGCCGGCCGACCAGCTGCGCGAACTGTTCGAGCGGCTCGATCTCGCGCCGCACATGCGCCCGTTCCGGCTGTGCCTGCGCTGCAACGCCCCGCTGCATCCGCTCGACGCGGCCGCTGCCGCACCGCGCGTGCCGGCCGGCGTCCGGCAGCGGCACCGGCGCTTCGCCGCGTGCGACATCTGCCGGCGCGTGTTCTGGGAAGGCTCGCACTGGCGGCGCATGCGCACGGTAGTCGACGCGATGCGCGCGCCGCCGCCGGCGGGCGTTTCCGGCGCCTGAAAAACAAAACCCCGCATGCCGAAACATGCGGGGTTTCTCGACTGGCGGCCGGCGATGCCGGCCCCGGGCGAAGCGCTTAGTTTGCTGCGCCTGCGTCGTTCGTGCCGGCTGCCGATGCGGCGGCGGCCTTCGCCTTGCCCTTGGCCGAACCGTGTTGCTTCAGCTGGTGCTTCGGCTTGCTGTGATCCTTCTTCATCGGTGCGGCAGCGGGAGCCATCGCGCCTGCCGGCGACGACGCGGCTTCCTGTGCGAATGCCGAAACCGATGCGAGTGCGAATGCTGCGGCGATGATCGAAGCGAGCGTCTTCTTCATTGTTCTTCCTTTAGCGGAGAAAAAATCAAACGTACCGGTAAGTAAAGATGCGAGGCATTCGCATCGGAGCCCCAGGCCGCGAGGCCGGCTTTCGCCGTTCCGTCGAGACAAAACCTGACGCACTGGTTCCATAACGCATCGTGTTCGCGGCAAGTTGACACGTTGCTTGCGTCCCTCGGGTTTCCCCGGGGGCGAGCGTGTGTCCCGGTCCCGGCGAGCGGTCCGGCAGCCGCCGTGGCGGCGCGGCAAACCCGCTCGCGCGCCATCGGGGCGACGCTTATACTGGCGTCCATCCGTCCCTTTCCCGGGGAAACCGGATCGCGGCCGGTCGCCAGACCGCCGCCGTCTCGAGGCGCTCAAATTGCCCGATCACAATCTGGACAAACTGAAGATCGACCGGCGTCCGCTCGCACCGGCGCCCCGCCGGCGCCGGTGGCTCCGCTATGCGGTCGCCGCCGCGATCGTCATCGTCGCGATCGCCGCCGGCCTCACGCTGACCGGCCGGCCGGCCGTCGACACCACCACCGTCACGTCCGCCTACCCGTACCAGAACGACACGCAGCTCAATGCGACCGGCTACGTCGTGCCGCAGCGCAAGGCCGCGGTCGCATCGAAGGGCCAGGGGCGCGTCGAATGGCTCGGCGTGCTGGAAGGCACGCGCGTGAAGAAGGACGAAATCATCGCGCGACTCGAAAGCCGCGACGTCGAGGCATCGCGGGCGCAGGCGCTCGCCCAGGTGAAGGTCAGCCGCGCGAACCTCGGCGTCGAACAGGCCGAACTGAAGGACGCCGAGATCGCGTTGCGCCGCACCTCGGCACTCGCGCCGCGCGGCGCCGTGCCGGCCGCGCAGCTCGACACCGACACGGCCCGCCTGAACAAGGCGCGCGCGTCGGTCGCGAGCGACCAGGCCGCGATCGCGTCCGCCGAGGCCAACGCGCAGGCCGCGCAGGTGGCGGTCGACCAGACGGTGATCCGCGCGCCGTTCGACGGCATCGTGCTCGCGAAGCACGCGAACGTCGGCGACAACATCACGCCGTTCTCGTCCGCGTCGGACAGCAAGGGGGCGGTCGTGACGATCGCCGACATGGACACGCTCGAGGTCGAGGCCGACGTCGCCGAATCGAACATCGCGAAGATCCGCGCCGAGCAACCGTGCGAGATCCAGCTCGACGCGCTGCCCGACACGCGCTTCGCGGGCCGCGTGTCGCGCATCGTGCCGACCGTCGACCGCTCGAAGGCCACCGTGCTCGTGAAGGTGCGCTTCGTCGACCGCGACGACCGCGTGCTGCCCGACATGAGCGCGAAGATCGCGTTCCTGTCGAAGCCGGTATCGGCGCAGGACCGGCAGCCCGTGACGGCCGTGCAGGCGAGCGCGGTCGTCAAGCGCGACGGCCGGCCGGTCGTGTTCGTCGTGAAGGACGACGTCGTGCACGCGACGGCCGTGACCGCCGGCATGCGGATCGGCGAACTCGTCGCGATCCGCGGCGCGAAGCCCGGCGACACGGTCGTGCTCGCGCCGGGCACGAAGCTGAAGGACGGCGCGAAAGTGACCGTCGCGAAGAAGTAGCGCACGCGTGAACGACGCCCCGCCGCCCCTCGTCGAGCTCAGCCACGTCGCGAAGTCGTACCGGCGCGGCAACCAGATCGTGCCCGTGCTGACCGACATCACGCTCGACATCGGCGAAGGCGACTTCGTCGCGCTGATGGGGCCGTCCGGCTCCGGCAAGAGCACGCTGCTGAACCTCGTGGCCGGCATCGACCGGCCCGACAGCGGCGAGCTGCGCGTGGGCGGGCTCGACATCTCGCTGCTCGCGGAGGCGCAACTGGCCGAATGGCGCGCGGCGAACGTCGGCTTCATCTTCCAGTTCTACAACCTGATGCCGGTGCTCACGGCGTTCGAGAACGTCGAGCTGCCGCTGATGCTCACGCACCTGTCGCGCCGCGAGCGGCGCGAGCGCGTCGAGCTCGTGCTCGACATGGTGAACCTCGGCGACCGCACGAGCCACTACCCGTCCGAGCTGTCGGGCGGCCAGCAGCAGCGCGTCGCGATCGCGCGCGCGCTGATCACCGACCCCGTGCTGATCGTCGCCGACGAGCCGACCGGCGACCTCGATCGCGCGTCGGCCACCGACGTGCTCGCGATGCTGCAACGGATGAACGCCGAGCTCGGCAAGACGATCATCATGGTGACCCACGACGCGCACGCGGCCGGCGCCGCGCGCTCGCTCGTGCATCTGGAAAAAGGGGAGCTGATCGATGGGCACGCCGGCTGACCGGCTGCGGGAGCGCGCGCGATGTACGTGCTGAAGCTGATCGCGCGCAATGCGCTGCGGCACCGGCTGCGCACGCTGCTGACCGTGCTCGGGCTGACCATCGCGGTGCTCGCGTTCGGGCTGCTGCATACGGTGGTCGACGCGTGGTACGCGGGCGCGGCCGCCGCGTCCAGCGGGCGGCTCGTCACGCGCAACGCGATCTCGCTGGTGTTTCCGCTGCCCGTGAGCTACGAGAACCGGATCCGCGGCGTCGAAGGCGTGACGGCCCTGGTCCGCTCGAACTGGTTCGGCGGCATCTACCGCGACCCGAAGAATTTCTTCGCGAGCTTCGCCGTATCGGACAACTATCTCGACCTGTATCCGGAATTCATCGTGCCCGAGCAGCAGCGCGCCGACTACAACCGCGACCGCCGCGGCTGCCTGGTCGGGCGCCAGCTCGCGGATCAGTTCGGCTTCAAGGTCGGCGACGTGATTCCGCTGAAGGGCACGATCTACCCGGGCACCTGGGATTTCGTCGTGCGCGGCATTCTCGACGGCCGCGACGAGTCGACGATCACGCGCCAGCTGGTGTTCCACTGGGACTACCTGAACGAGACGGTGCGCCAGCGCACGCCGAAGCAGGCCGACCAGGTCGGCCTGTTCGTGCTCGGCGTCGCGAACCCGGACGACGGCGCGTCGATCGCGCGCAACGTCGACGCGGTGTTCAAGAACTCGCTCGCCGAGACGCTGACCGAAACCGAGCAGGCGTTCCAGCTCGGTTTCGTCGCGATGTCGAACCAGATCATCGCGGCGATCCGCGTCGTGTCATACGTGGTGATCCTGATCATCATGGCCGTGATGGCCAACGCGATGGCGATGAGCGCGCGCGAACGCACCGCCGAATACGCGACGCTGAAGGCGCTCGGCTTCGGCCCCGGGTTCCTCGCGCTGATCGTGTTCGGCGAATCGGTCGTGATCGCGGTGGCCGGCGGCGGGCTCGGGATCCTCGCGACCCCGCCCGCCGCGAGCCTGTTCAAGCAGGCGGCAGGCGGCATCTTCCCGGTGTTCAAGGTGTCGACCGAGACGGTCGGGCTGCAGGCCGCGTGCTCGGTCGCGGTCGGCTTCGCGGCCGCGATCGTGCCGGCGTGGCAGGCGGCGCGCGTGCGTGTCGTCGAAGGCCTGCGGGCGATCGGATAAGCGCATGGCGATCCCGCTCAACTACATCGCGCGCAACCTGTGGACCCGGCGGCTCACCACCGCGCTGACCGCCGGCGGGATGGCGCTCGTGATCTTCGTGTTCGCGACGGTGCAGATGCTCGACGCCGGGCTCACGAAGACGCTCGTTTCGACCGGCGAACCCGACAACGCGGTGGTGATCCGCAAGGGCGCCGAAACCGAGATCCAGAGTTCGATCGACCATCAGCAGGCCAATGCGCTCGAGATGCACCCGGCCGTCGCGCTCGGCCCCGACGGCCGGCCACTCGTGTCGAAGGAAGCGGTCGTGCTGATCTCGCTCGTGAAGACGTCGACCGGCAAGCCGTCGAACGTCGTGATCCGCGGCGTGTCGCCGGCCGGGCTCGCGCTGCGCCCGCACGTGACGCTCACGGCCGGCCGGATGTTCACGCCCGGCTCGTCGGAAATCATCGTCGGCAGCGCAATCGCGAAAGGCTTCAGCGGCACGCAGCTCGGCGACAGCCTGCATTTCGCGCAGCGCGACTGGACCATCGTCGGCATCTTCGACGCGGGCGGCAGCGGTTTCGATTCGGAGATCTGGGGCGACGTCGACCAGCTGATGCAGTCGTTCCGGCGCACCAGCTATTCGTCGATGGTGCTGCGCATCCCGAGCGCCGACGGCTTCGCGCGCTTCAAGGCCGACATCGACGTCGACCCGCGGCTGACCGACGAGGCGAAACGCGAGCAGACCTTCTATGGCGACCAGTCGAAGGCGCTGTCGAAGTTCATCAACATCCTCGGCATCACGCTGTCGACGATCTTCTCGATCGCCGCGATGATCGGCGCGATGATCACGATGTACGCGTCGGTCGCGAATCGCGTGGCCGAGATCGGCACGCTGCGCGCGCTCGGCTTCAAGCGCACGAACGTGCTCGCCGCGTTCCTGCTGGAAGCGCTGCTGCTCGGCTTCGTCGGCGGCGTCGCGGGGCTCGCGTGCGCGTCGCTGATGCAGTTCGCGTCGTTCTCGACGACCAACTTCCAGACCTTCGCGGACCTGTCGTTCCGCTTCGTGCTGACGCCCGCGATCGTCGTGAAGACGCTGCTGTTCTCGCTCGTGATGGGGCTCGTCGGCGGGTTCCTGCCGGCGATGCGCGCCGCGCGGCTGAAGATCGTCGACGCGCTGCGCGCGCAGTGACGCGCGCCGCCGCTCAACGCTCGCGCGGCACCCACGCGCCGTGGAACCCGGCCGGCACGCGGCGCGGCAGGTGCACGGTCGCGACCGGCCCCGCGTCGATCGCGCGCGCATCGAGGATCACGACGTCGCTCGTGTCCGTCGCCGCGCGGTAGACCATCACCAGCAGCCAGCCGTCGTCCTCGTCGACACCGCCCGGGCGCGGCACGAACACCGGCTCGCTGTTCTGGTCGCCGGGCGGCACCGCGTAGCGCGTCGTCGTGCCGCTCGCGTGGTCGAAGCGCATCACGCCGCGCATTTCCGCATGGTTCGGCTGCTCGACCGCATACAGGTAGCGGTAGCCGCGCCCCGTGCGGCTTTCGTTGATGCGCGGCATCTCGATGCCGCCGTCGGCGAGCGGCCCTTCGTCGATCAGACCGTTCGCCGTATCGATCACGTAGCGCCACAGCTCGCCGACCGGGTTGTCGGCGAAGCGGCCCGTGCGCGCGTCGAGCCGCAGGAACCACGGATAACGCACCGCATCGAGCACGATGCACGATTCGTCGCAGTCGTACGCGTTCACGACGTGCTGGATGAAGCACGGCTCGATGCCGAACCAGCGCACCGCGCCGCCGTGGCGCGGGATCACGCCGATGCGCGCGGGCCGGTCGTCGTGCCAGCGCAGCGGCATCCGGTGGCCCTGCTTCAGCAGCGAGAAGTCGTAGCCGACGTTCAGGTCGAGCAGCAGGCTACGGGTTTCGGTAATCGCGAGGTCGTGCATCATCGACGGCGCGTTCAGGTCGATCTCGACGTCGACACGCTGCACGCCGTGCGCGTCGATCACGCCGTAGCGCAGCCACGGCGCGCGCCAGTCCGCGCGGAACGTCATCAGCTCGCCGGTCACCGGATCGACCTTCGGGTGCGCGGTCATGCCGCCGTCGAAGCCCGCATGTCGCGCCGGCACGCCGAGCGAATCGAGTTCGGCCGTGATCGCGAGCGGCGCGCCGCCCTCGGCCAGCGCGAGCAATTCGCCCGCATGCTGCAGCACGTTCACGTTCGGATTGGTGTCGGGCAGATGCCGCGCCTGCTCGGGTGCATACACGGCGGCCCAGCGCTGCGTGCGCGCCCAGCGGTTCCGGTAGCCGGTCGCGCGGCCGTCGTCGAACGCGAGCGCGTGCAGCATCGCGGCTTCCGGCCACCACGACAGCATGTCGTTGCCTTCGAAGCGGCCGCCCGGCGGATTCGGGCCGTTGCGCAGCAACGTGCCGCAGAGTTCGCGCGGGATGACGCCCGTCACGCGCAGGTCGACGAGATCGACTTCGTCGGCGACCGGCGCGATCGCGCCTCGGTTCAGGTCGAATACGGTCATTGCGTCGGTGCTCCGTCAACAGTCTTCGGCGGACGGCGGCAGGTCGCCGCACGCCAGGGCGAGCGCATGGTCGCGCACGTCGTCCGGCCAGCCGGCGGCCAGCTCGGCCAGCCGCGCCGGATCATTCGCATACAGCGCCCGTGCGGCTTCCTCGAAACCGGGCAGATTGCCCGCCATCGCCGACATGAAGTGGTAGGCGCGGGTTTGCGCGTCGCGGTGCCGGTCGGCCGCCGCATGTGTGCGCCGCGCGTCCTCGACGAGCTTGCGCAGCGCAACCGACGCGCCGCCCGGCTGCGCGCCGAGCCATTCCCAGTGACGCGGCAACAGCGTGACCTCGCGCGACACGACGCCGAGCTTCGGCCGGCCGCGGCCGCGCTGTTCGCCGGCGCCTGCGGGCTCGCCGGCAGCCCCGGACGCGTCGCCTGACGGCGGCGCATAGCGCGCGCGGATGTCGTCCTCGGTGCCGCGCAGGTCGAGGTCGACCGAGCGGCCCGTCGCGTCATCGAAGATCAGGATCGTGCCGGGCATTGCGTCGCCGGCTGCCTGCCGGACCGCGAGTGCGACCGTCGCGAGCGGGCCCGACGCAAGCCGCCGGTGGCCGTCGAAGGCCGTGTATGAAGGGAGAAGCGTGGAGGTTGTCATCGTGGTCACCCGGAGGCAGGAATCAGAATGACGCTATTTTTATCCGGGTATTAATTGGATGTCAATATTATCCGGGTAAAAAAACATCCCGCACGGATTCCCCTTCGGGCAACCGCGTTGCCGGTCAGGCCGCCCGGGCCGGAGCCGCGATGCCGCGTGCGCTTGCCAGCACGTCGTCGAGCGACACATGCCCTTCGAACGCCAGCGACGCCGGCAGCGGCAGGTTTTCCTCGATCGCGTGCGCGAACTGCACGCCCGCATCGTCGGCAAGCCGTGCACGCAGTGCGGCGATGCGCGGGAACGCGCCGCGCTCGAATACCGCGTGATAGTCGGCCCAGCGCGCGATCCCGGAGAAGTACGCGTCGGCCAGCGTGCGCCGCGCACCCAGCAGCCACGGGCCATCGTCGCGCTCGAGCAGCGCCTCGAGCTGCCGGTGCGCCTTCAGCACCTTGCCGCGGCCATAAGCCTGCAGCGCCGCTTTCTCCGCGCCCTCGGTGTCGTGTTCGTACACGTACCAGAGCGCGCCGAACGCGTTGAAGAACGTCGTGTTCAGCCACGCGAGCATCCGGTTCAGCCGGTCAAAATCCGCGCTGCCCTGGCGAAACGCGAGGCCGCTGTCGAGCACTTGCGCGCCGACGTGACCGAGGATCGCGAGGCTTTCGGTCAGCACCTCGCCGTTCGCGGTCACGAATGCCGGCGTTTCGGCGACCGGGTTCAGCGCGAGATACGCGTCGCTCGTCGCGACGCTCGGCATCGCGATGCGCGACAGCCGGTACGGGCGGCCAGCCCATTCAAGCGCGACGATCGAGCCGAACGAGCAGCCGGCGGGAATGCCGTAGAGAAGGATCGGGGACATCGGGAGGTTCCGCAGAAGTTGAACGAGCAGTCATGCTCCCATGGCGAACGATGGCGCAGTAGCCGCTAAAATTGAAACCCGTCGTTTCTTCATGTGGACGCTGAAAGTGAACCTGAACGATCTCTATCTGTTCGTGCAGGCGGTCGATGCGGGCAGCATGTCGGCGGCCGCGCGCCGGCTCGGCCTGCCGAAATCGACGGTCAGCAAACGCGTGGCCGAGCTCGAGCGCACGCTCGGCGCGCGGCTCGTGCATCGCACGTCGCGCAGCTTCCGGCTGACGCCGGTCGGCACCGAATTCTTCGAGCATGCACGCGCGGCCGTGATCGAGGCCGACAGCGCGCGCGACGCGGTACTGCGGCAGGCCGCCGAACCGGCCGGCGTCGTGCGGATCACGAGCTCGGTGCCGGTTGCGCAACACATCCTCGCGCCCTGCCTGCTGGCGCTGGCCGTCGCGCATCCGAAGCTGCTGCTGCAGGTTCATGCGAGCGACCGTCTCGTCGACATCGCGCAGGAAGGCTTCGATATCGCGGTGCGCAGCCATTTCGCGCCGCTGCCCGATTCCGCGCTCGTGCAGCGGCCGCTCGCGACGTCGCCGATCATCGCCGTGGCGTCGCCGGCCTATCTCGCGCGTGCCGGCATCCCGGACGAACCCGCCGATCTCGCACGGCACGACGGCCTCCACCCGGGCCAGCAGCCGTGGCGGCTGCAGCGTGGCGACGACGCCATCGACGTGGCGCCACGCATCCGGCTGCAGGCCGACGAATCAACGTTGTTGCTGCAAGCCGCGACGGCCGGCCTCGGCATCGCGTGCCTGCCCGACTGGATCGCCGGCGCCGCGCTCGCGTCGGGCGCGCTCGAGCGGGTGCTGCCCGGCTGGCGGGCCGGCACCGTCACGACGACGCTGCTGATGCCGCATCGGCGCGGCCAGTTGCCCGGCGTACGCGCCACCGTCGAGTTTCTTGCGGCACACGTCGCGGCCCACCACGGCATTGACCCGGACGACGCGCGCGCGTGAGCGAAGCTTGCCGCGACCCGCGCGTCGCGGCCGATCGATTCAAATGCTGAATCGATCAAGTCAGTAATTGGCATGAAAGCGCAAATTTCGCCATGACAGAATGATCCGGACGCCCTGCCCACCGGCATCGGCGTCCGGCCTCCGGCCGGCAGCACCCACACGAATAGCGCGCGCACCCGACGCGCCTGCCGCACGACGGCACCTTCCGCCCTTCGGAGGAGACAGTCATGAATCCGCTTCACGCGCTGCCGGCGTCCGCGTCGGCAACGGCCCGGCGCACTCGCGTGCGCTGGCTGGTGCTGGCCGTCCTGTTCGCGGTCACGACGATCAACTACGCGGATCGCGCCGCGATCGCGATCGCGGGCCCGAGCCTCGCCCGCGCGCTGCACCTGAGCCACGTGCAGATCGGCTTCATCTTTTCCGCGTTCGGCTGGTCGTACGTGGTCGCGCAACTGCCGGGCGGCTGGCTGCTCGACCGCTACGGATCGCGCGTGGTCTATGCGTTCAGCATCTTCTTCTGGTCGCTGTTCACGCTGCTGCAGGGGACGATTGGCTTCTTCGGCGGCGCGGCCGCGTTCGCACTGCTGTTCGGGCTGCGTTTCCTGGTCGGCGCGGCCGAGGCGCCGTCGTTCCCGGCCAACAGCCGGATCGTGTCCGCGTGGTTCCCGGCCGCCGAGCGCGGCACCGCGTCGGCGATCTTCAATGCCGCGCAGTACGCGGCGACCGTCGTGTTCGCGCCGCTGATGGGCTGGCTCGTGCACGCGTTCGGCTGGCAGTCGGTGTTCGCGGTGATGGGCGTGCTCGGCTTCGCGTTCGTCCTGGTGTGGAACCGCACGATGTACGACCCGAAGGACCACCCGAGCATCAACCGCGCGGAACTCGACTATCTCGCCGAAGGCGGCGCGCTCGTCAACATCGACCAGGCGACGGGCGGACGCGACGGCGGCCCGTCGATGCGCCATGTCAAGGCACTGCTGAGAAACCGGATGCTGATCGGCGTGTACGTCGCGCAGTACTGCATCAACGCGCTCACCTATTTCTTCATCACGTGGTTTCCCGTCTATCTCGTGCAGGCGCGCGGGATGTCGATCCTCAACGCGGGGCTCGTCGCGTCGATCCCGGCCGTGTGCGGGTTCCTCGGCGGGATTCTCGGCGGCATCGTGTCCGACGCGCTGCTCAAGCAGGGCCGCTCGCTGTCGGTCGCGCGCAAGGTGCCGATCGTGTTCGGCATGCTGCTGTCGATGTCGATGATCGTCTGCAACTACACCGATTCGCACGTGCTCGTCGTGCTGTTCATGGCGCTGTCGTTCTTCGGCAAGGGGCTCGGCGCGCTCGGCTGGGCCGTCAACGCCGACACCGCGCCACGCCAGATCGCGGGGCTGAGCGGCGCGCTGCTCAACACCTGCGGCAACCTCTCCAGCATCACGACGCCGATCGCGATCGGCTACATCGTCGACCGCAGCGGCTCGTTCAACGGCGCGCTCGTCTATGTCGTCGCGCACGCGCTCGTCGCGGTGATCTGCTACCTGTTCGTCGTCGGCGAAATCCGTCGCGTCGAGCTTCATTGAACGGCGCGGGCCGCGCCGGCGCAGCCGGCGGCCCGTGCACCACCGGAACCAGGAGCGAACCGATGTCCGAATCCCGCCGTGCCGGCACCCCGCACGTCACGCGCATGCAGGTGATTCCCGTCGCCGGCCGCGACAGCATGCTGCTCAACCTGTGCGGCGCGCATGCGCCGTACTTCACCCGCAACCTCGTGATCCTCGACGACAGCAGCGGGCATACGGGCGTCGGCGAAGTACCGGGCGGCGAAGGCATCCGCCACGCACTCGAGCGCATGACGGACCTCGTGGTCGGCCAGTCGATCGGGCGCTATCAGGCCACCCTCAACGCGGTACGCGCGGCGCTGTCCGGCGCGGGCGCGGGTGCGGGCCGCACGATCCGGCACGAGGCGACATCGGCCGGCGAGGCGGCGGTGCTGCGCCAGCCGCACGAGATCAACCTGCGGCTCGACAACGTGATCACCGCGATCGAGGCGGCGCTGCTCGACTTGCTCGGGCAGCATCTCGACGTGCCCGTCGCCGCGCTGCTCGGCGAAGGCCAGCAGCGCGACGCGGTGCCGATGCTCGCCTATCTGTTCTATATCGGTGATCGCGGCCGCACCGACCTGCCGTATCGCGACGAGGCGCAGGCGCGCTCCCCGTGGTTCCGGCTGCGCAACGAGGAAGCACTCACGCCGGCCGCGATCGCAAGGCAGGCGGAAGCCGCCGTCGAGCGCTACGGCTTCGCCGATTTCAAGCTGAAGGGCGGCGTGATGGCCGGCGCCGACGAGATGGAAGCGATCGCCGCGATCAAGGCGCGCTTCCCCGATTCGCGAACGACGCTCGACCCGAACGGCGCGTGGTCGCTCGACGAGGCGGTCGCGCTGTGCCGCGGGCAAGGCCACCTGCTCGCGTATGCGGAAGATCCGTGCGGGCCGGAAGGCGGCTATTCGGGCCGCGAGGTGATGGCCGAATTCCGCCGCGCGACGGGGATCCCGACCGCAACCAACATGATCGCGACCGACTGGCGGCAGATGGATCACGCGGTGCGGCTGCAGGCGGTCGACATTCCGCTGGCCGACCCGCATTTCTGGACGATGCAGGGCTCGGTGCGGCTCGCGCAGTTGTGCCGCGACTGGGGGCTCACATGGGGCTCGCACTCGAACAACCACTTCGACGTGTCGCTCGCGATGTTCACGCACGCGGCGGCCGCCGCGCCCGGCACGATCACCGCGATCGACACGCACTGGATCTGGCAGGAAGGCGACGCGCGGCTCACGCGCGAGCCGCTCGAGATCATCGGCGGCAAGGTGGCCGTGCCGGAGCGGCCGGGGCTCGGGATCGAGCTCGACATGGCGCAGGTCGAGGCCGCAAATGCGTTGTACAAGGAGGTCGGCGGTACGGCGCGCGACGATGCGGTCGCGATGCGGTATCTCGTGCCGGGGTGGACTTACGATCCGAAGCGGCCGAGTTTCGGGCGGGGGTGACGGGAACGGGCGACGGCGTCGCCGGTTCGTCATCACGCCCGGACGCAGCCGCGCGAGGGCCCTGCCCCGCCCGGCCACGGCTTCATCCACGCCGAGCCGGCGGGGCGGCGGCGCATCGCCCGATACTGCGCGCGATGCGATCCGCATAGGCGAGACCCGGATCGAGCCCGGGGTCGTAGATGGTGAAGTCGATCCCCGCCACACGGCCCGATGCGACAAGCGGGCCGAGCAGCGCATCGAGCCCGTCGAAATCCAGCCCCGGTGAACCGGGCGAATCCACGGCCGGCAGTTGCGACTGATCGAGTACGTCGAGATCCACGTGCAGCCATGCCTGCCCAAGCGCGCGCGCACCCAGCCAACCGACCAGTTCGGCCGCGACGGCCGCGGGCCCCCGCGCCAGCAACTGCCCGATCGTGATGCGTGTGATCGCCGTGCGGGCAATGTCGCCGTAAGTGGTCTCGAAGTCGCCGGATTCTGATTCGCGTTCTCCCACCTGACAGGCGTCGAGATCGTCGACGAGCGGGCCGTCCAGGTCCGGCCAGTCAGTCAGCAGCGGCTCCCCTCGCCCCGTCGACAGCGCGAGATCCATTCCCGCCACGGAACCGAGCCGCTTCGCCGTGTCGTAGTTGCCGGGATGGAAGAAATCGCTGTGGCCGTCGACATGCACGAGCCCGTTGCCGCCCGCGCGACGGTTTCCCAGCAGGCACCCGAGCAGGACGCTGCAATCGCCGCCGAGCACGATCGGAAACGCCTGCCGCCGGCGCGCGTCGGCGACGCGCCCGGCCAGCTCGAGCGAGAAATCGCGGATCGCCGTGCCGTTGCCGATGCGGGTTCCGGACTGCGGCGCGAATGCATAGGCGGGATGCGCGAGCCGCGTCACACCCGCCCTGACGTGCTCGGCAAGACCGGTCGCCAGCAGCACGTCCGGGGCGCGCCAGGTCTCGGGTTCGAGACCGGCCGCGTTCGGCCGAAGGCCGAGGCTGCTGGGCGCGACGATGAATTCGACCGGCCGGGCGCCGCCGGTTTGCGAAGGTCCGGCCTGCAAGCCGGGTGATGCGGTCTGCGTCGCCATGCGTTCTCCTCGCGCAAGCATCCGTTGCCGAATATACTAACCTTTCAAATAACGATCAAAGGTTAGCATCAATTTAACCCATGTCCAACATTTCACCGGTTATGGAAGCGCATGCGTTCGAGGCCCGCGATTTCATCGGCGGCCACCCCGTCCTCGACTTCATCAATACGGTGACGGGCCGCGACCAGGCGCCCCGCGACTGGCTGCCGGATTACAACGCCTATCTCGCGTGGTTGACGCGATCGGCGCTCTTTCCCGCCCCCGACCTGGCCCGGCTCGCGGCCCACGCGGCCGAAGCGCCGGCCGTGGCCGAGCAGGCGCTGCGCGACGCGAAGCGCCTGCGCGAAGCCCTGTTCGGCATCGCCGGTGCGCTCTCGCACGGCGCGCCGGTGGCTGCGGCGGATCTCGAGACGCTGGAGCGCGCATGGAAGCGCGCGATGAGCGGCCGCCGGCTGATCGCGACAACCGCACGGATCGAATTCGGCGGCCCGGCCGATCCGGCGGACCTGCATCTGCCGGCCCACCGGCTCGCGCTCGATGCCGTGAAGCTGCTCGAGGCGTTACCCGACGGACGGCTGCGGATGTGTGCGGGTTCGAATTGCGCATGGCTGTTCATCGACAGCTCGAAGACGGGACGCCGCAAGTGGTGCGACATGGCGACTTGCGGCAACGTGGCAAAGGCACGGCGGCACTATCGAGCGGTCAGGCACGCGTCGGCCGGATCGGGCAGCCACGACGAGCCCGAGTGACGGCGACACGCCGCTCGCGTCGCCCCCGATGCGTGCGGCTTGCGGTGGAATCCCGGTTGCCAAACACCGGAAACGCCCGCATCCTGCCGGCTGCCTGAACCTGCGCGCGCGGCGAGCGGTTCGGCACTTCCGTCCACTCAAGAAGAAGCGCCCATCATGTCGTCTCCCGACCCAACACCGCGACAGGTCGTCCTCTTCGTCCTGTATTCGGTGCTGTGCCTGCCCGCGAGCATGACAGTCGCCGGCTATGTCGCGACCCGGATGGCAAACAATGCATCGAGCTTCGAAGGCGGCACGGGGTATGCGACGTTCTGGTGGATCATCCTGCTGACCTGCGCGTGCTACGCGCTGTCGCTCGTCATCTTCGCGCTGCTGCGCAAGAGAACCGCGATTCTCGCGGCCGTCACGGTGGGGTTCGCCGTGCTGTCGGTGCCGACGTTCAGGTTCATTTACGAGTTGGCGACCTAGGCGCGGCGAGCTTGCGCGTCACGTCGAAAGCAGCGCACCCGACGGTGCCGCCCACGATCGCCGCGGAACCCAAAAACAAAAAGGCCCGATCTTGCGATCGAGCCTTTCGAATTCCGTTGGTGGAGCGGAGGAGGATCGAACTCCCGACCTTCGCATTGCGAACGCGACGCTCTCCCAGCTGAGCTACCGCCCCAACAGTCAACCATCATACACACGCATTTCTGCGCTTGGCAATAGGGGTTGGGTCACCCCCGAAGCGTTACTTTGACGGCGCGCCAGCCAGCACCCATTCGACCACCGAACGCACGTCGGCGTCGCTCATGCGCGGATGCGCGGGCATCGGAATCGCGCCCCAGACGCCGGCGCCGCCCTCCTTCACCTTCTTCGACAGCTTGGCCACGGCCTGCGGATCGGCCTTGTAGCGGGCGGCGATATCCTTGAACGACGGGCCGACGAGCTTGCGGTCGACCGCGTGGCAGCCCATGCATGCGTTGCCGCGCGCCACCTTCAGGCCGTCGCCGACATCTGCGTGCGCGGCACCCAGCGTGCCCGCCACGAGCGCCGCGGCCGCGGCGCCCTGCACCATCCACTGTTTCAACTGCTTCATCTGCATGCTCTTCATTGGGACGGCGCCTTCGGGTTGCCCGGGTGCACGCTGGACGAATTCGAGATCGGTGCCGGCGACTGCAGCGGCGTGGACTGCACCGACGTGTCGGGCACGGCGCCCACCGTCGCGGCATCCGCCGGCGCGGCGGCCTGCGCGCCGGACGCGCCGCTCGCGGGCGACGCCGCCTGCAGCGCCTGCGCGTCCTGCGGCTTCACGTACTGGAACACCTTCACGACCTTCTCGACGCCGGGCACCTGGCTGGCGGCTTCCGCGCCGCGATTGCCCTCGTCGACCGTCACGAGCCCCATCAGGTAAAGGTTGCCGCGCTCGCTGACGACCTTGTAGTAGTTCGCCGAGATGCCCTTCGTCGCGATCAGCTCGGACTTCACGCGCCCTTCGAGGTACGAGTCGTTCGCGCGCGACGACAGCGACGACGCCGGCTCGACCGACAGCTCGTTGACGATGCCGTTCACGTTGTTGATGGCGCGCACGATTTCCTCGGCGCGCTGCTTCGATGCATCGTTCGGGACTTCGCCCGTCAGCAGCACGCGGCGGTTGAACACCGTCACGTTCACGTGCGACTGGTCGGGCAGCCCGTTGTTGATCTGCGTGAGCGACTTGACCTGGATCTCGCGATCCTCCGTCTGCGCGCCAAGCGTACGGCGGTCGGTCGCGACCAGCGCGCCGCCACCGGCCGCTGCGCCCACGATCCCGAGCACACAACCCTGCAGCGACACGGCGAGGCCCGCCGTCAGCGCAGCGAGCAGCGTGGTTCTGACGAGCGTCTGTTTGACGCGGCTTTGATTCATCGACGGCTCTCCTTCGTTCAATCCTCACCCAGCAGCATCGCGTCGATGCCGTCGCACAGGCAGTGGATAGTCAGCAGATGGACTTCATGGATGCGCGCCGCGCGAACGGCGGGCACGCTGATCGGAATATCGGTATCGGACAGCGCGGCCGCGACCGCGTGGCCGTCGCCGCCCGTCAGCGCAACGACGGTCATCTCGCGCTCGTGCGCTTCGTCGATCGCCGCCAGCACACGCGGCGACGCGCCGCCCGGATCGAGCACCAGCAGGATGTCGCCGGTCTGGCCGAGCACGCGCACCTGCTGGGCGAACAGTTGCTCGGCGGACACCGCCCCCGCGAGGCCGCCCTGCGACGCGTCGGTGGCCAGCGCGATCGCGGGCAGGCCCGGACGCTCGCGCTCGAAGCCGCCGACGAGCGACACGGCGAGATAGTGCGCGGCGGCAGCCGACGGGCCGTCACCGCAGGCGACGATCTTGTTGCCGTTCGCCAGCGCGGCGAACATCGCATCGACCGCGGCTGCGATCGGCAGCGACAGTGCGTCGGCCGCTTCGGCGTGAAGCGCGGCGCTGTCGTGGAAATGTTGCTGAATACGTTCGACTGACATCGATTCCTGGTGAACTGGGCGCGTGGCACGCAGCGCGCGACATCGTGGGTGCGGCGAGTTTACCGTACTCCGGCACGCTCCCCGGGGGTCCGGCAAGAACTCTTTACATCTCGTCACAGCTCGCCGCTACGCATCGTCGGCACGAAATGCGTCGCGCAGCCATGCGAGCCGCCCGGCCTCGAACGCGACGACGTCGAAGCGGCACGCGGCACCGGCGCCGTGCCGCGCCCAGAACTGGAGCGCGGCCGCCACCAGGCGCCGCCGCTTGCGCCAGCCGACGCTCGCGGCCGCGCCGCCATGCCGGACGCTGCGCCGCGCGCGCACCTCGACGAACACGAGCATGCCGTCGGGCTCGCGCATCACGAGATCGAGCTCGCCGCCGCGCATCGTCACGTTCGCCGCGACGAACACGAGGCCGCGGCGTTCGAGGAACTGCCGTGCACGCAGTTCGAACGCCGCGCCGACCGGCTTGGATCGCGCCGCGCCGGAAAAGTTGTCGCCCGCGCGCAGCAAACCGCGCCCGTCGCCCGGCCGGGCCGGCGCCGCGTGGCACAATGCCGTCCTTGTTCCGCTTGCGCCGCGATTGCGCGCATTGCCTGCCATGACTGCCCTCCTCGAACTCGCGCAAAACCAGCACTACCCGGACGCCGCGCTCTACGTGGTCGCCACGCCGATCGGCAACACCGCCGACATCACGCTGCGCGCGCTGCACGTGCTCGGCCTCGCCGACCGCATCGCGGCCGAAGACACCCGCAACACGGGCCAGCTGCTCGCCCGCTACGGGATTTCGAAGCCGCTAGTCGCCGTGCACGAGCACAACGAACGCGAAGCCGCGCAGCGCGTGATCGAACTGCTGCGCGGCGGCGAACGCGTGGCCTACGTATCGGACGCCGGCACGCCCGGCATCTCGGACCCCGGCGCGCGGCTCGTCGACGCGGTGCGCGCCGCCGGCTTCGCGGTGATCCCGCTGCCGGGCGCGAGCGCGGCCGTGACCGCGCTGAGCGTGGCCGGCGACTGGGCCGGTGCGTTCACGTTCGCGGGGTTCCTGCCGCCAAAGACCAAGCAGCGCGCGACCGCGCTGCAGGCGCTCGTATCGCACCCGTATGCGCTGGTGTTCTACGAGGCACCGCACCGGATCGCCGAAACCGTCACCGCGCTCGCCGATGCGTTCGGCCCCGCGCGCCGGCTGCTGATTGCGCGCGAGCTCACCAAGCTACACGAGCAGTTGTTCCAGGGCACCCTGGCCGAAGGACAGACCTGGCTCGCCGGCGATGCGAACCGCTTGCGCGGCGAATTCGTGCTGGTCGTCGAGGGCGCGCCGGCGACGAGCGGCGAAGCCGACGACACCGCGCACGACGCGCTGCTCAGGCTGCTGCTGGAAGAGGTGCCGGTGAAGAGCGCGGCCAAGCTCGCGGCCGCGCTGACGGGCGCGTCGCGCAACACGCTTTATGCGCGTGCGCTTGCGCTGAAGGAAGAAAGCTGACACGCGAGCCGGCCGGTGCCGGGAAGCCGGCGCCGGCATCGCGCCATGCAGGAAAGACAAAGGGCTGCCCGAGGGCAGCCCTTTTGCATGAGCGGTCGATCCGCCGCGTTATTTCGTCGAGATCGACGCGTACATTTCGTCGCGTGCCTCGCGCGCTTCCTGCGGCGACAGCCCTTCGATCTTCACGCGGCCCGTGCCGGCGTGCACGAGGCCGATCATCTTGGCCGCGGCATACGACAGGTCGAGCACCCGGCCGCGCTTGAACGGCCCGCGGTCGTTGACCTTCACGACGACCCACTTGCCGCTCGACGCATTCGTCACCTTGATGTACGACGACAGCGGCAGCGTGCGATGCGCGGCGGTGAGCGCGTTCATGTTGAAGCGTTCGCCGTTCGCGGTGCGGCGGCCGTGGAAATCCCGCCCGTACCACGATGCGCGGCCCGTCTGACGGAAGTCGGACACATCCTTGCCGTCGATCGGCTCGGCGTCCGCCAGCGACGACTTCTTCGCGTCCTTGGCGTCGGCAGCCGGCATCGACGCCAGTGCGGAATCGAAATTCAGTTGCTTGTCGTTGTCCGCCTTCGCGGCAGCGGCCGTCTTGTCGACCGCGTTCTTCTGGTTCGCGCTTCCGGTGGTCTGGCTGGGTGGCACCGCACAGCCCGTCAACGCAAAAAATAATGCAATGGTCCCGAATCGACTCGGAAATCGTACGTTCATCGACGTGTCGCCTTCTGGTTCGGGCCGCTCCTACATCACGCTGCTTCACAGCGCAGACACGCGGCCCGGACGGCAAATGCGTGCACGCCCCGCTCGGATGCGAGCAGGCGGCTAGCATGGGCGCGGCTTTCGTCTATGCCGCAACCGTCCTGATTAGCTTTCACGTCTGGCGCAACCTGTCCCCAACAGCCTGACCAGACCCCACATGCCGCCAATCGAACATGGCTTTCACGTTCGCGCGCGTCGAAACGACCAACGCACGGGAACGGCGGCACAGGCCTCATCCGGCGGCGCGGCAGCAAGGCCGCAGGCGGGCGCGCAGCACCCGGCCGGACAAGACGTGAGCACCGAATGCTCGGTGCTGGATACACCGCCGGACTCCCCGGCGGCTGATGCTTGACGGTGCTTCCGACGCCGCTTTTTTAACGGGGCCGAAACACCAGCGAATGGCGTGAAACTCACGCTCAATGGGGCGCATTATACATAAATCAAAACGCTGTCCCGAAAAGCACCCCCGGCGGACCATTGATTCTCACTATGGCTGTAACAATCGACATGCTCCGGGAATGCCCGGACGCGTCCGCCGCGATGCGCGTCGCGCGGCCGGCAAGCGGCACGCGCGACCGGTACAATCGCTCCTTTTAGCCGCCGGTGCCTCCATGAAAGTCACGCTCATTCCGGTCACGCCGTTCCAGCAGAACTGCTCGCTGCTCGTCTGCGAGAAGACGGGCCGCGCCGCCGTCGTCGATCCGGGCGGCGATCTCGACCGGATCGAACAGGAAGTCGCGCGGCAGAACGTGCAGGTCGAGAAGGTGCTGCTCACGCACGGGCACATCGATCACTGCGCGGGCGCGAAGACGCTTGCGACGCACTACGGCGTGCCGATCGAGGGGCCGCAGGAAGAAGAGCGCTTCTGGATCGAGAAGCTGCCGATGCAGAGCGAGCGCTTCGGCTTTCCGGCCGCCGAAACCTTCGAGCCGGACCACTGGCTGAACGACGGCGACACCGTGCAGTTCGGCGACGAGACCCTCGAGGTCTATCACTGCCCGGGCCACACGCCCGGCCACGTCGTGTTCTTCAGCCGCGCGCATCGCGTCGCGATCGTCGGTGACGTGCTGTTCGCCGGCTCGATCGGCCGTACCGATTTTCCGCGCGGCAATCACGCGGATCTCGTCCGGTCGATCAAGGAGAAGCTGTGGCCGCTCGGCGACGACGTGACGTTCGTGCCGGGCCACGGCCCGGTGTCGACGTTCGGCGACGAGCGCCGCACGAACCCGTTCGTGTCCGACAAGGTATTCGGATGAACCAGACCGCCATCCCGGAAATCTACGTCAGCACCGACGTCGAGGCCGACGGCCCGATTCCCGGCCCGCACTCGATGCTGAGCTTCGCGTCGGCCGCCTATACCGAAGACAAGCAGCTGATCGCGACGTTCTCGGCCAACCTCGAAACGCTGCCCGGCGCGCAAGCGCACCCGGTGCAGGAAGCGTGGTGGAAGACCGAACCCGAAGCGTGGGCCGCGTGCCGGCGCGACCTGCAGGCGCCCGAGGCGGCACTGCTCGCGTACGTCGACTGGGTCGAGGCGCTGCCCGGCAAGCCGGTGTTCGTCGCGATGCCGGCCGGCTTCGACTTCACGTTCATGTTCTGGTACATGATGCGCTTCGCCGGGCGCTGCCCGTTCTCGTGGTCCGCGCTCGACATCAAGACGCTCGCGTTCGCGATGACGGGCCTGCCGTACCGCAAGGCGATCAAGCCGCGCTTTCCGAAGCACTGGTTCGACGACCATCCGCACACGCACGTCGCGCTCGACGACGCGATCGAGCAAGGCGCACTGTTCTGCAACATGCTGGCCGACCTGCGCCGCCAGCAGGCCGCGCTCGCGGGCCTCGCCGTGGCGGACACCGATCGGTCGGAGAACGCGGGGGCGGGACAAAACCCCACGGATCCGCGCGCAAATTAGCGAATCTCGCTCAGCAACGCGACGCCAGATTGCCTTTCCTTTCCCGGCCCTCTAACATTCAGCATGTTGTTGCTGCCGCATGGAGGCGCAGGTGACGCTCGATTCCTTTTCGCAAAAAATCCTTCGCCTGTTGCAGCTCGACGCGCGCCGTTCCGTTCAGGAAATCTCCGACCAGGTCGGCCTGTCGAGCACGCCGTGCTGGCGCCGCATCAAGGACATGGAACAGTCGGGCGTGATCCAGCGCTACACGGCGCTGCTCGATCGCGAGAAGCTCGGCCTGCACGTCTGCGCGCTCGCGCACGTGCACCTGACCCGCCACAACGAAGGCGGCGTCGAGCAGTTCGAGCGCGAGATCGCGACCTGCCCGGAAGTCACCGAGTGCTACAGCACGACCGGCGAAGCCGACTACATCCTCAAGATCGTCGCGCCGGACATCAAGGCCTACGACGTGTTCCTGCACGAACGCATCTTCAAGATCCCCGCCGTGTCGCAAGTGCGCACGAGTGTCGTGCTGCGCGAGATCAAGTTCGACACGCAACTGCCGCTGTAACGACGCGCAGCCACGCACGCACGGCCCGCCGCCGCCGGCTCACGCCTGCGCGGGCATCGTGCGCGTGAAGCCGATCCGGCGCGCGCCGAACTCGCGCTTCAGTGCGTCGGCGTCGAGCCGGCCGGCCAGCGTCGCATCGGTATCGTGCGGATCGCACGCAAGCGTCACGTCGATCTCGAGCCCCGTACTCAGGTAATGCAGGTTGATCGCCGCCGCACGCAGCCCGCGCTGCGCGAGCGCGGCCTCGAGCCGCGCCGCGATCTCGCCGCGCGGCGGCAGCGCGAGCGCCGGACGGCGCGCCGCGTCGTTCTCGGGGTCGACGTGGATCAGCGCATCGAGCACGCGCGGGTCGGTCAGTACGCGTGCACGCGCGGTCTCCGCGATGTAGTGCCCTTCGGAGACGGAGATTTTCGGATCGACGAGGATGTGTGCGTCGACGAGCGCCGCATCACCCATCTTGCGCGTGCGCAGGTCGTGCACGTCGCGCACGCCGGGCGTTGCCGCGAGCAGCGCGCGGATCTCGGCCGTATCGGTCGTATCGAGCGCGCGGTCGGAGAGGTCCTGCAACGCGTCATAACCGAACGTCCAGCCCATGCGCGCAACCATGAAACCGACGATCGCCGCCGCGATCGGATCGAGCAGCCGCACGCCGGCCAGGCTGCCGACGATGCCGATCGCGACGACGAGCGACGAAGCGGCATCCGAACGCGCATGCCATGCGTTCGCGACGAGCATCGCCGAGCGGACGCGCCGCGCTTCGCGCAGCATGTAGCGAAACAGCGCCTCTTTCGACACGAGCACCGTCAGCGCGACGATCAGCGCGGAAAAATGTACCGCCGGGATGTTTTCGAGATTAACGAGACGGTCGCCGGCCCGCCAGAGCATACCGACGCCGACTGCAATCAGGATCGCGCCGAGAAACAGCGATGCGACGGTTTCGTAGCGGCTGTGTCCGTAATTGTGGTCGGCGTCAGGCGATGCGCCGCTATGCCGATTCGCAACCAGCACGACAAAATCCGAGATCAAATCGGAAATCGAATGCACCCCGTCAGCAATCAATGCTTGCGAATGCGCAATCACGCCGACGGCGATCTGAAATGTCGCGAGCACGACATTCAGCACAATACTGACGAACGTGCTCTTGCGTGCAACCGCGTGCTTATCTGCGCTCTGCGCGTCGCCGGAAAACGTGGACATGAAATATGGGATATCGGTGTGTGATACCCGATTCTATCAAGAGCGCCCCGTGAACCCTGCCAATACCCACAAATTTCTTATTTAAATCAATCGCTTATGCGAACAGGTCGTATTTCGATTCACACCCTTTTATTACATTTTCATGACGGCGCCATGCGCGTGGCGACCGCTGAAAACAAAAAAGCCGCGCTCCTTAACGGACACGCGGCTCTTTTGAAGAGCAGGCGACTTAAACAAACGTTTAAATCGCAAACTGTTCGCGGTTCTTGCCCGCGATCCAGCGCGGCGGCTTGCCGCGGCCCGACCACGTCGCGCCCGTTTCCGGATCGCGATATTTCGCGGCAACGCCTGCGCGCGGACGGCCAACCTTACCTGCCTTCGCGCGGCTGAGACCGAGTTCGGCGAGCGAAAAGCCGTAGTCGGCAATTTTCTGCTTCACGTCATTCAGCACTTCAGCGTATTCACGCGACTTCGCTTCTTCGATTTGCTTCTCCAGCTTCTCCCGCTGGGCCAGCAGGTCCTTGTAAGAAGACATAGTTTCCCTTTCTATCTGACCAATGGCGCCAGTCTGTAGCCAGCTCACCATTCATGAAATATATGTGCCTCGGATTTTCGAAGGCAGAGATTAGCACAAAAAAGATTTGATAGAAGCGAGATTCATGAAAATCCCGAGATCAATTGAAATTCACTCGTGTCATTTTGACCGGCTGCGGCCTTTTCTCAAATTTTTACGTTCCTACACAGAGATTAGGACATTAGCCATTTCCTATTAGGTCTATCAACATACGCAATTACCCTGCATTCTCAAAAATAGAAGCTTTCATCGGACGACAACTTCACGAAAATCGGACAGCGCGGCACGCTAAACGGACAAACCGCGGACAAGCCGGCACCGCGACGTCACGTCACATCCCGCGCGCACGCAATCAGGCGTTCTTGCATTGCGCGCGCATCGGTCAATGGCGTATCAAACGGCGTGCGCACGCGACGGCCGTCATATCGCCAGTCGGCGCCGTGGCGATCGACACCGAGCAATTCGAGCCCGTCGCGGCGCGCAGCGCCGCCATCGTAGGCGTCCCACAACGCTTGTTCCTCATCGAAGGCGAGCGGCGGCAGCGCATCGAGATGCGTGCCGTCGACCCAGCCCATGCGCCCGAAACCGCCGATATAGCGCAGCCGCTCGACGTCGAGCGCCCAGAACGTGAAATCGCCGAGCGCGAGATAGCGCGCGGCGTCCGGCTCGTAGCGCCGGTAGCGCGCGGTGATGTGCGGATCGTCGCCGAGCGGCGCGAACCGGCCGAGCAGCGTCGCGCGCTCGGCGTTCAGCACGTCGCCGCCGGGCGCGTCGACGACGAGGAAGCCCGCGCGCGGATCGGCGGCCAGATTGCGCGTGTGCTCCGCGAGGCCGCTCACGAGGATCACGGGACGATGGCTTGCATCGGGTGCAAACGGGACGACCGTCGGATACGGGAAGCCCTGCGGATCGCGTGCATGGGTGGCGAGCGTACCGAGCGCGCAGCGGTGCAGCAGATGCAGGGCGAGAGCGGGATCGATGTTCAAGAGGACTCCTGCGGTCGAAGGGCGGCGCGCCGGGCACGCCATGCGCTTCGATGTTACCCGCGGGCGCGGTGCGCCGCGCATCGGTCGAACGGCCAATGCGGCCGAACCCGGGGCACCGGGTCGCACAATCGCCGGATCATCGGCCAAACGGCCATCGCCCGGCAGGATCGTAAGCGGTTCGATAGAATCGGACAGGTCCGACGGGCGCCGCGTGCGTCCGCGCATTTCTTTTGACGAGCCTTTCCGTGTCCGAATCCTCCTCCCCCGAATCGTCGTCCCCGTTCGCCGCGCCGCCCGACGCGCATCGCGTGCTGTCACTGCCGGCCCGCCAGCGCGCGCGCGCGGCGTCGATGGCGCTGTTCTTCGTCGCCGGCATGATGTTCGCATCGTGGGGCGTGCATGTGCCGACCGTGCGCGACAAGTTCGCGCTGAGCCCCGGGCTGCTGTCGATCGCGCTGTTCGCGGTCGCCGTCGGCTCGATCGCCGCGATGCTGACCATCGCGCGCTGGATCGCGCGCGTCGGCTCGCGCACCGCGTGCCTGGCGGGCGGGCTCGTGATGTCGGCCTGTGCGGCACTGATCCTCGTCGTGCCCGACTACGCGATGCTGCTCGCCGTGCTCGCGCTGTTCGGCTTCTCGATGGCGACGCTCGATGTCGCGATGAACGCCGAGGCCAGCGCGGTCGAGATCGCCATCGGCAGACCGATCATGTCGTCGCTGCACGGCATGTTCAGCATCGGCGGGATGGCAGGCGCGGCCGCCGGCGGCGCGCTGCTGTCGGCCGGCATGGCGCCGGCCGTGCATCTCGCGCTCGCGGCGGCGACGAGCGCGACGGTGCTCATGATCGCAAGCCCGGCCGTGCTGCCGCATGTGCCGCACCACGAACACGCGCACGGCGGCGGCAACCGCTGGCGCTCGCCCGCCCTGTGGATGCTCGGCGGCATCGCGCTCGTCGCGCTGATCGCCGAAGGCGCGATGTACGACTGGGCGACGGTCTACATGCGCGACGTCGTCGTGGCGAGCCCCGCGCTCGCGAGCGCCGCCTATGCCGCGTTCTCGGGCGGGATGGCCGTCGCGCGCTTCGCGGGCGACGCCGTGCGTGCCCGCTTCGGCGCGCCGCAGCTCGTGTTCGCGAGTGCGTCGCTCGCCTGTGCAGGGATGATCGGCGCGCTGCTGCTGCCGTATCCGGCCGCGGTGCTGACCGGCTTCACGCTGATGGGCCTCGGCCTCGCGAACATGATGCCGGTGCTGTTCGCGGCCGCCGCGCGCGTGAAAGGCATCCACGCGGCCGAAGGGCTCGCGCATGTGGCGGGGCTCGCGTATTTCGGCATGTTGTTCGGTCCGGTCGTGATCGGCGCGGTCGCGCAGGCCGCGAACCTGACGATCGGCCTGTCCGTGGTCGCGCTGTGCGCGGCGCTCGTCGCGGCCGTTGCGCCGAAGGTACTCGCGCGGCTGAAGATCTGACGGCGCGTCAGGCGCCGGCCCAAAAGAAAGCGCGCATGCGTTGCCGCATGCGCGCTTTCACCCCTTCTGTTGACCGCTTGTTGCGTTACATCTTCACTTCGTCGAGCAGCGACTTCTTGCCGTTCTTGTAGTTGTACAGCGAGATCACGCCGTGCTGCAGGTCGCCCTTCGAGTCGAAGGTCGTCGTACCGATCACGCCCGAGTAGTTCGTCGACGGCATCGCCGCGAGGATCTTCGCCGGATCCGTCGAGTTCGCGCGCTTCATCGCATCGGCGATGATGTACACGGCGTCATACGTGAACGGTGCGTAGATCTGGATCGGCTGGCCGAAGCGCTTCTCGTACTTCGCCTTGAACGCTGCGCCGCCCGCCATCTTCTCGAGCGAAGCACCGGCTTCCGAGCACACCACGTTGTCGGTCGCGTCGCCGGCCAGGTCGGCCAGCTTTTCCGTGCACACGCCGTCGCCCGCGAAGATCTTCGCGCGCAGGCCGAGCTGCTTCGCCTGTTTCGCGAACGGGCCGCCAGTGGCGTCCATGCCGCCGTACATGATCGCGTCCGGATTCTCGCCCTTGATCTTGGTCAGAATCGCGCGGAAGTCGACCGCCTTGTCGTTCGTCGCGTCATGCGACACCACCTTCAGGCCGAGCGCCTTGGCCTTCTTCTCGAACTCGTTCGCGAGACCCTGGCCGTAGGCGGTCGAATCGTCGACCACGGCCACGCTCTTGATGCCCTTCGAGTGCGCGTAGTTCGCGAGTGCCGGGCCCTGCTGCGCATCGGTGGCCACCACTCGGTACGTGGTCTTGAAGCCTTGCTGCGTGTAGGCCGGGTTGGTCGCCGACGGCGAGATCTGCACGATGCCCGCATCGCTGTAGATCTTCGAGGCCGGGATCGACGTGCCCGAGTTCAGGTGGCCGACCACCGCGACGACCTTGTCGTCGACGAGCTTCTGCGCAACCTGCGTGGCCTGCCGCGGGTCGGCCGCGTCATCCTGCGGATCGAGTTGCAGCGTGATTTTCTGGCCGCCGACCGTGAGACCCTTGGCGTTGATCTCCTCGACTGCGAGACGCGCACCGTTTTCGTTGTCCTTGCCCAGGTGTGCGATGCCGCCCGTCAAGGGCGCGACGTGGCCGATCTTGACGACTTGATCGGCGGCCGCGTTGCTTGCAGCTGCAACGCACAGCATCGCCGCAGCGGTGATCGGCAACAGCTTCTGCATTTTGATATTCATGTAAGTCTCCAGTTTCGGTCCCAATAAACGCCATCGCCCGGTGCCCCGCTGCCATCCTTGTGTTTGCAATCACTGGACGATTCGCCGGTTGCATCGTTCATGCACTTGGCCTCAAGCACGCGAAAACAACCGCTTTTAGCAGCCGCCTGCCCGTACTTGCGCGCAAGTGTAGGTGATCAAATTAATTTGTGGGACTTTTTTGGGGTAGTGGTATCACTACTGATATGCGCACTTTGGAATCGTTACTCGAATATCGCCGCAAGCCCCACTGGATAAGGGTTTCCGCTAATTCCTGGCGACTTGCTGAAAGGTCGTTTTAAAGCCTTCCCGGGGCATTTCGATTCGGTATTTTGTGCCCGGGATCGTTGAATGAAACGCGCGTGACAACGCGCGTTTCGTCGTCCGATATGAACGATTCAGGCAGCCGCCGCATGCCATTCGGCATCGAGCGCGGCAACGAGCTGCGACGTCGTCAGCGCATCGCCGCGCCGCCGCGCGAGCGGCGCGCCCTGCCCGGCCCACAGCGACAGGTAGTCGCCGTCGTTCGCGCGCGCGGCGGCCTGGCGCAGCGGCTGCGTCAGCGCGTTCTGCACCGGGTACGGCGCGGCGTCGGCCACGCGTTCGCCGAGCCGGGCCATCAGCGTATTGCGCAGCCCGCGCGCGTGGCGGCCGGTAATCGCGCGCGTGACCTGCGTCGACGTGTCGGTGCTCGCGAGCAGGCGCGCCTTCCAGTCCGCCGCAATCGCGCTTTCCGTGCAGGTGAGGAACGCCGTGCCGAGCTGCGCGCCCTGTGCGCCGAGCGCAAGCGCGGCCGCGATCCCGCGGCCGTCCATGATGCCGCCCGCGGCGAGCACGGGCAGGCCCGTCGCGTCGACCAGTTGCGGTACGAGCGCAAACGTGCCGATCAGTGCGTCATCGGCGGAACCGATGAACGTGCCGCGGTGGCCGCCCGCCTCGGCGCCCTGCGCGGACAGCGCATCGGCGCCGGCCGCCTGCCAGGCGAGCCCCTCGGCCACGTGCGTCGCCGTGCCGATCACGTAGGTGCCGGCGGCCTTCAGGCGCGCGACGTCGGCCGCATCGAGCACGCCGAACGTGAAGCTTGCAACGGGCACGCGCAGCGCCACGAGCGCATCGAGTTGCGCACGGAAATCAGGCGCGTAGCGCGCGGGCGCGGTGCCCGGCGGCAATCCGAGCGCCGCATTCAGCGGGTCGATCGCGGCCAGCGCGCGCGCGACGGTCGCCGCGTCGGGTGCCGCGTCCGGCAGCACGAACAGGTTGATCGCGAACGGGCGGTCGGTCGCCGCGCGGATGGCTTCGACTTCGGTCGCGAGGCGCTCGGGCGCGAACGCGGCGGCGCCGAGACTGCCGAGCGCGCCGGCATTCGATGCGGCAGCGACCATCGCGGTCGTGGTCGCGCCGACCATCGGCGCTTGCACGAGCGGCAGGCGCAGGCCGAAGCGTTCGGAAAAGGGGGTGGAAAACAGGCGGGCAGACATGGCGAATCCTTCGATGACGATGCGCGAAAGCGCTTTGTAAAGGCTGGCACATCGACTCTATCGAAGCGGCACGGCGCCGAAAAATGAATAATCGAGATCGAAACGATCGCTGCGCGAGAAGCGGGCGCGTGCCCTGCAACGACACACGATCGGTGGCACACTAGGGCCTGTTCCCGCTAATAACGGGCTTGCGCTGGCCCCCAGAAGGGCCGAGCGCAAGGAATGCGACGAAGCGAATACTCGACGTATTCGCAAGGAGCATGACGCCGCGATCGGCCCTTCTGGGGGCCAGCCCCACGAATGAATTTTCCCAAACAGGGGAATGTGCCTTTCCGCCCGCATTGCCGCGTCGTTCGTCGTTGCAATAGCTACGGCTATTGCGCCTCCTCTCTCCTTGCCCTGCGGGCGGAAAGGCACGTTCGCAAGTCCGTTATTAGCGGGAACAGGCCCTAGGCCGCCCTCTTTCACCCCGGGGCGCGCATCGCGCACCCCGTTCGCCAGGAGTTCAGAACGTGACTGCCCAATGGATCGACATCCCGACCGGTAACGACAGCTTCGGCGGCTATCTCGCGCTGCCCAAGCGCGGCACAGGCCCCGCCGTCATCATCATCCAGGAGATCTTCGGCGTGAACTCGCACATCCGCGCGGTCGCCGACCAGTACGCGTCCGACGGCTTCGTCGCGCTCGCGCCGGACGTGTTCTGGCGCACGCAGCCGCGCGTCGAGCTGACCTATGAAGGCGCGGATCGCGACAAGGGCATCGAGCTGATGAAAAAGACCGACGTGGGTCTCGCGGTCGCGGACATCGGCGCGGCAGCCGATGCATTGCGCGCACGCCCCGAAGTGGCCGGCAAGATCGCCGCGATCGGCTACTGCTTCGGCGGCCAGCTCGCGTACCGCGCGGCCGCGACCGGCAAGATCGACGCGGCAGTGGCGTACTACGGCGGCGGCATCCAGAACGCGCTCGACCTCGCCGGCCAGGTCACGCAGCCGATCCTGTTCCACTACGCGGAAAACGACCACGGGATCCCGCTCACGGCCGTCGACCAGGTGAAGGCCGCATTCGCCGGCCACGGCGATGCGTCGTTTCACGTGTATCCGGGCGCCGAGCACGGCTTCAACTGCACGGACCGCGCGTCGTACAACCAGCGCGCATCGGCGCTCGCGCACGGCCGCACGCTGACCTTCCTCGCCGAGCACCTCTAAAAACGGCCGGCCGCGGGCCCCTCTCGCCGGGCCCGCGTTATGCTCCTGACATCGCCACGAGTCACAACGGGGGTGACTGCGATGCACTCGGACTATCTCGCGCACGACGCGATCGGCCTCGCCGCACTGGTGCGCGAACGCAAGGTGAGCCCGCGCGAACTGCTCGACGCCGCGATCGGCCAGGCCGAAGCGGTCAACAGCGCGATCAACGCGATCGTGCTGCAGGACTACGAAGCCGCACGCCAGCGTGCGGCCGCCACACCCGACGGCGGCACCGACGCGCCGTTCGCCGGCGTGCCGTATCTCGTCAAGGATCTCGGTGCGGCCGTCGCCGGGCTGCCACTGTCGATGGGCAGCCGGCACTACCGGTATTTCGTGCCCGACGACGATTCGCCGGTGATCGCGCGAAGCCGCGCGGCCGGTCTCAACGTGTTCGGCAAGACCAACACGTCGGAAATCGGCCAGATGCCGTACACGGAACCCGAACTGTTCGGCGCGTGCCGCAATCCGTGGAATCTCGACCACACGCCCGGCGGCTCGAGCGGCGGCGCGGCCGCGGCCGTCGCGGCCGGCATCGTGCCGCTCGCGCATGCGTCCGACGGCGGCGGCTCGATCCGCATTCCGGCGTCGTGCTGTGGGCTGTTCGGCCTGAAGCCGAGCCGCAACCCGGTACTCGTCGACCTGCCGTCGAACGGCGAGCTGGTCGTCCAGCATGCGGTCACGCGCAGCGTGCGCGACAGCGCGCTGCTGCTCGACGTGACGACCGGCCAGACCTTGCCGGCCGGTGCGCCCGGCACATTCCTCGGCGAGCTCGACACGCCGCCCGGCCCGCTGCGGATCGGCCTCGTGCTCGACCCGATGCTCGCACCGGCCCTCGCCGACGACACGCGCGCGGCGCTCGACGACGCTGCCGCGCTGCTCGAATCGCTCGGCCACCATGTCGAGCCGGCGACGCTGCACATCAACTACGCGCGCGCGGCCGAAACCTTCCTCACGCTGTGGGCGACGATCGCCGAGGAAATGGTGCTCGGCGCACGCGCGCTGACCGGTCGCACGCCCAAGCGCGGCGAATTCGAAGCCGCGACGTGGGCGATGGCCGTGGTCGGCCGGCGCCTCGCACGCACGCGCCTGCCGGACGTGCTCGAATGGCAGCGCCAGCTCACCGTGCAGGTGGCCGGTCTCGTGTCGCGCTACGACGCGATCCTGTGCGCATCGCTCGCGGGGCCGCCGGTGAAGATCGGCGAATTGCAGCCGACGCCGTTCGAATCGGCGCAGATGAAAGTGCTCGCCGCGCTGCCGATCAAGCCGCTGCTGAAGGAAATGCTGGCGAAGTCGTCGGAAAAGGCGTTCACGTGGGCCGGCTGCACCGAGCTGTTCAACCTGACCGGCCAGCCGGCGATGTCGGTGCCGCTCTACTGGAACGCGCGCGGGCTGCCGATCGGCGTGCAGTTCGCCGCGCGTCACACCGACGACGGGCTGCTGCTCAGGCTCGCCCGCCAGCTCGAACAGGCGCGGCCATGGTTCGACCGCCGCCCGCCGCTGATGCAGGCGCAGCGCTGACGCACGCGGCCCCGCTCCGCAGGCATCGAAAAAAAGCCCCGCCGGCAAAACCGGCGGGGCTTTTACACATGCAATCGCGTGACGCGCTTACACGTCGAGCCGTTCACAGATCGTCCGCGTCGCGGCCGCCGTGTTCAGCGTATAGAAGTGCAGCCCGGGCACGCCCGCGTCGACCAGACGCTGGCACAGGCCCGTGACGACGTCCGCGCCGAACGCGCGGATCGACTCGCGATCGTCGCCGAAGCTCTCGAGCCGGCGCGCCACCCAGCGCGGCACTTCGGCGCCGCACATCTCGGAGAAGCGCATCAGCTGCGAGAAGTTCGTGATCGGCATGATGCCCGGCACGATCGGCACGTCCACACCCAGCTTGCGCGCATCGTCGACGAAACGGAAATACGCGTCGGCGTTGAAGAAGTACTGCGTGATCGCGGAATTCGCGCCGGCTTTCACCTTGCGCGCGAAATTCTCGAGATCGGCCTTCGGCGAGCGCGACTGCGGGTGGTACTCCGGGTAGCCTGCGACCTCGATGTGGAACCAGTCGCCATGCTCGGCGCGGATGAAGCTCACGAGCTCGGACGCATAGCGCAGCTCGCCGACCGCGCCCATCCCGGACGGCAGGTCGCCGCGCAGCGCGACGATATGGCGAATGCCGTACGAGCGGTACTGGTCGAGGATCGCGCGCAGGCTGTCGCGCGACGAGCCGATGCACGACAGGTGCGGCGCGGCCTCGAGGCCGTCCTTCTGCATGTCGAGCACGGTATCGAGCGTGCCCTGCTGCGTCGAGCCGCCGGCGCCGAACGTCACGGAGACGAATTTCGGCTTCAGCGGCATCAGTTGCGCACGCGTGGCACGCAGCTTCTCGACGCCTTCCGCCGTCTTCGGCGGGAAGAATTCAAACGAGAGTTCGATCGGTTTCATGATTCGGTGGGAACAGGCTCAGGCCTCAGCCGATGTCGCGCTGACCGAAGATCAGTGCGGACAGCAGCCACGACACGATGCTGTACAGGATCGAACCGAAGAACGCGGACCAGAACCCCGACACCTCGAAGCCCTTCAGCAGCGACGACGCGAACCAGAAGCACAACGCGTTCACGACGAGGATGAACACCCCGAGCGTGACGATCGTGACGGGCAGCGTCAGCAGGATCAGCACCGGGCGGATCACCGTGTTGATCAGGCCGAGCACGACCGCGATGATCAGCGCCGTGCCGAAGCTCTTGATGTGGATCGACGGCACGAGGTACGTGATGATCAGCAGCGCGAGCGCATTGATGACCCAGGTGAGAATGACGCTCATGGAGTGCTCCGGTTCGGTTGTCGATCGGTACGATCAGTGGCCGCCGCCGGCCGCCGCGGGTGCCCGAAGGCGCGCCGCGGCAGCCGGCGATCCGCGCCGTGCCGCCGTACCGTGTGCGCGTCGGCGACGCGAGCACGGCACCGCGGCGGCGGCGCATCGGATCAGTAGCGGTAGTGGTTCGGCTTGAACGGGCCGTCCTTCTGCACGCCGATGTACGAAGCCTGCTCGTCCGACAGCACGGACAGGTTCGCGCCGATGCGCGCGAGGTGCAGGCGCGCGACCTTTTCATCGAGATGCTTCGGCAGCACGTACACCTTGTTCTCGTACTCGTTGCCGCGCACGAACAGCTCGATCTGCGCGAGCGTCTGGTTCGCGAACGAGTTCGACATCACGAACGACGGGTGGCCGGTCGCGCAGCCGAGGTTCACCAGGCGGCCTTCCGCCAGCAGGATCACGCGCTTGCCGTCCGGGAAGATGATGTGGTCGACCTGCGGCTTGATGTTTTCCCACTGGTACTGGCGGGTCGACGCGACGTCGATTTCCGAGTCGAAGTGGCCGATGTTGCAGACGATCGCGTTGTGGCGCATCGCCTTCATGTGGTCATGGCCGATCACGTGGAAGTTGCCGGTGGCCGTCACGAAGATGTCCGCCTTGTCGGCCGCGTATTCCATCGTCACGACGCGGTAGCCTTCCATCGCCGCCTGCAGTGCGCAGATCGGATCGATTTCGGTGACCCACACGGTCGCGCCCAGGCCGCGCAGCGATTGCGCGCAGCCCTTGCCCACATCGCCGTAGCCCGCAACGACCGCGACCTTGCCCGCGATCATCACGTCGGTCGCGCGCTTGATGCCGTCGACCAGCGATTCACGGCAGCCGTACAGGTTGTCGAACTTCGACTTCGTGACCGAATCGTTCACGTTGAACGCCGGGAACGGCAGGCGGCCGTCCTTTTCCATCTGGTACAGGCGGTGCACGCCGGTCGTGGTTTCTTCGGTCACGCCCTTGATGTGCGCGAGGCGCTTCGAGTACCAGGTCGGGTCGATGTCGAGGTGCGCCGCGATCGACTTGTACAGCGCGACTTCTTCCTCGTTGGTCGGCTTCGCGATCACCGAACGGTCCTTCTCGGCCTTCGAGCCGAGGATCAGCAGCAGCGTTGCGTCGCCGCCGTCGTCCAGGATCATGTTCGCGAATTCGCCGTTCGGCCATTCGAAGATGCGGTGCGAGAACTCCCAGTATTCGTCGAGCGATTCGCCCTTGAACGCGAACACCGGCGTGCCGGCTTCGACGATCGCGGCAGCCGCGTGGTCCTGGGTCGAGAAGATGTTGCACGACGCCCAGCGGACGTCCGCGCCGAGCGCCTTCAGCGTCTCGATCAGCACGCCCGTCTGGATCGTCATGTGCAGCGAACCGGCGATGCGCGCGCCCTTCAGCGGCTGCTGTGCCTTGTATTCGTCGCGGATCTGCACGAGGCCCGGCATTTCGGTCTCGGCAATGTTCAGTTCCTTGCGGCCCCAGCCGGCCAGCGCCATGTCGGCGACGACGAAATCGTTGGAAGCTTTGGAATCGATAATGGCGTTCATCACGCCCTCCTTTCTAAAAAGTTTCTAGATTGGTGACGTGAGCGCCGTTCAGGAAGCGGGGCCGGCGCGACAACACGCTAAACGCGCGCCGCACGGCTGCTTGGTGAAGCCTTCCGAGCCTGGCGGGCCCAGACTGGCCCGTCGCAACGCTCCTCGGAAAACGGGAAGGATTGTAGCAAATCGGCGCGCAAAATGCGCACACCGATGCCAGGCGCGCGGCGTCGGCGCGCGTGGCCGTCAGGAAAGGGTCAGGATTCCGCGCCGACCCACGCCTGTTCGCGCAGCCGTGCGCGCAGGCGCGCGACGGCCTGGCTGTGCAACTGGCATACGCGCGACTCGCTCACTTCGAGCACCGCGCCGATCTCGCGCAGATTCAGACCCCGTTCGTAGTACAGCGACATCAGCAGCTTCTCGCGCTCCGGCAGCCGCTCGATCGCCTCGACGAGCGCTTCGCGCAGGTGCTCGTCGAGCAGCGCCGACAGCGGATCGGCGTGATCGACGCGATAGCGGTCGAGGAACGGCTCGTCGTCGGCCGCGCGGTCGAAATCCTCGTAGTAGATCAGCTGGCTGCCGTGCAGGTCCTGCAACATCCCCTGGTATTCGTCGAGCGGCATCTTCAGGTGCTCCGCGATCTCGGTCTCGCTCGCCGAGCGGCCGAGATGCTGCTCGACCTGGTGCACCGCGTGCTCGACCTCGCGCGACGTCTTGCGCAGGCTGCGCGGCAGCCAGTCGTTGCTGCGCAGCTCGTCGAGCATCGCGCCGCGAATGCGCTGCGTCGCGTAGGTCTCGAACTGCGCGCCCTGGTCTTCCTTGTAGCGGCCGGCCGCGTCCATCAGGCCGATCATGCCGGCCTGGATCAGGTCGTCGAGGTCGACGCTCGCCGGCATCTTCGCGACGAGCTGCAGCCCGAGGCGGCGCACGAGCGGCGCATATTGCGCGAGCACGTCAGCCTGGGACATCTTTCCTTGAGCGTTGTACATCATGGCCCCCTCCTTCCGGTGGCACTCACGCGGCGTGTGCCGCGCCCGCCTCATACGACGGCTTGCCGCCCGCGTGCACGGCGCGGCCCGCGCCCGTTCGCGGGCGCATCGGCCAGTACAGCAGGTCGGCGGCAATCTGCCGGTAGTCGCGCGCGGCGGCCGACGACGGGAACGCGTCGACCGCCGCGCGCATCAGCTCGCGCGCATGCTCGACGAGCGGATCGGCGCTCACGCACCCCGCGTCGGCGATCGACACCGTCAGGTAGCGGCTCGCGACGCCCGCGAGGTTGTCGAACGCGACCTTCGCGTCCGCGTGGCTGCCGACGTGATTGGTCAGCACGCGGAACTGCGCGAACGCATGCGCGAAATGCAGCCGCTTCATGCACGCGTACGCTTCGGTGATCGCCTGCGCGGCGACCCGCGTCACGACCAGCACGTCGTGCGCTTCACGTGCGAGCGCCGAAAACGAACCGTCGGCGCCGAGCTGCGCGTCGACGAGGACGATGTCGGCCGGCCCGTCGATGAAATCGCTCAGCTGCGCGTCGGTGTAGCCGGCGCGCGCGAGCCGCGCGGCGCCGCACAGGCCGAAGCCGGCCGCGACCCGCGTGCGCTCGCCGTCGCGCAGCCACGCACCCGCGAGCGTCGCGCTGGCCGAATGCACGTCGGCGCGCTCGTCGACGACGAGCACATCCTTGCCGAGCGACGCGAGCGCCGCCGCCAGGTTCACGACGGTGGACGTGCAGCCGACACCCGCCGGCCCGCCCGCCACCGCGACGATGCGCGACGCGCGCCCGGCCAGCAGGCGCCGCAGCCCTTCGGCCTGGTCGATGATCCGTTTATCCAAATCGCACCTCGTGCAGCTCGGCGGTGGAACGTGCGGTCAGTGCGGAAAGCAGCGTCGGCATGTCCTCGTCTTGCGGCACGAAGGGCGAGCCGTCGCGCGGTACACAGAACGCGCTCTTCAGCAGGAATTTGGTCGAGGCGACGTACAGGTTCTCCGGCACCTTCTGGCCGGTCGACACGTAATGGATCGGCAGCTTGTAGCGGATCACCGTGTCGAGCACGCCGCCGAGGTGGGTCGCCTCGTCGAGCTTCGTGAGGATGCAGCCGGCCAGGTCCGGATGCTCGCCCGCGCTGCGGTACGCCTGCACGACTTCGTTGAGCGTGTCGCCGTGGCTCGTCGCGTTGAGCAGCAGCAGGCGCTGCACCGGCGCGTTCGCGCCGTGCAGCATCGCGATCTGGTCGGACACCGCGCGGTCGCGCTGGCTCATGCCGATCGTGTCGATCAGCACGATGTGCTTGTTGCGCAGTTCGGACAGCGCGAGCGCGAGGTCGCCGGCATCCTTCACCGCGTGCACGGGCACGCCGAGGATCTTGCCGAAGATGCGCAGCTGCTCGTGGCCGCCGATCCGGTAGCTGTCGGTGGTCAGCAGCGCGACCTTGCTCGCGCCGAAGCGCATCACGCAGCGCGCGGCCAGCTTCGCGGTGGTGGTCGTCTTGCCGACGCCCGTCGGCCCCATCAGCGCGAACACGCCGCCGCGCTCCATCAGCGCGTCCTCGCTGTCGAGCACCGGCAGGTTCGCCGCGAGCACCGACTGCGCCCATTCGGCGGCCTGTTCGAAGGTCTGCGCGCCGTCGCCGGACGGCATGTTGTCGACCAGCATCCGCACGAGCTGCGCGGAGAAACCGGCCGCGAACAGGTGCTTCGTCAGCGCGCCATGCACGGCGCTGCGACGCTGGCGGTCGTGCCACATCAGGCTGTCGAACTGCTCTTCCATCATCCCGCGCAGCTCGCCGAGCTCCTGCATCACCGTATCGTTGACGATCCGCTCGATGCGCGACTTCACCGCATCGGCCACCGCGGCAGCGGCGTCGGCGGACAGGCGCGTGCGCTCGGCCGCCTTCGCCGCATGCGCCGCGCTCGTGTCGGGCACGCGGGGGGCGGCGGCCGGCATCCGGCGTTCGGCGTCGCGCACGATGTCGCGCGCCCAGTCGGGCGGCGTCGCGCTCGCGGCGGCCTGCGGAGCCGGCGCGCTCGCCTGCGGCGCGGCGGGCGGCGCCTGCGTGCGCGCCATCAGCGCATCGCGCTGCTGTGTCAGGCGCTTCGCGTGCTCGACCAGCCACGGTGCGGGTTCGGAAGCCGTGGCCGGCACTCCGGCGGCCGGCGTACCGGCGGCCGGCGTACCGGTGGCGTGCGCGGCGGCCGACGGCGCTGCCGCCGGAATGCCGGCCGGCGCGTCCGCATCGATCGTCGAACCTTGCGCCGCCGTGTCGTCCGCTTCGGCGCTGGCGCCGAACACCGACGAGAACACGTCCGGCAACCCGCCTTCGCCTGCGGCATACGGATTGACGGCCGGGCGGGCGAGCACCGGGCCCGGGCGCGACACGATACCGGGCACCGCGGCGGCCGGTACGGATTCCAGCGCGCGCGGTGCGGCAATGCGCGCGCGCGCCGCGGCCGGCGGCGTCACGGCGGCCAGGTCCGAATCGGCGAGTGCGACGATTTCCACGCTGCCGTCATCGAGCGTGCGGTTCGACAGCACGACCGCGTCGGCGCCGAGCGCCTCGCGCACGAGACGAAGTGCGTCGCGGCTCGTTGCGCCGGTGAATTTGCGAATGTTCAAGCGGAACCCCCGATGACGTTAACGACTTTGATCGTGCGTGTGTCCGGCACTTCGGCGTACGACAGCACTTTCAATTGCGGCAGGCTGCGGCGCAGGAAACGCGCGAGCATCGCGCGCAGCGCGTGCTGCACGAGCAGCACGGGCGGCAGCCCGAGATTCTGTTGACGCAGCATCGCTTGCTGCGTGCCGGTCAGAAGGTTGTGTGCGAGGCCGGGCTCGAGGCCCGGGTTCGCGCCGGTGGCGAGCGCCTGCGACAGCACGCGCTCGAGATTCGAGTCGAGGCCCATCACCTGCATCTCGCCCGCGCCCGGATACCACTGCTGCGTGATCGCGCGGCCGAGCGCGAGCCGCACCGCGGCCGTGATCTCGAACGCGTCGCCGCGGCCCGCGTGTTCGGACACGGCCTCGAGGATCGTGCGCATGTCGCGGATCGGCACGCCTTCCTCGAGCAGGTTCTGCAGCACCTTCTGCAGCGTCGTCAGCGAGATCGTCTTCGGCACGAGGTCCTCGACGAGCGACGGCGCATCCTTGCCGGTGCGCTCGACGAGCGCCTGCACTTCCTGGCGGCCGAGCAGCTCGGCCGCGTGCTGGACGACCAGATGGTTCAGGTGCGTCGCGACGACCGTGCTCGCGTCGACCACCGTGTAGCCGTACACCTGCGCCTGTTCGCGCAGCGCGACGTCGATCCACACGGCCGGCAGCCCGAACGCGGGATCCTGCGTGACGGCGCCCGGCAGCGCGGCCGTCACCTGGCCGGGGTTGATCGCGAGCCACTGGCCCGGGAACACTTCGCCGACGCCGATCTCGACGCCCTTCAGCGCGATCCGGTAGGCGTTCGGCCGCAGTTCGAGGTTGTCGCGGATATGGATCACGGGCGGCAGGAAGCCGATTTCCTGCGCGAATTTCTTGCGGATGCTCTTGATGCGCTTGAGCAGTTCGCCGTCGCTGTTCTTGTCGACGAGCGGAATCAGGCGGTAGCCGACTTCGAGGCCGAGCGGGTCGATCAGCTGCACGTCGTCCCAGGTCGCCTCGTGGCTGTCGGACGGCAGCACGGCGGGCGGCGCGATGTCGGTCACGTCGCCGGCCGCCTTGCGGGCCGCCGCGCGCTTGGTCTGCGTGCGGGCCAGCCAGATCGCGCCGCCGCCGAGCCCGAGGAACGCGAAGTGCGGCATGCCGGGGATCAGCCCCATGATCACGATGATCACGCCGGTGATCGTCAGCACGCGCGGGTTCGTGAACAGCTGGCCGGTGATCTGCGTGCCGATGTCCTCGTCGGTCGCGACGCGCGACACGATCACGCCGGCCGCGGTCGAGATCACGAGCGACGGGATCTGCGCGACGAGGCCGTCGCCGATCGTCAGCAGCGTGTAGTTCGTGCCGGCCGCCGCGAAGCTCATGTCGTGCTGGACCATCCCGACGATCAGCCCGCCGATCACGTTGATCGCCATGATGATCAGGCCGGCGATCGCGTCGCCGCGCACGAACTTCGACGCGCCGTCCATCGACCCGTAGAACTCGGCTTCCTGCGAGACGGCCAGGCGGCGCTTGCGCGCCTGCTCTTCGTTGATGAGGCCCGCGTTCAGGTCGGCGTCGATCGCCATCTGCTTGCCGGGCATCGCGTCGAGCGTGAAGCGCGCGGACACTTCCGCGATCCGCCCCGCGCCCTTCGTGATCACCATGAAGTTGATGATCATCAGGATCACGAACACGACGATGCCGACCGCGAAGTTGCCGCCGACGAGGAAGTGGCCGAACGCCTCGATCACCTGCCCGGCCGCGTCCGGCCCGGTGTGGCCCTCGAGCAGCACGACGCGCGTCGATGCGACGTTCAGCGACAGGCGCAGGAGCGTCGAGAACAGCAGCACGCTCGGGAACGCCGCGAAGTCGAGCGGCTTCATCGTGTACATGCTGACGAGCAGCACCATCACCGACAGCGCGATGTTGAACGTGAACAGCAGATCCAGCAGCAGCGGAGGCAGCGGCAGGATCATCATCCCCAGGATCATGCAGATGAGGATCGGGCCCGCGAGCGCGCGCAGGTTGGTGCCCGCGAACGGATTCTGGCGCTTCGCGAACAGGCCGGTCGGGGTGCTCATGCCGCCCCTCCGTTACCGAGCGTGTCGTCGGCTTCCTCGCGTTCGTCGTCGGCGGAGACCGACGCGCCCTTGTCGAGGTCGGCCGGCACCGCCAGATCGACCGGCATCGCCGGGAACGCACCGCCTTCCGAACGGAAGCGCTTGAGCTGGTAGACCCACGCGAGCACCTCGGCGACGGCCGAGTACAGCGAGCCGGGAATCTCGCGTTCGAGTTCGACGTTGTGATACAGCGCACGTGCGAGCGGCGGCGCTTCGAGCAGCGGCACGTTGTGTTCCGCCGCGAGTTCGCGGATACGTGCGGCGACGAGGTTCACGCCCTTCGCGACGACCTTCGGCGCGCGCATCTCGCCGTCCGTGTATTGCAGCGCGACGGCGAAGTGCGTCGGGTTCGTCACGACCACGTCGGCCTTCGGCACGGCAGCCATCATCCGGCGGCGCGCGATCGCGCGCTGCTGCTGGCGGATCCGCCCCTTCACGTGCGGATCGCCTTCGTTCTCGCGATGCTCGCGCTTCACTTCTTCCTTCGTCATGCGCAACTTCTTGTTGTACTGCCAGATTTGGTAAGGCACATCGAGCGCGGCGACCACCAGCATGCCGGCGACCGTCGTGCCGCAGCACACGGCGACGAGGTGCAGCGCATCGGGCAGTGCCACGCCGAGCGGCTGCGTCGCGAGGCCGAGCAACTCATCCTTGCTGCGCCAGATCGCGACGCCGCCGATTCCGCCGACGACCAGCGTCTTCGCGAGCGACATCCCGAGCTGGATCGGCCCCTGGATCGAGAAGATCCGGCCGAGGCCCGAGATCGGGTTCAGGCGGTCGAACTTCAGCTCGAACGTCTTCTGCGAGATCAGCCAGCCGCCGAGCGCCATCGGCGCGAGCAGCGCGGCGACGCCGGTGAGCGCGAGGAGCGGCAGCAGCGCGGCGAAGCCTTCGAGGCTCGCACTGCCGGCCGCCGACAGCATCCGGTTCGTGTCGAACGCGGTCGCGCGATCGAACGTGAACGCGCCGCGCAGCATCGCCTGCAGATGCCCGCCCGACGGGCCCGCAAGCAGCCACGCGCCGTAGAACCCGGCCGCGAGCAGCGCGAACGAAGCCAGTTCGCGCGAACGCGCGACCTGCCCCTCCTCGCGCGCCTTCTCGCGGCGCCTGGGAGTGGCGGCTTCGGTCTTGTCGAGATCGCTCTCGTCTGCCACGGGGCCTCCAGTCGGGTACGGCGGAATGCCGCTTTCCAGTGACACCGATTATTCATGGTGGCGTCAAACGCCGATCGGTCGAGCAAAGCCGGGAAAGGGGGGTATTTCAGGGAATCGGGCGAGCCGGTGCAAACGGGGCCGGACGGCGCCGGACGGGGGGACGGAACGGTGTGCGACGCGGCGGAAAAAACGTGCCGGCCGGTGCGATGGCGGGTGTCGGGTGTCGGCCCCGGACGGAGCGGCGACGGCGTGAAGCGTGAAAATGATGAAGCGGTGAAACGGCGTAGCGGGTGCGTCGAAGAATCAGGCCCCGACGCGACGGCGTCGCGCGTCGGGGCAGGCGCCGGTCAGGCCGCCACGATCGGGTCCGCGCCGAAGCGGTTCGGGCCTTCGGTGCCGCGCGAGCACATCCACACGAGCAGCAGGATGCCGCCGACGATCGGAATCAGCGCGATCAGCAGGAACCAGCCCGAACGGCCCGTATCGTGCAGCCGGCGCACGCTGACCGCGATGCTCGGAATGATCAGCGCCAGCGAAATCAGGCCGAGCACGACGAGCAGCAGCAGCGTGATCAGGCCCGCGTCGCGGCCCGCCGCGCCGATGACCTGCGCGACGATCGACAGCGCACAGGTCAGCAGCGCGAAATACCAGTATTCGGCACGGCGCGCACGGCCTTCGAATGTCGCGTATTTATTGAGTACGGCACGAACGGCTTCTGAAAAATTCATCTTATTACCCTCCTGTTTTATATTGACGACCCCGGAAACAACGCCGGAATTATATGTTTGAATTTCGACGGGCTCCATCAATTTTTCACATGCCGGGTGGTGCGCGCACCCGGCCGCATCGCCCGCCCGTACGGCACGGGAATGGCTGCAGCAGCGTAACGCGGGCCGCAGGCTTGCATGCCGCGTCATTTAAATAATCTTGAAGACCTGACAGAATCTACAGCCTGAGATAATCCAGCACTTGATTACACCCGAATGAAATCGGGTGCGATCGATAATCGGCGCACGTGTGCCGCACTCGATTAACCGGCCGTCATTACGCAGGCGTGCAAAGCGCGCTACCCTTCGCCATTCCCGAATCCGGTGAACCGCACCATGCTCCGTCATCCGTTCGTTCCGTCACTGTCGCTCGCCTGCGCACTCGCAGCCGGCTGCGCGGGCACGCCGGCCCTGCCGCCCGGCGCGCAAGCGCCTGACGCGGCGCACCCCGGCACGATCGCGCTGCACCACGTGTGGAACGGGTCGACGCAAACCCTGCGCGCGCAGGATCTCCCCGCGCGCTTCATTTTCCGCTGCGTCGACGCGCGCGGCGAACCGTCGGAACGCGCCCGCGCGGCCTGGTGCGTGCCGGTCGTCGAGATCGAATCGGTGTCGGCCGATGCCGCCGGGCACCTGGTCGCGCCGGCCGACGCCGTCCGGATCGAAAGCACCACGTACGGGCCCGGCCACCTCTTCCTCGACCATACGCGCCTGATGCGCGACGGCCATCCGCCGTTCTAGCGCCCGTACGCGCCGATCACGGGCCTTCACGCCCCCCTGCCGGCCCGTAGCCTTGTTCGCTGCCAATAACGGGCCGGCGAACGTGCCTAGCCCGCCGCCGCCCGCTGCAGCGCGGCGAGATCGAGCTTCTTCATCGTCATCACCTGCGCCATCACGCGCTCGGCGCGCGCCGGATCGCCCGTCATCAGCGTGGACATCTGCACGGGCACGACCTGCCACGACACGCCGAAGCGGTCGCGCAACCAGCCGCATTGCTGCGCGCGTTCGTCGCCGCCTTCGGACAGGCGCGACCAGTAGCGGTCGATTTCGTCCTGGTCCCGGCAGTTGACGACGAACGACACGGCCGGCGTGATCTGGAACACGGGGCCGCCGTTCAGCGCCAGAAACGCCTGCCCGTCGAGTTCGAACGCGACCGTCATCACCGCGCCCTCCGCGCTGCCGGATGCGTGTGCGCCGGCCTTGCCGTAGCGCGCGACGTGCACGATGCGGGCATCGTCGAACACCGACACGTAGAAGTTGGCGGCCGCCTCGGCGTCGCGGTCGAACCACAGGAAAGGCGTGATGCGTTGGATGCGCGGATTCATGGCGCTGCCTCCTCGATGTCGTGCCGGCACGGGTACCGGTATTACATCGTAGGCGCTGTGCCCGCGCGCGGCGGCGCTCCGGTCCGCCCGGTCGTGCCACACGCGGCCGTCCAATAAAAAAGGGGGCGATCTCTCGCCCCCTCTCGGTTCAGCGTACGGCCGTGCAGCGTCAGAACGCGACGAACGGCGCTGCGCCGCCGCTCGCAGTCTTGTCCATCCCGAAGTAGATCGTCCGGCCGTAGAACTGCGGCATGCCGAGGTCGAGCCATGCGGACGAGCCGAACGGGCCCGCGATGTCGTTGAACGCGAACGTCGACGAGTTCGAGAACAGCGAATCGGCGTTCATGAACGTGATCGGCACGGTGCCGGACGCACCGTTCTGGCCGGTCAGTGTCGCCGTGTAATTGACCGTGGCCGGCGGGCAGTAGAACTGCGTGTTCCGCGTGCACTGCGTTCCGTTCTTCGACGAATCGTTGAAGAAATACGCGTTCGAACCCGTATCGAAGAACGCGGTCACGTTGCTCCCGAGGAACGTCGCGTTGACGTCGCCCGTCGTGGTCGACGTCATCACGGTCTTCCCGGTCAGGTCGGGCAGGCCGAACGTCAGCGTCCCGGTTGCGCTCGCCTGCCCGTTGCTCGAGATGCTCTGCATCGTCACGCTCACGCCGCTGCTGTCGGCGAAATGATGAACCGGGTTGGCCACCTGCTGCGCCACCGGCACGAGCGCGACCGTGCAGTTCGCGTTGTTGCCGTTCGGGCACGCGTAGTAGTTGTTGCTCGTCGAGGTCGACGTCGCGCAGGTCGTGCCGCAGTCGACCGGCGCCGGCCCGATGCCGAGAATCCCGTTCGCGCCGAGCGCGCTCGCCGAGTTGGCCGATGCACCGCCGTTCGTGCACGAACTCGGCACGTTCGTCGTGCCGAGGTCGCCGATGATCTGCACGGGCAGCGAACTCGCCTGCTCGGAGCCGATCGACAGGTCGACCGTGCGCACCGAGCCCCACGTGTAGCTCGATACGAACTTGCCGCACTCGGCGACGGGCGCGCCGCCGCTCGTCACCTGCGGCAGGCTGCCGAGCACGCCCGACACGGCGCTGCCGACGAGCCGCAGCCCGTAGGACGCGGTATCGACGAGCACGTTGTTGACCACCTGGCAGTTCGACGTGCCCGGCGCGCAGACCTGCACGCTGACGGTCGGGATGTTGATCACGTTCGCGACGCCGGTGCCGACCGTGATGGTGGCCGTGTTCCCGCTGTTACCGCCACCGCCGCCCGATCCACCCGAACCATTGCCGTTACCGGCGTTGTTGCCGCCGCCGCCGTCGCCGCCGCCGCATGCCGTCACGAGCACGGCCGTCGCGGCCGCGAGGCCCAGCACGCCGAGCCAGCGCTTGAATGTACGATGAATGCTCAAGATCGCTCTCCCGCTGTCACTGGATGTCGTTGCCGGTCAGGCCGGCGGGCAGTGCGCTCGGCAGCCACGCCTGGCCCGAGAAGGCGCCCATGTGGCCGCCCGTCCGGATCACGAGGGCGCTCGTGTCGACGGATACCGGCGCGCGCCAGCCGCGCGCCTGGTGGGCCGCCTGAACGCCTGCGGTGTACTGCGGGAAATAGCTGCCGAGCAGCGACGCGAGATCCGGCATCGTCGGCCCGCGCCATGCGAGGCCGAACACGCTGCCTGCAGCCGACGTGTATTCGTGGATGACGGTGCCCGATCCGAGCGTGATTTCGCGGACGGTATAGGCGGCGGTACTCGCCTGCACGCCGTCGGCCGAACGCATCGCGCGCTGCAATGCGCGCACGGTTGCGGCCTGATCGTCCGCCGGCGGCGACATCGGCGCACCGCCCAGTTCGGCGTGCGCGTGGACGGCCCACAGCACACCCGTTGCAGCCGTCGCGTGCGCGACGGCCCAGCCCAAGCGTTTCAGCTTCACATTCCCTCCCACGGGACTGGCTTCGTGGCAGGGTGTGCGGCCATCGTGCCCGCGCCGCCTGCCAACATATGAGTCGTATGAATGGCGCTTCGTTGCTGCTGACGCGTAGTATGCCTGCTGCCTGTGTCGACGTGTCAATTCGCCGCAGCCCGACCCGGCCGCGCGTAGGCGGCGGGCACGGGTAAACGTTGTGGAAACGGCGCGACGCATGCACCGCGCAGCCCCGCGAAACGGGGGCGCGCCGATGCATGCGGCAGGGTCAGAAGCCCAGGCTGGCGAGCAGGTCGTCGACCTGCCCCTGATCCTGGACCACGTCGGATTTGCCTTCCGGCGCGATCTGCGGGCCGTTCAGCAGCGACACGGGGCTGCCGGTCGAGCTCATCTGCTCGGCGGCGAGCGCGGCCGCGGTGGCCGCGAACTGCTCGCGCCGCTCGGGCGCGATGTTCTCGACGAGCACCGTGAGGAGCTGCTGCTCGATCAGGTAGACCATGTCCATGATCTTCTTGATCACCTGCCCGGTCAGGTCCTGGAAATCCTGCGCGAGCATGATCTCGAGCAGTTGTGCGCTGGTCGCCGACGTCGATTCGGGCAGCGTGCGCAGGAACGTGCGCGTGTCGTCCATCAGCTCGCGCACTTCCGTGTGCTCGATCGGCGCCGCATACCATTTTGCCCAGCGCGCATCGAGCGCCTCGGCCTCGTTCTGCATGCGCTCCTGCATCGGCTTCGCGAGCTCGATCGCGTTCAGCACGCGCACGGCGGCCTGCTCGGTCATCGTCGCGACGTAGCGCAGCCGGTCGCGCGCATCGGGCACGGCTTCGGCCGCCTGCTCGACATGCTTGTCGAGCCCGAGCTCGCGCATCGAATCGCGCAGCGTGCGCGTGACATGGCCGATGCGCGCGAGGATGCGGTCGCTCGCGAAATCAGCGCCTTCTGGATGGCTGTCGGCGCTGAACCCCGCGCCGGCGAGCGCCGCATGGATCGGCTCGTTCACGTCAGCTCCCGGCCTTCGCCATCTTGTCGATGATCTTGTTCAGCTTCTCGTCGAGCGTCGCCGCCGTGAACGGTTTCACGACATAGCCGCTCGCACCGGCCTGCGCCGCCGCGATGATGTTCTCCTTCTTCGACTCGGCCGTGACCATCAGCACCGGCAGGTGCGTGAGCGTCGCATCCGCGCGGATTTCCTTCAGCATCGCGAGGCCGTCGAGGTTCGGCATGTTCCAGTCCGAGATCACGAAGTCGTAGCCGCCGCCGCGCAGACGTGCGAGGCCGGCCAGGCCGTCCTCGGCCTCGTCGACGTTCGAGTAGCCCAGTTCCTTGAGCAGGTTGCGGACGATCCGGCGCATCGTCGGGAAATCGTCCACCACCAGGATTTTCATGCTCTTGTCCATCGTCGTTCCTTTCCAGATTCGTTTCCGTCGGGACGCGTATCGTGGCACGCGCCCCGTGACATTCCATTCAAACGCGCTGCACGCGGTCGCCCATCGTCGCCAGGCGCGCCATCACGCGGCGGCTCATCTCGGCGAGCGGCACGATCTCGTCCGCGCCGCCGAGCGCGATCGCCTCGCGCGGCATCCCGAACACGATGCAGCTTGCTTCATCCTGCGCGAACGTGTGGGCGCCCGCGCGTTTCATTTCCAGCAGGCCGGCCGCGCCGTCGCGGCCCATCCCGGTCAGGATCACCCCGATCGCGTTCTTGCCCGCGTGCGTCGCCGCCGAGCGGAACAGCACGTCGACCGACGGACGGTGCCGGTTGACCGGCGGCTCGTCCGACAGTTGCGCAATATAGTTCGCTCCGCTTCTCGCAAGCAACAGGTGCGCATGGCCCGGCGCGATATAGGCGTGGCCCGGCAGCACGCGCTCGCCGTGCTCGGCTTCCTTCACCGCGATCCGGCACAGGCCGTTCAGCCGTTGCGCGAACGATTTCGTGAAGCCCGGCGGCATGTGCTGCGCGATCAGCACGGCCGGCGCATCCGGCGGCAGCGGCGTCAGCACTTCGCGGATCGCCTCGGTGCCGCCCGTCGATGCGCCGATGATGATCAGCTTCTCGGTACTGACGAGCGGGTTGTTGAGCATCGGCGCGGCCGGCTGGCTGTCCGCCGCGCGTGCGACGGCCTGCGGCTGCGGCGCCTGGCGCACGCGTGCACGCGACGCCGCGCGGATCTTGTCGGCGAGCTTTTCCGCGTAGTCGAGCATCCCGTCGCGAATCCCGACGCGCGGCTTGGTGACGAAGTCGACCGCACCGAGTTCGAGCGCGCGCAGCGTGATTTCCGAGCCGCGCTCGGTCAGCGACGACACCATCACGACCGGCATCGGTCGCAGGCGCATCAGCTTCTCGAGGAAGTCGAGCCCGTCCATACGCGGCATTTCGACGTCGAGCGTGAGCACGTCGGGGTTGTGCTGCTTGATGAGCTCGCGCGCGACGAGCGGATCGGGCGCGGTCGCGCACACCGTCATGTCGGGCTGGCTGTTGATGATCTCGGTCATCAGGCTGCGGATCAGCGCCGAATCGTCGACGCACAATACTTTGATCTTCTGCACTGCGGTCATGCCTCCTGCTTTCTTGATAGGTTCGCCGCATACGGGCTGCCGGCCTGCGGGTTCGCTGCCCGTACGCCACCGGCGCCGCCCGGCGTCGCGCCGCGCGCGCCGAACAGCTCGATGCGCGGGCGTGCCGGCTGCGGCGCGGCCGGCCGTTTCGCCGCGAACAGCTCGACGTGCGGGCGCGGACGAGCTGCGCGCAGGCGGTCGGCCTCGCGCGCGAGCGCGGCTTCGCGCTCGGTCACGCCCGGCACCTGCAGCCGCAGCTTCTTCACCATCGCGCGGCCCGTGCGCGGCATGAACGCGACCTTGCGCGGATGAACGTCCTGCAAGTCTTCCGCGGTAATGCGAATGCGTTCGAGCGCCAGATAGCGGCGCACGAAATCGGCGTTGCGATCGCCGATGTTGATCGTCGTCATCCCGGCCAGCACGGCCGCGCCGCCGAACACCTTCGCCTCGAAGCGCTCGCGGCGCCCGCCGGCCTTGATCAGCTCGTTGATCAGCACTTCCATCGCGTACGCGCCGTAGCGCATCGAGTCGGACGCGGCTGCGCCCGCATCGGCGCCGTCGTCGGGCAGCATGAAGTGGTTCATCCCGCCAATGCCCGCGTACGGATCGTGAATGCACGCGGCGACGCACGAGCCGAGCACGGTCATCAGCACCATGTCCTCGGACGTCGTGTAGAACTCGTTCGGCAGCAGCTTCACGCCGGGAAGGCCGAAGTGGTTGTCGAAGTAGCGATTGGTCGCGATCGGCAGTGCGCTCATCCGCGCTCTCCAATGGCGGGCGCAGCGCCCGCAGCCCGCGCACGCACCGGCGACGGCATCGCGGCCGCCGCAGGCGCCTGCGCGCCACGCGGCCGCGTGCCCTGTGCGGCGTCGCGGGTCAGTTCGTACACCGTCTGCCCGCGCAGCCGGAACGCCTGCGTGACGTACGTGAAGTTCTCCGAATGGCCGGCGAACAGCAGCCCGCCCGGCTTCACGAGCGGCTCGAAGCGCGACAGCACCTGCCCCTGCGTCGGCTTGTCGAAATAGATCATCACGTTGCGGCAGAAGATCGCGTCGAACGGCTTCGCGATCCCGTAATCCGCATCGGTCAGGTTCAGCTGCTCGAAGCGGATCATCGCGCGCAGCTCGGGGCGCACCTTCACGCGGCCGGCCTGCGCACCCGTGCCCTTCAGGAAGAAGCGCTTCAGCCGCTCCGGTGCCAGGTGCTTGACCTGGTCATACGTGTAGATGCCGGCCTCCGCCTTCGCGAGCACCTGCGTGTCGAGGTCGGTCGCGAGGATCGACGCGCCGCGCGCGGCCGATTCGCCGAGCGCCTCGATCAGCGTGATCGCGATCGAGTAAGGCTCCTCGCCGGTCGACGCCGCCGAACACCAGACCGATACCGGCGCCGGGCGCCCCTTCACGAAATCCGACAGGATCGGGAAATGGTGCGACTCGCGGAAGAACGCGGTCAGGTTCGTCGTCAGCGCATTGGTGAACGCTTCCCACTCGAGCGGATCGTCTTCCTGCTCGAGCAGGTCGAGGTAGTCGCGAAACGTGTCGAGGCCACGCGCCCGCAAGCGGCGCGCGAGACGGCTGTACGCCATGTCGCGCTTGTGCTCGGACAGCGAGATCCCCGCGCGTTGATGGATCAGCGCGCGAATGCGTGCGAAATCCGCGCCCGTGAACGCGAAGTCGCGCCCCGGCTCGCCCGCGCGAGGCGAGGCATCCGGTGCATCGGGTCGAAACGGCGCGCGCGCGTGCGGCATGGTTTAGAAGGTCTCCCAGTCGTCATCGGACGTGCCGGCCGTGGCCGGCGCCGGCTTCTCGCCGTTCAGCGCCGGGCGCACGAGTGCGGGCTTCGCGGCCGGCTTGTCGGCCGGTGCGGCGGTTTTCGCGAGACGCGGCCCGTAGCCGCCCGCGGCGGTGCCGCGGGAAGCCGGCGCGTCCTTGTGCGCTTGCGCACCGGCATTGGCCGCGCGCTTCGGTTCGTGACCCGCGCCCGACACGGCTGCAGCCGCGGCACGCGGCGCCGGCGCCGCGCGCCGTGCCGGTTGGGCAGCGGCCTGCGGGGCCGGCAGCGCGGCGACCGGCGACGCGTCGAAACGCGGCTCCGACGTCAGCGCCGGCACGGCCGCCGATTCATGCGCGACCGGCCGCGCAACCCCGCGCGACGGCGCGAGCACGATGCCGCCCGACACGCGCCAGGCCGACACGACCGTCTTCATCTGGCGCGTCTGCTCCTCGAGCGACGCAGCCGCGGCGGCCGCCTGCTCGACGAGCGCCGCGTTCTGCTGCGTGACCGAATCCATCTGGCCGACCGCGCGGTTGACCTGCTCGATGCCGGTCGATTGTTCGTCCGACGCGGCGCTGATCTCGCCCATGATGTCGGTCACGCGGCGCACGGCCTGCACGATCTCGTCCATCGTCGAGCCCGCGCGTGCGACGAGCGCCGACCCGCTCTCGACCTTTTCGGACGAATCGCCGATCAGCTGCTTGATTTCCTTCGCGGCGCTCGCGCTGCGCTGCGCGAGCGAGCGCACCTCGCCCGCGACCACCGCGAAGCCGCGGCCCTGTTCGCCTGCGCGCGCGGCTTCGACCGCCGCGTTCAGCGCAAGGATGTTGGTCTGGAACGCGATGCCTTCGATCGTGCCGATGATGTCGACGACCTTGCCCGAGCTCGCCGCGATGTCATGCATCGTCGACACGACCTGGCCGACCACGTCGCCGCCCTGCGTCGCGATGTCCGACGCGTTCACCGCGAGCTGGCTGGCCTGCCGCGCGTTCTCCGCGTTCTGCCGCACAGTGCCCGTCAGCTGCTCCATGCTCGACGCGGTTTCCTGCAGCGACGCGGCCTGCTCCTCGGTACGCTGCGACAGGTCGATGTTGCCGGTCGCGATCTCGCGCGCGCCGACGTCGATCGATTCGGTGCCGCGATGCACGGCCTGCACCATCGTCGTGACGGCGTCCTGCATCCGCTTGATGCCGCCGAACAGGCGGCCGATTTCGTTCGTGCTGAACACGTTCACCGGCTGCGTGAGGTCGCCGCCGGCGATGCGCTCGAAGTGCGCGATCGCGTCCTCGAGCGGCTGCACGATCAGCCCGCGCAGCACGAAGCGGATCGCGATCACGACGACGAATGCGATCGCGATGCCGGCCGCGATCAGCCCGATCATCAGCGAGATCTGCGATTGCGTCGTGGCCTGGCGATCTTCCGCGCGCTTCTGCAGCGACGCGACCACGGCCGACGCGGCCTGGTCGTACGCGACGAACATCGGGCTGATCTTGGTATCGGCGATCGCGTGGTACGCGGCCATGTCGCCCGCGCGCGCGGCCGCGAACTCGGGCTCGACGCCTTCCTTCACGATCGTCGTGTAGCGCGCGGTCAGGTCGTCGACGAGCGCCTGCTCGACGCCGAGCTTCGGCGTCGACTGGAACGCCTGCCAGTTCTGGTTCGACTTCGCGTACAGCTCCTGCGCGCGGTCGAGCACCTTTGCCGCGTCGGCCGTGTTGCCGGCTTCCGTCAGCGAACGGAAGCGGTCGAGCGACACGCGCGCGCGCAGCAGGTACGACGACGTGTCGTCGAGCGTATGGATCGCCGGCAGGTCGACGTGCGCGATCTCGTCGAGCGAGCGGCTCGCGTGATTCAGCGCGTACAGGCCGAGCCCGCCGACGGCTGCGGCCAGCGCCACGAGGATGAGTCCGACCGCCGTGAGGGTCGTGCGGATCGACCAGTTATGCAACATTGCAGATTCTCCCGAAATTCCTGCGCACGCGGCGCACTTACCCGCCGAGCGACTCGATCAGCGCCATTTCACGGCTCGACATCAGCTTCTCGATGTCCATCAGGATCAGCATCCGGCCGTCGACCGTGCCGAGGCCCGTCAGGTACTCGGTCGTCAGCGTCGCGCCGAATTCCGGCGCCGGCATGATCTGGTCGGTCTGCAGCGTCAGCACGTCCGACACGCCGTCGACCACCATCCCGACCACGCGATGCGCGACGTTCAGGATGATCACGACCGTCTGGTGGTCGTACTCGACGCGGCCGAGATGGAACTTGATCCGCATGTCGACGATCGGCACGATGATCCCGCGCAGGTTGATCACGCCCTTGATGAACTCCGGCGCGTTCGCGATGCGCGTGACGCTGTCGTAGCCGCGGATTTCCTGCACCTTCAGGATGTCGATCCCGTATTCCTCGTCGCCGAGCGTGAACACGAGGAATTCCTGGCCCGTCGCGTCGCCCTGCGCCGCGTCGCGGCGGCTCGTTGCCGCGTTCGCCGCGGCCGGATTGATCATTTGGACTTCAGCAGACACGTTTGCCCCCAATCAGTTGAATGGCGAGAGTCATCAGAACATCGCGAGCTCGGCGCCGGCACGGGCGCCGTGCGTCGCACGGGTTTCACGGTTCAGCGCCGCGACGTCGACGATCAGCGCGACGCTGCCGTCGCCGAGGATGGTCGCTGCCGAGATGCCGTGGACCTTGCGGTAATTGGTTTCGAGGTTCTTCACGACCACCTGCTGCTGGCCGACCAGTTCGTCGATCAGCATCGCGAAGCGGCGCCCCTCGGTTTCCATGATCGTGACGATCCCCTGCGTCGGGTCGGTGCGCGCGTCGTCGACCGAGAACACCTCGTGCAGCGCGACGAGCGGCAGGTATTCGCCGCGCACGCGCACCACGCGCTCGCCGTTGCCGACCGTGTAGATATCGTCGTTCGACGGCTGCAGCGACTCCATCACGAAGTTCAGCGGCAGGATAAAGATCTCGTTGCCGACCTTCACCGACATCCCGTCGAGGATCGCGAGCGTGAGCGGCAGCACGATCCGCGTGGTCGTGCCGCGGCCGGCCTGCGACGAGATCTCGACGTGGCCGCCCATCGACTGGATGTTGCGCTTCACGACGTCCATCCCGACACCGCGGCCCGACACGTCGGTCACCGTCTCGGCGGTCGAGAAGCCCGGCGCGAAGATCAGCTGCCAGACTTCGTCGTCGCTGATGTTGTCGGACACCTGCATGCCCTGTTTCGCGGCCTTCGCGAGAATGCGTTCGCGGTTCAGGCCCGCGCCGTCGTCGCTCACCTCGATCACGATGTTGCCGCCGTGATGCGCGGCCGACAGCACGAGCTGGCCGACCGCGTCCTTGCCGGCGGCGACGCGCTTGTCGACGGTCTCGATCCCGTGGTCGAGGCTGTTGCGCACGAGGTGGGTGAGCGGATCGATGATCCGTTCGATCAGGCTCTTGTCGAGCTCGGTCGCCTGGCCGAACGTGACGAGCTCGACCTGTTTGCCGAGCTTGCCGGCGAGGTCGCGCACGAGCCGCGGGAAGCGGCTGAACACGTAGTCCATCGGCATCATGCGGATCGACATCACCGCTTCCTGCAGGTCGCGCGCGTTGCGCTCGAGCTGCGCCATCCCGTTGAACAGGCGGTCGTGCAGCGCCGGATCGAACGCGCTCGCCGTTTCCGCGAGCATCGCCTGCGTGATCACGAGTTCGCCGACCAGGTTGATCAGCTGATCGACCTTCTCGACGCCCACGCGGATCGAGCTGCCTTCGGCGCCCGATGCGGCCGCGGCGGCCGGGCGCGCACGCTTGTCGTCATGATGCGCGGCGGCCTGCGGTGCGTGGTCGGCGTGCGCTGGCTGGGGCGGCTGCTGCGCTTGCGCGACGGCCGGCTCGGCGGGTGCGGGCGTCGGTGTCGATGCCGGTGCGGCCGGTTGCGGTGCCGCAGCCTGCGGCGCGAATACCTCGACGCGCGCCGGTTGCGCGGCGGCGGCCGGTTCTGCAGCCGGTGCCGCGGCTTCCTGCGCGGCAGCCGGGGCGGCCGGCGCCGTGCCGTGCGCGACGCGGATCTGGCTTTCGTCGATCACGAAGCAGCACACGGCGACGATGTCGTCGGACGGCACGTCCGATTCGACCCACAGCGTCAGGTCCGCGCCCGCTTGCTCGCGGCCCACGATCCGGCCGAGGTTGCCGAGTTCTTCGGTCAGCAGTTCCTGGTCCTTCGCGTCGACGCCCACGAGCGTGATCTTCAGGTGCGGGCCGCCTTCGTCCGCGCCGGCATCGCCCGCCGGATGCGCAGCCGCGACGGCCTGCTCGATCACGTGGTCGGGCGCACGATCGTCGCCGGCGGCCGGTTCCGCGGCCGGAGCGGCGGCTGCCGCGACCGGCGCCGCAGGCGCAGCCGCTGCCGGCGCACCCGCGCCGCTCTCGGCCTTCAGCCGTTCGAGCTTCGCGCAGATCGTCGCGGCGGCTGCCGCGTCCGGTTCGGCGCTGGCGCGGTAGTCGACGAGCTGGTCGGACAACACGTCCTTGGTCTCGAGGAACGCGTCGACCATTTCCTTGGTCAGCGTCAGCTCATGGTTGCGCGCGCGGTCGAGCAGCGATTCGAGGATGTGCGTCGTATCGGTCAGCGCGGAAAAGCCGAACGTCGCGGCGCCGCCCTTGATCGAATGCGCGGCGCGGAAGATCGCGGCCAGATCCTCGGGGTCGGGCGAGCCGACGTCGAGGTTCAGCAGCAACTGCTCCATCTGCGCGAGCAGCTCGTCCGCTTCGTCGAAAAATGTCTGGTAGAACTGAGTGATGTCGAGAGTCATGCCCGGTCCCGGGTTGAATGCGTCGCGTGAATGTCAGGAGGCGGCCGGCTCGGACAGCGTCGCGACCAGGTCGACCAGCACGGCGGGGTCGATCGGCTTCTCGATCCAGCCGGTCGCACCCGCGTCGCGCGCGGCGTCCTTGAACGCGTCGCTGCCTTCCGTCGTCAGCACGAGGATCGGCGTTTCGGTATAGGCGGTCAGCTTGCGCAGCGCGGCGATCACTTCGAGCCCGCTCTTGCGCGGCATGTTCTGGTCGGTCAGCACCAGGTCGTACGGCACGGTGGCCGCCAGGTCGAAGCCGGCCTCGCCGTCCGGCGCCACCGTCACGTCGTAGCCGGCCTGCACCAGCGTTGCCTGGAGCAGCGCACGCATGGTCGCGGAGTCGTCGATGGCGAGAATGGTTCGGATCATGTCTGTCTCGGAATCTTGTAAACGTCAGGGTTTCGGCACGGCGACGGCGGACGCCGCGAGCGCCGGACGCGCGGCCGGCGCCGGGCCGGCCAGCTGCTGCGCGAGCTGCTGCGAGCCGGCCGCATCGGCCGACAGCGTCGTGGTCGTCGCATCGTCGCGCATCAGCGCCTCTTCGGATTTGCGGTTCAGCACGATCACGCTGATCCGGCGGTTTTCCGGATCGAGCGGGTCGGCCTTGTTCAGGTTCTGCGTCGACGCGAGGCCGAGCACGCGCAGCACTTTCGCCTCGTCCATGCCGCCGGAGATCAGCTCGCGGCGCGACGCGTTCGCGCGGTCGGCCGACAGTTCCCAGTTGCTGTAGCCGCCCTCGCCGCCCGCGTACGGCACGGCGTCGGTGTGGCCCTGGACGATGATCCGGTTCGGCACGTCGTTCAGCGTCTTGCCGATCTCGCGCAGGATGTCGCGCATGTACGGCTCGACGTTGTCGCTCGACATCGCGAACATCGGCCGCTTCTGCGTATCGACGATCTCGATGCGCAGCCCCATCAGCGTGGAATCGATGCGGATCTGCTGCTTGAACTGGCGCAGCGTCGGGTTGGCCTCGATCGCGGCCATCAGCTTGATCTGCAGGTCGTGCAGGCGCGCCTGCTCGAGCCGGTCCTGCGCGCCCTGCGCCTGCGACCGGGAATTCTCGTCGCCCATTTTCGCGAGGCGTTCGGCGAGCTGCGTCGTGCCGTCGGTGCGGCGCAGCGTGCCGGCGTCGACGCTCGACAGGTCGCGGCCGCCGCCGTTGATGATGCTGGAATCCTGCGAGCTGCGGTCGCCGCTGCCGAACAGCGCGGCCTTCAGCGGCGTGTTGAAGTATTCGGCGATCCCCTTCAGCTGCACCGGCGTGACCGAGCTCAGCAGCCACATCAGCAGGAAGAACGCCATCATCGCGGTCATGAAGTCCGCGTACGCGAGTTTCCATGCGCCGCCGTGGTGGCCCTTCTTCGCCGGGGCCACCCGCTTGACGACGATTGCGCGATCCTTGCTCTTGCTCATCGGGCGCTCCGCGTCACTTCGCCTTCACGCGGCGCACGTGCTCTTCGAGCTCCGAAAACGACGGACGCTCGGTCGAGAACAGCACCTTGCGGCCGAACTCGACCGCAATCGCCGGCGCATAGCCGTTCAGCGTCGCGAGGATCGTCACCTTGATGCACTGGAACATCTTGGTCGACTCGGCGACGCGCTGCTCCGCGAGGCTCGCGAGCGGCCCGATCAGCCCGTACGACAGCAGGATCCCGAGGAACGTGCCGACCAGCGCCTGCGCGATCATCGCGCCGAGCACCGCGGGCGGCTTGTCGGCGGACGCCATCGTGTGCACGACGCCCATCACGGCCGCGACGATGCCGAACGCCGGCATCGCGTCGCCGACGCGCATCAATGCGTGCGCGGGGCCTTCGCCTTCCGCGTGGTGCGTCTCGATCTCCTCGTCCATCAGGCTCTCGATCTCGAACGCGTTCATGTTGCCGCCCACCATCAGGCGCAGGTAGTCGGTCAGGAATTCGACGATGTGGTGATCGGCGAGGATCTTCGGGTATTGCGTGAAGATCGGGCTCTTTTCCGGATCGTCGATGTCGGCCTCGAGCGTGAGCGTGCCTTCCTTGCGTGCCTTCGCGAGCAGCACGTAAAGAAGCGCCATCAGCTCCATGTAGACATCCTTCGTGTATTTCGAGCCCTTGAAGAGCGTCGGCAGCACGCGCAGCGTGGCCTTGATGGTCTTGCCGCCGTTGCCGAGGATGAACGCACCGACGCCGGCGCCCACGATCATCAGGATCTCGACGGGCTGGATCAAGGCGCCCAGATGCCCGCCTGCCAGCGCATAACCGCCGAAGACGGACAACAGCGTCACGAGAGTTCCCACGATAATCAGCACTGCCTGTCCCTCACGAATGACCGGCGGGGAGACCGCCGTTAAACAGGTTTACGGCAGTCGGCAGGAAAACTTTCGCGGCCGCCCGGCGGCGGCCCGACGGTGTTTACCAGCAATTCATCGACGATTCGCGCCGCCCGGCGCGGACGCCCGCGCCCCGCCCAGCCCGGCCCGGCGCTCAGGCCGCGGCGGCGGCCAGTTCGGCGCGCGCAGCGGCGGCCTTGCGAGTCTTGCCCGCACGCGACGGCGGCTGGCAGAGGCCGCAGACGAAACCTTGATGCGGATCATGCGCATGCGCGACGAAATGGCCGCCGCAGCGCGTGCACGGGGTCATCTGCAGCATCCCCGAATCGAAGAAGCGCACGAGCGTCCACGCGCGCGTGAGGCTCAGCGCGGCCTCGTCGCCGGACAGGTTCACGTGCTCCTGGTAGAGCCGGTACGCCTTCACGATCGACTGGATCGGCTCGCAACGGCCGTGGTCCTGCATGAACCGGTAGATGTTGTAGAACAGCGACGAGTGGATGTTCGGCTGCCACGTCATGAACCAGTCGGTCGAGAACGGCAGCATCCCCTTCGGCGGCGACACGCCCTTCAGTTCCTTGTACAGCTTGATCAGACGGTCCCGCGACAGGCTCGTCTCCGCTTCCAGCAACTGCAGCCGGGCGCCCAGTTCGATCAGTTCGATGGCGAGGGTGATTTCCTTCACCTCGATCACGACGCTTTTGCTTGCCATGGTGATAACCGTCCGCTTGACGTTATTCGGATGGATGGCCAATACGCTGCCCACCGGCGCGGTACGCCGGGACTCAACGCAAGGCGGATGATGGATTAGCGGACGCCTTCGACTTGCTGCCCGGCCATCAGGATGGCCGAGTGGGCGTGCGCGACGACGTCGCTGCGGCCCTTGTCGGCAAGCGACGACAGCAGCGCGTGATCATCGAAGCGGAAGCGGCACAGCATCTGGTTCGACGCGGCGAGTTTCACGGTCTGTGCGAGCGTGAGGTTCCCCAGCACATCGGCCAGTTCCTGGGAAATTCCCATGCGGAACATGCCCATCGCCTTGTCTTCCCGCAGCAGGCGTTGCGCGAGGAGGAGGTACGACAGGTTGACCTCTTTGATCTCACTGAGCATTTCGCTGGTAGCGCTCATGATTCCCCCGTTAAAGAGCTTTGCTTTGGCCATTCGTGTTATGAAAACGTTTGCTCGCTCAGGGCGCTCTTGGCGCTCAGTCGGCTCGTTTATAGTCTTACAGGGCGAATTTTGGCCAAACGGCATTTATGCCGGTATCAGCGAAGTGGCGTATGCCGCGCAGGATTTATCTGTAAACCGTGTAGGAATTTTTCCGACAAGGCGAATTGAAAGGGAGAGCGGGAAAGCGGGGAGTACAGCGCGGATCCGCTGCAATGAAGCCAATCGCCATTGCACACTGGCAAAAAGCTCGCCGGCAAGGCTGCCGACAATCGGATCGGTAAAAATTATAGTGCTTTTTCACAATGACGCAACAATAGTTGCGTCTATCACCATTCCTGTTTCCATGCCCTTTTTCTCGGGGTATTCGCGTATTTCATCGTGTAACAAGCCTTAAGTGTTTGAAAAAACACTCGAACCCCTCATGGCGATATCGATAATGGACTGCAATGGGCGGCGGCGCGAGCCGTGCCGGCCCGCCCCGCAGCTTGCCGTCCGGCGCCCCGCGCACCCCGCCCAGGGCACGGCCACGTACCGCCAACCGCGTACGTCGGCGAGTTCCGCAACCTTGCACGGGATCCGCATCGGCACCACCGTGCCCCCGGATCAAACAGGAGAACACCCATGCGAATTGCCCAGATCGCGCCGCTTTACGAAGCCGTTCCGCCGAAACTCTACGGCGGCACCGAGCGTGTCGTGTCCTACCTCACCGAGGCGCTCGTCGAACTCGGCCACGACGTGACGCTGTTCGCCAGCGGCGACTCCGTCACGTCGGCGCGTCTCGAGGCGGCGTGGCCGCGCGCGCTGCGGCTCGATCCGTCGATCCGCGATTCGATGGCACCCCATATGCGGCTCCTCGAGCAGGTCGCCCGGGTCGCGCACGAATTCGACGTGCTGCACTTCCACCTCGACTACCTGCCGTTCTCGCTGATGTCGCGCCTCGATACGCCGTACGTGACGACGTTGCACGGCCGCCTCGACCTGCCGGAACTGCAGCCGGTGTTCGACGCGTTCCCCGACGCGCCGGTCGTGTCGATCTCGAACAACCAGCGCAAGCCGCTGCCGCAGGCCGCGTGGGCCGGCACCGTGTACCACGGGCTGCCCGACACGCTGCTCACGCCGCAGCCGGGCGTGAAGCCCGAATACCTCGCGTTCCTCGGCCGGATCTGCCCGGAAAAGCGCGTCGACACCGCCATCCGGATCGCCGCGCAAAGCGGGCTGCCGCTGAAGATCGCCGCGAAGGTCGACAAGGCCGACGCCGACTATTTCAAGGAAGTGATCGAGCCGCTGCTCGGCGAGGCGCACGTCGAGTTCATCGGCGAGATCAACGAGGCGCAGAAGCCCGCGTTCCTGTCCGGCGCGAAAGCGCTGCTGTTCCCGATCGACTGGCCGGAGCCGTTCGGCCTCGTGATGATCGAGGCGATGGCCTGCGGCACGCCGGTCGTCGCATTCAACCGGGGCTCGGTGCCGGAAGTGATCGAGGACGGCGTAACGGGCTTCATCGTCGAGGACGTGCAGGGTGCGGTCGGCGCGCTGCACCGGATCGACAGCCTGTCGCGCACCGCCATCCGCGAACGTTTCGACACGCGCTTCAGCTCGAAGGCAATGGCGCAGCGTTATGTCGAAACTTACGAATCGCTTTGCACCGGAACCCGGCAACCGGCATTGCGCCGGGTCGCCGGCGCCTGACACGGAAATCCGCGAGGAAATATTCCGTAATCAAATCCGCGCCGAAATCGGCGCACCAAACAAAAGAGCCGCATCGAGATGCGGCTCTTTTGTTTGGGTTTTCGGTCATTCGATCTGGAAACGATCGCGGTTTTTACCGACGATCCAATTCGGCGGCTTGCCACGCCCGCTCCACGTCGCGCCCGACTTCGGGTCGCGGTATTTCGGCGGCAGCGGCGCCTTCTTCGGCGGGCGCCCGCGCTTCGCTCGCTCCGCGAAGCCCAGATCCTGGGCAGTCAGTCCATATTCGGCAATCTTTTGCTGGACTTCGGCGATCACCGCCGCCACTTCCTGGCGGCGCACATCATCCGCCTGGGCCTGCAGATCTGCGATCTGCGCCTTGAGTTTCGCGTATTGAGACATTTTTCGACTCCCCTTTTGATGATGCGGCCCCGGCGAATCCGGCCGGGACACCAACATCCGTTACGCCATCCGCACTGCCGCCCTGCCCTTCGAAATTAATGCTGTCATCTTTAACCGATTCGGCTATATCGAGAATGCGGACTTATTCTAATAAAAGGCATTCGTCAGCCATTCAAATTTAACAATCGTTGACCCTCCCCCACCCGATTCATTTCCTATAATCCAGACCAAATCCCGGTGACGGTTTAAATCCGTCGTGTCGTCCGGTCGTCTCCATTCCACTTGAACTTGAACGAGGTCCTTACATGAATCTTTCTCAGCGTCTCGCTGCAGAGGCATTCGGCACGTTCTGGCTGGTGCTCGGCGGGTGCGGAAGCGCCGTGCTGGCTGCCGCCTTTCCGGGCCTCGGCATCGGCTTTGCCGGCGTCGCACTTGCCTTCGGCCTGACTGTGCTGACGATGGCATTCGCAATTGGCCACATTTCGGGCTGCCACCTGAACCCCGCGGTGAGCGTCGGCCTGACGGTCGCCGGCCGCTTCCCCGCCCGCGATCTCGTGCCGTACATCGTCGCGCAGGTTGTCGGCGCGACGCTCGGCGCATTCGTGCTGTACCTGATCGCGACCGGCAAGCCTGGCTTCGACGTCGTCGGCAGCGGCTTCGCGACGAACGGTTTCGGCGAGCGCTCGCCCGGCCATTACGCACTCGGCGCGGCGTTCATTTGCGAAGTCGTGATGACGGGTTTCTTCCTGTTCGTGATCCTGGGCGCCACCGACAAGCGCGCACCGGCCGGCTTTGCGCCGATCGCGATCGGCCTTTGCCTGACGCTGATTCACCTGGTCTCGATTCCGGTCACCAACACGTCGGTGAATCCGGCCCGCTCGACCGGCCCCGCCCTGTTCGTGGGCGGCGAAGCGATCGGTCAGCTCTGGCTGTTCTGGGTGGCGCCGATCATCGGCGCGGTACTCGCCGGGATCATCTACCCGCTGGTCGCGGGGCGTGACAACGCCGTCGACCTGCTGCCGGCATCCGCTCGCACAAGCGAATAAATCACTACGGGGTCAAGCGAGCAGAGCAGCGAGCCTCACGCTGTCCAAGAAGATCGAGGCAGGCAATTTCGACGGGCGCCACTGGCGCCCGTTTTTCATTTCCGTCCGGGCTGGACGCTCAGGATGCGGCGGCGCTGCCTTCGAGCGAGAACAGCGTGCGCAGGTGGCGGGCGACGCCCGCGTCGAAGTTGTTGCCGATCCGCGGGATGTGCGGCAACCGCGCGACCAGATCGGGGTTCGCGTTGTTCATCATGAACGCGTGGCCGGCGGTTTCGAGCAGGTCGATATCGTTCATGTTGTCGCCGAACGCGATGCAGTGGCCGGTGTCGACGCCGAGCCGCGCGAGCACCGAGCGCAGCGCGCGGCCCTTCGACACGTTCGCGGTCATCACTTCGAGGCAGTCGGGCAACGAGTACGTGACGTACAGTGCATCGCCGAAACGTACGCGCATCTGCTCGGCGACGACCGCCAGATCGGCCGGATCGCCGATGTACAGCACCTTCGCGATATCCGTGCCGTCGTGCGCGGCCATGTCGATCACGTCGTAACGGAAGCCCGAATCCTGGTGGAATTCGAGCAGGTGCGGCGCATCGCGGTCGATCAGCCAGCCCTGGTCGGTGAACAGGTTGACGATCACGCGGCCGTGCGCGCCGACGATGTCCGGCTGCACGAGGCCGCGGACGATTGCCGGATCGATGTCCTGCGCGTGGATCGTCGTGTCGTCCGGTGCATGCACGCGTGCGCCGTTCGACGTGATCAGATACGGCCGGATGCCGAGCACGTCGCGAATGCCGGCGACGTCCGCGTAATGGCGCCCGGTGGCGATCACGAACTGCAGGCCGTCGCGGTCGAGCCGGCGGACGGTGTCGATCGTGTACGGGTCGAGCTGGTGGTCGCTGTTCAGCAAGGTACCGTCGAGATCGGTGGCGATGACTTTGTACATGGGGCGGAAGAAGGGCGCTCAGGGCTCTGTGGAACGGCCATTTTAACGTCGTGCCCGATTGCCCGCCGGACGGTTCCCGGTCGATCGCCGCCGTCGGCCCGGTTTCGCTGCGCCTTCGACCACCCTCAAGCGCCTTCAAGCACCCTCAAACACCCTCAAGCGCCTTCAGCTGCCTTCAGTTGCCTTCAGTTGCCTTCCGCCGCGCGCAGCGCCTGCAGCGCGAGCCGCAGCGCGCCGTGCGCCGAATCGTCGAGCGGCGCGCGCAGCCGGGCGGCATGGCACGCCGGCACGGCCGGAGCAAGGGCGTCCGCCAATCCGCCGCACAGCGCGACCGGCAGCGCCTGCTGCGGATCGAGCGCGTCGATCATCTTGCCGATCTCGTCGCCCGCCTGCGCAATCAGCGCGCCCGCGACCGGATGCGAACGGTGCGCGAACACGATCGGCGCAAGTCGCGCATAGATCGTCTGGTTCGCATCGCACGACCACTGGACGAGCGCGTCGCGATCCTGTGCGCCCGTCTCCGCGAGCAACGCGTTGGCGAACGCATCGCGCGGTACGCGACCGTCGAGCGCCTGCTGTGCATACGCGAGCGCGCGCACGCCGAGCCATGCACCGCTCGCCTCGTCGCCGGACGGAAAGCCGAAGCCGCCCGCGATCCGGCAGGCGCCGGCCGCATCGAGCGCCGCCGCGATGCTGCCGGTGCCGAGCGCGACGATGAGCCCCGGCGCGCCGCCGTGCGCGCCGACGACGGTCGTATAGGCGTCGCTCTCGACCGCGAGCGCGCCGAGCGGGGCCTGCGCGCGGAACGCGGCGAGCCACGCCGCATTGTTGACGCCAGCGAGCCCGCAGCCGAGCGCGCACTGCGGCCAGTCGAATGCAAGACCTGCCTGGTTGAACGCGTCCGCGCAGGCCGCGCCGATCGATGCCCACGCGCGCTCGATGCCGAGCCCGAGCCCCGACGGGCCGCCGCGCCCCTGCGCGAGCTCGCGCCCGTGCCGGTCGGCCAGCACCGCGCGTGTGCCCGTGCCGCCACCGTCGATGCCGATCGCAAAAAGTAATGCCGCCATGCCTTCATCCCGCTGATTCGAACAGGCGCCAAGCTTAACCGGATCGGCGCCGCACGCCCATCTGCCGTTCGGCCTGCTGTTCCGTGGAAAGGGCTTCCGCTATGCTGACGCGATCGAATCGACGCTGAAAACGAGGCAGACGATGTCGCAGCGGTGCAACTGGGTGAAGACTGAAGCGGATGCTCACTATCACGATACCGAGTGGGGCGTGCCGTCGCACGACGATCGCCACCTGTTCGAAATGCTGATCCTGGAAGGGGCGCAGGCCGGGCTGTCGTGGTCGACGATCCTGAACAAGCGCGCGGGCTATCGCGACGCCTTTGCGGATTTCGACGTCGATGCCGTCGCGCGCTTCACGCCGAAGCGCATCGAGAAGTTGCTGGAGAATCCCGGCATCGTGCGCAATCGCGCCAAGGTCGAATCGGCGGTCACCAATGCGCGCGCCGTTCAGCGCATCCGCGACGAGCACGGGTCGCTCGCCGCGTTCCTGTGGTCGTTCGTCGGCGGCACGCCGGTCCAGAACGCTTGGGAATCGTATCGCGACGCGCCCGCGTCGACCGAACAGTCCGACGCGCTCAGCAAGGCGCTGAAGGCGTACGGCTGCAAGTTCGTCGGCTCGACGATCTGCTATGCGCTGATGCAGGCCACCGGCATGGTCAACGATCACGAGGTCGGCTGCCCGTGCCACGCGCAATGCGCGGCGCTCGGCGGCAAACAGCCGGCACGCCGGCGCAAGGCGGGCTGACGGCGCGGGCATCCGCCGCCCGCCCATCGTTCGCCGCGGCCCTGCGCCGGTTACGCTGACCGCCGCTCGGTGCTCGGTGCTCGGTGCTCGGTGCCCGTTGCCCGTTGCCCGCTCGCCGCTCACCGCTCACCGCTCGCCGCTCGCCGCTCGCCGCTCGCCGCTCACGAAACGATACGCGACGCGCAACCGCTCACCTGGCGGCGCGCGACGACACCGGCGCAACCGCCCGCGCGCTGCGTGAGGCCCGCATGCGCGCGCTGCGCTTCTTCACCCAGATGCAGATGCCCGTCACGCTCAGCATCGCGATGACGATACCGAGCACGCTCACCGCAGCGCGGCCCGCGACGCCGGCAATCCGCCCCGAGTGCAGCGGAAACTGCGCCTGCATGAACAGGTCGCCGGCCGAGCCGCGGCCCGGCACCTGGGCGGCGACGGGCTTGCCGGTCACGGCGTCCCAGTAGAGCCATGCGTTGCCGAGCCCGACGTCGCCGTGATCGTTGCCGGGCGTGAAGAACCCGACCGCATAGGCATTCATTGCAGGCGCGAACAGCAGCGCGCCGGGCGGCGCGGCGATCCCCGCGTCGCGCCCGGCCGTTCGCGCGATCTCGACGATCCGCTCGCGCGGCAGCATCTTGCTGCCCGGCGGCGCAGGCGGGAAGTGTTCGGGATTCGTGTACGGCGTCTCGGCGAGCGGCGACACCAGCGCTACCAGCGGCCGCACGACGGGCACGGCGAGATTCATCGAGATCGACGTGATCGCGACGACCAGCAGCAGCCCCCACACCCACACGCCGCCCGAGCGGTGCAGGTCGAACACCAGCGGATAGCCGCCGCGCCGCACGCGGAACGCGAACGACTTGCGCCAGCTTTTCAGGTTCGGAAATGCGAGCACGAGCGCGATCAGGCTGTCGATCGCCCACACGATGCCGACGACGCCCATCACCCAGAACCCGAAGTTGATCCCACCGTACTCGGGCAGGAACAGCGAGTAGTGCAGCCGGTAGATGAACGGCATCAGGTCGAGCCGCGCGAGCGACAGCGCGCCCCATTCGCGGCGGCCCTGCACCGCGCCGGTTGCGGGATCGACGGCAATCTGGCTGAAGTCGAGCGCGTACGGCTGGCCGGTTGCCGGATCGGTGCGCGGCATCACGCCCGCCTGCAGCGTGTGCCCCGGTTCGATCGCGAGCGGCAGATAGGTCACCTGCACGCGCGGGTCGGCAGCCTCGATGCGCGCCGCGAGCGCGAGCGGATCAAGCGGCGCCGCATCGCTGCGTGCGGTGTAGAAGCCCGGGTTCAGTGCCGCGTCGAGCTCGTGATCCCATGCAATCAGCGCGCCGGTGAGGCCCGCGACGAACAGGAACAGCGCGATCGCGAGGCCGAACCAGCGATGCAGGCGGACGAGAAACGGTCGCAGGAACGCATTCATCGCGCACCCGGCAAAGGGAAAGCGAGCCGGCAAGAGCGGCCCCGGTTCAACGGGATGCAGGTCATTTGAGGTCGGGCGCCGCGTACGAGCAAGCCGGCCGCCGCTGGCGAGGCCGGATGCCCTTTCACACGGCATGGAATTGTTGCGGGTTCGACGGGTTTTGATACGATGCGCGACATTTTATCGCAATGCGAATGATTCTTACTTGCATTTTTACTTACCCGCCATGACCGCCAGCCTCGCCCACCCTCCCTTCCGTCCACGTCGCGTGGCCGCCGCCCTCGCCTGCGTTGCCGCGTCGCTCGCGCACGCGGACGATTCTCCTGGCGGCGCCACGGAGCTGCCGGCCGTCAACGTCACGGCCGCACACGATTCGCCTCAGCACCTGACCGACACGATCTCCACCGGCGCGCTCGGCACGCGCCGCCAGCTCGACACGCCGTTCTCGACGACGATCGTCACGTCGGAAGAACTGGAGGCGCGCCAGCCATACAAGCTCGGCGACGTGTTCGCGAACGACGCATCGGTGTCCGACAACAGCGGCGCGTACAGCGCGTGGGCCAGCTACATGACCGTGCGCGGCATGCAGCTCGACTGGCAGAACGGCTACAAGATCGACGGGCTGCCGTTCGTCACGTACGGGATCACGATGCCGTACGAACAGCTCGATCGCGTCGAATTGCTGAAGGGGCTCGGCGGTTTCCTGTACGGCTTCGTGACACCCGGCGGTGTCGTCAACTACGTGACGAAGCAGCCTGGCACCGAGCCCGTGCGCAGCGCCGACGTCGGCTACCGGAGCACCAATGTGTGGACCGAGCACGTCGATCTCGGCCAGCGCTTCGGCCCGAACGGCATGTTCGGCGCGCGGCTGAACGCGACGCACGAGGAAGGCAAGACCTACAACGACGGCAACATCCGCCGCGACAGCGTATCGCTCGCACTGCAGGCGAACCTGACGCGCGACCTGTCGGTGAATTTCGGCGCGCTGTACCAGGATCGCCGCACGACGGGCCAGACGCCATCGATCTTCACCGGCAGCTATCCAGGCGGCGCGCTGCCCGCGACGATCAGTGGCGGCACGACGAACCTCGGCGGCAAGGACCAGTACCTGAACACGAACCTGCAGCTATATACGGCCGGGCTGCAATACCAGCTCGCGCCCGACTGGCAGCTCGACGTCGCCTACAGCTACAGCAAGGCGACGCGCCGCCGCAACGAAAGCACGCTGTACCTGCAGGATCAGGCAGGCAACTACACCGACAGCCGCTACGTCGGCATGGAGGATCACCGCTTCAGCCAGTGGCGCGCGATGGTCGAGGGCAAGGTGCGCACGGGAGCGCTCAGCCACCAGATCGTGATCGGCGCGTCGTGGCAGAAGCAGGCGAACGACTATTCGGCGAACAGCGTGTTCGTGCCGCTCGGCACCGGCAACCTCTATGCGCCGAACCCGTACCGCTACGACAGCCCGCACGGCTTCATCCAGTACCGCACGAGCGAGATCGCGCAGAAATCGCTGTTCGCGAGCGACACCGTGCAGCTCACCGAGCGCTGGTCGGTGCTCGCCGGCGTGCGCTACATGAACTACGAGCAGCGCTCGTTCCAGGCCAGCGGCGCCGAGGATCCCGGCTATCGCCAGAACGGCGTAGTGACGCCGACGTTCGCGGTGATGTTCAAGCTCGCGCCGGCGACCACCGCGTACGCGAGCTACGCCGAATCGCTCGAGCCCGGCAGCCGCGTGAACGACGTCTACGCGAACGCCGGCCAGGTGCTCAAGCCGCTGCGCAGCAAGCAGTACGAACTGGGGATCAAGAGCGAGCACGCGCGCTGGAGCGCGACGGCCGCGCTGTTCCGCATCGAGCGCAGCGCCGAATATGCGAACGCGGCGAACGTCTACGTACAGGATGGCGAATCGATCATTCAGGGGATCGAGTTCGGTGCGCGCGCGAAATTCGGCGCGCGCTGGAACGCGGGCGTCGACGCAATGCTGCTCGACGCGTGGTATGCGAACGGGATCGGCAACAACGGCAACCGTGTCGCGGGCGCGCCACGTTTCGTGCTCGCCGGCGACATCGGCTATGCGGTGCCCGGCGTGCCGGGGCTGACGCTCGGCGTCGATGCGAAATTCACCGGCGCGACGCCGCTGCGCGCGGCCGGCGGCCTCGACGCCCCGGGCTTTCTCGTCGTCAATGCGGGGGCGCGTTACCTGACGCGGATCGGCCGCCACGACGTGACGCTGCGCGCATCGATCGACAACGTACTGAACCGCCGTTACTGGGAATACCAGTACGCGGACTACGTGAAGCCAGGCGACCCGCGCACGATGAGCCTGAGCGCGAAGATCGACTTCTGAACGCCGCGCCGGCGGCTGCAAGCCGCCCGCCGTCGGCCGGCGTGGCCGCACCGCAACGGCCTCGGGATTTTCCCGGACCACAAAAGCAAAACGGCGGAGCGGCTTCTTTCGAAGCACGCTCCGCCGTTTCGCGGCGAACCGTAAGACGCTCTTAGTGGAGCTTCTTCGGCAGCATCTGGCTGCGCAGGCGCTTGTGCAGGCGCTTGACGGCTGCTGCCTTCTTGCGCTTGCGGACTGCGGTCGGCTTTTCGTAGGACTGGCGTTCGCGCAGCTCAGCGATCAGGCCATTTTTTTCGATAGCACGGCGAAAGCGGCGAATCGCCACTTCGAACGGCTCGTTTTCTTTCAGAAGAATCGTCGTCATGTCGTTCCTAAATTGCTTAAACGGTCAAAAACGTAGCGGCCAAGCGCCACGCACCGGCCATCCGAGCGTCCCCACAAACAGGCGAAACGAGCGGAAATACGGCCTCGGAGGCCGGAAAAGAGAGGCGGAAAGCACCGCGGGTACGCTTCACAAGCCGCGTGCAGCGCCGCGTTTGACTGCCAGCAGACATGCCGAAAACGGCAGAGGCGTGACAGAAATCTCAATTCAGCCCGCCATCATAGCAGGGAATCACAGACAAAACCACCCTTTTGTCGGTCGCGTGTGCACAGGCGAACGACTGCGTGGCGAGGCCGCTCTCTGGCCCCACCCATTCGACATCACGCCGAGCCCGTCCGAAATGACAAAGAAGGATAAAAAATCGGGCCGAATCTCAACGCACCCCTCAAGTTTTGTTTTGGTGCGCCGAAATCCTGCTCTGAGGCGGCCAGCAATGAACGAGTGCTTCCGCCGACGCCAAAAACGGCTTTCCAGGGCTTTCGGCTTAAACAGGAGATTTTCCATGCTCGGAATTAACAGCAACATCAACTCGCTGGTTGCACAGCAGAACCTCAACGGCTCGCAAAACGCCCTGTCGCAGGCAATCACCCGCCTGTCGTCGGGCAAGCGCATCAACAGCGCGGCAGACGATGCAGCAGGCCTCGCGATCTCGACCCGGATGCAGACCCAGATCAACGGTCTGAACCAGGGCGTGTCGAACGCGAACGACGGCGTGTCGATGATTCAAACGGCATCGAGCGCACTGTCGTCGCTGACGAACAGCCTGCAACGTATCCGCCAGCTGGCCGTCCAGGCGTCGACGGGCACGATGTCCGCACCCGACCAGGCAGCACTGCAACAGGAAGTTGCGCAACAGATCCAGGAAGTGAACCGTATCGCGTCGCAAACGACGTACAACGGCACGAACATCCTGAACGGCAACGCTGGCATCATGTCGTTCCAGGTTGGCGCTAACGTCGGCCAGACGATCACGCTGGACCTGAGCCAAAGCATGTCGGCTGCGCAGATCGGCGGCGGCCTCGTTCAGGCTGGCGCATCGGTCGGTTCGGTCACGGGCCTGAGCCTCGACTCCACCGGCAAGTACACGTCGTCGGGCGCGGCAATCACGGCAGTCAACGTGTCGTCGGACGGCAAGGGCGGCTTCACGTTCACCGACCAGAACGGCACGGCGATCACGGGTGCAACGGCAGCGGCGATCTTCTCGACGTCGACCGCCACCGCAACCAACGGCGCGACCGTTACGCAGATCTCGATCAGCTCGGGCGCAACCAGCTCCAGCATGTCGGCAGCATCGCTCACCGCGATCACGAACGCCGTCGCGCAGATCGACGCCGTCAACAAGCCGGCGACCGTGTCGAATCTCGACATCAGCTCGGTCAGCGGTGCAAACGTCGCGATGGTGTCGATCGAGAACGCGCTGCAAACGGTGAACAACCTGCAGGCACAGCTGGGCGCGGCGCAAAACCGCTTCACGGCAATTGCAACGTCGCAGCAGGCTGAATCGACCGACCTGTCGTCGGCACAGTCGCAGATCACCGACGCGAACTTCGCGCAGGAAACGGCGAACATGTCGAAGAACCAGGTGCTGCAGCAAGCTGGCATCTCGGTGCTCGCACAGGCAAACTCGCTGCCGCAGCAGGTCCTGAAGCTCCTGCAGTAATCGAGTAGCAACCCACGGCCGGGCCCCGCTTGACGCGCGGCCCGGCCGCAGTTACTTGGCGCGCGGGGCCTTGCCCCGCCGCCAGGTCTTCAGCCAGAATTTCACGCATCATCCGCCGCACGGAGCATTACGATGTCGACGATCAATTCCGCCGTCACCGCCGCCAACAGCTCGGCCAACAGCCAGCTGCAGCAGGCTGCCCAATCGATCATCAGCGGGTCGACCGGCAACTCGTCGATGGACGTCAACTCGCTCGTGACGGCACTCGTCAATGCAAAGACCGCCGGTCAGGCCGCCGCACTCACCGCGCAGCAGACCAGCGACAACACCCAGATTTCCGCGTACGGCGCCCTTTCGGCGGCGCTGAGTGCGCTCCAGGCCGGCGTCACGACGCTGTCGAACGGCTCGCTGCAGAACACCTTCAGCGCGACCATGAGCGGTACCGGCATTACCGCGACCGCTGGCGCGGGCGCCGTCCCCGGCAGCTATTCGATCAACACCACGCAGATCGCGACGTCGCAGTCGCTGTCGTCGGCCGCGTTCGGTGCGTCGACGGCGCTCGGCACCGGCACGATGACGCTGTCGCTCGGCAGCCAGTCGTTCTCGGTCAACGTGGGTGGCACGAACAACACGCTGTCGGGCATCGCCGCCGCGATCAACACCGCGACCGGCAACCCGGGCATCGTCGCATCGGTCGTCAACGGCAGCGACGGCGCCCACCTCGTGCTCAGCTCGACGCCGACCGGCGCGGCGAACACGATCAGCGTCGCGGTCAGCAACGTGACCGGCGACAACGGCCTGTCCAGCCTCGGCGTCACGTCGACGGCCAGCACGACGGGCGGCCAGTCGAGCTTCACGTCCGCGAACAGCAGCGCCGCCTGGAAGCAGAGCACGGCCGCGCAGGATGCCACGTTCACGATCAACGGCATCGCCGCGACGAGCGCAAGCAACACCGTGACGAGCGCGATCACCGGCGTCACGGTGAACCTGACCTCGGCCGCCGCCGGATCGACGCAGACGCTGACGATCGCCACCAACACGCAATCGCAGGCGTCCACGATCAACAACTTCGTGACGCTCTACAACACGCTCGTCACGACGATGAACACGCTGTCGAGCTTCTCGTCCGGCGCGTCGTCGCAAGGCCCGCTGCTCGGCGACTCGACGCTGAACACGATCCGCAACGCGCTCGCGTCGGTCGTCGCGAGCGGCGTCAGCAGCAACGGCTCGACGGTCAACCTCGCGTCGATCGGCGTCACGCTGCAGGCCGACGGCACGCTGCAGGTCGACAACTCGGCGCTCAACACCGCGCTGCAGAGCAACCCGACGGGTGTCGCATCACTGTTCAACTCGACGAACGGGATCGGCCAGCAGCTGACGACCGACATCACGAACTACACGCAGACGGGCGGGATGATCGCCACTCGCACGACGGCGCTCAACAACGACCTGACCAGTGTCTCCACGCAGCAGACGAACCTGTCGAACTACACGGCACAGCTGACGAGCCAGTACCAGGCGCAGTTCACCGCGCTCAATACGCTGATGGCGACGATGAACAGCAACTCGCAGTACCTGACGCAGCTGTTCGGCGGCACGAACAGTGCCGGCGCGCTGTCGAGCAACAAGAGCTGACCGCCCGCCGGACCGGAGAGCCACGATGGAACAGACCGAACTGATCGCCCAACTCGACGCACTCACCGACGCGATCGAACATGCAGCCGCGATGGCCGACTGGATCGAGGCGACGCGCCTCGTCGACGTGCGCGATCCGCTCGTCGCGTCGCTCGCGGCCGATCAACCGCCGGCCGGCATCGCCGCGATCCGCCGGATGCAGGCCAGCAACGAACGCATCTTTGCCGACGCGCAACGCGCGCAGCAGGAGCTGACCGACGAATACCGGGCGGCGATGAGCCGCGTGCAGGCCGTCGGCCAGTACCAGAGCGTCGCGAGCCGCTGACGCGCGCCTGGCGCCGCGCCACCGCCGGCGCACCAACCTGACAACAAGAACTACACGCTGATGTGAGGGCGTGCTCGTTCGCCTCCGCCCGCCTCGTGCGGGCGTTTTTTTTGGGGCGCCACCCACCGCGCCGCCCCTGCTTCGGCCGACCGTTCAATCGGCCAAACTAACCCGGCTTTTCCCGTCATCTCGCGGCATCGGCGCGGCGGCACGCTACCCATAATGGTATCGACCGACCTTCCGCAGATTTCATCATGCTCTCGTTCGAACTGCCCGCCTCCGCCCCGCTTACGCCCGAACAGCAGCTTGCGCAGGACATCGCGCTCGTCCTGGACAACGCGCTCGAGCGCCAGCGCGCCGGCGCTTTCGACGACGCGCGGGCGCTGTACGAAGCGATCCTCGACGCGGTGCCCACGCACGGGGATGCGCACTACAACCTCGCGGTCCTGCTGGTCGATACGGGCCGGCCGGCCGACGCGGTCCCGCATTTCGAAGCCGCGCTCGGCGCGGAACCGACCAACGGCCATTTCTGGGTCAGCTACATCCATGCGCTGTATCGCAGCGACCAGTCGGCCGCCGCGTGGATCGCGGTCGAGATCGCGCAGCAGCGAGGCGTGCGCGGCCCCGCGCTCGACGGGCTGATTTCGCAACTGGCCATGCCCGACACGGTACTCGGGACCGCAGCGGTGGCCGCCGCTGCCCCGGGGGGGACCGCTGCGACGATCATCGCGGAAACCGTCGCCGACGCAGCCGCGAGCGACGACACTGGCAAGCCCGTCCGTCGTGCCAGCCACAGCCTGCTGCAGCGGCACGCGGCCCTGTACGCCAAAGGCAAGTATGCGGAAGCCACGGCGCATGCGCAGCGACTCGTCGCCGAGTACCCGGACGACGGCGCCTGCTGGCGCGCGCTGTCCGCCTCGCTGCACAAGGGCGGCCGCTTCGCGGAGCTGATCGATGCCGGGCTGCGCACGGTCGCGCTGCGGCCGAATGAAGTGCTCGTGCGCATCCTGCTCGCCGATACGCTGCGGGTGATGAATCGTCTCGCGGAAGCCGACGAGCAATGCACGCGCCTGCTCGAGCTTCAGCCCGATCACCCGGAGGCGATGCGGATCCGCGGTCTCGTGCTGTTGGCGCTGCGCCGCACGGATGAAGCGATCGCGGCCTGCCGACGCGCGGTCGAGCTCGCGCCCGGCGTCGCCGCGCCATGCGGCACGCTCGGGTTCGTGCTCCTCGAACTGGGTGCGACTCAGGAAGCGCTCGGGTGGCTGCGACGCTCGATCGAAATCGACCCGAACGACAGCGTGACCCACAGCAGCATGCTGTTCTGCATCGCCCACAGCAGCGACTTCGATCCGCAGACGCTCGTCGCCGAACACCGCAAGTTCGGCCAGCGCTACGACAGCCGCAAGCGCAAGCGCACGGCGGCCGTATTCGCGAACCCGCGCAACCCGGCACGCAAGCTGCGCGTCGGTTTCGTGTCGGGCGACCTGTTCGGCCACGCAGTCGCATCCTATGCATTGCCGGTGATCGAGCAGCTCGCGACCGACCCCGGCATCGCGATGCACTTCTATCACAATCACGTCGACGAGGACGCGACTTCGGAACGCTTCAAGGCCCACGGGGCCAGCTGGCGCAACGTGGCCGGCATGAGCGACGATGCGTTCCTCGAGCGCGTGCGCAACGACGGGATCGACATCGCGATCGACCTGTCGGGCCACACCGGCCGCAACCGTCTCGTCGCGTTCGCGCAGCGCGCGGCGCCGGTGCAGGCGTCGTGGATCGGCTACCCGGCCACGACCGGCATCACCACGATCGACTACTACCTGACGGACCGCTTCGTCGCACCGCCCGGCGCATTCGAAGACCAGTTCGTCGAGAAAATGGTGCGGCTGCCCGCGATCGCACCGTTCATGCCGCCGCCGAACTGCCCGCCCGTCAACGTGCTGCCGGCACTGCACAACGGCTATACGACCTACGGCAGCTTCAACCGCCTGAACAAGCTGAGCCGGCACGTGATCGAGGTCTGGGCGCGCGTGCTGCACGCGGACCCGACCGCGCGCATGGCGCTCGGCGCGATCGGCAGCGACGGCGATCAGCAAACGCTGACCGAATGGTTCGCCGCCTCCGGCATCGATACCGGCCGCCTGTCGTTCCACCGGCGCTCGAACATCCCGGTCTACATGCAGCAGCATCACGGCGTCGACCTGTGTCTCGACGCGTTCCCGTACACCGGTTCGACGACGACGCTGAATGCGCTGTGGATGGGCGTGCCGACCGTGACGATCCCCGGCGCGACGCTGGCCGGGCGCGGCAGCGCGGGCTGGCTGCAGCACGTCGGGCTCGACGCGTACATCGCGACGGACGAGGACGATTTCGTCGCGAAGGCCGTGGCACTCAGCCGCGACACCGCGGCACTGCAGGCACTGCGCACGGACCTTCGCGCGCGCTGCGGGGAATCCGCCGCGTTCCGGCCGGCTGTCGTCGCGGCCGGGCTGTCGTCGGCGCTGCGCACGATGTGGACCCGCTGGTGCGCAAACGAGCCCGTCACCGCATTCGACACGCCGCTGTTCGACGACACGGCGACCGTACAGGCCGCGGCCAAGGCCTGAACCTCACGTCAAGATCGAGAGAGACCATCATGACCGCCAGCCTGCCCGCGTCGTCCGTCGCGCAACTGCCGCACGAACGCATCTACGTCACGCAGCCGCACCTGCCGCCGCTCGACGAATTCCTGCCGTACCTCGAGAAGATCTGGGAAAGCCGCACGCTGACCAACGGCGGCCCGTTCCACCAGCAATTCGAGCGCGCGCTGTGCGAGTATCTCGGCGTGCCGTACCTGTCGCTGTTCGCGAACGGCACCCTCGCGCTCGTCACCGCGCTGCAGGCGCTGCGCATCAACGGCGAGGTGATCACGACGCCGTATTCGTTCGTCGCCACCGCGCATTCGCTGCTGTGGAACGGCATCAAGCCGGTGTTCGTCGACGTCACGCCCGGCACGCTCAACCTGGACCCCGCGCGCATCGAGGCGGCGATCACGCCGCAGACCACCGCGATCATGCCCGTCCACTGCTACGGCAATCCGTGCGACGTCGAAGCCATCCAGAAGATTGCCGACAACTACAACCTGCGCGTGATCTATGACGCCGCGCATGCGTTCGGCGTGCAGAACGCCTCCGGCAGCGTGCTCACCCACGGCGACCTGTCGGTGCTGAGCTTCCACGCGACGAAGGTGTTCAACACCTTCGAAGGCGGCGCGATCATCTGCCCCGACGCGAAGACCAAGCAGCGGATCGACCACCTGAAGAACTTCGGTTTCGTCGACGAAGTCACGGTCGTCGCGCCCGGCATCAACGGCAAGATGAGCGAGATCAACGCCGCCTTCGGGATGCTCCAGCTGCAGCACATCGACGGCGCACTCGCGCGCCGCCGCGAAATCGATACGCTGTACCGCACGCTGCTCGCCGACGTGCGCGGCATCCGCTGCGTGCCGCACGGCGACCAGACCGTCGCGAACCACGCGTATTTCGCGATCCTCGTCGACGAAGACTATCCGCTCGACCGCGATGCGCTGTACCACAAGCTGCGCGACTACGACGTGTACGCGCGCCGCTACTTCCATCCGCTGATTTCGGAATTCCCGATGTATCGCGGGCTGCCGTCCGCCAACCGCGACAACTTGCCCGTCGCCACCGAGGCTTCGCGCAAGGTGCTGTGCCTGCCGATCTACCCGTCGCTCACCGACGACATGGTCCGCCGTATCGTCGAGCTGATCGCGCGCTGACGCGCGGCGCCTACAGGTAACGCTCGCCAGCCGTGCGCGCGCGGACCCGGCGGGCCGGATTGCCGTACGCGACCGTGTACGGCTCGACGTCGTGCAATACGACCGAGCCCGCCCCGACGACGCCGTGCTCGCCCACCGCGATCCGGTGCCGCAGCATGGAGCCGAGGCCGATCGCCGCGCCGTGGCCGATCCGGCAGTTGCCGCCCGTGACGACGCCTGGGGCGAGGCTCGAGAAATCCTCCATCGCGCCGTCGTGATCGAGCGACGCATTCGTGTTGACGATGCACCCGCTGCCGATCGTGCAGCACGGATTGATCACCGCGCCGGCCATCACGACCGTGCCCGCGCCGATCGTCGACGCCTTGCCGATGCGTGCTGCCGGATGCACCGCCGACACACACGGCAGGCCCGGCACGAGCGCCGCGAGCGCGGCCGTCACGTTCTCGCGCGCGTGGTTGTCGCCGATGGCGACCAGCAGCCCGGCAATTCCGTGCGCATCGACCAGATCCGGCAAATCGCGTTCGGCGCCCAGCACCGCGTAGCCGAGCGTCTCCTCGCCGCGGGGCCGGAACGAATCGATCAGCCCGGCGATCCGGTACTGGCCGGCCTGTTCGACGATGTCGATCACGACCTTGGCGTGACCGGACGAGCCGACGATGACGATGTTTTCCACCAGGGCCTCGATTGATCTGAAAGCAGGGGCGGCCTTGCCGCGTTCCCCGCAGTATGCCGTGTCGCCGCACCCGCGCGGCGCGCGCCGTCACGTCAGACAGTACGCGCCGGTTCGTCCGCCGTCACGCGACCCGCCGCGAAATGCGCGGCAAACGCCTCGCGCAAGCGCTCGGCCATCTGGATCCAGGTGTGGTCGCGCCCTCGGCGAAACAACCGTACCGTGCCCGGATACCACGGCGAATCGTCGCGGTCGTGCATCCAGCGCCAGTCCACGTCCTGATTCGGCAGCAGCACCCAGCAAGGCTTGCCGAGCGAGGCAGCCAGGTGCGCGGTGGAGGTGTCGACACACACCACGAGATCGAGTTGCGCGACGATCGCGGCCGTATCCGCGAAATCGTCGATCTCCGAACCCAGGTGCAGCAACGGCAGGCCGCCCGGCGGCTGGCGCGCCTCGTCCTCGCCCTGCCCTTTCTGCAAGCTCACAAACTGCACGCCTGGCACGCTCCACAGCGGCGTCAGCAACGCGAGCGACGGCAGCGAGCGGTGCGCATCGTTGTGATGCTTCGGGTTGCCCTTCCACACGAGGCCGACGCGTGGGCCGGCCGGTAGCGCGTCGAGGCGCGCACGCCAGCGCGCGACGCGGGCCGGATCGGGCACGAGCCGCACCGGCGGAGGAATCGTGTCAAGCGTCGTGCCCGCGTGCATCGGCGCGCTCAGCAGGCTCGTCCAGTAATCGAACTGCGCCGCCTGCGCCGACGTCGTCTCGTGATCGAGCACCGCGTCGACGCCGTCGACTGTCTCCATCAGCCGATGCAGCGCGGGCTGGCACGCGAACACCACGCGCGCCGCGTGCCGCGCACGAAACGCCGCGAAATAGCGGCTGAACTGCAGCATGTCGCCGAGGCCGTCTTCCTGCCAGACGAGTAGCGTCTTGCCGGTGAGCGGCTCGCCTTGCCATTGCGCACACGGCAGCACCTCGCGGGTCCGGCGGTGCACGAATGCCGATTGCTCGTAGCGCGACTCGTAGCGCCGCCAGCCTTCGTCGAACCGGCCCAGGCCCAGCAGCAGCGTGGCCAGGCCGAAACGCGCATCGCCATAGTCCGCGCGCAATTCGAGCGCTCGGCGGTACGCGCGTTCGGCGTCGTCGTAGCGGCCGGCATGCGCGAACGTGGTGCCGAGGTTGTAGTGCACTTCGGCCATGTCCGGCGCGAGCGTCAACGCATCGGCGAAAACCGTCATCGCTTCGTCGTGGCGGCCTTGCGCGCGCAGGACGCAGCCGAGATTGTTGTGCGGCTGCGGCAAACCCGGGCGGCAACGGATCGCGTCGCGATAGGCGGCTTCCGCTTCCGGCAGTCGATCGAGATTCTGCAACGCGACGCCGAGGTTGTAGTGCGCCTCCGGGTGATCCGGGCACAGCGCGAGCGCCTGGCGGCTGGCCGTTTCCGCTTCCGGCAGCCGTTGCATGTCGACGAGGATCGCGCCGAGATTGGCGTGCGCGAGCACGTAGTCGGCGCGCACGGCAATCGCGAGCCGGTACGCGAGTTCCGCTTCGGCCTGCCGGCCGAGGACACGCAGCAGGTTGCCGAGATCGGTCAGCACGTCGGCCGACTGCGGCTCGAGCAGCAGCGCTTGCCCGAGCGCCTGTTCGGCTTCGTCGAGCCGGCCGAGCGCTTCGAGCACCTTGCCGAACCGGTGATGGTGCGATGCCCGCAACGGCGTGACGGACGTGAGCTGCCGGCGCAGGAGCGCCTCGGCGTCGGGCAGGCGACCTTGCGATACAAGCAGCGCGCCGAGGCCGTCGTACGGCGCCTCGAACGTCGGCATCGCATCGATCGCGCGCCGCCACCATGCTTCCGCGTCGGCCGGCCGGTTCAGGCCGAGCGCGCAGACGGCCGCGATGTGCAGCGCAACGATGGCCGGTGCCGGCCGGTCGAGCAGCGGCGCGACGAGCGACAGTGCATCGGCGAACCGCCCGTTCTGGCACAGGGTCGCGGCGTGTTGAACCGGTACGGATTCGTCGAAAGCAGGTGTCATGTCATACGGCGCTGGACGGCGCGCAGCGCCAACGGACGGTCAGACGGACGTCGCTGCGGCGGCCGGCTGGCCGGACTGACTGACCGCACGGTCCTTGGCTTCCTGGAGCGCCGCGAGCGTGTCGAGCGCACGCCCTTCGTCGGCGGTGAGATCGACCATGAATGCGTCGTTGTGCTGCTTGATCCAGTCGAGCGGCATGTCCCACCACGCGAGCTGCAGCAGCCGTTCGCGCACTTTCTCCGTGAAACGGAAGCGCACCAGGCGGGCCGGCGAACCGGCATAGATGCCGTACGCCTCGGTGCGGAAATTGGGCGGGACGACGGCCCGCGCGCCGATCACGCATCCACTCTCGATCTGGCTGCCGCCGAGAAACAGCGCTTCGTCGCCGATCCAGACATCGTTGTGGATCACGGTGTCCTCGTATTGCGGCATCGGCGCATTGGTGAGGCCGTTACCGTAGATGGCGAACAGGCTCATGGAAATGGTCCGGGTCTCGTGCTGGCCATTCAACAGGAATCGCAGACGCATTCCGCCAGCCACGTGCTTGCCGATCACGAGTTTCTGAACGTCCCGATCGTACTTTGCGATCGAGCCTACACCGATCGACGAGCACCGGCCGATCTGAAACGTACCCATCGGCGCCTCTTCATCGACCCAGTTGCGGAAAAAATTGTTCGGAATCGCCGAAAAGGCGCCATCCCGGTAGCCGAGCACGATGAAATGCTTCGCCCACGGATGGTCAGGCAGCACGCCAATACAATCGTCGGAGGTCGTAACGTTCATTCGCAGTCGCAAGTGTGCCGGTGCGGCGGCTCGATGCCGGGCCGCTCGATACGGCGGTGGAAAACGTCGCGGCATTTCGGCCACGAGCATGGACGATGCAGTATAGAAAGCCAGCGACGGCAGCCGATCACGGAGAAGAACGGCGTTCTGGCTTCTGTTCCGGCGATGGGGCCCTGGTGCGGTGCCGCGTTCGCTGCCTGGATGCGCCGCGCGGCGCTTTGGCATTGCCGTCAGGGCCGCTGGCGGGTGCGCGAATCATTCGGCGCTCGAGCGTTGGCGTCCGATTTTCCTTCGTGATGCCCGGGCGTCGGCAGAATCGTCGCGTCGACCCGGCCGGCCCGTTCCGCACGGAAGCCGGCCGCCGTGGCGATGTGTTGCCGCAGCCTTCACCAACGACGCGCGCCCCTCATTCCCGGGCGCCGCGCCCCGCGCTCAGTTACTCGACGAACACCCGCCGCAACTGCTCGAACTGCACGAGCTGGAACTGCACGAACTCGACGAACTGCAACTCGACGACGAGCAACTGCTGTCCGATGCGTCGAACGAATTGCCACTGCCCGCTTTCACAGCGGCGAGCGACGACATCCGCGACGCGGCCTGCACGGTTTGCGAATACATCGACCATGCGGTGCCGGCCAGCGCACCCGCGCCGAACAGCGCGGCAGTCCACAACAGTGGGTCCGGATCGTCGCGTTCGCGATCCTGCGCCTGCTGCGTTGCGTGCGTATCGGGTTGCAGCAGTTGCGGCGGTCGCGAATTTCGCGCGGCCCGCGGATCGTGCGAGATCCGGCGCGCGAGCAGCGCGGCCCGCCCGGCAGCCGTCGCCCCGCCCCGCCCGAAGCCGGTCAGCCGCCGCGCGACGAGCCGGTACGCGACCGCGAACACCGCCATGCACACGGCGAGCAGCAGCACGGGCCGCCCGCGGCTCAGGCCGACCGCGAGTTTCGCGGCACCCGTGCCCAGCACGAGCAGCACGATCGCGCGCGCAGCCAGGCGCGACGCACGCATCTCGCCGGGCGCCCACAGCCAGCCTTGCGCGCGCATCCCGTCGACGACCTCCTGCGCATACCCCGCGAGCCGCTCGCGAAACACGTCGTAGCGCACGGTGCCGGACGGCTGCTCCTTGAGCCACGCGCAGTGGTCGTCATGGCGACCCGCGCGGTCTACGTCGGCGATCTGCACGTAGCCACCCTGCCCGGGAACGGTCCACAGGTCGACCGCGCCCGCCTGCGCGAGCGACATCGTCACGACTTGGGCGACCCGTGCTTCGCCGCCGGTGAGATAGGCGACTTCGTCGGTGCTCAGGTCGGCCGACGCCTTGCGCGTGCGCCCACCCCAGCGGCGGCGGCGGAATTCGATCGCCTGAAGCACCATGATCAGCAACAACGCGACCACGCATACCGGCACATAGAACGCGAGAAACTGCGGCCCCGCGTAGTTCAGCACGTTGAAGTCCTGCGCCGATGCACAGGTCGCGGCGACGCTCGCGGCGGCAGCCGGCCATGCGAGTTTCGGCAGCCGGTCGCGCCAACGCCTGCCTGCCGATGGAGCGGCCGGCGCATCCGCGCGTCCCGCCGCGTTCACGGCCGACGGTTCCGGCCGCGGCGATCCGGATGCGCCGCGCAAGCCGGGCGGTCGCGGCCAGATCGACTCGGGCGGCTCGCAGCCGAACAGCCGGCGATAGCTGTCCAGCGTGTCGCGGTAACGCTGTGCGTACACGGCGGCCTCGTCCGGCACGCCCGTGCCGGGCATGTGATGCAGCCGCGCGCGCAGCACGCCGGCGCAGAAGACGTCCCAGTATTCGAGCGTGTATTGCAGGTGGAAATGCCACGCGGCATCGACCGCGACCGGCGGCGTGACCGGGTGTCCGGCCGCCTGCGCGAGAAACGCGAAGCGCTTGTATTCGTCGATCACCGCCAGCGCGTGCGCATGCGACCAGCCTTCGGCTTCGGCAAGGCGCCGGCTGTACGGCAGCGGCGCGTTCGGGTCGTCAGGGGAATACGTATGCAAACGCGCGAGCAGCGCCTGCTGCGCCTCGGTGAGCGCGCGGGCATCGACTGCGGTCGAGGTAGACGGGATGGCAGCCATCGGGAGTCGGCGCGATGCGCGGACGGCCGCCGCGATCGACGCTTGGAGTTGTCGTTGCGGGGGATTCTCGCACAACGGCGACGCGGCGTGACGGCGGCCGGCCGGCTGCATCCCGGGCCGCTCGCCGTGCTGCATCGCGGGTCAGAAATCGAGCTGCGCAAGCGTGATGTCGAGCGCGGCCGCGACTTTCTTGCGCATCGACTTGCGCAGCTTCTCGCGCTTTTCCTGTTTCGCATAGTCGGATCGGCTGATGCCGATCCGCCGCGCGACCTCGGCCCGCGTCAGGCCGAGATACTCGCGCCACGCGCGCGCTGGCGAGCTTCCGTCGAACACGGCGCGCGTCACGAGCGCGTGCGGAATCGGGTCGCGTGTGCCGGACTGCTGCGCGACATAGTCGGCGTACGGAATCACGGCGAAGGCCGGCGTGCCGTCCGGGCCGTTGATGAACTGAACAGGGAGGGATTTGCTCATGCGGTGATCGCCGCTCCCGCTTCGGTGCGGCTGTTCCTCGTTTCGGTCGACAGGTTCAATCGGCGTTTCAAGCGGGCTTCGAGCGCGTCGAACCGCACAGGCGCATGGTTTCGCCGGGTCGGATGTGCACGCGATCGGAAACCGCCACGCTGATAGCCGGCCGGAATATTACTGCAAGCGGGGAAAGGGTGATGCGAGTGGTGCGGCGGAATCGCCGAAAGCCTGAACAGGCATGTTTTGGCGCGCCCGGCTGGGATCGAACCAGCAACCCCTGCCTTCGGAGGGCAGTACTCTATCCATTGAGCTACGGGCGCGTGTGACAGTGAAGCGACCCCAATATACAGGCCGCCCACAATTGGCAAGACGGCAAGGATACCCGGTTTCCCATGACGCGTCCACCTTGCCCACAGAATCGCCGCCGCACCGCGCTGCGTGCGGGTAAACACGCGCCATCGCGCCGCTCGCCGTGATGTAAACGTTCCGTCTATAATCGACCGGGCTTCATTGGACTGCCATTTTGCCGTTGCACCGCGCTCACAATTCCTATTCACGGAGACGAGGCAAGCATGAGCGAAGCACCCCACGAATCTCCCGTCAAAACTCCCGGGCAGCTGATTGCCGTCATCATCGCGTCGTTCGCGATTCCGATCATCCTGATCGTCCTGTTCGCCAATTATGCGAACCATGCATTCCGCGCCGGCGCCGGTACGGATGCACTATCCGACGAGCAGGTCGCCGCGCGTGTCGCCCCGCTCGCGCAGGTCGAAGTGAAGGACGCCAACGCGCCCCGCACGTACAAGACCGGCGAGGAAGTCTACAAGGCCGTGTGCGTAACCTGCCACGGCACGGGCGCCGCCGGCGCGCCGAAGTTCGGCAACAAGGACGACTGGGCGCCGCGCATTTCGCAAGGCTTCGACACGCTGCTGAAGACGGCCCTGGCCGGCAAGGGCGCGATGCCGCCGCGCGGCGGCACGAACCCCGACGACGTCAGCGACTATGAAATCGCCCGCGCGATCGTCTACATGGCGAACAACGACGGCGCGAACTTCCCCGAACCGGCAGCACCGGCCGCCAATGCAGCGCAGCCCGCCAGCGGCGCGGCAGGCGCATCGGGCCCGGCCGACGCCGCGAGCGCGCAGATCGCCGCCGCACAGGCCGCGATCGCCGCGATCCCGAAGGCCGGCGAAGCACCCGCAGCCGCCCCGGCCAGCGCCGATGCGGCAACGGCCGGCAAGGCGCTGTACTCGTCGACCTGCGTGGCCTGCCACGGAGCAGGCGTGCTCGGCGCGCCGAAGTTCGGCAGCAAGGAAGACTGGGCGCCGCGCCTGAAGGACTCGATGGACACGGTCTACAACTACGCGCTGCACGGCAAGGGCGCAATGCCGCCGAAGGGCGGATCGAGCGCGTCGGACGCCGACGTGAAGGCCGCCGTCGACTACATGGTCAACTCGGCGAAGTAATACTTCCGCCGACCAGAAAAAACCCCCGCGGCGCACGCGCACCGCGGGGGTTTGTTTTTGCCCGGCCGCCTTACCGCCTTACCACCTGATCGTCGGACCGTCGGAACACCGCGCGCCCGACGGCGCCACCGCCTCACTTCTGCAGCAGCGCCTTCAGGCTCGCGAGCCGGTCTTTCGGCGACATCGGCGCCTCTTCCGGCGTGGGCGGCGGCGCGTCGTCGAGCCCCATCTCCGGGATGAAGCGCGACGGCTCGCATACGACCGTCTCGCGCGCCCGCTTGCGCTTCTTGCACCAGTTCAGGTGCAGGCTGCGCTGCGCGCGCGTGATCGCGACGTACATCAGCCGGCGCTCCTCCTCGATCCGCTCGTTGTCGATCGGGCCGTCGTCCTCGCTGCCGCCGCGGTGCGGCATGATGCCCTCCTCAACGCCGACCAGGAACACATGCGGATACTCGAGCCCCTTCGACGCATGGACGGTCGACAGCCGCACGGCGTCCGGATCCTCGTCCTTGCCCTCGAGCATCGACATCAGCGCGACGGTCTGGATCAGGCCGAGCAGGTTCTTGCCGGTATCGGCGAGCCCGTCCGCGTTGTGGAAGCCCTCGGCCTCACCATCGACAGCCGCCGTCTCGGGCTTCGTGCCCTTGCGCTTCAGCCATTCGAGGAATTCGAGCACGTTCTGCCACTTCGACTGCGCCTGGCGCTCGTCGAACGCGTCGTACAGGTACGCCTCGTAGTGGATCGCTTCCATCATGTCGTCGAGCACGACGGTCGCGGGTTCCTTGTCCGCGCGGTCGGTCAGGCGCTGGATGAAGTCGCAGAACATCCTGAGCGGCTCAACCTGCCGCGCGGACAGCCGCGCCTCGATCCCGCCCATGTACACGGCCTCGAACAGCGACACCTTCGCCTGGCCCGCGAACGAGCCGAGCGCCTCGAGCGTCGTGTTGCCGATCCCGCGACGCGGCGTCGTGACCGCGCGGATGAACGCGGGATCGTCGTCGGCGTTCGCGATCAGCCGCAGGTAGGCGCACAGGTCCTTGATCTCGGCCTTGTCGAAGAACGACTGGCCGCCCGACAGCACATAGGGAATCCGCTCGCGCCGCAGCACCTGCTCGAAGATGCGCGCCTGGAAGTTGCCGCGATACAGGATCGCGTAGTCGCGGAACTGCGCGCGCCGCTCGAACTTGTGCGCGGACAGCCGGAACACGACCGATTCGGCCTCGTGCTCCTCGTCGTTGCACGGCGTGACGGTGATCGAATCGCCCATCCCGTGCTCGGACCACAGCTTCTTCTCGAACAGCTTCGGGTTGTTCGCGATCACGTTGTTCGCGGCGGTGAGGATGCGCACCGTCGACCGGTAATTCTGCTCGAGCTTGACCAGGTGCAGCTTCGGGAAATCCTTGCCGAGCTGCGCGAGGTTCTCGAGCGTCGCTCCTCGCCAGCCGTAGATCGCCTGGTCGTCGTCGCCGACCGCCGTGAACGCGGCGCGCGGGCCCGCGAGCTGCTTCAGCAGCTCGTACTGGCACGCATTGGTGTCCTGGTACTCGTCGATCAGCAGGTAGCGCAGCTTGTTCTGCCAGCGGTCGCGCACCTGCTCGTTCTTCGCGAACAGTTCGGCTGGCAGGCGGATCAGGTCGTCGAAGTCGACCGCCTGGTACGCGTGCAGCGTCGCGACGTAGTTGCGGTAGACCAGCGCGGCCTGGTGCTCGTCCTCGTTGGCCGCGATCGCCATCGCCTCGTCGGGCATGATCAGGCCGTTCTTCCACAGCGAGATGATGCTCTGGACCTTGCGGATCAGGCCCTTGTCGGTCGTGCCGAGCTGCTCCTGGATCATCCCGAAGCAGTCGTCCGAATCCATGATCGAGAACTGCGGCTTCAGGCCGACGTGCTCGGCCTCCTGGCGCAGGATCTGCACACCCAGCGAGTGGAACGTGCAAACGGTGAGCTGGTTGACGGGCACCTTGCGGCCTTCCTTGCCGGGCGTGGTGAGCGTCTTGCCCTCGAGCAGCTTCCCCACGCGCTCGCGCATTTCGGCGGCCGCCTTGTTCGTGAACGTGACGGCGGCGATGTGGCGCGGCTCGAAGCCTTTCGCTTCGATCAGGTGCGCGATCTTCTGCGTGATCACGCGGGTCTTGCCGCTGCCCGCGCCGGCGAGCACGAGACAGGGACCGTCGAGGTAGCGCACCGCTTCGTTCTGGGCGGGATTGAGGCCTGCGGACATGATGGCGGATGGTGTTGCGGTTGACGGCGGAACGCCGGGAGGATGCCGTGCGCGACGGGCTGGCGAAGCAGGCGGACACGCGGGGCAGGACGCGCATGTTAACACGTCGGCGGCGCGCTTTTCGGGAGCGCCGCCGGGCGGGGCTGCGCGGGCGGATCCCGCGGCCGCCCCCTGTCCGTCCGGCCAATCCGGCCCCGTTCGCGCACCGATCGGCCACAATATGCGCACCCGGCGCCGCTCCGCGCGAGCCCGCCTGAACCGCCACCGGATCAACATCATGGGATACCCGTTCGCCACCGCCGCCCTTGGCCCGCTGCTGTTCGCGCAGGGACGCTACGTGCGCCGCGTCACGCCGCGGCTGCCCGAGGCGGCCGGCCCGCGCAGCGGCGAAGCGGGCGACGGCCCGCCGCTGCGCGTGCTGGTGGTCGGCGATTCGGCCGCCGCGGGCGTCGGCGTCGCGACGCAGCGCGACGCGCTGTCCGGCCAGCTGGCGAATGCGCTCGCGGCCACCCACCGCGTGAGCTGGAAGCTGCTCGCGCGCACGGGCCTCACTACACAGGAGCTCGTCGACTGGCTCGCCGCCGAGCCGGCCGAGCCGTTCGACGTGGCCGTCACGTCGCTCGGCGTCAACGACGTGACGGGCGGCGTGCCGCCGGCCCGCTGGCAGGCGCAGCAGGCCGAGCTCGTCCGGCTGCTCGCCGCGCGCTTCCGGGTCGGGCACGCGATCCTGTCGGCGGTGCCGCCGATGGAACGCTTTCCGGCACTGCCGCAGCCGCTCGCGTGGTACCTCGGGCTGCGTGCAAAGCGGCTCAACACGGTGCTCGCCGGGTGGGCCGCCGCGCAGCCGCACTGCACGTTCCTGCGCGTCGAGCTGCCGCTCGAGCGCCACCTGATGGCCACCGACGGCTTCCATCCCGGTGCAGCCGCCTGCGCCGTGTGGGCCGCGCAGGTCGCCGCCGCCGTGCTGCAGCGGGCAGCCGCATGACGCGGCGCGGCGCCCTGCACCGGACGTTCGCCGCACGGGCAGCCGGGCGGGCCCGCACGTACGGCACGCGGGCCCGCGCAAAATGCCGGCTTTCCTTGCGCAAGCGCCGCGTCGCGCCGCGCGTTTCGCCGGAACGCGCCAGTACAAGCGGCGGCGCCATGCCAAAATAGCCGGTCGTCTTCGCGCCGTCTCGGCGCACCATCCTTTAGTTTCCTTCGCAGCCAGGGATTGCCATGTCGTCATTGCTCAGGATTGGTTTGATGGGTTTCGGTTTCGCCGGCGCGACGTTCCACGCGCCCGTGATCGCCACGAGCGGCCGCACTGAAGTCGCCGCGATCGCGACGGGGCAGCCCGATCGCGCGCAGGCCGCGTATCCGGGCGCGCGCGTCGTCCCCGATCTCGACACGCTGCTCGGCCTCGACGACATCGAATGCGTGGTGATCGCCACGCCGAACGACACGCACTTCGCGCTCGCGCGCCAGGTGCTCGAAGCCGGCCGCCACGTGGTCGTCGACAAGCCCGTCACGCTCACCGCCGACGAGGCGCTCGCGCTCGCCCGGCTCGCGAACGCACGCAGCCGGCTGTTCGCGCCGTTCCACAATCGCCGCTGGGACGGCGATTTCCTCACCGTGCGCGACATCGTCAAATCGGGCGAACTCGGCCGCCTCACCTATTTCGCGTCGCATTTCGACCGCTTCCGCCCGACGCCGCGCACGCGCTGGCGCGAGGAGCCGGCCCGCGGCGGCGGCTTGCTGCTCGACCTCGGCCCGCACCTGATCGACCAGGCGCTCGCGCTGTTCGGCCTGCCGGATACGGTGAGCGCGACCGTCAAGACGCGCCGCGACCATGGCACGGCGCCCGATTTCGTGCATCTGCAGCTCGGCTATCCGGACAAGGACGTCGCGCTGCATGCGAGCGCGCTGTCAGCGATCGAGCCCGCTCGCTTCACGCTGCACGGCACAGGCGGCAGCTACCAGAAGTTCGGCCTCGACACGCAGGAGGACCAGCTCAAGGCCGGCCTCACCGCGGACGACGTCGAATTCGGCGGCGGCAACCCGCCCGGCCTGCTGCGCGTACTCGACGGCGAGGTCGAGGTCGAGCGCCCGGTGCCGACACTCGACGGCCAGTACGCGGAGTTCTACCGCGCGCTCGCCGCGTCGATCCGCGACGGTGCGCCGTTCCCCGTCACCGCGCAGGACGCCGTCGACGTGATGACGATCATCGAGCTCGCCGCGCAGAGCGAGCACGACGGCCGCCGGCTGCCGTTCGTGCGCCGCGCGATCTGACACCGCGCGCGTGCCAGTCGCGGCCGGCCGGCACGCGCGCGGCTGGCCCGGCGGATTCGATTACAGGAACATTCGGTTACAAATGCCGGGGGAACGAAAGTCAGCGTCCGACCGGTCTGATGCGTTTCTCAAAAAAGTCGATCCGACACCAATCCGTCTGGAGAATGTTGATGCAACGGTTGATTCGCGCAGCAGCGTGCTGCGTCCTGGTTTCCTCGCTTGCGGCCTGTATCGTGCAGCCGCAGCAGCCGGTCCGCCCGGCACCCCCGCCGCGGCCGAACCCGCAGGTCGTCGCGAACGAGCGGATGCAGCAGATCCAGGGCCGGATCGACAACCTGCACCGCCGCATCGATGCGCGCGTGAACGGCGGCTACTACCCGCCGCCGTACGGCGCGCAACTTCACCACCGGCTCGACGTGATCCGCCAGGAAGCGAACGACATGTCCGCACAACATAGCGGCGGCCTGTCCGGCGACGAGCAGCGCGTGCTGAACCAGGAACTCGACACGGCCGCGCGCGCGATCGGCGAGTAACGCACCGGCGCCCGCCGGAGCGGAAAAAGCGGCGGCACCGGCTGCCGCCGCTTGTAGTCGCTTGTCGCGAAGCGACATTCTTTTGCTCAAATTGACAAGGCCCACCCGCTCGCGTACAGTCGCCCGCACGCGTCGGGAGAGCGTGTAACCGTGCTGTTTCAGCCCGGTTGCGCCGCCGAAGGGGCACACCCGCAAACTCTCAGGCAAAAGGACCGACCGCGTCGGGGAATCCCGTCCGCGCATCGCGCGGGCACACTCTCCCCGCACTCTGGAGAGCGGCAGTAGCCCGCAGCGCATAGGCTGCGCGGGCAAGCTGCCCACCGAAGGGGCGCGCGTTCGCCAGGCTTTGCCGGCAGCGCAATCTCTCAGGTATCGAGGACAGAGGGGCATGTACCGGATCGCTCGCAGGCCGTCGGCCGCAGTGGTCGGCACATGGCCGTTCTGATCCGCGCGCAAGCGCCTTGCCTGAGGCCTCGATGACTGCACTGAATCACACCCCGCTCAACGCCGCGCACCGCGCGCTCAATGCCCGCATGGTCGACTTCGGCGGCTGGGACATGCCCGTCAACTACGGCTCGCAGATCGAAGAACATGAAGCCGTGCGCACCGACGCCGGCATGTTCGACGTGTCGCACATGTGCGTGGTCGATTTCACCGGCAGCCGCGTGCGCGCGTTCTTCGAGCATGCGATCGCGAACAACGTCGGCAAGCTCAAGACGCCCGGCAAGGCACTCTACTCGTGCCTGCTCAATCCGCAGGGCGGCGTCATCGACGACCTGATCGTCTACTACTTCACCGAAGAATTCTTCCGCGTCGTCGTCAACGCCGGCACGGCCGAGAAAGACATCGCGTGGTTCAACCAGCTGAACGAGCAAGGCGGCTACGGCGTCACGATCACGCCGCGCCGCGATTTCGCGATCGTCGCCGTTCAAGGCCCGAACGCCCGCGAAAAGGCCTGGACGACGGTGCCCGCCGCGCGCGCCGCCACCAGCGAGCTGAAGCCGTTCAACGCCGCGCAAGTCGCCGCCACGCCGTTCGGCGATCTCACCGTCGCACGCACCGGCTATACCGGTGAAGACGGCTTCGAAATCATCGTCCCGGCCGTGCACGTCGAAGCGCTGTGGAACGCGCTGCAGCAAAACGGCGTGCGTCCGTGCGGGCTCGGCGCGCGCGACACGCTGCGCCTCGAGGCCGGCATGAACCTGTACGGCCAGGACATGGACGACACCGTCTCCCCGCTCGACGCGGGCCTCGCGTGGACGGTCGACCTCAGCGCCCCACGCGAGTTCGTCGGCCGCGCCGCACTGGAAGCCAACGGCACCCGCGCCGCGTTCGTCGGCCTGATCCTGCAGAAGGAAAACGGCAAGGCGGGCGGCGTGCTGCGCGCGCACCAGAAGGTCGTCACGCCGCACGGCGAAGGCGAGATCACGAGCGGCACGTTCTCGCCGTCGATGCAGGAATCGATCGCGTTCGCACGCGTGCCGGCGGCCGTCCAGATCGGCGACCTGGTCCAGGTGCAAATTCGAGACAAGAATCTTCCCGCGCGCGTGGTAAAACTGCCGTTCGTGCGCAACGGCAAGGTCCTCGCTGCGTAACGGCCGGGAGGCCCGCCTCCCGGGAAGCCGGGAGATGGCGCCCGGCGCAACACCACACCCGGCGCGCCCCGGCGGCGCGCCAACAGAACGAACAAACCCTTTTATCAGGAGCATCCGATGAGCAACGTCCCGGCCGATCTGAAGTACACCGACGAACACGAGTGGATCCGCACTGAAGCCGACGGCACGCTGACGATCGGCATCACCGATCACGCGCAGAACACGCTCGGCGACATCGTCTTCCTCGAACTGCCGCCCGTCGGCAAGCAGGTGAAGGCAGGCGACGCGATCGGCGTCGTCGAATCCGTGAAAGCCGCGTCGGACATCTATTCGCCGGTGTCGGGCGAGGTGGTCGCGATCAACGCGGACGCAGTCGACACGCCGGAAGAGGTGAACAGCGACGCGTACGACACGTGGCTGTTCAAGATCAAGCTCGCGGCCGGTGCATCGACCGACAGCCTGCTCGACGCTGCCGCCTACAGCAAGCTGATCGACTAATTCCCTTACCCGAACTGCGCGCGGCCGGCCAGCCAGCCGGCTCGCGCGGGACCAGAGTCACGCCATGAAGCTCGAACACCCGGACCGCCTGATGAACCGCACGCCCCTCTCGCTCGCCGCGCTCGAAACGCACGACGCGTTCGCCGAACGCCACATCGGCCCCGACGCCGCCAGCCAGCAGGCCATGCTCGACACGCTCGGCTTCGCGTCGCGCGCCGCCCTGATGGACGCCGTGATCCCGGCCTCGATCCGCCGCGCCGAAACGTTGCCGCTCGGCCCGTTCGCGCAGCCGAAGAGCGAGGCCGAAGCCCTCGCCGCGCTGCGGGTTCTCGCGGACAAGAACCAGGTGTTCCGCTCGTATATCGGTCAGGGTTACCACGACACGCACACGCCGGCCGTCATCCTGCGCAACGTGCTCGAAAACCCGGCGTGGTACACGGCCTACACGCCGTACCAGCCCGAAATTTCCCAGGGCCGCCTCGAGGCGCTCCTGAACTTCCAGCAGATGGTGGCCGACCTCACGGGCCTCGCGATCTCGAACGCGTCGCTGCTCGATGAAGCCACCGCCGCGGCCGAAGCGATGACGCTGCTGCAGCGCACCGGCAAGCCGGCGTCGAACGTGTTCTACGTCGCCGACGACGTGCTGCCGCAAACGCTCGAAGTGATCCGCACGCGCGCGCTGCCGGTCGGCATCGAGGTCAAGACGGGCCCGGCCGCAGATGCCGCCCAATCGAATGCATTCGGCGTGCTGCTGCAGTACCCGGGCGTGAACGGCGACGTGCGCGACTACCGCGCGCTCACCGAAGCGATCCACGCGGCCGGCGGCCACGTGGTCGTCGCGGCCGACCTGCTCGCGCTGACCGTGCTGACGCCGCCCGGCGACTGGGGCGCGGACGTCGCGATCGGCAACACGCAGCGCTTCGGCGTGCCGATGGGCTTCGGCGGCCCGCACGCCGCGTATCTCGCGGTGCGTGACGAATTCAAGCGCCAGATGCCGGGCCGCCTCGTCGGCGTGACGGTCGACGCGCAGGGCAAGCCCGCGCTGCGCCTCGCGCTGCAGACGCGCGAACAGCACATCCGCCGCGAAAAGGCGACGTCGAACGTGTGTACCGCGCAGGCGCTGCTCGCGATCATGGCCAGCATGTACGCGGTCTACCACGGCCCGCACGGCCTGAAGACGATCGCGCTGCGCGTGAACCGCATCGCGGCACTGCTCGCCGCCGGCGTGAAGCAGCTCGGCTTCACGACCGTCAACGACACGTTCTTCGACACGCTGACGATCGACACCGGCGCGCGCACTGCGCAGGTTCACGAATACGCGAAGGCCAAGCGCATCAACCTGCGCCGCGTGAGCGACACGCAAGTCGGCGTGTCGGTCGACGAAACGACCACGCGCGACGACCTCGCCGATCTCCTCGCCGTGTTCGCGCAAGCCGCGGGCGGCACCGCGCCGGCCGTCGAAGCCCTCGACGCAGGCCTCGCCGGCGTTGCCGCGCTGCCGGCCGGCCTCGAGCGCACGAGCGCGTACCTGACGCACCACGTGTTCAACCGCCACCATTCCGAAACCGAAATGCTGCGCTACCTGCGCAGCCTGTCGGACAAGGATCTCGCGCTCGACCGCTCGATGATCCCGCTCGGCTCGTGCACGATGAAGCTGAACGCGACGTCGGAAATGCTGCCGGTCACGTGGCCCGAGTTCGGCGGCATCCACCCGTTCGCACCGGCCGAGCAGACCGTCGGCTACCGCGAGATGATCGACCAGCTCGAGCAGATGCTCGTCGCGGCCACCGGCTACGCGGCCGTGTCGCTGCAGCCGAACGCGGGCTCGCAGGGCGAGTACGCGGGCCTCTTGATCATCCACGCGTACCACGCCTCGCGTGGCGAAGCCCACCGCGACGTGTGCCTGATCCCGGCATCGGCACACGGCACGAACCCGGCATCCGCACACATGGCCGGCATGAAGGTCGTGGTCGTTGCATGCGACGCGCAGGGCAACGTCGACATCGCCGACCTCAAGGCGAAGGCCGACGAGCACGCGAAGGACCTCGCGGCGATCATGATCACGTATCCGTCGACGCACGGCGTGTTCGAGCAGAACGTCCGCGAGATCTGCGAGATCGTCCATGCGCACGGCGGCCAGGTGTACGTCGACGGCGCGAACATGAACGCGATGGTCGGCCTGACCGCGCCGGGCCAGTTCGGCGGCGACGTGTCGCACCTGAACCTGCACAAGACCTTCTGCATCCCGCACGGCGGCGGCGGCCCGGGCGTCGGCCCGGTCGCGGTCGGCGCGCACCTCGCGAAGTTCCTGCCGAACCAGCGTTCGACCGGCTACGCGCGCGACGAAAGCGGCATCGGCGCGGTATCGGCTGCCCCGTACGGCTCGGCGTCGATCCTGCCGATCTCGTGGATGTACATCGCGATGATGGGCGCGAAGAACCTGACCGCCGCGACGGAAACCGCGATCCTCAACGCGAACTACATCGCGAAGCGCCTCGCGCCGCACTACCCGGTGCTGTATTCGGGCCCGGGCGGGCTGGTCGCGCACGAGTGCATTCTCGACCTGCGTCCGATCAAGGAATCGAGCGGCATCAGCGTCGACGACGTCGCGAAACGCCTGATGGACTACGGCTTCCACGCGCCGACGATGAGCTTCCCGGTGCCGGGCACGCTGATGGTCGAGCCGACCGAATCGGAATCGCAGGAAGAACTCGACCGCTTCATCGCCGCGATGATCGCGATCCGCGACGAAATCCGTGCGGTCGAGGAAGGCCGCGCCGACCGCGAGGACAACCCGCTGCGTCACGCACCGCACACGGCGGCCGTCGTCACCGCGAACGAATGGCCGCACGCGTATTCGCGCGAGCAGGCCGCGTACCCGGTCGCGACGCTCGGCACGAACAAGTACTGGCCGCCCGTCGGCCGCGCGGACAACGTCTACGGCGACCGCAACCTGTTCTGCTCGTGCGTACCGATGTCGGAATACGCATAACGCGCGCCAGGCCAGGAGCCGCCCGATGGTGACCGCACCGCACGCAACTCCGTGTTGCGTGCGGTTTTTTTGTTCGCCGCTCGAACCGGTTCACGTTCGTCCGCCAATCCGGCTAACATCACACGCGATCCAGCCAATGAAGGAGTTCCGCATGGTGCGTCCGATGTTTCCGGGCCATGGTGCAATGCAAAGGCGGCCGCGCACGCGCCGCTTCGTGCCGATGCTCGTCGCGTCACTGTCGTTGGCCGCCGCCGGCCTCGGCGCGTCCGGCAGCGCGCGCGCGGCGATGAATTTCTGCGCGGCGCCGGCACTGCAGGCGAGCGAGACGACGCAGGCCGAGCCGGGCGTGCAGGCGCTGATCCGCAGCGTCGACGCACGCATCGGCGAGCAGCCGAAGGCGATGGCGCGCGTGCACACCGAGGGCACGCTGCCCCACGAAGGCATCTACGACCAGAGCGCCGCCGCGCTGAAGGATCTCGACCTGATGCGCGATGCTGCGCTCGCATGGCGCGTGACGAACGCGCCGCGCTACCTGCAGCTCGTCGACCGCTTCCTGTCCGCGTGGGTCGCGACCTACCAGCCGAGCTTCAACCCGATCGACGAAACGCGCTTCGAGAGCCTGATCGTCGCGTACGACATGACGGCAAGCGCGCTGCCGGTCAAGACTCGCAACGCGACGGCCGCGTTCATCGCGAAGCTCGGCGCCGGCTATGTCGCGCAGATCGACGCGCAGAAGCGCCCGCTTACCGGTACGTGGCGCAACAACTGGCAGAGCCACCGGATCAAGCTGATCGCGCTGTCCGCGTTCACGCTCGGCGATCGCAGGATGATGAACGCCGCGCAGCGGCTGTTCGTCGAGCACCTCGCCGACAACATCGGCCCGGACGGCAAGACGTGGGACTTCGAGGAACGCGATGCGCTGCACTACGCGGTCTACGACCTGCAGCCGCTGGTGACGGCCGCGCTCGCCGCGCGCCGCTTCAACCGCAACTGGCTGCGCGAGCGCGGCGCGAACGGCGCGACGCTCGCCGCCGCACTCGACTGGCTCGTGCCGTACGCGCTCGGCGAGAAAACGCACGAGGAATTCGTGAATTCGCCGGTGCCGTTCGACGCGAAGCGCCGCGAAGCCGGCCTGCCGGGCTACACGGGGCAGTGGGACCCGAAAAACGCCACCGAACTCTTTCATCTGGCCGCGCGGCTCGACGGGCGCTATGCCCGCGTCGCGCAGCAACTATCCCCAACGCCGCCCGCATGGCTCGCCGCGTGCCTGCCATTGCAGGCGCGCTAGCACTACTCTTAAAGCAAGGCAGGAATCGAAATGGCAGTCAGCGTCTTTGACCTCTTCAAGATCGGCATCGGCCCGTCCAGTTCGCATACGGTCGGACCGATGCGCGCGGCGCTGATGTTCGTCCAGGGCCTCGAGCGCGACGGGATGCTCGATGCAACCGCCCACGTGAAGGTCGAGCTGTACGGCTCGCTGGGCGCCACCGGCAAGGGCCACGGCACCGACCGCGGCGTGATGCTCGGCCTGCTCGGCGACGCGCCCGACACCGTCGATCCCGAAACCATCGACGCGCGCCTGGAAGACATCCGCAAATCGAAGAAGCTCGCGCTGCTCGGCACGCATTCGGTGCCGTTCGTGCTGAAAGAGAACATCGCGTTCTACCGCCAGGCGCTGCCCGAGCATCCGAACGGGATGAAACTGCGCGCATCCGACGCGAACGGCGCGGTACTGGTCGAGCGCACCTACCTGTCGGTCGGCGGCGGCTTCGTCGTGACGGCCGGCGCGCCGAACACGAAGGTGCTGAGCGCGGCCGAGCAGATGACGCACCCGTTCCGCAGCGGCGCGGAGCTGCTCGCGCTGACCGAATCGACCGGCAAGTCGATCGCGCAGCTGATGTGGGAAAACGAGCGCGCGTGGCACACCGAGGAAGAGACGCGCGACGGCCTGCTGAAGATCTGGGCCGTGATGCAGTCGTGCGTGTCGCGCGGCTGCGGGATCGGCAACCCCGATGCCGACGGCAACCTGCCCGGCCCGTTCCAGGTCAAGCGCCGCGCGCCGCAGCTGTACCGCACGCTGACGGGCAGCCCGGAGCGCGCGCTGCAGGATCCGCTGTCGATGATCGACTGGATCAACCTGTACGCGATCGCGGTCAACGAGGAAAACGCGGCCGGCGGCCGCGTCGTCACCGCGCCGACCAACGGTGCGGCCGGCATCATCCCGGCCGTGCTGCACTACTACACGCGCTTCACGCCCGGTGCGAACGAGCAAGGCGTGATCGACTTCCTGCTGACGGCCGCCGCGATCGGCATTCTTTACAAGCTGAATGCGTCGATCTCCGGCGCGGAAGTCGGCTGCCAGGGCGAAGTGGGTGTCGCGTGCTCGATGGCGGCCGGCGCGCTCGCGGCCGTGCTCGGCGGCACGCCGCACCAGGTCGAGAACGCGGCCGAAATCGGGATGGAACACAACCTCGGCCTCACCTGCGACCCGGTCGGCGGGATGGTGCAGATCCCGTGCATCGAGCGCAACGCGATGGCATCGGTGAAGGCCGTCAACGCGGCGCGCATGGCGCTGCGCGGCGACGGCTCGCACTACGTGTCGCTCGACTCCGTGATCAAGACGATGCGCGAGACGGGTGCCGACATGAAGACGAAGTACAAGGAAACGTCGCGCGGCGGGCTCGCGGTGAATATCGTCGAGTGTTGAGGTAATGATGGCGGGCGGGCGTACGCAGCTTCAAAGAGGCTCGCGCTCGCCCTGCCCGTGTTCGTCGAGTCTTTCCACCGTCATCCCTGCGTCGAATTGCGCGAATTTTGCCAGCACGCCGGATAACGGTCGTCTTGCCGGTCGAATACGAAGCTCGTCGCCGACACGCTCGATTTCGAGTGCGATATCGTCGCATTCATAGGCCAGTTCGTCGGGAATCGACACGGCCCAGGAATCGCCGATTCTGAATGGATGAATGGTATGCATGCGTATCGGACCCGAAATGTTCGATCCATGTTCCCTGCCGCCCGCCCACCCCGTTCCGACACTTTTCACCGGCCGGCGTACCGGCGCCCCGCCGACAGGCGTAAGCTGTACGTCCCGCTACCCAGGGAGACGGCAGCCCATGTCGCATTCCAAGGATCTCGAGCAGCCCGCCACCACCGGCGCGCGACTGCTCGTCGATGCGTTGCTCGCCAATCACGTCGAACGCGTGTTCTGCGTGCCGGGCGAGAGCTTCCTCGCCGTACTCGATGCGCTCGCGGACGACACCGCGCGTATCCAGACGGTCGTCTGCCGCCACGAGGCGGCCGCCGCGAACATGGCCGAGGCGGTCGGCAAGCTGACCGGCCACCCCGGCATCGCGTTCGTCACGCGCGGGCCCGGCGCGACCCATGCGTCGATCGGCGTGCACACCGCGTTCCAGGATTCGACGCCGATGATCCTGTTCGTCGGCCAGTGCGCGCGTGAGCACCTCGACCGCGAAGCCTTCCAGGAAATCGACTACCGGCGGATGTTCGGCCAGATGGCGAAATGGGTCGCGCAGATCGACGACCCGCGCCGCATTCCCGAATACCTGAGCCATGCATTCCACGTCGCGACGTCCGGCCGGCCCGGCCCGGTTGTGCTCGCGCTGCCGGAGGACGTGCTGTCCGAAGCATGTGCGCCGCAGCCCGTCGTGCCGGCCGCGAAGCGCGTCGCGGCCGCGCCGTCGGCCGCGCAGATCGACGAGCTGCGCGAGCGGCTCGCGCGCGCGGAACGGCCGTTCGCGATCGTCGGCGGCAGCGGCTGGACGCCCGAAGCGTGCGCGAACCTGCGCACCTTCGTCGAGCGCTGGCAGTTGCCGGTGGCTTGTGCGTTCCGCTACCAGGACACGATCGACAACGCGCACCCGAACTACGCGGGCGACGTCGGGCTCGGGATCAACCCCGCGCTCGCGAAGCGCATCCGCGACGCCGACCTGCTGCTCGTGATCGGGCCGCGCCTCGGCGAAGCGACGACCGGCGGCTACACGCTGCTCGACATCCCGAAGACACGCCAGACGCTGGTCCACGTGCACCAGGGCGCGGACGAGCTCGGCCGCGTGTATGCGGCCGACCTGCCGATCGTGTCCGGGATGCCCGAGATCGCCGCGCCGCTCGCCGCGCTCGAGCCGCCCGAGCACCCCGTGTGGGCCGGCACCGCCGCCGATGCCCATCGCGCGTATCGCGAATGGCATGCGCCGCTGCCGATGCCCGGCGACGTCCAGCTCGGCGACGTGATGGTGCAGTTGCGCGAGCGCCTGCCGCACGACGCGATCCTCACCAACGGCGCCGGCAACTATGCGATCTGGCTGCATCGCCACTTCGCGTACCGGCACTTCCGCTCGCAGCTCGCACCGACCAGCGGCGCGATGGGCTACGGGTTGCCGGCCGCGCTCGCCGCGAAGTCGCTGTACCCGTCGCGGGCCGTCGTCGCGCTCGCAGGCGACGGCTGCTTCATGATGGCCGGCAACGAGCTCGCGACCGCGATGCAGTACGGGCTGAACATCGTCGCGATCGTCGTCAACAACGGGCATTTCGGCACGATCCGCATGCATCAGGAGCGCAACTACCCGGGCCGCGTGCACGGCACGGGGCTCACGAATCCCGATTTCGCCGCGTATGCGCGCGCGTTCGGCGCGCATGGCGAGATCGTCGAGCGCACCGCCGATTTCGCGCCCGCGCTCGAACGCGCACTGACCTGCGGGCTGCCCGCGCTGATCGAGATCCGCATTCCGCAGGACGCCAGCACGCCGGCCGCAACCCTCGAACAGATCCGCGAACAGGGCCGCCGCGCACGCGGCGGATGACGGTGGACACGCATGCCGCGCCGCCCGCCGTCGCGCTGTCGCACGACGACGCGCTCGCGCTCCCCGGCACGTTGCTCGCACCGGACGGCACGCTCGTCGCGCCTTACGACCTCGAGCACGGCGGCGCGCGTGTCGCCGGCCACGTGCCGGCCGCGCCCGCGCGCGGCCTGCTGCACGCCGCGCACCGGCCGTTCCGGCTCGACTATGGCGGCGCACGGCAGGTGCACGTGATCAACGGGATGGGCGTCACGCTCGGCGATTCGGTGATCGGGCTCACCGCCCTCGCCGCGCTGCGCGCCGCGCACCCGGGCCTGCGCTTCACGCTGTACCGGCCGGCCCGCGCGCCGCGCTACGTCGACACGCTGTATGCGCTCGCGGCCGACATCGTCGCGCCGTCGCGCGCGCTGCCCTACCCCGCCGACGCGCTGCCGGTGGACGCGCCGTGCATCGACGTCGGCAATCACCTGTACTGGCCCGCGTTCGCGCGGCTGCCGATGATCGATTTCTTCCTGGATGCGCTCGGCGTGGAACCCGCATCGGTGCCGGCATCGGCCAAGCGCAACCGCTGGCTCGCGCGGCTGCCGTTGCCGGCGTTGCCTGCGCAATGGCAGCGTCCGTATGTGCTGTTCTGCCCGAATGCGAGCACCGCATTGCGCAGCGTGCCGCCTGCGCTCCGGGCAACGTTCGTCGAACAGCTCGCCCTGCGCTACGGATTGCCGGTGGCCGGGTTCGGGCCCGTCGCGCATCCCGCGTATGTCGACGTGAGCGCCGATGCGGCCGGCGATACGGCCCGGTTCATCGCATGGGTCAAGGGCGCCAGCCTGCTGTTCGCGCCCGACACCGCCGCGCTGCATCTCGCCGACGGTTTCGACGTGCCGACGCTCGGGTGCTTCACGACGATCGGGCCGGCGCTGCGCGTACGCGACTATCCGCATTGCGTGCCGGTTGCGCTCGACGTGCCGGCCGAATTGCGCGGGCTGCATCGCAGCGAGCGACCGGCCGATCTCACGGCGGTCGAAGCCGCTTACCGGGCAATCGACTGGAACGCGCTGGCCTGGCCCGCGCCGCGCAAGGCCGCGGCGACCGCCGCATAGGAAAACCGGACGCGAGCGCCTACCGCGTGGCCGAAGGCGCAGTAGCGTGCCCGTGCCGCCTGAGCCTGAGCCTGAGCCTGAGCCTGAGCCTGAGCCTGAGCCGGAGCCTGAGCCGGACTCGCTCCAACTGCTGCTCCGGCGCTCACCCCACCGCCACCATCACCGCGCGCTCGCGCAGCGTCTCCGAAGGCCGCTTGCCGAACAGCCGCCGGTAATCAGTCGCGAACTGGCTGAGATGCCAGAAGCCCCACGCCTCCGCCACGTCCTGCACCGACCCGGCCGCGCGACCGCACAGGTCGCGCCGCGCGCCGTTCAGCCGCAGCGTGCGCAGGTAGGTGGCGGGCGCCATGCCGAGCACGTCCTGGAAGCAGTATTGCAGCGTGCGCCGGCTCACGTGCAACTGCTCGCACAGCTCGGGCACGCCGACCGGGCGCGTGCGGTGCGCGAGCACGTAGTCGCGTGCCTGTTCGACGATCCAGCGGCGCATCGACGGCGCCCGGCCGGCATCGTCGTCGGCCGGTTGCGCGCACACATCGAACAGCGCGGCCAGCACCTCGGCCTGCAGGTCGTCGCGCTGTGCGTCGGCCAGCGGGCCGGTCATCGCCACCGCCCCGTCGAGCCGGCGGCCGAGCAGTGCACACAGGTGCCCGAGCCGCGCATCGCCGACCTGCATCACGCGCTGCGTGAACAGCCGCTCGTCGAGCGCACGGCGTTCGACCTCCTCTGCATAGCGGCGCAGCACGTCGCCGCGCACGACGACACCGTAGATCGAGAACTGCGCGGGCGTCACCAGTTCGAATTCGACGTTGCCGGGCCGGAACGCGAGCGCGCCGGGTCCGATGCGCCACGCATCGACACGCGCGGTGCCGTCGCTCACGACCGGGATGCCGAACCAGTACGCATCGCCGCGCACCTCGCACGCCTGGCGCAGCAGGTGGCTCGTCGATTCCCGGAACAGCTTCATCGTGTCGAGCGGCAGCTCGGTCAGCGTGCCGACGAAGCGGCCGGCCGCGAGCTGGTCGTAGGTCTGCCGCCAGCCGATCAGGTTGCGCGCCTGCTCGTCGGCGTCATGCGCGACGCTCACGACCGCCTGCCCGGCCAGCGCATCGTCACCCTGCGCGTTGCGCCGCGTGTCCTCGGCCGTCGGTTCTTCGCTACACGCCACGTGTTGGTCCATCGTGTCCTCCCTCACCTGCCCGGAACCACGCGTGTCACGCAAGTCCCGTGCCGAACCGCATGGCCCGGCGAACAACCCGTCATTCCACGCTATCCGGCCGGCGCGCGCGATACGGGCGCACCCGAAGGCGGCGTGCCGCGCACGCCGCCGGTGCGATCCGCGCGGCGACCGCGCATATCAACCGCCGCCGGCCACCGAATACCGCTACCAGGCCGGCTTCAGCCGTACGACCCGCGTGCCGCAATTGCCATACGCCTGAGCGACCGCCAGCTCGACGATCGCGCTTCCTGCCGGCCACGGTGCCGCGTCCGCTTCGGGCAAATCGGCACGCAGCGTGGCGCGGCCGTTGATCCGGTAGCAGATGCCGCGCACGAAGTCGACGAACAGCAACCCGACACCGCTGCCGTCGCACATCGCCGCGTCGATCCGGCCGCCGTCGCCGAGAGCGGGCAACGCGAACCGCAGCGTCTTCGTGTCGGTCACGCGGACGACCGGCAGCAGATCGCCGTTCGCATCACGCATGCTCGGCACGATGTCGCAGGTCACGGATGTGCGCGAGCCGCATGCGGTGCCGACGAACATGAACGGCTGCGATTCGACGAACTGCCGCACGCCGATGCTCACGCGTGTCGTGACGACGTCGCTCATCCGCTCGGCTTCGTCGGCGACGCCGAAGCGGTGCTGCGCGTCGAGTTCGCCCGCGTGGAACACGGGGTGACGCGGAAAGGATCGGGGCGGTTCTGCCATGCTGGTTTTCGTTGCACGCATCGGCACACCGTGCCGCCGCGAGCGCGCGACTGCCGGTATCGTTTCCGGCGCCGACCGCGACGATGCACGGCTGACGCCGGGGGACGGATGTCGAAGTCGAAAATGGCGAAGTGCCGGGTGACCGGATGGGCCGATGGACGGCGCATCGCACCTGCATGCGCACCGCTCGACGGACGGGCAAACGTCACCCGGCCATCAAACGTTGAACGCAACCCGCGCGCGACGCACACCACCATCGAACCCCGGCTGTCGTACCGGCCGGCGCTGCTCCGCCGACCGGCCGCTCCCGGCGCTTTGCCACTGCGTTGACGACCCGGTCAGAAGAACCCGAGCGCCTCGGCCTGGTAGCTGACCAGCAGGCACTTCGTCTGCTGATAGTTCGACAGCGCCATCTTGTGCGTCTCGCGGCCGATCCCCGACTGCTTATAGCCGCCGAACGCCGCGTGCGCGGGATACAGGTGGTAGCAGTTGGTCCACACGCGACCAGCCTCGACCTCGCGGCCCATCCGGTACGCACGCGTGCCGTTGCGCGTCCACACCCCCGCGCCGAGCCCGTAGAACGTGTCGTTCGCGAGTTCGATCGCGTCCGCCTCGTCCTTGAACGTCATCACCGACGCGACCGGCCCGAAGATCTCTTCCTGGAACACGCGCATCTTGTTGTTGCCGAGCAGCATCGTCGGCTTCACGTAGTAGCCCGTGCCGAGCTCGGCCGCCGGTGCCGTGCGCTCGCCGCCCGTCAGGCATTGCGCGCCTTCGCCGCGGCCGATGTCGATGTACGACAGGATCTTGTCGAGCTGCTGCTGCGACGCCTGCGCGCCGATCATCGTCTGCAGGTCGAGCGGATGGCCGGCCTTGATGCGCTCGACGCGCGCGACGGCCTTCTCGATGAATTTCTCGTAGATCGATTCCTGGATCAGGATGCGCGACGGGCACGTGCACACTTCGCCCTGGTTCAGCGCGAACATCGCGAGCCCTTCGAGTGCCTTGTCGAGGAACGCATCGTCCTGGTCGAGCACGTCGGCGAAGAAGATGTTCGGGCTCTTGCCGCCCAGTTCGACCGTCGACGGGATCAGGCTGTCGGCCGCCGCACGCAGGATGTGCTTGCCGACCGGCGTCGAGCCGGTGAACGCGATCTTCGCGATCCGCTTGCTGGTCGCGAGCGCCTCGCCCGCTTCCTTGCCGAAGCCGTTCACGATGTTGATCGTGCCGGCCGGGAACAGGTCGCCGATCAGCTCCATCAGCACGAGCACCGACGCGGGCGTCTGCTCGGCCGGCTTCATCACGACGCAGCAGCCGGCCGCGAGCGCCGGCGCGAGCTTCCATGCGGCCATCAGCAGCGGGAAGTTCCACGGGATGATCTGGCCGACGACGCCGAGTGGCTCGTGGAAGTGGTACGCGACGGTGTTGTCGTCGATCTCGGAGATGCCGCCTTCCTGCGCGCGGATGCAGCCCGCGAAATAGCGGAAGTGGTCGACCGCGAGCGGCAGGTCGGCTGCCATCGTCTCGCGCAGCGGCTTGCCATTGTCGATGGTTTCGGCCACGGCCAGCAGCTTCAGGTTCTTTTCCATCCGGTCGGCGGCGGCGAGCAGCAGGTTCGCGCGCTCGGCCACGGACGTCTTGCCCCACTTGCGGCGCGCGGCATGCGCGGCGTCGAGCGCCAGCTCGATATCGTCGGCGCCCGAGCGCGGCACGCGACAGAACGGCTGGCCGTTGATCGGCGATACGTTCTCGAAGTACTCACCCTTCACCGGCGGAACCCACTTGCCGCCGATGTAGTTGTCGTATTGCTGACGGTACGGGTATTCGACGTCGAGGCCCAGTTGCTTCAGGTCAAACGGGTTCATGCATGTCTCCTGTTCATCGTGCTTGTGTGAGTACAGCGCCGGTTGGAATGCGCTGCCCCCGTTTACGCAACATGCGTGCCAAAGAGGACGGAAACACGGCGACCACGGCCGGCCCGCGTGCGTACCGTGCCGTGTTCACTCGCGCAGCATGACGGGTGTGCCGATTCTGAACAGCGCGATTGCGCAGCAGCCGGGCCGGTGTTCGACATTTCCACAGTGCGCACGCGCGCCGGTGCGCGGATGCCGGCCGCGACACGTGGCATGTCGCTTGCGTGCGCATCGCGCATTCCCACGCAACGGCGCGTGCGCCGACCGACACCATGAGCGACCGCGGCCCCCTGACCGACGACGCCATCGCGTTCATCCGCGAGCAGGCGTTCCTGATCGTCGCGACCGCCGACGAAGGTGGCAACAGCGACTGCTCGTACCGCGGCCGCCAGCCACGCGCCGACGGCTCGTTCGAACCGCTCGTCGACATGCCCGACCGCCGCACACTCGTGCTGCCCGACTTCGCGGGCAACAACCTGTTCAACACGATCGGCAACCTGCTCGTGAATCCGGCCGTCGCGCTGCTGTTCGTCGATTTCGTGCGCCAGACGACCTGGCTCGTGCAGGGCCGCGCGACGATCGACCAGGATGCGGAAGGCCATGCTCACCTGTGGCCGGACGCGCGGCGCTATGTGGTGGTTGAAGTGGAACAGGCACAGGCACGCGCGGATGCGGCGCTGCCGCCGCTGGTGCTGGCTTGATGTGCTTGATGTGCTTGATGTGCTTGATGTGCTTGATGTGCTTGATGTGCTTGATGCGCGTGATGTGCGTGATGCGCGTGATGCGCGTGATGCGCGTGGAGTATCGTCGGCGCGCGGATACGGCAATGACGAATTGAGGCGGCGCCCCGGCGGCCGCGACCGAAGCGCCCGTGCACTGCGGCGACGCGACGCTCAACGCCCGTGCGCCTCCGTACAAGCCGCGTCGATCCGGCTGCGCACCGGCACGTCGGCATGTGCGTGCCCGTCGGTTTCGTCGCCCCCTTCGGCAGCCGCTCGCCGCCCGCCGAGGAACACGAACACCACCACCGCACACAGCACGGTGACGACCGCCAGCCCGATCAGCAACCGGTCGAACGCATGCGTGTAACTCGCTAGCAGCGCCGCGTGCCCGACACCCGGCAGCGCGGCCGCCGCGCCCGCGAGATCACCGGTCGCGAGCCGCGCGGCCGCACGCAGCGTCGCGTCGGGCGTGCCGGCGGCGCCGGCCGCCTGTCGCAGCCCCGTCTGCGCGAGCGCGGCCAATATGGCGCCGACGATCGCGAGCGCGATCCCCTCTCCGGCCACGCGCGTCGTGCTGAAGATTCCCGTCGCCATCCCCGCGCGCTCCTTCGGCACGACGCTCACCGACAGCCCGTCCATCAGCCCCCACGGCATGCCTGCCCCGACGCCGATCGCCAGCATCGGCGCGATCGCCGCGGGCCCCGCGCCGCCGCGCAGCGCGACGCCCAGCCACACGAGCCCGGCCGCCGCGATCAGGAGCCCGAGCCCGGAGATCACGCCGGCCGACAACCAGCGCGTGAGCGTCGCCGCGACGAGCGGCACGACCAGCATCGGCGCGGAAATCGCGAGCATCAGCCAGCCGGCGTCGATCTCGCTGAAGCCGTCGATGCCGATGAAGCGCAGCGGCAGCACGACGAGCAGCACGATGTAGCAGCAGCAGGTCGACACCGGCAGCACCTGCACGCCGACGAAGCGCGCAATCCGGAACAGCGACAGGTCGAGCATCGGCCGCGCAACCCGCGTCTCGATCGCCACGAACGCGCAGGCGCCGAGCACCGCGCCGGCCAGCAGCGCGATCACGAGCGCGTCCGACCAGCCGCGCGCGGGCGCCTCGATCACGCCGAACGTGAACAGCGTCAGCGCGGCGGTAAATGCCGCCGTGCCGGGCCAGTCGAGCCCCGTCGCATGCGGGTCGCGCGACTCGTGCATGCGCGGCAGCCCGAAGCCGAGCGACAGGCCGCCGGCCACCGCGCTCGTCACGAAGATCGCGCGCCAGCCGGCATGCCCGATCAGCGCGCCGGCCAGCACGGGCCCGAACGCGAGCCCGATGCCGAAGGTCGTGCCGAGCAGACTGAATGCACGTGTGCGCGCCGCGCCGTCGAACTCCTGCGCGAGCGCGGCCGTGCCGCCCGCGAGCGCCGCGGCCGCCGCGAGACCCTGCGCGGCGCGCAGCAGGTCGACCGCGAGCATCGACGGCGCGAACGCGAGCGCGACCGACATCAGCGTGAAGCCGCCGACGCCGATCGCGAACACGCGCTTGCGGCCGAACTGGTCGGCCAGCGCGCCCGCCGCCATCAGGAAGCTGCCGAACGCGAGCATGAACGCGTTGGTGATCCAGTTCATCGCGACCGTACCGCCGTGCAGGTCGCGGCCGATCGCGGGCGTCGCGACCGCGCCGCCCGAAAACGACAGCGGCAGCGCGACGGCGGCCATGCAGACGGCGGCCAGCACCCATGCGCGCCGGCGTGCCGACTGGGCCGAAACGGCTGAAACAGGCTGATCCATCATCGCTCCTCGAAACGCCGGCGCGGATGCGCCGTCAGAGCGACAGAAGATAAATCCGATTCAATTCGCGAAAAACCACGCGAAGCTCCACATATAACGGACTAAAATTCCGCAATTCACGTCACTGCGTGCATCGTCGCGCGCACTTCGATTCGATGGAAAACCTGACCGGCATCGTCGCCTTCGTCCGCACCGCCGAAGCGCTGAGCTTCGTCGCGGCCGGCCGCGCGCTCGGCATCTCGGCGTCGGCGGTCGGCAAGACGATCGCGAAGCTCGAACAGTCGCTCGGCGTGCGGCTTTTCAACCGCACGACGCGCCGCGTCACGCTCACCGAGGAGGGGCGGCACTTCCACGAACGCTGCCAGCGGATCCTCGAGGATTTCCGCGACGCGGAAGCGACCGTCACGGCCTCCGCGCAGCGCCCGCGCGGCAAGCTGCGCGTGAGCCTGCCGGTGATCGGCTATCGGTTCCTGCTGCCGGTGCTGCCCGAATTCCGGCAGCGCTACCCGGACGTCGAGCTCGATCTCGATTTCAACGACCGGATGGTGGATGTCGTCGAAGGCGGGTTCGACGCGGTGATCCGCAGCGGGCCGCTGTCCGATTCGAGCCTGATGTCGCGGCGGCTCGGCCCGTTCGCGTTCGTGCTGTGCGCGACGCCCGCGTATCTCGCGCAGGCCGGCACGCCGCGCACGCCGCGCGACCTCGAAGCGCACGACTGCGTGCGCTACTGCTTCCCGACCACCGGCAAGCTGCAGGACTGGGCGCTCGCGGCCGACGACGGCACGCCGCTGAAGCTGCGCACCGCGATGACCTGCAACAACATGGAAGCGCTGCGCGGCACCGTGCTCGCGGGGCTCGGCATCGGCTACATGCCCGACTTCCTCGCGCGCGACGCGCTCGAACACGGCGCACTCGTCACCGTGCTCGACGACTACCGGATCGCACCGGGGCAGTTCTCGATCGTGTGGCCGTCGAGCCGGCAGCTGTCACCGAAGCTGCGCGTGTTCGTCGATTTTCTGTGCGAGCGGCTGTTCAGGTAGCCGGGTAACGGGCGCCTCGACGGCCGCCCCTCGTGCCGCCCGAACGGCACGCAACCCGCCACGCGGCAGCGGCCCGCGTGCGACCCTTTTCAGTCCGCCCCGATCCGCTCCGCTTCCGCCTGCGGCAACAACGCATCGCTGTCGTCCTTCAGCCCGACGCCCGTCAGCTGGAGCCTGCGCGCATGCGTCATCAGGTAATGCAGCTTGTGCGCAGCCCCCGCGTACGGCAGCCCTTCGGGCCGCACGTTCGAGATGCAGTTGCGCAGCGCGTCGTGGCAACCGACCTTCGGCGCCCACGTCAGGTACACGCCGAGGCTGTCCGGCGAGCTGAGCCCCGGCCGCTCGCCGATCAGCATCGCGATGACCTTCGCGCGCAGCAATTCTCCGATCTCGTCGCCGAGCGCGACGCGCGCCTGCGTCGCGACCACCACCGGGCCGATCCGCCAGCCGTCCGCGTCGAGCCGCGGCCGCACGGCCTGCAGCAGCGGCAGTGCCTGCTTCGCGGCCGCGAACGCCGAGAGCCCGTCGCCGACCACGAACACGACATCGGGCGCCTCGTCGAGCGCCGCGCCGTGGCCGGCGAGCAGCGCACGCCCGTCGTCGGACAGCTTGCGGCCGAGGTCGGGCCGGCGCAGGTAATGCTGGCGATCGGGCGCAGCACTCTGCACGCCGAGCGTCGCGAAGCCGGCCGCTTCCAGCTCGCGACGCAACACGTCCGAATCGAGCGGCTGGTGCACCGCGTCGCGCGCCTGCGCGTGCGACAGGTTGAAGGCCAACAGCGGCGCGGTCGGCAGGCTGTTGCCCGCGCGGCCGAGCGCGATCCGCGCGTTCGTGAACGACTTCAGCTGGCCCCACGGATTCTTTTCGACGGCGTCGCTCATGCCGAAATCCCCATCCAGTCGTTCGCGCCGGCCAGAAGCGGCACGCGCGACGTCGCCGCGCGCAATGCACCGTGCGCGTCGGCGATCTCCATCGTCTCCAGCCACTCCTCGAATTCCGGCGCGCGGCGCAGGCCGAGCACCTCGCGCACGTAGAGCTGGTCGTGGAACGACGTGCTCTGGTAGTTCAGCATCACGTCGTCCGCGCCCGGAATCCCCATGATGAAGTTGATGCCGGCCGCGCCCAGCAGCGTCAGCAGCGTGTCCATGTCGTCCTGGTCGGCTTCCGCGTGGTTCGTGTAGCAGATGTCGCAGCCCATCGGCACGCCGAGCAGCTTTCCGCAGAAGTGATCCTCGAGCCCCGCGCGGATGATCTGCTTGCCGTCGTACAGGTATTCGGGCCCGATGAAGCCGACCACCGTGTTCACGAGGAACGGCTCGAACTTGCGCGCCACCGCATACGCGCGCACTTCGCAGGTCTGCTGGTCGACGCCGAAGTGCGCGTTCGCCGACAATGCGCTGCCCTGGCCCGTCTCGAAGTACATGAGATTGTTGCCGACGGTGCCGCGCTTGAGCGATAACGCGGCCTCGCGCGCCTCGCCGAGCAGCGCGAGCGAGATGCCGAAGCTCGCATTCGCCTTCTCGGTGCCCGCGATCGACTGGAACACGAGATCGACCGGCGCGCCCTTCTCGACCGCCGCGATCGTATTGGTCACGTGTGTGAGCACGCACGACTGCGTCGGCACGCCGTAGCGTTCGCGGAACCCGTCGATCATCGCGAGCAGCTTCACGATCGCCGCGAGGCTGTCGGTGGCCGGGTTGATGCCGATCATCGCGTCGCCGCAGCCGTACATCAGCCCGTCGAGCATCGATGCGGCGATCCCTTTCACGTCGTCGGTCGGGTGGTTCGGCTGCAGCCGCACCGACATCCGGCCGGCGAGCCCGACCGTGTTGCGGAACCGGGTGACGACGCGGCGCTTTCTCGCCGCCGCGATCAGGTCCTGGTTGCGCATCAGTTTCGACACGGCCGCGACCATCTCGGGCGTGAGGCCCGGCGCGATGCGTTCGAGCGCCGCGCCGTCGGCCGCGGGCGACAGCAGCCAGTTGCGGAAATCGCCAACGGTGAGATGCGAAATTTCCGCGAACGCGGCAGCGTCGTGATCGTCGACGATGAGGCGCGTGACCTCGTCGTCTTCGTACGGAATCACCGCTTCGTTCAGGAATGCCTTCAGCGGCACGCCCGCGAGCGCGATCTTCGCGGCGACGCGCTCCTCCTCGCTCGCCGCTGCGACACCGGCGAGCTGGTCGCCGGAACGCAGCGGGCTCGCCTTGGCGAGCAGCGTCTTCAGGTCCGCGAAGCGGTACGTGCGCGGTCCGATCGTCTCCGTGTAGGACATCGTGCGAGTCTCCTTGCCAAAAGCCGACGGCGCGCCCGTTCGACGGGGCGCGCCGGATGCCGTCAGGAACGGCCGTTCACCTTCACCTGCTCACTCCTCCAGCAGCACGTCGCCCGGCGCACTCTCACGTTGCGAACGCGTCGCGAGGAAGTACGCGTAGCCGACCGCGAGAAAGCCCAGGAACACCAGTGCGACCAGCCCGTTGAAGTACACCATCGTACCGAGGCAGACGAGCGCCGCCAGGATCGCGAAGGCCGGGAAGATCGGGTACAGCGGCGCGCGGAACGGCCGCGCCATGTTCGGCTGCGAGCGGCGCAGCTTGAACAGCGACGCCATGCTCACGATATACATCACGATCGCACCGAATACCGACATCGTCACGATATTCGCGGTGAGCGTCTGCCCGCCGAACTGGATCAGCTCGTCGCTGTAGATCGCAGCGATGCCGACCACGCCGCCCGCGAGGATCGCGCGGTGCGGGGTCTTGAAGCGCGGATGCACCTTGCCGAGCCATTCCGGCAGGTAACCTTCGCGGGCCAGCGCGAAGATCTGGCGCGAATAGCCGAGGATGATCCCGTGGAACGACGCGACGAGGCCGAACAGCCCGAGCCACACGAGCATGTGCATCCAGCCGCTGTTCGCGCCGACGATGTACTTCATCGCCTGCGGCAGCGGATCGTTGATGTTCGCGAGCTTGGTCCAGTCGCCCGCGCCGCCGGCGAACACCATCACGCCGATCGCGAGCGCAACGAGGGTCAGGATCCCGGCCACGTACGCGATCGGGATCGAGCGCTTCGGGTTCTTCGCTTCCTCGGCGGCCATCGCGACGCCTTCGATCGCGAGGAAGAACCAGATCGCAAACGGGATCGCCGCGAACATCCCGTGGAATGCGCCGACGCTGAAATGATCGGCGCCCGACCAGCCGCCTTTCATGAAGTTGCTCCACGCGAAGCCCGGCGACACGACGCCCATGAACACCAGCAGCTCGAAGATCGCCAGCAGCGTGACGACCAGCTCGAAGGTCGCGGCGATCTGCACGCCGACGATGTTCAGCGCCATGAACACGAGATACGCGCCCATTGCCGCGTGCTTGGGCTCGAGGCCCGGGAACTGCACGTGCAGGTACGCGCCGATCGCGAGCGCGATCGCGGGCGGCGCGAACACGAACTCGACGAGCGTAGCCGCGCCGGCGATATAGCCGCCCGTCGGGCCGAATGCGCGGCGCGCATACGCGAACGGGCCGCCCGCATGCGGGATCGACGTCGTCAGCTCGGTGAAACTGAAGATGAAGGTCGTGTACATCGCCGCGACGAACAGCGCGGTGACGACGAAGCCCAGCGTACCGGCGCTCGCCCAGCCGTAACTCCAGCCGAAGTATTCGCCGGAGATAACGAGGCCGACTGCGATGCCCCACAGTTGCCAGGTCCCGAGCGTCTGCTGCAGCGCGGGCTGGCCGGACGACTTGGCGCCGGCAACGGGCCGGCCATTCGACTCTGCTTTCATCGGACTCTCTCCTCAAAGGCGCCGGGCCTGGCGGCCTGCGCGACTGAGAATCGATGCTAGAGAGTCATTAAACGACGTGTTATCGAAATTCGGCAAAGATCGCGGGTTACGTTTCGCTTGCGGAAACGCCGGCCGCGCCGGGTGACGAAGCCACCCGGCGATGAGCCGGATACGCCGCTGCGGCCTGTGCCGGATCGGGCGCGGCGGTCGCACGCATGCGGCGACGCCAGAACGCGCGCTGCCGCGTGCCGTTCGCGCGCCACGCGATACAACGATGGAAGGTGCAATACCGTCCGGCCAGGCGACGCGACCGGACGGGATGTGCGCGCGTGGCGTTACTGCCCGCCGCCGCGCTGGTTGAACCAGCGGTCGAGCAGCTTGCCGGCTGCTTCGCGGCCGCCGAGGCCGAACGACAGCGCCACCGCCACCGCGATCGCACCGAGCACCAGGCCGAACGCAAGCTGCACGATCTCGTTCGCGATGCCCATCGCGCGCAGCCCCATCGCGAACACGAGGCCGAGGATCGCGAATTGCGCGATGCGCGCGAACAGCACGCTGTGCTCGCGGTCGGCCTGCTCGATCACGCGGCGCGCGAGGCCCGCGAGCCACACGCCGATCACGAGGATCACGCCGCCCATCAGCACGTGGCCGCCGAATTCGATGAACAGCGTGACGACGTCGCGCACCTGCGAGAAGCCGAGCCGGTTCGCGGCTTCGACCGACGCGAACAGCATCGCGAAGAACACGATCAGCCGGCCCACCAGCACCGACGGCTGCAGGATGCCCGAGAACACGCGATCGACGCCGAGCACGGCCGGCAGCCCGTCGACGCCCGCGGCTTCCAGCAGCTTCTGCGCAAGCGATGCGACGAAGCGCGCGAAGTAGAACGTGACGAGCACGATCACGATCGCCGCGACGATGTCCGGCACCGCGCCGAGGAACTGGTTCAGCATGTTGGTGGCCGGCACCGAGATCGCGTCGATCTTCAGCGCGTCGAGCGCGGAGATCAGCGTCGGCACGAACACGAACACGTAGACGATCGTACCGATCAGGCTCGACACGCGCACGGGCGTCGGGCTGTCGAGACGCTGCGTGAGGCGGTCGGCACCGGCGGCGACGAGCAGGTTCGTCACGAGGCCGCGCAGCACGCGCGCGACGATCCAGCCGACGATGCCGATCACCGCGGCCGCGAACAGGTTCGGCACGATCGCGAGCAGCTTGTCGACCATCCCCTGCACCGGCGACAGCAGCCCCGACAGCGCGAACGACGCGAGGATCGCCGGCAGGAACATCAGGATCACGAGCCAGAACAGCACGTCGCCGAGATAGCCGCTCATCGGCTGCATGCCAGCGCCTTCGGACAATTTGTCGTCGATCTTGCTCGCCTTCAGCGCGCGGTTCGCGAGGCTGCGCAGCAACGACGCGATCAGCCACGCGATCAGCGTCAGCGCCGCGCCGCCGATCAGGTTCGGCAGGTAGTTGACGATGTGCGTGACGAGCAGCGAGAACGGGTTGGAGACCGCATACAGGTTGAGCACGTTGAAGATGCCCACCGCGGTGACGAGCAGCACGAGCCAGAACAGGCCGCCCGCGATGATGCGCTCGACGCACGCGCCCTGGCCGGTGCTGTCGGTGATCCGCTGATCGACCTTCAGCGCGCCGAGCAGGCGCATCGCGCCGGCCCGCACCACGACGGCGATCAGCCAGCCGATCACCAGGATGCCGATCGCGCCGGCGATCTTTGGCAGATACCCCCCTAGCGTGGCCTGCAGCGACGTGATGAAGCTGGAAGCATCCATTTCTTCTTCTCCCGAAAACGTGGTGTTGCGATTGAACATCGACGAACTACCTGCGTACTTCGAAAAGCGTGCTGCCCCGACGGAGCAACTTACCCGAGAAAAATGACGCGATCACCCGATTTCACCGTCTTTAACTTTAGTCGTAGATCGCAGGGGGGCAAGACCCCATTTCGTCACAATAAAAAAGGGCCTGATTTGTCGGCCTCCTACGCATTTCCGCAAGATTGACCCATTCGGGCCGTGCTACCGTGGCGTCGGTTCCAGCGCGGACACGCCGATGACCGTCGAAACGAAACCCGACCAGCCTGCCTGGATCCGCTACGCGGCCAGCGTGGCGCGCGTTCACGAAACCATTCGCACGCATCTCGACGGCCCGCTCGACCTGAACCGGCTCGCCGAAGTCGCGTGCCTGTCGCCGTGTCAACGGCAGCGCGTCTATCGCGCGGTACGGCGAGTCGATCGTGCTGACGGTGCGGCGGATGCGGATCGTGCGCGCGTCCGCGGATCTCGTGTGCACGGCGCGGCCGATCGACGAAATTGCGCGGCGCGCGGGCTACGGTTCGACGCACGCGTTCGCGCGGGCGTTTCGCGACGCGTACGGCGTGCCGCCCCCGCGCAGCACCGGCGCACGGGCAGCCACCGGCCCATCTATCCGCTACAGCGAGGAGGAGAAGACATGTTCAAGCATGAAGTCGAGATCCGGCGGTTGCCCGAGTTGCACGGCTATGCGGTGGCATACACCGGTTCGTACCTGAAGGTGAGCGAAGCGTTCATGCGGATCGGCGCGTGGGTCGGGCAGCACGGACTGATCGGCCCGGGCGCGAAGATGATCGGGATCTTCTACGACGATCCGGACACGACACCCGAAGCGCAGTTGCGTGCGAAGGCCTGCTTCATGCCGGCCGACGGCACGCCGGACGTCGAGCCCGTGCCGCCGGTGGAGCGCGCGACGGTGACGGGCGGCGAATACGCGGTGCTGTTGCATACGGGGCCGTATGCGGACCTGAAGACGGCCTACCAGTGGCTCTACGGCGACTGGCTGCGTCATTCGGGCCGCGAAGCCGCCGACGCGCCGCCGTTCGAGCTGTACCTCAATACGCCGATGGATGCGGCGCCGGCCGACCTGCGCACCGAGATCTACCTGCCGCTGCGCTGATCGAAGAGCCGGTGCGCTGATCGAAAGGCCGGTGCGCCGGCACCGGCCGTGAAACGAACCGCGCCGGCCGGCGCTCATGCGCCGCCGGTACGAATGGTCGACATGCTTACGCGGCCTGCGTCCCGCACCCGGGACAGAACCGGGCGTCGTCCGCCAGTGCCGAGTGGCAGCGGCTGCAGGACTTGCCGCGTTGCGCGGCACCGCACTGCGCGCAAAAGCGCGCATCCGTCGCGTTGAGTGCGCCGCAGCCCGCACAGGCGAGCTGGCTCAGCGGCACATTGCCGCCCTGGCCGCCTCGACTGTCGGCCGGCGCCTGCCAACCCCAGCCGTGGCGATCGCGGCCGCGCGCATCGTGGCTGCCATGCCCGTCCTGGCGCTGCCCGCCGTGATGCCCGCCACCGTGGCCGCTGTTGCCGCCGTTGCCGTGCCCACCGCCGTGGCCGCCCAGGATTCGTTTCAGAAAGCTCATCGCGTGCTCCTCAACGCTTGGCCTGCGCGCCACCGAACGCCCCCGAGGACGACAGCAGCCGCAAACCGTTGGCCACGACGATCAGGCTTGCGCCCGCGTCGGCGAAGACTGCCATCCACATCGTGCCGAGCCCCGCGACCGTGAGGCCGAGGAACACGATCTTCACGCCGAGCGCGAAGCCGATGTTCTGCACCAGTACGCGATGCGTCGCACGCGACAGCCGCACGAACGCGGGAATCTTCCGCAGGTCGTCGTCCATCAGCGCGACGTCGGCCGTCTCGATCGCCGTGTCGGTGCCCATCGCCCCCATCGCGAAACCGATGTCGGCGCGCGCGAGCGCCGGCGCATCGTTGATCCCGTCGCCGACCATCCCGACCGCACCCGCGCCGCCGGCGGACAGTTCCTCGACCGCCGCGAGCTTGTCTTCCGGCAACTGGTTGCCGCGCGCGTCGTCGATGCCGGCCTGCTTCGCAATCGCCTGCGCGGTATGCGGGTTGTCGCCCGTCAGCATCGCGGTGCGGATGCCGAGCGCGTGCAGATCGGCGATCGCTTCACGGCTCGTGTCCTTGATCGTGTCGGCCACCGCGAAGATGCCGAGCACGCGCGCTTCGTCGACCAGCACCACGACGCTCTTGCCCTGCCGCTCGAGCGCATCGAGCTTCGCTTCGAGGGCCGTCGAGCAGCGCTCGAGCTCCTCGACGAGCCGGTGGTTGCCGAGCCAGTAGCGCGTGCCGTCGATCGTGCCGCGCACGCCACGCCCGACGATCGCTTCGAACTCCTGCACATCGGCAAATGCCGTCGTGCCGGCGTCACGGGCCGCGGCAGCAATCGCCTGCGACACCGGGTGATCGGAGCGCGCCGCGAGGCTCGCACCGAGGTACCGCACACGCACCGTATCGGCATCGGTCGCATGCAGGTCGAAGTCGGTCTGCACCGGCTTGCCATGCGTGATCGTGCCGGTCTTGTCGAGCGCGAGCCAGGCGAGCTTGCGCCCTTCTTCCAGGTAGACGCCGCCCTTCACGAGAATCCCGCGTCGCGCCGCGGCCGCGAGCCCCGACACGATCGTCACCGGCGTCGAGATCACCAGTGCGCACGGGCACGCGATCACGAGCAGCACCAGCGCGCGGTAGATCCAGTCGTGCCACGCGCCGCCCATCACGATCGGCGGCACCACCGCCACCAGCAGCGCGACCGCGAACACGATCGGCGTATAGACGCGCGCGAACTGGTCGACGAAGCGCTGCGTCGGCGCCTTCGCGCCCTGTGCTTCCTCGACCGCGTGGATGATCCGCGCGAGCGTCGAGTTCGCCGCGACGGCCGTCACGCGGTATTCGAACGAACCCGATTCGTTGATCGTGCCCGCGTACACGGCGTCGCCGGTCGTCTTCTCGACGGGCAGGCTCTCGCCGGTGATCGGCGCCTGGTTCACCGTCGAGCGGCCCGCGACGACTTCACCGTCCAGCCCGATCCGCTCGCCCGGCTTCACGCGCACGACCGCGCCGAGTGCCACTTGCGCGGCCTCGATCGTGCGCCACGAACCGTCGGCCTGCTGCACGGTCGCCGTGTCCGGCGCGAGCTGCATCAGGCCCTGGATCGCATTGCGCGCGCGGTCGAGCGACTTCGCCTCGATCAGCTCGGCAATCGTGAACAGCACCATCACCATCGCGGCTTCGGGCCACTGGCCGATCGCCATCGCACCCGTCACCGCGATGCTCATCAACGCGTTGATGTTCAGGTTGCCGTTGCGGATCGCGATCCAGCCCTTCTTGTACGTGGTGAGTCCGCACGCGAGCACCGCCGCGAGCGCGAGCGCCGCCGCGAGCCACACGGGCAGCCCGGCCCAGGTCGCGCCCTCGGACGCGATCGCGGCGACGCCGGCCAGCGCCAGCGGCCACCACGGCTTCGCGGGCGCGTCGACGACGCGCGACGCCGGCGCGCCGGCCGCGGCTGCCTCGGGCGTCATCCCGAGCGTGCGAATCGCGCTTTCGATCGCCGGTTGAGCACCCGGCACGTGGTCGACGGTCAGCATCCGCTGCATCAGGTTGAATTCGAGCGCCGACACCTCGTTCATCCCGCCGAGCTTCTTGCGGATCAGCGTTTCCTCGGTCGGGCAGTCCATCTGCATGATCCGGAACGCGGAGCGCACGTGGCCCGACGCGGTCGCCTGCGCGACCGGCAGCGGCGCGAGCGTCAGCGCGGCAGGCGCGCAGCAGTCGCCGGCCGCGTGATCGTGGTCGTGGTCGTGGTCGTGGTCGTGACCGGCATGGTCGAGCGCTGCGTGATCATGCGAGCACGCCGCACCGTGCACATGCGTGTCGTCGTGCGCATGGTCGTGATCGTGGCCAGCTTCGCCATGCTTGGCATGCCCGTGCGAGCACGCCGCACCGTGCACATGCGTATCGCCGCGTGCATGGTCGTGATCGTGGCCAGCTTCGCCATGCTTGGCATGCCCGTGCGAGCACGCCGCACCGTGCACATGCGTGTCGTCGTGTGCATGGTCGTGATCGTGGCCAGCTTCGCCATGCTTGGCGTGCCCGTGCGAGCACGACGCACCGTGCGCATGCGTATCACCGCATGCATGGTCGTGATCGTGGCCAGCTTCGCCATGCTTGGCATGCCCGTGCGAGCACGACGCACCATGCACATGCGTATCGCCGCGTGCGTGATCGTGATCGTGGTCATGGCGGTGCGAGTCGGCCTCGCCGTGCGCGTGCTCGCCGGCCGCCGGCGCCGCATCGGCAACGGTCGCCAGCTGCGTGTCGCGCGGATCGGCGCAGCACGTATCGGCGCCGCCGGCATGGCGGTGTCGTGGGTCGTGGGTACGCTTGGCGTCGGTCATGACAACCTCCTTTGTGGCTTGACGGTGTAGAGTTAACACCCTGAAGCCACTACAAGGTCAACCCTTACACGGGAGAAAGGCATGAAGATCGGCGAACTGGCCAAAGCGGCCCGCTGCACACCCGAGACGATCCGTTTCTACGAGAAAGAGGGTCTGATGCCGGATGCAGAGCGCACCGACTCGAACTACCGCAACTACACCGACGTGCATGTCGAACGGCTGCGCTTCATCCGCAACTGCCGCGCGCTCGACATGGCGCATGACGAAATCCGCGCGCTGCTGCAGCTCACCGACACACCGGCCGATCCCTGCGATTCGATCAATTCGCTACTCGACGAACACATCGGGCACGTCGATGCGCGCCTCGCGGAACTCACGCATCTGCGCGACCAGCTCACCGAATTGCGCCGCCAGTGCGTCGGCGAGCATTCGGTCGAGGATTGCGGCATCGTGCATGGTCTCGCGACGATGGAAACCGTCGCGCCGGCTGCGAAGCGCTCGCACCTCGGCTGAAACCCTTGTGAAATAAGATAGTCTCGGCGAGAATAGTTATATTCTTACTAGACACTTAATAACTATTCATGTCCACGAGCCGCCCATCCCCGCTCGCGCTGGCCGTCCTCGCGACGCTCACCGAAACGCCGATGCATCCATACGGGATGCTGCAGCAACTGAAGGCCCGCGGGTACGACGAAGTCGTCAACGTACGGCAGCGCACGAGCCTCTACCAGACGATCGACCGGCTGCTGCGCGACGGGCTGATCGCCGTGCACGACACCGAACGCGACGGCGCTTTTCCGGAGCGCACGCTGTATGCGCTGACCGAGGCCGGGCACACGGCCGGGCAGGCGTGGCTGCATGCGCTGCTCGCGGAGCCCGCGCGTGAATTCCCGGCGTTCGGCGCGGGCCTCGCGTTCCTGCCGCTGCTCGACGCCGAAAATGCCCGCCATCAACTCGAACTGCGGATTGCGCGGCTCGACGCCGAACGCGAACGGCTGGAAGCGCTGCGCGCCACCGCGCAGGCCGACCAGGTGCCGCGCCTGTTCCTGCTGCAGAACGAACATGCGCTGGTGCTGCTCAATGCGGAGCTCGATTGGGCGCGTAGCGTCGTCGAACACCTGAAGATCGGCGCGCTGCGCTGGGTGGACGGCTGACGTATCACGCAGGGCGATTCCCGTCCGTCACGGGAATCGCCCCCGTCAAAGTACCTTGCCGGGATTGAGGATGCCGTGCGGGTCCAGCGCGGCCTTCAGGCGTCGCATCAGCCCGATTTCCGCATCGCTGCGCGTGTGCGCGAGATAAGGGCGCTTGAGCGCGCCGATCCCGTGCTCGGCCGACACCGAGCCGCCCATGTCGCGCACGACCGCGTACACGCAGTGATCGAGCGCATCGAGGTCCGCGTCGGTCATCCCGGCCAGCGATACGCCGATATGCACGTTGCCGTCGCCGACATGGCCGAAGAACAGGCACGTGACCTCCGGCCAGCGCGCCCGTAGTGCCGCCTCGCAGCGTTCGGCGAACGCGCCGAGTTCGCCCGTCGGCAAACTCACGTCGAAATTCACGAGATGCGGCAGCGCATCGATCGCGAGGCCTTCGCGCAGCGTCCACAGGTCGCGCGCCTGCCGCTCCGACGTCGCGAGCACCGCATCGTCCACCAGCCCCGCATCGAACCCGGCCGCGAGGCCCGTTTCCAGCGCCTGGTGCGCATCACCGACCGGTGCACTCGTCGCGCATTCGATCAGCACCGCGAAGCCATCGTCGCCGACAAACGGCGCCGAGACACCCGGCGTATGACGCGCGACGTAATCGTAGAACGCCGGCCACATCGCTTCGAAACTGACGACCTCCGGCAACGTGCGCACGCGGTTCCACAACTCGACCACCGCGTCGTAATCGCGCACACGGCAAAGCGCGGTAGCCGGCGCGGCGAGCAGCGGATGCAGTCGCAACACCGCGCGCGTGACGACGCCGAGCGTCCCCTCGCTGCCGATGAACAGCTGCTTCAGGTCGTAGCCCGCGTTGTTCTTCAGCATCCGGTTCATCGACGACACGACCGTGCCGTCCGCGAGCACGGCCTCGAGCCCGAGCACCTGCTCGCGCATCATTCCGTAGCGGATCGCGCGCGTGCCGCCCGCGTTGGTCGCGAGCATCCCGCCGATCTGGCATGAGCCGCGTGCGCCGAGATCGACACCGAACGTGAAGCCCGCCGCTTCCGCGGCTTCCTGCACCGTCTGCAGCGGCGTTCCCGCGCGCACGGTCATCGTGCCGGCCGCCGCGTCGATCGCCTCGATACCGGCAAAGCGCTCCATCGACAGCACAACCTCGCCGCCGAGCGCGACCGCGCCACGCGCGAGCCCGGTCAGCCCGCCCTGCGGCACGACCGGCTGCCCGAGTCGCGCACACAGTGCGAGCGTGCGAGACACGTCGTCAACGCTGCGCGGGCGTACCAGCGCGCGCGGCCGCACGCCGGCCGGCTCGTTGTACGCGGTGAAGTAGCGCGGATCGATGTCGGCAGAACGCGTGACGAGCGCGTCGCCCAGTTCGGCGACGAGCACGGCGTCGCGCGCCTCGCCCGACAGCCGCACGTCGCGCGGTTCACCACCCGCGCCAACCGTATCCCGGTTCTGCATCGCGCCGCCCCGCTTACTTGGTCGAGATGTCGATATCGCCGAAATACTTCAGGCCGAGCGACTTCACCGTGCCGTCCGTCTTCAGCTTGTCGATCGCCGCGTCGAGCTTCGCCTTCAGCGCGCTGTCGCCCTTGCGCAGCCCGAATGCGATACCGCTGCCGAGGATCTTGTCGTCGTGCACGGGCTGGCCGACGAACGAGAAACCCTTGCCGTCCGGACGCGACAGGAAGCCGCGCTGGCCGGACGGTGCGAGCACGAGCGTCGCATCGAGACGGCCCGACACGAGATCCGTGTACGCCTGGTTCTGGTCCTGGTACGCGACAATCGCGACGCCGGCCGGCTCCCAGTGCGCCTTCGCGAAGGTTTCCTGGATCGACGCCTGCAGCACGCCGACCCGCTTGCCCTTCAGCGATTCCGGCGTCGGCAGCAGGCCGCTGCCGGTGCGCGCGATCAGCTGGGTCGGCACGCGATAGATGATCGTCGTGAAGTCGATCGCCTGGCGCCGCTGCTCGGTCGCATTCATCGCCGAGTTGATCGCGTCGAACTTGCGGCCCTTCAGCGCGGGAATCAGGCCGTCGAACGACGTCTCGACCCATTTGCACGACAGCTTCGCCGTCTGGCAGACGGCATTGCCGACGTCGATGTCGAAGCCCTGCAGGTCGCCGTTCGGCGCTTTCGATTCGAACGGCGGGTATTGCGCCTCGAGGCCGAAGCGCAGCGTCTGCGCATCGGCGAGCGCCGCGCCGGAGCCGATTGCGCACGCGAGTGCGAACGCGAGTTTCAGGGTGGCCGTGTGCTTCATCGTGATCTCCTGTGACTGGTCGATGCGACGCGCCCGTCGCCGGGTGCCCGTCGCCGGTTTCTTACAGCGAACGCAGCCGCCGCGCGCCTTCGACCAGCGTCGCGTCGTCCTTCGAAAAGCTGAGCCGGATCACGCCGGCGTCGGTGCCGTCGGTATAGAACGCCGACAGCGGAATCGTCGCGACCCGCACGTCGCGAATCAGGCGCAGCACGAAATCGCTGTCGCTTTCGTCCGAGAAGTGCCGGAAGCGCGCGAGCATGAAGAACGAGCCTTCGCTCGGCAGCAGCTCGAAACTCGAATCGGCCAGCTCGCGCGCGAGCAGGTCGCGCTTGGCCTGGTAGAACGCCGACAGGCCGAGATAGCTGTCCGGCCGTGCGAGGATCTCCGCGAACGCGATCTGCATCGGCGTATCGGCCGAGAACACCATGAACTGGTGCACCTTGCGGATCTCGTCCATCAGTTCGGCCGGCGCGAGGCAATGGCCGACCCGCCAGCCCGTCACGTGGAACGACTTGCCGAACGACGACACGATCACGCTGCGCTCGGCCAGCTCGCGGTGGCGCGCGACGCTCTGGTGCTGCGCGCCGTCGAACACGACGTGCTCGTAGACTTCGTCGGACAGCACGACGATGCCCGTGTCGCGCGTGAGCTGCGCAAGCCGCTCGAGATCGTCGGCCGAGAACACGGTCGCGGTCGGGTTGTGCGGCGTGTTGACGATGATCATCCGCGTGCGCGCCGTGATCGCGGCCGCCACTTCATCCCAGTTCACGCGGAAATGCTCGGGCGACAGCTTGATCGCGACCGGCGTCGCGCCCTGCAGCCGCACGATCGGCGCATAGCTGTCGAACGACGGTTCGAAGTAGATCACCTCGTCGCCCGGGTGCACGAGCGCGCTGATCGCCGCGTACAGCCCTTCGCTCGCGCTCGCGATCACCGTGATCTCGGTGGCCGGGTCGTAGCGCGCGCCGTACAGCGCCTCGGTCTTTTCCGCGAGCCGCTCGCGCAGCGCCATCACGCCGGCCATCGGCGCGTACTGGTTGTGACCGTCGCGCATCGCGCGGGAAACGCCTTCGACGAGCGCCGGATCGGGCGCGAAATTCGGCGCGCCCTGCGACAGGTTCAACGCATCGTGCTGAGCGGCCAGCTGGCCGATCACGGTGAAGATCGTCGTCCCGACGTCGGGCAGCTTCGAACGGGGCGCGGTGGCGCTTCGCATGACTCCTCCTTCTGATGTCCTTCGGGCGGCCCGCGCGACGCGCGCGGCCTGCCTCTGCCGCATGATTTAGCCCGAGCCAATATCGGCGGACAAACGAAAGTTCGTCATGGCGGCCATGCATTTTTCTCATGGCCTATGGAAAGACGTACACAGTGGCAAGGCTCACCCGCCGGGCCGACATGCGAATCGGGCATTTCCCCTAGGGAATGCTACCGGCCGGCCGCCGCCAGATACGCAAGCAGCACGGCCCGCAGTTCGTCGCGCAGCGCGGCGATGTCGAACGCAGGCCCGAGCGTCAGCAACGCCTGCGAGAGACCGCCGTAGCAGATCGTATGCGCCATCCGCGCGAGCCCGTCGAGCCGCGCGGCCGGCGGCGGATCGGCCGCGTGCGCGAGCGCGTCGCGCCACAGCGCAACGTACGCGTCGTAATGCCGGCGGTAGGCGTCGAGCGGCGACACCTGCCGCTCCAGCGCGAAGAGTGCGCCCCACAGCGCCGCGTCGGCGCCGATCGCATCGACCTGCAGGTCGACGAGCGCGGCGGCGAGTTCGGCCCGCGGCGCGCCGCGCAGCCGCGCCACAGCGTCGCGCAGCCGGTCGGCCAGCGCCAGCACGTGCCGATGGATGCAGAGCGCCGCGAGGCTCTGCTTGTCGCCGAAATACTCGTAGAAGGTGCCGATGCTGACGCCCGCGACGGCCGCGATCTCGCGGATCGTCGCTTTTGCGTAGCCGCGTTCGAGCAAAAGCTGAACGAACGCCTGCTGCAGCGCGTCGGAACTCGCCTGGGCACGCGACTGGCGCGGCCGGCGACGCAATGCGGGCGCGGGTTGCGCCGCCGGCTGGCCGGGCGGCGCCGGAACCTGAACATGTCGCGGCGGCATATTTGCTACTCTGGAAATCAGCAGGGAATGCGTTTTACCGGGGGCCGGAACCGGCGCCGAAGCGCCCTCCGCGCGGCATGACGCCGGCTGCCCGCGCAGCATGAGACCGGAGACAACCTCGATGACCGAATCGACTCACGCCGTCACGAACCAGTTCGACGAACTGGTCGACTATAACCTCTTCGCGACGGACATCGCGCTGCGCGACGCGCTCGCCCGCGCAGGCGCCGACTGGGCCGTGTCGCAGCTCGACGCATACGGCGCGCGGCTCGGCAGTGCCGACACCGCACGACTTGCCGACGAAGCGAACCGCCACACGCCGGAACTGAACACGTTCGACCGGCGCGGCCGGCGCATCGACCGCGTCGACTTCCACCCGGCGTGGCACGCGCTGCTCGGTCAATACCGCCACGAAGGCTTCGTGTCGCTCGCGTTCCGCGAGTCGCGCCGCGGCCGCTGGGCCGCGACCGCGGCCGGCTTCTACCTGCACGGCCAGATCGAGGCCGGCACGCTGTGCCCGGCGACGATGACGCAGGCCGCGATCCCCGTGCTGCAGAAGGAGCCCGCGCTGTGGGCGCTGCTGCGCGACAAGCTCTACAGCGACGACTACGATCCGCGCGACGTGCCGGTCGCCGACAAGCGCGCGATCTGGTTCGGCATGGGCATGACCGAGAAACAGGGCGGCTCCGACGTGCGCGCGAACACGACGCTCGCGACCGCCGTCGGCGCGGGCGGACGCGGCGGCGAATACCGGCTGCGCGGCCACAAGTGGTTTTTCTCCGCGCCGATGTGCGACGCACACCTCATCGTCGCGCACACCGAGGGCGGCAGCCCGTCGTGCTTCTACGTGCCGCGCTGGCGGCCGGACGGCACGAAGAACGCGGTCGAAATCCAGCGGCTGAAGGACAAGGTCGGCAACCGCAGCAACTCGAGCAGCGAGATCGAGCTGAACGACGCGTGGGGCATCATGCTCGGCGACGAAGGCCGCGGCATTCCGACCATCATCGAGATGGCCACCTACACGCGGCTGAATTGCGTGGTCGGCAGTGCGGCGATGCTGCGCCAGGGCGTCGTGCAGGCGATCGCGTACACGCGCCAGCGCCATGCGTTCGGCCGCGCGCTCGCCGAGCAGCCGCTGATGCGCACCGTGCTCGCCGATCTCGCGCTCGAAAGCGAAGCCGCGCTCGTGCTTGCGATGCGTCTCGCCGACGCGTTCGAGCGCGACGACTCGCCGCGCGAACGTGCGTGGAAGCGCATCGTCACGCCCGCCGCGAAATTCTGGGTGTGCAAGCGCGCGGTCGAGCTGACCGGCGAGGTGATGGAAGTGTTCGGTGGCAACGGCTACGTCGACGACGGCCCGATCGCGCGGCTGTTCCGCGAAGCGCCCGTCAACTCGATCTGGGAAGGCTCGGGCAACGTGATGTGCCTCGACGTGCTGCGTGCGGTATCGCGCGAGCCCGACGCGGCGGCCGCGCTGTTCACCGAGCTCGCCGATCTCGGCGCGGGCGAACCGCGCATCCGCGCGGCGCTCGACGCGCTGCGTGCGATGCTCGACGCGCCGGCCGACACGCTCGAGGCGTCGGGCCGCGTGTTCGCGCAGCGCCTCGCGGTCGTCGCGCAGGCTTGCCTGCTGCGCCGCGATGCGCCGGCGGCCGTCGCCGACGCGTTCGTCGCGACGCGGCTCGCCGCGCCCGACTGGGGCCGCATCGCGGGCGGCTTCGACCCGCACGCGATCGACGTCGCCGCGCTGCTGCAGCGCGCGTACCCGGCCTGACGCCCGTTCGCCCGGCCCGGTAACCCATTTCGCCTTCGTTCGCCCGCCCGGAGCCCCGATGAACCTCGTCGCCGCCCTCGACCGCGCCGCCCGTGCGACGCCCGACAAGCCGTTCCTCGTCAGCGAATCCGCGACGATCACCTATGCCGCCACGCGCGAGCGCTCGCACCGCGCGGCAGCCGTGCTGAGCGCGCTCGGCATCGCGGCCGGCGACCGTGTCGCCGCGATGTGCTTCAACACGCCGGCCTTCGTCGACCTGATGTTCGGCGCGTGGCGGCTCGGCGCCACGTTCGTGCCGATCAACCACAAGCTGCAGGCACCGGAAGTCGACTACGTGCTCGAACACAGCCGCGGCAAGGCGCTGCTGTTCGACGTGGCGCTCGCGCCGGTGGTCGAGCACCTCGTGTATCCCGCGCGGCGGCTCGTGACCGAAGGCGAGCTCGACGGCGTGCCGTGCTTCGACACGCTGTGCGCAACGATGGACGGCCTCGCGGGCATCGATCCGGCCGACGGCGACATCGCGCAGATCCTCTATACGTCCGGCACGACCGGCCACCCGAAAGGCTGCGTGCACAGCCATCGCACCGTGACGCTCGCGGCGATGCAGGCGGCACTCGCGACCGGCATCGGCCGCAACGAGCGCACGCTGATGGCGATGCCGATCTGGCATTCGTCGCCGCTGAACAACTGGTTCGGCGGCACGCTGGTTGCGGGCGGCACCGTCGTGCTGCTGCGCGAATACCATCCGCTGCGGTTCCTGCAGGCCATCGAACGCGAGCGCGTGACGCTGTATTTCGGCGCGCCGGTGTCGTACCTGCTGCCGCTCGACACGATCGACGGTTTCGCGGCGTTCGACCTGTCGAGCGTGCGCGCATGGCTGTACGGCGGCGGCCCGATCGGCACCGCGCAGGCCGAACGGCTCGCGCGCGCGTATCGCAGCGACGCGTTCTTCCACGTGTACGGCATGACGGAAGCGGGCCCGGCCGGCACGACGCTGTATCCGGACGAGCAGATCGCGAAGGCCGGTTCGATCGGCCGCCACGGCGGCCCGGGCGTCGACCTGCGCGTCGTGCGGATGGACGGCATCGATGCGCAGCCGGGCGAAACCGGCGAGATCTGGCTGAAGACCGACAGCATGATGCTCGGCTATCTCGACGATGCGGCCGCGACACGCGCCGCGTTCGCGCCGGACGGCTGGTATCGCACCGGCGACATCGTGCGGATCGATCAGGATGGCTACCTGTTCATCGTCGACCGGCTGAAGGACATGATCGTGACGGGTGGCGAGAACGTCTATTCGAAGGAAGTGGAGGACGTGCTCGGCGCGCACCCGGACATCGCCGAGGCGGCCGTCGTCGGCGTTCCGCATCCCGACTGGGGCGAGACGGTCGTGGCGCACGTCGTGATGCGCGCGGGCACCGTGCCCGACGCGGACGCACTGCGCGCGTTCTGCGGCGCCCGGCTCGCCGCGTACAAGATTCCGCGCGAATTCACGTTCGCGCAGGCGCTGCCACGTACGCCCACGGGCAAGCTGCAGAAGTTCCTGCTGCGCGTGCGTCGCGACTAGCCGCTTGCCCGCCCACGGAAAAAGAAAAAGCCACCCGGCCCGACGGCCCGGTGGCTTTTTCGCATGACCGGCGGGGCAGCGACGTGCGCCGCCGCCCGTTCGTCACGTCACTGGCTGCTTACTTGCCGCCGATGCTCTTCAGCGGCTTCCACTCGCCCTTTTCGACCTTGTACATCGTGATGCCGCCGTTCTTCAGGTCGCCCTTCGCGTCATACGCGACGTGCGTCGACGTCACGCCGGCCATGTCGGACTTCGCGAGCACCGGCAGGTACTTCGCCGGATCGGTCGAATCGGCCTTCTTCATCGCGTTCAGCATCGCCATCGCGCCGTCGTACGCGTACGGCGAGTACGTCTGCACGTCTTCGCCGAAACGCTTCTTGTACTTGTCGGCGTAGGTCTTGCCGCCCGGCATTTCTTCCAGCGGGAGGCCGGCCAGCGAAGCGATCGTGCCGTCGGCCGCGTTGCCCGCGATCTTCAGGAACGTCGGCGTCTTCACCATTTCGCCGCTCATCAGCGGTGCGGCGATGCCGAGCGTCTTCATCTGCTTGACCATCGGCGCTGCCTGCGAATCCGCACCGCCGTAGTAGACGAGGTCCGGCTTCGTCGACTTGATCTTGGTCAGAATCGCCTTGAAGTCGACTGCCTTGTCGTTCGTGAATTCACGGTCGACGATCGTCGCGCCGCCGGCCTTCGCAGCCTTCTCGAACTGGTCGGCGAGACCCTGGCCGTAGGCCGTGCGGTCGTCGACGATCGCGATCTTCTTCATGCCGAGATCCTTCGACGCGAACGTGCCGGCCACCGAGCCCTGCTGCGTGTCGGACGTCATCATGCGGAAGGTCGTCTTGTAACCCTGCTGCGTGTATTCCGGCGCCGTCGCCATCGCGATTTCCGGAATGCCCGCGTTCGCGTAGATGCGCGAGGCGGGAATCGTCGTGCCCGAGTTGAAGTGGCCGAGCATGCCCTTGATGCCGTCGTCGACGAGCTTCTGCGCGACCGTCGTACCCGTGCGCGGGTCAGCCTGGTCGTCCTGCGTGTTCAGCACGAACTTCACCGGCTTGCCGCCGATCTTCGGGTTCGTCGCGTTGAAGTCTTCCAGCGCGAGCACGATCCCGTTCTGCATATCCTTGCCGTAGTGCGCCTGCGCGCCCGTCATCGGCCCTGCGTAACCGATCTTCACGTCATCCGCATGGGCCGTCCCCGCCAGCGACATGACGGCGACAAACGTCGCGCCTGCCAGCTTTTTCATCGTGTGTTGCATAGCATCTCCTTGGTACCAGGGTAAATGGAGCGGCTTCGGGATCGCCTTGCCGCTTCCTTTGTTTGATCCGAACGGCAAGGATGATCAGCCGATCGTCATCAAATTCGCATTGCCGCCGGCCGCCGCCGTGTTCACGCTCACCGAGCGCTCCGTCAGCAGCCGTTCCAGCGCGTAATCTTCCGCATCGCCGTTTTCGAACGCGCCCACCGACACGCCCTGCACCGACACGATCGGGCCCGGCCGCTGCGCGACGTCCTTCACGAGCGTCTGCAGTTCGTCGCTGTCGCCTTCGAACAGCACCGCGTCGAACGGCACGTCGGCCTGCTTGCGCACGCTCGCATGCGCCTTCAGCGACGCCGGCAGCGCGGCGACCAGCGCCTCGCCGGCCGCGCCTGCGAACAGCGCACGGTTGCCGGTCGCCAGCACCGCCGCGAACTGCGCGCGCGCACCGCCCGGCGTGGCCGCGACACACAGCACCGTGCCGCGCGGGCCGAGTGTATACGTGTTTCGCTCACCCGTCGGCCCGGTCAGCACGGCGGTCGCGCCGGCCGGCACCTGTGCCAGATAGCCGTCGCAACGTGCGGCCAGTACCGGCTCGCGCTGCTCGATCAACCAGTCACGCAGCGTCGTGAGTGCTGCCGCCGGGTTGCCGCGCGCATCGCCTTCGACCGCGCCGTCCGCGATCAGCGACTGCGCGAGCGAGCGCGGCAGGCCCGACGGACGCGTCGCGAGCAGGCGCTGCAGGTACAGCGCGCCGCCGGCCTTCGGGCCCGTGCCCGACAGGCCTTCGCCGCCGAACGGCTGCACGCCGACCACCGCGCCGATCACGTTGCGGTTCACGTAGATGTTGCCGACGTGCGCATTCGAGATCACATGCGCGATCGTCTCGTCGATCCGCGTGTGGATGCCGAGCGTCAGCCCGTAACCGGTCGCGCGGATCTGCTCCAGCAGCTTGTCGAGCTGGCTGCGGCGGTAGCGCACCACGTGCAGCACCGGGCCGAACACTTCACGCTTCAGCTCGTCGATGGTGCCGATCTCGATCAGCGTCGGCGGCACGAACGTGCCGTGCGCGCAGGCTTCCGGCGACGGCAGCTGCGTGACCGCGTGGCCCTTGTCCTTCATCGCCGCGACGTGCGTGTCGATCGTCTGCTTCGCTTCGCCGTCGATCACCGGGCCGACGTCCGTCGACAGCCGGTCGGGGTTGCCGAGCGCCAGCTCGTGCATCGCGCCCTTCAGCATCGTCAGCGTGCGGTCCGCGACATCGTCCTGCAGACACAGAACGCGTAGCGCCGAACACCGTTGACCGGCCGAGTCGAACGACGACTGCATCACGTCCGCGACGACCTGCTCCGCGAGCGCCGACGAGTCGACGATCATCGCGTTCTGGCCGCCCGTTTCGGCGATCAGCGGAATCGGCTTGCCGTCCGGGTCGAGGCGCGCGGCGAGCGTCTTGTTGATCAGGCGCGCGACTTCGGTCGAACCGGTGAACATCACCGCACGCGTGCGCGGATCGGCGACCAGCGCCGCACCGACGGTCTCGCCGTCGCCCGGCAGCAGTTGCACCGCGCCGGCCGGCACGCCGGCCTCGCGCAGCAGGCGCACGGCCTGTGCTGCAATCAGCGGCGTCTGTTCGGCCGGCTTCGCGAGCACCGTGTTGCCGGCGGCGAGTGCCGCGGCCACCTGGCCCATGAAGATCGCGAGCGGGAAGTTCCACGGGCTGATGCAGACCACGGGGCCGAGCGGACGGTGCGTGTCGTTCGAGAATTCGTCGCGGATCTGCGCGGCGTAGTAGCGCAGGAAGTCGACCGCTTCGCGGATTTCGGCGATCGCGTTCGGCAGCGACTTGCCGGCTTCGCGCACGATCAGGCCCATCAGCGTGTGCATCTGCGCTTCGAGCAGGTCGGCCGCACGCACCAGGCAGTCGGCGCGCGCATCGACCGGCGTCGCCTGCCAGATCGGCGCGGCGGCCACCGCATGCGCGAGCGCCGCGCTCACGTGTTCGGCCGTCGCTTCGCTGACCGTGCCGACCAGGTCGCGCTGATCGGCCGGGTTGCGCACGTCGCGTGCCGGTGCGTCGACGAGCGTGTCGTCGTCGAGCATCGGCGCCGCGCGCCACGGGAAATGCGCGCTCGCGAGCAGCGCGGACGACAGCGATGCGAGACGGTGTTCGTTCGACAGGTCGAGGCCCATCGAGTTGGGACGCTCGTCGCCGTACAGGTTGCGCGGCAGCGGGATCTTCGCGTGCGGCGCGCCGAGCGGCACGACCTTCGACGCCTCGTCGACCGGATCGGCGACCAGTTCCTTCACCGGCACGGCTTTATCGGCGATGCGGTTCACGAACGACGTGTTCGCGCCGTTTTCCAGCAGGCGGCGCACCAGGTACGCGAGCAGCGTCTCGTGCGTGCCGACCGGCGCGTAGACGCGGCACGGACGGTTCAGCTTGTCGCGGCCCGTGACTTCCTCGTACAGCGGCTCGCCCATCCCGTGCAGGCACTGGAATTCGTACTGGCCCGGGTAGTAGTTCTGGCCCGCGAGCTGATAGATCGCGGCCAGCGTGTGCGCGTTGTGCGTCGCGAACTGCGGATAGACGGCATCCGGCGCCGCGAGCAGCTTCTTCGCGCACGCGAGATACGACACGTCCGTGTAGATCTTGCGCGTGTAGACCGGGTAGCCTTCGAGGCCGTCGACCTGCGCACGCTTGATTTCGCTATCCCAGTACGCGCCCTTCACGAGGCGGATCATCAGGCGGTGACGGCTGCGGCGCGCGAGATCGATCAGGTAGTCGATCACGAACGGGCAGCGCTTCTGGTAGCCCTGCACCACGAAACCGATGCCGTTCCAGCCGGCGAGATCCGGGTCGAAGCACAGCGCCTCGAGCAGGTCGAGCGACAGTTCGAGGCGGTCGGCTTCTTCCGCGTCGATGTTCAGGCCGATGTCGTAGCGGCGTGCGAGCAGCGCGAGTGCGCGCACACGCGGCAGCAGCTCGCTCATCGTGCGGTCCTGCTGCGAGCGCGAGTAGCGCGCATGCAGCGCCGACAGCTTGATCGAGATGCCCGGGCCTTCGTAGATGCCGCGGCCGCCGGCCGCCTTGCCGATCGCGTGGATCGCCTGTTCGTACGACGCGTAGTAGCGCTGCGCGTCCTCTTCCGTCGTCGCCGCTTCACCGAGCATGTCGTACGAGTAGCGGAAGCCGCGCGCTTCGTACTTGCGGCTGTTCGCGAGCGCTTCGGAAATCGTCTCGCCGGTGACGAACTGCTCGCCCATCAGGCGCATCGCCATGTCGACGCCCTTGCGGATCAGCGGCTCGCCGCCGCGGCCGATCAGGCGCGTGAGCGCCGACGACAGCCCCGCTTCGCTGTTGGTCGTCACGAGCTTGCCGGTGATCATCAGCCCCCAGGTCGCCGCGTTCACGAACAGCGACGGCGCGTGGCCGACGTGCGAACGCCAGTCTCCCTTGCTGATCTTGTCGCGGATCAGCGCATCGCGCGTCGCGCGATCGGGAATGCGCAGCAGCGCTTCGGCGAGGCACATCAGCGCGACGCCTTCCTGGCTCGACAGCGAGAATTCGTGGATCAGCCCTTCGACGCCGCCACCCGAGCTCTTCTCGCGCAGCGCCTCGACGAGCTTCGTCGCGAGCGCCTGAACATCCGCCTGCAGGTTCGCGGGCAGGCGCGCCTGGCCGAGCAGGAACGGCACGCATTCCGGCTCGGGGCGGCGGTACGCAGCCGTGATCGCCGCGCGCAGCACCGATTGCGGCTGCACGTTCTGCGCGAACTCGAGGAACGGATGCGGCGAGTTGTCGTCGTCACCGTCCGCGACCTGACCGTCGGCGAGCTCCGTCACGCCGCTGTTGCCCGACAGCTCGGGCGGCAGCTGGCCGTGCTCGATCCGCTCGAGATACGCGAAGATCGCCTGCTTGATCAGCCAGTGGGGAGTGCGCTCGAGACGCGCGGCTGCGTCCTTGAGGCGCGAGCGGAGAAGGTCGTCGACCTTGACGCCGAGAGTCGTGCTTGCCATGGTGGGTTCGTGCGCCGGTGCGAGCCCGGCAATGTGGTGTGAGAGGATGCGCGAAATCCTACGGCACGCAATAAAAAGGTGCAACCAAATTGCGAGATAGGTTGCACCCACAAGTTAGCCAATATAATCAGCCACTTATGCGGTTGCAACCTAGGAGTTGCCCGTGGTCGGAGGATCGGTGTTTTCCCTGAGCGGGCCGGTTTGACACGCGTGCGCAACCTTCGCCGCGCGCGGCGGCGGGGGAAAACGGGTTGCACTGGGTGTGACGGCGGATGTGGCACCCGGGCGCGACCGGGCGGCAAGAGACGCTTCGGGGTGCCCGCTGGCCCGGGCTTCAACGCAGCGGCACGCGGCACGACGGCCGCATGGCGCGGCGCTCAGATGTCCAGCGGATCGACCTCGACGCTCCACCGCAGCACGCCCTTCAGCGCGCGCAGCTCCGGCTGCCATGCGCGCAGCGCATGCTGCAGCGCCGCCCGCGACGCGCTTTCGAGCAGCAACTGCGCGCGATGGACGTTCGCGACCTTGACGATCGTCATCGGCACCGCGTCGTACACGGTCACGCGATCGGCACCCGGCAGCCCCGGCAACGCGGCCGCGGCTTGCAGCAGGAACCCGAGCGCCGCGTCGAGCGTGCGCCCTTCGGCGCGCAGCAGCGCCTGATAGACGAACGGCGGCAGGTGCGCGTCCCGGCGCTCGCCAAGCGTCGAATTCGCGAAGCCGACGTAATCCTGCCGCCCGAGCGCGTGATACAGCGCGTGACGCGGGTAGCGCGTCTGCACCATCACCTCGCCCGGCAGCCCGGCACGCCCCGCGCGGCCGCTCACCTGCATCAGCTGCGCGAACAGCCGCTCGCTCGCGCGGAAGTCGTGCGAGAACAGCGCCGTGTCGGCATTGAGCACGCCGACGAGCGACACGCGCTGGAAGTCGTGCCCTTTCGCGATCATCTGCGTACCGACGAGAATATCGACCTCGCCCGCATGCACATCGGAGAAGAGCGCCTGCGCACTGCCCTTGCGGCGTGTGCTGTCCGCGTCGATCCGCAGCACGCGCGCGCCCGGCACGGCCTCGGCGAGCGCCTCCTCGATGCGTTGCGTGCCGCGCCCGAGCGGCGCGATATCGACATTCCCGCACTCGGGGCACGACCGCGGAATGCGCGCTTCCCAGCCGCAGTGATGGCAGCGCAGCGCATGCTCGGGCTTGTGCAGCACGACGTACGCGCTGCAGCGCGGGCAACCGGCGACCCAGCCGCACGCATCGCACGCGAGCTGCGGCGCGTAGCCGCGCCGGTTCAGGAACACGAGGCTCTGCTCGCCCCGCTCGAGCCGTGCCTTCAGCGCCGCGACGAGCGGCCCCGACAGCCCGCCCATCGACGCGCGGCCGCGCCGCCGCTCCTCTTCGAGATCGATCAGCCGCACGGTCGGCAGCGTCGCGTCGGCCACCGCGCGGCGCGACAGTGTGAGCCGCGTGTAGCGGCCCTGCTCCGCCTGCCACCAGGTTTCGAGCGACGGCGTCGCCGAGCCGAGCACGACCGTGAGGCCGAGCTGCTTCGCGCGCCACACGGCGAGATCGCGCGCCGAATAGCGCAGCCCTTCTTGCTGCTTGTACGCGGGCTCGTGCTCCTCGTCGACGACGATCAGCGCAAGCGTCGGCATCGATGCGAGCACCGCGAGGCGCGTGCCGAGCACGATCCGCGCACGGCCCGTATGCGCGGCGAGCCAGTTGCGCGCACGTTCGCCCTCGGCGAGCCCGCTGTGCAGCGTGACGATCGCGTCGTCGGCGAGCGCACCCGCGAAGCGCGCGCGAAACGCGGCCTCGAACTGCGGCGTCAGGTTGATTTCGGGGACGAGCACGAGCGCCTGCGCGTCCGGCCGGGCGTCGAGCAGCGATGCGAGCGCATGCAGGTAGACCTCGGTCTTGCCGCTGCCCGTCACGCCGTGCAGCAGGAACGGCGCAAAGCCCTGCGCGGCGCGGATCGCGTCGAGCGCCTCGGCCTGCTGGTCCGTGAGCGCCGGGGGCACAGTTCGTCCACCGGCTGCCAACAGGTTATCCACAGCTTTGGGCACAGGCGCATCGGCCCAGCCGATCTCCTCGACGTCGACCCAGCCGCGCACCGCCCAGTCGTCGAGCGTCGCGGCCGCCTTCGGGTGCAGCGCGCGCGCATCGGGCAGCGCCAGCGAGCCGGTGTCGACCAGCGCCTGCGCGAGCCGCCGCAGCGCGGCCCCGCGAGCGGGCAAGGCATCGGGCAGCGCCGCGCGGCCGGCCTCCGTCGGCCGGTAGCGCACCTCGGGCGCGAGCAGCCGCCCCCAGCGCCCCGCATCGCGCAGCGCCTGCGGCAGCGCCGGCAGCGCGACCTCGCCACGCCCGCGCTGGTAGTAGTCGGCGGCGAACGACACGAGCGCGAGCCAATCCGGCGACAACGGCGGCAGGTCGGTGCAGATCGCGTCGATCGCGCGCAGCCGGGACGGCGGCACATCGGTGTGAGTCGTCACTTCGCAGACGAGCCCGACGGCCTGCCGCTTGCCGAACGGCACCTGCACGAGCGTGCCGGGCACGGGTGTCGGCTGCGCGTCGCAGCGGTAGTCGAACAGGGTGGCGAGCGGATGGTCGAGCGCGACGCGCAGGTAGGTGCCGCTCATCGCGGCGCTCCGCCGGGGGCATGCACTGCATGGACAGCCGGCATCCGCGTCCGCATCGGGGCGACGGACTTAAAGAAAAACTTCAGATTCGGCGCTAAGTTTTGGATTCGCATTAGGAATCGCCGTATACCCTGCCCAGCCTGTGGATAACTTTGTTGAGAACTCGCCGCTCACGGGCCGCAACGCACGCGGGGCCGCGCTTTCCGCTGATTTTGACCGCTTGTCGCGGCGCCCCGCGGAGCCTTATTCCATAAGGCTGCTATTCAAATTACCGAACCATAGCGAGACAATTTGACCGATACAGGGCTCTACCGCGCTGCAACGTGGAAAATGTGTATAAGTCAAGTCTTGACAAGCACTGAATCGGCAACCGGTGCGGGGTTGCGCCCTGTTTAGTTTCAATAACGAAACACTGTCACCCCGCGGTGCAGCATGACAGCGCTTGCGTTCAGCCGGCGGCTCCGCTACGGATCGCGCGGCTGTGGCGATGCACCTCGTCGACGAGTTCGGCGACGTGATCGGGCGACGTGAATTGCGAAATGCCGTGCCCGAGGTTGAATACATGGCCCGGATGGTTGCCGTAGCTGTCGAGCACCGCGCGCGCCTGTTCGCGCACCGCGGCGGGCGGCGCAAACAGGATCGTCGGGTCGAGGTTGCCTTGCAGCGCGACCTGGCCCCCGACGCGCTCGCGCGCCTTGCCGAGGTTGACCGTCCAGTCGAGCCCGACCGCGTCGACGCCGGTCGCCGCGATCTCCTCGAGCCACAGCCCGCCGCCCTTCGTGAACGTGATCACCGGCACGCGCTCGCCGTCGTGCTCGCGCTTGAGTTGCGACACCACGCGGCGGATGTAGTCGAGCGAGAAGCGTTGGTATGCGCCGTCGGCCAGCGCGCCGCCCCACGTATCGAAGATCATCACGGCCTGTGCGCCCGCTTCGATCTGTGCGTTCAGGTACGCGGCCACCGCCTGCGCGTTCACGTCGAGGATCCGGTGCATCAGGTCGGGGCGCGAATACGCCATCGACTTCACCGTGCGGAAATCGTCCGACCCACCGCCTTCGACCATGTAGCACGCGAGCGTCCACGGGCTGCCCGAAAAGCCGATCAGCGGCACGCGCTGGCGGCCCTGGCCGTCGGTGAGCGCGCGGCGAATCTCGCGCACCGCGCCCGTTACGTAGCCGAGCGTCTCCTCGATGTCCGGCACCGCGAGCTTCGCGACGTCGGCCTCGGTACGCACCGGGTGCGCGAACTTCGGCCCTTCGCCAACCTGGAAGTCGAGGCCGAGCCCCATTGCATCAGGAATCGTCAGGATGTCCGAGAACAGGATCGCGGCGTCGAGCGGAAAGCGCTCGAGCGGCTGCAGCGTCACTTCGGTCGCGTAGTCGGGATTCTTCGCCAGACCGAGGAAGCTGCCGGCACGCGCGCGCGTCGCGTTGTATTCGGGCAGGTAGCGGCCGGCCTGGCGCATCAGCCAGATCGGCGTGTAGTCGGTCGGCTCGCGCAGAAGCGCACGCAGGAAGGTGTCGTTGAGCAGGGTATGGGCCACGGTAGGAGCGACGATGCGAAGGCAAAGCGGCATTTTACCGGACAGCCGCCGCCAGGCTGCACATCCCGACGCGATGGCGGCCATATGACGCGCGCGATGGCTCCGTTATGATCGGACGCTCATATCGAACGAAACGACGGAGGAGACCGATGAAACCATTCGCCACGCTCGCCGCGGCCGCGTTGCTGTGCTGCGCCGCCGCGCACGCGCAGACCGCCGCGGGCGCAGCCTCGGCCACACCGGGCGCCGGCTCGCGGCTCGACGACGTGCTCGCGCGCGGCACGCTGCGCGTCTGCACGACGGGCGACTACAAGCCGTATTCGTATTACCGCGCGGACGGCCGCTTCGAGGGCATCGACATCGACATGGCCGAATCGCTCGCGAAATCGCTCGGCGTGAAGACCGACTACGTGAAGACGAGCTGGCCGAACCTGACCGGCGACTTCGTCGCGAAATGCGACGTCGCGGTGGGCGGCGTCTCGACGACGCTCGAGCGCCAGAAGCGCGTGTTCTTCACGCAGCCGTACGTCGTGGACGGCAAGACGCCGATCGTGCGCTGCGCGGACGCCGACAAATACCAGACCGTCGCGCAGATCGACCGGCCGGAAACGCGCGTGATCGTGAACCCGGGCGGCACCAACGAGCGATTCGCGAAGCAGTATTTCACGCACGCGAACCTGACCGTCTATCCGGACAACGTAACGATCTTCAAGCAGATCCTCGCGGGCAAGGCGGACGTGATGGTGACGGATGCGTCCGAGACGCTGCTGCAGCAAAAGCTGAATCCGGGCCTGTGCTCGGTGCATCCGGACAAGCCGTTCCAGTTCGGCGAGAAGGCATACATGGTGCCGCGCGGCGACGTTGCGTTCCAGCAGTACGTCGATCAGTGGCTGCATCTCGCGCTGTCGACCGGCGAATACCAGGCGATTTCCGACAAATGGCTGAAGTAAGCGGGTTCGCACGCGGCTGCCCGCAGCGACTTTAGCGGGCACCGACCCCGCGGCCAGCGCCCGCGAAAGTGGCTGTGCGGCGGCGGCCGAATCGCCGCCGTTACACTTCGACGCAGCGTGTCGGCGCCGGCAAAATCGGCCCGAAGCCGGTGAACTGGCCGAACGGCCGACTTCCATGCATGCCAATCACGTTTCAAAATCTTTCTGACGAATGAATCGTCATGCGCGGTATCGGCCGAACCGCGCATTTTCTCGCGTGAAAATCGGCAATTCGTCGCGCCTGATACGCACGAAAAACGCATCGTGCGCATGCGCTGAAAACGCTGCGGAAAATATGGGTAAAAATGACCTTTTCCCGGCCCTCAAAAACAGCAAAAAATCCCGGAAAGCCTTATCTGGCGGGCGTTACAACCTGAAACACTTTGTTACCGCGAGGGGTCATTAATTCGCCCACAATGGCCTCAACGGTTTCAACACGGATGCGGTCTCGTGTGCCAAGTGTGAGCGGACGCGAAGCGCTGCGAGCCAGTCGGTCACGTACCGAAGCCCTTCCGAGGGGCATCCCTGTTGGAGTCGTTTCCGGCCCCCCGCCGGACTCGGTTTCATCTTTGGTCTCCTCGCGCTAACCCCGTAGCGTGTGGTTTTTAGCGGGCTAATAAGCCCGCTTTTTTTCGTCCATCGAAAGCGTAACGGCCCGCAGGCCGCCACGTTTTTTCCCGCCTTCCTGCCGCGCTACGCGGTCTTCTGCACGTCGAGCTTCAGCTCCTCGATCATCCGGTCGCGCATCACGAACTTCTGCACCTTGCCCGTCACCGTCATCGGCAGCTCGTCGACGAAGCGGATATAGCGCGGGATCTTGTAGTGCGCGATCTGCCCGCTGCAGAACGCACGCACGTCGTCCTCGGTCATCTGCTCGTCCGCGCGCAGCACGATCCACGCGCACAGCTCCTCGCCGTACTTCACATCGGGCACGCCGAATACCTGCGCACTCTGGATCTTCGGATGCCGAAACAGGAATTCCTCGATCTCGCGCGGATAGACGTTCTCGCCGCCGCGAATCACCATGTCCTTCAGCCGGCCGACGATGTTGCAGTAACCGTCCGCGTCGAGCGTCGCGAGGTCGCCCGTATGCATCCAGCCGTCCACCAGCACCTCGCGCGTCTTCGCGTCGTCGTCCCAGTAGCCGAGCATCACCGAATAACCCTTCGTGCACAGCTCGCCCGTCGCGCCGACCGGCACAATATCGCCGCCCGGATCGACGACCTTCACTTCCAGGTGTGGCTGGATGCGGCCGACCGTCGTCGTGCGCTTCTCGAGCGGATCGTCGGTCGAGCTCTGGAACGACACCGGGCTCGTCTCCGTCATCCCGTACGCGATCGTGATCTCCGACAGGTGCATCTGCGACACGACGCGCTTCATCGTCTCGATCGGGCACGGTGAGCCAGCCATGATCCCGGTGCGCAGCGTCGACAGGTCAAATTGCGCGAACGCCGGATGATCGAGCTCCGCGATGAACATCGTCGGCACGCCGTGCAGCGCGGTGCAGCGCTCGTCCGCCACCGCCGCGAGCGTCGCGACCGGGTCGAACGCTTCGCCCGGGAACACCATCGCCGCGCCCTTCGACACGCACGCGAGCACCGCGAGCACCATCCCGAAGCAGTGATACAGCGGCACCGGGATGCACAGCGTGTCCTGCTCGGTGAAGCGCATCGCGGTCGCGATCGAGCGCCCGTTGTTGACGACGTTGCGATGCGTGAGCGTCGCGCCCTTCGGGCTGCCCGTCGTGCCGCTCGTGAACTGGATGTTGATGGGCTCATGGGCCGCGAGTGTCGCGCCGATCGCATCGAGCAACGCGGGATCGACGGCCTGGCGGCCGCGCGCCATCACGTCCGCGAAGCGGAACATACCGGCCGGCGCGACGTCGCCCATCGACACGACCGTGCGCAGGCTCGGCACGCGCGCCGCATGCAGGTCGCCCGGCGTCGCGGTCGCGAGCTCCGGTGCGATGGTCTGCAGCATCTCGACGTAGGCGGACGTCTTGAAGCGCTCGGCGGCGATCACGGCCTTGCAGCCGACCTTGTTCAGCGCGTATTCGAGCTCCGACAGCCGGTAGGCCGGATTGATGTTGACGAGCACCGCTCCGATCCGCGCGGTCGCGAACTGCGTGAGCAGCCATTCGCTGCGGTTCGGCGACCAGATGCCGACGCGATCGCCCTTCACGATGCCGAGCGAGGCCAGCCCGGACGCCAGCACATCGACCTCGTTCGCGAACTCGCGCCAGGTCCAGCGCACCTGCTGCTCGCGGAACACGACGGCCGGACGATCGGGAAAGCGGCCGGCCGTGTCGAGCAGGAACCGGCCGATCGTCGCTTCGGAGAGCGGCACGTCGGTCGTGCCGCGCACGTACGACAAGCCGTTTTCGGGCGCGATCAGCGCGCCCACGCCAAGGTCTGCTGTCATGAATGTCTCCGTCCGTTTTTGTCTGATCGGCCCGGCACGCGGCTCACGCGCGCCTGCTCCGCCGCCATCGCGGCGGACTGCCTCTCCGCGGATGATGCCGCGCTCCGCTGACGACACTCTGACATCGAATCGCGGCAGGCGGGTGAAATAGCACGACCGGACGGAATGATCCGACCCGCAAAAAAAGCAGACGAAAACGACAGGCGAAAAAAAAGCAGCCCGGAGGCTGCTTTCTTTCGCGGGATACGCGGCGCGGCTCAGTGCCGGCTGCGGATCTTCGCCAGACGCTGGATCGCTTCGAGCTGCGCCATCGCGGTCGCGAGCTCGGATTGCGCCTTCGCGAGGTCGAGATCCGACTTCGCGTTCTGCAGCGTTTCCTCGGCACGCTTGCGCGCTTCCTCGGCTTTCGCCGCGTCGAGGTCCTTGCCGCGGATCGCGGTATCGGCGAGCACCGTCACGGCGCCCGGCTGCACTTCGAGAATGCCGCCCGCGACGAACACGAATTCGTCGTTGCCGCCCTCGACTTCGATGCGCACCGCACCCGGACGAATCCGCGTGATCAGCGGCGTGTGGCCCGGCAAAATACCCAGCTCACCCGTTTCGCCCGGCAGCGCGACGAATTTCGCCTCGCCCGAGAAGATCTGCTCTTCCGCGCTGACGACGTCTACTTTGATGGTTGCCATATCGACTCCTGTCAACGAGTGCGAACGCCTCGAGGCGCCCGCCCTCGTCCCATGCACGGCGGATTGAGCGTGTTGCGGTCGGCGCGACCGGCCAGGGTTATCAGTCCGACTGTTAATCCCGACTGGCACGCGCCGTGCGACTCACTCGAATCCTTACGAGATCTTCTTGGCCTTTTCGAAGGCTTCGTCGATCGTGCCGACCATGTAGAACGCCTGTTCCGGCAGGTGGTCGCACTCGCCGTCGACGATCATCTTGAAGCCGCGGATCGTTTCCTTCAGCGGCACGTACTTGCCCGGCGAGCCCGTGAACACTTCAGCAACGTGGAACGGCTGCGACAGGAAACGCTGGATCTTACGAGCGCGCGCGACCGACAGCTTGTCTTCCGGTGACAGTTCGTCCATACCCAGAATCGCGATGATGTCGCGCAGTTCCTTGTAGCGCTGCAGCGTCTGCTGAACACGACGGGTGATCGAGTAGTGCTCTTCACCGATCACGTTCGGGTCGATCTGGCGCGACGTCGAGTCGAGCGGGTCGACCGCCGGGTAGATACCCAGCGAAGCGATGTCACGCGACAGAACGACGGTTGCGTCCAGGTGGCCGAAGGTCGTAGCCGGCGACGGGTCGGTCAAGTCATCCGCAGGGACGTACACGGCCTGGACCGACGTAATCGAGCCCTTCTTGGTCGACGTGATGCGCTCTTGCAGCTTGCCCATTTCTTCAGCCAGCGTCGGCTGATAGCCCACTGCCGACGGCATACGGCCGAGCAGTGCCGACACTTCGGTACCGGCCAGCGTGAAACGGTAGATGTTGTCGACGAAGAACAGCACGTCGAGGCCTTCGTCACGGAAGTGCTCGGCCATCGTCAGGCCGGTCAGCGCGACGCGCAGACGGTTGCCCGGCGGCTCGTTCATCTGGCCGTACACCAGCGCGACCTTGTCGAGAACGTTCGAGTCCTTCATTTCGTGGTAGAAGTCGTTCCCTTCACGGGTACGCTCGCCCACGCCCGCGAACACGGAGTAACCGCCGTGTTCCTTCGCGATGTTGTTGATGAGCTCCATCATGTTGACGGTCTTGCCCACGCCAGCACCGCCGAACAGGCCAACCTTGCCGCCCTTTGCGAACGGGCAGATCAGGTCGATGACCTTGATACCCGTTTCGAGCAGTTCGGTGGACGGCGACAGTTCGTCGAACGCCGGAGCCTTCTGGTGGATCGAACGCGTCGTTGCGCTTTCGATCGGGCCAGCTTCGTCGATCGGACGGCCGAGGACGTCCATGATCCGGCCGAGGGTCGGCTTGCCGACCGGCACCGAGATCGGCTTGCGCGTGTTCTTCACCACCAGACCGCGGCGCAGGCCGTCGGATGCACCCAGACAGATGGTCCGGACCACGCCGTCACCCAGCTGCTGCTGGACTTCGAGCGTCAGTTCCGAGCCATCGAGAATGAGCGCGTCGTAGATCTTCGGCATGCTGTCGCGCGGGAATTCCACGTCGATAACGGCGCCGATGCACTGTACGATCTTGCCTTCTACCAAAGCAGCAGTACTCATCGCTTTTCCTTTAAATACCTGATTCTTTACTCGCGCAAAGGCGCAGTTGTCGTCCGTGGCGCGCGCTTAAACAGCGGCTGCGCCGCCGACGATCTCCGACAGTTCTTTCGTAATCGCGGCCTGACGGCTCTTGTTGTACACGAGCTGCAGTTCGCTGATCACCGTCTTCGCGTTGTCGGACGCGGCCTTCATCGCGACCATGCGCGCCGATTGCTCGGACGCCATGTTTTCCGCGACGGCCTGGTACACCAGCGCCTCGACGTAACGCACGAGCAGTTCGTCGACGACTGCCTGCGCGTCCGGCTCGTAGATGTAATCCCACGACGTGGCCGGCGTACCGTCATCGGCTTCGAAGTGTTCCGACGACAGCGGCAGCAGCTGCTCGATCACGGCTTCCTGCTTCATCGTGTTGACGAAGCGCGTGTAAGCGATATAAACCGCCGACAGCTTGCCTTCCGAGTACAGATCGAGCTGCGTCTTCACGGCGCCGATCAGCTTGTCCAGATGCGGGGTGTCGCCGAGGTGCACGACCTGCGACATCACCTTCGCGCCGAAGCGGTTCAGGAAACCGAGGCCCTTGCTGCCGATCGCCGTGGCTTCGACCTTCTGGCCCTTCTCTTCCAGTTCCTTGAACTTCTGAACCGTCGCACGCAGCACGTTGGTGTTCAAACCGCCGCACAGACCCTTGTCCGTCGTGACGAGGATGATGCCGGCCGTGTTCGTGCCTTCGTTCGCCACCATGAACGGGTGGCGGTACTCCGGGTTCGCGCGGCTCATGTGCGCGGCGATGGCACGGACCTTGTCCGCATACGGACGAGCGGCGCGCATGCGTTCCTGCGCGCGACGCATCTTCGATGCGGCCACCATCTCCATCGCCTTCGTGATCTTGCGCGTGTTCTGCACGCTCTTGATCTTGCCGCGAATTTCCTTCATTCCAGCCATAGCTTGCTCCTTGACCGAAGCGGCGCGGGCGCATCAGCACCCGCGCGGCCTCAGTGTGTCACTCGCGGATCAATAGGCACCGGACTTCTTGAAGGATTCGATCGCCGAGCGCAGTGCGCCTTCGTCGTCCTTCGAGAGATCCTTGGTGTCTTCGATGCGCTTGATGAGGTCAGCGTGGCTGGTCTTCAGGTTTTCGCGCAGGCCCTTCTCGAACGACAGCACTTGCTTGACGTCGAGGTCGTCGAGGTAGCCATTGTTCGCGGCGTACAGCGACACGGCCAGTTCCCACACCTGCAGCGGCTGGTACTGCGGCTGCTTCAGCAGTTCCGTCACGCGGCGGCCGCGCTCGAGTTGCTTGCGGGTCGCTTCGTCGAGGTCCGATGCGAACTGTGCGAATGCAGCCAGTTCACGGTACTGCGCGAGGTCGGTACGGATACCGCCCGACAGCTTCTTCACGACCTTCGTCTGAGCGGCGCCACCGACTCGCGACACCGACACGCCGGCGTTGATTGCCGGGCGGATGCCTGCGTTGAACAGGTCGGTTTCCAGGAAGATCTGGCCGTCGGTAATCGAGATCACGTTCGTCGGAACGAACGCGGTCACGTCGCCAGCCTGCGTTTCGATGACCGGCAGTGCCGTCAGCGAACCGCTCTTGCCCTTCACTTCGCCGTTCGTGAACTTCTCGACGTACTCTTCCGACACGCGAGCCGCACGCTCGAGCAGACGCGAGTGCAGATAGAACACGTCGCCCGGGTACGCTTCACGGCCCGGCGGGCGGCGCAGCAGCAGCGAGATCTGACGGTATGCCCAGGCTTGCTTGGTCAAGTCGTCATAGATGATCAGCGCGTCTTGGCCACGATCGCGGAAGTATTCGCCCATCGTGCAGCCGGCGTACGGTGCGAGGTACTGCATCGCTGCCGAATCCGAAGCCGAAGCGGCGACGACGATCGTGTATTCCATCGCGCCCGTTTCTTCGAGCTTGCGAACCACGTTCATGATCGACGAAGCCTTCTGGCCGATCGCGACGTAGATACAGATCAGGTCCTTGCCCTTCTGGTTGATGATCGCGTCGAGCGCCACTGCGGTCTTGCCGCACTGACGGTCGCCGATGATCAGCTCACGCTGGCCACGGCCGATCGGCACCATCGCGTCGATCGACTTGATGCCCGTCTGCACCGGCTGCGACACCGACTTACGCCAGATCACGCCCGGGGCGATCTTTTCGATCGCGTCGGTCAGCTTGGCGTTGACCGGGCCCTTGCCGTCGATCGGGTTGCCGAGCGCATCGACCACGCGGCCGACGAGTTCCGGACCAACCGGGACTTCGAGAATGCGGCCCGTCGTCTTGACGATGTCGCCTTCCGAGATGTGTTCGTATTCGCCGAGAATCACCGCGCCGACCGAGTCGCGCTCGAGGTTCAGCGCGAGGCCGAACGTGTTGCCCGGAAACTCGAGCATTTCGCCCTGCATCACGTCCGACAGGCCGTGGATACGCACGATACCGTCGGTCACGGAGATCACGGTGCCCTGGTTGCGAACGTCTGCGCTCGCTTCAAGGCCCTGGATCCGGCTCTTGATCAGCTCGCTGATCTCAGAGGGATTGAGTTGCATTATTCGCTCCTGATAGTCAATTCTGTTGCGTGCCGGCGTGGCGCTCAGGCGGTCAAGGCAGCCTGCATCGATGCGAGGCGCGCGCGAACCGAGGTGTCGAGCACTTCGTCGCCGACCGTCACGCGCACGCCGCCGATCAGCGACGAATCGACTTCGACCGTCGGTTTCAGCTTGCGCTTGAACTTGCGTTCGAGGCCCGAGACGAGACTGTCGAGATCCGCGCCGTTCAGCGGGAACGCGCTTACGATCTCGGCGTCGGCGGCACCTTCACGTTCGTTCTTGAGCGCCTCGAACTGCACGGCGATTTCCGGCAGCAGCGCGATGCGATGATTGTCGACCAGCATCTGCACGAAGTTCTTTGCTTCGGCGCCGGCCGCGAGCGGCGACTTCACCGCAGCAAGCAGCAACTCGGCTACTTGCGTGCGCGTCACCTTCGGGCTCGACGCGACCGACAGTACTTCCGGCAGACGCGCAACCTGGGCCAGCTCTTGCACGAGCGTGGACCAGGCGGCGATGTCACCGCCCTCGGCCACGCGGAACAGCGCTTCTGCGTAAGGGCGGGCGATGGTTGCAAGTTCGGCCATGATCAGAGCTCGGCTTTCAGTTGATTCAGCAGTTGGGCGTGGGCCGTTTGATCGACTTCGCGCTTCAGGATCTGCTCGGCGCCCTTCACGGCCAGCGTAGCGACTTCGCCACGCAGCGCTTCGCGCGCCTTCACAATTTGCTGTTCTGCTTCCGCCTTCGCCTGGGCGACGATGCGGGCGGCTTCAGCCTGGGCGTTGGCCTTGATTTCCTCGGCGACCGCCTGGGCACGCTTTTCAGCGTCGGCGATGCGCTGCTGGCCGTCATTGCGGGCCTGCGCGAGTTCCTGGTCCACGCGCTTGTGCGCTGCGTCGAGTTCCGCCTTGCCCTTTTCGGCGGCGGCGAGGCCGTCGGCGATCTTCTTCGAACGTTCGTCGAGGGCGTTGATCAACGGCGGCCACACGAATTTCATCGTGAACCACGCGAGGACCAGGAACACGACCATTTGCGCAAACAGAGTTGCGTTGAGATTCACGGTGTTTCCTTATCTGCTATTCCGGAAAAATGAAACGGTAAGGCGCTCATCGAGTTGCATTCGATCAGCGCCCCAAGTCTCCGTTCCGCCCTGCGCCGGCTTGCGCCGGACGCATATTTCCGAGGAACCTTAGCCTGCGAGCTTCGACAGGAGCGGGTTCGCGAACGCGAACAGCATTGCAACACCCACGCCGATCAGGAATGCCGCGTCGATCAGACCAGCCAGCAGGAACATCTTCGTTTGCAGCGGGTTGATGAGTTCCGGCTGACGTGCGCAGGCTTCGATGTACTTACCACCCATCAGCGCGATACCGATACAGGCGCCGATTGCACCCAGGCCGATGATGATGCCGATACCGATGGCGGTCAGACCCTGGATGTTGGCGATGTAAGCTTGCATGATCACTCCTTTGTGAAAAGACTTGGAACTGAGATTTAAAAAACTAAAACGGAAACTCTTTTTTGCACGCCGCGCTTAGTGCTTGTCGTGCGCCTGGCCGAGATACACCAGCGTCAGCATCATGAAAATGAATGCCTGCAACAGAACAATCAGGATGTGGAAGATTGCCCAGACGCTGCCCGCGATCACGTGGCCAACGAAGCCGAGGAACGTTGCGTCGCCACCGAAGCTCCACATGCTGCCGAGCAGGGCGATCAACAGGAACAACAGCTCACCCGCGTACATGTTGCCGAACAGCCGCATACCGAGGGAGACGGTCTTGGCGAGATATTCGACGATGTTGAGCGCGAGGTTAGGGATCCACAGCAGCGGGTGGGCACCGAACGGGGCCGACAGCAGCTCATGCACAAAGCCGCCCGCGCCCTTGATCTTGATGCTGTAGTAGATCATCAGGACGAACACGCCGAGCGCGATGCCGAGCGTGCCGTTCAGGTCGGCCGTCGGGACGATGCGATGGTGGGAAATCACGTCCGACAGACCGAGCAGGCCGATCACGCGGCCCGGCAGGTCAACCGGGAGAAAGTCGAGGGAGTTCATCAGCGCGACCCACACGAACACCGTGAGGGCGAGCGGAGCGATGAAGGTACGATTGCCGTGGACGATGGCCTTCGACTGGTCTTCGACCATTTCGACAAGCATCTCGATTGCGCACTGGAAACGGCCCGGCACGCCCGACGTCGCCTTGCGGGCAGCCAGACGCAGCAGGACGAACGTCACGATGCCGCAAACGATCGACCAGAACAGCGTGTCGATATTCCAGACGTGAATGTCGAAAATCGACGTCTGATGCGAGGTGGAGAAATTCTGCAAGTGGTGCGCAATGTACTCGGACGGATCCGGACCGCGCGTGCCTTCGCTAGCTGCCATATCGTTAATGCCACCCAAATTGTCGAAAATCGTTTTGCCAGTTCCGCAACACGCTATTGCGGGAACGGGCCGGTGCGGTTCATTGTCGAAACCGCACGCTGCTTGTTCCTTACCGCCAGGCCAGCGCGATCCAGTACGTCTTCAGCACGACGAGGTACGTGACGAGGAACGGCACCCAGTGCACGCCGGCCCAGCCGAACGCCACTGCAGTGAACATCCCGATCGTCAGAGCGAGCTTCAGGGCTTCGCCCATCACCCAGCTCATCACGGTGGCCGAACCACCTGCCTTCAGTCGTGCCACGAATACCGCACTGGGCACCCAGCCAATCGCTCCGCCCAGAAACGCGGATTGCGCAGCGGCGCCCGGCGACTTTGAAAACAGCCACCACGCCAGCGTTGCAACCAGGGACAGAACCACTTGCGCGAATACCACCTTATAGGGGGTCACGCGCGAGGGCTTGCTCACGTCCGGGCCGAACAGCTTCTCGGCTTCTACCCGTGTGAGCGGAACGATGTTGTTATCCTGCTGCTCGGCATCCCAGTCATCATCGGATTCGCGCCGCTCGCCGGCCGCCGAAGCGGTGCGTTGCGTGCGCTGATCATCGTGCCTGTCGTTCGGCGCCTGACCCGCCATCGCAATCTTCCGCAAAATCCTTGAACCCGACCCCAAACTTTCTGAAAGCTTTCAGGGGTGCCTAGCTAACAAATCCGGGCGATTGTAAGCGATAGTTGCAAGTGATTCAAGGCTTTAGACGCGACAAAAACCTGCGTAAAACGACGCCTCATCATGTGAAAAAACACGCGATTCGACGACGTACGATGACAGTTGTAAGGTCGCTTTTTGGCACCGGTATTTCTTGCCCGAAAAAATCCGGCGACGATGAAATGGCGGGGAAACGATGCCTGGTGCGGGCGCTGGCGGGACGGCACGCACGCCACCCGGAATCCACGCTGTGACGCGGCCCCGGGCCCACACCCGGAGCGACGCTCCGGACAGGTGAAACACGGCGGTCACCCAGCCGCATCGGATGCGTGAAATCCGGACCGACGCCGGCGCATCGAATCATCCAATCAGTTGTCATGCCACCACAGGTAATTGACTGTGGATTGCGGCACTTATCAACAGCCCCGCAACCAGCGCGAATACTGTGCACCCTCCCCACCACCCGAACGGCACGCCTGTGCCACGCGTACCCGCATGGCTCAACCGTGAACGAGCAGCCACGCGCCGAGTGCCGCGCTTGCGAGTGCGAACGGGATTGAAACCAGGTGGAACGGCAGCCACATGCGCGGCTCCTTCGCGAGACGCACCGCGATCAGGTTCGCAAGCGAGCCGATCGCGAAACCGAAACCGCCGACCGATACGCCGAACGCGAGCGCACGCCAGTCATGCGTGAACTCCGACAGCAGGATCGCGGCCGGCACGTTGCTGATTACCTGTGACAGCAGCGCGCCGGCCGCATAGACGCGCAGCGGCGAATCGAGTTGCGCATTCGCAATCGTGTCGTGCACGACGGGCAGCGCAGCCGCCGTACGCAGCACGACGAACATCAGTACGAAGATCAGCAGCAACAGCCAGTCGATCTTCAGGACTGCGTCGCGTTTGACGGCGAGTAGCACGATCGCGACACCGACGAGACCGGGCAGCGGATGATGCGCATCGGCGAGCAGCACGAACGCAGCGAACAGCACCGCCGCGATCAGCGCGTGCATGCGTTGTACGGGCAACGCAGTGGCGTCGCCGGACAGGTCGAGCGGCTTCGCGCGAAACACGCATGCGGTCAGCACGAGCAGCAGCGCCATCAGCGCGATCGCGAGCGGCCCGAGCGTGACCACGAAGCGGCCGAACGATACGCCGCTCAATTGCCACAGGAAAAGATTCTGGGGATTGCCGAGCGGCGTCGCGACGGACCCCGCGTTGACGGCCAGCGCGACGACGATCACGAGCCGCCGGAACGGCAGTGGCGTCAGCGCACGCAGCGACACCATCAACGGCACGACGACGAACAGCGCGACGTCGTTGGTGAGCCACATCGACAGCAACGCGGCGAACCCGACGAGCAGCATCGCGAGCCCGCGTTCGGAATGCACGTGATGCACGATGCGGTGCGCGAGCCACATCAGGCAACCGGACAACTCGAGCGCCTTGGTCAGCATCAGCAGGCCCGCGAGCGTCGCGACCGTCTGCCAGTCGACGCGATCGGCCAATACGGAAAATGGTTGCGGACGCACCCATTGCAGCACGATCAGGCCAAGCACAAGGACCGACAGCACCGGCTCCTGCGCAAACCATCCGAGCCACCGGCGCGGCGCCGGTGCGCCCGTCTCCTCCATCGGCACCGCGTTACTCTTCGGTCGCGACGTTGCCGCGCAGCCGCGCGAGAATGCCCTCGAGCGCGTCGAGGCTACCGAAGTCGACCGTGACCTGCCCTCGCCCGCGGCGGCCGAGCTTGATCTTCACCGTCGACGCGAGCAGGTCGGACAACTCCTCCTCGAGACGGCGCGTATCGCGGCCGCCGTCGTCCTTCGCACGCGCCTTCACGGCCGGCACTTCCTTCGTCGTGTGCGCGACGAGCTTCTCGGTCTCACGAACCGACATTCGCTTGTTGACGACCTGGTGGGCGAGCGTGATCTGCGTGGCCGCATCGACGGCGAGCAGCGCGCGCGCGTGCCCCATGTCGAGATCGCCCGCCAGCAGCATCGTCTGCACCGGCGAAGCCAGGTTCAGCAGGCGCAGCAGGTTCGACACCGCGCTGCGCGAACGGCCGACCGATTCGGCTGCCTGTTCGTGCGTGAAATCGAACTCGTCGAGCAGGCGCTGGATACCGTGCGCTTCTTCAAGCGGGTTCAGATCCTCGCGCTGGATGTTCTCGATCAGCGCCATCGCCGCGGCGGCCTGGTCGGACACATCCTTCACGAGCACCGGCACTTCATCGAGGCCCGCCAGGCGCGCCGCGCGGAAACGGCGCTCGCCTGCGATGATCTCGTATTTGTCTGATGAAATGGGCCGTACCAGGATCGGCTGCATCACGCCCTGTGCGCGAATGCTCGCCGCGAGCTCCTGCAGGCTGCCTTCGTCCATCCGCGTCCGCGGCTGGTACTTGCCGGCCTGCAGCTTGCCGAGCGCGAGCGTGTTCGGTGCCCCTTCGATCTTCACCGCTTCGGTGATATCGGCACTGCCGCCGAGCAGCGCTTCGAGGCCACGTCCCAAGCCCTTCTTCTTTGGTACCGCGTTCATGTCTTTCTTCCTCGCTTCGCTCATGTCCGGATCACGACACCTCGAACGCGCGAACGCGGTCGATCATCTCGGCACCGAACTGGAGATACGCTTGCGCACCGCGCGAGCTGCGGTCGAACACGACGCCCGGCAGCCCGTAACTCGGCGCTTCCGCCAGGCGCACGTTGCGCGGAATCACCGCGTCGAACACCTTGTCGCCGAAGTGCGCTTTCAGTTGATCGGAGACTTGCTGCTGCAGCGTGATGCGCGGATCGAACATCACGCGCAGCAAGCCGATGATCTTCAGGTCGCGGTTCATGTTCGCGTGAACCTGCTTGATCGTGTTGACGAGGTCCGACAACCCCTCCAGAGCGAAGTACTCGCACTGCATCGGGATCACGACGCCATGCGCCGCGCACAGCCCGTTCAGCGTCAGCAGCGACAGCGTCGGCGGGCAATCGATCAGCACGAAATCGTAGTCGTCGGCCACGTGCTCGAGCGCGGCCTTCAGCCGGCGCTCGCGGTTGTCAATGCTGATCAGTTCGATCTCGGCACCGGACAGCTCGCGGTTCGCGGGCAGCACGTCGTAAGTGACGCCGTCCGGCCGAATGCGCGCATCGGTCACCGACACGCCGTCGACCAGCACCTCGTACACGGTCGCTTCGCAAGCAGACTTGTCGATCCCGCTGCCCATCGTCGCGTTACCCTGCGGGTCGAGATCGATCAGCAGGACTCGTTGCTCCTGCGCTGCAAGGCTTGCGGCGAGATTGACCGATGTCGTCGTCTTGCCGACGCCCCCCTTCTGGTTCGCAACGCAGAAGATCTTTGCCATCGTTGGTGTGTTCCCTTTACCTTCAAACAAAGGCGCGCTATCACGCGCCTGCCCTTCAATTCGCCTCGTCGACGGCCACTTCGATCAGATGCCGTTCGGCATCGAGCATTGGCACCGCCAGCCGTATCGTCTGCTTCACCCGGCTGCCTTCGGGCAACCGCGCAATCTCGTCCTCCGGATGAACGCCCTTCATTGCCCAGATCGATCCGCCCGGCGCGACCAGATGTCGAGCAAGTTTAACGAAGTCGGACAGATCCGCGAAAGCGCGGGATACGATCATGTCGAATTTTTCCGGCACTTCGACACCCGGCTGCAGCGATTCGACCCGCCCCGTGACCACCGACAGGTTCGTGAGCTTCAGCTCCGCGCGCATCTGCGTCTGGAATGCAGACTTCTTGTGCACGATATCGTTCAGCGTGATCTGCCAATCCGGCTCGACGATCGCCAGCACGATACCGGGTAACCCGCCGCCCGAGCCGACGTCGAGCACGCGGGCCGATGCACGGCCACGCAGATGCGAGACGATGGAAAGCGAATCGAGGATGTGCTGGATCAGCATCTGCTTCGGGTCGCGGATCGCAGTCAGGTTGTAGACCGCGTTCCACTTGCCGAGCAGCGCGACGTAGTCGAGCAGCTGGTTGCGTTGTGCATCCGTCAGCGTGAGGTCGAGCGCCGTCATGCCTTCGACGAGCATCTGTTCCAGTACGTCCCGATTAACCGCCGGCGCGCGACGCGCCGTCATTGTTGCGTCGGGACGGCGCCGTCCCCCTGCTCCGTTGCCGCTTCGGCAGTACCATTCCGGCGACCCAGGCCGCGGCGCTTCAGGTGCACCATCAGCAGCGAGATCGCCGCCGGCGTGACACCCGAGATACGCGACGCCTGCCCGATCGTTTCCGGCCGGAACTCGTTGAGCTTCTGGCTCACCTCGAACGACAGGCCGCGGACTTCGCGGTAATCGATACCGTCGGGCAGACGCGTGTTCTCGTTCGCATCGTTGCGTTCGATCTCCGACGCCTGGCGCTCGATATAGCCCTGATACTTGATGCCGATCTCGACCTGCTCCTTGATCTGCTCGAGCAGCACCGGATCGTCGGCCAGCGGCTCCGCGGGGCCGCATTCGCCGCCCTTCAGTCCGCACACGCCGTCGTAGCTGATACCCGGACGGCGCAGCAGCTCGGCGAGGCTGTATTCGTGGTCGATCGCCTTGCCGAGGAGCGCGGTCGCTTCTTCCGGCGGCAACGTCTTCGGCGTGACCCACGTCGACTTCAGGCGTTCGGTTTCACGTGAAACAGCGTCGCGTTTCCGGCTGAACGCATCCCAGCGCGCGTCGTCGACGAGCCCCAGTTCGCGGCCGATCTCGGTCAGGCGCATGTCGGCATTGTCTTCACGCAGGCTGAGGCGATACTCGGCGCGGCTCGTGAACATCCGGTACGGCTCGGCCACCCCACGCGTGACGAGATCGTCGACCAGCACGCCAAGGTAGGCCTGGTCACGGCGCGGGCACCATGCATCCTTTTCCTGCACGTAGCGGCCAGCATTGAGACCGGCCAGCAGCCCCTGAGCGGCCGCTTCTTCATAGCCGGTCGTCCCGTTGATCTGGCCCGCAAAAAACAGCCCGTTGATCGCCTTCGTTTCGAGCGACGCCTTCAGCGCGCGCGGGTCGAAGTAGTCGTACTCGATCGCATAGCCGGGGCGCAGGATATGCGCGTTCTCGAGGCCGAGCATCGAGTGCACGAGCTCGAGCTGGACGTCGAACGGCAGGCTCGTCGAGATCCCGTTCGGGTAGAACTCGTTGGTCGTCAGCCCTTCCGGCTCCATGAAGATCTGGTGCGATTCCTTCGACGCGAACCGGTGAATCTTGTCCTCGATCGACGGGCAATAGCGCGGCCCGACGCCTTCGATCACGCCTGTATACATAGGCGAACGGTCGAGGCCGCCGCGAATGATGTCGTGCGTGCGCTCGTTCGTGTGCGTGACCCAGCACGGCAGCTGCTGCGGATGCTGCTCCGCGCGACCGAGGAACGAGAAGACGGGGATAGGATCGAGATCGCCCGGCTGTTCGGCCAGCTTCGAGAAATCGATCGAACGGCCATCGATACGCGGCGGCGTACCGGTCTTCAGGCGGCCCTGCGGCAGCTTCAGCTCCTTCAGGCGCGACGACAGCGACACGGCCGCCGGATCGCCCGCACGGCCGCCCGTGTAGTTGTTCAGGCCGACGTGGATCTTGCCGTCGAGGAACGTCCCGGCGGTCAGCACGACCGCACGAGCACGGAAGCGGATGCCGATCTGCGTGACGGCGCCCACCACGCGGTCGCCTTCGACCATCAGGTCGTCGACGGCCTGCTGGAACAGCCAGAGGTTCGGCTGATTCTCGAGCCGGTGGCGGATCGCAGCCTTGTACAGGATGCGATCGGCCTGCGCACGCGTCGCGCGCACGGCCGGGCCCTTCGACGAATTGAGGATCCGGAACTGAATACCGCTCTCGTCGGTCGCGGCCGCCATTGCGCCACCCAGCGCATCTACTTCCTTGACCAGATGGCCCTTGCCAATGCCGCCGATCGACGGATTGCAGCTCATCTGCCCAAGTGTTTCGATGTTGTGGGTCAGCAGCAGTGTCTTTGCGCCCATGCGGGCGGACGCCAGCGCAGCTTCGGTGCCGGCATGACCGCCACCGACGACGATGACGTCAAATTCTGTGGGAAAAAGCATGGTGGATTCCGTACGCAGGACTGCGCACGAACCTATCTGAGAAATGTATGGGCCGAATTATAGCGGGTTCGCTTTTCACCCGAAGGCCGTCCGAATGGTAGGGTCTGTGCATTTCGACGATTTTTCTGTGATCGGCCGATGAATCCATGGCGCAGAGCCTGCTCCAGCAATGCTTTCGGCCTGCCGGCAGCACATCGTTGCGCCTGTGCAAAGATTCGCTTGCCGGGAAGTTCCACGTGGAACAGATACCCATTCGATGCCTGGGCCCCGCACGACAACACGAACGAGACATTCTGTGTAACCGCGCCCGCCCTCTTCCCCACAGATTTTCCGACGGTTCGCCCGACACTTATCCCCTGTGACCTGGCGCATCCTCGTTCTGTGGAGCAAGCGGCAGCCCTCCGTGAACGATGCTTCGAGCCGTCATCCGTGCCGAGGGCGCCTCGAATAGCGTTATTACACAGAACTTCCGACTGTTTCTCTGGCACTTATCCCCCGGTCACTACAATGCCCGTGCCCTGCACGACAACCCGAACGGAACATCCTGTGCGACCGCGCCCGCCCTCTTCCCCACAGATTTTCTGACGGTTCGCCCGACACTTATCCCCTGTGACCCGGCACATCCTCGGCCTGTGGAACAAGCGGCACCCCTCCGCGAACGATGCACCGAACAGCCATCCGCGCTGCGGGCGCCTCGACCAGCGCTATTACACAGAACTTCCGACTGTTTCTCTGGCACTTACCCCCGGTCACCACAATGCCTGTGCCCCGCACGACAACCCGGACGGAACATCCTGTGCAACCGAGCCCGCCCTCTTCCCCACAGATTTTCCGACGGTTCGCCCGACACTTATCCCCTGTGACCTGGCGGATCCTCGTTCTGTGGAACAAGCGGCAGCCCTCCACGAACGATGCGTCGGGCCGTCATCCGCGCCGAGGGCGCGTCGAACAGCGTTATTACACAGAACTTCCGACTGTTTCTCTGGCACTTATCCCCCGGTCACCACAATGCCCGTGCCCCGCACGACAACCCGGACGGTACATCCTGTGCGACCGCGCCCGCCCTCTTCCCCACAGATTTTCTGACGGTTCGCCCGACACTTATCCTCTGTGACCCGGCACATCCTCGGCCTGCGGAACAAGCGGCAGCCCTCCGCGAACGATGCTTCGAACCGTCATCCGCGCTGTGAACGCCCCGCCCATCGCTATTGCACAGAACTTCAGACTGTTTCCCTGGCACTTATCCCCTAGCCACTAGCCGTCGTGTATCGGCACCCCAAAAACAAAAACGGCGTGTTTCACGTGAAACACGCCGCCCGTTTCCCGCCAACCGCGCCGTAGATCAGGCCGTTTTCTTCGCCAGCCCGAGGTACGTTTCGATCACGCGCGGATTCTGCGCAAGTTCGGCCGCCGGCCCTTCCAGCGCAAACTCGCCTGTCTCCAGCACATAGCCGTAGTCGGAGATCTGCAGCGCAGCCCGTGCGTTCTGTTCGATCAGCAGCGTCGCCACGCCCGTCCCGCGCAACGCGCTGATGATATGAAAGATCTCCTTCACGATCAGCGGCGCCAGCCCGAGGCTCGGCTCGTCGAGCATCAGCAGGTCAGGCTTGCCCATCAGCGCGCGGCCAACTGCAAGCATCTGCCGCTCGCCGCCGGATAGCGTGCCAGCCGCCTGCTTGCGGCGCTCCTTCAGTCGCGGAAACAGTGCAAACACATGATCGAGCTGGTCGAGGAAGTTCGCTTCACCGGCCTGCTTGCGTCGATACGCACCCAATACGAGGTTGTCTTCGACCGTCATCGTGCTGAACAGCTCTCGCTTTTCCGGTACGAGGCACATCCCGCGCGCGACGCGCTGCTCGACCGGCAATGCACCGACGTCGTGGCCGCGGTACACGACCGCGCCCGACGCATGCCCGGTCACCGGAAGCGCGCCCATGATCGCGTTCAGCAGCGTCGATTTGCCGGCTCCATTCGGGCCGATCACGCTGACGATCTGCCCCGCACCAACCTTGATCGCCGCGCCGTGCAGCGCCTCCACCTTCCCGTATCGGACCGCCAGCCCGCGTACCTCGAGAATCGGCATCGTCGTGTCCGTCATCACTCCACCCCGCCCAGATACGCTTCCAGCACCGCCGGATCCTGCTGCACGTCCTGCGGCAGCCCTTCCGCGATCCGTGTGCCGAACTCCATCACCACCAAACGATCGGTGAGATTCATCACAAAATCCATGTCGTGTTCCACGAGCAACACGCTCATGCCTTCCGCCTTCAGCCGCCTCAGCAGGTCGGCGAGTTGCTGCTTCTCCTGGTAACGCAGCCCGGCGGCCGGCTCATCGAGCAACAGCAGCGTCGGATCGCAGCACAGCGCCCGCGCGATTTCGAGAATCCGCTGCTGGCCCAACGCGAGACTCCCCGCCTCGTCGTACATGTGCTTTTCGAGCCCGACGCGTCGGATCTGGCGTGCGGCCTCGGCCAGCAACTGCGCTTCCTCATGGGCATTGAGCCGCGCGACGCTGCGCCACACGCCCGTATGGCCGCGCAGGTGCGCACCGATCGCGACGTTCTCGAGCACCGTCATCGCCGGCAACAGCTTCACGTGCTGGAACGTCCGGCCGATGCCGCGGCGGACGATCTGGCGCGATGTGAGCCCGTCGATGCGCTCGCCACGGAACGTGATCGTGCCGCCCGTCGGCTTCAGCACACCCGTCACGAGGTTGAACGTGGTCGACTTGCCGGCGCCGTTCGGGCCGATCAGCCCGATGATCTGCCCCGCCTTCACGTCGAAGCTGACGTCGTTGACGGCCACGAGCCCGCCGAACTGCTTGCGCGCGTTGTCGACGACGAGCAGCGGCTCGCCGGCCGTCGGCTTCGCGCGCTGCGGCAACGGATCGGCGTGCTCGGGCACATGCGCGCGCGGCCCGCGCGGGAACAGCCTCGCGAAGAACGGCCACACGCCCTGGCGTGCGTACTGCAGCAGCAGCACCATCAGCACGCCGAACACGATGATCTCGAAGTTGCCTTCCGAGCCGAGCAGCTTCGGCAGCAGCGTCTGCAGGTAGTCCTGCAGCACGGTCAGGATCGCCGCGCCGAGCACCGCCCCCCACACGTGCGCCACGCCGCCGACCACGGCCATGAACAGGAACTCGATCCCGTGATTCAGCCCGAACGGCGTCGGGTTCACCGCGCGCTGCAGGTGTGCGTACAGGAAGCCCGATACGGCCGCAAGCACGGCCGCATAGACGAAGATCACGACGCGCATCCACGCGGTGTTCACGCCCATCGCCTCGGCCATCACGCCGCCGCCGCGCAGCGCGCGGATCGCACGGCCCGGGCGGCTGTTCAGCAGGTTCTGCACCGACACGATCGCGGCCAGCACGACGGCCCAGATCAGGAAATACAGGCTGCGGCCGCTTTCGAGTTCGATACCGAACAGGTTCAGCGCCGGAATCCCGTTGATCCCGTCGTACTTGCCGAGCAGTTCGAGGTTGCCGAACAGGTAGAACAGCGCAAGGCCCCACGCGATCGTGCCGAGCGGCAGGAAGTGGCCGGACAGCCGCATCGTGACCGCGCCAAGCACGAGCGCGACGAGCGCCGTCAGCACGACGCCGACGATCAGCGCGAGCCACGGCGACACGCCGTATCGCGTCGTCAGGAACGCGGTCGCATAGGCACCGATGCCGACGAACGCGGCCTGCCCGAAGCTCGTCATCCCGCCGACGCCCGTCAGCAGCACGAGCCCGATCGCGACGATCGCGTAGAGGCCGATGTAGTTCAGCAGCGTGATCCAGTATTCAGGCACCTGCAGCGCGCCAGGCAGCACCGGCAGCGCGAACAGCACCACGAGAAACACCCAGAAGGTCTTGTTGCGTACCATCGTCTTCATCGTGTCACTCCTCTTCCTCTTCCACGTGCGGCGTGGCGAAGCTCCGCCACAGCAGCACCGGAATGATCAGCGTGAACACGATCACCTCCTTGTATGCGCTCGCCCAGAACGACGAATACGATTCGAGCACGCCGACGAGCAGCGAGCCGGCGGCCGCAAGCGGATAGCTGACGAGCCCGCCGATGATCGCGCCGACGAAACCCTTCAGGCCGATCAGGAAGCCCGAGTCGTAGTAGATCGTCGTCAGCGGGCCGACGAGGATCCCGGACAGCACGCCGAGCCCTGCCGCGAACGTGAACGCGAGCCGCCCTGCCTCGGTCGTGCCGATGCCGACGAGCCGCGCGCCAAGCCGGTTCACCGACGTCGCGCGCAGCGCCTTGCCGGCGATCGTGCGGCCGAAGTACACATAGAGCGCGCCGATCAGCACGAGCGCCGTCACGACAACCAGGATGCTCTGCACCGACACGGTCATGCTGCCGATCGACAGCGACGCATCCGAGAACCCGTTGGTGCGCGAGCCTTCCGCGCCGAACATCACGAGCCCGAGGCCGACCATCGCGAAGTGGACGGCGACCGACACGATCAGCAGCAGCAGCGTCGTGCCTTCGGCGATCGGCTGGTACACGAGCCGGTAGATGAACGGCCCCATCGGCACGACGATCGCGAGCGTCAGTGCGATCTGCGCGAGCATCGGCAGCGGCTGCGTGGCAAAGCTGCGCGTGATCGCGAACACCGCGAGCGGCAGCAGGATGTAGCGGCTGCCAAGCGTTGCGAGCGTGCGGCCGAGCTGATGGCGGCGTTCGCGATGCCGGACCAGGCCGCCGACTTCGAGCAGGAAGCACGCGATGCCCATCACGAACAGCAGCCAGCAGGTAGCGGGAAATTTCTGCGCCTGCAACGCGGCAAGCGTCAGCGCACCGTAGGCGACGAATTCGCCCTGGGGAATGAAGATCACCCGCGTGACGGAAAACACCAGTACGAGCGCCAGCGACAACAATGCATAAATGGCGCCGGTCGTGATGCCGTCTTGCGCGAGGATCGCCGCAATCGAGAGATCCATACGTTTCGTGTATCGAGAATGCTGCGGAGAAACGAAAGACGGGAACGGCCGGAGCGCATGGACAGCAAGATCGGAGCGCCACACGGCGTGCCTCGGTGGTTCCATGCGGCACGGGCGCGGCCCGTCAGGCCCGGCGCCCTGCCGACGGCGCGCACGGCGCTGTTCGCGCCGCCCCCGCCGGTTTCACGTGATGCTTACTCGGCCTGCAGCTTCCACTTGCCGTCGACGATCTGCACCATCACGCGCGCACGCGTGTCGAAGCCGTTGTGATCGGTCGGCGTCATGTTGATCACGCCATGCGACACGGGCAGATCCTTCACGTTTTCGAGCGACGCGCGCAGCGCTTCGCGGAACGCTTCGGTGCCCGGCTGGCCCTTCTTCAGCGCCTCGGGAATCGCACGCTGCAGCAGCAGCCCCGCATCCCACGCATGGCCGCCGAACGTCGCCAGCGAGCCCGCGCCGTAGGCCTTCTCGTACGCAGCCTTGTAGCCGAGCGCCGGCTTCTTCACCGGATTCGAATCGGGCAGCTGGTCGGTCACGAGCACCGGGCCGGCCGGCAGGATCTCGCCTTCGCAATCCTTGCCGCACACCCGCAGGAAGTCGTTGTTCGCGACGCCGTGCGTCTGGTACACCTTGCCCTTGTAGCCGCGCTCCTTCAGCGTCTTGGCCGGCAGCGCCGCCGGCGTGCCCGAGCCGGCGATCAGCACCGCATCGGGATTCGAGCCCATCAGCTTCAGCACCTGCCCCATCACCGACGCGTCGGTACGATTGAAGCGCTCGTTCGACACGACCTTCAGGCCGTTCTTCGCGGCCGCCGCGTTGAACGTGTTGTACCAGCTGTCGCCGTACGCATCGGCGAAGCCGATGAAGCCGACCGTCTTCACGCCGTGCTTCGCCATGTAGCCGGCGATCGCATCGGCCATCAACTGGTCGTTCTGCGGCACCTTGAACATCCATGCGCGCTTCGCATCCATCGGCGCGATGATCTGCGCGCTCGCCGCGAGCGAGATCGTCGGCGTCTTGCCCTGCGACACAGGGTCGAGCATCGCGAGCGAGTTCGGCGTGACGGACGACCCGATGATCGCGTCGACGTGATCTTCATCGATCAGCTTGCGCACGTTCTGCACTGCGCGGCTCGTGTCGGATGCGTCGTCGAGCACAATGTACTGCACGCTCTTGCCCGCGATTTCCTTCGGCAGCAGCGCGATCGTGTTCTTTTCCGGAATCCCGAGCGACGCGGCCGGCCCGGTGGCCGACAGCGTCACGCCGATCTTCACCTGCGCCGACGCCGTGGCCGCCGCGCACACGAGGCCCGCGGCGAGCACGGCCTCCATCCATCGATTCATCTTCATTTACGTTGTCTCCAAACGCTGCTCGAAAAAGCCACGGGTCGCTCGGGCGGCTCCCGGTCCCCAAAACAAGTTAATAATTTAACTATCTCGCCTTGCCACGCCTACGCTCGTTTTCCCGTGAAACACCGGTACCGCAATCGCGCCCCGGCGATAGCGCGCACCCACGCGCCGCAGCGCGTTCCGAAACGGTCGTTCGACCGCCACGATGCGCGGCAGCAATGTCGTCAGGATGAAGAGAACGGAGAAAGGTAGCGCTACGCGAGACGCGATCGATGCGGACGCAACGATCGCCGGAAGGTCGGGCCGAGCCTGCTTCGGCTCCGCACGCGGGCGGTGCGAGATCGGAAAAGCGGCCGCTCATGCGAATGCAAATGCGAACGACGCGTCGGATGCGAACGCAACGACCGGACAGACCACCGTGCCGGCAAATTGCATCGGAACGCGCATACCGGCCACAGGACGGCTCGTGAAAGCCGGGGCATACCCAGGCCCCTCCGCCCCCGAACGAGCGGCGCCAGCCGCCCCTCGTACCCCGATCCTTTGTCCCGCGCTTCTCATCCAACCGTACTCCCTCTTCTGCATTGTGCTTGTAGGAGAACTGCCGACCGTTTCCCCGACCGCACGGTCGGCGAAAGCTGAGTGTAACGGACGCTTTTTGCGCACGCCAACCGGGTAAGCCCGGACGGCATGCGCACGGCTGCGCGCCGACGGCGATCGACTGGCAGGAAGGGACGAAATCGGGGGGACGGGATGACGCGCGAGTGACGCGAGGCAGAATACGGGCGCGCGGAACGCGGCGCCGCTCGCCTGCACCATCGATGGAAATTCGCGCACCAAATGAAAAAGCGCTGTTGGATTCCGTCCAACAGCGCTTTGGGGTCCGGGCACTTTGTGCCTCGATTGTCTCCTCGTTCTCCACCTGCAAATTCGTTTCGCGGTGCATCAGAACTGAGACGAAGATTAAATTACCTTTCACACTGCGACAACTTAGCATTTACCCCTATGGTGCATCGCCGCACGAAAATGGGGCAGCAGCCAGCCGCGCGGTGCCGGCCCGAGCCCGCTGCGACGCGCTTCCGGAGCGTGCCGGATGGTGCTTCGCATCAACGCCCGGTGACGCGCGCCGCACGCATTCAGGACGCCCTGAGCGGCTTGATCCGCGCGACCATTTCGCCGACGATGCCGCGCCGGAATGCGAGCACGCACGCGATGAAGATCAGCCCCGTGACGATCGTCGCCGATTCGCCGAGCGAATGGAACCACGCGACGCCCGTCGTCGATGCGAGCCATTCGCCGATGTCGCCGAGCCGGTCTTCCAGTGCGACGATCAGCGCCGCGCCCAGCAGCGGCCCGAACAGCGTGCCCATCCCGCCGACGAGCGTCATCAGCACGACGAGGCCCGACATCGTCCAGTACGCGTCCGACAGCGTCTCGAAGCCGAGCACGAGCACCTTCAGCGAGCCGGCCAGCCCCGCGATGCCCGCCGACAGGATGAACGCGAGCAGCTTGAAGCGGTCGGTGTCGTAGCCGAGCGAGATCGCGCGCGCTTCGTTCTCCTTGATCGCGACGAGCACCTGGCCGAACGGCGAATGAACGACCCGCACGATGAACGCGCACGCGGCGACCACCACCGCCAGCACGACGTAGTACAGCGCGACGTCGTTCGACAGGTCGAGCAGCCCGAACAGGTGGCCGCGCGGCACGCCCTGCAACCCGTCCTCGCCGTGCGTGAACGGCGCCTGCAGATAGATGAAGTAGACCATCTGCGCGAACGCGAGCGTGATCATCGCGAAGTAGATGCCCTGCCGGCGGATCGCGAACAGCCCGACGACGAGCCCGAGCAGCGTCGCGGCAACGGTACCGACGAGCACCCCGAGCTCCGGCGTGAAGCCGAGCGTCTGCATCGAATAACCGGTCGCATAGCCGGCGGTCGCGAGAAACATCGCATGGCCGAACGACAGCAGCCCCGTATAGCCGATCAGCAGGTTGAACGCGGCCGCGAACAGCGCGAACGTGAGCACCTTCATCACGAACACCGGATACGCGCCGATGAACGGCGCGGCAAGCAGTGCGGCGAGCAGCACGCCGTAGAGCACTTTTCTCTGCATCATTTTTCCTTGCCGAAGAGGCCCGCCGGGCGGAACAGCAGCACGATCGCCATGATCACGAACACGACGGTGGCCGACGCTTCGGGGTAGAACACGCGCGTGAAGCCCTCGATCACGCCGAGCAGCAGGCCCGTGACGATCGAGCCGAGGATCGAGCCCATCCCGCCGATCACGACCACCGCGAACACGGTGATGATCATCGGCTGGCCCATCAGCGGCGACACCTGGATCACCGGCGCGGCCAGCACGCCCGCGAACGCGGCGAGCGCGACGCCGAAGCCGTAGGTAAGCGTGATCATCATCGGCACGTTCACGCCGAATGCCTCGACGAGCTTCGGGTTCTCGGTACCCGCCCGCAGGTAGGCGCCGAGGCGCGTCTTCTCGATCACGAACCACGTCGCGAGACATACCGCGAGCGACGCGACGACCACCCATGCACGGTAGTTCGGCAGGAACATGAAACCGAGGTTGGTGGCGCCGGACAGCTGCGACGGCACGTCGTACGGCTGGCCGGACGAGCCGTAGATCGACCGGAACACGCCTTCGACGACCAGCGTGAGCCCGAACGTGAGCAGCAGCCCGTACAGGTGATCGAGCTTGTACAGCCAGCGCAGCATCGAGCGTTCGATCAGGATCCCGAACGCGCCGACCACCAGCGGCGCGATCACGAGCATCGCCCAGTACGGCAGCCCGAAGTACGACAGGCCCATCCACGCGAGCATCGCGCCCAGCATGAACAGCGCGCCGTGCGCGAAATTGATCACGTTGAGCAGCCCGAAGATCACCGCGAGCCCGAGGCTCAGGATCGCGTAGAACGAGCCGTTGACGAGCCCGAGCAGCAACTGGCTCAGCATCGCCGGTAACGGAATGCCAAAGATTTCCATCGACTTAGCCGTCAGTATGAGTTTCGTTGCGCGCGCAACTTTCGTGGGATGCGCACGCGGGCGGCGCAGCGGGGCACATCGCTGCGGTCGCCACCGTGCGGCGCGCCTGCGCGCGCCGCTACGCCGCGCTTACTTCCAAAGCGCGCAGCGCGTTTCCTGCTTGGTCCCGAACGCCTGTTCGCCCGGAATCGTCGCGAGCACCTTGTAGTAGTCCCACGGCTCCTTCGATTCCGACGGCTTCTTCACTTCCATCAGGTACATGTCGTGGATCATGCTGCCGTCCGTACGGATGTAGCCCTTCGCGTAGAAGTCGTTGATCTTGATCTTCTTCAGCTCGGCCATCACCTTGTCGGAGTCGGTCGTACCGGCAGCCTGGACGGCCTTCAGGTAAGTCGTCACCGACGAGTAGTCGGCCGCCTGCAGGCTCGACGGCATCTTCTTCATCTTGCCGAAGTAGCGCTGCGCCCACTGGCGCGACGCGGCATCGCGGTTCCAGTACCAGCTGTCGGTCAGCACGAGGCCCTGCGTCGTCTCGAGGCCGAGGCTGTGCACGTCGTCGATGAACATCAGCAGCGCGGCGAGCTTCATCGTCTTCGTAATGCCGAACTCCTTCGCGGCCTTGATCGCGTTGATCGTGTCGCCGCCCGCGTTCGCGAGGCCGAGGATCTGCGCCTTCGATGCCTGCGCCTGCAGCAGGAACGACGAGAAATCCGACGCGGACAGCGGGTGACGCACCGTGCCGAGCACCTGGCCGCCGTTCGCCTTCACGACATCCGACGTGTTCTTCTCGAGCGCCTTGCCGAACGCGTAGTCGGCGGTCAGGAAGAACCACGACTTGCCGCCCTGCTTCACCACCGCTGAACCGGTGCCCTTCGCGAGCGCCATCGTGTCGTACGCGTAGTGGACCGTGTACGGCGTGCACTGCTCGTTCGTCAGCGTGTCGGCGCCTGCGCCGATGTTGATGTAGACCTTCTTCTTCTCGCCCGCGACCTGGTTCATCGACAGCGCGGTGGCGGAGTTCGTGCCGCCGACCAGCAGGTCGAGCCCGCCGCGGTCCATCCATTCGCGCGCCTTCGACGCGGCGATGTCGGCCTTGTTCTGGTGATCGGCATAGACGACCTCGATCGGCTTGCCGAGCACCTTGCCGCCGAAATCGGCGACCGCCATGCGGATCGCCTCGAGGCCGCCCTGCCCGTCGATATCCGCGTAAAGCCCCGACATGTCGGTGATGAAGCCGATCTTCACGGTATCCGCGGCTTGCGCGGCGCCGGCGGTGAACGCGGCGCTCGCGAGCGCGAGACAGGCGTGTGCGAGGGTCTTCATTTTCATGGACGTCTCCTGTTGTTCTGATGCGTTGTGGTTATTCGAGGCCGCCACGGCTAGCGGCAAGAGAGACGGGGCAGCGTCACACCCCGAGCAGGTCGTGCAGGGTCGGCATCTTGCTCTCCAGTTCGGCCGCCTGGAAATGTTCGACGATGCTGCCGTGCTCCATCACGTAGAACCGGTCGGCGAGCGGCGCCGCGAAGCGGAAATTCTGTTCGACCATCACGATCGTGTAGCCGCGTGCCTTCAGCGCGACGATCATCCGCGCCAGCGCCTGCACGATCACCGGCGCGAGACCTTCGGAAATCTCGTCGAGCAGCAGCAGGTTCGCGCCGGTGCGCAGGATCCGCGCGACCGCGAGCATCTGCTGCTCGCCGCCGGACAGCCGGGTGCCCTGGCTCTGCCGGCGCGACGCGAGATTCGGGAACATCGCGTAGATCTCGTCGATCGACATCGCGTGATCGCGTGGCCCGATCGGCGGCGGCAGCATCAGGTTCTCCTCGCACGACAGGCTCGAGAAGATCCCGCGCTCCTCCGGGCAGTAGCCGACACCGAAATGCGCGATGCGGTGCGTCGCGAGGCCGATCGTCTCGTTGCCCGCAACCTTGATCGACCCACTGCGGCGGCCCGTGAGGCCCATGATCGCGCGCAGCGTGGTCGTGCGGCCCGCGCCGTTGCGGCCGAGCAGCGTGACGACCTCGCCGCGATGCACCGTCAGGTCGACGCCGTGCAATATGTGGGATTCCCCGTACCAGGCCTCCAGGCCCGTGATCTCCAGCGCGGGCGTACCGCTCTCGACGCCGCTCAATTCGCGTTCCTCCCGTTCGCTGTGCTTCATGCGTGCGCCCCCGCGAGCGCCGCGTCGGCGCTGCCCATGTAGGCCTCGATGACGAGCGGATTCTTCGACACTTCCGCATACGAGCCTTCGGCCAGCACCTCGCCGCGCTGCAGGACGGTGATCGTGTCGGAGATGCCCGCGATCACGTTCATGTTGTGCTCGACCATCAGGATCGTGCGGCCGCTCGCAACCTTCTTGATCAGCGCGGTCACGCGATCGACGTCCTCGTGGCCCATCCCTTGCGTGGGCTCGTCGAGCAGCATCAGTTCGGGCTCCATCGCGAGCGTGGTCGCGATCTCCAGCGCGCGCTTGCGGCCGTACGCCAGTTCGACGGTCGGCACCTGCGCGAAATCGGTGAGGCCGACCTGCGTGAGCAGATCCATCGCACGGTCGTCGAGCCGCTTGAGCGTGCGTTCGCTGCGCCAGAAATGGAATTCGGTGCCGAGCGCGCGCTGCAGGCCGATGCGCACGTTCTGCAGCGCGGTCAGGTGCGGAAAGACGGCCGAGATCTGGAACGAGCGGATGATGCCGCGCCGCGCAACCTGCGCGGGCCGCTCGTCGGTGATGTCGATCCCGTTGAAGACGATCTGGCCGGCCGTCGGCGTCAGGAATTTGGTGAGGAGGTTGAAGCAGGTCGTCTTGCCCGCGCCGTTCGGTCCGATCAACGCATGGATCGCACCGCGACGCACACGCAGGTTCACGCCGTTGACGGCCGTGAAACCCCTGAATTCCTTGGTCAGTCCGCGTGTTTCCAGAATCGTGTCGCCGAGAATCATGTTCCCTTCCGTACGAAGTCAGGCGAAGCACCGGGAAGATTCGCGAGAAGCGGCCGCGAAACAGGTCAGCGGGTGAGCAGGCTGCCCCGGGCGCCGTGTTACGCCTCGAGGGTGGTCTCCCGCGCCGACGCGTATGCACACTGCGCCACATTGTCTCGCCGTTGGTGCAGTGCAATCATCGGGATTTGCACTTATAGGGCTGGCCGCCATCTCGCGCGCGGGTGTGCACGGTTTTTCGCCATGTTTTTTTGACACGTGCATCATCGTCCGTTGCCTCTGCGCACGGCCCGGCAAGCGCGCAACAAAAAAGCCGTGCGGCTGCACGGCTTGCATGGATCTTGCCGGTAGCACGGGGGCGGCAACGGCAGCTTGTTTCGCATAGCGAATCAGCGGGCGTCATCATGACGGCCAGCTGTCGGGCGTGTCAGCGTTCCGTCACGCGGCCGTCGCCGCGGCCTCCGTTCGCACCGGCGTCGCTTCGCGCGCCGCGCGGCGATCGGCACGGATCATGTCGCTCGCGCGCTCGGCAATCATCAGCGTCGGCGAATTGGTATTGCCCGAGGTAATGAACGGCATCACCGACGCATCGACGATCCGCAGCCCGGCGATGCCGCGTACGCGCAGCCGGCTGTCGACCACCGCGCGTTCGTCGTCGGCTCGCCCCATCCGGCAGGTGCCGACCGGATGGAAGATCGTCGTGCCGACGGCGCCGGCCGCCTCGATCAGCTCTGCTTCGCTCCGGTACTGCACGCCCGGCAGGATTTCCTCGGGACGATAGCGCGCGAGCGCCGGCGCGGACGCGATCCGGCGCGTGAGGCGCAGCGCGTTCGCGGCGACGTGGCGATCGTGATCGGTCGACAGATAGTTCGGCGCGATCGCGGGCGCGACACCCGGATCGGCACTCGCGATATGCACGCTGCCGCGCGACGTCGGCCGCAGATGGCACACGGACGCCGTAAACGCGTTGAAGCTGTGCAGCGGCTCGCCGAACCGTTCGAGCGACAGCGGCTGCACGTGATATTCGAGATCGGGGCGCGTGAGTGCCGGATCGTCGGGATCGGATTTCGCGAACGCGCCGAGCTGCGACGGCGCCATCGACATCGGCCCGCGCTGCAGCAACGCATATTCGGCGCCGATCATCAGCTTGCCCCACCAGTGCGCGGACAGCGTGTTGAGCGTGCGCACGCCCTCGACACGAAACGCCATCCGCAATTGCAGGTGATCCTGCAGGTTTTCGCCGACGCCCGGCAGATCCTGCACGACGTCGATGCCGAGCGCCTGCAGCCGCCGGCCATCGCCGATGCCCGACAGTTCGAGCAGCTGCGGCGAATTCACGGCGCCGGAGGTCAGCAGCACCTCCGAGCGCGCCCGTGCAACGTAATCGGTGCCGCCGCCGTGATATTCGACGCCGACCGCGCGCCGCCCGTCGAAAATCACGCGCTGCGCGTGCGCGCCGGTGATCACGGTCAGGTTCGGGCGCGCCATCGCCGGCCGCAGGAACGCCTTCGACGTATTCCAGCGCACACCGCGCTTCTGGTTCACCTCGAAATAGCCGACCCCGGAATTGTCGCCGCGGTTGAAATCGTCGGTTGCCGGGATGCCCGTCTGCTGCGCGGCGTGCGCGAACGATTCGAGGATCTCCCAGCGCAGCCGCTGCTTCTCGACGCGCCAGTAGCCGCCCGCGCCGTGCGCGTCGCTCTCGCCCGCGTGGTGATCCTCGCTGCGCTTGAAGATCGGCAGCACGCTGTCCCACGACCAGCCGGCGTCACCGGTTTCCTGTGCCCAGCTGTCGTAATCCTCGCGCTGGCCGCGCATGTAGATCATCCCGTTGATCGACGAGCAGCCGCCGAGCACGCGGCCGCGCGGATACGACAGCACCCGGCCGTTGAGCGCCGCTTCGGGTTGCGTCTTGTACAGCCAGTCGGTGCGCGGGTTGCCGATGCAATACAGATAGCCGACCGGGATGTGGATCCAGTGATAGTCGTCCTTGCCGCCTGCTTCGAGCAGTAGCACGTGGATGTCGGGATCTTCGGTCAGGCGGTTCGCGAGCACGCAGCCCGCAGTGCCCGCGCCGACGATCACGTAGTCAAATTCGCCTTCTAGCGTGCGTTGAGTATTCACTGTGTGTCTCCGGTCCCGTGCTTCGCGGTCGACCAACGCTGACGCTTCCGTGCTTGCGCCGGCCACATTCAAAGCGCTTGTTGTTCGCCACACGGCGCGATGCCGTGTGTCATTTCCAGCATAGTGCGTCGCGCCCTTCGCGCGCGGACCTTATCCAGACCGCCCCGCACGACGCGACCGGTAAAGCGTACTCCCGCCTCCGACCGCCGATCCAATGAGTTATGCTGAACTGCGTTATAAGCTGCGCTCATATCACGACGATGGATCTCACCCTGCTCCGCGCGTTCGCGACGGTCGCGCGCGAAGGCAACCTGACGCGCGCCGCCGCGCAGCTGCACCTGACGCAGCCGGCCGTCAGCCTGCAGATCAAGCATCTGCAGGAAACGCTCGGCGTCACGCTGTTCACGCGCACGTCGCGCGGGCTCGCGCTCACGCGCGATGGCCAGACCCTGCTGCCGCATGCGGAACGTGCGCTCGCCGCGGCCGCCGACGTGCAGCGCGCTGCTGCTGCGCTTCGGCACGAGGTGCGCGGCCGGCTGCGGATCGGCACGATCCTCGATCCGGGCTTCCTGCGGCTCGGCGGCTTCCTGCGCGCACTCGTCGAAACCCACCCGCAGATCGAGACGGCACTGCGGCACGGGATGTCGGGTTGGGTCATCGAACAGGTGCGCACGCAGGCGCTCGACGTCGGCTACTACATCGGCCGGCCGGGCGAGGACGATCCGCTCGACGGCGCGCTGTTCCACACCGTCACGCTCACGCATTTCCAGTACCGCGTGCTCGCACCGGCCGGCTGGAAGGAGCGCGTGCAGCGCGCACACGACTGGCGCTCGCTTGCCACGCTGCCGTGGATCTGGACGCCGCCGGCGTCCGCGCACCACCGGCTGCTGTCGCGGCGCTTCGCCGACGCCGGCGCGCAGCCGCTCAAGGTTGCCGAGGTCGACCAGGAGCAGTCGATGCTCGACCTCGTCAAATCGGGCATCGGATTGACGCTCGCGCGCGACTCGACCGCGCTGGCCGAAGCGCACGCGCACGCGCTGACGATCGTCGAGCGCGTGACGGTGCCGACCGAGCTCACCTTCGTGACGCTTGCCGAACGGCGCGACGAACCGGCGATCGCGGCCGCGCTGCGGCTGATCGAATCCCAGTGGGCGATATGAGCGGTACTGATGAAGGTGCGCATGCCGGGCGTCGGGCGTCGGGCGTTGGGCGTTGGGCGTTGGGCGTTGGGCATCCCGCTGCCGGGCACGACACGCGTCATCGCGCCGCACCTCGCCCCTGCCGTCACGCCACCGTCTCCGCGTTTTTGCTAGATTGTGCGTTCGCACACCGCGAGACCCCGATTGAAGGAGACCCGCATGGCCCGCAACATCGAGATCAAAGCCCGCGCCCGCGAATTCGACCAGCTGCGCGAACAGGCGGCCAAGCTCGCGACCGAAGCGCCGCTGTTCTATCGCCAGCAGGATTTCTTCTATGACGTGCCGCGCGGCCGGCTGAAGCTGCGCCGCTTCGAGGACGGCACGCCGGCCGAACTGATCTTCTACCAGCGCGACGACCGCGACGGTCCGAAGGCGTCGTACTACACGCGCAGCCCGGTGACGAACCCCGACGCGATGCACGCGCTGCTCGCCACCGCGCTGACCACGCGCGGGATCGTGACGAAGGAACGGCACGTGTACCTCGCGGGCCGCACGCGCATCCATCTCGACCGCGTCGACGGCCTCGGCGATTTCATCGAACTGGAAGTCGTGCTCGGCCCCGACGACGACGAAGCCGGCGGCGAAGCCGAAGCGCACGACGTGTTCGCGAAGCTCGGCGTGTCGCAGGACGATCTTGTCGCGGTCGCGTACGTCGACCTGCTGAACGCCGACACGCCGCACGAAACGGCCTGATCCGGCCCTGCGCCGCGGCGGCGCAACCCGCGCCGCCGTCAACCCTGCCGCTGCCCTGTCGCCGCCTTATGCAGCGCCGGGCGCCAGGTGCGCGAGCGGCAGCGCGCCGTTGCGCTTGAAGGTCGTCAGCACGATGTTCGAGCGCACGCTGTCGACGCCCGGCACGCGCATCAGCTTCTTCATCACGAACTGCGACAGCGCGTTCAGGTCGGGCGCGACGATCCGCAGCAGGTAGTCCGCGTCGCCCACCACCGCATGGCATTCGAGCACTTCGGGCAGCACGTCGATCTGCTGCTGGAACTGCTCGATGATCGAATCGCCATGGTGCTTGAGCTTCAGGCTCGTGAACGCGGTGACGCCGAGCCCGAGCTTTTCGGGCCGGAGCATCACGCGGTAGCCTTCGATCACGCCGGCCGCCTCGAGCCGCTGCAGCCGTCGGCCGATCTGCGACGGCGACAGCGGCACCTCCTCGCCGAGTTGCTGATGCGTCGCACGGCCGAAGCGCTGCAGCACGTCCAGCAGCGCGAGATCGAAGTGATCGAGTTCCACCATGAGCATTCTCCGCATTGATCCTTGAATTGATGCGCGATTATCGCATCATCAAGCGAATCAACGCCAATATTACGCCCATTCCGCGCGCAGCCCGCTCTACACTTGCATGATTCCCAACCGCCACGTGCAGAGCCAGATCATGTCCACCGTCGTCACCGCGAAACTGCAGGAGCAGTTCGATGCGGGCCTCGAAACCCGCGCCGATTTCACCATCGACCAGCCGCTCGCGCGTTACGGCCAGGTCGACCACGCGGTGTGGAAGCAGCTCTATGCACGCCAGTCGGCGCTGCTGCGCGGGCGCGCATGCGACGCGTTCGTCGCGGGGCTCGGGAAGATCGACCTCCCGGCCGATCGCGTGCCGTCGTTCGCCGACGTGAACCGCCAGTTGAAGCCGGCGACGGGCTGGGAGATCGTCGCGGTGCCGGGCCTCGTGCCCGATCGCGTGTTCTTCGAGCACCTCGCGAACCGGCGCTTCCCGGTCACCTGGTGGATGCGCCGCCCCGACCAGCTCGACTACCTGCAGGAACCCGACTGCTTCCACGACCTGTTCGGCCACGTGCCGCTGCTGATCGACCCGGTATTCGCCGACTACATGCAGGCGTACGGCCGCACCGCGCTCGCGGTCGCCGACGACGAAGCGGCGCTGGCGCGCCTCGCGCGGCTCTACTGGTATACGGTGGAATTCGGGCTGATCCGCGATCCGCGCGGCACGAACGGGCTGTCGATCTACGGCGCCGGGATCGTGTCGAGCAAGGGCGAAAGCCTGTACAGCCTCGAAAGCGCGGCGCCGAACCGGCTCGGCTTCGACCTCGAGCGCGTGATGCGCACGAAGTACCGGATCGACACGTTCCAGAAGACCTACTTCGTGATCGACGATTTCGCGCAACTGTTCGCGCTCGCCGACGTCGACGGCCGCGCGCTGGCCGACCGGCTGGCGGCCCTGCCCGAGTTCGCGGCCGGCGCGGTGCTCGATACCGATCGCGTGCTGCATCGCGGCACCGGCGCAGGTTGGTCCGACGACGCCGACGCGTGACGCGCGAGCGCGCAAAGGCGCGCCGATGGTCCCCGGATGGCTGTGCCCGGATGGCCGTCCCCGGATGCCCGTCGCACAACTATGAAACAATGACCGGTGCCGGCTGCGCCGCGCGGCGCAGCCGCGCGCGGGCGCCGTTACCGAACGAGAGGTGCAAGATGATCCACAAGCTCACATCAGAAGAACGCAAGACCCGGCTCGAAGGCCTGCCGCTCTGGTCGGCCGTACCGGGCCGTGACGCGATCCAGCGCAGCCTGCGCTTCGCCGATTTCAACGAAGCGTTCGGCTTCATGACGCGCGTCGCGATCAAGGCGCAGGAAATGAACCACCATCCGGAATGGTTCAACGTGTACAACCGCGTCGACATCACGCTGTCGACCCACGACGCCGACGGCCTGACCGAACGCGACATCGAACTCGCGCTGTTCATCGACCGTGCCGGCGCGCACGCGAAACCGGCCGCCTGAAGCCTTCCTCTACCGCCGCGCGTCTTTCGATGCGCGGCGCGTCAACTTTTCATTTCGATGAACGTTTTCTAGGATGTAGTCAGCGAAAGCCTTCAGCTTTCCAAGCCATCCTTAAGGCGCACGTAAGTCTCGTATGCATTCCGTGCCTTGGGGTCCAAACCTTCCAGTTGCAGCGCGCTTTGGCGCTGTACAATCAGCAGCGCATACGGCTTGGAAAGCGCGCTGGCCTCTTCGCAGAGTTTGAGTTCGTCGCCGCTCGACGGCGAGCGGGCGCGCCAGAAATTGATCGCGGCTTCTAGGTCGTGGATCGAAATATCGGACATGATTGGATTTAATCGTTCGCTGGCCGCCATGCTTGATGTCAGGTGTTGCGGCGCCCCTGTGGAAACGGCGTCGTGCTGTCCGCGTGCCTGAACCGCCAACCCATTGTACTTGAGCGAACTTCATGCGACTCCTTCTGATCGAAGACGACCGCCCCATCGCACGCGGTATCCAGAGCAGCCTCGAGCAGGCTGGCTTCACCGTCGACATGGTGCATGACGGCATTTTTGCCGAACAGGCGCTGGCACAGAACCGCCACGAACTCGTGATCCTCGACCTCGGCCTGCCGGGCATCGACGGGATGACGCTGCTCACGCGCTTCCGCCAGACCAACCGCCACACGCCCGTCATCGTGCTGACCGCACGCGACGAACTGAACGACCGGATCCAGGGCCTGAACTCGGGCGCCGACGACTACATGCTCAAGCCGTTCGAGCCGGCCGAGCTCGAAGCGCGCATCCGCGCGGTGATGCGCCGCAGCGGCCCGCACAGCGACATGCCGCGCCCGGAAGTGTCGCTCGGCGGCGTCCGCCTGTCGGGCGTCGACCGCCGCATCTTCAACGACGACAAGCCGCTCGAACTGTCGCCGCGTGAATTCGCGGTGCTCGAGATGCTGCTGCTGCGTCACGGCCGCGTCGTCAGCAAGGCCCAGCTGCAGGATCACCTCACGCACTTCGGCGGCGATCTCGGCGACACCGCGATCGAAGTCTACGTGCACCGGGTGCGCAAGAAACTCGAGCAGTGCCGGGTCGAAATCGTCACCGTGCGCGGCTTCGGCTACCTGCTGCAGGAAATCCGCCAGACGGCGAGCGTCTGAGCCGCGGTGCGGCGCGCCGGCCGGCCTGGGCCGCCGGCGCACCCACCCTGCCCGCATCGCCGCCCGGCGTACGACCGCGCCGCTCCCCGTGAGCGGCGCTTATCCATTTGCCCGTCGAAATGTCACCTGATCCGGCCGTGACCACCAGCCTGCGCCGCTCGCTGCTCCGGCGCCTCGCCGCCCCGCTGTCGATGCTCGCGCTGATGAGCGGCCTGATTGCCTACTGGCTCGCGTGGCAATACACGCAACACGTGATCGACCGCTCGCTCGCCGATCTCGCGACCGCCATTTCCAAACAGATCCAGATTGCCGGCCCCGACGCGCCGTTCACGGTGCCGCCGCTCGCGCAGGCGATGTTCTCCGATCCCGCCGAGGCGCTGATCTACCGGATCAGCGACGGTGAGCAGGAACTCGCCGGCGATCCGAAGCTGCCGCTGCAGGGCATCAACGTGCGCCGCATGCATCACGCGTACGTGTTCGAGGCCGAATACGACAACCGCGCGGTGCGCGTCGCGCAGGTGCGCGTCGACGATGTCGAAGGCGGCAAGCCGATGGTCGTCGAGGTCGCGCAGCCGGTGCGGCACCGCTACCGGATCGCGGCCGAATTCCTCGTCGCGATCATGATGCCGCTGCTGCTGCTGCTGCTCGCGGGCTGGGGCATCGTCTGGCGCGTCGTCAACCAGCAGCTCGGCCCGCTCACGCATCTGGCCGATTCACTGAACCGGCAGACCCACACGTCGCTGGAACCGGTCGACGAAACCGAGGTACCGCTGGAAATCCGGCCGCTGACGAGCGCGATGAACGCCCTGCTCGGCCGCCTGAAGACCGCGCTCGACGCGCAGCGCAAGTTCATCGCCGATGCCGCGCACCAGTTGCGCACGCCGCTCACGGCCGTGAAGCTGCACGCGGAGCAAGCGGCCGTGGCACGCGACCCGCACCAGACCTTCACCGCGGTGCGCGAGCTGCGCGCGGCCGCCGATCGCGCGGTACGGCTGTCGAACCAGTTGCTGTCGCTCGCTCGTGCGGAACCGGGCGAACAGGCCGCGCGGTTCGTCGACGTCGATCTCGCGGCGATGGCGTTCGAGACCGGCGCCGAATGGGTGCCGCGCGCACTCGCGTCGCACGTCGACCTCGGCTTCCAGCGTTCCGACGATCCTGTTGAAGACGAGAAGCTGGTCGTGCGCGGCAACCCCGTGCTGCTGCGCGAGGTGATCGCTAACCTGCTCGACAATGCGCTGAAGTATGTGCCGCTCGCGCGGCCGGACGGTGCGCGGATCACCGTGAACGTAGCACGCGGCGCGCTCGAGGACGGCCAGCCGGCCGCCGAGATCGTCGTCGAGGACAACGGCCCCGGCGTGCCCGCCAACCAGCAGGCCGACCTGTTCAAGCGCTTCTTCCGCGGCGACGCGCAAAGCGGCAACGGCGTCGAGACGGGCGCCGGGCTCGGCCTTGCGATCGTGCACGACATCATCGCGATGCATGGCGGCACCGTGTCGTACGAGGATGCATCGGAAGGCGGCTCGCGCTTCGTGGTGAGGGTGCCGCTGACTGCGCGCCCGGAGAAGCCGGCCAGCGAAACCCCGGCCGCCGCGTCGACGCACTGAGCGATTCGCGGCCAGCGGCCGTTGGCCGGGCCGCGCGCCGGAGGGGGAAGGTGCCAAGCACGGCTGCGCGATGCGGCAGCCGTCGGCTGAAACGGCAGCGGCAGCGCGCGATGCGCTGCCGCCTGCGTCACTTCCTGCTTTTCTTGTCCTTCGACCCGGACTCGGACTTGCCGTCCTTCTTGTCCTTCTTCTTTTTCTTCTTTCCGCCGTCGTCGGACGTCGCGAGCAGCGTGCCGCGGCACGACGACGCGCCGCAATGGCACGCGTATTCGCGCTTGAGCGTCTTCGTCAGCTTCGCATCGATCACGAGGCCATAGTCGTAGAACAGCTCCTCTTCCGCCCCGATGTCGCGCAGCGCGTGGATGAACACGCGGCCTTTGACTTCCTCGGCTTCGCAGTTCGGCGCGCACGAGTGGTTGATCCAGCGCGCGCTGTTGCCGTCGATCTTGCCGTCGATCACCCCGCCCTCGTCCAGTGCGAAGTAGAATGTATGGTTCGGTTCGCTCGGGTCGTGCGGATGGCGACGCAGCGCTTCCTTCCACGAAATTCGCTCGCCCTTGTATTCCACTACGCGTTCGCCGGCCTTGATCGGCGCCACGGCGAACACGCCCTTGCCGTGTACTCCCGAGCGGCGCACCGCGATCCTGCGTGAACTCATCGAACGAATCCTTGTGAAGACGACTTGAATGGAGGACGGCCGCGATCGCGGCCTGGCGTCGCGCAAAACGAAAACGCGGCACCAGTCGGTGCCGCGTCGGGGCATGCGGCGAATCACCCGCATCCTACACGTTCACGATTGCTTCGTTCAACATCACGCGCAATATTGCGCGCCCGGCGCTCAACGCTGGCCGAATGCGACGTCGCCGAACAACGCCTTGTGTTCGCGCGGCTGCGAGCGCCAGTATTGCGGCGGCGCCGTCACCTGCGCGCCGAGCTCGGCCGCCGCGTGCCACGGCCAGCGCGGGTCATACAGCATCGCGCGCGCCATCGCGACCAAATCGGCATCGCCGGCCTCGATGAGCCGGTTCGCGTGCGCGGGCTCGTCGATCAGTCCGACGGCGATCGTCGCCATGCCGACCGCGCGCTTCACCGCCTGCGCGAACGGCACCTGGTAGCCGGGCGACAGCGGAATCTTCTGCAGCGGCGACACGCCGCCGGACGACACGTCGATCCAGTCGCAACCGCGGCGCTTCAGTTCGTGCGCGAACGCGATCGTATCGTCGAGCTCCCAGCCGCCTTCGACCCAGTCGGTCGCGGACACGCGCACGCCGACCGGCCGGTCCTCCGGAAACGCCGCGCGCACGATCTCGAAGATCTCGAGCGGAAAACGCATCCGGTTTTCGCGCGAGCCGCCGTATTCGTCGGTGCGCTGGTTCGCGAGCGGCGACAGGAACTGGTGCAGCAGGTAGCCGTGGGCCGCATGCACCTCGATGGCATCGATGCCGAGCCGGGCGGCACGCTTCGCCGAGGCCGCGAACGCTTCGCGGATCCGGTTCAGGCCCGCGGCATCGAGTGCAAGCGGCGGCGTCTCGCCGTCCTTGTGCGGCACGGCCGACGGCCCGTGCGGCAACCAGCCGCCGTTGGCGACCGATACCAGTTGGCCACCCTCCCACGGCACGGCGCTCGACGCCTTGCGCCCCGCATGCCCCAACTGCATCGCGATACGGATCGGCGAATGCTTGCGGATCGCGGCCAGCACGGGCTTCAGCGCGGCTTCGGTCACGTCGTCCCAAAGGCCGAGGTCGCCATGCGTGATGCGCCCGTCGGGTTCCACGGCGGTCGCCTCGATGCAGAGCAGCCCCGCGCCCGACAGCGCGAGATGGCCGAGGTGAATCATGTGCCAGTCGGTCGCTTCACCGCGTTCGGCCGAATACTGGCACATCGGGGAGATCACGATCCGGTTCGGAAGGGTCACGCCGCGCAGCGTGAACGGGGAAAACAGCGCAGTCATGGAGGCCGCTCGCCAGGAAGGGAAAGAGCGAACGAGCGTAGCACGCAGGCCGCAAGCGTGCTGACGGTGCACGCGGCAGTAAGCGGATGGTCAGGTACGGCCCGCGGCAAGCTGCCGGCGACGCGGCAAACACCGCGCATACCGCGATGCGCCGGCCGGCAACGGATGCGGGCCGGGCCACACCTTCGCGGCGAACGGCGGCGCCGCTTGCGGGCTCAGAGCCCGACGCTGTCGAGCCACTCCGCGAACATGCGCCGCGCGGCCGCCTCGAGCGCGGGGCCGTGCTGCGCGGTATCGGCGCGCAACTGGCGCGCGTCGATGCCGGGCGTCGCCGCGATTTCGCCGGCGTTGGCGATCAGCCACGGTTCGAAGCGGTCGGTGCGGATTTCCGGATGGCATTGCAGCGCCAGCACGTGCTGGCCCCACGCGAATGCCTGGTGGCGGCAGGCCGGTGTCGACGCGAGATGCATCGCGCCGCCCGGCAGGTCGAACGTGTCGCCGTGCCAGTGCAGCATCGACGTCGCCGCGCCATCGAGATGACGCAGCGGCGATGCGCGGCCGGCATCGGTGAGCGTCAGCGGCGCCCAGCCGAGTTCGTGCTGCGCGGCCGGATAGACGCGCGCACCGAGCGCCCGGGCGATGAACTGCGCGCCGAGGCAGATGCCGAGGATCGGCAGCCCGGCGTCGATGCGCTTGCGCACGAGCGCCGCGAGCGGCGCGATCGTCGGATACTGCGCATCGTCGTACACGCTGAGCGGCCCGCCGAGCACGACGAGGAGCGACGGCTCGAGTACGTCGAGCACCTCGACCCGCGACGACCCGACGTCGACGTAGCGCACCCGCCGGCCCCGTTCGCCGAGCACCTGCTCGAAGCTCCCGAGATCCTCGAAATGCACGTGGCGGATCGCCACGACCTCAGCGTTCATCATCGGCCTCCCGGTCGATCGACGGACGTCAGCCTGCGAAAATCTTCCAGGTCTTCTTCTGCGTCGCCGCGTCGGCTTCTTCCTGCACCGAGCAGTCGAGGCGCAGATCGCTGTCCGACATCGAGATGTCGAGCGCCGCGCAGTGATGCACGGTCTTCTTCGACAGCTTGCCCGGCTGGAAGTGGGCGCACGTCACGCACATGCGCTGCGGCGGCGTCGCACCGGCCACCTGCAGTTCGCGCAGCGTCTTCAGCAGCGCGCGATACAGTGCGCCCTGCTCGTCCGCGCCGAGCTTGCCGACGGCTTTCGTCAGGAATTCAGGCCATTGCAGCGCCTTCTTCGCGGCCGTCCGGCCACGGGCCGACAGGCGCACCGCCAGTGCGCGACCGTCGTCCAGCGCACGGCGCTTCTCGACGAGACCCTTCGTCTCGAGCGTGCTGACTGCATCGCTCGTGGTCGCCGCGGTCAGCTGCGTCTCGCGCGCGATCTCGCCGAGCCGCATCGGGCCCTTGCGCTGCAGCAGCAGCACGAGAATCTCGCCCTGCGTCGGCGTGAGGCCAGCGCCTTCCGCCCAATCCCATGCCTCGCTTCGCATGGCCGTACTCAACCGCAGCAGGCTGTGGGTCACACGTCCCGAAGCCTGATTCCCGTAAACGCCTTCGCTCATAGTCTTTTCGCTTTGCCGCCGCCCGGTTTGCCGAGCAGCCGTAGTGTGGAGATCGAATGTCTATCTCAAAACAGACACGCTCTTGCGAGTGCGTCAGCACGGCCGTCGCGAGGGCACACGCGGCGGTCGCGTTTGCGGCGACCGGTAAGACACGCGTCGTTCCGGTGTCCGCAAAGCCGACATTCTAAGCGAGAGCGGAAAATCGCACAGCTAAGTTATCCCCTTCATTCTGTGGAAAATCACTGGATAACCAAAATTTTTCGTAGTGCCTGCAATGCCGAATGCCCGCGCAACGGGGCGCACGGACATTTTCCTGTTCGGATCGGCCATCGGGCCGACCACAATGATCCACCGGGTTATCCCGCGCACAGATCGTTGACTTTGCAGCGGAATATCGGGTTATCCACAGATTTTCAGGACAACCGGCAACGATTTCGGCATCAATCGGCGCCGCCCGTCGTTCAGTGAATCGCGACTCGGTCGAGCCCGTAATCTGCAAAACATTTTTTCACTCGCGCCAACGTAAGCACTGCTGGCGGACCGTCTCATTGAGCGATTTTTCCTGTTTGAAAACGGTTCTCAACCACGATGCGTCGTTCACACGCGCCTTGGCCAGCGCGCCGATCTCGTCGAGCGCCGCGCGCGAACCGAGCGCGGCCGCATGCGGCGCGATCCGGTCGAGCGTGTCGAGGATGTCTTCCGCGATCGTGCGGCGCTCACCCGTCTGAGGATTCACGCAGGTGCCCTCGAGCCCGAAGCGGCATGCCTCGAAACGGTTGAACGTGTAGACGAGGTAATCGTCCTCCGACAGCTTCAGCGGCCGGTCGGTCAGCAGGTAGCGCGCAAGCGTCTGGATGTAGCAGGCGATCGCCGCCGCGCGGTCGACCGACAGCGGCGTGTCCATCACGCGCACCTCGATCGTCCCGAAGCCGGGCTTCGGGCGGATGTCCCAGTAAAAGTCCTTCATCGAGTTGACGACGCCGGTGTTCACCATCTTCGTGAAGTACTCCTCGAAGCTGTCCCAGGTCAGCACGAACGGCGCGCGGCCCGACAGCGGGAACGCGAACACCGAATTCAGGCGTGCCGACTGGAAGCCGGTGTCGACGTTCTGCACGAACGGCGACGACGCGGACAGCGCGATGAAGTGCGGAATGAAGCGCGACATCGAGTGCAGCAGGAACAGCGCGCTGTCCGGGTCCGGGCAGCCGATGTGCACGTGCTGGCCGAACACGGTGAACTGTTTGGCCAGATAACCGTACAGCTCGGAGATGTACTGGAAACGCGGCGCATCGTAGATCTGCCGGTCGCTCCATTGCTGGAACGCGTGCGTGCCGCCGCCGGCGAGCCCGACGTTGAGCTGGTCGGCCGCCTTCACGAGCACGTCGCGAATCGCATGCAGCTCGCTGACCGCCTGCTCGTGCGAATGGCAGATGCCGGTCGACAGCTCGATCATGCTTTCGGTGATTTCCGGCGTGATGTTGCCCGGAAAGGTCTCGCCCTGAATCAGGCGCATCAGGTCGGATGCCGCTTTGGTCAGGTCGTAGTTGTGCGTGTTGACGACCTGGATCTCCAGTTCGACGCCAAACGTGAACGGCTCGGAATTGACGAAGGTTTCGAGTGCCATGGCAGGTTCCGGAATCAGTTGCTGTCGCTGCGTTCACCGACCGCCGACAGGCAGCGGTACACGATGAACGGGCTGACGAGCTGCAGGACCACGATCGTGCACATCACGATCGCGCGCAGGTGCGGGTCGAAATTCGGATAGAGCTGGTAGGTGTCGTCGACGAGCAGGTACGACAGCGCGGACATCGGCGTGAGCGCGATGCCGAGCGCGACGCCCTGCTTCATCCCGATGCCGCTCGGCTTCGCGAACGCGACAACGCCGGCCAGCTTCGCGACGAGCCGCGTGACGATCAGCACGATCGCGAGCAGCCCGCCGAGTGCGAGATCACCCCACGTGAACGACGTGAGCGTCAGCACGAACAGGACCACCGTCAGCAGCCAGCCGGCCGTGCCGAAGTGCTCGGGCCACAGCTGCGGACGCGCTTCGAGGTTCTTCACGATGATGCCGGCCAGCAGCAGCGTGAGCAGCGTCGACAGTTTCAGCGCCTGTGCCACCGCAATCGCAAGCATCACGAGCCCGAACAGTGCGACGAACGAATGCTCGTCGCGCATCGTCGACGTCATGTGGCGGAACAGGAAATTGCACGAACGCGCAACCAGGTACGCGACGATGAACGAGCCGGCGATCAGGTAGAGCGGCTGCAGGATCGTCGCGAAAACGTTGCCGTACGCTTCCTGGTGGAGCCAGCTGGTCACGAGCTTGGTCAGCACGATCGCGTACACGCTGTTTAGCGCGGTGAGCGTGATGAGGCGCTGCGACACCTGCCCTTCCGCGCGCAATTCGGTCTTGAGCTGGATCACCATCGACGGCGACGTCGCGATCGCGATCGCCGACAGCACGAGCGCGACCATTCCCGACACGCCGAGCGCGAGCATCACGAACAGCACGAGCACGAACGTCAACGTGGCTTCGGCGAGGCTCGACGCGATGAGCCACGGATTGCGCCGGATCCAGCGCAGGTCGAGGCGGCTGCCGAGCTCGAACAGCAGCAGGCCGAGCGCGACGTCGATCAGCAGGCGGGAGGTTTCGTCGGTGCTCGCGTCGATCACGCCGAAACCGAACGAACCGGCGATCAGACCGATCACCGCATAGCCGGTAATGCGCGGCAGGCGCCACGCGCGATAGCACAGCTCGCCGCACAGGCCGGCCGCGAACAACGCGAGCCCGGCCCAGAACACGGCATCCGGCGCAAGCGGCCAGTTGGGCAGAAATGAGAACGCCGACTTCATCGTGGTGACTTCTCCTTTGGAAGCAACCGCCAGCGACGCAGGGTCAAACGTCAGAAATGGATGCGCGCCGGCTGGGTGTCGCCCCGAATTTGATTGTTGTGGTCGACGACGGCAGGACATGGGATCCGCCTGTTCCGCCACTCGGCGGAACGTCGCACAGATTGCCGATCTGGATTGTCGGCCTGGTGTGTGAACGGACTGCGCAGTCTCGAAGATTCAGATTCGAAATCGTGCCGACCGTTCCATTGAAGCATGTCCGGCGCCTGGCCGGATGAACGCGAAGGAAACCGATTGTGCCACAGCTTTTTCGTTCCGGAACCCATTGATTCGACTCGCGGCGCTGTGCGGCACCGCAGGTCTTTGGTTTCAAAGGTTTACCTGTATATATACGTAGTAGAAGTTAACAAAGGACGCACAGTTCTGTGGATAACTTCGGTTTACGTCGACAGATCAAGGTGTTGGAGAGCCCATAACCCGTTGCACAGGCTGTTCGTGCACAGAAGTTTGAGATGAGCAACTTTGGGGCCTTCTCACAGCTGTGCCGAGTTGCCCAGTTTACGTCCACTGTGATTACACACGAAGTGCGTGCGGATTCGGCAAGGTTATCCACAGTGTCGAGTGGATAACCTTGCGCGGAAAAATCGGGAAACTGTGAGCGGTTCGGGTGGCCGGTCAGCCGGGCTGACTGACGCGGCGCGCGCGCAATGCGCGGATCAGGAAGCGTGCGGGGTCGACGGCATCGGCGAGTTCGCGTTCGAGCGGCCACGGCTCGCCTTCGAGTTGCGATGCGATCAGTTCGGCGCCGAGTGCAGCCCATACGAGGCCGCGCGAACCGAAGCCGAATGCGCCGTAGAGTCCGGGCAGGCGTGGCAGGTCGCGCGCCTGCGCACCGCTCAGCGCGCGTGCATGTGCGACGGCTCCCGCTTCGTCGGCGAGCGGGCCGATGAGCGGCAGACGGTCGCCGACGACCCAGCGGAACGCCACGCGGCCGCGCAGTGTGTCGGGATCCGGCAGGTCGCCAATCAGGCCCGGCAGCAGATGCCGCACGCGCTCGAGATTTTCGAGGTGGCCGGCCGCGCGCATCGCGGGATCGACGTCGTCGGGTTCGAACGTCGCGCCGATCAGCAGCGTGCCGTCGTCGAGCGGTACCGCGTAACCGTCACCGATCGCCGGGCACGGCAGCGGTGCCGTGCTGCCGGGCGGCAGCAACGTGAGCTGGCCGCGCACCGGTTGCAGCGCGACATGCTGCAGCCCGGCGAGACGCGCGGCGTCGCCGGCGTTCGCGAGCACGACGACGGGCGCTTCGGCCAGCGTGCCGCCCGCATCGTCGAGTGCATGCCATGCGTCGCCCCGCCGTTCGAGTCGTGCAACGCCGGTGGAGGCGAGCAAGCGCACGCGCTCGCCGGCCGCCTCGCATTGGGCCGCGCAAAGGCCGGCTGGCCAGACGGCGCCGCCCTGCGGAAACAGCAGGCCGCCCTGCGCGACCGGCAGGTTCAGATGGGCGCGCGCGGCATCGGCGTCGAGCAGCGACACATAGTCGGACGGTGCGCCGAATGCGTCGAAAGCATCGCGCATCCGTGCGAAGTCGTCGGCCGATTCGGCGAGATGGATCATCCCGTGCGTGCTGCGCGCGAATGCATGGCCCGCGCGTTCGAGTGCGCGCCAGCGTGCGATCGCGTGCAGGAAGCCGCCGCGCGTGAGCCGGCTCGCGACGTTGTCGTCGCGTGTCATCAGCGGATGAAATACGCCGGCCGGATTGCCCGACGCCTCGCTCGCGATCCGGTCGTGCCGCTCGATCAGCGTGACTTCCCAGCCGCGCGCGGCCAGGCGTTCGACGACCGCGCAGCCCGCCAGGCCCGCGCCGATCACGATCGCGCGGCGTGTCGCCACGGGCAATGCGAGCGGCGGCTCGTGCCGGCGCGCGCGCCAGCGCGGCGCATATTCGCCGACGAGCAGATCGTCGACCTCGCGATACGTGAAACCTGCTTTGCCGAGTGCGTGCTTCAACGCATCGGAATTCGCATGCGTTGCAAATGTCGCGTGTTCTCCGGCCATTTTCGAGAATGCGCGGACCACGTCGGTCGATCGGTGATCCGCGTCGCTCGATGACGCAATGCCGTCGAGACAGAATGCGTCGGCGCGCGCGACGATCTTCCCCAGCATGTCGATCGCGTCGCCGAACGCGAGCGTGAGCACCACGCGCCCTTCATCGAATTCGAGCCGGTGCAGGCCCGGTACGAGGATCGGCCACGCGTCGACAAGTGCATCGACGTTCGTCGATATGGTTGTATCCGCAACGATATGTGAAGCTGCGCGGCGCAGGTCGTCGCGCGAGAAAGGATGCGGTTCGACTGCGACAAAATGCAGCCGCTCGCAGCGTGCGGGATCGTCGCGCCACGCGGCCCAGGCCGCGAGGAAGCTGCCGCCCGCGCCGAATTCCGTCGCGACGATCGTGAACGTACGGCGGCCCTGCCAGCGCGCCGGCAGCCCGTTGCCCGTGACGAACCGGCGATGCGCAAGCGCGCCTGACGCGCCGCGATGGAGATCGCCGAACTCGGGCGACACGAGTGTGCCGTCGTCGCAAAGCGCGAGCGTGGCGGGAACAAGTCGGTCGGTCATGCGAAACAAAAATCGTGGCAGCCAAGCCTGGCAAGGGATTGCGCGGGGCCGTCCGTCCGGCCGTTGGAAAAAGCCAACGGGGCGGCGCACGGGCGGACCGCGCTGCGTATCCTGTCCGGTTGGCGCTGGTCAAAAAACGGGCAGTCGATGATTCATTCGGCGAAATACCGATGAAAATCTTTGAAACCCTTGTCGTTATTGGGTTTGCGCTGCGCTATCATAGCAACGCCGTACCGCGGGGTGGCCACCGGCAAGCCGGAGGGCGCGTCGCGCGGGCCAGGATTCGGCGCTGTGTCGTCGGAGTCTGACTCTCGACGGCACGGTTCGCGCACGTATAATCGGCGCGTTCGCGCTGTTCGTGTCAACCTAACCTGATAAAGGAACCTTAATGAACAAACAGGAACTGATCGACGCCGTCGCCGCCCAAACGGGCGCCAGCAAGGCTCAAACCGGCGAAACGCTGGACACGCTGCTCGAAGTCATCAAGAAGGCCGTGTCGAAGGGTGATGCGGTTCAGCTGATCGGCTTCGGCAGCTTCGGTTCGGGCAAGCGCGCAGCACGTACGGGCCGCAACCCGAAGACCGGCGAGACCATCAAGATCCCGGCAGCCAAGACGGTCAAGTTCACGGCTGGCAAGGCGTTCAAGGACGCCGTCAACAAGCGTTAAACCAGCGCCTGTTCCAAGAAAAACCCGCCTTTCGGCGGGTTTTTTGTTGGGCGCGCGCAGCATTTTCGCCACAGTCCGTCGCCCTCTTGCAAGATTTAACGGTTGTTTTTACAACGCGTTACGCGTGCACGATCTGGGTGTCGCCGTGATCGTCGTCGTCGTGCGAATCGACATCCCACGCCGGGAACGGATCGTTGAACGCGTGCCATCCCGCCGCGCCGAGCGCGAATTCCGCATCGGTCAGCAGGCACGCGTCGAGTTTTGCGCGCCATGCATCCGCGTCGAGCGCGATGCCGATCAGCACGAGTTCCTGCCGGCGATCGCCCACTGCGCGATCGTCAAGATCGCCGTGCCATTCGGCGCGGATTTCACCGAGCAGTTCGTCGTCGTCCGGCCATTCCGCGCGATCCTGTGCGGCCCACCAGAGACCCGCCGGGCCATGCCGGCATACGCCGCCCGCCTGCGACAGCGAGGCCGCGATGTCGTTGCGCGTCGCGAGCCAGAAGAAGCCCTTGCTGCGCAGCACGCCCGGCCACTCCTGATGCAGCAGCGCCCAGAGTCGTGCCGGATGAAACGGCCTGCGCGCGCGGTAAACAAAATTGCCGATTCCGAATTCGTCGGCTTCACCGTGCACGTGCGCATGATGTTCGTCGTGGCAGTCCGGGTCGTCGCAATGCGTATGATCGTGATCGAGCGAGGCGAGCCAGCCCGGCGCGTTCGCGGCTTCGTCGAAATCGAAGCGGCCCGTGTTCAGCACTTCGTCGAGCGGTACGTTGCCGAACGTCGACACGACCTGGTGCGCGCGCGGGTTGAGTCGCGCGAGGATGTGCTGCAGGCGTGCGAGTTCGTCGGCGCCGACGAGGTCGGCCTTGTTGATCACCAGCACGTCGCAGAATTCGATCTGCTCGATCAGCAGCTCGACGAGCGTGCGGTCGTCCTCTTCCGAGGCGGCGATGCCGCGCGTCGCGAGCGCGTCGTCCGAGCCGTAGTCGCGGAGGAAGTTGTACGCGTCGACCACGGTGACGAGCGTGTCGAGCCGCGCGATTTTCGACAGCGACGTGCCGTCGTCGTCGACGAACGTGAAGGTTTCGGCGATCGGCATCGGCTCCGCGATACCGGTCGACTCGATCATGATTGCATCGAAGCGGCCTTCGGACGCGAGCGTGCGGATCTCGACGAGCAGGTCGTCGCGCAGCGTGCAGCAGATGCAGCCGTTCGACATTTCCACGAGGCGTTCCTCGACGTGCGACAGCGCCTGCGCATCGCGCACGAGCGACGCGTCGATGTTGACCGCTGCGAGATCGTTGACGATCACGGCGACTTTCAGGCCCGCGCGGTTCGCGAGGATATGGTTGAGCAGCGTGGTCTTGCCGGCGCCGAGGAAGCCGGACAGCACGGTGACGGGCAACGGCTGGTTCATTGCCGGATTCATAGCGATATGCACCAACGGAAAAAATTGAAAAAGCGGCCGCGGCGCCCTTCCGGGGCGCGATCGTCCCGCGGACGGGCGAAATTGCGGCGTGAGATCCGCATTGTGCATCAAACGCGCGCCGGCCGGCCGGGATGGCGTCAGGCCGCGCTCGGCCGCAGCGTCATTGCACGGGCGGCAGCAGCTTCCACTGCGTCAGGATGCCGGCGATCTGCCGCGCGTACTTGTCACGCAGTGACGGGGTTTCCGAATGATAGGCACCGACGGCCTGCCACGTGTTGCCGTAGCGGTTCATCTTCTGCTTGAGGTGCCACGCGGCGATGTAGACGTTCTTGCACGGCTCCATCAGCGTGTCGCGGCCGATCCCGTAGCGCGACAGCGTCGGCAGATGGATCGAGTTGATCTGCATCAGGCCGTAGTCGACCGAACCGTTCGTGTTCTTGTTCAGCGCGCCGGGCCGGTTGCGCGACTCCTGCCACGCGATCGCACGCAGGATCAGCGGATTGACCTGCTGATATCTGGCCGCTTCATCGAAACAGTCCGCGCGAGCATTCGCGCTGGCGAAACTTGCGCCGGCGGAAATCAACGCGATCGAAACGAACCGTCTGTTCATGGTGCGGAATCGATAATAAATTGCGCGAAGGTCGGGAAAACCCGTGCCTGTTATTCGTGCGACGAGAAACGTGCCGCCCGTATCATACCGACAGTCCGTCAGCTTGCGACATACAGGAATACGGCAGCCCGGTTATACCGCATTTCCGTGTCGGTTCATCGTGAAACGGGGGCGATGACCGGGATGCCGAGAATAGCGCCGAATCTTACATATTGCATACGACTCGCCGGATCCATGTCGTATGTGAGACAGTCCTCGGATCAATGTGATATTTCGGACATGAAAAACTGCTAATGTCGCCTCTTTAGGACTTGGATCCCAGCACTACCGCCGGAAGTGGCCTGAGCCGGCATCGACCCATTCATCCATGACAAGAAATCGCTTCGTTATGCGGCGTGTCGCCACGACCTTGATCGTCGCCGGCATCATCGTCTCGCAGGCCGCCTACGCTCAGGTCACGCTCAACTTCGTGAACGCGGATATCGACCAGGTCGCCAAGGCGATCGGCGCCGCAACCGGCAAGACCATCATCGTCGACCCCCGCGTGAAGGGGCAGCTCAACCTCGTGGCCGAACGGCCGGTGCCGGAAGACCAGGCACTGAAGACGCTGCAGTCGGCGCTGCGCATGCAGGGCTTCGCGCTCGTGCAGGATCACGGCGTGCTGAAGGTCGTGCCCGAGGCCGACGCGAAGCTGCAGGGCGTGCCGACCTATGTCGGCAATGCGCCGCAGGCGCGCGGCGACCAGGTGATCACGCAGGTGTTCGAGCTGCACAATGAATCGGCGAACAACCTGCTGCCCGTGCTGCGGCCGCTGATCTCGCCGAACAATACGGTCACTGCCTACCCGGCGAACAACACGATCGTCGTGACCGACTACGCGGACAACGTGCGGCGCATCGCGCAGATCATCGCGGGCGTCGACAGCGCCGCGGGCGCGCAGGTGCAGATCGTTCCGCTGCGCAACGCGAACGCGATCGACCTCGCCGCACAGCTGCAGAAAATGCTCGACCCGGGTGCGATCGGCAACAGCGACGCGACGCTGAAGGTGTCGGTCACGGCCGACCCGCGGACCAACTCGCTGATGCTGCGCGCATCGAGCGCGTCGCGCCTCGCGGCCGCGAAGCGGCTCGTGCAGCAGCTCGACGCACCGAGCGCGGTGCCCGGCAACATGCACGTCGTCGCGCTGCGCAATGCCGATGCGGTGAAGCTCGCGAAGACGCTGCGCGGAATGCTCGGCAAGGGGAGCGGCAGCGACAGCGGCTCGTCCGCGTCGTCCAACGATGCGAACAGCTTCAACCAGAACGGCGGCTCGTCGTCGAGCGGCAACTTCTCGACCGGCACGTCCGGCACCCCGCCGCTGCCGTCGGGCGGCCTCGGTGGTTCGTCGTCCTCGTCGGGGTACGGCGGTTCGTCGGGCAGCGGCGGCGGTCTCGGCAGCGGCGGCCTGCTCGGCGGCGACAAGGACAAGGGCGACGACAACCAGCCCGGCGGGATGATCCAGGCTGATGCAGCGACCAACTCGCTGATCATCACCGCGTCGGATCCGGTTTACCGGAACCTGCGCTCGGTGATCGACCAGCTCGACGCGCGGCGCGCGCAGGTCTATATCGAGGCGCTGATCGTCGAGCTGAACTCGAATACGTCCGGCAACCTCGGCATTCAGTGGCAGATCGCTCAGGGCCAGTTTCTCGGCGGCACGAACTTCAGCGCGCCCGGTACGCCCACCGGCAACATCCTCGGAGTGTCGGGCGCGGTTGCAGCCGGCGGTGCGACGGGTCTCGGCGCGTTGGGGCAGACTCTCCTGCCGGGCCTCAACGTCGGCTGGCTGCACAACATGTTCGGCGTACAGGGCCTCGGCGGGCTGCTCAATTACTTCGCGGGCGTGAGTGACGCGAACGTGCTGTCGACGCCGAACCTCATCACGCTCGACAATGAAGAAGCGAAAATCGTCGTCGGCCAGAACGTGCCGATTCCGACGGGTTCGTATTCGAACCTGACGAGCGGCAATACGAACAACGCATTCAATACCTACGATCGTCGCGACGTCGGTCTCACGCTGCACGTGAAGCCGCAGATCACCGATGGCGGGATTCTGAAGCTGCAGCTCTACACCGAGGATTCGGCGGTCGTGACCTCCACTGCGACCGCAGTCAACGGTCCGACCTTCACCAAGCGCTCGATCCAGTCGACGATCCTCGCGGATAACGGCGAGATCATCGTGCTCGGCGGCTTGATGCAGGACAACTACAACGTGACGAACAGCAAGGTGCCGCTGCTGGGCGACATCCCGTGGATCGGCCAGTTGTTCCGCTCGGAATCGAAGAACCGCCAGAAGACCAACCTGATGGTTTTCCTGCGCCCGGTGATCATCAACGATCGCAGTGTCGCGCAGGAAGTCACGGCTAACCGTTACGACTACATCCAGGGCGTGACGGGTGCGTACAAGTCGGACAACAACGTGATGCGCGACAAGGACGATCCGGTCGTCCCGCCGATGCCGTTGGGACCGAGCCAGGGCGGCACGCCGGCCGGCAACCTGTTCGACCTCGACAAGATGCGTCGCCAGCAGCAGCAGCGCCAGGTGGCGCCGGTCCCGGCCCAGCCGTTGCCGGAGGCAACGCCCGCGCAGCCGCAGAGCGTGCCCCAGCAGGCCGTGCCGCAACAGCCGCTGACCGCCACGCCGGGAGCGTCGCAGTGAGCGACGTGCTCGCGTCTTCCGCCCACGACGGCGCGCCGGGCGAACGCCAGCCGCCGTCGCCGCTCGCCGCGCGGCTGCTGCCGTACGGCTTCGCGAAGAGCGGCCAGGTGCTGATCGCGCACCAGCTCGACGACACGCTCGAGGTGTGGATCAGCGAACGCACGAGCGATGCCGCGCTCGCGGAGATCGCGCGCAACTTCGGCTCGATCTCCGTGCATCGCGTGCCGGCCGACGAGCTCGCGCAGGCGATCAACCAGGCGTACTCGCGTCACGACGGCAGCGCGGCGCAGGTGGTCGGTGAGGTCGAAGGCGAAGTCGACCTGTCGCGGCTGATGCAGGACATCCCCGAAGTCGAGGATCTGCTCGAATCGGAAGACGATGCGCCGATCATCCGGATGATCAACGCGCTGCTCACGCAAGCGGCGCGCGAACAGGCGTCGGACATTCACATCGAGCCGTTCGAGAACGCGTCGGTCGTGCGCTTTCGCGTCGACGGCACCCTGCGTGATGTCGTGCGGCCGAAGAAGGCGCTGCACGGTGCGCTGATCTCGCGGATCAAGATCATGGCGCAGCTCGACATCGCGGAGAAGCGCCTGCCGCAGGACGGCCGCATCACGCTGCGAGTCGGCGGCCGGCCGGTCGACGTGCGCGTGTCGACGCTGCCGACCGGGCACGGCGAGCGTGCGGTGCTGCGTCTGCTGGAAAAGGATGCGCAGCGGCTGAACCTCGAAGCGCTCGGGATGGGCCGCGACACGCTCGCGCAGTTCGACAAGCTGATCGCACGCCCGCACGGCATCGTGCTCGTCACGGGCCCGACCGGTTCGGGCAAGACGACCACGCTGTATGCGTCGATGTCGCGGCTCGAAACCGCGACGACCAACATCATGACCGTCGAGGACCCGATCGAATACGACCTCGGCGGCATCGGCCAGACGCAGGTGAACGAGCGGATCGGGATGACCTTTGCCCGTGCGCTGCGCTCGATCCTGCGCCAGGATCCGGACGTGATCATGATCGGCGAAATCCGCGACCTCGAAACCGCGCAGATCGCGGTGCAGGCGTCGCTGACGGGCCACCTCGTGCTCGCGACGCTGCACACGAACGATGCGGCATCGGCCGTCACGCGCCTGACCGACATGGGCGTCGAGCCCTACCTGCTCGCATCGTCTTTGCTCGGCGTGCTCGCGCAGCGGCTCGTGCGGCAGCTCTGCTCCGTCTGCAAGGAAGAACGCCAGGAAGAAGGCCGCACCGTGTGGCATCCGGTGGGCTGCGACAAGTGCGGGCATTCGGGCTACGCGGGCCGGCGCGGTGTATACGAACTGCTGCTGGTCGACGAGCCGATCCGCGCACTGATCCACCGCAACGCGGCCGACGCGGAGATTCTCGCCGCCGGTCGTGCGGACGGGATGCGCACGCTGCGCGACGACGCCGAGCGCTGGCTCGCGTCCGGCGCAACGTCGCTCGAGGAAGTGTTGCGCGTGACGGGAGGCGCATAGCGCGATGCCGGCATTCCGTTTCGAAGCAATCGATTCGGCGGGACGCGCGCAGAAAGGCGTCATCGATGCCGATAGCGCGCGTGCCGCGCGCGGCCAGCTGCGTACGCAGGGTCTTACGCCGCTCGTCGTCGAGCCGGCCGCCAGCGCGACGCGCGGGGCGCGGTCGCAGCGGCTCGCGTTCGGCCGCAAGCTGTCGCAGCGCGAACAGGCGATCCTGACGCGCCAGCTTGCGAGCCTGCTGATCGCGGGGCTGCCGCTCGACGAGGCGCTCGGCGTGCTGACCGAGCAGGCCGAGCGCGACTACATCCGCGAACTGATGGCCGCGATCCGCGCCGAGGTGCTGGGCGGCCATTCGCTTGCGAATGCGCTGGGCCAGCATCCGCGCGACTTCCCGGAAATCTACCGCGCGCTCGTCGCGGCGGGCGAGCACACCGGCAAGCTCGGCATCGTGCTGTCGCGCCTGGCCGACTACATCGAGCAGAGCAACGCGCTGAAGCAGAAGATCCTGCTGGCATTCACGTATCCGGGGATCGTCACGCTGATCGCGTTCGGCATCGTCACGTTCCTGCTGAGTTATGTCGTGCCGCAGGTCGTCAACGTGTTCGCGAGCACGAAGCAGCAACTGCCCGTGCTGACGATCGTGATGATGGCGCTGTCGGATTTCGTGCGGCACTGGTGGTGGGCGATCCTGATCGCGGTCGCGCTCGTCGTGTGGTTCGTGAAGGCGACGCTGTCGCGCGACGGGCCACGGCTGCGCTTCGATCGCTGGGTGCTGACCGCGCCGCTCGCGGGCAAGCTCGTGCGCGGCTACAACACGGTGCGGTTCGCGAGCACGCTCGGCATTCTCACCGCGGCGGGCGTGCCGATCCTGCGCGCGTTGCAGGCGGCCGGCGAGACGCTGTCGAACCGCGCGATGCGCGCGAACATCGACGACGCGATCGTGCGCGTGCGCGAAGGCTCCGCGCTGTCGCGCGCGCTGAACAACGTGAAGACGTTTCCGCCGGTGCTCGTGCACCTGATCCGTTCCGGCGAAGCGACGGGTGACGTGACGACGATGCTGGATCGCGCGGCCGAAGGCGAAGCGCGCGAGCTCGAGCGTCGCACGATGTTCCTGACAAGCCTGCTCGAGCCGCTCCTGATCCTGGCGATGGGCGGCATCGTGCTCGTGATCGTGCTGGCCGTGATGCTGCCGATCATCGAGCTGAACAACATGGTGCAGTAACGGCCTGACAGTCGGTCAGGCCGCTACCGTTCAGCGCATGTAGATCGCGGGGGACGGCGTGTTCGCCGGCAGCTGGATTTCGGCGCGGGCGCCGTTGCGGTCGACGATGATCGAGCGGGGGCGGACTTCGGCGAGCTTCGCGCCGGGCGTGACGTCCGCGCCGAGCGACACCGCGCGTGGCGGCTCGCCGCCGATGCCGACGATCGCGGCGGCACCGCGGTCGAGCGAGAGAATGCCGAACAGGTGGATGTCCTGCACGGGATTCTTGTCGAGCTGACCGCCGAAGAGCGCCGCGGCGTCCTCGGTGCGGATCGGCAGCCGCGCGGCGGCGGCGGGCAGCGGCGCTTCGCGAGCGGACAGCGTGACGACCCAGTAGGTGGCCGTCGCGCACAAACCCGCGAAGAGGGCTAGGGAAAGGATCCGGATCGAGAGCGCGTTCATGCGCGCTATTGTACGGATGTATATGAAATTTGCGTTGGGTGAAAGCCCTCGGCAATGCGCGCCTTACAATGCGTGCTCCGCGCCCGCGGGCCCGGAAGGTTGCCGTCAGGCAATCGTCCGGTGCGCCGGGTGCGTCACTCAACCAACGACATTTTTTGGAAAGAGGTAGTCAGTCATGCAAACGTGGATCACTCGCCGCAACGCGGCCGTGCGTCGTCAGCGCGGTTTCACGCTGATCGAGATCATGGTGGTGGTCGCGATCCTCGGGATCCTGGCGGCGCTGATCGTGCCGAAGATCATGAGCCGGCCGGACGAGGCGCGCCGCATCGCCGCGAAGCAGGACATCGGCACGATCATGCAGGCGCTCAAGCTGTACCGTCTCGACAACGGCCGCTATCCGACCCAGGAGCAGGGCCTGAACGCGCTGATCCAGAAGCCGTCCAACGATCCGATCCCGAATAACTGGAAGGACGGCGGCTACCTCGAGCGCCTGCCGAACGATCCGTGGGGCAACGGGTACAAGTACCTGAACCCGGGCGTGCACGGCGAGATCGATGTGTTCAGCTACGGCGCCGACGGCAAGGAAGGCGGCGAAGGCAGCGACAGCGACATCGGTTCGTGGCAGTAAGCCGCCGCTGATCGGATCGACGCTCCGTTCCCGTTCTTCATGCTCGCCATTCGCACGACCTCCCGCTGCGGCCGCGATTGCCGTGTGCGTCGCGGCGCGGCTTCGTCCGTGCGGGCGAAGCACGGTGCGCGGCGTCTTCGCGCACGCGGCTTCACGCTGCTCGAAATGCTGGTCGTGCTCGTGATCGCGGGGCTGCTCGTGTCGCTCGCGTCGCTGTCGCTCACGCGCAATCCGCGCACCGACCTGCGCGAGGAAGCGCAGCGCATCGCGCTGCTGTTCGAGACCGCCGGCGACGAAGCGCAGGTGCGCGCCCGGCCGATCGCGTGGCAACCAACCGCGCACGGCTTCCGTTTCGACGTGAGCTCGCCCGACGGCTGGCGCACGCTGCGTGACGACCTGTTGCGCCCGCGAGACTGGGACGGTGGCGTCACGGGTGCCGACATCGACTATCCGGGGTCCGACACGCACGCGAGCCGCGTCGTGTTCGGCACCGAGAGCATCGACACGCCGGTGCGCGTGACGCTGCATTCGGCCGCCGGCAGCGCGACGATCGTCGGCACCGGCAACGGCCGTTACGAGGTGCAATGACGATGCGTCGTCGCCTGCCCTTCCCCGTTGCTTCATCGCAGCGTCATTCCCCGAGCGGGCTTCCTTCGGGGCGCCCCGGGAGTGCGTCCTCGGGCGCCCGGCCTGCGGCCGGCCTCGTCGGGGCGCGCGCCCCAGCTGGGCTTGCTTCGGCGCGCGGTTTCACGATGATCGAGGTGCTGGTCGCGCTCGCGATCATCGCGGTTGCGCTTGCCGCGTCGATCCGTGCGGTCGGTACGATGGCGACCAACGCCTCCGATCTTCATCGCCGGCTGCTTGCCGGCTGGAGCGCCGACAACGCGCTCGCGCAGATGCGGCTCACGCATGCGTGGCCGGAGATCGGCGAACAGAGTTTCGACTGCTCGCAAGGCAACGTGCAGCTCGTCTGCACGCAGCGCGTGAGCACCACGCCCAACCCGGTGTTCCGGCGCGTCCGGATTTCGGTGAGCATGCCGGGGCATACCGGCGTGCTCGCGCAGATGGTGACGGTGGTCGCGAATGAAACCAGCCGTCCGCTCTGACGCGCCGATGCGACGCCCGCTCGCCCGCCCCGCCCGCGGCTTCACGCTGATCGAGCTGATGATCGCGATCGCGATCCTCGCGGTGGTCGCGATCCTCGCGTGGCGCGGGCTCGACCAGATCATGCGCGGTCGCGACAAGGTCGCGGCCGCGATGGAAGACGAGCGCGTATTCGCGCAGATGTTCGACCAGATGCGCATCGACGCGCGGCTCGCCGCGACCGACGACGAGGCCGGCCAGCCGGCGATCGGCGTTGCCGGCAATACGCTGCAGATCGTCCGCGAACTCGAGGTGCCGGGCGTCGCGCCGCGGCTGCAGGTGGTCCGCTACCGGATCGCCGGCGGGCGCGTCGTGCGCTATGCGTCGCCCCCGATCGACGACGCGAACCGGCTGCGCAGCACGCTGAAGGACAGCAGCGTCGAAGGCTGGAGCTGGGTCGCGCTGATGGGCGGCGTCGGCGCGATCGACGCGAAGCTGTACGTGCCGCGCGTGGGCTGGACCACCAACCTGCAGACGGCCGACGACGCGCTCGCGCAGAACAACGATGCGCTCAAGGTGCCGCAGATCGGCAACGCGCCGCCCACCCGTGCGGTGACGGGGCTGCAGGTCAGCATCGGTGCGACGTCGCTGCGCGTGCCGGTCACGCGCATCTTCCTCGTCGGGGAATGACGATGCGCGCGCACCCTCACCGTTCATTGCCTGCCGCCCGTGCTGCCGGTCACGCACGGGCGCGCGGCCGCCAGCGCGGCGCGGCGATCATCACCGCGCTGCTCGTCGTCGCGCTGTCGGCAATCCTCGTCTCGGGAATGCTGTGGCGCCAGCAGGTGCAGATCCGCCGCATCGAGAACCAGCGCGAGATCGCGCAGGCGCAGTGGGTTGCGCGCGGCGCGCTCGACTGGACGCGGATGATCCTGCGTTCCGAAGGCGATACGGCGCCCGGCATCACGTATCTCGGCGGCATCTGGGGCGTGCCGATCGCGAAAACGAAACTGTCGGATTTCCTCGGCCGGATCGGCGCGCCCAACGACACCGGCGGCGAAGACACCTATATCTCCGGCTCGATCGAGGACGCCCAGGCGAAGTTCAACCTGCGCAACCTCGTGGCGTCGCCGGCGCCCGGCGTGCTGCAATTGAACGTCACGCAGGTCCAGGCGTTCCAGCGCCTGTTGACGACGCTCGGCTACGACGGCGCGTTCGCGAAGCGCATCGCACTGCAGGTGCGCGCGGGCCTGCTGAATTCGGCGACGCGTTTCCAGATGCCGACGCTGCCGGGTGGCGGCACGGCGCCGCCAGTCACCGCGCCGGTGACGACCGATCAGCAGGGTGGCGGCGGCTTTACCGACGATCCGGGCATGACGGGCGGCGATCGCGGGCCCGCGCCGCTGATGATGACGGGTGTCGACAGCCTGCTCGACGTCGACGGCGTGACGCCCGAGATGGTCGCGCGGCTGCGCCCGTTCGTCACCGTGCTGCCGACCACGACGCCGGTGAACATGAACACCGCGCCGGCCGAGGTGATCGCGGCGCTGATGCCGGGGATGAGCGTGTCGTCCGCGCAGGCGCTCGTGTCGCGCCGCGAGACCGTGTTTTTCCGCAACACCGCCGACGTGCAGCTCGCGCTGCGCGGCGCCGGTGCGCCGCCGAACGTGACGCTCGATTCGAGCCTCGTCGACGTCAATTCGAGCTATTTCATCGTGCATGGCCGGATCCAGCACGAACGCGCGGAGGTCGATCGCACTTCGCTCGTGTATCGTGATCCGACCACGCACTCGACACGGGTCGTGCGCATCCGCGACCAGCTATAACGACGCCAATCGGGAGAGGAGCTCTTGTGAGCACGTTGATTGTTTCTTTGCCGCCGCGCGAGCCTGCCGTGCCGTTGCAGGAATGGCAGTGGCCCGAGCTGCCGTTCACGCTCGTCGACAAGGCCGGCCATGTGCAGCGCGCCGGCCGCGCCGCGCTCGCGCTGCTGCCGCGCGCGAATGCGACGGTGCTGATCGTCGCCGCGCGCGACGTGCTGCTGCTGGCCGCGACCGTGCCGCCGCTCAAGGGACCGAAGCTGCGCCAGGCGCTGCCCAACATCGTCGAGGATCAGCTGATCCAGGATCCGCTCGGCTGTCATATCGCGCTCGATCCGGACGCGCTGCCCGACGGGCGCCGCGTGCTGGCCGTCGTCGATCGCGCGTGGTTCCGCACGATCTGCGAGGCGTTCACGGCGGCCGGCCACCGGCACCTGAGCGCGGTGCCCGCGACCCGCTGCCTGCCGGCGCCGCACGCAAGCGCCGCGCCGGCCGACACCGAGGTCGATGCGGCCGCGGTTGCCGCGGACGCCGTCGACGCGCCGCCGGCCCGCCCGACGACGGTGGCCGCGGTACTCGGCCTCGCGGCATCGGTCGAACCGGTGCTCGTCGAGGCCGGCGCGCTGCCGGCGGCGGCCGGTGCGCCGCGCCTCGAACTCGCGGTCGCGCGCGGTGCGCTCGGCGAAGGCTTCGCGGCACCCGCGTCGCGCGCGGCCGGCACGCTGGCTGCGCTCGCGGGCGGTGGCGACGTCGAGCTGTACGAACTCGGCGAACCGGGCGCGGAGCCGCGGCTCGCGTCGGTCGGCCGCGCCGACGGCCCGCTGCTGCCGGGTGCCGTGCCGCTGTCGTTCGACGCGTTCGCGCGGCGCGCGCTGACCGAGAAGTTCGACCTGTGCCAGTTCGAATTCGAATCGCAGCCGTGGCGCTTCGACCGCGCGACGGTGAAGCGCCTGCGCGTGCCGCTCGCACTCGCCGCGGTGACGCTCGGCGTGGCGGTGATCGGGATGAACCTGCACTGGTGGAAGCTGTCGCGCGAGCGCGATGCGCTGTCGGCGCAGATCACCGAGACGCTGCTGTCCGCGTTCCCGAAGACGACGACGGTGCTCGATCCGCCCGCGCAGATGCAGCGCCAGCTCGACCAGTTGCGCCTGGCGGCCGGCGAGCTGTCGCCGAACGATTTCCTCGCGCTGTCGAGCGGGCTGTCGCGTTCGATGGGCGCGCTGCCGCTGAACGGCATCGCGTCGCTCGACTATCACGACCGGCGGCTCGACGTCGCCTTCAAGCCGGAGGTCAAGGTCGATCCCGATTTCACGCAGCGCCTCGCGCGTAACGGACTGTCCGGCGAAGTCGACAGCAACACGGGCAAATGGACGATCCGGAGCCGCTCATGAAAACGGAACAACTCAACCAGCTGAACCAGACGCTGGCCCAGTTCTGGGGCGAGCGCTCGCCACGCGAAAAAATGCTGCTCGGCTGGGGCAGCGCCGTGCTGGCGGTCGCGATCGCATATTCGGTGCTGTGGTCGCCCGCGCAGGAAGGCCGCGCGCGGATCCAGCGCGAACTGCCGACGATGCGCCTCGAGCTTGCGCAGATGACCGCGCAGGCGAACGAGGCGAAGTCGCTGACGGTCGCCGCGCAGGGCGTGGCGCCGACCGGCCTCGCACTGAAGGACGCGCTGACCGCGTCGCTGTCCGATCACGGAATGCAGGGTGCGCAGGTACAGATCGTCGGCAACGGCGTGCAGGTCCAGATGAAGAACGTGTCGTTCCCGGCGTGGACGCAGTGGCTCGACGATGCGCGCCGGCAGTTCAAGGTGCAGGTCGGCGAGGCGCATGCAACTGCGCTGAAGGACGACGGCCAGGTCGACCTGACGGCCGTGATGCAACCGTCAACGCAGAAATGACGCAGTGGATGACGCAAGTGGCGGTCGGCCGATGAGGCCGGGGATGAAGCGGCTCGCCACCGCATTGCCGTGGGTACTGGCGGGCGGACTGGCGACGGCGGTGACGCTCGTCGCGCTCGCGCCGGCCGCGTGGATCGCGCCGCAGTTCGCGCGCGCGACCGGCGGGCATGTGAATCTCGTCGATCCGGATGGATCGTTATGGCACGGTTCGGGCACGCTGATGCTCGCGCCGGGGGCCGACCAGAGCGCGGCGACGCTGCTGCCGGGCCGGGTCGAATGGACCACGGGCTTCTGGCCGCTCCTGACCGGGCGCGTGCGGATGCGCATGCGGCAGACCGAAGCGATGCCGGATGCGGTCACGCTCGATGCGACGTGGCGCGGCGCGGTGTTGTCGGCGGGCACGATGGCCGTGCCCGCGTCGCTGCTCGCGGGGCTCGGCACGCCGTTCAACACGCTCGACCTGCAAGGCGACGTGCGGCTCGGCTGGAGCGACTGGCGCCTGATCGGCAACAACGCGTTCGGCCAGCTGACGGTGACGATCGATTCGATGAGTTCGCGTGTCTCGCGCGTGAAGCCGCTCGGTTCGTACCGCGCGGTGTTGCAGGCGAAGGGGGCCGGCGCCGATCTCGACCTGTCGACCACGCAGGGCCCGTTGTTTCTCGACGGCCACGGCAACTTCGGCCCCAGCCAGGGATCGTTCCGCGGCACCGCGCATTCGGCGCCCGAGCAGCAGGCGAACCTCGCGGGGCTCCTGAACCTGCTCGGCCACCCGATCGGGAACAACGAGGTTTCGCTGATCTTCGGCGACGCGCAGCGCTGACGCGCGCGTCGCCCCGCCCTTCCTACTTCTGCGCGAGCGGTGTGGCGACCGACGGTGCGGTGGCCGCCGGCGCGGCCGCACCGGACGCCGGCACAGGTGCCGGCGCCGCCATGTCGCCGTTCTCGCGCGCCATCTCCGAGACATTCCAGCCGCCGCCGAGCGCCTTCACGAGCCCGACCGACGACACCATCCGCTGTCCGGCGATCGTCGAGAGTTTCTGCTGCGCGGTGAACGCGGTGGTCTGCGCGGTCAGCACGTTCAGGTAGGCGACCGTGCCGGCCTTGTACTGGTTCGTGACGATCGCGAGCGCGTGCTCGGCGCTGTCGACGGCCTGCCGCTGCACGTCGATTTCCTGCGCGAGGATGCGTTGCGACGCGAGGTTGTCCTCGACGTCCTGGAACGCGGTGAGTACCGCGAGGCGGTACGCGGCGACGTCCTGGTCGTAGGTCGCACGCGCGGCGTCGGTCTGCGCGGCGCGCAACCCTGCGTCGAACAGCGTGGCCGCGAGCTGCGGGCCGACCGTCCAGAAACGCGCCGGCAGCGTGAACAGCTGCGACCACACCGAGCTCTGGAAGCCACCCGTGGCAGACAGCGTGAGGGTTGGGAAGAACGCCGAGATCGCGACGCCGATCTGCTCGTTTGCGGACGCCGCACGCCGTTCGGCCGCCGCGATGTCGGGCCGGCGTTCGAGGATTGCGGACGGCACGTCGACCGGCGTGATCGGCGGCTCGGCCGCGAGCGGATTCGGCGGCAGCGAGAAGGTCGACGCCGGTTCGCCGATCAACGTCGCGATCGCATGCTCGTACTGCGCGCGTGCGACGCCATTGTCGATCGCGGACGCATGCGCGCTCTGCAGTTGCGTCTGCGCCTGGATCACGTCCGCGCGCGCGGCGACGCCCTGCGCGTACTGGTTCTGCGTGAGCGTCAGCGACTGCTGGTACGACTTCACGGTGTCGTCGAGCAGCTTCTGCAGCGCATCGGACGTGCGCAGCTGGAAATAGGTTTGCGCGAGCAGCGCCTGCTGCGACAGCCGCGCGTTCGCGAGATCGGCCGCGGCGGCCGCTTCGCCGGCGCGCTGCGCGCTGACGGTCCGGCTCACCTTGCCCCACAGGTCGGGTTCCCACGACGCGTCGAGGCCGATGTTGTAGTTCGTGCTGATCGGGCCGCTATTGATGCCGCTGCTGGCGGCCGCCGACGACACCGCGGAGCGCGAGCGCGTGGCCGAACCCGTGAAGCCGACAGTCGGGAAATACGCGGCACGTGCCTCGGTAACGAGCGCACGCGCCTGCCGGTATGCGGCCGCCGATTGCGCGATGGTCTGGTTCGAGGCGTTGAGCTTGCCGATCAGCGCATCGAGCTGCGGATCGTTGTAGACCGTCCACCACGGGCCGCGATCGGTGCGGTCGGCGGGTTGCGCGACCTTCCAGCCGGCCGGCGCTTCCTTGTACGCGGCGGGGATCGACGTGTCGGGCCGATGATAGTCGGGCCCGACGGCGCAGCCGGCGAGCAGCACGGCCGTCGCGACGGCGACGGCGGCGCTCAGCGGGCGAAGGGCGCGCGGGAGGGAGGCGTACGGCATGGTGATTTTCCTGTCTGGGCGCGAGGTCTGGCGAGCGGCGTCGCGCGATGCGGTCGTCGTGCCGCTGGCGGACAAATGGTAACTGACGGCGGGGAAGCTGCGCAGCCCCAAGGGTACGGTGCGCGGCGACAGGAATGTGTTACCGGCGCGAGCGGCCGGTTTACCGGCCATTACGGCTCGCTGGCGGAAAGGTGGGCGTGCGACGCCGGCCGTGCGGGGCGCGGCCGGAGGGCTTGGTCGGAACAGTCAGGAAGGCGGGGAAGGCGCGCCGTCAGTGGCAGCGCGCGGGCAGCGGGAGCGGTTCGGCGGCGGACCGCCATGTCGACGGCTCCGTCGCGGCCGGCTGGCCCGTGCGGCGCGCACCGTCTTTCGCGTTGCGCTGCCGGCGATGATCGAACCAGGCGAGCCCGAGTGCCGCGAGCGAGCCACCGGGCACCACCAGCATCGTCACGTACAGCGCGATCTTCCAGCCGCGGTGCGGCCCGGAAAACACATGGTGAGCGGTATCGGTCAGGTTGCGGCGCAGCGCGCCGGCGGCATTTTTCAGGAACAGCATCGCGAACATCCTCGGGTGCCCGGCAGCGCGGGCGAATCGGTCAGAACATCGTCTCCGGCAGTGCAATATGCACGTCGTAACTGGTAGTCTCAAATAATATTGACTAAGCAATCAATTTTCAAGATACTGGGCGCGTTTAAATCCGAAACGCACTATTGCTGTGTGCGCAATCGCATGACCGGCGGCCTCTACGATCCCGAGAACATCGCGCTGGAAACGAGCCTCGGCTATTACCTGTCGAAGGCGAAGCAGGCGCTCGTCGAGCGGATGGACCGTGCGCTCGAGCCGCTCGACCTCACGGCACAGCAGGTCGGCGTGATCCTGCTGCTGTCGCGCGGTTATGCGCGTACGCCGTTCGAGCTGTCCCGCAAGATGTCGTACGACAGCGGGTCGATGACCCGGATGCTGGACCGGCTCGAACGCAAAGGGCTGATTGCCCGCTCGCGCAGCGAGCAGGACCGCCGGATGATCGAGCTGACGCTGACCGAGCGCGGCGCCGAAGCCGCCCGCGCGCTGCCGTCGCTGATCGCGACCGCGCTCAACGCGCAGCTCGACGGTTTCTCGGCCGACGAGCTTGCGACGCTCATCGGCCTGCTGCAGCGCTTCATCGCCAACGGGCCCGGCACGACCGGTTGCCCGAAACCCGACGACGAAGCGGACTGCTGATATGCGCGGAGGCCCCATGTCTAGGTTAAGCATTCGCTTATTTATCTGTCTGGGCAGAAGATGACAGGGCACGCGCTCCCCTTTTCCCTTTATCCATTCCACCCGGCCGGGCTGCGCTGCGGCGCACACCCGTGCGTTGTGCCGGCGCGTCTCGCGCGCCGCGTCTAGGAGATTCCGATGTCCGCCACCACGGCATCCGCCGCCTCCCCCGCCGCTCAACCCGCGCCGCTCACCGGCGGCGCACTCGCGCTGCTCACTGTCGGGCTTGCGCTCGGCACCTTCATGGAAGTGCTCGACACGTCGATCGCGAACGTCGCGGTGCCGACCATCTCGGGCAGCCTCGGCGTCGCGACGAGCGAAGGCACCTGGGTGATCTCGTCCTACTCGGTCGCGTCCGCGATCGCGGTGCCGCTCACCGGCTGGCTCGCGCGGCGGGTCGGCGAGGTGCGCCTGTTCACGCTGTCGGTGCTTGCGTTCACGGTCGCGTCGGCGCTGTGCGGCCTCGCGACCAACTTCGAGACGCTGATCGCATTCCGGCTGCTGCAGGGCCTCGTGTCGGGGCCGATGGTGCCGCTGTCGCAGACGATCCTGATGCGCAGCTACCCGCCCGCGAAGCGCGGGCTCGCGCTCGGGCTATGGGCGATGACGGTGATCGTCGCGCCTATCTTCGGCCCGCTGCTGGGCGGCTGGATCAGCGACAACTACACGTGGCCGTGGATCTTCTACATCAACCTGCCGATCGGGATATTTTCGGCAGTCTGCGCGTATTTCCTGCTGCGCGGCCGCGAAACGAAGACGTCGAAGCAGCGGATCGACGCGATCGGCCTCGCGCTGCTCGTGATCGGCGTGTCGTGCCTGCAGATGATGCTCGACCTCGGCAAGGACCGCGACTGGTTCAATTCGTCGTTCATCGCCGCGCTCGCGCTGATCGCGGTCGTGTCGCTCGCGTTCATGCTCGTGTGGGAGGCGACCGAGAAGGAGCCGGTGGTCGACCTGTCGCTCTTCAAGGACCGCAACTTCGCGCTCGGCGCGATGATCATCTCGTTCGGCTTCATGGCGTTCTTCGGCTCGGTCGTGATCTTCCCGCTATGGCTGCAGACGGTGATGGGCTACACGGCGGGCAAGGCCGGCCTCGCGACCGCGCCGGTCGGGCTGCTCGCGCTCGTGCTGTCACCGCTGATCGGCCGCAACATGCACCGGCTCGACCTGCGGATGGTCGCGAGCTTCGCGTTCATCGTGTTCGCCGGCGTGTCGATCTGGAACTCGACGTTTACGCTCGACGTGCCGTTCAACCATGTGATCCTGCCGCGTCTCGTGCAGGGGATCGGCGTGGCGTGCTTCTTCGTGCCGATGACGACGATCACGCTGTCGAGCATCCCCGACGAGCGGCTCGCGAGCGCGTCGGGGCTGTCGAACTTCCTGCGCACGCTGTCGGGCGCGATCGGCACCGCGGCCAGCTCGACCTTCTGGGAGAACGACGCGATCTACCACCACGCGCGGCTGTCGGAATCGGTGAGCGTGTATGCGCAGAGCACGACCGACTACCAGGGCGCGCTCTCGCAGCTCGGCATCGTCGGCCAGACGGCCAACGCGCAGCTCAACCAGCTCGTCACGCAGCAGGGCTTCATGATGGCGACCAACGACTTCTTCCTGCTGTCGGCGTTCATGTTCGGCGCGCTCGCGGCGCTCGTGTGGATCACGAAGCCGAGGAAGGGGGCGGGGCCGGCGATGGGGCACTGAAATCGGCAGGACTGTGGGCTGGCACACTCGGTGGAGGGGCTGGCCTTGCTTGCTTTTCTCAATTGAACTAAGCTAACAAAATATTTGAACTTAGTTCAATTGGAGAATGCGATGCATACCTACAACATGCACGACGCAAAGACGAACCTGTCGCGTTTGATCGATGAAGCCGTTCATGCCGGCGAACCGTTCGTGATCGCGAAAGCGGGCAAGCCGCTCGTCAAGGTGGTTCCGATCGATACGCCGGATCCTGTCCGGCCGAGCCGGATCGGCTTCATGAAGGGGCAGATCCGTGTTCCGGACGATTTCGACACGATGGGGAGCGACGAAATCGGCAAGCTGTTCGAGGGTGACGCATGAAGTTGCTGCTCGACACACACCTGCTTCTTTGGGCGGCAGCCGGTGCGGCCGAGCTGCCCGCCCGCGCCAGTGCGCTCATCGAGGATCCCGCCTGCACCCCGCTTTTCAGCGTTGCGAGCCTGTGGGAGATCGTCATCAAGCGCGGACTGGATCGCGACGATTTCCAGGTGGACCCAAACGTGCTTCGCCGCAATCTCCTCGATGTCGGCTATGTGGAATTGCCGATCACGAGCGCGCACGCACTTGCGGTCGAACAACTGCCGTCGATCCATCGCGATCCGTTTGACCGTCTCCTGGTCGCGCAGGCGATCTCGGAAGGCATTACGCTGCTCACGCACGACCATACCGTCGCCCGCTATCCGGGGCCGATCAAGCACGTCTGATTGCGCCGGGCATCGCCCGGCCGTCACTCCCTCGCCCGCAACCCGCCGAACGCCAGATCGTCGCCGGGCGCGATCGGCAGCGTCGCCCGCGCGACGTCGAGCCACGCGCGCGCCGCGTGCGACAGATACCCCTTCTTCAGCCAGCCGAGCGCGATCGCCCACGTGATTTCCGGCTCGACGATCGGCCGGCACGTGAACTGGCCCGCGTCGAGCCGCCGGCAATACGGCTCCGGCAGCAGCGCGATGCCGACCCCCGCATGCACGAGCGCGGCCATGAAATCCCAGTGGCCGCTGCGGCTCACGATCGACGGCGTGAAGCCGACCTGCCGGCACGCGTCCAGCACCGCGTCGTGCAGCGCGAGGCTTTCCGCGTAGAACACGAACGACTCGCGCGCGAGATCCGCGAGCGGCACGGCCGCGTGATCCTCCCAGCGCGACTCGCGCGGCGCGACGAGCCACAACGGCGCGCGCACCATCGGCAGCCGCTCGAAGGTGCCGGGATCGACCGGCTCCAGCAGCCCGCCGAGCTCCAGCTCACCCGAGGTCAGCGCGGCCTCGATCATCCGTGCGCCCTGCTCGAACAGCTTCAGCTCGATGTTCGGGTAGCGCTGCTTGTACGCGGCGATGATCGGCGTGAACAGCGAGCCGCCGAGCGGCGGGATGCCGATCGTCAGCTCGCCGCGCCCGAGCGTGCCGAGATCGTTCAGCTCCGACTGCAGCTGCGCCTGCGCGGCGAGCACGTCCTGGCCGCGCTGGAACACGATCCGCCCCGCGTCGGTCAGCACCATCTGCCGGCCGTCGCGCAACAGCAGCGGCGAACCGATCTCGTCCTCGAGCGCCTTCACCATCTTGCTGATGGTCGGCTGGGTCACGAACAGCTTGTCGGCGGCCGCCGTGAAGCTCTGCTGGCGAACCACCTCGACGAAGTACCGCAACGCGCGCAATTCCATCGATGACTCCCCAAGTTGGTGCAGCAATCAAAACGAATTCCGAATTGGAATGACAAGGATAGAGACAAGTCATTTTATTTATGGTTAGGGGAAACCCTATACTCACACCATCGACGCAATATCCGTATGGAGCCCGCCATGACCAAGCCGACCGCCGCACTCGCCGACCGCCCCGCCGCTTCGGGCAGCCTCGCGCACACGGGCCGGATCGTGCTGCAGGCCGCCGCGCTCGGCGTACTGTGGATGGCGGTCGACTGGGTCGTGCGCAAGGTCGGGCTGCCGATTCCGTCCGGCGTGATCGGCCTCGCGGTGCTCCTCGTGCTGTTGTTCTCCGGCCGCGTCGCGCCCGCGTGGGTGAAGGACGGCGCGAACTGGCTGCTGTCCGACATGCTGCTGTTCTTCGTGCCGGCCGCCGTCGCGGCCGTGCAGTACGGCGGGCTGTTCCGCGAGGACGGCTGGCGCATCGCGCTGGTGATGCTCGCCGGCACCGCGTTCGTGATGGTCGCGGTGGCCGTCGCGGTCGACCTCGCCGCGAAGCTCGAGCGCCGGCTCGCCGCGCAGCGCGTGTTCGCCGAACGCCGCCGCGCGCGCCTTGCCACCGTGTCCGCCCACTGAGCCGGAGCCTGCGATGTTTCCGTTGCTGTCGAGCCTGTCCGCCGACCAGGTGAATACCGCGATCTCCGTCGGCTGCTTCGTGCTGACGGTCGCGCTTTATTTCGCGTCGAAGCGGCTCTACGCGTACAAGAAGACGCTGCTGTTCTCGCCGCTCGTGTTCGTGCCGGGCGTACTGGTGCTGCTCGTGCTGCTGACCGGCACCCCGTATTCGGTCTACTTCCGCGACACGCGCTGGCTGATGTGGCTGCTCGGCCCGGCGACGATCGCGTTCGCGGTGCCGATCTACGACTATCGCGACCTGATCCGCCGCCACTGGCTGTCGCTGTCGGTCGGCGTCGCGGTCGGGATCGGCGCGGGCGTGTGCGGCTCGCTGCTGCTCGCGAAGCTGCTGCACCTGTCGCCCGAGCTGCAGCGCTCGCTGATGACACGCTCGGTATCAACCCCGTTCGCGCTCGCCGTATCCGACAAGATCCATGCGCCGAAGGACCTCACCGCGCTCTTCGTGATCGCGACCGGCATCTGCGGGATGCTGCTCGGCGAGATCGTGCTCGCGCTGGTGCCGATGCGCACGCGGCTCGCGCGCGGCGCATTGTTCGGCGCGGCCGCCCACGGCGTGGGCACCGCGAAGGCGCGCGAGATCGGCAGCGAGGAAGGCGTCGTGTCGAGCCTGACGATGATGATCGCGGGTGTCGCGATGGTGCTGATCGCACCGCTGCTGTCGTTGTTGCCGATCTGACGATGTTCGGGCGGGCGCCACGGCCCGCCCTCCCCACCGCGCCTCGCCTTTCCCGCCTGACGGAGCGCCGGCTTGCCGCCCCGGCCCCGGTTGCTTTCCCCCGCCGTTCCTACCCTGCATCGAGCCGACGCCCGGCCGACAATCGGCTGAGATAGCCGCAAATCCCCCCTCTTTTCCGCCCATCGGGCCCGGCCCGGATGCCGAACAATGCATGCTACGAGACATCACGCACGCATTCACATGGCCACGACCGCAAACCCGACCGCCGACAAGCCGGCTTCGTCCGGCAAGTTCAAGCGCATCGCACTCATCGCCGTCATCGCGCTGGGTGCGGCCGCCGCCGCCGCCGGCGGCATGTACGTGTTCCTGAGCAAGGAAGGCGTCGGCCATGCGAGCGCGCCCGCCGAGCCGGCGCCGCTCGCCGCGCCGGTGTTCTTCCCGCTCGACCCGCTGACCGTGAACCTGCAGTCCGACGACGGCGCGCAGCACTACCTGCGCGTCGGCCTGTCGCTGAAGCTCACCGACGCGAAGGCGCAGGAGCAACTGACCGCGCGGATGCCGGAGATCCGCAGCCGGATCCTGCTCGCGCTGTCGAACAAGCATCCCGAGGATCTCGCGACGCCGGACGGCAAACGTTCGCTCGCGAAGGAACTGCGGGAGCTGATCGAGCAGCCGACGCAGCCGGGCAACCAGCGCGCGAAGGTCGACGACGTGTTGTTCACCGAGTTCGTCGTCCAGTAACGCGGCCGCGAAAGGAGCGCGTATGGGCCACCAGGAGTTCATGTCCCAGGAGGAGGTCGATGCCCTCCTCAAGGGCGTCACCGGCGAAACCGATGCAGTCGACGAGCAGCGCGACACATCGGGCGTCCGTCCCTACAACATCGCGACGCAGGAGCGGATCGTCCGCGGCCGGATGCCCGGCCTCGAGATCATCAACGACCGCTTTGCGCGCCTCTTGCGGATCGGCATCTTCAACTTCATGCGGCGCACGGCGGAAATCTCCGTCAGCCAGGTGAAGGTGCAGAAGTACAGCGAGTTCACCCGCAACCTGCCGATCCCGACGAACCTGAACCTGGTGCACGTGAAGCCGCTGCGCGGCACGTCGCTGTTCGTGTTCGACCCGAACCTCGTGTTCTTCGTCGTCGACAACCTGTTCGGCGGCGACGGGCGCTTTCACACGCGCGTCGAGGGCCGCGACTTCACGGCCACCGAGCAGCGGATCATCGGCAAGCTGCTGAACCTCGTGTTCGAGCACTACACGACCGCGTGGAAAAGCGTGCGGCCGCTGCAGTTCGAATTCGTGCGCTCGGAAATGCACACGCAGTTCGCGAACGTCGCGACGCCGAACGAGATCGTCATCGTCACGCAGTTCTCGATCGAGTTCGGGCCGACGGGCGGCACGCTGCACATCTGCATGCCGTATTCGATGGTCGAGCCGATCCGCGACGTGCTCGCGTCGCCGATCCAGGGCGAGGCGCTCGAAGTCGACCGCCGCTGGGTGCGCGTGCTGTCGCAGCAGGTGCAGGCCGCCGAGGTCGAGCTGACCGCGAATCTCGCCGAGATCTCGTCGAACTTCGAGAAGATCCTGAACCTGCGCGCGGGCGACGTGCTGCCGCTGGAGATTGACGACACGATCACCGCGAAGGTCGACGGCGTGCCGGTGATGGAATGCGGCTACGGAATTTTCAATGGTCAATATGCGTTGCGCGTGCAGAAGATGATCAGCGCGGGCGATTCGATGAAGGAAGGTGGATATGAGTGAGCTGAACCAGACGCCCGAGGACGACGCACAAGCGATGGCCGACGCGGCCCTCGCGGCATCGGCTGCCGCCGCGCAGGCGGCACCGGCCGCGGCGGAAGAAGATCCGGGCATGGACGACTGGGCGGCCGCGCTCGCCGAGCAGAACGAGCAGCCGGTGCAGCCGGGCGCGACGGGCGCCGGCGTGTTCCAGCCGCTGTCGAAGGCCGCGGCGAGCTCGACGCACAACGACATCGAGATGATTCTCGACATCCCGGTCAAGATGACCGTGGAGCTCGGCCGCACGAAGATCGCGATCCGCAACCTGCTGCAGCTCGCGCAGGGTTCGGTGGTCGAGCTGGACGGCATGGCCGGCGAGCCGATGGACGTGCTCGTGAACGGCTGCCTGATCGCGCAGGGCGAGGTCGTGGTCGTCAACGACAAGTTCGGCATCCGCCTGACCGACATCATCACACCGGCCGAACGCATCCGGAAGCTGAATCGATGAGTTTCGCGACGCCCGGCCGCCGTGCGATCGCGGCGGCGCTTGCCGTCGCCGCGTCGCTCGCATGCGCGCCGGCCTTCGCCGCCGACATGAACGCGGTGAACAACGCCGGGGCGATCGCGTCGAGCGTGACGGTCGGCTCGGCCGCGCCGTCGCTCGGCATCGGCGCGGTGCTGCAGACACTCGTCGGGCTCGCGGTCGTGATCGGTCTCGTGTTCGCGTGCGCGTGGCTCGCGCGCCGCTTCGGCTTCCAGCACGTGCGCCGCGGCGGCCCGCTGACGGTCGTGTCGAGCGTCGCGGTCGGCGCCAAGGAAAGCGCGACGATCGTCGAGATCGGCGACACCTGGCTCGTGCTCGGCGTCGCGCCGGGCAACGTGCGATTGCTGCATACGCTGCCGGCCGGTTCGGCAGCGGCTACCGCGACGACAGCCTCGGCCGGTGCACCCGCCGGCGCCGCGCCGTCCGAAGGCGGCCTGCCCGGCACGTTCGGCTCGCGGTTTCGCGACGCGCTCGCGGGCGAAGCCGCGAAGCGCCTCGGTCGCGGCAAGGACCGCTGACATGGCGCCGCGCCCTCTTTCCGACCCCGCATTCCGATGAAACACGCATTCCTGCATCGCGCGGCGCGCTTCGCGCCCGTGCTGATCCTCTGCCTCGCCCCCGCGCTCGCGTGCGCGCAGGCGAACGGCCTGCCCGCGTTCAACGCGAGCCCGGGCCCGCACGGCGGCACCACCTATTCGCTGAGCGTGCAGACGATGCTGCTGCTCACGATGCTGTCGTTCCTGCCGGCGATGATGCTGATGATGACGAGCTTCACGCGCATCATCATCGTGCTGTCGCTGCTGCGCCAGGCGCTCGGCACCTCGACGACGCCGCCGAACCAGGTGCTCGTCGGCCTCGCGATGTTCCTCACCTTCTTCGTGATGTCGCCGGTGCTCGACCGGGCCTACAACGACGGCTACAAGCCGTTCTCCGACGGCACGATGCCGATGGAGCAGGCCGTGCAGCGCGGCATCGCGCCGTTCAAGACCTTCATGCTGAAGCAGACCCGCGAAACCGATCTCGCGCTGTTCGCGAAGATCTCGAAGGCCGCGCCGATGCAGGGCCCCGAGGACGTGCCGCTGTCGCTGCTGGTGCCTGCGTTCGTCACGAGCGAGCTGAAGACCGGCTTCCAGATCGGCTTCACGGTCTTCATCCCGTTCCTGATCATCGACATGGTCGTCGCGAGCGTGCTGATGTCGATGGGGATGATGATGGTGTCGCCGTCCACCGTGTCGCTGCCGTTCAAGCTGATGCTGTTCGTGCTGGTCGACGGCTGGCAGCTGCTGATCGGCTCGCTCGCGCAGAGCTTCACGTAAGCCGCGGAGGACAACGCACGATGACGCCCGAACAGGTGATGACCCTCGCGCACCAGGCCATGATGGTCGGCCTGCTGCTGTCGGCCCCGCTGCTGCTGGTCGCGCTCGTGGTCGGCCTCGTCGTGAGCCTGTTCCAGGCCGCGACGCAGATCAACGAGGCGACGCTGTCGTTCATCCCGAAGCTGCTCGCGGTCGCCGCGACGCTCGTGATCGCCGGCCCGTGGATGATGACGACGATGCTCGACTACCTGCGGCAGACGCTGCTGCACGTCGCGACGCTCGGCGTCGGCTGAACCGCGCGCACGCGCACGATCCGGCCGCGATGTTCTCGGTTACCTACGCGCAGCTCAACGGCTGGCTCACGGCGTTCCTGTGGCCGTTCGTGCGGATGCTCGCGCTCGTCGCGACCGCGCCCGTCGTGGGTCACGCGTCGGTGCCCATGCGCGTGAAGATCGGCCTCGCCGCGTTCATGGCGCTGGTCGTCGCGCCGACGCTCGGCGCGATGCCGGACGTCACCATGTTCTCCGCGCAGGGCATCTGGATCCTCGTCACGCAGTTCCTGATCGGCGTCGCGATGGGCTTCACGATGCAGATCGTGTTCGCGGCCGTCGAGGCGGCCGGCGACTTCATCGGGCTGTCGATGGGGCTCGGCTTCGCCACCTTCTTCGATCCGCACACGAGCGGCGCGACGCCCGTGATGGGCCGCTTCCTGAACGCGGTCGCGATGCTCGCGTTCCTCGCGATGGACGGCCACCTGCAGGTGTTCGCCGCGCTCGCTGCATCGTTCCAGTCGCTGCCGGTGTCGGCCGACCTGCTGCACGCGCCCGGCTGGCGTACGCTCGCGGCATTCGGCGCGACGGTGTTCGAGATGGGGCTGCTGCTCGCGCTGCCGGTGGTCGCGGCGCTGCTGATCGCGAACCTCGCGCTCGGCATCCTGAACCGCGCGGCACCGCAGATCGGCGTGTTCCAGGTCGGCTTTCCCGTCACGATGCTCGTCGGGCTGTTGCTCGTGCAACTGATGATCCCGAACCTCGTGCCGTTCGTGTCGCACCTGTTCGACATGGGGGTCGATGCGATGGGGCGGGTGTTGATCGGCTGGCGGTGAGCGCATCCCGCCCCTTTGCCCGTCCGTTCCGCCCCCCGTTGCTGGAAAACCCCTAAAGGAATCGCCCGCCCGCGAAAGGTAGCGGAAGGTTTCGCCTCCCTATACTCGTCGTGACGATGCAGCAAGCATCGCGCCAGACGAATACAACGAACGGAGACGACCCGATGCGACCCATCCTGCGCACCCTCGCCGTGGCAGCCAGCCTGAGCTGCGCGCTCGCCGCTCACCCCGCGTTCGCCGACGACGGCGGCAAGATCACGATCATGGTCGGCGGGATCGCGAAGCTGATCTACCTGCCCGCGCGGCTCACGCAGGAACTCGGTTACTTCAAGGCCGAAGGGCTCGACGTCGAACTGCTGTCGCAGCCGGCCGGCGTCGACGCGGAGAACGAGCTGCTCGCGGGCGCCGTGCAGGGCGTCGTCGGCTTCTACGACCACACGATCGACCTGCAGAGCAAGGGCAAGGACGTGAAGGCGATCGCCGTGTTCGGCCAGGTGCCGGGCGAAGTCGAGATGGTGTCGACCAAGGCCGCGCCGACCTTCAAGTCGATGGCCGACGCGAAGGGCAAGACGCTCGGCGTGACGGGCCTCGGTTCGTCCACCAGCTTCCTCACGCAATACCTCGCGCTGGCGCACGGCGTGCCGTCGACGCAGTACACGATGCTGCCGGTCGGCGCCGACGCGAGCTTCATCGCCGCGATCAAGCAGGGCCGCATCGATGCCGGGATGACGACCGAGCCGACGGTCTCCGCGCTCGAGAAGATGGGCGACGCGAAGGTGCTGGTCGACATGCGTACCGTCGACGGCACGCGCGCGGCGCTCGGCGGCACCTACCCGGCCGCGAGCCTGTACGTGCAGTCGGCCTGGGCCGATTCGCACAAGGCGGAAGCGACCAAGCTCGCGCACGCGTTCGCGAAGACGATGCAGTTCATCCATACGCACAGCGCCGAGGACATCGCCGCGAAGATGCCGGCCGACTACCAGAAGGACAAGGCGCTGTACTTGACCGCGCTGAAGGCATCGCTGCCGATGTACACGGCCGACGGCAAGATGCCGGCCGACGGCCCGGCCACCGTGCTGAAGGTGTTGTCGGCGTTCAACCCGTCGGTGAAGGGCAAGCATATCGACCTGGCGCGCACCTTCACGAACGATTTCGTGAACGCGAAGTAACGAGTTGCGGCGCCGGCCGCGGCGATCCCGCCGCCGTGCGTTCCCCGTTCCGGCCCGGTTGACCGGCCCGGCGTCGCCACGATGCGACGCCCTCCTCACCCGCAGGACGAATGCGATGAACCAGGCAGTCTCCCCGAGCACACCGGCGATCGAGTTTCGCAACGTGTCGTGCCGCTTCATTTCGCCGGAAGGCAAGGCCACCGTCGCGCTGCGCGACTTCAGCATGAGCGTCGCGCGCGGCGAGTTCATCGCGATCGTCGGGCCGACCGGTTGCGGCAAGTCGACGACGCTGAACCTGATCACCGGGCTGCTCAAGCCCGTGTCGGGCGAAGTGCGCGTGATGGGACGCCCGGTCGACGGGATCGATCCGCGCATCGGCTTCGTGTTCCAGGCCGACGCCGTGTTCCCGTGGCGCAACGTGATCGACAACGTCGCGGCGGGCCCGCTGTTTCGCGGCCGCTCGAAGGACGTCGCGTATGCGCAGGCCGAGGAGTGGATCCGCAAGGTCGGCCTCGACAAGTTCACGAAGCACTACCCGCATCAGCTCTCCGGCGGGATGCGGAAGCGCGTCGCGCTTGCGCAGACCTTCATCAACCAGCCGGAAATCCTGCTGATGGACGAGCCGTTCTCCGCGCTCGACATGCAGACGCGCACGCTGATGCAGGACGAGTTGCTGCAGCTCTGGTCCGCGAACAAGGGCTCGGTCGTGTTCGTCACGCACGATCTCGAGGAGGCGATCGCACTCGCCGACCGCGTGTTCGTGCTGACCGCGCGCCCCGCGACGCTCAAGCGCGTGTACGAGATCGACCTGCCGCGCCCGCGCGTCACGTCGGAGATCCGCTACGACGCGCGCTTCATCGAAATTTCCAAGGACATCTGGCACGACCTGCGCGAAGAAGTGCAGATCGGCTGACGGCAGCAAGGACAGGATAGGACAGGAGCATGACCGACATGACGCTTCCCCCCACCGCCATTCCGGCGAAGTCGCTCGACGATGAGTCGCGCGCCGCGCAAACCCGGCTGCGCCGCCGCCGGCAACTGATCATCGGCCTGCGGATCGCCGTGCTCGTCGTCGTGCTCGGCGGCTGGGAACTCGCCGCGCGGCTCAAGTGGATCGACCCGTTCTTCTTCTCGCAGCCGACGCTGATCTTCGCGCAGATCCAGGACTGGATCGTCAACGGCACGTCGCAAGGGCCGCTGCTCACGCAGGTGTGGGTGACGCTCGAGGAAACCACGATCGGCTTCCTGATCGGCTCGGTGGCCGGCGTGATCTGCGGGATCGTGCTCGGCCGCAACAAGCTGATGTCCGACGTGTTCGGCCTGTACATCCAGATCGCGAACTCGATTCCGCGCGTCGTGCTCGGCTCGATCTTCGTGATCGCGCTCGGCCTCGGGATGGCGTCGAAGATCGCGCTGGCCGTCGTGATGGTGTTCTTCGTCGTGTTCGGCAACGCGTTCCAGGGCGTGCGCGAAGCCGACCGCTACCTGATCGCGAACGCGCAGATCCTCGGCGCATCGCGCCGGCAGATCACCACGTCGGTCGTGATCCCGTCCGCGCTCTCGTGGATTCTCGCGAGCCTGCACGTGAGCTTCGGTTTCGCGCTGGTCGGCGCGGTCGTCGGCGAATTCCTGGGTTCCAAGCAGGGCATCGGTTTGCTAATCTCCACCGCCCAGGGCGCGTTCAACGCGAGCGGCGTGTTCGCGGCGATGATCGTGCTGGCGGTGGTCGCGCTGGCCGCCGACTACCTGCTGACCTGGCTCGAGAAGCGACTGCTGAAGTGGCGCCCCGCGGCGTTCTGAACGCCGCAGACGGACGCCTGACATGACACTTCCGACCGCGCCGGCGCTCCCGGCGCGGTTCGGCATTTCGGAGAAGGAGCGCAACAGGATGGCGCACAGCCTGCGCGGGCGATTGCTGTGGTGGCTGCTGCTGCCGCTCGCGGTGTTCATGCTGATCGCCGGCGCGATGTCGTACGACACCGCGCGGACCACGGCCGCGCTCGTGCAGGACAGCGCGCTCGTCGCGTCCGCGCGCACGATCGGTGAGGACATCGAATGGCGCAACGGGCTGCCGGTCGCCGACGTGCCGCCGGCCGCGCTGGAGATCTTCGAATCGCCGTCGGGCGATTCGGTGTTCTACAAGGTGATCGACGGGCACGACCGCCTGCTCGCGGGCACGCCGGCGCTCGACGTGCCCGCGCGGCACGGCGTCGAGCCGACGCTGTACGACGCGTCGCTCGATGGCGTGCCGCTGCGCGCGGTGGCCTACGATCGCCAGCTTTACGACGAGGGACGGGTCGAGACGGTCACGGTGGTCGTCGCGAAGACGACGCGCTCGCACCGCGCGATGGTCGCGACGATCTGGCGGCCGCAGCTCGTGCGCCTGTCGCTGATGCTGATGCTCGCGATGGGACTCGTGTACCTCGGCCTCACCTTCGAGATGCGTCCGCTGCTGAAGCTGAAGGACGACGTGGCCGACCGCGGGCCGATGGAGCTGGAGCCGATCCGCCCCGAGCGGCTGCAGAACGAACTGCGGCCGATCGTCGATGCGATCAACCAGTGCATCGCGCGCCTGAACATGCACACGGCCACGCAGCGCCGTTTCATCGCGGATGCCGCGCACCAGTTGCGCACGCCGATCGCGGTGCTCGACACGCAGATCCAGTACGCGCAGCGGCGCGGGCACGACGATCCGGAGCTGGCGTCGGTGCTCGACAGCATGCAGCGCAGCAGCCGCAAGATGGCCGACGTGACCGACAAGCTGCTGCTGCTCGCGCATGCGGAGGCGACGCCGTCGACGCTGCTGACCCAGCGCGTCGATCTCGCGGCCGTGGTGTCGAGCGTGCTCGAGGAAACGATCGTGCTCGCGCAGCGGCGCAATATCGACCTCGGCGCCGATCTCGGCGAGCGGCTCGACGTCGCGGGCAGCGACAGCCTGCTGACCGCGCTGGTGATGAACCTCGTCGACAACGCGGTGCGCTACACGCAGCCGGGCGGCTGCGTGACGGTGGTCGCACGCCGTGACGGCGACGCGATCGTGCTCGACGTGGTCGACAACGGCCCCGGCATCCCGGCCGAAGCGCGGCCGCACGTGTTCAAGCGGTTCTACCGCGTGGCGGCCGACACCGAAGGCTCGGGCCTCGGGCTCGCGATCGTCCGCGAGATCGCGCAGGCGCACGGCGGCAGCGCGTCGCTCGCGCCGGGGGCCGGCAATCGCGGTATCGTCGTGACCGTGCGGCTGCCCGCATACGATTGAAGAGAAGTCGCCATGAAACTCCTGCTGGTCGAAGACAACGCCGAACTCGCGCACTGGATCGTGAACCTGCTGCGCGGCGAGGATTTCGCGGTTGACTCCGTCGGCGACGGCGAGCGCGCCGACACGGTGCTGAAGACCGAACGCTACGACGCGGTACTGCTCGACATGCGCCTGCCCGGCATCAGCGGCAAGGAAGTGCTCGCGCGGCTGCGGCGCCGCAACGACAACGTGCCGGTGCTGATGCTGACCGCGCACGGCTCGGTCGACGACAAGGTCGACTGCTTCGGCGCGGGCGCCGACGATTACGTCGTGAAGCCGTTCGAATCGCGCGAGCTGGTCGCCCGGATTCGCGCGCTGATCCGCCGGCAGGCCGGGGTCGGCACGACGCAGCTCGTGTGCGGCGATCTCGTCTATGCGTTCGGCACGCGCGAATTCCGCTGCGGCGAAACGATGCTCGCGCTGCGCCGCCGCGAGCACGCGATCCTCGAAACGCTGATGCTGCAGCAGAACAAGACGGTATCGAAGGCACGGCTGATGGACAGCGTGTTCGCGCTCGACGACGAGCCGAGCGCCGACGCGATCGACATCTACATCCACCGGCTGCGCAAGCATCTCGCGGGCAGCACGGCCGAGATCATCACGCTGCGCGGGCTGGGTTACATCCTGCGCATGAAGAGCGCGCAGGACTGACGCTCGCTCACCCGGCTCCAGGTACAGCCAGTCGATTCGTAGCACGAAACGTATGTGACGCCAGCCGGATGCCCGGCGGGCCCGCCTTCGCGCGCCTGCCCGATTCGTGATTGTTGCGCGTTCGGTGTTTTCACCGATCCGATTCTTGCGCCCGGGAAAGCGTCGTGAAGGATTGCACCCTCTACGATGCTATGCGTCGGCCCTCTCGCTGTGGCCGGCAAGAGTCGGCATACATTACGTACTGCCAACGACCAGATTTCAATGCGGCAGCTCGGAGGAGACGATCTTGAAACGAAAAACCCTTGCCCTTTCCATCGCGGCGGCTGGCCTGTGCGCCGGCACCCAGGCGCATGCGCAGTCGAGCGTGCAGCTCTACGGCCTGATGGACCTGAGCTTTCCGACCTACCGGACCCACGCCGACGCGAACGGCAATCACGTGATCGGCATGGGCAACGAAGGCGAGCCATGGTTCAGCGGCAGCCGCTGGGGCCTGCGCGGCGCCGAAGACATCGGCGGCGGCACGAAGATCATCTTCCGCCTCGAAAGCGAATTCGTGGTCGCGAACGGCCAGATGGAAGACAGCGGCCAGATCTTCGACCGCGATGCGTGGGTCGGTGTCGAGGACGATCGCTTCGGCAAGCTGACGGCCGGCTTCCAGAACACCATCGCGCGCGACGCGGCGGCGATCTACGGCGACCCGTACGGCACCGCGAAGCTCTCGACCGAGGAAGGCGGCTGGACCAACTCGAACAACTTCAAGCAGATGATCTTCTACGCGGCCGGCCCGACCGGCACGCGCTACAACAACGGCATCGCGTGGAAGAAGCTGTTCAGCAACGGCATCTTCGCGAGCGCCGGCTACCAGTTCAGCAACTCGACGCAGTTCGCGACCGGCTCCGCGTATCAGGTCGCGCTCGGCTACAACGGCGGGCCGTTCAACGTGTCGGGCTTCTACAACCACGTGAACAACGGCGGCTTCACGAACCAGACGTTCTCGGTCGGCGGCAACTACACGTTCGACATCGTGCGCCTGAATGCCGGCTATTTCCGCTACAACGGCGACCAGGGCCCGCTCGGCCAGCGTCACGACGATTCGTGGACGGTGTCGATGAAGATCGCGCCGAAGGGCGCGCTCGACTACGAGCTCGGCTACCAGCAGATGCGCATCAAGAACGCCGCGAACAACTCCGACGGCTTCACGCCGAACGCGAACCTCGGTGCGTTCAGCCTGACCAACGGCGTCAGCAACGGCTTCAAGGAGACGATCTACGGGTCGGTGTTCTATCACCTGAGCAAGCGCACCGAGGTGTACCTGGCCGGCGACTACATGAAGCTGCATGGCGGCTACACGGTGTCGTCGACGTTCGGCGCGAAGAACCAGCTCGAACTGACGTCGGGCATCCGTACGCGTTTCTGACCCCGAGCGGGGCCCGTCGGGCCCCGCCGTACCCTCCATCCGGGATTCTCCATGCGGGCACGCCGGCGCTTGGCGCCGACCGTGCCCTTTTTTCGTCCTTTCCGGAGCGCCCCGGGGATGCCCGGCGGGCGGCCGCCGGCCGGCCATGCGACAACCGGCCCGAAACCGCTTGCGGCCCGTGGGGCGGGCGATCGCGGCCGATGCCCGCACGATCGGCCCACATCGGCGCTTGACCTGCGCCGACCGACTCGATAGCGTTTCGGGTTTGCCCGGGCGGCCATTGCCGCCGGTGCCGTGAGCACGCCCGACGTCGTGGCGCGCGCGGCCGGGCTCCGATGGAAAAGACGATGCAGAAACTCGATGCGGCCAGCCCGCAGGCGATGTCGACGGATTTCACCGCCGACAACGTCGCGCGCCTGAAGGCGCTGTTCCCCGAACTCGTGACCGAAGGCCCCGGCGGCGCGTCGGTCGACGTCGACGTGCTGAAGGCGCTGATCGGCGAACGCACGGTCGGCGACGCCGAAGAACGCTACGGCTTCCACTGGCATGGCAAGCGCAGCGCGCGCCAGGCTGCGCTCACGCCGTCGACGGGCACGTTGCGGCCCTGCCCCGACGACAGCGTCGCATGGGACGACACGCGCCATCTCGTGATCGAGGGCGACAACCTCGACGTGATGAAGCTGCTGCACAAGAGCTACGCGGGCAAGGTGAAGCTCGTCTACATCGACCCGCCGTACAACACGGGCAGCGATTTCGTCTATCCGGACGACTTCAGCGACAGCATCCGTCACTACCTGGCGATGACCGGGCAGACCCAGGGCGGCGTGAAGCGCAGCACCAATACCGAGGCGAACGGCCGGTTCCACACCGACTGGCTGAACATGATGTATCCGCGCCTGAAGCTTGCGCACGCGCTGCTGTCCGACGAAGGGCTGATCGCCGTGCACATCGACGAGCACGAAGTGCATGCGCTGGTGCTGATGCTGCGCGAGATCTTCGGCGAGGAGAACGAGCTCGGCGTGGCCGTGTGGGACAAACGCAACCCGAAGGGTGACGCACGCGGCGTCGCGTACCAGCACGAATCGCTGGTGCTGTTCGCGCGCAACGCCGAGACGCTGCTCGAACAGGCGCCGCTCAAGCGCCCGAAGCGCAACGCGCAGCGCATGCTCGACGCCGCGCACGACGCCGTGTACCGCAGCGGCAACCCGAAGGACGCGCAGAAGGCGTATCGCGCGTGGATGAAGGCGCAGACCAATCTGTCCGGCGGCGAGGTGATGTACGACCGGCTATCGGAAGAAGGCCGCGTGTACCGTCTCGTGTCGATGGCCTGGCCGAACAAGAAGAAGGCGCCGGAAGAGTATTTCACGCCGCTGATCCACCCGGTCACCGGCAAGCCGTGCGCGATGCCGGCGCGCGGCTGGCGCAACCCGCCCGCGACGATGCAGGCGCTGATCGAGCGCGGCCAGATCGAATTCGGCGCGGATGAAAGCACGCAGCCGCAGCGGATCTACTACCTCGACGAGAACATGTACGAGAACGTGCCGTCGGTCCTGCCGTTCGCCGGCTCCGACGACGCGCTGCTCAAGACGCTCGGGATCCCGTTCGACCTGCCGAAGCCGGTCGATTTCGCGGCGGCCGTGATCGGCTGGTGCACGCGCGGCGACGACATCGTGCTCGACTGCTTCGCGGGCTCCGGCTCGACCGGCCACGCGGTGATGCAGGTGAACGCGACCGACGGCGGCGCTCGCCGCTACGTGCTCGTGCAATTGCCCGAAGCGCTCGACCGCCGCGACAAGACGCAACTGGCGGCCGCCGATTTCTGCGCGAAGCTGAAAAAGCCGCTGACGCTCGCCGAAGTCACCAAGGAACGCCTGCGCCGCGCCGCGCAGCAGGTCGCGCGCGATTACCCGGAAAGCTATGGCGACCTCGGCTTCCGCGTGTACCGGCTCGACACGACCAACGTGATCGAGTGGGACCCGCGCCGCGACGATTTCGACCATGCGCTCTTCGCGTCCGTCGAGCACGTGAAGACCGGCCGCACCGAAGACGACCTGCTCGCCGAACTGACGCTGAAGCTCGGCCTCGACCTGTGCACGCCGGTCGAGCATCACCAGGTGGCAGGCAAGGCCGTGCACCTGATCGGCCGCTCGATCGTCGCGTGCTTCGATGCACGCATCGCGCGCGACGACGCGGGCCCGCTCGCCGACGGCATCGTCGACCTGCTCGATGCGACCGGCACGACGCACGACGTCACGTGCCTGTTCCGCGACAGCGGCTTCGTCGACGACGTCGCGAAGCTCAATCTCGCCGCGCTGCTCGAACAGCACGGCGTGAAGCGCGTGCGGAGCCTGTGATGCGGCTGCATTTCGAAGCGGATCTCGACTACCAGCGCGACGCGATCGACGCCGTCTGCGACCTGTTTCGCGGCCAGGAATCGTATCGCGGCGACTTCAGCGTGCTCGCGAACGCCGCGCCCGGCACGACGGCCGCGGCCCAAGGCTCGCTCGGCTTCGCGGTGTCGGAACAGGGCGTCGGCAACCGGCTCTCGCTGACCGACGACGCGCTCGCGCGCAATCTCGCCGACGTGCAGCTGCGCGGCGGGCTGCCGCCGTCCGGCCTGCCCGGCTCGCGCGACTTCACCGTCGAGATGGAGACCGGCACCGGCAAGACCTACGTATACCTGCGTACGATCTTCGAGCTGAACCGCCGCTACGGCTTCACGAAGTTCGTGATCGTCGTGCCGTCGATCGCGATCAAGGAAGGCGTGCACAAGACGCTGTCCATCACCGAGGATCACTTCCGCGCGCTGTACGCGGGCGTGCCGTACGACTACTTCCTGTACGACTCCGCGAAGCTCGGCCAGGTGCGCCACTTCGCGGCGAGCGCGGCGATCCAGGTCATGGTGATGACGGTGGCCGCGATCAACAAGAAGGAAATCAACAACCTCTACAAGGACAGCGAGAAGACCGGCGGCGAGAAGCCGATCGACCTGATCCGCGCGACGCGGCCGATCGTGATCGTCGACGAGCCGCAAAGCGTCGACGGCGGGCTCGAAGGCCGTGGCCGCGAAGCGCTCGCCGCGATGGCGCCGCTCTGCACGCTGCGCTATTCGGCCACCCACGTCGACCGTCACCACATGGTGTACCGGCTCGACGCGGTCGACGCGTACGAGCGCAAGCTCGTCAAGCAGATCGAGATCGCGTCGGCGATCGTCGAGGATGCGCACAACAAGCCGTACGTGCGGCTCGTGGGCGTGTCGAACCGGCGCGGCACGATCAGCGCGCGCGTCGAGCTCGACGTCGCGACGGCGGCCGGCGTGAAGCGCCAGATCGTGACGGCCACCGACGGCGACGATCTCGAACGCCTGACCAAGCGCGCGCTGTACGCGGGGCTGCGGATCGGCGAAGTGCATGCGGTGAAGGGCGCCGAATACGTCGAGCTGCGCCATCCGGAAGGCGAGGCGTTCCTGTCGCTCGGCGAGGCATTCGGTGACATCGACACGCTCGCCGTGCAGCGCGAGATGATTCGCCGCACGATCCGCGAGCATCTCGACAAGGAGCTGCGGCTCGCGGAGCGTGGCGTGAAGGTGCTGTCGCTGTTCTTCGTCGATTCGGTCGAGCGCTATCGCCGCTACGACGAGAACGGCATGCCCGCGAAGGGCGACTACGCGCTGATCTTCGAAGAGGAATATGCGCGCGCGGCGCGCGTGCCGGCCTATCGTGCGCTGTTCGACGGCGTCGACGTGGCGCTCGAAGTCGGGCGCGCGCACAACGGCTACTTCTCGATCGACCGCAAGGGCGGCTGGACCGACACGAGCGAGAGCAGCGCGGCGGCCCGCGAGAACGCGGAGCGCGCGTACGGCCTCATCATGCGCGAGAAGGAAGCGCTGCTGTCGTTCGACACGCCGCTGAAGTTCATCTTCTCGCACTCGGCGCTGAAGGAAGGCTGGGACAACCCGAACGTGTTCCAGATCTGCACGCTGCGCGACATCCAGACCGAGCGCGAGCGCCGCCAGACGCTCGGCCGCGGGCTGCGCCTCGCCGTCGACCAGGACGGCGAACGGGTGCGCGACGCGGGCGTGAACACGCTGACCGTGATCGCGACCGAGCGCTACGAGTCGTTCGCGGAGAACCTGCAGAAGGAAATCGAGGCCGATACGGGCATCCGTTTCGGGATCGTCGAGGAACACCAGTTCGCGGCGCTGCCTGTGCAGGAAGGCGATGCGCCCGCGCATGCGCTCGGCGTCGAGCTGTCGCGCGTGCTGTGGAATCACCTGCACGAGCAGGGCTACGTCGACGCGCAGGGCAAGGTGCTCGACCGGCTGAAGGATGCGCTGCGCCAGAGCGCGCTGGTGCTGCCCGAGGCGTTCGAGGTGCTGCGCGCGCCGATCGTCGCGACGCTGCGCAAGCTGTCGGGCCGCTTTGCCGTGCGCAATGCGGACGAGCGCCGCGCGATTGCACTGCGGCGCGATGCGTCGGGCAAGGCCGTCGTGTTCGGCGAGGAATTCCGCGCGTTGTGGGATCGCATCCGTCATCGCACCGTGTATCGCGTCGAGTTCGACAACGCGAAGCTCGTGCGCGACTGCGCGGCCGCGCTGCACGACGCGCCGGACATCGCGCGCGCACGGCTGCAGTGGCGCAAGGCCGAGATCGATATCGGCAAGGCCGGCATCGAGGCGATCGAGGTGGCCGGCGCCGGCACGGTGCTGCTCGACGAAGGCGAGCTGCCGCTGCCCGACCTGCTCACCGAGCTGCAGGACCGCACGCAGCTCACGCGCCGGTCGCTGGCGACGATCCTGGCCGACAGCGGCCGGCTCGAGGATTTTCGCGTGAATCCGCAGCAGTTCATCTCGGTCGCGGCCGATGCGATCAACCGCTGCAAGCGGCTCGCGCTCGTCGCGGGCATCGCGTACCGCAAGCTCGGCGAGCGCCATGTGCATGCGCTCGAATCGTTCGAAAGCGAGGCCTTGACCGGTTATCTGCGCAACCTGCGGCCCGATGCGCAAAAGTCGATCCACGAGGCGGTCGTGTGCGAGACGGACGCGGAGCGCGCGTTCGCCGATGCGCTCGAGGCGCACGACGGCGTGAAGCTGTACGCGAAGCTGCCCGCATGGTTCCGCGTGCAGACGCCGCTCGGCAGCTATCACCCGGACTGGGCCGTGCTCGCGGAACAGGACGGCGGCGAACGGCTGTACTTCGTCGTCGATACGCCGAATGCGGACGGCCACGTGCCGAGCGAACACGAGCGTGCGAAGCTCGCGTGCGGCGAAGCGCATTTCCGGGCGCTGGTGGACGGCGACGGCGCGGCGCGCTTCGTGCGCGTCAGGCAGGCGGACGCGCTGTTCGAACCTGCGGTGCCGCTGGCGGGCACCGGGCGGTAAGACGAAGGGCGGCGATGAGCCGCCCTTTTTTGTCGGCTTTTCGACGCGGCCGCGCGTGCTTGCGATGCGCGCGCCTCGCGCCGGTTTCCTGTCTGTTAACTGCCCGTAAGCGATCCGTATTCGCGCGCCTTCGCGGCGCGGTTACGGCTGGTTGCAAATCGGGTCGGCACGATGTTTTCGCGCGACAGCCGCGTTGCATTGCCACGATGAAAAAAGGGCACCGAAGCGCCCTTCCTTCACGTTTGCGTGCCGCGCTTAGAGCGTGCGGCCGAATGCGTGGTGACGCGAATGATGGGTGGACGTCGACGCGTGCGTGGTGTGGCCGTGTGCATGTCCGTGCGTGTGACCATGGCCCGGCTGCACGCCGGCGCGATCGGCGATCGTGTCGGAGCGGTCAGCCGCGCGCGACAGGCCCTTGTCGCGGTCGCCCGCGTGCATGCCGTTCGAGTTGCTCAGCGCCTCGCCGCTCATATGGCCGCCCGACATGCCGCCGGCATTGCCGCCCAAACCGCCTGCGCCGTGACCGCCGCCACCGTTTCCACCGCCATTTCCACCACCGTTACCGCCGGCTGCCGCATACGCGGAAACCGTGCCGAGCGCGAGCAGCGCGGCCGTCAGTACGGACAGATATCGTCGATGTTTCATCTTGTGCTCCCTGTTGTGCGTTTGTGTGACTGCATTCTAGGAATGCGCGCCATTCGCGCCACCCGACGTTGTAAATGATCGTAACGATGCGCGCGACGCGCATTCGTCGGATCAATCAGGATCGTGTGTGAACGGGAAACGAAGCAGGCGGGTGCGGCGCCGCAGCGCCGCCCCGGTGACGATGACGCTTACTGAGCCGGCTGCATGCCCTGCGTGGCGGCCTTGTGCTGCGCGGCCTGCTCTTCAGCATGCTTCTTCGCCATGTGGTGGCCGACGATACAGCCGCCGACCGCGCCGACGACCGCGTGGTGCCCCGCATAGTGGCCGGCCACACCGCCGACCACTGCGCCCTTCATGCAGCCCGCCGCGTGCGCGCTGCCGATCGTGGCCAGCGCAACGATCGCGGCGCCGGCGCACAGCCTGATGTGTCGAATGGGCATCATGTTTTCATTCTCCTCTTGTCGTAGTCAGTCGAGCCGCTTAATCCCAGCGGCGGCCGCGCCAGTCGCCGCGATCATGCCATTCGTGCTCGCGCCATTCACGGCGGCGCCACTCGTGTTCGCGCCATTCGCGCGCACGCCAGCCGTCATCGCGATAGCCGACCGGAGCGTACATGACGGGCGGAGGCGGCGCCACGTAGACGGGTGCCGGCGCCGCATAGGCAGGTACACCGATGCCGACCGACAGGTCGACGTGGGCCGATGCGACGCCCGAAGCTGCCAGCGCCGCTACACCGAGAACTGCACCGAGAATGAGTTTCTTGTTCATCTCGCGACTCCCTGCACGTGTCGTGCGTCATGTGAATACGGTTCGGAGTCTAGGCACCGGGCACTGACACAGGTGAAACGGGTATGCGAGACCGGTAACGGACGTTTACGGCTGCCCGCAAAGCCTTGCCGGACAAGGAAGAGGCGGCACTCCAGATACCGTTGCAACGGTGCATCGGGCCGGTAAAGGAGGGATTTTCAGCACGAAGCCGGGCGATCGGTACGCGCCGGCGTGCACTGGAACGGGCATGCGCCGAGAGCGAACCGCCCGCACCGTACGCGGGCGATTCGCAAGCATGGGCGTTACGCGCGGATATCGTCGACGCTGCGCAGCCAGTGCACGCTGAACAGGTTGTCCGCGTCGGTCCACACGGTATCGGGCTCGAATCCTGCGCGGCGCGCGATCGCATGGAAGCCGTCGATCGTGAACTTGTGCGAATTCTCCGTGTGGATGCGCTCGCCGGCGTCGAAGCGGAACGCATGGCCACGTACGTGCACGGTCTGCGCGATGTCGCTGACGAGATGCATCTCGATGCGCTGCCGCGCGCTGTCGTAGAACGCGCAATGCGAGAACGCGTCGACGTCGAAATCCGCGCCGAGCTCAGTGTTCGCGCGCACCAGCAGGTTCAGGTTGAACTGCGCGGTCACGCCCTGCGCATCGTTGTACGCGTCGTGCAGCGTGCGCGTGTCCTTCACGAGATCGGCGCCGACCAGCAAGCCGCCGCCTCGCAGCAGCCGCGCCGCATCGCGCAGGAACGCATCGGCTTCTTCCGGCGAGAAGTTGCCGATCGTCGAGCCGGGAAAGAAGCCGATGCGCCGCCGCGGCGTTTCGGTCAGCCCGGCCAGTTGCTCGGCCTTCGTGTAGTCGGCTGCGATCGGCTCGACGTCGAGCCACGGATACTCGGCACGCAGCCGCGCGGCGGCGTCGTGCAGGTAGTCGGCGGAGATGTCCACCGGCACGTAGCGCGCCGGCGCATTCGCATAGTTGCCCGCGAACGCGTCGAGCAGCACGCGGATCTTCTCGAGCGAGCCCGCGCCGAATTCGACGATGTCCGCATGCGGGCCGACGCGCCGCACGATCTCGGCCGCGCGATCGCGCAGGATGCCGAGCTCGGTGCGGGTCGGGTAATACTCGGGCAGTTCGCAGATGCGATCGAACAGCGCGGAGCCGGCCGCATCGTAGAAGTATTTCGGCGGAATGCTGCGCGGCGTACGCGACAGTCCGTCGATCAGGTCGCGCTCGAACGCGCTCGGCCGCGAATCGCGGGCGGGTTGCTGGCCACCGCTCGTGGCCGTCTGGTCAGACGTCTCGCGCAAGTCGCACTCCCGTGAATTGCCAGCGCGCGGCCGGCGGAAAGAAATTGCGGTACGTCGGCCGTTCGTGCCCGGGCGGCGTCGCGATGCTGCTGCCGCGCAGGACCTGCTGGCCGACCATGAACTTGCCGTTGTATTCGGCCGCGACGCCTGCGAGCGGCCGAAAGCCCGGGTACGGCTCGTAGGACGAGCGCGTCCATTGCCACACGTGCCCGAGCATCTGCCGGATGCCTTCGGCGGGGAACGCGGCTTCCCATTCGAATTCGGTCGGCAGGCGCGCGCCGGCCCATTCCGCGTACGCGGCCGCTTCGTAGAAGCTCACGTGGCACACCGGTGCGTCGGGTGCGAGCGGTTCGACGCCGTGCAGGCCGAACCTGCGCCGTACGCGCGTGGCGGCCGCATCGTCGTCGTCGGGCATCCAGTACGCGGGCCCTTGCCACCCTTCCCGCTGCACCGTGGCCCAGCCGTCGGACAGCCAGAACTCGGGGCGCGTGTAGCCGCCGTCGGCGATGAACGCCGCGAATTCCGCATTCGTCACGAGGCGGCTCGCGATCTCGTACGGCCGCACGAGCGCCGTATGACGCGGCCGTTCGTTGTCGAACGAGAACGCATCGCCGTCGTGGCCGATCTCGACGAGCCCACCCGGCTGGTGCAGCCAGTGCTGCGCCCCGGCATCGCCCGCGGCCATCGCGCCCGCGTCCGTCCCGTTGCGCGGCCGGAACGCCGGCTTCAGCGGGTTGCACGAGAACGCGTGCAGCATGTCGGTGACGATCAGTTCCTGGTGCTGCTGCTCGTGATGCAGGCCGAGCACGATCTCGGGTGCAATCGTATCGAGCAGCGCGGCATCGGCGCCGGCCAGCGCGCGCAGCATCGCGTCGTCGACGTATTGCCGGTACGCATGCACCTCGTCGAGCGACGGGCGCGTGAGCAGCCCGCGTTGCGGCCGCGGGTGACGCGGGCCGAGTGCTTCGTAATAGGAATTGAAGAGGAACTGGAAGGCGGCGTCGAACGGCGTGTAGCCGGGCACGCGGCGCATCAGCACGACGGTTTCGAAGAACCAGGTCGTATGCGCGAGATGCCATTTCGTCGGGCTGGCGTCGGGCATCGACTGCACGGCCTGGTCTTCGGCGGACAGCGTCGCGGTCAACGCGACGCTATGCGCGCGCACGTCCTGGTAACGGCGCTGAAGGTGTGATGCAAGGAGGCTCATCGGTTTACCGTTCACGTCGCGATTCGCTGCGTTGCGTTGCCGGAAAAAGGAAAGCCTTGCGCGTGATGCGCGCGGCTGACGTGCGACCTGCTGCTGCGTCGTCGGGCAGCCGGCGCGCGCGCCGGGCCGCGAATGCGGCGTCACTTCATCTGCCCGTGCAGAACAGTATGGTCCAGAAATGTGAATGCTGCGAATCGGGATGCCGGCGAAACGCGAACGAAAGAGAAATGAAAGTGTTGGCTGCGCGCATGTCGGATGCGTGACATACGGGCCATGCTTGCCCCGTTCGGGCGAGAGCGCCTTGTGCGACGCGCTTGTCGGCGCATGCGGGCTACTGACGCCCCATGACATCCGCGCAGCGATCGTGAGTGAAGGCCTGGTGATGCACGGGTTTGTCTGACGAACGCGTGCGTGCGCCCCCATCGGCACGGCGATGAACCACCCCGCCCTTCGTCCGGGATCCGCAGCTACACACGCTTCGAAAAATTTTTTGCGCCGATGTCACACACGCGGGGGGCTCGCTCGTCATATCACCGGAACCCACACGAAAGGAGAAGGACCATGACTGCGAAACTCAATCCGTTTGCCGCCGCGCCGGCACTGATGAAGAACTGGATGACCGTATCGGTCGCCGCCGCGCAGAGCCTCGAACCGACGCTAATCGAGCTCGTGAAGATCCGCGCATCGCAAATCAACGCGTGCGCGAACTGCATTAACATGCACACGGCCGAAGCACGCGCGCAAGGCGAGACCGAGCAGCGCATCTACCTGCTTTCCGCGTGGCGCGAAGCGCCCTGCTACACCGACCGCGAACGCGCGGCGCTCGGCTGGACCGACGCGCTCACGCGGCTGTCGGAGGGCCACGCCGCGCACGAAGCGGCCTACGCGGCGCTGAACGACCACTTCAGCCAGGAGGAACAGGTGAAACTCACGCTGATGATCAACGTGATCAACGGCTGGAACCGGCTCGCGGTCGGCTTCGGGCTGTGGATCGACCCGGCCGATGCGAAGGCCGCCGCCGCGAAGATGGTGGCCTGATGCCGACCCTCGACCCGGCCAAGGGCAGCGCGGAAGAACGGGCCGATGCGGCCGCGAGTTTCGACCCGCTGCGCCGCACGCTGATCCGCGTCGCGTACCGGATGCTCGGTTCCGTCGCGGATGCCGAGGACATGGTGCAGGAGGCGTTCATCCGCTGGATGGACGTCGAGCGCACCGAGGTGCGCGTGCCCGAGGCGTTCCTGCGCCGCATGGTGATGCGCATGTGCCTCGACCAGCTGAAGTCCGCGCGGCACCAGCGCGAGACCTATATCGGCCCGTGGCTGCCCGAGCCGGTCGTCGAGGAAGACGAACAGGAAGACGTCACGCTGCCGCTGCTGCTCGCGCTCGAACGGCTCTCGCCGCTCGAACGCGCGGCGTTCCTGCTGCACGACGTGTTCGGCCTCGAGTTCGACGAAGTGGCCACGACGATCCAGCGCGATGCAGCCGCGTGCCGGCAGCTCGCCGCGCGGGCACGCACGCACGTGCGCGAGGCGCGGCCGCGTTTCCATGTCGAGAAACAGCGCGGGATCGAATTGGCGGAAGCGTTCTTTGCGGCGTCACGCAGCGGCGACATGCGCGCGCTCGGCGCGATGCTCGCCGAGGACGTGAGCCTGCATTCGGACGGCGGCGGCAAGCGCACGGCTGCGGGCAAGCCGGTGTTCGGCTTCGAACGCGTGATGAAGGTGCACGAGTACCTGGCCGAGCTGTTCGCGACGCATGCGTCGAAGCTCGTGCGTGCCGGGTTCATCAACGGGCTGCCGGGTTTCGTCACGCTGGAATCCGACGGCGAGCTGCAGACCACGGCGCTCGAGATCGAGGACGGAAAGATCGTCGCGATCTATGTCGTGCGTAATCCCGACAAGTTGAAGCATCTGCACTGAGGGCGGCGGAATCGCGCGCCGTGCGCATGCACGGCCGCGCTGCGCTCCGTCCTGCCGCCCTGCTTTACCGGCCGCCGGTTCGTGCTCGTGCGATCAATACGTCCCGGTCACCAGGTTGCGGATCACGATCATCAGGAAGCCGAGCAACGGCGTCGCGACCGCGAAACCGGTCGCCGCGAGCCAGTTCGTGCCGCCTTGCGCTTCCAGCAGCGCGAGAAACGATTCGCGGGACGTCGCGTTCGGGCGCAGCTTGTCGATCTTGCGCTCGACGTGCGCCTTGTAGATGCCGTTCCCGTACCAGCCGAGCGACACCGCGATCCCGATCGTGACCGGGTCGAGCGTGCTCGATTCGAAGTACTTCGGGAAGAACAGCAGCTCGACCAGCGTGATCGCGAGCGACACGCCAAGGACGGCCGCCGCCTGCCAGTACATGCATCGATACGCCATCCAGACCGGGCCCAGGAAACAGGCTGCCCAGTTCCACGACTGCCGGTTCTTTCGCGACGCGGCGAGCGTCCATTTCTTCTCGAACCAGGGGGCTTTCTTGCCGACGTAAGCGGCGATTTCGTCGTTGCTTGCGGACGATGTGGCGGTTGTGACGTCGGACATGGTCGTGTGCTCTCAGTCGCGCGGGTCGCGCGTCGTTGTTTTGATACGTTGGAAATCGGGCGACGGCCGGAACAGCCGCTTCGATGCGCACACGATTCTACGCGCGGCGTAGCGGCCGTTGTATGGCGAATCGAGGTGTCGGTGAGGAAGGATGCGATGCCGTGGATCACACAACGCATCGGGGCGACACGCGTTGTTTCGGCCGGAAAAAGAAAAACGCCACGCGAAGTTGCCGCGTGGCGTTTGTATGTTGGCGAGCCGCATTGCCTGTAGGCAAGTTGTGCTGCCAGACCCCTTCATTTTGTTCGTTGGTAGGCTCGATTGGATTCGAACCAACGACCCCCACCATGTCAAGGTGGTGCTCTAACCAACTGAGCTACGAGCCTAAGAAGCCGCGAATTATAGAGAGGGTTTTTGAGGAGCACAAGCCCCTTCGTGAAAATTTTTTGAATCGTGGTGCGCGGAGGGTGACGATCGATGTTGGATGGCGATGCCAGGGACGCTGGCTTCACCGCTTCGCATCACAGCAAAACGTGTCGATGCGCTGTGATGTTATCCACATTGCCCTCTGGATAACCCTCCGGCAAGCCTCTGGATTCACAGTGGAACGATTGAGGATATGTCGCCGCGGCTGTGAATCGACGAAAAGTTGTTCTGTGCTGCGCGGAACTGTTCACGCGACACACCCATGGTTATGCATCCTGCATCCTGTAGAAAATTCAGGACGTTAGGGACGTTATCCACTGTGGGGCACAGGGCTTGTTAACTATCACTACGTATGTATACGAACCCTGTTAACACCTTTGGATAAGCACAGTCCGCCGACTGTGGTCCGCGCAGGATATGTACTGCGTGCACCCGTCGGACAAACGAAACGGCAAGCTGTGACGCGCATCGGGTGATGCGCAAGCCGCCGCATCTGTAGATCTGTAGAATCGCCGGCATTCAGGATGCGAAGGCCTGGCGCACAGGCTCACGGCACATGACCGATTCTTCGTTGACCCGGCTCGACGCACTCGATATCGATGCCGTCGTACACCGGTTGCAGCAACATGCGGGCGACATCCTGCTCGAGCAACGCGTGTCGATCCCGGAAGCCGAAGTCCTGTGTTGCCGCTACAAGGGCGAACGATTCAACGTGAAGTTCGATCTCGACTACGGGGTGTTTGTCGATCACGTCGGGAAGCTGTCCCGCAAAGACATCGAAGAGATCGTCAGATGGCTCGTCACGGTGTGAACCGGATGATGAGAAGCACAGGCAGATGATCGATTCATTGACTGCGCTGCAGCGCTCGTACGGTTCGATTGCATGGCGCGGGCCGGGACAGTACGTCATCGAAGGGCATTGATGCGGTGCGTGATTGATCGATGTCTCCTACGGCGCGATGAACCCGAATAAAGAGCAGAGCGACGCGAGCCGTGCTCGCAACTGGAGCAAGTAATGGGACCGAGCGTTTGCCATCGGCACGGACACGCTTCCACGGCGACAACGTCGACAGGCGTTGCCGCACGCATCAGGCTGCGCGGGCAGTGTGAGCCCGGCGAACTCGTGAAGGTCTCGCTCGACCGGCCGAGATACAGCTGGGAGATGTGGATGATGCGCGCCGAGCTCGACGAGCACGAGGTCGACGCGACCTTGGTCGATCAGGTCGCGCACGTGAAGGCATTTCCGAAGATCGCGGCGCTGGAGCGCTTGCGCGCGTATGTCTGTTTGGCGTGCCTTGACGAACTGCTCGTGCGCTCCGGCGAAGCGCCGTATAAACCGACGACGAAAGAGCAGGCGTTCGACACGTCCATCGTCGCGGCGAATGCCAAATGGCCTAGCAATCACGCGCGATGCGAGCTTCATGGGCTGATCCGGCCGACGCGGGCATCGCCGGATATCGAAACGGCGATCCTGACGATCGACGTGATCCGTGATTGTCACGTCGTGCGAGTAACCAATGGCAGCGTGAAGCATGAATCCGCGTATTGGTTCGACGAAGCGTTTTTGCGCAAGGTGCTCGGGCCGGATATCGACATCGTCGATTCAACGTTCCGGATCGACGATCGGGCCATGTTCGTGCGGCTGTGGGACGCCGGTGAGTACGTGTGTCCGGTGTGCCTGCGGGAGGTGTTGAAACGTAGCGGCCTGGGCGATGGCAACGCGCCAGCCTGACCCGAACGATGCGACGGCGGCCGGCGCAATCCGCATGACGAATCGTGCCGCGCGTGTTGCGGTCATGCCCCTGTTCCTGGTCCGACGATTAGCGTTAATGCCCTGATTAAACGGTAGAATCTCGCGCGACTGAGTCACAGACACCATCCGAGGGTGCTGAAATAAAAAAGGGCTGCATCATGAACGTGCCGGACGTCGGCGCCGCGCTTCGCGGTGGATTGCTTCAGCAGGACCGTTTGCTCAAGTTGGATACGCCGCTGGGAGCTAACGTACTCGCGGTACAGCGCGCGATCGGCCGATCGCGGATCGGACGAGACTATTCGTTCACGCTCGATGTCGTCGCGGGCAATGACGATCTCGAACTCAAGAAGCTGATCGCGCAACCGGCCACGCTATGGATTCAGCAGGCGAACAATGCGTACCGGCCCGTCAGCGGCTACATCTACACCGCGCGCCGGCTTGGCGCGAATGGCGGGGTGACGACCTATCAGCTCGAACTGCACGCGTGGATGCATGTCCTGCGGTTCCGCCGCGACGAGAAAATCTGGATCGACAAGAACGCAGAGGACATTATTTCCGATGTGCTCGACGTGCATCCGGAGGCGCGCGGCCGGTTCCGGTTTGCGTTGTCGCAGCCTTTGGAGAACCGGTCGTATACGCGGCAAAGCGAGACGGACTGGAACTTCGTGCACCGGCTGATGGAGGACGAGGGGCTGTACGGCGCGTGGCAGCAGGCTGACGACGGCAAGTCGCATACGCTCGTCATCACCGACAACCTGCAGGCGTTTGCGCCGCTGTCGCCGGAAACCGTGCGCTTCTATAGCGGCGGCGTGGGCAGCGAGGCCGACGCGTTCACGCAATGGTCGGGCACGCGCACGCTGCAGAGCGTGACGCGTACGACGCGCACGTTCGACTACAAGAATCCTTCGCAGTCGGCGAACCCGAAGGGCACGTCGCTGCCGACGATGGGTGGCCAGGGCGAGTTGCCGGATCAGCTCGAGGTCTACGAGTACACGGGCGCCTATACGTATCTCGACCAGACGCGCGGCGACCATCTGACCAAGGTGCGGATGGAGGAGTGGGAGTCGCAGGCGAAGCGCTTTCATGGCGCGGGCGGCGTGCGTGCGATCGATGCGGGCCGGCGCTTCACGCTGGCCGATCACCCTGCGCACGAACGCGATTCCGCCGATCAGCGCGAGTTCGCCGCGATCGGTGTTTCCTGGTGGATCGAGAACAACTTGCCCGTATCGGGCACCGACTCGGATTTCCCGCATAGCCTGGGTCGTGCGCTCAGTCAGGTGCGCGCGCGTTACGAAAACACCCCCGGCCTTCAGGTATCGCACGGAGACGGGTCGGTCGGCTTCTATCTCGTTGAGGTCGACGCGCAACGCGTGAGCGTGCCGTATCGCAGCCCGTTCGAACACAGCAAGCCCGAGATGCATCTCGAGACGGCGATCGTCGTCGGGCCGCAGGGCGAAGAGGTCTATACCGACGCGCTGAACCGGATTCGCGTGCAGTTCGTGTGGGACCGGACGAATCCGGGCAACGAGAATGCATCGTGCTGGGTGCGCGTCGTGCAGTCGGATAGCGGTGGCGGTTACGGCGGCGTGCATGTGCCGCGCATTGGCGAGGAAGTGCTGATCGACTACGTCGGTGGCGACTGCGACCGGCCGCTGGCGGTCGGGCGCGTGTACAACGGCGCGAACCAGCCGCAGTGGCATACCGACGGGATCCTGTCGGGCTATCGGTCGAAAGAGTATTCGGGCAGCGGCTACAACCAGCTCGTGATGGACGACGCAACCGGGCAGAACCGCGTGCAGCTGATGAGCAGCAGCGCGAACAGCCTGCTGCATCTCGGCTACATCATCGACCACAACGCCAATTCACGCGGGGCGTATCTCGGCAGCGGCTTCGACCTGCGCTCGGATGCGTACGGTGCGGTGCGGGCGGGCCGCGGCCTGTACGTGACGACGTACCCGAAAGCGGCGAACAGCCAGCCGCTCGACGTGAAGGAAGCGCAGCAGCAGCTCGTGACGGGCGAGAGCCTCGTCGAGGCGATGTCGAGCGTGAGCGAACAGCACCAGGCGGAAAGCCTGAAGGACGCGCAGGACACGATGCGCGCGTTTGCCGACGCAACGCAGGACAGCGCGTCGGGCAGCGCGTCAGGCGGACGCACGGCCGGCGGTGGTACGGGTAGCGCGAACGCATTCAAGGAACCGGTGATGCTGTTCGGCAGCCCGTCAGGGATCGGGATGGCGACGCAGCAGTCGGTGCATGTGGCCGCGCAGGACCACGTGAACGTCGCGAGCGGGCAGAGCGTGCATATCGCAACCGGCAAGTCGCTGGTGGCGAGTATCGGGCAGAAGCTGAGCCTGTTCGCGCAGAACGCGGGGATGAAGCTGTTCGCGGGCAAGGGCAAGGTGGAGATCCAGGCACAAGCGGACAACATCGAGGTGACCGCGCAGAAGGCGGTGAAGGTGGTGTCGTCGACGGACCGGATCGAGATCGCGGCCGACCAGGGGATCCTGCTGACGAGCGGCGGCGCGTACATCCGGATCCAGGGTGGAAACGTCGAGGTTCATGCGCCGGGCAAGGTCGATATCAAGGGCGCTTCGCATACGTTCGCCGGGCCGGCGAGCATGGCTTATCCGCTGCCGGCGTTGCCGACTTCCGTACACGCGGCCGCGCTGCAATACCAGTATCACGACAACGAGCCGGTGCAGGGCGCGAAGTACGTCGCGACGCTGTCCGATGGCGCCACGCGCGAAGGCGTGCTGGATTCGCAGGGACGGATGCATCTGGAGAACGTGCCGGCCGGCGCGATCAAGGTCGAACTCGGGCCGGACGCGCGGCCGTATGCGCGCAAGGACAAGACCGCCAATCCCGACTACAAGGGAGAAAGCCTCACCGAAGCCGACATCGACGCAATCATCAACAAGCACGGGGGAGCGTGAGCGTGAGCTGGACGATCGAGGATTTCAAGGCAACGTCGCTGGAAGTCGGGCAATGGTGCTGGGGAACGATGGAAGGCGCGTTCAACGAGAAACAGACCATCAGCCAGATCATCGTCGATGCCGCGATCGGGATGATTCCGCTCGTGGGTGACGCAACCGCCGTTCGCGATCTGCTGGCCGTCAGCATCGGCATGAGCCAGGATCCGGTCAAGCGCGACGACAAGATGCAGCGCGTGCTGCTGGTCGTGCTCATCTTCGCGCTGATCCCGGTCGTGGGCGGGGTCATCAAGGGGCTCGGGCGATTGCTGCTGAAGGTCACCGGTGATGTCGCGAAGGATGCCGAACTGCTCAAGGCGGTCGTGCAATTCCTGAACCGGATGGGGCACGGCGACGCGCCGAAGTGGTTGAAGGCGCTGGACCTGGGCAAGTACCAGGCGCAGGTCCTGGGGAAGCTGAAGGATTTTTGCGCGGGTATGCGCGTGACCATTGGCCAAGTGCTTTCGTCACGCGTCGGCCGGTTGCTCCCGGACAAGTATCGCGCCGCGCTCGAGCGTGTCAGCAGCGGTTTTCACGCGCTTCAGGATATGGCCGACAAGATCGTGCCGGACGCGATCAAGGAGCTGAACGCGAAGCTCAAGGTGCTGCAGAACATGGTCTATCGCGGCGAGATGCATGAAATCGCGACGGGCGGGGCACCGAAGATCAAGCGCGAGGCCGAGGCGTATCTGCAGGAGCGCAAGTTTGCTCGCGAGATTCGTCGGGGGCGGTTTCCGTCGGAGGAGTGCCTGGCTGACAAGCGTGGCGAGGCGCGGCTCAAGGCGAAATACGGCGAGAAAATTGCCCGCGGTTGGCCGAACATCGTCGACAGGAAAGGCAAGATGCCTCTGTTCGGCGATAAGGATGTGTTTCTCGACATCGCGTCGTTCAGCGGCCCGATCAAGGCGCTGACTGCGAAGGAACTCGCCGGCAAGAAGGTGTACCGCGTGTTCGGTAACCCGTCCGAACTGGCGAAGTGGGAGGGTGGCAGCTCGGCGGGCGGCAGAAGTCCCGCGTTCTGGGGTGTCGGCGAGCCGCCGAAGAATGCGGAGGAGTGGCGCAGGCTCTCCGCCGTGCTGGATTCCTGGAACGGCAACGGGTTCATCGTCGTCATGCAGTTGCCGCACGATTTCGGCGAGCGGATGCCGAAGGCCAATGCGTGGGCTGGAAAGATTGCCGAACAGTACGGCACGGATAAGCCCGTGCAGTATCTCGAAGGCGGCGGAGATCAATTGGTCGTCGACTTCGGCGAACTGTCTGCGTTTGTGCATGCAGAGGGAAACAAGATCAAGAAGGATTTCGAGAATTTCACCGGGCACGCGGATCTGCATGTCAAGCGGGAGTACAACGGCGTCAAGATCGAGTTCCACAAGACGAACTGGGAGAATGTCGAGAAGGTGTACGGCTACAGCAAGTACGAGGACGACATCCACTATGCGACGGAGACACGCCGGCTGGCGGGTGACGAAATCCAGACCAAGGCGACCAACAGCAAAGTGACCGCAGCGACTCGATCGGCAGCGAACAACGAAGGTCAGAGATGACGGATACGATCAAGCAGGACGACATGACGGATGACGCGACGCGGCGCAGGATTTTCTGGCTGCTTCAACGCCTGACCAGTTATTCGCTCTGGAAGCGCAAGCGCGATGCGTTTGCACTCTTCGCGAACGAATACGAGCACGCGGTGAAGACCTGGCCTGAAGATGATCCGGAGAGGGTGCCGGCAGACAATTTGTCGACGGTCTTCGAGATTCTCGCCGCTTATGATCGAGGGCTGACCGAGTTGGCCCGAGGGTACCGGTTCGTCTGGCAGCGCGGTGAGCCGCTGCAATACGCGATCGATCGGTACAACCATTTGAACGCGTATTTTTTCCCGCATTACGATTACTGGGACCGTGGCGCGCAGTTTGCTCCCTATCCGCCGAAGGTCGACGCGCTGGCCCAGCTGCTGCATGCATCGGAATACCAGGTGGAGTATGCGCCGTTCGAGCCGCCACCTTTGGAAGACTACCTCGCACAACTGTGCTCGATAGACTTGCTGCTGTCTCCGGATGCGTACGAGCACAGCTTCTACACACTTCCGTATCCGGTGTTTCCGGTGGATTTGCCTGAGGTTCCGGAGCCAGTCGGCCCGGTGATCAAGTCAGGCGAGAAGGTGCCTTGCGACGGCATCTGGGAACCCGTTGCGGTCGAGCAATCGAAATTGTTGGGCATCGTGCCGGTCGGCAATCGCAGTTTGCGTAGTAACGGCTGCTTCAATTATTTCATTCGGGACATCCGCGCGCCGAACCTCAGCGATGACGACACGGGTGCGGTCGTCAAGACACACTGGCGATTGTTGTGGGAAGACAAGCGATACGCGGACGGCGTCATTCCCGACGAGTCGCAGTATTTCCTTGAGCCACCGGCGCCGCAGCCGGCTCGGGAAACCGTCACTGAGGTCCGGACCGGCGATCGCTGCCCGGTTTCCGGCGAATGGCAGACGGACGAATACGGCGGCAAGACGCTGCACGTCGAAGCCGGGGCTGCGATGCCCGACATGCTCGTCAGGGACAATCTCGGCGAGCTCAAGGTGCACTGGGTGACGTGGCGCCTGGTGAAGCGTTCGTAGTGCGGGCGAGCGACGAAATCGAGACCGGGGCGAGCAACAGCAAAACGGCTCCAGCGGGTTCGATCGGCGAGGAATGGCGGAGGTCAGCGATGACGGATGCGATCACGCTGTACGACATGATGGATGATGTGACGCGGCGCAGGATTTTCTGGCTGCTTCAACGCCTGACCAGTTATTCGCTCTGGAAACGCAAGCGCGATGCGTTTGCACGATTCGCAAACGCGTACGAGCATGCGGTGAACACTTGGCCCGATGACGATCCTGATGGAATTCATGACAAGCACTTTCCACTCATCGCAGAGATTCTCGCTGCTTACGATCAAGGGCTGACCGAGCTGGCCCGAGGGAACCGGCAAGTCTGGCAGCGCGGTGGGCCGCTGCAGCAAGCGTCCAGGCGCTATGACTTTCTGGAAGCGTATTTCTACCCTCATCCCGATTACTGGGATCGCGGCGCGCAGGCTGCGCCGTACCCGCCGAAGATTGAAGCGCTGGCCCAACTGCTGCACGCGTCGGAGTACCAGTTGGAGTATGCACCGTTCGATCCGGGGGAAAGATTCGGCGACGTTGCAAAACTGCACACGGCAAGGCTGCTGCTCTCCCCGAATGCCTATAAGCGCAACTTCCACACGCTTCCGTACCCGGTGTTTCCGGAGGAGCTGCCTGCGGTTCCACAAGCGGTGGGCCCGGTCATCTGGACCGGCCGGAAAGTGCCTTGCGACGGCATCTGGGAGCCTGTCGTCGTCAAGTGGTCGAGGCGGCCGGGCATCGTGCCGCTCGTCATGCCCAGTTTGCGTAACGGAGGTTGCTTCAATTATTTCATTCGGGGCGCTCGTGCGCCGAACCTCACGGATGATCTCCCGGGATTGCTCATCCCGACGTGCTGGCGATTGCTGTGGGAAGACCGGCGTTACGTGAACGGCATCATTCCCGACGAATCGCAGTATTTCCTCGAGCCACTGCAGGTACCGCAGACGAGCCTGAACCCGTGATATCCGGAGAACGCCATGAGCAAGCTGAATTTCGGCAAGGTCGATCGATGTTCCGTCCGGCTCAATACCGCGACGCTGCTCGGCCTGAAGGCCGCCTATGAGGATTTTGCAAAGACCGGGCAGGATCTGCACAACTTCGAGATCTGGATCACGGACGAAAGTGCCGCCAGGGTTGATCCGAAACCGGACGACCACGTCATCGGCGTGACGTTTCTGGCGAAGATGCCTCCCGGCATGCGCGGGCTCGGCAATGCAAGTCCGCTCGGAACATCGATGGAATACGTCATCTCCCCTGAGACCGGCGAGATTCTCAAGGTTTATCTGACCAAGTGACTTCGGTGGCGGTGAAGGTGGTCAGCCTTCGTATGTGGATAACCGCTCACAAAACGACGCGAAACGCTGTGCCGGCAAAAGGTGAGCATGCACGCGGATCGCAATCTCGGCGTAGATCCTGGCGAATTCGGGCCGCGACACGCCGACCCGGCTGCGTAAGCACACGACTGGACGGAGGGCCGCCTGCTCTACGACGTGGGCTCGCGTGGAATGCGCCTCGCGTTTCGTGCGCTTGTCGGCGGTCCGCATGTGGACAACCCGCGCCCCAACCAGTCGAACTCCTGTGCATCGAATAGGTGAGCGCTTTGCACTGGAGCACACGAATCAGCTCGAATGCCTTGCCTGGCATCGCCTTGCCGGAATAGAGCAGATGATGCGGCTAGTTTTCGCGCGATCCGCCGTGATTGAATGCCTTGTGGATATCGCGATGTCAAAGCACTCGAAGGCCTGTGCATCCAGCGAGGAAGGGTAATCGAATTCGGGCAGGTGTTCGCGTTATCTCACGGGTTGTGGATATCGCGCTCCAAGACAACCCGAAACACTGTGCAGACTGAGAGTGAGCGAATCGACTATGACCGCGCGCGGCGTCGTCATGATCGATGTGGATATCCTGTTCCGCGATGACTCAAAACCCTGTGATTTCAAAGGGTGAACGTGCCGACATTGCCCCGATGTGGACAACCAACCGGGAAAATCAGTCGAAACGCTGTGCAGGCGAGTGGTGAGCGTGAGCGCACCCAACCAGCAAAGCCGCATCATTCGGGGCGCCGACAACCACCACCGCCCACCGACAGCGCGCGCATCGTACCACTCAAGTTTGCTGATCGAGCGCCTGCGCGACCGCTTTCTCCGCGAGGCTGCCGGCCGGCCCGACCACCGCATAGTTGAGTCCGTTCACCGACCCATACCGCGCGAGCAACGCGCCATCCACGCGTTGCCCGGCCGGCAGCAGCCGATGTTTCGATTCCGCCGGCCGCAGATAGAAGCTCAGCGTCCGCCCGGCCTCGTCTTCATAGAGCACCATCGCAGCCGTTGCGCCGCTGTCCGTCGTAAACAACCGCCCACCGACCGGCCTGAACCCCGCCGCGCTCAAATCCGGCAGCCTTGCCGATGCCCCGACGCGCCGGGTGAGCCACCCCTGCAAATCGCCCGCACCGGTCGGCCGGTAATCGACCTTGGCCGTCTGATCGACCACCATCATCCGGTATGCCTTGACCGCATCGCTCATCGGCGCGATGGGCGGCGCCGCGTTCCATCCGCGCGCCTGCCATCCGCCGAACGTCCCCAGCCCGACGCAGAACACGAACGAAGCCGCGATCGCGAACCGCATCCGTGTGCGCTCCGCCCGCCGACCGCGAATGGCCGCGGGATCCAGTGCGGGGTTATTCGCCGGCATCCGCACGCTCTCGAGCGCGGCCCGCAACCGCTGCGCATCCTGCTGCCATTGCTTCACCTGTTCAGCGCGCTCCGGATGCAGCGCGAGATAGCGCTCGACCGCGGCGCGCGCATCGTCGTCGAGCTGGCCGTCGACGTAGGCCTGAAGGTCGTGTTCGTTCGGAGGGGTGTTCATTTTTTCATCAATCGCAAAGAAGGAGCGGGGAGCTCGCCGTCGCTGAGCTGGCGCAGCGCCTGGCGCGCGCGGGAGAGCCGCGACATCACGGTGCCGATCGGCACCTCGAGCAGGTCGGCGACTTCCTGATAGGTGAAGCCCTCGACCGCGACGAGCAGCAGCAGGCTGCGCTGCTCGTCCGACAGCCGGCCGAACGCTTCGAGCGTCGCGCGCGCTGCGAATTCGCGTTCGGCGGATGGCCAGTGTGCTTCGTCGTCGTCGCGGATCCGGCCAAGCAGCCAGTTGTAGCGCTTCGCACTGCGTTTCCCGTCGAGAAACTGCCGGTACAGGATCGTGAAGAGCCAACTGCGCAGCGACGCGTCGTCGCGACGGCTCGTCCAGCGCGACAGCGCGCGCTCGAGCGTCGACTGGACGAGATCGTCGGCCGCATGGACGTCGCGCGCCAGCCAGAGTGCGAAGCGTCGCAGCCTGGGGATGAGTTCGCGCAATGCGTCGTCGTCGAGGGCGGTGGAGGGCATGGCCGGGCCGGTTGCCGAAAGGGTCGAGATGCCGCGTAGGACGCCGGCCGGCATCGATTATTCCCTCCAGCATACGAAAAAAATTTTCGTGGAATAAAGCGGCGCGGGTGGCGTCCTACGCGGGTTCGACAATGACCTGACGGTCGGGAGCACATTCATGGAGCGATCTTCTTCCTCTTCTTCACCGCAGCGCGAGCCCGGGCGCGGGTGGTGGCGCTGGGCCGCGATCGGCGGCGCGGTGGCCGGCGTGGCCGTGGCGTTCGGGTATGTCGGCGGGTGGTTCGCGCCGGCGCGTCTGACCCCGCACCGGATCGTCGACGCATTGCAGACGGCCGGCGGCGGCATTCACCCGGGCTTCCGGCGCAATCACGCGAAGGGCGTGTGCGTGACCGGTTACTTCGAAGGCAACGGCGCCGCGAGCGCGTATTCGGTCGCGCCGTTCTTCAAGGCGGTGCGCACGCCGGTGGTCGGGCGCTTCGCGTTGCCGGGCGGGAATCCGTACGCGCCCGACAGCAGCGTGCCGATCCGCAGCCTCGCGCTGAAGCTCACGGCGCCCGATGGCGAGCAATGGCGAACCGGGATGAACGCGATGCCCGTGTTTCCGGTGGCGACGCCGCAGGCGTTCTACGCGCAATTGCTGGCGACCCGGCCCGATCCGCAGACGGGCAAGCCCGACCCTGCGAAGGTGAAGGCGTTTTTCGGCGCGCACCCGGAGACGGCCGCGTTCCGCGAATGGGTGAAGGGTGCGAAGCCGAGCGCGAGCTACGTCACCGAAAGCTATTACGGATTGAACGCGTTCTACTTCGTCGATACGGCCGGCAAGCGCCAGGCGGTGCGGTGGCGCGTCGTGCCGGAGCAGACGGCAGGCGCCGGCGGCGTCGCGACGGCGGCGGATCCAAACGTATTACAGCAGGACGTGACGCAGCGCATCGCGGCCGGTGCGCAGAAGTGGAAGCTGCTGGTCACCTTGGCGGAGCCCGGCGATCCGGTGGACGACGCGACCAAGGTCTGGCCCGCGCAGCGCACGACGATCGACGCGGGCACGCTGGTGCTCGACCGCGTGGAGGCGCAGGACAGCGGGCCGTGCCGCGACGTGAATTACGACCCGACGGTGTTGCCGCAGGGGATTCAGGTGTCGGGTGATCCGTTGCTGGCGGCGCGTTCGGCGGCGTATGCGGATTCGTATCTGCGGCGCACGAGCGAAGAGGCCGGGGTGGCTGGCGTGGCGCGATTGAGTGGGGAGGGACGATGATGAAGGCTTCGACGACGTTTAGCTTGCCGGCGCGGGTGCTGCACTGGGTAATGGCGGCGATGATCCTCACGATGCTGTTCATCGGGGTGGGGATGGTGGCGTCGGTTTCCGAGCGGCACGAGATCCTGGTGGCGATTCACAAGCCACTGGGTGTGGCCGTCCTGGTGCTGGTGTGCGTGCGGATCGTGGTGCGGGTGCTGTCGAAGTCGCCGGCGTTGCCCGAGGACCTGCCGTGGTGGCAGAAGGTGGCCGCGCACGGGTCGCATCTCGTGCTGTATGCGCTGATGGTGGCGATGCCGCTGATCGGGTGGGCGATGTTGTCGGCGGGTGGGTACCCGGTGACGCTGGGCGGTGGCGTGCAGTTGCCGGCGCTGGTTTCGGCTGATCCGGTGACGTTCGCCTGGCTCAGGGTCGCGCATCGCGTGCTGGCCTATCTGTTCTTTGCGACGTTCCTCGCGCACTTTGCCGCGGCGCTGTATCACGGACTGATTCGGCGGGACGGCGTGGTGAGGGCGATGGTGGGGCGGTAACCGGGAAGGTTGCGTTCGCGGCGGCGGGGCTGTTCACGTGCGACCGAGGCTGCTCTTGCCGTGCCGCTTATATATGACCACCGGGTCGGCTCAGCGGCTCCCGGCTTAGCATGTCAAAAATATTTCACAAAGGGGCTTGCGTAGATGAGGGCGGGTGCTTAGAATCACGCCTCTTTCGCGCTAACGGAAACGCGGCGCGGGAGAAAGAAGGGAAGCGGTGCTGTTGAAGTCGGTTTTATCGATTCCAGTGCACACGAAATTAAACCGCAGTCGTCGCAACGAAGTAGTTAAAAAAGTTGTTGACGAGTTTTAAAAAACGGTTGATAATCTCACTTCTCTGCTGCTGAAAA
>NZ_JAAOXM010000013.1 GCF_011605345.1 Burkholderia sp. D-99
CCTGTCCAGCAACCCAGTGCCTGAAGTGCCTTGCGATCGAGCAATTCTGCCTCCTGACCTCCATAAAGTCAGGCATCAGGTTACGCAATCGCTCTCCAAGGCTCCACGGTTTCCTGCGATGAACCAAAAAAAAGCCCGTATCACGAGGATACGGGCGTACCGGATACTTTTGCTGTTGCCACGCTGTGCTCATGGCAACGTTGTGACTCGTCGCATGCGGCGCAGTTCCCGGCGGCGGGCATTTTCTTTGGCGAAATCCTGAAATTGGCAGGACTACGGATGACGCGGTGCGTCCAACGGCTGCGAGCCGGTGCGCGCGCGCGCATTGCTGGCGATGTCGCCGCGCAGGTCTCCGCGCGGCACGGTCTGCCGACTGGGCGGGTTGGCGGGCGGCGGCTGGCGGAGCGTGTTCCGGTGGTCCTGCTGGCGATGGGGCGGCTTCGCGCGATCGTCGGCGTGGGCTGGAGCGGACAACGCCAGGGAAATGACAATGCCGCATGCAACGAGCAGTGACATTGGTTTCATGGCGGGGCTCCCTTCAAGCCGTCGACGCGGCCTGTTGATATGTCGCTAAGGTAAGCGTGGGAGTGCAGGCTTGCTGTAAATATTGGTAAATAGATGTATCGCGGTGCGACAGCGGTAATCGACGGCAACGCGGGCGTCGCGAACAGGCCGCGTCGCAGAATGAAACCGGGCGGCCGAAGCCGCCCGATCGAGCATTCGTTACGCCATCTTGACGGGCGCGCGCCAGGATTCCGGATTGGTCCAGAATGCGCCGCGCAGCCGGTCGCGGCTCGGCGGTGCGGGCGGCTTCGCAGCGCTTGCACCGATGCGCCCGCGCAGGGAGATCTGCCGGCCGCTCGTGCCGAGTCGCTTCACGATTTCGGCGAGCGTGCCGTCCGCCTGCCATTCGTCGAAGCGACGGCGGCAAGTCGGCGGCGACGGATAGCGGCCCGGCAGCTTCGACCAGCCTTCGCCCGTCGACAGCACCCACAGCACGGCGTTCACCACCGAGCGGGCTTCCACGCGGGGGCGGCCGCGCCGCTCACTCCGTGCGGGTTCCGAGCAAAACAGACCCTCGACCAGCGCCCACTCGTTATCTCTCAAATCGTCGAACAGCATCATGTCCTCACCTCAGCGAAGCTAACTCCGGTGCGCTGCCCTGCGCCGCGCACTCTTCAAGCACTCGATCGTCGAGTGCCGGGTGGGGGCGTCCGGTTGGCCGGCAGCGGCGTTTCTGCTCTTCCGTCCGACGAAACCTGCGCCCTGTGCGCCAGGTTATGCACGAAGCGTGCCATGTCGGAGGTAATTCCCTCGAGAGCCGCTTGGCAGCGAGCTAACGGCTAAGTCAGCTAGGGGCGTATAAGACGCCAAAATAACCCGCCAGCAAATCGGGACAATCACCAATCTTGTGCAGTTCGCCCGCGCCACGTGCGTTCGCGTATGTATTGCACCGCAGCGAAACATGTGAGGCGGGTGCCTGATTCGCACATCGAGGCCGGATTCGCGCATTAAAATCGCGCATCGATATCGCCGATTGATGAGGTCAGGAAATGAACGTCACGCTGCGCCAGCTTCGCGTCTTCATCGAGGTCGCGCGGCTCAAGAGCTTCAGTCGCGCGGGCGACGAAATCGGGCTCACGCAGTCCGCGGTCAGCCGCTGCGTGCGCGAGCTCGAGGCCGAGCTCGGGTTGAAGCTGATCGACCGCACGACGCGCGACGTGCAGTTGACCGATGTCGGTGCGAACCTGATCGCGAGCGTGTCTCGTCTGCTCGACGATCTCGACGACACGCTGCGCGAGATTCGTGAGATCGGCGAGCAGCGCCGGGGGCGCGTGATCGTCGCGGCCAGCCCGACGATCGCATGCCGGCTGATGCCGCGCGTGGTCGCGTCGTGCGAGCGCCAGTTCCCGTTCGTGACGCTGGGCTTGCGCGACGACGTGCAGAGCGACGTCTTGCGCAAGGTGAAGTCGAGCGAGGTTGATTTCGGCGTCGTGATCGGGCCGCTCACGATTGCCGATCTCGTCTGCGAGCCGCTGATGACCGATTCGTTCTGCCTTGTCGCGCGCGCCGACCATCCGCTCGCGGCGCGTGCCGAGGTGCCCTGGACGGCGCTGGACGGCGAGCGCCTCGTGCTCCTCGATCATGCGTCGGGAAGCCGGCCGCTGATCGATGCGGCGCTGGCCGCCCATCGCGTCAACGCGACGGTCATGCAGGAGCTAGGGCATTCGGCGACCGTGTTCGGGCTCGTCGAGGCCGGCGTCGGTGTGAGCGTGCAGCCGTGGCTGTCGCTGCCGCTACCTGCCGGCTCGACGCTCGTCGCGCGGCCGCTCACGCCGCGCACCGAACGCACGGTCGAGCTGGTGCGCCGCCGCGACAGGTCGTTGTCGCCGGCTGCGCAGGCGATCTGGGAACTCGTGCGGCAGATGCCGGCGAGGGCGGAGGACCTCGACTGACGCGCACCGAGGCACGCCGGTACACTACGCGGATCGTGTTCCTTGAAGGTGGTTCTCGATGGCGCATTACGATGATTCTCTTCCGGTGGCCAGCGCGCCCGCGGCGCGCGACGCGGTGCACGCGTTGCGTCCGTCGCTGATCCGGGAAGTGGCAAACGCCGGCTTTGGTGTGCCGGGCATGCTGCCGTTCTGGTTCGGCGAATCCGACCGCGTAACGCCGGACTTCATCCGCGATGCCGCTGCGGCGGCGCTGCGCGATGGCGAAACCTTCTACACACACAACCTCGGTACCGCGCCGCTGCGCGACGCGATTGCGGCCTACGTCAGCGCCCGTCACGGTGCGACGGCGGCCGACACCGTGGCCGTGACGAGTTCGGGCGTGAGCGCGCTGATGCTGGCCGCACAGATGCTGGTCGGTCCGGGCGAGCGCGTCGTCGCGGTTACGCCGCTGTGGCCGAATCTCGTCGAGATTCCGAAGATTCTCGGGGCGCAGGTCGAATGCGTGCCGCTCGGCTATGGCGATGCGGGCTGGCAGCTCGATATCGGGCGGCTGCTTGCGGCGCTGACGCCCGATACGCGGGTGTTGCTGATCAATTCGCCGAACAATCCGACCGGCTGGACGATGTCGCGCGACGACCAGCAAGCCGTGCTCGCCCATTGCCGCCACCACGGCATCTGGCTGGTTGCCGACGAGGTGTACGAGCGGCTCGCGTTCGGCGTGGGCGGCGCGCCATCGTTCCTCGACATCGCGTCGCGCGACGAACGGGTCGTCGTCGTGAATTCATTTTCGAAGGCGTGGGCGATGACGGGCTGGCGCCTGGGATGGCTCATCGCGCCGGCGACGGTGATGGGTGATCTGTCGAAGCTCGTCGAATACAACACGTCGTGTGCGCCAGGTTTCGTGCAGGCCGCGGGTGAAGTCGCGCTGCGCGATGGCGAGCCGTTCGTGCGGTCGTTCGTCGCGGCGCTGCGCGACGCGCGCGATCACCTGGTTGCCGCGCTGCGCACCCTGCCGGGTGTCGAGGTGCCGCCACCGCCGGGCGCGATGTACCTGTTCCTGCGCCTGCCGGGCGCGGCCGACAGCCTGGCGTTCTGCAAGACGCTGGTGCGCGACGCGGGGCTCGGCCTTGCGCCCGGCCGCGCCTTCGGTCCGGAGGGGGAGGGGTTCGTGCGCTGGTGCTACGCGTGCGATCCGGCACGACTCGACGCGGGCGTCGAGCGGCTGCGCCGGTTCCTCGAGCGCGGAGCGGGCGCCCGCTGAAGCGGGGCCGGAGCGGAATCGGCGCGCTGGCGGCAACCCGTTCGGCTCATCTTTACGCACCGGGCAATTTTGCGTAATATGGCGCTCAGTCACGCGGTTCCGTCGTTGAGCCGTGCTGTTCCGTCCGGTTTGGGCCTGACCTGAAGTTGGTTCGCCGCCCCCGGTTCGTGCTCCCATCAATATGACCGATCAGAATCGGGCGAGCGCGTCTTCCGTTCATTTCGTCTGTTTATTGATCCGGTTCGTTTGACCACAGGGTCTGGCCTAGCTGCATGAATACCCAAGAGGCGAAGATCGTCCTCGAGACTGCTTTGATCTGCGCGCAGGAACCGCTGAAGCTCGGCGATTTGCGCAAGCTCTTTGCCGACGGCGTGTCGGCTGACACGGTCCGCACGTTGCTCGAAGATCTGAAACAGGATTGGTCCGGCCGCGGCGTCGAACTGGTGGCGCTGGCGACCGGATGGCGCTTCCAGAGCAAGCCGGCGATGCGTCACTATCTGGATCGCCTGCATCCCGAGAAGCCGCCGAAATATTCGCGCGCGGTGCTCGAAACGCTCGCGATCATCGCGTACCGGCAGCCCGTCACGCGCGGCGACATCGAAGAGATTCGCGGCGTCACGGTCAATACGCAGGTGGTCAAGCAACTCGAGGATCGGGGCTGGATCGAAGTGATCGGTCATCGCGACGTGCCGGGGCGCCCGGCGCTGTATGCGACGACCAAGCAGTTCCTCGACGACCTCGGCCTGAAGGCGCTCGACGACCTGCCTGCGCTCGAAGAGCCGGCAGCGAACATCGAGGCCGCGCTGCTGGCGCAGCAGGCAATGGATTTCGATGGGGACATGGCGATTGCCGAAGATGCAGCGGGCGACGCGCCGCAGGCGGGCGAGGCATCCGTCGACCAGTCGGCAGGATTGCCGGGTGGTTTCGCGGCGGACGTCGTGTCGACGCAGGAAATCGCGAGCCGCGATACGCTCGATGCTGATCGCGGGCAAACGGAACAATTGGAGCAGGCTGGTGCCGAAGCAGTGCCGGCCGGTGTGCAGCCCGAACCGCTGCGTGCGGATTGGAGCGAGGAAGATCGCAAGCCGGCTGCCGAAGCGGTTGCCGGAGACGGAGCGGAAGCGGCCGGCGACATGCCCGGCGAGGCTGGACAAGCCGACGCCCCCCGTTCCCGTCCTGCGGACGGCGAGATGCTGGACGACACGTCCGACAGTCTCGCCGATGCCGTACGAAGCGCCAGTGCACCCATCGGTGCCGACGCGCTGCCGGACGACGAAGCAGAACCTGAACAGCGTCGCGCCTGATCGCGGCCAACTTCTTGCCGCGCCCGCGCCGGGCGCGAGACCTGACATTTTGAGGTTGTTTTGACAGATATCCACGATATTGAGTCGTCCGCGCCTGCCGTGCAGGCAGCGCGTGCCGACGATGCACCGGAGCAGGGCGCTTCGGCCGAGGGTGGCGACGAGCGTCCCCGCCGCGGTCTGCGGCGAGGCCCGCGCAGCCTGATCGCGCGGCGTCGCGCGGCAGCCAAGTCGAAGGGCGCCGAAGGCGAGCCGCAGGGCGGTGAAGGTGCTGACGCGCAGCCGGCCGAAGCCGCTGAAGCGCAGCAGCCGGCGCGTGCGCCGCGCAAGGAAGGTGCGGCCAAGGGCGGCCGCAAGCCGGCCGGCAAGCGCGAGAGTGCGGCCAAGGCCCAGGGCGGCCAGGGTAGCCAGGGCCGTCGCGGCGGCGCATCGAAGACTGAAGGTGGCGCGGCGAAGGCGGAAGGCGACGCGTCCGAGGACGAACTGTTCGCCTACGTGACGTCCCCGGCATTCGACGCGGACAATTCCGCGGGCGGTAGCGGTGTACGAGCGCCGATGCTGCGTCGCGGCCGCAACCAGCAGCCGGCCAACAAGCGCGTGCTGTCGCCGGACGACGACGCGCCGAAGCTTCACAAGGTGCTGGCGGAGGCGGGCATGGGCTCGCGCCGCGAAATGGAAGAGTTGATTGTTGCCGGCCGCGTGTCGGTGAACGGCGAGCCCGCGCACATCGGGCAGCGCATCATGCCGACCGATCAGGTGCGGATCAACGGCAAGCCGGTCAAGCGCAAGCTGCCGAACAAGCCGCCGCGCGTGCTGCTGTACCACAAGCCGACTGGCGAGATCGTCAGCCACGCGGATCCGGAAGGCCGTCCGTCGGTGTTCGATCGCCTGCCGCCGATGAAGACGGCGAAATGGCTTGCGGTCGGCCGCCTCGACTTCAATACCGAAGGTCTGCTGATGCTGACGACTTCGGGCGACCTCGCGAACCGTTTCATGCATCCGCGCTACAGCGTCGAGCGCGAGTATGCGGTGCGCGTCGTCGGTGAGCTGGCGGAAGGGATGCGGCAGAAGTTGCTGCACGGCGTCGAGCTCGATGACGGTCCGGCGAATTTCCTGCGCATCCGCGATGGCGGCGGCGAAGGGACGAACCACTGGTATCACGTCGCGCTGGCCGAAGGCCGCAACCGCGAAGTGCGCCGGATGTTCGAGGCGGTCGGCCTGATGGTGAGCCGCCTGATCCGTACGCGTCACGGCCCGATCCCGCTGCCGCGCGGCCTGAAGCGCGGCCGCTGGGAAGAGCTCGACGACGCGCAAGTGCGCACGCTGATGGCGACCGTCGGCCTGAAGGCGCCGACCGAGGAGAAGGGCAAGCGCGGTGGTGCCGGCCAGACCGAGCGCCGCCAGCCCGATCCGATGGAGACGTCGATGGGTTTCATCGGTCGTGAGCCGGTGCTGACGACGCACGGGCAGCTTGACCAGCCGCGTCGCGGCGGCGGCCGTCGCGGCGCGCCGGGCCTGCCGGGCCTGAGCGGCTACGGCAGCCTGCCGGTTTCGCCGTCGGGCTACGGTAACCGTACCGGCGGTGGTCGTGATGGCAACCGGGGTACGGGCGGCCGCGACGGCAACCGCGCAGGCGGCGGCCGTGATGTCGACGGCAATCGCGCATCGTACGGCGCGGGCCCCAAGCGCGAAGGCGCGGGCGGCAAGCGCGGCGGCAGCAAGGGTGGCGGCAATCGCAATCCGAACGGCAATCGGGCTGAAGGCGCCGGCAGTGGCGGCGGTCCGCGCGGCGGCCAGCGCCCGCAGCGCAGCCGTACGCGCAGCCGCTAACCGCGCATTGGCGCGCGGCGGCGCAAAGCCGCCGGCGTGCCGGCCCGATCGGCATCCCGCCGATTTTGCCGGCACGGCGTATCGCGTTGATCGCTTTCGACTATATATATGTCGCGTGCCGCTGCATCGCAGCCGGCATGACCGATCTCCGGCCTGGCAGGATGGTGCTGGCTGATCGGATAACCCGATTTCGGATTTTTGGGTCGGTAAAGGCGGGCGACACGCTGCTTTTACCGGCTGGCTTGGCGTTTGCGCCAAAAATCGCTATAATCGCGGAGTCGCTGGGCGTACGGATTCAATGTGCGGCTCAGGTGCGACCACCAGTAAGAAGATGGGCGTTCCGCCCATTTTTTTTTGCTGAAACGGTTAGGCATCTCGGGTAGCGCTTCCTGCGCCGGCTAAGGCGCGCGCCCGCGGGTGTAATCGCGAGCGGCGGGCGCGAACACCTGAGAGGACACAGTGCAACTGACGGAACTGATAGAAACCACGGTCACCGGGCTCGGCTACGAGCTGGTGGATCTCGAGCGCACCGGGCGCGGCATGCTTTGCATCTATATCGATCAGCCTGCCGGCATCTCGCTCGAAGATTGCGAAAAGGTCACGCGTCAGCTCCAGCACGTCTTGACGGTCGAAAACATCGATTACGAACGGCTCGAAGTCTCGTCCCCGGGGCTCGACCGCCCGTTGAAGAAGCTGGCCGACTTCGAGCGCTTCGCTGGCAGCGAAGTTTCCGTGACCTTGAAAAAGCCGCTGGACGGGCGCAAGACGTACCGGGGCATTCTGCACGCGCCGAATGGCGAAACGATCGGTTTGGAATTTGAAGGGAAGAAGGGCGAGGCGGCCATGCTGGATTTCACGCTGGCCGATATCGACAAAGCCCGCCTGATTCCGCAAGTTGACTTTAGGAGCCGCAAATAATGAGTCGCGAAGTGTTGATGCTGGTGGATGCGCTGGCGCGCGAGAAAAACGTCGAAAAGGATGTAGTGCTGGGCGCCCTCGAGGCCGCGCTCGCATCTGCTTCCAAGAAGCTGTTCGACGAAGGCGCCGAAATCCGCGTCCATATCGATCGCGAAAGCGGCGAGCACGAAACCTTCCGTCGCTGGCTCGTCGTGCCCGACGAGGCGGGTTTGCAGGAGCCGGATCGCGAGATCCTGCTGTTCGAAGCACGTGAGCAGAAGCCCGACGTCGAAGTCGGCGAGTATGTCGAGGAACCCGTTCCGTCGATCGAATTCGGTCGCATCGGCGCGCAGGCCGCGAAGCAGGTGATCCTGCAGAAGGTGCGCGACGCTGAGCGCGAGCAGATCCTGAACGACTACCTCGAGCGTGGTGAAAAGATCATGACGGGTACGGTGAAGCGCCTCGACAAGGGCAACTTCATCGTCGAATCGGGCCGTGTCGAGGCGCTGCTGCGCCGCGATCAGCTGATCCCGAAGGAAAACCTGCGCGTGGGCGACCGCGTGCGCGCGTACATCGCGAAGGTCGACCGCACCGCGCGCGGCCCGCAGATCGAGCTGTCGCGTACGGCGCCCGAGTTCCTGATGAAGCTGTTCGAGATGGAAGTGCCGGAAATCGAGCAGGGCCTGCTCGAGATCAAGGCGGCTGCCCGCGACCCGGGCGTGCGCGCGAAGATCGGCGTCATCGCGTACGACAAGCGGATCGATCCGATCGGCACCTGCGTCGGCATCCGCGGTTCCCGCGTGCAGGCTGTGCGCAACGAGCTCGGTGGCGAAAACATCGACATCGTGCTATGGTCGGAGGATCCCGCCCAGTTCGTGATCGGCGCGCTCGCGCCGGCAGCCGTCCAGTCGATTGTCGTCGATGAAGAAAAGCACTCGATGGACGTCGTCGTCGACGAGAACGAGCTGGCTGTCGCGATCGGCCGCAGCGGTCAGAACGTTCGCCTTGCAGGCGAACTGACCGGCTGGCAGATCAACATCATGACGCCGGACGAGTCCGCCCTGAAGCAGGGTGAAGAGCGCGACCGGCTGCGTGCGCTGTTCATGGCGCGTCTCGACGTCGACGAAGAAGTTGCCGACATCCTGATTGACGAAGGCTTCACGAGCCTGGAAGAGATCGCCTACGTGCCGCTCAACGAAATGCTCGAAATCGAAGCGTTCGACGAGGACACCGTGCACGAACTGCGCAACCGCGCACGCGACGCGCTGTTGACGATGGCCATCGCGAACGAAGAAAAGGTCGAGAACGCAGCGCTGGATCTCAAGAGCCTCGACGGCATCACGCCGGAGTTGCTCGCGAAGCTGGCCGAACACGGCGTGCAGACGCGCGACGATCTCGCCGAGTTGGCTGTGGATGAACTGGTCGACATGACCGGGATGGAAGAGGATGCCGCTAAGGCGTTGATCATGAAAGCACGTGAACACTGGTTCCAGTGAGAAATGACCATGGCGCACTGATTTGATGGCGGCCGTATGGCCTGACCCGATGCTAACCGCAAGGAATCGGTCCTTGCACTAAGAGGAATGAATGGCGAGTAACAACGTAGCCCAATTTGCCGCGGAACTGAAAATGCCTGCTGGTGTGCTGCTCGAACAGCTGCAGGCAGCGGGCGTCCAGAAAGCGAGTGAAGACGATGCGCTGTCCGAAACGGACAAGGCGCGTCTGCTCGATCATTTGCGCAAGTCGCACGGCGCAACCGACGGCGACAAGCGCAAGATCACGCTGACCCGCAAGCATACGTCGGAGATCAAGCAATCTGACGCGACGGGCAAGGCTCGCACCATTCAGGTCGAGGTCCGCAAGAAGCGTACGTTCGTCAAGCGCGACGACGTGGCCGAAGGTGCGGAACAGGGTCAGGCACAGGTCGCCGAAGCGGACGACGATGCGGAACTGAAGCGTCGTGAAGAAGAAGCGCGCCGCGAGGCCGAGCTGCTCGAGAAGCAGGCGCAGGAACTGCGCGAGCGTCAAGAACGCCTCGAGCGCGACGAAGCGGAACGTCGTGCCCGTGAGGAAGCGGCTGAAGCCGAGCGCCGTCGCGCCGAGGAAGAAGCGGCAGCGAAGCGTGCCGCGGCCGAAGCTGCGGCGGCACAGCAGCAGGCAGCCGCGCAGCAGGCTGCTGCAGCCGAACAGGAAGCGGAGACTGCGCAATCGGCGCAATCCGCGCAGTCCGCGCAGGACGAAGCGCGCGCAGCCGCCGAACGTGCGGCGCAGCGCGAAGCGGCGAAGAAGGCTGAAGACGCTGCCCGCGAGGCGGCGAACAAGGCGCGCGCCGAGCAGGAAGAGATCAGCAAGCGTCGTGCGGCGGCAGAAGCCGAAGCGCGCGCGATTCGCGAAATGATGAACACGCCGCGCAAGGCCGTGGTCAAGGCAGTCGAGCCGCCGAAGCCGGTCGAACCGCCGAAGCCGGCCGAAGCGAAGGGCACGCTGCACAAGCCGGCAAAGCCGGAAGGTGCGCAGGCGCGTCCGGCCGTGAAGAAGCCGGCCGGTGCGGCACCGGCAACGACGCAAGCGCCGGCAGGCGCGGGCGACCGCAACAAGAAGCCGGGCGCAGGCAAGGGCGGCTGGCAGGACGATGCGTCGAAGCGCCGCGGCATCAAGACGCGCGGCGATTCAAGCGGCGGCGTCGACCGCGGCTGGCGCGGCGGCCCGAAGGGGCGCGGCCGTCATCAGGACAGCTCGACGTTCCAGGCGCCGACCGAACCGATCGTCCGTGAAGTGCACGTGCCGGAAACCGTGTCGGTTGCCGATCTCGCGCACAAGATGTCGATCAAGGCCTCCGAAGTCATCAAGGTGATGATGAAGATGGGCCAGATGGTCACGATCAACCAGGTGCTGGACCAGGAAACGGCGATGATCATCGTCGAGGAACTGGGCCACCGCGCGGTTGCCGCGAAGCTGGACGATCCGGAAGCACTGCTCGTCGAAGGCGAAACGGGTACCGATGCGGAGCAACTGCCGCGTCCGCCGGTCGTCACGGTCATGGGTCACGTCGACCACGGCAAGACCTCGCTGCTTGACCACATCCGCCGCGCGAAGGTTGCCGCTGGCGAAGCGGGCGGCATTACGCAGCACATCGGCGCTTATCACGTCGACACGCCGCGTGGCGTCATCACGTTCCTCGATACGCCGGGTCACGAAGCGTTCACGGCAATGCGTGCACGCGGCGCGAAGGCGACCGACATCGTGGTGCTGGTGGTGGCAGCCGACGACGGCGTGATGCCGCAGACGAAGGAAGCCATCGCCCATGCGAAGGCGGGTGGTGTGCCGATCGTCGTGGCGATCAACAAGATCGACAAGCCGGACGCGAACCTCGATCGCGTCAAGCAGGAACTGGTTGCGGAAGGCGTCGTGCCGGAAGAGTACGGTGGCGATTCGCCGTTCGTACCGGTGTCGGCCAAGACGGGCGCGGGTATCGACGATCTGCTCGAGAACGTGCTGCTGCAAGCCGAAGTGCTGGAGTTGAAGGCGCCGGTCGAAGCACCGGCCAAGGGCATCGTGATCGAAGCGAAGCTCGACAAGGGCAAAGGCCCGGTCGCGACGATCCTCGTGCAGTCCGGTACGCTGAACCGCGGCGACATCGTGCTGGCGGGTACGGCCTACGGCCGAGTGCGCGCAATGCTCGACGAGAACGGCAAGCCGGCGAAGGAAGCCGGCCCGTCGATCCCGGTCGAAATCCAGGGTCTGTCGGAAGTGCCGGGCGCGGGCGAAGAAGTGATCGTGCTGCCGGACGAGCGCAAGGCGCGTGAAATCGCCCTGTTCCGTCAAGGCAAGTTCCGCGACGTGAAGCTGGCGAAGCAGCAGGCCGCGAAGCTGGAAAGCATGCTCGAGCAGATGGGCGAAGGCGAAGTGCAGAACCTGCCGCTCATCATCAAGGCGGACGTGCAGGGCTCGCAGGAAGCGCTCGTGCAGTCGCTGCTCAAGCTGTCGACCGACGAAGTGCGCGTGCAGATCGTGCACAGCGCGGTGGGTGGCATCAGCGAAAACGACGTCAACCTCGCAACGGCATCGAAGGCTGTCATCATCGGCTTCAACACGCGTGCGGATGCACAGGCGCGCAAGCTGGCCGAGTCGAATGGCATCGATATCCGCTACTACAACATCATCTACGACGCAGTGGATGAGGTGAAGGCGGCAATGTCGGGCATGCTGGCGCCGGAGAAGCGCGAAGTCATCACCGGCATGGTCGAGGTGCGCCAGGTCTTCAAGGTGCCGAAGATCGGTGCGGTCGCCGGCTGTATGGTGACGGACGGTATCGTCAAGCGCTCGTCGTCGGTGCGCGTGCTGCGCAACAACGTCGTGATCTTCACGGGCGAACTCGAATCGCTGAAGCGTTTCAAGGACGACGTGAAGGAAGTGAAGCAAGGCTTCGAGTGCGGTATGTCGGTGAAGAACTTCAACGACATCGTCGAAGGCGACCAGTTCGAAGTCTTCGAAGTGACCGAAGTCGCGCGTACGCTGTAACCCTCGCGCATCGGCTCATGGGCGGGGCAGGCTTGGGCCTGTCCCGCCCATTTCATGGTGGCGTGCCAATACTGGCCGCCGCTTCATCCTGATAAACGGATCACGGATCGATCATGTCCAGGAAACGTACTTCCCCCAATCGCAACGTGCAGATCGCCGATCAGATTCAGCGCGATCTGTCCGAACTCATCATGCGCGAGGTCAAGGACCCGCGCGTCGGCATCGTGACCATCCAGAGCGTCGAACTCACGCCGGATTATGCGCACGCGAAGGTCTACTTCACCGCGTTGACCGGCGATCCGGCCAAGACGCAGGAAGCGCTGAATCACGCGTCGGGTCACTTGCACAACCTGTTGTTCAAGCGCCTGCACATCCATACGGTGCCGACGCTGCATTTCCACTACGACCAGACGATCGAAAAGGCCGTGGAAATGTCGCGCCTGATCAAGGAAGCGAACTCGACGCGCGCGAAGGACGACGAGGCCGACGCGGACACCAAGGACGACTGAGCTCGACCGGCCTATGACGACTGCAGCATCCCAACGTCCGCGCGTGCCCCGGCGCGTGCTGGACGGCGTCCTCCTGCTCGACAAGCCGATCGGCCTCTCGAGCAACGATGCGCTGATTCGCGCGAAGCGCCTGCTGCTCGCGAAAAAAGCCGGTCACACCGGCACGCTCGATCCACTGGCTACGGGTTTGCTGCCGCTGTGCTTCGGCGAGGCGACGAAGTTCTCGCAGGATCTGCTCGAAGCGGACAAGACTTACGAAGCGACGATGCGTCTCGGCCAGCGTACGGCCACCGGCGACGCGGAAGGCGAGGTGATCGACACGCGGCCCGTCGAATGCGATCGCGCGGCAGTGGAAGCCGCGCTCGTGCGATTCACCGGCGAGATCGTGCAGGTGCCGCCGATGTATTCGGCGCTCAAGCGCGATGGCAAGCCACTGTACGAATATGCGCGCGCGGGGCAAACCGTCGAGCGCGAGGGCCGCAATGTGACGATCCTCGCACTCGACCTGCTCGCGTGCGACCTGCCCGACGTGACGTTTCGCGTGACCTGCAGCAAGGGCACTTACGTGCGCACGCTGGCGGAGGATATCGGCGAGGCGCTCGGCTGCGGTGCGCATCTGACGATGCTGCGCCGCACGGGCGTCGGTGCGCTGACGCTCGAGCATGCGGTGACGCTCGAAGCGCTGACCGAGGCCGACGAAGCGTCGCGCGATGCGTGGCTCCAGCCGGTCGATGCGTTGCTGTCGACGTTTCCGCTGGTTCGCCTCGATGAAACGAGCGCGAAGCGGTTCCTGCACGGCCAGCGTCTGCCGCTGTCGGCGCTCGATCCGATCGATGCGGCCGAAGGCGGGCGCGTGCGCGTCTATGATGCGACTCGGTTGCTCGGCGTGGCCCGCAAGGCAAGCGGCGTACTGGCACCGGAGCGGCTCGTCGTCACGGCGGCCTGACGCATCCGCGCGAACGCGCTCCCGGCGGATTAAAAAAGCCCGGTCGAAGTCGACCGGGCTTTTTGTTTGCGTTCAGGCTGCGTGTTCAGTGTGCAGCCGATGCCGCGGCACCGGCATCGCCGCCACCTGAGCGCTCGGGTTTCGTGATCCAGATCAGCCCGATCAGCAGCACGAAGATCGCCGCCGAGATGTAGAACAGGTCGTTCACGCCGAGCTGCGCGGCCTGCTGCGTGGCCAGGTTGTTGATCAGCCCGTGCGCCTGGTCCTGCGTCAGTCCGAGGTTGCCCATCTGCGTGACGGCCTGGTTGAACGTCGGGTTGTAGACGTTCGTCTGCTCGACCAGTTGCGCATGATGGAGGTTGTTGCGATGGTCCCAGGCCGTCTGGAAGATCGAGGTGCCGATACCGCCGCACATGATCCGCACGAAGTTCGACAGGCCCGATGCCGCGGGAATGCGGTGGCCGGGCAGGCCGGACAGCGTGATCGATACCAGCGGGATGAAGAAGCCGGCCATCGCGATGCCCTGTACGAGCGTCGGCAGCGTCAGCGACCATTCGTCGACGCCTGTCGTGTAGCGCGACCGCATCCAGAAGCACAGCGCAAACGTCAGGAACGACGCCGTCGAGATAAAGCGCGGATCGGTGCGCGGCAGGTACTTCCCGGTGAGTGGCGACAGCAGGATCGCGAACAACCCGACCGGCGCCATCACGAGACCGGCGTCGGTCGCGGTGTAGCCGATCTGCGTCTGCAGCCACAGCGGCAACAGCACGAGGTTGCCGAAGTACAGGCCGTACCCGATCGACAGCGCGACCGTGCCGCCGGTGAAATTCCGCATGCGGAACAGCGACAGGTCGACGACCGGGTGCTCGGCGGTCAATTCCCAGATGACGAAGAAGGCGAACGCGATGACGGCGGTCAGCGCGAGCACGATGATGGTCGTCGACGCGAACCAGTCGAGATCCTTGCCCTTGTCGAGCATGACCTGCAGCGAGCCGACCCAGATGACCAGCAGCGCGAGGCCGACGCCGTCGATCGGTGCGAGGCGTATGGCCGACTCTCGATTGCGGTAGATCGTCCACGTCGCGGCGGCAGCGGCGATGCCGACCGGGATGTTGACGTAGAAGATCCATGGCCACGAGTAGTTGTCCGAGATCCAGCCGCCGAGGATCGGGCCGGCAACGGGCGCGATCAGCGTCGTCATCGCCCATAGCGCGAGCGCCATCGGCGCCTTGGCGCGCGGATAGCTCGACAGCAGGAGCGCTTGCGACAGCGGAATCATCGGGCCCGCAACCGCGCCTTGCAGCACGCGCGACGCCAGCAGGAACGGCAGGTTGGGCGAAAGCCCGCACATCCATGACGAGATCACGAACAGGATGATCGACGCGAGGAACAGGCGAACCTGCCCGAAGCGGTCGGTCAGCCAGCCGGTCAGTGGCACGGAGATCGCGTTCGCGACTGCGAACGACGTGATGACCCACGTGCCCTGGTCGGACGACACGCCGAGGTCGCCCGAGATGGTCGGGATCGCGACGTTCGCGATGGACGTGTCGAGCACGTTCATGAACACCGCGAGCGATACCGCGATCGTCCCGACCACGAGCTTCCCGCCCTGCAAGGGCGGGTGAGAGACAGGAGCCTGTGCCATGTCGGTTGTCTTTCCGGAGTCGGAACGGTTACATCATTTTCGCGACGGCGTTCGACTTCGCCGCGGCCGGCGCCGATGCGTTGCCGCCTGCGTTCTCGGCGATGACGCGGGCGATTTCGGCGTCGGCTTCGTCGCCGTACTTCGCGAACACGTTGGTCTCGTAGACGGTATTCGGTGCGTTAACGAGCTGGTCGCCGCGTTCGTCCTTGATGTCCACGTCGACCTGCATCGACAGGCCGATGCGCAGCGGGTGCTTGTCGAGATCCTTCGGATCGAGTTCGATCCGCACCGGCAGGCGCTGCACGACCTTGATCCAGTTACCCGTCGCGTTCTGCGCCGGCAGCAGCGAGAATGCCGAGCCCGTACCTGCCGAGAAGCCGACCACCTTGCCGTGGTAGACCGCCGACGAGCCGTAGATGTCGGCCGTCAGCTCGACCGGCTGGCCGATGCGCATGTGCTTGAGCTGGACTTCCTTGAAGTTGGCATCGACCCACACTGCGTTCAGCGGCACCACCGACATCAGCGGCGTGCCCGGCGACACGCGCTGGCCGACCTGCACCGAACGTTTCGCGACATAGCCGGTGACCGGCGCGGGCAGCACGTTACGCGCGTTCGCCAGGTACGCGTCGCGAACCTTCGCGGCCGCGGCCATCACGTTCGGATGTGATGCGATCGTCGTGTTCGCGGTCAGCGCGCGGTTCGACGCGAGCTGCTGCTGCGACGCGTCGAGCGAAGCCTGGGCGGCGCGTACGGCGTCGCGTGCGTGCGAGATTTCTTCCTGCGACACGGCGCCCGTCTGCGCGACGGCCATGCGGCGGCGGAGGTCGTCCTCGGCTTTCGACAGGTCGGACTGGCGCAGCGCGACTTGCGCGCGGTACTGGTCATCGTTGACGAACAGGCCGCGCACCTGGCGCACCGTCTGCGCGAGATTGGCTTCGGCCTGCTGCAGCGCGACCTGCGAGTCGGCCGGGTCGAGCACGACGAGCGGATCGCCGGCCTTGACCGTCTGCGTATCGTCGGCCTTCACCGCGATCACGGTGCCGGTGACCTGCGGCGTGATCTGCACGACGTTGCCGTTCACGTACGCGTCGTCGGTCCCTTCATGGAAGCGGGCGACGAGGAAGTAGTACAGGCCATACGCGATGGCCGCGATCACGATGACCGCGACAAGCAGCGTCATCATCCGTTTGCGCTTGCCGTTGTTCTGCGGCTGCGCGCTGGCGGCGTTTTGTTGGTCGCTCATGGCGATTTTCTCCGTCCGTTATTTCGAGTGTCTGCGTAGTGGTGGCGCCGGATCAGTTGGCGGCCTGTTTTGTCGGCTTGTCGGCATCGGGCGCGGCGAGCGGTGTGCCGGTCGCGTCGAACCCGCCACCCAGCGCCTTGATCAGCGCGAGCTGCATGTCGCGCCGGCGCATCTTCAGGTTGGTCACCGTCTGCTCCGATGCGAGGCGGTTGCTGTCCGCGGTCAGCACCTGCAGCTGCGGCGACAGGCCGGCCTTGTAGCGGATGACCGCGAGGTCATATGCGCGCGTCGATGCGTCGAGTGCGCGTTGCGCATCGCCCATCTGGCGATCGACCGCGCGGATCGACGCGACCTGCGTCGCGACGTCGTTCAGCGCGCTGATCAGCGTCTGGTTGTAGTTCGCCACCGACAGGTCGAAGTCCGCGTAGCGGCCCTTGAGCTGCGCGCGCAGCGCGCCGGCGTCGAAAATCGGCAGGTGGATCGCCGGCCCGAACTGCGCCTGGCGGCTCGCGAAGTTCAGGAATTTGCCCCAGCCGAACGCATCGAAGCCGAAGCCGGCCGCGAGGTTCACGTCGGGATAGAACTCGGCCTTCGCTTCCTTCACGTCGTGCATCGCGGCTTCGACCTGCCAGCGCGCGGCGACGATGTCGGGGCGCCGCGCGACGAGATCGGCCGGCAGGTTGCCGGGCAGTGCGACTTCGCCGTTCGGGTTCAGCACGGGCGCCGCGATCTGCAGCCCGCGATCCGGGCCCTTGCCGAGCAGTGCCGCGAGCTGGTAGCGCACCGTCGTGATCTGGCCGTCGAGATCGGACAGCGAAGCCTGGGTCGTCGCGATATTGCCGCGGGCCGTCTGGCGTTCGACGTTGGTGTCGAGGCCGGCTGAAACGCGGCCGTCGGTGATCTTGCCGACCGTCTCGCGGTTGGTGATCTCGCGTTGGGCGATATCGCGCAGCGCATAGAGTTGCGCGAGCGAGTTGTAGGTGCGTGCGACCGACGACGCGAGCGTGATGCGTGCCTGCTGCATGTCGGCTTCGGCCGCCTTTTCCTGCGACACGGCGGTGTGCAGACGTTCGCGGTTCTTGCCCCACAGGTCGAGTTCCCACGACGCGCTCGCAAGCGCGTTGTTCTCGCTGTACCACTGGCCGCCGTACGGGGGCGGGAACAACGCGTTCCCCGAATACAGCTCGCGCGTCCACGAATAGCTGGCTTCCGCCTTCGGCATCAGGTTCGAGCGCGACGATTCAATATACGACGACGCCTTTGCGATGCGCGCCTGCGCCTGCGCGATCGACGGACTGCCCTGCAGGGCTTCGTCGATCAGCTTCGGCAACTGCGGATCACCGAACTGGCCGGCCCAGTCGAGCGCGGGCCACTGGCCGCCCTGGGCCGGCAGGCTCTGGGCGGATTCGAATTGCGACGCGGGGGCGATCTGCTTGTCGCTCTTGATGCCGATGTAATTCGCGCAGCCCGCCAGCGCCAGTGCGGCGACCGCGGCGGCAACGGCGGCGCGGCACGACCCGGCGCGCACGGACAACGGGGAGGATTTCATCGCGCTGATCCCTGACTCGGAATGAATGATGGACACTGCAAGGATTTCCTTACATTAATCTGTCAAAAGTAATTGTTATGGCAACTATTACGTGATGCTGCCGCCGGCAGTCTCGCAATAGTTGCTGAGAATGCGGCGCAGCATGCTCTTCAGGAACCCGACTTCTTCCGGCGTAAACCCGTCCAGCACCTGGTCGAGCACGCTGCGGAAAATCGGCGGGAGCCGTTCGGCGAGCGCACGGCCTTCGTCGGTCAGCTCGAGTCGCACGACACGCCGATCCTCGATGCTGCGGACGCGGGACAGCAGCCCGCGCTTCTCGACCCGGTCGAGCAGGCGCGTGACCGCGCTCGCGTCGATCCCGTACTCGCGCGCGAGCTCGGCGGCCGTCGAGCACTTGCCGACCGCGATCATGAACAGCATGCTCGCCTGCGTGCCCGTGATGCCGAGCTCTTCCTGCGTGCGTTGCGTGACGAGGTTGGTCATCACCGACTTCACGCGCGACATCAGATAACCGACGCTGTCGTTCATCTGATACGACGACAGCGGCGAAACGGGTGGTTGGGTAGAAGAATCCGACATAAAACCCTGAAGCTGCAATAGTTGACTAGGCAGCAGTATAGGCACAGTTGCTTGCCGCGGCAAATGTTAATCGAACGGCAAAGGGCGCGCTTCGTGTCGCCGAAATCCCTTGTCGTGGTAAGGTTTTTTGCGCTCGCCGACGACGCGGGCTTCGACCGATTGGCGTGTTCGAGGGGAGGGCTTGCCGGCCGGCCGATTGCGTTGCAACGACCTCGTCAGCTCTCGACATTCTCACGTGCTATAATTTGTGGCTTTCCAAGCTGCAATGCGCGCGCCCGTGAAAAAACGAGCGGGCGCTTTTGCGCGTTCAAACGATTTCCAGGTTTCTATGACCCGCGCCCTTCGCAATATCGCCATCATCGCCCACGTCGACCACGGCAAGACTACGCTCGTCGACCAACTGCTCCGCCAGTCCGGCACCTTCCGCGAGAACCAGCAGATTGCGGAGCGGGTGATGGACTCGAACGACATCGAAAAAGAGCGCGGGATCACGATTCTCGCGAAGAACTGCGCGGTCGAGTACGAGGGCACGCACATCAACATCGTCGATACGCCGGGGCACGCGGACTTCGGCGGCGAGGTCGAGCGTGTGCTGTCGATGGTCGACTCGGTGCTGCTGCTCGTCGACGCGGTCGAGGGCCCGATGCCGCAGACGCGCTTCGTCACGAAGAAGGCGCTCGCGCTCGGCCTGAAGCCGATCGTCGTCGTCAACAAGATCGATCGTCCGGGCGCGCGGATCGACTGGGTCATCAACCAGACCTTCGACCTGTTCGACAAGCTCGGCGCAACCGAAGAGCAGCTCGACTTCCCGATCGTCTACGCGTCGGGCCTGAACGGCTACGCGTCGCTCGACCCGGCCGCGCGCGAAGGTGACATGCGTCCGCTGTTCGAGGCGATCCTCGAGCACGTGCCGGTCCGTCCGGCGGATCCGGACGCGCCGCTGCAGCTGCAGATCACGTCGCTCGACTATTCGACGTACGTCGGCCGGATCGGCGTCGGCCGCATCACGCGCGGTCGCATCAAGCCGGGCCAGCCCGTCGCGATGCGCTTCGGCCCGGAAGGCGACGTGCTGAACCGCAAGATCAACCAGGTGCTGTCGTTCACGGGCCTCGAGCGCGTGCAGGTCGAAACGGCCGAAGCGGGCGACATCGTGCTGATCAACGGTATTGAAGACGTCGGCATCGGTGCGACGATCTGCGCGGTGGATGCGCCGGAAGCGCTGCCGATGATCACCGTCGACGAGCCGACGCTGACGATGAACTTCCTCGTCAACTCGTCGCCGCTCGCCGGCCGCGAAGGCAAGTTCGTCACGAGCCGCCAGATCCGCGACCGCCTGATGAAGGAACTGAACCACAACGTCGCGCTGCGCGTGAAGGACACCGGCGACGAAACGGTGTTCGAGGTGTCGGGTCGTGGCGAGCTGCACCTGACGATTCTCGTCGAGAACATGCGTCGCGAAGGCTATGAGCTGGCCGTGTCGCGTCCGCGCGTCGTGATGCAGGAAATCGACGGCGTGCGGCACGAGCCGTACGAACTGCTGACCGTCGACGTCGAGGACGAGCATCAGGGTGGCGTGATGGAAGAGCTCGGCCGCCGCAAGGGCGAGATGCTCGACATGGCGTCGGACGGCCGCGGCCGCACGCGTCTGGAGTACAAGATCTCGGCGCGTGGCCTGATCGGCTTCCAGAGCGAATTCCTGACGCTCACGCGTGGCACGGGCCTGATGAGCCACATCTTCGACTCGTACGCACCGGTCAAGGACGGTTCTGTCTTCGAGCGCCGCAACGGCGTGTTGATCTCGCAGGACGACGGCGCCGCCGTGGCCTACGCACTGTGGAAGCTGCAGGATCGCGGCCGCATGTTCGTGAAGCCGGGCGATGCGCTCTATGAGGGCATGATCATCGGCATCCACAGCCGTGACAACGACCTTGTCGTGAACCCGATCAAGGGCAAGCAGCTGACCAACGTGCGCGCGTCGGGTACCGACGAAGCCGTGCGCCTCGTGCCGCCGGTCCAGATGTCGCTCGAGTACGCGGTCGAATTCATCGACGACGACGAGCTCGTCGAAGTGACGCCGCAGTCGATCCGCCTGCGCAAGCGCTTCCTGAAGGAGCACGAGCGTCGCCGCGCGAGCCGCGAAGGCGCGGTCGACTGAGCGTTCGAACGTTCCCGATCGTGACGGAAAAGGCTGCCCTCGGGGCGGCCTTTTTTGCATCTGCGCGATGTGCAATCGGGCTGCCTGCAAAACACTGTTCCTGCGGGGTGTGGCAATCCGGCAAAACCCCGTCGCGCGGTGCTTTCAGGCACATTTCACGGTGAACTTCGGTATCGGTTCTGTGATATGCTGCGCGCACGCAAGTTTTAGGTCCTTCCAAGCAAGACTTGATTCGCAATCCGCTAAACGGTCAGGCCGTGTCGCGGAAGGTTGAGTAACCCGCTATTTCTCGAGAAGCTCGAAGAAAGGTGAGCGTAAAATGTCAGATGTAATGAAGCAGTTTCAGCTGAACTCCTATCTGTTCGGCGGCAATGCTTCGTACGTTGAAGAACTGTACGATGCATACCTCAACAATCCGGCGTCAGTGCCAGAGAACTGGCGAGAGTATTTCGACGCGCTGCAGAATGTGCCTGCAACGGACGGTTCGAATGCCAATGACGTCGCCCACTTTCCGATCGTCGAATCGTTTGCCGAGCGTGCGAAGGCCAATGCCTTCATTCCGCGCGAAAGCAGCACCAATCTTGCTGCGGCGCGCAAGCAAGTTCACGTGCAGTCCCTCATCAGCGCTTATCGCTTCCTTGGCTCGCAATGGGCCAATCTGGATCCCCTGAAGCGCCGCGAACGTCCCGCCATTCCCGAACTCGAACCCGCGTTCTACGACTTCTCCGAAGGCGACCTCGACCAGACATACAGCGCGAGCAACCTGTATTTCGGTTTCGACCAGGCTTCGCTGCGCGATATCGTCAAGGGGCTGCGCGACACGTATTGCGGCACGATCGGCGCCGAATACATGTACATCAGCGACCCGGAGCAGAAGCGCTGGTGGCAGGAGCGCCTGGAGTCGACCCGCGCGACGCCGAACTTCTCGGCAGACGAGAAGAAGCACATCCTGAATCGCCTGACGGCCGCGGAAGGCCTCGAGCGTTACCTGCATACCAAGTACGTCGGCCAGAAGCGCTTCTCGCTCGAAGGCGGCGAAAGCTTCATCGCGTCGATGGACGAAGTCGTCCAGCACGCGGGCAAGCGCGGCGTGCAGGAAATCATCATCGGCATGGCCCACCGTGGCCGTCTGAACGTGCTGGTCAACACGCTGGGCAAGATGCCGGCCGACCTGTTCGCCGAATTCGAAGGCAAGCACGTCGACGACCTGCCGGCAGGTGACGTGAAGTACCACAAGGGCTTCTCGTCGGACGTGTCGACGGAAGGCGGCCCGGTCCACCTGTCGCTCGCGTTCAACCCGTCGCACCTCGAAATCGTGAACCCGGTGGTCGAAGGTTCCGCGAAGGCACGGATGGACCGTCGCGGCGACGAAGACGGCCTGCAAGTGCTGCCGGTGCAGATCCACGGCGACGCGGCCTTCGCTGGCCAGGGCGTCGTGATGGAAACGCTGAACCTCGCGCAGACGCGCGGTTACGGCACGCACGGCACGCTGCACATCGTCATCAACAACCAGATCGGCTTCACGACGTCCGACCCGCGCGACGCGCGCTCGACGCTGTACTGTACCGACGTCGTCAAGATGATCGAGGCGCCGGTGCTGCACGTGAACGGCGACGATCCGGAAGCCGTGATCCTCGCGACGCAGATCGCGATCGATTACCGGATGCAGTTCCACAAGGATGTCGTGATCGACATCGTCTGCTTCCGCAAGCTGGGTCACAACGAGCAGGACACGCCGGCGGTCACGCAGCCGCTGATGTACAAGAAGATCGCGCAGCACCCGGGCACCCGTGCGCTGTACGCCGAGAAGCTCGTGCAGCAGGGCGTGATCACCGCGGAAGACGCCGACAGCTACGTGAAGGCGTACCGCAAGGCGATGGACGACGGTCACCACACGGTCGACCCGGTCCTGTCGAACTACAAGAGCAAGTACGCGGTCGACTGGGTTCCGTTCCTGAACCGCAAGTGGACGGACGCAGCCGACACGGCCGTGCCGCTCGCCGAACTGAAGCGCCTCGGCGAACGCATCACGACGGTCCCGGAAAACTTCAAGGTTCACCCGCTCGTCGAGCGCGTGATCAACGACCGCCGCAACATGGCGCGCGGCGACCAGCCGCTCGACTGGGGCATGGGCGAGCACCTCGCGTTCGCGTCGCTCGTCGCATCGGGCTACTCGGTGCGCCTGACGGGCCAGGACTCGGGCCGCGGCACGTTCACGCACCGTCATGCGGTGCTGCACGACCAGAACCGCGAGCGCTGGAACGACGGCACGTACGTGCCGCTGCAGAACATCGCGGAAGGCCAGGCGAAGTTCACGGTGATCGACTCGGTGCTGTCGGAAGAAGCCGTGCTGGGCTTCGAATACGGTTACTCGACCGCCGAGCCGAACACGCTCGTGCTGTGGGAAGCGCAGTTCGGTGACTTCGTCAACGGCGCGCAGGTCGTGATCGACCAGTTCATCTCGTCGGGCGAAGTGAAGTGGGGCCGTGTGTCAGGTCTCACGATGCTGCTGCCGCACGGCTATGAAGGCCAGGGTCCGGAACACTCGTCCACGCGTATCGAGCGTTTCCTGCAACTGTGCGCGGATCACAACATGCAGGTCGTTCAACCGACGACGCCGGCGCAGATTTTCCACCTGCTGCGTCGCCAGATGATCCGCCTGTTCCGCAAGCCGCTGATCGTCGCGACGCCGAAGTCGCTGCTGCGTCACAAGGAAGCGGTATCGGACCTGTCGGAACTGGCGAAGGGTTCGTTCCAGCCGGTGCTGGGCGAAACCGACGGCGGCATCGACGCGAAGAAGGTCAAGCGCGTGCTGGCATGCTCGGGCCGCGTGTATTACGACCTCGTCGCACATCGCCGCGAAGCGAAGGCGAACGACGTCGCGATCATCCGTATCGAGCAGCTGTATCCGTTCGCGCACAAGCAGTTCGAAGCCGAAATGAAGAAGTACGAGAACGCGACTGAAGTGGTCTGGGTGCAGGACGAGCCGCAGAACCAAGGCCCCTGGTTCTACGTCGAGCACCATCTGAAGGAAGGCATGAAGGAAGGGCAGAAGCTGGCATACAGCGGCCGTCCGGCTTCGGCCTCGCCGGCGGTTGGCTACTACGCGAAGCACTACGAGCAGCAGAAGGCCCTCATCGAAGGTGCTTTCGGCCGCTTGAAGAGCGCATCGATCGCGAAATAACCGACGGAAGCGAAACGGGAAGGCGCAGTGCGCTTTCCCGTCTCTTTTGGCCCGCCTGGCGCGTGGCGCGCCGCACCGGCCGAAGGGATCGCACGAACCTCGTCACACCCCAGATTAAGCATCCAGGAAAATCACATGGCTATCGTAGAAGTCAAAGTCCCCCAGCTTTCGGAGTCGGTTTCGGAAGCCACCATGCTGCAGTGGAAGAAGAAGCCGGGCGAAGCAGTCGCGCAGGACGAAATCCTGATCGAACTCGAGACCGACAAGGTCGTGCTCGAAGTGCCGGCACCGGCCGCGGGCGTGCTCGCGCAAGTGCTGCAGAACGACGGTGACACCGTTGTTGCCGATCAGCTGATCGCGACGATCGACACCGAAGCGAAGGCAGGTGCAGCCGAAGCCGCGGCGGGCGCCGCCGAAGTCAAGCCGGCAGCAGCGCCTGCTGCAGCCGCGCCGGTTGCACAGCCGGTCGCCGCAACGGCATCGTCGGCCACCGCATCGCCGGCCGCATCGAAGCTGCTGGCCGAGAAGGGCCTGTCGGCGGGCGACGTCGCAGGTTCGGGCCGCGACGGCCGCGTCACGAAGGGCGACGCGCTGGCCGCTGGCAGCGCACCGAAGGCTGCTCCGGCTGCCGCACCGGCCAAGGCTGCCGCTGCGAAGCCGTCGCTGCCGGAAGTGAAGGTGCCGGCATCGGCAACGACCTGGCTGAACGACCGTCCGGAACAGCGCGTGCCGATGTCGCGCCTGCGTGCGCGTATCGCTGAGCGTCTGCTCGAATCGCAGCAGACCAACGCGATCCTGACGACGTTCAACGAAGTCAACATGGCTCCGGTCATGGAACTGCGCAACAAGTACAAGGACAAGTTCGAGAAGGAACATGGCGTGAAGCTCGGCTTCATGTCGTTCTTCGTGAAGGCCGCTGTCCATGCACTGAAGAAGTTCCCGCTCGTCAATGCGTCGATCGACGGTAACGACATCGTCTACCACGGCTACTTCGACATCGGTATCGCTGTCGGCTCGCCGCGTGGCCTCGTCGTGCCGATCCTGCGCAACGCGGATCAGCTGAGCCTCGCCGACATCGAAAAGAAGATCGCCGAGTTCGGCCAGAAGGCGAAGGACGGCAAGCTGTCGATCGAGGAAATGACGGGCGGTACGTTCTCGATCTCGAACGGCGGCGTGTTCGGCTCGATGCTGTCGACCCCGATCATCAACCCGCCGCAGTCGGCAATCCTCGGCGTGCACGCGACGAAGGAGCGTCCGGTCGTCGAAAACGGCCAGATCGTGATCCGTCCGATCAACTACCTCGCGCTGTCGTACGACCACCGCATCATCGACGGCCGCGAAGCCGTGCTGTCGCTCGTCGCGATGAAGGATGCGCTGGAAGATCCGGCCCGCCTGCTGCTCGACCTGTAAGCCGAGTCTCACTGCATTGACCCGCTCCGCGGGTTCGCGCACACGCGCGAACCCGCGGGCGTACAAGTAGAAAGGATTGTCATGTCCAAGGAATTTGACGTCGTCGTGATCGGCGCCGGCCCCGGCGGCTACATCGCCGCGATTCGCGCCGCGCAGCTCGGCAAGACCGTTGCCTGTATCGAAAAGTGGAAGAACCCGGCCGGCGCGCTGAAGCTCGGCGGCACCTGCCTGAACGTCGGCTGCATCCCGTCGAAGGCGCTGCTCGCTTCGTCGGAGGAGTTCGAGAACGCGTCGCACCACCTGGCCGACCACGGCATCACCGCCGACGGCGTGAAGATCGACATCGCGAAGATGATCGGCCGCAAGGACGCGATCGTCGAGAAGATGACGTCCGGTATCGAGTTCCTGTTCAAGAAGAACAAGATCACCTGGCTGAAGGGCCATGGCAAGTTCGCCGGCAAGACCGACGCCGGCGTGCAGATCGAAGTGAGCGGCGAGGGTGAAGCCGAAGTCGTCACCGCGAAGAACGTGATCATCGCGACGGGCTCGAAGGCGCGTCACCTGCCGGGCATCCCGGTCGACAACAAGATCGTGTCGGACAACGAAGGCGCGCTGACGTTCGACGCGGTGCCGAAGAAACTCGCCGTGATCGGCGCAGGCGTGATCGGCCTCGAGCTCGGCTCGGTGTGGCGTCGCCTGGGCGCTGAAGTGACGGTGCTCGAAGCGCTGCCGGCATTCCTCGGCGCAGCTGACGAAGCGCTCGCGAAGGAAGCGGCCAAGCTGTTCAAGAAGCAGGGCCTCGACATCCATCTCGGCGTGCAGATCGGCGAAGTGAAGACGACCGCGGACGGCGTGTCGATCGCTTACACGGACAAGGACGGCAACGCGCAGACGCTCGACGCCGACCGCCTGATCGTGTCGGTCGGCCGCGTACCGAACACCGACAACCTCGGCCTCGAGGCAATCGGCCTGAAGGCGAACGAGCGCGGCTTCATCGACGTGGACGACCATTGCCGCACGGCAGTGCCGAACGTGTACGCGATCGGCGACGTGGTGCGCGGCCCGATGCTCGCACACAAGGCGGAAGATGAAGGCGTGCTGGTCGCGGAAGTGATCGACGGCCAGAAGCCGCACATCGACTACAACTGCATTCCGTGGGTGATCTACACGTACCCGGAAATCGCATGGGTCGGCAAGACGGAGCAGCAGCTGAAGGCGGAAGGCCGCGAGATCAAGTCGGGCAAGTTCCCGTTCTCGATCAACGGCCGCGCGCTCGGCATGAACGCGCCGGACGGTTTCGTGAAGATGATTGCGGATGCGAAGACCGACGAACTGCTCGGCGTGCACGTGATCGGCGCGAACGCGTCGGACCTGATCGCCGAAGCCGTGGTGGCGATGGAATTCAAGGCGGCGTCGGAAGACATCGCCCGTATCTGCCATCCGCACCCGTCGATGTCGGAAGTGATGCGCGAAGCGGCGCTCGCCGTCGACAAGCGCTCGCTGAACAGCTGAGCACGGTATAGCGCCTGCCGGCCGCCGGCCGGCGCAGCCGTCTCATGACGAGGGCGGGCGGGGGTTCCCGTCCGCCTTCGTTTTTTCCGGTTTGCCCGATGAACGTCACCGAATACTACACGCGCGAACTGACCACGCGCGGCTATCAGTCCGATCCCGCGCAGCGCGCGGCCGTCGATCGCCTGCAGCAATGTTTCGACGAATGGGTCGAGTACAAGGCGCGCCGCTCGAACGCATTCAAGAAGCTGATCAATCATCCCGATCTCCCGCGCGGCGTCTACATGTGGGGCGGCGTCGGTCGCGGCAAGAGCTTCCTGATGGACAGCTTCTTCGCGGTCGTGCCCGTGCAGCGCAAGACGCGCCTGCATTTCCACGAATTCATGCGCGAGGTGCATCGTGAGCTCGAGGAACTGAAAGGGCAGGCCGATCCGCTCGACGAACTCGCACGGCGCATCGCGAAGCGCTACCGGCTGATCTGCTTCGACGAGTTCCACGTGTCGGACATTGCCGATGCGATGATCCTGTATCGTCTGCTCGACCGCCTGTTCAACAACGGCGTGCAGTTCGTGATGACGTCCAACTACGATCCCGACGACCTGTATCCGGACGGCCTGCATCGCGACCGCATGCTGCCGGCGATCGCGCTGATCAAGGACAAGCTCGACGTGCTCAACGTCGACGCGGGTGTCGATTATCGGCAGCGCACGCTCGCGCAGGTGAAGATGTATCACACGCCGCTCGGCGCCGACGCCGATCGCGAACTGCGCCATGCATTTGCGAAGCTCGCGGCGGTACCCGACGAAAGCCCGCTCCTGCATATCGAGAAGCGCGAGCTGAAGGCGCTGCGCAAGGCGGACGGCGTCGTATGGTTCGACTTCGCGACGCTGTGCGGCGGCCCGCGCTCGCAGAACGACTATCTCGAACTCGCGAGCCGCTTCCACGCGATCGTGCTGTCCGAGGTGCCGCAGATGTCGCCGCGGATGGCGTCCGAGGCGCGCCGCTTCACCTGGCTCATCGACGTGCTGTACGACCACAAGGTCAAGTTGCTGATGTCTGCGGCGGTGCCGGCGGAGCAACTGTACGTCGAAGGCCCGATGGCCAACGAGTTTGCGCGTACGGTTTCGCGAATCGTCGAGATGCAGTCGAAGGAATACATCGAAACGCCGCGCCGCATCGTCGATACGTCGCTGACCTGAGTGCGATTTCCGGCAATTGGCGGGATTCAAACGTCAATTCCGGTCAAATCGGCGTGATCTCAGGGTATTTTCGGATTTGTCTTATATTCATTGTTGAGGTGAGCCGATATCGTTGTGTCATGGTTACCAAGGCTGGAGATGTCCATGACACCGTATCGCGATCTGACCGACCACGAGTGGCGCTGCGCCGCGCCGCTTCTGCCCGAAATGCAGCCGCGCACCGAGTTGCGCGGCCGGCCGCTGGCCAATACGCGTGCCGTGCTGAACGGCGTACTCTGGGTCATCTACAGCGGCGCAACGTGGTCGGCCATGCCGCGCCGTTACCCTTCGTATCAGACCTGCCATCGCCGCTTCAAGGTCTGGCACGAGACGGGCACGTTATTGAACGTGATGCGCGAGCTCTATGGCGACTCGGGCGTGAACCTGTGCAACGAATTGTCCGTGCGGATGCGCAAGCATGCGCAATCGAAAGCAGCGGAGGCGCGTAGCGGTGTGGCACCCGTGGGTCGCACACCGGGCAGCTATGCGCCGGGCGCGATGAAGCAGGCGGCATGATGTCCGCTGTTTGCCGTCTTGTTTGCGGCGACGCAACGTACCAAAAGAAAATCGGCCTGACGACGAAATCGTCAGGCCGATTTTTTCATTGAGCTGCGCGTTTCAGCGCGAGCCGCGTTATTGTTGGCGCACCCAGGTCTGCGACCGGCCGAGCAGCGACACGCCGATGTAACCGCGCACGACGAGTTTCTGGCCGCCGTCTTCAAGCGTCATCTTGCACTTGTAGACCTTGCCGTTCTCCGGGTCGAGAATGTTGCCGCCGTCCCAGTGGTCGCCTTCCTTCTTCATTGCCTTGATGATCGTCATGCCCTTGATGAGCTGATCCTTGCGCTCGTCCGTGCAGGCGCTGCAGCGGCGATCGGGCGTATCGTTCGCACCGAGGCCCTTGACGACCTTGCCGGTCAGCGCACCGTCGCCGTCCTCGGCGATCTGCACGAGTGCCTTCGGCTGATGCGTGTTGTCGTCGATCGTCTGCCACATGCCGATGGGATTGTCGGCTTGTGCGAACGTGGGGGCTGCGCAGGCGAGCAGTGCGCCGGCAACGGCGATTGCACGCAACGGGCGGGTCAGTTGAATCATTGTCGTCCTCCTTGTATGTCGTGTTCGATTTGCCCGCACGACCGTCTGCATGGGGCGGGCATGTTGCGAGCTTCGCCAGAATACGTGAAACCGCACGCCACGTTTGATAGAGGGGACTCTAATCGAAACAGCCCGCGTGGCGCGGGCTGTCTGGTGACCGATCAGTTGAGCTGATACGAGAATGCGGCGTTGATGCGCGGGCTGCGTGATGCGCTTTCGACCGGCGCGTCACCCACCGGCTTCGCGACGTTCAGGTCGAGGCTGTAGAAGCGGCTGTCCGTGAAACGTACACCGATACCGACCGACGACATGCGGTTCGGCGATGGCGTGCCTGCATGCAGGTACACACGCGCCATGTCGTAGGCGATGTACGGCGTGACGGATTTCATATACGTCCAGCCCGGCGTGAAGCCACGGTTGACCTCCAGCGACATCCCCCATCCCGAGTCACCCGACGCTTCGCCCGGCTGATAGCCGAGCGCGTAGCGCGTCGAGCCGAACGAGATCTGCTCGGAAGTCGGCAGCGAGTCGGGGCTGTATTGCCCGGTCAGCGAGACCGACGTGCCGATCCGGAACGGCCATTCATTGGTTTGCGTGAAGGTCGCGCCGGTACGGACGAAGGTCAGTGATGTCGGATCGGCGTACGTGATCGTCGAGCCGTTCGCCTGCGCGACCTGCGATTTCGATGCGCCGAGAATGTCGAACGCCTTGGCGACGTTGACGCTCAACTTTCGCACCTGTTTCGGCTGGACGTTCGTGTAGTCAAGCTGCAGTTGCAGCACGCGAACCTGCGACCGGTTGTCGAGGGTCGCACCGTTGATCTGGTTCTGGTAGTTGTCCTCGTTGTGCGCCGCGTAGCCCGACACCGTGCCGAGCAGGCTGCGCTGGTTGTTCAGCAGTATCGGATAGGAGGCCGAAAGACCAAGCTTCTCGTTCTTGACCGTACGCTGCACGTACGACGGCAGCCCCGGATTGTCGGTCGGCTTGCCGCGATACGTGCTTGCGTCGAGGCGCGTGATCAGGCCACTGCTGCCGACGGGTACCGCGCCGCTGAATGCGAAATAAGTTTGCTTGTCGCGCCCCGGCGGCGCCAGCGCGGAAATGCTCAACTGCTCGCCGAACTTCGTGAGGCCGTTTTCGGTCGCGGTGATGAGGCCCTGTACGCCCGGGTGATTGAAATCGATACCGGTGCTGACGTTGAATGCCTTGCGGTCGACCGCGAGTTCAAGCGTCGTGGCACCGTCGGTGGTTTGCGGCGGCGGCACGTTCGCCTTCACGGTGAGGCCGGGCAACAGGCCGAAGGTGTTCACGTAGCGCTCGAACGTCGCGCGGCGCAGCGGGCGATCGTCGGTGATATGCGCTGCGATCGCGCGAATCTTCGATTCCATTGCACCGGGCTTGCCGGTGACCTTCACGTCCGACACATAGCCTTCGACAACCGTGATGCGCACGACGCCGTTCTCGAATGTCTGCGCGGGAACGAACGCGAACGACAGCGCGTAGCCGCGATCCTGGTAGAGCTTCGTCACGCCGTTGGCGGTTTCGATCAGATCGCCGATCGTGATGTCCTTGCCGACGAGGGGGGTGAAGCGACGCGAGATTTCCTCGAACGGCACGGACTTCACGCCTTCGACCTGGAACGTCGTCGGCGTCAGGTGGCGCGACAGCAGCTCCTGCAACTGTGGCGCTTGCGGTGCGACCTGCACGGTCACGTTCGGGCCGGTTTTCGGCGCGTTGATCTGGGGCAGGGAGTCGAGCGGGTTACCTCCAACGCGCGTTTGTGCATGTGCCGTGCCTGCTGCCGCGATGGCGAGCAGCATCATCCATCTGTCGAGTCTGGATTTCATTGTTCTTCCTCGTTGGCCTTGCTTTTCGTCTTCTTTGTAATGCCGGCGCGCGACACCAGGGTGCCGCGCGCCGCGTGCCGCCATGCCGGTTGTGTTTGTACGGTCGCGCCATCCGCTCCGGCTGCAAAGGTGCGACCGTCCTCCTTACTTGCCAACGCTACCCAGCGTACCCAGCAACCCCGTTACCGGTGCCAGCAGGCCCGTCGAGCCGCCGCCCGACGTTGCCGTACCCGTGACGCTGCCGACCAGCGACGTGACCGGCGCGAGCGGGCTCGCTCCCCCTGACCCTGCTGCGCCGCCAACTGCTCCGGTGACAGTATTCAGCAAACCGGTAACAGGCGCGAGAGGGTTTGCACTGCCTGCGCCACCCGTTGTACCGCCGAGCGTGCCCGTGACCGTCGATACGAGATTCGTGACGGGGGCGAGCGGACCGCCGCTACCGCCCGCTGCACCGCTCAGCGCGCCGGTAACGGTGGACACGAGGCCCGTGACGGGCGCGAGCGGGCTGCTGCCCGAACCGCCGGTCGCGCCGCCAAGTGCGCCCGTGAGCGAGCCGAGCGGCGTCGAGCCGAGACCCGACAGCAGGCCGCCGAGCGGATTCGTCGAGCCGGAACCCGACGACGTGCCGTTTTGTACGGTCGCAGTCGAGCCGCCGACGAGGCTCGTGATCAGGCCGGGGATCGGTGCCGCGCCGTTCGGGCCGTTCGGGTTGACGAGGCCGCCCGCGTTGGTCACGGTGTTGCCGACCGCGGTCACGAGCTGACCGACGTCGCCGACGAGCGGCTGGCTCGACGTGCCGCCGACCTGCTTGCCGGCCGAGCTGATCGCGCCGCCGACCTGGCCGAGCAGGCCCGAGACGGGTTGGCCGAGGCCGGTCGTCGTGCCGACCTGTTGCGTGACCTGGCCAGCGGTGATCACGAGCGGCGTGATCGCCGAGCTGAGCGGCTGCGTGACTTGTTGCACGGCGCCCGACGACAGCGTCGAGCCGATCGTCGTGCCGGCGGCCGTCAAGCCATTGGCCACCGTGTCGAGCACGGTGCCGACCGGGGTCGTGACAGGCGCGAGCGGCGCGAGTTGCCCCGTGCCGAGCGCCTTGACCGTCGAGCTCAGGCCGGCCACCGTGTTGCTCGTCGCGCCGACCACATTGCCGAGGCCCGCGACAGTCGTGCCGACCGGATCCTTAGTCGTGCCGATCTGTCCCAGCCCGTTGCTCACGGCATCGGCAGCTGCGCCGACGATCGTGCCGGTGCTGGAGAGCGTGCTGCCGACACCCTTCGTCACACCGTCGCCGAGGCCCGGCACGCTGATGTTGCCGACCGTGCTGCCGAGGTCGGTGGCCGTCTGGCCAACCGTGCTGACGACACCCTTGGTGCCGGTGGGCGTGCCGCTGGTGCCGCTCGTGCTTGGTGTACCGCTCGTGCTGCTGGGGTTGTTGTTGCTGCTGGTCGGCGGCGAGCTGACGCCGCCGCCGCCGCAGGCGGCCAGCAGGCAGGCTGCGGCGAAGGCCGTGAGGGGCACGCGCCACTGGCGCAGCGCGGCTGTCGTGAGGGAACGTTGCTGGGACATGCTTGACTCCTCGCTGTCTTGTCGATTGATGGATCTTGGTTTATTTGCCGTGCGTGCCGCCGAGCAGGCCGCCGATCAGCGACGTGACAGGCGCGAGCGGATTCGACGACGAACCCGAGTTCGTGACGGCACCCGTGCCGCCGGTCAATGCCGGCGCGCCGACCGTGCTGGTTACCGTGGACACCACGTTCGTCACCGGGGCGAGCGGGCTGCCGCCGCCTGCGCCGCCCGTGGCGCTGCCGAGTGCGCCCGTCACCGCGCCGAGGAGACCCGTGACCGGCGCGAGCGGGCTACCGCTCGTACCGCCCGTTGCGCCGCCGAGCGCGCCCGTGACCGTCGAGACGAGGCCGGTGACCGGCGCGAGCGGACCGCCGCTGCCGCCTGTTGCGCCCCCGAGTGCGCCGGTAACCGTCGAGACAAGGCCGGTGACCGGGGCGAGCGGGCCGCCGCTGCCACCCGTTGCGCCGCCGAGCGCACCGGTAACCGTCGAGACGAGGCCGGTAACCGGGGCGAGCGGGCTGCTGCCGCCGCCCGTTGCGCCGCCGAGTGCGCCGGTAACCGTCGAAACGAGGCCGGTGACCGGGGCGAGCGGGCCGCTGCCGCCACCTGTTGCACCACCGAGTGCGCCGGTAACCGTCGAGACGAGGCCGGTGAGCGGTGCGAGCGGGTTGGTCACACCGCCGGTGCCGCCCGTGAGCAGGCCGCCGACGGCTTTCACGGTGTTGCCCGTCGACGAGACCGTGTTGCCAAGGCCGGTCGTGACGGGGTTGCCGCCCGCCGACGCGAGCAGGGCGCCGGCCTGGTTCAGGCCGTTGCCGACCGTGCCGAGCAGCGTGTTGACGGGCGCGCCGAGGCCGGTCGCGGAGCCGATCGTCTGGGTCGTCTGGCCGACCATCGTCGTGATAGGCGTGATGGCCGAGCTGACCGTCTGCGTGACCTGCTGGATCGGACCGGTCGACAGTGCGTTGGTGAGGGTGTTGCCGCCGTTCGAGACGGCACCGCCGAGCGTCGACACGAGGCCGCCGACGGCGCCGGTGACCGGTGCGAGCGGCGACAGCGGGCCGCTGCCGAGGCTCGTGACCAGGTTGCCCGTCTGCGTGACTGCGCCGCCCAGCTGGTTGACCACGCCGCCCGTGCTGGCGAGCGTGGTGCCGAGCGGATCCTTCGTTGCGCCGAGCTGGCCGAGACCGTTGCCGAGGCCATTGCCGAGTGCGGTCACTGCACCGCCGACGCTCTGCACGATGCCGCCTGCGGCTTGCGTGGTGGCCGGGTTGACGCCCGGCAGCGACTGGCTGCCGATGACGGAACCGAGACCCGAGACGGTTCCGCCGACACCCGTCACGATGTTGCTGCTGCTTGCGAGGACAGTTCCCACTGCGTTCGACGACACACCCGAGGTGCCGCTCGTGCCACTCGTGCCGGACGTACCGCTGGTGCCGGAGGTGCCGGACGTACCACTCGTGCCAGAGGTACCACTGGTGCCGGAGGTGCCGCTCGTGCCCGAGGTTCCGCTGGTGCCGGACGTACCGCTCGAACCAGAGGTTCCGCTCGTGCCCGACGTGGAGATCGTATCGCCGCCACCGGAACTCGAGCCGCCGCCAAGCCCCTGGCTGATGGAACCGGAGCCGCCGCACGCGGAGAGGGAAAGCATGGCTGCAACGGTGGCCGCGATCAGAGTCGTCCGGAACACGCCATGGGGGATAACCTTAATGTCCATTTTGTCCTCGCATTAAAAATGTGTTGTGAACTTCGTTGTGTTGAGTGGTGCGGGGACTACTCTGCAACTGTCGTGCCATTTCGATGCCCGACGGTTCGACAACAGGTTTTAAACGGGGCAATTCCTTGTCGGAAAAGGAGGTTATGGAAATTGAAAGATTGTTGAATCTGTTTAAGTGCAGACGAATGAGAACGGTTTCGAGCGTTTCGTAACGTAACGTCACAACATTGGCGTTACGCGTGCGACGTAACGTGGAGGCCGCGCAGGCTTGGTGGACGAGGCAATTGTTTTACTGGTGGATTAGGTGTGCACATCTAACCTATCGTAAATCCTATGTGTAAGTCGTACCGAAACGCCGTACAAATACGCTGTGCTCCTGGTCATTTTTTTCGATCCAGGCCGTTAAAAGAGGTTGGAAGTTAAATAGGATCGGATATAGAATCCGGAGCAGATGTAAGGAAATGTACGGTTCGGTACACAACGTTCGAGGAGGGTCACTATCGCGAATGTTAACTTGCATCAAATGGTGAGCCATGCCCCTCGGGGCAATCTATAAAGAAAGTGCACCTGGTTGTCGTTGCAGCAGATGTGGCGAACAGCGCGGGGCAACGGCCAGATATGCGGGGATGTATACGTATAAAAGGCCAAAGAACGTAAATACAGGCACGAGGAATAAAATGAAAGCAATCATCAAGCGTTTCCTTAGGGAAAACAACGGGGTTACCGCGATCGAGTACGGGCTGATTGCGGGTCTTATCGCTGTCGCGATTCTGGCGGGTGCTTCCAACATCGGCACGAGTCTCGGTAATATGTTCACGAATCTCGGGTCATGTATTAGTGCCCCGACGACGGCCACGAACTGCACGGCTGCCACCATCTTTAAGTAACCCACCTGACGTTAGTCAGCACGACCTCGAAACATTGAGTCGTCTTGGTGTTGCGGCGGGCGGATTGTCGTTGGCAGTCCGCCCTCCGCGACATTTATCGCGGGTTGCGGTGCGATGGCACATTTCATTTTCAGCGGGGTGTTCCTGGTCTGGGCTGCGTTCGTCGCAACCAGCGACATCCGTTATCGGCGCGTTTCGAATTCGCTCGTCCTGGCGGGGATGTTCTTTGGCCTGGGCGGAGCGTATTTCAACGCTGGTCCGTTCGGCATTCTCCCGGCACAGGCGATGATCGGCTTGCTGGTCGGGCTGGTCGCCTTTTTTCCTCTTTTCTTGCTGCGCGTCATGGGTGCGGCGGACGTCAAGATCTTTGCGGCGATCGGCGTGTGGTGCGGCGTACATGCGCTTCTGTGGATCTGGATTGCCGCCAGTCTTGCCGCCGGTATTCACGCATTGGCCCTGATGCTGCTGTCGCGCACGTCGATCGGCGCGTTGTGGCAACGGGGCCAGCCGGCAATGGCGCTTGGCAAATACCGTGCAACACCCTATGCGGCATGCCTCACGGCACCGGCTGCCGCATGGGTTGTCTTTCTTGTCGCAACAGGGGGCGTGCGATGAAACGACAGATGCAGCCGCGTGGACGCCGTCGGCAGCGTGGTGCGACGGCGGTCGAGTTCGCGATCGTGTTTCCATTGTTGTTCGTGATTTTCTACGGCATCGTGGCTTTCGGGATGATATTCACGATTCAGCAGAGCGTGACGTTTGCTGCCAGCGAAGGTGCGCGGGCCGGGTTGGCTTACGCCCCCAGTCTTGCCGCGCGTATTACGAACGCAACGACGACGGCACAGAGCGTCGTGGCCTGGCTGAATGTCGGTACGCCGCAAGTCGCGGCACCGCAGTGCAGTTACGACACGTCGGTTCCGCCGTCGTTGTACTGCCTGTCGGTCACGGTGAATTACACCCCCAAGGACTGGATAACGACCATGCCGTTCCTGGGAAGCATACTGAGTCAACCGTTGACGAGTACGGCGGTCGTGCAAATTCCGCAGTCGATCCTATGAAGTACTTATCGTGACGCGACGGGCACGCTGACACGCGAATCGGGCAGAAACCTATCGGACTTTCATTCCGGCATCCACACAACAACATGGCCAACAATTTAACGAAGATCATCGCGGGACTGCTGATCGCAATCGCCGTATTGCTCGGAATCTACGCGTGGATGCTTGGACGTGGCACGCAGAATGCCGCGCCTGTCCAGCAAACCGTTGCGGCAAGCCCGGTTCCGGTCGTGATTGCGACGCGCGTGTTGCCCGCCGGCCAGCCGATTACGGCCGACGCATTGAAGATCAGGCAGACCGCACCGGTGCCGACGGGCGCATTTGCCGATCCGTCTGTGCTCGTGGGCCGGGTGCCGGCAGCGGATATTGCGGCTTCGTCGCCGGTCGTCGCGGGGGCGCTGGTGTCGGGGCTTGCCGAGGATGTTCAGCCGGGTGAGCGTGCGGTCGCCGTCCGGGTCGACGAAACCAATGCGGTCGGCAACCGGCTGCGGCCCGGCAATTTCGTCGACGTATTCCTGAATCTGAAGCGAGAAGGCGGCGGCACGATGCTTGACGGCGAGGTTTCGCAGACGCAGGCGCGGCTGCTGTTGTCGAAGGTGCGCGTGCTGTCGTTTGGTGACGCGACACCCGATCGAGACAGCGGCAGCACCACCAATGGCAACAACGGCCAACCTTCCGGTGCCCGCATCGCAGTGCTTGCGGTGCCGACCGCGCAAGTCGATGCGCTGACGCTTGGCGAGGCGAGCGGACGCCTCACTTTCGCGTTGCGCAACCCGCGCGACGACGAGCTTGCGATGCAGACGGTCGCGATGCGTACCGACAACAAGCTGTCGCCGTCGGCGCTCGCCGCCGCGGGCGTCTCACTGCAGCAACTGTCCGGCACACCGAGAACCCCGGTAGCCAACGTGAACGTGCCGCCGCTGCCATCGCGTCTGCCGCCGGCGGTACGGTCGGTCGGGGGCGGCGGGGGAGGAATCGAAGTGATCCGTGGCGGCCGGTCGGAAACGGTTGCCTATTGAACGACATCGACGGCCATCGATATCAGCGACGACAAGTAAAGGGCCGCGTGACGGTCTACCAAACAATGAAAAACACACTGATTGCATTCGCGATTGCCATCTGCACCATGACTTTCGCATCGCTTGCGAGCGCGAGCGGCACGATCGAGCTCGCGGTCGGCGCGCAGCGGCAGCTTTCGGCGGGCCGTACGTTGCAGCGCGTCGCGGTCGGCGATCCGGCAATCGCCGACGTGCTGATCATGAAGGGCAGCCGCTCGGGTTCCGTGCTGCTGACGGCGAAAGCGCCTGGCGCGACGAATGTGATGCTGTGGGAGCGCGGTCACGAGGACCCGACCGTCTGGAACGTCGAGGTCGTCGACGCGGCAGCGCAAGCGGTGCTCGACGGTTCCACGCCGCGCGTGAATGCATACGGTGGCACGGCCGTGCTGCAGGGCTCGTCGGCGACGCTCGATGCGCATGCGCGTGCGGCCGCGGTCGGCAAGAACATGAGCGGGAAGGGCGCCGTGATCGATCGCTCGACGATCGCGGGCAAGAGTGTCGTGCAGGTCGACGTGCGGGTCGTCGAATTCAGCCGCTCGGTGCTCAAGCAGGTCGGGTTCAATTTCTTCAAGCAGAGCAACGGCTTTTCGTTCGGATCGTTCTCGCCAGGCGGCGTGCAATCGTATAACGGTGGGTCCCCCGGCACGGCGGGCTACATTCCTACCCTCGGTTCGCCCGTTTCGTCCGCGTTCAATCTGGTCGTGAATGCCGCGGGACGCGGGATCTTCGCCGACCTGTCGCTGCTCGAATCGAACAATCTCGCCCGCGTGCTCGCGGAGCCGACGCTCGTCGCGTTGTCCGGTCAGAGCGCGAGCTTCCTCGCCGGCGGCGAGATTCCCGTGCCGTCGCCGCAAGGGCTCGGCTCGACCGCCATCCAGTGGAAGCAGTACGGTGTCGGACTGTCGCTGACGCCCACGGTGCTGAGCCCGCAGCGGATCGCGTTGAAGGTTGCGCCCGAATCGAGCCAGCTTGATTACGTGAATAGCGTGACGATCAGCGGCGTTGCGGTGCCGGGGATCACGACGCGCCGTGCCGACACGACGGTCGAGCTCGGCGACGGCGAGAGCTTCGTGATTGGCGGCCTGATCGATCGCCAGACGATGTCGAACGTAAGCAAGGTGCCGCTGCTCGGTGATTTGCCGATCATCGGTACGTTCTTCAAGAATCTGAACTATCAGCAGAACGACAAGGAATTGTTGTTCATCGTGACGCCGCATCTCGTCGCGCCGATCGCGAAGGGAGCGGTATTGCCCGCGACGCCCGGTGAACTGTCCGAGCAGCGTGACGGGCCGGTCTGGAAATCGTATTTGGGCGGAGCGGCATCGCCGGATGCGGCTCCGGGTTTTTCGAAATGAGTGCGATGCATCGCGAGTCGCGACGTATCGTCACGCCTTGCGTAATCGGGGGTGTTCAACATGAACGCGCGAATCCAATCATTGTGTGAACCCGCCGTGACAGACTATTTCGTTTGCGCATCGCAACAGGAGGCGCATGTCCGCTGGCTGGCGGATTCGCTCATATCGGCCGGTGCGGTCGAGGCGGCGTCACTTGAGCCGGGCGTGCTCGCGCAGCGCATCACGGGTCTCAATCCCGCGCTCGTCTTCATTGATTTTTCAGGCGGCAGCACGGCGGCGAGCGTGGCAGCCGCGGCGGTACGCGCATCCCATCCGGGGCTGCCGATTGTCGCGCTCGGCTCACTTGCCCAGCCGGAGAGCACGCTCGCCGCATTGCGCGCCGGCGTGCGCGATTTCATCGACGTGTCGGCCGCGGCGGAGGATGCGTTGCGCACGACGCGCGGGCTGCTCGCGAACGTCGGCGAGCCGGCAAGTCGTCACGGCAAGCTCGTCGCGTTGCTCGGTGCCCGTGCGGGCATGGGCGTGAGCACGCTCGCAGCGAATCTTGCCGTGTTGCTGCAGAAGCGTGCGGTGAGCCCGGCGGCGGGCGGCGAGTCGAATGGCGGCACACCGGCCGGCCGCCAGACCGCGCTCGTCGACCTGGGGCTGCCGGCAGGCGACGGCGCGCTGTTCCTGAATACCCGCTGCGAATTTCATTTCATCGATGCGGTTCACAACCTGCGCCGAATCGACCGGACCTTCGTCAACACCGCGCTGACCCGGCATGAGAGCGGCGTTGCATTGACGACGCTGCCGGCCGATCTCGGCGGGCTGCGCGACGTTTCGTATGCTTCATGTGCCGGATTGCTGAACCGGTTTCGCGCGTTCTTCGATCAGCAGATCGTCGATCTCGGTGGCTTTTCGAACCGCGAGTTCGTTGCGCAGATTACGAACTCGGCCGATGAAGCGTGGCTTGTCTGCGATCAGGGCGTCGCGTCGATCGTGTCCGCTGCCGATCTGCTCACCGGGCTGCGTGATGCGGGTGTCGACACCGATCGTGTACGGCTCGTCGTCAACCAGTACGATCCCGCACTTGATCTGACGCCGGCACAGATTGCCGAACGTCTCGGCCTGGCGCTGGTGGGTACGTTGCCGTCGCGCCGCGTCGCGATCGGCCATGCGGCAAACCAGGGCCGGCTCATCGTCGACATGACGGAGCGCGACCCGTACGTGCGTGCGCTCGAGTCGCTCGCCGCGCGGCTGCCAGGCGTGTCGGTCAGATCGTCCGCCGCGCGTCCGGCATCCGGCCTGTCCGCGCTGAAGCGCTTCATTCAACCCTCGTCCAAGCGGTCGTAAGCGATGGCACACGACATTCAATTCGCCGACGGCGCAGCGCCGTTCCCCCAGACGCAGCAATTCCATGACATCAAGAATGCCGCGCATGAACATTTGCTGACGCGCATCGAAGAATTGGGCGCCGAGTTCGGCCGATGGTCCCGACAGGCGATCAACCAGTTTGTCGATCTCGAGATCGACAGCTTCGTGCGCCTGCGCCGCATTCCGCTCAACGAGAACGAGGTGCGGGCGATCGCCGAAGCCCTGACGAAGGAGCTTGCGGGCTTCGGGCCGATCGAGGACCTGCTCGCGGACCCGGCGGTCGAGGACATCCTGATCAACGGCTACAACGACGTGTACGTGTCGCGTCACGGGATCCTCGCGAAGCTGCCGGTTCGCTTTACGGACAACGCGCACCTGCTGCGGATCGTGCGTCGGATCCTTGCGCCGATCGGTCGCCGTCTCGACGAGTCGAACCCGATGGTCGATGCACGGCTGCCCGACGGAGGCCGCGTGAACGTCGTGATCGAGCCGCTGTCGATCGACGGCCCGGTCGTATCGATCCGGAAATTCCGCAAGGATCCGCTGAAGCCGTCCGATCTGCTCGGCAACGGGACGTTCAACGAAGAGATCAACACGCTGCTCCAGGCGGCGGTCGAGGCGCGCTGCAACATTCTCGTGTCGGGCGGCACGAGTTCCGGCAAGACGTCGCTGCTCAACGCGCTCGCGTTCCACATTCCGGAGATCGAGCGTGTCGTGACGATCGAGGATACGGCGGAGCTGTCGCTGAACCACCCGCACGTCGTGCGTCTCGAGAGCCGTCCGGGCGGTTTCGACGGTACCGGCGTCGTGTCGATTCGCGACCTGCTGCGCAATACGCTGCGGATGCGCCCGGACCGGATCATCGTCGGCGAAGTGCGCGGCGGCGAAGTGCTGGAAATGCTGCAGGCGATGAACACCGGTCACGACGGCTCGATGGGTACCGTGCACGCAAGTTCACCGCGCGAGTGCCTGTACCGTCTCGAGATGCTTGCCGGTTTCGCGGGCTTCCAGGGCACCGAGTCGAGCCTGCGCCGGCAGATTGCGAACGCAATCGACTTCATCGTGCAGATCGGTCGCCTGTCGAACGGGCGGCGGCGGATCCTGTCGATCACCGAAGTGACCGGGCTGTCCGACAACATCATCGCCACACAGGAGCTTTACCGCTACGAAGCGCGTGTGACGGCGGAGGGCGAGGAAGTCGATCACTGGGAAACGCTCGGCATTCATCCGCATTCGCCGAAGCTCGCGCGTTTCCGTCAGACGCTGACGAGCGGCGGGTTTGGCGATGGCGGGTATGGCGGCGGCTTCGGTGGTGGCGGGTTCGGTCGCGGCGGGGGCTTCAATGTATAGCGCGATGGTTTGGGTGCTGGCCTTCGCGATGCTGTGCGTCGCGGCTGCGATGATGCTGTGGCGTCACGCGGAAACCCGGCGCGTACGGACCGACGCGAAGCGCTTTATCGACAGCCGGCTTGAACCCGGCGCACGTGCCGGTGTCGCCGCGCAGGCAGCACGGCCATCGGCGGCAGGGGCCGCGCGCGCGGTGCCGACGCAGCCAGGTGCGGCACGGAGCGCATCGTCCGACACGTTCTGGAAGCATTGGTATGCGACGGCATCCGAGTATCTGACGAACCTTGAAAGTCGCGCGGGCATCGAGGATGCACGCGGCAAGACGCTTGTCGCGCTCGTCGTGCTGGTTGCGATCGCGGCGTTCGCGGGCAATCGCGGTGGCACGCTCGCGTGCTTCGCGGCGCTTGCGTGCGGCTGTTCGATTCTCGGGGTCTGGCTCGCATCGCGAATTCAGCGGCGCAGGCTGAAGATTGTCCGGCAGATCCCGTCGTTCCTCGACGGGATCGTGCGTCTCGTCACGCTTGGCAACAGCGTGCCGGCGGCGTTCCAGTCCGCGCTGCAGACGACCGAGGAGCCGCTTCGCGGCTGTCTCGACCACGTGTCGAGGATGCTGCGAGGCGGCGTCGAAATCGATCGCGCAATGATGCACATCGCGAAAATTTACCGGACTGAGGAGTTCGAACTTGTCGGCTCCGTATTGCGATTGTCGGTCAAGTACGGCGGCCGCGCGGATGTGATGCTGGAACGCATGGCCGTGTTCATGCGCGATCTCGAACAGGCGGAGCGCGAGTTGACTGCGATGTCGGCGGAGACGCGGTTGTCGGCCTTTGTGCTCGTGATGTTGCCGATCGGGATCGGCAGCTTCATCATCGTGTCCAATCCGAAGTATCTGCACGGGATGTGGAACGATCCGGGTGGACGGACGCTTCTCATGTTCGCGTTCCTGTTGCAATTGGCCGGCAGTGTCTGGCTGTATCGAATGGCTCGGCTCAGGTGATGCTATGACAGCGACTCAGATCGGAGCGATTGCCCTGGCGAGCGGCGCACTCGGCGTGCTGCTGTTCGGCATGATTGCATTGTTGCGCGCGAGTGCGGCGACGCGCGCCGAGCGCGCGCTTGTCGATGCGCTCGATCGGCGTATGGCCACGCTCGAAGCAGCGAAAGCGCGGACGGCGCCGGACGGCGATGCGCCAGCGAAGCCCGACGTACGTCGGGGCCAGCGCGTCGAACGTATTCTCGATCGTCTGTCGGCGGCTGGTGTGCGCTGGCTCGAAACCGGATTCGGCAAATACGTTGTCGCGGAAGAGGATCGCCGCCTGCTCGAGCAATGCGGTTACGTCGATACGCGCACGCGAGGGTTGTTCCTGAGCGCCCGGGTCGCGTGCGGGATCGGGTTGCCGCTGCTGTTCGCGATTTTCGCGAGCGGGCGGATGAAGGGCGGCATGTGGATGATCGGTATGTTTGCCGCTTTCGGGCTCGGCTTCATGTTGCCGAAGCTGTACGTGCAGCGCCGCGCGGCGGCGCGGCGGCAGAGCGTGATCGACGAACTGCCGTTGCTCGTCGACATGCTGCGTCTGTTGCAGGGCGTCGGGTTGTCGCTCGATCAGAGCCTGCAGGTCGTGACGAACGACTTTCGCGGAATGATGCCGGTACTGTCGTCGGAAATGGGAATTGCACAGCGCCAGTTCGCGGCAGGCCGGACGCGCGAGCAGTCGTTGCAGCGCCTGTCCAGCGGATTCGACAACGAGGATCTGCGCGCGATCGTGCGATTGATGGTCCAGGTCGACAAGCATGGCGGTGCGGTGCAGGAGCCGCTCAAGCAGTTCGGCGACCGGTTGCGCGAGACGCGTCGTGCGATGTTGCGTGAACGGATCGGCCGATTGACCGTGAAGATGACTGGCGTGATGGTGTTGACGTTGCTGCCCGCCTTGCTGATCGTGACGGCCGGACCGGGTTTGCTGGCGGTGACGCATGCGCTGTCGTCGCGCCATTGACGGTGGAAGGAAAGACGATGAAGCGGATCAGCGGGATGGCAGCGCAAATGGGGGCGGCTGCGGCAGTGGTACTGCTGCTCGGTGCGTGCGCAACCAAGGAAAACGGGTACGGCGTCAGCTCGCAGACCGAGCGGGCGGCGCTGATGCAGGCGGCCGATCAGAAGCAGTCCGTACCGGATACGCCCGGGATGTATCTGGGTCTGATCCAGCGGATGCAGGCGCAGGGGCTCTACTTTGCATCGCTCGCGCATATCGATGCATACGACAAGACATATGGCGCGATTCCGGAATCGGTCCTGTTGCGCGCGGACGCGCTGCGGATGACCGACCAGCCGGCCGCCAGCGCGGCCGTCTATACGCAACTGCTGAAAACGCCGCTTGCCGCGCGAGGCTATCGCGGGCTCGGGTTGATCGCGGGCGCGGCAGGCGATTTCGATCGCGCGGCGCAGGCGCTCGCGCAGGCATCGGAGCTTGCGCCGACCGATGCGTCGCTGCTGTCCGATCTCGCGTACGCGAAGTTGCGCAGCGGCGACATCGTCGGTGCTCGGGTGCCGTTGATGAAGGCGGCCGAACTGGATCAGCGCAATCCCAAGATCGTCAGCAATCTTGCGCTTTATCTCATCGCGGCGGGGCGCGCTCAGGATGCTCAACGGTTGATGAATCAGCAACATCTGCCGGCGGATATCCGCAAGGACATCAATGGCGACGCCGCGAAGATCGTTGCGGCGGCACATGCGCAGCAGCGTGCGGTCGCGACGCCACCGGTGGTGTCGCGTCGTGCCGCCGCAGCGCCGATTACACCGATGGCGAACAATTTCGGCTATGACCAGACCGTGCCGCTGTTGCAGCGCTTTGCACAATGAACAGACATCCGGGGAACGACATGAACAATAAACACCATCGAAACGTGCGCGTGGGCCGGATCGCAGTAATTGGTGCGATCGCCTGGATCGTGGCCGGCTCGACTGTCGCTCGTGCGCAAGACGCAAATGCGCCGCACGCGTCCGACGTCGAGCGCTCCGCGAAGGAATGGCTCGCGATGCAGCGGGGCAATCGTGTTGCGGCGCCAGCGCAACCGGTGCTCGGCGACGTGGCGTCGCTCGTCTATCAACGCTATCTCGACTCGTTCAAGAACAAGATTCCTGACACGATGAATTCGCAGCTCGGTGCTGCCGGTGGCATGTCGGGTGGCGGGCAAAGCGCGCAGTAAGCGAGACGCCGATGCGCACAGATCAATCACTCGTGGCTCGGCGGCGCCGGGTTGGCTGCCGGGGCGAACGCCGTCAGCGTGGTGGCGCCGCGATCATGGCGACGATTTTCCTGGCGATAGCGGTCATCGTGCTGGGCGCGACCGATATCGGTCGCTACTATGCCGAACGACGCCATATGCAGTCGGCTGCCGATACGGCCGCGCTGTCCGCCGTGACGCAGGTCGCCAGCGACGCCAATTGCACGGCCGCAACGAATGCGGTCAATCAAGTCACGAACGTACCGGCAAGCCTGCTGTCGGGAAAGGCCACTGCAACCGTGACGTGCGGGATCTGGAGCCCGCCGCCAACCAGCGGCGCGAGCGCCCAGTTCACGCGCACCTCGGGAGCAACGCCGTCCCCCATTAACCAATGCGCCGGCTTGTCAGGCGGAACGGTCAGCGCCGGGCAATCGGTCAACGCCGTGTGCGTGACCGTTTCCGAGCGGGTAAGCGGGATTTTTATCAATAACGCAACCATCAGCGCGTCGGCCATTGCCAAGAGCGTGCCGACCGATACCTTTACGTTGACCACGTCGTTGGCGGCGTTGAACGGCGGGTTGGCCAATCAGTTGCTGCAGGTGCTGACGGGGTCACCCAACGCGCTGAGCCTGCAGGCTGTCGACTATCAGGGGCTCGCACAAGTCAACCTGAAGCTGGCCGGCATTCTCGCCAATTTGCCGGTCGGCACGAGCACGTCCGTGTTGAATGGCACCGTAACGCTTGGCCAACTGGCCAACGCGACAGTGCAGGCGGCGACGCAGCAGAATCTGGTCGGGGTGAACCTGAACGTTCTGAATGCCATCGTCGCCGCGTTGTGTTCCAACAGCGTGTGCGGTGGTCCGAAAATCGCACTTGGGCAACTGGTTTCGGCTGCGACTGCAACGGGAAGCTCCGCTGTCAATGCCAGTGTCAATGCGCTCGGATTGCTGTCGACGGCATTGCAGATAGCGAACGGCACCAATCCGGTCACGATCCCCAGCATTACCGTTCAGACGCCGACCGCACTCGCACCGTTGCTGAATGCGACTGTATCGGGTTCCGTGTCGCTCGCGGGGACACCGCCGGCCACGGCGAGCGGTCCTCCCGGTCCGACGAATTGCGGAACGACCAATTGTTCGACGAACACGTCGACCGCGCAGGGGAACGTGTTCCTCAATACGTCGATCTCGCTGCTGTCGACATGCCCCAACGGCTCGTTGGTCTATCCGGGGGGCACTTGTTCATCAGGCAAGTCAACGTCGCTTGCCGCCGTTCAACTGCCGATCACCGCATATGTGGCGCCGGCAACGGCGGGCCTCGCGTCCGTCACCTGTACCGCGAACGGTACGAAGACCGCGCAGGTGAATGTACAGACTGGGGTGGTTGCCGTGTACATAGGCGGTTCGGCGAATACGCCGATCAACCTCAACGCGCCATCCGGATATACGGCCGGCAGCGGAACCCCGATCACGCTGGTATCCGTGAACCTGCAGAGCCTGCTCAGCCTGCTGGGACTCAATACCGTGATTTCAGCGCTCAACGTGTTGACGCTGGGGCTTATCAACCTGAATCAGATATCCGTCAATATCAATCTGCAGCCTGGACAGCTGACGGTTCCCGTTGCCAATCAGACGCCGACTCCGCTGACGTTCACGTATCCTGGCCCAGGGGCATCCGGTTCGCCGAGTCCGGCATCGCCGTACATGCTGAGCACGGGAACCGATCAGTTTCTGTCACCCGCGGTTCAGGGTATTGTCGGCAGCGGCCTGTCGATCTCGGTGTCGGCGAGTGGCGGACTGGTATCGGTGCTGGCCGGTATCTTGAATCCGTTGCTGGATATTCTGACGGGGCCGCTTCTGTCTGCATTGGGAAGCACACTCGTTCCGCTGCTCCTGCAGCCTGTCGATTCTCTCCTGACCTCCGTCACGGGCCTGCTCGGTCTGAGCCTGGGGAATGCCTATGTCACGAACACACCGGACTCGATCAAATGCGGCAACCCTATGCTGGTCCAATAAATGCCTGAACGTTCAGTCAACAAGGCAGGCAGCGTCGTTGCCGCCTGCAACCGCTCACTGAGCTGCAATGCCAAGCAACTCGTCAATTACTGAAGCCGCACCCGAATCATGAGAACCACGCCCGCAATCGAAGAGCTCGACCTGTACGTCTGGGAAGGCAAGGCGGACATTGTCGACCGCGTCGCCCGGTGCATGGCGAGCTTCGACGTCGAAGTGATCCGCGCCGACAACGCGGAGATCTCGCCCGAGCGCGCCGCATTGCGTCCGTCGCTGGCGATCATCAGCGTGACGATGATCGAAATCGGCGCGGCGTTCCTGCGCGACTGGCAGGCCAACATCGGCATGCCGGTCGTCTGGGTCGGCGCGGCGCGCGATCACGACGCGTCGCAGTATCCGCCCGAGTATTCACATATCCTGCCGCTCGACTTCACGTGCGCCGAGCTGCGCGGCATGATCGGCAAGCTCGTCACGCAGCTGCGTGCGCATACGGCCGAAACGTCGCATCCGACCGAACTCGTCGCGCACTCGGAATCGATGCAGGCACTGCTGCACGAAGTCGATACCTTCGCCGACTGCGACACCAACGTGCTGCTGCACGGAGAAACCGGCGTCGGCAAGGAGCGCATCGCGCAACTGCTGCACGAAAAGCATTCGCGCTACCGGCACGGCGAATTCGTGCCGGTAAACTGCGGCGCGATTCCCGACGGCCTGTTCGAATCGCTGTTCTTCGGTCATGCGAAGGGATCGTTCACGGGCGCGGTTGTTGCGCATAAAGGCTATTTCGAGCAGGCGGGCGGTGGCACGTTGTTCCTCGACGAAGTCGGCGATCTGCCGCTGTACCAGCAGGTCAAGCTGCTGCGCGTGCTCGAGGACGGCGCGGTGCTGCGCGTCGGCGCAACGACGCCGGTCAAGGTCGATTTCCGCCTGGTCGCGGCGAGCAACAAGAAGCTGCCGCAGCTCGTGAAGGATGGCCTGTTCCGCGCCGATCTCTACTACCGGCTCGCGGTGATCGAGCTGAGCATTCCGTCGCTGGAAGAGCGTGGCGCCGTCGACAAGATCGCGCTGTTCAAGTCGTTCGTCGCACAGGTCGTCGGTGAGGAACGACTCGCTGAGTTGTCCGATCTGCCGTACTGGCTGACGGATTCGGTCGCGGACAGCTATTTCCCCGGCAACGTGCGCGAACTGCGCAACCTCGCCGAGCGCGTCGGCGTGACGGTGCGGCAGACGGGTGGGTGGGATGCCGCGCGGTTGCAGCGGCTGATCGCGCACGCGCGCAATTCGGCGCAGCCGGTACCGGCGGAGAGCGCGGCCGAGGTTTTCGTGGATCGCAGCAAGTGGGACATGAACGAGCGCAACCGCGTGATTGCGGCGCTCGACGCAAACGGCTGGCGGCGTCAGGATACGGCGCAGCAGCTCGGTATCAGCCGCAAGGTACTGTGGGAAAAAATGCGCAAATATCAGATCTTTGACGAGGAGCCCGAGACCCGCGAAAGTGAGTAATTAATGAGATAAAATCGCGCTGAATTACAACGACTCGGGCGGGAATAGAACTTCATGAGCCATATGACGGGGTTGGGAAAGGCGTGCGTGTTGCTCGCCATGGTGGGAGGCATGCAGGGCGCTTATGCGCAGAGTCTGGCAGACAGCGGTTCGCCGGCAGTACAGCAGGCGTCGGCGCCGGTGGCCGCGATTCCGGTGATCGATCCGCAGGTCCAGACGTCGGTGCAGCCGCTGGCGGGCGAGTCGACGGGGCCGAGCACGGTCGACGACCTGCAGCGCCAGATCCAGGCGCACACGCTGACGGAGATGCGCACGAGCTACAACGGCAGCTACGGTGCGAGCCTGCTGTTCAACGTAAAGGACGGCGCGTACTTCGTCGCGCTGTTCCAGCAGAAGGCGTTCTGGCGTGTGATCAAGACTTACGATGAAACGCGTGCGGAAGCGATCTATCGCGATTTCTCGCGCCAGGCGGAGCGGCTGTCCGTGAACGAGCTGCGGGCAGCGAAGCTGGAATCGCAGAAGGCGCAAATGGACAAGCAGATCGAAGTCACGCAGGACCGCGCGCGGCGTCTGCAGGCCGATATCTCGATCGCACGCCAGCAACAGGCGGCAGTCGCGGATCGCCAGAAGAGCGTACGTAACGAGACGGCCGCATTGCAGGCGCAGCAGGCCGAGCTTCAGTCGCAGCTGCGTGCGTTGCAGCAGCAGGTGCGTTCGTTGCAGCGCGAGGCCGACGCCGGCTTGCCGACGACGGCACGCTGAACCCGGCAGCGGTGCGGCGACATGCCGCGCCGGCCGCACAAGTAAAAAGGGCAAGCCGGTTGGCTTGCCCTTTTGCTTTACTGGCCGTCCGGCACGATTCGCCGGCGGCGTGTCACGATCACCGGCCCGTTGCCGCCGCGGGAATCCGACGGCGATGCGTTGCCGGATGCGTCGCCGGCGTCACGCGGCGCGCCGTAGCTTTCGCGCGGTTCACGGGGTTCGCGCGGGGCGCCGTAGCCTTCGCGCGGCTCACGCGAGCCGTAACCCTCGCGCGGTTCGCGCGAGCCATAGCCTTCACGCGGTTCGCGGGAGCCGTAGCCGCCGTCGCCGCGCGATTCACGCGGACCGCCGTGCGAGCCGTACGGGCTGTGACCGCCACCTTCACGGCCGCCGGGGCGCCCGCCGGTACGCGGACCGCGGGGGCCGCCGCTGCCGCCCGGGCGCGAGCCGCCCGTGTCGAGCTGGATCGTGGAAATCGCGCGCTTGTAGATGCCTTGCAGACCCACGGGGGTGCGCAGCATCACCAGGTACTGGTCGAACGACTCGATACACCCCGTCAGACGAATGCCGTTGACGAGATAGATTTCAACGCGCTTACGTTCCTTGCGCGCCGAATTGATGAAGTCGTTTTGCGGATGGGATTCTGCGGGATTGGCCATTGAGGTGCGGCAGGAGCCTGCGTCAGAGAATATGTTGTGCGTGTGTGTGGCGTGTTCGTCCACAAGGTATTTGGCGGGATTCTACCCTGTTCGATCGGGAAGCGCGCAGTCGTGATTGTGTCGAACCGTAACCCACTATAGACGTTCCAGCGCATTTTCGCGATTCGGCCGAACGGCCAATGCCATTTCGTTACGCCGCGTTACGACTCTCGCAGTGCCGTATCACCTTGGTTCTCGCGCGACGCTTACATTGGCTGCGCGAGCCGGGCGGGCCGGCATATCAGGAATTCAGAACATGAACAAGTGGCGATGGGCAGGGTGGGTCGGGGGCGTGGCGTTGCTCGCTTCCGGCAGTGCGATGGCGGGGCATGTCGACCTGTCGGTCGGCATCGGCGTACCGGTCGCGCCGGTCTATGTCGAGCCGGCGCCGGTCTATGTGGCGCCGCAGCCGGCCGTGGTCGCCTATCCGGGATACGGATACGGCTACTACGGCGATGACGACGACGATCGCTATCGCAAGTGGCGCAAGCACTATGATAAGCATTGGCACCGGCACCATGGCGACGACGATGACGATTGAGCCCGAGGCCAGCCCCGCCGGTGCGCATCAGAACGCGTAGTCGGGATTTTTCGGGTCGAATGCGGTGTCGTCGAGCGTCGCCGGCGCGATTTTCTCGATGACGATCCGCTCGAAGATCTTGCCGTCGTTGTCATAGGACTCGACGGTCCGGAAATAGGGCGCGTGCAGGTCGAGCCCGAGGACTTCCTTTTTCGCGTAGAACTGCGGCCGGCCGGTCGGTGTTTCGTAGGTGAGCGCGACGACGCGCACGCCGCCGACCGTCCTGGCTTCCACATCGGTCGGCCGCTGCACGCCGGCCTCCACGTATTTCTTCCCTTCGGTCAGGTACAGGTTCGTGATGAACTCGGTGCCGAGATCCTTCACCTGGTGATTCGACTGGGCGCGCGCGAGTGCGCCGTCGAGTGCCGTCCACAGCGGAATCTTGCCGAGCAGGCCGCCAAGGTGGCCGTACATCTCGTCCTTGCGCTGCGTCGTGTCGTAGATCGTCTCCTGTCCGGCATGCGCACCGCCCGGCAGCCATTTCGCATAGACGCGCAGCGGCTCGCGGGTGGTCTTCACGAGCATGCGGTCGGGCGTATCGGACCATTTTCCGCTGATGCGCTCCTGGCGCACCATCGTGAACTGGTACGACGGATAGCCGTTGGGGCCGTTACGGATGTAGAGCGGCACGGCGAGCGGATCGAGTGCCTTGAAGAGCGCCGTGAGCGTCGCGTCATCAAGTTGCGCAAGCGCGCCGCGCTGCGCGGCCGTGCGCAGCCAGCGCGCCTGCTGCGTGACCGGCTCGCGCGTGACTTTCGCGAGGTCCGCCGGCAGTGCGATGCCCGTTGCCGCGCTCGCGGCGTCGGCTGTTTCCTGTGCATGCAGGCCCGCATGTACGAGCGACAGCAGGCAGGCGACTGCCACGGCGGCGGCATGCCGCGCGTGACGTTTCGTTCCTTCGTTCATCGACGGCGTCTCCGTGGGCGATGGATCGTTCAACCTTGCTTCGCGGCCTTGAGCTTGGCGAGTTCCTCGTCGCGCAGCGCGCGGCGCAGGATCTTGCCGACGTTCGTCTGCGGCAGCGCGTCGCGGAACTCGACGAATTTCGGCATCTTGTAGCCGGTCAGGTTCTTGCGGCAGTGCGCGAGCACGTCGTCGGCCGTGAGCGACGGGTCGCGGCGCACGACGAACACCTTGATCCGTTCGCCCTGTACCTCGTCAGGAATGCCGATCGCCGCGGCTTCGCTGATCCCCGGATGCATCACCAGCACTTCCTCGATCTCGTTCGGATACACGTTGAAGCCCGACACGAGGATCATGTCCTTCTTGCGGTCGATCAGGCGGATGAAGCCGCGTTCGTCCATCACGCCGATGTCGCCGGTGCCGAGCCAGCCGTCGGCGTCGATCACCTTGGCCGTCTCGTCGGGGCGCTGCCAGTAGCCGCGCATCACCTGTGGGCCGTGCACGCACAGCTCGCCCGGTTCGCCGATCGGCGCCCAGGTGCCGTCCTCGCGGCGAAAGCGCACGACGGTGGACGGCGCGGGCAGGCCGATCGAACCGCTGAACGCGGCCATGTCGTTCAGGTCGACGGGGTTCATCGTGACGATCGGCGAGCATTCGGTGAGGCCGTAACCTTCGACGACCGGCCGGCCCGTCACCTGCTGGAAGCGTTCCGCGACCGCGCGCTGCATCGCCATCCCGCCCGCCATCGCGAGCTTCAGCTTCGAGAAATCGCGCTTGCGGAATTCCTCGTTGTCGAGGAACGCGTTGTACAGCGTGTTGATGCCGGTGATGCCGGTGAACGTCTCGTTGCGGATGATCTTCATCACCATCGTCATGTCGCGCGGGTTCGCGATCAGGATGTTGCGCCCGCCGAGCCCCATGAAGATGAATGCGTTCACCGTCAGCGAATAGATGTGATACAGCGGCAGCGGCGTGAGCACGGTTTCGACGTCGCCCGATACCTGGTCGGCGATCCAGGCCTTCGCCTGCAGCAGGTTCGCGATCAGGTTGCCGTGCGTGAGCATCGCGCCTTTCGCCACACCCGTCGTGCCGCCCGTGTATTGCAGGAATGCGAGGTCGTCGCGCGACATCGGCACGGACTGCGGCTTGCCGCGCGCACCGAGCGCGAGGGCGGAGCGCAACCGGATGGCCTGCGGCAGGTGGTAGGCCGGTACGAGTTTCTTCACGTGCTTCAGCACGAAATTGATCAGGCGTCCTTTCGCATTGAAGCCGTCGGCGAGCAGGTCGCCGAGCGCGGTGACGACGATGTTCTTCACCTGCGTTTCCGGCAGCGCGTCCTGCAGCGTGTGCGCGAAATTCTCGAACACGACGATCGTCTGCGCGCCGCTGTCCTTCAGCTGGTGCGCGAGTTCGCGCGCGGTGTAGAGCGGATTGACGTTGACGACGATCGCACCGGCTTTCAGCGTGCCGAACAGCGCGACCGGGTACTGGAACGTGTTCGGCAGCATGATCGCGACGCGATCGCCGGGTTTGACGCCGAGGCTTTGCAGATACGACGCGAACGCGTCGACTTTCTGCGTGAGCGTGCGATAGGTCATCGATGCGCCTGCGCTCACATAGGCGACGCGCTCGGCGAAGCGGCTCGTGCATTCGTCGAAGAACTGTACGAGCGATGCGTATTGCGTGACGTCGATGTCGTGCGGGACGCCGGGCGGATATGACGCGTACCAGATGCCGTCGGTGTTCGGCGGAACCTGGGCCGCTGCGGGTGCTGCGGAAGATGACATGACGTGTCTCCGGTCTTTGCTCTCGGCGAGGGCAGGCGCTTCGGCGCCGGCCCGTGCCCCGTGCCGCACGGTCGATCGGCGCGGGCACCTCGATGCCCTGCGCGACCGCGCGTTTCAATCAAATCGTGAACAGGAAGCCGCGCGTGGCCTCGCGCGCTCAGTTCGTGGAATGCAGCGTCGCCGTATCGGCGGTGGTTGTGCCCGACTGCGGCAGCCCGAACACTTCGCTTGCGCCTGCGTCGTCGAGTACGGCCGCGAAGATCGACAGTTGCGCGCTGTCGGGCATCGGCGCTTTCAGCGCGGCGACGATCAGCGACGACAGTCGCGCGATCATCTGCACGTCGTTCATCGTGCGGCCTTGCGAGAACTCGTCGATCAGGCTTTCCGTTTCGGCACCCGCGAGCGCGCCCGACAGCGCGCCGATCGCGAAGTGCAGCCGCCAGCCGAGCTCCGTGCGCGGCAGGTGCGGCAATGCGCGCTGGAACGCGTCGAAGAAGCGGCCCGCGACGCTCGCATAGTGCGCGGTCAGGAAGTTGCGCACGAACGGCGAAGGATCGGTGTAGGCACGGCCGATCAGCCGCAGGAACCCGGGCCCGCCGCGTTCGGGATTGCGCGATGCCTTCAGCGCGGGAATGAACATCGCGCCGAGCACGTGCTCGCAGGTAATGTGCGTGCCGAGTTGTGCATCGAAGCGGTCGAGGATGCCTAGGCGCTCCTGGTTGAGCTGGTCGAGCCGGCGCGACAGCATCGCGTGGATCAGCGCCTCCTTGCTGCCGAAGTGGTAGTTGACCGCGGCGAGGTTGACCGCCGCGCGCGAGGTGATCTGGCGCATCGACATCGCCTCGAAGCCATGCTCGATGAACAGATCCTCCGCCGCATCGAGAATGCGCGCCTTCGTCCCGCCGGTCTGCCGAGTGCCGGATGACCGCGCCCCGGACGGCCGTCCTGCGGACGGTCGCCCCTCCTGACTTACTGCCATGTTCCGCCTCCCATGCCGGTCTCCCGGCCGCGAACAGGTGATTTGATTATCTGATTCAAACAGTCGTTTTTATTAAGATAAAAAATCACGGGCCGAGCGGGCAAGCGGGGAATCTGGACAAATTCCTCTAGTTCGATGTGCGAATGCGGAAAGTATTGTGCGCGGCCCCGGCGGGGCGGGGCACGCGCGATGGTGCGATGCGGAAATACGCAGATCTAGCTGACCGCGCTACGCGTATTGACCGATTGCGTCATGTCGATGCCGCGCCGCTCGCGGCTGAACAGGATCAGCACGGCGATCACGACGGCGACGATGCCGGCCACGAGCGCGAGCGCCAGGCTGTAATTGTTGCCGTGCGAAACGGCAAGCGATGCCTGCATCGTCGCGTTGCCCGACGCGAGCAGGTTGCCGAGCTGGTAGACGACGCCAGGGAAGGTCGCCCGGATCTCGTCGGGCGAGATCTCGTTCAGGTGAACCGGGATCACGCCCCACGCACCCTGCACCGAGATCTGCATCAGGAACGCACCCGCGGCGAGGGCAACCGGGCCGCTCGAGAATGCCCACAGCGGCAGCACGGGCAGGGCGATCAGCGCAGCGATGAAGATGGCGCGACGCCGGCCGATCCGTTCCGAGATCGTGCCGAACGACAGGCCGCCGACGATGGCGCCGATGTTCAGCACGATCGTGATCCACGACACGGTATGCGGATCGAAGTGATGCTGTTCACGCAGGAACGTCGGATAGAGATCCTGCGTGCCGTGCGAGAAGAAGTTGAACGCGGTCATCAGCACGATCGCGTAGATCGTGAGCTTCCAGTTCTGCTGCAGCGTGGCCCCGAGGCTCGGGCGCGGGCGCTTCTCCATCTGTTTCCACGCCGGCGATTCGGGCACGTGTGCGCGCACGTACAGCACGAGCAGCGCGGGCAGCACGCCGACCATGAACATCCCGCGCCAGCCGATGTACTGGTAGAACAGGCCGAACACGACGGACGCGAGCAGGTAGCCGCTCGGATAGCCGGCCTGCAGCAGTCCCGACACGAAGCCGCGTGCATGGGTCGGCACGGTTTCCATCGTCAGCGCGGAGCCGACGCCCCATTCGCCGCCCATCGCGACGCCGAACAACGCGCGCAGCACGAGCAGCGCGGTCAGGCTCGGCGCGAAACCCGATGCGAGTTCTAGCAGCGAGTAGCACGCGATGTTGACCATCAGCGTCGGGCGGCGACCGAAGCGATCGGCGAGCCGGCCGAAGATCAGCGCGCCAAGCGGGCGCATCGCGAGCGTCAGCGTGAGCGCGAACGCGACGGCGGGGATCGTCGATCCGAATTCGGCGGCGATGTCCTTCAGCACGAAGACCATCAGGAAAAAATCGAACGCATCGAGTGTCCAGCCCAGGTAAGCGGCAATCGTGACGTTGCGTTGTTCGCGGGTCCAGCTCATGTCCGAGGTCTCCTCGTTGGCTTGCGCGCTCACGATGTGCATGCGGATGCCGGCCCGGCTTGCGCGCGGTGCGGGGGCATTGATCGAGTGTAGGCCGCGGCGCTGAGCGATGCGGGGCGCGATGACGTCGAATCGGGAATAATCCCTAGGAAATGAACTGTTTCGGAATGGGAAACGGCGTCGCGCGAAACCGGCGACAGGTATCTGTATCATTCCGGAAGGCTGTTTGTATCTGTTTTGTAATGCGCCCGGTGCGCATCGTCACCGAATCAGGAGTCCAGATGACCGAACGTTCCGCAGCCACGCTGCCCGTGCTCGAAACTGCCCGGCTGTGGCTGCGTCCGCGTGTGCTGGCCGATCTCGATGCGTGTGTCGAGATGGACCGCGATCCGGAGGTCACGCGGCACATCGCGGGCCCGTGGCACGATCCCGTCGAGCATCGGCGCTTCGTCACGCACCGGATCACGCGCGACTATCCGCCGGGCCTCGGCTACTGGTCGATCTTCGAGAAGGCCGCGCCGGATGCGTTCGTCGGCTGGATCCTGCTGATTCCGGACTATGCAGGCGGCGCGCGCGACGTCGAGATCGGCTGGCGGCTGGTGCGTGCGACATGGGGGCACGGCATCGCGAGTGAGGCCGCCGCGGCCGTCGTGCGTCATGCCTTCGACACCGTGCGCCTGCCGCGCGTGATCGCCGATATCGCGGAGGCCAACAGCGGCTCGCTTAATGTCGCGCGCAAGCTCGGGATGCGCCGAGTGAGCGTCGTGCACGATGGCATTCCTTACATTCGACATCGTCTCGAACGCAACGATCTGAGCGTGTAGCGCGGCGCCATGCGTGCGCGAGCGCTTGTCAGAGATCGTCAACCGGATGCGTATCGAGGTCATGACGTATTAACGGCTCGCGCGATCAGGAGTATCGTTGCCGGAATTTCGCAACATGGGGTACGACCATGGCACTCGGTAACGATGTTCACCTGATTCCCGTCAAGCTTGAAGAACTGCGTCCCACGCAGATGACGGTCGGCTATCGCGAAGTCAAGGCGAAGCGCAAGCACTGGAAGGCGCTCAGCAAGGGCGCGCGCAAGGCCGCGATCGAATCGCACTGGTTCCCGGCCGTGCTCGGCCCGGACGGGCTGCACTACATCACCGATCATCACCATCTCGGCCTCGCGCTGATCGAGGAAGGCGAGGCGCGCGTGAACGCGATGCTGCTGAAGGATCTGTCCTGGCTCGACCACACGATCTTCTGGCGGATGATGGAACACAACCAGTGGGTGCATCCGTTCGGCGCGGACGGCACGCGCCGCGACTACGGGAATCTGCCGAAGGCGCTGACGGGGCTCGTGGACGATCCGTACCGCAGCCTCGCCGGCGAGCTGCGCACGGCGGGCGGCTATGCGAAGGACGCGACGCCGTTCAGCGAATTCCTGTGGGCCGACTACCTGCGCCAGCACGTGTCGCTCGACCAGATCCGCAAGAATTTCGCGAAGGCGCTCGATATCGCGCTGCATCGCGCGCATGAGCAGGACGCACGCTATCTGCCCGGATGGTCGGGCGTCATCGCCGTCAAACCCTGACCACCTCATGACGACCGCCCCGATCCGCCCCGATGCCGGCCCGCAGCACGCCGACCATTTTTCCGCGCTCGACGCGAACTCGCCGCCGCCCACGCGACGCATCGGCCTCGATGCGCTGGCCGGCCTGTCGATCGCGGGCCTGCTGATACCCGAGGCAGTCGCGTACGCGGGGCTGGCCAACCTGCCGCCGCAGGCCGGTCTCATCGCGTTGCTGTCGGGGCTCGTTGTCTATGCGCTCACCGGCAGCAGCCGGTTCGCGATCGTGTCGTCGACGTCGTCGTCAGCCGCCGTGCTCGCGGCGACCGTGCTCGCGGAGTCGGGGATGGCGCTCGCCGCGCAGCTCGCGCTCGCGGCGGCGCTCGTCGCGATGACGGGTGTGCTGTTCATCCTGGCGGGTGCCGCGCGGCTCGGCGGCATGTCGGATTTCGTCGCGCGGCCGGTGCTGCGCGGCTTCACGTTCGGCCTCGCGCTGACGATCGTCATCAAGCAGTTGCCGAAGATTCTCGCGATTTCCGTGCAGCACAGCGATGCGCCGCATGTCGCGCTCGACCTGATCTCCGGCGCGCCGCATGCGAATCTCGCGAGCGTCGTGCTCGGTGCGATCGCACTGGCGTTGCTGTTCACGCTCGGGCGGAGCTCGCGCGTGCCCGCGACGCTCGTCGTGATCGTGCTGTCGATCGCGGCCGGCTATGCGATCGACTGGCACCGATACGGCATTGCGATCGTCGGCCATATCGACTTCCGGCATATCGAATTCGGCCTGCCGACCCTCGACCGCAACGCGTGGATGCAGACCGTCGAGCTTGCGTTCGCGCTGATGCTGATCCTGTACGCGGAGTCGTACGGGTCGATCCGCAACTTCGCGCTGAAGCATGGCGACAGCGTGTCGCCGAACCGCGACCTCGTCGCGCTCGGCTGCGCGAATCTCGTGTCGGGCCTGCTGCACGGGATGCCGGTCGGTGCCGGCTATTCGGCGACCTCGGCGAACGAAGCGGCCGGCGCGCAGTCGCGCTTTGCCGGCCTGTGGGCGGCGGGCGTGGTCGCGCTGATCGTCTGGCTGCTGCTGCCGCAGCTCGCGCGCACGCCGGAGCCCGTGCTCGCGGCGATCGTGATCTTCGCGGTCAGCCACTCGCTGCATCCGTCGGTATTCCGGCCATACTGGGCCTGGCATCGCGACCGGCTCGTCGTGATCGCCGCGCTGCTCGCGGTGCTCGTGCTCGGCGTGCTGCACGGGCTGCTCGCGGCCATCGGCGTGAGCCTGCTGCTGACGCTGCGCAAGCTGTCCGAGCCGAACGTCAGCGTGCTCGGCAGGCTGCGTGACAGCCACGACTTCGTCGACATGGCGAGCCATGCCGATGCGAAGCCGGTGCCGGGCGTGCTGATCGTGCGGCCCGAGGCGCAGCTGTTCTTCGCGAATGCGGACCGGATGCTGAACCGTGTGCGGGTGCTGATGAAGGCCGCGCCGGACACGCATACCGTGATGCTGAGCCTCGAGGAAACGCCGGACGTCGACGGCACGACGATCGAATCGTTGCGCACGTTCGCGGCCGAATGCACGGCGCGCGGATTGCGGCTCGCGATCGTGCGGCTCAAGGTGCATGCGCTGCACGCGTTGCGCCGCGCGGCGGACGATACGCTGCACGACGACGCGATGTCGGAACTGAGCGTCGACGAGAGCCTGCAACTGCTGCGGGCCGGCATGCCGCCGGACGGCAGCGGCGGAACGACCGCCGCGTGACGGCGCGGTGCGGCCTATCGCGACGGCACGGCTTCGGCTGCGCGGTCGATCACGTCGGCCACTTCCGCGGCCGTCGGCGCATAGGCGCCTGCATGCGCACAGGCGACCGCCGCGCACGCGGCTGCATAGCGCAGATGCTCGGCGGCTGACGCATCGGGACGTGCAAGCTGGCTTGCGAGCCAGCCGCCGATGCTCGCATCGCCGCAGCCGACGGTGTCGGCAACTTCGGTCGGGAACGCGGGCTGGAACAACACGGTGTCGCGATGCAGGAGCTGCATGCCGGATGCGCCGCGCGTGACGAGCATCGTCGCGTCGGGCGCCCACGTGCGCAGTTGCGCGAGCGCGGCGGCTTCATCGAGTTCGGGAAACAGCCCGCGCAGATCCTCGTCGGATACCTTGATCCAGTCGGCGAGCCCGGCCAGCCGGCGCAGCGTGTCGCGATACGACGGCGCGGCCATTGGCGCACGGAAGTTCGGGTCGAACGAGATCCGCTTGCCGGCCGCCCGCGCGGCCTGCGCGACTTCGATCAGGCGCGCCGCGAGCGGCTCGCGTACGACGCCGAGCGAACCGACGTGCACGATCTCGGCCGCATCGAGTGCGCCGGCGGGCAGGTCCGCCGGATCGAACGCGAGATCGGCGCTGTTCTCGCCGATGAAGAAATAGTGGGGCGGCTGCTTCGACACGACCATCGCGAGAAGCGGCGCGCGATCGACCTGCCGGATGAAGCGCAAGTCGAGCCCGGCGTCGGCGCTCTTGCGCATCAGCTCGTCGCCGAAGATGTCGCGGCTGACCGTGCCGGCGAAGGCCGTCGGCACGCCGAGTCGCGCCCCGACGCGCGCGACGTTCCAGCATGAGCCGCCGGCGACGCTGTGCCAGTGCTGCGCGTCGTCGCGAATGAAATCGGTCAGTGCTTCGCCGAATACGATCAGGCGGGGAAACGTCGTCATGTCGAAACCTTGTGCCGCGGCGTTGCGCGCGGCCGTACAGCGGTTGATCCGAAAAGGCGAGCAGTGCGGGGCCGTCGCGCATGGCGACACGGCCCCGCACTGCCCGGTTGCGCGGGCGGACGGCGCAATCAGCGCGGCGTGCTCCAGCCCTTGTAGGTCTTCACGTTGTCGCGCGTGATGAGCATCGGCTCGATCAGGATCATCGGGTTGGCCGGCTTCTGGCCGTTCATGATGCCGTAGCCGACGTTCACGGCCTGCTGTGCCATCGACCAAGGATTCTGGCTCGACGACGCCTGCACGAGCGTGTTGGATTTGAGCGCCACTTCGATGTCGGGTGCACCATCCACCGACGTGATCACGATGCCCGGACGATTCAGCTGTTTCGCGGCGAGATCGCTGCCGATCGCCTGCGGATCGTTGATCGTGAACACCGCGTCGAGCTTCGGAAAACGCGTCAGGTAGCCCTGCATCGCATTCATCCCGCCTTCGCGCGAGCCCTTGCCGTCCTGGTCGCTCGACAGCAGCTTGATGCCCGCGTTTTTCGTGAGCACGGTCTTGCAGCCGTTGACGCGATCGATCACGGCCGACACCTGCGGGCCGTTCTCGATGATCACGTTGCCCTTGCCGTTGAGCTTCTTCGCGATGTAGTCGCATGCCAGCTCGCCGGCCTTCACGTTGTTGGTCTGCACGGTCGCGTTCGCGCCCGCTGCCGCGACGTCGACCGCGACGACCGTGATGCCGGCCGCCTGCGCCTTCTTCACCGCCGGCTCGATCGCCTTCGGATCGGTTGCGTTGATCAGGATCATGTCGACGTGCGCGGAGATGAAGTTGTCGATCTGCGTGAATTGCTTGTTCAGGTCGTAGTCGGCCGACACGGCCGTGACCTTCGCATTCGGGTTGATCTGCTTGGCGCGCGCCTCGGCGCCCTTGACGATCGTGACGAAGTACGGGTTGCCGAGCGACCCGACGGTGACGCCGATCGATTTGAGCGGCTTGTCGGCCGCGTGTGCGGCGGAAGCGCCGAAGGCGAGTGCGAAGGCGATGGCGGTCAGGGCGGCTTTGTGCTTGAACATGTCGTTGTGTCTCCGTGAGGTTTGTTTGTGAACGGGTGCAGGTGAACCGGCCTGCGCCGCAAGGTTGAATCGACGGGAAGGGATCAGGTGCGCGCCGAGTCGCGCTGGCGATAGCGATCGAGCGCAACGGCGCCGATGATCACGAGCCCCTTGATGATGTACTGCCAGATGTCGGACACGCCGAGCAGCACGAGGCCGTTCGTCAATACCGCAATGATCAACGCACCGATCAGCGTGCCGACGATCGAGCCGACGCCGCCGACGAAGCTCGTGCCGCCGAGGATCACCGCGGCGATCGCGTCGAGTTCGTACGACTGGCCGAGCTGCAGGCCGTTGGCCGCATAGAGCCGCGCGGCCGACATCACTGCGCCGAGGCCGGCGAGCAGGCCCGACGCCGCATACACGAACAGCTGGATGGCCCGCACGTTGATGCCCGACAGGCGGGCGGCTTCCGGATTGCCGCCGACCGAATAGATGCGCATCCCGAGCACCGTGCGGCGCAGGATGAACCACGAGATCGCGATCACCGCGCACGCGATCACGACGAGCCATGGCACACCGAGGATCGTGCCGTTGCCGATGAACGCGAACGGCAACTGCGGATTGAACACGGTCGTGTCGTTGCCGATCAGGCGCGCGACGCCGCGCACGGCCGTCATCGCGCCGAGCGTGACGATGAACGGCGGCAGGCGCAGGAACGAGATCAGGCCGCCGTTGATCGCGCCGAACACGAGGCCGACGATGAGCGCGAACGGCACGCCGAGCCAGCCCCAGCCCGGAATGGTCGACGCGAGCAGTGCCGCGACGGCCGCGGCGGCGAGCACCGAGCCGACCGACAGGTCGATGCCGCCCGTCAGGATCACGAAGGTCATGCCGGCGGCGAGGACGATGTTGATCGATGCCTGCTGCGTGACGATCGATAGGTTCTGCAGCGTGAAGAAGCCGTCGGTCAGGAAGCCGAAGCCGATGCAAAGAACCAGTAGCACCGGCAGCATGCCGGCCGTGCGGATCAGCGATTGCATGCGGGCGCGGTGATCGGTGACGCGCAACCGGGGAGTACGATCGCCCACCGGGTGGGCCGTCGCGGAAGCGAGGTTCCGCTGCTTGGTCGGGTTGATCATTTCGGTAACCTGAATGTAAGAAGGAAATGAAAAGGTCGAGGCTCAGTGTGCGTCGGCGAGTTCGGCTTGCGAGCCGGTGGCGAGCGCGATGATGGCTTCCTGCGTGATGGACGTATGCGTGTGGCCGCCGAGTTCGCCCGCGATCTCGCCTTCGCGCATCACCAGCACCCGGTCGGCGACGCCGATGATCTCCGGCAGTTCGCTCGAGATCACGATCACACCCACGCCGGCCCGGGCCAGTTCGTTGATGATCCGGTAGATCTCGGATTTGGCACCGATGTCGACGCCGCGCGTCGGTTCGTCGAGGATCAGCACGCGCGGCTTCGTCTCGAGCAGGCGCGACAGCAGCACTTTCTGCTGGTTGCCGCCCGACAGCGCGCCGACGTTGACGTTCGCGTGGGGGACGCGGATCGACAGCGACGCAATGGCGTCGCGTGCGCGCTCGGCGCCGCGCGCGAGGTCGAGCGCACCGAGCCGCGCATCGCGGTTGCAGACCGAGATGTTGATGTTGTCGCGCACGCTCATGTCGAGGAACAGGCCCTGGCGCTTGCGGTCTTCGGTCAGGTAGACGAGGCCTGCGTCGATCGCGTCGCGCGGCGAGTGCGCGCCGAACGTGCGTTCGCCCACCTTCACGTCGCCGCGCACGCGCGGTTCGGCGCCGAAGATCAGCCGTGCGAGTTCGGTGCGGCCTGCGCCGACGAGCCCCGCGATACCGAGCACTTCGCCGGCATGCAGGTCGAGGCTGCAGCCGCGCACGCGCCCGCCGTCGGCGATGTCGCGTACCGACAGCAGCAGGTGGCCCGGGTCGTACGGCGCGTGTTCCTTCTTGTAAAAGCCGGAGATGTCGCGGCCGACCATCATCGCGACGAGACGCTCGGCCGACAGCGATGCGCGTTCGAGCGTGCCGACGTACGTGCCGTCACGCAGCACCGACACGCGGTCGGACAGCTCGTAGATCTCCGCCATCCGGTGGCTGATGTAGATGATCGCGAGCCCTTCCTCGCGCAACTGGCGGATCAGGCGGAACAGGTGTTCGGTCTCGCGCGACGACAGCGGCGTGGTCGGTTCGTCCATCACGAGGATGCGTGCGCGGGTGTGCACGGCGCGCGCAATCTCGACGAGCTGCTGCTCCGCGATCGACAGCGTGTCGACGAGCGTGTCGGGCCCGAACGATGCGCCCAGGCGCGCGAGCACGTCTTCGCAGCCGCGCGCCATCGCCGCGCGGTCGATCGTGCCCCAGCGCCGGTTGCCGCGCCTCAGTTCGCGGCCGATGTAGATGTTTTCCGCGACGCTCAGGTTTGGCGACAGGCACAGTTCCTGGTAGATCACCGCGACGCCCGCATCGCGTGCGGCTAGCGGGCCGTCGATGTCGATGCGTTCGCCGTCGATCAGGATCTCGCCGCCGGCATCAGCGCGGTATGCACCCGACAGGATCTTCATCAGCGTCGATTTGCCCGCGCCGTTTTCGCCCATCAGCGAATGGATCTCGCCGGGATAGACGGTCAGGCTCACGTTGTCGAGCGCACGCACAGCCGGGAACGTCTTGCTGATCCCGCGCATTTCGAGCAGCGGGCGGGGCGACTCAGATCGCGACATGGTTGACCTCCTGCGAGTCGGTGCGGGCGCCCTTGAGGATGCCGGCCCGCGGGGAGAAGTTGAAATACATCGGCAGCGTGGCCGCGCCGATCGCGCCGGCGTCGGCGCCGAACGTGCCTCGAACGAGCATCGGCGTGCCGCGCGCTTCGGGCGCGGTGGCGACGAGCGCTGCGCGCAGGCGCGTCGTGACCGCGTCGAGCAGGCCCGCATCGGTGTCGGCGTCGAGCACGACCACCGGTGCATCGACCACACACAGCACAGCGCGCAACGCCGGTGCGAGCGCGTCGACGCAATCGTCGATCCATTCGTCGACCGCGGGCAGGCCGCGAGCGATGCAAGCTTCGAGATCGGCCCGGTTGTCGACCGTCTCGCCGTGATGGCGCAGATGGCGCACGAGTGCATGCAGCGACGCACGCGCGAGCAGGATGTCCCACGGGCCGCGCGGCGGCGGCGCGGAAGCCAGCCGGCTCGGCGGCACGGGAATCACGGCGATGTCGCCCGCATTGCCGGTCAAGCCGCGCAGGCAGTCGCCGTCGATCGCGATGCCGCCGCCGATCGCCGGCCCGATGAACAGGTAGACGAAGTCGTCGCACTGCCGGCCGTATCCGTAGAACAGCTCGGCGATCGCGGCCGCATTGCCGTCGTTTTCGCCGAAGACCGGAAGCGACAGCGTGCGGCTGAGGTCGCTTGCGAAATCGACGTCTTCCCACGCGCGGAACGTATCGGGTGCGAGGCCGAGTTCGCGCATCCACGCGCCGAGGTTGTAGGGCTGCGCGACGCCGATGCCGGTCAGGCGGGCGCGTTCGTGGTCGGGGAGCAGGGCTTGCATCGCGTCGATGTCGTGGCGGACGATCTCGAGCACGTCGGCCGGGGGAGGCAGCAGCGTGTCGTGCGAGCGGCGGCCGAGCACGTCGCCCGCGAAGTTGACGAGTGCCGTTTCGATGCGCATCCGGTCGAGATGGACGCCGATGCCGAACGCGCCGCGCGGGTCGAGGCGAATCAACGAGGCTGGCTGACCACGGTGGCCTTCCGTGCGGCCTGCGAATTCGATCAGCTTCGCGTCGGCGAGCGACGCGATGATGCTGCCGACCGCCGTGCCCGTCATGTTTGCGAGGCGGGCGAGGTCGGCCTTTGACGCGCTGCCTGCGCGGCGCAGCGTCTTCAGCAGCAGGCGCTCGTTGTAACGGCGCACGTTGGCCGAATTGCTGCCCTGGCCGAAGTGCGGGCTTCTCATGGCGTCTCCTTCCATGGTGCGCCGTCGGGCGGCGCATTAAATAAATCACGTTGATTTATTTAACCGCGTGAGCGCCGGCATGTCAGCTTAGGGAAATCCCGGTTTGGGTGGGGGCGGGGATGGCGGCGTGGGGCGCCTGGAATCGGGGACGAATAGCGGAAATCCAGTCATTCAGGCCAAAGGTGGCGTGGGTGGTGGCCTGAATCCGGGGCAATGGGGTTGTCGTCGGATTTGCAATGCGCCGTCACGGCACGTTTGCGCAGGCGACGCTAACCGGAGCGACTGGTCTGCTTGCGGATATGGGGGGATGTGTTTCCGGAGCCGGAAATGAAAAAAGGCCGGCTAGAAGCCGACCTTTTTAAAAAACAGATGGTGCCCAGGAGAGGACTCGAACCTCCACGATGTTGCCACCGCTAGGACCTGAACCTAGTGCGTCTACCAATTCCGCCACCTGGGCACGTTTTGCAGTAGCTGCTTGCTGCAAAGAAGTGAAATTATAGCGTGCCTTGAGCGGCTGTCAACAGAATTTGAGGTCGCGAACGAAAATAATTGGGCGGAAGAGTTCGTGGCATCGGGCAGCGTGCGCAAACATCGTGGCAGCAGGCGTGCATCGTCGAACTTGTGATTCCGGATATGTACGCGGGTGCATCCATTCCGAATGCCGAGAATGAGAAATGGCCGGCTGGAAGCGGACTGTTTGAGAAAGCGGATGGTGGTCAGGAGGGGGGGCACACATGCGCGACCCCGGCTGCGCTTGCAAGCGCAGCCTTTCGAGGCCTCACGCAAAGCGCGCAGGCGCTTTGTTTCCTGGGCTTGAAATGAAAAAAGGCCGGCTAGAAGCCGACCTTTTTAAATAAGTGGTGCCCAGGAGAGGACTCGAACCTCCACGATGTTGCCACCGCTAGGACCTGAACCTAGTGCGTCTACCAATTCCGCCACCTGGGCACGTTTCGCTTGCTGCGATGCGAAGACCGCTATTCTAGCGTGTCGGCGGAGCCTGTCAACACAATTTCATTCAAAGCGATAAAAATATTGCCCCTCGCGCGACGGATCCTTACGCGCCGACCGGATTCGCGCGTTTCGCGGCGAAATTCCAGCGCTGCGCCTGGCTCGTGTCGACTCGGGCCGGCAGCAGTCCGGCTGCGAGGAACGTGTCGGCGATCTTCTGCTGTTCGCCGAAGTTTTGCGCGACCACCGCGCGAACGAGATAACTGCGCCGCGCATTCGCGCGTGCGATCGTCGTCGCGTCGAGCCCCCAGATCGGCGCGAGTGTATTCGCGGCCTCCTGCGGGTGGTCGCGCAGCCACGTGCCGGCCTGCGACAACTGGTCGAACAGGACCTGGACGACGTCGGGCCGCGCTGCCGCGAAACCGGTCGACGCGAGGTAGTAGCGCTGGTACGACGCGAGTCCGCTGCCGTCAGCGAGAATCCGTACGTCGGGATTCCGGTCGACCGACGCGACATAGGGATCCCACGTGATCCACGCGTCCACGCTGCCACGCTCGAACGCCGCGCGGCCGTCCGCGGGTGTCAGGTAGTGGATCGCCGCATCGGCCGGCCCGAGCTTCGCGCGTGCGAGCGCGGCAAGCAGCAGGTAATGGCTGCCGGCCGCCTTCGTGACCGCGATGCGCTTGCCCTTGAGATCGGCGAGCGTACGCAGTGCGCTGTCCTGCCTGACGACGATCGCCTGCGCCTTCGGTGAAGGCGCTTCCTGTGCGACGTACACGAAACGTGCATGCGCGGCCTGAGCGAAGACCGGGACCGTATCGGCCACGTCGGCGCTGAAATCGACGGCGCCGACGTTGAGCGCTTCGGTCAGCGGCAATCCGCTCGCGAATTCGTGCCACGACACGCGCAAGCCGAGCGGCGCCAGGGCCTGCTCGAGTGCACCGCGCGTCTTGAGCACCGTGATGAGCGTCGACGACTTCTGGTAGCCGATACGCAGCACATCGGGTGCGTTCTCGGCGTGCGCTCGGACGCCGGCGGCAGTGAGGCCTGCGGCCAGCATCGCGCGCGCGAATGCGCGGCGGTTCATCGGCGTCATGGGTCGTGCTCCTTGTCTGGTTCGTTGCATTGAAGCGAGCCGGCTAACGTACCAACAGGTCGAGCGGACGATAACCGATAAATTCTGCTATCGATCCGGCTGGCGGGCATAAGAGCGGGGTGCCGATGCTCGCGGCGCACCCATGCATGTGCAGCCGATCGATGTTTCGAGCTTGCATATGATTGCATAGTCAAATATAGTCATTGCAGAAAATTTAGAGTCAGCGATTGGCGTTGTCGCGGGAAACACCCGCGCGTCGCGCCGATCGTTTTTTTCAATCACTTATCTGACATATCAGTTAATTTTGCTCGGTGCCGCGGCGGTTGTTCGCGTGGCGCCCGATCAGAAGGACATCCGATGAAACCGTCCGAAAGTCCGGGCACGCCGGCACCGCTGACCGGCGCCAGCTTCGCGCTGGGAACGCTCGCGGTGGCGCTCGCCACGTTCATGAACGTTCTCGATTCATCGATCGCCAACGTCGCGATTCCAACCATTTCCGGCAATCTGGGCGTGTCCATCGACGAGGGTACGTGGGTCATCACGCTGTTCTCGGCGGCCAACGCGGTGTCGATCCCGCTGACCGGTTGGCTGACGCAGCGGGTCGGGCAGGTAAAGCTGTTCGTCTGGGCCATCCTGCTGTTCGTGCTGTCGTCGGCTGCGTGCGGGCTCGCGCCCAACCTGACCGTGCTCCTCGCCGCGCGGATCGTCCAGGGTGCCGTGGCCGGGCCGCTCGTGCCCTTGTCCCAGGCGTTGCTGCTCGCTTCGTTCCCGAAGGAGAAGAGTTCGAGCGCGCTGTCTCTGTGGGGGATGACGGCCACCGTCGGACCGATTGCCGGCCCCGCGCTCGGCGGCTGGATCACGGACAACTACAGCTGGTCGTGGATCTTCTATATCAACGTGCCCGTCGGGTTGTTCGCGGCGGCCGTGATCTGGGCGCTCTATCGCAACCGGGAAACGCCGGCCCGCAAGCTGCCGGTCGACAAGGTCGGGCTGATCGCGCTGGTCGTGTGGGTTGCCGCACTGCAGGTCATGCTCGACAAGGGCAAGGATCTCGACTGGTTCAATTCGTCGACGATCTGGATCCTGACCATCGTGGCGGTGGTCGGCTTCGTGTTCTTCCTGATCTGGGAGTTGACCGAAGCGCGCCCGATCGTCGATCTCAGGCTGTTTGCACAACGAAATTTTCTCGGTGGAACGTTGGCCATCTCGATTGCGTTTGCGGTATTTTTCGCGAATCTCGTGATCCTGCCGCAATGGATACAGGGCTCGCTTGGCTATCCGGTCGTCAATGCGGGCCTCGTCACCGCGCCGCTCGGCATCTTCGCGGTGATCCTCGCGCCGGTGGTCGGCAAGGTGATGCCGAAATCGGACATGCGTGTGCTCGTCACGTTTGCGTTTCTCGGCTTTGCCGGCGTATTTTTCATGCGCTCGCGCTATACGACGGGCGTCGACACGTGGACGCTCGTGGTGCCCACGTTGCTGCAGGGCATCCCGACGGCGTTCTTCATGACGCCGCTCACGTCGATCATCCTGTCCGGGCTGCCGCCCGAGCGCATCCCGGCGGCCGCGGGCCTGTCCAATTTCGCGCGCGTGTTCATGGGCGCGGTCGGCACGTCGCTCGCGAGCACCGCCTGGAACGACCGCACGATCCTGCATCACGCGCAACTGGCCGAGCAGGGCAGTGTGAACAACCCGATCTTCGCGAGCGCGGTCGCCAGCGTGCAGAGCGCGCTCGACGCCGGTGCGCCGAAGGCGCTGACCTACCTTGAGGCGACGTTGAATGCGCAGGCGACGATGCTCGGGCTGAACGACGTGTTCTGGCTGTCGGCGGTGATCTTCGTGCTGATCATTCCGCTGGTCTGGGTGACGAAGCCGGGCAAGGGCGTGGCTGCCGGGGCCGCGGCAGCCGGCGGGCATTGAGCCGATGCGGGCGGCGCGTACGCGAGATGCCGCGTGCCTTGAAAAATCGTGATGTCGCAATTATTGTGTCGGTCAACAATATGCGACTCAGCGAGCACGATGGAACACTACACGCCGAAGAATTTCCTGCACACCGAAAGCGTGGGGTTCGTACTCGCGAAGGCGCGCAACCTGATCACGTCCGAGATGGATGCGGCGTTGAAGGATCTCGATATCACGGCGCAGCAGATGGGCGTCCTGCTGTCCCTGCGGATCGGTAGCGCGGCGACGCCTTTCGAATTGTCGAAGCTGCTCGGTGTCGACACCGGGCTGATGACGCGTGTGCTCGACAAGCTGGAGGACAAGGGGCTCGTCGAGCGTTCGCGCAGCGTCAGCGATCGGCGGGTGGTGAACCTCGCGCTGACCGAAGCGGGGCAGGCGGTCGCCGCGCAGATTCCGGAGATTGCGCCGAAGGTGCTCAACGCCCGCTTGCGGAAATTTTCGAAGGCCGAGTTTGACGAGCTGTCCAGGCTGCTGCGCAAGTTCATCGGCGAGTAAGCCGGGCGCCGTTTCCTGGCGCCGGAAATGAAAAAAGGCCGGCTAGAAGCCGACCTTTTTAAAAACAGATGGTGCCCAGGAGAGGACTCGGTCACACATGCGCGACCCCGGCTGCGCTTGCAAGCGCATCCTTTCGAGTCCTCACGCAAAGCGCGCAGGCGCTTTGCTTCCTGGGCTTGAAATGAAAAAAGGCCGGCTAGAAGCCGACCTTTTTATGAAACAGATGGTGCCCAGGAGAGGACTCGAACCTCCACGATGTTGCCACCGCTAGGACCTGAACCTAGTGCGTCTACCAATTCCGCCACCTGGGCACGTTTTGCAGTAGCTGCTTGCTGCAAAGAAGCGAAATTATAGCGCCCCAATTATTCGTGTCAACACTTTTTTGCGATGCATCGCAAACCGGGCTCCGTCGCGCCCGCCGGCGGCATTCCCGTCATTTGGTGACACAGCCGGGTGATAGAATGACCCGCCGCCGTCAATATAGAACTGTCTGAAGGACACCTCTATGTTGATGCCGTGCACCATCAATCAACGCAACGAGAACAACCATCGACAAACCCTTGAGCAAATATCCGTACCCCATTCCGAGCCGTGAAGAAATTCTCGGCGTGCTGCGTACGAGCGACGCGCCGCTGGCCGCCAACGACATCGCCGAGGCACTGTCGATCAAGCGTCAGGAGCGCGAGGGGTTCTTCCGGCGTGTCGCCGCGATGGAACGCGACGGCCAGATCCGCCTCGACAAGCGTGGCCATTACCAGTTGACCCATCCGTCGAACTTCGTTGCCGGGCGCGTGCAAGGGCATCGCGACGGCTACGGGTTCGTGATCCGCGACGACGGCCAGGACGACCTGTTCCTGCCGAACGGTGAAATGCAGAAGGTGATGCACAACGATCGCGTGCTCGCGCGGATCGTCGGCTACGATCGCCGCGGCCGCCCGGAAGGGCATGTCGTCGAAGTCACCGAGCGCGCGAACAAGCGCGTGATCGGCCGCCTGCTCAACGAGAACGGTGCGCTGATCGTCGCACCGGAAGACAAGCGCATCGGCCACGACATCCTGATCACGCAGAACGTGAAGAAGGCGAAGGTCGGGCAGGTCGTCGTCGTCGAGCTGACCGATTTCCCGAGCCGCCATTCGCAGCCGCTCGGCCGTGTCGTCGAGGTGCTCGGCGACATCGACGATCCGGGCATGGAAATCGAAATCGCGGTGCGCAAGTACGGCGTGCCGCACGAATTCAGCCAGCCGGCGCTCGACGAAGCCGCCGCGCTGCCCGACAAGGTGCGGCCGACCGACCTGCGTTTCCGCGTCGACCTGCGCGACGTGCCGCTCGTGACGATCGACGGCGAGGACGCACGCGACTTCGACGACGCCGTCTACTGCGAGCCGGTCAAGGTCGGCCGCGGCGACGGCTACCGGCTGATCGTCGCGATCGCCGACGTATCGCACTACGTACAGCCGGGCAGCGGGCTCGATGCCGACGCGCTCGAGCGCAGCACGTCGGTCTACTTCCCGCGCCGCGTGATTCCGATGCTGCCGGAGAAGCTGTCGAACGGCCTGTGCTCGTTGAATCCGCAGGTCGACCGCTGCGTGCTCGCGTGCGACATGGTGATCACCGCGCGCGGCGAGATCAAGGCGTACCAGTTCTACCCGGCCGTCATCCATTCAGCTGCGCGCCTCACGTACACCGAAGTCGCGGCCGTACTGTCGAACACGAAGGGGCCGGAGGCCGCACGTCGCGCAGACCTGCTGCCGTACCTGCAGGATCTGTACGGCGTCTACAAGTCGCTGTTCGCCGCACGGCAGAAGCGCGGCGCGATCGACTTCGACACGACCGAGACCTACATCGTCTGCAACTCGCAGGGCAAGATCGAGCAGATCGTGCCGCGCCAGCGTAACGATGCGCACAAGCTGATCGAGGAATGCATGCTGGCCGCGAACGTCTGCGCGGCCGATTTCCTGAAGCGCAACAAGCATCCGGGCCTGTACCGCGTGCACGCGGGGCCGACGCCGGAGAAGCTCGAGAACCTGCGCGCGTTCCTGCGCGGCATGGGCCTGTCGCTCGGCGGCGGCGACAAGCCGCATGCGAGCGACTACGCGGCGCTGATGGCGCAGATCCGCGACCGGCCCGATGCGCAGATGCTGCAGCCGATGCTGTTGCGCTCGATGCAGCAGGCCGTCTACAGCCCGGACAACATCGGTCACTTTGGCCTGGCCTACGAGGCATACGCGCACTTCACGAGCCCGATCCGCCGTTATCCGGACCTGCTCACGCACCGCGCGATCTACGCGATCCTGTCCGGCAAGAAATACGTGCCGAAGGCGCCGGACGGTTTCGAGCTGAACACTGCGCTGTCGCCGCGCGCCCGTGCGATGCAGCAGGCCGACGACGAAACGCGCGGCCGCCCGCATCCGAACACGGCGATCTGGGAAGAGCTCGGCCTGCACTGCTCGGCGAACGAGCGCCGCGCGGACGAAGCATCGCGCGACGTCGAAGCCTGGCTCAAGTGCTACTTCATGCGCGACAAGCTCGGCGAGGAGTACGGCGGGATGGTGAACGGCGTCACGTCGTTCGGCATCTTCGTGCAGCTCGACACGCTCTTCATCGAAGGGCTCGTGCACGTCACGGAACTCGGCTCGGACTACTTCCAGTACGACGAAATCAAGAACGAGCTGCGCGGCGAACGGACGGGCATCCGCTATCGCCTGTCGGATCGCGTGCGCGTGCAGGTGAGCCGCGTCGATCTCGACGCGCGCAAGATCGATTTCCGCCTCGTGCGCGATACGCCGGTGAAGGCGCCGCGCCCGTCGCCCGCGCCGGCTTCCGTTGGCAGCGGTGTCGATCGCAACGGCCCGCGTGTCCGTGCGCTGCCGCAGGCGGAAGAACCCGCGCCGCGCCGCAAGAAGGCCGCGAGCGCGCCGAGCGTCGCGGTGAAGGAGGCACACGCCGCGCGTGCCGCCGTGAAGAAGAAGGGCGGCAGCGGCGGCGGTGCGGCGGCGAAGCCGACCGCGAAGAAGACACGCGCCCGCAAGAAGTATTGAGCGTTCGGGGCGGCGCCAAGCGCACGCCCTGCAGTATCGAGAGACGCCGCGTTACCGGTCATCGGCCGGCAACGCGGCGCTTTCCTTTTCCATGGATCGTGGCTGCGCGCGTCGCGCGGCCGCACGTTTGATCGAAGGTTGTTCCAGTCATGTCACGTCTGAAGGTTCTTTACGGTTTTCATGCGGTGACCGCACGTTTGCGGCACGATGCATCGACGGTTGCGGAGGTGCTGTACGACCAGACGCGCCGCGACCGCCGCATGCAGGACTTCCTGCACACCGCGAAGGAAGCGGGCGTGCGGCTGATCGCGGCCGACGAAACGCGCCTGTGGGGCCTCGCCCATACCGAGCGTCACCAAGGTGTCGTCGCGCGCGTCGAGGACGTCCCGCTCGCGCAAAACCTGTCCGAGCTGCTTGACGGCATCCAGGGCCCCGCGCTGCTGCTGGTGCTCGACGGCGTCACCGATCCGCACAACCTCGGCGCATGCCTGCGTGTCGCCGATTCGGCCGGTGCGCACGCGGTCATCGCGCCGCGCGACCGTGCGGTCGGCCTGAACGCGACCGCTGCCAAGGTGGCGAGCGGCGCGGCCGATACGGTGCCGTACATCACGGTGACGAACCTCGCCCGCGCGCTGCGCGAGCTGAAGGAGGCCGGCGTGTGGATCATCGGCACGTCGGACGAGGCGTCGTCGACGCTCTACGAAACGAAGCTCGACGGCCCCGTCGCGCTCGTGATGGGTGCGGAAGGCGAAGGCATGCGCCGGCTCACGCGCGACACCTGCGACGAAGTGATGAGCATTCCGATGGCAGGCAGCGTCGAAAGCCTGAACGTGTCGGTCGCAAGTGGCGTGTGCCTGTACGAAGCCGTGCGCCAGCGGCGCGTGAAGGGCTGACGCAGCCCGTCCCGCGCGACCTGCGCGGGCCTCGAATGACCCGAACGACGCGTGCCGCGATCCGATGCGGCACGCGGCCCCCCGGAGCACGACCGATGACCCTGTTCCGCGTCGGCACATCCTGCGCCGTGCTGTGCCTGCTGGCTGCCTGCACGTCGCCGGCGCTCGTCGAACGCGGCACGTACTATGCCGACACGAGCCTGCATGCGCGCGGTGCCGATTCGCGGATCCGCTTTCTCGTGATGCATTACACCGAAAGCGACGAGGCGAAATCGCTGCGTACGCTGACAGGCGATTCGGTCAGTGTGCACTACGTCGTCCCGCCGCAGCCGCGCGTCGAGCGCAGAATGCCTGTCGTCTACCAGCTCGTTCCGGAATCGGAGCGAGCATGGCACGCGGGTGTCAGCGAGTGGCAGGGCACGACCGAGCTGAACGCGGTGTCGATCGGCATCGAGAACGTGAACCGCGGTCCGCTCGATCCGCAGAACCGCACCTGGCAGCCGTATCCGCCCGAACAGGTCGCCGCGCTGACCCGGCTGTCGAAGGACATCGTCGCGCGCTACGGGATTCCGCCGACGCGCGTGGTCGGGCACAGCGACATCGCGCCACAACGCAAGATCGATCCGGGGCCGCTGTTTCCGTGGCATGCGTTGGCCCAGGCCGGCGTCGGTGCGTGGCCGGACGATGCGACGGTGGCGGCGCGGCTCGGCGGCCGTGATCCGCATGCGCCGGTCGACGTGCGCGAACTGCAGCTCAAGCTTGTGCGCTACGGCTACGACGTGGCCACCGATGGCGTGCTCGACGCACGCACGCGACGCGTGTTCGCCGCATTCCAGATGCATTTCAGGCCGTCGGACTATGCGGGCAACCCGGACGCCGAATCCGACGCGATCGCGCAGGCGTTGCTCGACAAGTACATCCCCGGCACGCAACCCGCGGACAATGCGCCCGCGGCGGGCGCACCCTGAACCCGCGGCGCACCGCACGCCGAAAAACGCGGGCCGTCATCCGAGTCCGGTAAACTGGCGGTTTTCCGCAATCCCGCAGCGTTACCACTCCATGACTCAAGACGAACTCAAACGCCTCGTCGGCCAGGCCGCCGCTGACTACGTGATCCAGAACGTGCCGGAAGGCGCCGTGATCGGCGTCGGCACCGGCTCGACCGCCAACTGCTTCATCGACGCGCTCGCCGTCGTCAAGGTGCGTTATCGCGGCGCCGTGTCGAGCTCCGTCGCCACGACCGAACGCCTGAAATCTCACGGCATCAAGGTGTTCGACCTGAACGAGGTCGACTCTCTGCAGGTGTACGTCGATGGCGCCGACGAGATCGACGCGAGCGGCGCGATGATCAAGGGCGGCGGCGGCGCGCTGACGCGCGAGAAGATCGTCGCGTCGGTGGCCGACACGTTCGTCTGCATCGCTGACGCCAGCAAGCGCGTGCCGGTGCTCGGCGCGTTCCCGCTGCCGATCGAAGTCGTGCCGATGGCGCGCACGGCGATCGGCCGGCGTGTGACCGCACTCGGCGGTGTGCCGGTGCTGCGCGTGACGAAGGACGGTGCGCCCTACATCACCGACAACGGTAACGAGATCATCGACGTGAAGGGCCTGCAGATCGCCGATCCGCGCGGCTTCGAAGCGCAGGTGAACGCATGGCCGGGCGTCGTGACGGTCGGCCTGTTCGCCGAGCGCGGCGCGAATCTGTGCTTGCTCGGCACGGAAAGCGGCGTTGAAACGATCGTTTATTCTGCTAATTGAAAGATATGACAAGCAGTCCGTAATGATGTGTCACATACCGTAATGGACTGAATGTTTAAATCTTGTGGAAATCGGGGCCCGGTAGGCGCAATGCGCTTCCCGGGCCTTATTTTTAGCCGTATAAATCACCCCGTCAAAAAGAGGGATAACCCTGTCAGGTGTTTACCAGATAGCGAAATGTCCTCGAACTCATCAACTTATAGATCATAAGAACAGTCGTAACCAGGGCCGGCGGAACTGCGGAGCAGGTGTTCGCAAATCGACGCACGGGGAGGTGTCATGGAGCAGGGCAAAGACCGGTCACTGGTCGCTAAAGTGATGGATGGGCTTGTCTCGGGTATCGTCGAGGACAAGTACGGCGGCATCTTGCCGCCGCAGGACGTGCTGTCGAAAGAGTTCGATGTGAGTCGCACCGTGATGCGGGAAGCGTTGTCGATGTTGCTTGCGCGCGACATGCTCGACGTGCGTCCGAAAGTCGGCACGCGCGTGCGGCCGATGCGCGACTGGCGCATGATCGACGAAGACGTGGTGAGCTGGCGATTCCGGGCGAAACCCGATCCGCAGTTCATGCGCGACGTCATCGAATTCCGGATGTTGATCGAACCGCGCGCGACCGCGCAGGCGGCGGTGCGCGCAACGGCAGCCGACGTCGCGGGCATCCGCGAAGCGTTCGATGCGTTCAAGGTGCTGCAGCCGGGAGATCCCGGCTACGACACGGCGGACGAGTTGCTGCACACGCGGATCGTCCAGGCGAGCGGCAACCAGTTCTTTCAGCAGATGGCGGCGATCGTGCGCGGTGCGGTGCGTCTCGTGAATCCGCGTGTCGTGCAGAAGGAGGGGGCGCACGAGATCGTGGTGAAGGCGCACGCGCGTGTGGTCGATGCAATCGAGCGTCGCGATCCGCGCGAAGCCGAAGCCGCTTCGCTTGCGCTGATCGATTTCAGCGCCGACGAAATCTCGCGCGATTTCTCGGTCGACGTGCCCATGCGCGCCTGACGGTGCGCGTGTCGCTCATCTGTGTGCCGCCGGGCCGTTTATCATGACGGCCGGCCGGCAGCGTGCCGGCCACCGTCATATGACCGACACGGAAGATCAGGATGAACGACAACGACCATCGCCCGGTGCGCTTCGGCATCGTCGGCGCAGGCAGCATCGCGCGCCGCTTCGCGCAAAGCCTCGCACACGTGCCGGGTGCCGCGCTCGCCGGTGCCTGGGCCCGCCGCGCCGATGCCGCGGCAAGCTTTTGCGGAGCGTACGGCGGTACGCCTGCCGCAAGCCTCGAAGCACTCCTTGCGAGCGATATCGACGCGGTCTACATCGCGACGCTCCATGACAGTCACGCGCAGTACACGCTGGCCGCGCTTGCCGCCGGCAAGGCCGTGCTGTGCGAAAAGCCCGCCACGCTGAACGCGGCGCAGCTCGACACCGTGCTGCAGGCGGCACGCGGCGCCGGGCGGCTTTTCATGGAGGCGATGAAGCCGCCGTTCTTTCCGCTGTACCGTCAGTTGCGCGCGCACCTGCATGACGATCCGATCGGCGAGATCCGGCTCGTGCGGGCAGGGTGCGCGTCTTCGTCGGTGCCCGGCGACCATTCCGTCTATCGCCTCGATCGTGCGGGCGGTGCGCTGCTCGATATCGGGATCTACGAGGCGTTTCTCGCGGTCGACTGGCTCGGCGCGGCGCTCGACGTGCAGACGCTCGGCCGCGTCGGCGCGACGGGTGTCGACCTGTTCGCGAGCCTGAACAGCGTGCATGCGAACGGCGGGATCGCCCAGCTCTTTTGCGGGCTCGACGTGATGGGGCGCGGCGACGCGCTGATCGCCGCGGCCGGCGGCCATGTGACGATTCACGAGAAGTGGTGGAACCCCGCGCGTGCGACGATCCGCTACGCGGACGGGCGTACCGTCGAACTCGACGCACCGGCCGATGGCGGCGGATTGAACTACGAGACCGCGCATTTCTGCGACCTGCTGCGCGCGGGCAAGACCGAAAGCCCGATCATGACGCACGACCATTCGCGGCAGATGATCGCGATGACCGATGCCGCGCGAGCGGCGCTCGGCGTGCGCTATTCGGGCGAGTAAGCGGGAAGGAGGACGCCGGGCACACGTGTGCGGCCCGGCGGATGGTACGTGCTCAGTGCCGCGACGGCAGCGACAGGCGTTTTTCGTACCAGCGCTGCACCCACTCGAGGATCTGGCACAGGATCCAGTACACGGCCGCGGCGGCGAGATAGAGCGGCAACGGCTGATAGGTTGCCGCGATCACTTCCTGCGCGCTGCGCAGCAGCTCGGTCACGGTGATCACGGACACGAGCGACGTGTCCTTGATCAGGCTGATCAGGCTGTTCGACAGGCTCGGCACCGCGATGCGCAGCGCCTGCGGACCGATCACGTAGCGCAGCGTCTGCCCCCATGACAGCCCGAGGCTGTACGCGGCGAGCCATTGGCCGCGCGCGATCCCGTTGATCGCGCCGCGCATGCTTTCCGACATGTAAGCGGCGACGTTCGCGGACAGCGCGATGACGCCGGCGGGCGTCGGGTCGAGCGAGATGCCGAGGCTCGGCAGCCCGTAATAGATGACGAAGATCTGCACGAGCAGCGGCGTGCCGCGCATCAGGCTTACGTACGCGCGTGCCAGCCACGCGAGTGCGTTGACCCAGATGCGTTCGAAGCCGTCGAGTGCTTCGCTTTGCCGGATGCCCATCATCGCGAGCACGACGGCGCCAAGCAGGCCGAATACCATCGACAGCACGGCGAACTTGACGGTCAGCACGGCGCCCTGGGCGAGCACCGGCAGCGATTGGACGAGCAGGGACGTTGTCGACATGGAATACGAATCGAATGCGTGCGCGAAAGCGCAATCATAAACCGGACGAATAAAACAAAGGGCGGCATCGTCACGGATGCCGCCCTTTCCGGCCCGCCGTCAGGCGGGAAATGCAGGCGTGCTTACTTGATCGGCTTCGTCACGTCGATGCCGAACCACTTGTCCGAGATCTTCGTGAAGGTGCCGTCGGCCTCGAGTTGCGCCATCGCGTCGTCGATCGCCTTCTGGAACTTCGGGTTGCCCTTCTTGAACGGGATGCCCGACGGGTTCGCCGAGCCGACGTTCGCACCCGGGCGCAGCGGCAGCTGCGAATTCTTCGTCAGGTACGCGAGCATCAGGCGGTCGTTGAGCGCCGCGTCGAGGCGGCCGGCCGCGAGATCGCGCAGGTACTCGGGCGCGCCCGGGTACGTCTTCACGTCGATACCGGGCACCGACTTCGCCATGTCCATGTAGTTCGTGCCGAGCGCGACGCCGAGCTTCTTGCCTTTCAGGTCTTCAAGCGACTTGAACTGGCGCGTGTCGTCGTTGCGCTGGATCAGTTGCGCGGACGAGTACGTGTACGCCGGCGAGAAGTCGAGCGTTTCCTTGCGCTTGTCGGTGATGCCGACCTGGTTGGCGATCACGTCGAATTTGCCGGCCTGCAGGCCCGCGATGATGCCGCTCCATTCGGTCGTCACGAATTCCGCCTTCACGCCGAGCTTCGCGGCCACGGCCTTCGCGATGTCGACGTCGAAGCCGACGAGTTCGCCTTGCGGGTTCTTCGAGTTGAACGGCGGGAACGTGCCTTCGAGCCCGACCCGCAGCGTGCCGCGTTGTTTCACCTGGTCGAGGAGGTCGGCCGCATGCGCGGTGGCGGCGGCGAACGACGTGCCGATCAGGCCGGCAACCAGCAGTTTCTTCAGCAGCGCAATCTTCATCGTGTGTTTCCTTGCCCTGTCCGGGTCATTGATTCTGATAACGGGGTCGATCATAGCAAAAACGCAATCGACCTCTAAATACCGTTTGTTTATGCCTATATTACGCGGCGCGTTCGCCAGCGACGGCCTTCACGCATTCCGCGACGAGCGCAGGGCCGCGGTAGATGAAGCCCGTATAGAGCTGCACGAGTGCGGCACCGGCCGCGAGCTTCGCACGGGCGTCCTCGCCCGAGAAGATGCCGCCGACGCCGATGATCGGCACTTCGCTGCCGACTTCGGCGTGCAGCTTGCGGATCACTTCGTTCGACGCGTCGAACACGGGGCGGCCCGACAGGCCACCGGCTTCGTCCGCATGCGGCAGGCCCTGGACGGCCGCGCGCGACAGCGTCGTGTTGGTGGCGATCACCGCTTCGATCTTGTGGCGCAGCAGCGTGTCGCCGATTTCCTTGACCTGTTCGTCGTCGAGATCGGGGGCGATCTTCAGCGCGAGCGGCACGAGCTTGCCGTGCAGGTCGGCGAGGCGTTGCTGCTTGTCCTTCAGCGCCGCGAGCAGCGCGTCGAGCTCGCCCGCGCCCTGCAGCTGGCGCAGGTTCTTCGTGTTCGGCGACGAGATGTTGATCGTCACGTAGCTCGCGAACGGGTACACGCGCTCGAGGCAGTACAGGTAATCCTCCGCGGCGCGCTCGATCGGCGTATCGGCGTTCTTGCCGATGTTCAGGCCGAGGATGCCGCGATAGCGGGCGGCCTGGACGTTCTTCACGAACTGGTCGACGCCGTGGTTGTTGAAGCCCATCCGGTTGATCAGTGCTTCGGCCTGCGGCAGGCGGAACATCCGCGGGCGCGGGTTGCCGGGCTGCGGACGCGGCGTGACCGTACCGACCTCGATGAAGCCGAAACCGAGTGCCGCAAGGCCGTCGATGGCCGCGCCGTCCTTGTCGAGGCCGGCCGCGAGGCCGACCGGGTTGCGGAACGTGAGCCCCATCACGGTGCGCGGTGCGTCGGGCACGCGGGCCGACAGCGCGCAGGCAAGGCCCGTGCGGCCGGCCGCGCCGAGCGCGCGCAGCGTGAGGTGGTGAGCGTCTTCCGCATCCATCTTGAACAGGGATGCGCGGGCCAGCGGATAAAGGGAACTGAACACGGGAATAGGGCGGACAGCCGGAATGAATGACAACCCGCTATTTTACCGGGAGTTGAGCGGCAGGGGCGCGCTTCGCTTCGTCGCCCTCGCGGCGCGCGTCAGCCCGAGCCGGAATGTCCGCCCGGCAACGGCGCGCGGGCCAGCGCCGCGTCGACGGGAGGCAGGTCGATCCGTTCCGGATCCAGTGTCTTCCAGCGTCCGTCGAGCAACCCTTCGAGCGGGTGGAAGTTCGCCTTGTAGGCCATCTTCGGGCTCTCGCGGATCCAGTAGCCGAGGTACACGTAGGGCAGGCCGAGGCTCTTCGCCTGCTCGATCTGCCACAGGATGTTGTAGGTGCCGTAGCTCGTGTGCTGGTCGTCGGGCTCGAAGAACGTGTAAACGGACGACAGCCCGTCGCCGAGGATGTCGATCATGCTGACCATGCGCAGCTTGCCGGGCTCGCCGCCCGGTGCGTCGAGGTCGCGGAATTCGACGAGGCGCGAGTTGATCCGGCTCTGCAGCAGGAATTGCTCGTACTGGTCACGGCTGTCGCGATCCATGCCGCCGCCCGCGTGGCGTGCGGACTGGTAGCGCATGTAGAGCGCGTAGTGCTCTTCGTCGTAGTGCAGCGGCGAAACCGTCGCGACGAGCGTGCGGTGCCGCTTCCACATCCGGCGCTGCGTGCGCGACGGCGCGAACGCTTCGACGGGGACGCGCACCGGCACGCAGGCGCGGCAGCCGTCGCAGTACGGGCGATACGTGAAGACGCCCGAGCGGCGGAAACCGGCCTTGACGAGCTCGGTGTAGATGTCGGAGTTGATCAGGTGGCTCGGCGTCGCGACTTGCGAGCGCGCGACGCGGCCGTCCAGATAGCTGCACGGATAGGGCGCCGTTGCATAGAATTGCAGCGCCGAAAGCGGTGAAAGCGGCAGCTCAGTCGGGTGAGTCATGGGCAGCTCTCGTTGCAGGGAGGGAGTGCCGCGCTAGCGCTCGATCCCGGAGGGGGGCGCCGTTTCGGCGCGGCCCGTCAGCGCGGCGAGCACGCGCTTGTCGAACTGCCACGGAATCGGCGGTTCGGCTACCGCGCTGCGCACGTGAGCGACAAAGGCCTTGCGTGCGATCTCGCGGCCGCCGAGCGACGCTAGATGCGACGTATTCTGCTGGCAGTCTATCATCTCCAGCCCCTGCTCGCGAAGGTGCGCGACGAGCGTAGCCAGCGCGATTTTCGATGCGTCGGTCGCGTCCGCATACATCGATTCGCCGAAAAACATTCGCCCGAACGACACGCCGTACAGGCCGCCGACGCGTCGCCCGTCGTGCCACGTCTCGATGCTGTGTGCATTGCCGGAGCGGTAGAGCGACGTGTACGCGTCGATGATCTCGGCCGTGATCCACGTGCCGCGCTGACCGCGGCGCGGCGCCTGCGCGCAGGCGCGCATCACGCCCGGAAAATCGTGGTCGACGCGCACTTCCCATTCGGGCTCGCGCAGCACGCGCTTCAGCGTCTTGCGCAGCGAGGGCGATACCTTGAACTCGGCCGGCACGAGGATCATGCGCGGGTCGGGGCTCCACCACAGCACGGGCTGGCCATCCGAATACCACGGGAAGATGCCGAGCAGGTACGCGTCGATGAGGCGCGACGGCAGCAGGTCGGCGCTTGCGGCGAGCAGCCCCGGCGCGCCGGTCGCGGGGCCGAGCGCGCGTTCGATGGGCGGAAACGGATCGTCCGGGCCGAGCCAGGGGACCATGGGGCGGGGGCTCAGCCGTTGCGCAGCGAGCGGAAGATATCGCCGGTGTGCACGCCGTAGTCGCCCGCGGCGCGATCGGCGAAGAAGAATCGGAGGGTCTGGCTGACGGTCGGGAACGCGATCTCGTCCCACGGGATGTCGGCTTCGTCGAACAGCTTCACTTCGAGGCTTTCCTCGCCGGCCTCGAAACCCGGATCGGTGAGCCGCGCGAGGTAGAACAGGTGAACCTGGTGCACGTGCGGCACGTTGAGGAGCGTGAACAGGTTCTGCACCTCGACGCGCGCACCGGCTTCCTCGAGCGTTTCGCGTGCGGCGGCCTCGGCCGTCGTCTCGCCCATTTCCATGAAGCCTGCGGGCAGCGTCCAGAACCCGTAGCGCGGCTCGATCGCGCGGCGGCACAGCAGGATCTGATCGCCCCAGACCGGGACCGTGCCGACGACGTTGCGCGGATTCTGGTAGTGGATCGTGCCGCAGTGATCGCAGACGAAGCGCTCGCGGTTGTCGCCCGGAGGAATGCGTGCGATGACTTCGTGACCGCAGACGGAGCAGAATTTCATGTCGAGTGGGAGGGACGAGGTGAATGCGAGTGTATCACCGGGGCGCGGCATTCTTGAACGCCTGCGCGTGCAGGCCGCGTGTCGCGCGAAGAGGGGCGGGAAATGCGACGGAAAAACAAAAAGCCCGGCACTGGGCCGGGCTTTTTGCTTGAATCTGGACGTTGGTTGCGGGGGTAGGATTTGAACCTACGACCTTCGGGTTATGAGCCCGACGAGCTGCCAGACTGCTCCACCCCGCGTCCGTCGAAGAAATGAATTATAAGGAGTTACCCGAACGCGTGCAAGCACTTTCTGACAATCGCGTGTCGCGTCTTGTAGGGACGGTACGGTGGGCACGTGCGCTAGAATCGAACGGTTTGTTTCGTCTCTTCGGTAGCGGCACCGCGCGCGATCGCATCGGCGCCGTTGCGACTCACCTTATTGCATCGACGGATTCATGGACATCGCTCACGATCTGCAATCGATCGGCGCGCAGGAACAGGCGCTCGTGTTTCCCCATTTCGACCCGGCCCGCGCGTGGGCGCTCGGCAACCGGATGCATGCCCTCGCGACATCGCGCGGCCATGCGATCGCGATCGACATCGTCACGTTCGGTCAGCCGCTGTTCTACGCGGCGCTCGCGGGCGCGACGCCCGACAACGCCGACTGGGTGCGCCGCAAGCGTAACGTCGTCGCGCATTTCCGCCGTAGCTCGTATGCAATCGGCCTGCGCATGCAGCAGGCCGGCGCGACGCTGGCGGACAAGCACGGGCTGCCGATCGGCGAGTATTCGCCGCACGGCGGCGCGTTTCCGCTGACCGTCGCCGGCGTCGGCGTGATCGGCTCGATCACCGCGTCCGGGCTGCCGCAGCGCGCGGACCACGAATTCGTCGTCGAGGCGCTCTGTGCCGAACTCGGCCAGGACTACGCCGTGCTGGCCCTCGCAAGGAGCTGAGCGATGCAGCTTCCCGGGTACGCATGGCTCGCGATCGCGATCGTCGCGGAAGTGGTCGGCACGTCCGCGTTGCGCGCGGCGGATGGCTTCACGCGTTTCTGGCCGTCGGCGCTCGTCGTCGCCGGCTACGGCATCGCGTTCTACTGCCTGTCGCTCACGTTGCGCACGATGCCCGTCGGCATCATCTATGCAGTCTGGTCGGGCGCCGGCATCGTGCTGATCACGCTCGTCGCCATGCTGCTCTATCGCCAGGTGCCGGACCTGCCGGCCGTGATCGGCCTCGGCCTGATCATCGCCGGCGTCGTGGTACTGAACCTGTTTTCGAAGATGCAGGCGCACTGAGCGTGCGACTGCCGTTTGCCGGATGGCCCTCATGACCGATTCCACTTCCGCTGCCGTTTCCACCGAATCCGCCCAGCCCGACGTACGCGCGTACGTCGCGAACCGCATCGGCTTTCTTGAACTGAACCGGCCGAAGGCGCTGAACGCGCTGTCGGTCGGCATGATCCGGCTGATGCAGCAGGCGCTCGACGCGTGGCGCGACGATCCCGAGGTCGTCGCGGTCGTCGTGCACAGCCCGCATCCGCGCGCGTTCTGCGCGGGCGGCGACGTGCGCTTTTTCCACGATGCGTGGCAGCGCGGCGACCGCGATGCGGTCGACACGTTCTTCATCGACGAATACACGCTGAACCACACGATCTTCACGTATCCGAAGCCTTACATCGCGCTGATGCACGGCGTCGTGATGGGCGGCGGCATGGGTATTTCGCAGGCGGCGCGACATACGGGCGGCCTGCGTGTCGTGACCGACTCGACGAAGATGGCGATGCCGGAAACGCGTATCGGCCTGTTCCCGGACGTCGGGATGAGCTGGTTTCTCGCGCGCACGCCCGGCGCGCTCGGCCGCTATCTCGCCGTGACCGGCGCGACGCTCGACGCGGCCGGCGCACTGTACGCGCAGCTCGCCGACGTCTATCTGCCCGATGCCGCGCTGCCGGTGCTGCTCGACACGCTGCGCCACGCGCGCATCGACAGCGGTGCGCAGGCCGTCGCGAGCGTGGCCGAGGCGGCCGCCGCACACAAGGTCGTGCCGACACCCGACACGTCGGCGCTGGCCGACGCGCGCGCGGGGATCGACCGGCATTTCGCGCAACCGGACATCGGCGCGATCCTCGCGTCGCTCGACGCCGAGCAGGATTGCGCGGCCGTCGACGGATGGGTCGAGAAGGCGGCCCATGCGATGCGCGAACAGTTGTCGCCGCTGTCGATGGCCGTGTCGCTGGAAGTCGTCGAACGTGCACGCGGCGCAACGATGGCCGATTGCCTGCGGCGCGATCTCGATCTCACGCGCTCGACGTTCGCGCGCGGCGACGTGATCGAAGGCGTGCGCGCGCTGATCGTCGACAAGGACCACCAGCCGGCCTGGCGCTTCAAGTCGTCCGCCGATATCGATCGCGCAGACGTGCTCGCGATGTTCGACAGCCCGTGGACGCCTGACACGCATCCGCTGCGGAATCTGCAGGACTGATGTCAGTCTGACCGACGCGCGAGCTGGAAACGAAAAGGCCGCCTGCACATGCAGGCGGCCTTTTTATCATGGATGACCCGGCCCGCGGTCGAAGTGCGTAGCGCTTGCGCCCGCGTTACTCGTCGCCTGCGTCGTCCGACATGAACGCACGCATGAACACGAGCGCGCCGAAGCCCCATACCGCGTTCGCCGCGAAGCCGGCCGCGAGCACCGGCATCATGTTGCCCGACGGCCAGATGCCGCGCAGCGGATCGATCGCGAACACGCGGGCGGCCGTCAGCACGATGCCGCCGAACACCAGCGCGCCGATCCACGATGCCTCGCGTTCCGGCGAGACACGCAGCAGCCACGCCATCGGGATCGCGCAGCACGCGCTGATCAGCGCATTCGCGACAAATTCAGGAATGCCGAGCGGCGCGAACGGCTGCGTGGAGAAGCCGGTAGCGGCGATCAGGTCGGCCGTATGTAGGAGTGCGAGCGTGGCTTCGCGGAAGAACAGGGCGGCCAGGAAGCCGGACAGGAATGGCAGGATGACTTTCTGCATCGATGAGTGCACCGCAGGCGCGCACGGCCGGGGCCGTCCGCGCGGAGTTATTCGGATAAGTGCGTCATTATAGGGCCCGCTCGCTGCGATATTCGCTCCAGCGTCGTGCTAATCACGAAAGCGGAAAACCTAAGCTCAAAAAAATCGTTCCAAAGCCCTGCACCGATCCCTAGACTGATTTCCCAGAAACAGCCGTGCAATCGCGTCCTCGCCCGCTGCACGGCCTGACCGGCGAACCATCCCGATTCGAACGCACACCATGCATGCGCCGCTGATCCGCGACGCGAGCAGGGCGGTGTTTTTTCAAATTCCGGCAAGGACAGTCAAGCAGGAGCAGCAGATGAATGTGTTCTGGTTTATCCCCACGCATGGCGACAGCCGCTATCTCGGCACGGCCGAAGGTGCGCGCGCCGCGGATTACGATTACTTCAAGCAGATCGCGGTGGCGGCCGACACGCTCGGCTACGAGGGCGTGCTGCTGCCGACCGGCCGTTCCTGCGAGGATGCGTGGGTCGTTGCGTCGAGCCTGATCCCGGCGACGCAGCGCCTGAAGTTCCTGGTCGCGATCCGTCCCGGCATCGCGTCGCCGGGCCTGTCGGCGCGGATGGCCGCGACGTTCGACCGCCTGTCGGGCGGCCGCCTGCTGATCAACGTCGTGACGGGCGGCGATGCCGCCGAACTCGAAGGTGACGGCCTGTTCGCGGATCACGACACGCGCTACGAAATCACCGACGACTTCCTGAACATCTGGCGCGGGCTGCTGTCCGCGTCGCACGACAACGGCGGGTTCGACTACATCGGCAAGCACCTGCAGTCGAAGGGCGGCAAGGCGCTGTATCCGCCCGTGCAGCGTCCGCATCCGCCGCTGTGGTTCGGCGGTTCGTCGCCGGCTGCGCATACGATCGCGGCCGATCACATCGACACCTACCTGACCTGGGGCGAGCCGCCCGAGGCTGTCGCGAAGAAGATCGCCGATATTCGTGCCCGCGCGGAAGCCCGCGGCCGCAAGATCAAGTTCGGTATTCGTCTGCACGTGATCGTGCGCGAGACCGAGGACGAAGCATGGCGCGACGCAGAGCGCCTGATCAGCCGCCTCGACGACGAAACCATCGCACGCGCGCAGAAGGCGTTCGCGAACATGGATTCGGAAGGCCAGCGCCGGATGGCGGCGCTGCACGGCGGCAAGCGCGGCGGCCGCGAGGCGCTCGAGGTGTATCCGAACCTGTGGGCCGGCGTCGGCCTCGTGCGCGGCGGCGCAGGTACCGCGCTCGTCGGCAATCCGGAGCAGGTCGCGGAGCGCATGCGCGAATACGCGGATCTCGGCATCGAAACCTTCATCCTGTCCGGCTATCCGCACCTGGAGGAGTCGTACCGTTTCGCGGAACTCGTGTTCCCGCTGATCAAGGGCGACGGCGCGGCGAAGGCGACCGGCCCGCTGTCCGGCCCGTTCGGCGAGATCGTCGGCAACAGCTATCTGCCGAAAGCAGCGCAGAGCTGAGTGACAGGAGGCCTGCGATGACAACGAAAACGTCGACGATGGGCGCGGCCGTGGCCGCCCGCGCATGGCGCGGCGTCGCGCCGTGGCTCGTGCCGCTCGCGCTGCTGGCGGCATGGGAAGTCGGCGCGCGCATCGGCTGGCTGTCGACCCGCGTGCTGCCCGAGCCCGTCGCGGTCGTGCGAGCGGCCTGGTCGCTCGTGACCTCGGGTGAAATGTGGGCGAACGTGAAAGTCAGCACATGGCGCGCGCTGTTCGGTTTCGCGATCGGCGGCGGTGTCGGCCTGGCGTTGGGGCTCGCGACCGGCTTGTCGAAGGCGGCCGAGATCGCGCTCGATTCGACGATCCAGATGATCCGCAACATCCCCGCGCTCGCGATGATTCCGCTCGTGATCCTGTGGTTCGGCATCGACGAGAAGGCGAAGCTGTTCCTCGTTGCGCTCGGGGTGTTCTTTCCGGTCTACATCAACACGTATCACGGGATCCGCTCGGTCGATGCCAACCTCATCGAGATGGCGAAGAGCTACGGCGTGCGCGGCTTTGCGCTGTACCGCGACGTGATCCTGCCCGGAGCGTTGCCGTCGATTCTCGTCGGCGTGCGCTTTGCGCTCGGGCTGATGTGGGTGATGTTGATTGTCGCGGAAACGATCTCCGCGCAGTCGGGTATCGGCTACATGACGATGAACGCACGTGAATTCCTGCAGACCGACGTGGTGGTGGTCGGCATCCTGCTGTACGCGGTGCTCGGCAAACTGGCCGACGTGCTGGCGAAATGGCTCGAGCGCGTGACGCTGCGCTGGCACCCCGCCTATCAATCAGGAGCAAAGGCATGAATGCGACGACTTCGGCGGCCGCCTACGGCCTGCTCGCCGGCGCAGACCTCGAGGCCGAACTTGCACAGGCGCGCATCGCTGACGGCGACGCGCGGGATGCGGCGATCCTCGAACGTGACGGCAGTGCATCCGTCGTTCCGCTCGCGCGGCGGCGGGCAGGCGGCCCGGCACCCGACGACGCGGTGACGCTGTCGGGCGTCAGCAAGCGCTTCGGCGCACGCACGGTGCTCGACAACGTCGAGCTCGGCATCGCACGTGGCAGTTTCGTCGCGATTGTCGGCCGCAGCGGCTGCGGCAAGTCGACCCTGCTGCGTCTCGTCGCCGGGCTCGAGCAGCCGAGCAGCGGCGCGCTCGTGACGCGCGGCGATGGCGGCGGCGTGCTCGACACGCGGATCATGTACCAGGATGCGCGCCTGCTGCCATGGAAGACCGTGCTGCAGAACGTGATGCTGGGCCTCGGACGCGGCGCGCGCGACGATGCGCGCGCGGTGCTCGATGAAGTCGGCCTGCTGGAGCGTGCGAACGACTGGCCGGCGCAACTGTCGGGCGGCCAGCGGCAGCGTGTGGCACTGGCGCGCGCGCTCGTTCACCGGCCGCAACTGCTGTTGCTCGACGAGCCGCTCGGCGCGCTTGACGCGCTGACCCGCATCGAGATGCATGCGCTGATCGAGCGGTTGTGGCGCGAACACCGGTTCACTGCGCTCCTCGTCACGCACGACGTGCAGGAGGCCGTTGCGCTCGGCGACCGCATCCTGCTCATCGAGCAGGGGCGTGTGGCGCTGGATCAGCCGGTGCCGCTCGACCGGCCGCGCGCCCGCGCATCGGCTGCGTTTGCGGCGCTGGAGGATCGTGTGCTGAAACGCGTGCTCGCCGGCGGCCCAGGGGCAGCCGACCAGGGCGCGGTGCATGAGGCAGACAACGTTCGACCGGTCGGGCAGATCCGCTGGGCCGTTTAAATCCGGGCGGCAGCGGCCGCCCGTTCTGAGATCTTTTTCTTCGGAGCGATCAACCTGATGAGCATCACTGCAATCAACGTACGTAACCAGTTCAAGGGCAAGGTGAAGGAGATCATTCGCGGATCCGTGGTCTCCGAGGTCGACGTCGAGACGCCGTTCGGCATCGTCACGTCGGTGATCACGACCCGTTCGGTCGACGAACTCGAACTGAAGGTCGGCGCGGAAGTCGTCGCGCTCGTGAAATCGACCGAAGTATCGATCGCACGCCTCTGAGCGCGCGTGTCCCGCGCCGGGCGGCGCCACGGGCAACCTGCCCGTTGGCGCCGCCCGGCATTTGCGCAGCGCGTTTGCCTTGGTATTCGGCGTCCGGACGAAGTGCTAGGATGGAGCGACACCGATGCCGGAGGCCAACGCATGACCCCCATCCTTTCCCCCGAAGCCATCGAGGCGCTGAAGTGGATCGACCAGTTCGGTGAAAGCCGGCCGGTTCCCGCTGTGTTCGACGACGTCGTCTACGCGTTGCTGAACGAGGGGCTGATCTATCAGGCGGCGGCCGACCGGGTCGACCTGACTGCCGATGGCAAATCCTTTTTATCCGACGAATACGATTGAGCGCACGGCGCCGGCCGCGCGGGCGGCCTGGCGCCGCGTCGCCACGGAGCGTGCGATGGAACCGAGAGGCAGCGACCTCGGCGATTTCAGCGAGCCGTACCGCGGCTTCGAGATCGAGGTGAAGACCGAGCAGGTCTGGGACGGCGAGCATGCGCATTACCGCGTGCTGCAGGGCGATGCCGTGCGGATCGACTGGCGGCTCGTCAAGGTCGACGGGATGCTGCTGATCGAACGCCGCGTGATCGAGCGCGTGCTCGACGAGGCGCGGCGGGCGGTCGATGCCGAGTTGGGTGAGGGGTAGCGTGCATGGCGCGGGCAGGCTTGCCCGGTGTTGCGGTAAAATGCCGGGTTGTTTCCGCGCCGCCTGGCCTGTTGCCCGAAATCCATGTCCGTACCGTCCTCGCTTCCTCCCCGCCGCGTATCCGTCGCGCCCATGCTCGACTGGACCGACCGTCATTGCCGTTCGTTCCACCGGACGCTGACGCGCGATACGTGGCTGTATACGGAGATGATCACGACGGGCGCGCTGCTGTTCGGCGATGCCCAGCGGCATCTTGCGTTCACGCCGAACGAATCGCCGGTCGCGCTGCAGTTGGGCGGTAGCGAGCGCGACGATCTCGCGCGCGCGGCGAAGCTCGGCGAGCAGTGGGGCTACGACGAAATCAACCTGAATTGCGGATGCCCGTCAGAGCGCGTGCAGCGCGGCGCGTTCGGCGCGTGCCTGATGAACGAGCCGCAGCTTGTCGCCGACTGCGTGAAGGCGATGCGCGATGCGGTGTCGGTGCCGGTCACGGTCAAGCACCGGATCGGTGTCGACGCTGTCGAGGACTACGCATTCGTGCGCGACTTCGTCGGCACGGTGGCCGAGGCTGGCTGCGAGACGTTCGTCGTGCATGCACGCAATGCGATCCTGAAAGGATTGTCGCCGAAAGAGAATCGCGAGATCCCGCCGCTCAAGTACGACTACGCGTATCAGTTGAAGCGCGATTTTCCGTCGCTCGAGATCGTCATCAACGGCGGCATCACGACGCTCGACGAGGTTGCGCAGCATCTCGAGCATGTCGACGGCGTGATGCTCGGCCGCGAGGCGTATCACAACCCGTACGTGCTTGCGGAGGTCGATGCGCGTTTCTATGGATCGACCGCGGCGACGCCGACGCGCGAAGAGGCCGAGGCGAAGCTGATCGAATACTGCGCGGCCGAACTGAAGCGCGGGACCTACCTCGGCGCGATCGTGCGGCACGCGCTTGGACTATATCGTGGCATGCCCGGCGCACGCGGCTGGCGTCGCGTGCTGTCCGACAACAAGAAGCTCGCACGCGGCGATCTGGCCGTGTTCGACGAGGCGCGCGCGCATCTGAACGAGGCCGAAGAAGTTTTTGCAAAAAAAGCTTTGCAAGATTCAAAAGTGTTCGTATAATCTTGTTCTTCGCTGCTGAAACACAAAAGCAGCGAAGAACAAAAAGCAGTAACAGTGGTGGCTGTAGCTCAGTTGGTAGAGTCCAGGATTGTGATTCCTGTCGTCGTGGGTTCGAGTCCCATCAGCCACCCCACCGAATGCATTAACAAAACAGGCGCTTAGGCGTCTGTTTTGCTTTGCGCGAGAGAATCTGGCGCAATAGCGTCGATTCGAGCCTCGCCATCTCCAGAGCGTTCTGCTCGCCATCCGTCCATTTCACGCACGTAGTCAGGAACATCTCGATGTTGCGCTTGAGCCGTACCGCGCACAGCGGCGGGGGCATTCCGGCCAACGGGATCGCGATCGCGTAGACGTGCTGCATGTTGTACGGACAGCGATCGCGTATTTCGAGCGGCTTCGAACGGGTATCCGGAAACTGCATCGGAACACGCGCTCAGCTTCCAGGCGCGTGCCGTACCTCGGGCCGTCGAAAATTTCGGTCTTGGAAATCCGAGTGAATAAACGCTGCCGCGCCAATGCGGCGAGAGGAGCGGGCGCTCAATTTTTCGATCGCGTTTCGCTCGCTCTATTGGCGGAGCAGCGTTCTACGGTAAATTGACGGGCCCCACAGGTTTTGAATCCGAGGCTTTTCGGGCAATCCATGCGGTGAAAGAGTAGGCCCGTGGCACAGGCAATGGAGCGGTAAAAAGATACGGGGCCCAAGGTGATGGTTATGACGACTTTCAGGGTAGTGAGGGTGTCGTTTTATCTGCTCGCTGGAGTTGCACCGGCGATGCCCCTGCTGATCTTGTCGTGGTTTTTGTTTGTCTTCTCTTTGCTGGATTTGGCCGTGGATTGGCCTACAGCGTGGTCTTTCCTTTTCTCCAACGCAGGGAGCATCGGCTTGCTTCTCGCAACGTGCGTTTTGCCTCAAAAGGCACGCATCAAACACGTTGCGGGAGTCATCGTTCTCTTGATCTGCGGGAGCGTCGTCAGCTTGCCGTCGGCCATTGCCTCGGTGGATAAAATCATCGATAACCACCGAATCGGTTATCACCTGCACCCGGTGGATTTCGGTGATTATGCCCTCATCGCTTGCAACGTCGTGGTGATTGTCTATGTGCTGGAAGCATTTGTGGCACTGCTTGTGAGACGCTGGGCCAGGCATCGTCTGCGATAGGTTCTGATACCGCGTCCTCCTCGCAAAATCATCGCGCTGTTTCCCTTTCTTGAGCAGGTGTCTCAGGTACTGAATCTGACGCAAGATGCTGCGTAAACCGTCGTCACCTACATCTGGTCGGCAGGTGCATGGCGGTCGAGTACGGCGCTACGACCATCTTCTCCGCCCGACGGGTGCAGTTCGATCCAGGCAGCATCGCGACCGTTCGATGGCTTCGGCCTGTGGCCGCATCCGCTGATCTTCCTGCTTGACGTATCAGGCCGTGCGCCGCGCTTGCCCTGTTCGCTGTGCCACGGATTGGGCTGTTTGCCTTTTGGTGTCCGGAAAGTTGCGTATATGGACGTAGTGAATGCGGCGAAAAAGCAAACCCGTCCTCACCGATCGACCGCGTTGCTCGCGATTCCCGCCTGAACCGTTCGCGTGTTCCGAAAAACCACCCACGACCACAAAGCGCCGCCGGCCACCTTGGCGACGAACTGCAATGCGGCGATCGTCGGAAACACTGCCCCGAACGCAATCAGCGGAAAGATGATGGAGTCGACAGCCGCACCCGCGACGTTCGCGCCGTTTGCGCGTGCCAGTATCGGAAAGCGACGTGCGAGTTGAAACACGACTGCGCTCGCCACGGCTGCCGAACCGAACGCCACCAGAGACGCGAGGGCGATTTCCTTGGCGGCGGGATTGAGCGCGTAACTGACGACGCCGGCGGCTGCGATCAACGCAAACATCCGTGACCAAAGTGCGCGGCCGCGCCAGTCCAGGTGGAGCCGGTCTCGAATCGCGAGATCGAGTCCGATCAGCAGGAACGCGATGATCGGTGTAGCAGCCGGTCCGAAATGAGCGACCATCAGGTTGGCGACAGCGACCGCTGCGATATAGATCAAGACGTACATGATTTCCCTGCAGTAAAGAGTGCGAGCTGCATCGATTCGGAGCCGAAGTTTGCCATATATGGCCGATCAACCGGACTGGCGCTTCGCTACTTGCGAGCCGCAGTCGAACTGCGAACGACTGACGGAAAGCCAGCGTTGGGAGCGACACGACATCGTCACCGTGTAGCCGGTTTTCGTCAAACCCACGTCGACGCGAGATTGTATGGCCGTATCCAGTCGACGTGATGGTGCTCAGTTTCCTCTCCCGACTAAGGTTCTCGCTTCCCGTGCCGTTATCTTCTCTGGACAGCCCTCGTGCCTCGAATGCTGATCCGTGTTCTTGCCTGCTCGCGTTCCGCGTGAGCAGGCTTTTTTCGTTTATGGCGGCCCGTTGCTGCCTGAATGGCGGAATAAGACAGGGACTTGGCAGGAACCGACAGAGCGCAACAGTCTTACGTTGGTGTAATGTATCGACTTCCTCGTGCCCTCATGCTTTGCAGGGCCGTTCGATCCCGACAACCCATGACGGCGTCGGGATTTTTTTTGCCTGCATCCCGTTGCTCCGGCAACGAGTTGCAGCGGTGCGCGAATCCGGCACGGCGTCCGGCAGGCAGGTGGTGACGCGATCGCGTCAGACGTGAAGGACGCGAACGCCTGCGAACGTCACGAGCCAGTGTGCGGCGACGGCGCATGCAAGGTGCGCGACGATGACGTGCGCGGGGCGACGCCGTGAAAACAGATAGGCACCGAGCATCGCAAACAGGGCAGGTGGACCGAACATGTACGCGAACAGGTCGACGATGGCGTGCGTCGTTGCTGCGCAAGCATCTACGCCGCCACCGCAGGAACCGGCCGGCGGCACGCATGACCGATCGAACGCGACGCACAGGCGACTGTCGATCATGGCCCACGCGATCACGCTGGCGACGCCCGCGATCGCAAATCCGATCGTTCCGAAGAGACGTCGCATCGTTTGATTTCTCCAGGGACCTGCTCCCGTCGTCCGGGGTCTGGCCGACACAGTATCGTTCGCACGTGGCGACGTTGAGCTTTGCATGCCGCCACACGCGGTATATTTTGCGGTCAGACATCCCGATCAAGAGAACCTGCGGAAGGAGTGACCACCGATGCCGGAAATCCGCGCCACGCTGCGTGTCGCGACAGCACAAGACGCAAACCACATCGCTCGCCTGCACACGCTGAGCTGGCAAACCGCATACAGCCACATCTTGCCGGCGGCCTACCTGTCCGACGAGGTGCCGACGGAACACGCGACCCGGTGGCGGCAATATCTCGGTCGCAATGAAAACGAGCGGGGCCTGGTGCTGGTCGCCGAGGCGGACGGTGAACCCGTGGGCTTCGTCAGTGCCGAGCGCCCCGTCGATCCGGCGCTTGGCGTGCTGCTCGACTGCCTGCATGTCCATCCATCGCATCACGGAAGCGGCACGGGCAAGCGCATGATCGAAGCCGTCCGCGCATGGGCGCGAACGCTCGGTGTGGACAAGGTCCACCTGAAGGTGCTGGAGGGCAACGAACGCGCGATCGGTTTCTACGAGCACAACGGCTGGCAGCTGGCGGGTATCGAAACGAGCCGCATCGGCCCGACGGACGTCACCGACCGGATCTATGCGATACGGGCCTAGCCGTTTGACGACGTTCGGGGCGACGGCCGCACGATGTGCGGCCATCTCCGCGCGAAAGTCGAACGTACTTCACCGTTACTCGCCGCAGTACCGCACGAGCAAATCGACTTCCGTCTCGTGCACCTCGACGGGCAGGGTCGTTGCGCCTGCATAAGCAAGATAGCGCGCGCGATGCTGGCCGTTTCGGAACGACGCGACGCCGACCTTCGACAGGCCGGGGATGCCGAGCAGCGTTCGTGTTCTCGTCTCGCGAAACGTGATGTACGGCATGTCCGGAATCCTGTCCTGTTCGGGATCGAGGAATTCGCGAATGCCCGCGGCTTTTCCCGGGGCCCAGTACAGAACAGACGGCAAGACGTAATCCGTCGTGTCCCGGTCGGCACATGCCAGCAGTTTCGCCAGGTCGATCGTCACGACCCGGTGTCGCGTATCGTCGGACGAGAATACCCGCTTGAGGTGCGTATGCGCATAGGGTGTGTGCCCGGGAAGCTGGACAATCCAGACTTCTACGCCATTTTGTTGTGCGCGGGCGAGTGCCATTATTTCCTCTGGTGTTGCAAGCGGTCGTCTTGGCAGGAGTTTAGCAGTGCGATTGCCACGGCGAAGCAGGGCAATACCCGGAACAGGAAAGCTGATCGAATCGCAGCAGAACCTGAACCGCGAGCGAAAGCGCAGAACGGAATGGTGGGCAAATCGAGTGCGGTCATGTGTCGCCGATCGATATCGACAGGTCACGAGAATATCGCGATACTGCCGGCGGGAATGGCGTGCCGCACGAATTTCATCCAGGATTCACACTGTGTCGCGAAACCCGGCACGCGCGGATCATCACAAGCACAGGGAAGGCAGGTTGACCGGAGAAAACCATGTCGTCGAAACTTGAGATCGAGTATCTCGATTACTGTTTCACCGCGACGCTCGAAATCAGGGAGTCCGGTCGGACAAGCGTTGTCGATTGGCATCTCGAATCGGATTCGCGAAGCAAGACGCTTGCGTGGATCGTGTTCGACCGCTATCTCGAGCGAAATGATTTCGCCGATGAAGAGGATGCGCGTGCCAATATCGTCGACTGGCTGGAGCGGCTGGCCGATCCGAGATTTGGTGCGTCGGCCGAGATGGCGAAGGCGAATGTGGTTGTTGCCGGGGCGGTGGCGGCAGGCGCATCGACCGCACCGACTACATCGACTGCCGAAATCGTGGGCGAAACCGTCATCGACATCGCCAGCGATCTCGACTGGATCGAGATGGTTGCGGAATGGCTTTTCAGCTGACCGTCACGATGACGAAACCCGGTTGTCATGACGCGAGTTCTCGTGTTTGCGAAACGATGTTTCGAAGAAGTCGGTGCAGAAAAATGAAGTGAGAATCGTGTCGTTCGGAAAAATAGAATAAACCTGCTTTGACAACACCCGCGACTTACCGGAAACTCGGCCCGGGCCTGAAAATTTCCGCTTGAATTAAAACAAAACAAAATTCCAGACATGAAAAGAAGAACGCTGCTGACGGCGGGCGCGATCATTGTCGCTGCCGGCCTGACAGGCTGCACTGCAATGCTGTTCGAAGACGGCAAATACGAAGAGACGGTCGACCGATTCCTTGTCAGCGAGGATGGCAAGAAATTCGTCGTGCTCGGCGAGAAATATCACTACATCTTTGATATGCCCGAGCATCTTGGTGCCGTGCTGGCGTCGCCATACCGCAAATCGATCAACGCGTCGCTTGATGGGTTCGTCGCGGAGGGCAGCAAGATCTCGGGCAAGTTCCGGCTCCAGCTCCGTCGCGCCGACATGACCGACGACGACTGGAACCGCGCGCTGGAGGACGGCTTCACGAAGCGCGGAAGCAGTGATCTGGAGATGAAGGGCGCGCTGGCCGGTTCGCGCTATCGGGCCGATGGTTTTGCGCAGGGCAAGACGTGGTCGTCGTTTGCGCATTCGTACAAGATCGACGTCACCGACCGCATCACGACGGCGGGCAAGGCCGTGCGCGTGCTCGCGACACCCGTCACGCTCGCGGCCGATGGCGTGATGATGGTCGGGGCGGTAGTGCTGACGCCCATCGCCGTTGTGATGATCGCGGGTATCGCGCTCCAGCCGTGATGCGATCCGCGCGGCCCGCGAGCGTACCGGTTGCCGCGGCATTGTCACCAAAGGGTGAGTTGCCGCACAGATCGTTGCGCGGCCCGCGCTCACAATCTGGCCGGTTGACCGTTCTTCCCCGGCCCGGTCAACCGTTTCCCCGCTCGCTCGCGCAGGAGCGGGGGCTTTTTGCCCGACCGACGCCGGAAGGCTGCGTCGGCGGAACCGGACAGGCGTTCGGCGGGCGGCGTAATCGCACCGGTTGCGCGCTCCGACATCCGTTCGCCTGATCCGCACGAATCGCTTTCCTCGTGCCTGAGCGAACCCTCAGGCCCATCGCCGGTTTCGGCCGGTGATGCCTTGGTCCCGGCGGCGGGCATCAATGCCGCCGGGATGTTTTTTGCGCCGGATGCGTTGCATCACGTAGTGCACAGCGGGTGGGTCAACCCGCTCAGCCCGCCTGTTCGACGCTGGTTTCCCACCCGCCGTATTCCCCTCCGAACGAACGTACCTCGCGATTGATCGCGACTGTATGGCGCGTGATGTCGGCCAGTGCCATGGTGCCTTCGTGCGAAAACCGCACGGCCGACTTGCCGTCCTCGGTGGGGGCGACCGATTCGACCGGATAGCCTTTCGCTTCGGCCCAGTCCGCGAACTGATGCGCATCGCTCTGGTCGGGGAAGTACGCCCAGTGCATCACGCGCCGGCTGACGTCGCTGGCGTCGCCTTGCTTCCGCAATTCATCCAGCACGCGCATGTCGCGCATGATCTGCCAGTCGTCGTCGGTCGGGTAGAGCGTCTGCCAGTACGCTTCCTTGTCCGGATCGTCCTGGTGCGCGTACTGCAGCGCGTAGGTCGTCTGATCGGCCAGCGCGTCGACGATCTCCGCCGTCGCCGCTTCGTCGAGCGGCACGTAGAAAAGGAAATCCCGATGGCCATCGACGGTGATGCGGCCAACCTGCACACCGCCTTTCGCGGTGATCGCGGCGTCCAGCAGATCCTCGATCTTCGCGAGGTCGGCGAATTCGTCGCCGCTCGGCAGGCCTTCCGGCGTCGGCTGCGCGAAGGGGACCCGCACGCTGAGCAGCGACGTGCGCGGATCGCCTTCGGCGATTTCCGCAAATTCGTGGTTGAAGCTGATGAAAGCCTGATGGTCGCCCATTCTGGCAGGGAAGGTTCCCCAGGCGTCGGTCATGTGTTTCTCCCGTACACGATTGTCTGTTGACGGTTGCAAAGCGTCCCAATGTATCATCGAAAATCGCGTTGGCTGGAGAAGCGCACATGATCGCGAGTCTGGGCATCCTGGTGCCGGTCGAAGACGATCGCTTTCGGGCGGTGGTGGATTTCTACCGTCGGGCGCTTGCGCTGCCGGTTCACGCCGAAGGCGTGTCGGCTGCGGGGAATCCGTGGCACCGTTTTGTCGTGGACGGGGCGACACTCACCGTTCATACAGGCAGCGGTGGCAAGTTTCCGTATCCGGAGTTTCGACCGACCGGCCATGGCATCGCACTGGCGATCGAAGTGGCGCATGTGTCGGAAGCCGTCGCGCGGCTCGAGTCGTGTCGCGTCAGCATCCTGAACGAGTGGGACTACGGCGACGGCACGGTCGCGATTTCCGTTGCTGACCCGGCGGGAAACGTCTGCGAGATCTGGGGCCGCCCGTGATCACGCATCGGTACGGCGGGTCGCAAAAAAATTCGAAGGAGATACCGATGTCGACGTTTGCGGTGAATGGTGTGCGAATCGATCCCCTCAGCGCGCGCGTGACGCATGTGCGCTGGGCGGCCGTGAATCCGTCCGACCGGTCGTGGGCAGCGACGCCGAGCGAGGCGCCGGTGGCGGACGTGGCGCGCGCGCTCGCGTCCGGCAGCGATGTCCGCGCCATTTTTTCGGCATCGGACGACACCGCGATCGGGCCCAGGCTGAAACGCGTGCTGTATCGCGATGCGTCGGAAGGCATCGAGCTCGACATCGATGCAACGAGCGAGTCGCGCACGTTGCGCGATCTGCCGCAAATCTGACCAACGCGGCATGCGCCGGTGCCAGCAGGTGCCGCCGCATGGATGGCGACACCTGGCCGAACGGCCACTCGCACGACGTCGATCGCGAGGAGTAGTATTGGACGACCGTCATGCCGCATTGCCGGTCGTGCCGAGCGGTTTGACGGGCCACGCGATCTTCGGCGAGCCGTTACCGGAAGCGAATATCGCAAACGCGTACGAGACCATGTCCAGATCGCTCATCGCCCCGTTGGCATCCGCGCTTTGTCTGGCGCTGTCGGCTTGCCAGACCGCATCCGAGCCGCCTCCGCTGCCGTCGCCCGACACCGCGTCGGCCGCCGCAGCCGTTCCGGCATCGTCGCCGGCCGCGCCGATCCGTGGCATCGGCCTGGCGCCTCGTCTGGCAGGGCAGAGTCACTGGGCCACCGGTCAATGCACGACCAACGGCACCGTCAAGGTGTGCAACTGAACATGATCGATGCCGACAGAGCGCGGTATGTTCCGCGCGGGCGCAAGTGTGTTGCCGTGCGTCGATGCGTACCTGCCACGATCACGATCATTTCCCGTCGACAAGCCGGCCGTCTCGGCGCGTCGACAGGGTCTCGAACCTCGATGGCCCGGCTGCTTTCGATGTGAGCGATCGCGATGAACGACGAACGCGAAACCACCGATTCCGGCTGGCACGTCGATCCCGTCGCGGGAACGATCGCCGGACAGTTGCCGGTGACGCTGGCGGTCGACAGCCGGAGCCTGAAAAGAAGGGCGATCGCGTGCATGGTGCTGGCCGCGGCGAGCCTGTGCGGTTATGCGGCCGCCCCGGCGCTCTGGCCGGTGGCGGCGCTGGCCGGGTTGCTGGCGCTGGCGGGTGCCGCCTTCTACGTGTCGTCGCGACGCAGGATGGCGCTGCGTGTCGACGAGACGGGTTTCAGGTTGATCGGGGGCGTACGCGAACAGCCCGTCACGCCATGGCGTGACGTCACCGAATTCCGGATCATCAGCGTGGCCGGTAATCGATACATCGGCTACCAGTTCTCTGCGCATTCGTCGCGCACCAGGGTGCCGGGTGGCGTGATGCTGCCGATCTCCCGGTTTGCCGATCTTCCGCTCGATGCGGTGGCCGGATTGCTGGAGGCATGCCGCCGGCAGTTCGGCATGCCGGGCAACGAGGCCGACCGGACGGGCCGATGACGCCCGATGCGGCGAACCCGCGCATCCCGATACTCGAGAAAAAAATGTAGGGGGGCGTGTCGATTTCCGCCGGGGTCGTCCGTCGTAGCATCGGAGGCGTGCGCATCGTGCGTCCGTCCCGATTGCGATACGACAACCGACCGAAGGAGCGACACCCATGTCCACGTCCGTCAAACCGATCCCGGAAGGGATGCGCACACTGACGCCGCACCTGATCTGCGCCGGCGCAACAGCAGCCATCGACTTCTACAAGCGCGCGTTCAATGCGAGCGAACAGTTTCGCCTGGCGATGCCCGACGGCCGGCTCGCGCACGCGTGCCTCGTGATTGGCGATTCGACACTGATGCTGGTGGATGAAATGCCCGATCACGGCACGCTCGGGCCGAAGGCCCTGAAAGGCACGCCGGTTTGCCTGCACCTGTACGTGCCGGACACCGATGCGGCGATCGCGAAGGCGGTCGCAGCGGGTGCGACGGTGACGATTCCGGCCGCAGACATGTTCTGGGGCGATCGCTACGGACAGGTCGAGGATCCGTTCGGGCATCGCTGGTCGCTCGCGACGCACCAGCGCGACCTGACGCCCGAGCAGATCGCGGCGGCAATGGCCAGCGCGCCGCCGTGCGGTAGCTGACGCAGCCGCGCAATCGCGGTTGATCGGCAGGGCGGCGGCATGCGCCTGCGCTCACGCGCCGGCCGTCTTGCCGCGCTGCTTGTCCTCGTACATCCGTTGATCGGCCGATGCGAGCAGGCCGGCCACGTCGTGATGGTGCGCGGGGTCGTAGTCGACGTGCCCGACGCTGAACCGGATCTCATAGCCGTGCGCGTCGGCCGCGTTGCGCAGCGCGAGCGCCTGCGTCACGCGTTCGACCGGCTCGGCAACGTCGCCCGGATCGGTGGCGCTCAGCAGCACGACGAACTCGTCGCCGCCAAGCCGTGCGATCACGTCGCTGCCGCGCAGCGCGCCCGTCAGCGTATCGGCAAACGCCTTGAGCGCGCGGTCGCCTTCGGCATGGCCGAAGCGGTCGTTGATCGACTTGAAATCGTTCAGGTCGAAGAACAGCAGTACCGCGTGACGACCCAGGCGATCGCACAGGCTCAGCACGTGGCGGGCCAGGATCTCGAAGCCGCGCCGGTTCGTCAACTGGGTGAGTTCGTCGGTGGTCGCGAAATGCAGCGCGGCGATCTCGCGCTCGGTCATGTGGGCAAGATCGCCGAGCAGCGCGAGTTCGTCGGGTTCGAGCGAGCGCGGCCGCGTGTCGATCAGGCACAGCGTACCGATGGGCGCGCCGTTCGGCGCCGCGAGCGGCCGGCCGGCGTAGAAGCGGATGCCGGGCGCGCCGGTAACGAGCGGATTGTCGTGGAAGCGATTATCGTTCAGCGCATCCTGGATCACCATCGTATTGCCCGCGAGCAACGCATGGGAGCAGAACGACACGTCGCGCGACGTTTGCGTGACGTCGAGCCCGGCATGGCTCTTGAACCACTGGCGATCGTCGTCGACGAGGCTGACGAGTGCGATCGGTACGTCGAACAGCCTGCGTGCAAGACGCGTCAGGCGATCGAAGCGCTCTTCGGGCGGCGTGTCGAGGATCGAGAGCGAATGAAGCGTATCGAGCCGGGCCGCCTCGTCGGCCGGTTTCGGTGCGATTTGCATGGGCCTTGCCTTTTGTCCCGGCTGCGAGGCCGGTCACGGAATCGTATGTCGGACAGTATCGCGCATTGTTCGGCGCATCGCCACGCCGGCAATCGGGTCAGGGGCGGATTCGGCTCGCCCCGGATCGATGCAGATGCGGTGAGAAGCGGGTGCCATGGGCCCGCGTTTCGTCCCGATGCGCAATCCGATGCGCGATGCCTCAAGGTGCCCGGCGCAGTGCCGTAAACAGGGCGAGTCCAATCGTTCATCGCCTTTCATTGCACCATGGTTCGAATTCTGTACGCGGGCTATCTCGCGTTTGCGCTGTATCTTCTTTACCCGATGGTTCAGAACACGCTGGCATTTGGCGTTGTATGTGTGGGCAACGCGCTGCCTGGCGGCGCCAGCGGCATGTCGACGTCATCGGCAAGCGGCGTGGAGGGGCATGCGACTCGCTGCGCGCCGACTGCACGGGTTGGTGCCGGTGGTGCCGGGGCCGGGCGGATAGCTGAAATCCATTGAGCAAGGCGGCGCGCTGGCCATTCGGCCGAATTGAACTTCGCGCCATGCTCGCTGATCATCTGCAACACGGCGAATCGAACACGGGGGAGCGCGGCGTGCGTCAGTAGCTGGAGCGGTACGGCGTGCCCTGGTCGAAGCGGCTTTGCCAGTGCGTGAGATAGCGCGACGCGAGTTGCGGGTTGTTCCACACCACGACGACGTTCTCGGAATTGCGGCTGGCCGCTGACGCGCTGTAGTTGAACGAGCCCGTTTCGACGTGCTCGGCATCGATCACGAGGTACTTGTCGTGATGGATCGCATACGCGTCGATCGTGCGCGTCGGGATGCCTGCGTTGACGAGCAGGTTCAACGCCTGCTTGCTGCTCTTGGCGCGATTGCCCTTGTCGTCGACGACCACCGCGACATTCACGCCGCGTCGCTTGGCGGCGAGCAGTGCGCGTGTGACGGGCGGCGACGTGAACGAATAGGCGGCGACGCGGATCGAGCTGCGCGCGGCGCCGATCGCTTTCAGCACGAGCGCTTCGGCACCGCCATCGGGCGAAAACGCCGATTCGACGACCTGTGTTGCGGGCGCTTCGTGAGTAGGGGCCGGCAGCCATCGCGACACCAGGTCGATCGCTTGCTGAAGCAGCGATTCACTTTGCGTCTTGCCGAAGGCGGCGAACGGTGTGGCGAGCAGGGAAGCAGCGAGACAGGCGGCGGCGAGGCGATTGCGCGACAACATCTTGGACAGCGAATAATTTCGAGACAGCGGGCCGTGAGTGTAACGCAGACGTGGCGGCCCGGTCACGTGCGGATGCAACGTGATGACGCATCGCGATAACTGGCGATGGCAGAGGCGGTGACGCAAAGTTGCGTTGTGCGGGATCCGTGTGCGCGATCGGGTTGATCAGCGGATGGGGGCGATGGCAGCGCGCGAATGCGCGTGCGGTGGTGGCGGGATATCGGCGTGCAAGCCGTGCGCGAGTGCCGCCGGGCGGGCCCGATGAGGCCCGCGACAACAGCGCGAGCGCAACGAACGATCCGTATGCGTCACGCGTTCGGGTATGCGCGAAGCGTCAATCCTCGGCCGCAGGTGTGCCGGCTGCCCCGGTTGCGATCCATCCGGGGCCACGCTCCGGCTGCACGTCGCGCGCGTCGAGTGGCTCGCCGCACGCCGAGCATACGGTGACCGCATGCATCAGATGGCCGCAGGTACGGTGACGCAACTGCACCGGTGGCCCCTGGCCGTCGTCTTTCCAGCGGTCTCCCCATGCCATCAGCGCGAGCAGGATCGGGTAGAGGTCGACGCCCTTGTCTGTCAGCCGATATTCGAACCGCGGCGGGCGCTCCTGATACGCGCGTTTGGCCAGCACGCCTTCGTCGACGAGCCGCGCGAGCCGCTCGGCTAGCACATGGCGCGTGAGGCCGAGCTGGGTCTGGAACGCGTCGAAGCGGCGGCAGCCGAGGAACGCGTTGCGGAGGATCAGCATGGTCCAGCGGTCGCCGAGCACGGCGAGCGTACGCGCGACCGAACAGTTCAGCGTGCCGATATCATCCCATTTCATCGTCGAGTCTCTTGCGGCGGTTCAGCGAAATAGCGGGCTCGATTATAGAACCCGCCTTCGATTGCATCGGGCCCGGCCACGTTGACAACGGCCGTCGTCGTTGTCAATAATAAGTTCCAATTTGGAACTTACTAGCGCGGCAACGCGCTTTCAACCCGGAGACAACCCGATGAACCCGCTTTCCCTGTCTGGTCTCGATTTGCTGCGCGCTGCGGTATCGGGCGATGCGCCGCTCGCGTCGATTTCCGAGACGATCCCGATGCGACCGCTCGACGTCGAGCTCGGTTATGTGAAATTTTCGGCGCGGGCGGACGGCCGGCACCTGAATCCGCTCGGCGGCGTGCACGGCGGGTTCGCGGCGACGGTGCTCGATTCGGTCACGGGGTGTGCGGTGCATTCGATGCTTGATGCGGGCGTTGGCTATGGCACGGTCGATCTGCATGTGAAGATGCTGCGACCCGTGCCGCGCGACGTCGACCTGGTCGCGGAAGGACGTGTGATTCACCTGTCGCGTTCGCTGGGCGTTGCCGAGGGCACGCTGAAGACCCCGGACGACAAGATCGTCGCGCATGCATCGGCGACCTGTTTCATCCAGCGGCCGCAATGAAGGCGGGGCGGCAGCACTATCGGTCGGTCCCGCGCATGCGCCTTCACGCCGGTACCGAAGGCCGCCTGTAAGCGGATGTGGCGCCTGACTGAAGTGGCCGCTTCAATGTGATACGTTCCTGCTTTCCACCGACGCGACAGGAACAGCATGGAATACCGCACACTTGGCGATTCGGGCATCGAGGTCAGCCTGATCGGCCTCGGCACGATGACGTGGGGCGAGCAGAATTCGGAGCGCGATGCGCACGAGCAGATCGACTACGCGATCGGGCAAGGCGTGACGCTGATCGATGCCGCGGAGATGTATCCGGTGCCGCCGAAGCCCGATACGCAAGGGCGCACCGAGCAGTACATCGGCACCTGGCTCGCGCAGCATCGCGCGCAGCGCGAGCGCATCGTGCTCGCGACGAAAATCGCGGGGCCGGCGCGGCAGCCGCACAATCCGCGTCATATTCGCGGCGAAGGCAACCAGTTTGACCGCAAGAACCTGACCGAAGCGCTCGACGGCAGCCTCAAGCGCTTGCAGACCGACTACGTCGACCTCTATCAGCTGCACTGGCCCGACCGCAGCACGACGACGTTCGGCCGTCCGGCCTATCCGTGGGTCGACGACACCTATACGGTGCCGATCGAGGAAACCCTCGGCGTGCTCGCGGAATTCGTGAAGGCCGGCAAGGTGCGCGCGATCGGCGTGTCGAACGAAACGCCGTGGGGCGTCGCACAGTTCCTGCGCGCGGCCGAGAAGCTCGGGCTGCCGCGCATCGCGAGCATCCAGAATCCGTACAGCCTGCTGAACCGCACGTTCGAGAACGGGCTGTCCGAATTCACGCATCGTGACGGCGTTGGCCTGCTCGCGTATTCGCCGCTCGCGTTCGGCTGGCTGTCCGGCAAGTACGAGAACGGTGCGCGTCCGGCCGGCGCGCGCATCACGCTGTTCGAGCGCTTCCAGCGCTACAGCAAGCCGCAGGCCGTCGAGGCGACGTCGCGCTATGTCGCGCTCGCGCGGCGTCACGGGTTGTCGCCCGCGCAGCTCGCGCTGGCGTTCGTCAACAGCCGGCCGTTCGTGCGCAGCAACCTGGTCGGTGCGACGTCGCTCGAGCAGTTGAAGGAGAACATCGGCAGCATCGACGTGAAGCTGTCCGACGAAATCCTCGCCGAAATCGACGCGTTGCACGAGCTGCAGCCGAACCCCGCGCCGTAAATGGCGCGCGGCCCGCGCGGCAGCGATGCCGTGACGGGCCGCACCGGCGGCGCATCGCTGCGCCGTCGTTTCTTCCGTTATCGCATCTTGAGCCGCGTGCGCGCGACGAACAGCGCGGCGAGGCTCAGCACCGCACAGCCCATCAGATAGAGCGCCGGTGACAGTCGGTTGCCGGTCGTGCTGATCAGCCAGGTGATCACGAACGGCGCAAAGCCGCCGAACAGCGTGACGCCCGTGTTGTAGCTGACCGCGAGCCCCGTTGCGCGCGTCTGCGACGGGAACAGTTCGGCCATCAGCGCCGGCAGCGCGCCGCAGTACATCGCCTTCAGCATGCCGATCCAGACCAGTGCGACGAGCATCGTCGCGAACGACGCGTGACGCGTGAGCCACGCGAACGTCGGCCACACGGTGACGAGCATCAGCAGTGCCGCGACCGCCATCATGCGGATCCGCCCGGTGCTGTCGGACAGATGGCCGACGACCGGCGTGACGAGCGTCAGCACGAAGCCGGTCGCCAGCGTCGCGGCGAAGCCCGTCGACGCAGGCAGCCCGAGCTGCTTGATCGCGTAAGTCGGCATGTACAGGATCATGTAGTTGATCGCGGTCGAGATCACGAGCGCGCCGATCGACAACAGTACCCGCATCTTTTGTTCCGCGAACAGCTCGCGCACGGGCGCCTCGGAGCGCGCCTGCGTCTTGAACTCGACGCCTTCGTCGACGTAGCGGCGGATGTACAGCCCGACCGGGCCGATCGCGAGCCCGAACAGGAACGGCACGCGCCACCCCCAGCTTTCGAGTTGCGCGGTGGTCAGCGTGGCCGTCAGCAGCGCGCCGAAGCCCGATGCGAGCAGCGTCGCGAGGCCCTGGCTCGCGAACTGCCAGCTCGACATGAAGCCGCGTCGCTGCGGCGCGTGTTCGACGAGGAACGCGGTCGAGCTCGCGAATTCGCCGCCGGCGGAAAAGCCCTGCATCAGCCGCGACAGCATGATCCCGAGCGGCGCGAGAATGCCGATCGATGCGTAGGTCGGCATCAGCGCGATCAGCAGCGTGCCGGCCATCATCATCGCGATCGACAGCAGCAGCGACGCCTTGCGGCCCGCGCGATCCGCGTATGCGCCGAGGACGAAGCCGCCGATCGGCCGGATCAGGTAGGACAGCCCGAACGTGCCGAGCGTGAGCATCAGCGACGTCGCTTCGCTCGTGGCGGGGAAGAACAGCTTGGCGATCGTCACCGCGAAGAAGCCGTAGACGATCAGGTCGAACCATTCGAGCGCGTTGCCGATCGACGCCGCGAAGATGAGGCGCCGGATCTTCGCGGCGCTGGGGCGTGCGGCGTCCTGCGAGGTCAGGGTGGTCGTGTTCATCGTATGTGCAGGTCCCGTGAAAGGGGCGAAGCGCGTTACAGGGCGGCGCCGGCCGCGGCGGGTGCCGCGCGGCGGACGGTCGGCGCGTCGTCGCCGAGATCCCAGAAGAGGCCGGCCATCATCTGCAGCCCCTCGCTGACGACGCTCGCGAGCAGGTGCTCGTCGGGCGCGTGCTGCGAGCATGCCGGGTACGAGTGCGGCACCCACAGCGTCGGCAGCCCGAGCGTGTCGGCGAACACTTCGTTCGGCAGCGTGCCGCCGAGATTCGGCAGGATCGCCGGCTTCTTGCCGGTGGTGCGCGCCAGCGACGCGACAGCCCAGCTGACCCACGGATCGTCCGGCGGCACGCGCGTCGCCGGAGCGCCGCGTTCGACGTCGATCTCGATGTCGGGGAAGCCGTGCGCATCGAGGTGCGTGCGCAGATGTGCATGCAGCGCTTCCCAGTCGGTGCCGACGACGAAGCGCAACTGGCAGTGTGCGTACGCGACGGGCGGGATCGCATTGACGGGGTGCTCGGGATTGCCGGCCTTGAACGCGAGGATCTCGAACGTGTTCCAGCCGAACACGCGCTCGGGCGCGGTGAGGCCGGGCTCGCCCCAGTCGGTGTCGAGGGCCGGGTCGCCGGGGCCGCCGCCGACGGACAGATCCGCAAGTGCGTCGCGCACGGCGGCCGGGATCGGCGGCGGGCGCAGCCCTTCGACGCGAATTGCGCCGCGCGCGTCGACGAGGCTCGCGAGCGCATGCGCGAGCACGATCGCCGGATTGCGCAGCAGCCCGCCCCAGTTGCCGGAGTGATGCGCGCCGTCGCGGGCGCGCAGGCTCAGCTTGAAGTTGACCGAGCCGCGCGAGCCGAGGAATACCGTGGGGCGCGCGGCGGCGATGCGCGGGCCGTCGGACGCGATCAGCACGTCGGCCGCGAGCGCATCGCGTTCCTGGCGGCACAGCGCGTCGAGGCCCGGCGATCCCGTTTCTTCACCCATCTCGATCAGCAGCTTCGCGTTGAAGCCGAGCCGGCCGCCGCGTGCGTCGAGCACGCTGGCGAGCGCGGCCAGGTTGATCGTGTGCTGGCCCTTGTTGTCGGCGCTGCCGCGGCCGTACCAGCGGTCGCCGTCGGCCGTCAGCGTCCACGGCGACAGCGGCGCGCGCCACTGCGCGTCGTAGCCGCGCACGACGTCGCCGTGGCCGTAGATCAGTACGGTCGGCAGTGCATCGTCTTCATGGCGCGACGCGAGCAGGAATGGTCCGCCGCCGTCGACGGGGTTGTCGACGATCCGCGACGTGAAGCCGAGGCGGGCAGCCTCGGGGGCGATCTCGTCGGTCAGGTACGCGCGCAGCGCGGCTTCGTTGCCGCTGTCCTGGCTTTCGGTGCGCAGGCCGACGCGGCGGCTCAGGGTCGTGAAGAACGCACCGGATTCGAACTGGTTCAGCGCGTGCTGGATGGCGGCGGTACGGCTCAAGTCGTGTCTCCTCTGACGGGGTCGCTACGCGCGCGGATCGCGCATGCAACGTGAAGTGCGATCGATTCTAGAAAGCCGTTTTTTTTGTCACAATGATCGAATTTCGAACCTTTCTTTGCCGAAAAGGCAAAGCAGCGCGGCCGGCAGCCGGGTGGAGACAGAACGATGGCGGCATTCCTGCATGGCCTGGCGTTGCGGTATTTCGTCGAAGTGGCGCGCACCGGCTCGATCAGCGATGCATCCGCGCGGCTGCACGTGGCCGTATCGGCGATCAGCCGCCAGATCGCGAAACTCGAGAGCGAGCTCGGCGCACCGCTGTTCGAGCGCCGGCCGCGCGGGATGGCGCTGTCGGAGGCCGGCGAGCGGCTGCTGGCGTTCGCGCAGCGCAGCCTGCTGGAAGCCGAGCACGTGATGAAGGACATCGGCGGGCTCGACGCGCTGCACGGCAGCCTGTTGAAGATCGCATGCTCGGAAGGGTTCGCGATCGATTTCCTGCCCGGCACGCTCGCGCGCTTCAAGGCGCGCCATCCGGGTGTCGATTTCTCCGTGTGGGTCGTGTCGCCGGCGGAAGCGACGCGGCGCGTGCGTGACGGCGATGTGGACATCGCATTGAGCTTCAGCCTCGCGCCGGAGAAGGGCGTGCGCGTCGAGCATACCGAGCGCGCGCCGATCTTCGCGCTGATGCGGCGCGACCATCCGCTCGCGACGCGTGAAGCGGTATCGCTCGCCGATGTCGCGCGTCACCCGCACGTGCTGCCTGAGGCCGGCACGACGGTGCGCCAGTTGATCGACATCGCGTGCGCACTCGACGGGCTGCTGCTCGAGCCCGAACTGACGAGCAACAACACGGCGGCGATGTACGGCTACGCGCGCCGCACGGGCGCGGTGATGTTCACGGGGCTGCTGTCGGTGCGCGACCGCTGCGACGCGGACGGCTTCGTCGTCGTGCCCGTGACGAACCCGCAGCTTCGCGAGCGCAGCATCCAGGTGCAGACGATGGCGGGGCGCGATCTGCCCGCGTCGGTTCGCGCGTTTCGCGACCATCTGATCGACGCGATGCAGGCCGCATCGCCACCGCCGGCCGCCGCGCGCGGCCCGAGGCGCCGGCCCGTGAGATAATCGCCAATCCGCCTTCCGCGCCCATGCGACTCATCGAGCCGCATTGCCCCTGTTCGACGCCAAATTGAAGAACCTGATTGTCACCCTCGATCGCGCCGGCGAGTTCGACGAGATCATCGACGTGCGCACGCCGCTCGAGTTCGCCGAGGACCATATTCCCGGCGCGCTGAACGCGCCCGTGCTCAGCAACGAGGAGCGCGTGCTCGTCGGCACGATGTACCGCCAGGTGTCGCCGTACGAGGCGACGCGCGTCGGCGCGGCGATCGTCGCGCGCAACATCGCACGCCATCTCGACACGACGTTCGCCGACCGGCCGCGCAACTGGCGGCCGCTGATCTACTGCTGGCGCGGCGGCAAGCGTTCGGGCTCGATGACGACCTGGTTCAACCTGATCGGCTGGAAGGCGCGCCAACTCGACGGCGGCTACAAGGCGTACCGCCAGTCGGTGTGCGCGACGCTCGACTCGCTGCCGACGCGCTTTCGCTACATCGCGCTCGTCGGCCATACGGGCTGCGGCAAGACGCGCCTGCTGAACGCGCTGCACGACGTGGGCGCGCAGACGCTCGATCTCGAGGCGCTCGCGTGCCATCGCGGCTCGCTGCTCGGCGCGCTGCCGGGCAAGCCGCAGCCGGCGCAGAAGGGGTTCGATTCGGGGCTCGTCGAAATGCTTGGACGTTTCGACCCCGAATGGCCGGTGTTCGTCGAGTCGGAAAGCCGCAGGATCGGGCTCGTGCAGTTGCCGATCGCGCTGATCGAAGCGTTTCACGCCGGGCCGTGGGTGCATGTCGACGCGGCGCACGACGAGCGGATCGCGTTCCTCCTCGAGGATTACGCGCACCTGTTCGACGAACCGGACGCGTTCAAGGCGCAGCTCCATCGGCTGATCGGCCTGCATAGCCGCGACCAGGTGACGCACTGGAAGGCGCTGATCGATGGCAACGCGCGGGCCGAGCTGTTCACCGAGCTGATCGACAAGCATTACGATCCCGCCTACGCACGGACCTACCGCGCGGCGTACAACAAGCCGAACCGGGCGTTGACGTTCACGTTCCGACCCAACGCGGCCGACGTGCGCGAACAGGCGCGCACGCTGCTGGCCGAACTCGCGCAAACCGGGTTGCCCGCATCGGCCGCGCTTGCCGCAGGCGCGACATCCGCAACCGACAAAAACCAATCGACGACCACACGATGACGACCACACGCACCCAACCCAGTCCGGCCCTCGGCTGGATGACCTTCCTGCTGATCGCGGTCGCGGGACTGTTCTATGTGAAATGGTTCCCGTACTACAACAAGGCGTTCGTTGCCGCCGAGCACCATTCGATCGGCCAGTCGATCCTGATGGGCACGTCGGCGACCGCCCCCGAGCCGTCGCTGAAGGCCGCGCTCGACTATGCATGGGCGTACGGCAAGGCGATCTGGCAGGCGATGGTGCTCGGCCTGCTGCTCGGTTCGGCCGTGCAGGCGCTGCTGCCCGCGCACTGGGTCGCGCGCGTGCTCGGCCGCACCGGCTTCGGCAGCGTCGCCGCGGGCGGCCTGCTGTCGCTGCCCGGGATGATGTGCACGTGCTGCGCGGCACCGGTCGTCGCGGGTCTGCGTGCGCGCCATGCATCGCCGGGCGGCGCGGTCGCGTTCTGGCTCGGCAACACGGTGCTGAATCCGGCCGCGCTGGTGTTCATGGGCTTCGTGCTCGGCTGGCACTGGAGTGCGTTGCGCCTCGTGCTCGGCATCGCGATGGTGTTCGGCATCGGCTATCTGCTGAACCGCATTGCACGACCTGAAGACCGCAGCATCGACGATGCGCAGCTCGCCGCGCTGGCGGCCGAGCAGGCCGCGGCCGGCAATCCGTTCGTCCGCTGGGTGAAGCTGCTCGCGCGCATGGCCGTGCGGCTCGTGCCCGAATACATCGTGCTCGTGCTGCTGCTCGGCGCCGCGCGCGCATGGCTGTTCCCGCATATCGGCCCGGACATCGGCAATCATCTCGGCTGGATCGTCGCCTTCGCGGTCGCGGGCATGCTGTTCGTGATCCCGACGGCCGGCGAGGTGCCGATCATCCAGGCGATGCTGTCGCTCGGCATGGGCGTCGGCCCGGCCGCCGCGCTGCTGATGACGCTGCCGCCGATCAGCGTGCCGTCGCTCGCGATGCTCGCGCGTTCGTTCAAGCCGTACATGCTGGCGATCGTCGCGATCCTCGTCGTCGTGTTCGGGATCGCGAGCGGCCTGCTCGCGGTCGCGCTCGGGTTCTGACGCGCGCAAGCGGTGCGCCGGCCGGGCGCAATCGTCATATTCATCCGGCGCCGCCGTTTCACGCGTGCGGCGCCATTTACAAGAAGCAAACAGGAAAACGCATGACCCAACCGAAGATCCATCCTCGACTCGAAAAGGCGCTGACGCGCGGCGATCTCGCGATCCGCCAGGCCAATTCCGCGCGGGCGACTGCCGTGCTGAACGCACTGGGCACGATGATCATCGAGGCCTCCGCGACGATCGGCGTCGAGGCCAGCATCGACATTCCGCAAGGTGAGCGCATTTACGATCCGGTCAACGGCCTGTGGCCGCAGAAGATGCTGGTGTCGTTCGACGGCCCGGTGGACGAAGCCGATGCGGACGAACTGCGCTCGGTCTACCTGGTTGCCGACGATCCGGGCACGCAGTTCCGCGTCGAATGGCATCGCGCGGACGGCAAGCTCGGCCGCCAGGAAGGGGGCCCGCTCGCGACCGTCGCGTTCCTGACCGACGTCGAGATCCCGTGGAGCGACGACGACGAGTAACGTCGCCGCATGAAGCCGGCGCCCGATGCGCCGGCCGTCAGCGCATCATCCGCCGCCGGAACAGCCACGCGGACAGCAGGAATCCGCCGACCGCGTAGCCGGCGAGTACCGCGACATGCAGCGCGACGTCGGTCGCCGGCCGACCGAGCATCGCGGGCCGGATCAACTCGACGGCATTCGCGAGCGGCAGCGCCTGCGCTGCGTACTGCGCGATCGGCGGCAGCTGCGTGGTCGGGAAGAACACGCCCGACAGCAGCAGCATCGGTGTCAGCACGAGCGTCTGATAAAACATGAAGAAATCGTAGGACGGCGCGAGCGCCGTGACGATCATCGCGATGCTCGCAAACGCGAGGCCTGCGAGCGCGATCACGGGCAGCGCCGCGAGCATCGACGGAAACTGCGCATAGCCGAGCGCCCCCGCGACGAGCATGATCGCGGCCCCCGACAGCATCGCCTTGCTGGCCCCCCAGACGATCTCGCCGAGCACGATGTCGCCGAGCGCGAGCGGCGTATGCATGATCGCTTCCCACGTGCGCTGCACGTGCATCCGCGAGAAACCCGAATACATCGACTCGAAGCTCGCGGACATCATCACGCTCGACCCGACCGTGCCGGCCGCGAGGAACGCGATATACGACACGCCGTCGACATGGCCGAGCATCAGGCCGAGCCCGAATCCCAAGCCGAACAGATAGATCATCGGATCGGCAAGATTGCCGAACAGCGACGCGAGCGCGAGCTTGCGCCAGACGAGATAGTTGCGCCGCCAGACGGCGATCCAGTTGGTCGCGTTCGCGGGCATCGCGATCGCGAAGCGTGACACGCGCGGCGGTGCCGACGGTGCGGTGGCGGAATAGTTGCGCACGTCCATGATCGATCAGTCCTGCATTTCGCGGCCCGTGAGCCGCAGGAACACATCTTCCAGATTGGCCGGGCGATGCAGATAGCGCAACCCCGTGCGACCCTTGAGTCGCGCGCTGAGCGGTTCCGGATCGCTCACGTAGCAGAACAGCGTCTCGCCGCTGATCTCGGTGTGTTTTGCGAACGCCGCCAGCTCGTCGCGCAGCGTGGCCGGATCGGGCCCGTAGATCTCGATCACGTCGCAGCCGATCTCCGATTGGATCAGCGCGTGCGGTGCACCTTCGGCGATCTTGCGGCCTTCCTCGATCACGCACAGGCGGTCGCACAGGCGCTCGGCTTCTTCCATGAAGTGCGTGGTGATCAGGATCGTCTTGCCTCGAGCAAGCAGCGAGCGCAGCCGCTCCCACATGAGGTGACGCGCTTGCGGGTCGAGCCCGGTCGTCGGCTCGTCGAGCACCAGTACATCGGGATCGTTGACGAGCGCACGGGCGAGCGTGAGGCGGCGCTTCATGCCGCCCGACAGCTCGCCGACCTTCGCATCGGCCTTGTTCTCGAGCTTCGCGAATTCGAGCAGCGGCTTCACGAGCGCGCGCGCAGCCTGCGCCGACATGCCGAAATAGCGGCTGAAGACGAGCAGGTTCTCGCGCACGCTGAAGTCGGGGTCGAGATTGTCGAACTGCGGGACGACCCCGACGCGCTGGCGCGCATGTCGCGCACGCGATGGAACCGGTTCGCCGCAGAGCGAAATAGTGCCTGCATCGGGATGTGTGAGGCCGAGCAGCATTTTCAGCGTGGTGGTCTTGCCGGCGCCGTTGGGCCCGAGCAGGCCGTAGCATTCGCCGGCCTGTACGGTGAAGGACAGGCCGTTGACGACGAGCTTGTCGCCAAAGCGCTTTTCGACGTTCCGGAAATCGATCGGTGCAACGGACATGGGCATGTTGTCGTTGTAAGCGGGCGCGGAAGCGTTCCGCTGCCGGATGCGTAGCCGGCTGGCGAACCGATCGGACGATTGCGTGTCACACGGGCATGACCGAAGCGCACGACGCCGGCGCCTGCTGGCCCGCTGGAGTACGAACGGGCCATTCTAGTGCATCGGCTGCGTCTCTTCAGGGCATGCCTGCACGGTGCGATGCATGCGCGCACCGATCGTGCACCGCATCATCGCGCACGCGCCGAGCGAGGCGAATCAGCGTTTTCCATCCCTTGCGTCCTGAATTGCGGCGCACCATGATGAATGCGTAGGCTCGTTGTTGCGATAGGGAGGTTTCATGGCTAGCTACAACAAGATTCTGCTGTGTTACGACGGCACGCTCGAAGGGCGCAAGGCACTGCGCTGCGGCGCCAATCTCGCGATGGACCTGAAGGCCGAGACGCATTTGCTGTCGGTCGTCGACATGCGCTCGAGCATCGCGCAGAGCGCAGGCCTGCTGACCGACGTCGCGTGCGGCCGGTTCGAGGAAACCGCGCGTGAAATCCTGCAGGAAGGGGTGAACTGGCTGCGCGAGCGCGGCGTGCAGGCCGAAGGCCATTTCGCGTTCGGCTATCCGATCGACGAAATCGCGAATCTCGCGACGGAGCTGAAGGTCGACCTCGTCGTCGTCGGCCACCGGTGCCGCAGCGGGCTGTCGAGATGGTGGATGGGCTCAGGCAACACGCAACTGCTCGATCGCGTCAACTGCAGCATCCTGGTGGCGTGTTCGTCGGCACAGGAGCAGAAGGAAGAAATCGCGCGTGAGCGGGAAGCCGCCACGGCGAATGGCAAATGATCGAATGATTCGATGACGGCCTGACCGGCGATGCGCGCCGGTCAGGCGCCGTGCCGCATCAGCGGCGCGGGTACCGCGCGGCCTGCTACGCGTGCAGGTCGATCGCGGACAATTTCCACGAGAACAGCCCGAAGCGGTGGAATATCGCCGCGTAGCGCGTGCCGTCGGCACTGCGCTGGTAGGTCACGACGAATTCATCGATATTCCGGTAGCCCGCGCTGGTTTGCTGCTGATGCGGCGCATGCGTTGCATCGTTCGCACTGGCCGGTGCGGTAGAGGTGGGTGCCGGCGATGACGCAGCCGCCGCGCTGTTGCCCGGAGCGACGGCGCTTGCCGGTGCCGGATTGGCCTGCGGTGCGGCCGGCGTGTCTGCAGGCGCATTGCCTTGCGGCTGATTCGACCAGTCGGGCGGGCGTTCACCCGGATTGCCACGCGGTGGCAACCCGCTCATCAGCGCGGCCACGCCCTCCGGGGTCGCGTACGCATCGACCAGCGGGCCGATCAGGGCAGACCCGATCAGTGCACCAATCACCGCGAACGGATTGTTCTTCTTCACCGCGTCGATCCGGCGCATCAACTCTTCCGTGACCTGCTGCTTCAGGCTGATGCGCAGCGACGGAAAATCGACATATTCACTGATGGCCTGTGCATCGCGCGCATCGATCGCCGATTTCAGGCGGCCGAGCGCGACGTACGGCGACGCGTAGGCATAGCCGATCGCCGCAATGACGGCGACGGCCACCACGACGATCAGCAGGGGCTTGAGCCGCCATGCGCGGCCCGAAGATCCTGTCACGTTGCCTCCGATGCGGGGATGTTCCGCAATCAGAGACCGCCTGGCGTGGCCGATCGTTCCTCTGCGATGCAGTGATCGATCATCCGGCACACGGCATCGATCGTGCCGACCATGATCAGGCGCGAACGGCCGTGATAGACGCGCACCGGCGCACGGCGCGCGGGTTCCGCGTGATTCAGGCCGGCGTTCAGCGATACCCGCGCGAAAGCGGGGAGCGCCGACGGCAGCAGGGACGCCTGCCGTTCGACTGCGACTTCTTCTTGCACAGGCGCCGCCGCGGACAGCGGAGCGCAGGGCGTGCGGCCGCGCAGGTGGCGCAGGCGACCGAATTGACGGAAAGGCAGCAGACGGGCAAGGCGTTCCATGATGTTCTCCTCAGCGAGACGGAATGTCAGAGTTCGCCCGAGCGGATCAGCCCGACGGCGATGCCTTCCAGCGCGAATTCCGCGCTGCCGGCCTTGACGAAGATGTTTTCGTAATCCGGGTTCTCCGCGATCAGCTCGAGACCGCCCGGCCGGCGCATCAGGCGCTTGACCGTGACGTCGTCGCCGAGACGCGCGACGATGATCTGGCCGTCCTTCGCTTCCGTGCGCTTCTGCACGGCGAGGAGGTCGCCGTCGAGAATGCCGGCGTCGCGCATCGACAGGCCGCGCACTTTCAGCAGGTAGTCGGGCTTGCTGGAGAACAGCGCGGGATCGCACGCGTAATGCTGCGAGATGTGCTCCTGCGCGAGGATCGGGCTACCGGCTGCCACGCGGCCGACGAGCGGCAGCGACAGCTGCATCAGGCCGGCGTGCGGCAGCGTGAACTGATGCGGGGAATCTTCGAGGCCGAGCAGGCGGATGCCGCGCGACGCGCCGGCGGCCAGCTCGATCACGCCCTTGCGCGCCAGTGCGCGCAGGTGCTCCTCGGCCGCATTCGGCGAGCTGAAGCCCAGTTCGGCCGCGATCTCGGCACGGGTGGGCGGGAATCCGGAGCGCTCGATCGCGCGACGGATCAAGTCGAACACTTGCTGCTGGCGGGCGGTCAGTTTGGTCATGGCTCAACTGTATGGATAGACAGTGAGCTGTATTTTTATACAGTAGTTCGCGAATTTCAAGTGTTACGTGAGGTTCGTCGCGATCACGCCGGTTCCGGCGCGATTTCACGACGTCCGGACGGCGGTTCATCTGCCGCAACCGTCCATCCCGTATGCGTTAGCACTTTTGGGTATTAAAAAATGAGGAACGATTATTTTTAATCATGTAACCCGTTCGTTAGACTGGCCCGACATCGCAATACCGACAACACTGGAGAACCAAGGATGGGCAAGCGCAATACGGGGCTGGTGGGCGGAGTGGGCCGCCTGATCGCAACACTCGCGCTGGGCGCGGCGGCGGCGCTGGGCGTCGCGACGCACGCCCAGGCCGATACGACCTTCCTGAACGTGTCGTACGACCCGACGCGCGAGCTGTATCAGGATTTCAACCAGGCGTTTGGCAAGGAGTGGAAGGCGAAGACGGGCGAGACCGTCAACTTCAAGCAGTCGCACGGCGGGTCAGGCGCGCAGGCGCGCTCGGTGCTCGACGGCCTGCAGGCCGACGTCGTCACGCTGGCGCTGGCGTACGACATCGACGCGCTCGCGAACAAGGGGCTCGTCAACAAGGACTGGCAGAAGCGCCTGCCCGACAACGCGTCGCCGTACACGTCGACGATCGTGTTCCTGGTGCGCAAGGGTAATCCGAAGGGGATCAAGGACTGGGACGACCTGACCAAGCCGGGCATCTCGATCGTCACGCCGAACCCGAAGACGTCCGGCGGCGCGCGCTGGAACTACCTGGCTGCATGGGCGTACGCGCAGCACAAGCCGGGCGGCAACGAGCAGACGGCGAAGGACTTCGTCACGAAGCTCTACAAGAACGCCGGCGTGCTCGATTCCGGCGCGCGCGGTGCGACGACGAGCTTCGTGCAGCGCGGGATCGGCGACGTGCTGATCGCATGGGAAAACGAGGCGTTCCTGTCGGTCAAGGAATTCGGCACCGACAAGTTCGAGATCGTCGTGCCGTCGGTGAGCATCCTGGCCGAGCCGCCCGTCGCGGTGGTCGACAAGGTGGTCGACAAGAAGGGCACGCGCAAGCTGGCCGAGGCGTACCTGAACTTCCTGTACAGCCCGCAGGGCCAGGAGATCGCGGCGCGCAACTACTACCGGCCGCGTTCGAAGAACGTGCCGGCGGAACTGACGAAGCAGTTCCCGAAGCTGAAGCTGTACACGGTCGACGATACCTTCGGCGGCTGGACGAATGCGCAGAAGACGCATTTCGCGGACGGCGGCGTGTTCGATTCGATCTACAAGCCGCAGTAACGCCATAACGACAGCGGCGCGCCACGATAGCGCGCCGCACCCTCGACGGGCCGCCGGCGCAATGCATCGCGCCGGCGTTTGCGTCGGACCCATGAGCAGCATCGACCCAGCAAGAGCATCCGATGACGACGTACACCTTTCGCAAGCCGAGCGCGCTGCCCGGTTTCGGCGTGACGCTAGGCATCACGGTGGCCTATTTGAGCCTCGTGGTGCTGATACCGCTCGCTGCCACGTTCCTGAAGACCGCGACGCTGTCGTGGGACCAGTTCGTCACCGCCGTCACGTCGCCGCGCGTGCTCGCGTCGTACCGGCTGACGTTCACGTCCGCGCTCGGCGGCGCGCTGATCAACGCCGTGTTCGGCTTCCTCGTCGCGTGGGTGCTCGTGCGCTACACGTTCCCGTTCAAGCGCCTCGTCGATGCGATCGTCGACCTGCCGTTCGCGCTGCCGACCTCGGTCGCCGGCATTTCGCTCGCGGCCGTCTACGCGACCAACGGCTGGGTCGGCCAGTATCTCGCGCCGCTCGGTATCAAGATCGCGTTCACGCCGGCTGGCGTGCTGGTCGCGCTCACCTTCATCGGGCTGCCGTTCGTCGTGCGCACGGTGCAGCCGGTGCTCGAGGATTTCGAGCGCGAGCAGGAAGAGGCCGCCGCATGCCTCGGCGCGTCGCGCTGGCTGACGTTCCGCCGCGTCGTGCTGCCGGCCGTGCTGCCGGCGCTCCTCACCGGTTTCGCGCTCGCGTTCGCGCGCGCGCTCGGCGAATACGGATCGGTGATCTTCATCGCCGGCAACGTGCCGATGAAATCCGAGATCACGTCGCTGCTCATCATCACGAAGCTCGAGCAGTACGACTACGCGGGCGCGACCGCGCTGGCGGTCGTGATGCTCGTGGTGTCGTTCCTGATGCTGTTGCTGATCAACACGCTGCAGTGGTATCTGCAGCGCCGCACGAGCAAGGGCGCGAGCGGTCCCGCGCCCGCCACCGTCATCGCCGTCGCAGCAGGAGGCCAGCAATGAGCCAGGAGGCCACCGTCGTGCTGAAAACCCCGTCTTCGGCCGCGCAAGGGCGCGCCGCGAAGCGGCTCGACCCCGTCAGCGAGTCGCGCGTCGTGCGCTGGCTGCTCACGGGCATCGCGCTGGCGTTCCTTGCGTTCTTCCTCGTCGTGCCGCTTGCCGCGGTGTTCGTCGAGGCGTTGAGAAAAGGCGTCGGCTTCTATCTCGAATCGCTGGCCGATCCCGATGCGTGGTCGGCGATCAAGCTGACGCTGACCGTCGCCGCGATCGCCGTGCCGCTGAACCTCGTGTTCGGCGTATGCGCATCGTGGGCGATCGCGAAATTCGAATTCCGCGGCAAGGCGCTGCTGACGACGCTGATCGACCTGCCGTTCTCCGTGTCGCCGGTGATCTCGGGCCTCGTATACGTGCTGCTGTTCGGCGCACAGGGCTGGTTCGGTCCGTGGCTGCAGGATCACGACGTACAGATCATCTTCGCCGTGCCTGGCATCGTGCTCGCGACGATCTTCGTCACGTTCCCGTTCGTCGCGCGCGAGCTGATTCCGCTGATGCAGGCGCAGGGCACCGACGAGGAAGAGGCCGCGCGCGTGCTCGGCGCATCGGGCTGGCAGATCTTCCGCCGCGTGACGCTGCCGAACGTGAGGTGGGGCCTGCTGTACGGCGTGATCCTGTGCAACGCGCGCGCGATGGGCGAGTTCGGCGCGGTGTCGGTCGTGTCGGGCCACATCCGCGGCGTGACCGACACGATGCCGCTGCACGTCGAGATCCTGTACAACGAATACAACTTCGCGGCGGCCTTCGCCGTGGCGTCGGTACTGGCGCTGCTCGCGCTCGTCACGCTCGCGCTGAAGCTGCTCGCCGAGCGCCATCTCGCCGCCGAGCTGGCCGGCGCGCGCGACACCGTTCCCGCACATGCCGGCCCCGTCGCCGCCGTTTCGTCGAAATCGTAAAGAGGCAACCAGAATGGGTATCACCGTCCGTAACCTTCAGAAGCGCTTCGGCGATTTCACGGCGCTCGACAACGTGTCGCTCGACTTCCCGCCCGGCGAACTGGTCGCGCTGCTCGGGCCGTCCGGCTGCGGCAAGACCACGCTGCTGCGCGTGATCGCGGGCCTCGAGCACGCGGATGCCGGCCAGGTCGTGCTGCAGGGGCTCGACGTCGCGTCGGTCGGCGCGCGCGATCGCCAGGTCGGGTTCGTGTTCCAGCACTACGCATTGTTTCGCCACATGACGGTATTCGAGAACGTCGCGTTCGGGCTGCGCGTGAAGCCGCGCCGCGAGCGGCCGTCGGAAAGCGCGATCCGCGACAAGGTGCACGAGCTGCTGAAGCTCGTGCAGCTCGACTGGCTCGCGCAGCGTTATCCGTCCGAGCTGTCGGGCGGCCAGCGCCAGCGCATCGCGCTCGCCCGCGCGCTCGCGGTCGAGCCGAAGGTGCTGCTGCTCGACGAACCGTTCGGCGCGCTCGACGCGAAGGTCCGCAAGGAGCTGCGCGGCTGGCTGCGTCGCCTGCACGACGACCTGCACATCTCGACGATCTTCGTCACGCACGACCAGGAGGAGGCGCTGGAAGTCGCGGACCGCATCGTCGTGCTGAACCGCGGCCACGTCGAGCAGGTCGGCAGCCCGCAGGACGTCTACGATCATCCGCAGAGCGCGTTCGTGTACGAGTTTCTCGGCGCGGCGAACCGGCTGCCGGGCACGGTCGCCGGGCGCGGCTTCGTCGCCGAGGGCGCGGCTGCACCGATCGAGGTCGACGCCGATTTCGCGGGCCCTGCGAACGCCTACGTGCGGCCGCACGACCTGCAGCTGTGGCCGGCGGGCGAAGGGCACCGCGACGGTATCGCGGTGGACGTGCGCCGCGTGATTCCGCTCGGTGGTTCGGTGCGGGTGGAGCTCGAGGCGCGCGCAGGCGGCGCGCTCGAGGCGGAACTCGATCGCGACGCATGGCGTGCGCTGTCGCTGCAGGTCGGCGATGGTGCGACGGCGGTGCCGCGCGCGGTGCGTGTGTTTCCCGCGCGTTGACGACAGAATGCAGGGCAGGGGGCGGAACGCGCTCCGATCAGACAATCAAACAACGACAGCCTAAGAGGCATACCCATGAATTTTCAGCAATTGCGGTTCGTGCGCGAAGCGGTGCGCCAGAACATGAACCTGACGGAAGTCGCGAACGTGCTGTACACGTCGCAGTCGGGCGTGTCGAAGCAGATCAAGGATCTCGAAGATGAGCTGGGCGTCGACATCTTCATCCGGCGCGGCAAGCGGCTGACGGGGCTCACGGAGCCCGGCAAGGCCGTGCACCAGCTGATCGAGCGGATGCTGCTCGATGCCGAGAACCTGCGCCGCGTCGCGCGCCAGTTCGCCGACCAGGACAGCGGCCACCTCGTCGTCGCGACGACGCACACGCAAGCGCGCTACGCGCTGCCGAAGGTGATCCGTCAGTTCACCGACGTGTTCCCGAAGGTGCATCTCGCGCTGCGCCAGGGCAGCCCGCAGCAGATCGCGCAGATGATCCTGAACGGAGAGGCCGATCTCGGCATCTCGACCGAAGCGCTCGACCGCTATCCGGACATCGTCACGTTCCCGTGCTATTCGTGGCACCACACGGTCGTCGTACCGAAGGGCCATCCGCTCGTCGGCCGCGAGAACCTGACGCTCGAGGAAATCGCCGAGTACCCGATCATCACGTACGACCAGGACTTCACGGGCCGCTCGCACATCGACCAGGCGTTCACGCAGGCGGGCGCCGTGCCCGATGTCGTGCTGACCGCGATCGACGCGGACGTGATCAAGACCTACGTCGAGCTGGGGATGGGGATCGGCGTGGTCGCTGCGATGGCCTACGATCCGCAGCGCGACACCGGGCTCGTCGCGCTCGATACGCAGCACCTTTTCGAGGCGAGCACGACGCGGGTCGGGCTGCGCAAGGGCGCGTTCCTGCGCGCGTATGCGTACCGGCTGATCGAGATGTTTGCGCCGCACCTGAACGAAGCGGAAATCGCGGGGATGTTGCGCGAAGCCGTTTGACGACGGCGCGTCGTGCGTCATCCGCGCCATCACTGCGGATGACGCAACGTACCTGCGCGTGTTGTCGTGCATCGGGCAGCGGCAGGCGATCTGCCGCCGCCTTGGTTGTCCGAATCATCGAATCATCGAATCACCGAATCACCGAATCACCGGCCGCAGTCGCGGTTTCCAGTCCGATTCATCACCACATACGGCGCGCGACATGCGCTCGCCTGCCAGCACGAAATCGACGCGGCACGCTCGAGCGCCTCGTTTCGGGTTCTGCCATCCGCCATACCGGACGACCCGTTTCTCCTCAGATGTGATTCAATGCGCGTGAATGCAGGCTGACAGGTGTCGAGGCGGCCCTTGGGCCGCCATCCTGACCGGCAGGCCCGCATCAACGACACCATGCGCAACGCCGGAACGAAGTGCGGAGCGCGTTACCCACAGCCCGTTCGCATTCACGAAACCATGCACGCGGAACGCCTGTTCCGACACACTCGGCGACATGGCGCGCAGCACGCAACACGCGTGACGAAGAGGTAAACAATGAATCTGAAATGGTTTCTCTTTTCCTTCGAAGGCCGGATCGGGCGCCTGCCGTGGTGGATCTACGCGCTGGTTTCCGCTTTGCTCAGCGCGTTTTTCGATGCCGGTTCGCGCGGCTCGCCGGATGACGATCTGCCGTTGCTGGCGATACTGGTTCTCGTCGTCATCGCTGTCGTCGCGGGATGGTCATCGATTGCGGTCGGTGTGAAGCGGCTGCACGACATCGACAAGTCCGGATGGTGGATGCTGTTGCTGTTCGTTCCGATCGCCGGCGCGCTCGCGTTGTTCGTGATGAACGGCTTCATTGCCGGCACGCCGCATGCGAACCGATTCGGCGAGCCGCCGTCAGCCGATGAAGACGAGCCGGCGCCGCAGGACCCGGCGTGACGCGCGCTCCGAATAAACCCTTAAATATTGTTCAGACAGGTTGCGCGCCGACGCGAATCGGTACAGCATAGCCCTCACTCCGCCGGCTTCTCGCCGGCGGCGACGCGTAAACGACAGCACGCGTCAGGCAGTCGGCCGTCTGCCTCGCTTCCATTCCGTGGTACCGACAGCAGCATCGATGGCCATTGCCCGGGTAGTGTGGCGCAAACGTTTGCTCACATTAAAACAACAGCCAAACAATCGTCCGGCCCTTGGGGCCAGTCGCCAGGAGATGTGTATGAATGTTCTCTTTCGCCGTCGCTTCCTGACCGCCGCGCTTGCAGCCGTCGCGGTCGCCGCCGCACCGGCCGTCCACGCGCAATCCGCAGCCAAGCCGAAGGTTGCGCTCGTGATGAAGTCGCTCGCCAACGAGTTCTTCCTGACGATGGAAACGGGCGCGAAGGAATACCAGAAACACAACGCGAGCCAGTTCGACCTGATCACCAACGGCATCAAGGACGAGACCGACACCGCGAACCAGATCCGCATCGTCGAGCAGATGATCGTGTCGAAGGTCGACGCGATCGTGCTCGCGCCGGCCGATTCGAAGGCGCTCGTGCCGGTCGTGAAGAAGGCGGTCGACGCCGGCATCATCGTCGTGAACATCGACAACCGGCTCGATCCTGACGTGCTGAAGTCGAAGAACCTGAACGTGCCGTTCGTCGGCCCGGACAACCGCAAGGGCGCACGCAAGATCGGCGATTACCTTGCGAAGCGGCTGAAGGCGGGCGACCAGGTCGGCATCGTCGAAGGCGTGTCGACGACGACCAATGCGCAGCAGCGCACGGCCGGCTTCCAGGACGCGATGAAGGCGGGCGGGATGAAGGTCGTGTCGGTGCAGTCCGGCGAATGGGAGATCGACAAGGGCAATGCGGTCGCTGCCGCGATGCTCAACGAATACCCGAACCTGAAGGCGCTGCTGTGCGGCAACGACAACATGGCGATCGGCGCCGTGTCGGCCGTGCGCGCGGCCGGCAAGCAGGGCAAGGTGCTCGTGGTCGGATACGACAACATCAACGCGATCAAGCCGATGCTGAAGGACGGCCGCGTGCTCGCGACCGCCGATCAGTACGCGGCGAAGCAGGCCGTGTTCGGCATCGACACGGCGCTCAAGGCGATCGCCGAGCATCGCAAGCAGGCCGACATGTCGGGCGTGGTCGAGACGCCGGTGGATCTCGTGACGAAGTGACGCAGCCGCGATGCGGCCGCCGTCCTCAAGAATTTGGCGCGGCGGCCGTTATCCCGGGGTGAGCGCGATCACGGCCACTGCATGCACATGCACTTGTGAGCGTCACACCCGCGCGCCGCGTGCGCGCGGCCGCAACCAGGATCGCGATGGACCCGACCTTCCAACCCTCCCGTTCAGCCACCCCCGTGCTGTCCGTATCCGGCATTGGCAAGACCTATGCCGAGCCCGTGCTCGCCGACGTCACGCTGACGCTGGCGGCGGGCCAGGCGCTCGCGCTGACGGGCGAGAACGGCGCGGGCAAGAGCACGCTGTCGAAGATCATCGGCGGGCTCGTCGAGCCGACCGCCGGCACGATGCAGCTGGGCGGCCACGCGTATGCACCGGCCAGTCGCACGCAGGCCGAGGCGCTCGGCGTGCGCATGGTGATGCAGGAGCTGAACCTGCTGCCGACGCTGACCGTCGCCGAAAACCTGTTCCTGAACCGCCTGCCGCGGCGCTTCGGGATCATCGATCGCGCGCGGCTGCGTGAGGACGCGCGGGTCGCGATGGCGCAGGTCGGGCTCGACACGGTCGATCCCGATACGCCGGTGGGCGCGCTCGGCATCGGCCACCAGCAGATGGTCGAGATCGCGCGCAACCTGATCGGCGACTGCCGCGTACTGATTCTCGACGAACCGACCGCGATGCTGACGGCGCGTGAAGTCGAGCTGCTGTTCGAGCAGATCGATCGGCTGAAGGCGCGCGGGGTCGCGATCGTCTACATCTCGCACCGGCTCGAGGAACTCGCGCGGGTCGCCGAGCGCGTTGCGGTGCTGCGCGACGGCCGGCTCGTTCACGCGGGCGACATGGCGGCGACGACGTCGGACGGGCTCGTCACGCTGATGGTCGGGCGCGAGATCGGCGAGCAGATCGATCTCGGCGAGCGTCGTATCGGCGCGCCGCGGCTCGTCGTGTCGGGCCTCTCGCGCGGCGGGGCCGTGCGGGACGTGTCGCTCGAAGTGGGCGCGGGCGAGATTTTCGGCATCTCCGGGCTGATCGGCGCGGGGCGCACCGAATTGCTGCGGCTGATCTACGGCGCGGATGCGCCGGATGCGGGGACGATCGCGATCGGCCAGCCGCCGAAGCCGGTACGGATCGGTTCGCCCGTCGAGGCGGTGAAGCACGGCATTGCGCTGATCACCGAGGATCGCAAGGGCGAAGGGCTGTTGCTCACGCAGTCGATCACCGCGAACGTGTCGCTCGGCCAGCTCGACCGGCTCGCGCGCGGCGGCATCGTCGACCGCGCGCGTGAAACGGCGCTCGCCGAGCAGCAGATCGACGCGCTGCGGATCCGCACGCACGGCGCGGCGCAGACGGTCGGCGAGCTGTCGGGCGGCAACCAGCAGAAGGTCGTGATCGGCCGCTGGCTCGCGCGCGACATGGGCGTACTGTTGTTCGACGAACCGACGCGCGGGATCGACGTTGGCGCGAAGTTCGAGATCTACACTTTGATGGGTGCGCTCGCGCGTGAAGGCCGCGCGCTCGTCGTCGTGTCGAGCGACCTGCGCGAGCTGATGCTGATCTGCGACCGGATCGGCGTGATGTCGGCCGGCCGCATGACCGCCGTGTTCGAGCGCGGCAACTGGACCCAGGATGCGCTGCTGGCCGCGGCGTTCGCCGGCTTCGGCCGCGAGACGCTGCCGGGCGGCGCGCAGCATCCGGCCGCGGGGCAGGCGCCAGGCGCCGCTCCGGGCACTTCGACGACAGGACGACAGCAATGACCCAGCCTCCCGTATCCCCGACCGATGCAGGCGCGCAGCAGGACGTGACGGGGCGCCGTGCGCGCATGCTGTCCGGCACGCGGCTCGGCCTGTCGAACTATCTCGGGCTCGCCGGTGCGCTTGCCGCGATGATCGCGCTGTTTTCGGTGCTGAGCTCGCATTTCCTGACCTACGATACGTTCAGCACGATCGCGAACCAGATTCCCGATCTCGTCGTGATGTCGGTCGGGATGACCTTCGTGCTGATCATCGCCGGGATCGACCTGTCGGTCGGTTCGGTGCTCGCGCTCGCCGCGTCGATGGTCAGCGTCGCCGCATTGAAATGGCAGTGGGGGCCGCTGCCGGCCGCGCTGATCGGCATCGCGGTCGCGACCGCCACGGGCGCGCTGACGGGCGCGGTCACGGTCGGCTGGAGGATCCCGTCGTTCATCGTGTCGCTCGGCGTGCTGGAGGCCGCGCGCGGCCTCGCGTACCAGCTGACGAATTCGCGCACGGCCTATATCGGCGACGCGTTCGATTTCCTGTCGAACCCGATCGCGCTCGGCATCTCGCCGGCATTCCTGATCGCGGTCGCGGTGATGATCGCGGCCCAGTTCGTGCTGACGCGCACCGTGTTCGGACGCTATCTCGTCGGGATCGGCACGAACGAAGAAGCGGTCCGACTTGCGGGGGTTAACCCGAGGCCGTATAAAATTCTCGTATTCGCATTGATGGGCGCGTTCGCGGGGCTTGCGTCGCTGTTCCAGATTTCGCGGCTCGAGGCGGCCGACCCGAACGCGGGCGTCGGCCTCGAACTGCAGGTGATCGCCGCCGTCGTGATCGGCGGCACGAGCCTGATGGGCGGGCGCGGCTCGGTGATCAGCACGTTCTTTGGCGTGTTGATCATCTCCGTGCTGGCCGCGGGGCTGGCGCAGATCGGCGCGAACGAGCCGACGAAACGGATCATCACCGGCGCGGTGATCGTGGTGGCGGTCGTGCTCGATACGTATCGCAGCCGGCGCTCGCGCGTGCGGTAGAAAGACAGACAGAACAGACCAGAGAGAAACGGGAAATGGCGACGATCAAGGATGTGGCGGCCATGGCGGGCGTGTCGTTTACGACCGTCTCGCACGTGGTGAACAATTCGCGGCCGGTGTCCGCGGATGTGCGTGCGAAGGTCGAGGGCGCAATCCGCGAGCTGAATTACGTGCCGTCGGCCGTGGCACGCTCGCTGAAGGCGCGTGCGACGGCGACCATCGGCCTCGTCGTGCCGAACAGCACGAATCCGTACTTCGCGGAGCTTGCGCGCGGCATCGAGGATCAGTGCGCGGCCAATGGCTATTGCGTGTTCTTCTGCAACTCGGACGATGATCCCGTGAAGCAGCGCAGTTACCTGCGCGTGCTGCAGGAAAAGCGCATCGACGGGCTGATCGTCGCGTCCGCCGGCGAGGATGCGGTGCTCGCGCAGACGCTCGCGGACATCCATGCGCCGCTCGTCGTCGTCGATCGCAACATCGAGGGGCTCGCGGCCGACCTCGTGCAGATCGACCACGAGCGCGGCGCGTACCTGGCGACGCGCCATCTGCTCGAGCTCGGGCACGCGAAGATCGGCTGCATCACCGGGCCGACCGACACGGCGGTCAGCGCGATGCGCGTGCACGGCTTCATCCGAGCGATGGCCGAGCGCGGCGTCGACATCGTGCCGGGCGCGATCGCGGAAAGCGACTTCTCGTGCCTCGGCGGTTATCACGCGGCGTCGCGGCTGTTCGAAACGGTGCGGCCAAGCGCGATCTTCGCGGGCAACGACCTGATGGGTGTCGGCGCGCTGCGCGCGGCGGCCGAGCGCGGCATGCGCGTGCCCGACGACTGTTCGATCATCGGATTCGACGACATCGAATTCTCCCGCTACACGTATCCGGCACTGTCGACGGTCGGCCAGTCGGTGCGTGCGCTCGGCGAAATGGCCGCGCAGACCTTGATCGAGCGGATCGGTGGCGGTTCGACGGCCGTGCCGAGCCGGCGGCGCGTCGTGTCGCCGCGTCTCGTGCTGCGTGAATCGACGGCGGTCTACCGCGAGCCGCCGGCCTCCGGCGGTCGCGCATGACGGCGCCTGCACCGGGCTCCGGCCGCGTGACGGTGGTCGGCAGCCTCAACATGGATCTCGTCGTGCGTGCGCCGCGTCTGCCGCTGCCCGGCGAAACGCTGGCGGGACACGCGTTCGCGCAGGCGGCGGGCGGTAAGGGCGGCAACCAGGCCGTCGCGGCCGCTCGGCTCGGCGCGCAGGTCGCGATGATTGGCTGCGTCGGCGCGGATGCGCACGGCGCGGCACTGCGCACGGGCCTGGAAGCCGAGGGGATCGACTGCGCGGGGCTCGCGACGAGTGCGTCGGCGTCGACCGGCGTCGCGCTGATCGTCGTCGACGATGCGAGCCAGAACGCGATCGTGATCGTCGCGGGCGGCAACGGTGAGGTCACGACCGATGCGGTTGCACGGCACGAGGCCGCACTGGCGTCGGCCGATGTCGTGATCTGCCAGCTCGAGACGCCGCCGGACGCGGTGTTCGCGGCGCTGTCGGCCGGGCGCAGGCTCGGCCGCACGGTGGTGCTCAATCCGGCCCCGGCCGTCGCGCCGCTGCCGGACGGCTGGCTGCCGCTCGTCGATTACCTGATCCCGAACGAGGTCGAGGCAGCCGCGCTGACCGCGCTGCCGGTGCGCGACCCGGCGGAGGCGGAAGCGGCAGCGCGCGCGCTGCAGGCAGGCGGCGCACGCAACGTGCTGGTTACGCTGGGTGCGCGCGGTGTGCTTGCGCTGACGGCCGATGGCGCCGCGCGGCATTATCCGGCGCCAGCCGTGCAGGCCGTCGACACGACGGCGGCCGGCGATACCTTCATCGGCGGTTTTTCCGCGCGGCTCGCAGCCGGCGCGGACGTCGATACGGCGATCCGCTTCGCGCAACGCGCAGCGGCACTGTCGGTCACGCGAGCGGGCGCGCAACCGTCGATTCCAACGCTTGCCGAACTGGCCGGATAGGGCCTGATCACGCATCGCAGCCGGTTCGTCGCAAACGACGGCCGGCCGCGGAGGGCCTTCCATCGCCTTGCCTCCAGCACACGCCGAAACACGCATTTTCATTTAGCTGTTTGTAATAAACAGACGAATAATTCGAAAAAATAGCGGAAACACCATCAAGTTGTGCGGTGCACTGTCGTAAATGTATCGAGCGAAGCAATGCTTCGAAGCGACGGGCCCGTCCCGTCCATCACGACGCAACACAGGAAGGATGATGGTGTTCAAAAACCTGACGATTCGTGCGCGCATCGGTCTCACGATGGCGTTTCTGGCGGTGCTCCTGGGTGTGGTCGGCGTGCTCGGCTTGTACGGCATGACGCGTGCGAACGACACGACGCGTGATATCTTCACGAACCAGATGCCAAGCGCGGTCGACGTCTCGGTCGCCGAAATCTACGCTGCGCGCGAACGCCTGGCGCTCGACCGTGCGGCACTCCTGGCCGCCACGCCCGACGCGGCGGCGGCCGTGGAGCGAAGCCGCGCGATGCGGGCGCAGTCCGACGCGTGGTGGCAGAAGTACCTCGCGTTGCCGCGCGGCCCGGAGGAAGACCGGCTCGCACAGGACGTCGCCGCGAAGCGGCAGGCGTTGCAGCACGAGTGCGACGCGTTTGCGAGCGTGATCGGGGCGAATCAGGCCGACCGGATCGGCGACGGTGCCAAGCAGCTCCAGGCGCGCTACAACGACCTCGCGACGTCGAGCGAGGCGCTGCGCAACTTCCAGTTCAGTGACGCGCAAACCGGCTTCGACCACGCGGAATCGGTGTACGACACGCTGCGCGTGCTCGCGATCGTCACGCTGGTGGCCGGCTTCGGCGCCGCGGTGGTGTCGTGGCTGACGCTGAGTCGCGCGATCGGCCGCCCGATTGCCGACGCGCTCTCGCATTTTGACGCAATCGCTGCCGGCGACCTGCGCCGGCCGATCGTCGTGGACCGGCATGACGAGATGGGCCAGCTTCTCGAGGGCCTCGGCAAGATGCAGCGCGGGCTCGTCGACACGGTGCGCACCGTGCGCGGCGGCAGCGAGTCGATTGCGACCGCGGCGCGCCAGATTGCGGCCGGCAACATCGACCTGTCGTCGCGCACCGAGGAGCAGGCCGCGGCGCTGCAGGAAACCGCATCGAGCATGGAACAGCTGACCGGCACCGTGAAACAGAACGCGGACAATGCACGCCAGGCCAGTTCGCTGGCCGCGAATGCGTCGGAGATTGCAAACAAGGGCAATACGGTGGTCGGCCAGGTGGTCGGCACGATGGGCGAGATCAACGACAGCTCGGCGAAGATCGCGGACATCATCGCGATCATTGAGGGAATCGCGTTCCAGACCAACATTCTTGCGCTGAATGCAGCAGTCGAAGCCGCACGGGCAGGCGAGGAAGGCCGCGGTTTCGCGGTCGTCGCGGGCGAGGTACGCAGCCTGGCCCAGCGTTCGTCGACCGCAGCCAAGGAGATCAAGGTGCTGATCGACGCGTCGGTGGAGCGCATCCGGTCGGGTTCCACGCTGGTCGATGAAGCGGGGCGCACGATGAGCGACGTGATCGGCGCGGTGCAGCGCGTGACGGACATCATGGGCGAGATCGCGGCGGCGTCCGAGGAGCAGAGCGGCGGGATCGACCAGGTGGCGCGCGCGGTCGCGCAGATGGACGAGGTCACGCAGCAGAACGCGGCGCTCGTCGAGGAAGCCGCGGCCGCCGCGCAGTCGCTCGACGAACAGGCCGGGCGCCTGCGTGAAACAGCAGCGGTATTCCAGCTCGACGACGACACGTCACGCGCGGGTGCCGCGGCTCAGCTTGCGGTGCGTCACGCGCCGCGTGCGCCCACGGCAGCGGTTGCCGCGCCCGTCCAGGCTGCCGTGCGCGACGATCGCGATGCACCGCCGAAGCGCGCCGCCACGGTGGCACCGGTGCGCAAGCCCGTCGCTGCCTCTGCTGCGCCCGCGCAGGCTGCGGCTACCACCGGCGCGGACGACTGGGAAACCTTCTGATTCGCGCGTGCCGCGCATCTATCCCCATTTGGTTGAGAACGACGCCCGCGACATGCGGGCGTCGTCGTTTCTGCGCTGGAAAAATGTGACAGGCGATGTGCACGAATGACGATCACGCATTGTCGCGTGCGTCGAGCGACCTGCATCGACGGATGCGCGTATAGGTGCGTGTGAAGTTCCCGCATCCGTTGTACGGGTATCTCCGTAAGGGCACTGCGAAAAAAATTTGTAACGGCGCACGCAACGTGTCGTCGTAAACAGCGGCTCGAACGTATAGGGATGAAGGGGGAAGTGGCGACGTCGGATGTGTCCAACGCACAAGACGTTCCGTTGTTCGACGAGACGCGACGGATGCAGTTTCTGCGGCTCGGGAGATCGATTGTAAAACGACGAAATGCGTTGTCCAAGCGGTGTTGCCGAGAATGACGAACTTCATACGAAGAGTTCGTGAAAAAAAATAAGAAAGGGTTTAGGATGAATTCGAACGAGCTTGCTTCTGCGCAGTCGTACGAAGGCAGGCACGTCTTCAGACTCAGGCGAGGGAGGTAGCATGGATATTTACAGCAGCTTCGCGAACCGCTTCGAAAAAACGCGAGAGGAAGAGCTCTCGCTGGAGGAGTATCTCGCGCTCTGCAAGAACGATCCATCCGCGTACGCGACGGCTGGTGAACGCATGCTGGCAGCAATCGGGGAACCTGAACACATCGATACCCGCAACGACCCGCGCCTGTCGCGGATCTTTGCGAACAAGGTCATCAAGGTCTATCCCGCATTCCGTGAGTTCTACGGAATGGAGGAAGTGATCGAGCAGGTGGTCGCATACTTCCGTCACGCTGCGCAAGGGCTCGAAGAGAAGAAGCAGATCCTCTATCTGCTTGGCCCGGTGGGCGGCGGCAAGTCGTCGATCGCCGAGCGTCTGAAGCAACTGATGGAGCGCGTGCCGTTCTATTCGCTGAAGGGTTCGCCCGTCAACGAATCGCCGCTCGGGCTGTTCGACTACGACGAAGACGGCCCGATCCTCGAGGAACAGTACGGCATTCCGCGCCGCTACCTGAAAAACATCCTGAGTCCGTGGGCCGTCAAGCGCCTGCACGAATACAACGGCGACATCCGCCAGTTCCGCGTGGTGCGTCGCTATCCGTCGATCTTGCGGCAGGTCGGCATCGCGAAGACGGAGCCGGGTGACGAGAACAATCAGGACATCTCGTCGCTGGTCGGCAAGGTCGATATCCGCAAGCTCGAACAGTATGCGCAGGACGACGCCGACGCGTACAGCTACTCGGGTGGCCTGTGCCTCGCGAACCAGGGCCTGCTCGAATTCGTCGAAATGTTCAAGGCGCCGATCAAGGTGTTGCACCCGCTGCTCACCGCCACGCAGGAAGGCAACTTCAAGGGCACCGAGGGCTTCGGCGCGATTCCGTTCGACGGGATCATCCTCGCGCACTCGAACGAGTCGGAGTGGAAGGCGTTCCGCAACAACCGCAACAACGAGGCACTGCTCGACCGGATCTTTGTCGTGAAGGTGCCGTACTGCCTGCGCGTCTCGGAAGAGACCAAGATCTACGAGAAGCTGATCCGCAACTCGTCGCTGGCCGAGGCCGTCTGCGCACCGGGCACGCTGAAGATGATGTCGCAGTTCTCGGTGCTGTCGCGCCTGCACGAGCCGGAGAATTCGAGCCTGTTCTCGAAGATGCAGGTGTATGACGGCGAAAATCTCAAGGACACCGATCCAAAGGCGAAGTCGTACCAGGAATACCGCGACTACGCGGGCGTGGACGAAGGGATGACGGGCGTGTCGACACGCTTCGCGTTCAAGATCCTGTCGCGCGTGTTCAACTTCGATTCGAGCGAGGTCGCGGCCAACCCCGTGCACCTGATGTACGTGCTCGAACAGCAGATCGAACGCGAGCAGTTCCCGCCGGAAACCGAGCAGAAGTACCTGTCCTTCGTGAAGGACGTGCTCGCGTCGCGCTACGCGGAATTCATCGGCAAGGAGATCCAGACGGCCTACCTCGAGTCGTATTCGGAGTACGGCCAGAACATCTTCGACCGCTACGTCACGTATGCGGACTTCTGGATCCAGGACCAGGAATTCCGCGATCACGATACGGGCGAGAGCTTCGACCGCGCCGCGCTGAACGCGGAGCTGGAGAAGATCGAGAAGCCGGCCGGCATCAGTAATCCGAAGGATTACCGCAACGAGATCGTGAACTTCGTGTTGCGTGCACGGGCGGCGAATGCCGGCAAGAACCCCGTGTGGACGAGCTACGAGAAGTTGCGCGTCGTGATCGAGAAGAAGATGTTCTCGAATACCGAGGAACTGTTGCCGGTGATTTCGTTCAACGCAAAGGGTTCGGCGGAGGAGCAGCGCAAGCATGAGGACTTTGTGAACCGGATGGTCGCGAAGGGCTATACGCCGAAGCAGGTGAGGCTGCTTTGCGACTGGTACCTGCGCGTGCGCAAGTCGTCATGACGCGCGTGGTACCGCGCCCGTACGGCGAGTCCGTACGGGCAACTTCAGAGACGCCGCCCGCTTGACGGGAGACGGCATGTGCGGCGAGCGTCCCGGCATATCGACTTTCGAGCGGGAGACCGGCAGTGCTTCATCAAATCATCGACCGCAGGCTGGCCGGCAAGAACAAGAGTATCGCCAACCGCGAACGCTTTCTGCGTCGCGTCAAGAACTACATTCGTCGTGCCGTGTCGGACGCGGTGCGCGATCGTAGCATCAAGGATATCCAGAGCACGCAGAGCATCACGATCCCGCGCAAGGACATCGCCGAGCCGAATTTCCGGCACGGGCCGGGCGGGCGTCGCGAATACGTGCACCCCGGCAACGAGGACTACGTGCGCGGCGACAAGATCCCGCGCCCGCAGGGCGGCTCGGGCGGCGGTGGCAGTCAGGCGAGCAACGAGGGCGAAGGGCAGGACGACTTCGTGTTCGAATTGTCGCGCGACGAGTTCATGCAGTATTTCTTCGACGATCTCGAACTGCCGCGCCTCGTGAAGACGCACCTGCTGACGGTGCCGAGCTGGAAGAACGTGCGCGCGGGCTGGTCGGCGGAAGGCACGCCGAACAACATCGATGTCGTGCGTTCGCTGCGCAGCGCACTCGGGCGTCGCATCGCGCTCGGCTCGCCGCTCGTCAACGAGCTGCGCGAGCTCGAGGCGCAGCTCGACGCGATGAAGAGCGATCCGGAAGACCGGCGCGCGGAGATCGCGGTGCTCGAGGCCGAGATCCATCACCTGAAGGGGCGCATCTGGCGGATTCCGTTCATCGATCCGTTCGACCTGCGCTACATCAACCGCGTGAAGCAGCCGCAACCTTCGAGCCAGGCCGTGATGTTCTGCCTGATGGACGTGTCGGGCTCGATGGACGAGCAGCGCAAGGATCTGTCGAAGCGCTTCTTCATCCTGCTTTACCTGTTCCTCAAGCGTAACTACGAGCGCATCGAGGTGGTGTTCATCCGTCACCACACGCGTGCCGAGGAAGTCGACGAGGACACCTTCTTCCATTCGACCGAAAGCGGCGGCACGGTGGTGTCGAGTGCGCTCGAGCTGATGCGCAAGGTGATGAACGAGCGCTACTCGCCGACCGAGTGGAACATCTACGGTGCGCAGGCGTCCGACGGCGACAACTGGACCGACGATTCGCCGAAGTGTCGCAAAATCCTGGAAGAGGATATCCTCACGAAGACGCGTTACTTCGCGTATATCCAGGTCGCGCCGGAAGAGCAGAACCTGTGGCTGGAATACGCGCAACTGGCCCTGTCGCAGCCGCATCTCGCGATGAAAAAAGCGGAGTCGGCCGCCGACATTTACCCGGTGTTTCGCGAATTGTTCGAAAAGCAGGTGGAAATGTCATGACGACCCGCCATCTGCACAACGAGTCGCGCGGCTATGCGCCGCGCCCTTCCGGTGACGACACGGCCGGCTCTGCCGCATCGCAGCAACGCGGGCAGGCCGAACCGCCGCCGCCGGCCGCCGACTTGCCCGGTCCAGGGCAAAAGGAAGCGCGTATGAACGTTGCCGAACGCAAGCCGTTGCCGTGCCCGTCCGACTGGACGTTCGAACTGCTCGAGGAATACGACACGCACATCTCGCAGGTTGCCGAACAATACGAGCTCGACATCTACCCGATCCAGCTCGAACTGATCAGCGCCGAGCAGATGATGGACGCGTATGCGTCGGTCGGGATGCCCGTGAACTACCGTCACTGGTCGTTCGGCAAGCACTTCCTGTCGACCGAGAAGAGCTACCGCCGCGGCCAGATGGGGCTCGCGTACGAAATCGTCATCAACTCGAACCCGTGCATCGCGTATCTGATGGAAGAGAACACGATGACGATGCAGGCGCTCGTCATCGCGCACGCGGCGTACGGGCACAACTCGTTCTTCAAGGGCAACTACCTGTTCCGGCTGTGGACCGACGCGCACGCGATCATCGACTATCTCGTGTACGCGAAGAACTACGTCGCGGAATGCGAGGAGCGCTACGGCCTCGATCGCGTCGAGGAACTGCTCGATTCGTGCCATGCACTGATGAACTACGGCGTCGACCGCTACAAGCGGCCGCAGAAGCCTTCGCTGTCGAAGGAGTCCGCGCTGCGGCGCGAACGCGAGGCGTACCTGCAGTCGCAGGTGAACGAACTGTGGCGCACGCTGCCGGGCAAGAAGCCCGAGCTGATGGAAGAACAGGAAGACCGCTATCCGCCCGAGCCGCAGGAGAACCTGCTGTATTTCGCGGAAAAGAATGCGCCGCTGCTCGAACCGTGGGAGCGGGAAGTGATCCGCATCGTGCGCAAGATCGGCCAGTATTTCTATCCGCAGCGGCAGACGCAGGTGATGAACGAAGGCTGGGCGACATTCTGGCACTACACGCTGCTGAATACGCTGTACAACCAAGGGAAGCTGGAAGACAGCTTCATGATGGAGTTCCTGCATTCGCACAGCAACGTGGTCTACCAGCCGCCCGTCACGAAGCCGTACTACAGCGGGATCAACCCGTATGCGCTCGGGTTTTCGATGATGAGCGACATCCGGCGGATCTGCGAAGCGCCGACGGAGGAAGACTACAAGTGGTTTCCGGAGATCGCGGGCACCCCGTGGCTGCCGGCGATGCACTACGCGATGCGCAACTTCAAGGACGAGAGCTTCATCGCGCAGTACCTGTCGCCGAGCCTGATCCGCGACATGCGGCTCTTCTCGGTGCTCGACGACGACATGCGCGATTCGCTCGAGGTGTCGGCGATCCACGACGATTCGGGCTACCAGTACGTGCGACAGGCACTGTCGAGGCAGTACGACATCCATCACCGCGAGCCGAACATCCAGGTGTGGGCGGTGAACACGCGCGGCGACCGCAGTCTCACGCTGCGCCACTTCATGACCGACAACCGCCACCTGTCGAACGACAGCGACGAGGTGCTCAAGCACATGGCGCGGCTCTGGCAATTCGACGTGTTCCTGGAAAGCGTCGACGAGGCCGGCACCGTGCGCAAGCGCTACGAGTGCCGCTACGTACCGCCGGAGGTGCGCATCTGAACGTCGCCTGCGGAAAGTTTGCATCGGACGCCAGCCTGCGGGCTGGCGTTTTCATATGACGAACACGTGGCAGGAGAAAAATTTTCTACATCCGGACGAACCCGGAGAGCCTGTTACTTTACATTTCGCTAAAATCCCGTAGCGCCGTGCGCCGGAACCGGTGCCACGTTCGATCGCACGCGGCGGCCCCGGCCGTCTCGCCCAGAAAGCACTATAAGGAACAGACCAATCCATGGACGTCCAGACCGACCAAGCTGCGCTGTCCGCGCATGACACCCGGCGGCGCGTGTTCGCCATTGTCGGCGCCTCGTCGGGCAACCTCGTCGAGTGGTTCGACTTCTACATCTACTCGTTCTGCGCGCTGTACTTCGCGCCGGCGTTTTTCCCGAGCGGCAACACGACGACGCAGCTGCTGAACACGGCGGGCGTGTTCGCGGCGGGCTTCCTGATGCGTCCGATCGGCGGCTGGCTGTTCGGCCGCATCGCCGACCGCCACGGCCGGCGCAACGCGATGATGATCTCGGTGCTGATGATGTGCGGCGGCTCGCTCGTGATCGCGGTGCTGCCGACCTATGCGCAGATCGGCGCGCTCGCGCCGGCGCTGCTGCTGGTCGCGCGGCTGTTCCAGGGGCTGTCGGTGGGCGGCGAGTACGGCACGAGCGCGACCTACATGAGCGAGGTGGCGCTGAAGGGCCGCCGCGGCTTCTTCGCGTCGTTCCAGTACGTGACGCTGATCGGCGGCCAGCTGTGCGCGCTGCTCGTGCTCGTGATCCTGCAGCAGACGCTGTCGGCCGACGAACTGAAGGCGTGGGGCTGGCGCATTCCGTTCGTGGTCGGCGCGGCGGCCGCGCTGATCTCGCTGTACCTGCGCAAGTCGCTCGACGAGACGTCGACGTCCACATCGCGCGACAAGAAAAATGCCGGCACGATCCGCGGCGTGTGGCAGCACAAGGGGGCGTTCTTCACGGTGGTCGGCTTCACCGCCGGCGGCTCGCTGATCTTCTACACGTTCACGACGTACATGCAGAAGTACCTCGTGAACACGGCCGGCATGCATGCGAAGACGGCCAGCAACGTGATGACCGTCGCGCTGCTCGTCTACATGCTGATGCAGCCGGTGTTCGGCGCGCTGTCCGACAAGATCGGCCGCCGCACGTCGATGATCCTGTTCGGCGCGTTCGCGGTGATCGGCACGGTGCCGCTGATGCATGCGCTGAAGGACGTGACGAGCCCGGTGGCCGCGTTCGTGCTGATCACGGTCGCGCTCGCGATCGTCAGCTTCTACACGTCGATCAGCGGGCTGATCAAGGCCGAGATGTTCCCGCCGGAAGTGCGTGCGATGGGTGTCGGCCTGTCGTATGCGGTCGCGAACGCGATCTTCGGCGGCTCGGCCGAGTACGTCGCGCTGTGGTTCAAGTCGATCGGCAGCGAGGAAACCTTCTACTGGTACGTGACCGTGCTGTGCGCGATCTCGCTGCTCGTGTCGTGGCAGATGCGCGATCCGAGCAAGGAAGGGTATCTGCGTCACGAGCCGTGATCGGCTGCACATTGCGCATATGGTGCGCATTGCGTGCATTTGCATCTTGACGAACGTCCCGCCAGCCGGCGGGACGTTTTTTTTGCGGCGTGCGATTACGCGGGGGGAGGCGGCGCAGGGTCGCGCGCCGGGGCGGATGCGCTCGACAAGCTGCCTTGCTCGACCAGCCATTCGAACATCCGCTCGACGATCGGCGAGCGCGACGGGCCTTCCATGCGTGACAGCCACCACGTGGTGCCGGGCAATCGCGGGTAGTCGGCGAGCACGGTAAGCGCGCGCTGGTCGATGCTCGCCTGCGCAACGAGGCGCGGCAGGCAGGCGATGCCGCGGCCGCGCAGCACGGCGTCCAGCACGAGCCGCTGGTCGTCGTAGATCGCATGCATCCGGAACGCCGACAGCCGCTCGCGGAACACCGTCGCCAGGCGCTCGTCGGTCAGGCTGGCTTCGAGGCAGATGAGCCCCGCATGCTGCGGATGCTCGTCGCGCGTCACGCGGTCGAGTTGCTCCGCCAGCGGGGTCGCGCACACCGTCACCCATTCGTCCCGCATGAACGGGATATCGAGCAGGCCGGGCTGCAGCATCGGCCGCATGCCGATCGTCATGTCGACGTCGATCTCGTCGACGTAGCGCGCGGTTTCGTCGGTCGACAGCAGCGGGCACAGGTCGGGCAGGACCTGCTGCAACTGCTCGAGGCGCGGCTGCAGCCAGCCGTGCAGCAACGGCGCGGGACACACGAGCACGACGAGCCCCGAGTTCAGGTAGGTCGCGATGCGGTCGAGCCCGCCGCGCAACGTGTCCATCGCGCGCTGCACGCTGCGCTGCAGGACCTCGCCGGCGATGGTCAGCTCGACGCCGCGGCCGCGCCGGCGGAACAGCGGTTGCCCGAGTTGCGCTTCGAGCTGCTGGATCTGATGGCTGACCGCCGATTGCGACAGGTGGAGCTCGTCGGCCGCGCGCGAGAAATTACCCAGCCGGGCCGCGGCTTCAAAGCCGATCAGGAGCTTCAGGGACGGAACACGTTGCATCGAGGTATGAGGTTAATTGATCAATGAAGCCAAAAAATATCAATATTCATCAAGTTTAACCTGACGCACAATCGGCCATCAATCACAACGGAGGTTGAACGATGGGTCGCTTTGATGCTCGCCAGCGCGGTTACCGGATGCCCGCCGAATGGGAATCCATGGATGCCACGTGGCTCGGATGGCCGGTTCTCGACAATCGCGAGGAGCTGTGGGGGAGCCATTACGCGCAGGTGTGCCGCGAATTCGCGCTGGTCGCGCGGACGATCGCCCGCTACCAGCGCTGCGTGGTGGCCGTGCATCACAGCCAGGCCGATGCCGCGCGCGAGCGGGTTGGCGCGAGCGTGGACGTGCTGCCGGTCGCGGCCGAGGACAACTGGCTGCGCGATTGCGGGCCGATCTTCCTCACGAGCGAACAGCGCGGGCTGGGCGCGGCCGTGTTCCGCTTCAACTGCTGGGGTGAGAAGTACCAGCCGTACGACGGCTGCCAGCAGGCCGGACAGGATATCGCGCGCGCGGCCGGTGCGGAGATCTTCAATTCGCACATGGTGCTGGAGGGCGGCTCGTTTTATGTCGACGGACAGGGCACGCTGGTCACCACCGAGAGTTGCCTGCTGCATCCCAATCGCAATCCGCACCTCAGCCGCGCGGAGATCGAGGCGGAGCTGCGCCGCATGCTGGGCGTCGAGAAGATCGTGTGGCTGCCGGGCAATCCCGACGAAGTGGAGACGAACGGGCACGTGGACGGCATCGCGTCGTTCATCGCACCCGGCCGGATGCTGTGCCAGACCGCGCTGCCGGAGCAGGGCGACTATTTTCATGTGATGCGGGAAAACCGTCGCGCGCTGGAACTCGCGACCGATGCGGCGGGGCGCCGTTTCGAGCTGCTCGACCTGCCGTCGCCGATCGTCAGCGAACGCTTCGGCTCCGAGCGCTACTGCGATTGCTATGCGAACTACATTCTGGTGAACGGCGCGGTGATCGTGTCCGCGTTCGGCGTCGAGCAGGATCAGGCCGCGCGCGAGGTATTCGGTCGCGCGTTCCCCGGGCGCAATGTGGAGATGCTGCCGATCCCGACGCTGTCGATCGGCGGCGGCAGCATCCACTGTTCGACGCAGCAGCAGCCGTCCGTCGCGAACTGAGCGACGTCCCGTCAGCGGTTTCCGGTTCCACCGAGGAGCAATCGCAATGCCGTCCAAACACATTACCGTCGCCGCCGTCCAGATGGCGTCGGGCAGCTGGAATCTCGAAGACAACATGGCCACCGCGGAGCGCCTGATCCGCGCGGCCGCCGCGCAGGGCGCGAATCTCGTGCTGTGCCCGGAGCTGTTCGCGATGCCGTACTTCTGCCTCGACCAGAACGTGCGCCACCTCGAACTCGCGCAGCCGTTCGAAGGCAACGCGCAGATCGCCCGTTTCGCGGCGCTGGCCGGCGAACTCGGCGTCGTGCTGCCGATCGGCTTCTTCGAGCGTGCGGGCAATGCCGCGTACAACTCGATCGCCGTGGCGGACGCGGACGGGCGCGTGCTCGGCGTCTATCGCAAGACGCATATCCCGGACGGGCCGGGCTATACGGAGAAGTTCTATTTCACGCCGGGCGATACCGGCTTCAAGGTGTGGGATACGCGCTTCGGCCGGATCGGCATCGGCATCTGCTGGGACCAGTGGTACCCGGAGACGGCGCGCAGCCTCGCGTTGATGGGCGCCGAGATCCTGTGCTTTCCGACCATCATCGGCTCGGAGCCGTTCAGCAGCGAGTTCGATTCGGCCGGGCACTGGCAGCGCACGATGCAGGGCCACGCGGGCGCCAACATGGTGCCGGTGGTGGCGGCCAACCGGATCGGCCGCGAAGTCGGCTTCGGCAACGGCAATCCGCAGCAGCAGGCGCTCACGGGCGTGTTCTACGGGTCGAGCTTCATCGCGGATCACACCGGGGAGAAGCAGGTCGAGGCGAACCGCACCGACGAAGCGGTACTCGTGCACACGTTCGATCTCGATGCGATCCGCGCCGACCGGCAATCGTGGGGCTTTTTCCGCGATCGCCGCCCGGAGATGTATCGCACGTTGCTGACCAGCGACGGTGTATCGTCCTGCTATCGATGAGGAAGGCCCGATGAAACGGAACGGATGGTTGCGCTTCGCGGTGCCGGGCCTCGCGCTGTGCGTATTGGCCGGAACGGCCCGCGCCGACGACGAGAAGGTGCTGAACCTGTACAACTGGAGCAATTACTTCGCGCCGGATACGCTGGCCGGCTTCGAGAAGGAAACCGGCATCAAGGTGCGCTACGACGCGTACGACAGTGACGAGACACTGCAGTCGAAGCTGCTGACCGGCAACAGCGGCTACGACCTCGTGTGGCCGACCAACGACTTCATGGCCAAGCAGATCCAGGCGGGCGTGTTTCGCAAGCTCGACAAGAACCGGCTGCCGAACCTGAAGTATCTCGATCCGTCGCTGCTGAAGCAGATGGCGCAATCCGATCCCGGCAACCAGTACGGCGTGCCGTACATGTGGGGCACCGTGGGCGTCGGCTACGACCGCGCCAGGGTGCGCGCGATCCTCGGCAAGGACATGCCGGCCGACAGCCTCGACCTGCTGTTCAAGCCGGAGATCGCGGCGCGCGTGGCCGCGAAGTGCGGGCTGGGCCTGCAGGACTCCGCGAGCACCGTGCTGCCGCTGGCGCTGCGCTACATCGGCCGCGATCCGATGCATCCGTCCACGCAGGACTATGCAGCCGCGCAGGCGATGCTGATGAAGATCCGGCCGTTCATCCGCGAGTTCGTGGGTTCGTCCGATGCCAACGAGTTGATCGACGGGGAGCTGTGCGTGACGGTCGGCTTTTCCGGCGCGATCAACCTGGCCGCGCAGAAGGCGAAGGCGCGTGATCCGAAACGCGACGTCGTGTACGACATTCCGCGGATCGGCACTCTGATGTGGTTCGACGCGATGGTCATTCCGGCATCCGCGAAACATCCGGACAACGCGCATGCGTTCATCAACTACATCCTGCGTCCGGACGTGATCGCGAAGATCTCGAATTCGACGCGCTACGCGAACGCGAACCTGGGTGCGCTGAAGCTGATGGATCCGGCGCTGGTGCGCGATCCGGCCATCTATCCGGACGAGTCGACGCGGCGTACGCTGTTCACGCCGATCGCCGAATCGCCGGCCACGATGCGTCTCGAAGGCCGGACCTGGCTCGGCTTCAAGACGGCGCGCCCGTGACGGCCAGCACCGAAACAATCGAAGTAACCGGCAAGCGAAAGAGGAATGCCATGACCACACGACGTCAACTGTTGAAACGCGGCCTGTCCGTCTCGGGCGCGGCGCTGGCCGCCAGCGCGATGGGCGGGTTGTTCGGCCGCGCCGCGCACGCGCAGCAGGGCGCCACCTGGCACATGCCGGACGAAGGCGCGCCGCACACGGCGACCTGGATGGCGTTCGGCCCGAGCGAGGACATCTGGGGCGCGCGGCTGTTGCCCGTGGTGCGCGAGCATCTCGCCGCGGTCGCGAAGGCCATCGCCGCGCACGAGCCGCTCAAGATGCTGGTGCGGGAAGAGGATTACGCGGTCGCGTCGCGCCTGTGCGGCTCGTCGGTCGAACTCGTCCAGCATCCGGTCGACGACCTGTGGATGCGAGACACCGGGCCCGTGTTCGTGAAGAGCGCGTCGGGCCAGCTCGGCGGCGTGAGCTTCAATTTCAACGGCTGGGGCAACAAGCAGGAACACGACCAGGACGCGGAAGTCGCGCCGTTCGTGGCGGAGCGCGCCGGTGCGCGGCTGATCGACACGAAGCTCGTGCTGGAAGGCGGCGGCATCGAGGTGGACGGCGAGGGCACGGCGATCATCACGCGCAGCTGCGTGCTCAATCCGAACCGCAATCCGGGCGTCAGCCACGCCCAGTGCGAGGCGGAACTGAGCCGGTTGCTGGGGCTGAAGAAGATCATCTGGTTGCCGGGCATCGCAGGCAAGGACATCACCGACGGGCATACCGACTTCTACGCGCGCTTCACGAGCCCGGGTGTCGTGGTGGCGGGGCTCGATACCGATCCGTCGTCGTACGATCACGCGGTGACGCGGCAGCATCTGGAGATCCTGCGGAAATCCACCGATGCGAAGGGGCGCCCGTTGAAGGTCGTCGTGCTGCAGGGGCCGAAGACCGTCCGGCGCACCTACGAGAACGCGGAGTTCGCGGCCGGCTATATCAACTTCTACGTGTGCAATCGCGCGGTGATTGCGCCGCAATTCGGCGACAGCCGTGCCGACCGCAATACGCGCGACACGCTCGTCGACCTGTTTCCCGGCCGTGAAGTCATTCAATTGAACATCGACGGCATCGCCGCGGGTGGCGGCGGCATCCACTGCACGACGCAACAGCAACCGGCCTGAACGCGGCGACCGGCCGGTCCCCGCGACCGGTCCGCATGCTGCCTGCATTTTCCAGTCTTTACGGACTACTGATAAACCGCGCGAAATCCGTCTCGGAGGACGGACGCCGATGCGCACGCGCGCACGGGTTGCGCAACGGAGTTGAATACATGACGAAGAAAGGTACTCACGCGAGCACGAACAAGCGCGAGCCGCTTATGGCGGATGCCGGCCGACGCGGATTCATCCGCTATTCGGCGGCCTGGCTCGGCATGCCGCTGCTGGGCAGCCTGGCTGCATGCGGTGGCGGCGACGGCGGTGGCGGTGCATCCGACCCGGGAGGCGCGTCGCGCCCGACGCCGTCGGCACGGCAGGCCGTGTACCGGCTGCCGGCCGAAGATGCGCCGCACGCGTTGACCTACATGACCTTCGCGTCCGGCGTGGACGGTATCTGGGCGCCGGTCACGTCACAGAGCACGGATGCCGGCATCGACCGCGTGCGGGCCGACCTGATGGACGTCGCGAAGGCAATCGGCGCAACCGAACCGGTCAACATGCTGGTGCTGCCGGTCGACCTGGACGCGGCCCGCGTGCTGCTCGCGAACGCAAGCGTGGCGAATCCCGACCTGCATGCGCGCTATGCGGCACGCGCCGCAGGCACGGGCGGGATCACCCTCGTGCCGCTCGCCGACGGCTTCAACGATTTCTGGGTGCGCGACACGGGTTGCGTGTTCGTCAGGGACACGGCGAACGGCAATGCGCTGAACGCGATCGGCTTCAACTTCAACGGCTGGGGCAACGCGAACACCGATGGCGCCGGCCAGAGTGCGGGGACGATTCCGCCGGCGATCCTGGCCGCGAGCAACCGGTCGAAAGCGGGCAAGTTCTTCCAGGCGTTCAGCCAGGACAGCCGGGTGGCGGGCTGGATGGCGCAGACCAAAGGCGCGAACCTGGTCCGCAGCACGTTGACGCTCGAAGGCGGCGCAATCGAATTCGACGGCGACGGGACGGCGATCCTCACCGAATCGTCCGTGCTGCACGTGAACCGGAATCCGCAATTGTTCGACATCCCGAACGGCGTGATCGCCAATGCGACGCTGCTGCCGACGGCCCGGGATACCGTGCTGGCCGAACTGCAGCGCACGCTCGGCGTGCGGAAGATCATCTGGCTGCCGGGTACGGCAACCTATCCGCGCGGTAGCGGCGTCGGTGGCGCGGGCGGTGCGGCGACGCCGGCCGGCGAAAGCGACATCACGAATGGTCACGTCGATTTTTACGCGCGCTTTCTCGCGCCCGGCGTGGTCGCGTGCTGCTACGACGCGTCGAATTCGACCGGCGAACGCGCGTTGACGGACGCCAACCGGCAACGCCTGGCCGGCCAGACCGATGCGAACGGCCGGCCGCTGAAGATCGTCGAACTGGTGCCGCCGGTCAATTTCGGCAAGTCGGCCGGCACGAGCCTGAACGACCGGCAAATGACGAACTTCGCGGCCGGCTACATCAACTTCTACACGTGCAACGGTGCGATCGTCATGCCGAAGTTCAACGATGCAGCGGCCGATGCCGCCGCGGTCGCGGCGATCCGGCCGTATGCGGGAAGTCGCGCGATCGTGCAGGTCGACATCCTCGGCATCGCGTCGGGCGGCGGCGGCATCCATTGCTCGACCCGGGAAGTGCCTGCGTGAGCGTGTCCCGTCATATCGATATTGAAATCGATTCGTTGTCCATGACGGGCGAATTCCTTAATCTGAGCCCGTAGTTCGTGTGACACCTCCTTGACTGGGATTCGCGCCCGCTGCTTGCAGCGGGCGTCTTTTTTTTGGTGTGTTGCGTCTCACGCCGGCCCCGGCGGGGTTGGTCGCGCGTGGCCGCTCGCCTATGCTGGTTGCTGCATGTCCGCGCGACGGTCCGGATCGGCCGGGCCGGTGACGGTTCGATGACATGCCACGTCAAGGAGAGTCATGATGAGCAAACCCGCGATCGTGCTCGTGCACGGCTTCTGGGGCGGCGCCGCGCACTGGGCAAAAGTGATCGTCGAACTCGCGCGCAAAGGCCATGCGTCGCTGCATGCGGTCGAATTGCCGCTGACTTCGCTCGCCGACGACGCCGAACGCACGCGCAGGATGGTCGCGCAGCAGTCGGGCCCCGTGCTGCTGGTCGGCCATTCGTATGGCGGCGCAGTGATCAGCGAGGCCGGCAACCTGCCGAATGTCGCCGGCCTCGTGTTCATTGCCGCATTTGCCCCCGACGCCGGCGAAAGCCCCGGCGGGATCACGCAGGAACACCTGCCGGCGGCGGCGCCGAACCTCGCTCCCGACAGCGACGGCTATCTGTGGATCAAGCCCGACAAATTCCACGAGAGTTTCTGCCAGGACCTTTCGTCGGACGAAGCGCTCGTGATGGCCGTCACGCAGAAGGCGCCGGTGGCGAGCACGTTCGCAGATACCATCCACGCGCCCGCGTGGCGCGTGAAACCATCGTGGTACCAGATCTCGAGCGAGGACCGGATGATCGCGCCGGAAAACCAGCAACGGATGTCGGCGCGTATGGACGCGCGCAAGGTCATCACGCTCGATGCGAGCCATGCATCGCTCGCGTCGAAGCCGGTGGCGGTTGCCGCGCTGATCGACGAGGCGGCGACGTCGCTCGCCGGGTGATGCGCCCGAAGCCGGGCGCGGCGGGCAGCGCGCAGCGCCATGCCGCGCCGGCGGCCCGCGTGGCTCATCACGAAACCCGCTGAGCAAAGCACCATTTGTTGGTTCTGATTCACAGCACGCGCTGATACGTTAGCGGCTTCGCGACGACACACTCCGTCGCGATGTTCTTCGAACCGGGCCGCCGCGCGATCCGCGGCGGCCTTCATAACAAATCAGGTCGTGCTCATGAAAATCCACACTCTCGCTACGTGGCTCGTCGGAGCTGCGCTCATTACCGCAGGCACCGTCGCACATGCGGACCGTCTCGACGACATCAAGAAGGCCGGCGTGCTGCGCGTCGCGACGTTCGACAGCAACCCGCCGTTCGGCTATGTCGACGGCAAAAGCAATCACATCGTCGGCCTCGACGTCGACTATGCAAAGGCACTCGCCGACAAGCTCGGCGTGAAGCTGCAACTCCAGCCGACCAACCCCGCGAACCGCATTCCGTTCCTGACGTCCGGCAAGGTCGACCTCGTGCTCGCCAACTTCACGATCACCGACGAGCGCGCGAAGCAGGTCGACTTCAGCATTCCGTATTTCTCGTCGGGCCAGCAGTTTCTCGCGAAGAAGGGCGTGCTGAAATCGGCCGACCAGCTGAGCGGGCTGCGCGTCGGTGCCGACAAGGGCACGACCAACGAGATCACGCTGCGCGAGAAATTCCCGAAGGCGACGATCGTCGCGTATGACGACACGCCGTTCGCGTTCGCCGCGCTGCGCGCCGGCAACGTGCAGGCGATCACGCAGGACGGCCCGAAGCTGATCGGTCTGCTCGCGAACGTGCCCGACAAGCAGAACTACGAGATCCCGGCGTTCACGATCTCGAACGACTACATGGGCGTCGGCGTGCCGAAAGGCGAGACGCGCCTGCTCGGCTTCGTCAACGACACGCTGAAGGGGCTCGAGGCGAACGGCCGCGCCGTGCAGATCTACGACGCATGGTTTGGCCCGACGACGAAGACGCCGCTCACGCGCATCTTCCGGATCGGCGACAAGACCTGAATCAGGTAAAAGCCGCACGCGCGCCGCGTTCGCGCCGGAACACCGGCGTCGCGGCGCTTTTCGTTTTCTTCCGATCGCGCGCTTCGCGCCCGTAACACGACATGCTCGGGTTGGCTCCCAAATATCTGTCCTGGCTCTGGCAGGGCTTCCTGCTGACGCTCGGTCTCGCGGCCGCGTCGGCCGTCGCCGCGACCGCCGGCGGGCTGCTGCTCGCGGTCATGCGGCATGCGCGCGGCACGGCGCCGCGCGCAGTGGCGGCCGCGTACGTCGTCACGTTCCGCAACACGCCGCTGCTCGTGCAGTTGCTGTTCTGGTATTTCGGCGTCGCGTCGCTGCTGCCTGAAACCTGGGTCGCGTGGCTGAACGCGCGCCATGCGTTCAGCATGGGTCCGTTCACGCTCGCGTGGCCGTCGTTCGAATTCGTCGCGGGCTGGGTCGGGCTGAGCGCGTATACGGCCGCGTTCGTCGCCGAGGAATGCGAAGCCGGCTTGCGCGGCGTGCGGCGCGCGCAGCACGATGCGGCGGCCGCGCTCGGCCTCACGCCGATGCAGTCGCTGCGCTACGTGGTGCTGCCGCAGGCCGTGCGCATCGCTTTGCCGCCACTGTTCGGCCAATACATGAATCTCGTGAAGAACTCGTCGCTCGCGATGGCGATCGGCGTGGCCGAGTTGTCGTATGCATCGCGGCAGGTCGAGACCGAGACCTTCAAGACCTTCGCCGCATTCGGCGTCGCGACCCTGCTGTACGTCGCGGCGGTGGCCGCGATCGAAGCGGGCGCGTATGCCGCGACGCAGTGGCGCGACCGGCTCGGGGCGGGCCGCTGACGATGGACTTCTCGCTGCTGCTTTCGAACCTGCCGTACCTGCTCGTCGGCGCATTCCCGGAAGGGCCGCTCGGCGGCGCCGCGCTGTCGCTGCTGCTCGCGATCGCGTCGGCGCTCGCATCGGCCGTGCTCGGCATCGCGCTTGGCGTCGCCATGGCGCTCGCGCGCGGCCCTGCGCGCGTGCTGCTGCTCGCGTTCATCGGCTTCTTCCGCGCGATTCCCGTGCTGATGCTGATTTTCTGGACCTACTTCCTGATGCCCATGCTGCTGCACATGGACGTGCCGGGGCTCGCGACGGTCGTGTGCGCGCTCGCGCTGATCGGCGGCGCATATCTCGCGCACGCGGTGCATGCGGGCATCGTCGCGGCGGGCGACGGGCAATGGCAGGCCGGGCTGTCGCTCGGGCTGACGCGCTGGCAGACGGTGCGCTACGTGCTGCTGCCGCAGGCGATCCGGATCATGACGCCGTCGTTCGTGAACCAGTGGGTCGCGCTCGTGAAGGACACGTCGCTCGCCTATATCGTCGGCGTGCCGGAACTGTCGTTCGTTGCGACGCAGGTGAACAACCGGCTGATGGTGTATCCGGCGCCGATCTTCCTGTTCGTCGCGCTGATCTATCTGGTGCTGTGTACGTCGCTCGACGGCGCGGCACGCTGGCTGCTGTCGCGCCGTCCGCGCGCGCAACGCGCCGCGCAAGCGGCGGCCGAGTACACGGAACCCGCGCGATAGCGGCATGCCGCGGCCGTTTCGACGGGTTCGCGAGGAAGTGCCGGTGAATGTGTGCAGCGGATAGCCCGCGGGCAGGTCGGGCCCGGCGGTCATCAAAGGGCGAGGACGGTGGCGGGCCGGCCGCGCGCCGCTGCTCGTCGAGCGACGGCGCGCAACCGTTTCGTCACGACGCCGAGTAATGCGTATTGAAGACCGCGCGCAGCGTCGAGGTGTCGGTCGCGAAATCGCCCCACAGCGGCCCGTCGTTCTGCGCGAACGCGAACGGCGCCGTATTGATCGACGCGAAACGGAAGCGCCATTGCGCCGCTTCCTGGCGGAAGGCGGTGAGCTGCATGTCGGACAGCGCCGTTTGCGCGCTCGCGAGCGTGACGAGCGGGTCGACCGGATTGTTCGCGACGCGCACCTCGAAGTGCAGGTGCGGGCCCGTCGCGGCGCCGGTCATCCCGACCGAACCGATGCGCTGGCCCTGCTTCACGGTTTCGCCCGTCTTCAGGCCATGCGCGAACGCGGACAGGTGCGCGTAGTAGGTCGAGTAACCGTCGGCGTGATCGACGATCACATAGCGGCCGTAGCCGCCTGGATCGGTGCCGACGAACGACACCACACCATCGGCCGCAGCGTCGACGGGCGTGCCGGTCGGCGCGGCGAGATCGACGCCCGTGTGGAACGCCATCGCCTGCGACAGCGGATGGATGCGCTCGCCGAAGAACGAGCTGATGCGCGTCCACTTGACTGGCATCGTGAAGGCGGCGGCTTCGAGCGGCGAGCCGTCGAGCGCATAGTACGCGCCGTGCTCGGCGCCCGGCGCGCGGAACCAGATCGCGCCGAACGTGCGGCCGGCGACGCGCAGTTCGAGCGCGGTGAGGCGCGGCGTGCCGTCGTTCGTATCGAACGCGACGCGGTAGTAGTCGCCGCGCTGCGCGCTCGCACGCATCGTGACCTTGCCGCTGACGAGATCGCCGAGCTGGATGCGCACCTCGGGCGGCACGTCGAGTCGGTTCAGCGTATCGGACAGCGTGAGCTCGATGTCGCCCGCGCGCATCCCGTGCTGGCTTTCAGGGGCCGCGAACTGGAACAGGTTCGCATAGCCGAGCATGTCGTTGCGGTGCGCGCTGAGCGGTGCGAACAGGCCCGGCTGCTGGCTGCGGTCGTTGCGTTCGCCGGCATCGTTGCGCTCGCCGATCGTGCGGGCGAGCTCGCTCGTCACGAAATGCTGCGCGGTGGGAAACGGCGTGTCGGACAGTACGCGCTGCGGCAGCGCGGCCGTGCCCGAATCGACAGCGCCCGGCAGTTGCGACACGGCCGGCAGCGCGGCGAGGCCGAGTGCGGCGAGGGCGCCGAGCACGGCGGCCGGCACGAGCGCGCGCACGACACGCTGCGCGCGGCCGGGCGCGAAAGCATCAGGAGTAGCGGCAGGCTTGACCAAGGTGTCCACATCCAGGAAAGCGGTTCAAAGGGGTGTGGGCAGGGGCCACCGGCGGCATCCGTCGGGCAGCGACGGGGCGGGCGGCGGGCGTGCAACAAAACAGGCCCCGCCAGGGGCCTGTGTCGTTTCCGTTCGACCCAACGCGCGGGGCGGGCCCGCTTCGAACGGCGGCGTGCATAGCGGGTCGAACCCGGTTATCACGAAGACGCTAAAGAAAGATGACAGCGTCAGTCTACCGATGTTCCGCAAAACGTTAAAAATTTTAAAGGGGGTCAGCTCATTCGTTTCGCAGTGCGGTAAATCGGGTTAAATCAGCATTTATTACGACAATTTCCATCAGTCAGGCAATTTGTGCGCGCGATTGCGCAACGCGGTGGACATGCGCACGGTGTCGAAGCCGGCGTCGAGCATGGCCTCGGCGTCGTTCCACAGGTTGCCGCGCAGCCGGTTGGTCCAGATCATCGACGCGAACACGCCTTCGAGCAGGGACACGAGATAGACGGCGGCCAGGTGCACGTCGAGATCGGCGGCGAGTTCGCCGGCCGCGATCGCGCGGCGCAGCAGCGCCTTCGTGATCCGCAGCATCTGCAATTCGAGCAGCATGCGGCGCCGCTGCAGCGCGCCGTTTTCCTCGCTCTGCTCGCACTTGGTATAGAGGATCACGAGCACGCGCTGCATCGGGCCCGGCTCGCCGCATTCCTGCAGATAGTGCGAGGCGGCGCGCCGCAGCGTGGCGAGCGGCGGCAGGCCTTCGCCTGCGTCGAAGCCTTCCGACGTGTGTGCGAACGCGCGATCGCACATCGCGAGACACACTTCCATCTTGTTGCGGTAGTGGCCGTAGACGGCGCCCCGCGACATCCCGGCGGCCTCGGCGAGATCCGCCATCGCGGTTTGCGCGACGCCTTTCTCGAGCAGCACGAGCTCGGCGGCGTCGAGGATCCGGTGCTTGATGGCGAGCGATTCTTCGCGGGTCTTGCGGGCCATGTCCTGATGTTCCTTACAGTTCGCTGTCGTTTTATTGAGACAGTGTGACGGTCAGATTGAAGCGGTGTGTATTTAATCAGTCGTGACTGATTATAATCGGCCACCCTGAGCTGCCGCATTTTATCGGCGGCGATCGATCCGAGGTCACACATGAATAACAATCGCTCCCTGTTGCGCCATGGGCTGGCGCCGTTCGCGCTGGCGGCCGTGCTGGCCCTAGCCGGATGTGGAAAGGGCGACAAGGACACCGCGCCGGAGGCCGCGAAACAGGCGACGGTCGTGACGGTGCGCCCGACGGCCGTGCCGATGACCGTCGAATTGCCGGGCCGGCTCGACGCATACCGGCAGGCGGAAGTGCGTGCACGGGTCGCGGGCATCGTGACCGCACGCACCTACGAGGAAGGCCAGGAAGTGAAGCAGGGCGCGGTGCTGTTCCGCATCGATCCCGCGCCGCTGAGGGCCGCGCGCGACGCCGCGCAGGGCGCGCTCGCGAAGGCGCAGGCCGCCGCACTCGCGGCGAGCGACAAGCGCCGCCGTTACGAGGATCTCGTGCGCGATCGCGCGGTGAGCGAGCGCGACCACACCGAGGCCGTTGCCGGCGACACGCAGGCGAAGGCCGACGTGGCGTCCGCGAAGGCGGAACTCGCACGGGCGCAGTTGCAGCTCGACTATGCGACCGTCACCGCGCCGATCGCGGGCCGTGCGCGACGCGCACTCGTGACCGAAGGCGCGCTCGTCGGCCAGGACCAGGCGACGCCGCTCACGACCGTCGAGCAGCTCGATCCGATCTACGTGAACTTCTCGCAGCCGGCCGCCGACGTCGACGCGCTGCGCCGCGCGGTGAAGAGCGGGCGCGCGACGGGCATTGCGCAGCACGACATTTCGGTGACGCTGCTGCGCGCCGACGGCACCGCGTATCCGCTGAAGGGCAAGCTGTTGTTCAGCGATCTCGCGGTCGATCCGACCACCGACACCGTCGCGATGCGCGCGCTGTTCCCGAATCCGGAGCGCGAGCTGCTGCCGGGCGCGTATGTACGGATCGCGCTCGATACGGCGGTCGACCAGCGGGCGATCCTGGTGCCGCGCGACGCGCTGCTGCGCACGGCCGACCGCACGTCGGTACGCGTCGTCGGCACGAACGGCAAGGTCAAGGACGTCGAAGTCGCAGCCGACCAGATGAGCGGCCATGACTGGCGCATCACGCGCGGCCTCGCGGGTGGCGAGCGCGTGATCGTCGACGACGCCGCGCAGTTCGCGCCCGATACGGCCGTCAAGCCCGTCGAGAAGGCGCCGCCGTCGAAAGCGGCGCCGGCAGCGGCCGCTTCGCAGGCGGCCGCCCGTCAAACCTGACCGGTTAACACCACACCACCATGGCACGTTTCTTCATCGATCGCCCCGTCTTCGCGTGGGTGATTGCAATCTTCTTCATGCTGGGCGGCGCATTCGCGATCCGCGCGCTGCCCGTTGCGCAGTACCCGGACATCGCGCCGCCCGTCGTCAGCATCTATGCGACGTACCCGGGCGCGTCCGCGCAGGTCGTCGAGGAATCGGTGACCGCGCTGATCGAGCGCGAAATGAACGGCGCGCCGGGGCTGATGTACACATCGGCCACCAGCAGCGCCGGGATGGCGTCGCTGTACCTGACGTTCAAGCAGGGCGTGAACGCCGATCTCGCGGCCGTCGAAGTGCAGAACCGGCTGAAAACGGTCGATGCGCGGCTGCCGGAACCGGTGCGGCGCGACGGCATCCAGGTCGAGAAGGCCGCCGACAACATCCAGCTCGTCGTGTCGCTTACGTCGGAAGACGGGCGGATGACCGACGTGCAGCTCGGCGAATATGCGTCGGCGAACGTCGTGCAGGCGCTGCGCCGCGTCGAGGGTGTCGGCAAGGTGCAGTTCTGGGGCGCCGAGTACGCGATGCGGATCTGGCCCGACCCGGTGAAGATGGCCGGGCACGGCCTCACCGCGTCGGATATCGCGTCGGCGGTGCGTGCGCACAATGCACGCGTGACGATCGGCGACATCGGCCGCACCGCGGTGCCGGCCAGCGCGCCGATCGCGGCGACCGTGTTCGCCGATGCGCCGCTGAAGACGCCGGCCGACTTCGGCGCGATCGCGCTGCGCACGCAGGCCGACGGCTCCGCGCTGACTCTGCGCGACGTCGCACGCATCGAGTTCGGCGGCAACGACTACAACTACCCGTCGTACGTGAACGGCAAGGTCGCGACCGGGATGGGCATCAAGCTCGCGCCGGGCTCGAACGCGGTGTCCACCGAGAAGCGCGTGCGCGCGACGATGGACGAGCTGTCCGCGTATTTCCCGCCGGGCGTGAAGTACCAGATCCCGTACGAGACGTCGTCGTTCGTGCGCGTGTCGATGAACAAGGTCGTCACGACGCTGATCGAGGCCGGCGTGCTCGTGTTCCTCGTGATGTTCCTGTTCATGCAGAACCTGCGCGCGACGCTGATCCCGACGCTCGTCGTGCCGGTCGCGCTCGCGGGCACGTTCGGCGTGATGTATGCGGCCGGCTTCTCGATCAACGTGCTGACGATGTTCGGGATGGTGCTCGCGATCGGCATCCTCGTCGACGATGCGATCGTCGTGGTCGAGAACGTCGAGCGGCTGATGGTCGAGGAGGGCCTTGGGCCCTACGACGCGACCGTCAAGGCGATGAAGCAGATCAGCGGCGCGATCGTCGGGATCACCGTGGTGCTGACGTCGGTGTTCGTGCCGATGGCATTCTTCGGCGGCGCGGTGGGCAACATCTACCGGCAGTTCGCGCTGTCGCTCGCGGTGTCGATCGGCTTCTCGGCCTTCCTCGCGCTGTCGCTCACACCCGCACTGTGCGCGACGCTGCTCAAGCCCGTGTCCGGCGATCACCACGAGAAGCGCGGCTTCTTCGGCTGGTTCAACCGCTTCGTCGCGCGTTCGACCCAGCGCTATGCGACGCGTGTCGGCAAGATGCTGAAGAAGCCGGTGCGCTGGCTCGTCGTGTACGGCGCGCTGACCGCGGCTGCGGCGCTGATGCTCACGCAACTGCCGACCGCGTTCCTGCCGGACGAGGACCAGGGCAACTTCATGGTGATGGTGATCCGGCCGCAAGGCACGCCGCTCGCGGAAACGATGCAGAGCGTACGCGAGGTCGAGTCGTATATCCGCAAGGACGAACCGGCTGCGTACACGTTCGCGCTCGGCGGCTTCAACCTGTACGGCGAAGGGCCGAACGGCGGGATGATCTTCGTCACGCTGAAGAACTGGAAGGACCGCAAGGCCGAGCGCGATCACGTGCAGTCGATCGTCGCGCGTATCAACGAGCGCTTCACGGGCACGCCGAACACGACGGTGTTCGCGATGAACTCGCCGGCGCTGCCCGATCTCGGTTCGTCGAGCGGTTTCGACTTCCGGCTGCAGAACCGCGGCGGGCTCGATTACGCGACGTTCAGCGCCGCGCGCGAGCAGCTGCTCGGGGCGGGCCACAAGGATCCGGCGTTGACCGACCTGATGTTCGCCGGCACGCAGGACGCGCCGCAGCTGAAGCTCGATATCGATCGCGCGAAGGCGTCGGCGCTCGGCGTGTCGATGGACGAGATCAACACAACGCTCGCGGTGATGTTCGGCTCCGACTATATCGGTGACTTCATGCACGGCACGCAGGTGCGGCGTGTGGTCGTGCAGGCCGACGGGCTGCACCGGCTCGATCCGGACGACGTGAAGAAGCTGCGCGTGCGCAACGCGCGCGGCGAGATGGTGCCGCTCGCGGCGTTCACGACGCTGCACTGGACGATGGGGCCGCCGCAGCTCACGCGCTACAACGGCTATCCGTCGTTCACGATCAACGGCTCGGCCGCGGCAGGCCACAGTAGCGGCGAGGCGATGACCGCGATCGAGCAACTCGCCGCGAAGCTGCCGGCCGGCATCGGCTACTCGTGGTCGGGGCAGTCGTTCGAGGAGCGGCTGTCGGGCGCGCAGGCGCCGATGCTGTTCGCGCTGTCGGTGCTCGTCGTGTTCCTCGCGCTCGCGGCGCTCTACGAGAGCTGGTCGATTCCGTTCGCGGTAATGCTGGTCGTGCCGCTCGGCGTGATCGGCGCGGTGCTTGGCGTCACGCTGCGGATGATGCCGAACGACATCTACTTCAAGGTGGGGCTGATCGCGACGATCGGGCTTTCCGCGAAGAACGCGATCCTGATCGTCGAAGTCGCGAAGGACCTGGTCGCGCAGCGCATGTCGCTCGTCGACGCGGCGCTCGAGGCCGCGCGCCTGCGGTTGCGGCCGATCGTGATGACGTCGCTCGCGTTCGGCGTCGGTGTGCTGCCGCTCGCGTTCGCGTCGGGCGCCGCGTCCGGCGCGCAGATGGCGATCGGCACCGGCGTGCTGGGCGGCGTGATCACGGCGACCGTGCTCGCAGTGTTCCTCGTCCCGCTGTTTTTCGTGATCGTCGGCCGCCTGTTCGACGTCGGCCCGCGCCGGCGCGGCGGGACGCAGCCGGCGACGATGGAGGGTTCTCAATGATGTTTGCGCTGAATGCACGCGCCGCGCGGCGGGTTCAGGTTGCGCTGGCCGCCGCGCTCGCGCTGGCCGGCTGCACGCTCGCACCGCGTTACGAGCGGCCGGCGGCGCCCGTGCCGGCGACCTATGCGCCGGTCGATGGCAGTGCCGCGCCGGCGGCGGCCTCGACAACGCCCGCCGATGCCGCGTTGCTCGACGACTGGCGCACGTACTTTACCGATGCGGCGCTGCAGGCGTGGATCGACGCGGCGCTCGAGAACAACCGCGACCTGCGGGTCGCGGCCGGCCGGCTCGAGGAAGCGCGCGCGCTGTACGGCGTGCAGCGTGCGGATCGGATGCCGTCGGTCGATGCGAATCTGGGCTATGACCGTGCGCGCCAGTACGACCCGGTCGTGCGCGAAAGTGCGATCAGCGGGCTGTATCGTGCGGGCGTCGGCGTCAGTGCATACGAGCTCGACCTGTTCGGCCGCGTGCGCAGCCTGTCCGACGCGGCGCTCGCCGAGTATTTCGCGACGGCCGACGCGCAACGCACGGTTCGCATCGGCGTGATCGCCGACGTGGCGGGCGCGTACGTCTCGGAGCGCTCGCTGCACGAGCAGCTCGCGCTGGCGCAGCGCACGCTGGATGCGCGCGAACGCATGGCCGCGCTCACGCAGCGCCGTTATGCGGCCGGCACGAGCGACGCGATCGAGCTGCGCTCGGCCGAGATGCTGGTGGCATCCGCGCGCGCGTCGCAGGCCGCGCTGCAGCGCGAGCATGCGCAGTCCGTGCGGGCGCTGCAGTTGCTCGCGGGCGACTTCGCGCGCAACGTGCCCGGCGACACGACCGCGCTCGACACGCTGTCGATCGCGCCCGTGGCGCCCGGCGCACCGAGTGCGCTGCTCGAACGGCGGCCGGACATCCGGCAGGCGGAGGCGCGGCTCAAGGCCGCCAACGCGCAGATCGGCGCCGCGCGCGCGGCGTTCTTCCCGCGCATCACGCTGACGAGCGACTACGGCTCGGTGAGCGATGCGTTCTCGAGCCTGTTTACCGGCGGCACCAGCGTGTGGACGTTCGCGCCGCGCATCACGTTGCCGATCTTCGCGGGCGGACGCAACCGCGCGAACCTCGACGTCGCGAACGCGCGCAAGCACATCGCGGTAGCCGATTACGAGAAGACGGTGCAAACCGCGTTCCGTGAAGTGGCCGACGCATTCGCCGCGCGCGACTGGATCGATCGCCAGCTCGCCGCGCAGCAGGACGTGTATGCGGCGGACGGCGCGCGGTTGAAGCTCGCGGAACGCCGCTACGCGGGCGGCGTCGCGACGTATCTCGAACTGCTCGACGCGCAGCGCAGCACGTACGAGTCGGGGCAGGAGCTGATCCGGCTCAAGCAGCTCAGGCTCGCGAATGCGATCACGCTGTATCGCGCGCTCGGCGGCGGCTGGTCGCCGGCGTCGGCGTCGGCGGAGGTCGCGGCTTCCGCGTAGTGCCCGTCGCCTGACGCAGCAGCGCGTCGGGCGGCATGACGGCGGCGGTACGCTTCGGCGTGCTGCCGCCGCTTCCCTCGATCCATACCGCTGTTCCAGCGATATCTTTTCCCACTGACAGGCCGGCCAGGACGTTTTTCATCCTGCAGCAACGCGCACGTGCGCGTTCCGGAACAGCTGTCGTCTTGCGACCGCTCGTGTCGCAATTCCGCGCAAACGTGTGCGGGTCATTTTTCCTTCTTTCTCCCATGCGATGCGGTCCGGATGTCGGGTTCCGGCGACCGCTCATGCGTGCGATTTACGATTCGGAATTGACAATCGAATTAACCATATATCGGAAATAATGAGGGCGGCAAAGTGTCGCAGTAAAACGTTTGTATTCGGGTCGCAATCGTTTGCGCGAAAAAATTGAATTGATTGAATCGCGGGTTAATTTCCTGTTTGTTGAAAATGATTTGATATTGGCGTTGTCGAATGGCAACGATGGCGGCGCTGGACAATGTTTTGTCCTTTTTCGGGCGGATCTTGCGGGAGTCAATGCCAGCAAGGATGAGCGGGGCGGTGGCGACTATCTGTCGAAAATATCTTTAATCTTCAATTGCTTCCGGAAAATAAAAAAGGACTGCGGATAAAAATGACGTGATTGAAAATCGACAGGAAAGAATGTGGATTTAGAGGGCTGAATCGGACATTGTCAGATGCATTTGACAATGATTTACAGAAAACTTTCACGATTATCTCGATAATGCCGCCTCGTGACGGACGGGAGCCAACCACACGCTGCCGTTTGTGTCCGCCACGTCATCTATTCCATTTGCAGTCCTTACGGGAAACGTCATGAAAAAATCCATCCTGACCGCTGTCGCACTCGCGGCCCTGTCGACCTCGGCCTTCGCAGCGGGCACCGGCACGATCAACTTCACGGGCGAGATCGTCGCGGGCGCATGCGGCATCGATTCGGGCTCGGTCAACCAGACCGTCAACCTCGGCAAGGTGCCGACCAACGTGTTCAAGCAGGCTGGCGACAAGTCCACGCCGACCAACTTCGACATCAAGCTGACCGACTGCGACACGAGCGTCGCACAGAACGCGTACTTCACGTTCACGGGCACGTCGAGCGCGGGCCAGCCGAAGCTGCTCGCGACGATCGGTTCGGCGACCAACGTCGGCATCCGCCTGCAGGCAGCATCGGGCGAATACCTCGACAACGGCGCCGAGCAGAAGGCACCGACCGTGCTGCAAAACGGCACGAACGTCGCGCGCTTCGCAGCAATGTACGAAGCGACCGCAGCAGGCGTGACGCCGGGTACCGCCGAAGGCGTGGCGAACTTCACGGTCCGCTACCAGTAAGCCGCCGTACCGGGGAAGGGTGCGCGCACCCTTCCTCGTTCGTTTTTCCTCTTTTTCCCCCTCGTTGGACTTCCGGTAGCGCCGCGTGCGAATCAGACATTCCTTCCTTTGCGTCTCCGTGCTGGTTGTCGGCAGCCAGAGCCATGCGACGGAATTCAATTCGTCGTTCCTGAACATCGACGGCTCGAACAATGTCGACCTGTCGCAGTTCTCGCAGGCGGACTTCACGCTTCCGGGCGAGTACATGCTCGACGTACAGGTCAACGACCTGTTCTACGGGCTGCAGGCGATCGAGTTCATCGCCGTCGACGCGTCGGGGGCAGGCAAACCGTGCCTGCGTCCGGAACTCGTCGCGCAGTTCGGGTTGAAGCCGTCGCTCCTGAAGGACCTGCCGCGCTTCCAGGGCGGACGTTGCGTCGACCTCGGCGCGATCGAGGGGGCGACCGTGCGCTACCTGAAAAGCGACGGGCGGCTCAAGGTCACGATTCCGCAAGCTGCGCTCGAGTTCACCGATACGACCTACCTGCCGCCGTCGCGGTGGTCAGAAGGGATTCCGGGCGCGATGCTCGACTATCGCGTGATCGCGAACACGAACCGCAACTTCGGCACGGGCGGTAGCCAGACGAATTCGATCCAGGCCTACGGGACGGTTGGCGCGAACTGGGATGCATGGCGCTTTCGCGGCGACTACCAGGCGCAATCGAACGTGGGCAATACGGCCTACGCGGACCGCACGTTCCGCTTCAGCCGGCTTTACGCATTTCGTGCGCTGCCGTCGATCCAGTCGACGGTGACGTTCGGCGACGACTACCTGACCTCCGACATTTTCGACACGTTCGCGCTGACGGGTGCGTCGATCCGCAGCGACGACCGCATGCTGCCGCCTTCGCTGCGCGGCTATGCGCCGCTGATCTCGGGCGTCGCGCGCACCAACGCAACCGTGACCGTGTCCCAGGCAGGCCGCGTGCTGTACGTGACGCGCGTGTCGCCGGGCGCCTTCGCACTGCAGAACATCAACACGAGCGTGCAGGGCACGCTCGACGTTGCAGTCGAGGAAGAGGACGGCAGCGTGCAGCGCTTCCAGGTGACGACGGCCGCCGTGCCGTTCCTCGCGCGCGCCGGGCAATTGCGCTACAAGGCCGCCGTCGGCAAGCCGCGGCTCTTTGGCGGCGCCGGCATCACGCCGTTCTTCGGATTCGGTGAAATCGCCTACGGCCTGCCGTTCGACGTCACCGCGTATGGCGGTTTCATCGCCGCGTCGGGCTATACGTCGATCGCGCTCGGCGTGGGCCGCGATTTCGGCGCGTTCGGTGCGCTGTCGGCCGACGTCACGCATGCGCGGGCGAAGCTGTGGTGGAACGGAGCGACGCGCAACGGCAACTCGTACCGCATCAACTATTCGAAGCACTTCGACGGGCTCGATGCCGACGTGCGTTTCTTCGGCTATCGCTTCTCCGAGCGCGAATACACGAACTTCGCGCAGTTCTCGGGCGACCCGACCGCGTACGGCCTCGCCAACAGCAAGCAGCGCTATTCGGCGACGCTGTCGAAGCGCTTCGGCGACACGTCGACCTATTTTTCCTACGACCAGACGACCTACTGGCAACGTGCGAACGAGCAGCGCGTCGGCCTCACGCTGACGCGGGCGTTCTCGATCGGCACGCTGCGCAACCTGAACGTGAGCGTGTCGGCCTTCCGCACGCAGAGCGCCGGTGCGAGCGGCAACCAGGTCTCGGTCACCGCGACGTTGCCGATCGGCGGCCGCCACACCGTCACGTCGAACCTGACGACGGGCAGCGGCAGTACCAGCGTGAACGCGGGCTACATCTACGACGATCCGGATGGCCGCACCTACCAGGTCAACGCGGGCGCGACCGACGGACGTGCGTCGGCGAACGCGAGCTACCGGCAGCGCTCGTCGGCGTATCAGCTGACCGCGCAGGCGTCGACGCTCGCCAATGCGTATGCGGCCGCGTCGCTCGAAGTCGACGGCTCGTTCGTCGCGACGCAATACGGCGTCTCGGCGCACTCGAACGGCAATGCGGGCGACACGCGGCTGCTGGTATCGACCGACGGCGTGCCCGATGTGCCGCTGTCCGGCACGCTCTCGCATACCGACTCGCGCGGTTATGCGGTGCTCGACGGCATCTCGCCGTACAACGTCTACGACGCGACCGTCAACGTCGAGAAGCTGCCGCTCGAAGTGCAGGTGTCGAACCCGATCCAGCGCATGGTGCTGACCGACGGCGCGATCGGCTTCGTGAAGTTCTCCGCCGCGCGCGGCAGCAACCTGTACCTGACGCTGACCGACCCGGCCGGCAAGCCGCTGCCGTTCGGTGCGTCGGTGCAGGACATGGCGAACGGCAAGGAACTCGGCATCGTCGGCGAGGGCGGCGCGGCGTTCCTGACCCAGGTTCAACCGAAATCCATGCTGGCGGTGCGTGCGGGCGAACGCACGCTGTGCACGATCGACACGCTGCCGAACCAGCTCCAACTCGAAGGCACGCCGATCCCGGTGACGTGCCAGACGCCCGGCGAGTCGCACGCAGCGGCCGCACGGGTCGAACGATGAATTCACGGATCCAGCGATGAAAAATTCCTTCTCCCTTTCCTTTCCGCGGCGCGCATGGTGCGTGCTCGCGACCGCCGGCGCGCTGTTCGCAGGCGCCGCGCACGCGGCGATCGTGCCCGATCGTACGCGCGTGATCTTCAACGAAGGCGAACAGGCTGCGGTCGTCACGATCACCAACAAGAGCACGACGTACCCGTATCTCGTGCAGTCGTGGCTCGAGGACGCGAAGGGCAACAAGATCACGTCGCCGCTGATGGTCGTGCCGCCGCTGCAGCGCGTCGAGGCGAACGAGCGCAACGTGCTGCGGATCGCGAAGCTGCCGGGCACCGAGCTGCCGGCCGATCGCGAATCGGTGTTCTACCTGAACATCGGCGAAGTGCCGCCGAAGACCGATACGCCGAACACGCTGCAGATCGCGCTGCATACGCAGATGAAGCTGTTCTACCGGCCGAAGGCCGTGCAGCCCGCGCGCGACGAGGACTGGACGCTGCCGATGACGTTGCGTGTCGATGCGGCCGCACACAAGCTCGTGTTCGACAATCCGACGCCGTATCACATCACGATCGTCGACGTGGCATCGGGCGCGCAGAAGACGCACGTGCCGCTGGAGCCGGTGATGGTCAGTCCGATGAGCACGGCCGACGTGCCGTTCAAGGCCGCGATGCCGTCGACGCTGTTCGTCACGCACGTCGACGATTACGGCGGCCAGGTGGCGGTCGAGTATGCGTGTGAGGCCGGTGCTTGCAAGAGCGTGAAGAAATGAGCGGGGCGCGACGAAATGGGATCGCGTTGCGCATGCCGGCCTGGCTCAGGTGGTGTGTGCTCGCGCTGTTCGTCGTGTTCGCGCAGCCGGCGTGGGCACTGAAATGTATTGCGAACAGCGGCGGCCTGTCGCTGACCGAGGCGATCGGCAATGTCGCGTCGTATCCGACCGACGCGCCGGATGGTTACGTGATCTGGGTGTCGCCGCCGCGCACGACAACGGGCTATTGCTACAAGGATATCGGCGGGTTGCAGAATTTCCCCGAACAGATCTATTTCTACGCGAACCCGGAGAAACAGAATCCTGCCGCGTGGGGGCTCGAAGTCGGCATTCGCTTCGAGGGCACCGACTACTACGGACGCAGCAGCCAGCCGGGGGACGGCATCGACACGCACCGCTCCGTGAAAATCTGCGAGCTGAACGACCGGCAGGTCGATGCCGGAATGTGTCCGAAATGGCCCATCAGCATTACGTATCAGGTGGTCATTCGCAAGCGGGGGGCATGGACGAGACCACCCTCGGATATCTATGCGGTATTTCAGTTCGACGGCGAGCGCGGGCTGAACAGCAAGGGAAGCTTCCGCTACAAACTGAGCGGTCTCCAGAATCTCAAGCCGACCCCCTGCATGGTCGACGTGAAGGTCACGCCGGAGCCCGGCATCGTGAAGTTCGGCCAGGTTCAGGCGACGGGCAACGGTTTCTCGCCAGCGGTGCCGCGCAAGTCGTTCAGTCTCGCGCTGACCAAGCAATGCAACGTGCCGGTGCGCGTGGACGGCTACTTCGAGACTTCGCAGACGGTGCAGAACGGGCTGCTCGTGCCGGATCCGAAGAGTAATTTCGGCATCGGCATCGAGGACCGAAACGGCAAGGCGATTGCGTTTAACGAACAGTTCGTGCTCGCCCAGATGCCGGGAAGTGTGAACTACCAGAGCGTGACGCTTGATGCCGTGCTGAAGGCGTTCGGTCCGCCGAAGATCGGTCCGTTCAACGGTACGGCGACGATTCGATTGTTTATCTACTGACGCATGCGAGCGCGGCCTGAGCGGGAATTTGCCGTGCAAGGCAGGCCGACGGCCGAGCGTCTTTTTCGGGGGAGACGGAGATGATTCTGAAGGGCACCATGGCAGCGACACTGTGCGTTGCTTCGATGGCAGGCGCGGCTCACGCACAGACGGTGTCGGCCGGCGGCTATTCGCTGACCGTGATCGGCGACCTGGGCGGGCCGCGCGACATGCGGTACAACGGCAAGGCCGTCAGCGCGGACGGCAAGACGATCATCGGCTCCTACTGGAGCGAAGCGCAGCCCGGTAACTCGATGGCATTCTCGTGGTCGACCGCGACGGGCTGGCAGCGGCTGGCCGCGCCGGCGAACGCCTATGACTCGCTGGCACAGACGGTGTCGGCCGACGGGCAGGTGATCGGCGGCTCGATCAGCGCGCGCCAGGCGGAAAGCAGCAACCTCGATCGATGGGCGGTGCGATGGCCCGGCGACGGTCGCACACAGAAACTCGTTCCGGATACGGCGGGCCGGGGCGCATCGGTCGAAGTCGCGAACCTCGCCGGCACGAGGATGACGGGCAGCTTCACGGCGAAAGGCGGCCGGAATGCACGATTCATGTGGGACCAGCCGAGGGGTTTCCGCGAGTTGCCGCCGGGCGGCGACTATATCGTGCAGCTCCTGTCGATGACTTCGTCCGGGAATGCGGCGACCGGGTTGGCCGGCAATGTCGACGGCGTGTATGGCACGCGCGCGCTCCTGTGGACCGAACGATTCGGCGAACGGTTGTTGCCGACGATCAACGCGGGCGTGGCCAGAATGGATCTGGCCAGTGGCGTGACCGAAGACGAACGGACGATCGCCGGTTCGCTCGGCACCCTGGTGGTCACGCCGGATGGACAACGGGTCGACTCGGAGGCCGTGCTGTGGACGAACGGCGGCGACAGCATCCAGCGGCTCGGTTTTCTCGACGGCGACGACAGCAGCTACGCGTTATCGATCAGCACGGACGGGCGGGTCGTCATCGGCACATCGAGCAACGGACAGACCGGTGTCGAGCGCGTCTTCGTGTGGACGCCGCAAAGCGGCATGCGCAGCCTCGTTGCGTTGCTCGAAGGGGCCGGCCTGTCGGTCGGCACGCTGAACCTGGCCAACGTGATCGGCGTGAGCCCCGACGGGCAGACCATCACGGGGCAGGGCTATCGCGACGGCGATCCCGACTACAGGCCGCAGTTCTGGCAAGTGCACATCGATGCGGCGACCCTGCGCGCGTTGCGGCCGGCGAGCCCGGGCGCCGACGCGTTGCGGGTGCGGGCGGCGCCGCAGAAGGCGGTGTCACGGATGCTGGCGGCGAAGCCGGACGCAGCGATACAGCGAAGCGTGTGCCGCATGCCCGTCAGCCCGGCGCAGTTCGCGCGATGCCTGCCGCGGTTGCCGGCCGCACGCTAACTAGCGTGGCCGCACGCAGGTGAAGCGATGAAACAAGGCGCCGGTTCTCCGGCGCCTTGTTTCGTTTACCGCACCCAGCGGCACATCTTGTGATGGTGATGGTCGAAGTGACACACGCGGTGCGGATGCGCTTCGGCGATGGCCGGCACGAGCACGGCAGCGGCAAGCGCCGCGACGGCGAGCGATTTCAGTAGCGTTTTCATGTTGAAGTCCTTGTCGTTGAACAGTGAATCACGGGAAGAGGGCGGGCCTTACCACTGCGGCCGCTGATCGTCGCGTCGGTCGTCCCGATGGTCGTCGCGGCGGTCGTCATTTCCGCGCGGATGCTGCGCTTCCCAGTCGCGGCGCTCCCAGTAGCGATTGCCGTCCCAGTAACGATCGCCATGCCAGCCGATCGTGACTTGAGCCGGGCCGGCAGGATAGGCAACGCACCCGGTCAGCATCACGCTCGACAGCGCGCCAACCATGACAGCGGATAACACGATGGATTTCATGGTTTTCTCCCGTGGAAACAGCACCCCGATCGTACGAGCCCCCAAAATTTCACGTGGTAAGAAGTTGCTACCGCAAATGACAGGTGCAGGCGTTTCGTCAGGCGCGTGAAAGATCGTGTCGGCGTGTCGCAAGCCGGTCACGCCGTCCGGAGTGACCGATAACCCCGTACCGGGCCCACCGGCTCGCGTCCCATCCGCCCTGGCAACGATTTCACCAATTATTCAGACAAATCCTGACAGCCGAAAGGGTCATCGCGTAATCGGATTGAGAATGATTTGCGTTTACGTTAAATTGCGCTATCTCGGAATTAGACGGAGCAGATCGATGGCGATGGCGGAAGTGCTCGACCGACCGGCGGCGACAGCGGCGAACCCGTTCTTCGGCAGTCATCCGGACCGGCCGCCGCGTGCGCGCCGCGCCGCGGAGCCCCGTGCGCAGGGCGCGTTGCTCGACGTGCTGATCTCGCATCGCGCGATGCTCGTCAATGTGGCGCGCGGCTTCGTCGGCTGCGCGAGCCGTGCCGAGGACGTCGTACACGACGTGTTCGTGAAGCTCGTCGAATTCCCGAACCAGGATGCGGTGCGCCAGCCGGTCGCATACGTGACGCGGATGGTGCGCAATGCGTCGATCGACGCGTGCCGCCGGCAAAATCTCGAGAACGTCTATCACACGGAAGAGGACGACGGCATCGACGTACCGTCGCCCGAGCCGACACCGGAAGCCGCGCTGCTGACGCGCGATACGCTGCGGCGCGTATGGGCCGCGCTCGACGACCTGCCGGCGCGCAGCCGCGCGGCATTCGAGATGGTGCGGCTGCGCGAGGAGACGCTGCAGACCGCGGCGCGCGCGCTGAACGTGTCGCAGACGCTCGTGCATTTCATGGTGCGCGATGCGGAGCGCCACTGCGCGGAATGCCTCGATGCATGCCATCGAGGCGTCGCGTGCCCGGTGTTCCTGGGCGGCCGCGCGCGGCGCCGGTAAGCGCGGGTAAAAAACCGCGCCGGCCAATCGTCTATCAGACAGGAGCGGCCGAAACCGCCGCTTTGCAATCCGATTTGCCACCCGCTTTGCCACCTTCAACCGCCTCAGCGATTTCCGATCATGACGCAAGCCACGACGCCTTCCGCCGACACCGACGACCTCGTCTATACGGTCGTCATCAACGACGAAGAACAGTATTCGATCTGGCCGACGTTCCGGCCCGTGCCGGCCGGCTGGCGCGAGGTCGGCGTGAGCGGCCCGAAAGCCGACTGTCTCGCGCACATCGAGTCCGTCTGGACCGACATGCGCCCCGCGAGCCTGCGCCGCGCAATGGACGGCGAGCGCGCATCGCGCGCGTCGTGACCCGCTGCGCCGCGTGTGCGGCGCGCCACCTGAAGAGGACGTTGCATGACCCAGCTTTCGTTGCCGACGCTCGACGACCTGCGTATCGAGCCGGGGCTGCCCACCGTCGTGTCGCCGCGTGGCAGCGACGGGATGTCGATCGACGACGTCGCGCCGCTGGCGCGCGAGATCGTGGCCGACACGCTCGAACGGGCGGGCGGCGTGCTGTTCACGGGTTTTCACGTGCCGTCGATCGATGCGTTCCAGCAGTTCGCGGCGTCGTTCGGCGATCCGCTGATCGGCTATGAATACGCATCGACGCCGCGCAGCCAGGTCGAAGGCGCCGTCTACACGTCAACCGAATACCCGCCGCACCGCGCGATTCCGCTGCATAACGAGCAGTCGTACACGCGCGAATGGCCGCTGCGGATCTGGTTCCACTGCGCGCTCGCGGCACCGAAGGGCGGCGCGACGCCGATCGCGGACAGCCGCGCCGTCTACCGTGCGCTCGACCCGGCGCTCGTTGCGCGCTTCGAGAAGCGCGAGCTGCTGTACGTGCGCAATTTCGGGCAGGGGCTCGACCTGCCGTGGCAGCAGTCGTTCGGCACCGACGAGCCGGCCGAGGTCGAACGGATGTGCGCGGCGCGCGGCATCGAATGCACATGGCGCACCGACGACGACGGCGAGCTGCTGCTGCGCACCCGCGAACGCTGCCAGGCCGTTGCGCGCCATCCGCGCACCGGCGACCGTGTGTGGTTCAACCAGGCGAACCTGTTTCACCTGTCGGCGCTCGACGACGACATGCAGGAAGCGCTGGTCGACGCGGTCGGGCTCAAGAACGTGCCGCGCAACGTGTATTACGGCGACGGCGAACCGCTCGAGGCCGACGCACTCGCGGAAATCCGCGGCGTGCTCGACCAGCAGCGCATCGTGTTCCCGTGGCGCACGGGTGACGTGCTGATGCTCGACAACATGCTGACCGCGCATGCGCGCGACCCGTTCGAGGGGCCGCGCAAAGTGGTCGTCGCGATGGCGCAGAGTTACACGGTCCCGCGCGACCGAACGGAGGATTGATGACGCGTAGTACCGCCGCGCTTGCCGCGCGCGGGCTGTCGGTAGGATATCGCGACCATGTCGTGATCGACGGGCTTGACCTGTCGATCGCGGCCGGCCGCGTAACCGCGCTGTGCGGACCGAACGGCTGCGGCAAGAGCACGCTGCTGCGCACGCTCGCGGGCCTGCAGCCCGCGCGTGCCGGCCATGTCGAAGTGAACGGGCAGCCGCTCGCAGCGTTTCGCCGTCGCGCGCTCGCGCGCGAGCTGACGATGCTCGCGCAGTTCAACCAGATTCCGTCGGGCCTCACGGTGCGCGAGCTCGTCGCGTACGGGCGTTATGCGTACGGCGGCTTCCTGCGCGGCCTGTCACGCGCCGACCATGCGGCGATCGACGAGGCGCTCGAGACGAGCGGCCTCGCCGACGATGCTGATCGCGACGTCGGCGCACTGTCGGGCGGCGAGCGTCAGCGCGCGTGGATCGCGATGGCGCTCGCGCAGCAGGCGCCGATCGTGCTGCTCGACGAGCCGACGACCTATCTCGACATCCATCACCAGCTCGACATCCTCGATGCGCTGCGCACGCTGAACCGCACGCGCGGGCTGACGATCGTCTGGGTGCTGCACGACCTGAACCAGGCGGCCGCGTACAGCGACGAGATCGTGCTGATGCGTGCGGGCCGTCTGGTCGCGCAGGGCACGCCCGACGCGATGCTCGATCCGGCGCGGCTGCGCGCGGCGTTCGGCGTCGAGATGCTGAAGCTCGCGCATCCGCAGACGGGCGCACCGATGTGCGTGCCGGCCTACGGGCCGACGACCGACGGCGCGCCGCAGGCGGCCGGCGTTTTCGACCGGGATCTCGCCGTATGACCACGTTCGCGATGCGCAAGCGCCTCGCAGCGGCGGGGAAGGGCACGGCGTCGGGCCGGGCCGGTACGATCGCGATCGGTCTCGTCGCGTTGATCGCGGCGCTCGCGGTGCTGCGCGTCGCCCCCGATCTGCGGGTGTGGTGGGACGCCGTGCCTGGCAGCGATGCCGCTGCGCTTGCGCACGTGTTCCTGTTCGACCTCAACCTGCCGCGCGTCGCGGCTGCGCTCGTCGCGGGCGGGTGCCTCGGCATCGCGGGCGCGCTGTTTCAGTCGCTCACGCGCAATCCGCTCGCGTCGCCTGATTTGCTCGGCGTGACGGGCGGCGCCCAGCTCGGCCTGCTCGCGGCGATGCTCGTACCGGCGCTGGCCGGCGTCGCATCGGTGCCGCTGCTGTTCGTGTGCGGGCTGGCCGCTGCCGCCTGCGCGATCGTCGCGGCCGGCGGCTGGCGTGCAACGCCGCTGCGCCTCGTGCTCGCGGGCAGCGTGTGCATGCTGCTGTTCGCCGCGATGTCGACGCTCGTGCTCGCCTTCTTCGAGCAGAACATCGCGGGCGCCGCGCTGTGGACCAACGGCAGCCTGTACCAGCCGGGCGCGACGGGCCTCGCGCTTGCCGCGCGCTGGCTCGTCGTGCCGCTGATCGCATTGCCGTTCGTGATCCGGCCGCTGAATCCGCTCACACTCGGCGACGACGCGGCGGCCGCGGCTGGCGTGCGCGTCGACGCGACGCGGCTCGCCGCGACGATCGTCGCGGTCGCGTTCACGAGCGTGGCCGTCAGTATCGCGGGCCCGCTGTCGTATGTCGGCCTCGTCGCGCCGAACCTGCTGCGCCAGGTGCGCGGCGCGCGCGCGGCGCGGCTCGGCGCGCTGGTGCCGTTGTCGGCACTCACGGGCGGGGCGCTCGTCCTCCTCACCGACAGCGCGGTGCTCGCGTCGGGTCTCGACGCAACGCTGTCGACCGGCGTCGCGATCGCGCTGGTCGGCACGCCGCTGATGCTTGCGATGATCCGGCGCGGTGCCGCATGGTCGGGCGTGCTGCACGCGGATGCCGAACGCACGGCGGGCGGCGGCTCGACGCGGCTCGTCGGCTGGCTCGAACGGCTCGGCTGGCCGCTGCGCACGGCGCTGTTCGTCGTGATCGGCGTGCTCGTCGTTTTTGTAGGCGTGTCGGCCGGCCCCGAGTGGCTGTCGATCTCACGCTGGTCCGCCGCGCTGTCCGGCCACGATGCGCTCGCGCGGATGCTGATCGACCTGCGCATGCCGCGGCTGCTGTGCGCGCTCCTCGCGGGCGCGCTGCTGGCGGTCAGCGGCGTCGCGATGCAAAGCGTCGTGCGCAATCCGCTCGCGGGTCCCGAAGTGCTCGGCGTCACGCAGGGTGCGGGGCTCGTCACGCTGTTCGCGTTGTCGACGTGGCCGTTGATGGGCCACGTGACGCTCGCGGCCGCCGCGCTGATCGGCGGCGGGCTGTCGCTCGCGATCACGCTCGCGCTGAATCACCGGCATCGTTACGCGCCGCTCGCCGTGGCGCTGACGGGCATCGTGATCGGCGCGCTGTGGACCACGCTCGCGCAATGGCTGATCACGCAGGAAAGCGTGCAGCCCGCGCGCTTCGTCGTGTGGCTCGTCGGCGGGACTTACGGGCGGAGCTGGGGCGAGGTGTCGATGCTGTTGCCGTGGTGCGTGCTCGCGGTGCCCGTGTTCGCGTGGCTCGCGAAACCGCTCGACATGCTCGCGCTCGGCGACGACCAGGCGGCCGCACTCGGCCTGCCGGTGGCCGCGCTGCGGCCGCTCGCGCTGACGATCGCGACGCTCGCCGCGTGCGCGGCCGTCGCGGCGGTCGGGCCGGTCGGCTTCATCGGGTTGATGGCGCCGCACGTCGCGACGATGCTCGGCGCGCGCCGGCACCGTACGCGGCTGTGGCTCGCGGCCGCGTGCGGCGCGCTGATTCTCGGTGTGGCGGATCTCGCGGCGCGCACGGTCGTCGCGCCGCGCGAAGTGCCGGCCGGCGTGCTGACCGCGCTGATCGGCGCGCCGTACCTGCTCGGGCTGCTGATTCTCGAGGGGCGCCGCGCCCGGCGCGCGGGGCGATGACGTCGTTGCCCGACGGCGCGCGCGCCACGCGTTTCTCGGCGTTCGCGCCGGAACCGTTCGCCGAACACCTCGACGTCGTCTGGCTCGGCATGCCCGACGACGCGCATGCGTCGGGCCGCATCATCGTGCCGGTCAGCGCGTTGCCCGCGCATCGCGACATCGTGCTCGACGCGATGGTTCGCCATTACGGCGGCGATCCGTCGCAGCATGCGCGCGCGCTGATGTCGCAATGGAGCAAATACTATTTCGGCCGCGCGGCGCCGGCCGGCGTCGTCGCCGCGCTGACGCTCGGCCGGCCGCTCGACATGTCGCCCGAGCGCACGTTCGTCGCGCTCGACGACGGAATGCCCGCCGCGCTGTACTTCACGCACGATGCGCTCGGCGAACCCTGCGACGATCCTGCGCCCCGCTATGCGGGGCTCGTCGCGCATCTCGGTGAGGTGATCGACCTGCTCGCGGCGATGGGGCGCGTCACGCCGCGCGTGCTGTGGAGCAACGCGGGCAACCTGCTCGACTATCTGCTCGATACGTATCGTGCGCTGCCATGCGTGGCCGATCCGGTGCGCGACGCGGGCTGGCTGTTCGGCGCGACGTGTTTTGCGTGCGAACCGAATCCGTTGCGGATGCCCGTACGCGATGCCGTGCCGCGCTCGGCGCTGCTGCCGACGCCGTTCCGCGCGCGCCGCGTGTGCTGCCTGCGCTATGAAATTCCTGGAGAAACGCAACTGTGTGGAAGCTGCCCCCTGCTACTGACGATGGACGACGCGGCGCTGGCCGAGCAGGACGCGATCCGGTGACGGATGCCGGCCGCCGGCACGCACTCGGCGCCCTCGCGGCGCTCGGCGCTGCGTGCTGCGGCGCGCTATCCGCATCGTCCGGCGCCGTTGCCGCGACCCTCGATGCGCATCGCGCGCAGGGCGTGCGTGCGCCGGGTGCGGTGTCGCTGGCCGGCAATCCCGTCGTGTCGCAGGCGAGCGCGACGATGCCGGTGCGGCCGCAGCGCGTGGTCGCGCTCGACTTCATGTTCGCGGAAAGCGTGATCGCGCTCGACCTCGTGCCGGTCGGGATGGCCGATACGGCGTTCTATCCGGGCTGGCTCGGCTATCAAAGCGACCGGCTCGCCAGCGTGACCGACATCGGTTCGCGCCAGGAGCCGGGCCTCGAGGCGATTGCGGCGGTCAAGCCCGACCTGATCATCGGCGTCGGTTTCCGTCATGCGCCGATTTTCGACGCGCTCGACCGGATCGCGCCGACCATCCTGTTCCAGTTCAGCCCGAACGTATCGGACGGCGGCGTGCCGGTCACGCAGCTCGACTGGATGCGGCAGATCTTCCGGACGATCGGTGCGGTCACGGGGCGCGATGCACGCGCGCAGGCGGTCGATGCGCAACTCGATGCGGGCATCGCGCGCAATGCGGCGCGGCTCGCGGCCGCGGGCAGAAACGGCGAGCGCGTCGCGCTGCTGCAGGATCTCGGCTTGCCCGACCGCTACTGGGCCTACACGGGCAACAGCACGTCGGCGGGCCTCGCGCGGGCGCTCGGGCTCGAGCCGTGGCCGCAGAAGCCGACGCGGGAAGGCACGCTGTACGTGACGTCGGCCGATTTGCTCAGGCAGCGCGAGCTGGCCGTGCTGTTCGTGACCGCGTCAGGCATGGACGTGCCGCTGTCATCGAAACTCGATTCGCCGGTGTGGCGCTTCGTGCCTGCGATGAGGGAACACCGGATCGCGCTCATCGAACGCAATATCTGGGGGTTCGGCGGGCCGATGTCGGCGCTGAAACTGGCCGACGTGATGACCGACACGATGCTGAAGCTGCCGGCCGTGCGTTGAGCGTGCCGCGGTCGAGCGGCGGATGATGCCGCTTCGGCTTCGGCTTCGACGGGCACGGCGTTGCGGTCGGCCTGGCTCGCGGTGAATCGCCGGGGCCTATCCACGATCGCGCAACGCGCCCGAAACATGTCCTTCCGAAACGAAAATCGCCGACGCACTGCCGTTGCAGCGCGTCGGCGATTTTTTCCATCGACTGCCGTATTACGCGCTCAGCGCGTCGACGCCATCCTGCGCGCGTGACCGTGCCGGCGTCGTATCGCTGACGATGCGCCCGTTGTCGAGCTTCAACAAGCGGTCGGCGAGGTCGAAGTAGCGGTCGTCGTGCGTAATCACGATCACGGCCTTGCCGCGCGCACGCAGCTCGGGCAGCAGTTGTTCGTAGAACACGGCCTTGAACGACGGATCCTGGTCGGCCGCCCATTCGTCGAACAGGTAGAACGGCCGGTCCTCCAGGTACGCGACGACGAGGGCGAGCCGCTTGCGCTGCCCGGTCGACAGCGCGCGGGTCGAGAACGCGCCGTCCACCACCTTTACCTTGTGGTCGAGTGCGAGCTTCGCGACGAGCGCGTTCGCGCGCGCATCGGCCTGCGCGCGGGACGGATCGTCAGGATCGACGATGCCGAGCAGCGCATCGAACAGGTGGAAATCGTTGAACACCGCGCTGAAGCGCTGCCGATACGCTGCTCGCTCGCGCCAGCCGATCGGGCGGCCGTCGACCTCGATCGTGCCTTCCTCCGGCTCGTAGAGTCCCGTCAGCACCTTCGCGAGCGTCGTCTTGCCGCTGCCGTTGCCGCCGACGATGAACACGAGCTCGCCCGGCTTGATCGTCAGGTCGATCGGCCCGACGCTGAACATCCGTTCGTCGCGCTCGTGGAAGTACGCATGCGTGACGCCGCGCAGCGTGACGGCGCCGGCCGGCGGCACGTCGGGTGCGTCGGCCGCGGGCGGCACCGTGCGCAGCGCGCCGAATTCGGCCATCACGCCTTCGATCCGCGTCAGTGATACGCGTGCCGCGTTGACGGTCGGCAGGTTGTTCAGCAGTCCGTCGAGCGGCACGAGCATGAACAGGAACACGACGACGTAGCCGGCGGCCGTGGCCGGATCGGCATGCACGCCGAGCTGCGGCCAGAACGACGCGACGCCGAGGAACGCATAGAACAGGAAGATGATCCAGCCGACGCCGACCGCGTACGCGCTGAACGCGCGGCGGCGGTGGTCGCGCACTTCGCCGATCGCGGCACCGAGCTGGCCGTCGACGAACTGGCGTGCGCGTTCATCGTGCAGCTTCAGCTCCTTCGCGCCGGAAAACAGCGAGCCGAGATAGCCGAACAGCCGGTCCTGTGCCTGGCCGGCCGCTTCGAGCGACGCGATCGCACGGCGATCGCCGGTGTGATAGCCGAGCGAGCCGGCGACGATCGCGGCCAGCGCCAGCAGGCACACCGGCCACGACAGCCACGCGAGATAGCCGAGGCAGCCGAACACGATCGAGCCGTGCATGACCAGGTTCGGCAGCGCGAAGAACAGCATCGACACGTTGGTCGCGTCGTCGGTCAGCACCGACTGCACGGGTGCTGCGCCGATCCGCTCGATGTCGCGCAGTTCGGCCGCGCCGACGCGCCGCGCGAGATGCACGCGCAGCCGCGCCATCGTGTCCTGCGACAGGCGCGCGAACAGCGTGCCCGACACGATCCGCGTGACGAGCGCGATCACCGCGCACAGCGCGAACCGCCATGCGAGCGACGTGTCGCCGGCACCCGGCTGCGACAGCGCGCGGTTCAGCGTCGCGACGAGCAGCACGCTCGCGACGCCGTTCAGCACGCACGCAGTGAGCGCCAGCGCGAGCGACGCGCGGCTTTCGCGCAGCAGCGCGAGGATCAGCCGCGCCGCGGGGCGGGCGGGGGAGGCGTCGAGGGACGGCGGGGAAGAAGGCTCGTGGGCAGCTGTCATCGGCAACGTCGGTAAAGGGAAGGCGGGCGAAAACGCGGAAACGGCAAAACTGGCGCGAAAGCGGCGGGCGAGGTGCGGGCCCCGTTCCGGCTTTCCTCCCTGATAGACGAACGGGCCGCGCAAATATTTAACGGCGTGTTCGAAAAAAGCGTTCGCACAGACTTTGAGCGCAAAACGGTAAAAAATCGGCCGCGCCGTTCGTCACACCAGTGAAGCCGCCCCAAGCGGCCCCGAGACTTGGCCGAAGCGGCCGGACCGAAGGACTTCACGCACATGACGAGTTTCCCGACTGCGCTGCATCACCGAATCCGCGAACTGGCGCGCATCGCGCCCGACGCACCCGCAATCGCGGCACCTTTCCAGAACGACTTGCGCCTGTCGCGCGGCGCGCTCGACGCGCGGGCGTCGCAGCTGGCCCGGCAACTGCGCGCGGCCGGCGTCGGCGCGGAAGTGCGGGTGGGCGTGTGCATCGAGCGTTCTTGCGAACTGTTCGTCGCGCTGCTGGCCGTGCTGAAGGCGGGCGGCGTGTTCGTGCCGCTCGATCCGCGCCATCCGGCCGCGCGCCTCGACTGGATCGTCCAGGATGCCCAACTGCGGCACGGGATCGTCGACGCGGCCGGCCGCGCGGCGCTCGGCGCGCCGTTCGAACACGCGTTCGACGCGGCAGCCGAAGCGGCGGATGGCCAGGCATTCGCCGCGGATGACGAAGCGCTGCCCGTTCACCCGCGTTCGGCCGCCTACATGATCTATACGTCGGGTTCGACCGGCACGCCGAAGGCGGTCGTCGTCGAACACGGGCCGCTCGCCGCGCACTGCGACGCGCTCGCGGCCGCGCTGCCGATCGAGGGCGGCGACCGCCTGCTGCATTTCGCGTCGGTCAATTTCGACGCCGCGCACGAATGCTGGCTCGCGCCGCTCGCGACCGGTGCGAGCATCGTCGTGGCGCCGCCGCAGCCGTTCGCGCCGGATGCCGCGCATGCGCTGATGGTGCGTGAATCGGTCAACGTGGCCGCGTTCCCGCCCGCGTACCTGCGCGAATTCGCCACGGTGGCCGCGCGCGACGGCGTGCCGCCGGCATTGCGCGTGCTCGCGTTCGGCGGCGAAGCGCTGCCGCAGCAGGCGTTCGAATTCGTGCGCCGCACGTTCCCGTCGGTACGCCTGATCAACGGTTACGGGCCGACCGAGGCCGTCATTTCGCCGATGCTGTGGCCGGTCGAACCGGGCGAGACGCCCGCGCTGGCCGCCGACGATGCGTATGCGTCGTTGCCGATCGGTCGCGTGATCGGCCCGCGCGTCGCGCGTGTCGATGGCGACGAGGCAGATGGCGTGGGCGAATTGCTGCTTGGCGGCGTTTGCGTCGCGCGCGGCTATCACGGCCGCCCGGCGTTGACGGCCGAACGCTTCATTCCCGATGCCGATGGCGACCCTGGTGCGCGCGTGTACCGCACCGGCGACCTCGCGCGGCTGCGCGACGACGGCGCATTCGACTATCTCGGCCGCCTCGACGACCAGGTCCAGGTGCGCGGCGTGCGTGTGGAGCCTGCTGAAATCGCCGCGTGCCTGCGCTCGCATCCGGCCGTGGCCGACGCGGCCGTGGTCGCCGAAACCGGCAACGGGCCGACGCGCCTGATCGCATGCGTCGCACTGCGCGCGGCGGCCGACGATGCGGCGCTCAAGGCGCACGTGGCCGCGCAACTGCCGGCCGCCTGGCAGCCGCACCGGTTCGTGCGTTGCGATGCGCTGCCGTATACGCTGAACGGCAAGATCGACCGTGCCGCGCTGCTCGAGAAGATTGCCGCCGCGCGCGACACGGCGCAAGGTGGCGGCGACGCACCGCGCACGCCGACCGAACAGCAGCTCGCCGGCCTCTGGCAGACGCTGCTCGGCCTCGATGTCGTACCGTCGCGCGACGACCGCTTCTTCGCGCTGGGCGCCGATTCGCTCGCCGCGATGCAGTTGCAGGCCGCGATCCGTGCCGCGGTACGCGTGAACCTGCGGCTCGATACGCTGTTTGCCGATCCGGCGCTCGCCGAACTGGCCGAGGCGGTCGATCGTGCGGAACGCGAAACCGGCGAACCGCTGGCCGCGATTACCGCACGCCGTATGACGGCTGATTCGGCCGATGCAGCCGCAGCGTGCGCGCCGCACGTCGATCGCGCCGCATCGCTCGCACAGCAACGTTTCTGGGTGCTCGCGCAAACACGTGACGCGAGCGCCGCGTATCACATCGCCGCACACTGGACGATCGACGGCACGCTCGATCGCGACGCGCTGCAACGCGCGCTCGATCATGTGATCGGCCGCCACGAAGCGTGGCGCACGACGCTCGTCGACAACGACGACGGCGTCGTGATGCAGCGGATTCATGCGCATCTGCCGGTGTCGATCGTCGACGTCGACTTGCGCGACCAGCCGCCCGCCGCCCGCGACGCGCAAGCCGCGCGTCTCGCCGAGCGCGATGCGGCCGAACCGTTCGACCTCGCGCGCGGCCCGCTGCTGCGCGCGACGCTGGTCGCACTCGCCGGCGACCGTCACCGCCTGCTGCTGACCGCCCATCACGCGATCACCGACGGCTGGAGCTCGCGTTGCGCGTTCGACGAACTGTCGGCGGCCTATCGTGCGTATGCGGAAGGCGGCGCACCGTCGCTGCCCGACCTGCCGATCCAGTACGCCGACTATGCGGACTGGCAACGCGACATGCTGGCCGGTGGCGAGGGCGAACGTCAGCTCGATTACTGGCGCGGCGCGTTGCGCGACGTGCCGGGCCCGCTCGCGCTGCCGGTCGACCGCCAGCCGGGCGCCGCACGCACGCTGCAAGGCGCGCGCGTGTCGGTGCGGCTGCCCGATGCAGTCGCGGCCGACGTGCGGCAACTCGCGCGCGATGCGCAGGCAACCGTCTTCACGGTGCTGCTGGCCGCGCTCGACGCGTGGCTGTCGCGCCTGACCGGCGCAACGGATGTCGTGGTCGCGGTGCCGGTCGCGCACCGTCAGCGCCCCGAAACGCGTGCACTGCTGGGCCTGTTCCTGAATACGGTCGCGCTGCGGGTGCGGGTGGCGCCCACGCTGCCGTTCCGCGCGCTCGTCGATGCGGCGCGCACGGCGGCGCTCGACGCGGTCGCCCACCAGGACGTGCCGTTCGAGCGCGTCGTCGACGCGGTGAAGCCGCCGGTCAAGCGCGGCGCCGAATGGCTGCGTGTGAAATTCGCGCAGCAGTTCGACGCGCGGCACGACAGCGTGCTGCCGGGCGCGACGGCAGTTGCAACGCCGGGCCCCGATCTCGCCGCGCGCTTCGACTTCGCCGTGGACTTCACCGACGATGCGCATGGCATCGAACTGGTCGCGGCCTATGCGACCGACTGTATCGATGCGGACACCGCGCACGCGTGGCTCGACAGCTACGCGGCGCTCGTCGGTGCGGCCGCACGCGATCCGCACCAGACGACGGCCGTACTGCCGTGCCACGCGTCGGCCGCTTCGCGTCAGCCGCGCGACGGCCGGGCGCTGCAGGTCGAACATGCCGACATCGTCGCCGCGTTCGCGCGGCAGGCGGCCGCGTATCCGCATCGCGTCGCGCTCGCCGATGCGTCGACGTCGCTGACGTTCGGCGAACTGGACGACGCATCGAACCGCATCGCACGCGCGCTGTCCGGGCGAGGCGTGGGCGCCGAAGCGTCCGTCATCGTCTGCATCGAACGCACGGCGCGTTTCGTCGTCGGCCTGCTCGGCGCGCTGAAGGCCGGCGCGCTGGCCGTGCTGCTCGATCCCGCCCAGCCGGCCGCGCGACTGGCCGCGGCGGCAGCCGATTGCGGCGCGCGCTGGGCGCTCGTCGCGGATACCGCCGCCTGGCCGGCCGGCATCGACGCACAGCCGCTCGACGTCGATACGCTCGCGCAGGACGCGACGCTCGCGCAGGACGCGACGCTCGCGCATGCGGCCGGCGTGCGCATTGCACCGCATCCGGAGCAGGGTGCGTACCTGATCTATACGTCGGGCTCGACCGGCACGCCGAAGGGCGTCGTCGTGTCGCACGGCGCGCTGGCCGACTACGTGCAAGGGATGCTCGACGAATTCGCGTTCGCGCCGGACGCGTCGTTCGCGATGGTGTCGACCGTCGCGGCCGACCTCGGCCACACGACGTTGTTCGGCGCGCTGTGCGCGGGCCGCACGCTGCACCTGCTGCCGGCAGCGTGCGCGTTCGACCCGGATGCGTTCGCGGACGAGATGCGCCGCCGCGACGTCGGCGTGCTGAAGATCGTGCCGAGCCACCTGCAGGCGCTGCTCGACGCACGCGTGCCGGCCGACGTGCTGCCGCGCCATGCGCTCGTGACGGGCGGCGAAACGCTCACGTGGGCGCTCGTCGCGCGCCTGGCCGCGCTTGCGCCGGCCTGCCGCGTGATCAACCACTACGGGCCGACCGAAGCGACGGTCGGCGCGATTGCATGCGACACGGCGTCGATCGCCACCGATGCGCGCGATCCCGCGAGCGGCGTGCCGCTCGGCCTGCCGCTGCCGAATGCGCGCGCGCTGGTGCTCGACGCGTTCGGCGCGTGCGTGCCGGCCGGCGCGACCGGCGAACTGTATCTGGGCGGGCCGGGCGTCGCGCGCGGCTACCTGGGGCGCCCGGCGCAGACCGCCGAACGCTTCGTGCCCGATCCGTTTGCGCCCGGCGCGCGGCTGTATCGTACCGGCGACCGCGTCCGGTTGCGCGCGGATGGCCGTCTCGCGTTCCTCGGCCGCATCGACGACCAGGTGAAGATTCGTGGCTACCGCGTCGAACCGGGCGAGGTGAGTGCGGCAGTGCGTGCGGCCGGCCTGGTTGCGCAGGCCGAAACGCTCGCGATCGAACACGACGGCCGCCTGCGGCTCGCGACGTTCGTCGTGATGCGCGACGGCGCGAATTTCGACGAGGCGGCCGTGCGCACGGCGCTCGCCGCGAAGCTGCCCGACTACATGGTGCCCGCGCAGTTCGTCGCGCTCGCGCGCCTGCCGGTGACCGCGAACGGCAAGATCGATCGCGCCGCGTTGCGCGAACTCGCGGCCGCGCCGGTCGCGGTTGCGTCCGGCAACGCGCCGCAGGGCGCGGTCGAAACGGTGCTCGCCGAAGTCTGGCAGGCCGTGCTGAAAGCCCCGCAGGTCGGCCGCGACGACAACTTCTTCGAACTCGGCGGCGATTCGATCCTCGTGTTGCAGGTGATCGCACGTGCGCGCAAGCGTGGCGTGCGCTTCACGCCGAAGCAGTTGTTCGACGGCCCGACGGTGGCCGAGCTTGCGCGCATTGCGAAGACGGAGGACGTGGCTGCCACCGCAACCGCCACCACGCAGCCTGCTTTCGTGGCCGCTGCCAGCGTACCGCTGACGGCGCAGGTCCTGACACCCGCGCAACAACGCTTCTTCGCACTCGACATCCCGCATCGCGGCCACTGGAACCAGTCGGTGGCGTTCGACGTGCGCGGGCCGTTCGACGCGGATGCATTCGCGCGTGCGTTCGACGCATTGCTGACGCATCACGACGCGTTCCGCCAGCGCTTCGCGCGCGGCGCGGACGGCACGTGGCACGCCAGCGATGCCGCGAAGCCGTACGATGCGCTGCCGTTCGTCGAAGTCGCCGCACGCGACGAAACCGACGCGCTCGCGCGCTTCGACGCATTGCAGCGCCGTCTCGACCTCGGCCGCGGGCCGCTCGCCTGCGCATGCGCGGCACGCTTGCCGGACGGCTCGACGCAGCTCTATCTGGCAATTCACCATGCGATCGTCGACGGCGTGTCGTGGCGCATCCTGCTCGACGACCTGGACACGGCCTACCGCGCCGCCTGCGAACGGACGCCGGTCCACCTGTCGCAGCCCGGCCTGCGCGCCGACGCATGGGCCGCAAGGCTCGCGCGTGCCGCGACGGAACCGGCTTCGCCGTTCGCGGCCGAAGCGGCGTACTGGGCCGGCATGGCGCAGGGCGACGACGTCGTGCCCGATCACCCCGACGCAACGGCGACGAACGCCGATGCCGCCGTCGTCGTGCAGACGATCGACGCGGCATTGACCCGGGCGGCGTTGACCGATGCGCATGCCGCCTATCGCACGCAGACGATCGAAGTGCTGGGCGCCGCGTTTGCACTGGCGCTGGCCGGCGTGAGCGGCGCCGCATCGTGCCGTGTCGAACTGGAAGGGCATGGCCGCGAGGCGCTGTTCGACGATGCCGACGCGAGCCGCACGATCGGCTGGCTGACGAGCCATTACCCGGTGACGCTGCCCGTCGCGGCCACCGCGCGCGACACGCTGGGCGCGGTCAAGGACACGCTGCGCGCGGTGCCGAACAAGGGGCTCGGCTTCGGCGTGCTCGCGCACTACGGCGATGCGGCGACGCGCGCGGCGCTGGCCGCCGTGCCGCGCCCGCGTGTCACGTTCAACTACCTTGGCCAGTTCGACGCGCCGCGCGATGCAACGCTCGTGCCGCGCTTTGGTGGCACCGGCGTCGAGCGCGATCCTCAAGGCCCGCTCGGCAATGCGCTCGCGATCCACGCGTACCTCGATACGGACCGCGACGGCGCGCGCACGCTGAAAGTGCACTGGGTCTACGGTGCACCGCAGTTCGAGCGCGCGACGATCAACGCATTTGCCGAACGCTTCGCGGCGGCGCTGCGTGAGCTTGTCGATGCGTGCGCGTCGCGCGTTGCGCATCGCGGCGGCGGTGCGACGCCGGGTGATTTCCCGCTCGCGCAGGCCGCCGGCCTCACGCAGGCTGCGATCGAACGCACGCCGCTCGACTGGCGCACGATCGACGACGTGTATCCGCTGTCGCCGATGCAGCAGGGCATCCTGTTCCATGCGCTGTTCGCCCCCGGGCATGCCAGCTACGTGAACCAGCTCGTCGCGACCGCGGCCGCGCTCGACGCCGACCGGCTCGCAGCCGCGTTCGAAGCGTCCGTCGCACGTCACGACATTCTGCGCACGAGCGTGATGCCGGACGAAGCCGCGCCGCTGCAGTGCGTGCATCGCCACGCCCGGATGCCGGTCGAGCAACTCGACTGGCGCACGCGCGGCGACACGCTCGACGCCGATTTCGACGCATGGCTCGCGGCCGATCGTGCACGCGGCTTCGACTGGCGCGAGCCGCCGCTGATGCGGCTCACGCTGATCCGCGTGAACGACGACGCATGGCGCGTCGTATGGACGCGTCACCACGTGCTGCTCGACGGCTGGAGTACCGCGCGCCTGCTCGCGGACGTCCTGCGCGACTATCGCGACCCGGACGCCGTGTCGCCGTTCGCGAGCCGCCCGGCATTGCGTTATCGCGACTTCATCGCGTGGCTCGGCACGCGCGACCGCGGCGCCGACGAACGCTTCTGGACCGAACGCCTCGCACGACTCGACGCCCCGACGCTGATCGCGGAACGCACGGCCGACCGTGCGGATGCCGAGATGCTCACGTGGCGCGCGACGCTCGATGCCGACGCGATGACGCGCGTCGCGCAGGCGGCCCGCGCCCTGAAGCTGACCGTCAACACGCTGGTGCAGGGCGCGTGGGCGCTCGCGCTGCAGCGGATGACGCACCAGCCGGCCGTCGCGTTCGGCGCGACCGTCGCGGGCCGTCCCGACGCACTCGCGGACGTCGACTCGGTGCTCGGTCTCTTCATCAACACGCTGCCGGTGATCACCGCGCCGGCGCCGCAGCAACGCGCGGCCGACTGGCTGCAAGCGCTGCAACGCGACAACGCGGCGGCCGCCGAGCACGCGCATACGCCGCTCGCCGACATCCAGCGCTGGGCGCGCGGTGCGGGCGGCGCACTGTTCGACACGCTGGTCGTGTTCGAGAACTACCCGGTCGACGACACGGCGCGCGACGCCGATCCGCGCGCGCTGGCGTTGAGCGGCGTGCGCAGCATCGAAGCCACCGATTTCGCGCTGACGCTCGTGATCGAGAGCGGTGCCGAGCTGACGATCGACTACGGCTACGACACCGCGCGCGTCGATGCGCGGCAGGTTGAAACCTGGCACCGCGCGTTCGCCTGCGCGCTCGACGCGCTGGCCCGCACGCCGGATGCGCTGCTCGGAACGCTGTCGATCGCCGATGACATCACCCGCGACGCGCTGGCGCAGGACACCGCGCATGTATGGCCGGTGTCGCAACAACAGCCGCTGCACCTGCAATTCGCCGATGCGGCGCGGGCGACGCCCGACGCGATCGCGCTCGAATACACGGACGTTCACGGCGGCGTGCATCGCGCGACCTATCGCGAACTCGACGTCGGTACGTCGCGCATCGCGGCCGCGCTGCGTCGCCGCGGCGTGCGGCCCGATACGCCGGTCGCGTTGTGCGTCGAGCGTTCGTTCGACATGGTGATGGCGCTGGTCGGCGTGCTGAAGAGCGGTGCGGCCTACCTGCCGGTCGATCCCGACTATCCGGCCGAGCGCATCGCGTATCTGCTGCGCGACGCGCGGCCGGCCGTCGCGATCACTCAGGTCCATCTGCGTGAGCAGGTCGAGGCCGCGCTGGGCGACGGTGCAACAACACAGTTGCTGACGGTTGCCGACCTGCTCGCCGATGAAATCGACAACGACGACGGCGGAGAGGCCGCCGAGATCGACGACGCACAGCTTGCCTACCTGATCTACACGTCCGGTTCGACCGGCAAGCCGAAGGGCGCCGGCAACACGCACGGCGCGCTCGCGAACCGGATCGCGTGGATGCAGCACGCATACCGGCTGACGCGCGACGACGTCGTGCTGCACAAGACGCCATTCGGCTTCGACGTGTCGGTGTGGGAATTCGTGTGGCCGCTGGCGATCGGCGCGAAGCTCGCGATCGCCGCGCCCGGCGACCATCGCGATCCGGCGCGTCTCGCGGCCGCGATCCATGCGCACGGCGTGACGGTGCTGCACTTCGTGCCGTCGATGCTCGCCGCGTTCGCCGCGTATCTCGACGATTTCGCGGCCGCTGCGCAATGCGACAGCGTGCGCCTGATCGTCGCGAGCGGCGAGGCACTCGCGCCTGAACTCGTCGCGAAAATGGCGCGGCTGCTGCCGAACGCGACGCTCGTCAACCTGTACGGGCCGACCGAGGCCGCGATCGACGTGTCGCACTGGACGTGCGGCCCCGACGACGCGCTTGCGGTCGCGGTGCCGATCGGTCATCCGATCGCGAACCTGCAACTGCACGTGCTCGATGCCGCGTGGCAGCCGGTGCCGGCCGGCGCGACCGGCGAACTGTATCTCGCAGGCGCGGGCCTCGCGCGCGGCTATCTCGGCCGTCCGGCGCTGACCGCCGAGCGTTTCGTGCCCGATCCGTTCGTCCCGGGCGCGCGCATGTACCGCACGGGCGACCTCGCACGTCGGCGTGCCGACGGTGCGCTCGACTACCTCGGCCGCGTCGATACGCAGGTCAAGCTGCGCGGCCAGCGGATCGAGCCGGGCGAGATCGAGGCGCTGCTGCGCGCGGCGCCCGGCGTGAACGATGCGGTCGTGATCGTGCGCGACGAGCAGCTGATCGGCTATGTCGCGCGCGGCGACGCGGGCCCGCTCGACCGTGCGGCGCTGCTCGACGCGTTGCGCGCGCAACTGCCGGCCTACATGGTGCCGTCGCAGCTGATCGAACTCGATGCGTTGCCCGTCACGCCGAACGGCAAGTGCGACCGCCATGCGCTGCCCGCGCCGGTGCGCGAAACGGCAGCCGAAGTGGAACTCGCGACCGACACGGAACGCACGCTCGCCGAGATCTGGCAACGCGTGCTGCACGTGGACGCGATCGGTCGCGACGGCGATTTCTTCCTGCTCGGCGGCCATTCGCTGCTCGCGACGCAGGCCCACGCGCAGGCGAACCTGCACTGGGGGCTCGCGTTGCCGCTGCGCACGCTGTTCGACACGCGCACGCTGGCGCGCTGCGCGCAAGCGATCGACGCGGCCTGCGCGGCACGCGGCGCGACCGATGCGGCGAGCGCGATCGACGCGCTGCTCGGCGAACTGGAAACCCAATAAGGACGACGGATGACGAAGGTTCAACCCGACTGGCTCGCGCTCGCGACGCGTTTCGCGCAACTGCCCGATGCGCAGCGCGCCGTTTTCATCGACAAGCTCGGCGCGGCAGGCATCGATTTTCGCGTGCTGCCGATCCCGCCGCGCAAGCCGCGCAGCGACCGCGTGCCGGCGTCGTTCGCACAGACGCGGCTGTGGCTGCATGCGCGGCTGATCGATGCGCCCGATGCGTATCACATCACCGAGCGCCTGGCACTGACGGGCCCGCTCGACGCGCACGCGTTGCGCCTGGCGTGCGATGCGCTGATCGCGCGCCACGAGGCGCTGCGCACGACCTTCGACGAAGCGCAGGACGGCGTCGCGCAAACGATCCATGCGCCGATGCGCTGTCCGTGGCGCGAAACCGGTCTCGAGGCGCTGCCGGACGCGCAGCGCACGGCGCGCGCTCAAGCCGTCGCGACGGCCGATGAAGCCGAGCCGTTCGATCTCGGCGCGGCGCCGCTCGTCCGCGCCCACCTGGTGCGCTTCGATGCGACGCATCACTGGCTCGCGCTGACCGTGCACCACATCGTGTCGGACGGCTGGTCGTCGGGCGTGATGCTCGAGGAACTCGCGGCGTTCTATCGCACGTATGCGTCCGACCGGCCGGTGCCGCTCGCGCCGCTGCCGATCCAGTACGCTGACTACGCGCTGTGGCAGCGCCGCTGGCTCGACGCCGGCGAACGCGAACGCCAGCTCGCGTTCTGGCGCGAACGGCTCGATCCGCAACGCGGCGTGCTGACGTTGCCGGGTGCGGCAGCGCGACCCGCACACCGCAGTGCGCGCGGCGCCCGCCATGTGTTCTCGCTCGACGCGCGCATCGGTGCGCAACTGCGCGCATTCGCGGCCGCATCGGGCGCGACGCCGTTCGCGGTGCTGCTCGCCACGCTCGATGCGCTGCTGGCGCGCGCGACGGGCGATGCGCGGATCTGCGTCGGCGTGCCGGCCGCGAACCGCGAACGCGCGGAAGTCGCCGGCCTGATCGGTTTCTTCGTCAACACGCTGGCGATCGACGTCGACGTGCCCGCGCACGGCGATTTCTCGTCGCTGGTCGCGCGCACGCAGCGTGCACTCGTCGATGCGCAGATGCACCAGGACGTGCCGTTCGAACAGGTGGTCGATGCGCTCGGCGTGCCGCGCAGCGCGAGCCACCATCCGCTGTTCCAGGTGATGGCCGCGTACGGCGAGCGTCGCGCGTTGCCGGCGCTCGGTGCGGCGTCGGCCGCGTTGCTGCCCTCCGGTACGCCTTCCGCGAAATTCGACCTGACGCTTTCGGTCGAAGCGACGCCGGACGGCACGTTCGACGCTGCGTTCATCTACGCGCTCGACCTGTTCGATGCGGACGCTATCGAACGGCTGGCCGCGCGTTTCGTCACGCTGCTCGCCGATGCGCTCGCGCGCCCCGACATGCCGGTTGGCGATCTCGAATGGCTGCCCGTCGGCGAGCGGGCGCAGCTCCTTGCATGGAACGCGCCGGCCGGTGCGACCGATGCCGAGCCGTTCGTCCCCGTGCATGCGCGCATCGCCGTGCATGCACAAGCTCGGCCCGACGCGCGCGGTGTTGCCGACATCGATCGTGCGTTCACTCGCGGCGAAGTCGACGCGCGTGCGGCCCGCCTGGCGCGCCATCTGGTGGCGGCCGGCGTACGGCCGGAAATGCGGGTCGGCGTCGCGCTGCAGCGCTCGGTCGACCTGCTCGTCGCGCTGATCGCGGTACTGAAGTCGGGCGCCGCGTTCGTGCCGCTTGATCCGGCTCATCCGCGCGAACGGCTCGCGCAGATCGTCGGCGACGCGAATATCGCGCACGTGCTGACCGACGGCGCGAGCGCCGCGTCGCTACCGGATCTGCCGGCGCTGCGCGTGTGGCGCGCCGATGAAGTCGAGGCACTCGACGAAGCGGCGCACGTCGTGCTGCCGGACGTGCTGCCGGGTCATGCGGCCTATGCGATCTACACGTCGGGCTCGACCGGCAAGCCGAAGGGCGTGATCGTCGACCATGCGTCGTTCGCGCTGCATTGCGCGGCGATCGCCGAGCGCTACGGCGCGGGCGAGCAGGACGTGTTCCTGCTGTTCCAGTCGGTCAACTTCGACGGCGCGCATGAAGGCTGGTTTTCGCAATACATGTCGGGCGCCGCCGTGTCGGTGACGGCCGACGTGCTGTGGCCGCCCGCGCAAACCTGCGCGATGATGGTCCGCGACGGCGTGACGATGACCTACGTGCCGCCCGGCTGCGCTGCGCAACTCGCCGAATGGGCGCTCGCGCACGGCGCGCCGCCGACGCTGCGTTCGCTGACCGTTGGCGGCGAAGCGACGTCGCGCGAGGCGTTCGCGATGCTGCGCCGCGCGCTGCCGAACGTGCGCGTGGTCAACGGCTACGGCCCGACCGAAACCGTCATCACGCCGACGCTGTGGATGTTCCGGCCAGGCGACGATCTCGCGAAGCTCGGCGACGCCGCGTACCTGCCGATCGGCACGCTGGTCGGCGCTCGCACCGCGCATGTGCTCGACGAGCGGCTGCATCCGCTGCCGGTCGGCGTGATCGGCGAACTGTATCTGGGCGGCGAAGGGATCGGCGTCGCGCGCGGCTATCTCGACCGCCCGGCGCTGACCGCCGAGCGGTTCGTGCCCGATCCGTACGGCGCGCCGGGCGCGCGGCTGTACCGCACGGGCGACCTCGTGCGCCGTCGTGCGGACGGCGTGTTCGACTTCATCGGGCGCGTCGACCATCAGGTGAAGCTGCGCGGGCTGCGCATCGAACTCGGCGAGATCGAGGCACAGCTTGCCGCGCACGACGCGGTGCGCGAAGCATGCGCGGTCGTGCACGGGCAGGGCGCACTCGCGCAGCTCGTCGCGTACGTCGAGCTGACCGCCGACGCACAGGCGGCCGCGCAGCCGGTCGAAGCCGCGACGCTCGACGCGCACCTGCGCCGTACGCTGCCCGATTACATGGTGCCCGCACAGCTGATCGTGCTCGACGCGCTGCCGCGCAACGCGAACAGCAAGGTCGATCGCGCGCGGCTGCCGGCACCCGTGCGCGTCGAACGCACGTACGAAGCGCCGCAGGACGGCGACGAAGCCACGCTCGCGGCGATCTGGTGCGACGTACTGAATCTCGAGCGCGTGGGCCGGGGCGATCACTTCTTCGATCTTGGCGGCCATTCGCTTGCCGCCGTGCGCGTCGCGACGCGCGTGGCCGAACGGCTCGGCCGCGACGTGCCGGTGCGCGCGCTGTTCGAAGCGCCGGTGCTCGCGCAGTACGCGCGTCAGGTGGCCGATGCGCCACGCGCCGCGCAGGCCGGTGCCGCGGCGCCGGGCGTCGCGGTGGCCAAGCCGGACGCACATGGCGTGTGGCCGCTGTCGCCGGCGCAGCTCGGCCTGTGGTTCCTGTGGCGCGCGCAGCCGGACAGCGCCGCGTACAACATTCCGGTCGCGCTGCGGGTGCGCGGCCCGCTCGACGTCGATGCGCTGCGTGCGGCCTTCTCGGAGGTCGCGGCCGTGCATCCGGCGCTGCGCGCGCGGCTCGTGGCACGCGACGGTGCGCTGCCGGGCCAGCGGATCGACGCAGACGTTTCCGTCGAACTGCCGGTGATCGACCTGTCGGCGCAAACCGATGTGCTTGCCCGCGCTGCGGCGCTGACCGACGAGGATGCACTCGCGCCGTTCGACCTCGCGGCCGACGCGCCGCTGTGGCGCGCGCGGGTGCTGCGGCTCGGCGCGGACGATCACGTGCTGTCGGTGACGATCCATCACATCGTATCGGATGGCGAATCGATCGAGCTGTGGCTCGATGCGGTTCGTGCGCGCTATGTCGTACGCGTGCAGGGCGGTGACGTGCCGGCCAAAGAGGCCGTGCAACCGGCCACCCAACCGGCCGTCCCGCTCGTGCTCCCCGCGCCGTGCCATCCGTCCCGCGTCGCCTACTGGCGCGATGCGCTGGCCGACCTGCCGGCGCGCGTGCTGCCGCAACGCGCGGACGCGCCGGCCGTGCCGCAATGGCGCGCGGCCCGCATCGCGTTCGAATTCGACGCTTCGCTGATCCGTGCCGCACGCGACACGGCATCGGCCGCGCACGCGACGCTGCCGATGCTGCTGCACGCGGCGCTCAACACCGCGCTGCTCCGCGCGACGGGTGCGGCCGACCAGCCGGTCGGCGTGCTCGCGTCGACGCGCGAGCTGACGGGTGACGCCGCCCGCGAGGCGCTCGGCCTCTTCATCAATTCGGTGGTCGTGCGCACGCGGATCGACCCGGCCGCGCGTCGTGCGGATGTGCTCGCACACGTGCGCGACACGGCGCTCGCGGCCTATGCGCACGCCGACGTGCCGTTCGCGGACGTCGTCGCGGCGCTGCGCGCGCCGCGTGCCGCGCAGGCCAATCCGCTGTTCCAGGTGATGTTCAACTACCTGCGCCCGACCGGTGCCGCGGCGCGCGACTGGGCCGGCCTGTCGCTGGCCGGATTCGACGATGTGCGCCACCGCGTCGTGTTCACGCTGGAGCTGGACGTCGTCGAGCATCCGGACGGCCGCGTGAGCGCCGCGTTCTCGTATGCGGACGAGCTGCTCGAGCGCGGCTTCGTCGATGCGCTCGTCGATGTCTACCACGACGAAGTCGCGCGCTTCGCCGGCGCGTCGGAAGCCGCGCTCGGGGCGCCCGACAAGCGGGCCGTTGCGCAGGCGTCGCAGCACGCGCAGGTGGAAGGCAACGCACGCGCTGCAACGTCGTCACGTGTACCGCATGCGGCTGCCGCGCTCGCGGCGCTGTGGTCCGACACGTTCGCGACGGCCGCGCCCGAGCCCGATGCCGACCTGTTCGAAGCGGGCGCGACCTCGTTCGACGTCGTGCGCTTCATCGACGCGGCCGGCCGGGCCGGTCATGCGCTGACGGTCGCCGACCTGTTCGCGTCGCCGACGCTCGCGGCACTCGGCGCGCGGCTCGATGCGCGCACGGAAACGGGACAGGAGGAACGCCATGCTGGCTGAAGTGCGTCCGGACGGATTCACGATGCTCGATACGTACCGCCTCGCGTTCGCGGACGGCCTGTTCGCCATGCGCGACGGCGTGGAGATCCGCGTCGCGCAGGGCGACGGCATCGGCGCGCAGTTGTTGCGCGCGCAACTCGGCGACGACGGCGCACTGCGCCTCGTCGCGTACAACCATCGCGCGGCGCCGGCCGACCAGCGGCGTGCGCTGCTGGCCGCGTTGGCCGCGGCGTTTTCGGACAGCGCGCGCCACGCGGCGATCCGGCTCGACCCGGCCGCGTGGCCCGCGGTCGCGCTCGATGCGCTGCGCGCAAGCGGCGTGCTCGCCGACGCCGGCCGTTGCATGCGCGAAGGCTGGGCACAGCAGGCCGATCTGTGGCTCGTCGGCCCGCATCTGCCGTGCGCGACGTTGCCCATGTTCACCGACGGCCGCCGCCATCCGCGCCGGCCGCCGGCGCCGCGCGGCGACGTCTATGCGCGCGACCTGCCGGCGCTTGGCGTGCGCTTCACGCTGCGCGGCTGGCAGCCGGCCGAGGACGCCCAACTCGTCGCGCGCTGGTTCGACGAGCCGCGTGTGCGCGACGGCTGGCCGGGCGCACAGCCTGGCGCGGACGGTACGCCAGGCGCCGCACCCGATGCCGATCCGCACGTCACGCCACTGGTCGGCTGCTTCGACGGCGAACCGTTCGCGTATTTCGAAGCGTTCTGGCTGAAGGAAGACGCGCTCGCGCCGCACGTCGCAGCGCGCGACTACGACCGCGGGTTGCGGATGCTGGTCGGCGAAGCGCGCTGGCGCGGCCCGCATTGCGTGGCGGGCTGGCTGCCGTCCGTCGTTCATTACCTGTTTCTCGACGACCCGCGTACCGAAGCGGTCGGCTGTGCCGTTCCGGCCGGCCACGCGCGGGTTGCCGACCATCTCGCGCGGCATGGCTTCGCGCGGCAGCGCCGTCTCGCGCTGGCCGACGCGCAGCCGCTGTGGATGCGCACGCTGCGCGAGACGTTCTTCTCCGGCCGTCACGTCTGACGGGCCGGATTCACCGACAAGGGAGCTGAGACATGCAGAGAGAAACCGTATTCGACCTGATCGGCGTCGGCTTCGGGCCGTCGAATCTGGCGCTGGCGATACGCCTCGCGGAGCGCAGCGGCGCGCGCACGTTTGCCCATTGCTTCGTCGAGCGCCAGCCTGAATTCGGCTGGCATCGCGGGATGCTGCTCGATGACTGCCGGATGCAGATCTCGTTTCTGAAGGATCTCGTCACGATGCGCGATCCGAAAAGCCGCTATACGTTCATCAACTACCTGTTCGAACGCGGCCGCCTGAACGAATTCGTCAACCTGAAGAATTTCTATCCGACGCGCGTCGAATTCCACGATTACCTGAGCTGGGTCGCCGACGCGTTCGACGATCGCGTTCACTACAGCGAGACCGTGCTGGGCATCGAGCCCGTGCGTGGCGACGGTGCACGGATCGACGCGCTGCGCGTGCTGTCGCGCGACGCCACCGGCCACGAGCGCCAGCGCGTCACGCGCGCGCTGTCGGTCGGCGTCGGCGGCACGCCTGCGATTCCGGACGCGTTCGCCGCGCTCGGCCGCGACCGCGTGATCCATTCGTCGTCGTACCTGACCGACATCGACCGGCTCGTCGCGTCGCCGGACGGCGAGCGCCGCCGTGTCGCGGTGATCGGTGCGGGGCAGAGCGCGGCCGAGGTGTTCATCGATCTCGCGCGCCGTTTCCCGCACGTCGATGCGAGCCTCGTGATGCGTGCCGGCGCGCTGAAGCCGGCCGACGACAGCCCGTTCGTCAACGAGATCTTCAGCCCCGAATTCACCGATGTCGTCTATGCGCAACCGCACGACGCACGCCGCGCGCTGCTCGAACGCTATCGCGACACGAACTACGCGGTGGTCGACCGGCCGCTGATCGAACAGATCTACGAAATGCTGTACCTGCAGCGCATCGACGGCACGCCGCGTCATGCATTACTCGCGAACAGCGCGATCGAGGCCGCGGTACGCACCGCCGACGGCCGCATCGAGCTGACGCTGCGCGACCGGATGAGCGGCGCCACGCGCGTCGAACGCTTCGACGCGCTCGTGCTGGCGACCGGCTACCGCCGCGACACGCATTCGGCGCTGCTCGAAGGGCTCGCGCCGCACCTGGGCGATGCGCTCACGCGCGGCGACGTCACGCGCGACTACCTGCTCGCGACGCCCGAAACCTTCGCGCCGCGCATCTACCTGCAAGGCTGCTGCGAAGACAGCCACGGTTTGTCCGACACGCTGCTGTCGGTACTGGCGCGCCGCGCGGACGAAATCTGCGCGTCGCTCGAAGACGGGATCGCGCCCGCCCATGACGAAGGCGCGGCCCGGGCAAGACAAGAAAACGGGGTGAGCGCGAGCCGGATGGCTTTCGCTCTTTGACAAAGGCGCGGTCGGAGACCGCATGAAAAAAGTGGAGCAGAGAAAGATGGAGTGGGCAACAGGCACGCGTTTGCGTGCGATCGCAGCCGCGGCGAGCGTGGCGTTCGGTGCGGCGGCAGGGCAGGCGTATGCCCAGACGGCGCCGGCCGTGAACGCAGGCGCCGCGGCGTCGGCCAGCAGTGCGCAGGGCGGTGCGGCGGCCAGTGCGTCGACCGGCACGCTGCCGACGATCAACGTCAACGCGGCCTCGGAAGGCGACGGCACGGTCGGACTCGTCGCGAAGCGCAGCCGCACCGGCACGAAGACCGACACGCCGATCAACGAGATCCCGCAGACGATCAACGTCGTCACCGCGCAGCAGATCGAGATGACCGGTGCGACCGACGTGAACGCGGCACTGCGCTACGTACCGGGTTTCTCGTCGTACGGCTCGGACAACCGTTCCGACTGGTACTCGGCGCTGCGCGGCTTCACGCCGACCGCGTACGTGAACGGGCTGCAGGTGCCGAACACGATCAACCTCGCGAGCTGGCGCGTCGATCCGTACATGATCGACAGCATCAGCGTGCTGCGCGGGCCGACCTCGGTGCTGTACGGCGCGGGCGACCCGGGCGCGATCATCGACGTGCAGACCAAGCTCGCCGACGGCGAGCGCGTGCGCGAGGCCGGCGTGCAGATCGGCAACTATGCGCGCAAGCAGTTCATGATCGACGTCGGCGACAAGCTCGACCCGGACGGCAAGTATGCGTACCGGTTCGTCGGCGTCGCACGCGACGGCAACGCGCTGACCGGCCCGAACAACGACCAGCGCGTCGCGCTCGCGCCGTCGTTCCGCTGGCGCCCGAACGCGGATACGTCGCTGACGCTGTCCGCGACCTACCTGCAGGACTGGGGCGACATCTCGTCGAACTTCCTGCCCGCGCAGGGTACGGTGCTGCCGAACCCGAACGGGCAGATCAACAAGGACGTGTACGAGGGCGATCCGAACTTCAACTACTACCGCAAGAAGCAGTGGTCGGTCGGCTACCAGTTCGAGCAGAACCTGACTTCGGCCTGGACGTTCCGCCAGAACGTGCGGCTGATGCACTTGTCGCTCGACAACGGTTCGGTGTGGGGCGCCGGCTTCGCCGACGGCAGCACGACCAATGTCAACCGCTGGGCCGGTGTGTTCCAGATGAATTACAGCCGCTTCGACATCGACAACAACGTGGAAGGCCGCTTCGCGACGGGCCCGCTGCAGCACACGCTGCTGCTGGGCTTCCAGTACAACCGCCAGACCGCGACCGACAGCGAATGGATGGCTGCCGCGCCGACGCTGAACATTTACAACCCCGTCTACACGCCCGTGACCACGGCCGTGTTCTCCGATCCGAACACCACGTATCGCACGAACACGTACACGACGATGAACACCTTCGGCCTGTACGCGCAGGACCAGATCAAGTGGAACCGCTGGACGCTGACGCTCGGCGGCCGCGAGGACTGGGTCAACATGCGCCAGGACGACCGCGCCGGCGGCACGTCGACGAAGGCGGACGTCACGGCGTTCACCGGCCGCGTCGGCCTCACGTACCAGGGCGACTACGGGCTGTCGCCGTACATCAGCTACGCGACGTCGTTCAATCCGCTGATCGGCGTGAACCTGCTCGGCGGCGGGTTGCCGCAGCCGACGCGCGGCAAGCAGATCGAGGCCGGCCTGCGCTGGCAGCCGCCCGGCAAGAACCTGATGCTGAACGCGGCGATCTACCAGATCAACCAGACCAACGGGATTACGCCAGCGCTGCCGAGTCAGGACGACAGCGGCACCAAGTCGGTACAGTCCGGCGAGGTGCGTTCGCGCGGGATCGAGCTGAGCGCGACCGGCAAGGTCACGCCGAACCTGTCGATGATCGCTTCGTACGTCTACCAGGACGTGAAGGTCATCAAGGCGAACGACAACTCGCTGAACAACTGGCCGGTCGACATTCCGCGTCCGCGCCAGATGGCATCGCTGTGGGCCGACTGGACGTGGCATACGGGGGCGCTCGCGGGGCTTGGCCTCGGCGGCGGCATTCGCTACCAGAGCGCGTCGGCCGGTGGGTCCGACAACGCGCTGACGGTATCGAGCGTCACGCTGTTCGACGCGGGTGTGCACTACGACACGCGTAACTGGCGCTTCGCCGTGAATGCGACGAACCTGGCCAACCGCCACTACATCAGCGGCTGCCAGTCGGTGAACGTCTGCGTTTTCGGCACCGACCGCACGGTGATCGCGACCGCGAAATACAACTGGTGACGATGCGCGCCGCGGCCCGCCGGCCGGCCTTCGTGGCCGGCGCGGGCCGGCTGCGGCGCCTTCGTCCGCTCTTCCACGACGCATCCATGCCGAAGAAAAATCTCGTCTACATCCAGTCGCTGCGCAACGGCGCGGCCGATCGTGCCGGGCAGCCGGTCGCGTATCAGGGCGGCACGCGCTACATGAAGGCGCCGCTCGAATTCCTCGTCGAACGCCTGAACGACTCGCCGCTCGGCGAGCGCTACACGCTCAGGGGCGTGATCGTCGACGACGACGGCGGTTCGCCGGCCGATCGCGCGAAAGTGGCCGATTACGGCTTTGCGCGCACACCGGGCCGCCCGTGGATCCTGCCGGAAGGGTTGGCGGTGCAGGGCCGGCCGGTCGACGAACTGTTTTGCTCGATTCCGTCGACGTACCGGCGCCTGCCGCGCGACGCGCGCGAGCGCGTGGCCGGCAAACAGGCGTTCGAGCGCCGCCTGCTCGAGCGCCTGCTCGAACTCGAAGCCGACGTCGTCGTGCTCGACGGGCTGCTCGTGATCCTCGACGAACTCGTGCGGCCCGGTGCGCGCTTTCATCGGCGCATCGCCAACATCCACCCGGGCATCACCGCCGACGGTTCGCCGTACCAGCGGCGCGGCGCGTGGGCGACGCTCGACGCGCTGCACGGCGCGCGCGGCGAACGGGTCGACTGGGCGAGCGGCGCGACGTCGTCCGTCGAGCCCGTGACGATGACGGGCGCGTCGTTCCACTACGTCGACAACGGCATCGATTCCGGCGAGGTGATCTGCGACGTGCTCGACACGCCGATCGCACCGGGCGACACGATTCTCGAACTGCGCTGGAACAACTTCCAGCGCAGCCTGTTTCCGGCGCTCGAGCGGGGGCTGCACGTTCTCGCCGATCGCCACGACGCGGGAGCACTGTGATGGAAGACACGCTGACGAAACCGGCCGGCGCCGCGGACGCCGTCGAAGGTGAAGTGGCCGCCGCGCTCGACGGCGCCGCGCACGGGCAGGCGATGGCAGTCGCCGAGCGCACGCTCGACGCCTGGCGGCCCGACGATTCGCCGGATGCCCTGCTCGCGGCGTTCGTCGCGCTCTTCAACACCGACACGCGATACGACGCGGCAACAATCACGGTGCCGCTCGGCGGCGCCGATACGGCGGCCGTTGCGTCGTACGTCGCGCGCGCGGTGCGTGAGGGCGTGATCGACGGCGCGCAGGTTGCGGGCGACACGCTGCGGCTGACCGTGTCGCGCACGACGTTCTGGCAGAACCCGCGGCCGTGGCTGAAGGCGCCCGCATCGGGCGGGATGCCGCTGCGCTATGCGATCACGAACGGGCACCGGCACCCGGTACGGCCGCCGTCGCCGGCCGGCGAGATCTATGCACGCACCATGCCGCAGGTCGGGATGACGTTCAGCCTGCGCACCGTCGACATCGACGCGCACGCGGACCTGTTCAGCGGCTGGATGAACCTCGATCGCGTCGCGCAGTTCTGGGACCAGCGCGGCACACGCGACGAGCACGCGGCGTATCTCGCCGAGCGGCTCGCCGATCCGCACATGCACCCGATGATCGGTTATTTCGACGACACGCCGTTCGGCTATTTCGAGTTCTACTGGGCGAAGGAGGACCGTCTCGCGCCGTTCTACGATGCGCACGACTACGACCGCGGGCTGCACCTGCTGATCGGCGACTCGCGTTTCCAGAGCGCCGGCAAGCTGCATGCATGGTGGAGCGGGGTGCTGCACTACATGTTCGTCGACGAACCGCGCACGCAGCGGCTCGTCGGCGAGCCGCGCGTCGATCACGTGCGGCACATCGCGTACATGCACCGGCTTGGCTTCTACACGCTGAAGGAGTTCGACTTTCCGCACAAGCGCGCGGCGCTCACCGTGATCGAGCGCGATACGTTCTTTGACACTTTCCGGCTGCCGTGACGGGGCGGGTGCGCAGCGTCGGTGCGACGTTGCGCGCGGTCCGGTGCCGCGCCAGCATCGGCCGTTCGGGATATGGACTGCGCGGCCTGCGTCGTGAAGAATGGATCGCTCTCCTCATCGACGACAGGCCGGCAACATGACAAAAACACCCGTGGCAGCGTGGGGCGCAACATCCGATTTGCGCCCCCTCAAGTTGACATATGCAGGCATATGCCTAGAATGGGCGCATCGTACTCCCATGGAGTGGCTCATGCGCACCGTTTCCATTTTCAAGAACGCCCGTAACCAGGCAATCCGCATCCCGAAGGACATGGAGTTCGAGGGGGTGACGGAACTCGAGATCCGCCGCGAGGGTGACACCCTGCTGCTGCGGCCGGTGCGGCCCACGTGGCTCTCGTTCGCGAGCGAACCGCTGGCCGATGCCGACTTCCTCGCCGAACGCCCGGCCGTGATCGAGCCAGGCCGCTTCGACCTTTCCGGCGGGGATGCCGCGCCGACGGAGTCCGGCCAGTGACCACGCTCTACATGCTCGATACGAACATCTGTTCGTTCATCATGCGCGAGCGGCCGCCGGTGGTGCTGGCGCGGCTGCAATCGTGCGTCAATGCGCAGCACCGGATTGTCGTCTCGGCCATTACCTATGCCGAAATGCGGTTCGGCGCAGTCGGCAGGAAGGCGTCGCCGAAGCATGTGGAACTCGTGACCGCCTTTGTTTCGCGGCTCGATGGCGTGCTGTCGTGGGATACGGCGGCCGTCGATGCAACGGCCGCGATTCGTGCCAATCTCTCCACGCGCGGCACGCCGATCGGCGCGAACGACGCGTCGATCGCCGGGCATGCGATCGCGGCCGGTGCGGTGCTCGTCACGAACAACGGCCGGGAATTCGGCCGGGTGGCCGGGTTGTCGCTCGAAGACTGGGCGGCCTGAGCGCGGCGGTTCGAAAGCAGTGATGACGCTGCCGCTCCACCACGTCGCGTCATGCGTGGGGGGCGGGGGAATCGGCGAGAAAGGCGTCGCGGAATGCGTCGAGATACCGGTTGGCGTCATCGCTGAATTCACCGGGCAACAGCGCGAACGCGCGTGCCAGCAGATCCTGGCCGAGCACGGCATAGGTCGCTGCGTCGGACAACAGCGCGCGGATGGCATCGCGCGTTTGCGGTGAAGCGATCCGTTTCGCGTCTCGCGCGAGCAGCGCGGCGGCGGCCAGGCCGGACTGGAACGCATGCAGTTCGAGCAGGTCGGGGGCGGCATCCCAGATGCGTTCGCGGTTGCCTGCATCGTGAAAATTCCGCAGCAGGAACAGCAGGTCGTACGCATCGCTGTTCTGGCGTGCGCGCCGGTCCTTCCAGGCGAGCAGCTTCAGCAGCACGAGCGCCGGCAGGCTGGCCACCGGCACGACGGTGCGCGCGTCGATCGACACCGGCTGCGCGGTATCCACCGCTTCCTGGAAGCCGAGCACGTTCAGCACGAATTCGCCGCCCGGCGGCCACGCGATTTCGCCCGGCGGCGTTTCGAGCGGCCCGAACGGCACGAGATCGAGCTCGGTGCGAAAACCGTGCGTACCGCTCTCGAACAGCAGTTTCTGCTGCTGTTTCGGCGCGCGCGTGAATTGCCCGGTCGCGACGAGCGCATCGACGAGCTGCGCGTGAAACGGCCAGCTCACCACACACACCGCAACGTCGACGTCCCGTGTCGCGCGCACCGGCCGGATGCCGTGGACGTGCCACATCAGGATGTCGCGCGCGGTTGCGCCGGCGACGACGAAGGCCGCGTCGAGGCGCGCGCAGGCACGGCTGACCGCTTGCAGCAGCGCGACTGCCGCCGGGTCGAGCGGCCGGCGCGCGTCGACTTCAAGCGGGCGGGTGGGCGAGGTATCGGTCATGGATCCGTTCGGCGGCGGCAAGGTTGCGGCTGTCCCCGGACGAGACGAGATCCGCATAGATCAGGAGCGGCGGTACGAGCGGCACGTGCGGCTCGTGCCAATCGAGCGCGGGCGAGTGCGGCCAGAATGCTTCGACGATTTCGACGTCGCCGTGATCGTCCGGGCGCAGGCGGGCCTGGAGCAGCAGGCGGTTCGATGCCGCGCCGTGCGTATAGACGGTGATCGCGGCCGGCTTCAGATCGTGCGTCAGCAGGTCGGCCGCCGGTTCGCCGCCGAGCCGCGCATCGAACGATGTGAAATCGAAACCGCGCCACCAGTCGGGCGCGAGGCTCGCATAGCGGCGGCTCGGCAGTTTCGCGCGCAGGCGGCTCGGGTACAGCGCAACCCATTCCTGCACGAAGCGCGGCCAGTCGGGTATCAGGCGCTCGCCATTGCGGCGCTGCCCGACGAGGCCGCGCGCGATCAGGTCGTCCATCGCGAGGTTGACCGTGCCGAGCGCGACACCCGACGCGGCCGCAATCGCCCGATACGGCTGCGCGACGAGGCCCGGCTGCGTCGCGATGGCGAACATCACGGCCAAGCCCTTCGGCGTCGTTGCGCGCGATGCCTGCCGGCGCGGTGTGCGTGCGGGTTTCGGCCGGCCCGCGATCATCACGGTCGCCTCCGGCTGAATCAGGCATGCGTTGCCCGCGGTGTCGAGAAACGGGATGCCCTGGTCGGTCAGGCCGGCGGCCAGTTCGGCCGAAAGATAGGGCGTGATCAGCATCAGCGGACGCTCGCCGGGCGTCGCGGTAGTGCCGCCGCGGCGGTGCAGTGCCGCGAGTGCACCCGGCAGCGATTCGACGCGCAGGCTCACGGCGGCCGGCATCTCGAATACGTGCCCGGCAACGTCGAAGCGGATCATCGCGTCGGCTTGCCCGGTGTATGCGGCCGGCACGCGCACGGGCCGCGCGCTGAAGCGCCGGGTCGCGCGTTCGAACGCGGCGCAGGCTTCATCGAGCACGTGCTGTTCCGACATCGGAAGGGGGGCGTTATCGGGCATCGGAGGTGATTGCTTGTTCACTTCTTCATCAGCGTACACAAAAAATGTACGCACGTCAAAAAGTGAACAAAAATCCACAACGCATTGATATATCGGCGTTATTCCGGATGCTTGAACGGTCATCGTCGAATCCCGGTGCCCATCAAATCGATGTGGAGCCCACAGTTTCACGTGCCTGGACCGCGTGCGGCAGTCATCCGGATGGCCGGTTTTCCTATCCCGTGTGCGGTGCGCGATACGGCAACCATCAGTTGCTACCGTGACGACTTTCCGTCTGCCCGGTTGCTGGTGAACCGACTATCCTTGCCTGCACATTCCCCGCAGAAACAGGAGACGACACCGTGACGCACAGCGTGATTCCAGCAGGCCTGGCCGATGAAATGATCGAGATCCGGCACCGCATCCATGCCCACCCCGAGCTCGGTTTCGAGGAATTCGCGACGAGCGACCTCGTCGCCGAGCAACTGCAGTCGTGGGGCTACACGGTGCATCGCGGGCTCGGCGGCACGGGCGTCGTCGCGCAGTTGAAGGTCGGCAACGGCACGCAGCGCCTCGGCCTGCGCGCCGACATGGATGCGCTGCCGATTCACGAGGCGACCGGCCTGCCGTACGAGAGCAGGATTGCCGGCAAGATGCACGCGTGCGGCCACGACGGCCACACGGCGATGCTGCTCGCGGCCGCGAAGCATCTCGCACGCGAGCGCAGCTTCTCGGGCACGCTGAACCTGATTTTCCAGCCGGCGGAAGAAGGGCTCGGCGGCGCGAAGAAGATGCTCGACGAAGGGCTGTTCGAGCTGTTCCCGTGCGATGCGATCTTCGCGATGCACAACATGCCGGGTTTCCCGACCGGCAAATTCGGCTTCCTGCCGGGGCCGTTCATGGCGTCGTCCGATACCGTCGTCATCGATGTGCAGGGCCGCGGCGGCCACGGCGCGGTGCCGCACAAGGCGATCGATCCTGTCGTCGTGTGCGCGCAGATCGTGCTGGCGCTGCAGACGATCGTGTCGCGCAACGTGTCTCCGCTCGACATGGCGATCGTCACGGTCGGCGCAATCCATGCGGGCGAGGCGCCGAACGTGATTCCCGATCGCGCGCAGATGCGCCTGTCGGTGCGCGCGCTGAAACCCGACGTGCGCGACCTGCTGGAGACGCGCATCAAGGAAGTCGTGCATGCGCAGGCTGCCGTGTACGGCGCGACCGCGACGATCGACTACCAGCGCCGCTACCCGGTGCTCGTCAACGATGCGGAAATGACCGAGTTGGCGCGCGGTATTGCGCGCGAATGGGTGGGCGAAGCGAACCTGATCGACGGGATGGTGCCGCTCACCGGCAGCGAGGATTTCGCGTTCCTGCTCGAGAAGCGGCCGGGCTGCTACCTGATCATCGGCAACGGCGACGGGGAGGGTGGCTGCATGGTGCACAACCCCGGTTACGACTTCAACGACGCGGCGCTGCCCACCGGCGCGTCGTACTGGGTCAAGCTGGCCGAGGCATTCCTGGTTTGACGCAGAGGCGCGGCGGCGTCGCAGCCGCCGTTCGACGTGTGCGTGTGCGTCCGTGAAACCGGACGCGACAGCACGCGCGTGAATTTGACGCTCCTTGACATCGACGAAACAGGTCGCGTGCTACGCTGCGCGCGACGCCGGATCGGCTCGATGAATACAGGTGTGGATGACATGCGAAAACAGCTTCTGACCGTGCTGACGGCTTGTGCGGTCGGCGTTCTGGCGGCCGGGTGCGACGACCAGAAGGTGGCCGACGCGGTGAATGCGATCAAGCCCGATCCGATGGCGTTCGGTAATCTGCAGCCGGGCGTCTCGACGACCGAAGACGTGCTCCGCCAGGCGGGCAAGCCCGAGATGGTCAGGCAGGGCGACGACGGCTCGCAGCGGTTCGAATATCCGCGCGGCCCGTACGGCACGAGCACCTACATGCTCGATTTCGGGCCCGACGGCCGGCTCGTGTCGATCACGCAGGCGCTGACGGCGGCGAACATCGCGAAGGTCGTGCCCGGGATGTCGAAGGACGACGTGCGGCAACTGCTCGGCAAGCCGACCGAGATCGCGCAATACGCGCTGAGCCATGAAGAGGTGTGGAGCTGGCACTGGGCCGAGGGCGGTGTATCGGGCGACGCGATGTTCAATGCGCATTTCTCGCCCGACGGCACCGTGATCCGCACTTCGCGTTCGGAAGCGCCGGGGCGCGAAAAGCCCTGACATGTCGAAGGACGCAACGCATGCGGCGCGGACTGGACATCGGCAAGGTCGCCACGGCGACTGAATGCGAGATGTACCCAATCTATCGCGAAACGGATGACACGATCGATGTGATTCAAATCTTCCATCAGCGGATGGATATCGAACGGCACCTGTAGCTGCGCCCGTCGAGCAGGGCGATCATCGCCGACCGGCTCATCATCGCTGCACCGATCAATCTAGAACGCTTCTCCGCTGAAAAGCGCCACGACCGCATCCGGATTCGACGGCCAGTACATGTGCATGTACGTCGCGACGATTGCGCCGTGGCGATAGACGGCCTCGCCGCTGCCGGTCGCGCCGTCGGGGCGTGCCGCATGCGCGACTGGATCGAGCGGCGTCGCGAGCCGCGAGTAGTGGAACGTATGGCCGCGCATCGAGCCGTGCCGCGTTTCGAGTTGCTGCATGCCGAGCGCCGCGAACCGGCGCTGCATCGTCGCGTGGCCCGGCAGCAACCCCAGCATCGGCGTCGACGCGCCGTCCACGTCGGTCAGCGATTCACTGAGATACACCATCCCCCCGCATTCCGCGACGATCGGCCGGCCGGCCGCCGCATGCGCACGAATCGTTCGTGCGGTTGCCGTATTTGCCGCGAGCGTCGCCGCATGCAGTTCCGGATAGCCGCCCGGCAGGAACAGCGCGTCGCAATCGTCCGGCACCGGTTCGTCGGCGAGCGGCGAGAAGAACCTCGACTGCGCACCGAGCGCGTCGAGCAGCGCGAGATTCGCCGGATAGATGAACGAGAACGCCGCGTCGCGCGCCACCGCGATCCGCTTGCCGGTGAGCGCACGCGGCAGCGGCGCCGCGGCGTCCGGTTCCGCGAACGCGACGGCGGGCGGCAATTCAGCGAGCGCCGTCTGCGCGAGCACGTCGGCCGCGCGATCGAGCCGGGCGTCGAGATCGTCGATATCGGCCGGCTGGTGCAGGCCGAGATGCCGCTCCGGCAGCGCGATGCCCGCATCGGCCGGCACATGCCCGAGCCAGCGCAGGTCGTCGGGCAGCGCCTGTTGCAGCAGCTCCGCGTGCCGGGCCGAGCCGACGCGATTGGCCAGCACGCCGTGAAACGGCAGCCCCGGCCGGAACCGCGCGAGCCCGAACGCGATCGCCGCGAACGTCTGCGCCATCGCCTTCGCGGAAATCACTGCGACGACCGGCACGCCGAACGCCGCCGCGAGATCGGCACTGCTCGGCGTGCCGTCGAACAGCCCCATCACGCCTTCGATCAGGATCAGGTCGGCCTCGCGCGCGGCATCGGCAAGCAGCGCGCGGCAGCCGGCCTCGCCGACCATCCCGAGGTCGAGCGCATGCACGGGGGCGCCGCTCGCGCGTTCGAGCAGCATCGGATCGAGAAAGTCGGGCCCGGTCTTGAACACGCGCACACGGCGGCCGAGCCGGCGGTGCAGCCGCGCGAGGCCGGCCGTCACCGACGTCTTGCCCTGGCCCGACGCGGGCGCACTGACGAACAGCGCGGGGCAGGCCGGCATGCTCAGAACTCCACGCCGCGCTGCGCCTTCACGCCTTGCTCCTTGTACGGATGCTTGACGAGCCGCATTTCGGTGACGAGGTCGGCCGCATCGATCAGCGCATCGGGCGCATGCCGCCCGGTCACGACGACGTGGACCGAATCGGGACGCGCGACAAGCGTCGCGAGCACTTCGTCGAGCGGCAGGTATTCGTACTTCAGCACCGTGTTCAGTTCGTCGAGGATCACCATCCGGTAGTCGCCGCTTTCGATCATCCGGCGCGCCTCGTCCCAGCCCTTGCGCGCGGTCGCGATGTCGGCGTCGCGGTTCTGCGTGTTCCACGTATAGCCGTCGCCCATCGTCACGAAATCGCATTCGGCAACCGCGCCGAGGAAGTCGCGCTCGGACGTGTGCAACGCGCCCTTGATGAACTGCACGACACCGAGCTTCATGCCGTGGCCAAGCACGCGCACGGCCATGCCGAACGCGGCAGTGCTCTTGCCCTTGCCGTTGCCGGTGTTGACGATCAGCAGGCCCTTTTCGTTGGTGGCGGCGGCCTGCTTCTTCTCGTGGCCCGCGCGGCGGCGTTCGGTCATCCGTTGATGGGATTCGGCGTCGGTTTTCATCGGATTGATCCTGTCGAAAGAAAGCGAAACAAAGGGTTCAGAGCGGGCCGGCAACTGCGACCGTCACGCCGTCCCGGATGGATTTGGGGCCCAGCAGCCGGCCGTGCGGCGCCGCGAGCTGCGCGCACGGCTCGGCCACGCCCGCGACGCCGAAGCGGGCGAGCGCGGCATCCGACGGACCGCTCGCGGCCAGTTCGGGGCGGCTCGCGAGTTGTGCCGCGTCGAACGCGACGAGCGGCCAGCCGCGTCTCGCGCACAGCGTGCGCAGCGCGCGGGCACGCGCCTTGTCGGCGAGCGTGGCGACGAGCGCCGGTTTGGCAGCCGGGTACAGCCTCAGCGCCGCGCGGATCGCGGCATCGAGTTGCGCGGCCGTCACGCCCGCGCGGAAACCGACACCGAGCGCGACGCGCATCATGCGCCGCTGCCGAGTGCGGCACGTACCGCGGGATCGTGGGCGAACGCCGCGACACGGCCGATCACGACGATGGCCGGCGAACCGATGCCGGTCGCGCCGACGTGTTCGACGAGCGTGTCGAGCGTCGCGAGCACGTGCCGTTGTTCGGGGCGCGTCGCATTCTCGATCGCCGCGCACGGCGTGTCGCCAGGCAGGCCGCCTTCGCGCAGCGCGGCTGCAATCGTGTCGAGCCGGCGGATCCCCATATAGATGACGATCGTCATGCGCGTGGCGGCGAGCGCGCGCCAGTCGGGTTCGTCGGCGCCCGCGCCGTGGCCCGTGACGAAGATCACGCCCTGTGCGTCGCCGCGCTGCGTGACCGGAATGCCGAGCGCGGCCGGCGCGGCGATGCCGGCCGTGACGCCGCTCACGACCTCGACTTGAAATCCCGCCGCGCCGAGCGCGGCCAGCTCCTCGCCGCCGCGGCCGAACACGAACGGATCGCCGCCCTTGAGCCGCGCGACGCTGCGGCCCGCGCGCAGATGCGCGAGCATTGCCGCGACGATCGCCTCCTGCGGCGTCGATGCATGACCGCCGCGCTTGCCGACGTGCTCGATGTGCGCGTCGGCACGCGCATGGCGCAGCACGTCGGGGTTCACGAGATCGTCGACGAGCAGCACGTCGGCCGCGCCGATCGCGTGGACGGCCTTGAGCGTCAGCAGGTCGGCGTCGCCGGGGCCGGCGCCGATGAGCCAGGCGCGGCTCATCGGGCGCGGCACGGCGCGCACCGTGTCGAAACAGTGGAAAAGGGCAGGCGGGCGGCACGGCGGCGGCCAGCAGACAGGTCACGCATGACGGATCGAACGAAGCCCGCGCGGACGCGGGCGGAATGCGCACCTCATCCGTCCCCCGCGGATCGGGCGTTCGGCGAGCATCGGGCTCGCCCCTTGCGTCGGCCGGTATCCGGGCTGGCCGCCTGCCAGGCCGCAGCCTTCCCGCCCGGTTAGAAGGGCAGTGGCATCGTGGGCGGCATGGGCGCGTGCGCGGGGAAGCGCGTCGCGCGGGCGGCGTACCGTTGCGGGGACAGCACAGGCCGGGCGGTGATCCGCCTCCTGTTTCCCGTTTAACTGCATGCACGGAATGCGCATGCGAGCACCGAACGCGGCGCTACGATAGCACAGCGATTCGCCCGCGCGAACCCGCTTCGCCGATGCCGGAAGCGGCCTCCGGCGTGGCGCGGCGGCCATGCAAGACGCCGTTCGGCGGGCAGCATCGCCTTGACGCTCCCGCCCCCGACGCCTACACTCGCACGCGTTTTGGTGCTCGCGCGCGCCCTCCGGCGTGCGCAGTTAAACGGGAAACAGGGAGCCTGCCTGCGTCGCAGTCGAGCCAACCTGTGCTGCCCCCGCAACGGTAAGCGAACGCATCGTGCCCGCCGCGATGCAGCGCCGCTTCGCCGCATGCCGCCCGCATGCGGACGACCGCCACTGGATGCCCTGCGTATCCGGGAAGGCGAAGCGGCGTGTTCGTCAGCCCGGATACCGGCCTAAACGTTGGGGTTCAGCGCCGCGGGGAAGCGGCGCATCGTCCACGGCCGCAGCGTGCCTGACACCCGAGCGTTTCCCGATCCCCGTCGTCCGGCCGCCTGCGCGAATGCGCATGACCCGGTGCGACGAAGGGCCGGACCGCGCGGGGCCGCGCAGCGACGGCCGTGTTGGCATTCTTCATGTCGACCGTTCGCAAAGGAGCGTCATGCTCGATTCGCTGTTCCGCCTGTTCAACGACAGTCCGTCCGGGCTGCGCGGCAAGATCGTCGCGATCTATGCGCTGCTGATCGCCTTCAACGCAGGCGCGTGGATCTGGGCGTTCGCCGCGTTCCACGGCCAGCCCGTGCTGCTCGGCACCGCGCTGCTCGCATACGTGTTCGGGCTGCGTCATGCGGTCGACGCCGACCACATCGCGGCCATCGACAACGTCACGCGCAAGCTGATGCAGGAGGGGCGCAGCCCGCTCGGCGCGGGCCTGTTCTTCTCGCTCGGCCATTCGACGGTCGTGATCGTGATGTCGGTCGTGGTGACGCTCACGGCCGCGTCGCTCGCGCGCTTCGACAGCCTGAAAGCGTGGGGCGGCGTGATCAGCACGAGCGTGTCGGCGTTCTTCCTGCTGGTGCTCGCGATCGCGAACCTGCTGATCCTGGTTTCCGTCTACCGGACGTTTCGCGCCGCGCGGCGCGGCGAGCCGATCGTCGACGCCGATCTCGACCTGCTGCTGAACCGGCGCGGCGTGCTCGCGCGCCTGTTCCGTCCGCTGTTCCGGCTGGTGTCGCGCAGCTGGCACCTGTATCCGGTCGGGTTCCTGTTCGGCTTCGGCTTCGACACGGCGACCGAGATCGCGCTGTTCGGCATCTCGGCGGCGCAGGTGCAGGGCGGTCTGTCGTTCTGGTCCGTGATGGCGCTGCCGATGCTGTTCACCGCCGGCATGACGCTCGTCGACACGACCGACGGCATCCTGATGATGGGCGCGTATCGCTGGGCGTACGTGCGGCCGATCCGCAAGATCTACTACAACATGACGATCACCTTCGTGTCGGTGCTGGTCGCCGCGCTGATCGGTGGCATCGAGGTGCTCGCGCTGCTCGCGGACAAGCTGTCGCTGCAGGGCCCGGTGTGGGACTTCGCGTCGATGGTGGCGTCGCACTTCGGCGTGCTCGGCTATGTCGTGATCGGCCTGTTCCTCGCATGCTGGCTCGTGTCGGCCCTGATCTACCGGTTAAAACGCTACGACGAGATCGACGTGACGATCTCGGCCTGACTCTTCCTTACGACCCTGGATATTCCATGACCCTACGCAAGCTTCCCGTCACGATCGTCACGGGCTTTCTCGGCAGCGGCAAGACGACGCTGATGCGCCACATCCTGCAGCACGCCGAAGGCCGCCGCATCGCGGTGATCGTCAACGAATTCGGCGAACTCGGCATCGACGGCGAAATCCTCAAGGGCTGCGGCATCGGCTGCGACGAGGCCGACGGCGCGCAGGGCGAAGCGTCGGGCCAGCTCTACGAACTCGCGAACGGCTGCCTGTGCTGCACCGTGCAGGAAGAGTTCTATCCGGTGATGGAAGCGCTCGTCGAGCGCCGCGCGGACATCGATCACGTGCTGATCGAGACGTCGGGGCTTGCGCTGCCGAAGCCGCTCGTCCAGGCATTCAACTGGCCGACGATACGCAACAGTTTCACGGTCGACGCGGTCGTGACCGTCGTCGACGGGCCGGCTGCCGCCAGCGGCCAGTTCGCGGAAAACCCGCAGGCCGTCGACGCGCAGCGCCGCGCCGATCCGAACCTCGACCACGAATCGCCGCTGCACGAGCTGTTCGCCGATCAACTGTCGTCCGCCGATCTCGTGATCGTGAACAAGGCCGATCTCGTCGGCGACGCGGAATTCGCGCAAATCGAAACCGCGATTCGTGACGAGATCCCGCCGCAGGTGAAGATCGTGCGCGCGACGCGCGGCGAGCTCGATCTCGCGATGCTGCTCGGTCTCGAATCGGCATCGGAAGAAACGATCCACCTGCGTCACGACCATCACGGCTCGGCCGACGACGGCGATCACGATCACCATCACGACGATTTCGACTCGGTGGTCGTGTCGGGCGACGCCGGCACGCGCGAAGCGACGATCGCCGCGCTGCAGCGGGTCGTCGAAGCGCACACGATCTATCGCGCGAAAGGCTTCGCCGCGCTGCCGGGCGCGCCGATGCGGCTCGTGATCCAGGGCGTCGGCCGCCGCTTCGACAGCTATTTCGACCGTCGCTGGCAGGACGGCGAAACGCGCGCGAGCCGCTTCGTGCTGATCGGCGAAGACCTCGACGCGGCCGCGCTGCAACGCGCGTTCGACGCCGCGTGCGCGGCCGAGCCGCAACAGGCGTAACGCACGATGCATCTGCTGCGCACCACGCCGGGCGGCTTCGTCGACGATTCGCAGGGTGTTGTCCGGATCGACCAGCAACCGGCCGACATCGTGATCCTGAGCTCGGCCGACACGACGCTGTCGCTGCTCGCAAGCGTCGTGCCGCAACTGCCGGCCGGCTTCCCGAGCGTGCGACTCGCGAACGTCACGTTCCTGCGCCAGCCGGCGTCGGTCGATTTCTACGTCGACGACGTGTTGCAACACGCGAAGTCGGTCGTGATCGATCATCTCGGCGGCGAGGCTTACTGGCCGTACGGGATCGAGCAGGCCGTGTCGCTCGCGTCGAAGCGCGCCCAGCAGCTCGCGATGTTCTCTGGCGACCTGCAGGAGGACCCGAACCTCGTCGCGAAGAGCACCGTCGCGCCCGGCCTGTGCCGGCTGTGGTGGCGCTACCTGCGTGAAGGCGGCGTGCACAATGCCGAGGCGCTGCTGCGCAGCATTGCATTCCACACACTCGGGTTCGGCGAGGAACCCGAACCGCCACGCCCGCTGCCGGCCGCCGCGCTGTATCACCCGGCGCGCGACCGCGCGAGCGTCGACGACTGGCGGCCGCGCTGGACGCCCGGCGCGCCCGTCGTCGCGATCCTGTTCTATCGCGCGCACTGGCAGGCCGCGAACACGGCCGTGTTCGACGCGCTGGCCGATGCGCTCGTGCGGGAAGGGTTGAATCCGCTGCCGATCGCGGTCACGTCGCTGAAGGATGCGGTGAGCCGCGAAGTCATCACGCAGCTTTGCGACACGCACGACGTCGCGCTCGTGCTGAATACGACCGCGTTCGCGGCCGGCTCGATCGACAGCCCGGAACACGATGTGCTCGCCGGCGACGCGCCGGTGCTGCAGGTGATCCTGTCCGGCGGCAATCGCGACGCGTGGGTGGCCGACAACCAGGGCCTGCATGCGCGCGACATCGCGATGCACATCGCGCTTCCCGAAGTCGACGGCCGGATCGTCACGCGCGCGGTGAGCTTCAAGGGGCTCGCGTATCGGTGCCCGCACACCGAGGTCGACGTCGTGCGCTACCAGCCGGACGCCGAGCGGATCGCGTTCGTCGCGGCGCTCGCGCGCGGCTGGTGCCGGCTGCGCACGCTCGACAATGGCGAGAAGCGCGTCGCGCTGATTCTCGCGAACTATCCGCAAAGCGAAGGGCGAATCGGCAACGGCGTCGGGCTCGACACACCGGCGTCCGCGCTGCGCGTGCTCGCGGCGCTGCGCGACGCGGGCTACGCGGTGGCCGACCTGCCGCCCGACGGCGACGCGCTGATCGCGCGACTCACCGAAGGCGTGACCAACGACGCGGCCGTGCATGCGCTGCGCCCCGCGTTCCAGAGTTTCGCGCTGGCCGACTACGTCGCGCATTTCGCGCGGTTGCCGGCGGCTGTGCGCGACGCGCTGAACGAACGCTGGGGCCCGCCCGAAGCCGATCCGACGCTGCGGCAAGGGCGTTTCACGATCGCCGGCTGGCGCGCGGGCAACGTGTTCGTCGGCATCCAGCCGTCGCGCTCGCGCGGCGAGAACGACTACGCGAGCTACCATGACGCGGATCTCGTGCCGCCGCACGCGTATCTCGCGTTCTATTTCTGGCTGCGCGATGCGTATCGCATCGACGCCGTCATCCACCTCGGCAAGCACGGCAACCTCGAATGGCTGCCGGGCAAGAGCGTCGCGCTGTCCGACGCGTGCTGGCCCGACCTGTCGCTCGGGCCGCTGCCGCACCTGTATCCGTTCATCGTCAACGATCCGGGCGAGGGCAGCCAGGCGAAGCGCCGCGCGCAGGCCGTGATCATCGATCACCTGATGCCGCCGCTCACGCGCGCGGAAAACTACGGCCCGCTGCAGGATCTCGAGCGGCAGGTCGACGAATACTACGAAGCGCTGATGGTCGACGCGCGGCGCGCGAAGCTACTGCGCAAGACGATCCTCGCGACGATCGCCGAGCATCGTCTGCATGACGAACTGAGCGTGTCGCCGCCGCGCGACACGGGCGACGAGGATGCGCTGCTCACGCGCGTCGACGCGTGGCTGTGCGAACTGAAGGAAGCGCAGATTCGCGACGGGCTGCACGTGTTCGGCATGTCGCCGGCCGATCGCCAGCGACGCGACACGCTGCTCGCGCTCGCGCGCTTTCCGGTCGGCGACGGCAAGGGCGCACGCGCGGGGCTGATCGGCGCGCTGGCGCGCGATCTCGCGCTCGGCGACGACTTCGATCCGCTCGCGGCCGACTGGGCCGCGCCATGGGTCGGCCCGCGCCCGGCGATCCTGCAGGCGCTCGACGCATCGCCGTGGCGCCATGCGGGCGATACGCGCGAGCGGCTCGAACGGCTCGCACAGCAATGGCTGGACGAGCTGTGTGCGGCCGATGGCGGCAACACTGGCGCCGACGCGATACCGTCCGGCGACTGGCCGCATACGCTCGCGGTGATCGAGCGCGTCCGCGCGACGCTGCTGCCCTCGCTCGACGCGTGCGGCGGCGAGGAAATGCGCCAGCTCTTGCGCGGGCTCGACGGCCGCTTCGTGCCGCCGGGGCCGAGCGGCTCGCCGTCGCGCGGCCGCCCCGACGTGCTGCCGACCGGCCGTAACTTCTACTCGGTGGACACGCGCGCGGTGCCGACGCAGGCCGCGTGGTCGCTCGGCCTGAAATCCGCGCAGCAGCTGATCGAGCGCCATCTGCAGGATCACGGCGACTATCCGCACGCGATCGGCCTGTCCGTCTGGGGCACGGCGACGATGCGCACGGGCGGCGACGACATCGCGCAGGCATTCGCGCTGCTCGGCGTACGACCGAAATGGGCGCACGGCAGCCACCGGGTAACCGACTTCGAGATCCTGCCGATCGAGATCTTCGACCGGCCGCGCATCGACGTGACGCTGCGTGTGTCGGGCTTCTTCCGCGACGCGTTCCCTAACCTGATGCACCTGTTCGACGCGGCCGTGCAGGCGGTGGCCGCGCTCGACGAGCCCGAGGAGCTGAACCCGATCCGCGCACGCATCGAGCGCGAACGCACGAAATGGCTCGCGCAGGGCGTGGCACCGGACGAAGCGCGGCGCCGCGCCGGCTGGCGCGTGTTCGGCGCGCGGCCGGGCAGCTATGGCGCGGGCCTGCAGGACCTGATCGACCAGCGCCGCTGGCAGACCGACGCCGATCTCGCGGAGGCATACCGCCAGTGGGGCGGCCATGCGTATGCGCAGAACAGCGCGGGCGAGCTCGCGACCGACGTGTTCGGCGAGCGGCTCGCGACGATCGACGTCGTCGTGCAGAACCAGGACAGCCGCGAGCACGACATCCTCGATTCGAACGACTACTACCAGTTCCAGGGCGGGATGACCGCGGCGGTGCGGCACCTGTCGGGGCAGCAGCCGAGCATCTACCACGGCGACCATGCGAACCCGGTCGCGCCGAAGATGCGCACGCTGCGCGAGGAAATCGCGCGCGTGATCCGCTCGCGCGTCGTCAACCCGAAATGGCTCGACGGCGTGAAGCGTCACGGTTACAAGGGCGCGGCCGAACTGGCCGCGACCGTCGACTACCTGTACGGCTATGACGCGACCGCGCGCGTGCTATCCGACCACCAGTACGCGCTCGTCGCCGACGCGTACCTGTTCGACGACGCCACCCGCGCTTTCCTCGAACGGCACAACCCGAAGGCGCTGCACGGCATCTGCGAACGCTTCGTCGAAGCGATGCAGCGCGGCCTGTGGCAGCAGCCGGGCGACTATCGCGAACGGATCGAAGCGGTCTGGCTCGCAAGCGAACAACTCCACGAAGGGGGACGGCGATGACCGATCCAACGACGCACCGCGCCCGCGCGGTTTTTCCGTTTGCGGCGCTCGTCGCGCAGGATGCATTGCAACAGGCGCTGCTGCTCGCAGCGATCGACCCGTCGCTCGGCGGCGTGCTCGTGAGCGGCCCGCGCGGCACCGCGAAATCGACCGCGGCGCGCGGCCTCGCGGAGCTGTTGCCCGAAGGGCAATTCGTCACGCTGCCGCTGTCGGCGAGCGACGAACAGGTGACGGGTACGCTCGATCTCGCGCATGCACTCGCCGAAAACGGCGTGCGCTTCCGGCCGGGCCTGCTCGCGAGGGCGCACCTCGGCGTACTGTATGTCGACGAAGTGAACCTGCTCGCCGACGGGCTCGTCGATACGCTGCTGGACGTCGCCGCGAGCGGTGTGAACATCGTGGAACGCGATGGCGTGTCGCACGCGCATGATGCGCGCTTCGTGCTCGTCGGCACGATGAATCCCGAGGAGGGCGAGCTGCGTCCGCAGCTGCTCGACCGTTTCGGGCTGATGGTCGAGCTGGAGAACTGTTTCGATGCCGCGCAGCGCGAGCGGATCGTGAAGGCGCGGCTGGCATTCGATCTCGATCCGGACGCGTTCCGCGCACGCCATGCCCCCGCGCAGCGTGAACTCGGCGACCGGATTCACGCGGCACGCGCACGGCTGGCGACGCTCGATTTCGGCGATGCGGTGCATGCGCATGTCAGCGCGCTGTGCATCGACGCGGCCGTCGACGGGTTGCGTGCCGATCTCGTGATGCTGCGCGCCGCGCGCGCACTCGCCGCACTGGAGGAGGCCGATGCGGTGACGGTGTCGCACGTGGCGCGTGTGGCCGAAGCCGTGCTGCGGCACCGGCGCCATGTCGGTGCGCCGCCGTCTTCCGGCGCATCGCAGCCGGACCGCGCACGCGACGATCGTTCGCCGCCGGATACGCGCCCGCAGCCGGAAGATCAACCGGGCACAACCGGAAACGACACCGCCGTCGCGCAGGGCGACTGGGGTTACCTGCGGCCCGAGCCGGCCGGGCTGCGCGACGTGAAAGGCGTGGTACCGCTGCCGCTAAAAAAACGCTGAGCCATCGAGCCGGTGCCGCCGCGAACGCCGTTCGCGGTCCTCGATGGCAGCAAGGCGCAGCCGGGCGCGTGCCGGGCACGGCGCGCACCGGCACGGCCGTCGCGTGGCCGGCGACGTTCGCCGCGAAGCGCGGCGATCCGCTGCATCACGGCCATCTGCGCTTCCGGAAGCGAACCGGCGCACCGGATGCGTTGCATTGCTTCGTGCTCGACTGTTCGTCGTCGATGCTGTCGCACGAGCGGCTCGCATTGGCGAAGGGCCTGATCGTCGCGTATTTCGACCAGGCCGCGCGCGACCGTGTCGAAACCGCGCTGATCTGTTTCGGCGGCGAGGGCACCGTGCGGCGTTTCGGCCCGGCCGTGCCGCGCTGGTGGAATGCGCGCTGGCTCGAACCGGTCGACGGCGGCGGTGGCACGCCGCTCGCGGACGGCATCGCGGCCGCCGCGCACTTGCTCGCGCGCGCGGCGCGGCGCGAGCCCGGCAAGCAGCGCTGGCTGTGGGTGCTGTCCGACGGGCGCACGCGCGAGACGCCCGCGAAACCCGCGGCGGCCGATCACGTCGTGTTCGTCGACTTCGACGATGCGGCCGTGCGGATCGGGCAGGGCGCGCGGCTGGCCGCCGCGTGGGGCGCGCAGTGGGTGACGGCCGACGCGCTGTGCACGGGCCGCGCCGGCTGATCGCCGGCCGGCGGTGCGCTATGATCGCCGCTTCTGCCTACTGGAAAAAACCGCCATGCAAGTATTGGTCGATGCCGACGCGTGTCCCGCCGTCATCAAGGACATGCTGTTTCGCGCCGCGCGTCGTGCCGAAATCTGCGTGACGCTGGTCGCGAACCAGTTCCTGCGCACGCCGCCGTCGCCGTTCATCAAGGCGGTGCAGGTGCCGGCCGGTTTCGACGTGGCCGATGCGCGCATCGTCGAGCTGGCGGAAGCCGGCGATCTCGTGATCACCGCCGACATTCCGCTGGCCGCCGCCGTCCTCGACAAGGGCGCGCATGCGCTCGACCCGCGCGGCAACTGGTTCAGCCGCGAGAACATCGAGGAACGCCTGTCGACACGCGCGATGATGGACCAGTTGCGCAGCGCCGGCATCGACACGGGCGGGCCGGCGCCGTTCAGCGCGCGCGACGGCAAGACGTTTGCATCGCAGCTCGACCGGTTCCTGGCTCGGCAAGGCAAGCCTTGAGGCCGGGGCGCGACGGCCGCGCGTCGTGATCGTCGTGCTTGGGACAACACCCGCACGCCACACGTCACATCGCCTGATCGCCTGATCGCCTGATCGCCGGAACGCCGGAACCGCATCGAATCGCGCTCGTCACCCGGGCCGGGATGCATGTTTGCGTCGACGCTGCTATCGTGGCGCAAACGACAACCCAACCCAGGAGCGCACGCGTGACACCGACCCAACTTCTTGTCCCGACCTTCACCCACATGCTGCGCGCACAGACCGCGTGGCTCGACAAGGCCGCTGCGCACCGGCAGGCCGCGGGCGACGCGCCCGACGCGGCGATGACGTTGAAGCTGGCGCCCGACATGTATCCGCTCGCGGCCCAGGTGCGCTTCTCGTGCTTCCAGGCCATGGAGCCCGTCCACCGGTTGCGTGGCGAACCGTTGCCGGCTGCGCTGCTGGCCTTGCGCGAGGCGGGGTGGAATGCGGACGCGCAGCCCGGCTCGCTCGCCGACGCGCAGGCGATCATCGCCGGCACGCTCACGTTTCTCGGCGAACTCGCGCCGGATGCGCTCGATGGCGGCGGTGCGCTGCCGATCGCGCTCGAGATGCCGAACGGGATCGCGTTCGACATGACGGGCGAACAATACGCGCGCGACTGGGCACTGCCGCAGTTCAATTTCCACGCGATCACCGCTTACGCGATCCTGCGCCACCATGGCGTCGAACTCGGCAAGGCCGACTACGTGTCGCACATGCTCGCGTACGTCCGGCCGGGCACGATTCCGCAGGGGTGAACCCGGCAGCGACATGACGCGGGCACGCTTCATCTGCAGCCGCAACCGGCTGCGCAGCCTGACGGCCGAAGCGGTATTCGCCGCGTGGCCGGGTGTCGAAACCGATTCGGCGGGCCTCGCGCCCGATGCGGGCACACACCTGTGCGCCGAGCAGCTCGATTGGGCCGACGTCGTGTTCGTGATGGAGCGTGCGCACAAGGCAAAGCTGGCAGCGCAATTCGGTGCGCATCTGCGGCACAAGAAGATCGTCTGCCTCGACATTCCCGACCGTTACGCGTACATGCAGCCCGAGCTCGTCACGCTGCTCGAACGCAAGGCCGGCCCGTTCCTGCGCACGTGACCGGCGCGGGTAAGATCGACTTCAGCGCAGCCGGCCGTTCGCGATCGCAGTAAAACAATCGAGCCGCAGCAACTCGATGATCTTGCGCGTCGGCACGCTCGCACGAAGCGTGTCGAGCCGGTCGACGGTGAACCACTTGCAGCGGGCGATCTCGTTGCTCGCGCGCGGCGTCAGGTGCCCCGGCACGTCGGCCACGAACACATGATGGAGCTTCGTCAGCCCGCCGAACTGCACGGCGTAGTCGAGTGCGAGCCCCTCCAGCCGCGTTTCCTCGGCGAGCTCCCGCAGTGCAGCGTCGAGCGGCGTCTCGCCGCGCCGGATCGTGCCGCCCGGCAGCGACCAGCGCGACGCGGTGCGGGCGACCAGCAGCACGCTGCTGCGCTGACGACACACGATCGTGGCGCGTTCCTTGATGACGGCGAGAGTGTCCGGCCCGGTACTCATGTTCGGCAAAACAGGTGCTGAATCGTGGAGAAAGTGCACGCCGGCGGCGCATTGCCCGGCAGCAGGCCGCGACGGCTTGCAGGCAGCCGCAACGATCCTACCGGCCGTTCATGACAGTTCCGTGGACGGCGTCACGGGACCGACACCGGGTCACGTGTGCGTATAGATCCCGCTGCGCGTCGGCTTCACGTGGCGCGAATGGCGGCGCTTGTGAACGGCACGCCGATGGTGAGGCGACGGCGGTGCCACGTGCCGGCGCGCGGGCGCGGGCCGTGCGCTCGGCGCGGCGGGGTGCTGCGCTCCCCCCGGCATCTGCGTCTGCCCTTCGCCGAAATGGAACGTCTGGGTTTGCGCCTGTCCGACACCCAGCGTCGACGCCAGCACGAAGGCCGCCAGCAGCATCCGTTTCATGAATAATCCGCCTGATTTTTTTGAGATGAAGGTTTCCCGCCAGCTTAGCGAAAGGCGGGGCGCCATCGCAACCGGCCCGTGCTCGGTGTCGCCCCCACTTGCGCACGGCGGCGTCTTCCGCGCGGCCGCAGGGTGCCGCCGGGGTTGACAACATAATTCCTGAGTGTGAATATAAATTCACGCACAAGAATTATTCGTCGAATCCGGAAGGTCGCGCCGCAGGCGCCGGGCCTGCCGGAACCGGCAGTCCGATCAACCGGAACCAGGAGCGGGACGCATGGCGGAACACGAGCAGCAGGGCGCGCTGGCGGGATTGCGCATCATCGATCTGTCGCGGGTGCTGGGCGGCCCGTATGCCACGCAGATCCTTGCCGACCACGGCGCGGAGGTGATCAAGGTCGAACCGCCGTCCGGCGACGAAACGCGCACGTGGGGGCCGCCATTCGACGGCGATACCGCGTCGTACTTCCTCGGCGTGAACCGCAACAAGCTCGGCATCGCGCTCGACCTGACGCAACCGGCCGACCGCGAGCGGCTGCTCGGCCTGCTCGAACATGCGGATGCCATCGTCGAGAACTTCAGGATCGGCACGATGGAGCGCTGGGGGCTCGGTTTCGACGCGCTGCATGCGCGGTTTCCGCGCCTCGTCCATTGCCGCGTGTCGGGCTTCGGTGCGGACGGCCCGCTCGGCGGGCTGCCCGGCTACGACGCGGCCGTGCAGGCGCTCGCGGGGCTGATGAGCGTCAATGGCGAAGCCGGCGGCGCACCGCTGCGGGTCGGCGTGCCGATCGTCGATCTCGTCACCGGGCTGAACGCGGCGCTCGGCGTGCTGATGGCACTGCGCGAACGCGACGCGAGCGGCCGCGGCCAGTTCGTCGAAGCGACGCTGTTCGACTGCGCGCTGTCGATCCTGCATCCGCATACGCCGAACTTCTTCCATTCGGGCAAGGCGCCCGTGCGCACCGGCAACGCGCATCCGAACATCACGCCGTACGACAGCTTTCCGACGGCGAGCGTCGACATCTTTCTCGCGGTCGGCAACAACGGGCAGTTCGCGGCGCTGTGCGACGTGCTCGGCACGCGCGACTGGCTCGACGATCCGCGTTTCGCGGACAACCGCGCGCGCAGCGCGAACCGCGCCGCGCTGCGCACGCTGCTCGAAACGGCGCTGGCCGCGCACGACGGCGCGGCGCTCGCCGAGCAGCTGATGCGCCGCGGCGTGCCGTGCGCGCCGGTGCTCGGGCTCGATGCGGCGCTCGACCATCCGCATGTCGCGCATCGGGAGATGAAGGTCGAGCTGGGCCGGCATCGCGGCATCGCGTCGCCGATCAAGCTCGGCCGCACGCCGGCCACTTACCGGCGGCCGCCGCCCGCGCTGAACGAACACGCGGCGCAGGTATTTGCCGACACCAACGCCAACGCCAACGCCAACGCCGACACCAACGACCGCGGTTACGACCCACGCCGGGACTGACCGGCATCGCGGCCGCCGGCCGTGCCGCGCCCCCGACGGCGCCGCACGGCCATGCGAGCCGCACGACCATTCGAACACCACGCCGGGCCACGCACGGGCGCACCGGCTGAAGAGGAGACGCATCATGCTTGCATGGATCGGCGCGATTGCCATCGTCGCGCTGTTCGGCCTGATCATCACGAAGCGGCTGTCGCCGCTCGTCGCACTGATCGTCGTGCCGGTGGCCGCGTCGCTCGCGGCCGGTTTCGGGCTCGCGACCGGCAAGTTCATCGTGCACGGCGTACAGAACATCGGCCCGATCGCCGGGATGTTCGTTTTTGCGATTCTTTTTTTCGGAATCCTCACCGATGCCGGGATGCTCGACCCGATCATCGCGGGTGTGCTGCGCGTGATCGGCTGCCATCCGCCGCGCATCGTGATGGGTTCGGCGCTGCTCGCGCTGCTGATCCATCTCGACGGCTCCGGCGCCGTCACGTTTCTCGTCACGCTGCCCGCGATGATGCCGCTCTATACGCGGCTCGGGATGGATCGCCGCATCCTCGCGTGCGTCGCGTCGATGGCGGCCGGCGTCAATTTCCTGCCGTGGGTCGGGCCGATGCTGCGGGCGTCGGCGGCGCTGCACATTCCCGGCTCCGCGATCTTCATGCCGATGATTCCGGTGCAAATCGTCGGGCTCGTGTTCGTGTTCGGCACCGCGTACGTGCTCGGCGTGCGCGAGGCGAAACGGCTCGGGCTCGATCGTGCCGGCGCGGCGGCGCTCGCGATCGCGCCGCGTGCGCTGACCGATGCCGAGCGCGCGTTGCGCCGGCCGGACCGCTTCCGGGTCAATCTCGTGCTGACGCTCGTCGTGCTCGTCACGCTCGTGTCGGGGATCGTCGACCCGATGGTGATGTTCATGCTCGGCACGGTCGCCGCGCTCGTGATCAACTACCCGGACGTGCAGGCCCAGCGCGAGCGGATCGACGCGCATGCAAAGGCCGCGCTGATGATGGCGAGCGTGCTGCTCGCGGCCGGCGCGTTCACCGGGATCATGTCCGGCACCGGGATGCTGAAGGCGATGGCGGAAGTGGTGGTCGCGCACGTGCCGGTCGAGCATGCGCGCCACATGCCGTTCGTGCTCGGGCTGCTGTCGATGCCGCTCAGCCTGCTGTTCGACCCCGATTCGTTCTACTTCGGCGTGCTGCCGGTGCTCGCGGAAAGCGCGAAGCTGCTCGGCGTGCCGCCGATCCAGATGGCGCAGGCCGCGCTGCTCGGCCAGATGACGACGGGTTTCCCGGTGAGCCCGCTCACGCCCGCGACGTTCCTGATCGTCGGCCTGACCGGCGTCGAGCTCGCCGAGCACCAGAAATTCACGATTCCGTTCCTGTTCGCCGCCACGGTGCTGATGGTGTTCGCCGCGGTGATCGTTGGCGTGTTTCCGTTGTGAGCGCGCCAGTCCTGCCGCTTCGTGCCGGCACCCCGAGGGGCAATCCGGCACGGGGAGGTTCTGCCAAGCGGAAACCCTGGCGCCGCCCGGCGTTTTCTTCAGAGCGGCGCGGCCGCTCGGCCTTTTCCCGGAGAGCAATCCATGCAGTTCGACCTGACCGACGACCAGCGCGCGATCGAAAGCGCGATCGAGAAAATCTGCGCACGCTTCGGCGACGACTACTGGCTCGAACGCGATCGCGCGGGCGGGTTTCCGACCGATTTCCACGCGGCGCTCGCCGAGGCCGGCTGGCTCGGCATCGCGATGGACCCGGCCCATGGCGGCGCCGGGCTCGGGATGACCGAGGCCGCGCTGATGATGCGCACGATCAGCGCATCGGGCGCCGGCCTGTCCGGTGCGTCGGCCGTCCACATGAACATCTTCGGGCTGAACCCGGTGCAGGTGTTCGGCAACGACGCGCAGAAGGCGCGCTTCCTGCCGCCGCTGATCGCCGGGCGCGACAAGGCGTGCTTCGCGGTGACGGAACCCGATGCGGGCCTCGACACCACGCACCTGAGCACGCAGGCCCGCCGCGACGGCGACCACTACGTGCTGAGCGGGCGCAAGATCTGGATCTCGACCGCGCAGGTGGCGAACAAGATGCTGATCATCGCGCGCACGACACCGCTCGACCAGGTCGCGAAGCCGACCGACGGGCTGAGCCTGTTCTATACCGATCTCGACCGGTCGCGCGTCGAGGTGCGCGAGATCGAGAAGATGGGCCGCAAGGCGGTCGATTCGAACATGCTGTTCATCGACAACCTGCGCGTGCCGGAGGGCGACCTGATCGGCAACGAAGGCGACGGCTTCCGCTACCTGCTGCACGGGCTGAATCCGGAACGGATCCTGATCGCCGCGGAGGCGATCGGGCTCGGCCAGGCCGCGCTGCGCCGCGCGACGCAGTACGCGTGCGAGCGTGTCGTGTTCGGCCGGCCGATCGGGCAGAACCAGTCGATCCAGCATCCGCTCGCGCAGGCGTGGATGCAGCTAGAAGCCGCGTGGCTGATGGTGATGAAGGCCGCGACGCGCTACGACGCGGGGCAGCCGTGCGGCGCGGAGGCGAACGCCGCGAAATACCTCGGCGCGGAAGCCGCGTTCCAGGCGTGCCAGACGGCGGTCGCGACACACGGCGGGATGGGCTACGCGAAGGAATACCATGTCGAGCGCTACCTGCGCGAGTGTATGATTCCGAGGCTCGCGCCCGTGAGCCCGCAACTGATCCTGTGCTACATCGCGGAGAAGGTGCTCGGGCTGCCGAAGTCGTACTGACCGTATCGACCCGGCGGCCGGCCCGGCGCGCGGTTTCCCGTTCCGATTCAAGCGCTCGTCATGGACGTCAAACTCGTTGCCCGCACGCTCGACCTGTTCGAGCTGTTCGCCGCCGAACGGCGGCCGCTGCCGCTCACCGAACTCGCGCGCCTGCTCGATGTGCCGCCGTCGAGCTGCCTCGCGATGGCGCGCACGCTCGTGAGCCGCGGCTACCTGTATGAAGTGCGCAAGCGCGGCGGCTACTACCCGACGCGCCGCCTGCAGACGATCGCCGCCGCGATCGACGCGACCGATCCGGTCGTCGACATCGTCCATCCGCATCTCGTCGCGCTGCGCGACGCGAGCCGCGAGACGGCCGTGCTCGGCAAGATCCAGGGCGGGTCGGTCACCTACCTCGACGTCGTCGAATCGGAGCAGGCGATCCGCTATACGCGCGCGCCGGGTGAACTGCGCCCGCTGCATGCGAATTCGATCGGCAAGGCAATCTTCGCGGAACTCGACGGCGACGCGCAGCAGGCGCTCGGCGCGCAACTGCCGTTCGAGCGCTTCACCGACACAACGGTGGCGGACCTGCCCGCGCTCGTCGCGCAAACCGCGCGGTTTCGCGAACTCGGCTGGGCCGAGAACCTCGGCGAGAGCGCGCCCGAGCTGTCGGCGATCGCGGTCGCGCTGACGCTCGACGGCGACTGGTACGGGCTGTCGGTGGTCGGGCCGACCGAGCGGATCCGCCAGCATCGCGAGATGCATGCGGCGCTGCTGGTCGACACGAAGGCCAAGCTGATGGCCGAGCACGCGCGCGGCTGACGGCGGGCAGGGCGGGCCGGAAAGCGGGCCGCTAAGCAGGCAACACGCAGGTCAACAAGCGGGCCGTCCGCCGGCGCTCGGGCAGCGATCGCCGTGAACGGCCCCGGATGCGCGGGCCTAGCGACGGCCGATACGCGGCATCACGACTTCACCCACACACCGCCCGCACTCGGGTTGTCGCCTTGCGTCCACCATTTCGCGCAGTATTTCGCGCCCTGGTACATCACGCAGGTGCCCCCTGAATACGCGGTGGTTGCCGACCACGTGGCCGTGCCGCCGCCGACCGGCTTCCACACCGCGGCCTGGCCGGGCACGTCGCCCTGCGTCCACCATTGCGCCTGGTACGTCGTGCCCTGGTAGGTGACCGTCGCGCCGGCCGTATAGACCTGGCCGGCCGCCCAGGGCGCGCCCGGCTGCGGCGTGCCGCCGTCCGAGCCGCCACCGTAGTTCGGATCCTGCGTGACGCCCGCGCCCCACTTGCCGTCGAGCTGCTTGAAGATCGTCGCGAACGCGTACGGCTGCTGCGCGACGCCCGAACAGGTCGGCGACGCAGACGTGCCGCCGGACGGGCATGCCTGGTCGCGGCCGACCGACCAGTTGCCGAAGAAGCCGTAGCCGTTGGCGACCGCCGCGTTCAGCACGCTCTGCGCATTCGCGAGCGTGAAGGTCTCGCCCTGCACGTCGTTCACGCCGATCATCGGCGTGACGCCGACCATCTGCCAGAGCTGGGCATTGGTTTTCGGCTGGCCGGCCGACTTGAAGGCCGTATCGAGCTGCGAGTACAGCGCCTGCGCGGCACTGATCGCGGCCGCCCCCATGTCGAGGTTCGCGGGGCCGTAGTCCATCGCCATCACGTTCACCGCATCGAACACGGTCTGGTTCGAGATCGCCGCGTTGACGATGTTCAGGCCGTCCTGCGTGAGCCCGGTCGGCATCGTCGGCAGCGTCAGCGTGACGTGCAGCGGCTTGCCTTTCGCCGCATAGCTCGCCTGCAGCTGCGTGACCGCCTGGAAGTTGCGCGCGACCGCGGCCGTGTCCAGCTGCGACACGCCCTCGATATCGAAGTCGAGGTGCGTGAGGCCGTACGTGTCGATCACGGTCTGGTACGCGCTCGCCAGTGCGGGGACCGTCGAGCACGCCTGCATCAGCGGCGTGCCGTTCGCGCCGCCGAACGACACGGCGACTTCGCCGCCTTTCGCGCGGTAGCTCGCGATCGACGTCGACAGCGCGGTCAGCAGGCCGCCGCTCGCGCCGTTGCCGATCGGCTGCACGCCACCCCACGATGGCACGCAGCCGTTGCCCGCGACCACGAACGCGAGCGTGAACTGCTGAATGCCTTGCCGGACGCCGATCTGGTCGACGAGCGGCGTCGGATAGAGCGTCACGTCGACATAAGGCGCATAGACGCCTGCACCCTGGGACACACTCGCCACTGCAAGAAGGCAACCCGCGGCGAGCGCGCGCGGGATGAAACGCGGCAACACATTGTTGTTCATTGTGTTCTCCAAGTGGAAGAGGGATACGCTGGCCCGCGTATCGCCGCCGGTCGGGCAACCGGGCATGCCCGGCCGGCGGCGTGCCCATCTTGGAGGATTCGCGTCGAATAGTGAATGGTTAGTTGTTCTTTTTGTTATTTGATTCTCGATACGTAACGATCTTGCCGATTCGACATCGTTCCGTCATGCATCGGGCGTGGATCAGGACAAAATTGCCGTCGCTTTCGAAATGAAAATGTCACGCTCGACGCCCCCCCTGATAGCCGCTTCGATCATGTAATCACGTGTAATCGCTTTCGACGCATGCGCGGCATAACTTTGTCTTCGAGCAGCGTGCTTTCGCGCGAAGTTCGCTCACGATGCGATGAAAGATGGCCGCCGTCGACGGCAGGCGGGAGCGCTCGAATCAGCCGGCCAGATCACTTGCGTCCAATGTCCGGGGTATCTACCGGCCATGGATACATGTACGCCAGGTTAATCGATTCGATATTCTAAATATTGGCTCGCGGCACGCGAAGGAAGGGTGAGCTGATGCATCTGCGCCGCTCGCGCCCGCCATTCTCGTCAGGAAAGTCGAAAAATGACAAGCACTCTACGCATTCCGGCCGGCTATTTGACGCTCGGCATGGACTCCACCGGCGCCATCGTCGAACTCATCGATTCGCGCAGCGGCCGTGACTACATCTCGCCCGGGAAATCCGTCCCGCTCATCAGGCTCGTGATCAACGGCATACTGGTGATACCTGCTGGCGTCCGATGGTCCGCCGCTGACAACACGCTATCCTTCGTGAATGAAACGGGTCTCCGATTCGAGGTCGATGTCCGCGTCCTGCAGAAGAACGGCTACGCCACCTTTGAAGTCACCCGTGTGTCGATCGAACCCGACAGCGACGTTCAGACGCTGCTGTGGGGACCGTTGCCTGTCGCGATCAACCAGACCGTCGGCGAAGCCGTGGGCGTGGTACGAGACAACGAATTCGCCATTGGCCTGAAGCCGCTCAACGACCGCACCGAAGGCGCGTGGCCCAAGGAGTATCCGCAATACGGCTGGGAAAACGACGTCATCTCCAATCCGTACAATCTGTACGTGGCGTCGATGGAACCGTGGAGCGTGGCGGCAAAGACGTCATGGGGGGCCGTGCTGCGAGCCTTTACGTTCGACTATACGCGCCGGCGCGATCGGCTCAACCCCAATAGCTATCCGATTCCGCTCGGCCCGCTCGACCGCGCAGGCTCGGTCATCGGATCGAAGATTGCGCTATACGGCAGCGCACCGGAGCTCGTGACGACCGTATTGTCGTTCATCGCTTCGGGTGAAAACCTCCCGTATCCGACCCAGAATGGCCAGTGGCAGAAAGTGGCGCAGGCCAGCAGCCAGTCGTCTTTCGTGCTGGACGATCTCGACACCGGCAGTGTCGGCAAGGCAGCCCGATTGGCCAGCAGCGCGGGAATCAACTACCTCTACGCGCCCCTGCACGATCGCGGCCCCTGGAAATCCACCGGGCATTATCAGTTCGACTCCACCTTCGGCGGCAGCGACAACGGGGCTGAAAAGCTTGTGGAAACGGCAAAGGAGCACGGTGTCCGCGTCGGCGTTCATACCATGTCGGACTTCATCAGCGTCAGCGGGCCCACCTCCATCGATTCCTACGTTTCACCGCCCGCGGACCCGCGTTTGGCCTTGGGCGGTCAAGCGCCTTTGTCCCGGCAGTTGAACATGACGAGCACGATGCTCTACCTGGGCGGATTCGTGCCGGTGCGGGACGGGATCAACGAGAAGATGCTGCGTATCGGCAACGAGTTCATCTCGTACAACGATGCCCAACGGGGCGTCGGTGAATGGACAGTCAGTGGACTGACCCGAGGCCAGTGGGGCTCCTTCCCCGCCGAAGCCGCGCGCGGCACGTCCGTTGCGAGGGTGATCGTGAATTCGTATGGCGGGGCCACCGGCGGCCTCGGCATCATCGACGAGATCGCCACCCGGCTGGGTACCATCAGGAACGACGTCGGCATCCGGTCCCACTCCTTCGACGGGGTGGAATCCGCCAGCGATTCCGGCTGGGGCAGCTTTGGCATTGCCCGGTTGATAAACGGCACCTACGCTGCCCAGACCGGGCACGATGGATACATCAGCGAGACGAGCCGGATGACCTCGAATGCGTGGGATATGCTGACCCGGGCGAGCTGGAGCAACCCGGACATGGATCAGCTGTACCGAAACAACGTCTTCTACCAGGCCAACTACCTGCCGGGCATGCTTGGATGGTTCGATATCACGGACTTCTCCTTGACCGGGATCGAAACCATGCTCGCACGCGGCGCGGCGCTCAACGCCGGCCTGGGCTTCCGGGGCACGGTGGCAATGCTGACGTCGACGATTCTCGACAAGATCAAGCAGTGGGAAACCGCCAGGAATCTCGGCGCGTTCACCGAAAAGCAGCGGGCCACGCTTCGCGATCAGACGACCTTCTGGAGCCTGGAGGCCATCACCCCCGGTCAACGTTGGTCGTTGCGGCAGGTGACTGCCGGAGGCGACCCGATCGGCGCTCCGCAGGCCGTATCGGCACCGACACCGCAACTGGGCCCCGCAGTCTTGCCGGTCGCCGCGCAAGGCACGCTCTACGCAGCGAAAATCACGACGAATACGCCTGCGACCGTCCGTTTCACGGTGACCAGCGGGGGATTGCCCCCGGGTCTGCAGTTCAATCAGGATACGGGCGGGATTGTCGGTATGCCGAAGAAAACCGGGAAGTACACGTTCGGCGTCACGGCCACGAATGACGGGGGACTGGCCGACGCGCGAGCGCTTTACACCATCGAGGTGCACTGAAGTATCGAGCAGCCCTCATCGAATTCGCCGGCGACCGCGCCGGCATTCGGGACGCGCGTCACGACGGTTGTATGGCGCGCGTCATTTCGGCGATACCTGAGCGGTATTCGGTGAGGGCGATCAACCGTTCTGGCGAACGTGATCGGTGTGGAAGAGGGTGTCCCGCGGCCAGAACACCGAAACCACGGGGAAGCGCGATCCGGGTCGCTTGACTCGCATCATGCGGATGCGGGTTGCACAAGCGAGCGCGCGAGTGCGACGAAGCGTTCGACGCACGCCGACGCAAACGGCTCGTTCCACGACACGATCTGCTCGACCGCGCGCGTGCCGGCGAGCGGCACGTACACGACGCCCGGACGCTGCAGCGTCGCGGTGAAACCCGGCACGATCGCGATGCCGCGTTCGGCGGCCACGAGTGACACGAGCGTCGTGATCTGTGCCGCGGTCGCGCCGATGCGTGGCGCGAATCCGGCCCGTGCACACAGGTCGTCCAGCGCCGCGGCCAATGCCGAGCCGTAATCCTGCGGAAAGATCACGAAGGTTTCGTCTGCAAGCGCCGCGACGTCGACGCTCGCGCGGCCCGCGAGCGGATTCCCGGCCGGCACGGCAGCCACGAGCGGTTCACGCGACACGACGAGCGACGCAACCGGCGTATCGGGCGCGCGGTCCCATGCCCAGCCGAAGCCGATGTCCATCGTGCCTTCCGCGATCTGCCGGCGCTGGCTCGCGGTTGCAGCCTCGCGGAACGCGAGCTCGACGTCGGGCATCGTCCGGCCCGCAGCGCGGATGACGTCCGGGAACGTATCGGACATCGGAATGGCACTCGCATAGCCGATCACGATTCGCCCGGCGATGCCTTGCGCGATCTTGCGCGCGCTCGCCTCGGCCTCGGCGGCCGCGCTGACGACGTTGCGCGCCTGTTCGAGGAACGCGGCACCTTCCGGCGTCAGCCGCACCGCGCGCGTCGAACGCTCGAACAGCCGGACGCCCAGCTCGCTTTCCAGCGCGGCGATATGGCGCGTGAGCGGCGGCTGCGCGACCCGCAGGCGCAACGCCGCGCGGCCGAAGTGCAGTTCGTCGGCGACGACCACGAAATAGCGGAGGCGGCGCAGGTCGAGCATTGTTGTCGTTCCGGTATCAATGGCGATGAAAACGGTATTGGCGTGCACGCGGCGCGCTCGTCAGACTGTCGGCATCGACGACCAGGCAGCTCCGATGAACGACAGGACCACGCGCATCGCGTTCTTTCTCTGCGGCTTCGCCGCGTTTCTCAACCTGTATTCGACGCAGGGCATCCTGCACGAACTCGCGGCCGCCTTCGGCGTCAGCGCGGAGCGCGCGGGGCAGGGCGTGAGCGCCACCACGACGGCCGTCGCCATTATCGCGCCGTTCGTCGGCGTGCTGGCCGCGCGCATCGAGCGGCGCGTCGCGATCTCGCTCGCGGCGGTGGCCGTCGCGCTGCCGGTCGTGTGGTCCGCGCACGCGTCAAGTTTCGCGTCGTTTCTCGGCGCGCGCTTTGCAGCCGGACTCGTCATGCCGTTCGTCTTCGCGCTGTCGATCGCCTATATCGCCGAGCGCTTCGATCGCGGCACGTCAGCCGAGATCAGCGCGCTATTCGTCGCCGGCACGACGCTCGGCGGGTTCGCCGGCCGCTTCGCGACCAACCTGATGACGTCGATGTGGGGCTGGCGGCATGCGCTCGACGTCGTCGCGGCGCTGTGTCTCGTCACGGGCGTCGCGATCTACGCGAGCCTGCCGGCGTCCGGCACGATCGCGCGGCGCGTCCAACACGATGCGCCGGCCGATGCGGGCCCGTCCTGGCGCATCGTCACGCGCGGCCCGCTGCTCGCGTCGTTCGCGATCGGCGCGTGCGTGCTCGCGTCGCAGGTCGCGACGTTCACGTTCGTCGGCCTGCGCCTGGCCCGCGCGCCGTTCGGCTTCGGCACGGTCGGGATCGGTGCGATCTATGCGGTGTTCCTGGTGGCGGTGGTCGTGACGCCGCTGGCAGGACGCCTCGCGCGGCATCGCGGCCCGCGCGCACCGGGGCTGGCCGCGGCCGCGCTCGCGATCGGCGGGGCGCTGCTCACGCTGTCCGACCACGTGCCGGTGATCCTGGCCGGCCTCGCGCTCAGCTCGACCGCCGTGTTCGTCGAACAGGCGTCGGCCAACACGTTCATTTCGCAGGCGGCGGCGAGCGCGCGCTCGACGGCGATCGGCATCTACCTGTCCTGTTATTACTTCGGCGGCAGCCTCGGCTCGATCCTGCCGGTGCCCGGCTGGCATCGGTGGGGATGGGCCGGCTGCGTCGCGTTCGTGGTCGTCGCGCAGGCCATCGTCGGCGTGCTCGTGTACCGGTTCTGGCGAACCGGCGGCGCAGCCGGCACGGCGCTCGCCGGCGCACACGGCGTCAGGCCGACACGCTAACCGGGGTCAGCGATACCAGCGCGGCGTATAGACCCACTCGCGACCCGTGCCGATCGCGAAGCGCCGCGTCGTCGACGAGCCGACGATCACCATCGTGCGCATGTCGACCTGCTCGCTGCGTAGTGCGCCGAGCGTCGTCGTCGCGAGCGTCGCGCCTGGCCGGCCGATGTCGCGGCCCAGCACGACCACCGTATCGGCCGTGCGATGCGCGCGCACGACATCGAGCGCACGATCGAGCTGCCACGGCCGCGCACGCGAGATCGGGTTGTAGAACGCCATCACCAGATCGGCTTGCGCCGCATGCCGCAGGCGCGTCTCGATCACGTCCCACGGCTTCAGGTTGTCCGACAGCGAGATCGCGCAGAAATCGTGACCGAGCGGCGCGCCGGCCTGCGCGGCCGTGGCGAGCGACGCCGAGATGCCGGGCTCCACGCGCAGGTCGACCGCGGCCCAGTGCGGGTCGCGCGCTTCGTCGAGCGCCTCGAGCACGGCCGCGGCCATCGCGAACACGCCCGGGTCGCCGGAAGACACGACCGCGACGCGCCGGCCCTCGGCCGCCAGTTCGAACGCATGGCGCGCGCGCTGCATTTCCTCGCGATTGTCGGTGCCGTGCACGCGCTGGTCGTCGCGGAACGGGCCGGCCATGTTCACGTAGGTGGTGTAGCCGAGGATGTCGGTCGCTTCCGCGAGCGCGGCGCGCGCGGCCGGCGTGAGCCACGCGGCGCCGCCCGGGCCGAGCCCGAGCACCGTCAGGCGGCCGCGTGCACGGCCGAGCGTGGCGGGATCGACCGGATGCGACGCGACCGCGCATGCGACGCCGTTCGTCGTGGCCCGCAGCGTGTGCACGACACGCAACGCGCGGCCGAGCAGCGCGGCCGCATCGGTCGGTGTCTCGCCGTCGACGTCGCCGTCTGCATCGACAAAACGAAGCGGCACGTCGAGCGTTTGCGCCGCATCTTCCAGCGCGGCATCGCCGATCGCCGATGCCGGCGCGACGATGGCCGCGAGCGCCAGCCGTGCAAGACCTTGCGCGTCGAGCGACGCGGCGATGCGCGCGGCGAGCGCGTCATCCGCGTGGACCGCCTGCGCCTCGACGCCCACCACCACGCTGCGCGGATGAATCACGAGTTCGTCGCGCGCGCCGCGCCAGGCTTCGGGGGTCACGCGGATCGCATGCGCGGCCGCGTCGTCGCGCGGCAACGCGACATCGTCGAGCCACGGCGCCGCGCCGTCGATGCGCGTCGATTCGCCCGCGAGCAGATCGGACACGAAGCGCTTGCCCTGCGCGATATCGGCGAGTGCATAGCCTTCCGGCGGATTGAGCACGCACGCGCCGAAGCGCAGTTCGCCGCTCGTCGTGATCGCCGGCGCAACGCCGACGCATGCAGCGATTTCGCGCGCCATCACGTTGACGCCCGTCAGCCCGCCGAGCAGCGGCACGACCGCCGAGCCGTCTTCCGCCACCGCGAGCACGGGCGGCTCGACGCCCTTGTCGGCAAGCGCGGGGGCGAGGCAGCGGATCACGATGCCGGCCGCGCACAGCGCGACGATCGGCAGGCCGCGTGCATAGAGTTCGCGCAAGTGCGCGCTGAGCTCGTCGAACGGCACGTCGGCGGCGACGCGCGATGCGAGGCCATGCACGAGGGCGCCCGGATAGCGCGCCTGGATGCGCCGCGCGGTATCGAGCGCGCCCGCGCCGAGGATCACGATCGCGGGCGGGGTCGTCATCCTTGCCATTTTTCCCCCGGCACGACGAGCAGCGAGAAATACGGCGACGCCATCGGATCGACCTCGTCGAGCGGCACGATGCGCTGGCTCGCCATCGTCGCGCGCTCGACATACAGCGCGCGCTTCGCGAGCCCCAGCTCGTCGAGCACACGCCGCACCTTGTCGAAATTGCGGCCGAGCTTCATCACGACGGCCGCATCGGCCTGCGCGAGCCGCGTGCGCAATTCGTGCTCGGGCAGCACGCCCGACAGCACCGACAGGCTCTGGTTGCGATAGACGAGCGGCTGGCCGAGCACGGCGGTGCCGCCGAGCATCGCGCATACACCGGGGATCACCTCCGTGTCGTAGCGCGGCGCGAGGCGGTCGTGCAGGTACATGTACGAGCCGTAGAAGAACGGGTCGCCTTCGCAGATCACCGCGACGTCGCGCCCCGCATCGAGGTGCGCGGCAACGATTTCGGCGGCCGTGTCGTAGAAGTCGGCGATCACCGTCTCGTAGCACAGCGGCGGCGGCAGCGCCTCGGTCGTCACCGGATAGACGAGCGGCAGTTGCGTCTGCCCGTCCTGCAGGTGTGCCTCGACGATGCCGTACGCATTGCCTTTCTTGCCCTTCGCGACGAAATACGCGACCACGGGCGCGGCCTGCAGCACGCGCAGCGCCTTGATCGTCATCAGTTCAGGATCGCCGGGGCCGACACCGACCCCGAACAGGCGTCCGCGCGCGGTCGTCATTCGACCTCCGTCGCGAGTGCGTTGACCGCTGCAGCCGCCATCGCGCTGCCGCCGCGCCGGCCGAGCAGCGCGACGTACGGCACGCCGCGGCTGTCGGCATCGAGCAGTGCCTTCGATTCGGCCGCACCGATGAAGCCGACCGGGAAACCGAGGATCAGCGCGGGGCGCGGCGCGCCGGCGTCGATCATGTCGAGCAGGTGGAACAGCGCGGTCGGTGCATTGCCGATCACGACGACGCTGCCGGCGAGGTGCGGACGCCACAGCTCGAGCGCGGCCGCCGAACGCGTGTTGCCGAGATGCCGCGCGAGATCGGGCACCTCCGGCTCGCCGAGCGTGCAGATCACGCGGTTGTCGGCCGGCAGCCGCGCGCGCGTGATGCCTTCGGCGACCATTCGCGCGTCGCACAGGATCGGCGCACCGGCCGCGAGCGCCGTGCGGCCCGCCGTGCCGGCACCGGCCGAGAAGCGCAGGTCGTAGGCGACGTCGACCATCCCGCACGCATGGATCACGCGCACCGCGAGTTTCTCGAGGTCGGGCGGAACCTGCGACAGGTCGGCCTCGGCGCGGATCGTCGCGAACGACTGGCGGTAGATTTCCTGCCCGTCGCGAATGTAGTCAAGCATCGGTGGTGTCCTGGCTGTGCCGCGCGCCCGTCAGTCGGGCCGCGGCCTGGTCAATCGTCAGATGGCGCGCGAGCGGGGCGCCGAGGCCCGCGGCTGCGTCGCGCCGGTAAAGGTCGTAGTGCGCGGGCGCAACCGCGACGAGCGTGTGCGTCGCGGGATGCGGCAGCGCGCAGTGGCGCTCGCAGCCGGTCAGGTGCACGTCGAGCGCGTGGCCGATGCGCGCGGCGAGCGCGAGCGCGTCGTGTTTCGTGTCGGCGCGCGCCTTCGCGCAGCCCGCGCTGCCGGTGCACGCGACGACCGATGCCAGCGGGTCGGACGACGCGCAGACGAGGCCGAGCGACGACAGCGCATCGAGCGTGGCCGGCGCGCGTTCACGCGATACGCCGTGCATGAACACGCCTTGCCATGGCGTCATCGACAGCGTGCCGTCGCCGTCGGTTTCGGCCAGCGCGGCGAGCCGTTCCAGTTGCATGGCATCGAGCCGGCCGAGCGTGAATTGCGCGCCGACGTTGCAGCGTGCCGCATCGTGCGACGGGTGCACACCGAAACGCAGCGCCGGGTCGGTGCGCGTGCGGCGCCAGCCGGCGAGCGCCGGATCGGCCGCCAGCGGGAAGGGCACATAGTGCTGCGCGCGTTCGAGCAGCGCGCGCTCGCCGCAGGTTGAGAGCAGTGCGCGCATCCGCGTGACGTCCGCCGGCGCGAGATCGAGGAACGCGAGCAGCAGCGCGCGGACCAGCGCGGCACCTTGATCGGGCGCGACATCGACCGAAGCGGGTGGGGCGTCATGCGCGACCGGCGGGCAGCCGGCCAGCCCGGCCGCAATGCGCACCGCGCCGTCGCCACGACGCCATGCCGCCAGCCAGATGTCGTGCGGATGATCGAGCGCCGCAACCGATTCGCCGCCGTCGAGCTGGATAGAGAATTTCGGCGACAGCTCGCCACGGCGCGGCTCGCGCGCCAGCATGTCGAAGAGCGGCGCGGCGAGCGCGCGGCTGTCGACGAGTGCGGCAGGGTCGTGGCCGGCGAGCGGGCTGAGCATCACGTTGCGGACGTCGTCGCTCGCGGCGAGCGCGGCCGCATCGGCGGTGGCGCTCGCGGTTGCATCGACAGGCGGGCCGAGCCCCGCATCGAGCAATGCGCGCATCAGCGCGTCGGCCGCGCCGTCGCGAATGCCGCGCAGCTGGAGATTCGCGCGATTGGTCGCGTCGATCGTACCGGAGCCGAAGGCACGCGCGGCAGCGGCGATCGCGCGCGCCTGACGCACATCCAGCCGGCCGCCCGGCAGCTTGATCCGGCACAGCCCGCCGTCGGCGGCCGTGACCACGCGCACGAGCCCCGGGCAAGCCGAAGGGCGCGCGACGGGCGACGCAGGAATCGAAACGGGGGCGGAACTCAACGGGATACCGGGGCAGTGTCGCGCCGCGGCCAACGCATCGGTACACCCCGCCCGACGCCGACTGGCACGCACGCACTTTCTGGCCGGCAGGTCTCCTGGCTGACAGGTCGGCGCCGGCTCCCGGCCTTCCCGGTGGAACCAGTGGCATGAGGGGGAGATCGGCTCGCTGTCTACAGTTGCGGGGGCAGCCACAGCGGCGCGTGGTGCGCCCTGTGTTCCCTCTTCGGCCCCGAGGGGCACCGGCGAACGAACGGCCGTAGGATACCCGATTTTCGCGACGATCCGGCAGCGGCGATGCGCCGCGCAACCGCGTCGCAGCATGGCCGCAGCCGGTTTTGCGCTGTCTCGCCAATGGTACGATTGGCGGCTCGACATCAGATCGGCGACCGCCGGCACCCGCTATGAAACTAGGCAGGACAGAGCTGTTCGGCATGGGCATCGCGCTGGGCCTGCTGGCCATCCCCGCATGGGTTCTGCTCGCGTGCATACTGATCCCGCTTGCACCGTCGGCCGAGTGGCCGAAGAATGTCGGGCTTGCCGGCCTCGGCGTGCCGATCGTGGCGGGCGGCACGCTCCTGTACAGGAAAGGCGGTGCGCGGCCGCTCATGTGGCTGCTGCTCGGCTGGCTGCTGATCGCGTCGATCGCCGGCATGTATCTGGGGCTGCTGGCGTTGGTCGGTGGCGTGCCGCGCGGCTGACATCGTCGCCGTATCGCACCGGCGGGCGTGCGGCGCGCCTGGCGCGGAAGCAGATCAGGATCAGCAACGGATCAACGCGCGGCGGCCCGGCAGCCGCGCATCGCAACAAATTGTATGGAATCGAACGATGGGGAAGGGTGCATGACGGCGTGGCTGACGGTAGTGGGCATCGGCGACGACGGTTACGCGGGGCTTGGGCGCAGCGCACGACGCGCGCTGCTCGACGCGACGCTCGTAGTCGGTGCGAAACGGCATCTCGACATGCTGCCCGCACGGCTGCGTGCCGAACGCGAAGCATGGCCGTCGCCGTTCGATCTCGCGGGCGTGCTCGCGCGGCGCGGCTCGCCCGTGTGCGTGCTCGCGAGCGGCGACCCGATGCTGTTCGGCGTCGGCGCGACGCTCGCGCGCCAGCTTTCCGCCGATGACTGGCGTGTGCTGCCCGCACCGTCGTCGCTGTCGCTGGCGGCCGCCCGCCTCGGCTGGGCGCTGCAGGATGTCGGCGCAGTCTCGCTCGTCGGCCGTCCGCTTGCGACGCTTGCGCGTCACCTGCTGCCCGGCCGGCGCCTGTTCGTGCTGAGTGCCGACGGCCGGACGCCGGCCGCCGTCGCGGCCGAACTCGTCGCACGCGGCTTCGGGCCGACGCGCATCAGCGTGTTCGAACATCTGGGCGGCCCGCTCGAGCGGCGTCTCGACGGGCTCGCGCAGGCCTGGCACGTCGACGAAACGGCCGCGCTCAATCTGGTTGCGCTCGACTGCCAGGCCGGCCCCGACGCGCCGCGCCGCGCGCTCACGCCCGGCCTGCCCGACGATGCGTACCGTCACGACGGCCAGCTCACCAAGCGCGACCTGCGAGCGATGACGCTCGGCCGCCTCGCGCCCGCGCCCTGCGAGCTGCTGTGGGACGTCGGCGCCGGCAGCGGCTCGATCGGCATCGAATGGATGCGCGCGCATCCGTCATGCCAGGCGATCGCGATCGAAGCGCATGCGGAGCGGCAGCGCTTCATCGAGCACAACCGCGACGCGCTCGGCGTGCCGGGCCTGCAGCTCGTCGCGGGCCGCGCCCCCGATGCGCTCGCGGGGCTCGCCGCGCCCGACGCGATCTTCATCGGCGGCGGGGCGACCGCCCCCGGCGTGCTCGACGCCTGCTGGGCAGCGCTGAAGCCCGGCGGCCGGCTGATCGCAAACGCGGTCACGCTGCAAGGCGAGCTGGCGCTCGCCGCATGGCGCGAGACGCATGGCGGCACCCTCACGCGCGTGTCGCTCGCGCATGCCGAGCCGCTCGGCCGCTTTGACACCTGGCGTCAGCCGTTGCCGGTCACGCTGTACGACGTGCGCAAGCCCGATTCGGCTGGCACGGTCGACACGGCCGCATCGCCGGCCACGACGCACACGACGGACGCGTGATGCGCGACGAGACCCCCGAACAGCCCGCGCCGCTACGCTTCGGCTATACCACCGGCAGCTGCGCGACCGCGACGTCGCTCGCCGCTGCGCGGCTGCTGCTCGCGGGTCATGCGGACGACGCCGTCGAGATCGTGCTGCCGAAGGGGCAGCGCGTCATGATGCGGCTCGAGTTCTGCCGGGCCACGGCCGACGGTGCGGAAGCCGGCACGATCAAGGACGCCGGCGACGATCCGGACGTGACGCACGGTGCGCTGATCTTCGCGCGTGTCGCGCTCGCGCCAGCGCCCGGCGTGCGGTTTCATGCGGGGCCGGGCGTCGGCACGGTCACGCGCGCGGGGCTGACGCTGCCGGTCGGCGAACCGGCGATCAACCCGGTGCCGCGCCAGATGATGACGACGCACCTGGAAGCGCTGGCGGCCGAGCAAGGCTATGCGGGCGGCTTCGACGTGACGATCGGCGTCGAGGGCGGCGAGGCGCTCGCGCTGAAGACGATGAACCCGCGCCTCGGCATCGTCGGCGGGCTGTCGATCCTCGGCACGACCGGCATCGTGCGGCCGTTCTCGTGCTCGGCCTATATCGCGTCGATCCACCAGGGCATCGACGTCGCACGCGCAAACGGCATCGCGCATATCGCCGCGTGCACGGGCAATGCAAGCGAGGATGCGATGCGCGCGCACTACCACCTGCCCGACATGGCGCTGATCGAGATGGGCGATTTTGCGGGCGCGGTGCTCAAGCACCTGCGGCGCGCGCCGGTCGAGCGGCTGTCGATGTGCGGCGGCTTCGGCAAGCTCAGCAAGCTCGCGGCCGGCCATCTCGACCTGCACAGCCGCCATTCGAGCATCGACCTGCCGCTGCTCGCGCAGTGGGCGGCCGAGGCGGGCGCCAGCGACGCGCTGCAGGCCGCGATGCACGCCGCGAACACGAGCCAGGAAGCGCTGAAGCTCGCGCACGCCGACGGCGTGCCGCTCGGCGATCTCGTCTGCGCGCACGCGCTGCGCGTCGCGCGCGACATCGTGCCGCCGTCGGTCGCCGTCGAGATGTTCGCGATCGACCGGCAGGGCCGCTTCGTCGGGGCAGCGCGATGAGCACGCGCATCCTGCTGCTCGGCGGCACCGGCGACGCATTGAAGATCGCGCGCGCGCTCGGGCCCCGTCACGTCTACAGCCTGGCCGGCCTCGGCAAGGTGCCCGACGACCTGCGCTGCGACGTGCGCGTCGGCGGTTTCGGCGGCGCTGCCGGGCTGGCCGCGTATCTGCGCGACGCCGGCATCGGCCTCGTGATCGACGCGACGCATCCGTATGCCGCGCAAATCAGCGCGAATGCCGCTGCCGCCGCGCGTGAAGCGGGCGTGCCGCTGTGGGCGCTGCGCCGCGCGCCGTGGTCGCCGCAACCCGGCGACGACTGGCGCATGGTCGACGACTGGGCCGGCATCGAAGCCGCGCTCGCGCCGTTCCGGCGGCCGCTGTTCACGCTCGGCCGCGAACCGCTCGCGCATCTCGACGCGATCCCGCCGCACCAGTTCTGGCTCGTGCGCTGCCTCGACGCGCATCCCGGCAACGCGCGCGCGCAGGTTGTCGCCGCGCGCGGGCCGTTCACGCTCGACGGCGAGCGCGCACTGTTTGCGCTGACGGGCATCGACGTCGTCGTCAGCAAGAACAGCGGTGGCGCGGCCACCGAAGCCAAGCTCGACGTCGCGCGCGAACGCAGGCTGCCGGTCGTGATGCTGCGCCGGCCGCCGCTGCCCGACGCCGACCGCGCGTTCGACTCGGCCGCGGCGCTCATCGACGCGCTCGATCCGGCCGCGCGCGCATGACGCCGCGCAGCCGGTCATTCCATGAATTGACGGAGATTTTTCGATGACGGTGTATTTCATCGGCGCGGGCCCCGGCGACCCGGAGCTGATCACGGTGAAGGGCCAGCGCCTCGTGCGCACGTGCCCGGTGATCCTGTATGCGGGTTCGCTGGTGCCGGCCGCCGTGCTCGACGGCCATCGCGCGGAGCAGGTCGTCAATACGGCCGAGCTCGACCTCGACGCGATCGTCGCGCTGCTCGCCGCCGCGCATGCGAAAGGGCAGGACGTCGCGCGCGTGCATTCGGGCGACCCGTCGCTGTACGGCGCGATCGGCGAGCAGATCCGCCGCCTCAAGGTACTCGGGATTCCATACGAAATCGTACCTGGCGTGACGGCCACGGCCGCGTGCGCGGCGACGCTCGGCGTCGAGCTGACGCTGCCGGGCGTCGCGCAGACGGTGATCCTCACGCGCTTCGCGGGCAAGACGACGATGCCGGAAGGCGAAGCGCTCGGCTCGCTTGCCGCGCACCGCGCGACGCTCGCGATCCATCTCGGCGTGCGCCATCTCGCGCGCATCGTCGACGAAGTGCTGCCGCATTACGGCGCCGATTGCCCGGTCGCGGTGATCTACCGCGCGAGCTGGCCGGATGAAGAACGCGTGACCGGCACGCTCGCCGACATCGTCGGCAAGGTGCGGGGCACGCAGATCGAGCGCACCGCGCTGATCCTGATCGGGCGCGTGCTCGATGCCGAAGGGTTCGCGGATTCGACGCTGTACGCGAGCGCAGGCTGATCACGTGCGGGCCGGCCCGGGTTCGGCACGGCGTTCGCGCAGGTGTGTGTAGAGCGCCGCGCCGATCGTGATCGCGCCGCCGACGAAGTAGATCGGCGCGGCCGATTCGCCGAGGATCAGGATCGACGCGGCAATGCCGACGACAGGAATCAGGTTGAGCACGACCACGCTCCAGTACGATGCGTTGTCGCGCGCGCCGCGAAAATAGAACAGGAACGCGAGCGTGAACTGCAGCACGCCGATCGCCAGCGCTGGCCACACGGCGGGCCACGCCGGCAACCGGTGCGGCCCGCCGCCGCCCAGGTCGATGCCGAGCAGCACGAGCGCGAGGAGCAGCGAACCGGCTTGCTGGATCAGCAGCATCGCCGTCGCGGACGGCAGCGTCACGGCCTGCGTCGACAACGACACGTACAGCGCGGCCACCATCACGCCGGCGAACACAAATGCATCGCCGCGCAGCGACGCGTGAGCGTCCGCCGAGGTGTCGCCGAGCGTGATGACGACGACGCCCAACAACGCGACGCCGCCCGCGACCAGCAGCCGCCTGTCGACCCTGAACCGGAACAGCGCGATGTTGAACGCGAGGATGCCGAGCGGTTCGAGCGCGAAGATCACCGCCGTGTGCAGCGCGGACGTGGATTGCATGCCGACGAACCCGAGGTAGTACGCGCCGCACGGCTCGAGCATGCCGATCAGCGCGACGACGGCAACCTGCGCCGGGGCGATGCCTTTCAGGCTGACACGTTGCGCGACGGCGAGACACGCGAGCACCACGACGCTGGCGGCGATCTGCAGCACGATGAGCCACGCGGGTGACAGGGCAGGCAGCGCCATCTTGCTGAACGGGATGGCGACGCCCCAGCACAATGTGGCCATGATCAGGCATCCGGTATTGCGCGCGCTGTCGTTCATGCGTTGACTCCACTCGGCCTGTCGACTCGTAGAATGCGGGCGAGCGACCGCCCGGATCGAGCGGGCCGCGCTGCGGCTGACATCGGTGACACGATGGTTTAAATTATATGCGTGACGCACACATATACTAGGAGCGCCTACATGAAAAAGCAACGCTTGAACAACCTGCTGGGCGCGCTCGCGCTTGGGCTGAACGACCGGGTAGAGGACGCGATCGCCCGCGACACCGGGCTGCACGGGTCGAGCGTGGACGCGCTGGTGCTGTTGTCACAGGCGCAGGCACTGACGATCGACGCGCTGGCGCGGCAATTGATGCTCGTCCACTCGTCGGCTGTGCGACTTGCCGAGCGGATGGCGCAGGAAGGGCTCGTCGCGCGCGAGCCCGGCGACGACAAACGCACCGTCGTGCTGACGCTGACCGAGGCCGGGCACGATGCGGTCCAGCAGGTGCTTGCCGCACGCAGCGCGGCGATCGCGGACCTCACGCGCACGTTGACGTCCGAGCAATGCGCGCAACTCACGCCGATCTGCGAGCAACTGGTCGGCGCGCTCGCCGACGACATGCAGAACGCGATCCGCGTGTGCCGGCTGTGCGACGAAGACGCGTGCGACTTGCGGCGCTGCCCGTCGGAGCGTGCCTATCGGCGGTTCGAGGCGGAACGGGAAGCGGGCGGTCGATAACGGCGCGGTGTCTGGGCGGGGCGGGCACTTTCGGGCAGACTGGGCCACGTCGCTGGATAACCGCACGGGATCACGGCGCGCCAACCACCTTACAAGGACAACGTTGAATGGGTACCCGTATTCGATCGGGCATGTGCAGCCTGGCGGGATTGACGGCCGCTCTGATCGCGGCATCCCCGGCCCACGCTGCCGGTGACACCAGCGAAGCTCGCACCGTGCCTTTTGTCGAGGTTGCGAAAACCGCCGTGCCCGATCGCGACTGGCCGCGCAAGGTGTGCGAGTTGGCGTCGGCATCGTGCGGCGCCCCCGGCCAGCCCGGCGACGCGGACAACGCGCCATCGCTGTACCGGGCCAGGAACGACGCGCCGGGCATCTACTACGCGATCCTGCCGGGCCCGCAACTGCTGAAAGTGAGTTTCGCGTCCGCCGCCGGCTGGAAGCGCGTACAGCAGTGGGATTTCTCCGACTACCAGCCGGCCAACCGGGTCGACGGCGACGGCGAGCCACCGTCGCTCGGGATCTACCCCGCGTTGTATCCGCTGGGCGGCGAGCGCTTCGCGGTCGCGGTGCTGGCCGGTTGGTCCGAAAGCTATTCAGGCGGTGGCGGAAGCTGGGAAAACGCCGATTTCGTCGAACTGCAGCCGAATGGCGGCCATGCGAGCACGCCACGCGTATCGAAGCTCCCGTTCAGCTGCAACAAGCAGATTCGGGCCTGCTTCACCGAGCACGACTATCAGCACTCGCCGCATTGCAGCGAAGACTTCGACGGCTCCCTGCGGCTGCGCTTCGTGCCTGGCGCGAGCGCCGGCAAGCTCGACTGGATCGCCACCTGGAAGGAGAGCCATTGGCCGGGCCAGGAACCGCAGAGCAAAACCGGGCATACGTCGGTTTCCGTCACGTTGCCGGCCGGGCGGGACCCTGTCGCCGCAGGCAACGCGCTGCGCGACAAGATCCCGTTTTGCGAGCCGGTCAACTGAACGGCTGCCGGCGCTACGCACGCGCGGCGTGCAGCGTCTGCTTCGGCGCAAACCCCGACGCCAGCGCGAACAGCGCGACACACAGGCAGGCCATCGCGCCCCACGCGGGCGTCAGGTCCGCGAGATGCTGGCGCACGATGCCTGCCGCGAACGGAAACAGCCCGGCGATCAGGTAGCCGATACCCTGCACGAACCCCGTCAGCGATGCGGCATCCGCCGGCGTCGCCGCATGGTCGACCGTGACGATCAGCGACAGCGGAAACAGCGCGCCGATCCCCGCGCCCATCAGCAGCGCGGCCGGCAACGCGAGCGCTTCGGGCGCGGCCAGCATCACCAGCAAGCCGACGAACAGCGACGCGATCGCCGCATGCAGCGCGGGCCGGCGATCGGGCAGGCGGTCGATCATCGCCGAGATCGTCAGGCCCGCGACGACCTCCGCGAGCGTCACGCCGCCGAGCAGGCTGCCGGCCGCCGTCGGCGACCAGCCGAGCCGCATGTAGTAAGGCGGCAGCCACGCGAGCACGAGCGTGTACGCGCCGGTCGCGATGCCGAAGAACAGCGCGAGCCGCCATGCGCGCGGCGAGCGCGACGGCTGCGCATGGGTTGCCGACGCCGGCCCGGCGGCGAACGCGTCGCCGCCGCGGCTGGCCAGCGGCCAGGCCAGCGCGGCCACCGC
>NZ_JAAOXM010000014.1 GCF_011605345.1 Burkholderia sp. D-99
GCCGGCGCCGGCGGCCGCTTCGTCGCCGGCGCGGCGCGCCCAGTCGGCGACAGCCGGATGGGCGTCGGCGAGCGTGCGCGTCAGCCCGAATACGTCCGCGAGGTTCATCGCCTCGTCGAGCAGCGCGCGGCCGCCGCCGCCCGACTGTTCGAGCGCGAACGCGCTGAGCGCCATGATCTCGATCCGCGCTTGCCCCATGCTCATTTCACGGGCCAGCACCGCTGCTTCGTCGAGCGCCGCGCGCGCGTCGTCCCAGCGGCGCGCGGCCAGCGCCGCGCCCGCATGCGCGCTCGCCTGCAGCAGCACGACGGGGCGCCGCCACAACGGCCCGTGCGATGGAAACTCGGCCGCGGCGATCGCATCGATCCGCTCGACGAGCGCATGGCAGGTCGCCTCGCGATAGCGCGCCGCGTGAATGCGCACCTGTTCGGCGAGACTCGCGACCGACAGGCGCGGCAAGCGGCGCGCGACGCCCATCGCGTCGAGCGCTTCGAGCAGGTCGATCGCGCGGTGCTCGACGCCGCGCAGCAGCGCGATGCGCGCGGCGGTGCGATAGCCGAGCAGCACGGTATCGGGCGTGCCTGCATGTTCGAGCACGTCGAGCCGGTTCGCGAGCAACGCGGCGGCCTGGTCGACGCGGTCGGCCTCGTACGCGAGCGCCGCGCACATCGCGGCGAGCATGCAGGTCAGCGGATGGCGGCGTCCGAGATCGGCTTCCGCGCGGGCCAGCGCCGGCGACAGCGCATCGTCGGCGAGCCGGACCTGGCCTTCGCGCAGGTAGCTCAGGCCCGTGATCAGTTCGCCCCAGCGCGCGACATAACCGAACCCGGCCGCCGTCTCGCCGCGCGGCGCGGCGTGCTGGAAGCGGCGCGCCTGCGCCGGTTCGCCGACGATGATCGCGCGCGCCGACAGCCGGTTCGCGTGTATTTGCGCGAGCCACGTCGCCGCCGGCGGCGTGAAGTCGGCCCACGGTTCGAACAGCTCGACGAAACGGTCGATTTCGTCGGCGTAATACGCAGCCGCGCTGAGGATCAGCGCGCATTCGTAGCGCATCGCCGCGGGCGTGCCGGTATCCGCGAGGATGCCCGCGATCTGGCGCTGCGCCTCGACGTGGCGCTCGCCGAGCGCCAGCGCCCATGCGACCGCGATGCGCAGCGTCGGGCGCTTGTCGAGCTCCGCATCGGGCAAGAGCGCGAGCCAGTCGAGCACGTCGTTGATGCGGCCCTGCTTGATCGCATCCTCGAGGCAGCGCTGCGCGAGCGCGTACGCCACCTCGAACTGGCCGGCCGCATACGCGTGGCGCGCGGCTTCCTCGGTCATCCCGTGCGCGTCGAGCCAGGCGGCCGTGCGCGCATGCAGCGCGTTGCGCTCGGCGTCGGGGCTCGCGGCCAGGCGGTCGCGCAGCGTGTCGCGCACGAGCGGATGCAGCCGGCACCAGTCCGAATCGTCCGACGCAATGAACAGCGGCGTGTCGCGGGCGAGCCGCGCGAGACGGCCGGGCGCGTCCTCGTCGTCGAGCAGCGCCGCGCACAGCGACGGATGCAGGCGATCGGCGATGCTCGTGCGGGTCAGGAACGCCGTGTCGTCGGCCGACAGGTTCGCGAGCAGCAGCTCGACGAGGCGGTCGCGCGTGCCGTCCACGCGGGCGGCGAGCGCGTCGACCGCCTGGCGCGGATCGGCCGAGCGCGCCATCGCGGCCATCGCGAGCTGCAGGCCGAGCGGCCAGCCGTCGACGCGTTCGAACAGCCGCGCGCACGCGTCGGCGTCGACCCGCTGCGCAAAGCGCGCGCCGACCAGCGCGATCGTCTCGTCGAGCGTGAAGCGCAGCCAGTCGGGGCCCGCAAGCGTGCATTGCCCGCCGGCGAGCAGGTCGCCGGCCGTGTGGTCGAGCCCGCGCCGCGCTGCGACGACGACATGCAGGTTCTGCGGCGCGTTGTGCAGCACGTAGGTCAGCGCATCGAGGCCGGCCGGCGGCAGCCGCTCCGCATCGTCGACGATCAGGAGCGCATCGATCGACAGTTGCGCGACCTCGGCCAGCCACGCGGTCACGCCCTCCAGCGCACGCGCCGCGTCGGCCGCGCCGAGCGGGATCAGGCGCCCGAAGCCGGGCCGCGCGCAACCGGTCCGCACCGCTTGCACGAGCCCCTGCAGCAACCGGGCCGCATCGTCGCGCTCGTCGGCCGACAGCCATACGACCGCGCGGCCGAGCGCGAGGGTCTCGCGGCGCCATTGCGCGAGCAGCGACGTCTTGCCGTAACCGGCCGGCGCCTGCACGAGCGTGACCGGCCGGCCGTCGAAAGCGGGCGCGGCGAGGCTCAGCCGCGCGCGGGCCAGCAACTGCGCCGGCACGCGCGGCGCGGTCGTCTTCAGGACCAGTTCGGTGGGGGGCGCGTCGGCGCGGTCGGGTGGGTGGGCCATCGGGGCAGGGGTCGGATTCCGGCGGTGCCGTGCGGGCCAGCGTCCGGGGTGGGCGTGGGGGGAAGGATCGGCCGAACCGCGTCCGCGCGTCAATCCCCCCCGCGACGAGTGGGGCCGCACCGGCACCGTGTCGATAGCATGGGTTCCGATGCAGGACGAACGCAACGAGGAGAGGGCCATGAACATCGTATCGACCGGCACGCGGCGCCACGCGCCGCTCGCCGGATAAACGGAGCGGCACGATGTACCGCCATCTGCTCGTGACGGTCGACAGCGCGCCCGGCGGCATCGACGCGATCGGCCATGCGCTCGAACTGGCGCGCGCGGTCGGCGCCCGGGTCACGTTCATGCTGGCCGGCGCCGCGCCGGACTCGCGTTTATCCGGAGCGCGGCTGCCGGAACACGGTGCGAAAGTGGAAGCCGCGGCGCGGGCGCAGGGCTTGTCCCACGCGATCGCGGGTGCCGGCCACCCGGCGGCCGGCGGCGCAGCCCCCGGCGCACTGGCGGCAGAACTCGGCTGCGACCTGATCGGCGTCGCGGCGCTGCCGCACGATGCCGATGCAGCGGCCTGCGCGCAACGGCGGGACCTGCTCGCGACGAGCGGCGTGCCGGTGCTCGTGTGCACGTCGCGGCGAACGCCTGCCGAGGCGCGCGTGATGGCGCGTTGCCTCGATGCGCATCGCACGGTCGGCGTGTTGCTGCATGCGTTGACGGCGTCCGCCACACACGTGGACGCACCGCAGCGGCAAGCGAGCGACACGCAGCGTGCGTTGACGGCGTCCGCCGCACACGCGGACGCGCCGCAGCGGCGCGCGGCCGACATGCAGCGTGCGCTGGCATCGCTCGCCGCGCTGCAGCGCGCCCGTGTCGGCACGGCCGCCGAAGCGCGCCTCTTCGCGGCATTGCGCGTGCGCGCGGAGTGCGTCGCGGCCGAACTGGACGAACTCGACCGCCAGCGGCAGCGCGATGCGCAAGCGCTCGATGCGCTCGAGCGGATCGCCGCGGACGGGCTGCCGTCGGACGCGTTCGATGCGGCGCTCGCTCGTTATGCGCACGGCGCGTTCGAGCAGATGGGGCGGATGGAAGGCGTGATTTTCCCGGCCGCGCGGCGCTACCTGGGCGACGCGGACTGGGCCGGACTGGATGAACCGCTGGCGGACGGCGCAGCCGCGACGCCGCCACGCGCGAACAAAGCGAACAAAGCGAACGACCCGAACGAACCCGACGATGCGCGACGCGCATCCGACTGACACCCTACGGAGAACAACATGGCACATGCAGTGCGATTCCACGAAACCGGCGGCCCCGACGTGCTGCGCTGGGAAGCGATCGACGTCGGCAACCCGGGCGCCGGCCAGGTGCGCCTGCGGCACGACGCGGTCGGGCTGAATTTCGCCGACACGTACTTCCGCAGCGGCCTGTATCCGGTGCCGCTGCCGGCCGGCCTCGGCGTCGAGGCGGCCGGCGTGGTCGAGGCGATCGGGCCCGGCGTGACGAACGTCGCCGTCGGCGACCGCGTGACCTACACGGGCTTCCTGAACACGCTCGGCGCATACAGCACCGAACGGCTGATCCCCGCCGCGCCGCTCGTGCGGCTGCCGGCCGGCATTTCGTGCGAAACGGCCGCGGCGATGACGATGCGCGGACTGACGTCGGCCTACCTGCTGCGCCGCATCCACGCGTTCGCGCCGGGCGACACGATCCTGCTGCACGCGGCCGCCGGCGGCGTCGGGCTGATCGTGTCGCAATGGGCGAAGCTGCTCGGGCTTACCGTGATCGGCACGGTATCCAGCGAGCACAAGGCCGCGATCGCCCGCGCGCACGGCTGCGACCATACGATCGACTACAGCCGCGAGGACGTCGCGAAACGCGTGCGCGAGCTGACGGACGGCGCGGGCGTCGACGTCGTGTTCGACAGCGTCGGCAAGGACACCTTCGAAGGCTCGCTCGATTCGCTGAAGCGGCGCGGGCTGATGGTGTGCGTCGGGACCGCGTCGGGCCCGATCCCGCCGTTCGATCCGCAGCGCCTCGCGATGAAGGGTTCGCTGTACCTGACGCGCCCGGCGCTGGCCGACTACATCGCCGATCCGGCCGAGAAGAACGACCTGGCCGGCGAACTGTTCGCGCACGTCGCCGCCGGCCGCATCAAGATCGAGATCAACCAGCGCTACGCGCTGCAGGACGCCGCGCAGGCGCACCGCGATCTCGAATCGCGCAAGACCACCGGTTCGTCGGTGTTCATCGTCTGAGGAGACGCGCATGCGAGTCGAACCCCTGACCTGCGCGCTCGGCGCGGAACTGCTGGACGTGAGCCTCGCCGACGCCGTGCACGATGACGGCCTGTTCGCCGAGATCCGCGCGCAACTGCTCCGGCATCGCGTGCTGTTCCTGCGCGACCAGGACATCACGCGCGCCGAGCATGTCGCGTTCGCGCGGCGCTTCGGCGAGCTCGAGGATCATCCGGTTGCCGGCAGCGATCCCGAGCACCCGGGGCTCGTGCGGATCTACAAGTCGCCCGACCAGCCGAACGACCGCTACGAGAATGCGTGGCACAGCGATGCGAGCTGGCGCGTGGCGCCGCCGTTCGGCTGCGTGCTGCGCTGCATCGACGGTCCGCCGGTTGGCGGCGACACGATGTGGGCGAACATGGCGCTCGCCTACGAGCGCCTGCCGGACCACGTGAAGCAGCAGATCGACGACTTGCGCGCGCGCCACAGCATCGAGGCGAGCTTCGGCGCGGCGATGCCGATCGACAAGCGCCTCGCGCTGAAGGCGCAGTACCCGGACGCCGAGCATCCGGTCGTGCGCACGCATCCCGAAACCGGCGAGAAGGTGCTGTACGTGAACGCGTTCACCACGCATTTCACGAACTTCCACACGCCCGCGCGCGTGCGGGTCGGGCAGGACGCGAACCCCGGCGCCGGCCAGTTGCTGCAGTACCTGATCAGCCAGGCCTTCATTCCCGAATACCAGGTGCGCTGGCGCTGGAAGAAGAACAGCGTCGCGATCTGGGACAACCGCAGCACCCAGCACTACGCGGTGATGGACTACCCGCCGTGCGTGCGCCGGATGGAGCGCGCGGGCATCGTCGGCGACGTGCCGTTCTGAGCGCGCCCGCACCGTAACCGATCCGCAACCCTGAACAACGCGCCGGGCCCGCCGCCCGGCGCGACGGGATACGCACGCCCGTACGCCCGAATACAACGATTTCCACTGGAGGACGACATGCAATTTCTCGACGATTCGCTGCACCCGGAAAACCAGGACAAGGTGGTCATCACGGTCGCGCCGTACGGCCCCGAATGGATGCCCGCCGATTTTCCGGAAGATATTCCGGTGACGATGGACGAGCACGTTCAGAAGGCCGTCGACTGCTACAACGCAGGCGCGACGGTGCTGCACATGCACGTGCGCGAGCTCGACGGCAAGGGCAGCAAGCGGCTGTCGAAGTTCAACGAGCTGCTCGGCCGGCTGCGCGAGGCGGTGCCCGACATGATCCTGCAGGTGGGCGGCTCGATCTCGTTCGCGCCGGAGGGCGAGGGCGCCGACGCGAAATGGCTGTCCGACGACACGCGCCACATGCTCGCCGAGCTGACACCGAAGCCCGACCAGGTGACGGTCGCGATCAACACCGTGCAGATGAACATCACCGAGCTGATGAACCGCAAGGACATCGCCGGCACGTCGCTGAACGAAGCCGCGTTGTGGGACGCGTACCGCGAGATGACCGTGCCGGCCGGCCCCGGCTGGGTCGACGAGCACCTGCGCCGCCTGCAGGCGGCCGGCATCCAGCCGCATTTCCAGCTCACCGGCATGCATGCGCTGGAAACGCTCGAACGGATCATCCGCCGCGGCGTCTATCGCGGCCCGCTGAACGTCACGTGGGTCGGCATCGGCGGCGGCTTCGACGGCCCGAATCCGTACAACTTCATGGAATTCGTGCGGCGTTGCCCGGACGGCGCGTGCATCACGCTCGAATCGCTGATGAAGAACGTGCTGCCGATCAACACGGTCGCGATGGCGCTGGGCCTGCATCCGCGCTGCGGGATCGAGGACACGATCATCGACCAGAAGGGCAACCGGATGACGTCGGTGCAGCAGGTCGAACAGTGCGCACGGATCGCGCGCGAACTCGGCCGCGACATCGCCACCGGCAAGGAGGCGAAGGCGATCTACCGGATTGGTGTGCAGTACGACGGTATCGACGAGACCCTCGCGCAGCTCGGCATGGCGCCGAACCGCCGGCCGGGCCAGGTGAACGTCCCGCTGCGGGCCGCCTGACACGCCGCGCATCCGCGCATCCGGGCAAGCGGCCGTGGCGGCCGCCGCCCGCCGATCGTTGTGGCGTGGCACCCATCCCCGCACGTGGTGCGGGGGCGGACTCCGGTCAACGGAGCGGGGCCACGCAAGCCGCGCCGGAGCACGACCGCTCCGGTGCCGGAGGAGACACGCATGCTGATCCATCATGTCGAGCCGTCGATGCAGGACGTCGCCGCCGGCCGGCGCGCGCCCGCCTATGCGTGGCTCGTGTTCGGGCTGACCGTCGGCCTGCTGTTGTCGGACTACATGTCGCGGCAGGTGCTCAACGCCGTGTTCCCGCTGCTCAAGCACGCGTGGGCGCTGTCGGACACGCAGCTCGGTTCGCTCTCCGGCGTCGTCGCGCTGCTGGTCGGGCTGCTGACGTTTCCGCTGTCGGTGCTCGCCGACCGCTTCGGACGCGTGCGCAGCATCGTGCTGATGGCCGCGTTGTGGAGCGTCGCGACGCTCGGCTGCGCGCTGTCGACCAATTACACGGAGATGCTCGTCGCGCGCGGCCTCGTCGGGCTCGGCGAAGCCGCGTACGGCAGCGTCGGCGTCGCGCTGATCCTCAGCATCTTTCCGGCCCGCCTGCGCGCGACGCTGACCGGCGCGTTCATGGCCGGCGGCGCATTCGGCTCCGTGTTCGGCATGGCGCTCGGCGGGCTGGTCGGCGCGCATCTCGGCTGGCGCTGGTCGTTCGGCGTGATGGCCGCGCTCGGCATCGTGCTGCTCGTCGCGTATCGCTGCGTCGTGACCGAACGGCGGCTCGCCGCGTATCGAACCGAATATGGCACCGAATACGGCACCGAACCCTGCCGGCGCGACACCGACACGCCCCGCGACCTGCGCGGCAGCGTGCGCGCGCTGATGTCGGGGCTGTTCGCGTCGCGCTCGGTGATCTGCGCGTATCTCGGCAGCGGGCTGCACCTGTTCGTGCCGGGCGCGCTGTTCGCATGGCTGCCGAGCTACCTGAACCGCTACTACGCGATGGCGCCCGACCGCGCGGCCGTGCTCGCCGCCGGCTTCGTGCTGCTCGCGGGCGTCGGGATGGTCGGCTGCGGGATCCTCACCGACCGCGTCGGCAAGACCGACGGCAAGCGCAAGTGGCTGACCGCGATCGCGTATTGCGTGGTGACCGGCGTCTGCCTCGCGGTCGCGTTCCGGCTGCCGCCCGGGCCGCTGCAGCTCGCGCTGATCTGCGCGGGGATGCTGGTGGGCGCGGGCGCGTCCGGTGCGTCGGGCGCGATGGTCGCAAACCTGACGCCGGCCGCGATCCACGCGTCGGCGTTCGCGACGCTCACGCTCGCCAACAACCTGCTCGGCATGGCGCCGGGCCCGCTGCTGACGGGGTGGGTCGCCGATCGCGCCGGCCTCGTCGGCGCACTCCAATGGATTCCCGTCGTGCCGCTCATGGCCTCCGTGCTGTTCGCGATCGGACGCGCGAGCTATGTGGCCGACCTCGCGCGCGTCGAACGCGAACGGCGCGCATCCCGACTTTCCTGAACGCTTCGGAGCCAATATGACCCTGACGACCGCCCCCACCATCCTGATCGTGCCCGGCTTGCGCGATCACGTCGAAGACCACTGGCAGACGCACCTCGAACGGCGCCTGCCGAACGCGCGCTCCGTCGCACCGCTCGAAGCGGACAAGCTGAGCCGCGCCGCACGCGTCGCGGCGCTCGATGCGGCGCTGGCCGCGATCGACGGCCCGGTGATCCTCGTCGCGCACAGCGCGGGGGTGATGATTACGGTGCACTGGGCGCGGCAGGCCACGCGCCCGATCCACGGCGCGCTGCTCGCGGCGCCGGCCGATCTCGAGTCGCCGATGCCCGCCGGTTATCCGGCGCCCGATGCGATCGACGCGAACGGCTGGACGCCGGTGCCGACCGGGCGGCTGCCGTTTCCGAGCATCGTCGCCGCGAGCCGCAACGATCCGCTCGCGCGCTTCGAACGCGTCGAAGTGCTGGCGGCGGGGTGGGGCAGCAAGCTCGTCGATCTCGGCGAGGTGGGGCATCTGAACCCGGCGTCGGGGTATGGCGAGTGGCATGACGCCGAACGGTTGATCGAAGCGGTGAAGGTGTTGGGCGAAGGCAATTCACGCTTGAGGAACTGATATTCGGGCATCGTTTGCCGGCTTTGGGCCATCTTCGTCCGTTCGTCGGGCGCCATGATCGACAGCGACGCGACCGCAGCATCCGATCGACGGATAATCGGCCGATCGTTGTCGGTTTTTTAGCGGAATGCTGTCATGGATCCCAAACGAAAGGTGCTGTACGGGGTTGAGTTGAAACCCCGCACGATCATCCGCCCCACCCACGAGATCAAGGCTTCGACCGAAGCCGAGAAGGGCGACGTGCTGCGCGCGGCGCGAAAAGTCAGTGCCGAGCACCGGGACGTGTTGATCGCGCTGAAGAACCGCTGATTTGCCGGGCCTGCCCAACGCCGACAGACCCGATCCACGTCGGATGCCGGTTGAGTCTGCTTCGTCAGGTTTAGCGACCTGGAGATATGACGTCGCAAGACGACTTGGCGTCCAGCCGCGATCCCCGGCCCATCTTGCCCGGCAATCAAATTGCGATCCACCGGAAGGAATTTGTCAGGGAAAGTCCCGCCCCGCGCAGCTCGGTTTTTTGTTGACCGACATCGTATAACGCCGTCATGATTTCCTGAAAACAAAGGTCCCATCCACCGACCGAAGTGAGGAGACATGAACGCCACCACGATCGCTCGCCGTGTCCGCCGGATCGCACTCGCCCTGGGCTTCACGCTGTCGGCCGCGGCAGCCGTTGCCGCCCCCGTGTCGCTGAACATCGTCGATGTCGCGGGCAACCTGCAGCTCACGCAGAAGGCCATCGAAGCCTTCAGGGACAAGAACCCGAACCTCGTGTCGAACGTCACGTTCACGAACGCGCCGGCACCTCAACTGCCCGGCAAGATCAAGGCGATGCAGGCGGCGGGGCGCGCCGACATCGACCTCGTGCTGACGGGCACCGACGCGCTGGCCGCCGGCATCGAGCAAAACCTGTGGCTGAAGCTGCTGCCCGACAACGCGGGCGCGTTCCCCGGCGTGCTCGACAAGTACGCGCCCGGCCCGCGCAAGATGCAGGACCTTGCACAGGGCTTCGGTCTCGAAGTCGCCTACATGCCGGCCGGCCCGCTGCTCGAATACAACCCGGCGAAGGTCAGTGATCCGCCGAAAACACCCGATCAGTTGCTTGCATGGTGCAAGGCGCACCCGAACAAGCTGATCTACGCGCGCCCGGCGAATTCGGGCCCCGGCCGCACGTTCCTGATGGGGCTGCCGTACGTGCTCGGCGACAAGAACCCGCAGGACCCGATCAACGGCTGGGACAAGACCTGGGCGTTCCTGAAGCAGCTCAACGACTGCGTCCCGTACTACCCGGGCGGCACGTCGGCCGTGATGAAGGAACTCGGCGAGGGCACGCGCGACATGACCGTGACCGTGACCGGCTGGGACCTCAACCCGCGCGCGCTTGGCATCGTGCCGGCCGAATTCAGGATCCAGGCATTCGACAACATGACGTGGGTCAACGATGCGCACTACATGGTGATCCCGAAGGGCGTACCGAAGGACAAGCTCGACGTGCTGTTCAAGCTGATGAACTTCCTGCTCGAACCGGCGCAGCAGGCGATGACCTACGACGACGGTTACTTCTACCCGGGCCCGGCGGTGAAGGGCGTGACGCTCGAGATGGCGCCCGCGCACAGCCAGGAAGTGGTCCGCAAGTTCGGCCGCCCCGAGTACGCGAAGCTGCTGGCGGATCGCCCGCACGTGCAGCCGCTCAGCGCGCAGGCGATGGTCGCCGCGTTCCAGAAGTGGGATCGCGAGATCGGTTCGCAGAAGTCGAAGTGACGCATGGGCCGGCGGGCGCCGCGGCGTCCGCGTCGATGGAGTTCGCGCAATGAAGCACAGTTTCGAACGGCTGCGGCTCGATGGCGTCAGCCGCAGCTTCACCAATGCGCAAGGCGCGCAGGTCGCCGCGCTGAACGGGCTCGATCTCGAGATCCGGCGCGGCGAGTTCATCGCGCTGCTCGGCCCGTCGGGCTGCGGCAAGTCGACCGCGCTGAACTGCATCGCGGGGCTGCAGCCGCTGACGAGCGGCGGCATCTGGCTCGACGACACGCGCATCGACGTGCTGCCGCCCGAGCGCCGCGGCTTCGGGATGGTATTCCAGAACTACGCGCTGTTTCCGCACATGTCGGTGCTCGAGAACGTCGGCTTCGGCCTCAGGATGCGCGGCGTGCCAAAGCAGGAAACCCGGCGGCGCGCGCAGCAGGCGCTCGAACTCGTGCAGCTCGTCGGGCACGAGGGCAAGCTGCCCGGGCAATTGTCGGGCGGGCAGCAGCAGCGCGTCGCGATCGCACGCGCGATCGTCATCGAGCCGCCGCTCGTGCTGATGGACGAACCGCTGTCGAACCTCGACACGAAGCTGCGCATCGAGATGCGCGCCGAGATCCGCCGCATCCACACGCAACTCGAACGCGCGACGATCTACGTGACGCACGACCAGGACGAGGCGCTGTCGATGGCCGACCGCATCGTCGTGATGAAGGAGGGCGTCGTGCAGCAGGTCGCGACGCCGAAGGACGTCTACACGCGCCCGCACAACCTGCATGTCGCGCGCTTCATGGGTTATCGCAACGTGCTGCCGTTCACGCTCGAAGGGATGGCCGGCGACCACGTGAGCGTCAGCGCCGCCGGAGTGCGACTCACGGGCGTGCCGATGGCCGGCTTCGACGCGAAGGACGTCGCGGTCGCGCTGCGCCCCGACGACATCGAGCGCGCGGAAGCAGGCGCCGACAACGCGTTCGACGCGACGGTCGAAACGGTCGAGTACGGAGGCCGCGATTCGCTGATCCGTGCGCTCACGCCGTTCGGCCCGATCTGGGCGCGCGTGGCCGGCGAATTCGCGGAAGGCGAGCCGTTGCGGCTGCGCGTGGCGCCGTCGCGCACGCTCGTCTATGCGGAAGACGCGCAATGAACGGCCGCCGCACCGCGTGCGCGACAGCGCGTCACCGGGAGGCCGCATGAGCACGCTCCCGGCCGGCACGCCGCGCGACGCGAAGGCGTGGCTCGTCACGCCCGCGCTCGCGTTCATCGTCGCGCTGTTCATCTATCCGTTCGCGTACGGTCTCGTGCTGTCGTTCCAGCCGATGAACGGCGGCGGCGTGCTCGCGAACTACGTGCAGTTCTTCACCGACACCGCGATGTGGCCGACCGTGCTCGTCACGCTGAAGCTCGCGGTGCCGGCGACGCTGATCAACGTCGGCGTCGCGGTGCCCGTCGCGTTCGCGCTGCGCCGCCATTCGCCGTACCAGAAGTTCGTCACGACGCTGCTCGTGATTCCCGTCACGCTCGGCACGGTGCTCGTCGCCGACGGGATGCTCACGTATTTCGGGCCGAACGGCTGGTTCCCGCAGGCGTTGCAGGGGCTGCACCTGTACACCGACGAAGTGCGCCTCACGCACAACTACTGGGGCGTGTTGCTGTCGCTGATCGTGTCGGGCTTTCCGTTCGCGTTCCTGCTGATGCTGTCGTACATCAGCGGCATCGACCCGACGCTCGCGCGTGCCGCGGCGACGCTCGGCGCGAACCCGTGGCAGCAGTTCCGGCGGATCTACCTGCCGCTGCTCGTGCCGGGGCTCACGATGGCCGCGTGCCTGTCGTTCGTGCAGGCGTTCTCGGTGTTCCCGTCGGCCGTGCTGCTCGGCGCGCCGGCCGGGCCCACGCGCGTGATCTCGATCGCGGCGGCGGAAGCCGCGTTCGAGAGCTACGACTATTCGCTCGCATCCGCGATCGCGATCGTGATGGGCTTCGTGCAATTGCTGGTGGTCGCATCGATGCTCGGTGCACGGCGCTTCTTCTATACCGGCGCGGTGACGGGAGGCAAGGGCTGATGGCGACCGACAATCGTGCCGCCCGCGCGTGGCCGCCGAAGCACGACGCGCCCGACCCGCCCGATGTGCGGCCCGCCGACGCGAGGAAACCGCGGAAGATGACACGCAATCTCGCCGGCCGTGCGTGGCAGGCGCTCGTCTGGGGGCTGATGGCGTTCTTCCTGCTGAACGTGATGCTGCTGATCGCGACCGTCGCGGTGAACTCGATCGCGACACGCTGGTTCGGCACGCCGCTGCCGCAGGGCTTCACGCTGCACTGGTACGCGAAGGCGTGGGAGGACTTCCAGCTCGCGAGTGTGCTGTGGGTGACCGTCGAGGTCGTCGGCGCGGTCGTGCTGCTGTCGATCGCGCTCGGCGTGCCGGCCGCCTATGCGCTGGCGCGCGTGCAGTTTCGCGGCAAGCGCTTCGCGCTGCTGGTGTTCCTGCTGCCGCTGATGGTGCCGCCTGTCACGTACGGGATCCCGATGGCCACCGTGATGTACAAGGTCGGGCTCGCGGGCACGCTGCCCGGCGTAATCCTCGCCAATCTCGTGCCGGCGCTGCCGTTCGTGATCCTCGTGATGACGCCGTTCATCGAGCAGATCGATCCGAATCTCGAGGCCGCCGCGCGCATCTTCGGCGCGAACACGTGGCGATATTTCCGCCACGTGCTGCTGCCGCTGCTCGTGCCCGGCATGCTCGCGGCGGGGCTGCTCGTGCTGGTGCGCACGATCGGGATGTTCGAGCTGACCTTCTTCACCGCGGGGCCGAGCACGCAGACGCTCGTCGTCGCGCTGTATTACGCGGTGTTCTCGACCGGCGTGCGCGCGCCGCAGTCGATCGACGCGATGGCGATGATCTACATGGCCATCACGCTCGTGTGGGTGGTGATCGCGCTGCAGTTCGTGAGCCCGACGCAGCTGGTCAGCCGCGTGAAGCAGGAGCGGCAGTAGAAGAGAAGAGGGGGCGCCGTGCCGCGGCTCGTCCGTGCAATTGGTTACAAATGGATACCGCGTACGACGCGCGGACGTTGCAGACTACGCGGCGTACCGGCCTGGCGACTGCGTTCGTGCATGTCGCCGCATGCCCCCGACGTTGACCCGATTGACGGATATCCATGAAGTTTCAAACACTGCTGACACTCGGCTGTGCATCGACCCTGCTGGCCGCCTGCAACCTGCTCCACGACGGCCCCGGATCGAGCGACGTCGACGCCGCCGTGCGCCGCGCGCTCGAGGCGGAAAACCACGGCGGCCTGAACGCGCTGTTCGGCCAGCCGCTGCCCGTCTCGGCCGATGTCGTGTCGGCGAAGCCCGATGGCGACTGCAAGAAGCTCGGCGATCGCACCTACTCGTGCGACATCGTGGTCACGTGGCGCAATACCGACTACAAGCCCTCGCGTGCGAACCTGACCTTCGTGCAGGCCGCCGACGGCTCGTGGCAGACGTCCGGCGTCGACGCGGCGATCGTGACGGGCACCGCGAAATCGCTGGTCGACCAGATCGGCAAGGCATGGCCCGGCAATGCGGCGAGCGGTGCGTCGGCGCCGCAGTGACGCAGTGACGTGCACGGCCGACCGGCTGATCGTTTCCCTCCCGTGATGCGCGGCCTGTCGCGCCTGGACGCCGCACCGTTCCTTCTGCCGACGGCACGCCATCGACCGATTGCCCACGCGTGATTCGCCGCATGCACCTGGTGCAGCGGCGGGTCAGCGCCCGCGACGGGCCAGGCCGGACACAGTTGCCAGCAACGCCGACACGGTGCGGAGTCGGGCGACGCAGCGGCTTCCGCGCCGATACCCGACGATTACGCGACGCGCGCTTCGGCCGCCTGGATATCGTCCTGATATGGGCCTTTCAGCGTCTTGTAACCGGCTTGTTCGACCCACACTCGAGCGTGGATTGGCAGAGAAAAAGGGCGCGAGCATCGGAGCCGCGTGCGATTGAAGGCATCCTCGGTATGCGGGCCGAGTTATAGGGAAAACCCTTATTTCGAGCTATAATCACGGCCTAAGAGATAGGTCGAACCATGCCTGAACGTTTCCAAACCCTTGAAAAATTTGTGTTTTCCCTCGTCGTGATGTCCGCAGTCGTGTGCTCGGCATTCCTCGCGTACGAGCGTCACCCCGAGATCAAGATCGCGCTGCACGAAGGCGAAGCGCTGATGCGCGAGAGCGCCAAGTATTCGGTCATCTGCTCGCCGTCCAAGGTCGATCCTTGCGTCGAGATGTCCGCTTACTGAAGCGCGCGCATTCACGTCGGGATCAGCGCGCCGGGTGGTGCGCTGCAGCCGGCACGGGCGACTTCCAGGGCTGGCCCTACAGCATCGGCGGCCTGAATGTCTTGACGTAACGCTCGTCGGGCATTCAGAAACCAGCCGCAAGATAGGGCGGATGCATGAACCCGATGCACGAACCCTTTACGTGCCGAGTCGCTGGCGTAAGCAGCTCCCATCTCCAAAGCCCCGCTTCGAGCAATCGCGCGGGGCTTTTCCCTTTCGGCGGTCGAAACGATCCCCGCGGCGGCGCGCGTCACACCACATGCGTCGGGGTGCCCTCGACAAACGCGGCGACATTGTCGACGAGCTGATCGGCGAGCGCCTGCATCGCTTCGTTGCTCGCCCACGCAACGTGCGGCGTCAGGAGGAAGGCCGGATGCGACAGGATCGCGTGGAACGGATGCGCGGCCGGCAGCGGCTCCTGCGTGACCACGTCGAACCCCGCGCCCGCGATCTGCCCCGACTGCAACGCGTCGACGAGCGCGTGCTCATCCACGAGCCCGCCGCGCGCGGTATTGATCAGCAGCGGCCGGCGCGCCATCCGCGCGAACGCGGCCGCGTCGATCAGGTGCCGCGTCGCGGGCGTGAGCGGGCAGTGCAGCGTGATCACGTCGCTTTCTCGAAGCAGCGTGTCGAGCGGCGCGTAGTCGCCACCCGACGCATCGCCGTGCGCCGCGAACCGCACCCGCATGTCGAGCGCGCGGGCAATGCCGGCCACCGCGCGCCCGAGCACGCCGTCGCCGACAATCCCGAGCGTCGAGCCGGCCAGGTCGCGAATCGGATGATCGAAAAAGCAGAACTGCCCGCTGTCGAGCCAGCGCCCCGCGCGCACCGCGTCGCGGTACGCGACGAGGCTGCGGCGCAGCGCGAAGATCAGCGCGAACGTGTGCTCGGGCACCGTACGGACCGCATACCCGCGAATGTTGCTCACGACGATGCCACGCGCGGCGCACGCGTCGAGATCGACGATGTCGGTGCCCGTCGCGGCGATCGCGATCATCCGCAGGCGCCGCGCATCGGCAAGCGCCGCCGCGTCGAGCCGCACCTTGTTGGTCACGACGATGTCCGCGTCGCCGATGCGCGCGGCGACCTCGTGTGCGGCCGTTCGCTCGAACGTGCGCAACACGTGCGGAAACGGGAACGGCTTCAGCACGGTTTGCGGCGACAGCGTCGCGCGGTCGAGGAACACGATCTTCGCGGGAGAGGAAACAGAAAACATGGCGGGTCTCGCTGACGGGCGCCCGGCGGGCGCGCAACGGGTTCGATTCTGCCGGCGGCGCGCGTGCCGTCGTTTGACCGTTGCGCGAGTGCGCTTTCCCGGAGGGAAAGGCTGACGCATCGCGCATGTGAACGGACGGGATGCACGCCTTTCCGTTTCGGAAAGGCTGGTTGAGCATCGATCGATTTTCGCCGGGCGCGAACGCCGTCATGATCGCCGTCATCGACAACACGATTTCATCGGAGACAGCCATGACTCGCCCCCTGGACGGCATCCGCGTGCTGGAACTCGGACAACTGATCGCCGGCCCGTTCGCGGGCCGGATGCTCGCCGAGTTCGGCGCGGACGTGCTCAAGGTCGAGCCGCCCGGGCTCGGCGACCCGCTGCGCAAATGGCGGCTGCTGCACGACGGTACGTCGGTCTGGTGGGCCGCGCAGTCGCGCAACAAGACCTCGCTGACGCTCGACCTGCGCACGCCCGAAGGGCAGGACGTCGTGCGCCGCCTCGTCGCGGAAACCGACGTGCTGATCGAGAACTTCCGGCCCGGCACGCTCGAAGGCTGGGGGCTCGGCTGGGACGCGCTGTCCGCGATCAATCCGGGGCTCGTGATGCTGCGCGTGTCCGGCTTCGGCCAGACGGGCCCGTACCGCGACCGTCCCGGCTTCGGCGTGATCGCCGAGGCGATGGGCGGCCTGCGGCACCTGACCGGCGAGCCCGGCCGCACGCCGGTGCGCGTCGGCATCTCGCTCGGCGATTCGCTGTCGGCGCTGCACGGCGTGATCGGCGTGCTGCTCGCGCTGCGGCATCGCGAGCAGCAGGGCGGCAAGGGGCAGGTCGTCGACGTCGCGCTGTACGAGTCGGTGTTCAACATGATGGAAAGCCTGCTGCCCGAATACTCGGCGTTCGGCGCCGTGCGCGAGGCGGCCGGCAGCAGCCTGCCCGGCATCGCGCCGACCAACGCGTACCGCTGCCGCGACGGCAAGTACGCGCTGATCGCCGGCAACGGCGACAGCATCTTCCGGCGCCTGATGGAACTGATCGGCCGGCCCGATCTCGGCAACGATCCCGCGCTCGCGCACAACGACGGGCGGGTCGCGCAGGTCGAACGCATCGACGCGGCAATCGGCGAATGGAGCGCGCGGCATGATCTCGACGCCGTGCTCGCGGCACTGAACGAAGCCCGCATCCCGTCCGGGCGCATCTACGACGTGGCCGACATCGCAGCCGATCCGCATTACCGCGCGCGCGACATGCTGGTCGATGCCGCGCTGCCTGACGGCACGCCCGTGCTCGTACCCGGCATCGTGCCGAAGCTCGGTGCGACGCCCGGGCGCATCGAGCGCCCGGCGCCCGCGCTGGGCGCGGATACCGACGCGGTACTCGAATCGCTCGGCATCGATGCCACGACGCGCGGCGACTGGCGCACGCGCGGCGTGATCTGAACCCGAACCAGGAGACGACGACATGAGCAGGCAACGCACACGGCTCTACATCCACGAAGTCGCGACGCGCGACGGTTTCCAGAATGAAGCGGCATTCGTCGATACCGACGACAAGATCGCGCTCGTCGACGCGCTGAGCGCGTGCGGCTACGCGAAGATCGAGGTCACGTCGTTCACGTCGCCAAAGGCGATCCCCGCGTTGCGCGACGCCGAGGCCGTGATGCACGGCATCGCGCGCGCACCGGGTGTCGTCTACACGGTGCTCGTGCCGAACGTGCGCGGTGCCGAGCGCGCGCTGTCGTGCGGCGTCGACGAAGTGAACCTCGTGATGTCGATGAGCGAAAGCCACAACCGCGCGAACCTGCGGATGACGCGCGAGCAATCGTTCGCACAGCTGCGCGACGTGATCGACGCGGTCCGCGGCACAGGTGTCGCCATCAACGTATCGCTGTCGACCGCGATGGGCTGCCCGATGGAAGGGGATGTCGCGGCCGAGGGCGTGCTCGCCTGGATGCAGCGCTTCGCGGATCTCGGCGTGCACGGCTTCACGCTGTGCGATACGACGGGCATGGCGTTTCCGTCGCAAGTGCGCGACTTGTCGGCACGTGCCCGCGAGCGCGTCGGCGCGCTGCAGCTCACGCTGCACTTCCACAACACGCGCGGGATGGCGCTCGCGAACACGCTCGCGGCACTCGACGCCGGGATCGACCGCTTCGACGCATCGCTCGGCGGCCTCGGCGGCTGCCCGTATGCGCCGGGGGCGACCGGCAACGCCTGCACCGAAGAACTCGTGCACATGCTCGAACTCGACGGCTACGATACGGGTGTCGATCTCGCGGCCGTGCTGGCCGCGTCGGCACGCCTGCCCGCGCTGATCGGCCATGACGTGCCGAGCCAGATCCTGAAGGCCGGGCGCCGCTCGGACCTTCATCCGCCGCCGCGCGCGGACGCCGGCGACATGCCCGCGCAACGCGCTTTCTCATGAACAACCAACCGGAGCGAACCTCATGGCACTGATTGACCACCTCGACCATCTCGTGCTGACCTGCGTCGATCCCGACAGGACGAAGCATTTCTACACCGAGGTGCTGCAGATGCAGCTCGAAACCTTCGGCGCCGGCCGGATCGCGTTCCGCTTCGGCAACCAGAAGATCAACCTGCACGTGCGCGGCGCGGAGTTCGAACCGAAAGCGCATGTGCCGGTGCCCGGCGCGCTCGACCTGTGCTTCATCGCGTCGGTGCCGCTCGACGACGTGATCGCGCACCTGAAGCGCGTCGCATGGCCGATCGTCGAAGGGCCCGTCGAACGCACGGGCGCGACGCAGAAGATCCGGTCGGTCTACGTGCGCGATCCCGACCTGAACCTGATCGAAATCTCCGAGTTGATCTGAGCGGCGGCGCAGCGCCGGCCGTCTCGTGCAATCGCGCATGCGGTTCGGATCGTGCCGGTGCGGCCGCATGCCGTGCCGATCTTCCGCCGAAAGCGGACAGCCGGTTTCCGCGCTCGCCGATTCCGGATAGCCGGCCCGCGCCACGCTGCGGATAATGCGTGCTTCGGCGACTGAGAAGCCGCCTTCGCACCAGCGCGACGCTTGCGTCCGCGCTTCCGCAACCCGACCCAGGCGATTCCCGATGACGATCCTCTATCGCGGCATGGACCGCGCGGCGCTCGACGCTGCCTATCTGAACACGAAAGTGGTACCCGATTTCCCCGCGTTGCTGGCGTCGATGCAGGCGCGCAGCGCGGCGCTCTACGAAGCGACACGCGGCCGGCGCGACCTGCGTTACGGTGCGCAACCCGCGCAGCGATTCGACTGGCTGTCGTGCGGTCAGCCCGATGCACCGCTGTTCGTCTTCATTCACGGCGGCTACTGGCAGCACTGCGCGAAAGAGGATTTTGCGTACGCGGCCAGCGGGCCGCTCGCGCGCGGTTTCGACGTGATACTCGCCGAATACACGCTTGCGCCGGTCGCGACGATGACCGGTATCGTCGACGAGATCGGGGCGCTGCTCGACTACCTGGCGAACGACCCCGACGCAATCGGGACCGCCGGGCGGCCGATCCACCTGAGCGGCCATTCAGCGGGCGGCCACCTGACGGCCGTGTACCGCGCGCATCCGGCCGTCGTGTCGGCGCTCGCGATCAGCCCGCTCGTCGATCTCGAACCGATCTCGCTGTGCTGCCTGAACGACAAGCTGCAGCTCACCGCGCGCGAAGTCGACGCGTACAGCCCGTTGCGCCATGTCGGGCCCGGTGCACCGACGGTCGTTGCGGTCGGCGATGCCGAGCTGCCCGAACTCGTCCGGCAAGCACGCGACTACGCAAGCGCATGCGAAGCGGCGGGCGAACGGATCGTCCACGTCGGGCTCCCCGGCATGCGGCACTTCGACGTGCTCGACGATCTCGCGAAGCCGGACGGGGCGATGCTCGCCGCCTTGCAGTCGATCGCGCTGCGCTAGCGCGCCTTATCACAACGTTTCGCAACGTATCGCGCGGGGTCGGCCGCGCGTATGATCGGCGTCAGGCCGCCGCCGCTCGCGGCGAGCGCCGGCATGGCCGTCCCAGGACCCACGACATGGTGAACCCGCTTCATTTCGATCTGCAATCGCTGCGCGTGTTCGCGCTCGTCGCCGAGCACGGCAGCCTGACGAAAGCGGCCGAGCACGGCCAGCTCACGCTGTCCGCGGTCAGCAAGCGCATCGCCGAGCTCGAAAGCGTGACGGGCAGCGCGCTGTTCGTCCGGCATGCGCGCGGTGTCGAGCTGACGCCCGCGGGCCGCGCACTGCTCGACCATGCGGCGAAGGTGATCGAGCAGGTCAACCGGATGGCGCACGAGATGAGCGACTACGTCGCCGGCGTGCGCGGCCACATCCACGTGTGGACCAACACGTCCGCGATCGTCCAGTTCCTGCCCGCCGATCTCGCGGCGTTCCTCACCGACAACCCGGGTATCAAGGTCAGCCTCGAGGAGCGGCTGAGCCACGAGATCGTCGACGCGCTCGCGTCCGGCAAGGCCGATCTCGGCGTGTTCGCCGACAACGTGCCGGCGCCCGGCATCGAGCGGCGGCTGTATCGGCGCGACGAACTCGTGCTGCTCGTGCCGCGCACGCACCGGTTCGCCGCGCGCGACACCATCCGCTTCGCGGACACGCTCGACGAGGACTACGTGGGGCTCAGCGACGGCAGTTCGTTGCTCGCGCGCATGACCGACGCCGCGTTTGCGGTCGAGCGTTCGCTGAAGCTGCGGATCCAGGTCTCGAATTTCGACGGCGTGAGCCGGATGATCGAGGCGGGGCTCGGTATCGGCATCCTGCCGCGCGATGCCGTGACCGGCGAGCGCGCGGCGCGGCTCGGGGTCGTGACGCTCGACGATGCGTGGGCGACGCGCACGCTGTGGGTCGGCGTGAAGGCCGGGACCGTGCTGACGACCGATATCGCGAAGCTGTTCGATTTCATGTCGGCGCGTTGAGGCCGGCCTGCAAGCGGTAGGTATTTTCGCGGTGTGGCTTCGAGGAAGGGCGATCATCGGTGCGCGTTCGACCCGCCGCTGCGGGAAGCCGATTCAAAGTAGCCGCGCCAGACCGACCGGCCGACGACCACGAACCGCCCTCGAGTAGCACGGCTCGACTGCAGCCAACCATCGCTAGCACGGCACGCGCTTTCCCATCCCGCTGTCCCATCTCGACCCAGCAGTGCCGACGCCGCGAAACGCGCCTGCCACCCGCATATTTCGCTGCCGAGAAGCGCATTTTCTGCTTTGTCGTCGCGGGGACGTTCCTTGCACTATCGTTACACCGTTCCTGGTCGTGTCGGCGATGACCGCCGGCCCGGACAAATTGCTGCCCGCTGGATTGGCGGTGTAACTGATCTCCCCCTTAAAGCCGACCCGTTGAACAGTCATTTTTCGCACTCGACACAATATTCGCGCGCCTGAAACGTCTTCAGGTGCATGGAATCGCCACCCACTTCACGCACATGACCGACCCAGACCGCGACATCACCGCGATAGTGCTGCGTGAACGCACGAGGCTGGTGAGCTTTATCCGGCGTCGGATACGCGACCCGGACGATGCCGAGGACATCCTGCAGGATGTGTTTCACGAATTCGTCCAGGCTTACCGGCTTCCCGCGCCGATTGAACAGGCGAGCGCGTGGCTGTTCCGCGCCGCGCGCAACCGTATCGTCGATCGCTTTCGCAAGAAGAAGGAGCAGCCGCTGACCGATCTGTTCGACGCCGACGCTGACGATGACGCGAACAGCGAGTACCGCCTGGATCTCGTGCTGCCGGCGCACGATGCCGGCCCCGAAGCACGCTACGCGCGCACGCTCCTGCTCGAGGCCTTGCAGGATGCGCTCGACGAATTGCCGGCGAATCAGCGCGAGGTATTTGTCGCGCACGAACTGGAGGGCCTGTCCTTCAAGGAGATGGCCACGCAAAGCGGTGTCGCGCTCAATACGCTGCTCGCCCGCAAACGCTATGCGGTCTTGCATCTGCGTGCCCGACTGCAGCTCATTTATGACGAATTGGACAATTCCTAGAGGAGTCGACAGATGAATTTTCGAATCAGGTGTGCAGGCAAGGCGCTGCTCGTCGTGATCGCCATAGGCGTGCTCGGATGGGTCGTCATGATGTTATGGAACTGGGTGATGCCGGCGCTGTTCGTCGGCGCCCGGACGATCGACTTCGCCCATGCGCTGGGCCTGCTCGTGTTGAGCCGCATCCTGTTCGGCGGATTCCGCGGACACCACGGCTGGCGCGGCCGGCGCCACTGGCGCAAGTGGGAAGCCATGACCCCCGAGGAACGCGAGCAGTTCCGGAACGCGTGGCGACCCGGCCGCAACCGGCCCACGGGAGAGTGAACGTGCGCGAAAAATCAACGGGCGACTGCAAACAGAAACCGGGCGTGATCGCGCCGGTCGTCGATCTGAAGCGTTGCGAAGGCAAAGGGGATTGCGTCGCGGTGTGCCCCGAGAACGTGTTCGAGATCCGGCGCATCGACCACGCCGATTACGTCGGCCTCGATCTGATGCATCGCCTGAAGCAGCGCGTGCATGGCATGAAAGTCGCCTACACGCCGAACGCGCATGCGTGCCGGTCATGCGGACTGTGTGTGACGGCGTGCCCCGAACGCGCCATCACGCTCGCCCGCACGGCATAACAACCTCCGGATATCGCCGATATCGAGCGACAGCGCAGAACCCCTGACGGGAGAGGCAGTCGCTGGATACATCGTCGACCTGATCCATCCCGTCAAGGAACGCACATGGCGTCACTCACCATCGATCTTTTGCAACGGCTCCACGAAGAGAGCCGATCCGAAATCATCGCCCGCGCCCGCACGCAGTTCCAGGGATCGAACGAGGATTTTCTGTCGTTGACCGACGAATACGAAGCGATCGCACCCCGTCTGCGGGGCCGGTTTCTCGAAACGCTCGGGCTGTCCACCGACGACTTCGATTCCCCGGAAGGCAGCCCGCTGTCGTTGGCCGTGTCGCCGGAAACGGGAGGATTCTTGCGCAACATGGTGCTCTCGCACCGGCCGGCCAGAATCCTCGAACTCGGCAGCTCGTGCGGCGTGTCGACGCTGTATTTCGCCGACGCGCTGCGCACGTTGGGCCGTGGCGTGGTCATAGCGACCGAACGCGATGCGCTCAAGTGCGCCCGTTTGCGCGATCACGTCAGGGCGGCGGGCCTGGACGCCCATGTCGACATCCGGGAAGGCGATGTATTCGAGACCGTTGCCGAACTGGACGGTCGCTTCGACATGGTCTTCATCGACGTGTGGGCCGACGCCTACCTGAAGTTGTTCAAGCGCATCGAGCGCCTGCTGCGCCCGGGATCTATCGTACTGGCCGACAACATGTACACGGCCGAGGACGCCGTTCGACCGTACAAGCACTACCTCGATGACGATCCGCGGTTCTCGACCATGACACTGGATTTCGAATCGGGGATCGAATTCACGGTCGTCGTTTCTCCAGCGGAAATGTCGGCGCAGGAATCTCGGCGCAGCGGCGCGAACTGAAGGGCGCAGCGATCGATCGACGAGCATCCGGCTTCGTACTTCACCCGCTATCGGTTCACGCACACAGCCGTTGCGCGGCCGTAAACGTATGCGGAAGACGCGAACGTCTGCCGCGTCTCGCCAGGCGACCGATGGCCCGGTAATCCGCGAAGCATCAAAAACGATGCGCGAGCGCGTTCCCGCGCCCCCGCATCGACTCACGTTCACACTGGATTGATTTCATCCTGGCTGCGCCGCGTAGTCAGCGGCCCGAGCACGCGCAGCGTGACCGCGACAATACCGAGTGCAACCGAGATCACGCCGAACATCGCGCCCGCGCCGTAACTGCCGAGCACCGGCAGCAACACGAACGGCAGCGCGCCGCTGACGATGCGCGACAGCGCATAGGTACTGCCGATCGCCGTCGAACGCACGCGTGCCGGAAAAATCTCCGCCTGATACACGTGATACGCGTTGCTGAACACGTTCGACGCACAGGTCGTCAGGAACCCGAAGCCGACGATCAGCACGGTTTGCCCCGAGTACGCGAAGCACAGCCCGAACACGGCGATCGACAGGATCGACGCAATCACGAGCGTGCGGCGCTCGATCCAGTTGAGCAGCGGAATCGACAACAGCGAGCCGATCGGATAACCGATGAACGACAGCGCGATGAACAGCGTACTGTCCGTCACGTCGAAGCCGCGGCTCTTCACGACCGTGCCGGCCAGCGTGCCGAAGCCGTAGTAGCCGAAGCCCTGGAACAGGTGAAAGATCGCGAGCATCAGGTAGCGCGCGCCGTACGGTTCGCGCCGCAGCAGTGCGATACGCTCGCCGAGCCCGAGCGGCCGTTGCGGCTCGACCGGTTCCGCGAATTGCTCGGGCACGCGCACGCCGGTGCCTTGCGCGAAGCGCCGCAATGCCGCATGCGCATCGGCGGTGCGGCCCTGCGCGAGCAGCCAGCGCGGGCTCTCCGGCAGCCGGTGCTGGACGAACAGCACGTATACGGCGCCGAGGCTGCCGATCGCGAGGATGATGCGCCAGCCGGCCACGCCGCCCACATGCAGCGGATTCAACCACAGCGCAAGGAAGCCGACGAGCGGCACCGCGACATAGGAAGTCGTATAGGCCCACGCGGCGAGCCGCCCGCGCTTTTCCTTCGGCAGGATCTCGGACAGGAAGCTGTCGGCAACCGGATAGATCGCGCCGACGCCGATGCCGGTCAGGAACCGGCACGCGACGAGCATGTCCGCATTCACGGAAAACGCGCCGACCAGCGAGAACGCGCTGTACCACGTGAGCGTCAGCAGGAAGGCCTTGCGCCGGCCGATGCGGTCGGCGAGGCTGCCGAGGCACATCGCGCCGACGAACATGCCGATGAATGCCGACGCCAGCAGCAGCTTGAAATCGCCGCTCTGCCGGCTCAGCCCGTATTCGTTCTGCAACGCGGAACCGATCGTGCTGACGAGGAAGATCTCGTACATGTCGAAAAACAGCCCGATGCCGATCACCCAGACGACGAACCGGTGCAGTGCGCCAACCGGCAGGTCGTCCATGAAATCGCCGAGCGTGACGCGGCGGGCGGGGAGGGCCGCCGCATCGGCGCCGGCGCCGGCGGCAGCGGCCGGCGGTCGTGCGGACGCGGGTTCGCCCGCGTCGCCGCCGAGATCGAGGGAATGGCTGTTCATCGTGTCTCCTGATTATCGATACGCCGTGGCGCAAGGCCCGGCCGTTCACGACCGGCGCGATGCAGCCGGTCGCACGACGTGGCGGCAGGCACCGCAAGGCCGTTGAAAGGGCCGGACAGGCGGGCTGTACCGATCGTTCGACACATGGTGGGCAAATCCGCGGCACGTGATAATTGCGGATGTTTCAAGCGTCCTTTCCCGCGCAGAAAGGGTGCGGAACACGCGGCAGCCGGCATGCGCGCGGCAGGCCCGTGCGGCCTGCCTGATGCGCGGTAATGCACCGGAACCGATTGCGCGCTCACGCAACCGGCAGGCCGGGAAAACCATGAGGCCCGCGGCCTGGCCGCCGGCGCGAAAGCCGCCGGCAGTCAGGCCTTCGTGCTCAGTCAGCCGGCACGAACGCCGCCCCGTGAAACACGCGCACGGGGTTGCCGCGCTCGAGCGCAAAGTGCTGCATCCGCCGCTGCCGGCGCGCGTCGGACGCATGACGGTCGGCTTCCTGCTGCAGTCGAACCTGCAGCAACTGCAGCGCCAGGCGCTTGTTCGCGTGCTGGCTTCGCTCGGTTTCCACGCGCACCGACAGGCCGGTCGCGACATGGGTCGCACGAATCGCGGAGCTCGTCTTGTTCACGTGCTGGCCGCCCGGCCCGCGTGCGCGCATCGCTTCGAACCGCACGTCGCCATCCGGCAGCGGCTGCGCGTCGGCGCAGCGCGTGACGCCGATGAACCAGTTCTTGCGCGGATGGCGCAACCGGTACGGGCTCGCGCAAATCCATTGCAGCGTGCCCGTCCAGCGGTCCGCCAGCGCCTGCGCGCCGGCGCCGTCGAGATCGAGCAGTGCCGAGCGCAGCGTGCCGGGCCGTTCGCCCGGCTGCGCGTCGAGCACCGTGACGGCGACGCGCTGCACCTCGGCTTCCGCCTGCAGGCGCCGCAACGCATTGGCCGCGGCGAGCTGGCACTCCAGCGGCCCGTGTGCCGAAGAAATCTGCATCAGCATCGGCCTGCCTCCCCGGACGTCTTGTAGGTCAGCACCGGCGCGAGCCGCGCCAGCTTGCGCAGCAGGCCGGCCGCCTCGAGCGCGTCGACGACACTGTCGATCGGCTTGTAGGCCTGCGGCGCCTCCTCGTACAGCAGTTCGCGGTCTTCGCAGACGACGTGGCTGCCGAGCGGCGTACGCGTGAGCTGCGACGGCGTGAAGCGCCGTTCGAGGCGCCCCTTGCAATCGCCGCGCGCCCACTTGCGGCCCGCGCCATGCGCCAGCGACGCCAGGCTGGCCGCATCGTCGGGCCGCACGGGGGCGACGAGATAGCTGTAGTCGCCGCGCGACCCGGGAATGACGACCGGCCCCGCATCGGCCGGCGTCGCGCCCTTGCGATGCAGCCAGCCGCGCTCGCCGTCGACGCTCGCGCGGCTCACGAGGTTGTGGTTCACGTCGAGCACGCACCGGCCGTCGCTGCGCCAGCGCGCCAGCATGCGCCGCGCGATCAGGTCGCGATTCGCGATCGCGTAGCGCAACGCCGCATCGTGACGCGCAAGGTATGCCGCGCACGCGGCATCCGTGTCGTCGAGGCCGTTGTAGCCGTGCTCGCGCATGTGCTGTTCGAGGATCGACTGGCCGAAGCCGCGCGACCCGCTGTGCACGAGCAGCAGCAGGCGGTCGCGGTCGAGACCGAGCGCCTGGACGGCGTCGGCGTCGTACACCGCGTCGATCCGCTGCGCTTCCGCGAAATGATTGCCGCTGCCGATCGTGCCGAGCGACGCCGCGAACGCGTGATCCGCGAACCCGGCGGCCGCGATGAGCGGCTGCCAGCTCGCGTCGGGCGTGGCGTCGATCGAGCCGAGCCGGCTCGCGAGCTTCGACGCGCCGACGCGCCGCACATCGAGCGCGGTTTGCCACAGCGCCATTCCGCAGCCGATATCGCCGCCGATCAGCGCCGGGTATAGCCGGCCCGTCGAAAAGAACGCGGCGCCGACCGGGTAGCCGCGTCCGGGGTGAAGATCGGGCATGCCGGCGACGCGCCGCATGCCGGGGAGGGTGGCAGCGTGTTCGAGCTGCCGGATGGCCTCACCTTCGATCCAGGTGGTGGCGCAAGCGCACAGCGTGATGCGCTCGCCCAGGTATTGCATGGAATTGCCCATGGAGGTTTCCGTTCGATGAAAAGGTAGAACGGCGGGCCATGGCGCAGGCAGCGCTCAAATGCGCTGCCCGACATCGGAAGTCGGGAAGAGGGCGGCACGACCGGATCGGAACGACCCGATTCATCGCCATGACGGCGATACGGTGTGCTGCGTGGCGTGAACGATGAAACGAACGGACGCGAAAAACCCGGACTACGACCCGCGACGGGAGGAGTGTTGGCGTGACGTCATGATGTTCTTCTCCTTGCGAGTGAGGGGTTGATCGGAATGGCGGCGACTCTAGCATGCACGCGACGGGCGCAGCAAGCGGGTCGCGCCGCGCTGCCCATCGAATCGTCGCTCAATGTGGCGAAAAACATACATATAGGCATCCTGACAATTTCCGTGCGAGTGCACGCGCGGCACGCCGCAGCAGGCATTCGGCGCGTGCCGACATCCGCAACAGCGGGCCCCGACGGCGCTTGACAGCGCAAAAGCCGTTTCGTAGCATCCGCCTGCTTCATCCCTGAACCCTCATCGAACCGGTGATCCAAGTGCCCGCAAACATTCGTCCCTTCGCCTGATACGCCGACGACTGCCGTCCCGGCCGCGTGTCGTCCTGCCCGTTTCCGCCTGCCTTGCAGCGGCGAAACGTTGACCGCAGGAACGCGCCCGGACAAGCACTGACACCGCAACGCACACCAGACCGTTCGTTCACGTCGTCGGCTTTTTCTGTTGTTTCCGGAGAAAGACCATGACGCTGGATTTTCGCGCCTACGCGCAATCGCTCGACCTCGCCCGCTACCCGCGCACGCCGCATCTCGAAGGCTCGCGCCTGCAGGACGGCGACGAAGGTCACGACCACGTTCCCTATCGCACCCTCGCGGGCGCACATATCGTCGTCGAGGAAAAACTCGACGGCGCGAACACGGGCATCAGCTTCAGCCCGGCGGGCGAACTGCTGCTGCAGTCGCGCGGCCACTATCTGGCCGGCGGCGGCCGCGAGCGGCAGTTCGGTTTCGTGAAAACGTGGGCCGCCGCCCATGCGGGCTGGCTGCTCGACCGCCTCGGCGATCGCTACGTGATGTACGGCGAGACGATGAGCAAGAAACACGCGGTGTTCTACGACGCGCTGCCGCATCACTTCTTCGAATTCGACGTGTTCGACCGCACGACGGGCCTGTTCATGTCGACGGCCGCGCGTCGCGCGCTGCTTGCCGACGGGCCCGTGCTATCGGTGCCCGTGCTGTACGAAGGCATCGCGCCGGCGCGGCTCGCCGACCTGAAGGCACTGCTCGGCCCGTCGCTCGCGAAGACGCCGGACTGGCGTCGCGCGTTCGAGGCAACAGTGCGGCAGCAGGGGCTCGACCTCGCGCGCGCATGGCAGCAGTGCGACAAGTCGGAGCGCTCCGAGGGGCTCTACGTGAAGGTCGAGACGGACGACACGACGATCGCGCGCCTGAAGTGGGTGCGCCACGATTTCGTGCAGGCGATTCTCGAATCGGCGCGCCATCACTCGGAGCAGCCGTTCATCCCGAACCTGCTCGCGCCGGATGTCGACCTGTATGCACCGCGCCCGACGGTAACGTGGGGATCGATCCCCGCTGCGCATGCGAACCAATGAATGCGGAACGGCCGTGCGCCGTTTCGAGAGGAGTCTTGATCATGAAGTACGAACAACTGCAGGCACTCGTGCCTGCGCCCGGCCGGCAGCCCGACTATCACGCGTGCCTTGCGGCGTTTCCCGCGCTCGAACAGGCGAAGACGACACCGCAGGAGCCGGCGCACCACGGCGAGGGCGACGTGTGGACCCATACGACGATGGTGATCGATGCGCTGCTCGCACTGCCCGAGTACCAGGCCGCGTCGCGCGCCGACCAGGAAATCGTGTTCCTGGCCGCGCTGCTGCACGACATCGCGAAGTACCGCACGACGGTCGTCGATCCCGTCACCGGTGCGATCGGCCATCCCGGCCACTCGCGCAAGGGCGCGATCGATGCGCGTATTGCACTGTGGGATGCCGGCGTGCCGTTCGCGGTGCGCGAGGCGATCTGCCGGATGATCGCCGTGCACCAGGTGCCGTTCTTCGCGATGAGCGGGTCGCGCCGCGGCACGCCGGAGTTCATCGTGCGCGAACTGTCGTGGCAGGTGAGCCTGCCGTTGCTGTGCCTGCTCGCCGAGGCCGACATGCGCGGGCGCATCTGCAACGATACGCAGCGCGTGCTCGACAACATCGAACTGCTGCGCGAACTGGCACGGGAAGAGGGCTGTTACGGGCAGCCGCGCGCGTTCGCCGATGCGCACACCGCGCTCAGCTACTTTCGCGGCGCGGACGTGCATCCCGACTATCCGCTGTTCCGCACGCCGGGCTCGCCGGTCGTCGTGATGTCGGGCCTGCCCGCGTCGGGCAAGAACACGTGGGTTGCGCGGCATCATCCGGATCTGCCCGTCGTGTCGTTCGACGACGCACGCGAGGCATTGGGGCTGCGGCACGGCCGGAACGAGGGCGCCGTCGCGCACCATGCGGTCGACGCGGCGAAGGCGCTGTTGCGGGAGAAACGGCCGTTTGTGTGGAACGCGACGAACCTGTCGCCGCTGATGCGCAAGAAGACGCTCGACCTGCTGTTCGCGTACGGCGCCGACGTGACGCTCGTCTACCTCGAGCAGCCGCGCGCGGAGCTGTTGCGCCGCAACGCGCGGCGCAACACGTCACTGACGAACCGTGCGCTCGAGGCGATGCTGCCGCGCTGGGATCTGCCGCTGCCCACCGAGGCGCACGTGGTGCGGTACGAAGCCTGATGCGACGACGTCACGGCAAACGTCACGGCACGAGCCGGTATGCCGCCTGTCATCGCGGCATACTGGCTCGCTTCATTTCAGCGCGGGATTCTGCTGCGTCGCGCAGGCACGCAACGCGGTAACGAGATCGGGCTTGCCGAGCTTCTCGAACAGATCGGCCATCTCCATCTGCGCGACCGGATCGCCTTCGCGCGCCGCGCGCCAGCGCAGCGACGCGATCATTCCGCTCATGCCTTCGCCGGGCGTTTCGCCGTCGTAACCCGACATCGCCTGCAAGACATCCGCGAGCTTGTTGTAGCCGGCCGGCACATGATGAACGAGCAGCCACGCAATCGCCGGCTGCGCGCCTTCCCAATCCTCGTCGTCCAGCGAACTGCTTGCCAGGCGCGCGGCCGCACGCCACGAACCGAGGGACGCGGCCTTCGCGTACGCCTTGTCGGCGTCGCGGCCGCGCGGTGACGGCGCCGCGTTGAACGCGGCCTGCGCTTCGGCCGACGGCGGTGGCAGTGCGAGCTTCGTGCATTGGAACGCGCCGGCATCGGGCGCATTGCCGGGCAGGTCGGCCCAGCGCACTTGATCCTTCAGTGCGCGATCGAGCGTGGGCCGCACGTCGCTTTCCTTCATCGACGCGAACACCCAGTCGGTCCTGACATGGCGCGCGGCGTCCCAGTCGCTTTCGGCGACGGCGTGTTGCGCGAAGGCCAGGCAGGTAGCCACGCAGCCGATCCGGAACACGTTTCGGACAAGAGATTTCATCGCCGATTCCGCCTCAACTCGCCACGATGATGAAGGTGGTGAGCGCGATCGGAAACAGGGCGAGGCCGAGCAGGCCCAACGCGCCATCGGCGGCCATCGCGATCGGCGACAACGCCAGCTTCGCACCGCGGCCGACAGCCGTCAGCTTGTCCGTCACCGTGACCCCGTACGGACGATTGAACGCCTGCGGGACTGACGAAGGCGTGACATCGTTCGGCAGATAGCGCTTGCCGCTGATCCTGCCTTCCGACTCCAGGTAGGCACCGTCCTTCTTGAAACCGTCCGCGAGCGCACGCGCGCGCACGTCGGAGCCGGTCGGCGCATCCGCGTAGTCCAGCCTCATCGTGTATTGACCGGAAATCGCGTCGCCGTGCGCCTCGAAATCGTTGAACGCCGTGTGAATCTTGGGGCGATAGGGCGCGTTGAGCACCGTCGCAAGGCTCGGCGGCATCTCGAAGATGTAGTGATACCGCTTGCCGAGCACGACGAGTTGTTTGCCGTCTGCGGTAATCAGGAACGTCGACAAGGTTTCGTCGTATTTCGAGTCCTCCATCCACGCCTTGGTGACGGGACCGAAATTGGAGCAGCCGGCGAGCATGCCGGACGCTGCCGCGGCGGGCAGCGCGAGAAATGTTCTTCTTTTCATGTGTGCTGGATGGATGTTGTTCGTTATTCAGCGGAACCGCTTGAATGTCGGACGCTGCGTTCGATGAACGCGGCACCCCGACGGCCGTTCGTGCGGTTTCTTCGCCTGCGCATTGTAGGGGCAAACCGGCAAGTGCAGTATCCGTCGGGCAAAGTACCGGGCCCGTGTGCGGTAGACTGCTCGCTCGCCTGCCTGCCGCCCATCACACGACCGTTCGCACCCAGCCCTCCCAGACCATGGATCGAATCGACGCGATGAAGGTGTTCGTCGCCACGCTGGACGAAGGCAGCCTCGCGGGTGCGGGCCGCAAGCTCGGCCGGTCGCCGGCGGCGGTCAGCCGCGCGATCGCGTTTCTCGAGGAGCACACGGGCACTGCATTGCTGTACCGCACGACCCGGACGATCCGGCTCAGCGAGGCCGGCGAACGCTATGCGGCCGCGTGCCGCCGCATCCTGTCCGATCTCGAGGAAGCCGACATGCTGGTCGCCGACGAACGCTCGGCGCCGCGCGGCATGCTCACCGTCACCGCACCGGTTGCCGCGGGCGAGGACGTGCTGCGCGCGCTGCTCGACGAATTCATCGAACGCCATCCGGCCGTGTCGATCCGCCTGCAGTTGCTCGATCGTCCCGTCAGCCTGATCGACGAAGGCATGGACGTCGCGCTGCGGATTGCGCACCTGACTGATTCGACACTGGTCGCGATTCCGGTCGGCACGGTGCGGCGGGTCGTCGTGGCGTCGCCCGATTACCTGGCCAGGCATCCGGCCATCGAAACGCCGGCCGATCTCGCACGGCACCGGATCATCTCGATGACGCACTTCGGCCTCGATTCGTGGAGCTTCCCGCCGTCCGCGCCGTCGGCGCTGCCGCAGGTCGTCCAGTTCGCGCCGCGCTTCGTCATCAACACGATTCGCGGCGCGGTCGCGTCGGCCGTCGCCGGCCACGGCGTCACGCGGCTCTTTTCCTATCACGTCGCCGAACCGGTGCGCGACGGCACGCTGCGGATCGTGCTGCGAGACAGCGAACATGCGCCGCTGCCCATCCATCTCGTCACGCCTTACGGTCGCCTTTCGGTGCCGAAGGTGCGCGCATTCGTCGATTTCGCGGCGCCGCGCCTGCGTGAGCACTTCGCGCGGCTGGCGGCCATTACCGACGGCGATTGAACCGGGATACGGAAGAATGGCTTTCGTGTGACGGGGATTCTCCCGACAATCGGCTCAATCTAGACTTCCTTCAACCAACGGACGCGTATGGCGCCCGTTCAGCGAATGGAGGTCAACATGCATCAAGCGCTTCCCGCCCCGCGTCGCGCCCGTGCGTTCGGACGAACGCACCGCGCTGTTTCCGGCGCCGGCGTCGCCCGTTTCGCATTCGTGCCGTCGCCCGCGCACTTCGCCACGCAGGGGTTCCCCGCACCGATGACCGCGACGGCGAGGGCGCAATGAGCACGATCTCGCACGCACCCGTTTCGGCACGGGCCGAACCGCCCGCCGCCAGCTACGCCGAACGCAACACGCGCTACTGGCGGCGCAATCTCGCCGTCTGCGTGTTCGGGTCGTTCACGACGCTCGTCAGCCTGAGCATGCTGCTGCCGTTCCTGCCGCTGTATGTGCGACAACTCGGCGTCGATACACAGTCGGCCGTGATCCAGTGGTCGGGCGTCGCGTTCGGCGCGACGTTTCTCGGCACGGCCGTCACCGCGCCGCTGTGGGGCCGGCTCGCGGACCGCTTCGGCCGCAAGCCGATGCTCGTGCGCGCGGCGATCGGCATGGCGATCGTGATGTCGCTGATCGGCGTCGCGCACAACGTGGTCGAACTCGTCGCGCTGCGGCTGCTCGCGGGGCTCGTCGGCGGCTACGCGTCGGCATCGACCGTGATGGTCGGCACGCAGGCGCCGCGCGAGCGCGCCGGCTGGGCGCTCGGCATCCTGTCGACCGGCGCGCTCGCAGGCAACCTGGTCGGGCCGCTCGTCGGCGGGCTGCTGCCGGGCTGGGTCGGCATTCGCGGCACGTTCTTCGCCGGTGGCGCGATGATCGCTGTCGCCGCGCTGCTGACGATCTTCGTCGTGAAGGAGGACTTCCACGCGGGCACCGACGCGAAACCGCGCACCGCGAGCGCGACGACCGGTACGCCGCACCGCACGAATCGCGCGGCGGTCGCCGCACTGCTGGTGACGGCGATGATGGTGCTGCTCGCGAACATGTCGATCGAGCCGATCATCACCGTCTATATCGGCGGGCTCGGTGTGGGCGGCGACCATCTCGCGCGCGTCGCCGGCGTCGTGATGGCGTGTTCGGCGCTCGGCAGCATGCTGACCGCCGCGCGGCTCGGCGCGCTGGCCGACCGGATCGGCAGCTGGAACGTGATCATCGGCTGCCTGTTGCTGACCGCGCTCGCGATGGTGCCGCAGGCGTTCGTCACGCACTGGTGGCAGCTTGCCGCGCTGCGCGTGCTGATGGGCATGACGCTCGCGGGGTTGCTGCCGGCGATCGGCAAGCTCGTGCGGCAATCGGTCGACGAGCGCGCGACCGGGCAGATGCTCGGCTACCTGCAGTCCGCGCAGTTCAGCGGGCAGGTGATCGGCCCGGTGATCGGCGGGCAGATCGGCGTCGCGCTCGGGCTGCATTCGGTGTTCTTCGTGACGGGGGCGCTGCTGGCGGCCTGCGCGGGGCTCGCGCGTTGGGCGCGCGGCCGATAGCCGCCGGCCGGCGAGTCGCGGGCGGGCGTAGGATGGGGGCAGTTGCGGGCGAGTGCCGCGCCGCGAAATGGCGATGACGGACACCGTCGCCGCCGTGGCAAACACGATACCGTACGGCTGCATATCGTTTTCCACAGACCTTTTACGCGACCGGCTGCACGTACGGCACGACCCACGCGCACCGGTCCGATCCCGGCCCACGTGCTTCGGCCCGCATCCGGCCGAAGCAATTCGATGACGGATCTTGCAGGAGGCAAGCGACATGAATCAATCGACCGACAACCGGACGCTGTTGCGCACGCTCGGCATGCGCGCACCGATCGTCCAGGCGCCGATGGCCGGTGTCAGCACACCGGCGCTGGCGGCCGCCGTGTCGAATGCGGGCGGGCTCGGCTCGCTCGGCGTGGGCGCGACGAACGCCGACGGCGCCCGCAAGATGATCCACGACACACGCGCGCTCACCGACCGGCCGTTCAACATCAACGTGTTCTGCCATCAGCCGGCGCGCGCCGACGCGGCCGTCGAACGCGCGTGGCTCGACTGGCTCGCGCCAGCGTTCCGCGAATTCGGCGCGACGCCCCCGGCATCGCTGTCGGAGATCTATACGAGTTTCATCGCGGACGACGCGATGCAGGCGCTGCTCGTCGAAGAAAAGCCGGCCGTCGTCAGCTTCCATTTCGGACTGCCGTCGGCGGACGTGATCGCCGCGCTGAAGCGCGCGGGCATCACGCTGTTCGCGACCGCGACGAATGTCGACGAGGCACGCCAGATCGCCGCCGCCGGCATCGACGCGATCGTCGCGCAGGGCATCGAAGCGGGCGGCCACCGCGGCGTGTTCGATTCGACCGCCCATGACGACCGCCTCGGCACGTTCGCGCTCACGCGCCTGATCGTGCGCGAATGCGCGCTGCCGGTGATCGCCGCCGGCGGCATCATGGACGGCGAGGGCATCGCCGCCGCGCTCGCGCTCGGCGCGCAGGCCGCGCAGCTCGGCACGGCGTTCGTCGCGTGCCCCGAGACGTCGATCGACGACGGTTATCGCCGCGCGCTGCTGGGCGACGCGGCCCGAAGCACGACGTTCACGGCCGCGATCTCCGGCCGGACCGCACGCGGCATCGCGAACCGGCTGACCGCGCTCGGCGACGACCCGCAGGCGCCGGCCGCGCCCGCGTACCCGATCGCCTACGACGCCGGCAAGGCGCTGCATGCGGCCGCGAAGGCGAAGGGTGAATTCGGCTACGGCGCGCAGTGGGCCGGGCAGGCGGCGCCGCTCGTGCGGCAGTTGCCGGCTGCCGAGCTGTTCGCCACGCTCGAACGCGAAACGCGGGCGGCGATCGAGCGGATGCAGCACGTGCTGGATTGATCCCGCGATCCGCGGGCGGCGGGCCGCACGCACATGCCGGCGATCGGTGAACGCAACCCGATCCGGGCCGCCACGCTTCGCCGCCCGCCGCCGATTTGCAATGTTCTGTATCTGCGCGAACCGCGGATACATCGCGATACATCGCAGGTTCGGGCGTCCGCTATAAAGCAGGCATGACCTCTTCCGGAGTGCCTCATGTCTGCAACCTGGTTCAAAGGGTCCTGCCATTGCGGGGCCGTCAGATTCGAAGTCCGAACCGCCGTGACGCCGGCGGCTCGCTGCAACTGCAGCCTGTGCCGCCGGCGCGGCGCGCTGATGAGCCCGATGTTCGCCGCGGGCGAACTGAAGATCGTCGAAGGCGAGGGCGCGCTGACGTGCTACCACTTCAACACACACACGGCGCGCCACTATTTCTGCCGCCATTGCGGCGTCTATCCGTTCCATCAGACGCGCAAGGACCCGGCCTGCTGGCGCGTCAATCTCGGCTGCCTCGAAGGAATCGACCCGTATGCGCTCGACGCGACGGTCGCCGACGGCGCGAGCCTCTCGGTCGTGGAGGACGCATGAAACGCTGGCTGATGATCCTGCTGTTTGCCGCAGGCGGGGTCGCGACCGAAATCACGCATCCGGTGCAATGCACGCTGCTGTCGGCGAGCCGCGTGCAGACCGGCAAGCGCCGCAGGCCGGATTGACGGCGCGCCGGCCGCGTCGCGTCCCGCGTCGGTTCATCGAGGCCGATTTATCTTGCTTCCGATAAGATCGCACGCGATATATAATCCGTCCATCTGCGGCCGTTCGCGTCGCTGGAGGACGTTCATGAAACCGACCGAAGCACCATCCGTCGCCGCGCCGAAGCTGTCCGAGTTCCTGTGCTTTGCGATCTACTCGGCGAACCTCGCGTTCGGCAAGGCGTACAAGCCGATCCTCGAAGAGCTGGGCCTCACGTACACGCAATACATCACGATCATTGCGCTATGGGAACAGGACAACCAGACGGTCGGCCAGCTCGGCGAGAAGCTGTTCCTCGAATCCAATACGCTGACGCCGATCCTGAAGAAGCTCGAGGCGATGGGCTACCTGGAGCGGCACCGCGATCCGTCGGATGAACGCCAGGTGCTCGTCAGCCTGACGAAGAGCGGCCGCCGCGTGCGCGAGAAAGGGCTCGACATGAACCTGGTCGAAGCCACCGGGTTGAAGCCGGACGAATTCGCGAAGATGCAGAAGGCGATCGTCACGTTGCGCGGCAACCTGATCCGGTCGACCGACGAATAACCCCCCCGGGAACCGGCGGCCGATACGTGCATCGTGCCGGCCGCGTCGTCATGCGTGCCCGTCGCCCAGCACCAGCAGGTGCATCTCGCGGCGCACGACAAAACCCAGTGCGAGATAGCGCTCGATCGCAACCTGGTTGGACGTGAGGACGTGCAGGAAAGGCGTTTGCGCGCGCGCATCGATTGCCGCAATCAACGACCGGATCAGACGTGCCGCCAGCCCTTGCCGCCGAAACGCGGCATCCACGCAGACGGCGCTGATCTCGGTATACCCGTCGACCTGCATCCGCTCGCCGGCCATCGCGGCCAGCCTGCCTTCGCTGCGGATGCCGATGTAGCGGCCGAGCTCGAATGTGCGCGGCCCGAACGGGCCGGGCTGCGCAGCCGTGGTCAGCGCGAGCATCTCCGGCACGTCGGCTTCGGCGAGCGTGACGTGACCCGCTTCAGGTGTCGGGGCGGGCGTCCCTTGCCAGACCATTTGCAACAGGGTCGCGCGCCGGATCACCGACAGGCCCGCCGGCAATTCGAGCTCGTCCGGCATGACCAGCGCCGCCGGCCCGTGTGCGGCGACCAGTGCACGCAACGCGTCGAACGATGCGTCGCTTGCGTCCTCGATTGCGGCAAACGGCGCGATGGCCGCCGGAAACCGCCATGCACGGCCGTTGCCGAGCGCAAAGCGGCGCTGCCTGCCCGTCAGCGCGTTCCACACCACACGGTCGAGCGGGTGCGCACTGCCTGTCGCGGTTCCGGTCGTTGCATCGGACATCGGCTGCTCCTCGATTGAAGGTTTCGGTTGCACAGCATAGACCGGGACCGGACGGGCAGGGCGCGACGCAGCATCGATCGCGTCACCGGCACGGTGCGGCAGGCGCGGCACGTGTTGCCGAACCCCGTACTAGCGTTGCCAGCGCGCCGGATCCACCCAGATCGGAAACGACAGGATCACCGCCAGCCCGTTCCCCCCGATACCGGCTGTTACCTCGACCGACCCGCCGTGCGACTCGGCGATTCGCGCGACGAGCGACAGGCCGATGCCGCTACCCGGCTGCACCGTCCCCGGTACCCGGTAGAAGCGTTCGAGGATTCGCTCGCGCTCGCCGGCCGGCACACCGGGCCCGTCGTCCGCGATACGCAGCCTGACCCGCGCCCCGTCCGCGTCGGCACGGATGTCGCACGTGATCTCGACCCGTCCGCCGTCGTGGCCGTAACGCAGCGCGTTGTCGATCAGGTTGCGCACCGCAATGGCGATTTCGTCCAGATCGCCCCAGACGCGCACCGGTTCGACCGCGATCCGCACCGTCTGTCGGCGCGCATGCGCGGCCGTGTCGAAGTCGCTCGCGATCAGCGCAACGAGCCGCGACAGCTCCACCGGCCCATGCTGTTCGGTGCGCGACCCCGCATCCAGCCGCGCCAGTTCGAGCAATTGCCCGGATAGCCGCGCACTGCGCTCGACGCCGGTTGCGAGCCGGCGCAGCGCCTCGTTCTTGTCCGCCAGGCTGTCCGCCTGCAACGCCACTTCCGCCTGGGCCGACAACGCCGCCAGCGGCGTGCGCAACTCGTGCGCCGCATCGCCGATGAAACGGCGCTCGGTGTCGACGGCCTGACTCAGCCGCGCGAGCAGCCGGTTGAACGATTCGACGAGCGGGCGGAGTTCGCGCGGCAGCGTCACGAGCGGCAACGGCGAGAAATCGAACGCGGCCTTGCGCTGGATCGCCTGCTGGACGTCTCGCACCGGCCCGAACGACCAGCGGATCACCCACCAGATCACGACACCCAGCATCCCGAGCATCACCGCCGTATTGAACAGCCCGAGTTGCAGCGCGTTGTTCGCCTTCTCCTGCCAGGTCGTGGCCGGCCCGCCCGTCTGAACGTGAATCCGGCCCGCCGGATCCGACAGCGAGTAGACCCGCCAGGTCTCGTCGTGCGCGGCGCCACGACCGGTGCACACCCCGTATCCGTCCCGCAGGTCGGCCTTGAGCGCCGGCCCCGGCGCATCCGCGCTGTGCATGACGTTGCGTCCGTCGACCCAGATCTGGAACGCGACGTCGTATTTGCCATACGCGGCTTTCGGCATCACCGCCTGGGCGTTCGCGGCAGGCAGGCGATCGATGGCATCCGGCAACGACAGCAGCAGTTGCGCGGCGCTCTCGAGCATGCCGTCGCGCCAGCCACGCTGTTCACGCCACAGGCCGATGCCGAGAAACGCCCCCCAACTCGCCCAGAACACGACGACCGCCGCCATCACGGTCGCGAGCAGGCGCACGCGTAGCGACTTCATGCCGGGCTCTCGCCGACGCGATAGCCGAAGCCATGCACCGTCACGATCAGTTCGTCGCCGAGCTTGCGCCGAAGTTGATGGATGTACACCGCGATCGTGTTGCTTTCGATCGCGCCGTCGTTGCCGTACACGCGCTCTTCGAGCTGCGTGCGCGTGACGACGCGGCCTTGCCGCTCCATGAGCGCGAGCAGGGTGCGGTACTCGTGGATGCTGAGCGCAACGGGTTCACCGGCCCGCGTGACTGCCTTGCGTGACGGATCGACGTGCACGTCGCGGTAGACCAGACGCTCCGACACGCGGCCCTGGCTGCGGCGCGTCAGCGCGCGAAGCCGCGCATAGAGCTCGTCGAGCTGGAACGGCTTCACGAGATAGTCGTCGGCGCCGGCATCGAGGCCACGGATCCGGTCGCTGAGCTGGTCGCGCGCAGTCACGATCAATACCGGCGTCGGGTCGTAGTTCGCGCGCATCGCGGCGAGCAGCGTGAAGCCGGACGCGCCCGGCAGTTGCAGGTCGAGCAGCACCGCGTCGTAGTCGTGGCCGACGAGCGCGAGCCGCGCGGCCGGCACGTCGGCCGACCAGTCCGCGTGCCAGCCGTTCTGCCGGAGGCCGGCGCACACGGCGTCGGCCAGCATCACATCGTCTTCTACCAACAGGATATGCATCGGTTTCGCTCCTCGAATGGCGAGGTCGCCAGCCTGACGGACCGCGATTAAAAACTTCTTAAAGCCTGGGGGCCACGATGCGTGCCGATCGCCGCATTGCCGGTGCAATGCATCTGGCGTTTTCCCGAGAGGCTCGCGATGACCGTGTCACGTCCTTCAATTCCGTTGCTGCAATGCAATGCGGCACGAGGTTCCACCCTCGCGCCGTCCCGGTGCGCGCCATTCTGGCATGGAAGGTCGCGCAGGTTGCGCGCGTCGTGCATGGCGCGCGCCCGCCGCGCGGGAGCGGCGCGATGAACCAGTTCGCCACGCTCGTCCCGTTCGGCCTCGCGCTCAGCCTGGCCAGCGCCAACAGCATCGCGTGCCTCGTCGGCCTGTCGCTGATCGAACGGCTGATTCCCGTGCTGCCGTCCCACGTGCTTCTCACGATGATCGGCGTCGCCTGCGCGCAAGGCGCATGGACGCTGCCGGAAGCGATCGTCGTCACGGCGCTCGGCAGCTTCGCCGGCTGCCTGTTGCATTACGCGCTCGGCAACCTGTGGCCGGAAGACAGCGTGCTGACCCTGCTGCGCCGCATCGCGCCGCTCGGCAGGCTGCAGCCCGCAAGAATGGACGCGCTGATCGAGGGAATCCGCGCGCGGCCCGCGCGGCTCGCACTCTGGTCGCAACTCGTGCCGTTCGTGCGACTCGTCGCACCGGCGCTCGCCGGATTGCTGGAAACGAGTTTCGCGCGATTCGCGTCCGGCGCCGCGGCCGGCATCGCGCTATGGAACACGCTGTTCATCACGGCGGGTTACCTGGCCGCGCACGCGGCCGCCTAGTCCGACCTGTCGTTGACCGATCGATCCCGCCTGGAGCCTGTCGATGCGAATCCCCGAATGGATGCTGTTCCTGCGTACCTGGTTGCGCCATCCGCGCCGGGTCGGTGCGCTCGCGCCGTCCGGCCCGGCGCTCGCCGCGCTGATCACCGCCGATATTCCGCGCGACGGTGCCGCCGTGATCGAACTCGGTGCGGGCACCGGCGTGTTCACGCGCGCACTGCTCGCACGCGGCGTCGCGAGCGACCGGCTGGTGCTGGTGGAAGCCGATCCCGCTTTCGCGAGCGCACTGCGGCAGCAGTTTCCCGCGCTGCGAATCATGCAGATGGATGCGGCGCAACTCGGCATGACGGGCGACTTCTTCGGCGGGGCGCGCGCAGATGCCGTCGTCAGCGGGTTGCCGCTCGTCGCGATGCCGGTCGAACAGGCCGTCGCGATCGTTCACTGCGCGTTCGCGCGCCACCTCGCTGCGGAGGGCGCGTTCTACCAGTTCACCTATGTGCCGCGCTGCCCGATTCCAGCGCGCTACCTGGAGGCGATGCGCCTTCGCGCCGTCCGGGTTGGTGTCGCGTGGATGAACTTTCCGCCGGCCATCGTGTATCGCTTCGAACGCCGGATCGATGCGGTTCGTCGTCAGTGGCCCGGTGTACGGTTGCAGCGCGATGCGGTTGTGGAAGCAACTATTTTGCGCGGCCTGGATGCCACCCGGTATTCCGATACACCATCGCTCAACTTGAGCGGCGCCGGGACATCGACGCACGGACGCCCATCAACGTGAACGCGCTCCGGAGTGGGGTGAGGGGCTGCCCTGCCTGTTGTCTCTTCCTGCATGTTTGCTGATCGTGAGAACTGGCGGCTGCATCGGCGCTACGCACGACCGATTCTCGGGCCGACGCAAGGAACGGATGTGCGTCTGCCTGCAACGCTGCGTTCCGTCGAAGTCCGACGAGGCGCGCGTCGTGCTCGCGCGCCCCCGTTCCTCACACGTCGTACCGAACTGCCCGGATGCGCGCGGCGATTCCGACACGCCATGCTCAATGGCCGAAGTAGATCGACCGCTCCGCGGTGCGAACCGCGCCGCGGCTTCCCGACTGTGTCGCACTGACGGCGTCACCGCCGTAACCGGACGCCTGCGACTCGACCGCAACCGCAACCGCATCGTTGTCGTGGACCCGGCGCAGCGCAGCCTGGAGATTGTCCGGATAGTTCGGGTCGTTGGGGCGGTTCGGCAGGTAGCCGGCCTTCTGCAGCGCGGCCAGTTCGGCACGCACCTGCGTACGCGTCACGGTGCTTTCGCCAGCGTACGTCGGCGCGGCAACGGTGGCCGACACCGCAACAAGAAGGGCGGCGATCAGTTGGGTCTTCATCATTCACCTCGACAAGAAATAAGGATTCAGCGGTTGCGCACCGTGCGCCGGCAACCGGCGCCGTTCGCGGTTTCGTTCAATGACCGAAGTAGATCGAGCGTTCGGCGATGCGTGTCGCGGGCCGGCTGCCCGATTGCGTCGCGGCGACGGCATCGCTGCCGTAACCGGATGTCGCCGCGTCGGCCACCGCGGTGTCGTTCGCGTGAATGCGCGTCAGCGCGGCCTGCAGATCGTCCGGATAGTGCGGATCGTTCGCGCGGCCCGGCCGATAGCCTGCCTGTTCGAGCTGGACGAGCTCGGCACGCACCTGCGCACGGGACACGACGGCTTCATCGGCGAATGCCGGTACGGCAGCGGAGGCGGAAACGGCCACGAGAAGGGCTGCGATCAATTGGGTTTTCATCATTTACCTCGACAGAACAGGATGAGAAGGGATTCAGGGTTCGCGTATCGACGACGCACCGCGCTCAATGACCGAAATACACCGAGCGGTCGGCCACGTTGAGCGCATGCCGGCGGCCCGATTGCGTTGCCGCATCTCCATTGCCGCCGTAGCCGGACGCCTGGTCGTTGCTCGCGACCGCATCGGCCGCGTGGGTCTGCGTGAGGGCGGCCTGGAGATCGTCCGGACAGGTTGCGTCGGTCGCGCGATTCAGCGGGTAGCCGGCCTGTTGCAGCTGCGCGAGCTCGGCACGCACCTGCGCACGCGTCACGGTGGCTTCGCTGGAGAACGCCGGTGCGGCAACGGAGGCCGAAACAGCGACGAGAAGGGCGGCGATCAGTCGGGTATTCATCATTCACCTCGAAAAGAAACCATGGAAAACGGGCATTCGGTCAGGCGGCGCCAGGCCGCCTGACGCAACGTTCAAGCGATACGGATGTCGACGTCGATGTTGCCGCGCGTCGCCTTCGAATACGGGCAGGTCTGGTGTGCGGCATCGACGATGCGCTGCGCGACGTCGCGCTCGAGCCCCGGCACGCTCACGTTCAGGCGGGCCTGCAGGAAGTACGCGTTGCCGGCGGTGCCGAGATCCACTTCGGCGTCGACCGCGAGATCGGCCGGCAACGTCACCTTCGCGGCGCGCGCCGCAAGCTGCATCGCGCCGATGAAGCAGGCCGACCAGCCGGCCGCGAACAGTTGCTCCGGGTTGGTGCCGGTGCCGGCGCTGCCCGGCGACGACAACTGGATGTCCAGACGGCCGTCAGAACTGCGCGCCGCGCCGTCGCGGCCGCCCGAAGTCGTATGCGTCTTGCCCGTGTACAGCACGTTTTCGATCTTGCTCATCATTTGCTCCGTCAGTTGGCTGGTTTGTCTCAGATGCGATTCGATCGCATGCGACGCAGTTTGGTCTTGGCGACCACCCACGTCAAGCGTATTCGATTAAATCGCATGCGATATTTTGTATTTCAATGTATCCGGAACGCGGAGCGCCTTCCGGGACAAGACTTTCCGCCGATCGATCCCTGATAATCGGGGAACAGTGAACGATGCCGGAACGGAAGCGGGAAGGGGGAGCCACCGGCCTGACTTTCCATAAAGCGAACAGGTTCCTTGTCATTATTTCGCTTTCTACAATGTGACGTCTCTTCTAACCTTGCCGCACCCGATCGCAAGCGGCCCACGCACGGCCCGCACTTGCACGGACCACAAGCACAATCGAAACGGAGACATTACGTGTCGCGCGTCAGCCCTCTTGCAACGGCCACGGATTCCCGGCCGACCGGAACCCTCGCGAACCTCCGATCCATCTTCAGCGGATCGGTAGGCAACCTCATCGAGTATTACGACTGGTACGTGTATTCCGCGTTTTCGCTGTACTTCGCGAAGGCGTTCTTTCCCAACGGCAACCTGACCGTACAGTTGCTGAACACGGCGGCCATCTTTGCCGTCGGCTTCGTCATGCGCCCGATCGGCGGCTGGCTCGTCGGCCTGTACGCGGATCGCCACGGACGCAAGGCCGCGCTGCTCGTCTCGGTGCTGGCGATGTGCGTCGGCTCGCTGATCATCGGCCTGACCCCCGGCTATGACACCATCGGCATTGCCGCGCCCGTGCTCCTGGTCTTCGCGCGACTGCTGCAAGGGCTGAGCCTCGGCGGCGAATACGCGAGCTCGGCGACGTACCTGAGCGAGATGGCCGACAAATCCCGTCGCGGCTTTTATTCGAGCTTCCTGTTCGCGACCCTGTCGCTCGGCCAGTTGCTCGCGATGGGCGTGCTGGTCGTGCTGCAGCAGTTCTTCCTGACCACCGCGCAACTCGAAAGCTGGGGATGGCGCATCCCGTTCCTGCTCGGATCGCTGCTGGCCTGCAGCGCGATCTTCCTGCGCAGCAACATGAAGGAAACGGCATCGTTCGAGCAGCACCGCCGCAGCAAGCGCCGCCACGCGTCGATCGCCGACCTGCTTCACCACAAACGCGAGTGCCTGATCGTGGCCGGGCTGACGCTCGGCGGCACGGTCGCGTTTTATGCGTATACGACGTACATGCAGAAATTCCTCGTCAACAGCGCGGGGATGAGCAAGGCCGACGCATCGATGGTCTCCGTGATCAGCCTGCTGGCGTTCGTCGTGATGCAGCCGATCTTCGGCAGCCTGTCCGATCGCGTCGGGCGTCGCCCGCTGCTGATCGCGTTCGGTGTACTCGGCACGCTCTGCACCGTGCCGATTTTCCAGGCGCTCCGCGGGGTTCAGACCACCGGCGCCGCGCTGGCGCTGATCGTCGTCGCGCTGCTGATCGTCAGCCTGTATTCATCGGTCAGCGCGGTGGCCAAGGCCGAACTGTTTCCGGTCGGCGTGCGCGCACTGGGCGTCGGCTTGCCGTACGCGATCACGGTGTCGCTGTTCGGCGGAACGGCCGAATACGTCGCGCTGTGGATGAAGAGCATCGGACACGAAGCGTGGTTCTTCTACTACGTGTCGGCATGCGTGCTCGTGTCGCTGCTGTGCTACCTGTGGATGCCCGATCCCAAGCAGGTCTCGCGCATCGACGAAGCGTGACGACGGCACGCATCTTCAGGACCGCCCGCGCCTGACGCCGGGCGGCAAGTCACGGCTCAGCGGAAATCCGCGTACTGCCGCACCAGCGACAGCATCGACGGAATCAGCCCGCGCACGTCGCCGCGGCGCCACTGGAACGCATATTGAAGCGGCGCCAGCGGCGGCTCGCTCGTCAGTTGCACGAGATGGCCGCCCGGCCGCGCGCGCGCCCAGTCGACAGGCAGGAAGCCGATGCCGACGCCTTCGCCCAGCATGCCTGCCACCGCACTCCAGTTGTTGCACGCGATCCTGCGCGCGTGATTGATGCCGCACGCGAGCAGCCAGTCGTCGAGAATACGCGTCACGCCCGAACCGGACGGCAGCAGCACCAGCGCATGGCTGGCGAGCAGCGCCGGCGTCAGCACGCGCTCGCGGCCGACCAGCGCCTCGGCCGCCATCCACGCGAACCGCGCTTCCGCCACCGGCTGCGACAGCACGCTGCCGCGTGACGACCGGCCGGCGATCACCGCGAAATCCAGTTCACCGGCGTCGACTTTCTCCTCCAGGGCCGCGCCCACGTCGACATATGGCTCCAGCGCCAGCTTCGGGTGCAGCTTCTGGACCGCCGCCACGAAGCGCGGCAGCCACGTCAGCGCCGACAGTTCGCCGACGCCGAAGCGCAGCCGGCCGCTCAATCCTTCGTCCCTGGCAACCGATTCCTGCAGCGCGGCGACGGACTCGAGCACCCGCACCACGGCCGGCAGCAGCGCCTCGCCGTCGTCGGTCAGCACGGCCCGATGGCCGCTCCGGTCGAACAGCGTGCGCTCGACGACCTGCTCCAGTTCGTTGATGCGCTTGGACAGCGACGACACCGACAGATGCAGCCGTTGCGCCGCGGTCGAGAAGTTTGCGCAGGTCGCCGCCCAGTAGAACGCGTCGAGCTGCTTGAGAGTCGGAGTGGCCATTGTCTTTCGCTTTTATCGAACAAATTCATTGGAAGATTATCGCTTTTTAAGCACGCCGCGCGTACCTAAAATTCCACCATCGATTCGAAAACAGGCCGCAGACATGACTCCTTCCGCCTCATCCGTTCCCGGAACAAGCCGCCCCCTGACCGATGCGCGCGTGCCGCACATGCCGCGCGTGCTGCGCAAAATGCTGTGCCTTCACGATTTCGAAGCTGCGGCCCGCCGCGCGCTGCCGCGCCCGATCTTCGGCTACGTCAGCGGCGCCGCGGAAGACAACCGCACGCGCGACGACAACCGTGCCGTGTTCGACGAGTACGGGTTTGCAACGCGCGTGCTGTGCAACGTTTCGCAGCGGCAGCAGGGTGTCGAGCTGTTCGGACGACACTACGCGTCGCCGTTCGGCATCGCGCCGATGGGGATCCACGCGCTGTCGGCCTATCGCGGCGATATCGTGCTGGCGCGTGCCGCGCAGCGCGCGGGCATCGCGTCGATCATGAGCGGCTCGTCGCTCATTCCACTGGAGGAGGTCGCTGCCGCCGCGCCAGGCACCTGGTTCCAGGCCTACCTGCCAGGGGACGCAAGCCGCATCAGCGCGCTGCTCGAACGCGTGGCGCGTGCCGGTTACCGGACGCTCGTGATCACGGTCGACATCCCCGTGTCCGCGAATCGCGAAAACAACGTGCGTACCGGCTTCACCACGCCGCTGCGCCCCGGGCCGCGCCTGTTCTGGGACGGCATCGTGCGCCCCCGCTGGCTCGCGGGCACCTTCGCGCGGACGCTGCTCGCGCACGGCATGCCGCATTTCGAGAACTCCTTCGCCACACGCGGCGCGCCGATCCTGTCGTCCACGGTGCAGCGGGATTTCTCGGCCCGCGACCATCTCGACTGGGGGCACCTGGAACGGATCCGGCAGGAATGGAAGGGCGAACTGGTGATCAAGGGCATCCTCAGTGTGGACGATGCCGTCATCGCCCGCGACGCGGGTGCCGACGGCATCATCCTGTCGAACCACGGCGGCCGCCAGCTTGACGGCGCGGTCTCGCCGATGCGGATCCTGCCCGACGTGGTTCGGGCGCTGGGCGCGGACTATCCGGTGATGATCGACAGCGGTTTTCGTCGCGGGTCGGACGTGCTGAAAGCGGTCGCGATGGGCGCGCGCATGGTGTTCGTCGGGCGGCCGTTCAATTACGCGGCGGCCGTGGCCGGCGAAGCCGGCGTCATGCACGCGATCGGCCTGCTGCGCGACGAAGTGGACCGCAACATGGCCATGCTGGGCGTCGAGCAATGCAGCGGCTTGACGCCCGACGTGCTGATTCGGAAAGGCGGCGTGCCGGCGTCGTTGACGGCCGTGTAGCGCGGGGGAGGCCGGTCGCCGCCCCGCGGGGCGGCCGCACCGTCACGCCGGGTCGATCCCGGCGATCACGACGAGGATCACAGCCGCATCGGCCGGCAACTGGCGCTGGGAGAACGCCGAGCGCGCGTGTCCCGCCTTGTCGCCGAGCACGGCGGCGAACAGGTCCGACGCGCCATCGATCACGGCCGGCTGCCCGAAAAAGCCGTCCGCCGAACTCACGTGCCCCTCGACACGCACGATCTTGCGCAGGCGTTCGAACCCGCCCAGGTGCCGACGGATCTGCGCGAGCACGTTCAGCGCCGCCAGTCGGGCGGCATGCTTGCCTTCGTCGACGCTCAACTGCTCGCCGACGCGGCCGGTATAGGCGACCTTGCCGTCGACGAGCGGCAGTTGTCCCGAGACGAACAGCAGGTTGCCGGCTTCGCTGACGGCCGTATAGCTGCCGAGCGGGTTCGGCGGTTCGGGTAACGCGAGGCCGAGGTCGGCCAGCTTCTGTTCGACGGTCATGTCGTGCTCCTTGCGGGAAAAGGGTTCGGCGATCGGTGCTGCCTGTGAATCACTGTAGTCACGCGACCGAAGCCGGTAAATGCCGGTCGCGCAATTGATTCACGACGCGGTGTAACGAATCGCGCCATGCGTGCCCGCTGGTTTCCCGCGCGAGATTCATGCACACTCGTTGCTTCATCGCGCGCCACATGCCGAAGACGGCAGGAACCATGCAACGACAATTCGACGACCTGCTGCTGGGCAGCATCGAGCTGTTCTGTCTTGCCGCCGAACTCGGCAGCTTCACGCTTGCGGCAAACGCGGCGAGCGTCACGCCGGCCGCGGTCAGCCGGTCGGTGGCACGGCTCGAGGAGCGTCTCGGCGTGCGGCTGTTCGTGCGCACGACACGCCAGATCCGCCTGACGGATTCCGGCCGCCGCTACTTCGAGCAATGCCGCGACGCGCTGTCGCAACTCGTCGACGCGGAGCGCGAGGCGACCGGCCAGCAAGCCACGCCCGCCGGCCTGCTGCGGATCAGCATGCCGACGCCGTACGGGCACTATCGCGTGCTGCCGCTGCTGCCGGCATTTCGCGAGCGGTACCCCGAGGTACGCGTCGAAACCCACCTGAGCAATCGCAACATCGATTTCGCCGAGGAAGGCTACGATCTCGCGATCCGCGGACGCGCACCGGCCGATTCGAACCTGGTCGCGCGCAAGCTGGAGGACGCGGAGCTCGTGGTCGTCGCGACGCCCGGCTACCTGAAGCGCGCGGGCATGCCGGCCGCCGTCGACGATCTGCATGCGCACGAATGCATTCAGTTCGAGCTGCCGAGCAGCGGGCGGCCGATTCCCTGGCTGTTCAACGATGGATCGGAGGAAGTCGACGTCGCGACGACCGGCAGCTACGGTACGTCGGGCGACGTCCTCGCCGGTGTGACGCTCGCGCGCAGCGGCGCGGGCCTGTTCCAGACCTACCGTTTCATCGTCGAGCAGGATCTGCGCACCGGTACGCTCGTGGAAGTGCTGCCCGGCCTCGGCGGCCGCTCGCGGCCATTCATGCTGCTGTATCCGCATGCGCGCTTTCTGTCGTCGCGCGTGCGCGTGTTCGTCGATTTTCTCGTCGAGCACCTGGCGCGCGAGCCGGCCAGGCAGCCGGCCGGGACACGCGCCAGGCGGGCCGGCGCATCGCGATAGGCGCGCCGGCTCGCGGTTTCGATGCTGCGGCTCAATGCCCGGCGCTCTGGCCGCCATCGACGTGCAGGATCTCGCCCGTGACGAACGGCGCCGAGTCGAGATAGAGGATCGCATCGACGATGTCGCTCATCTCGCCCATGCGGCCGACCGGATGCAGCGACGCGAGCGTCGCATGCGTTTCGGGCGCATGCATCGGCGACTTGATGACGCCGGGCGACACCGCATTCACGCGAATACCGGCCTTCGCATACTCGATCGCGAGCGACTTCGTCGCCGCATTCAAGCCGCCTTTCGTCAACGACGCGAGCACCGACGGCACGTTGCTGTTCGCGTGATCGATCAGGCTCGTCGTGATGCTCACCACGTGTCCGCCGCCGTGCTTCTGCATCGCGGCGATCGCATGCTGCGTGACGTGGAAGAAACCGCTCAGGTTGACGCTCGTGACCTGCGCATAGTCGTCCGCGGTGTACTGCGTGAACGGCTTCGCGACGAAGATGCCGGCGTTGTTGACGAGCGTGTCGACGCGGCCGAAGTGCTCGATGGCCGCGTCGACCACGCGACGCGCAACGGCCGGATCGCCGATGTCGCCTGCGACGGTGACGAGATCCGGGTCGTTCGACGGCCCGATCGAACGGGATGTCGCGACGACACGATGGCCGCGAGTGCGGAATGCGCGGACCGTTTCCGCGCCGATGCCTTGCGATGCGCCGGTGACGATGATGACCTTGGATGCGCTCATGATTTGCCTCGATAGGTAAAGGGTTCCCGGCTTCGGTGCCGAACGGATCGTTGAATCCGATGAGCCAACTGTAGGCGCGCCGGTTGCAATCTCGAATACCCACCGTGGAGCAACAGTCTTGCGTCGGGGGAACAAATGGGGGGAGGGGCGGTTGTCTGCGGTTATCTGCGCTCGGCGCGAAACGCAGCCGTGAACGAACTTCCGGCGCGCAGCGGTTGCGCACCCGAACACGCGAATCTCGCCGGAGACGACGCACTGGCGTTTCGTCGAGCGCATCACCCACCTCTTTCCACCGATCGAATTCGATCCGGACATTCCGAACGTCGACCGCGAGAACGTGCTGACGGCCACCGGCAACGCCATCGGCATCGATCCATGTATTCACATCGTTCCGCGGGATTTCGGTATGGAGAACGTCAACGTCGTGGCACGAGGCATCGTCATGGCGCCGCATCGTGAAGGCAGCCAGTCGCCATCCATTCCCCGGCCGGCCCCAAAGCGCACGAGCCCATCAGGCAGCGCCCGCGAAAATGCCATCCGGTCGATGCTGTGGCGTGCAAAGTGGGGATGAACCTGCGCGCGTTCCAGCGGCAGCTTTTCAGCGTTTTTCCATTTTCATCCGTGTTGTGTAGATAACTTTTCTTATCACAACAGCATGATTGAAAATCCAAACTCGTCGTTTCGAAAACGCGTCTGATGGTCATGGTTCGAGCCACCGCCATGCGTCTCGCCATCGATTCGGGGGCAGGGAAGCGACGGTTCGGTGCGCGCGCCGTCAATCCGCTGCGTCGATCCACGCCAGCAGCGCCGTCAACACGTCGGTCGTCGCGCGCGCGACATCCTGCGCAGCCGTATCGACGAGCGCATGTGCGTATTCGCGATACAGCGGGTCGTGCATGCGGTACAACGCGGTGAGGGTTTGCCGCCGGTCGGCCGCCGGCAGCAGCGACGCGCGGCGCAGGCGGAGCGGTTCACCCGCGTCGAGCGCCGCGGCGAAATGCGCATGCAGCTCGGCATGCGTGTCGTACTGCGTTGCGAGCGGCGCCCCCGACAGTTCGAGCGGGCCAGCCGGTTCGAGCCAGATCGCGGCGCCGTCGCGCTGGATCACGCCGACGATCCGTCCGGCATCGACGATCGGCGTGCCGTCGCCTTGCAGCCTCGCGAGTACCGCTGCGATCCCCGACGGCCCGTCGTAACGCGCGGCTGCACGTATCGCCGCGTGCCTGCACCGGCTCGGCTTGCCGGTTTTGTTATATTGCTGCGGACAAGCCGGCCAGGCTGGATCGGCCTGTCGTGCAGCACCGTCCCGCGTCGAACCGGACGAGCGCGTGGCGCGCACCGGTGTTGCGTCTGATTGCTACCCGTTCTCGAGATGCGGCCATGGATTACATCGACAGCATGCGGATTTTCCGGACGGTGGTCGAACTGAAGAGCTTCGCCCGCGCGGCCGATCACCACGGCATCGCGCCGCCGGCGGTATCGCGCACGATTGCCGCGCTCGAGAAACGGATGGGATGCCGGTTGCTGAACCGCACGACCCGCCGCGTATCGCTCACCGAAGCGGCGGAACGGTTCTACGAAAGCTGCGTGCGCATCCTCGACGAGGTCGACACGATCGAGGCGGACGTCGCGACGCAGGCGCGCGAAGTGCGCGGCGTGCTGCGCCTCGTCGCGCACACGACCGCGACGGTCTACTGGCTCGTGCCGCTGATCGCGGCGTTCGAACGCGCCCATCCGAAGGTCTCGCTGGACGTCACGCTGACGGAACGGCCGGTCGACCTGGTCGGCGAAGGGTACGACCTCGGCATCGTGGTCCCGTTCATGATCGTGAGCGAGACGACCGTCGTGCGGCGGCTCGACCGGATTCCGCTCGTCATCGTCGCGACGCCCGACTACCTGAAAACCGCCTCGACGCCGGTCCACCCGTCGGATCTGGCCGCGCATCGTTTCGTGCCGATTTCGCCGTCGATCCGGCAACCGGAGCTGCGCTTCCGGATCGACGGCGAGGAACTCGTCGTCGCGCAGCATTTCGACGTGTCGTCGAACAGTCCCGCGTTCAACCGCGAAATGGTGCTGCAGGGGTTCGGCATCGGCATCATGCCGATGGCGCTGGTGGAACACGAACTGGCGTCCGGCAAGCTGGTCCGGCTGCTGGCCGGCTTCACGCTCGTCGACGACGGCATCGAGATCCAGCTCGCTTACAGCAGCCGGACGCTGCTTCCCGCCAAGGTGCGGGCCTTCATCGAGCACGCGGTCGGCTACTTCGATACGCCGGGCGACGCGTAGACGGCACCTGGCCGTCGCCGGCGATCCCCCGGCATTCCTGCGCGAATCGACATCAATCTGATAACCCGTTTGCCATCGCCCCGCGGCAGGCCGGCGTCTACGCTGTGCGCATGCACTCAATCGACCTTCTGGACGACGACTGTTTCGCGCTCCGCCAGGCTTCGCGGCATATCTCGAAGCTCTACGAGCACCATCTGTCGGCCGTCGGCATCACGCCCACGCAGTTCAGCCTCCTGGGCATGCTCGCCGCCAGCGCCGGGCTGACCATGGCCGAACTCGCGAAAGCGATGGTGATGGACCGGACGACGCTGGTCCGGGCGCTCAAGCCATTGCTGCGGCGCGGCCTGGTGGCAACGTCCGCGGAAGGGCGGGGCCGTCGTCGGCTCCAGATCGTATTGACCACGCACGGCGCGCAGAAGCTCGATGAAGCCGCCGTTCACTGGGCGGCGGCGCAGGCACGCTTCGAACGCGATTTCGGCTCACGGCAGGCGGCTCATCTGCGGCGCGAACTGTTTCGCATGACGCACGACGCGCCAGACTGTTAGCCGCCCCGGCAACTCATTCATGCCGTTGCAGACATTGATGCGCGAAACCTGGCTGGTTAATTTGTGCATATGCACTCTCTAACCGTTCGATGACTTGATGACCCAAGGAAAATGAAAATGGAAACGACCTCGTATCACTCGCTCCCCCGGCCGCAGTCGGGCGTTCGTCAGGGATGGATCGCCGCGGCGGCGCTGGCGTTCAGCCTGGCCGGCTGCGTGAACTACGCGGGCATCCACAGCGACAGCCGGATCGCGGCCCCGGAGAAGTTCGAATCGGCGAGGAGCCTGCCGGGCGAGGGCGGCAAGTGGCCCGCGATGAACTGGGCCGGCCAGTTCGGCGATCCGCAGTTGCCGGCGCTGATCGACGAAGCGTTGCGCGGCAATCCGACCATCGACCAGGCCCGTGCGCGAATCGAGAAGGCGTCGGCCTACATCGGCACCGCCCGATCCGCGCTGTATCCGAATGCGAACGGCAGCTATACGTGGACGCGCCAGCGCTACACCGAAAACGGCATCGTGCCGCCGCCGTACGGCGGCTCGTGGCAGAGCGAGAACAGCCTGCTGGCGAGCGTGTCGTGGGATCTCGACCTGTGGGGCAAGAACCGCGAACGGCTGCGTCAGGCCGTGTCCGAGGAAAAGGTCGCGGACGCGGAAGCCGAGGAGGTGCGCATCACGCTCGCCGCGTCGGTGGCGAGCGCCTACAACCAGCTGGCGCTGCTCTATGCGCTGCGCGACATCCAGGCGCGCGAAGTCTCGAACCGCGAGACGATCGCACACATCACGGAAGGGCGCGTCCATGCGGGGCTCGACAGCAATGTGGAGCAGCAGACCGCGTACGGCGAAACCGCGACGAGCCGCTCCAGCGTCAGCGATCTCGACGGCCAGATCAAGACCGTGCGTTATCAACTGGGCGCGCTGCTCGGCGCCGGCCCGGATCGCGGCCTCGCGATCGCCGCGCCGTCGCTGCACGGCGGCGACCTCGTCGCGCTGCCCGACAACCTGCCGGCCGACCTGCTGTCGCGCCGGCCCGACATCGTCGCGGCCTACTGGAAGGTGGACGCGGCCATGCACGACGTGAAGGAAGCCAAGGCCGAGTTCTACCCCGACGTCAACCTGTCGCTGGCAGCCGGGCTCGACGCGTTCGGCTGGGGGCGCTTCCTGACGGCCGGTAGCGGGCAATTCCAGGCGGTCCCAGCCATTCACCTGCCGATCTTCGACGCCGGCGCGCTGCGCGCGCAGCTGAAGGGCCGCTATGCGGACTTCGACTACGACGTCGCCACCTACAACCAGACGCTGATCGGCGCGCTGTCCGACGTCGCCACGCAGGTCACGCAGATCCGCTCGACCGACCTTCAACTGGTCGATGCGCGCAAGGCGCTGGAGGCGCAAACCACCGCCTATCAACTGGCCGTCGTCCGGTACCGGTCGGGGCTCAACCAGCAACTGCAGGTGCTGAACGCCGACGACAACCGGCTGGCCGCCGACACCGCCGTGGTCAATCTCGAGATGGGCCGCCGCAGCCAGCAGATCGGGCTGATCAAGGCGCTCGGCGGCGGCTTCGATGCATCGCAGGCCGGCCTCGCGGCAACCGCGGAAACGCCGATTCCCGCACCGTCCCGGCCCACGGCGACGAACTGATCGCTTGCCCGTTCGGCACGCATCCCGTGCCGAACGAAACACAACCCCACGAAACACCCTGAACTTCAAACCCTGACTGGAGCCCTCCATGAACACCCCTGATTCACAGCCGGCCGACGAAGCACCGAAGCACCCGGGCAAGCGCAAGGCGCTGCTCGCGCTGGTCGCCGCGTCGCTCGGGATGGCGGGCGCCGCCTACGGCGCCTACTACTTCCTCGACGCGCGCTATCACGTCGACACCGACGACGCGTACGTCAACGGCAACGTCGTGCAGATCACGCCGCAGGTGTCGGGCACGGTCATCGCGGTGAACACGGACAACACGCAGATCGTGAAGGCCGGTGAGCCGCTCGTGCAGATCGATCCGGCGGACGCGAAGATCGCGCTGCAACAGGCCGAAGCGGATCTCGGCCAGACCGTACGCAAGGTTCACGGCCTGTATGTCGACGACGACAAGTACCGCGCGAACATCGCGGAGCGGCAGTCCGATCTCGCGAAGGCGCAGGACGACCTGCGGCGCCGCCAGTCGACCGGCATGACGGGTGCGGTGTCGGAAGAAGAAATGTCGCATGCACGGGACGCCGTGCGCTCGGCACAGGCCGCGCTCGATGCCGCGAAACAGCAGCTCGGCTCAAACCGGGCGCTGACGTCGAACACGACCGTCGACCACCATCCGGACGTGATGGCGAGTGCCGCGCGCGTACGCGACGCGTATCTGGCCTATTCGCGCACGACGCTGCCGGCGCCCGTGACCGGCTACGTCGCGCAACGCTCGGTCCAGGTCGGGCAGCGCGTGTCGCCGGGCGCCGCGCTGATGTCGGTCGTGCCGCTGAACCAGGTGTGGGTCGACGCGAACTTCAAGGAATGGCAGCTGCGCCACATCCGCATCGGCCAGCCGGTCGAGCTCACGGCCGACGTCTACGGTTCGTCGGCCGTCTACCACGGCAAGGTGGCCGGCTTCACGCCGGGCACCGGCTCGGCCCTCGCGCTCCTGCCGGCGCAGAACGCGACGGGCAACTGGATCAAGGTCGTGCAGCGGCTGCCGGTGCGCATCGAGATTCCGCCCGAGGAGCTGGAAAAGCATCCGCTGCGCGTCGGGCTGTCGATGACGGTCGACGTCAACGTGAAGGATCACGGCAACACCGGCCCGGAAACCGATCCGCCGTCGACCTACAAGACCGACGTGTTCGCGAAATACGGCGACAAGGCCGATGCCGCGATCGCCGACATCATCGCCGCCAACCAATGACCTCCCGTCGCCCGGCGCACGTGCGCGCGCAGCCGGCCCGACCTTGACCGGATCACCAACATGACCGCCAACCAATCGAATCCTCCTCCGCTGACGGGAACGGCGCTCGCACTGGGCTCGCTGAGCGTGGGCCTAGCGGGTTTCATGACCGTCCTCGATTCATCGATCGCCAACGTTGCGATCCCCACCATCTCGGGCAACCTCGGCGTGTCGGTCGACGAGGGCACCTGGGTCATCACCGTCTTTGCCGCGGCGAATTCCGTCGCCATCCCGCTGACCGGCTGGCTGACGCAACGGCTCGGGCAGGTCCGGCTGTTCGTCGGCTCGATCCTGCTGTTCGTGCTCGCGTCGTGGCTATGCGGCATCGCGCCGTCGCTGCCGTTCCTGCTCGGGGCGCGCGTGCTGCAGGGCCTCGTGGCCGGGCCGCTGATCCCGATGTCGCAGGCGCTGCTCCTCAGTTCGTGGCCGAAATCGAAATCGTCGCTCGCGCTATCGCTGTTCTCGATGATCGTCGTGACCGGGCCGATCGTCGGGCCATCGCTCGGCGGCTGGGTCACGGACAGCTACGCGTGGTCATGGATCTTCTACATCAACATCCCGGTCGGGCTGTTCGCGGCCACGATGGTCTGGTTCCTCTACCGCAAGCGCGATACGCCCACCCGGAAGCTGCCGATCGACTTCGTCGGGCTGACGCTGCTGATCGTCTGGGTCGCGTCGCTCCAGGTGATGCTCGACAAGGGCAAGGATCTCGACTGGTTCTCGTCGAACACGATCGTCGTGCTGACCGTCGTCGCCGTCGTGGGCCTGGTGCTGTTCGTCATCTGGGAGCTGACCGACAAGAACCCGGTGGTCGACCTGACGCTCTTCAAGCAACGCAATTTCCTCGGCGGCACGATGTCGATTGCGATCGCGTACGGGATCTTCTTCGGCACACTCGTGCTGCTGCCGCAGTGGATGCAGGAATATCTCGGCTACCGGGCCGTCGACTCCGGGCTCGCGACGGCGCCGCTCGGCATCTTCGCGGTGATCGGCGCGCCGATCATGGGCAAGCTCCTGCCGCGCTCGGACGCACGCATCATCGGCACGCTCGCGTTCGTCGGCTTCGCCATCGTCTACTACATGCGCACGTTCTTCTTCACCGACATCAGCGAGGGCTACATCATCCTGCCGACGCTGCTGCAGGGTATCCCGATGGCGCTGTTCTTCGCGCCGCTGACCGTGATCATCCTGTCGGGGCAACCGCCCGAAAAAGTGCCGGCGGCGGCGGGGCTGTCCACCTTCGCGCGGATGTTCTTCGGTGGCATCGGCACGTCGCTCGCGGGCGTCGTGTGGAACAACCGGACAATCATGCACCACGAGATCCTGACGCAGCAGTCGAGCCCGACCAACCCGCTCTTCAATGCGCAGATGGACAGCTACCATTCGCTGCTCGGGCTCGGCCAGGGATCGTCGTATGCGCTGTTCGACCACGTCGTGCAGTCGCAGTCGGCCATGCTCGGCCTGAACGACGTGTTCTACGGCGCGGCGGTCGTGATGATCATCATCATTCCGCTCATCTGGATTACCAAGCCGGGCAAGGCGGGAGGATCGAGCGACGCGGCAGCGGCCGCGCACTGAAGGGAAGGGGGCCGGCGCTCAGTGGTGACGCCGCCGGCCCTCGACTCGCCGGATGAACGCCAATGCATCGCCAGGCCGCGCCCGAACCGGAGCGCGGCCTTTTGCATCGGGCGGCTCAACGCTCGTCGGGAGACGCCTGGATTGCGCTGTCGATCAGCCGTCGCGCGCCATCGGCCAGCTCGCCCTTCAGATCCGCGACGCCAAAGGTCATGGCCGACGCATACGCGCCTTCCATCAGCAGCGACAACTGGTTGCCCAGGCGCACCGGATCGTCGACCACCAGCGCGCGGCACAGCGCGTGCAGACGGTGACGGACCTCCGCCTTGTTCGCGCACGCGATGACCGTGCCGGGATGGTCGCGATCGGGAAACTCCGTCGCGAGATTGACGAACGGGCACCCGCGGAATCCTGGGCTCGCGATCAGGCCGGCGATTGCGTCGAACAACGCGTCGATCTGCCGGCGCGGTGCGCCGGGGTGCGCGGCAACGATCGCGTCCCACCAGGCCCAGAACCGGCGGTTCTGCTCGTCGGCGAAGGCCGCGATCAATTCATCCTTCGACGCGAAGGTGCGATACAGCGATGACTTCGATACGCCCGAACGTTCGAGCACGGCATCGATGCCGATCGCCCGGATGCCGTGCTGATAGAACAGTTCGATCGCGGTCTCGACAAGCCGTTCACGTGCGGAAGGCTCGCCCCGTTTCGGGGCGCCCCGCCTTGTGGTCGTTGTCGTCTTGCTCACCGGGCCCTCCGCGCTTTCGTGATTGACAAAAGTACACCAGACGCCCATTCTGAGTAAAGGAACAGATCTGTACCTTTGTCGGACGCGACCGGCCGCGCGAATCATCGGCCCTCATTCATCGGAGCACGGCAATGACGACATCCGGGTCAACGGCAGCAAACAAGGCACTGGTTCTCGAGGCGATCACCGGCGTATTCATCGACCGCGATCCTGCCGTGCTGGACCGGCTGTTCAGCGAAGACTATCGGCAGCACAACCCGAGGATTCCGAACGGGACGGCCGCGATCAAGGCGCTGCTCGGCAATCTGCCGGCCGATTTCAGGTACGAGCCGGGGCTCGTCGTGGCGGAAGGCGACTATGTCAGCATCCACGGACGCTATGTCGGATGGGGCCCGGAACCGATGGTGGCCGTCGACATCTTCCGCGTGGAGAACGGCAAGGTCGCCGAGCACTGGGACGTCATGCAACAGGAGGTGCCCGCGGCACAGAGCGCCAACGGCAACAGCATGCTGACGTCGGCGCAAGGCTAGGGCGACGCAGGGGCCTCATCGGCCCGTCGCATGGCGGCACGGTGACGGACCCGACGCGCGGATCGACCGTCGCGCAAGAAGCGGTCACAACACGCTCCTGCGAACCATCAACGGCATCCCGCACCTATTCGGTGTGGAAATCGATGCTGCGGAAATCGATGGATACGAGCAGCGGTTCGTCGATCTTTTGCGTCGCATCGTCGTACGCAAAGACCCGGCGCGACATCGGCACCATCACGCCACGCACGTTGCGGTAGTCCGACGCATAGTTCGCACCGCGTGCGCCGCCCATCACGTCGACCGTGTAATCATGGCGGCGCAGCAGCCCGTCTTCGCCGAAATAGGAAATCTGTTCGCGGCTGTGGCTCGCGATCGCATCCGGGAACGTGACCTTCAGACGCCGCCAGGTTTCGCCGTTCTCGTGCCAGTCAGGTAGCTGCTCCGTCCGGAAACCCGGGCGGGCGTAGAGAAACGGAATGGTCAGGTAGGTCCACAACGCGTAGCCGGTGAAGTACATCGCATGCAGGCGATCCCAGCGGGTTTGCTGCGTGTGGCCCTGATAGGCGCTGCGCGGCGTGCGCCTTGCTTCGGGCGCCGCGCCGTTCATGGAGTCGATAGCGACGACGTCCGACTCGAACGTGCCGCGCCAGTTGCCGCCGCTCGACGTGATCGCGACGTGCTGGCGCCGCAGGTCGGCGGCCAGCTCGATACCGTGGAACATCCCGGGCTGGTCTTTCAGGTGCCAGACGGCCCCCCCGATATCGAGTTCCGCCGAAACCGTGCGGAATCTTTCCCAGTTGTCGATCCCGCCATGGGCGTGGATGGCCTCGTCGAGCAGTGTATTCATTGCGTCCTCCGTAGGTTGGGCCGAGTGAACTGGCAAGCGCGTGTCAGCGCTCGTCGCCGAACCTGTCGCCGAACATCGGATAGCCGCCGGCGGATTCGCTGCGCGCCGCTTCGTTCTGCAGCACGTCCCAGTGCTCGACCAGCTTGCCGTTCTCGATGCGCAGGATATCCATCGCGATCAGCGCGACAGGCGACGCTGAGTGGCTGTAGCGGCTGTGCACCCACACGAAATCGCCGTTGGCGGCCACCATGTCGTATTCGAAGCGCAGGTCGGGCATCGAATCGACGAGGCCGAACAGGCCGTCCCGGCCAGCCGGCACGTGCTGGCTGTGCTGGATATACGCGTCGGACCAGAACTGCGCGGCCTTCTCGTAATCCTTCTTGTTGAACAGGGTATCGAGCGCGTCCAGCACGAACGCGATGTTCTTCTCTTCCATTTCTTTCGACATGATTCGGACTCCGATAATTAAAGGTGTCGTTCCATTCATTCCGGTTAGCTTTCACCGCGGCACGATCCTCCGGAACGACAAGGCAGGGTGACGGGAAAGCGTCTTCAGTACGTGTTGCTGCGCTGCGCATGCGTGGCGCTTGCGGCTGTCATGCGACCGGAATCGGGTTCTCCGCAATCATCCGGTTGAACTGCTCGACGAACGCGTGTTCGTTCGGCCCCGCGTTGTCGCGCAGCGGCTTGCCTGCGTCGACGACGACTTCGGTCGTCGCGGTTTCGAGCAGCGTCAGCGTTTCGGCAATGAACGTGTCGACCGGCATCGCGCGCGGGTCGCCGCTCTTGTGCACGAGATCGGTGTCGACCCACGGCGGCGCGATTTCGAGCACGCGCACGCCGGTGTCGCGCAGCGCGAAACGCTGCGACAGCGTGTACGAGTGGATCGCAGCCTTCGTCGCCGAGTAGAGGGCCGTCGCGGCGAGCGGCACATACGCGAGCACCGAGCTGTTGTTGATGATCGTCGCGTCGGGCTGCCGCTTCAGGTGCTCGACGAACGCCGCGCTCACGCGCACGGGGCCGAGCAGGTTCGTCGTGACGAGTCGCACCGCCTGTTCGTCGTCGAGCGGCCCGCCGGCATCGTCGAACGGCATGATGCCGGCGTTGTTGATCACGACGTTCAGCGCCGGATAGCGCGCGATCAGTTGCGCGGCGACTGTACGGATCTGCGCCGCATCGCCGATATCGAGCTCGACGGTGTCGATGCCGGGGTTCCGCTGTGCGATTTCATCGAGCAGCCCCTTGCGGCGGCCAGCGACGATGACCTTGTTGCCGCGCCGGTGGAAGGCTTCCGCCAGCGCACGGCCGATACCCGACGTGCCGCCGGTGATGAAAATGGTGTTTCCGCTGAGTTTCATGATGAGTGCTCCTGGGTGGGTGAAAGGTGTCGATGTGCGTGCGCGGCTGTCAGCTGCCCGTGAGATGGCGCTGAAGAAAGGCGCCGACGGAGCGCAGCACGGGGGAATACGTCGCGATGCCTGCGCGCGTCGTGTCGGCATAGCGTGCGCATTCGGTGGGAACGCCCGCGGCAATCAACGCCGCGGCGTAATGTTCCGCTTCGAGATGCAGCGGATCGTGCTCGACCGTGGCGATGAACGTGGCCGGCAGGTGGGCGAGGCGACACGATTCGAGCGGCGCGGCATACGGATGAACGCGCTGCGACAAAGTCGGCAGATATGCACGGTAGCTGGCCGCCAGCGTGTCGATGGCCGGTGTCGTGGGCGTCGCGGGCGTCATGTAGCGGCCGATGCGCGTCATGCTCGGGTCGAGCAGCGGCGCGAGCAGCACCTGCGCGCGGATGCCCGTGTCGCCGCGGTCGCGCGCAATCGCGGCGAGGCCCGTGGCGATATTCGCGCCGGCGTCATGACCGGCCACGGCCATCTGCCGCTTGTCCGCACGCATGCCCCGGGCTTCCGCCCGCGCCCACAGCAGCGCGCGATGCGCGTCTTCCACCGCATTCGGAAACGGCAAGGCCGGGGCGAGCGAATAACCGACGGAGACCACCCACGCACGCGCCTGCAATGCGAGCGCCTCGCACACGGCATGCGTTTCGTCGAGCGAACCGGCGGTGAACAGGCCGCCGTGGAAATAGAGGACGATCGAGAGCGGGTGCTTTTGCGCCAAAGGCCGGAAGCTGCGCACGTCGATCGGCTGGCTATGGCCGTCGATGCGTGCGTCTTCAACCAGCAAACCTGCAAGAGAAACGGTAGACATACCAGTCAACGCGGCTGCGTTCTCGTTTGCTTGAACAATGAACGCATTCTGGTTGTTACCGCGAAACCGATAAATCTCGCGCTCACCTCAACAGTGTTCTCTCCTCGAGAACAATGCGCGGGCCGTGGCCGGCAGGGCTTGCCTACGCCAGCGGCGCTTCCTCGTCACCGTCCAGGTCGATCGCATCGCCGTCCTGCGACTCGATGCTGGCCGGGCCGCAGCGGGCATCCGTCTCCGGCGTGCTGGCCAGGCGCGGATCCGTGCGGAACAGCTCGGCGATCCAGTCGACGAATGCGCGCACTGTGGCGGACAGGTGGCGATTGTGCGGATAGACCGCGGAGACGGGCAGCGGCGGCGGTTTCCATTGCGGCAGAAGCTCGACCAGTGCCCCCGATTCGAGGTGCGGCAGTGCAAGGAAGCGGGCACCCTGGACGATCCCGAGGCCCTTCAGCGCGCCGCTCAGGTAGGCCTCGGCATCGTTCACCGCGATCGCGCCGCGCATCTTCACTTCGACCACCTTGCCGTCGACGTCGAACGTGAGCGGCATGATCCGCCCCGTGCGGCCCCAGTAGTAGTTCACGGTGCGGTGATCGTCGAGCGCTTCGAGCGTCCGCGGGGTGCCCGATCGCGCCAGGTAGTCGGGGCTCGCGACCGTCACACCCTGGTAGACGCCGACGCGCCGCGCCACGAGCGACGAATCCTGCAGCGTACCGATGCGCACCACGCAGTCGATGCCTTCCTGGACGAGGTCCAGCGGCTTGTCGCCGAGGCCGAGCATCAGGTCGATGTCCGGATAGCGCGCATGAAAATCGCTCAGCGCGGGCATCACGATGACGCGCCCGAACGCGCCCGGCATGTCCACGCGCAACCGGCCGCGCGGCGATCGCTCCTTGCCGAGGAACGAATGCTCGATGTCGTCGAGATCCGCGAGCACGCGAACGCAACGCTCGTAGTAGGCCGCGCCGTCTGCGGTGAGGTTCAGGCTGCGCGTGGTGCGCTGCAGCAGCCGCGCTTTCAGATGCGCCTCGAGGCCCTGGACGATCACGGTCACACGCCCGCGTGTCAGGTCCATCGTATCGGCTGCACGCGTGAAGCTTTTCGTCTCCACGACACGCGCGAACACTCGCATGGCCAACACGATATCCATGACTCGAACCTTTCAGAATGACGCATCGAAATTCCCGAGGCTCCGGAGCGGGCAATACGCGCGGGAGGTCGCCCCTGGGCCATGACGTCCAGCGCGCAGTCTAAACCGCGGCGGGGAAGGCCGCCACACGCCACGGCGCTGCGTGATTACCCGGCCCGCCATCGCGCCGATTCGCCAAGGAATTGACCTACACTGACGCTTCGCGTCGTCCAAACGATCTCCATGGAGATGTCACGATGAAGCTGGTGGGTCCGTGGTTGTCCGGGTACACGCGCCGCGTCGGCGTGACCTTGAATCTTCTGAACATTCCGTTCGAGCACCTGCCGTATCACGCGTACCTGCAGCCGGAGCGCGTCGCGGCCTTCAGCCCGATGAAGCGGGTACCCGCGCTGCAGCTGGACGACGGCCAGGTACTCATCGACAGCGGTGCGATCGTCGACTATCTGGACAGCCTCGTCCCGGCCCGGCAGCGCCTGATGCCTGCCAGCGGCCCGGAGCGCATGCGTGCGATGCAGCTCGTGAGCTACGCGAGCGCGTGTTACGACAAGCTGGCCCGCTATTGCGACGAACTGATGCTGCGCCCCGAGTCTCATCGGCTGCCGCATCTGCAGGCCGGCTACGTGGCGCAGATGCAGGCGGGGTTCGGTGTACTGAATTCTGCCGGTTCGCAGCCATGGTTGCTTGGCGCACGCCTGTCGCAAGCGGACGTGATGACGGTCATCGCGTTTCAGAGTGCCGCCGTGGTCTTGCCGCAGGCCGTTGGCGACGACGCCTTCCCGGAACTGGCGCGCCTCGCGCAACGTGCGATGCAGTTGCCGGCGTTTTCTTCGACGGTGCCTGATCTGGCCGATCTGCAAGCGTCGGGATTGCTCGGCGCGAACAGCGGGGCATGACGGCCGTTCGTGTCGGACTCACCACGTCGTTCTTGGCGGGCGAGGAACGGCGATGTCGCTCCTCTCGTCCCTATCGGTGAGACATCCTTCCCGATGCCGATGGATGCACGGGAAGCCGGTGCTCCTGCACCACGGCCCTCATTTCCGCGCGACGTTCAGCGGCGAATGCGCTTCGGCCTGTGACATGACCTGCTTGCTGCCCGATTCCGCCTGCTGGCGCGCGATTTTCGCTTCTGCGGCCTGCAGGCTGTCCGCATAGTAGTAGTCCATCGGGTTGTAGCCGGCCCGTTCGAGTTGGACGAGCTCGTTGCGAACCTGCGCGCGTGTCAGCGGCTGCGTTTCCTGTGCGAACGTGATTGCCGGTGCAGCGAGCGCAGCGGCAACGACGAGTGTACGAATCAGCGATTTCATGATGACCCCCTCCGGAATATCGGGTGAAGCGACCTTTGCGTCAGTCGTTGAGCGCAGCTTAGGATCGAACGTCGACGCGATAAATGGCCGCTGCTCCAATTCAACATTCCAGCCGGAACAAAAATGCCCGCGCGATCGTGCCGCCCGGCAGGCGCGTCGTGGATCATGCGTCGGCACGCTTCGCGCACCTTTTCATTCGCGTCAAAATCGCATTGTTTGCCCTCGGCTTTCGCGCGACGGCCGCGCGGCATACAGTCGCCTCACCACCACGACGCGCAATCGCTCCAGCCATGGCTGACGACCGAAGCCTCCCCGATTCCGTCTACGAGATGACGCGCGAGCGTCTCGCGCGCGGCACGCTGCTGCAGGCGCTGCGCGCCGATCCGCCGGCCGGCATGACGGTACGAAGCGATGCGGAACTGGAGCGCACGTTGCGCGCCACACTCGAGCGCCACACGCCCGGGCGCGATCTCCACGTATTCGCCTACGGTTCGTTGATGTGGAATCCGGCGCTCGATGTCGCTGGCGAGTCGGTGGCGCGTGTCGACGGCTGGCACCGCGCGTTCTGCCTGCGGCTCGTCATCGCGCGCGGCACGCCCGAGCAGCCGGGCGCGATGCTCGCGCTAGACCGCGGCGGCCGATGCGACGGGCTGCTGTACCGGATCGACGCGCCCAAGGTTGAAGCGGAATTGCGCCTGCTGTGGCGACGCGAAATGCTCGCCGATTCGTACGAACCGCGCTGGATCGCCGCACAGGTCGACGGCCGGCCGATCCGCGCGCTGACGTTCGTCGTCAACCGCTCGCACGACCGTTACCTCGGCGGATATACGCTCGACCGTGTGGCGCACCTGATCCGCACCGGCCACGGCCCGCTCGGCACGTCGCGCGACTACTTCGACTCGACCGTGCAGGCGTTGGCGCGCCTCGGCCTTCGTGACGCCGGCATCGAGCGGCTCCGGCGCGAAATCCGCGGTGCGGACGATGCCGACTCGGCACGCGGCTGATTCCACGCATCGGACGGACGTGCGCATGCCGCGGCCAGCCCCGCGACGTCAGCGGCGCCGGAGGTGCTCGTCGCGCTCGAACAGCGCGATAACCCAGTCGATGAATACGCGCACTTTCGCGCTCAGGTAGCGGTTGGGTGCATAGATCACGCACACCGGATTGGAAGAGGGCGTCCAGTCCTCGAGGATCGGCACGAGCGTGCCGGCGGCAATCGCGTCGCGAACCGAATACGACGGTGCCTGAATAATCCCGAGGTGCGCATGGCCCGCGGCAAGATAGGCGTTCGTATCGTTCACGACGAGCCGATGATTCAGCGCGAGATCGCTTCGCGTGCCGTCTTCCGAGAACTGGAACGGCAGCGAGCGGCCACCCCGGGAGGGGATCATGCCGAGCGTCGGAAACTCGCGCAATGCGTCCGGCGACGCCGGCGTACCGTGTGCGTCGAGGAACGCAGGCGTCGCGCAGGTCGTAAATCCGAAGCTGCCGATCTGCCGGGCAACCAGCGACTGCTCGTCGACTTCGCCTGCGCGTATCGCGCAGTCGACGCCCTCGGCGATCAGGTCGGTCCGCTTGTTGCCGATGTCGAGTTCGATCTCGACGTCGGGATACGCGTCATAGAATTCCGCAAGCGCGGGCACGAGGACGAGCGTGCCGATCGCCGCGGCGGTATCCACGCGAATCTTGCCGGACGGCTTCGCGCGAGCATGGGTCGTCGACGATTCGATTTCCGCGAGATCGGCGAGCAGCCGCACGACGCGCTCGTAGTAGATCGCGCCTTCGGGCGTGACCGTCACCGATCGCGTGGTGCGATGCAGCAGGCGAACCTGCAGGTCTTCCTCGAGCTTCTGGATCAGCCGCGTCAACGTCGCATTCGGCATGTCGAGCGTATCGGCCGCTTTCGTGAAGGTGCCGGCTTCCACGACGCGGACGAAGGCGTTCATCGCAGCGATGCGGTCCATGTGCGCGGCTCCAGTCGAGAGTGGAATCGCCATTTAACCGCAATCCGGCCGCGCCCCGCCAGCATCCGCGGAAATCCATCGCCGGGCGCGGGCGGCCTTCGTTCAGGGCAGGACACGTCACGCGGCGCGACGTTCGACCAGCAGCCGGGCCGTCAGGAGCTGCACGACCTCGCCATGTTGATTCAACGTCCTAGATCGCAACGTCAGCATCCCGTATTGCGGGCGCGACCGGGACGGCGTCAGTTCCACGACCTCGCTTTCGACCCGCAGCACGTCGCCGGCACGGGTCGGCCGCTTCCATTCGATGTCGGCACCCGCGCCGAGTATTCCGTTCGCGAGCTTCGGCCCGCTCGACACGAGCAAACGCATCGTGATCGCCGCCGTGTGCCAGCCGCTGGCCGCCAGACCGCCGAACAGCGTGTTGCGCGCGGCTTCGTCGTCGAGATGGAACGGCTGCGGATCGAATTCCGCGGCGAATCGCTTGATGTCGGCGGCGGTGACCTCGTACGTGTCGCCGACGAAGGTATCGCCGACCGTGAAATCGTCGAAGTAAAAAAGCGGCTGTTCCATGGACGTTTCCGATGCGCTGGGGAGATCCGGGCGGCAGCGCCGTTGCGTTGCCGTTCGGGCTTGCTCCAATGTATGAGAGGTTCCGGGGCGAAGTAAGAGGCCGGCGATGAATGCGGCATTCCGGATCGGTCAATAATCGGCACACGTGGAGGCGGGTGCTGCAGGCGGCAGCGTGCAGGGGAGAAGGCCACGCATGACCGGTAGTCGTGCGCACGCGGCAAGCCGCGCTGCATTATTGATACGACTGGAAAACCGCTTTGATCCGGCACGACTGGGGTCGAGGCGGGCGCATCGCTACACTGGGTGCATGACGAAGCGCCGGCCAAAGGCGGTTTGCCTGCCGTGTCGAACGGAATCGGGACACGCCGGGCAGGGCGCACACCATGCGGAGGTCAGGATGGACACGATCGAGCTCGAACCGGCCGCATGCTGCAAGCCCCCGCCGGACATGCCGGCCCTCGGCATCCGGCGCACCTGGGAGGCGAGCGACGGCACACCGGTAAGCCTGCGTGCGATCGCGCGCAGCGATCTCAAGATGGAGCGCGAGTTGGTGGGCCGGCTGTCGAGCCAAAGCCGCTACATGCGCTTGATGTCGGCGCGCATGCCGACTGACGACGAGATGATCCGATGGACCCGCATCGACCGCCGGCGCGAAGGTGCGGTCATCGCAACCGTCCGGGCCGACTGGCGCGAACGGCTGATCGGCGTCGCGCGTTATGCGATGGTCGAGGGCGAAGCCGATGTCGTCGAGTGCGCGATCGTGATCGACGATGCGTGGCAGCGGCAAGGTCTTGGCCGTACGTTGTTGTCGAGCCTGGTCGACCTGGCGGAACGGTCCGGCATGAAGCGGATGGTCGGCACGACGCTGACCGAGAACGACGCGATGACCGGTCTCGCGCGCTCGCTCGGGTTCAGTCTGTCACGGGAGCCGGGGGCGGCGTTCGTGACGGAACTGTGGCTCGATCTGGGCGCTCGACGTTAGTCGCCCTGGGGATGGAATCCTGATGCTGGTCGGGAATTGAGCCGATCGGCAGGCCGAGTCGCGACACGCGTCCGGTCTCCAGGGACTCTCGTCACGATCGCGCTTCGGGAAGCGATACATGCTGCGTCGAAGCGCTGCTCGCGCCCAGGATTCCTTGAGAGACAAGGGAGGGCGCACAATGGCATCGCTCAATTCAGGCTCCGGATTGAATCTCGCGGTTTCAGGCACCGTCAGCCAGATCGCACGTGTGCCGCATGCGTCAGTTGCCGACAACAGGCCGGATGATAAGTGACCGTCGACGATCTAAAAAATGTATTAATTGGATGGATCCGTTCGACACCATTGATCGATGTTGCTACGCTGGCGCAATCGACTTGCACGCTCGCTCGAGCGTGACCGGGCAGCATCGTGAAGAAACCACGTCAGGCACCTATGGAACTGCGGCACCTTCGGTATTTTCTGGCCATCGCTGAACTGAACAACCTGTCGCGAGCCGCCGAAACGATGTGCGTCGCGCAATCCACGCTGTCACACGCGCTGCATCAGCTAGAAGAGGAGTTGGGCGCCGCGCTGTTCGACAGGGCAGGGCGAACCCGCTCGGCGAGCATGTTGTTGAGGCGCCTGCCCGCCAAGCCCGCGGATAGCTCGCGCGCTTGATTCGTGATCGAGTATCGGGAACGTCGGCGCAACGTCCGCGCCGACGTTCGTCAACACGACCCATTTGAATTCGACGCCAGGTTTCCAGATCGCGGCAGCGCAGCTCGCGCCGGCAATCGGGATCGATGCGTCGGGAGCACAGGTATGAAAAGGGTGTTTGGAGTCACGATGGCGTTCTTCGCATCGGTAGCGGTCGCTCAGACCTTTCCGGTGCATAACCTCTCTGTCAATGGCGTTGCAACGATCGCCACGCCGCTAGGTGTCGCGTCAGGCGGTACCGGTTCGAACACGGCAACCGGATCAGGCGCGGTTGTGTTGGCAACGTCGCCAACCGTATCCGGCAGCGCCAAGTCGCCGTTCACCGTCAACGGCTTGCAGTCGGTCAACGACAGCGGCCGCGCAAGCAGCGACAACACGCCTACGATCAATCTGAGCGTGAGCGAGGCGTTGAACTACACGGCGTCATACGCCACTCACTACGGGCTGATCCTCAACGCGCACGAACTGAAGGGCGCAACGGGCGACCGCATTGGCATCGGCGCTGTCCAGAAGTGTGATGCGACGCTCGCCGGCAAGTCGTGCGTCGGCGCATCGGGGCTGTCGGTGGCGGGCGGTACGTCGCTCGGGAATTACACCGGCATGAATCCGAAGGCGCTGATCCCGGCCGGGCTGACTGGTCCGGCGGGCGCGGCGGTCGGCATGGAAAGCGATATCGAAACGCACAGTCCCGTGTCGATTCGAAACGGACTGCGCATCGCCGACGAGAACCTCGCGGGCGGTACGATCACGCACGGAACCATCGAAGACGCGGCTATCGCGATCGTCACTGATGCATCGGCCGGCACGCCCGGATTCAAGACGGGCATTCAGTTTGGCGAAGCGACGCAGGGCTATCCGCAGTACTGGCCGATCCTCGCGGGTGGCACACTGATCGAGGCGAACAACCCGAACGTGCCGTTGAAGCACGGTCTGGATTTTTCCGGCGCGACCGGAGGTTTTACCGGTAACGCAATCGTGCTGCCGGCTGTCACGTCGGGCAACGATATCGCGTGGGGTGGCGGCGGCCACGAGGGCGGCTCGATTGGCAGCGTCGCGGCTAAATCGGGCGGCCATATCAGCTTCACCGATGCAGGAATCAGCTTGAATGACGCGGGCGGTCGTGTCGTGATGAACGTCGGCGGGTCGACTGGCGCGGACGTAACAAACCGGGGATACGAGACGCAGTACTCACTCACGGGTTTCGTCTACTGCAACGGCTCGGCGGGGAGATGCACTGCGTCGAAGAGCGTCAACACGCCGACCATCACGCACACACAGCAGGAGTTCGACAAGTCGTATGTGGTTGCGAGCCCGAACAACGGTGAGACGCTGCATTTTACGGCCGGCGTCGAAACGCTGATCGTCGATCCGGCCAGCGCACGTACGTCGCTCACGATCACGATGCCGGCGTGCAATGCGGGTAACGATGGCCTGATTGCGCGCTTCTCGACGACGCACAACATCACAGGCCTCACGGTGAATGCGACGAACGGTTCCGTCGCCAACGCGCCTGCGTCGATGAACGCAGGAAGCGGTAAGGGCTATCTGTGCGCGGGCGCTCGGACGACCTGGTACCCCCTGTATTGATGAGCGACAGCACTGGCCGAGCGGTGTTGGTACTCGCAACCGGTGCGACTGCAATCCCGGCTACGCCGCTGGCCCGTGCTCTCGATACCGGATGTCCAATCGCTCCACCTGGCGCACGCTCAGGCCCAGCCGTTCCGCCGCACGCCCAGGCTTCAAACCCGTGTCCACTACAGCCTGGATTACCTTGAGTCGATCAAGCTCTCGCATCGTCAGTGTCACCAATCCGGCTGGCTGCATGGTCGGCTCCCGTGCTTGCTCAACGAGCCGTCCAGCATGCCAGCAGTCAAAAACACGACATCTGTAAATAGCTAGAACACGACATTTCTAAAAAGCTACTACAACACAAATTATCGATAATGATGATTATGTCAACTCACAGAAACTGATGAAATTCAGCGTCGTGACGACCGCGGCTTGCCGCCGGCCGTGCGTCGCGAGGCTTCCACTGCCTGCGTCAAATCCGTGAAGCGCTTGTCGTCGGCATCACCCCTGTTCCTGACAATGCCGAGCAGCTCGGCGACACGGCCGAAGATAGACAGTGCCGGCGTCTCGAAAAAAGCGCCGACGATTTCGCGCAGCTCTATCTCTGCCAGTTCATCGACGACAGCACATCGATATTCAAGTTCGCTGATATCCAGCGATGCATGATCGACTCATGGGAAGAATGGGACGACGTTGAATTCCTGATCCAGCGACCGTTCGGCCATCACGGCGGCCTTATCCATTCCCAGACGATTACGGTGCCCGTCTCCTGTCTGCCCACCACGAGCCTGATGCGTACGACGTGTAATCACGCGTAATGGAAAAATCGATTTTTATTTTGTACTTTGAACTCGCAGCACGCCACACACGACGACGCCAACGAACACCCGATCGCCGAAATCTTAACTTGCCCGCCCAATGTGTCGCGGACTTTATTGACTATTGAGCTTAACTGGAGAAAGTCATGAGCGAGTCGCAGAAAGAAGTGAATGTTCCTCATCAAAAAACGGCTGTCACCTACTGGTCCAATATGATTGTGTCGGCTATTGCAGTGGCATCGCCTGAATATCCCTACAATCACAAGGTCACACTGTTAAATAACGATGGCTCAAAATTTGGCGACTTTTTGCTGGATAACAGCTTTGGCCAGGCAAACAATGTCCTTGCCGGCCTATTTGTTGCTCTTTCCGATGCCGCTTCAATTGGAGTGTATGGGGTCGTAGGGGAAACCCAGGGAGGTCTCCAACTCATTTTCGGGCTTTACCTGCCTGGCCCGAACACCCAATAGGGCGAATCGAGATCATTTGAAAATTTGAGAGCCGATTAGCCTTGGCGAGATCGGATTTTCAGAAGCGAAAAGGCTGCCGCGCGTTACCACGTCGGCGGCCTTTTCCACTCTCAGCCGGTCCCAGCCGGCCTGCGCCGTTTTCCACGGGCAGGCGCCCTTGCCTACTGTTCAAAAATATCAATTAAAAAGTAAATGTATCGAATGAAAAACTCGCCGGGCATCATCGCGAATCTTCCGCGTTCATCCACTCCGTCAGTCCTTCGCGCGCGTTCAATTCCAGAAATGCCGGCATCGCGCGAAGTTCCTGTATGTAGCGCGCCAGATTCGACCATGTCGTTGCCGGGCGCGGCATGTTGCGCGTCCAGCGCATCAGCATCAGCGCCAGGAAGTCGACCGTACTCAACCGATTGCCGATCAGGTACGAACGACCGTCGGACAGCAGATTGTCGAGATGCGCCATCGACGCCTCGACTTGCCCCTGCGAAAACGCCTTCACCATCTCAGCGCATCGCGGATCGCCATCCGTCTCCGCATAGAACCAGTTTCGCATCGCAGGCAGTACGGAATTGGCCAGATAGATCATCATCTCGAACCACTCGGGACGTTCGGGCGCGCCCGGATGCGGAGCCAGGGCCGGCTCCGGATGACGTTCGGCAAGCAGCATCAACAAGGCGGCCGATTCGGTCCGCGGTACGCCGTCGACGACCAGCGTCGGCACGCGGCCGGCCGGATTCAGCCGCAGGTACTCGGCCGTATGCTGCGCACCCGTATCGATATCGACGAGGCGCGTTTCGAACGGCACACCGAGTTCGATCAGCATCCAGTGGACGGCCATGCTTGCCGCGCCGGGCGAGTAATACAGAACGTAGGACATGGTTTGAATCAGTCTCCTTGAGTTGAGTTGTCTGCGAGTCGCCTGCGAGCCATCCGCACGACGATCGAATTTGATCAACGCAACGCACGAAAATCAGCTGCCGGAACGGCATCACTCCCCTACCGTCTCCGCCTGACGATCGTCGCGCGTCGTCACCGCTGCACGCCGGCCGCGTCGCCCGGCCGACGCCACGACACGAAACGCCACCGGCGCGAACACGAGCCCGAACACCGTCGCCGCCAGCACGCCTCCGAACGCGCCCGTGCCGATCGAGCGCCGGCTTTCCGCCCCGGCGCCCGTCGCCAGCACGAGCGGCACGACCCCGAGCAGGAACGCCATCGACGTCATCACGATCGGCCGGAATCGCGCAGCGGCCGCGTCGACCACCGCCTGCCGCAACGACACGCCGTGACCAGCCAGGTCGCGCGCGTACTGCACGATCAGGATCGCGTTCTTCGCCGCCAGCCCGACCACGGTGATCATCCCGACCTTGAAGTACACGTCGTTCGGCATGCCGCGCGCGAGCGCCGCCGCGATCGCGCCGATCATGCCGAGCGGCACGATCGTCAGCACGGACAGCGGGATCGTCCAGCTTTCGTACAGCGCGGCGAGCGCCATGAAGACCGCGAGCACGGACAACCCGACGAGCAGCGGCGTCTGCCGTGCGGCGACCTGCTCCTCGCGCGCCGCATCGACCCAGTCGAAGCCGATCCCGGCCGGCAGCGCACCGGCAAGCCGCTCCATCTCCGCCATCGCCGCGCCCGAACTCGTACCGGTCGCCGCCCGCCCGCTGATGTCGAGCGACGGATAGCCGTTGTACCGGTTCAGCATCACCGGGCCGATCGTCCAGTGCGGCGCGGCAATGGCCGAGAGCGGAACCATGTCGCCGGTGCGGTTCGGCACGGTCAGCGCCATCAGCTGCGCATCGGTCGCGCGTGCGACCGGATCGGCCTCGATGATCACCCGCCGCATCCGGCCCGACGCCGGAAAGTCGTTGATGTAGTTCGAGCCGAACGTGCCGCCCAGGAGCCCCGCGATCCGCTCGAACGGCACGCCGAGCGCATACGCCTTCGCGCGATCGACATCGAGCTCGATACGCGGCGCGTCCGGCAGGTCTTCGAAATGCACGGCAGAGAGCTGCGGATCCGCCTTCGCACGTTCGGCAAGCTGCTCGCGAGCCGCCTTCAGCGCGTCGAGCCCGACCCCGCCGCGATCCTCGAGCCGGAACGTGAATCCGTCGGAATGCCCGATGCCCCGCACCGAAGGCGGTAGCGCCGCCTCGACGTCGCCATCGAGGATCGCGCCGAAACGCCCGTTGAGCCGGTCGCGCAACGCCATCGCGTCGACGTCGCGCTGCGCCCAGTCCTTCAGTTCCACGAACGCCATCCCGACGTTCTGCCCGCTGCCCGCGAAACTCCAGCCGATCACGCTCGTCACGTTCGCAATCGCCGGCTCCGCGTGCAGGATCGCCTCCACCCGCTCGACGACCGCGAGCGTGCGCGCCTGCGTGGCGCCTGCCGGCAACTGGATCATCACCTGCAGTTGCCCCTGGTCCTCGGTGGGCAGGAAGCCGCCGGGCATCATCCAGTACAGCAGCCCGCATGCGATCACGAGCCCCGCATAGACGGCCACGGCCATGCCCGTGCGCCGCACGGCGAACACGGCAACGCGGCGATAGCCGGATTCGGCGCGCGCGAAAGCCGCACCGAACCGGTCGGCCAGGCGCGCGCCGATGCCGCGTCGCGTCGCACGCGCGGCTCCGCCGTCGTGTCGCGCGACGGGCTTCAGCAGGTTCGCGCACAGCGCGGGCGTGAGCGACAGCGCCATGAACGACGACACCAGCATCGACGCGATCATCGACACCGCGAACTGCCGGTAGATGCCGCCGACACTGCCCGGGAAAAACGCCATCGGCACGAACACGGCGGTCAGCACCGCGGTCACGCCGACGATCGCCCCGCCGATCCGCTTCATGGCCCGGCGCGTGGCGTCGCGCGGCGACACGCCCTCCTCCATCACGCGATGCACGCTCTCGACGACGACGATCGCATCGTCGACGAGGATGCCGATCGCCAGCACGAGGCCGAACATCGTGAACACGTTGATCGACAGCCCGAACGCCCACATCGCGACGAATGCGCCCATCAGCGTGACCGGGATCACGACAGTCGGCACCAGCGTGTAGCGCAGGTCGCGCAGGAACAGCCACATCACGCAGAACACCAGCACGACAGCCTCGACGAGCGTCAGCACGACTTCGTGGATCGCGATCTTGACGAAATGCGCGCCGTCGAACGGAATCTCGACCGCGACGCCCGGCGGCAGCGTCCGCGACAGCTCGGCGAGCCGCGCGCGAATCGCATTCGACGTTTCGAGCGCATTGCCGCGCGGGCCGAGCTGGATGCCGACCGTCGCGGCCGGCCGGCCGTTCAGCCGCGAATAGAACGAATAGTCGTCGCGGCCGATCTCGACGCGCGCGACGTCGGCGACGCGCACCGCCGAACCGTCCTGCTTCGACTTCAGCACGATCCGGCCGAACTCCTCGGGCGACGTCAGCTGCCCCTTGACCACGACCGTCGCGGTGAGCTGCTGGCCATGCACGAACGGCGCGTCGCCGATCGCGCCGGCCGTGACCGTCGCATTCTGCGCGCTGATCGCCGCGATCACGTCGTCGGCACCGAGGTCGTATTCGCGCAACTTGACCGGATCGAGCCAGACCCGCAGCGCCTCGCCGGCATCCCACAGCTCGGCCGCACCGACACCCGGCGCGCGCTTCAACTCGCGCAGCACGTAGCGGTTCAGGTAATCGCCGAGCTGCGCGGAATCGCGCGTGCCGTCGGTCGACGTCAGCGTGACGAGCATCAGGAACGTGTTCGCTGCCTTGAACACGCCGATCCCCTGCTGGACGACCTGCTGCGGCAGCCGCGGCTCGACCTGCTTCAAGCGGTTGTTGACGTCGACGAGCGCGATGTCCGGATCGGTACCGGGCGAAAACGTCACGTCGATCTCGAGGTTGCCGTGACCGTCGCTGCTCGTCTCGTAGTACAGCAGCCCGTCGGCGCCGTCGAGGCTTTCCTCGATGATGCTGCCGACGTCGGCATCGACCGTCTCGGTCGACGCGCCCGGATAGGCCGCGGTGATCACGACCCGCGGCGGCGCCAGGCGCGGATACTGCGCGATCGGCAGTTGTGGAATGGCCAGCACGCCCGCGACGACGATCGCGAGCGCGACGATCCAGGCAAAGACGGGACGGTCGATGAAGAATGACGGCATCGGCGAGTGTCGGCGAACGCCCTACAGCGTGAGTTCGAACGCGCGCGCGAGCAGCCCCGGCAGTTGCGCGCCCCCGGTGGCGCGTTCGCCGTACGTGTCGTCGTTCGCGAGCAGCGTCGGCACCGCGCCGAGCTGCTCGAGCTCCGGCCCGAACAGCCGGTAGAAGCTGTCGTCGAACCGCATCGCGTCGACCGGCGCGACAATGCGCCCGCCTTCGACCCAGAACGTCGCGAAGCGCGTCATCCCCGTCATCCGGCAGGCGATCGGGTCCGAGAAGTTCAAGTACCAGAGGTTGCCGACGTAGAGCCCCGTGTCGAGCGCGGCCAGCACGTCGGCATCCGCGAGCGTGCCGCCCGCGATCGCCAGCGACTGCGGCGATTCGCCGTTGTCCGCGCCGTTCGGCGCGCGCCCGTGCTCGCGCGCGGTGCGTGCGCTCACGAGTTGCCCTTCCCCCCGCCCGCCGACGACGAGCGGCACGCTGTCGCGCCGGTAGCCGTCCGCATTGAACGCCGGCGCGAGGCCCAGCGACAGATCCTCGGTGATCGACACGCGCGGATCGAGCGCGACCTCGCCGGCGTACAGGCGATGCAGCGGGCTGCGCGCGCTCGCCAGCGCGCGCGCCGAAAAGCCGCTCCAGCCAAGCAGGCTCGTCATCTCGTGGACGGCGTCCGGCGCGAAATACGCACGGTAGCGCCCGGGCGCAAGCGCCTTCGGCGTGCGGCCGAGCACGGGCAGCCGCGCGGCGGCCGCCTCGACGCGGGCGGCGAACGCCGCATCGCGCCAGTCGTCCCCCGCATAGACGGTCTTGATCGCCCGTCCGCTCGGGTCGTACAGCGACCAGCTGAAGTTGAAGTTCTCGACCTCGTACCAGCCGCGACTGCCGGTCGACGACGCGAAGCCGCGCGCCAGCGTGCCGCCCGCGTAAAAGCCGACGAAGTCGAGCCCGCGCGCGCATTCGGTCACGATGCGCGCGAGCCCGTCCGCATCCGGCAGGCGCCCGGTGCGGCGCGTTTCCTGAACCCACGACGAGGTATCGAACAGCAGGTGCGGATCGTCCGGCGCATCGCGCAGGCCGTCGCGCAGCACGGCCAGCGCGGCCGCCAGTTCGGGCAGGTCCGCCGCCGGATCGCCGCAGACGGTCAGCGCCGAGTGCGCTTGCCGCGCCCCGTCGACGAGCCGCACGGACAGTCGCCCCTGCGTGACGCGGCCGGTCTGGCGGATCCTGCCGCCATTGAAGCGGATGAAGTCGGACGTTTCGCCGGAGAAGCCGAGCAGGACGGTTTCGGCCGGCGCCGTCAGCCGTTGTGCCTCGTCGGCGAGCCGGGTGAAATGCGCATGCCAGTCGATGCCGGCGCGGCGTGCCATCGGATCGAATCCTGTCATCACGCCCCTCCGAATACGTCGACGCCGGCGAACACGCAGGCCGGCGCGGCGTGGCCGACACGGATGATCTGCGCGGGTTCGCCCTTCCCGCAGTAAGGCGTGCCGTAGATGCCGAACGTGCCCGCATCGCCCACCGCGCGCAGGCTGCGCCAGAACTGTGCGGAGATGCCGCGGTAGTTCGGGCGCTTGACGACCTGCGTGAGCCGGCCGTTCTCGATCAGTTGCCCGAATTCGCAACCGAACTGGAATTTGTTGCGGTGGTCGTCGATCGACCAGGACGTGTTGGTGCGCATCAGGATCCCGTGCTCGGTACCCGCGATCAGCGCATCGAGCGACTGGTCGCCGGGTTCGACATTCAGGTTAGCCATCCGGTCGATCGGCGCGCGGTTCCAGCTCGACGCGCGCGAGTTGGCCACACCCGGCAGGCCCGCACGCTGCTGTGACAGCGCCCCGCCGAGCAGCCGTTCGAGCACGCCGTTGCGAATCAGGTACTGCTTGCGCGCCGGCATGCCGTCGTCGTCGAACGAGTAGGACGCGGCTTCGGCGGCCGACTCGGGATCGAACGTGACGTTCAGCAGCGGCGAGCCGTACTGATAGTGCCCAACCATCTCCGGCTTGACGAAGCTCGATCCGGCGAAGTTGCGTTCGTCGCCGAGGATCCGGTCGAGTTCGAGCGGATGGCCGATCGACTCGTGGATCTGCAGCATCATCTGGTCCGGCATCAGCAGCAGGTCGCGCCGGCCGGTCGGGCAGTTCGGCGCGGCGAGCAGTTGCAGCGCCTCGTCGGCGACGCGCGCGCCGGCGCCGTCGAAGCCGTAGCGCGCCAGCACGTCGATGCCGCCCTGCGCCAGCGTGCCCGATTGACCGAGCGAGCGTGTCTGCGTGTCGCCGTCGGCGTGGGCGACCGCGTGCAGTTCGGGCATCAGGAAGCGGAACCGCTGGTCGATCCGGACGCCGTCGCTCGTCAGATAACACTGCTCCGTGTTGACGATCATCACGCTCGCCACACGCTCGACGATGCGCGCGCCGAGGTTCGCCGCCGCGCATTCGTGCGCGAGACGCTCGATCCATTCCGCGCGCGACGGCAGCGCCGCATCGACATCGGGCGACGCATGGGTGCCGCTCGCCTGCGGGCGCGCAGCCTGGCGATGATCGACCAGCGCCCACGGCGCGCTTGCCCGTGCCCGCGCGGTCGCGATGTCGAGCGCCGCCTGCAGCCCGGCCGGGGACAGGTCGGGCGTCGCCGCATAGCCCGCGCCCGTGCCGGCCCAGGCCATCAGCATCGCGCCGCGCTCGCGCGTGCGCGAGAACGGCTGCGCGACGTCGTTACGCACCGCATGTTCGTCGATCGTCTCGTCGACGATGCGCAGCGACCAGAAATCGGCGTCACTGCGCAACCCCTGCGCCGCCTGTACGGCTCGGGCGCCCGGCGCCCGGTTCTCGTCAATCATCGGTTCTCTCTTGCCTCTCCTGCGCGGCGCGCTCCGGCGCCAGCAGGGACGACGCGAGCAGCGCCCGCGTGTAAGGATGGGATGGCGCGTGCAGCACGTCGAGCGTCTCGCCCTCCTCCACCACGCGCCCCGCCTTCATCACGACGACCCGGTGGGCCATCGCGCGCATCACCGCCAGATCGTGCGTGATGAACAGGTAGCTGAGTTTGTACTTCTTTTGCAGATTCGTCAGCAGATTCAATACCTGCTTCTGGATCGACACGTCGAGCGCGCTCGTCGGCTCGTCGAGCACCAGCAGTTCCGGCTCCACCGCCAGCGCCCGCGCGATCGCGATCCGCTGCCGCTGCCCGCCGGAAAACTCGTGCGGATAGCGCAGCATCGCCTCGGCCGGCAGGCCGACCTCCTGCAGCAGCGCGGCGATCCGCGCCCGCCGTGCGTCGCCGGCCACCTGCGGCCGGTGTACGCCCAGCCCCTCGCCGACGATCTGCTCGACCGTCATGCGCGGCGACAGCGAGCCGAACGGATCCTGGAACACCACCTGCATGCGCCCGTACAGCGTGCGCCGGCCCTGCGTCGTGCGCAGCGACGCCAGCGGCATGCCGTCGATCTCGATCCCGCCCGACGCCGGCCGCTGCAGGCCGAGCACCGCAGCCGCGAGCGTCGATTTCCCCGAGCCCGACTCGCCGACGATCCCGAGCGTTTCGCCGCGCTTCAGGCTCAACTGCACGTCATGCACGGCGCGGAACGTCGTCTTGCCCAGCACCGAGCGCCAGCCCTTTGCCGTCATGCGGTAGTCGACGGCGAGGTGCCGCACGTCGAGGATCGTCTGCGCGCCAGCGGCGACCGGCTCGAGCGCCCGTTGCGGCGCACTGTCGAGCAGCCGGCGCGTATACGGATGCTGCGGTGCCGCGAACAGTGCGGCGGTCGTGTTGGTCTCCACCAGCACGCCCTTCTCCATCACGGCCACGCGCTGCGCGAAGCGCCGCACGAGGTTCAGGTCGTGCGTGATCAGCAGCACGGCCATCCCGCGCGCGGCGGCCTCCCGCTCCTGCAAGTCGATCAGCAGGTCGACGATCTGCTGGCGCACCGTCACGTCGAGCGCCGTCGTCGGCTCGTCGGCGAGCAGCAGCCGCGGCCGGCACGCCAGCGCCATCGCGATCATCGCGCGTTGCCGCTGCCCGCCCGACAGCTGATGCGGGAAACTGTCGATGCGCCGCTCCGGCTCGGGAATCCCGGTGCGCCGCAGCAGCGCGATCCCGCGCTCGCGCGCGTCGCCCGGGCGCAGCCCCTCGTGCAGCCGCAGGCTCTCGGCGATCTGCTTGCCGATCGTATACAGCGGATTGAGCGCCGTCATCGGCTCCTGGAACACCATTGCGATATCGGCACCGCGGATCCCGCGCATCTGCTGCTCGGTCTTCGCGAGCAGATCCTCGCCGTCGAACAGCATCCGCCCCGACAGCGTCGCCTGCTGTGCGAGCCGCAGGATCGACAGCGCGGTCACGCTCTTGCCCGACCCCGACTCGCCGACGAGCGCCACGCGCTCGCCGCGGCCGATCGACAGGCTCAGGTCCTGGACGGCCGCGTTCGCGCCGAAATGCGCGGAAAACCCGTCGATCTGCAGCAACGGTCTCGTCATCATCGCCCTCCGCCGAATGCCGAACCGCGCGTGCGCGTGTCGAGCGCGTTGCGCAGCGCATCGCCCATGAAGGTGAGCAACAGCAGCGTCACCACCAGCGCCGCGAACGCCGCGATCGAGATCCACCACGCATCGAGATTGTTCTTGCCCTCCTGCAGCAGCTCGCCGAGGCTCGGCGTCGGCGGCGGCACGCCGAGGCCCAGGAAATCGAGGCTCGTCAGCGACAGGATCGCCGCGCTCATTCGGAACGGCAGGAACGTGATCACCGGCGTGAGGCTGTTCGGCAGCACGTGGCGCCACATGATCTGCGCGTTCGTCAGCCCCATCGTGCGCGCCGCTTTCACGTAATCGAGCGCGCGGTTGCGAAGGAATTCGGCGCGTACGTAGTCGGACAGCACGAGCCAGCCGAACATCGACAGCAGGATGAACAGCAGCCACAGCGACGGTGTGAAGATCGACGCGAAGATGATCAGCAGGTACAGGTCCGGCAGCGCGCTCCAGATCTCGATCAGGCGCTGCCCGACCAGGTCGGTACGGCCGCCGTAGAAGCCTTGCAGCGCGCCGGTCAGCACGCCGACCAGCACGCCCGATACCGTCAGCGCGAACGCCATCAGCACCGACAGCCGGAATCCGTACAGCAGCCGCGCCAGCACGTCGCGCCCGAACTGGTCAGTGCCGAGCCAGTTGCTGGCCGACGGCGGCGCCGGATACGGCCGCGACGCGAAATAGTCGATCGTGTCGTAGCGATAGCGGATCGGCGGATAAATCGCGAAATTGCCGTGCGACTCGAGTTTCGTGCGGATGTACGGGTCGAGATAGTTCGTCATCGCGGGAAAGTCGCCGCCGAACGCGGTCTCCGGATAGTCCTTCACGATCGGGAAGTAATAGTGGCCGTCGTAACGCACGATCAGCGGCCGGTCGTTCGACAGGAGGTTCGCGCCCAGGCTGAGCACGAACAGCACCATGAAGATCACGAGGCTCCCGTAGCCGAGCGGCTGCGCGCGGAAGCGCAACCACGTGCGCCGCCACGGTGACGGCGACGCGGCGCACGCGGCGCATGCCTGGTCAGTGGTCCAGGCGGTTGAACTGGATACGGGGGTCGACGAGGACATAGCAGATATCCGCGATGAGTTTGGTCAGCAGGCCGATCAGCGTGAACAGGAACAGTGAGCCGAGCACGACCGGATAGTCGCGGCGGATCACCGAGTCGTACGACAGTTGCCCCATGCCGTCGAGCGAGAACAGCGTCTCGATCAGCAGGTTGCCGTTCAGGAACGCGCCGACGAACGCGGCCGGCAGCCCGGTGAGCAGCGGGATGGCCGCGTTGCGCAGCACGTGCTTCCACAGCACGTCGCGCTCCGGCGCGCCCTTCGCGCGTGCGGTCAGCACGTATTGACGGCCGATTTCCTCGAGGAACGTATTCTTGGTCAGGATCGTGACGATCGCGAAGTTGCCGACGACCGACGCCGTCACCGGCATCACGATGTGCCACAGATAATCGAGCGCCTTGGCCATCAGCGTCAGGTCGTCGAAGTTGTCGGACGTGAGCCCGCGCATCGGGAACACCTGCCAGAACGTGCCGCCGCCGAACAGCATCAGCAGCAGCACGCCGAGCACGAAGCCCGGCACCGCGTAGCCGGCCAGCACCAGCACGCTCGTCACGGTGTCGAACCGCGACCCGTTGCGCACCGCCTTCGCGATGCCGAGCGGCACCGACACCAGGTACGTGAGGATCACCGTCCACATCCCGAGCGTGATCGACACCGGCAGCTTCGAGCGAATGACCGCCCACACGCTGCGGTGCGCGAAATAGGACTGGCCGAGATCGAACGTCGCATAGCTCTTCAGCATCAGCACGTAGCGTTCGAGCGGTGGCTTGTCGAAGCCGAACTGTTTGCGGATCTGCTCGATCTGCTGCGGGTCGACGCCCTGGCTACCGTGGTAGCCGCCGCCTGCGCCCCCCGCCTCCCCGCCCCGCGCATTGCCGTGGCGCAACTGCGCGAGCACCTGTTCGACCGGGCCGCCCGGCACGAACTGCGTGACCGCGAACGTGATCGTCACCACCCCGATCAGCGTCGGGATCATCAGCAGCAATCGCCTGAGTATGTATGCCAGCATCGTCGTTCCCCCGTCAGGCCGCCGGCGCGGGTTTCGCCGCCGGCTGCTTCACGTACCAGTAGTCGATGATCCAGTCCTCGTATTGATAGGAGTCCGGCACGATCGCCGGATGGCCGAGCGCCGCCTTGTACGCGATCCGCGCATTCGGCAGGTAGTACTGCGGAATCAGCGCGTACAGGTTGATCAGCACGCGGTCGAGCGCATGCGTGGCCGTCTCGAGATCGTCGAGCGTGTCGGCCGCGAGCGCCGCGCGGATCAGCGCATCGACGGCCTGCGACTTCACGCCCGGATAGTTCTCGGAGCCCGGCTGGGACGCGGCCGCGCTGCCGAAGCGGCGCGTCAGCTCCGCCCCCGGGATCGTCACCGGCAGGTAGATGTACGTCGTCATGTCGTACTCGAAGTTGTCGAGGCGCTTCAGGTAGACCGCGCTGTCGATCTCCCGCAGGTACGCGTGGATGCCGAGCATCGCGAGCGCCTGCGTGTACGGAAGGATCAGGCGGTCCATGCCGGGCTGGTCGTCGATGATCTCGATCGTCATCGCCGTGCCGTTCGCGTCGCGCAGCGCGCCGTCGCGGTAATGCCAGCCGGCCTGCGCGAGCAGGTCGCGCGCTTGCTTCAGATTCGCGCGCAGCGAATCGGGCGGCAGCGTCGACGGCTGCTGGACCATCGGGCCGAACACTTCCGGGGGCAGCGTCGAGCGGAACGGTTCGAGCAGCGCAAGCTCCTTCTCGCTCGGCGTGCCGGTTGCCGCGAACGGGCTCGCCTCCCAGAAGCTGTTGGTCCGGCGGTATTGCCCGTAAAACATCATCCGGCTCATCCAGTCGAAGTCGAACGCCAGCGCGAGCGCATGCCGCACCCGCACGTCCTGGAACATCGGCTTGCGCATGTTCATCAGGAAGCCCTGCATCTGCGCGGGGCCGTCGGGAAACTCGCCGCGCTTGAGCATGCCGTTGCGGAAATTCTTGCCGACGTACTTGCGCGCCCACTGCGTCGCGCTGTATTCCATGCGCGCGTCGATATCGCCGGCCTTGAATGCCTCGAGCGCCGTGTACTGATCCAGGTACAGCTTGAACGACACGTGCGCGAAGCGGAACATGCCGCGCCGTGACGGCAGGTTCGCCGCCCAGTAGTGCGGGTCGCGCACGTAGCTGATCTGCTTGTCGTTCTTGCGCTGGTCGATCAGGTACGCGCCGCTCGCGATCGGCGGCACGTTCGCGATCTGGTCGAACGGCGGTCGCGTGCCGTCCGCACGCTGCCCCCATTTCGGCGAGAACACCGGCAGGTCGCCCGCGATCAGCGCGGCGTCGCGCTCCGCGTGCTTGAACTCGAAGCACACCGTGTGGCCGTCGACGACCACCGCGCGCTTGATGATCGAGAACTGCGCGTTGTACAGCGGCGAGGCCTGCGGGCTCGTCAGCGTGTCGAACGAATATTTGACGTCGGCCGCGGTGATCGGGTCGCCGTTCGAGAAGCGTGCGGCCGGATTGAGGTGGAACGTCGCCGACAGCCCGTCGGGCGCGACGTCGACGTCGTCGGCGATCAGCGCGTATTCGGATGCGAGCTCGTCCCAGCTGCGCTGCATCAGCGTGTCGAACATCAGGTTCTTGATGTCCGGTGCGGGCGAGCCGCGCACGAGGAACGGGTTCAGCGAGTCGTAGCTTTGCGTTTCGTCGTAGTTCTCGAAATTGAGCGTGCCGCTGTCCGGCGCATCCGCATTCGCGTAGTCGAAATGCGTGAAGCCCGGTGGATATTTCGGATGATCGTATTGCGAGATCGCCGGCACGGCGAGCGCGGCCTGCGGCATGACGCCGCCCGACACGAGCCACGCGGCGCACGCGAGCAGCGCGGCGCGCGTGGCGGCGCGCATCCGCGCGTGCGTGCGCTTCAGGTGCGAGTGGCGCGGCACGCGTGCCCGTCGCCCATTCAACAGTCTCATGGTCAGTCTGTCCGGAAACGTGCGGGCGCGATGCCTGCGCACGGTCGATGCCTGTGCCGGACGCCGCATGCCGGCCGCGTCCCGCGAATGGTTCGTGCTGTACTCGATCGGATCAACTGCGCCGCCGCGCGTCCCGGTTGCGGGCCGTCGTGGCGCCAGGCGAAAAAAGGCCGCTCCCAAAGGGGGGTAGTGGACGTGGAGCGGCCGGTCTAAAGCCTGTCAGTGCATCGCGATCGCCATCAGAACTTGTACGTCGCGCCGATCTGCGCAAACCGGCCGATGTACGAATACACCGACGTGTCGTACCCGCTCTGGTCCAGCGTGCCGTTCGCGAATTCCGGGTCGTACGGCGGCGTGCGGTTGAAGAGGTTGTTGATGCCGCCGTAGATCGTCCAGTTCTTGAAGCCCGTGTACGTCATCATCAGGTTGAACTGGCTGTACGACCCGACCTTCGACGGGGCGGGTGCGGGCATCAGGTTCTGCGCGTACGGGCCCGTGAATTCCCACGTCAGCGCCGCGTCGAACTTCCGGTAGTTCCAGTCCAGCGTCGTGTTGCCGCGCCAGCGCGGGAAGCTGCCGCCGAACGGCTGCGTGATCGTGTAGTTGTTGCCCGCGCCGTTCACCGGTGTGCCACCCGGGAAGCCGATCTTGTAGCTGTTGATGTACGCCCAGTCACCCGACAGCGTGACCGTGCCCCAGCCCTTGAGCGGCAGCCCCTGGCGGAACGTGCCTTCGAAGCCGTTCGTGTCGAGGTAGCCGAGGTTCTGGTACGGGATCACCTTGTACAGCAGCTGGCCCGTCGTCGGATCGGTCACGACCTGCGACGGCGCACCCTGGCCGATCACGTTGTCGATGCGGATCTTGTACCAGTCGAAGCCGAGATCCGTGTAGCGGCTCGGCGACACCTGGAAGCCGATGTTGAAGTTGCGCGTGCGTTCCGGCGCGAGGTTCGGGTTGCCGACGGTGATCGACGTATAGTTCTGGCCGGTGGCCGGGTCGATCTGGATGCCGAGCGTCTGCGACTTGCTGTCCTCGACGAAGGTCGGTGCGCGGAACCCGCGGTTGTACGACGTATACAGCGTGAGGGCCTTGATCGGCTGGTAGCGCAACGCGAAGCGCGGCGAGAAGGCACCGCCCACGTCCGTGTAGTGGTCGTAGCGGCCGGCCTGGCTGAACGTCAGGTTCTCGAGGATCGGCACGTTGATCTGGTAATACACGGCCGCGACGTTGCGCTGGCCGTTCACCGTCTCGAGGTCCGGCGTGATGACCGCCCCGCTCAGGTATTCGGAGCCCGGCGTCAGCACTTCGCTCTGGTGCGTGAACTGCGCGCCGAAGCCGATACCGACGTCGCCGGCCGGCAGATGGAACAGGTTAGGCGTCGACAGCGTCGCGTCGATCGTGTCGAGCTTCGAGATGCCGAAGTTGTTCGCTTCCTGGTACAGCCCGTTGAACGCGTTCGGCGTCGCCGCGGGGTTCGCGAAGTTCAGCGTGCCGTTCTGGTAGATGTTGTTCAGCGCATTGACGTTCAGCTGGTTCGTGAACACGTTCGACACCGTGCTCTGCGAATGGCTGACCGACGTCGCCCAGTCCCAGTCGCCGTACGGCAGCGTGAACGACCCCTTGATGCCGGCGGCCGCACGCCAGTAGTTCGCCCAGGTCTTCTGCGCGACCGTGTTCGGGAACGCGTAGGTGAGCGGCGTGGCCGCGCCTGTCGTGTTGTACGGGTTGCTGACCGGTACCGTGAAGTTGAACGGCGACAGCAGCTTCGTCTGCGGATTCCAGACGAGCGCCGGGTTCTGCGAGTTGCCGATCACGTTGTTCCACAAGCCGTCGTTGGTCGTGGTCGTGTTGTAGCTCTCGAGGAAATCCGCGAATGCGGTCGTCTTGTCATCGATCTTGAAGTCCGCATGGAGCTTTGCGTTCAGGCGCTCGGTCATCGGCAGGATCGACGTGCTTTCAGCGGTGTTGTACCCGCAGACCGTGCCCTGCGACCCGGCCGACAGCGAATTCGACACGGCCGGATGCACCGAGCCGCCGAACGGGCAGCCGCCGCTCAGCGCCTGCGCGACACCGCCGGGCATGTTCCAGTACGACGGCGCGAGCAGCGAGAAGCCGCCCGGCTTGCCCGTGAAGTCCTGGTTGCGCGTCGAATCGCGGTCGGCCAGCGTGAAGCCGTTCGACTTGTAGTAGCTCATCGCGGCCGTCACGTTGAAGCGGTCGGCGTTCAGGTCGCCGAAGCCGCCGAGCACGCCGAACTTCACCGTGCCGTCGCCGTTACCGGCGTTGATCGCGCTGCCGAGGCTGCCGTCGAGCTGCAGGCCACGGAAATCGTGTTTTGTGATGATGTTGACGACACCGCCGATCGCGTCCGAACCGTACTGCGACACGGCGCCCGTCTTCACGATTTCGATCCGCTCGATGTCGTTGAGCGGGATCGTGTTGAGGTCGAAGAACGAGTCGACGCTGTTCGAAAAGAATGCATACGGTGCGACGCGCTGGCCGTCGACCATCACGAGCGTGTACTTCTCGGACAGGCCGCGCAGCGCGATGCCGGCCGCGCCGGCCGCGAAGTTGCCCGATTGCCCTTCGCCCCAGCTGTTCGCCGAGTTGGCCGCCGCGTCACGCAGGAAGTCGGTGACGGTCACCGCGCCGCTGGCCTGGATTTCCTTCGGCGTGATCGTCTGCACCTGCTGGAAACCGGTCTTGTCGGCCTGCCGGATCAGCGAACCCGTCACTTCGAAGCGCTTGATCTGTGCGACCTTGCCCTGCCCGTTCGCACCGGGTACAGCGGGCGTGGCCTCGGTTGCCGCGCCCGCTGGCGCATCGGGCGCCGCGGCGCCCGTGGCAGCGGCGGCGCCCGGCGTGCCACCCGCCTGTGCAACGGTCACGGGCGCGCCGTTCGCGACCGCATCGGCGACCGCGACGGCGCCCGGCGCCGGCTGGCTCTGGGCAAACGCCGGCGGCGCCAGGACTGCCGTCAGCGCCAGTTCCGCCCAGACTATCCTCTTGATGGCCAACGCCAAAACTCTCTGCTTCATCTTGTTCCCTCTCGCTCGTAGTAAGACCCCACCTGCTGTGCGCCGGAACCTTGTGAATTCCTTGCGCGTCCTGGGTGCCCGTGTGCCGGAACCCGCGATTGCCATGCTTTCGACTGCCACGACTCGAACGGATCGGCTTCGGGGCACCAGCACCTTTCAGCATCACCGTCGTTTTCTATTTTGATTCGTCATGCTAACCACCTACATTGAGCGCCTTGCCTGCTTCCTGCCGATTCGACGGACAGCCGCGATGCACACGGCGAGCCTCTGCACGCGCCGTACTGCGCACCCTCCGCTACCGATCGGGTACTTCTCCTTCGTGGCGGCCTGCCGCGCCGGCCGCCTTTGCTAGAACAGCCTGGGCGTGCCGACCCAGACGATCACCGCCTCTTCGTCGGCCGTGTTGCGCCACGCATGCGGCATCGTCGATTCGTAATGCGCGGTGTCGCCCTCGTTCAGCGTGAACGTGCAATCCTCGAGCGTCAGCGCCACCTGCCCGCGCAACACGTAGACGAACTCCTCGCCCGCATGCGTCGTCACCTCGGACGACAACTGCCCCGCCGGCATCCTGACGAGAATCGCGTCGAGCTTGCGGCCGTCCACCAGATTCGTCAGCCGGGCGAACCGGCTGGCCGAGTTCGTGAACTGGAAATACTGCAGCGCATCGCCGCGGCATACCGAGCGCGCTTCCGTCGGCGTGTCGATGAAGTACTGCATCGTCACGCCCAGCGCCTTCGCGATCCGGACCAGCGACGTGATCGACGGCGTCGCCCGCCCGCGCTCGACCTGCGACAGGAACGGCTTCGAAATGCCGGCGATCGTGGACGTTTCGTCGAGCGTGAGTTTCAGGCGCTGGCGCAGCGCCCGGATCTTGTTGCCTAGCGACACGGCGACGAGCACCGACTCATCAGGGGGCAAAGCCATGGAAAGACGGACCCTCGCAGTCGAATTCGGTTTGATGTCGTCAAGCGTCGACCGATGCCGTGACGCGACCGGCCCGGCGCGATACCCGGCTGCACGCCACGCGTGGTGCGGCACGGCACCTGCGTCGCGCGGCCGCGCAGCCCTCGCACATTTCATTCGGTTTACTAATCAAAAAGGTTGCCCCTTTCCATCGGCTGACCTGCCCGTCGTGCATCGGTGCTATCGCGGCGGCACCTCGCTTGCCGATCGCATCCGCTCGCGCACCGTGCGCCGTCGTACCCTTGCGTTGCGTTACCGGGATGCCACCACCGTCCAGAGCCGTGCGAGATCACCGGAACCGTCGGTACCCTTGACCGTGCGCAGTACCTGGACCGCCCGCGCCTTCTGGCCGGCCACGTAATACGCCTCGCCGAGCCGCAGTCGCGCCGCATCGGGATGCTCGAGCCCGCCTTTCGCGATCGCCTGCTCCATCATCGGCAGCCCCTGCTGCGCATTGCCTGCGAAGACGAGGTTCATACCCGCGTCGATCGGCGCAGCCGGCGTTGCGGCGTCCCCGCCCGATTGCGCGCGCTTTGCTGCGAGCGTCTGCAACCGCTTCTCGCGATCCGCCTGCGCGTCCTTGCCGAGTACGCCGGACGCGAACCCCTGGTCGATCACCTGCTTGCCTTCGGCGGGCGACCCCGCAACCAGCGCGAGCTGCGTCATCTCCATGTACGCGTTGGCTGTCGCGAGCGAGCCTGTCGCCCGGCGCAACCGGTAGATGTCGAGGTCGAGCGACGGCAGATAGCCGGGGTTGCCGCGAATGGCCGTGACCATTTCGTCCCAGTACGCGGGGCTCGGGTGGTAGGCCACCAGCAGCCCGAGCGCGCTGCGATACGCGTTGCCGTCCTTCACCTTCTGAGCACAGGTCGCAAGCATCTGCAACTGCCCTTCATCCGGCGCGTGCCCGCCATTCGCCTGCGCGTCGGTGCTCGCTTTCAACTGGCTCACGAGCGGCGCGCAATCGTTTGACAGGTAGTACGACTGCGTGAGCAGCGTGCGCATTTCCGGATCGGATCCATCAGCCTTCAGGTAGCGCTGGGCAATCCGGATCGCCAGCGGGTAGTTCTTCTGCTGGAAGTAGATGCCGGCCAGCGCCGCCGTCGTCCGCTGCTCGTCCTCGCCCGACAGCCGCCCCGAGTTCAGCACGGCCTCGTAGGCCTGCGCGGCCGTACCCGGGTCGCCGGCCGCCATCGCGGCCGCGCCGCGCATCTCCTCCACCATGTAGGTTTCGTACGGCGTCCGGTTCGGCACGGCGGCCGCCTGGGCAATCTTGCCCAGCGCGTCGCGATACTTGTGCGCCCGGTACAGCTCCTGTGCGGCCGCCAACGGTTTCGCCACGTCCGGCCGCAGTGCGTCCGCCGGCAACGCCGGGCGTCCGAGCAAGCCTGCCGCGCCGAGCGCCGCCACCGCCATCATCCGTTTCCATCGTCGCTGGTTCATCGGCTCGTCCGTGTCGTCATTGCATGAACTGTTCGTTACCGATCAGGCCGATCTTGGTCGCGCCCACGCGTTGCGCGGACGCGAGCACGGCGGCCACGTCCTTGTACGGCACCAGCTTGTTGGGGCGCAGGTGGATTTCCGCCTGAACGGGTTCCGCCGCCACCTGGGTCAGTTTCGCCTCGAGCGCCGTACGGTCCGGCACCGGTGCACCGTTCCACGTCGTCGTGCCGTCGAAGTCGATGTCGATCTGCACGATTTCCGGCGGCGTGGCCGGCGGTGGCGGATTGCCCACCGGCAGGTCCATCTTCACCGAATGCATCTGAATCGGGATCGTGATGATCAGCATGATCAGCAACACCAGCATCACGTCGATCAGCGGCGTGGTGTTGATATCGACCATCACTTCCGGTTCGGCATTGCTTCCGCCCGAAGGCACATTCATTCCCATCGTCGACTCCTGTCGATCTGCGTTAGTGCTTCAGCACTTACGCTGGTCCCATGCTTCGCGGTCGATCTGCGTTAGTCCTTCAGCACTTACGCAGATCCCATGCTTCGCGGTCGATCAGCATTAGCGCTTTAGCACTCACGCTGGCCCCATGCTTCGCGGTCGACCGGCGTTAGCACTTCAGCACTCACGCAGATCCCATGCTTCGCGGTCGCCCGGCATCAGTGCTTCAACCCTTGCCGCCGGCCCCCTGCCTCACCAACGCTCCCGTGCACGACTATCCACCGCGCGCGGGCGGCTCCGTAATGAACGACAGTTTCGCAATCCCCGCGCGCTCGCACATCGTGACCACCCGACCGATGAACTCGTAACGCGTGTTCTGGTCGCCCCGCACGTGGACGCTCGGCTGCGGCTGCTGTTGCGACACGTCCTTCAGCTTCGCGAGCAGTGTCTGTGCATCCACCAGCTGCTCGCCCCAGAAGAAATCGCCGTCGCGGTTCACCGCGATCTCGATGCTCTTCGGCGTCGTCTGCAGCGGCTGCACCGTTTCCTTCGGCAACTGAAGCTGGATCGTGTGCGTCACGACCGGAATCGTGATCAGGAAGATGATCAGCAACACCAGCATCACGTCGACGAGCGGCGTCGTGTTGATGTTGGCGATCACCTCGTCGCTATCGTCCTGCCCGACGTTCATGGCCATCGCGCGTCTCCGTCAGCCGATCAGTTCGCAAGCGATGCTGCTGCAGGCGACGAGGACGATGCGCGCACCGGGCGCCGATTGCCGGCCAGCAGCACCGTATGCAGTTGCGCGCCGAAGTTGCGAACCCGCTCCATCACCGACTTGTTGCGCCGGACCAGGAAGTTGTAGCCGAGCACCGCGGGCACCGCGACGGCGAGGCCGATCGCGGTCATGATGAGCGCCTCGCCCACCGGGCCCGCGACCTTGTCGATCGACGCCTGGCCGGCGATACCGATGGCCGTCAGCGCGTGATAAATCCCCCAGACCGTGCCGAACAGCCCGACGAACGGCGCCGTGGAGCCCACCGTCGCCAGGAATGCGAGTCCGTCCTGCATCCGGTTCGACACGTTCGTGATCGAGCGCTCGACCGAGACGTCGATCCACGTGTTGCGGTCCACCGCTTCGAGCAGCGCGTCTTCATGATGCTCGCCGGCCTCGATTGCCGTTTCGGCGATGAACCGGAACGGCGACGCCTCGTCGAGCAGCTTGGCGCCCTCGGCCAGCGACGGCGCGGACCAGAGCTGTGCATCCGCCAGCTTCGCGCGGCGGTTGGCACGCAACTGCTCCAGGAACTTCGTGATCATGATGTACCAGCTTCCCATCGACATGATCACCAGCAGGATCAGCACGAAACGGGCGACAAAGTCGCCGTTCTTCCATAGCGCACCGAGCCCGTACGGATTCTCGACCGCTACCGTTGCGGCCGGTGCGGGCGGCGGAGCCGGCTCGGCGGCGGCTGGAGCCGTGGCCGGCGCGGCCGACGGCGCCGCGGCCTGTGCCGATGTGTCGGCCGCGCCGCTTGCCTGCGCATGGGCGAGCTGCGGCGCAACGAACCCGTCGATTGCGGCGACGGACATCAGGATGCTTGCCGCCAGCGCGGCCATTGAACGCTTCGTCATACCCCACTCCAGTTATTTCGGTGAACTTAATACGTCAGTTCGAGATGGTTTTTCCCGGCCCGGTTCGCGCCGGGCCGCCCACTGCATCAATTCAGATTGAACGAGAACGGTACCTGGACCCGCACCGACTGGCCCTGCGCGACGCACTTGAATCGTTTCACGGTGTTGAAAGCAGCGCGATCGAGGATCGGGTCCGCCGACTGCGCCACGCGCTCGTTCGTGATGTTCCCTTCCGCATCCACGACGAATTCGATCGTCACGTCGCCCGTGATGTTGTTTTCCTGTGCTTCCTTCGGATACTGGATCGACGCACGCAGCGTGTCCGAGTTCGGGCAGACGACCCCCACGTCATGGCTGACGGGCTTGGCGGGTGCCGGGGGCGCCACGACCGGTGCCTGCACGGCCGGCGAGGACGGTACCGGGGCCGACTGGTGCGTGATCGTCGCCTGCGGCGGCGCCTGCACCGGCACTTCCGGCGGCGGGACGAACGGCGGCGGCGGCGGCGCGAATTTCGGCGGCGGGAGTTTGACCACGGGCATCGGCGGTGGCGGCGGCGGCTTGACCGGCTCGATGATGCGGGTTTCGATCGGGTGCTGGATAACCTGGACGACTTTCGTCGCCAGGCCGTTGAGCAGCGCGTAGATCAGCACTGCATGCAGCACCAGGACGATTCCGATGCCGCCGAACCGGCGTACCGGGTTCTGTTGCTTCTTGCCGAACTCTCGCGGACGGCCCAGCGTAGCCAGTCCGCTGTTCGATGTAGCCAGACGTTCTTCGACTTTCATGCCCACCATCCATCCCCCAAGCGATTCGCCCAGTTTCGGATTGCAGCCGACGGTGAAGCCAGGTCGGCATCACCACCGCATCAACCCGAACATTTCATTTCAAATTCAATTAGCAATCCGAATTGAAAGAATTACATTCGAATTCCAATTCATTCTTTTTCAAGGAATCGTTCCGGCCGGCGCGGCCCGGTGTGGTACCGGAAAACCACGCGCCTGCTCGTTCAGGCAATTGTCAGCTGAGCGGGCGGCACCTTGTAAGTCGCATGACGATTAGCCGTTCGTTACACGGTGATGTCACTGGCGCCGTTCACTTGGGTGCAGAAGATAGCAAGGAAAAAATTTGCGCGTCAAACTTTATTTGATGCCCGAATACAAAGTTTGGAGGGTTTATTCAAATAATATTCCGGTAAGCACAAATCAAACTTTTATTATTAAACGGTAATTGAATTGTATGGATATATGCAAAACCGGATATTAAGCCGCTTCAACATAAATAAAGGCGTATTTCCTGCACCGCACCAAAACGGGTCGTCCGGGAAGCGACCGGCTGGATGCGCACCCTCGCTTCGTCAATGCCCGCATCGGTCGCCAGGCGCGTCAATCGACCGCCTCGAACTGGCCGATATCGTCTCCTCAAAACGTCTGGCACGCAGAAGATATCCGGACAGTTAATCTGGAATGCGATGGAAATTTCAGGTTGATCAGCCACCTGAAAAGCTCGACATAATATTTCGCATATCGAAACACCTAGCCGAAAACTCGCCGATTGCCCCGACACACAACCCTGTTACACACGCTCCGGCAAATGCCCATGCACCGTGTGCGTCAGGACTGCATGCCCTGCATCTTGTGCGAGAAATGCGCACGCTCGGCCGTCTCCATCAGCATCAGGAATTCATCCTGCATCATGTGGATCAGCGCTTCGTGGTCGCCGGCCTCGAAATAGACTTCCGGCTGCTGCGCGAGACGTTCCTCGAGAAACGTCTTCATTCCGTACGCCATGCAGACCGGCGGCAGCGCACCCATGTCGCAATCCTTGAACAGCTCGCGCAGTTCGACCTCGCGGGCAAGCACGAGATGGCGTCCCGTCTTCACCCAGAGATCCGACAGGCGCACGGCGTGCGTGGTCGGCAATACGGCGGCGACGTAGCCTTCGTCGTCTTCAAGGAGCACCGTTTTCGCGAGGCGATCGCCGGGAATATGCGCGGCGGCGGCGGTCTCCATGCTCGTATGGCTATAGGGGTGGTACACCACTTCGTACCGCGATGACTTCTGGCGCAGGCAATCCTGCAGGGTGGCAGATACAGGCATGGCACACCTCGTCTGGGCGAATCGGGCGAACGGAGTTCGCTCCGGATTTGTTCAGCATAGGTCGCATTCGAGCCAATGGAAACGCCGCTTCGCCCCTTCCTCATTCGGGCGCCCGCTCCGGTTCCAACCCCTTTTCGCGCAGCCATTCGCGGTTGAAAAGCCGCGCACGATAGATGTCGCCGTGATCGCACAGCAAGGTCACGATCGTATGCCCCGGGCCCATCCGGCGGGCCAGCCAGACCGCCGCCGCGACGTTGATGCCGCTCGATCCGCCGACGTACAGCCCTTCTTCGCGCAGCAGCCGGTAGACCATCGTCACGCACTGCGTATCGTCGATCCTCACGGCGTCGTCGATCGGCGCGCCGGCCAGATTCGCGGTGACGCGCGTCGAACCGATGCCTTCGGTGATCGAGCTGCCTTCGGCGCTGAGGTCGCCCGTTTTCACGTAACCGTAGAGCCCGCTGCCGTGCGGATCGGCCAGCACGATCCGGATCTCCGGATTCTGCTCTTTGAGGTAGCGGCTCACGCCCGCCAGCGTGCCGCCCGTGCCGGTCGCACAGACGAACGCATCGACCGTGCCCGCCGTGTCGCGCCAGATTTCCGGCCCGGTCGTCTCGTAGTGCGCCTGCCGGTTCACGATGTTGTCGAACTGGTTGGCCCATACCGCGTTGTCGAGTTCGTCCGCGAGCCGTCCGGCAATTTTCTGATAGTTGTTCGGGTCACGGTACGGCGCCGCCGGCACCGGGCGCACGTCGGCACCGAGCGTGCGCAGGATCGCCATCTTGTCCGGTGATTGCGTATCGGGAATCACGATCACGCAGCGATAACCGCGCGCCGCGCAGATATGCGCAAGACCGATGCCCGTGTTGCCCGCCGTGCCCTCGACGACGGTGCCGCCCGGCTTCAGCGCGCCACGCCGCTCGGCGTCCCGGATGATGTAGAGCGCCGCGCGATCCTTCACCGAGCCGCCGGGATTCATGAATTCCGCCTTGCCCAGGATTTCGCAGCCGGTTTCCGCGCTGAGCTTCGTCAGCCGGATCAACGGCGTGCGTCCCACGCAGTCGACGAAGCCGTGTCGCACGTCCATGTTGCCCTCCGTTGCATTCGCGCTCGCGCGCCCTACACAACGAAGGATAGGACGCGCCCGCGGCTTTCGACGCCGGCCGCCGCGTACTAAGCTTGGAGAGCCCATTGCGGCACGCGCCGCATCGCCAGACGAGGTCCGCCATGCTGCAATTGCAATCCGTTGCCATTGACAAGCCCGAGGCCGTGAATTTCATCCTCGGCCAGTCGCATTTCATCAAGTCCGTCGAGGACATCCACGAGACGCTGGTCGGCACCGTGCCCGGCATCCGTTTCGGGCTCGCGTTCTGCGAGGCATCGGGCAAGCGGCTCGTGCGCCGTTCCGGCACCGATGCCGAACTCGTCGAACTCGCGTGCCGCAACGCCCTTGCGATCGGCGCCGGTCACGCGTTCATCGTGTTCCTCGGCGACGGCTTCTATCCGGTCAACGTGCTCAATGCGATCAAGGCCGTGCCGGAGGTCTGCCGGATCTACTGCGCGACCGCAAACCCGACCGACGTGATCGTCGGGGAAACCGCGCAGGGGCGCGGGATCGTCGGCGTCGTCGACGGCTTTCCGCCGCTCGGCGTCGAGAACGACGACGACGTGCGCTGGCGCAAGGATCTGCTGCGCACGATCGGATACAAGGCTTAGGCGCGCGCCGCCGGGGCCGACGCGCCGCGCGTGCGGCACGTCCCCCGGGCCCTGCCCTGCAGACGTGACCGCATCATCGATGCGGATCTCGCCTCCCGGCCTTGCAGAACGAAATGAACAGGCGCCTGGATCAAAAGCACGAGCGCGGTCAGGATTCGAGGGCGCAAGATGTCCTGACCGTTAGTTGCAATTTAGGGGGCGAGAACACGCTTCTTGCTGCAGCGCGCTGGCCACCCGGCTGTCCTATACTGCCCGCAGCAGACTGACCGAAAGCCGCGCCGGCACGACGGCCGTGGCCGCCAACCCTTCCCGGAGCAACGCATGCATTACCAGTTGATCTACGAACTCGTCGACGATTACCTGTCCCGTCGCGAACCGTACCGCGCCCAGCACCTCGCGCTTGCACAGGCTGCGACCGAGCGCGGCGAACTCGTACTCGCCGGCGCGCTGTCGGACCCGGCCGACCAGGCCGTGCTCGTATTCGAAGGCGATTCGCCGGAGGCGGCCGAATCGTTTGCACGCGCCGATCCGTATGTGCAGAACGGCCTCGTGAAATCGTGGCGCGTGCGTCCGTGGCGCGTCGTGATCGGCAAGCACGCGCCGCGCTAAGCGCGACGCAGGACTACAACCACCCTGCCCGCTTGAATCGCCACCACAGCGCGAAGTCGGCGACGACCATCGAGGCGATGCAGCCGTAGAAACCGTATTTCAGGTGCAGTTCGGGCATGTTCGCGAAGTTCATCCCGTAGATGCCTGCGATCATCGTCGGTATCGCGAACAGCGCGGCGAACGACCCGAGCCGCTTCGTCACTTCGCTCTCGGCCAGCGAAATCATTCCGAGGTTGACCTGGATCGCCGTCACGACCATCTCGCGGCGCCCTTCGATCGTCTTCACGATCCGCTGCAGATGGTCGTACACGTCGCGAAAATAAGCCGCCATCCCGCTGCAGACCTGCGGAACGCGCCCGCCGGTGAGTTTCGCGAGCGGTTCGATCAGCGGCGCCGTGTGCTGGTACAGCATCACGAGGCGGCGCTTCAGCGAATAGAGATCCTCGATGATCGCGCGCGACGACGCGGGCGTGGCCTTCGCGAAGATGCGATCCTCGAGTTCCTCGAGCTCGGTGCCGAGCGTTTCGAGGATCGGGAAATAGCGGTCGACGACCTGGTCCATCAGCGCGTAGAACACGAACGCCGAACCTTCCTGTAACAGGTGCGGCTCGCGCTCGCAGCGCTTACGCACGTCGCGGAAATCCTGCTCGGTATGGTTGCGGATCGACAGCACGTAGTTCGGGCCGACGAACACGTTCAGCTCGCCCATCTTGAATTCGTCGTCATCGTCGAGCTCGACCGTATGCAGCACTGCGAACAGCGAATCGCCATACTCCTCGATCTTCGGCCGCTGATGCCCCTTGCGGGCATCCTCGAGTGCCAGCTCGTGCAGCCCGAACTCCTCGCCCATCAGGTCGATTTCCTCGGGTGTCGGATCTTTCAGCGCGACCCACACGAAGCATTCGGGCTTCGACACGTAGTCGCTGATGGCGTCGATATCGATGTCGGCCAGCTTGCGGCCGTCCTGGTATGCAGCACAGTTGATCAGCATGGTGTCCGTGATGTTGCGGTTTGCGCATCAGTTTACCGGTTTGCTGCGCGGGCAGCCCGGCTTGCGCGGCACGGCGATATTGGTCATGATCGTGCTGCGTGCGCCGCAGCACGCGCACCGGAACACTGCGGCACACACGCCGCACGGCCGTGCGGCCCAACCGTCAAGGAGACAGACCCATGTGGTATTTCTCGTGGATACTCGGCATCGGCGTGGCGCTCGGCTTCGGCATCATCAACGCGATGTGGCTGGAAGCGGAAGTGTTCTCGCGCGGCGACAAGCGCAACGGTGCGTCGAGCCCGCGGCCGGGGGGCAAGGTTTCGTGACGCACCTGGTGTTCTTCTGCGGTCACGCCGGCACCGGCAAGACCACGCTCGCGAAGCGGCTCATCGGGCCGCTGATGCGCGCGACCGGCGAGGCGTTCTGCCTGCTCGACAAGGACACGCTGTACGGCCGCTACAGCTCGGCCGCGATGGGCGCGCTCACCGAGGATCCGAACGACCGCGACAGCCCGCTCTACCTGAAGCACCTGCGCGATCCCGAATACCACGGCCTGCTCGACACGGCCCGTGAAAATCTCGCGCTGGGCATCGGCGCGCTCGTCGTCGGCCCGCTGTCGCGCGAAGTGCGCGATCGCCGCATTCTCGACCGCGCATGGCTCGGCATCGCACCCGACGTCACGCTGACGGTCGTCTGGGTCCATACGTCGGAAGACGTCGCGCACCAGCGGATCGTCGCGCGCGGCAACCCGAACGACGCGTACAAGCTCACGCACTGGGACGAATACCGGCAGCGCCGATTCGTGCCGACCGGCCACGAATGCGACGGCATCGTGATGTTCGACAACACCGCGCCATCCGACACCGACGTCGATACGCTGCTGTACCGCATCGCGCCGCCTCCGCCTGCGGCAACGATCGTCCCGCCGCTGCCGGCCTGAGCGCCGCACCTTTTTCGCTCCCCGCAAAAAACAACGCCGGAAGCGCTGCTGCGCTCCCGGCGTCGTACGGCCCTCGTGCCAGAGGCTGGCGGACGCTCAGGCCACCGCGTGCACACGCTCCATCGTGCCGCCTTCGTACAGCTTGCCGAAGCGGTTCGACAGGAACGCCTTCAGCGAGACCTTTTCCTGCGGGATGAAACCGCTTTGCGGCAGCTTCTTCTCGCGGAACAGATCCAGCACCGCGCACATCGCACCGGCCGTCGTGATCTGGATCGCGCTCATGTGCATCCCGCACACGTCCTTCGCGAAAATCTTGCGCGTGAACACGTCCTGCACCAGCTGGCCATCCTTCACGCCCGTCACCGTGATGAACACGAGCACGACGTCCTGCTTCGTCGACGGCACTGCACGGCGCATGATCGACTTCAGCGTGTCGCGGTCGGTCGACAGGCGCAGGTCTTCGAGCAGGAACTGGACGAGATCGCGGTGGCCCGGGTAGCGCACCGACTTGTAGTCGAGCGTCTCGACCTTGCCCGACAGCGTCTCGCACAGCGTGCCGAGGCCGCCCGACGTGTTGAACGCTTCGTATTCGGTACCGTCGAGCGAGAAGTGCTCGAGGCCTTCGAGCGGCTGCACCCACTGCTTGCGGCCGTCGCGGATCGCTTCGCACGGCTGGCAGTATTCGTTGATCAGGCCGTCGACGCTCCACGTCAGGTTGTACTTCAGCGCGTTGGTCGGATACTCGGGCAAGGCGCCTACGCGCATCTTCACGTCGCGCACTTCGCTGAAGCCGTTCACCAGTTCATGCGCGGCGAGACCGATGAAGCCCGGTGCGAGGCCGCACTGCGGCATGAACGCACGGTCCGAGCCGTCGGCCAGCTCGCGGATCGCGTGGGTCGCGCGCACGTCTTCGGTCAGGTCGAAGTAGTGGACGCCGGCAGCCTTCGCGGCGGCGGCGACGTTGACCGCGAGGTAGTAAGGCAGCGCGTTGACGAGCGCATCGAAGCCCTTCACTGCTTCGCGAATCGCGTTGGCGTCGGCCGAATCGACCCGTTGCGTCGCGATGCCTTCGCGCGAGAGCTTCGCGAGCGCATCCGCGTCGCGGTCGAACGCGACGACTTCGTAGTCGCCCGTTTCACGCAGCATGTGAGCAATGGTGTGGCCGATCAGACCTGCGCCGACGATGGCGATTTTCATGCGCTTATCTCCTGATGATGGGTTTGGTGTTGTGGACGGCGTTGAGCCATGAACACAGTTTAGGGACGCGCAAAATCAGTTCCAAGACGAAGAATGATGCGAAACGACCGATAATTTCGACGTTACGACGACACATTTCGTCGAAACGTCGAAACGAGCGTTTTTCACCCGCTGCCGGCCCGCTATGGCTGGCCTAAGTCTCGCGATTCAGACTGCATGCCGACCACCCGATTGCCAAGGAGGCATCGCATGCAATCCCTGCCCGCCCATCGCACGCCGCACTGGCTGAACAAGGTGCCCGACGTCGCGCTGTCGTTCTGGATCATCAAGATCATGTCGACCACGGTCGGCGAAACCGGCGCGGACTTTCTCGCGGTCAACGCGGGGCTTGGCCAGACCGTCACGCGCGTCGCGATGGCGTCGCTGCTCGCGATCGCGCTGTGGCTGCAGTTGCGTACGCGCCGCTACGTGCCGTGGATCTACTGGCTCACGGTGGTGCTGGTCAGCATCGTCGGCACGCAGATCACCGACCTGCTCACCGACGGCCTGAACGTCAGCCTGTATGCGAGTACCGCCGCGTTTGCCGTCGCGCTCGCCACGATCTTCTTCGTGTGGCATCGCGTCGAAGGCACGCTGTCGATCGACACGATCGTTACGCCGCGGCGCGAACTGTTCTACTGGGCCGCGATCCTCTGCACGTTCGCGCTCGGCACCGCAGCCGGCGATCTCGCGACCGAAGCGCTCGGGCTCGGCTTCACGCTCGGCGCGCTCATCTTCGGCGGGTTGATCGCGGCCGTGTTCGTGATGTGGCGGCTCGGCGCCAATGCAGTGCTGGCGTTCTGGATCGCGTACATCCTGACACGCCCGTTCGGCGCATCGCTCGGCGACCTGCTCACGCAGGCGCGCACCTATGGCGGGCTCGGCTTCGGCGCCGCATGGACGAGCCTGCTGTTCCTGACCGTGATCGTGCTGCTCGTCGCCGTCGCGCAGTTCGGCAGCGGCCCGCGCACGCGTGCCGGTACCGCCGAATGACGCCCCTTTCTTTCCGTTCTTTCCGTTCACCGAATCGAGGACACGCCATGCGCATCCCCCATCCCGTTACCCGTCTCGCCCTTGCCGCGGCCACCATTGCGCTGTTGAGCGCCTCCGCCGGCTGCTCGAAGCAGCAGGATGCGAACGCATCGACCCCGTTGCCCGCCTCGGCTGCAACATCGCCCGCGGCGGCCCACGCATCGAAGCTCGGCGACCTGTCGCAGTTCCGCACGATCGCCGTCGACGTGAACACGCTCGTCGCCAAGGGCGACCTGCCCGGCGCGAAAACGCGCATCAAGGATCTCGAGATCGCGTGGGACGCAGCCGAAGCCGGCCTCAAGCCGCGCGCGGCCGCCGACTGGCACATGGTCGACCAGGAGATCGACCGGGCGCTCTCCGCGCTGCGCGCCGACCATCCGACGCAGGCCGATTCGGCCGCCGCGATGAAGAGCCTGCTCGCGGCCCTCGACCGGTTCAGCGGCACGTGAGGATCGCGGCAAGCGCACGGCACGTGACGCACGCGCGGGAATCGCATACGCTGGCGGCGTTTGCGCGGCACGGAGAACACGCATGCGAATACTGCTCGTCGAAGACGACCCGATGATCGGCGAGGCCGTCCATGCCGCGCTGAAGGATGCGTCGTACGCCACCGACTGGGTCACCGACGGCGTGCGCGCGTTGACCGCGTTCGCCGCGCAGCCCTACGACCTGGTCCTGCTCGACCTCGGCCTGCCCGGCCGCGACGGGCTCGACGTGCTGGCCGCCATCCGCGCGAAAGATGCCAGTACGCCGCTGCTGATCGTCACTGCACGCGACGGGCTCGACGATCGCTTGCGCGGCCTCGACGGCGGCGCCGACGACTACATCGTGAAGCCGTTCGAGATGGCCGAACTGCTCGCGCGGATTCGTGTCGCGATCCGGCGCCGGGCCGGTTCGGCCGCGCCGCTGCTGAGCAACGGAATCGTGTCGCTCGACCCGGCGACGCGCGAGGCCGCCGTCGACGGGCAGGCGCCGGTGCCGCTGTCGAATCGCGAGTTCTCGCTGCTGCGCGCGCTGCTGGTGCGCCCGGGCGCGATCCTGTCGCGGCGCGAGCTCGAAGATCGCCTGTACGGCTGGGGCGAGGAAGTCGAAAGCAACGCGGTCGAATTCCTGATCCATTCGCTGCGCCGCAAGCTCGGCAGCACCGTGATCAAGAACGTCAGGGGTGCGGGATGGATGGTTTCAAGAAACGTCTGAACGAATCGATCGGGTTCCGCCTGTCGGTCGCGCTGTCGGCCGCGATCCTGGCCGTCGCGATGGCCGCGGCCGCGTTCGCCTTTTCATCGGCATTCGACGAAGCGCACGAATTGCAGGACGACGTGCTGCGCGAGGTCGCGACGCTGCTCGACCGCCAGCAGACACCGTCGCTCCATGCCGGCGGCGCCGGGCCCGCACGTGAGAGCGACGAACTGTCGCGCGTGATCGTGCAGCCGCTCGGCGGCGCACCGCAGCCGGGCAGTGACGGCGCGCCGCGGCTCGCGCTGGCGCCGACGCTCGCCGACGGGCTGCATACGGTCGACGCCGGCGGCAGCACGTATCGCGTGATGGTCCGGACGTTCGCGAACGGCGAGCGCATCGCGGTCGCGCAGGAAGCCGGCATGCGCGACGATGTCGCGCGCGAAAGCGCGTGGCGCACCGCGTTGCCGCTGCTGATCCTCGTACCGATCCTGTTGCTGCTCGTCGCCGATCTCGTGCGCAAGCTGTTCCGCCCGGTGGCCGCGCTGTCCGCCGGTATCGATGCGCGCGACGAGCACGACCTGCGCGCGGTGCCGGTCGATCGCGTGCCGGTCGAGGTACGGCCGTTCGTCGTCGCGATCAACCGGATGCTGGCGCGTGTCGCGCAATCGGTCGCCGCGCAGCGCCGCTTCGTCGCCGACGCCGCGCACGAACTGCGCTCGCCGCTCACGGCGATGTCGCTGCAGGCCGAGCGCCTGGCCGAGTCCGACCTGCCGGACGATGCGCGCGCGCGGCTCGCCGCACTGCGCGGCGGACTCGACCGCAGCCGCCACCTGGTCGGGCAACTGCTCGCGCTCGCGCGGGCGCAAAGCGCGCCGGCTACGCCGCCCGGCGACGTGTCGGTCCATGCGGTCTATCGCCGCGTGCTGGAAGACCTGATGCCGCTCGCCGAAGCGAAAACGATCGACATCGGCATCGAAGACGGCCCGGATACCTCCGTGTCCGTCGACGAGCGCGAACTCACGTCACTGGTGATGAACCTGGTCGACAACGCGATCCGCTACACGCCGCCGGGCGGACGCGTGGACCTGTCGACGCAATGCACGGACACGCACGCGTGCGTGACAATCGCCGACACCGGGCCGGGCATCGCGCCGCACGAACACGAGCGCGTGTTCGATCCGTTCTACCGGGTGCCCGGCAACGCGCAGATCGGCTCCGGGCTCGGCCTGTCGATCGTGAAGATCGTCGCGGACCGGATGGGCGCCGACATCACGCTCGCCTATGCGGACGAAGCGGAATCGCGCGGCTTGCGCATCTCGGTGCGGATTCCGCTTGCGCGGCCGCCCGGTGCGGCGCTGCCCGACAGCCGGGCCGATACGGCGGCGCAACACGCGCGGCGCGACGGACACCGCGCTTGAGCGTCAGCCGCCGATCGTCCCGCGATCGATCTTGCGCGACAGGATGATCGACGTCGTCGTGCGTTCGACGCCTTCGAGCGTGCCGATCTGGTCGAGCAGGTCGTTGAGCCGTTCGGGCGAATCGGCGCGCAGCCATGCGACGTAGTCGTACTCGCCGCTCACCGCGCACAGCAGTTGCACCTCGGGCATCCGGTCGAGCTTGCGCAATACGTCCTTGCCGAACTTCGGCGTGAGGATGATGCCGACATACGCGTAAATGCTCGCGTCGAGCACGTCCTGCCCGAGCCGGACGCTGTAGCCGGCGATCACGTTGGTGCGTTCGAGCCGCGCGATGCGTGCGACGACCGTCGTGCGCGCGACGTCGAGCTGGCGCGCGAGATCCGCGACGCTGGCGCGCGCATCGGCCTGCAGCAGCGCGACGAGTTGCCGGTCGAGATCGTCGAGTTGGTCGAGGCGGGGTGGACGCATGAGGCTGGGCCGGGGCACGACGCGCCGGCGAAGTGGAAGGTGACGCGATGATAGCGCCGAACGCCGGAGCGCCCAAACGGCATCGCCCGGAGCCGATACGAACCTTTCAATTTCGATTCGTATCGGATGTAAGCAAGTGTCGCATTCACTGCTGCGCCGCACGCAACGTGCTACTAATAGCGGGCGACGCGAGATGCGCGCTTGCGGCAGTTGCCGCCGCGCCCGTTCGCACGACACCACCCCGGAGAGCCAACCATGAAGAAAATCTCGCTCACCCTCGCTACGCTCGCCGTTGCAGCCAGCGCGTTCGCGCAAACCCCGGCGCAGCCGCAAGCGCCCGCTCAGGCCACGATGGCCGCGGCTTCGGCCCCGAGCGCCGAGCAGCGCGAGGCGCGCCACGAAGCGCGCGTCGAGCAGCGCATCAAGTACCTGCACGACCAGCTGAAGATCACGTCGGCGCAGGAACCGCAGTGGAAGACGTTCGCCGACACGATGCGCGACAACGGCGACACGATGGGCCGCCTCTATCGCGAACGGATGGCCAAGCATGACGTCTCCGCGCTCGACGACATGAAGCAGTACGCGGAACTGTCGCAAGCGAACGCCGACGGCGCGAAGAAGCTCGCCGACGCCTTCGCACCGCTCTACGAGAGCTTCCCGGCCGACCAGAAGGCCCTGGCCGACACGACGTTCCGCAGCTGGCTGCACCACGGTGGCGAGCACCGCGGCAAGGGCAAGGCGAAGGGCAAGGAAAGCAAGGCGGCAGCCGCGCCGGCCGCCAGCGCGCCCGCGCAGCCCTGATACCCTCCCCGCCGGCGCCGTGCCGCCCGTCCGGGCCGAACGGCGCCGCGTCGCGCCGCTACAGGCGACCGGCGCGTCACACGGCGCGCCGGATTCGGGATAAGCTCCCGGCTTTTCCAGCTTTCCCGCACTTCCCCGCCATGCTCGAACTCAAGCACATCGACCTGCGTACCGATCCGCAGGCCCGTCGCGTCGTCAAGGACGAAACCGTCGCCGTTTCCTTCGCGGATGCGGACGGCGAACTGATGAGCCTCGAAGGCCCGAACCGCTATGTGGCGGGCGACGCGCTGATCACGGGCTCGACCGGCGACCGCTGGGTCGTGTCGCGCGCGCGCTTCGACGCCAAATACCTGCCCGCCGATCCGGCACTCGCGCACGGCGCACCGGGCGCCTACCGGAACCGGCCGGCCGTCGTGCTCGCCCGCCGCATGGACGAACCGTTCACGATCGCCCGCTCGGAAAACGGCGACACGCTGCGCGGCGTCGCCGGCGACTGGGTGATGCAATACGCGCCCGGCGACTACGGTGTCGTGCAGGCGCAGCGCTTCGCGCAGGTTTACCGCGACGCGTAATGCGGCGCGCCGGCGCGAACGGTCACGCAAAGTCTTCGTCGAGCTCGAGTTCGGCGTCGCGCTCGACGGCCTCGCCGGCCGCGTGGCGCTCCTCGAGCGACCCGAGCATCGCTTCCGTATACGCGTGCAACACCGCATGGCTGCGTGCACGCTGCATCGGCTTGAGCGCCAGATAGCGCGCGAGCGCCGCCGGCACGATGCGGATATCGAGCGTCATCCGCTTCGGCACAGCGCCGAAACGCATCGCCAGCCAATGCACGGACAGGAACCGCCCGCGCTCATCGCTGCTTTCGGCGAAACGCGTCTGCTCCGGAAAGAGATCGCAGATCACGCGAGCGAGCGCGTCAAATTCCGCGCTCTGGCATTCGATCAGATAGTCGTCCATCCCGTCTCTCCCGTCAGGCTGCCGATTGCGTCGGCCGGCACGTCTTCACCAGCACGACGACCAGGATCGCCGCCAGCACAAAATACGCGGCCTCGACCCAGCCGGCCGGCAGCACACGCACCTGGTACAGCAGCGCCGGCGCGGCCGCCAGCGCATGCAGCACGATCGCAAGCGGCAACACGCTCGCGCGGCCGGCGCGCACGCCGCGCCAGACCAGCACCGACAGCGCAAGCTGCAGCACGAACGCCGCGCAGCGCTCAAGCAGCAACAGCAGGATCGACTGTGTCGACAGCGTCGCGAGCATCACGTGCAGCCGCACGACGGTATCGCCCGGCAGGTCGGCGAGCTGGGTCTCGAGCTGGCCGCGGCTCGCGAGCCACGCGAGATACGACCACTGGCCCCACACGAGTACGCCGACGAACCACGCTTCGGCGCCACCGTGACCGATCCCGTAACCGATTCCACGGCCGTCGCCGGCCGACGCGCCGTAACGGCGGTTCAGGAAACGCATCCCGAGATAGCGGCCGACTTCCTCGAACACGGCGGTCACGAGCGCGCTGTACGCGACGAACGCGAGCGGCTGCGTGAGCCAGCCGTCCGGCGGCGTCCGGCTCAGCACGAGCCCGTGGAACGCGCGTTCGAGGATCATCGCAAACAGCGTGAAGACGGCCACGCCGACGATCGTGTCGCGGCGGTTCAGCGCAAGCGGCTTGCGCAGGATACGGTAGAGGACGAGCGGCAGGAGCGCGATGATCAGCGTGGCGGCGATCAGCACCGCCAGCGTGACGGGAGCGACAGTCATGTATTTCCTTGTTCGGGGCAGCGCACCTGGCGCGCTGCGTGCCCCGAATGATACTCAGCTTGCGGTCGACGCGCGCGCAACCAGCTCGCCCGGCAACAGCGAGACGCGTACGTCGCCCGCCGCGCCGTCGATCCGCTCGTGCACGAATTCGACGGCCTTGTAGCCGATTTCGTAGGTCGGCTGCCGGATCGTCGTGATGCCGATCAGCTCGGCCCATTCCGGATCGTCGATCGACAGCAGCGCCGCCTTCTGCTGCCACGCGGTGCCGAAACGCGCGCGCAGATGGCGCGCGATCGCGAGCGCGACCGGCGCGTTCGCGGCGAACAGCGCCGCGCGCACGCCGCGCCGTGCCGCGTCATCGATGCGGGCATCGATGTCGGCCAGCGCCGCTGTGACCGCGTCGGGCTCGTTCAGGTCGAGCACGACCGTCGACGGCACCGTCAGCCCGCGCGCCGCCAGTGCCGCGCGGAATGCGGCCTCGCGCAGGCGCCGCGAGCTGACGCGCTCGAACGGCTGCACGACGAAATGGATTGCATCGAAACCGTGTTCAATCAGGTGCGCGAGTGCCGTCTCGATCGCGTCGGCGTTGTCGAGGCCGATCAGGTCGGCCTCGAAGCCTTCGACCGTCCGGTCGACGAGCACGGCCGGGATGCCGGCCCCGCGCAGCGGGCGCAGCACGTCCTCATCGGCGCCGAGCGCGTTGACGATCAGCCCTTCGACGCGGTAGGTCGTGAGCAGCTGCAGGAAGCGGCGCTCCATCTCGACTTCGTTCGCCGCGTGACAGATCAGCGGCATGTAGCCGAGTGCGTGGCAGGCGGCTTCGACGCCCTGCAGCACTTCAATGGTATAGGGATTGGTCAGGTCGGCTGCGAGCATGCCGAGCAGCCGGTTGCGGCCGCGCTTGAGCCCGCGCGCCATCTGGTTCGGCCGGTAGTTGAGCCGCGCGATGGCTGCTTCGATCCGCTGGCGCAGATCGGTGGACAGCACGTGCGTCTCGCCGTTCAGGTAGCGCGACACGCTGGTCTTGCCTGTGCCGGCCTCGCGCGCGACATCGCTGATCGTCGCCGGACGCGTCGTGGTTGGTTGCGAATTGGTCACTGTCGTGCCTCGCGACGTGCGATCCGCGCCGCTTCGTGAGCAGACGGACCTTTGTTGTTGGAAACGTAAGCCACCCGGTGGAATCTCCTGTCGGTCCGCGTTAGCGCTTTAGCGCTTACGCGGACCCCATGCTTCGCGGTCGGTCAGCGTCAGCCCTTCACCGCTTACGCGGACCCCATGCTTCGCGGTCGGTCAGCGTTAGCCCTTCACCGCTTACGCGGACCCCATGCTTCGCGGTCGGTCAGCGTCAGCCCTTCAGCACTTACGCGGCCCCCATGCTTCGCCATCGATCGGTGCCGGCGCGGTGGCACCCGCCCCGGTCACGCGCAAAAGCAGTCGGCAGCATCGGACCTGGCGTGGATACCCGTCGCGGGACGCCGCCGGCATCGTGGCCGGACGCATCGATACGACGCGCGGGGATCATAACGCAGCCAGCCCTCCGGCACCAAGATCATCGACTCTAACGAAGCCGGCCCCCCCGCCGGCCGGACGTCGACTGCTGGCCGGCCCATTACCCGTCGCGGCTCAGGCGCGCGCGAGCGCATCCAGATTGACGAGATTCGTGCGCAGCGTGCCGGCCAGCGCGCCGACCAGGTTTTCCGCGGCGCAGCGCGCCATCGCATGGCGCGTCTCGTGCGTCGCCGAGCCGATATGCGGCAGCGCGACGACATGCTTCATCTGCAGCAGTGGCGAATCCGCCGCCAGCGGCTCCTTCTCGAACACGTCGAGCCCCGCGCCGCGGATCGTGCCCGCACGCAGCGCATCGATCAGCGCGGCTTCGTCGACCACCGGCCCACGCGACGCATTGATCAGGATCGCGCTGCGCTTCATCTTCGCGAACTCGGCCGCGCCGATCAGGTGGTGCGTTTCCGGCGACAGCGGCACTTGCAGGCACACGAAGTCCGATTGCGCGAGCAGTTCGTCGAGGCTCACGCGCCGCGCACCGTACTGAGTCTCCGCTTCCGCATGCGCGGACCGGTTCGCGTACAGCACCTGCATCCGGAAACCGAGTGCCGCGCGACGCGCGACCGCGCCGCCGATCCGCCCGAGCCCGACGATGCCGAGCGTCTTGCCCTGCACGTCGGTGCCGTACAGGTCAGGGCCGATGCTGCGATGCCAGTGGCCCGCCTTCACCCACTCGGCCAGTTCGACCACGCGTCGCGCGGACGCGAGGATCAGCGAGAACACCGTGTCGGCGGTCGACTCGGTCAGCACGTCCGGCGTATGCGCGAGCACGATCCCGCGCCGCGTGAGATCCGCGACGTCGAAGTTGTCGTAGCCGACCGAAATCGTCGACCACGCCTTCAGCCGCGGTGCGCGGTCGAGCATGTCCGGCGTGACCTTCAGGCTCGCGCCGATCGCGCCGTCCGCGTCGCCGAGCGCATCGGCGAGGGCTGCGACACCGTCGGCCTGCACGACGTCCGCATGTTCGCGCAGGTACGCGAGGACGTCATCGGGCAGCGGCTTGTACGCGACGATACGGGGCTTCATCTGATTCATTTTCCTTGCAGCGGCGCCGCGAGCGAATGCGCATCGGGCGCGTGGGGTTTGACGGACAGCGTGAGGATCACCGCAGCCACGAGCGCGGCGCTCATGAATGCGTACGACGCGACGGGCGAGCCGGTCGCACCGTTCAGGTAGCCGACGAAGTACGAGCCGACGAACGAGCCGAGCGCGCCCATGCTGTTGATCAGCGCCATCGCGCCGCCGGCGACGTTCTTCGGCAGCAGTTCCGGCACGATCGCGAAGAACGGGCCGTACGGCGCGTACATCGCGGCGCCCGCGACGACCAGCAGCGCGTACGAGATCCAGAAATGCGACGAGCCGAGCGCGTACGACGCGGCGAACGCGGCCGCGCCGATCAGCAGGAACGGCCACACGAAGCCGCGGCGCGAGCCGACCTTGTCGGACGCCCACGACGCCGCGATCATCGCGATCGTCGCGGCGAGATACGGCAGCGCGGACAGCCAGCCGGTCGCGACCATCCCGAGGTCGGAGCCGTTCTTGACGATCGACGGCAGCCACAGCACGAAGCCGTACACGCCGATGCTCCAGCAGAAATACTGTGCGCACAGCTTGATCACGGCCGGCGAGCGGAATGCCTCGCCATAGTTGCGCACGGGCTTGATTGCTGCCTGCTCGGCTACGAGCGCGGCGTCGAGGTCGCGTTTTTCCTGCGCGGTGAGCCACGGCGAATCGGCCGGCTTGTCCTGCACGAGGAACCACCAGCACACGGCCCAGAGCACGGCCGGCACGCCTTCGGCGATGAACATGTGGCGCCAGCCGAATTCGTGCACGAGATAGCCCGAGACGATCGACATCCACAGCACGGTGACCGGGTTGCCGAGAATCAGGAACGTGTTCGCGCGCGAGCGCTCGTTCTTCGTGAACCAGTTGCTGATGTAGATCAGCATCGCCGGCATCACGGCCGCCTCGACGACGCCGAGCAGGAAGCGGATCGCCATCAGCGACGGGATGTTGCTGACCACGCCCGTGAGCGCCGCGCAGGCGCCCCACAGGATGAGGCTGACGAACACGAGCTTCTTCACGCTGCGGCGTTCCGCATAGATCGCGCCGGGGATCTGGAAGAAGAAGTAGCCGAGGAAGAACAGCGCGCCGATCAGTGACGAGAGACCCTTGCTGATCCCGAGGTCCTGGTTGATGCCGGCCGCGGCGGCGAACCCGTAGTTCGCGCGGTCGAGGTAGGCGAGGCTGTACGTGATGAAGACGATCGGCATGATCGTCCACCAGCGGCGGGCAGCGAGAGTATTGGCCATCAGAATGTCTCCTATGTCGACCGGAGTTAGTGCTTTAGCACTTACTCCGGTCCCATGCTTCGCGGTCGACCCGAGTTAGTGCTTTAGCGCTTACTCCGGTCCCATGCTTCGCGGTCGGCCAGAGTTAGCGCTTTAGCGCTTACTCCGGTCCCATGCTTCGCGGTCGGCCAGAGTTAGTGCTTCAGCACTTACTCCGGTCCCATGCTTCGCGGTCGACCCGAGTTAGTGCTTCAGCACTTACTCCGGTCCTATGCTTCGCGGTCGACCCGAGTTTGCCCTTCAGCACCGACTCAGATCCCATGCTTGTACGACGAAATGAGTCCGCGGATTGTGCCGTGTCCGGCCTCTCATTGCGCGGTGAAGGTTTCCTCTAAGCGATCGGCGCGATTGCTGACATTTTCGAACCGATCGAGCGCAGCACGGGTCGGCAGCCCTTCCGAGTCGCCGATCACCTGGATCGCAAGCGCGCCGATCCGGTTGCCACGCGCCACGGCCTGCTCGATCGTCTTCCCCTCCAGCAGCGCGCTGACCACGCCGACCGCGAAGCCGTCGCCGGCGCCCACCGTATCGACGACGTTCTGCACGCGCTCGCCCACCACCGTTCCGTCGCGGCCGTCAGCCGTCCGGTAGTACGCGCCTTGCGCACCCAGCTTGATCACGACGCCGCGCGCGCCCTGCGCAAGATAGAAGCCCGCGATGTCGGCCGGCGTGTCGTGTCCGGTCAGTTGCCGCCCTTCGGCGATGCCCGGCAGTACCCAGTCGGCGAGCGACGCGAGCGCGTTCAGCGTCTTCGTCATCACGTCGGCGGACGGCCACAGCGTCGGGCGCAGGTTCGGGTCGAACGAGATCGTCTTGCCGGCCGCGCGCATTTCGCGCGCCAACTTGAACGCGAGTTCGCACGACGTCGCGGAGATCGCGGGCGCGACGCCCGTCAGGTGCAGGTGGCACGCGCCGAGCACGTAGTCGGCCACGTAGTCGTCGCACGACAGGTGGCTCGCGGCCGAACCCTTGCGGAAATACTCGACGGTCGGGTCGCTGCCGTCGTCGTTGCGCGACTTGAGCTGAAAGCCGGTCGGGTAACGCGGATCGACCGTCACGCACGACGCGTCGATGCCCTCGCGCGCCAGCGTGTCGAGCACGTAGCCGCCGAACGAATCGCGGCCGACGCGGCTCATCCAGCCGACCCGGAAGCCGAGCCGCGACAGGCCGATTGCAACGTTCAGGTCGGCGCCCGCGATCCGCTTCGAGAATTGCGTCGCGTGCGCGAGATGGCCGGGCTCGGTCGCGACGAACATCGCCATCGCTTCGCCGTAGGTCACGACATCGAGTGCTGCTTTCATGAATGAACTCTCCAGGATCCTTCCGCGGTCACGCGGTTGCGAGCCACGCGACACGCCGGCACGCGTCGCCCGCCAGGTCGGCCGCATCGAACGGAAACTCGATGCCGCGCGGCGCCTGCTGCGGCAGCGCCGCGAGCACGCCGGTCACGAGCGGGTCGTTCGGCGCCGGCGCGGCGGCGAAACGGCGCGCGCCCTCGCCCTCGACAGCCTTGCAATGAATGTATTCCACATGCGGCGCGAGCACTTGCGCGCAATCAAGCGGCGCTTCGCCCGGCCATTGCCAGTTGCCGATGTCGAACGTCATCCCGAGCGCATCGGGCAGGCCCGCCGCGGCCAGTGCCTCGAACAGCCCGCGAAACTGCGCGAGCGCGCCGCCGACCGGAAGCTGGCCGTTCTCGACCACCACGCGTGCCCGTGCGCCGCGCGACAGCGCGACGATGTCGGCCGCGTGTGCGTCGCCGGCGAAGCCGCCGAGCTGGAATTTCACGAAGCGCGCGCCGAGCGCGTCGGCTTCCGCGAGCGCGCCGCGCAATGCATCCGCGTCGAGCGCGCCCGTTTCCGTGTACAGGTTGGCCGGCGTCGAATAGACCGACCACAGCCCCTGGCCGGCCAGTTGCGCACCGAGCGCGGCCAGCGCGCCGTGCGCCGCATCCGCTTCCGATGCGAACAGCTCGCGCCGCACCTCGAAACCGGTCGCACCGGATGCCGCCGCGGTCGCGACGAATGCGCTGTGGCCCTCCTGACGCACGCGGTCCATCCCGAATGCGCTCGCCACGATCACGATGTCTGTCATTTTGCCCTCTTTCCCCGGAATGGAACCGGTTCCATTTGCTTGAGACGGATGGTGCGCTTCGCCTCGAACCCACGCCATAGAGGAAATCCCTAAGACGGTGCACGGCGCGAACGCGCGCCTGACGACACGCATCGCGCGTGCCCGGTCCGGGTTCGGTCGTTCAGGCGAGGTTCAGGCGATGTCGTGCGCGAGGCTCATTTCGAGGAATTGCGCGGCGACCCGCGACGGCGCGCCGCCGTGCGGCACGAGGATGGAGAAGTGGCGCGTGAGCGGCGCGGGCGCGAGCGAGCGCAGGACGAGCGCGGCATCGTCGTGGCGCAGCGACATCGCGGACACGAACCCGACACCCATCCCGGCACGCACGGCCTCCTTCACGGCCTCGACACCCGCGATCTCGAATGCGACACGCATCGGCGCCGCGCCATGCGCGAACGCGCGCTCGACGAGTTGCCGCACGGCGGAGCCCGCCTCGCGCAATACGAGCGGATGCGCCGCCAGCGCGGCGAGCGTGACCCCCGGCGCGTATTCGGGAGCGGCCAGTGGATGCCCGGTCGGCACGATCGCCACGATCTCGTCCTCGCGCCACGCGTGCACCGCGGTGCCCGGCGGCAGCGCCTCGCCGGGCGGCCCTTCGATCATCGCGATATCGAGCGACGGCAGCGCCGCGACCACGTCGGCCGTGTTGCCGCTCATCGTGTGAATCGCCACGCGCGGTGCGCGCGGCTGGAACGCCGCGATCAGGTACGGCAACAGGTAGCTCGCGGGCGTCGTGCTCGCGCCGATGCGCAGCGTGCCGGCCTCGAGGCCGCGTACCGCGTCGCGAAACGCGCGCGCCTGCGCGAACGTGTCGCGCTGCGCCTTCGCGTACTGCGCGAGCTGTTCGCCGACCGGGGTCAGGCGGATGCCGCGGCCTTCGCGCTGGTACAGCGGCTCGCCGAATTCGTCCTGCAGCAGCCGCAGCTGGCCCGACACGGCCGGCTGCGACAGATGCAGCGCCACGGCGGCGTGGCTGATGTTCAGGTGTTCGGCGACGGCGGCGAACGTTATCAGTTGATCCGGGGTCATGGGGATAAATTATCGGCTTTCCGGATAGTTTATGTCACAAATCACAATTTTTCATATCGATATAACGAAATTAGGATTACAGCATCGCAACACGCTCCAACACGGTGCTTCCATGTCCACTGCCCCGACTCCCCATCTCAGCCCCGCCGCGCCGTCAATGCGCGGCCAGTTGAACGGCGTGCTGTTCGTCGCGCTGTTCGCCGCCGCCGTCACGAGCCTGTCCCAGCTTCCCGCGATCGCGGGGCTCGGCCTGTCGCCGCTGATCGTCGGCATCGTCGCCGGCGCGCTGTACGGCAACGCGCTGCGCGACGGCATGCCGGCCAGCTGGGCGGCCGGCGTCAATTTCTCCGCGCGCAAGCTGCTGCGCATCGCGGTCGCGTTCTTCGGGTTGCGCGTGAGCCTGCAGGAAATCGCGCAGGTCGGGCTGCCGGGCCTGACGGTGTCGGTGCTGGTGGTCGTCAGCACGCTCGTGATCGGCACCTGGGCCGGCATGAAGATCATGAAGCTCGACCGCGATTCCGCCCTGCTGACCGCTGCCGGCAGCGCGATCTGCGGCGCGGCCGCCGTGCTCGCGTTCGAGTCGACGCTGCAGTCGAAGCCGCACCAGAGCGCGATGGCCGTGGGCAGCGTCGTGCTGTTCGGCACACTGTCTATGTTCCTGTACCCGATCGCGTATCACGCCGGGCTGCTGAACCTCGATCCGGCCGGCCTCGGCCTGTTCTTCGGCGGCACGATCCACGAGGTCGCACAGGTAGTCGGCGCGGCGAGCGACATCAGCCCGCAGGTCGCGCACATCGCGACGATCGTGAAGATGACGCGCGTGATGCTGCTGGTGCCGGTGCTGCTGGTGCTCGGCTGGTGGCTCGCCCGCTCGGCACGTGCGACGGCCGGCGGCGCGCAAGGCAAGCGCAAGGTGGCCGTGCCCTGGTTCGCACTCGGTTTCCTCGGTTTCGTGATCGTCAATTCGCTGAACGTGCTGCCGGGCCAGGTCACCCACACGCTGAACGTGCTCGACACCTTCGCGCTGACGATGGCCATGACCGCGCTCGGCATCGAAACCCGCGTCGCGCAGATCCGCGCGGCCGGCCCCCGGGCACTGATGACCGGCCTGATCCTGTACGTATGGCTGATCGTCGGCGGCTACGGGATCACCTGGGCCGTGCAGCACTGGCTTGGCTGAGTTGCCCGCCCGTGACACTTCGCGCGCCGCGCCCGACGGGATGGTCCCGCGGGCGCGGCGCAGTGCTATGCTTCGCGTCGTTTTCCATCGCCCTCTTTCAGCCGTGCTCTCGTTCCTGCTGAAGCTGCGCACTCGCGCCCAAAAGCTGTTCCGCCTGTCGGACGCCCATACGATGCTGATCTGGTCGGCCATCGTCGGCGTCGGCGGCGCCTTTGCCACGATGGCGTTCCGCGAAGGCATCGACCTGATGCAGCACCTGATCTCCGGGCAAAGCGGCAGCTTCGTGCAGATGGCGAAGCGCCTGCCGTGGTACGTGCGGTTCTGGATGCCGGCCGCGGGTGGCTTCCTCGCCGGCTGCGTGCTGCTGCTCGCAACGCGCGGCGACAAGCAGGCCGGCAAGACCGACTACATGGAATCGGTCGCGCTCGGCAACGGCGTCGTCCCCGTGCGGCAGAGCCTGTGGCGCAGCGTGTCGTCGCTGCTGACGATCGGCAGCGGCGGCTCGATCGGCCGCGAAGGCCCGATGGTGCAGCTCGCGGCGCTCGCCGCGTCTCTCGTCGGCCGCTTCGTACACTTCGACCCGCCGCGCCTGCGCCTGCTGGTCGCCTGCGGGGCGGCGGCCGGCATCACGTCCGCGTACAACGCGCCGATCGCCGGCGCGTTCTTCGTGTCGGAAATCGTGCTCGGCACGATCGCGATGGAGAGCTTCGGGCCGATGGTCGTCGCATCGGTCGTCGCGAACATCGTGATGCGCGAATTCGCCGGCTACCGGCCGCCGTACGAGATGCCGGTGTTTCCGGCCGTCACGGGCCCCGAGGTCCTGCTGTTCGTCGTGCTCGGCGCGCTGTGCGGCGTGCTCGCGCCGCAGTTCCTGCACCTGCTCGACGCGTCGAAGAACCAGTTCAAGCGGCTGCCGCTGCCGCTACCGGTGCGGCTCGCGCTCGGCGGCCTCGTCGTCGGCGTGATCTCGGTGTGGACGCCGGACGTATGGGGCAACGGCTACAGCGTCGTGAACCAGATCCTGCATTCGCCGTGGACCTGGCAAGCGCTGGTCGCGGTGCTCGTGTTCAAGGTGATCGCCACCTCCGCCACGGTCGGCTCGGGTGCGATCGGCGGTGTGTTCACGCCGACGCTGTTCGTCGGCGCGGTGTTCGGTTCGCTGTTCGGGCTCGCGATGGAAGCGCTGTGGCCGGGCCATACGTCGGCGTACTTCGCCTACGCGATCGTCGGCATGGGGGCGTTCATGGCGGGCGCCACGCAGGCGCCGCTGATGGCGATCCTGATGATCTTCGAGATGACGCTGAGCTACCAGGTCGTGCTGCCGCTCCTGGTGTCGTGCGTATTCGCGTATTTCGTCGCGCGCGCGACGGGCACGACGTCGATGTACGAGATCACGCAGCACCATTACCAGGACGCGCAGGAGAAGCTGCGGCTGCGCACCACGCAGATGCGCGAGCTGATCCAGCCCGCGCAGACGGTCGTGCCGCTCACGGCGAGCGTCGCCGACATGACGCGCGTGTTTCTCGAATATCCGGTGAAGTATCTGTACGTGACCGACGACGCCGGGCGCTTTCGCGGCGCGGTCGCGCTGAAGGACATCACGTCCGACCTGCTGGACAAGCGCGACACGACCGACAAGACGGCCGCGCATTACGCGCACACGCCGTTTCCGCTCCTGACGCCCGACATGCCGCTCGCCACCGCGCTCGAACGCTTCATGGCGTTCCAGGGCGAACGCCTGCCGGTGATCGAAAGCGAAGCCGAGCCGACGCTCGCCGGGGTCGTCTACAAGACGTCGCTGCTCGATGCATACCGGCGGATGACCGGCGAGCGCTGATTCGCACGACGCCATGAGGCGCGGCGCGCGCCGCATGCTTCATCGCACCCCGCCTCTGCCGCGCATCGCACACGGCACGACGAACCCGCTGCCGCGTCAGTCCGGCGCGCGCCCGAGCACGACGCGCGCGAAGAATCCCGCGAGCACCGACTCGGCCACGTCGGCCGACACGTGCTGCGGATCGGCCGTGTAGTACGACTGCACGCCGTCGCACAGGCACATCAGCCCGAACGCAAGCGTCTCCGCCGGCAGCAGCAGCGGCGTGCCCGCGCGCTCGGAGAAACGCCGGATGAACTCGGCCATCTGCAGGCGCTTGCCGTGCAGGAACTGGTTGAAGCGCACGCGGAATTTCGCGTCGCGCGCGGCCTGCAGTTTCGCCTCGCCCCACAGCAGCGAATATTCGTCGTCCTGAAACAGCGTTCGGTAATACGCGAGCGCCATCGACTCCATCTGCTCGCGCGCTCCGCCCCCGTCGAAGATCGCCTGGAAGTCGGCCTGCACCTCGGCGTGATCGCGCTCCAGCAACTCGAGCAGCAGGTCGGACTTGCTGCGGAAATTCGAGTAGAACGCGCCGCGCGTATAGCCGGCCGCCGCCGCGATGTCCTCGACGCTCGCGGCCACATAGCCTTTCTTCAGAAAAATACGGTGCGCGGCAATCAGCAGACGCTCGCGCGTCTGGTCCCTGCTCTGCTCGCGTGTCAAGCGCTGTGGTTTCATGGCGCGCAGTCTAGCACCAATTGCCTTTCAGATTCATCTTTGCACTCAGATACAGGTGTGTATTAGAATTCGCCACAGTTTCTGAAAGATGGTGTCCGCGCGCCCGTGCCGGCGCCGCTCGGGGCAAGCGCCCGCCGCGCTTGCCGGCATCGTTCCGCTCTCGCTCTCACCTCATCTGGGGGTTTCGTGAATCGCTCCGGTTCCCGCGCCGCGCTGCTGATCGGCGCCGCGCTCGTCCTCGCCGCCTGTCATCCGAAAGAATCCGCGCCGCCCGCCCCGCGCCCCGTCGTCGCGCTGCCCGCCCATGCCGACGACGCCGCTGTCGCCCGCACGCTCCCCGGCGAGATCCAGCCGCGCTACGCCACCCCGCTGTCGTTCCGCATCGCCGGCAAGATCATCGAGCGCAAGGTGCGCCTCGGCGATACCGTCAAGGTCGGCCAGGTCGTCGCGCTGCTCGATCCGTCCGACGTCGAGAAAAACGCCGCGAGCGCGCAGGCGCAACTCGATGCCGCGACGCACAGCCTCACGTTCGCGAAGCAGCAGCTCGACCGCGATCGCGCCCAGGCGCGCGAAAACCTGATCGCGACCGCCCAGCTCGAACAGACCCAGAACAGCTATACGTCGGCGCTCGCGCAGCGCGACCAGGCGCAGCAGCAACTCGCACTCGCGAAGAACCAGCTCCGCTACGCGACGCTCGTCGCCGATCATGCGGGCTACATCACCGCCGAACAGGCGGACACCGGCCAGAACGTGTCGGCCGGCCAGGCCGTCTACCAGCTCGCGTGGTCCGGCGACGTCGACGTCGTCAGCGACGTGCCCGAGGCCGCGCTTGCCTCGCTCGCGCCCGGCCACGCAGCCGCCGTCACGCTGCCGTCGCTGCCGGGCCGCCAGTTCGCCGCGAAGGTGCGCGAAATCGCGCCGGCCGCCGATCCGCAAAGCCGCACGTATCGCGTGAAGCTCACGCTCGCCGCGCCCGATCCGGCGATCCGGCTCGGGATGACGGCCAGCGTCGCGTTCGACGGCGCACCGGCCGCCGGCGACGCACCGTCGATCACGCTGCCCGCGACCGCGCTGTTCCATGACGGCGCGCAGCCGGCCGTATGGGTCGTGCGCGCGAAGGACGACACGCTCGAGCTGCGCCGCGTCGACGTCGCGCGCTTCAACGAGCGCACGGTGACGGTGTCGCACGGGCTGCAGCCCGGCGAGCGCGTCGTGCTGCAGGGCGTGCACACGGTCAGCGCGGGCGAGAAGGTACGCGCGATCGCGCCGCTGCATCCGGAGGACTTCGCATCGTGAGCGTTTCGTACGAAGAAGGCCGCTTCAATCTCTCCGCGTGGGCGCTGCGCCACCAGGCGCTGGTCGTCTACCTGATCGCGCTCGCGACGCTCGCGGGCATCCTCGCGTACACGCGGCTCGCGCAGTCCGAAGACCCGCCGTTCACGTTCCGCGTGATGGTGATCCGCACGTTCTGGCCCGGCGCGAGCGCGCGGCAGGTGCAGGAACAGGTGACCGACCGGATCGGCCGCAAGCTGCAGGAAACGCCGGCCATCGACTTCCTGCGCAGCTATTCGCGCCCCGGCGAATCGCTGATCTTCTTCACGATGAAGGATTCGGCGCCCGTGAAGGACGTGCCCGAGACCTGGTACCAGATCCGCAAGAAGGTCGGCGACATCGGCTACACGCTGCCGCCCGGCGTGCAGGGCCCGTTCTTCAACGACGAATTCGGCGACGTCTATACCAACATCTGGACGCTCGAAGGCGACGGCTTCACGCCCGCTCAACTGCACGACTACGCCGATCAATTGCGCACCGTGCTGCTGCGCGTGCCGGGCGTCGGCAAGGTCGACTATTTCGGCGACCCCGACCAGCGGATCTTCATCGAGGTGAACAACGCGCAGCTCACGCGCCTCGGCATCTCGCCGCAGCAGCTCGGGCAGGCGATCAACGCGCAGAACGACATCTCGTCGGCCGGCGTGCTGACGACCGCCGACGATCGCGTGTTCGTGCGCCCGAGCGGCCAGTTCGACAATGTCGACGCGATCGCCGACACGCTGATCCGCATCAACGGCCGTACGTTCCGGCTCGGCGATCTCGCGACCGTCAAGCGCGGCTACGACGATCCGGTCGTCACGCAGATGCGCTCGAACGGTAAGGCCGTGCTCGGCATCGGGGTCACGATGCAACCGGGCGGCGACGTGATCCGGCTCGGCAAGGCGCTCGACGCCGAATCGAAGGACCTGCAGGCGCAACTGCCGGCCGGCCTCAAGCTGGTCGAGGTGTCGAGCATGCCGCACGCGGTCGCGCACTCGGTCGACGACTTCCTCGAAGCCGTCGCCGAAGCAGTCGCGATCGTGCTGGTCGTGAGCCTCGTGTCGCTCGGCCTGCGCACCGGGATGGTCGTCGTGATCTCGATTCCGGTCGTGCTCGCTGTAACGGCCCTCTTCATGTACATGTTCGACATCGGGCTGCACAAGGTGTCGCTCGGCACGCTCGTGCTGGCGCTCGGGCTGCTCGTCGACGACGCGATCATCGCGGTCGAGATGATGGCCGTGAAGCTCGAACAGGGCTACACCCGCGCACGCGCCGCCGCGTTCGCCTATACGAGCACCGCGTTCCCGATGCTGACCGGCACGCTCGTCACCGTGTCGGGCTTCCTGCCGATCGCGCTCGCGAAATCGAGCACCGGCGAATACACGCGCTCGATCTTCGAGGTGTCGGCGATCGCGCTGATCGCATCGTGGTTCGCGGCCGTCGTGCTGATCCCGCTGCTCGGCTACCACATGCTGCCCGAGCGCAAGCGGCAAGCACACGAGGCTCATCTGCCCGACGATCACGAGCATGACATCTACGACACGCGCTTCTACCGGCGGCTGCGCGGCTGGATCGACTGGTGCATCGAGCGGCGCTTCGTCGTGCTGCTGATCACGGGCGCCCTGTTCGTCGTGTCGCTGATGGGCTTCTCGCTGGTGCCGCAGCAGTTCTTCCCGAGTTCGGACAGGCCCGAGTTGCTGGTCGACCTGCGGCTGCCCGAAGGCGCGTCGTTCGCGGCGACGCTGCGCGAGACCGAGCGCCTCGAGAAGGTGATCGACAAGCGCCCCGAGATCGACCGTTCGGTGAACTTCGTCGGCAGCGGTGCGCCGCGCTTCTACCTGCCACTCGACCAGCAGTTGCAGTTGCCGAACTTCGCGCAGTTCGTGATCACCGCGAAATCGGTGAAGGATCGCGAGAAGCTCGCGACCTGGCTCGAAACCACGTTGCGCGACCAGTTCCCGGCCGTGCGCTGGCGCCTGTCGCGGCTCGAGAACGGCCCGCCGGTCGGCTACCCGGTGCAGTTCCGCGTGAGCGGCGACAGCATCGCGACGGTTCGCTCGATCGCCGAGAAGGTCGCGGCGACGATGCGCGGCGACGCGCGCACGGTCAACGTGCAGTTCGACTGGGACGAACCGGCCGAGCGCTCGGTGCGCTTCGAGATCGACCAGAAGAAGGCGCGCGAGCTGAACGTCACGTCGCAGGACGTGTCGAGCTTCCTCGCGATGACGCTGTCCGGCACGACCGTCACGCAGTACCGCGAGCGCGACAAGCTGATCGCGGTCGACCTGCGCGCGCCGAAGGCCGATCGCGTCGACCCCGCGAAGCTCGCCGGCCTCGCGCTGCCGACCCCGAACGGCCCGGTGCCGCTCGGCTCGCTCGGCCGCTTCAAGCCGACGCTCGAATACGGCGTCGTGTGGGAACGCGATCGCCAGCCGACCATCACCGTGCAGTCGGACGTGCGCGCCGGTTCGCAGGGCATCGACGTCACGCATGCGGTCGACGCGAAGCTGAACGCATTGCGCGCGCAGTTGCCGGTCGGTTATCAGATCAACATCGGCGGCTCGGTCGAGGAAAGCGCGAAGGCGCAGAACTCGATCAACGCGCAGATGCCGCTGATGGCGATCGCCGTGTTCACGCTGCTGATGATCCAGCTGCAGAGCTTCTCGCGCGTGCTGATGGTCGTGCTGACCGCTCCGCTCGGGTTGATCGGCGTGGTCGCCACGCTGCTGCTGTTTGGCCAGCCGTTCGGCTTCGTCGCGATGCTCGGCGTGATCGCGATGTTCGGGATCATCATGCGCAACTCGGTGATCCTCGTCGACCAGATCGAGCAGGACATCGCGGTCGGCCACGGGCGCGTCGACGCGATCATCGGCGCGACCGTGCGGCGTTTCCGCCCGATCACGCTGACGGCCGCGGCCGCCGTGCTCGCGCTGATCCCGCTGTTGCGCTCGAACTTCTTCGGGCCGATGGCGACCGCGCTGATGGGCGGCATCACGAGCGCGACCGTGCTGACGCTGTTCTACCTGCCCGCGCTGTATGCGACGTGGTTCCGCGTGAAGCGCGACGAACGCGACCCGCAGGACGGCCCGCCGCCTGGTGGCACGCCTGCCGCGCCGTCGGGAGCCTGACCATGGATCGATCGATGAACCTGAAAACCAAAGCCGTGCGGGCACTCGCCGTGGCGAGCCTCGCCGGCCCGCTCGCGGGCTGTTCCTGGTTCGCGCCGAGCGGCGAGCCGCCCGCGATGCCGTCGCCCGCGCACTACGGCACCACGCCGCAAGTCCAGCAGACCGTATCCGCGCAAGGCGTCGCGCAGCAGTTCGAGGTCGGCGCGCAGCCGGTGCCCGACTGGTGGAAACAGTACCGCTCCGATGCGCTGAACGCGCTCGTCGACGAAGGGCTGCGCAACAGCCCGACACTCGGCGCGGCATCGCATTCGCTCGATGCCGCGCGCGAACAGTTGCGCGGGCAGATCGGCAGCTCGATGCTGCCGTCGATCGACGCGGGCGGCCAGGCCACGCGCCAGCGTGCGCTCGGCGTGCCGATTCCCGCGCTCGGCGCGCCGACGCTGCTGTACGACACGTTCGTCGGCCAGCTGCAGGCGAGCTACACGATCGACCTGTTCGGCGCGTCGCGCTTCGCGAACCGCGCGCTGGCGCGACGCGTGGACGTCAGCGCGTTCCAGCTCGAATCCGCACGGCGCGCGCTGGCCGCGAACATCGTCACCGCGTCGATCACGGTGTCGGTGCTGAATGCGCAGATCAACACGACCGAGCGGCTCGTCGCGCTCGCCAACGATCAGGCCCACGATGCCGAACGCCGCTACGCACTCGGTTCCGCCTCGCGCAGCGACGCGCTGAACGCGCGGCAAAGCGCCGACACGTTCGCGGCAAGCCTGCCCGCGCTGCGCCAGCAGCGCGACTCGGCACGCCATGCGCTTGCCGTGCTGGTCGGCCGCACGCCCGACCGGCCGCCGGCCGATCTCACGCTCGCCGATCTGCACCTGCCCGAGCAGGTGCCCGTCGTCGTGCCGTCGGACCTGCTGCAAAGCCGCCCGGACATCCAGGCGGCCGACGCGGGGCTGAAGGCCGCCGCGGCCGAGGTGGGCCTCGCGACCGCGCAGATGTTCCCGCAGCTGTCGCTGTCGGCGGCGATGGGACAAGGCGGCTTCAGCTGGCCGACGATGCTGTCGGGCGCCGGCGCGATCTGGAACGTCGGCGCGTCGCTGAGCCAGCCGATCTTCCACGGCGGCGCGCTGCTCGCGCAGCGCCGCGCGGCGAAGGCGACTTACGAGGCCGCCGTCGACCAGTACAAGCAGGCCGTGCTCGGCGCGTTCCAGAACGTCGCGGATTCGCTCGCGGCGCTCGAACACGATGCGGAAGCACTCGATGCGTCGTCGCGTGCCGCGCTTTCCGCGCGCGGCGCATACGACGACGCGGCGGCGCGCGTGCGGCTCGGCGCGCTGCCGCCGTCGGCCGCGCGCGCCAGCGAGCTGCAGTACCGCAATGCGCGGCTCGACGAGATCCGCGCGACCGGCGCACGGTTCGCGGATACCGCGCGGCTTTACCAGGCGATGGGCACGCCGCCAGTCGACAAGGCCGATAAGTCCGGCAAGCCCGGCAACGCAGGCAGCGACGGCGCAACCGGCCAGCAAGCACGCGCCGCCACCGCCGACATCGCCCACACCCCGCCTTCACCGCAATAAGCCGGCCGTGCCATCGGGTGCGCGCGGAATCCCCCGCGCACCCGTTTCCCGATCTTCCGCTTGACCCTCACGTAGCGTAACGTTCGAGACTCCAGTGTGCGTACCGAACGGAGGAACGAATGCGACTGAAAGTGGGAGAGCTGGCGAAACGCAGCGGGCTGACCGTCCGCACGCTTCATCACTATCACGCGATCGGTCTGCTGACGCCTTCGGCGCGCGCCGACAACGGCTACCGGCTGTACGACCGCCACGACATCGCCCGGCTCCACCAGATCCAGGCGTTGCGTCGCTTCGGCCTGTCGCTCACCGAAATCGGCGACCACCTGAACCAGCCCGACACCCCGCTCGTCGATCTCGTCGCGAAGCAGATCGCGCTGCTCGACCGTCAGCTCGCGCAAACCGCGCAGCTGCGCGAGCGGCTCGTGAGCCTGCACGCGCAGCTCGCTGCAGGCACGGAGCCGGAGCTGGCCGATTGGCTCACCACACTGGAGTTGATGACCGTGTACGACAAATATTTTTCCGAGGAAGAACTCGCGCGCCTGCCGATGTACCAGAAAAGCCAGGCGGGCGACGCCGAATGGATTGCGCTCATCGACGAAGTTCGCGCGCTGCACGACGCGGGCATACCCGCCGAAGACGAACGCACCCGTGCGCTCGCCGGTCGCTGGATGATGATGCTCGTGCGCGACACGAACAACGACCCGCGACTGCTGGCGAAGCTGAACCTGATGCACCAGCACGAACCGGCGATGCAGTCGAAGATCGGCATTTCGACCGCGCTGCGCGACTATGTGCTGCGCGCGTCGTCGGAAACCAAGATGCGGATCTTCGAGAAGTATCTCGCACCGGACGAGATCCGCTTCATGCGGGCGCACTACGGCGAGCACGCGATGGAGTGGCCGCAACTGATGGGCGACGTGCGCGACGCGATCGATGCGGGCATCCGACCTGCTTCGCCGGAAGGCCGCGCGCTCGCGCAGCGCTGGCTCGAGCTGTTCTGCAGCTATGCCGGCACCGATCCGGCCACGCATGCGAAATTCCGCGAGGCGATGATGAACGAGCCTGCACTGACGCGGGATACGTGGGTCGACGATACGCTGATCGGCTTCGTGCGGGAGGCGATGGCGCAGCTTGCGCCTGCGCGCTGAACGCGTTGAGCGCATGAAGGTGCGGGCGGCAGGCGGGTTTCCCGCGTGCCGCCCGTTTCACCATTTGCAGCCCGCGTCGCGCACCGCATCCAGTGCGAGCATCGGCAATGCCAGCAGGCCCGCACGCGAATACGCTTGCCGGCAGTCGGTGCGACGGGCCTCCGACACGCCGTCGGCCAGCCTCGCATCGACGGTGTCACGACGCGCGGCCATGCCGCCGGACGACGCGCCCAATGCCCCGACCGCCGCCTGCGCCGGGCTGCGCGCCGCCGCAGGCCGCGAACCGATCGCGTCCAGGTCGCGGCGCCAGTCGAGAGCGGGGCCTGGTGCGGTCTCGGGACGGAGTTCGCGTCGGCCCGCGATTGCGGCGGCAGGTGTTTCGCCTTGCCGATGCGCAACGCCTGCTGCATCCGAAGACGACCGCGTCGTCATGCGCGACGCTGCAACCGCGGCGGATCGTTTCGTCGACGGCTCGGCCCCCTCGGCAACGCGCCCACCCGCGGCTGGCCCGATTCGCCCGGCGCCATGCGCGCTGGCCACGGGCACCGGCCGCGCGGGAATCAACTCGACGCGCAGTGCTACCCGGGGCCGCGCCCCGGCTTTCGGGCCGGCCACCGTCGACGCCCGTTGCAGCACGAACCATCCGAGCAGGTGAAGCGATACGGAGGCGGCGACGGCCAGCGCGACGATGCGCGACCGGCGCCGCCCCGCCGCCTCGGCACGTCGCGGTGGCGATGTGTCAGTCCGGCTCGCCGACACCGTCATCGCTGAACGCGAGCAGGTCGCCGGGCTGGCAGTCGAGATAGCGGCAGATCGCCTCGAGCGTCGCGAAACGAATGCCCTTGACCTTCCCTTGCTTGAGCAGCGACAGATTCTGTTCGGTGATGCCGACCGCTGCCGCGAGATCCTTCGAGCGGACCTTGCGCGTCGCGAGCATCACATCGAGCTTGACCACGATCGACATGGCGCGCCTCAGACGAACTGCCGATGTTCGGCATCGAGTTCGCTCGCCTGCCGGAGGATGTGCGCGATGACCGCGATGCAGGCCGCGGTGAACAGCGCGACCACGTACGGCAGGCTGAAACCGATGGTGATCACGCGATGGCCGACCGGTTCGCGCAGCGTCGCCCACACGCTCAGAAGCGGTTCGCACAGCAGGCTCAGCACCACCCACATCCCGATCGCACGGCCCGTCTTGCCGAGATGGCCGGCCGCTTGCGCGGAGAAATAGTCGCGCCGCGCGTAGGTGCGAAACAGGGCACGCAGATGACGCAGGCCGTTCGCGAGCGCGATCAGCGGCACGCTCGACAGCAGGATGCCGACCGCCTTCTGCCACCACGGGAATGCGGCGACATCCACGCGCAGGTTCGAGATCACCGAATCGGTGAGGCCGAATACGAGGCCGGGCCCGGAAGCCGCGTTCAGTGACGGGAACGCCCAGCACGCGGCGTTGAGCACCAGCATGGCGACGATGAACCACAGCGTGACGGTGGCCATCTGCTGGCTGATACGAGCAATGCGATCGGAATGCATGCGAAGTCCTCGACGGGGAATGAACGTGCGTCGATTGTACGACAATTAATTATCGTGAAACGATAATTAATTGTCGTAGTCTCATGATTTCTTATCGCATGACATGCTCAACCCGCCTCGACAGGCGCGTGTCGCGCGCACCATCGCGTGTCGCCGGGCGCGCGCCTATCGATAGTCTTGCGCGCTGATCCCGTGCCAATGCTTCATCATGTAGCGCAGAAACGCGGGTTGGGCTTTCAGGTCTGCATTCGGCACGGGCGCCGCGCCGCCGTCCATGAACTTGCCGTTGACCGTGACGGTTTCCTCGCCGCGCAGCACGTACTTCGTGCCCTGGTCGATCAGGAAGTACTTGACCTGGTCAGCGCTGACGTCGCCGCGGCAGCCGATCTTGTACGCAAACAGGAACTGCTTGCGGCCGTTGCCGAGCAGGTCGCGCATTTCGATCGACGCGGGCACGACATCGAGAATCACGTCGACCGGGCATGCCTTCACATAGTCGCGCACGGTCCAGTCAGGCCGGCCGTCGAGCGTCGCGGCAACCTTGAGCTCGAGGTCGTCGCCGGACGCGGTGCGTACGAGCGTCACCGCATGCGCGCCGGCCGCATCGGTCCAGGTGTATTCGGTGGCGGCCTGCGCGAGGTTGCACAGCGCAGTGGTGGCAAGAAACAGGCAAGGCGAAAGGAAGCGTCGTTTCATCGGCGAGGTGGAGGCAGGATCGAACGCGCCATTATCGACAAAGCCACCCGCCGCTGCCAGCCGCACGCCGCACGCCCGTTCAGCGCTCGCGCGCCCCGAGCCCGAGCGCCCTCATCCGCCGGTACAACGTCCGCTCGCTCATCCCGACCTGCTCGGCGAGCGCCTTGCGCGTGCCGTCGAACGTGCGCGCGATGCGCACGAGCTCAGCGTCCGACACGCCGCGCGCATCGGCCGTACGATCCTGCGGCGCCGCCGATGCGGCGACCAGCTCGGCCGGCAGATGCTCGACCCGGATCGTCCCGTCGTCCGCGAACAGGCACGCGCGTTCGAGCACGTTGCGCAGCTCGCGGATATTGCCCGGCCACGCATACGCATCGAGACACGCGCGCGCGCGTTCGGTCAGTCCGAACGGCCGGGCCGCGAATGGCCGTGCGCCCGCGTCGCCCGCGCTGGCACGCGCGTTCGCGATCCGCCGCAGGATCGATTCGGCCAGCAGCGCGACGTCCCCGTGCCGGTCGCGCAACGCCGGCAACGGAATCGGAAACGCGTTGATCCGGTAGTAGAGATCCTGCCGGAACCGGCCGTCGTCGATCATCTCGCGCAGCGGCTTGTGCGTCGCCGCGACCAGCCGGAAATCCGCACGCAGCGCCTCGACGCCGCCGACGCGGCGGAACGTGCCCGACTCGATCAGCCGCAGCAGCTTCACCTGCATCGGCAGCGGCACGTCGCCGATCTCGTCGAGAAACAGCGTGCCGCCCTGCGCGGTCTCGACGAGGCCCGGCTTGCGCTGGTTCGCGCCCGTGAACGCGCCCTTCTCGTAACCGAACAGCTCGCTCTCGAACAGCGACTCGGCGATCCCCGAGCAATCGACGACGACGAACGGCCCCATCGCCCGATCGCTCGCCTCGTGCAGCGCGCGGGCGAACAGTTCCTTGCCGGTGCCCGATTCGCCGAGCAGCAGCACCGGCAGCATCGACGGCGCGACGCGCTGCAGTGCGCCGAGCGCCGCATTGAATGCGTCGGCGCCGCCGACGAGCCCTTCCGCACTCGGCTGCGCGGACGCGCTGCGCACCGTCGTCAGCCGCTCGACATACGCAATCACGTTGCCGTGCGCATCGAAGATCGGCCGCAATTCGACGTCGACATGCTCGGGGCCGCGCGGCGTGTGATGGATGTGCAGCACGCGGTTCAGCCCGCGCGATTCGAGCGCCTGCTTCATCGGGCAATGCTCGCCGGCCTGGTCGCACGGCACGTCGTAGTGATGCGAGACCTGGAAACAGTGCCGACCCACGTGCTCGACGCCCGCGACGCCGAACTGGCGCCGGTACGCATCGTTCGCCGCGAGGATGCGGTAATCGGGATCGACGACGATCATCGGCTGCGGGTCCTGCTCGAGATACGCGACGAGCGCGCGCACGTCGGGCATGACGTCGCGACGCGGCGCGGGGACGATCGGGATGGTGTCGTGCGGATTCATGCGGACGCTCGGTGAAGGGTTGCTGACGAACTGCCAGGCAGACTGCCAATTCTGCCACGACACTGCCAGATGTGGCAGTCTGCGGCAGCAGCCGGGGGCCGCCGACGCCCGCGCATCGCTGCGACCGCACCGAAAACCCGAGCCGAATCAAGTCCTTGGCAGATCGGCCGGCGCCGCGCTGCACGCTGGCACGCTTCTTGAGTTACAGATCCCGATTGCAGATGCAGAACCCGATCGAGGACACCCCCGTGAGCCATGCCACCACGCTGTCGGTCGAAGGCTTTTTCGACCCGGCGACCCACACCGTCAGCTATCTCCTGCTAGATACCGCGAGCCGCGCGTGCGCGCTGATCGACAGCGTGCTCGACTACGACCCGAAATCCGGCCGCACGCACACGGCCAGCGCCGACCGGCTGATCGCCCGCGTCGCCGAACTCGGCGCGGACGTGCACTGGCTGCTGGAAACCCACGTGCACGCCGACCACCTGTCGGCCGCGCCGTACCTGAAGGAACACGTCGGCGGCCGGATCGCGATCGGTTCGCACGTGCGCCGCGTGCAGCACGTGTTCGGCACGCTGTTCAACGCAGGCCCCGGTTTCGCACAGGACGGCCGCCAGTTCGACCGGCTGCTCGACGACGGCGACACGCTCGCGCTCGGCGCGCTGACGATCCGCGCGCTGCATACGCCGGGCCACACGCCCGCGTGCATGACCTATTGCGTCGACGATGCGACGCAGCGCGCGGCATTCGTCGGCGACACGCTGTTCATGCCCGACTACGGCACGGCCCGCTGCGACTTCCCGGGCGGCGACGCGCGCACGCTGTACCGCTCGATCGAGCGCGTGCTCGGCCTGCCGCCCGACACGCGCCTGTACCTGTGCCACGACTACCAGCCCGGCGGCCGCGACGTGCAGTTCGTGACGACCGTGGCCGAGCAGCGACGCGCGAACGTGCACGTGAAGGACGGCGTGACCGAGGACGATTTCGTCGCGATGCGCACCGCGCGCGACGCCACGCTCGCGATGCCCGTGCTGATGCTGCCGTCCGTGCAGGTCAACATGCGCGCCGGCCACCTGCCTGAGCCCGAAAACAACGGCGTGCGCTACCTGAAGATCCCGCTCGACGCGATCTGAGCGTCGGCGCCCCAACCGAGACCCCCGACATGACCTCCATCCGCAAGCTGACCGACGCGCTGTCGGTCTCGCCGCAGATCGCGGCGGCCGACCTGCCCGCGCTTCACGCGGCCGGCATCCGCGCGATCATCTGCAACCGCCCCGACGGCGAAGGCCCCGACCAGCCGACCGTCACCGAAATCCGCGCGGCCGCCGCGCCGCTCGGCATCGACGTGCATTACCTGCCGGTCGATACCGGCAAGGTGACCGACGACCAGGCCGCGCAGTTCGGCGCACTCGTCGCGTCGCTCGACGGCGCGGTGCTCGCGTACTGCCGCAGCGGCACGCGTTCGGCCACGCTGTGGGCGTTGTCGCAAGCCGGCCTGCGCCCGCTGGACGACATCGTCGCGACGGCCGCCGCGGCCGGCTACGACCTGCGCGCGCTCGCCTCCCGTGTCGTGCAAGGCGGCAAGCAAGCAGCACCGGCTGTCGACGCGCGGCACGACATCGTGATCGTCGGCGCGGGCGCGGCCGGCATCGCGGTCGCGTCGAGCCTGCTCGCGCGCGACGCGTCGCTCGACATCGCGGTGATCGATCCGGCCGACGTCCACTACTACCAGCCGGGCTGGACGATGGTCGGCGCGGGCGTGTTCCGGCCGGAAACCACCGCACGCCGGATGACCGACGTGCTGCCGCGCGGCGTGCAGCGGATCCAGGCCGCCGTCGCGGGCTTCGAGCCCGACGCGCACACGGTCGTGCTCGACGGCTGCCGCCGCATCGGTTATCGCAAGCTCGTCGTGTGCCCGGGGCTCAAGCTCGACTGGCACGCGATCGAAGGCCTCGCCGACACGCTCGGCCGCAACGGCGTCACGTCCAACTACCGCTACGACCTCGCGCCGTACACGTGGGAGCTCGTGCGCGCGTTCCGCGGCGGCAACGCACTCTTCACGCAGCCGCCGATGCCGATCAAGTGCGCAGGTGCACCGCAGAAAGCGATGTACCTGTCGTGCGACCACTGGCGGCGCGCGGGGCGCCTCGAGGCCGCGAACGTCGAGTTCCTGAATGCGGGCGGCGCGCTGTTCGGCGTCGCCGACTACGTCCCTGCGCTGATGGAGTACGTGAAAAGCTACGACATCGCGCTGTCGTTCGGCCACAACCTCGTGTCGATCGACGGGCCCGCGCGCCGCGCGACCTTCGCGCGCGCGCTGCCCGACGGCGGCAAGGAAACCGTCGTGCGTGCGTTCGACATGATCCACGTCGTGCCGCCGCAGAAGGCGCCCGATTTCGTGCGTTCGAGCCCGCTCGCCGATGCGGCCGGCTGGATCGACGTCGATCCGGCAACGCTGCGGCACCGGCAGTTTCCGGACATCTATGCGCTCGGCGACGCCACCAACACGACCAATGCGAAAACTGCCGCGGCCGCCCGCAAGCAGGCGCCCGTCGTCGCGCACAACCTGCTCGCATCGCTCGGCCGCGCACACGGCGACGCCGCATACGACGGCTACGGCTCGTGCCCGCTTACCGTCGAGCGCGGCAAGATCGTGCTCGCCGAATTCCTGTACGGCGGCAAGGTCGCGCCGACCTTCCCCGCGTGGCTGATCGACGGCAAGCGCCCGTCGCGGCTCGCGTGGCTGCTCAAGGAACGCGTGCTGCCGCCGCTCTACTGGAAGGCGATGCTCAAGGGCCGCGAATGGCTCGCGAAACCCGCCGTCGCACGTTGACCGGAGCGCGATGACGTCATGCTGATTTCTCTCGTACTGGGCGGCTTCGTCGGCGCCGTGCTCGGCCTGACCGGCGCCGGCGGCGGCATCCTCGCGGTGCCTGCGCTCGTCGTCGGGATGAGCTGGCCGATGCAGCAGGCCACGCCCGTCGCGCTCGTCGCGGTGGCCGGCAGCGCCGCGCTCGGCGCGCTCGAAGGTTTCCGCCGCGGGCTCGTGCGCTATCGCGCGGCACTGCTGATGGCCGTGGCCGGCGTGCCGCTGACCACGCTCGGCGTGCGGCTCGCGCATCTCCTGCCGCAGCGCCTGCTGCTCGCTCTGTTCGCGTTGACGATGCTGGTCGTCGCCGGCCGCCTGTTGCGGCAGGCGCTGCGGCACGCGCCTGTCGACGCCGACGCGTCGCCGCTGTGCGTCGGCCGCGTGAATCCCGATACGGGCCGGCTCGTGTGGTCCTGGCCGGTCGGCGTCGCGCTGGCGTCGACCGGCGCGATGACGGGCCTGATGACGGGGCTGCTCGGCGTCGGCGGCGGCTTCGTGATCGTGCCGATGCTGCGCAAGTTCACGAACGTGTCGATGCATGGCGTCGTCGCGACGTCGCTGATGGTGATCGCACTCGTCGGCACCGGCGGCGTGTTCGCGACGCTCGTGTCGGGCACGCGCGCACCGCTCGACGTCACGCTGTGGTTCACCATCGCGACCGCGCTAGGCATGGCCGCCGGCCGCGGCGCGTCGCGCCACCTCGCCGCGCGGCACGTGCAGGCCGGGTTCGCGGCCGTGCTCGTGTGCGTCGCGCTCGGCCTGCTGGCCAAGGCGGCGTTCGGCGCGTGAGCCGGCACACGACCGGGCGCGGGCAACGAGCCGGCGCCCGGATCACGATGAGCCGCCGTTCCGAAATCTTCATGATCCGCCGGGAGTCCCGTGCTAGATTCGTGTCGCGTCGCCGTCGCGACGGGTATCGAATCTAACAACTAGTAAGGATTCCTGTTATGGCCATCAGCACACGAGGATGCGCGGCGATTGCCACGCTGCTGTTTGCACCGCTCACCACGTTCGCCACCCCTGCCTACACCGCCGCGCTGACGCTCGCCACGCTGTCGCCGTCGGTCGGCGGAACCGACAAGGCCACGCTCAAGCTCGCCAACACCGGAACCGCGCCCGCGGCCGCCGGGCTCTTCGTCGGGATGCCCGCCGGCTTCAGCGCGAACGGCCTCACCAGTACCTGCGGCGGCACGCTCGCCGACGACGGTGCGTCGCGCGTCGCCCTGTCGGGCATGACGGTGCCGGCCGGCGGCGCCTGCACGCTCGGCTTCACGCTCGACGTACCGCCCGTCGCGTCGCTGCCGCCGGCGGGTGCGCGCGGCTTCACGATCGCGGCCGACACGGCCGCGGGGCTCGCAACGCTATCCGCCGCCACGGCACCGACGCTGTCCGGCTTCCTCGGTTCGACGCCGGGCCTCTACAGCAACACGTGGTTTCCGTCGACGGTGCGCAGCGTCGGCACGCTCGACCTGTTCATCACGCCAAAGACGGATCCCGGCCCGAACTCGAATGTGTTCTGGTCGAACCAGATCAATTCGTTGAACGGCTACACCGGCCTGCAGTCGACCGAACTGGTATCGGCAAGCGAAGGCGTCGGCAAGCAATTCCTGTTCAGCCTGTGGGGCGCCACCGCCGCGAAACCCGGCACCCCGGCGAGCGCCGGCATCGGCGCGGGCAGCTATTGCACGGTCAGCGGCTCGGCGACGGACGGCAGCGCGGGCGCGCAATGCCGCTACCGCTACCAGTGGATTGCGGGTCACACATACCGATTCCGCATCACGCCGGATACGAGCCAGGGCCCCGGCTGGTTCAAGAGCAACGTCACCGACGTGACACCCGGCTCGACCGGCGACAGCTTCGACATCGGCAGCATCTACGTCGGCAACAAACAGACGCAGGTGCCCGTCAGCTCGATCAGCCAGTGGGTCGAATATTTCGACTGGAATTCGAGCCGGACGAGCTGTGCGTCGGTCGCATATACGGACGCGCAGTTCAGCATCCGCGCTTACGATTCGATCGGCAATGCCGTGACGGTCCCGGCACCGTCGGTCACGGTCAACAAGTCGTGTCCCGCCAGTGATGCGAACGCCTCGGAGGAGAACGGCGTCGCCACGTTGAACGGCGGCCCGCGGCAGTCGGCGGCCGGCCTCGTGAAGGCGAGCGGCGCGTGCCTGACGGCGACCAGCGGCCTGAGCGACGGCAGTCCCGCCGCACTCGCCGCATGCCCGACCCGCGCGTCGGTGCGCACGTCCGGCGGCACGCACTTCAATCCGCAACTGTGGGTCGTCGCGGGCGATGGCACGCTGCAGACCAAGTACAGCTACTGCCTCACCGCGCAGGCCAACGGCACGCTGCTGCGTACCTGCGTGGCAGGCGCGACGGATCAGCAATGGCTCGTGAAAGCCGGCACGGGGCCGGGTTCGGCACAGCTCGTGTCGCAGCCGACGGGCCGCTGCCTGGTGCCTGCCGCCGGCGGCGCGTTGAGCCTTCAGCCGTGCACGGCGGCCACGGCAGTCTGGACGACGCCCGGCAAGAGTTTCGCGTACTGACCGGCGCCGATCGACGCGCAGCACCGCCAAGCAAAACGCCCGGCCCGACTCTTCGTCGGCACCGGGCGTTTTTCATTGCGGGCACCACCGGCCAACAGAGCGACGGCCCGTCATCGTCGAAACAGACGCTGTGTGGCCGTCATTCGAGCCATTTGCGCAGCCTGCCGGCAATTCTGGATCGCTCGAGATACCCCAGCGCCGAAACCGCGCACATCGTTCCGATTGCCGCGTACAGCATGGCCATTTCGCCGTGCCTTGCGATGTTCGACCATGCTGCCTTCGTCAGCACCGCAAGAACGCTCAATCCAGCCACGCCGCCCACGATGACCAGCATCGGCAACACCGCCTTCCGAGGAAGCAGCGTGCTTACCCAATAGACCGGATACGAAAGCAGCATTGCCACGGGAAATGCAACCGCGAAAGCCGCAACGGCAAAAACGATCGAAACACCGCCGAAATCCTTGACGGACAAAAAACCGATGAGCAAGCCTGCCACGATCGCGGCAGTCAGGCTCGCGCCAAGCCATTCTGAAATCTTCAATTCGCGTCTCCCGTAGCGGACGCCGGCAACACAGCGCCGCTTCCCCTAATTTGCCCGGTACCGCCGCGATCCGTCTCGCCAAACAAAACGCCCGGTCCGACTCGTCGTCGGCACCGGGCGCTTCTCATGGCAGACGCCATTCGAGCATCAGGTCGCGAACCCCGCCATCCGCTTGCGTTCCTGGCGCAGCATCACGAAGTTCGCGATCACGACGCCGGCCGTCACCGCGACGATGAACAGCGTCGCGAGCGCATTCATCTCCGGGTTCAGCCCGAGGCGCACACGCGAGAACACCACGAGCGGCAACGTCGTCGAGCCGGGGCCCGACAGGAACGCCGACAGCACGAGGTCGTCGATCGACAGCGTGAACGACAGCAGCCAGCCCGCGATCAGTGCCTGCGAGATCAGCGGCAGCGTGATCGTGAAGAACACCTTCAGCGGCGTCGCGCCGAGATCGAGCGCGGCTTCCTCCAGCGACGGGTTCAGCTCGCGCACGCGCGACTGCACGATGATCGCGACGTACGAGATGCAGAGCATCACGTGACCGAGCCAGATCGTGAACACGCCACGCTCCGCCGGCCAGCCGATCCACTTCGCCAGTTCGATGAACAGCAGCAGAAGCGAGATCCCCTGGATCACCTCGGGAATCACGAGCGGCGCGTTGATCATCCCGCTGAACAGCGCGAAACCGCGAAAGCGCCCCATCCGCGCGAGCACGAAACCGGCCCACGTGCCGATGAACACCGACGCGAACGCGGTCAGCACGCCGATCTTCAGCGACAGCCACGCGGCCGTCAGCAGTTCGTCGTCCTCGACGAGCGCCGAGTACCAGCGGAACGAAAACCCCGACCACACGGTGACGAGCTTCGACTCGTTGAACGAATAGACGATCAGGCTGATGATCGGGATGTACAGGAACGCGAAGCCGGCAAACAGCGCCGCGAACTGCAGGTAACGATTCGGCTTCATCGACGGCCTCCCTGCTCCTTCGCCTGGAAGTGCTGGAACATCGCCATCGGCACGAGCAGCAGCAGCACCATCGCGCAGGTCACGGCCGATGCCATCGGCCAGTCTGCGTTGTTGAAGAACTCATTCCACATCACGCGGCCGATCATCAGCGTGTTCGCGCCGCCGAGCAGTTCCGGAATCACGTACTCGCCCACCGCCGGGATGAATACGAGCAGGCAGCCCGCGATGATCCCGTTCTTCGACAGCGGCAGCGTGATCTGCACGAACGCCTTCCACGGCTTCGCACCGAGGTCGTAAGCGGCTTCGAGCAGACGCAGGTCCATCTTCACCAGGTGCGCATACAGCGGCATCACGAGGAACGGCAGGTACGAATACACCATCCCGATGTACACCGCGTAGTTGGTGCGATACAGCTCGATCGGCGTATGCGTCAGGCCGATCCACATCAGGAAATTGTTCAGCAGCCCGTTGTTCTTCAGGATGCCGATCCACGCGTACACGCGAATCAGGAACGACGTCCAGAACGGCAGCATCACGCCCATCATCAGCAGGTTGCGGGTCGCCGGGTTCGAGCGCGCGATGTAGTACGCCATCGGATAGCCGATCAGCAGGCACAGCAGCGTCGTGATCGCGGCCACCCATACCGAATTCACGTAGGTGGCGAAATACAGGCTGTCCGTGAACAGGAACGCGTAGTGCGACAGGTTCAGCGCGACGTGCACGACGCCGTCGGTATACGACGCAAGCTCCGTGTACGGCGGGATGCCGAGCTGCAGCTCCGCGAAACTGATCTTGACGACCAGCACGAACGGCACGAGGAAGAACAGCACGAGCCAAGTGAACGGCCCGGCGACGACCGCCGTGGCGCCCGTCAGGTTGAAGCGCCGCACCGGCCACTCGAGCAGGGACTTGAACGTGGTCATGACGTCAGCACCACACCCGCGGTCGCACTCCAGCGCACGTAGATCTCGTCGCCGAGCGCCGGCGTTTCAAGCTCCGAAATCGCGAGGCTCGACACGTTCGCGATCACCGTCTTGCCGCCGTCGAGCTTCACGTGGTACAGCGAGTAGCCGCCCATGTACGCGACGTTGCTGATCCGGCCGCGCGCCCAGTTGAACGCGCCTTCGGGCGGCTTGCGCGTGAGCGCGATCCGCTCGGGGCGCACCGACACCGTGACCGGCATCCCGAGCGGGCCCGAGATCCCGTGGCTCACGTACAGCCGGCTCGGCAGTTCCGGCGATTCGATGTACACGTGGTCGGGTTCGTCCTCGACGGTCAAGCCTTCGAACAGGTTCGTCGAGCCGATGAATTCGGCCGAGAAGCGACTGTTCGGATATTCGTACACTTCGTTCGGCGAGCCGATCTGCACGATCTGCCCTTCGCTCATCACCGCGAGGCGATTGGCCATCGTCATCGCCTCTTCCTGGTCGTGCGTGACCATGATGCAGGTGACGCCGACCTTGTTCAGGATGTTGACGAGCTCGATCTGCGTGCGCTGGCGGATCTGCTTGTCGAGCGCGGACATCGGCTCGTCGAGCAGCAGGAGCTTCGGCCGCTTGACCAGCGAGCGCGCAAGCGCGACGCGTTGCTGCTGGCCGCCCGACAGCTGGTGCGGCTTGCGCTTCGCATACTTGCTCATCTGCACGAGTTCGAGCGCCGTGGCCACGCGTTCCTTCAGCTCGGCCTTCGGCGTGCCTTCCTGCTTGAGGCCGAACGCGACGTTCGACTCGACCGACATGTGCGGGAACAGCGCATACGACTGGAACATCATGTTCACGGGCCGCTTGTACGGCGGCATCTGCGCGAGGTCCTCGCCGTCGATCAGGATCTTGCCCGACGTGACCGTCTCGAGGCCCGCGAGCATCCGCAGCAAGGTCGACTTGCCGCAGCCCGAGCTGCCGAGCAGCGCGAACAGCTCGCCCTGGCGCACGGTCAGGTTGACGCTGCGCACGGCTTCGGTGTCGCCGAATTTCTTGACGACGTCGACGATCTGGACAAAGTTCTCGGCGCGCGCATCGGCGCCGGAGGAGGAAACGGAGGACGGCGCGCCCACGACCGGCGCACCCGACTGGCTATTCATGATGTGCTGCTTCTCTCCTGCGTTGAACGAACAAAGCCCCCGGGGGCACCAGGGGCTTCATGACTGCTGGGAATGCCGGCTCGCGTCAGCGGCCCGACTTCAGCTCGGTCCACAGACGCGTCTGCAGACGCTGGATTTCAGGCGGCAGCGGCTTGAGCAGGAACAGCGTCTTCACGACGTCGGCCGGCGGATAGACGGCCGGATCGTTCGCGACGTCGGGCCGCACGTACTTGCGGGCCTCGGCGTTGGCGCTCGGGTAATACACCGCGTTCGTGATCGCCGCGTGCACCTTCGGATCCTCGATGTAGTTGATCCACTGCAGCGCGGCATCCTTGTTCTTCGCGTCCTTCGGGATCGCCATCACGTCGAACCACACCGGCGCGCCGCCCTTCGGAATGTAGTACTCGACCTTGTACGGCTTCTTCGCTTCCATCGCACGATGCTTCGCGATCACGACGTCGCCCGACCAGCCGAACGCGAAGCAGATGTCGCCGCCGACCAGGTCGTTGATGTAGCCCGACGAGTTGAATTGCGTGATGTACGGGCGGATCTTCTTCAGCACTTCCATCGCGGCCTTGTAGTCGGCCGGGTTCGTGCTCATCGGATCCTTGCCGATGTAGTGCAGCGCCGCCGCAAACATCTGGTCGGGCGCGTCGAGCACCGACACGCCACAGGTCTTCAGCTTCGAGATGTTTTCCGGCTTGAACAGGATGTCCCAGTTGTCGAGCGGCACCTTGCCGAGCGCCTGCTGCGCCTTCGTCAGGTTGTAGGCGAGACCGGTCGTGCCGTATGCCCAGGGCACCGCGAACTTGTTGCCCGGATCCGCGCCGGCGACGAGCGCCATCAGTTGCGGATCGAGATACTTGAGGTTCGGCAGCTTCGACTTGTCGAGCGGCGCGAAGATGCCGGCGGCGATCTGCTTGCCCGCGTAGTTGCTGGTCGGCACGACGATGTCGTAGCCCGAGCTGCCCGTCAGCAGCTTCGCCTGCAGCGTGTCGTCGCTGTCGTAGTTGTCGTAGCGGACCTTGACGCCCGACTGCTTCTCGAAGTTCGGGATCGTGTCCTTCGCAATGTAGTCCGACCAGTTATAGACATTGAGCTGCGTATCCTTCGCCGCTGCCGCCGATGCACCCACGCACAGCGCGAGCGCTGCGAACCGGCCCACTACCTTTGCTTTCATCCCGTTCTCCCTCCGACCGGACACGTCGCCCGGCTGCCGTCTGCCTCGTCATGGCGGCGCATTCTGGCACGCCGCCCCTCGAAAACCCCGAAAACTACCATCATTCGCGCCCCGTCACAAAAAAATCATGACGGTGTCGCGCAAACGGAACAAATTCCCGCCGCCCGCCTGTCTGGCGGCCTGTTCGGCAGGATATTCCGGAGGAAATTCTATCGGGTAATCGGCGGCTGTCCACCGGAAAAACAAGCGGCCGCGAAACGACGTTCGTGCGGCGGGCGGGTCGCCTGCCGGGCAGCAGTGCAGGCTGCGGTATCACCGGCGAACCCGCGACACGTCTCGCGCACCTGCTGCGGTCGCCGGCGCCGGCCCGCCGTTGGCCGCAGCGCCATCGATCGCGCGGCCGTACTGTCACGACGGCACGCCGGTACAGCATGCCGGAAGCCCCGTCGGACCGTCCGGCGCCGATGCATTAAAATGACGGCCTGACGATTCAACTGCGCGAACCCCTCCGATGGCCTCCAATCTCCACGACCTGCCCGACAGCCCCTGCATCGGCGTGTGCTCGACCCTCTTCGACGAAATCTGCAAGGGCTGCGGCCGCACGGCGGCCGAAGTGTCGAACTGGGTGTTCCTGAGCGACGACGAAAAGCGCGCGGTATGGGAGCGCATCCAGCGCGAAGGCACCGCGATGCGCTTCCAGTACGACAAGCTGTAAACCCGCCGCGCATAAAAAAAGCGGCATGCCGACCGACATGCCGCCAACCCCAACTCTGTTCTGTTTCTGTTCTTTTCCCGCCGCGTCTAGAACTTCATCCCGACGCCCACGCCGACGATCAGCGGATCGATGTGCAGCGTGCCGATGCCCTTGTCGCCGAGCGTCGCATCGGTGCTCATCCATATCTTCTTCACGTCGACGTTCATGAAGACCTTCTTCGTCACCTGCACGTCCACGCCGAACTGCAGCGCGGGGCCGAAGCTGCTCTTGTTGATCGACACGCCCTCCCCGCCGACGTTGAGCCCGTTGTTGTAGAAGTACGTGTAGTTCACGCCGGCACCGACGTACGGACGCACCTTGCCGGCATGGTTGAAGTGATACTGCAGCAGCAGCGTCGGCGGCAGCACGCCCACGCCGCCGAGATTGCCGAGGCTCGACGTCAGCTGATGCCGCGACGTGCCGAGAATCAGTTCGACGCCGAGGTAATCGCGGATCATGTACGTGAAGTCGAGCTCGGGCACGATCGCGTTGTTCACGCCGACGTTGAGCGCGCCCAGCGTGTCGCTCGCGCGTTCGTTCGGCTGGATGCTGATCGCGCGCAGCCGGACCAGGACGTCGCCCTGGTTGATACCGTCACCCGGCGAAGCCGCGTGCGACAGCGAAGGCAGCGCGACGAAACTGGCCGCAACGGCGGCAGCGGTGACACAAGTTCGAATCGTTTTATGCATGGTACGGACCCCCGAAGAATGGTTTCCATTCTCCCTGTAGGGTCTTTTCATCGTCTTGATATCCGTCAAGCCAGCGTAAACGTGGGACGGTTTGCCGCAGGTTCGGTCGCACAGCCCGTCAGCAGCAGGTCGAGCAGATCGCGCACGCTGCGGATCGCACGGCCGAACGGCAACGCCTCACGGCCGCGGAAGAACAGCCCGTTCGCGACGTCGCCGCGCAGCGCCGCCGCCAGCCGTGTGTCGATGCAGAAATGGCCGAACTTCTCGATGCCGTCGCGCAAGCCGCATACGCTCAGGCATTCGAGCGTGGTCGGGCAGCGCTGCTTCAGCGCGCCGAGCTTGTTGCGGATGCGCGTCTCGTTGCGCAGGTAACGATCGAGCCACGGCGTTTTCACCGCGCGTGCGGGCAGCCCCGTCACGCTGACGAATTCGACGATGTCGTCGGGTGTCGCGTCGGCCAGCACCCGTTTGAAGTGCGGATGCGCATCGCCCTCTTCCGTCACCGCGAACGGCGTGCCGACCTGCACGCCGTTCGCGCCGGCCTCGAGCGCCGCACGCACCGTGTCGTGACTGTTGATCCCGCCCGCAACGATCAGCGGGATCGTTTCGCGCGCGAGGCCGAGCGACGCCATCACCTGTGCGGCCTCGTCCAGCACGCGTGCGAAATCGAAGCGACGGTCGTGCATGTCGTCGATCTGCGTGACGCCGAGATGGCCGCCCGCATGCGCCGGGTGCTCGATCACGATCGCGTCGGGCAGGCGCCCCTTCTTCATCCACTTCTTCAGCACGAGCGCGATCCCGCGGCTGTCCGACAGGATCGGGATCAGCGCGATATCGTGTCCTTGCGTGAGATCGGGCAGGTCGAGCGGCAGGCCCGCGCCCATCACGATCGCATCCGCGCCCTCGTCGCATGCGACCCGCACGTAGTCCGCATGCGCGCTCACGGCCTTCATCACGTTGACCGCGATCATCCCGCGCCCTTCGCTGTAGGTCTTCGCGAGGCGGATCTCGCGCGCGAGCGCCTCGCGGTTCGCGGCCTCGAGCGTCGCGCGATCGGGTTGCGCCCGGCAACGCGCGAGCAGGTCCGCATGATGGTGACGCAGGTCGATGCTCGCGATCGTGCCGACCGCGCCTTCGCGCGCGACGCTGCCCGCCAGCCGGTGCGCGGAGATGCCGACACCCATGCCGCCCTGCACGACAGGCAGCAAGGTGCGGCCGCGGAGAGTCAGCGGCGGAAAGGAAGTGCGTACGGTCATCTGATACCTCGTCGGAACATCGGAACCGCGATGATCGACGATCCACCGCCGCGCACCTTGACGACCGTCAATAAAAAAACGGCACGCGAGCGTGCCGTTTCCGGTTCGGGTCGTGCGAAGCGCTCAGGCCGGCTTCGCGGGCTTGAGCTGCATCGACTTGTACTCGAGATATTCTTCGAGCCCGTACACGCCGTTCTCGCGGCCGTGCCCCGACTGCTTGTAGCCGCCGAACGGCGCGGCGCCGTTCCACGTGCCGCCGTTGATGTCGACCTGCCCGGTGCGGATACGGCGCGCGATGCCCATCGCGCGTTCGTCGCTGCCGGCCCACACCGCGCCGCCAAGCCCGTATGGCGAATCGTTCGCGATCCGCACGGCCTCGTCTTCATCGCGATACGTGATGATCGACAGCACCGGCCCGAAGATTTCCTCCTGCGCGATCGTCGATTTCGGATCGACGCGGCCGAACACGGTCGGCTTCACGAAGAAGCCCTTCGCAAGCCCTTCCGGCAGGCCCGTGCCGCCCGTCACGAGTTCCGCGCCTTCGTCGATCCCGCGCTGGATGTAGTCCTGCACACGCTGCTGCTGCACGGCGGATGCAAGCGCGCCAAGGCGCGTCGCATCCTGCCGCGGATCGCCGGCAACGTAGGTTTCGGCCGCCGCCTTCGCAATCTCGCGCGCTTCGTCGTAGCGCGCTTCCGGCACCAGCATGCGCGTATGCGCCGAGCAGGTCTGCCCCGCGTTCAGGTAGCACGCGTTGACCGTGCCCTTCACCGCCGTCGAGAAATCGGCATCGTCGAGGATCACCGATGCCGACTTGCCGCCCAGCTCGAGCGCGACGCGTTTGACGCCCGCGGCCGCCAGCTCGGCCACGCGCTTGCCGGCGCGCGTCGAGCCCGTAAACGACACCATGTCGACGTCCGGATCGGTCGCCAGCACCTCGCCGACCACCGGGCCGTAGCCGCACACGAGGTTGAACACGCCGGCCGGCAGCCCGGCTTCGTGAATCGCTTCGGCAAGGATGAACGCGTTGAGCGGCGCGACTTCGGACGGCTTCAGGACGACCGTGCAGCCGGCCGCGAGCGCCGGTGCGACCTTCAGCGTCACCTGGTTGAGCGGGTAGTTCCACGGCGTGATCGCCGCGACGACGCCGACCGGCTCGCGCACGACGAGCGAGTTGCCGACCTGTGCCTCAAACTCGAACGACTCGGCGAGCTTCGCGTACGCCTTCCAGTTGTAGATCGGGCCGCCGACCTGGATCGCGCGTGACAGCTTGATCGGCATCCCGACTTCGCCGGTGATCGACTGCGCGAGCTCCTCGCTGCGCGCCTGCAGATGCTCGACGATCTTGCGCAGGTAGCCCGCGCGCGTCGCGGCCGGCGTGGCCGCCCACGCGTCGAAGGCTGCGCGCGCCGCGCGGATCGCGTCCTGCGCGTCGGACGCGACGCCTTCCGGAATCCGGCCGATCACGGCTTCGGTGCCCGAGTCGATCACGTCGATCGTGCCGGTGCCGGCCGGTTTGCGCCATGCGCCGTCGATATAGAACTGGTCGTAGGTTTTCATCGTTTTCCGCCTCCAGGAAAGCCGACATTCTAGCGAGCGTTTCGGTCGGCCGGTGTGACGATTGACAGCCTTTGGAAAGGTCTTTAGCCTCGGCGCCTCATTCATCATAAGAAAGGAGAATGCCTTGAGCATCCTGACCAAAATCGAGGGCGGCTATCTTCAGGTACTGCGCGTGATCGTGCTGTTGTTCGCGACCGCAGTCCTGATCGGCGGGGTCATATTCGGCGCGATCGCACTCGATGCGCGCCTGTCGAAACCGCCGAAGGTCGATTCGGCCATCCAGGTCGATCCTGCATCGTTCGCGTGGGAGAAAAATGCACCCGCCAAGGCCGCGCCGGCCGCCGACGGCACGGCAGCCAAGGACGACAACGCGTCGCCCGCGCTGCGCCTGTCAACGCAACTGTCGGGCATCGTGCAGAAGCACGGCCGGGCGGCCCTGTCGCCGGACTACGCGGTCGATCGCGACGCATACGAGCCGTCGTTCCAGCGCGTGCTCGGCGACGACGACCATCCGGAGGTCGCGTACTACGAGCAGCAGATCGCGTATCTCGACAAGGTGCTGTCGCGCGCGGACGTCGCGGCCAGCGTCAAGAAGAAGGTCACCGGGCACGGCGACGAATATGCGCGCGAGCAGGCGTACACCGATGTCGTGTCGGCGGTCATGCGCGACTTCTCCGAGCGCTACGACGCACGCCGGACCGCGATCGACAACGAGAAGAAGGCCGCGGAAGAAACCGCTGCCGAGAACGGCCAGACCGCGCGCTACGCCGGCGTCGCCGCGCTCGTCGCGCTGTATTCGTTCGTGTCGCTCGCGGTGCTGATCATCCTGATCCGCGTCGAGCGCAGCATCCGCTCGATCGCGCGCGCCACGCACACGACGACCTGATCCCGTTCATCCGCCAGCCCGCGCGCCGGGCTGCGGCGGGCCCGGCAACGGGCCCGCTGCGCGGCGCAAGCGGCCGCTTTCCGGTCGCTTTCCGGCCGCGTCTCCCCGCGTTGTTCCTCACGCTCCCGTACTTTCCATTCCCGCCGCTCCCTCACTCCGCGGTCGGCCATCCGCGCCGGCATGGCATCCGTTTCGCCACCGCCATGTCAGCATCCGCCCGGGTGCGCGGCCGGGCCCGCATCGTGCTATGTTTTTATTATCGGCACCGGCCTATTGCAACCGGCGCCGCCCGGAATCGACGTATTTCGTGAGCGCTGCCATGTCCGACGCACCCCATACCCTCGGCTCGCAAGACCGCCTGGAGCTGCTTTGCTGGCTCACCTGCGGCAATCTCGGCGCGTTTTACCTCAACGAATCGTGGCCGGACGCCACGTTCCAGGTCCAGGCCGCGCATCGCTGGCTCGACCGCCATCACCGCCAGGCCGACTGGCTCGTGCTCGCCAAGCTCGCGGCGCTCGCGCAGGACATCGCCAAGCGGCACGCCGGGTTCGTCGATGCATCGTGGGCGCGCGACGCGGTCGAGGAAATCGTCGATACCGACGATCTCGACTATCGGGCGAAACTCGTGCAATGGGTCTACGAAGACTGCTGCAAGGCGCTCGCCGACAAGCGGCTGGCCGATTGACGATCAAGACGGGATGCGGGGCGCGGTACCGCGCATCCCGCGATCCCTTCGTTGATGGGAATGTGACCGCCTGAAAGGCTGACGGGTGCGGTACGTCGCGCACCGCACCCCGAACCGCGCTGCGCGCCTACAGCAGCGACTTCGCCTGCGTCAGCACCTTGTCGCAGATCTGCTTGGTCACCTGCTGCTTCAGGCCGCCGCCGCTCAGGTCGAGCTTGCTGCCGTTGCCGGCGTCGAGGATCCCGCTCGCGCCGCTGCTATAGCCGCTGTCGGACGACGCGTTGCCGCCGAGCTTGCCCATCAGCGCGTCCTTCACCGACGACGCACCGCCGGACGCCCCGCCGAGATAGTTGTTCTGGATGCAGAACTGCAGCAGGCCCGCGACGTTGCCGGTGCTGCCCGGCATCAGCGACGAACCGCCGCCACCCGTCAATGCGCCGCCGATGCCGCCGAGGTTGCCAAGCGCACCGCCCGCGCTGCTGCCTGAATCGCCACCGCCGCCGACCTGCTTCAGGACATCGCCAAGCTGCGCATGCGCCACCGAAAACGGCGCGAGCAATCCGATCAGCGCGCCGGCAACGGTCGCGCGGTATAGACGTGCATTCATGTGAAGCCTCCCGGTTGTGACTGCGTGAGTACCGCGAATCGAATCCAAGGATACTCAATCAACCCGTACATGACAGCCTTCGCATGCGGCCTGAAACGTCAGGCATCGTGATATCGCCACAATTTGACAAAGCTTGACGGCGAGCCGTGTGCGGAAACGCCGGTTTTGCACCCGCGCGCGATCGCCCGCCCGGGTCGCCTGCGCACGCGAAGCGTCATAGAATCGTCGTCGCCGACCGTTCGGACCCTCCGGCCCGATCTCAATCCCGAACATGAAGGATGCTCGCGTGACGCTTGCCCATCGATTTCTGCTGATCGCCGGCGCATCGGCCGCGCTGTGTTGCGGCACCGGCACCGCCGGCGCGGCCACGGCCGCGGCGGCCGCTGCATGCCCGTCGCCATCGTTCGACCGCTACCCGGCACCCGCCGCAAGCGCGCCGCGCAAGCCGGCCGCAGCGCCACGCCTGACCAGCAAGGAAGCGCGCCTCTACCGCACCGTCATTCGCGACGAATTCACGCAACCGGCCAATTTTGCCGGCCACTATCGTGTCGCGACCTGGGGTTGCGGAACGGATTGCCGGAATTTCGCGATCGTCGACAAGTACACGGGCGCGACGTACACGATGCCCGGCGTACAGGCCATCGCAGGCGTGATGGGCAACGACGAGGAGCGCGTCGATTTCCGGCCGGGCAGTACGCTGCTGATCGTCGCGGGCTGCTTCAACGACGATTGCGACGACGGCAACGCGAAGGCGGCCCGGCACTTCTATGAGTGGACCGGTACGCGCTTGCGGCCGGTCGGCACATGCCCGCTGCCGATCGAGTAGGCGGCGGATTCGCACGGCGCGCGCGATAACGATTACCCCGCCGGCGCGCTGCGCCCCGCCCCCCAGGCCGCGATGAATACGGCCGCGAGCACCGCGCCGATCGACGCGAACGGCAGCGCCGGATGCAGTTCGTACAGCATCGTGCCGGCCAGCGGCGCGACCACCATGCTGAGCCCTTGCGCCATCGACATCGCCCCCGCGCACGCGGCCTGCTCGTGCGCGTCGACACGCGTGCTCGCCAGCGCCGCAACCGCCGGAAACGCAGCACCCATCCCGCACGCCGCGACGAAGTAGCTCACGCACAGCAGCAACGGGTAGGCGGCCGGCGCCGCCAGCGCCGATACGAACCCTGCGCCGCCCGCCAGCGCACCCCAGCGCAACCATTGAAGCGGCGCGACCGAGCGCCAGCGGCCGACCAGCGACTGTGTCGCGATCAGCCCGACACCTGCACTGCCGAGCGCATAGCCGACCACCATCGACGCATCGCTCGCCCGCACGTGCAGCCTGTCGATCACGTAGAAACCCAGCACGCTGTTCGCGATCATCACCGCGCTGTACAGCGCGAACGCGCTGCACCACGGCAAGCGCAAGCGTCGATCGGTCGGCTTCAGCCGGGGCGGCGCCTGCCGCATTGCATGCACGCCATCGTCGCGCAGCCGGCGCAACCCCATCAGCCCGGCGAGCGGCAGCAGCGCGAAAACGGCCAGTGCGAACGTCATGTCGAACCCGGCCAGCCAGCCCGCAAGCGGCGGCGCGAGCACCATCCCGATCGCACCCGCCGCGCCGAATCGCGCGATCGCGGCCGCGCGCCCCGTGGCCGGCGTCCGGTCGGCGATCCACGCCATGGCGGCAACGGGCAGCCCTGCATAACATCCCCCCATCGCGGCGCGCGTGACGAGCAGCGCGACAAAACCGGCCCACACCGGCGGCACCGCGCTGCCGCCGGCGCGCAACGCCCAGCCGACATAGGCGGCCAGCAGCAGCGAACTCGCGACGAAGCCGCCAATTGCCGCACGCATCGACGACAACCGGCCGCGGGTGTCCGCCGCGCGCCCCCAGCGCGGCGCGGCGATCATCCAGACAAGCCCGACGATGCCGATGATTGCGCCGATGTGCAGCGGCGCGAGATGCATGCGCCTCGCCATCGGACCGGCAACCGTCACGAATGCATAGGTGCCGGCTACCATCGCGAAGTTCGCGAGCAGCAACGGCAGGAAGGACACGCCGGCATCGGCCGGCGTGGGCAGGGAGTCAGCGGAAGTCGTCGACATAAGGTGTTCCGATGAAAGAAAGTAAAACGTCGCGCATCAGTGAAGATCGGCACCATTGCCAGTCAGCCGGCGACGGGCGCGCACCAGCGCGTCCACGGTCGCCTCCCAGCCGATGCACGGATCGGTAATCGAGCAGCCGTAGCGCAACGCAGTACCCAGCGGCTGCGCGCCGTCCTCGATGAAGCTTTCGAGCATCACCCCGCGGATCGCTTCGCTGCCCGCGCCGATCTGCCCGACGACATCGTCCAGCACCGCCAGTTGCTGCACGGCCTGCTTGCCGCAGTTCGCATGCGAGCAGTCGATCAGCAGGTTCGGCGTCAGGCGCTGGGCGCGCAGCGTCTCGACCGCGGCGGCCACCGACGCGGCATCGTAGTTCGGCCCGTGACGGCCGCCGCGCAGCACGAGGTGCGCGTGCGGATTGCCGGCGCTGTGCAGCAACGCCGGGTGGCCGGCGCCGTCGATGCCGATGAACGTGTGCGGCCGCATGCTGGCCAGCATCGCGTGCGCCGCGATGTCGACCTGGCCGTCCGTGCCGTTCTTGAAACCGACCGGCAACGCGAGGCCCGACGCCATCTCGCGATGAATCTGCGACTCGGTCGTGCGGGCCCCGATCGCGGCCCAGCTCACCAGATCGGACAGGTAGTGCGGCGTCGCCACGTCCAGCACTTCCGTCGCGACCGGCAGCCCCAATGCGTTGATGTCGACGAGCAGCCGGCGCGCGGTGTGCAGCCCCTCCGCGACGCGATGACTGCCGTCGAGCCCCGGATCGTTGATCAGCCCTTTCCAGCCGACCGTCGTTCGCGGCTTCTCGAAATAGACGCGCATCACGACGCACAGCGCGTCGCGCACCGCGTATGCCAGACCGGCGAGGCGACGCGCGTAGTCGAGCGCGGCCGCCGGATCGTGGATCGAGCACGGACCGACGACGACAATCCGGCGCGCATCGCGCCGTTCGAGAATCGCGCGCACCTGTGCACGCCCCGCATCGACGGTCGCCTGTGCGGCATACGACGCCGGCACCGCGTGGCGCAGCGCATCGGGTACGGGCAGTCGCACGCCGACACGCAGCCGCTCGTCGGGGTGCGGCAACGCGAATGCACCTGCCGTGCCGTGTTCGGCACAGGCCGGGATATGTTTCATGACGATGCTCCGGAAACGGAAGACGGGCGCGCCGTCACACGCCGAGCGTCGCGCCGCCGTCGACGCACAGCGTGTGCAGCGTCACGTGGCGGGCGGCGTCGGACAGCAGGAACAGCACGGTGTCGGCAACATCGGCCGGTGCGGCGATCCGGCCGAGCGGGATACCCGTGCGATAGGTTTCGAGCGAGCCTGCGATGACGCCCGCCGGGCCTTCGGGGCCGCGCCAGAGCTGGCGCTGCATCGGCGTATCGGTCGAGCCCGGCGCGACGATGTTGCAGCGAATCCCGTGGCCGGCCAGCTCCAGGCCGAGGCAGCGCGTGAACTGGTGCGCGGCGGCCTTCGATGCGGCATAAGCGGCCATCTGCGTGCGCGGCACGAGCGCCGCGTTCGAGCCCACGGTCACGATGCTGCCCGCGCGCCGCTCGATCATGCGTGCCGCAACCGCGCGCGACAGATGGAACACGCCGTGCGTATTCACCGCGAAGCAGTGCGCCCAGTCGTCGTCCGTCAGCGATGTCGCGGCCGCCAACCGCAACACGCCGGCGACGTTCGCGAGCATGCCGATCGGACCGATCGTCGCCTCCACCTGCTCGATTGCCGCGCGTACGGCGTTCGCGTCCGCCACGTCGACCGCGAACGGATGCACGCGCCCGGATGCCGGCGGGCGGTCCTCGCCGGCTCGCATTAGCGTGTCGCCATCGGCGTCGAATGCGGCAACGTCGACGCCGCGTTCGGCGAGCGCGCGCACCACGGCTGCGCCGATCCCGCGCGCCGCGCCGGTCACGACGGCGACGCCCGCCGGAAATGTCATGTCGGTTTCCCTGCTCATCGATTCAGATTCCTCGTATCGGTTTCCATCGCGGCCCAAACGGCGAGCCGCTCGCTCAGTGCGGCGCCGATCGCCGCCATCGGTTCGGGGTCGGACATCCCGTCGTGCGAACAGTCGAGCGCCACGCAGGTCGGCAACGCCGCCGGCCGGTGCGCGGCCCAGCTGTCGGGCACGGGCGTGCCGGGCCGCTTGCGGGTCGCGTTGAACAGCAGCAGCTCCCCGCCGTAATGCGGCGTCGACGCCGCGCGAAACTGGCGCATCTGCCTGAGCGTCGCGTCGACCAGCGCATCGAGCCCCGCGCCGCCGAGCGCCGCAAACGGGCTGTTCGCGCGCAGCAGACGCTGGCGCAGTTGCGCGTCGGACAACGACGCCGTGTCGAAATCGCCGTTGACCGTCAGCAGGATCCGCAGCGCATCGCCCGTTTCCGGCTGCGACTGCGCCGTCCACGCGGACGACGGATAGCTGTCCATCAGCGCGAGCACGCCGACCGTCGCACCGGCCCGCTCGAGTGCCGCCGCAACCGCATACGCGAGCGCGCCGCCCAGCGACCAGCCGAGCAGGTGGTACGGCCCGTCCGGCTGCAGCGCCCGCACGCGCCGCACATAGGTGCCGACGAGCGCGTCGAAATCGGCTGCATCGTTGGTGTCGTCGACCGACAGTTGCAACCCGTCGATCGTCGCGTCGGGCAGGTACGCGGCAAGTCGCAGGTAACTCCATGCGAGACCGTCGGCCGGATGGATGCAGATCAGCCGCTGCGCGGGCCCGCCCGCCGTCTGGATCGCGAGATGCGGCGCGAACGCGTCGCGCGCCGCGCGCGGCCGGTACGGCAGCGGCGTGCGCAACGCGGCCGTCAGCGCCGCGACCGTCGCGTGACGGAACAGCATCGACACGGGCACGTCGCGGTCGAGCGCGGTTGCCAGCCTCGCGCTCGCCTGGATCGCCTGCAACGACTTGCCGCCGATGTCGAAGAAATTTGAATCCGGCGTGAGCGCGACGCCGCCGAGCACGCTGCGCCACGCGTGCATCACCTGGCGTTCCAGCGCGTCGGCGCGCGGATCGTCGTCCACGCCGATCCGGCCCGCAACCGCCAACTGCCGCAACGCGTTGCGATCGGTCTTGCCGTTGACGTTGCGCGGCAGCCGTTCGAGCACGTGCCACGCGTCGGGGATCGCCGCAGCCGGCAGCGCGTCGGCGAGCCGCGCGCGCAACGCAGCCGTATCGTCGAACCCGTCGACTCCGGCGACGAACGCCGCGAGCGTCGTCACGTCGGCGTCGCCGCGCAACGCGACGACCGCCGCTTCGCGCACCTCGGGCGTGCGCAACAGCCAGTCCTCGATCTCGCGCGGATCGATGCGCACGCCGCTGATCTTCACCTCGTGGTCGATCCGGCCGTCGAACACCAGCCGGCCGTCACGTACGGTGGCGAGGTCGCCGGTTCGATACGCACGCGCGCCTTCGGGGAGCGTGACGAAACGCTCGGCAGTCAGCGCCGCATTGCCCGGGTAGCCGAGCGCCAGCGCGTCGCCGCACACCACCAGTTCGCCCGTGCGGCCTTCGGCCACCGGATACAGCCGTTCGTCGACGACGCGCACGTCGACGCCCGCGCGCGGCATCCCGATCGGCACCGGTTCGCCGTCGCGCCAGACCGCGCCGGGGCCGCTCACGCAGGCAGCCGTCGCGATGATCGTCGCTTCGGTCGGCCCGTACGTGTTCAGCAGCGCCAGGTCCGGCAGGTGCGCATGCCAGCGCTGGATCCGCTCAGGCAGCGCGGCCTCCCCGCCGATGATCGTCAGGCGCACGCCGGCCAGGCGTTGCGCCTGGCGCGCGTCCAGTGCGTGCGCAAGCACGTGCCAGTAGGCGGTCGGCAGGTCGAGCACCGTGATGCGGCGCCGCTCGACCTCGGCCGTAAACGCGTCGACCGAGTCGAGCATCGCATCGTCGCGCAGCACGAGCGTCGCACCATTGCAGAGCGTCGCGAAAATCTCCTCGAAGCTCGCATCGAAATGCAGCGGCGCGAACTGCAGCACGCGGTCCCCCGGGGCGATGCGATACAGGTGGCTCGTGCTGTCGACGAAATGCGCCAGCGCGCCACGCCCGACCAGTACGCCGTTCGGCCGGCCGGTCGAACCCGACGTGTACAACAGGTACGCCGGTGTCCCGGCGTCGAACGCGGCATGCGCGATGCCACGGAGCGACGGCGTGCGCGGCGCGTCGAGATCGAGCACCGGCAGGCCACCCGCGCAGCCACGGTAGGCCGCCCGCGTGATCACGAGCGTGGGTGCGGCATCCTCCAGCATCGCCGCGACGCGCTGCGGTGGGCCCTCCGGATCGACCGGCACGATCGTGGCACCGACCCTCAGCACGGCGAGCATCGCCGCGATCACGTCGGGCGCACGCGGCGCGGCGATCGCCACGCGTGCGGCGCTCGCGACACCTCGCCGGTCGAGTTCCTCGGCAAGCGCATCGGCATCGGCGAGCAGCGCGCGGTAGTCGACGCACCGGCCGCCCGCCTCGATCGCCGGTTGCGCCGGCGCATCGCGCGCAATGCGTTCGATCCGCGCGAGCACGTCGGCATACGGCCCGGCCAGCGGCGCACCGCGCACGATCGACGGCGCGGGCATCCCGTCGAGCAGCGTATCGAGCGACGCATCCGGCACGTGCGCGGCAAATGCGTCGAGCCACGCGGAAAGATCGTTTGCGTGCGCAACGACCGTGGCCTCGTCGTACGCGTCGGGATTCGCCTCGAGCGTCAGGTGCCACGCGCCGCCGCGTACGGCAAGCGTCACGTTCAGGTCCTTCACCGGACCGCCGCTCACGGCCTGCGTATTGCTCGCAAGCCCATGGAACGCGACCTGCCGTTCGAACGGCATCACGTTGACGGCCTGGTTGAACAGGAACGCATTGCGCTCCAGCAACCCGAGATCGCCGCGAATCCACCCATACCGGTAGTACAGGTGCGGCCGGATCGCGCGCACGCGTTCCGCGCATTCGTGCGCGAGCGCGCGCGGCGAGCGCCCGGCATCGACATGCATGCGCAGCGGCACGATGTTCATCGCCATGCACGGCACGCCGAGCGCCGGCGTGCCGAGACGGTTCATCACCGGCAGTCCGAGCGTCAGGTCGCGCTGGCCGCCCTGCTTCGCGAGCCAGAGGCCGGTCGCGCACAGCAGCCACGCGTTCCAGTCGACGTCGATCCGCTCGGCAGCCGCACGCAACGCATGCACGCGTTCGACATCGATCACGCACGTCGCCCGCCGCGCATCCCGGGCGGCATCCTGTTTCGGCGCGAGCTCGAGCGGCGCGGGCACGTCGCGCAGGTGCGCGCGCCAGAACGCACGATCCGCGTCGAAGCCGCCGCTGGCGCAGTAACGCGCCTCGGCCTCCACGACACGATCGATCCGCCAGTCAGGCAGCGGTGGCAGCGGCGCACCGGTGACGCGCGCGCTGTAGCGGGCCGCCACGGCCTGCTGCAACAGCCCGTAGCCGAAGCCGTCGAGCGCGATGTGGTGAACCTGCAGATACCACCAGTGCCGGGTCGGCGACAGCCGCAACAACGCCGTGCGGTAAAGCGGATCGGCCGTCACGTCGCAGCAGATCGACAGCGACGCCTTCATCCACGCATGCGCCGCCTCGACGGGATCGGCCTGCGCCGACAGGTCGACGAGCGGCAGCCGCGTGCGCGGCGCGCGACGCACCTGCCACAGCGCGTCGTCCTGCCACGCGAACTGCATGTGCAGCGCGTCGGCGTGATCGAGTACGGCCTCGACGCTGTCGGTCAGTGCGGCGACGTCGAGCGCGCCGTCGAGTTCGACGGTCTCGGCCGTCAGATAGCCCGGATCGTCAGGGTCGACCTGCTGTGCGACCCAGATGCCGTATTGCGCGGACGTCGCGCGGATCGGCAAGGATTCGTTTTTCATCGGCGGATGTGCCCCGAAGTTCGTTGAACCGGCAGCGGGCCGCGTTACGCGCCCCGCTCCCATGCGACCACCAGCGCGCGGTTGCGCGACATCAGCCCCAGGTGTTCGTCCATCACGTACTGAATCTGCTCGAGCCGCTCCGATGAATCGGCTTCGCATCGAAGCTGCAGCACGTCGTCGGTACGCAGCATCCGGCAGACGCCGTACGGAAAATCGATGGTCGCGCGATGCGTGTCGAACACGACCGGCACCTTGATCGCGTAGTGCTTGCACAGCTTGAACAGCACGCGGTCGGCCTGTGGCACCGACACTTCCGCCGTGCTGACGAACGGTGCCGGACGGGCGTCGGCCATCGGCATCACCGGACGCGCCGTCATGCGCTCACCTGCGCCGCATGCCGCAGCACGCGCGTCCATGCGTCGAGCGTCGGCTGCTCCGCGAGCTGGACGAACGTGACGTCGTAGCCTTGCGCACGCCACGCTTCGACGAGCGTCATCATCCGGATCGAATCGAGCCCGCAATCGATCAGGTTGTCGTGCTCGCGCAGGTCGGCGGCCGGCATCCGCAGGCTGCGGGCGACCTGTGCCGCGATCGTGGCAAGCGTCGGCGCCGTGTCATCCGCAGCCGCTTCAGCCTCCAGCGCAGCGCCGACCAACGCGTCGGTGGTCACCACTTTCCCGCAACGGCCGGCCACGTAGTCGAGCGCCATCCGGTGCTCGCGCTCCGAGAAATCCGCGAGAGCGTCCGCGACAAAGAACGGCCGCACGTCGCGCATGAACGCGTCGCAGGCCGTCATCAGGCAGCCGATGTGCGCATAGATCCCGCAGATCGCGAGCTGGTCGCGCCCCTGCTCGCGCAGATGCGTCTCGAGCGGCGAGCGCCGGAATGCGCTGTAGCGCCACTTGTCGAGCACCGTATCGCCGGGCGCCGGCGCGAGCGCGCCGCAGATCGCCGCGCGCGACGGCTGCGCGGTCAGGCCGGGGCCCCACATGTCGGTCAGCAGTGCGCGGTCGGCCGCCGCCTGTGTCGCCGGCTGCGCGGTGTAATAGACCGGCATCCCGGCCGCATGCGCGAAATCGATCAGGCGGCGCACGTGCGCGACAAGCGTAGGCACGGGCGCCGCTGCGCGGTCGTAGAAATCGAGGAAGTAATCCTGCATGTCGTGCACGAGCAGCGCCGCGCGGCGCGGGTCGAACCGCCAGTCCACACGGTTGGCCGGCAGCTCGGCGGGCATCGGATAGGAAGCGATTTTCGGAATGGCCATGATGGTTTGCGTTGAGATGAAAGAGTCGGGGTTCCGGCGCACGCGTCACGCGGCGTCGGCCAGGCTGTCCGCGATGTGCTGCCGCAGCGCGCGCTTGTCGATCTTGCCGACGGGCGTTTTCGGGAACGCGTCGACGAATTCGATCCGGTCGGGCACCTTGTACGCGGCCACGCCCTGCTCGCGCACGAAGCGAACCAGGTCCGGCGCAGCCGGCGCGGGCGTCCCTCGAATCACGTAGGCGCAGCTGCGCTCGCCGAGATACGGGTCGGGCATCGCCACCAGCGCAGCATCGACGACGCCCGGATGCGCGAGCAGCAGGTGTTCGATCTCCTCGGCGGAGATCTTCTCGCCACCGCGGTTGATTTGGTCCTTCGCGCGCCCCTCGACGACGAGCTGACCGCCTGCCGTCACGCGGACACGATCGCCGGTGCGGTAGAAGCCGTCTGCCGTGAAGGCGCGCGCGTTGTGTGCTGCGGCGTCGTAGTAGCCGCGGATCGTGTAAGGCCCCCGCGTCAGCAGATGGCCGACTTCGCCGGGTTCGACCGGTCGGTCGTCGTCGTCGACGATGCGGATCTCGTCGTCCGGCGAGATCGGACGCCCCTGCGTACCGGTCACCACGTCGCGCGGATCGTCGAGCCGCGTGTAGTTGACGAGCCCTTCGGCCATGCCGAACACCTGCTGCAGTTGCGCGCCGAAACCGTCAACCGCGCGTGCCGCGAGCGCCGGATCGAAGCGCGCGCCGCCGACCTGCACGAGTTCGAGGCTCGCGAGCGCGCCGCGCCGCCGTGCGGCCGCGGCCAGCCATACGGGCACGAGCGGCGGCACCAGCGCCGCCACCGTCACGCGCTCGCGCTCGATCAGCGGGAACGCGATTTCGGGGCTCGCGCCGTCGCTCAGCACGACGGTGCCACCCGCCTCGAAGACGCCGAGCGAGCCCGGCGAGCTCAGCGCATAGTTGTGCGCAGCCGGCAGCGCCGCGAGATAGACGCTGCGCTCGGTCAGCCCACAGATGCGCGCGCTCTCGCGCACGCTGTACAGGTAGTCGTCGTGCGTGCGCGGGATCAGCTTCGGCGTGCCCGTGCTGCCGCCCGACAGTTGCAGGAACGCGATCTCGTGCGCGCCGGGGCCCGGCGGCAATTCGTCGTCGGATGGCGCGTCCGGCAGCGCGACGCGTGCATTGCCGGGCGCCGTGAACAACACGTGGCGCAGCGTCGGCGCATCGGCACGGACCTCGTTCGCGAGTGCCCGGTAGTCGAATCCGTCATGCGTTTGCGCCGCGACATAGGCCACTGCGCCCGCGTGCCGGCAGAAGTGGCCGATCTCGCGCCGGCGATGCGCGGGCAGCGCGAACACCGGCAGCGCGCCGATGCGGAACAGCGCGAACGTCACCGCGAAAAACGCAACGCAATTCGGCAATTGCACGACCACGCGGTCGCCCGCGACGATCCCGCATGCGCTCAGCGCGCGGGCCGTGCGTTCGGCTTCCGCCGCGAACGTCCGGTACGACCAGCGCAGCTCGCCCTGCACGAGCGCAATGCGTTCGCCGTGTCGTGCAACACGTTCACCGAACCATTGCGCGAACGACTGGCCGAGCCAGTAACCTTTCTGCCGGTAAGCGGCGGCGGCCTCGTCCGGCCACGGCGTGCGGTGCGCGGACGTCATGCCGCCTCCTGCGCGGCACCCGACGCGGCGTCGCGGTCGATACCGAGCGCATCCAGCATCGTCCGGAATTTCGCGGCGGTTTCCGCACACTCCCCGGCGGGCGTCGATTCGCCGACCACCCCCGCACCCGCATAGAGCCGCAGCGTGCGGTCGAACGCTTCGGCGCAGCGGATCGTGACGACCCACTCGCCGTCACCCTGCGCGTCGACCCAGCCGAGCATGCCCGCGTAGAAGCCGCGATCGAACGGCTCGGCATTGCGAATGCAGTCACGCGCCGCCGCACGCGGCGCGCCGCAGACGGCCGGCGTCGGGTGCAGCGCGAGCGCTAGCGTCAGCGCATCGGCGTCGGTTTCGCCGCACACTTCGGTCGACAGATGCCACATCGTTTCCGTATGCACGAGCGACGGACGCGCCGGCACGTCGAGCCGACGGCACAGCGGCGCGAGACTGTCGCGCACGGCCTCGACGACGACCCGGTGCTCGTCGAGATCCTTCGCGGACGCCAGCAGCGCCTGCGCGCGCCGTCGATCCTCGTCCGGGTCGCGGCTGCGCGGCGCGGACCCGGCCAGCGGATTCGCGCGCACGACACCGCCGAAGCGGCTGACGAGCAGCTCCGGGCTCGCACCCAGCAGCGTACGGCCCTCGCCGAGATTCACCGAGAACGTGTAGCCGTGCGGATTGCTCGACGCGAGACGCGCGACCAGCGCCGCTACCTCGACCGGTGCGTCGCCGGTTGCCTCCAGCGTGCGCGCCAGCACGACCTTGTCGAGCTCGCCCGCGCGAATCCGGGCAACCGCCTGCGCAACCGCGTCCGCATAGACGTCCGCCGACGGCACTTCGCGCGTCGCATAGCGCGCGGCGGCCGGCGCGGCTGCGCGCAGCGCACCGAGCGGCCGCGCGCGCAGCATCGTGTGCGCGACCCGCAGCGCGGCCGGCGCGTGGACATCGAACGGCACCGCGCCGACCACGGCAGCGCCCGCATGACCGTCGTCCCGCGCGCGGCGCAGCGCGTCGTTCACACGCGTCGCGAGCGGCAGGTCCGCATGCGCAATCGCGTCCGCGATGTCGCTCGCCAGCAGCGTATGCGCCGGCGTCGCGAGAAACAGCGGCGTATCCGCGCGATACACATCCCATACGTTATGGGGTACTAATAACTCGGAAGGTCGGGAAATCGCATTCATGACATTGCCTCGAGATTGATTGAGCCGGCGCCTGGCGCCGGCCATGCCGTCACATTTCGGCGGTCAGACTCACCGCGATGCGGCGCCCCTGGTCGACGAGCCAGTTGCCGCTCAGCCCGGTCGTGCGTGTCCGATCGTCGATCGGCACCATCTTGTTGGTCAGGTTCAGCACCGCGAAATTGACGGAGAAACGCTTGTCGATCCGGTAACGGCCGCCGAGATCGAAGGTCGTCGTCGACGGCCGCTCGCGCACGCCCTGCGCGCCGTTGCGGAACGCGGCCCAGTATTCGCTGCCGATGTAGTTCGCCGTCGCGTAGAGGTCGAGCTTGGCCGTCGGCGTCCAGTCGACCTGCACGTTGAATTTGTGCTTCGGCGTCTTGTCGAGCGGATAGCCATCGAGCGAACTGCCGTTGAACGCCTTCTCGCCGCTACCCTCGCGGCGCGATTCGGTCAGCGTGTACGCGCCCGACACCTTCAGCGTGCGCGACAGCCGCGTGCCGGCGCCGATCTCCAGCCCGTACAACTTGACCTTGTCGATGTTGTCGTACACGTAGATGTTGCGGCCCGGCGAGCGCGGATCGGGCCTGCCCGTGTCGTAGCTCGCCACCTTGTTCTTGAACAGGTTGTTGAACAGCGTCAGGCCCGCATACGTGTCGCCCAGGTCGTAGCGCACGCCGAGTTCCTCGGTCAGGCTCGTTTCCGGCTTGAGGTCCGGATTGCCGCACAGCGTACCGGGCACCGCGCCCGCCGCACCGCCCGACGTCATGCAGTAGCCGGCCGTGCTCTGGCGCAGCGACGGCGGACGGAAGCCCGTCGATACGCCGCCGCGCACCGTCCACGCCTTGCTGAGCTGGTACACCCCGTAGATGCGCGGGCTGACGTGGCTGCCGTAGCGGTCGTCGTGGTCGAGCCGCACGCCGGTCGTCAGCGTGAAGCGGTCGTTGAAGAAATAGTCGTTTTCGCCGAACAACGCCCACGCGTTGCGCGTGACGCGATCCGCATTGGCGCCATGCCCTTTCGGCACCGCGTCCTGCACGCTGACGCCCGACAACCGCGACCAGATATGCTGGCCGCCCACGGTCAGGATGTTGCGCTCGCCCCACCACGGCACCGCGGCCTTGGCTTCGAGGATCGTGTCGGTCAGCGCGGGCTTCACCGGCGAACGCCCGGACGGCGTCCACTGGTCCTGCACACCACGCTCGCCGTACAGCGACACCGTCGTGTCGGCGAAGCCCCAGCGGCCGTCGTGCGTGATGCCCCAGTAATCGCGCACGTGCCGCGTCTCGGTCAGCGCCGACGCGGCCGTGCGCGGCGTGAGCGGCGCGGCGCTCTTGCCCGGCGTGCTGAGATAGGTGAGCTGCTCGCGCCCGATGTTGACGCTCACGTCCTGGTTACTTGCGGGCTTCGCCGACAGCTTCACATCGAAGCTGCCGATCCGCTGCCCGTTCGCCCCGCCCGTTCCGCTGTTCGGGTAGTAAATGTTGTCTTCCCCGCGATGCAGGAGACGACCCGACGCCTGCAACCCGAGCACATCGGATTTCAGCGGGCCGCCGAGCCAGAAGTCGACGCTCTGCGTGTCGCCCTGATCCGATTCGAGCTGCCACACGCTGCCGGCCGTGATCGTGCCGCCCCAGCGCTTCGGCACCTTGCGCGTGATCACGTTGATCACGCCGCCCATCGCGTCGGCGCCGTACAGCGACGACATCGGCCCGCGCACGACCTCGATCCGCTCGATCGCGGACAGCGGCGGCATCAGGTTCGACTGCACGCCGGCCGTGCCGCGGTTCATCGTTTCGCGCGTGTTCTGGCGGCGCCCGTCGACGAGGATCAGCGTGTACTCGCCCGGCATCCCGCGAATCGAGATGTCCTGGTCGTTCGGCGACGCGCCGACGACGCTCACCCCTTCGACGTTGGCAACGATCTCGGCGACCGACGTATACGGCTTCGCCGCGATGTCTTCGCGGCTGATCACCGAAATGCTCGCGGGCGCCTCGCGGATCGCCTGCTCGCGGCGGCTCGCCGTGACGACGATCTCCTTCAGCGTGGCCGGATCGGCGGCGGCCTCCGGCGGCGTGGCTTCGACCGGTTTGGCCGGCTTGCCCGGATCCTCCGGCCTGACGGCGACGGACGACGCGGCGACAGGCTCCGTCGCCCGGTCAGGCGTCTGCGCCCATGCGCACGACGCACCCATCAGATACAGGCCGGCAACGACGACCGGCTTCAATGCAAAGCTTGCGGCTTGATTCGACATGGTGGCGCTTTCTATGTTTCACAATGAGATTGATTCTCATTTGTATTGTGAAACATGTAAGCAGCCGAAATGTTTGCGTAAGCATCGAACTCGTTTGAGCGCCGCCGCCGGATGTCGTCAGCGTTGGTCGCTGCGCCGCGCAAGCGTGGGCGTGACGCCGAAGCGGCGCTTGTAGGCCGTCGCGAAATTCGCTGCACTCGTATAGCCGGCCAGTGCCGCGGCCTGCTTGACGCTCACCGCGTCGCGCTCGAGCGCGAGCCGCGCACGCTGCAGATGATGCTCGCGGACAAAGTCGAACACGGTCGTGCCGTAAGCCGCGCGGAACTGCCGCTGCATCGCGTTCGCGCTCATCCCGGCGTGCCGTGCGATGTCGTCGAGCGACAGTTCCTGCACTGCGTCGCTCGCGAGGAACGCGCGCAACTCGGCCATCCGGCGGAAGTCGCGCGAGCCGAGCGACGTGTCGGCCGCCTGCGCCGCGCCGGTCTCGAGCGGCGTGAACGCCTCCGCGAGCAGTTCGAGCACGCGGCTTTCGAGATAGATCGCCTGCAGCATCGGCTGATAGGCCGGCGGCCGCACGATCTGCTCGGCGAGCGCCGTCGCGCGCGGCGTCGGCTGCCAGAAGCGGATCGCGAGATGCGCGGACAGCATCGCATCGAGTGGTTGCGGCAGGACACCGCAGCTGGCCGCCTGCAGATGCCCGAGCCATTCGCCCGACATCGCGAGGCTCAGCCGCCGCGCGTACCCGCCCTTGCTGAGCCGCCGGCGGAACGTGTCCGGCTCGACCGCGTTGAGCAGGAACGACTGCATCCGCACCGCGGGCCGCGCGGCTTCACAGGGCGCGCGACCGGTGCGGCGCCCGTCCGTCGTCAGCACCACGCGCCGGTCGCCGTACGACACGTCGAGCGCGCCCTCGAGCAGCAGGACGAGATGCAGGCCCGGCGAACATTGTCCGGACATCACGGCGTCGAATTCGTCGGTGGCATCGTCCGAGTGGATCCGCAGCCCGGGCCGCACCTCGCGGATCTTCGCGACGTGTGCGTCGTGTCGATAGCGATCGGAATGGGAAGCGGCTGGCGTCAGCGCTGTCATGTCGTCATTACCCCCGCGCGCGGGCCGCTCGTGCCCGCGCAAACTATTCTGGTGTTCGATCAAACGGCCAATACCCCTGTCGCGGCTTCGGCTCGGTTACAATTAAATGCGAATGGTTCTCATTTATATCGTATCGGGAGTCGCGTGAAAAAGACAAGCGGAATGTGGTCGATGCTGGGGGTATGGCTGTGCAGTTGGCTCGTGATGCATGCCGCGCAGGCAGACACGACGATCGTCACCGACCTGGCCGGGCGCCAGGTCCGGATTCCTGCGCGCGTCGAGCGCGTGCTGCTCGGCGAGGGCCGCCTGCTGCCGGCGCTGGCGGTCGTCGACGGCGGCGATCCGGCCCGCCGGCTCGTCGGCATGATGGGCGATTTCGAGCAGCTCGATCCCGCCAGCTACGCACAATGGCTCGCACGCTTCCCGCGCCTGAAGGACGTGCCGCGCATCGGCCGCTCGCAATCGGGCAGCTTCAGCGACGAGCGCGCGCTCGCGCTGCGCCCGCAGGTCGCAATCTTCGGGCTCGGCGGCGGCCACGGCCCCGGCGAGCGCGACCGCGAAACGCTCGCGCGGCTCGAGGCGGCCGGCGTCGCGATCGTGTTCGTCGACTTCCGGCACGACCCGCTCGCCAACACACCGCGCAGCATCGCACTGCTCGGCCAGGTGCTTGGCTCGCCGCAGCGCGCGGCGGAATTCAACGCGTACTGGCAGCAGCAGCTCGACCTCGTCCGCACGCGGCTCGCGACCGCGCGCCCCGCTGCGCCGAGCGTATTCCTCGAAAGCCGCGTCGGCCTGTCGGGCGACTGCTGCGACACGATGACCGGCATGATGGGCCACCTGCTCGACGCCGCCGGCGGCAACAACGTCGCGAAAGGCCGTGTGCCCGGCGAGCACGGCACGCTGAACCCCGAATACCTGCTGAGCCGCCAGCCCGACTTCTACATCGGCACCGCGATCGGCTCGGTTCAGACGCTGCAAAGCGCTCCGCAGCGCATCGCACTCGGCGCCGGCGTGCCGCGCGACGCTGCCATCCGCTCGCTCGACCAGTCGCTGAAACGGCCGCAGATCGCGCCGCTGCGCGCAGTCCGCGAACGGCGCGCGTATGCGATCTGGCATCACTTCTACAACTCGCCGTTCAACGTCGTCGCCGTGCAGGCGATGGCCAAGTGGCTGCATCCCGCGCTGTTCGCCGATCTCGATCCACGCGCCACGTTCGACACGATGGTGCGACGCTTCCAGCCCGTTGCGCTGCAAGGCGAATACTGGGTGCAGGAGGGCTCCTGACATGCGGACGCCCGCCTCTTCCATGCGCCGCTCCCTGCTCGTCGCCGGATTGACCGGCCCGCTCGGCGCGCTCGCGCCCGCGCGCGCCGCCGAAGCGCCCGCGTGGCCCGGCCTCGACGCCGCGTCGCCCGTCGTCGTGCCGCATAGCCGCCAGTTCGACGTGACGATCGCCGGCCGCACGCGGCGCCTGTTCGTTGCATTGCCGACCGAGCGCTCCGGCACGACACCCCACCCGGTGCTCACCGTGCTCGACGGCAATGCGCTGTTCCCGCTCGCCGCGCAACTCGTCCGCAATCGCCGCGCCCGGCCGGACGGTGCGCGCGACGCCGAGGCCGTCGTGATCGGCATCGGCTATCCGGTCGACGGGCCCTACGACATGGCCGCGCGCGAGAGCGACTACACGCTTGCGCCAACGCCGGACGGCCGCGGCGGCGGCGCCGACCGTTTTCTCGACTTCATCGAGCACGACGTGCAGCCGTGGCTCGCCCGCCAGTTGCCGGTCGATCCCGAACGGCAGACGCTGTTCGGCCACTCGTACGGCGGCCTGCTGACGCTGTACGCGCTGCTCACGCGCGCACACCTGTTTCGGCGCTACGTGGCAGCGAGCCCGTCGATCTGGTGGGGCGAGCGCGCGCTGCTGCCCTATGCCGACCGGTTTGCCGCGCAAGCCGCCCCGCTCACGCCGCCGCTGCGCGTCCTCGTAACCGCCGGCAGTCTCGAGGAAGGCGCATCGACGCCCGACCCCGAGCGGATGCGCCGTCAGCAGGCGCGCAAGCAGATCAGCTCCGCCCGCGACTTCGTCGCGCGCGTGGGCGGCCGCCCGGGGCTCGACGCCGCGTTCCGCCTGATCGACGGCGAGGATCACGGCGGTGTCGTACCGCCGAGTCTCGCGCTCGCGTCGCGCATGGTGTTCGAGCCTGCGACCGGAGCGCCTGCATGAGCACGACGACACCCGTCACGCCCCCGTCGCTGCGGCTTCGCTACCGCGCCGTCACCGCGCGGCGCGTCGGCGCGCTGGCCGCACTTGCCTGCGTGCTCGTCGCGCTGCTCGTCATCGACATCTCGACCGGCCCGTCGCCGTTCCCGGTCGCCGACCTGATCGGCGGCCTGTTCCGGCCTGACGGCCTGCCGCTCGAACAGCGCGTGATTCTGTGGGACGTGCGCCTGCCTTACGCACTGATGGCCGTGCTGGTCGGTGCATCGCTCGGGTTCGCCGGCGCCGAAATGCAGACCGTGCTGAACAACCCGCTCGCGAGCCCGTTCACGCTCGGCATGTCGGCCGCCGCAAGCGTCGGCGCGTCGCTCGTCGTGATTTCCGGCTGGCATCTGGTGCTGTGGAACGAGAACATCGCGCTGTCGCTCGGTGCGTTCGCGTGCGCGAGCGGCGCCACGCTGCTGATCGTCTGGCTCGCCTGGCGGCACGGCGCGACGACCGAAACCGTCGTGCTGTTCGGCATCGGCCTGATGTTCAGCTTCGAGGCGCTGCTGTGGCTGCTGCAATTCATCGCCGACGCGAATGCGCTGCAGCAGATCGTGTTCTGGAGCATGGGCAGCCTCGCGCGCGCGACGTGGGGCAAGATCGCGCTGCTGACCTGCGTATTCGGCGCCTGCACGCTGTGGGCACGGTTCGACATCGCGTCGCTGACGGCGCTGCGCGCCGGCGACGAGCAGGCGCGCAGCATGGGCATCGCGGTCGAGCGGCTGCGGCTCGTCGCGCTCGCGCGCATCAGCCTGTTGTCCGCAACGGCGCTGTCGTTCGTCGGCACGATCGGCTTCGTCGGCCTCGTCGGGCCGCACGTCGCGCGGCTGCTGGTCGGCGACGAGCATCGCTACTACCTGCCGGGCGCGGCGCTCGCCGGCGCGATCATGCTGGCCGGCGCATCCGTGCTCAGCAAGACGCTGATTCCCGGCGTGACACTGCCGATCGGCATCATCACCGCGCTGGTCGGCGTGCCGATGTTCATGCTGCTCGTCAGCCGCCGCAGGAGGCTCGATGGCTGATCCGACGCTGCATCTCGACGCGCTGCGGGTACGCTACGGCACCCGGGCCGTATTCGACGGGCTGTCGCTCGCACCGGTCGAGCCGGGCACGATGGTCGGGCTGCTTGGGCCGAACGGCGTCGGCAAGTCGACGCTGCTGCGCGCGCTGGCCCGGCTCGCGACCGCGACCGGCCGCGCGGGTTTCGGCGGCTTCGACCTGCTGCGCGGGCCGCGCCGCGAACACATGCGGCAGGTCGGCTATCTGCCGCAGACCTTGCCGCAGCCGTCGTCACTGCTCGTGTACGAAGCCGTGCGCAGCGCGTTGCGCGCCACCTGCGGCGGCCTGTCCGACGCGGCGCGCGACCAGCGGTTGCAACAGGTATTCACGCGGCTGCGGCTGCACATGCTGGCGATGTCGCCGCTCGATCGCCTGTCGGGCGGCCAGCGGCAGATGGTCGGGCTCGCGCAGGTGCTCGTGCGCGCCACGCCGCTGCTGCTGCTCGACGAGCCGACCAGCGCGCTCGACCTGCGGTGGCAATTGCTCGCGCTGGAGGCTGTCAGCGACGCGGCCCGCCAGCGTGGCGCGATCGTGCTGGTCGCGATGCACGACCTGAATCTCGCGTCGCGTTTCTGCGACCGGCTCGTGTTGCTGGGCAGCGACGGACTCGTCGCGGACGGCGCGCCGGCCGACGTGCTGACGCCGTCGAACCTGCGGCACGCGTACCGCGTCGATGCGCGGGTCGAGCGCACGACATCGGGCGATTATGTCGCGCTGGCCGAGCGCGCGATTCCGGACGAGCCCGCGCTCGCGCACGACGCTTGAGCAACGCGACGCTCGAACGCAGGCGGTTTCGCGCGGCCGTCGCCGTGTCGCGCACGGCACGGCCGCGTTCGTGTTTCGGCACCTTTGTTCGCCTGTCGTCGTTTCCGCGCGCAGGCGCACCCTATGCTGCACGGATTTCCTTGGCTTTTGACGGTGCTCGCAATGCGGACGGAATGGACGCCAGGCAGCGGCTCGATCTGAAACTCGAGCGAATCCGACGTCGATTCAATTCAAACCTGACGACGCAGGCCCGGCAAGACCGTCAGGCGACGTTTGCCGGTCAGCGCGTCGACGCGCCGAACCGCACGCCGATCGCACGACAGGCCATCGAACGGCACGGGCGTGCCGTACGGACACGCTCGCCCGTGCGCCCCGCTCGCGGAGACGGGCGCGCGCGCCAGCGCCGTACCGACGGTCGTGCCCAGGCAGCCCGGCGTCGGATTGCGCTATCGTTCGGGTTCCACTCACACGGCGCATCACACACGCGATGTCAGTTCGCCTCAGTTTCGACGACGGCCCGGGCCCCTCGACGCCGGCCTTGCTCGACGTCCTGCGCGCCGCCTCGTGCAAAGCAACTTTCTTCCTGCTCGGCAAGAACCTGACGGGGGCGCTCGACGTCGCGGCGAGCATGGCGCGCGAAGGCCATCGCCTCGGCAACCATACTCATTCGCATGCGCGGCCGGGCACGCTATCGGACGACGCGCTGATCGACGAGATCGAGACGACCGACGCGCTGATCCGCGATGCCTATCGCCAGGCCGGCGTTCCCGCACCGGATGCGATCGCGCTGCGCCTGCCTTATGGACTGATGCCGCAGGACCCTCGCGCCGGCGTGCTTGCGCGGCTGCAGCGCGAACATACCGGCTGGACCGCGATACTGGACGACTGGCAGCGGCCGGCGCCGTCGCCGCAGGCGCTGTGCGACGCGATGTGCGCCCATGTCGACGCCAGCACGGCACGGCAGCGCGACGTGCTGTTCTGCATGCACGACGGCTCGCGGCACGGCGAGGCGCGGCCCAACACAGTCGAAGCCATACGCCTGTTCCTGAACCGGCCGCGCTGACACCGCAGCCGGCTCGCGTCAGGGCGCCGCACCATCCAGCAACTGCCACCAGCCGCCGAGAAAGCCGATACCGGGCCCCGGCGCCCACAGGCCGCGCTGCGCGGCTTCGAGATGAATCAGCGTCTGGTCCGCGCAGAACAGCACCATCAGCGCGTCGCGGCGATCCTGCATCCAGTCCGGCGCGGCATCGGGCCGCGTCGCCGCATAGGCCCGCAGGCCGGCGTCCCAGCGCCGCGCGTCGAATACGAAGCGATCGTCCCGGCCCGCATCGCGCGACAGCGCAAACAGCGCAAAGGCCGCTTCGAGCCACTGCGCGCCCTGCCCGACATCGTCGAAATCGAGCACGCCGTTCACGGCGCCTCCCACGTACAACAGGTTTCCCGCGTGATAGTCGCCGTGCAGCCAGTGCACCGTCCCCGTCAGCCAGCGTGCGGTAGCGTCGAGATGGGCACCGATCCGATGGATCACCGTCTCGTAGTGGCCGCTCAAGTCGCCCGGCAACGACGGCGCGGCACGCGCCGCTACGCGCGCGTGCCGTGCCGACAACCAGGCCAGCGGCGCCGATTCGGTCGCGGGTATCGCCGCCAGCGCCGCATGCAGATGCGCGAGCGCGCGCATCGCGTCGATCGCGCCCGCCTCCGCATCGTCCGGCAGGCCGGGACTGCCGTCGATATGCTCGAACAGATGCAGCCAGCTTCCATCGGGCAGTTGCACTCCGGATCGTGCGTCCACGGTCGGCCGCAGGCGCGGCAGCACCGGCAGCATGGGCGCCGTACGCGGATGGCCGAGATCGCCGAGACGGCCGAGTATCGCCGCCTCGCGATCCACCTGCTCGACCGGCTTGCCGGGCCACGACACGCGCAGCACCGCGCGCGCCGCATCGCACTCGACGAGATACGTTTTGTTAGTATGGCCCGACGCCAGCGCCTGCATGCTCGCAGGCCCGATGTTCCAGTACCGGTGAAGCCACGGTTCCAGCGTTTTCACGTCACTCCTACTCGTTGCATTGACCATGTCAGAGCGTCCTTCGGCCCGCATGCGGGACATCAATATCGAATGGCTGACGCGCGCCGCCGAATTCGACCATCTGTTCCAGACGCGCTGGCTCGGCGAGCGCTTCTTCCACTTGCCCGGCGACATGCTCGCGCTCCAGGAACTGATCTGGCGCGAGCGTCCCGACTGCATCGTGCAGACCGGCATCGCGGCGGGCGGCGGGGTCGTGTTCACCGCGTCGATGCTGGAATTGGCGGGCAACAGCGGCCGCGTCATCGCGATCGAGCCGCGCCTGCGCGACGAGGTCAGGCAGCGCCTGCAATCGCACCGGCTCGCCCACCGCATGACGCTGATCGAAGGCGAATCGTGCGCGGCCGACACCCTTGCCTCGGTGCGCGCACATCTGCGTGACGATGCACGCGTGATGGCGATCCTCGACCTCACGCATACCCACGCGCACGTGCTGCGCGAACTCGAATGCTATGCGCCACTCGTGACGCCCGGCAGCTACGCGATCGTGATGGATACCATCATGGAGTACCTGCCCGCGTCGATGTTCGACGGCAAACCGTACGGCAAAGGCAATAACCCGGCCACCGCCGTGCGTGAATATCTCGACCGCGACGGCCGGTTCGAGGTCGACTACGACATCGAAGACCGCGTACTCATGACGCTGTCGCCAGGCGGTTTCCTGAAGCGAGTGCGCTGATCAGGCGCGCCGCCTCCTCAGAGCCGTCGCGCGCGTAGCTCGCGCGGATCCGCGCCGCCTGCTCGCGCAACGAACCGGGACGCAACAGGCATTCGAGCGCATCGGCAATGTCCGCCACGCCGGCCTGCTGCAGATCCAGCACGCGCGCCGCGCCGGCCCGCTCGACGAAGTGCGCCGAATGGAACTGGTCGTTGCAGAACGGCGACAGCAACATCGGCACGCCGCATGCAAGCGACTCCATCACCGAATTCGCGCCGCCATGACTGACGAACGCGTGCGTGCGTCGCAGCAGCGCCAGTTGCGGCACGTAACGCACCGAGACGACGCGTTCGTCGTCGGCCGGCAGCAGATCCGAGTCGACCAGTTCGCCCACCGACAACACCAGTTGCGCGGACGTTGCGCTTGTCGCCTCGATGACTTTCGCGAACACATCGGGATGGTAGTAAAGCTGGCTGCCGAGCGACATGTAGACGAGCGGACGATCGGCATCGAGGCGTTCCCACGGGAACGGCGTCTCGTCGCCACGCGGGCCGGACGGCAGCGCGGGGCCGACCAGTTCGACACCGGGCGGCGGCGCGCCGACCAGCGCGTCGGTGGTGAACGCGAGCGTCAGATGCGGCGACAGGATGTCGCAACCGCGAAAGCGCGCATCGAGCCCGTAGCGCGCGAACAATCGTGTGCGTTCCGGCTCAAGCCACCGCACCGTGCGCAGCAATTCGGAGTCGAGATCGTCCGGCAGCACCGGATTCAGCGAATTCGACATCGCCACCCACGGCAGCCCTTCCAGCTCGGCGGCAATCGCTGCCGCATAGAGCAGCGGATCGATCACGACCACGTCGGGCTGCCAGTCGCGCAGCACCGCGCGGATGCCGTCCACCTGCGCGGGCGCGAGATCGATCAGCAGCGTGCGGATCCAGTGCCGCAGCCAGTCCGCGTCGCGAATGTTCGCGGCGAAGCTCGCGCCGCGCGACAGGTCGTGGCGCTCGGGTGTCTCGCGCGGCCCGACGAACGCGAAGCCGCCGGCGCCGTCGAGCTGGGCGCTGATATCGGCCGGCGCATAGAACGCGACGTCGCAACCGGCGGCGCGCAAATGCTGGGCCGGGCCGATGCACGGATTGACGTGCCCTTTCTCGGGCACCACGCAGAACAGGATGCGTTTCATGAGCGATTCAGGTGGGGCGATGCGCGGCATCGAGGTGGTCGAAATGATCGAGGATCAGCGACAGCGTCGTCCACAGCACGCGTTCGTTGTCCGTCTGCAGCGTGGGCGCGGCCAGACCGAGCGTATCGGCCAGCGCGCGCGTACGATCGCGATCGAGCAGCGCCGCGAGGTCCATCGCCGGCGCGAGCCGCCCGCGCTTGGGACCGCGCACGAGGCGGTCCGGCAGGTTCAGGCGCGCACCGAGATCGCGCAGGCATTGCTTGTCCGGATCGGGCGCGATGCTCGTCAGGTGCGCGACGACGGCATCGTCGACGAACGGCGGATGCAGGTCGACCGACGCCGCATCGAACAACGCATGGCACAGCGGCAGATAGTTGGCCGACCGGTCGCGGCGCAGCACCTGGTCCGCGCCGTCGCCGGTGATGGCCACCTCGACGCCGTCCGCGGCCATCGCCTCGGCCAGCAGCAGCTTCGCGACCGGATGCAGGTTGAACATCGGCTCTTCGACCGCATGGGTCGTTCTCGGCAGCGCCGCGACGAAGTCCGCCTCGTTCACGCGCACGAGCTTCACGTTCGCCTGCATCTGTCCGGCCAGTTCGAGTGCGGCATCGCGTTCGCAATAATCCGGCATGTCGGTCACGAGAATGTAGGACGTCACGTGCCGCTGCGCGTCGAGTTCGCGCAGCAACGCAAGCAGCAACGCCGAATCGAGCCCGCCGCTCAACGCCAGCGCAACGCGCTTGCCGCTGTCGAGCGCGCGTTGCAGCGACGCGCGCAGCACGGTTTCCAGATCGGCGTGCCGCGGCTGCCCAGGTGCCGGCTGGACGGTCAGCCCGTGCGGCGAACGGATCAGCGCGTGACCGGGCGGCACCGCGCGCACGTCGCGCAGCACGGTGCGGCCGACCAGACGCTCGCCGCTGAGGTAGCCCGCGATGGCCGCCGCGTCCGGCTCGCCGGCCGGTTGCCCCGACGCGTGCAGGACGGCCCGGATGCCGGACGCCGCCGTGCCGCTGCGTGGATGGTAGTGAAGCCGGTCGAAGCCGAACAGGTCGCGCGTGCCGACGATCATGGATAACGAGCCTTCAATGAGTCCACTTCAATGCGTTTGAGGATGCGATGCGGCGCCACCGGCGCGCTGCCGCCCTGGCAATGCAGGCACGCTTCGAGTGGCGCCTCGCGTTGCAGATAGGCGAGCATCGCGTCGAGCATGTCCGCGTCGTCGCGCAGCGGCAGGCCGTCGGATTGAAAATCCTTCTCGCCCTTGTAGAGCGTATGGAAATGCGCCGGACGCGTGCACGTGTAGAACATGCCGTCGCGAATCATATGGCAGCGCTCGCGAATCCAGCAATCGTGATAAAGGCGCTGCGCGGCGTCGCGGTCGGTGCCGGGCTGCGCGCGGTTCATCGTCGTGAACACGTCCTGCACCTTCCAGTTCAGGCGCACGTCGAAGCGCGCGGCCTGGTGCTCGATGTGCGCGACCAGGTCGGGTGAAAGCGACGGCTTCGGATAGCGCGAGATCGTCAGCGCATCCACCGCCTGCCAGAACGCGTCCGTCATCTCGCCGAGCTTCAGGCCGTTCGTCGTGACGGAGATCACGGGCGCGATGCCCGTGTCGCGCACGCGCCGGACAAGTTCGACGAGCGCCGGATGCAGCAACGGTTCCCCGCCGACCAGCTTGAACATGCGCGGGCGCAGTACCTTCGCCGCACGGCGCAGATCGGCCTCGAGCGATTCCGGGCTCGCGTACCACTCGGGCAGAAGCGGCGACAGCGAGCAGCATTCCGCGCACGTCAGGTTGCAGTGGTCGACGATATGCGCTTCCAGCGAGCGCGTCAGGACGCGCCCGTCTTCGACACGGTAATCGCGGTCCAGCGGCGGCGGAAACACGTGCTGCCGCTCGCCCGGCGGCGTCGGATTCGAGATCCGGTTCAGATTCGCATTCACTTCAGCGTCCTGCTTCCAGGCAACGGGAAAAGAAATCGACCAGGCGCTCGCGCGCATCCACCATCGCGGATGCCATCGTCACCGCGCCGTTCAGATGCGACGCGAAACGCGACGGCTCGTCGAGCCAGCCTTGCACGATCCAGAGCTTCAGCGCGTGCTGCAGACACGCGGCATCGACCGCCCAGGCAATGCGCGCAGGATCGACCGGCCGGGTCCGCCGATATGCCCGCACGAACGCTTCCGCCAGGTGCGGCGCCTCCAGCGGCAGATGGTTCAGGCAACGCACCAGTTCGTATTCGCGCGGCGCGCCGATCGCCGCTTCCCAGTCGAGGATGAGCGGCGGCAGCGTGCCCGTGAACAGATAGTTGAACTGGTTGTAGTCGTTGTGGACCGGGTGCTGCGGATCGTCGGCGGGAAACGCGTCGATGCTGCCCGGATAGTAGCGGTCGAGCATGCGCAGCGCGAGATCGACGTAGCGGCGCAGGTTCCCGGCGCCGTCGTTCGAGCGCGCGCGATCCAGTGCGTCCAGCAGGCTGCGGCGCACCCCATCCGCGTCGATCGCGGCCAGTCGTGCGCGGATCGTGTCGAGCTGCGGCAGATGCAGCCGCTCGAGGCTCAGATGCAACGCCGCCAGGCTCGCGCCCAGCGCATCCCATTCGGCCGGCGAAAACGTGTCGTAGGTTCTAAACTGCCCGGTTTCCCAGCGCGTGAGCATCGCGTGGGCGTTGGACCCCGTCCACAGCGGCGCGCCGGCCGCCGTGCGTTTCAGCGCCTGCACATGGAAACGCGCATCGCCGTGCGTCTCGAAGTGCGCGAGCACCGCGGCTTCCTTCGCCGCACGCGCCTGGTGCGCGAGCGCGTAGAGCTTGACCGCTACGCCGCCGTCATCGGTCGGCAGGTGCCACACGCGTTCGCCGACCTGGCGCGGCGGCCCGCTACGACCGAGCGCGTAGGCGTTCAGGATCTCGTCGAAGGTCGCGGCGAGCGGGTCCATTCAGATGTGCTCGGCCGGCCCGTATCGATACGGATGCCCGCTCAGGAACGTGTTGTGCCCGACGTAGCGTACCTTGTACATCGCCGGGCGGAACAGCACCGATGGATCGTTGTTCGCGATGCCGAGCAGCGGATACAGGTCTTGCCGCACGAAGAATGCGTTGTTGCCCATGTCGTCGCAGCAGACGAGTTCATAGCCCTTCTGCCTGCCGAGATGGACGAGCGATTCGAGGCTCGCGCCGTAATAGGTCGAGCCGTCCCATTCGTGGTCCGGGTTGAAGCACATGACCCAACGCTCGGGCGGCGTGTAGTACGGGTTGTATTCGATCACGACGATGCGTGGCTCGAACGCTTGCAGGCCGCGCCAGACCCAGTAGTCGTTGCCGTCGATGTCGATCGACAGCAGGTCGAAGTCGGTCGGCGTATTCGCATCGGCAAGCAGGCGATCGACCGTGTCGGGCTGGACGCGATCGTGATGCAGGCGGACGCGCTCCGCGCCCGCGTAGTGGCCGGCGAGCTTGCCGAACCGGTACGCGCTGCCTTCCACCAGCACGCCGGCCCAATCCTGTTCGCGCAACAGCCGGGCGGTGTTGCTGTTGCGCAGGCCGTCGCTCGCGCCGATATCGACGCAAAACCGGTTGACCGGCGCGACCCGCTCCATCAGGCGCGACAGGATGCCCTCCTCGGTGCCCTGCGCGTACAGGCTTTGCGCGAGGCCGGACAGGTCGAGCGGGCGAGGTTGGTCCGGCATCGGGGGACGGCTCCGGGTCGAAATGGGGAATGATGATTGGCGTTCGGTGGGTAATTTACCCGAAGTCGATTCGCGGGAGGAAACTGGAATGCACGACGCTGCCGGACTTCGCTGCAAGCGGACATGAAAAAGCCCGCATCGACAACGCTGTCGATGCGGGCCTGATGTACTTCCGGCGGTTCGCTCCGGGGGTCCGGCTGGGGGTACTGCCTACCAGCCTAGCCGGGACACATGACCGGACGACGCCTCAGCACACTTACTCCTGCCCCTGGCTCGTCAGGAATTCCTCGTAGTTACCGCCGAAGTCGAACAGCGTGCTGTCCGTCCGCACTTCGATGATCCGGTTCGCCAGCCCGCTCACGAATTCGCGGTCGTGGGACACGAAAATCAGCGTGCCTTCGAACTGTTCGAGCGCGATCTGCAGCGACTCGATCGACTCCATGTCCATGTGGTTGGTCGGCTCGTCCATCAGCAGCACGTTGTGGCGGCCGAGCATCAGCTTGCCCCAGATCATGCGGCCCTTCTCGCCGCCCGACAGCACCTTCACCGACTTCTTGATGTCGTCCGACGAGAACAGCAGGCGGCCCAGCGTGCCGCGCACCATCGTTTCATCGTCGCCGTCCTTGCGGTACTGGTCGATCCAGTCCATCAGCGTGATGTCGTTCGGGAACTCCTCGTACGTGTCCTGCGGCATGTAGCCGACATTCGCGTTCTCGGACCACTTCACCGTGCCGTGTTCGAGCGCGAGCGCGCCGAGCAGCGAACGCAGCAGCGTCGTCTTGCCTGCACCGTTCTCGCCGATGATCGCGATGCGCTCGCCCGGCTGCACCGACAGGTTGAAGTTCTGGAAGATCGTACGCTCGTACTTCTTCGTGATGTCTTCAGCCACCACCGCGACGTTGTGCAGCTTCTTCTCGAACTCGAAACGGATGAACGGGTTCTGGCGCGACGACGGCTTGAATTCCTCGATCTTGATCTTGTCGATCTGCTTCGCGCGGCTCGTTGCCTGGCGGGCCTTCGACTTGTTCGCCGAGAAGCGGCGCACGAAGTCCTGCAGTTCGGCCACGCGTTCCTTCGCACGCGTGTTCGCCGCGGCCTGGCGCTCGCGCGCCTGTGCCGATGCGAGCATGTAGTCGTCGTAGTTGCCCGGCCAGACCTTCAGCGTGCCGAAGTCCATGTCGGCCATGTGCGTGCACACCGAGTTCAGGAAGTGACGATCGTGCGAAATGATGATCATCGTCGAGTTGTACTCATTGAGCGTCTGCTCGAGCCAACGGATCGAATTGATGTCGAGGTTGTTGGTCGGTTCGTCGAGCAGCAGCACGTCCGGCTTCGAGAACAGCGCCTGCGCGAGCAGCACGCGCAGCTTCCAGCCCGGCGCGACGTCGCTCATCGTGCCGGTGTGGAACTTCTCCTCGATGCCGATGCCGAGCAGCAGCGCGCCTGCGCGCGCTTCGGCGTCGTAGCCGCCGTATTCGGCGAACTTGCCTTCGAGCTCGGCGGCGTGCATGTAGTCGTCGTCGGTGGCTTCGGGGTTCGCGTAGATCGCGTCACGCTCGGTCATCGCGGCCCACATTTCGGTGTGGCCCATCATGACGACGTCGAGCACGCGCACGTCTTCGTACGCGAACTGGTCCTGGCGCAGCTTGCCCAGGCGGACGTTCGGCTCCAGCGCGACGTTGCCGGCGCTCGGCTCGAGGTCGCTGCCGAGGATCTTCATGAACGTCGACTTGCCACAGCCGTTCGCGCCGATCAGACCATAGCGGTTGCCCTCGCCGAATTTGACCGAGATATTCTCGAACAGGGGCTTTGGCCCGAATTGCATCGTGATGTTGGCAGTAGAAAGCACGGCAGGTCCCGTTAAAGGATAAATCGACGGAAAACCGTGTATTTTAGCAGGTGTCGGAGAAACTGCCGACCACGCCGTTCCCGCAGCGCATTCCAGGCCCCCTGGCCGGCCGCGCAGCGGCCCGCCAACACGACGGCACGCGCCCCACCGCCGCCCTACCGGAATCCCGCATGCTTGCCAGCCAGCTTCGCGAACAACTCGTCGGCGCGTGGCGCCTCGTGTCCTACGAAGTCCGCCCGCGGGACGGCAGTGCCATCGCCTATCCGCTCGGCCGCGACGCGCGCGGCTGGATTCTCTATACGCGGGACGGCTACATGTCGGCCCAGCTGATGGCCGCCGGCCGGCCGCCGTACGCGAACGGCGACCTGCACCACGGCGCAGAGGACGAGTGCGCGGCCGCCGCGCGCGGCTACATCGCCTATTCAGGCCCCTTTCATGTCGGCGACGACGGCACGCTGACCCACGAAATGGACGTCAGCCTGTTCCCGAACTGGGTCGGCAACGTCCAGCAGCGAATCGCCAGGCTCGACGGCGATCGCCTGCAGATCGGCCCCGCCGCCCCAGTGCGGATCGACGGCCGGGAGGTCGACCCCGTGCTGCTGTGGGCGCGCGCGGGCCGCTGACGCGTCGCGGGCGGACATCACGGCGCCTGCCCGGTACTGCCGGGCGGCTGGCCGTTTCTGCGTTTCTGCGTTTCTGCGTTTCTGCGTTTCTGCGTTTCTGCGTTTCTGCGTTTCTGCGTTTCTGCGTTTCTGCGTTTCTGCGTTTCTGCGTTTCTGCGTTTCTGCGTGTCTGAGCGTCTGAGCGTCTGAGCGTCTGAGCGTCTGAGCGTCTGAGCGTCTGAGCGTCTGAGCGTCTGAGCGTCTGAGCGACGCACGCGGCGGTTGCATCGAGCGCCCACGCGTCGCGTTCGTCGCGCGACGTGCATCCATCACTTGCCGGCTTTCGCCGCCGCCCGCTGCGCGGCCTTCGCATTCATCTGGCCGAACAGCTCCGAGCACGGCACATCCTTGTTGTTGCTCGGCGCGATCAGCGGAATCAAGGCCGCGAACGGGTTGATCAGGCCGAGGCCGAGCATCGCACCGGCGCGCAGCGCGAGCGCGGTCGCATCGACGCCGACGTTCGGGTTCTTGAACGTGCCCTTCGCATACAGCGGCGAGCGCAGCGAGAAGATCCGGAAGCCCTTCGTATGCGGATGGATCTTCAGGTCGAGCGTTTCGTCGCGCAGGCTGATCGGGCCGTCGACGTTGATCAGCGCGTCGTCCGTATCGAGCGCGAACACCTTCGGGTCGAGAATGCCGTTGGTCGCGACGAAGTCGATCGCCGCGCAGTTGATCTTCACGTCGTTGTTGCCGAACAGCTTCTCGTAGACGACGTTCGCGACGTTCAGCCCCGCCGCTTCCATCAGCAGGCGGCTGATGCGGCCGTCCGTCACGAGCGCCTTCACTTCCCCGTTCGACGTCGCGGCCAGCGCGGCCGGCGAGTTGCCGGTCGCCGACAGCGACGCATCGCCGTTGATCTCGCCGAGCGCCGACTGCATGACCTTCTGCGCCGGGAACAGTTGCTTCAGCTTCAGGTGCCGCGCAGCCACCGTGAAGCGGCCCTTCAGCGGCGCGCCGCTGCCGTCGAGGCGCGCGGTCGTCGCGAGCGTGCCGCCCGCGACGCCGAACTGCAGCGGCTCGAGCGACAGCACACCGTCCTGCATCACGATATGCGTGTACAGGTTGGTGATCGGCAGGTCCGAACTCTTGACCAGCTTGCGCCCCGTGAACTTGACGTCCGCATCGAGCGCACGCCAGCGGTCGGTGCGGAACGTCTCGACCGGCAGCACGCGGCTCGACGGCTGTTTCGTCGTGTCGCCGCGCTTGGCCTTGCTCGCGGCCGTATCCGCACCGATCACCGGGGCGAGGTCGGAGAACTGCAGCAGGTTCGACACGAGTTCGCCCGACAGCTTCGGCCACGGTTCGCGCTGCTCGTAGGCCAGCGTTCCGCCAAGATCGCTGCCGCCGACGCGGCCGTTGAAATTCTCGTAGCGGAACGTGCTTGCGTGCCGCTTGAAGTTGCCGATCAGCCGCCCTTCGGTCGCGTAAGGCGGCGTATCGGGCAGCGTGATGCCGCTGAGCTGATAAAGATGCGACATCGACGTGCCCTGCAGCCAGAGTCGCAGGTCGATGGCCGCGAGATGCATCGGATCGGTCAGCGTGCCGACGATCGCGAGCCGCGTGTCGCCGGCCTTCACGTCGGCCTGCAGCGGGAACGGCCGCGACGCATCCTGGATCGCCAGCACGCCGCCAAGCTTGCCGGTACCGGTGATCGGCACGTTCTTGTAGCGACCGTCGACCTTCAGCCCGAACGCATAGGTCGGGCCGGACGGCTTCGCGGGCGCCGCGGCACCGGTTGCGCCGCTTGCACTGGAAGCGGCAGCAGCAACCGATGCTGAAGAGGTGGACGACGACGCAGCCGGCACCGCGGCAGGCGCGGCCGAAGCCCCCTCCACCGACGCCGCACTTGCAGCCGGCGCGGCGGACGCGCTCGACGCAGCCTCCGCGTTGGCCTTTGCGCTCAGTTGCGCGGCGCCGTGCTTGCCGACACGCTGCGCCGATGCCGCGCGCGACGTCTGCTCCTGCTCCTTCAGCACGTCGCCGAGCGGAATCGGCTGCCCGAGCGTATCGATCGCAACGGTCAGGTCGGCCTTCGTGATCGCGTCGCGATACGTGACGGTGCCCTTCGCGAAGCCGAAGCTGTCGAGCCGCACTTTCCACGGCGACGGCTGCGACGATTGCTTGAACTGGAAGGTCCACGTATTGCGGCCGTCGGCGAGCCGCTCGAGGTCGACGGCCGGATTCACGACGTCGATCGACGGGATGACGATTTCACGCGCGAGCAGCGGCAGGATCGCGAGATCGAAGTGCGCGGCGTCGAGCGTGACGAACTTGGGCGTCTTCGCCCAGTCGGGGTTGCCGATCTCGAGCTGCGTGGCCGAAAAGCTCGGCCAGGGCACCCAGGCACGCCAGCCGGTTTCGCCGTCGGGGCGGCGCCAGCCGACCTTCAGGTCGCCGTTGATCACGAACGGGCGGCCGAGTGCGGCACTCACCTGTTCGTTGACCCACGGTTTCGCGCGGTTCCAGTCGAAGACGAAAAGAAAGACGCCGGCCGCCGCGATGAGCACCGCGACGATACCGACGATCCATGCAGCCGATTTGCCGATGGCTCGGGTAAGCGTCATGGCGGTTCCGTTGTTGTTCTGAAATGTTGCCGCACCATGCCGGGCCGCTTGCGTGGACGAACGGCGCACGACACCCGCGGCTTTTCAATCGGTATTATGACGCACGCCATGGTGACGCTTCGACGCCATTAACGCTTTTTTTCATTTGTGACATGACAGCCCCCACCGGCCTCATCGATGCACAGCGCATCACGCGGCGCGATGCCAGCAGCGGCAAGACCTTGCTCGCCCCGACCGATTTCAGCCTCGCAGCAGGATCGCGAATTGCTATCACCGGGCCGTCCGGGTCGGGCAAGAGCGTGCTGCTGCGCGCGCTCGCGCTGCTCGACCCGCTCGACGGCGGCCACATCCTGTGGCGCGGCGAACGGATCCGGCGCAGTGCGATCCCGCGTTACCGGCGCAGCGTCGCCTATGTACGCCAGCGCCCCGCGCAGATGGACGGCACCGTCGAATCGCAGTTGCGCTATCCGTATTCGCTCGCGATCTATCGTGACGTGGCGTTCGATCGCGCACGCGCCGAAGCGCTCGCCGCGCAGGCCGGCCGCGGCGCCGACTTTCTCGACAAGCGCGCGAGCGACTTGTCGGGCGGCGAAGCGCAGATCGCCGCGCTGCTGCGCGTGCTGCAGCTCGACCCCGACGTGCTGCTGCTCGACGAGCCGACCTCCGCGCTCGATCCTGAATCGGCGCGTGCGATCGAGGCGCTCGTCGGTGCGTGGTTCGACGCGGCACCCGACGCCCGCGCATACATGTGGATCTCGCACGATCCGGCCCAGGCCGCGCGGATCGGCACGATGCGGCTCGTGATGCAGGCCGGCGTGATGCACGTTGCAAACCCGACGGAGACAACACAATGAGCCCCGCACTGCAGGACCTGAGCCTCGTCGACGTCGGCATCGCCGCCGCGCTCGTCGCGGTCAACGGCGCGATCTCGATGGCACTGTCGCTCGGCCTCGGCCGCAAGCTCGCGCTCGCGGCCGTGCGCACCGTTGTGCAGTTGCTCGCGATCGGCTATGTGCTCGGTTGGGTATTCGGTCATCCTCACTGGTACATCGTGCTGCCGCTCACCGCGCTGATGACATTGATCGCCGGGTTCGCCGGCGCGGGGCGCGGCAAACGCACCTACCGCGGCCAGCGCATCGACAGCATCGCGTCGATCTGGTTCAGCAGCTGGTTCGTCGCGGCGGTCGGCCTGTTCGTCGTGATCCGCATCCATCCGTGGTACGCACCGCAATACGCGATTCCGATCCTCGGGATGATTCTCGGCAATACGCTCACGGGCGTGTCGCTCGGCGTCGAGCGGATGATGGAAGAGCTCACGGCGCGCCGCGACCGTGTCGAAACCGCACTCGCGCTCGGCGCGACGCGCTGGGAAGCCGCGCAGGACGCTGCGCGCCAGGCCGTGCGTGCAGGCATGCTGCCGACGCTGAACCAGATGGCCGTCGTCGGCGTCGTCAGCCTGCCGGGGATGATGACGGGCCAGGTGCTCGCCGGCCAGTCGCCGCTGCAGGCCGTGCGCTACCAGATCGTGATCATGTTCCTGATCGCCGCGGCTTCCGCGCTCGGCACCGTCGGTGCGGTACTGATGACCTATCGCCGGCTGTTCTCGGCCGATCACCGCTTTCTCGCATCGCGGCTCGAAGAACGCGCGCACTGACACGCGGTGTCGCCGCGCGATGCGCTCGCGCGGTTCGTCGGTCAGCGCACGCCGCGGCGTTTGCCGATCGCCTGCCGCAATGCCGCCGCGATGTCCCCATCCGGCGCGAGCCCGTCGACCGACGCAACGAGCCGCACCGCGCGCGGCGTCGTCACAAAGGCCTGCGCGCCGACATAACCGCCGCTGCCGGCCGAGCGTGTCGTCACGACGAGCGCCTGCGGCGCCCGCGCGCCGAGGTCGGCCGTGAACGCATCGGTGACCGTACCGTCACGTACATGCAGCACGCCTGTCACGTAATCATCGGTATCGAAGCCGGGGGCCGCATGCGCGGTCGAATACACACGCACCGCGTAGCTGCCGGTCGAGCACGGTTCAAGCGCGCCGCTCGACACGACCGCTACTTGCTGCCGCGACGGCAACTCGACCTTTTTCACGAAACCGCAATCGTCGGCCGCGTGTGCATGTGCGGCGACGAACGCAACAGCACACAGCAACGCGCGCATTCGGCATTTCATCGGGATGTCGTTACAGGAAGATGATGATGCGGGCGAGCATAGCGTGACATTCGCATGACGTCACGCAGGTCGCCACGCGAAGCTACCGTCCGCCGAACGGCTGCCATGCCGATGCAGCAGCACGGTACCGCGAAGCAGATCGCGGGAAAGCATCATGACGGCAACACGAAACGGTCACGTGCGCCGTGCCAGCCCGCGAGCCGAATCCGTTGCGCGCGCACCGGTTCCGGCACCGGCCCGCGCGCGCCGCTCAGCGCTTGATCGACACCGTCACCTTCGTGCCGTCGCTCATCGAGATTGATTTCGAACCGCCGTTGGTCGGGATCGACACCCACTTCACCTGGCTCACCGACACGACGTCCGGGCATTGCAGCGACTTGCCGCCGACCGTCACGTTGCGCGTACCCTTCGGCGCGGACGCCTGGAAACTCATCTGCACGTTGGCGATCCCCTTCGCGTCGATCGACGGCGCGAGCCGCACCTGGGTCTGGCGCACCATCGCGCCGTTCTCGTCGCGCGGCAGGCTGTCGGCGTTCGGGCAACCGTCCGGCATCGCGACCGCACCGCTCGGCGGCACCGACTTCCAGTTGAAGTCGTCCGTCTCGCCCGAGCGGATCTTGCGGGTCTCCTGCGTATTGCCGAAGGTCTTCGAGTCGACCTTGACGGTGTATTCCAGCTGTCCGGTGCCGCCACCCTTCAGGCTGCCCTTGACCGGCGGCGCCGCGAATACGCTCGCGCTGACACACGCCGCCGCGAACACGACCGACCACGATGCGGCGACTGACAAGCTGCGTTGGCTCATGCTGACCTCCTTGGTATGCGGCGGCACGCGCGTGCCGCGCGGTTTTCGATGCATGATGCGCTGTCAGTCTACCGCCAAGGAGGAGGCCGTGCGCCGCAAACGCATCGGGTGTTACCCCGCTTGCGTTCGCGGCGCCGTAACCTTACGCGCGATGCCGGCTCAGAAGCCGCTCAGCACGAGCTTGCCGATCGAGCGGCCGGCCTCGAGCAACTGGTGTGCGCGCCGCACGTTCGCGGCATTGATCGTGCCGAGCTGTTCGCCGAGCGTGGTGCGCAGCGTGCCGCCGTCGACGAGCCGCGCGACTTCGCCGAGGATCCGGTGCTGCTCGATCATGTCCGGCGTCTCGAACATCGCACGCGTGAACATGAACTCCCAGTGAAACGCGGCACTCTTCAACTTCAGCAGTTCGACCGGCACCGGCTTGTCGTTCTCGACGATCGTGCAAATGCCGCCCTGCGGCCGGATTACCTCCGCAGCGGCAGGAAAATGACGATCCGTATCGTTGAAAATCAGCACGTAGTCGACGTTCGGATGCCCGGCCTCGCGCAACTGCGCAGGCAAGTCGCCGAAATGGTCGACCACCGCATCCGCGCCCAGCGCGCGCACCCATTCGGCCGACGCCGGCCGCGACGCGGTCGCGATCACGTGCAGCTTACCCAGCGCCTTCGCGAGCTGGATCGCGATCGAGCCCACGCCGCCCGCGCCGCCGATGATCAGCACCGACTTGCCGGCGTCCGCGCCCTGCGGCGACACATGCAGCCGGTCGAACAGCGCTTCCCACGCGGTCAGTGCGGTGAGCGGCAGTGCGGCCGCCGCGGCGAAATCGAGCGTACGCGGCTTCAGCGCGGCGATCCGCTCGTCGACCGTATGGAATTCACTGTTCGCGCCGGGCCGCGTGATGCTGCCCGCGTAGAACACTTCGTCGCCGGGCCGGAACAACGTGACGTCGGCGCCGACCGCGACCACCGTGCCGGCCGCATCCCAGCCGAGCACGCGCGGCGTGTCCTCGACCTGCGGCTTCGGCGCGCGCACCTTGGTGTCCACCGGGTTCACGGAAATCGCCTCGACCTTCACGAGCAGGTCGCGCGGGCCCGGCACTGGTTGCGGCAGCTCCACGTCGAGCAAGGCTTGCGGGTCGTCGATCGGCAGATAACGGGTCAGTCCAACGGCCTTCATCATGAAACTCCTTCAGAGGAAACCTGGGGGCCGCGGCGCAGCCCCATGAACGCCATCGTAGGCAACCCGATCATTCGAGAAAACCGCTATATTTCCTGAAACATTTTCAGGAATTTCAGAATAATGGCCTTCGACCCGATTCCGGCCCCCGACAAGCCGCTCGACCTGCTCGACGTCGCGCTGTTCGTTCGCGCGGCACTGCTCGCGAACGTCACCGCGGCCGGGCGCGAATTCGGCGTGTCGGCCGCGGTCGCGAGCGCACGCATCGCGCAGCTCGAGCGGCAGCTCGGCGCACGGCTGCTGCACCGCACCACACGTCGCATCAGCCTCACGCAGGACGGCGAAGTTTTCATGGCGCACGCCGACACGCTGTTGTCGGCCGCCGACGCCGCGCGCGCGTCGGTCGGCCACGGCCGCACCGAGCCGTACGGACGGCTGAAGGTGTCGATGTCGTCGTCGTTCGGCCGGCAGCATGTCGCGCCGGTGATTCCCGCCTTCCTGCGCCGCTATCCGTCCGTGTCGCTCGATCTGCGGCTGTCGGACGAGATCGTCGATCTCGTCGACGACGGCTACGACATCGCGATCCGCCTCGGCGCGCTGAAGGATTCGACACTCGTCGCGCGCAAGCTCGCCGTGAACCGTCGCGTGCTGTGCTGCTCGCCCGCGTATCTTGCCGAGCACGGCACGCCGCGCCATCCGGCCGACCTCGCGCAGCATGAGTGCGTGATCCTCGGCGACCAGCGCGACTGGTCGTTCGCCACACCGCAAGGCCCGCTCACCGTGCGGGTCGGCGGCCGGCTCGTCGCGAGCAACGGCGAGGCCATCCGCGAAGCGCTCGTCGACGGCTTCGGGATCGCGATCAAGTCGACCTGGGACGTCGGTCCGCTGCTCGCGAGCGGCGCGCTCGTCACGGTACTCGACGACTATCCGTTCGCGGAGGACATCGCGATCTGGGCCGTTTATCCGAGCCGCGCGCACGTGCCGCTGAAAACGCTCGCCTTCATCGCGTTCCTCGCCGAGCATTTCGGCGATCCGCCTTATTGGGATCGCGCGGACGAACGTTAGGCACAAGTGCTCGTACTCGCGCCGCGAACGTGCCGTTTCGCGTCCGGCCTCAGGATTCGTACCGGCCCCGACCGAGCGGCTACAATGACGCGTTCGCGACGCAATGGCCCGCAGCCGAACGGGGCCACGCACGCAGACGGCCGCCCATTTTGGCCGCGCACGCTTTTCATTCGCCTCCCAATCATCCCGTCATGACCCACAACCTCGTCATCCAGAGTCTTGCGCCGCTGTCGGACGCCCATCACAAACCGCTGCTCGCGCTGTCGCGCGGCACCCGCATCGTGCAGACCGACGATCATGCGCTGCGTATCGAAAACGCGAGCCCCGCACAGCGCCTCGACATCGACGCGTACTGCGGCACGCACGCGCTCGACTTCGCATTCGTCGAGGCCGGCCGCACGCTCGCCGATTTCGGGCTCGCCGTGATGGACATGGATTCGACGCTGATCACGATCGAATGCATCGACGAGATCGCCGATTTCTGCGGCCTGAAAACGCAGGTCGCCGAGATCACCGAAGCGTCGATGCGCGGCGAGATCCGCGACTTCAACGAAAGCCTCACGCGCCGCGTCGCGCTGCTCGCCGGGCTCGACGCGCACGCGCTCGAACGCGTGTACGAGGAACGGCTGCAACTGACGCCGGGCGCCGAGACGATGCTCGCCGGCGTGAAGGCCGCCGGCATGAAGACGCTGCTCGTGTCGGGCGGCTTCACGTTCTTCACCGAGCGGCTGAAGGCGCGCCTCGGCCTCGACTACGCACATGCGAACACGCTCGAGATCGTCGACGGCAAGCTGACCGGCAAGGTGCTCGGCGAAATCGTCAACGCCGACGTGAAGGCGCGCCTGCTGCGCGAGACGTGCGCGTCGCTCGGCCTCGAGCCGAGCCGTGCGATCGCGATGGGCGACGGGTCGAACGACCTGAAGATGATGGCCGAAGCCGGGCTGTCGGTCGCGTACCACGCGAAGCCCGTCGTGCGCGACGCAGCAACGGTCGCGTTCGATCACGTCGGCCTCGACGGGCTGCTGCGGCTGTTCTGATCCTGCCGCGCGTCAAATGAAAAACGCCGGCGCGATGTTGCATCGCGCCGGCGTTTTGTCGTTCCGACGAACGATATCGGCTGGCGATCAGCCGAGTACGGCCTGCATCGCGCGCTCGATGTCCGCGCGCAGGTCGGCTTCGTCTTCCAGGCCGACATAGAAACGCACCAGCGTGCCGCGATGCGGCCAGTCCGGACGCATCGACGCGACGTCGTAAGGCATCGCGAGACTGCACGCGCCGCCCCAGCTCCAGCCGATCGCGAACAGGTCGAGCGACTCGACGAAGCGGTCGATCTGCTCCGCGCTGTAGCGTTCGTCGAACACCACCGAGAACAACCCGCCCGCGCCGGTGAAATCGCGCACGAACGACGCATGCCCCGGGCAATCGGCGATCTGCGGATGCAGCACCGACGCGATCTCCGGCCGCGCCTTCAGCCAATGCGCCAGCGCGAGCGCGCTCTTGCTGTGTGCGTCGAAGCGCACCTGCATGCTCGGCAGGCTGCGCAGCACGAGCGAGCAATCGTCGACCGACACGCCGACGCCGCAGCGCATCCGTGCGAGCTTCAGCTTTGCTTGCAACTCGGCATCCGCGGTGATCGTCGCGCCCATCAGCACATCGCTGCCGCCCGACTGGTACTTGGTCAGTGCCTGCACCGAGATGTCGACGCCGTGTTCGAACGGCTTGAACGCGAGCCCGGCCGAAAAGGTGTTGTCGATCGCGGTGACGATGCCGCGCGCCTTCGCGGCCGCCGTGATCGCCCGCACGTCGGGCACTTCCATTGTCACCGAGCCGGGCGCCTCGATCCAGATCAGCCGCGTGTTCGGCTGGATCAGGTCGGCGATGCCGGCACCGACCAGCGGATCGTAGAAGCGCGCGGTGATGCCGAAATCCTTCGCGAGCCAGTTGCCGAAATCGGCGTTCGGCCCGTACACGTTGTGCGGAATCAGCACGTCGTCGCCGGTTTTCACGATCCCGAAGTAGACGTTCATGATGGCCGCGAGGCCCGACGGCTGCAGCAGCGCATGCGTGCCGCCCTCGATCTCGGCGAGCCGCTGCGCGAGCGCGAGCGACGTCGGCGTCGCGTGCAGCCCGTAGCGCCACTGGTTGTCGTTGTGCCAGACGAGCGCACGCATCGTCGCGAGATCGGGGAACACGACCGTCGACGCACGCGCGACCGGCGGCACGAACGAACGGAAACCTTCCGGGATCACGTCGTCGGGTTGAACGATGCGGGTTTGCAGCGCGCGCTTGGGAGTGGATGCAGTCATGTCAGGAAGCCGGGCACGAGGCCGTTCGGTTGCGGAATATGTCGCTAGATTAGCCAAGATCGGCGCAATTGGCCCGGTACAATGCGCGCCGCGCGCGCCGAGCCAGCGCGGGTTCAGTCGTCGGTGCGCAGATTGACCACGCCACCCACCGTCTCGATTTCCTGCACGCGACCGTCGCGCACCTGTAGCGCCGCGCGCTTGCCCGGCGCGAGACGCAGCACGACGGGCTGCGGATCCGACTCGTCCGAATTCATCCGGTCGGCCTTCAGGGCGCCCGTCGCGTCGAAGCGGCCGACCCACACACCCGTGATGTTCGTGCCGTCGTTCGATTCCTCTATTTCAAGCGTGTCGCCGTCGCGATCGCCCGCGAGCAGCACGACCTCGCCCGTATCGGCGAACTGGTATTCACCGTGCACGCCTTCCTCGTCCGTCTTCGGGCCGAGATGCACGACGATCGGCCGGTCGCCCAGCGTGCCTTCGTAGCGCGGCAGGCGGGCAAACTCGGGATTCGGCTTCAGCGGCCGCGCCGCTGCAGGTTCATCCTGCTGCACGCCCGGCGCGACGGCCTGTGCCGTGACCACACCTGGCACCGCCATGCCCGCCGCCAGCGCGCCCGCGACGACGAGCGCCCGTTGCCATTGCGAATATCGACCCACCTTGTGTTGCTCCTTGCTTCAGATTCGCTCGAAAATCGCGGCGATGCCCTGCCCGCCGTGCCGTGCCGTGGCCGGCGCGCGCATGCCGCATCAGCCTTGCATCAGGCGCTCCACCGCCTCGCGCTGCGGAATCGGCGCGACCGCGCCGTAGCCCGTCGTCGACAGCGCCGCCGCCGCATTCGCATAACGCGCCGCCGCGAACGGATCGTCGCCTGCGACGATCCGCGCGACGAAGGCACCGCCGAAGCAATCGCCCGCGCCCGTCGCGTCGACGGCTTCGACCGCGAAGCCCGGCACGACGCGCCGCTCGTTCGGCGTCGCCACGTAGGCGCCTTCCTTGCCGAGCTTCAGCGCAACGACCTGCGGCCCGTGTTCGAGCATCACGTCGACGATCGCGTCACGATCGTTCGCGCCCGTGATGGCCGTCACGTCGTCCCAGCTCGGCAGGCAGATATCCGTCTGGCGCAGCGCCTCGCGCATCACCGCGCGGGCGCGCGGCAGCGGCCAGAGCTTCAGGCGCAGGTTCGTGTCGAAGCTGACCTTCGCGCCGTTGCGGCGCGCGTGGTCGATCGCCGCGAACGCGGCGTCGCACGCGGCCGTGCTGATCGCGAGGCTGATGCCCGACAGGTGCACGGCCTTCGCGGCGGCCAGTGCGTCAAGCGGCAGGTCGCCGGCTGCATAGCGGCTCGCCGCCGAGCCCGCGCGCAGGTAGTCGAACTGGTGGCCGTCGGCGCCGTGCGTGACGAAATACACGCCGGTCGGCGCCGCTCGGTCGATCCGCACGTACGTCGTGTCGACGCATTCCGCGCGCCACATGTCGGCCAGCAGCCGGCCGAACGGATCGTCGCCGATCGCCGACACGAAGCCCGTCGACGCGCCCTGGCGCGCCGCGGCGATGCAGAAGTTCGACGTGTCGCCGCCGAAGCCCTGCAGGAATTCAGGCCGGCCCGGCTGCGACTGGTTGAATTCGATCATCGCCTCGCCGAGCGCGAGGATCTCCGGAAATGCGGCGGTCATCGCTTACACCTCGCCCCACAGATCGTGGCCGTCGGCGCCCGTGATCTTCACGGACACGAAATCGCCGACCTTGTAGCGCTTCGAGGCCTTCGCTGCCGGCTCGACATAGACGACGCCGTCGATCTCCGGCGCATCGGCCGCCGTACGGCCGATGCCGCCTTCCTCGCTGACTTCGTCGATCAGTACCTTGAGGGTCTTGCCGACCTTGCGCTGGATGCGGTTCGCCGACACTTCCTCGGCCACTTCCATGAAGCGTGCACGACGTTCCTCGCGAACGTCATCCGGCAGCGCGCCGTCGAGTTCGTTTGCCGTCGCGCCTTCGACCGGCGAATACGCGAAGCAGCCGACGCGATCGAGCTCCGCCTCGCGGATGAAGTCCAGCAGCGTTTCGAACTGCTCTTCCGTCTCGCCGGGGAAGCCCGCGATGAACGTGCTGCGGATCGTCAGGTCCGGACAGATCTCGCGCCACTTCTGCACGCGCTCGAGTACCTTCTCGGCGTTCGCCGGACGCTTCATGCGCTTCAGCACTTCCGGATGCGCGTGCTGGAACGGCACGTCGAGATACGGCAGCACGTGGCCCTTGAACGGACCTTCGGCCATCAGCGGAATCACTTCGTCGACGCTCGGGTACGGGTACACGTAGTGCAGGCGCACCCACGCGCCGTACTGCGCGGCGAGTTCGCCGAGCGCGGCGACGAGGTCGGTCATGCGCGTCTTGATCGGCTTGCCGTTCCAGAAACCCGTGCGGTACTTCACGTCGACGCCGTATGCGCTCGTGTCCTGCGAAATCACGAGCAGTTCCTTCACGCCCGACTTGAACAGGTTCTCCGCTTCCAGCATCACTTCGGCGACCGGGCGTGACACGAGGTCGCCGCGCATCGACGGGATGATGCAGAACGTGCAACGGTGGTTGCAGCCTTCGGAGATCTTCAGGTACGCGTAGTGGCGCGGCGTGAGCTTGATGCCCGCCGCGGGTACGAGGTCGGTGAACGGGTCGTGCGGCTTCGGCAGGTGCGAATGCACGGCCTGCATCACTTCGCCCACCGCATGCGGGCCGGTGACGGCGAGCACCTTCGGATGGACTTCCTCGATCAGGTTCGAGCCGCTGGCGCTCGACTTCGCGCCGAGGCAGCCGGTGACGATCACCTTGCCGTTCTCGGTCAGCGCTTCGCCGATTGCGTCGAGGCTTTCCTGCACGGCTTCGTCGATGAAGCCGCAGGTGTTCACGACGACGAGGTCGGCGCCGTCGTAGGTGCCGGAGATTTCATAACCTTCGGCACGCAGTTGCGTGATGATCTGTTCGGAATCGACGAGGGCTTTCGGGCACCCGAGGGATACGAACCCTACTTTGGGGGATTGGGACATCTGGAATGTGGGGGCGTGGCAGCAAAAGCGTGAGTTTACAGCGATTTAGGGTTCGGCGAGGCAAAACAGGCGGTCGACGGCGGTATCGACCTTCAAATCGGATGCACGCCCTGCCAACGGCCCGTCATGCGAGGCAGTTTGATGCGTCCCTTTCACTTCGAAACAACGCAGTGCCGCCCGACCAGCCCGCGCGATACCCAAACAAAGGAATTTGATGCGCTAACAGCGCCACGCTTCCTGCCGATCCCGGTGTGCTTTTTTCGCTGGCTTTCGACCGCAAGGAAGGCAAAACGCAGCCTGCATTCGTGATCTTTCATGGGCGGGTCGCGCCGACGAATACGCCGGTTCTGCCCCAAAGATTCGAACTCGTCTCATTTCACGATGATGGGGCGCGAAGTAGCATCGCACATGAGTCTCCCTGCCCCGCCTGCCTTGCCACGCGGGGTCGAATTTGGCTCACCAGCTCGCCACGAGGCCGCGCCGCCTTCGATGTCACGACGTCGGGCCGCGCGAGCATATCGATTGCGGTCGCGCGTCGATCGCCTTTACCCTGGAACGGGATGCCGAATGAAGGTCGCCACCTTGCGCGCACTCGCGCGCCGACTTGCGCTGCTGGTCGCCGTACCGGCCTCGATGAACGCCGAGGCCGCCACGCCCACGACGGCAGAACCGGCACGGCAGGATGCCGCCCGAGTCAACGCGGGCCGTTGGCCTCCAACCCTCTTTGCGTGCGACAGGCTGCCCCGTCGCGCCCCCATTGCCATCACGCTCGACCGGGGCACCGGCGACGAGTCCCGATTTTCCGCCGGTGCTTCAGCGTCGAACGGCCTCCTGCCTACGTTGTTTGCCGGCAAACCCCAGGGCGACGCGCCATCGAAGAAGTCCAAGCCCGACAATCGCTTTCAGGTGATCTGCACGTTCAACGGAGATCGCGCCGTCTGTCGCTACGCATCCACGGTCAAACAGCGTATGGCCGTCAACGAGCGCATCGCAGCAGCGATGTCCCCGCACGCACCATCGGTCAACGCGCATCGGACAATATGAAAAACTTCACGTTCGCCGCGCTCGACGCATGGCAGGTCAACTGACCGCCGAGCCGGCGCCCGATCTTCCGCGTTCATCCTGCCTACACGAAAGGACGTTCCATGTCAGTACGACGTTTGATATGCACCGGGCTCTCGCTGTGCCTGTTGATTGCAGGCACAGCGATGGCCCAACCCGTCGAGGTAACGGGCTTTACCCACGTCCGCTCCCTGGGCGGTATCGACGAATACCGTCTGGATGCCAACGGTCTCACCGTGCTTGCCCTGCCCGATCCCGCTGCGACGGTGGTCAGTTTCCAGGTGTTGTACCAAGTGGGGTCACGCAACGAAGCCACCGGCACGACCGGCAACACCCACCTGCTCGAGCACCTGATGTTCAAGGGCAGCCGGCACTACAACAAGGCGCTCGGCAATTCACTGAACAGCTACATGGAGCGAGTGGGCGCGACCTTCAACGCAACCACCTCGATGGACCGCACCAACTACTTCGGCACGCTCGGGCGCGATGCGCTGGAAGGCTACATCGCCATCGAGGCCGACCGCATGCGCAACCTCCTGCTGCGCCCGGAAGATCTGGCCAGCGAGATGACGGTGGTACGCAACGAGTACGAGCAGGGCGAGAACCGTCCTTTCACCGCATTGTTCCAGCAGGTCATGGCCACTGCTTACCAGGCGCACCCCTATCACCATCCGACCATCGGCTGGCGCAGCGACATCGAGCACGTGAGCGTGGACAAGCTGCGTCGTTTCTACGACACGTTCTACTGGCCGGACAACGCAGTCGTCATCCTTGTCGGCGATTTCCGGCCGGACCAGGCGTTGGGCTGGGTCAGGCAGTACTACAGCGGCATCCCGCGCGCGCCCAAGGCCATCCCCGCTGTCACGACCGAAGAACCTCCACAGCAGGGGCCGCGAAGGCTGGTGCTCAAACGCGCAGGCGCAACAGGCAATCTGATCATTGCCTTCAAGGCGCCGCGCGCGCTTGACCCCGATGCGGCAGCCCTGACCGTACTGGGCCTGGTATTGAGCCAGGGCAAGAGCAGTCCGCTGTATCGCGCACTGGTTGACACAGCAGTTGCCACGCATGCCGGTGCCAGCTTCCATGCGCTGCGCGATCCCGGTCCGTTCGTGGTGACTGTCAGCCTACCGCCCGACGCGAAACACGAGCAGGCCGAGAAAATCGCCTGGACCGAACTGGAGCGCGTCAAGACCGCGGGCGTCACTCGCGAGGATATCCAGCGGGTGCTGGGGCCTTACCGAGCCGATCAGATCTACCAGCGTGATGGCGTCAGCTTGACGTCCGCCCGATTGGGCAACGCGGTCTCGCTGGGCGACTGGACACGGTTCGTCACCGAGCTTGAAGAACTGGACAAGGTGACGCCCGCCGATGTGCAGCGCGTCGCCCGCAAGTACCTCATTGAAAACCAGAGCACTGCCGGCTGGTTCGTCCCGGAGAAATCTTCATGAAGCAGGTTCGTTTCAACCATCTGTGGACATGGTTCGTGTGGTTCGCCGTGCTATGGCTGCCTGTTGCGGCTCAGGCAGGCATCGCCGACCGCGTTGTGCGCGCCCAGGCCGGCAGCATCGCGCTGCTGACCTATCCGATGTCTCCGCATGAGATGGTGTCCCTATCCGGCGTAATGCCCCTGGGCGACGCCGACGCGGTCAGCAAGACAGCCAATCCGGCCGTGCCCCTGCTGACCGGCATGTTGCTGCAGGAAGGCAGCGCCCGTCGCGACAAGGTGGCGATCTCCGCGCTGCTGGACAGCCTGGGTGCGCAGTTGTCATTCCAGTCCGACGGAGGCTACGTCGCCATACACGGCCAAAGCCTGACCAAGGATTTGCCGACGCTGATCGACCTGATGGCCGAGCAGTTGCGCGTGCCGGCCTTCAAGGCCGAGGAACTGGCCAAGGCCAAGACCCGGCTGGCGGCCGCGGTCCGTAACGCCGGAGAAATCCCGTCGGTCCAGGCGACCGAGGCGCTGCATCGGTCCATCTATCCCGAGGCGCACCTCAACGCCCCGGTGCCGCGCGAGCGGATGCTCGAGGCCATTGCCGCGGCTACGCTGGACGATATCAAGGCGTTTCATCAAACCTACTACGGACCGGCACATATGACGCTGGTTGTAGTGGGTGGAGCGGACCCGCGCCGCCTGCAATCCATGGTGACCGAGGCCTTCGCGGGCTGGAGCGGTGGCAGGGCCCTCGTGCGACAGGGTCCGCCACCCAAGGCGAGCCAGGCCGACACGCAGCGAATCGCGATGAAGGACAAGGCATCCATCAGCGTGACGCTGGGTCAGGCCATCGGCCTGCGCGCAAACGACGCCGACTACCTGCCCTTGAGCGCGGCCGTCAACATCCTCGGGAACGGCTTCACTGGCCGGCTGATGGCGAGCGTCCGCGACAAGGAAGGCCTGACCTACGGCATCCGTGCCAGCCTGTCCGGGCTCTCCGTCATGGACGGCGGATTCTTCATCAACACCAGCTTCGCCCCGCCCCTGCTGGACAAGGGTGTCGCAAGCATCCGCAGCGTACTGAACGCGTGGTGGAAACAGGGCGTCACCCAGGCGGAACTGGATGCACGCAAAGACGGCATGATCGGTCGCCATCAAGTCGCGATGGAAACCACTGGGCAGATGGCCGCCATGCTCAGCCAGACGGTGCTCCAGGATCGCCCCCTAAGCGACCTCGATACCTATCCGCAGCGCGTCCGCGCCCTGACCGTCGATCAGGTCAACACCGCCATCCGCAAGTATCTGAATCCCGGCAAGATGGTGTGGATCGAGGCCGGGACGTTTGCGGAGAAATAGCATGCAGCCTGCTTGTCGTTTATCAGGCTTGTAGTAGATGCGCAAAGCCATCCGGTAGACCTTTGTGACTTCCTTCTTGCAATGGATGACCAAACCGCTGCGTGTGTCATGGCAGATCGGGTTACCGACAACGCAGATGTTGCCTTGCTCCAATATCTCGAGCCAATGGCTTTATCCCATGACTTAGCCGCGTAGCAGGACCGCGAATTCCAAGGTGGTCGTGATTTGTGGTACCTGGTTTGTCGCGATCCTGCCCCAACGTGGGCCGAAGAGCCCAACCCGGATACCAAAGATGGCCTTGATGCGATTCACGTTCCAAGATCGCTCTCACTCCTTGATACGCGCGTCATTGGAAACGGAACGGTGGCCTGCTGGATTCGGTTGCCTTGTGTGCGCTCGAGGCCGCAGGGGAAACGCAGAAGTTTCACGGCCACTACGAATGGGATCCGACGATTACCGCCTTGGTGCCGTGAGCCGCAGCTTGCGGACCGCGTGACACGTGCTCACTTCGATTGAGTGGACACGTATGTCGGAGATCGCTTGCTGAACAGGCTGCATACATTCGTCAACGCGTCGTCACGCCACACCCAATCGGCGACTGCATAGCGCACAGCCAGCGATTCCGCCGAGCACCTCGGCAAACGCACCAAGGCACTCCACCGATACCACATGCCGCACAAAAATCGCCCCGAACGCAGCCGGCAGCCATGCGAAAATCCAGGCGTCCATCCTTTTCAATCGACCCAACGGGGCCCGCATGACCACCCACATCACGATCGAATTCACCGAACACGCCGCAGAGGCCATCGGAGAGCAAACCAGCACCAGTTTCTCCTACGACCAGGGCGCGCACGTGCCGCAACCGGGCGACTTCGTCGAACTCGAGAATTCGCGTCAGACGTTTCTCGTGATCGGCCGCGTGTTTTCGCTCAAGGCCAACTACAGCGCCGTCAAGCTCGTGCTCGACCTTCCTCCGTCGGATGGCGAGCAGGATTTCGATCCGACGCACTAACGAACGACGAGAGACGCGTTACGCCAGCCTGAACCGATGCCCATGCAGCGCCTCTGTCCCGGTGCTGCGTTCAGCATCACGATCCGCGTCAATCCTGCCTGGCAGCCACATACCGGGCCTGCATCAACCTGCGAGGCAACCGCTTCGTCTCGTCGAGTTGCCGCTTCGCCCGTCGCACAGTCGATCGCCGCCCCGCTCTCCCGCGTCGAATTACGCACCCGTGATCGCGTTCGCTGCCAATCGCCCAAGCTGGGGCGCCAGGATCACGCCTGGGTGAGCGACGACCGCATAAACCCCTGCAACCCCCGGCAAGAATCCGTTGATCGGCGCGCCGTCGTTCGTCATCGGCCGAAGCGCCGATTGCGCGGAGAGCGGCGTGAGCGTCGGCGGATCGGCAAACAGTGCCGAAATGTCCGACGCCGTACGCGCAGCAAGCGCCGCAAGTCCGCTGTCCCCCTCTTCCGGAGGATCCGCAGCCGACAGCAGGCTGCCCGACAGGCCGACACGCACTTCAAGATCCTGCCCGTAGAGCAAGTGGCTGATGAGCCCCGGCTCGGCCGCGAAACGCATCAAGACGGCCGGCTCCTCGCGAACGGGCAATGACACGCCCAGGCCTGCGGCGATGGCGACTGCGGAAGCAGCGTTCGCCAGGACGACGACATCCGCCGGCACATGCCCGTGTGCGGTAAGTACACCGACAGCGCGCCCATTGCGCGTTTCGACCGCTTCAACTGCGCAACCGTACCGGATCTGCGCGCCGGCGGCTTGCGCACCGGCCAGCAACTGATGCGTCAAGTCGATCGGCTCGACCACGAAATCGTCCGGTGCCCATGCAATCAGTTCGGGAAGCCGTGCAAGACGCGGCTCCAGCCGGGCCACCTCTCGACGCCCCAGCGCTTCCATTTGCACGCCCGCCGCACGCTGTTCGTCGATCAATGCAGCGGTCTGCGCATCCGTGTCCAGCCAGACTAGTGCCCCGCGCGTCGTCACCGGCAACGGGCCCAGTTCACGCTCCAGCCGGGCGAACTCCGGGAGCGCTCCGAGCGTGCGGGAGAATCCGGACGGGTTTTCAGAAGGAAGCGCGCTGCCGGTGCCCACCCAGCCGAACGACCAGTGAGTCGCGCCGCCTGCGGCCGCCGCCTGTTTTTCCAGAAGCATGACCTGCGCACCTGATCGCGCAAGATGCCACGCGGCGGATGCACCGACGATGCCTGCGCCAACCACGACGACGCGCAGCGGGTTGTCGCTCATGAGTGACATTCGGAAGTTGCGGAATTCCGACTATACCGTCCGCCCCTTTTCGCCGCTATGCGGTTGCCTGTCGCCCATCATCGCGGATCGTCTCGCCCTCTCGCGCCGGCATCAAAACGATCAGTCGATCGACATCCGCAGCACTTGAAAGAGGCGGACGAAACAAAAAAGCCCGCCGAAGCGGGCCTTGCTCAAACACGGGGCTCGGCACTTCATCGCATGTCCGGAAACACCGACGCCTTCAGGCACCGATCGAACCACACCGCATCGTCTCCATCGCCGATCGGCCACATTTCCGCGTCGAGTTGCGGCAACCCGGTTACCGGCGCTGACGCGTGGTTATCGCCACCGGGCGCCCCCGCACGCATCCACCCCGATTGCGTTCCGCCGTGGTCGCACGCACTCGCATGCGCCTGCGCTTCGCAAAACGCCACCGGTCGCACCTTCCCGCCGTCGGCCGCACTCACCGACCGGTACTCATAAACCGCACCGGTCGCCCAGTCCTCGCTCTGGCTGCAGACCCGCGCACGATGCTGCACATGAACCGCACCGAAACACGCATAGGAAACGTGCGCGCCACGCGCATCGTCGGGAATGAAATCGCAGTTTGCATCGAAACCGGTGAGTGGGCCGCCCGTGTAATTCGCGAGCCACTTGCGCTCGGCCTGTGCGCGCGCGATCAACCCCTTATCCGATTGATCGGCCAGCACGGCGGTGCGCCGGTCGATTGCCTTGCGCACTTCGTCGACGGCCAGCGGGCGGCCATCGTAGTCGGCGTCGAGACGATTGTTGCGCGCGTCGATCCAGCGGCGCTGGCTACGCACCAGCATGTCGCGGATAGCCGTGTCCGGCGCGGCCTTCAGCGCGCCCGCGTACGCCGAATTCATGCGCGCGTCGGCCGCGCGCAGCACCGGGCTCGCGCAGATGCGCTTCTCGATCCGCTGCACGGCTTTCGCGCAATCCATCGCAACGGCCGGTAGCGCCACGCCAACGCCCACCATGAACATCGAAGCGAGACCAGCCAGCCTGCCGGCCGATGCCATTCGAATCCCTCGCATGCTCTCTCTCAGTCGGTTTTTTCTTGGTCGCACTGCATCGATGCGGCATTGCCTATCACAGCCTGTCGTGCCCAGGCGCCGGTGTCGCATTTCGCCGAAGGCAGCCTCCACGCTTCACCGGGCAGCGCCGCTCATGGTACGCGCGCCTGCACGAACGCACACCATCCGGCGCGACGCGCCCCGGTGTTTCTTCGCTGGTGACTGGATCTCGATCGACTGGACGACGGTCATGCACGCCCGAACCCGGCGCGCGCATTCGGTACCGACGGTCATGAACGACCGTCGGCAAGATAGTCCGGCAGGCGGCGGCCGTACATCGTCGCGCCCGAATGCACGATCGGCCGACCCGCACCGCGCTGCTTCGCGGCACCGACACCCGATGGCTCGCGCCACCGTGTCGCGATCGGCCAGCCGCGAAACCGTTACTTCTTCTCCGGCTCCGAAGCGCCCGGCTGCTTGAACGGGAACGTGCTGAACATCGACTTCGCCTGGTTCTGCATCTGCTCCTGCATCTGCACGAACATGTTCTTCGACTGCTCGATGTAGCTGGTCATCATCCCTTGCATCATCGGTGCCTGCATGTTCATGAACTGCGACCAGACTTCCGGATTCATCGCATTGCCTTCGTACAGGTTCTTCGACTGATCCGCGAGCTTGTTCTGGATGTCGATGAACGCCTGGATGTTCTTTTCCAGGTACGTGCCCATCATGCCCTGCATCGCATGACCGTAGAAACGGATGATCTGCGACAGCATCGACGACGAGAACATCGGCACGCCGCCGCTTTCCTCTTCGAGGATGATCTGCAGGAGGATGCTGCGCGTGAGGTCTTCGTTGGATTTCGCATCGACGACCTTGAAGTCCTCCTGCTCCAGCACGAGTTGCTTCACGTCGGTGAGCGTAATGTACGTGCTTGTCTCGGTATCGTAGAGCCGGCGGTTCGGGTACTTCTTGATGAGCCGTTCGGCCGTCTTCTTTGTAGTAGTCATGTAACGCCTTTGAGTGCAGCGGTAGCGCAAGTGACGAATCCCCGCCGCCCGAATCCGGGAGGCGGGGGCCTTCGGAACACGCCCGGCTGCGCGGCCACCCGGCCCGCGCAGCCTGGGCGTCAGCCCATGTGCAGGCCGCCGTTCAGCGAGAAGTCGGCGCCGGTCGCGAAACCGGAATCGTTCGACGCGAGCCATGCGACGATCGAGCCGATTTCTTCGGGCCCGCCAAGACGCCGCACCGGGATCGTCGCGACGATCTTCTCGAGCACGTCCGGACGGATCGCCTTCACCATGTCGGTGCCGATGTAGCCCGGCGACACGGTGTTGACCGTCACGCCCTTCGTCGCGACTTCCTGCGCGAGCGACATCGTGAAGCCGTGGATGCCGGCCTTCGCGGTCGAGTAGTTGGTCTGGCCGAATTGCCCTTTCTGGCCGTTCACCGACGAAATGTTGATGATCCGGCCCCAACCGCGTTCGACCATCCCGTCGATCACCTGCTTCGTCACGTTGAACAGGCTCGTCAGGTTGGTGTCGATCACGGCCGTCCAGTCTTCATGCGTCATCTTGCGGAACACGACGTCGCGCGTGATGCCCGCGTTGTTGACCAGCACGTCGATCTCGCCGACTTCGGCCTTGACCTTGTCGAAGGCTTCCTTGGTCGAGTCCCAGTCGCCGACGTTGCCTTCCGACGCGATGAAATCGTACCCGAGCGCCTTCTGGTCCTCGATCCATTTCACGCGGCGCGGCGAGTTCGGGCCGCAACCCGCGACGACCTTGAAGCCGTCCTTCAACAGACGCTGGCAGATGCTGGTGCCGATGCCGCCCATCCCGCCCGTTACGTACGCAATTCGCTGAGACATGAATCTCACTCCATTTTTTGGTTTCGAGAGCTGCCGAGGCCCCCTCTGACTTCACGTGGCGCCGGCCGAAGCCGCAATCGGCCGGTGCCTCGGATTCGGTTCGACGGTAACGAACGGCCGGTTACGGACGCTCGACCGCGAGCGCGACGCCCATCCCGCCGCCGATGCACAGCGACGCCAGCCCGCGCTTCGCGTCGCGCTTGGCCATCTCGTGCAGCAGCGTCACCAGGATCCGGCAGCCCGACGCGCCGATCG
>NZ_JAAOXM010000015.1 GCF_011605345.1 Burkholderia sp. D-99
AGCAACCCAGTGCCTGAAGTGCCTTGCGATCGAGCAATTCTGCCTCCTGACCTCCATAAAGTCAGGCATCAGGTTACGCAATCGCTCTCCAAGGCTCCACGGTTTCCTGCGATGAACCTTTTTTTTGCCCGCGCCGCCGCAGTGCATCGCGCAGTCCGCTCGCCCTGCCCCGTCACACGTGTCGGCTACAATCGTGACCGTCCCGCCGCGCTGCACGCCGGCCGCGCGTCGGCGGGACAGCACCTTCGCCCTCCGTTCCAACGTGCGGTCCCGATGATGCCTCCCACGCGTGCCGTTCTTCGCCTTGCCGTTTGCGCAGCCGTCACGGCCGCGCTCCTGCCGTGCGCGTCACCCGTCGATGCGCAACAGCCGGCATCCGCCCCGCCCGCTTCCGCACCCGCCGCACCCGCCGCCTCATCCGCCTCATCCGCCTCATCCGCCTCATCCGCCTCATCCGCCTCATCCGCCTCATCCGCCTCATCCGCCTCATCCGCCTCGCCCGCCACCGCCCACCCGCCTTCGCCCTGCCCGCCCGACTGGGAGCCGCAGATCTGCGAGCTCAAGGCGGCGGTGGAAGTCCTGAAGCGGCAGCACCTGACCGACGTCGACATCGGCGCGCTGCTCGACGCAACGACCCACGCGGGAATCAAGACGCTGCCGTACGCGCGGTTCTTCGATGCGAAGGAGGAGCAGGAGCGGCGAGAAGACGAGCGGCGCGCGCGCGACGGCACGCCCGGCATCGGCATCGTCTTCGAGACGCGGCCCGACGGGCTGCACATCGTCGACGTGATTCCCGACGCGCCCGCGGAAAAGGCCGGCTTGCGCCCCGACGATCTCGTCGTCGCGATGAACGATACGAGCGTCGTCGGCATCGACGCCGGCGATCTGACCCGACTCGCCAAGGGCGACACGGGTGTGCCGCTGAAGCTCACGGTACAGCGCGGCCCGTCACACGCGATGCTGAGCTTCGCGCCCGTGCGGGCGATCATCAAGCCGCATCCGGCGACCGCGAAGCGGCTCGGCGGCGACGTCCTGTACACGCGGCTGTCGAGCTTTCCGGAACCGGCGGTCGGCGACTACATCGACGCGGTGCAGGCCGCCCGCCGCGCGGGGCCGCCAGTGAACGGCCTGATTCTCGACCTGCGCATCAACGGCGGCGGCGCGCTCAATGCGGCGATCGGCATCACCGCGCTGTTCGCGGGCCGCGATCGGACCGCGATGGTGACGGTCGAGCGCGGCGACGCCAACCGCCGCCGCTACACGACCAACTGGCCCGATTACGCGCTGCCGGTCATGCACGGGCAGGATCCGCTCGCGCCGCTGCAGGCCGACGACTGGTGGCGCACCGTGCCGCTCGTCGTGCTCGTCGACGGGCAAAGTGCATCGGCCGCCGAAGCGACCGCGGCCGCGCTGAAGGATCTCGGTCGCGCGAAGCTGCTCGGCATGCCGACCTACGGAAAGGGGCTCGCGCAGACGGGCGTCGACCTGATCGACGGCACGCGCCTGAATTTCACGTTCGCGCGCAACCTGCGGCCGAACGGCTGCCCGATGGACGGCTACGGCGTCGTGCCGGACTGGCTTGTGCCGCCGCGCCGCGACTCGGACGTCGATGGCGTGCTGCTGTGGTACCGGGAAGCCGATCTCGCCCGCGCGCCGTATGCGGACCGGCTGGCGCCCGATCCGTTCGCGAAGGTGCGCAAGGAGCGGCAGAAGCTGCGCGAGCAGCGCGCGCTTGCGAAGATCGATACGGCGAAGAGCGCGGCGCTGCCGCAGCGCGAATTCGGCACGGCAACCGACTGGCAGCTCGAGCAGGCGCTTGCCGCGCTCGCGGGGCGGACGGTGCGCACCGTCGACGCGCCGACGCAGCTGATGCCGACGCAGCCCGTGTGCGAGCGCGGTGGCAGCTGACGCGCGCCGCCGGCCCCCTTACCGGAAACCGAACCGCCGGCGCAGCACGAACAGCGCCGCGAGGCTCAACACGGCCGCGAACATCAGGTAGAAGCTCGGCGCGGTCTTCATCCCGGTCGCCGTGATCAGCCACGCGATGATGAACGGCCCGAAGCCGCCGAAGATCGTCACCGCGACGTTGTACGCGAGCGACATCCCGGTCGTGCGCGTCTGCACCGGGAACACCTCGGACAACAAGCCTGGCAGCGCCGCGAAGTAGCCCGTCATCAGGAACGCGAGCAGCACCTGCAGGGCGATCAGCGTGCCGAAGCCCGGATGGGCGACCAGGTACGCGAATGCCGGATAGATCAGCACGAGGAAGCCGACGGCCGGCGCGATCATCACGCGCACGCGGCCGTAAGTGTCCGACCAGTGGCCGACGAGCGGTGCGAATACCATCTGGATCACGCCGACGACGAGGATCGCCGCGAACGCGGCCGACGGCGCGAGGCCGAGCTGCTTCACGCCGTAGGTCGGCATGAACAGCACGAGATAGGTGGCGACGGTGCCGAGCACGACCACGCCCATCGCGGCGACGAGACGCGCCTTGTGCGACGTGAACGTGTCGCGCAGCGGGTTCGCGGTGCCTTCCGCCGCGAGGAATTCGGGCGTCTCGTCGACCTTCGTGCGGATGTAGTACGCGACCGGCCCGAGCAGCAGGCCAAAGAAGAACGGCACGCGCCAGCCCCACGACGCCATCTGCGCGGCCGAGAGCTGCGCGTTCAGCACGGTGCCGAAGCCGGCGGCGAGCAGCGTCGTGAGCCCCTGGCTCGCGACCTGCCAGCTCGCGAAGAAGCCGCGCCGGCCCGGCACGTGTTCGGCGAGGAACGCAGTCGCGCTGCCGAACTCGCCGCCGGCCGAGAAACCCTGCATCAGCCGCGCGGCGACGAGGATCACCGGCGCCGCGACGCCGATCGTCCCGTAGGTCGGCAGCACCGCGATGATCAGCGTGCCGGCCATCATCAGCAGGATCGACAGCGTGAGCGCGGCCTTTCGCCCCACGCGGTCGGCATACGCGCCGAGCACGATCGCGCCGAGCGGGCGCATGAAGAACGACACGCCGAACGTGCCGAGCGTGAGCAGCAGCGACACGGTGTCGTTGCCGGCCGGGAAGAACAGCTTCGAGATCGTCACCGCGAAGAAGCCGTAGACGACGAGATCGAACCACTCGAGCGCATTGCCGATCGACGCGGCGACCACCGCGCGCCACACGCGCGGCGACGAGGCAATGGAACGGGACTGCGTGACGGCATGCATCGGCGATCTCCTTGTCGTTGTACGTTCTGTTCGAGGCGGCCGCGCGCGCCGTCGGCCTGCCCGGCGCCGCGCACGGCGCTCGGGCGATTATAGGCGCGCAAAAAAACCGCCGCGCCCGTGGAACGGGAACGCGGCGGTTGGCGCGCGACGGGCCGGCGCGGCGGCCGGCCCGGCCGGCGGCGTTACTGCTGCTTGACGGCTTCGGCCGTGATCAGCAGCTTCGTCTTCATCTTGAAGCCGTACTGCTTGCCGTAGTCGAGGCCGAAATCGTCGCGGCTGAATTCGCCGACCGCGTCGACGCCGCACACTTCACGCTTGAGCATCGGATGCGGCATGCACTTGAACGAGTCGATCTTCAGCGTCACCGGCTTCGTGACGCCATGCAGCGTCAGGTTGCCGACCACCGACACCGGCTTGTCGCCGTCGAACTTGATCGTGCCCTTGTAGTTCGCTTGCGGGAACTTCGCGACGTCGAAGAATTCGTTCGTCTGCAGGTGCTCGTCGAGCTTCGCGCTGCCGGTGTGGATCGACGCGATGTCGGTCGTCACGTCGACCGTACCCGTCTTCGCCGCGCGATCGAGCGTCACGGTGCCGCTCGACTTGTCGAACTTGCCGCGCCAGACCGACAGGCCGCCGAAGTGGTCGGCCTCGAAGCTCGGGTACGTGTGGGACGGATCGAACTGGTAGGTCGCGCTGTCGGCGAATGCCGAGAACGACAGCGTGGCAGCCAGTGCGCCCGCGGCGATCATCAGATGCTTTTTCAACTCTTTCTCCTTGGAACGGCGCCGCGCCCTCGCGCGGCATTCGGGTGATGCGATGGTCCGCCGCTTACTTCGTGGCGACGAGATGGAACTTGATCTGCACTTCGTCCGCGACGACCGACGTGTCCTTCCACTCGCCGGTGCCGACGCTGAACGTCGAACGCTTGATCGGCAGCACGCCGTCGAAGGTCTGCGTCGCGCCGCTCTGCGTGACCGTGACGGGCACCGTGACGGTTTCGGCCTTGCCCTTGATCGTCAGCTTGCCGGTCACGTTGTACTTGTTGCCGCCGGCCGGCGCGATCGCCGACGACACGAACGTCGCCTGCGGGTAAGTCTTCGCGTCGAACCAGTCCTTGCCGGCGACCTGGTCGTTGTACATCTTGTCGCCGAGGTCATAGCTCGCGACGTCGATCGTCATTTGCGCGCTGCCCTGCGCGGCTTTCGCCGGATCGAACTTCACCTGCGCGGAAAACTTCTTGAACGCGCCTTCGGTCGGCACATTCATCTGCTTCGACACGGCGGACACCTTGCTCTTCGCGAGATCGACATCGGCGAGCGCCGCGCCCGACGCGACAAGTGACACCGCGGCGAACGCGGTCAGCATGGAGCGGGAGAAAGACACTTTCATGGGATCCTTCATTTGGCAAAGGGAAGCATCCGCGACAGCAGGCCGTCGCGGTCCAACAACTGGTGCTTGAGCGCCGCGACCACGTGCAGCGAGACGAGCGCAAGCAAAATGTAATTCAATGACACGTGAAGTGTCTTGAAGGTTTCCTTCAGCACCGGATCGGGGTCGATCAGGCGCGGGAGCGGCACGATGCCCAGGTAGACGACCGGGATGTTCGACGCCGAGCTGTACAGGTAGCCCGTCACCGGAATCACGATCATCAGCACGTACAGCAGGATGTGCACGCCATGCGACGCCGCACGCTGCCACGCCGGCGTACCGCCCGGCAGCGCCGGCGGCACGTGGGTCGCACGCCACAGCACGCGGACGACGACCAGCGCGAATATCGTCACGCCCATCCACTTGTGCCACGAGAAGTACTTCAGCTTGGTCGGCGTGAAGCCGGGGATGTCGGTCATCACCCAGCCCATCGCGAACGCACAGACGATCAGCAGCGCGATCAGCCAGTGCAGCGCGATCGCCGTCTGCGTATAGCGTACCGGCCTGGCCGGCAGCGATTTCGATGCCATCTTGGATTCCTCAGTTCAGCGAACGGCCGCGCCGGAAGTTCGTCCGACGCTTGTCAAGGGCGCCATGCTACCGCAACCTTTTGACATGCGCGGACTCTGAAGACAGGCACGCCAGCCGGCTGACGGTTCCCTGTCATGTTACCGACCAGTCACCGAATTAGCGATCGTTGACACGCCGAAAAAGGCCTTTTGGTAAGATTGGCGCGGGTTCCGGCCCCGTCGACGCGTCTCCCCAGCCGTCGCACAACTGCCTTTTCCATGCAACGAAACGACCTGATTGCCTGTCACGAGTGCGACGCACTGTTGCACAAACCGCGCCTGAGCGGACGTGAATCCGCGCGCTGTCCGCGCTGCGATGCGCTGCTCTATCGCAACAGCGCAGCGCAGATCGAGCGGATCTGCGCGCTCGCGCTCGCGGCGCTGATCACGTTCACGATCGCGCAAGTGTTCCCGATTCTCGAAATGGACGTGAACGGCAATCGCGTGCAAACGACGCTGATCGGCGCGATCGACTCGCTGTGGCATCAGGACATGGCGATCGTCGGCGTGATGGTGTTCTGTTCGACCGTGCTGTTCCCGCTCGTCGAGATGGCCGCGCTGCTGTACCTGCTGCTGCCGATACGGCGCGGCGTCGTGCCGCCGGGCTTCAACCTGGTGCTGCATGCGATCGAGCTCGTGCGGCCCTGGGGGATGATCGAGGTATTCATGCTCGGGATCCTCGTCACGATCGTGAAGATGGTGAGCCTCGCGCGCGTCGTGCCCGATGCCGCGCTGTTCGCGTTCGCCGCGCTCACGCTGATGATCGCCGTCGTGCTGATGTTCGATCCGCGCACGCTGTGGGATATCGCCGACGACCTGCGCGCCGGGCGCTCGCCCGAGCAACCCGACGACGCCCCGTTGCCGGAAGCCGCCCGCCGATGACGATCCCGACCGCCGCCCGCGAGGGCTACGCCAGCTGTCACACGTGCGGGCTCGTGCAGACGCTCGACCATCCGCACGCGCATTGCGCGCGCTGCGGCAGCGCGCTCCATTTCCGCACGCCGAACAGCCTGATGCGCACGTGGGCGCTGCTGCTCGCGGCCGCGATCCTGTACATTCCGGCGAACCTGCTGCCGATCATGCGCACCGCGTCGATCGTCGGCTCGCAGGAAGACACGATCATGAGCGGCGTGATCTATTTCTGGATATCCGGCGACTGGCCGCTCGCCGTCGTCGTGTTCGTCGCGAGCATTCTCGTGCCGATGCTCAAGCTCGGCGTGCTGCTGATCCTCGTGATCAGCGCGCAGCGCCGCACCGCCTGGCGGCCACTGCAGCGCACGCGCCTGTTCCGGATCGTCGAGCGCATCGGCCGCTGGTCGATGCTCGACATCTTCGTCGTGACGCTGACCGTCGCGCTTGTCCATTTTCGTTCGCTCGCCACCATCACGGCCGGCCCCGGCGCGCTCGCGTTCGGTTCCGTCGTAATCCTGACGATGCTCGCGTCGATGCAGTTCGATCCCCGCCTGATCTGGGATCCAGTCGAAACCTCAGGGAATCACCATGAATAGTCCACAAGGCCCGCAGCACGACGCGCCCCGGCCGCCCGATCCGACGATCTCGACGAAAAGCGGCTGGCTGCCGTCGCTCGTCTGGCTCGTGCCGCTGATCGCCGCGCTGATCGGCATCGGCCTCGTGATCAAGTCCGTGCGCGAGCGCGGCCCGGAAATCACGATCAGCTTCCACAGCGCCGAAGGGCTCGAGCCCGGCAAGACCCAGGTCAAGTACAAGGACGTTGAGATCGGCATGGTCAAGACGATCAAGCTGTCGAAAGACCTGTCGCGCGTGCTCGTCCAGGTGCAGCTCAAGAAGGAAGCCGAGAACTTCGCGGTCAAGGGCTCGCGCTTCTGGATCGTGCGGCCGCGCGTCGGCGCGACCGGCGTGTCGGGGCTCGGCACGCTGCTGTCGGGCGCGTACATCGGCGTCGACGCCGGGCGCTCGGACGATACGCTGACCGATTTCACGGGCCTCGAGACGCCGCCCGCCGTCACGGGCGACCAGAAGGGCACGCAATACGTGCTGCGCGGCGATTCGCTCGGCTCGGTCGATATCGGCTCGCCGGTGTACTACCGCCGCGTGCAGGTCGGCCAGGTGGTCGGCTTCTCGCTCGACAAGGACGGCACGGGCGTCACGTTCAACGTGTTCGTCAATGCGCCGTACGACCAGTACGTCGGCGTGAACTCGCGCTGGTGGCAAGCAAGCGGCGTCGACCTGCGGCTGGACTCGAGCGGCCTGAAGCTGAACACGCAGTCGCTCGCGACGGTCATCCTCGGCGGCATCGCGTTCCAGACGCCGCCGAACCAGGGCTCCGGCACGACGGCGCCGAACAACACGACGTTCCGCCTCGCGTCCGACGAGGGCGACGCGATGCGCGACCCGGACGGCCAGCCGCTGCAGGTCGTGATGAACTTCAACCAGTCGCTGCGCGGGCTCGCCGTCGGCGCGACGGTCGACTTCCGCGGCATCGTGCTCGGCGAAGTGACGAACATCGGCATCGACTTCGATCCGAAGACGAAGAACTTCCTGATGCCGGTGACGATGAACGTGTATCCGGAACGTCTCGGCCGGCGCTTCCGCGAAACGATCGAGAGCAAGGGCGAACCGGCCCGCCGCGAGATCGTCGAGCGGCTCGTCCAGCACGGGCTGCGCGGCCAGTTGCGCACCGGCAACCTGCTGACGAGCCAGCTGTACGTCGCGCTCGACTTCTTCCCGAAGGCCCCGGTCGTGAAAATCGACACCACGCGCCAGCCGCTCGAGCTGCCGACCGTGCCGAACACGCTCGACGAGCTGCAGCTGCAGGTCGCCGACATCGCGAAGAAGCTCGACAAGGTGCCGTTCGACCAGATCGGCGCGAACCTGAACAGCGCGCTGTCGAACGCCGACAAGCTGTTCAAGCAGCTCGACACGCAGGTTGCGCCGGAAGCGCGCGACACGCTGTCGGCCGCGAAGCAGACCTTCTCGACCGCCGAGGCGACGCTGCAGCAGGATTCGCCGCTGCAGTCCGACGTGCGCGGCGCGCTGAAGGAGCTCACGCGTACGCTGCAATCGCTGAACGCGCTCGCCGACTACCTCGAGCGTCACCCCGAATCGCTGCTCAAGGGCAAGCCAGGAGATCAACAATGACGACACGCGTGAACGGTTTCGCGAGCGGCGCGGCGGCGGCAGTCGCCGCCCTCGCGCTCGCCGCGTGCAGCTCGCCGCCCGCGCGGTTCTACACGCTCAGCCCGGCCGACGCCGCAACGCCGCTGCGCACCGCGCCGGCCAACCCGGCATTCCTGATCGAAGTGCCATCCGTCGGCGTGCCCGAGCAGGTCGCGAAGAACCAGCTGGTCGTGCAGAAGAACGCCGCGCAGGTCGACGTGCTCGAGCAGGAACGCTGGGCGTCGCCGCCCGCCGACGAGATCCGCCGCGCGCTGTCGGACGATCTCGCCACGCGGCTCGGCACGATCGACGTCGCGAATTCCGCCTACCCGCCCGGCGTGCCCGTGTATCGCATCAGTGTGAACGTGCAGCGCTTCGAGTCGTGGCCAGCCAAGCGCGCAGCGATCGACGCCGTGTGGAGCGTGCGCTCGCTCGCCACGCAGGCCGTGATGACCTGCCGCACGAGCGTCGCTGAACCGGTCGCCGACGGCTACGACGCACTCGTCGCCGGCCACCGGCGCGCGCTCGACGTGATCGCCGCGCAAGCCGCGGCCGGCGTGCGCGCGATGGCCGCGCGCCGCGGCGCACCGGCTGCCACGGCGCCCGCGGCCGGCGCCAAGACGGCCGCCGCGCCGGTCGTACCGTGCCCGGCCAATCCGGCGCCGGGCGGCGACGCCGGCGCGACGGGCAAGTCCGGCGCGTAAGCGTGTGGCGCGCAGGCGAACGCTCCAGGGCGTGCCCGCTTGCGCGGCTTCGTCGGGCGCGGCGCGTCCGCTAGCGCGCGCCGGCCACCGCTGGCGTTGTCCTGCCGCAGCCGGCCTCGCATCGCGCGCCCCGGCCGAACGGCTATTTGCATTGTTTGTCAAAATCGGCCGGAACCGGCTTCGTGCAACGCGGTCGGCTTGCGTTTTCCGGCCCGATTGACGATCCTACGCACTTTCAGGCTCGCGCCGCTCGTCGTGCGCGCCAGCTAGCGGCGCCGGGCCGCGTTCGGCCCGACCGCCGTGCCTCCCGGCGCCCGCACGCATTCGGCGTGCACCGCAGCGGGGCAGCCGCATCGCGGGTCGTCGCGCATCGTCCGGCAACCGGCCCCGTCTCACCCGTTCTCCCCGGCGCCGCGCCGTTTCCCCGGCCGGCATCCCGAACCCGCCCGCCGAGGGCTTTCGCTATTCCGTTTATGTTTCGTTCCCTGACGACCCTGATCAAGAAGTGGCGCGCGTCGCGCAATGCCGGTCACCAGCTCGATGCGCTGCTCGCGCACGCCGACGCCGATGCGTCGTACGCCGAGCGCAGCGAATGGCTGATCGAGCTCGCGCACTGGCTGCGCCGCACCGGCACGATGCAGGCCGCGCAGGACACCCCTGCCGATCGAGACGCCGATGCGCGCGCGTATCCGGCCCATGCGCGGTTGCGCTACCTGTTCCACGTGCTCGATCGCAACCCCGCATGGAAAGCGCACGCCGCGCGCATCCTGCGCGGCATCCTGCGCGAGTGCGACGGCATCTCGCTCCTGTGCGACGCCGGCATGCCCGTGCACTCGGGCTTCTTCGGCGCGCTGTTCGAGCGGATCGACTCGTCGCTGATCCCGCCGGCGCCGAACCGCCGCGAGCTGTCGGCGCTCTTCACGCTGATGTTCCCGACGCCCGAAGACGCGCAATGGATCGACACGCTGCCCGACGATCTCCTTGCGCGCCTCGCCGACCTGTTCTCGTTCGACATCACCGACGAAGAGCGCCACGAGCCGGGCTCGTTCTCGCGCGACCTGCTGGCCGCGCTGCACAACCTGACCTGCCAGATCAGCTCGACCGGCCTGTCGCAGACGGTGCGCAGCCGGCTCTCCGACGACGATGCCCGCAAGCCGCTCGAAACGCAGCCGTTCTACCGCCTCACGCGCGCGATGCTCGCGGTCGAGACCGCGCACGCTGCCGTCGAGGACGGCGGCGACCCGAGCAAGCTGCTGCACGAGGTGAACTACCTGCGCGTGCTGCTCGACGAATGCCGGATCGCCGTCGATGAAGTGTTCTCGCACCTGTACCGCAACGGCGTGTCGGTCGACATCGTGTTCCAGGTCGAGCGGATGCGCATGCGCATCCTGCGCGCCGAGATGCTGCTCAACGCGTGGATGGCGCGCGACGACCTGCACGGGATGGCGCACCTGACGGCCGAGCTCATCGACGCGAACCACAACAGCCAGAGCGTGTCGCACCTCGTGCGCAGCAACTTCTCGCTGTTCGCGCGCAAGCTCGTCGAAACCAACGCGGACACCGGCGAGCACTACATCTCGCGCGGCCGAGCCGAGTACCTGAAGATGCTGCGGATGGCCGCGGGCGGCGGCCTCGTCACCGTCGTGACGGTGTGCGTGAAGTTCGCGATCACGGGCGCGCACCTGCAGTCGATGCTCGAAGGCCTGCTCGCGGGCGTCAACTACGCGGCCAGCTTCATGCTGATGCACTTCCTGCACTTCACGCTCGCGACCAAGCAGCCTGCGATGACCGCGCCGACGCTCGCGCGCGAGCTCGACGACACGGGCCACGAGGAAGGCGTGAAGGCGTTCGTTTCATCGGTGATCGCACTGATCCGCACGCAGGCCGCCGCGATTTCCGGCAACGTGCTCGTCGTGCTGCCCGTGTGCCTGCTGGTGCAGCTGTTCGCGGGCAACGTGCTGCATGCGAACCTGATCTCGCCGGAGAAAGCGCACGCGACGCTGCACTCGTTCTCGCTGCTCGGCCCGACACCGTTCTACGCGGCGCTGACCGGCGTGCTGCTGTGGGCATCGAGCCTGCTTGCGGGCTGGGCCGACAACTGGTTCGTGCTGCACCGGGTCGGCGACGCGCTCACGTACAACCGCCGGCTGCGCCTCACGCTCGGCGCGGCCGGCGCCGCGAAGCTTGCGCATTTCTGCCGGTCGAACGTGGCCGGCGTGGTCGCGAACGTCGGCCTCGGCCTGATGCTCGGCCTCATTCCGGCGATCGTCACCGTGTTCATGTTCCCGTTCGAGGTCCGGCACGTGACGCTGTCGGCCGGCTCGATCGGGATCGCGCTCGGCGTGCTGGGCAAGGACGCGCTCGGCACGCCCGAACTGTGGTGGGCCGGCGCCGGCGTGCTCAGCATGGCGATCCTCAACGTGCTCGTGAGCTTCGCGCTCGCGTTCACGATGGCCGTGCGCTCGCGCAGCCTGCGCCCGACCAAGGTGCGCGCGCTCGTCGCCGCGATCGTCCGCACGGTGCTGTCGAACCCGCTCGCGCTGTTCTGGCCGGGCAGCGGCCAGGCCGCGCGCGCCGGCCAGCCGGGCTCGCACTGAGCCCGCGGCGGCATGGCGGTGCCCGCCGGGGCGCCGCCAAGCCGGCCTCCCGGCACGCATGCGCGGCGTCCGGGCCCGCGCCGCAGCACCGAAACACGACGCAACGCCGGCCCCGGCCGCCCGCGCCGCGTACAATAGTGGACTTTTGCACGTCCTCCCCCGCCTTATGTCCTCGCCCACCCTGTACGAATTCTTCGCCCCCTGCCCGCGCGGCCTCGAAGCGGCGCTTGCCGCCGAGCTGGCCGAAATCGCCGGCCGCCACCTGAACGGCGCGCCGTTCACCGCGGGCGCGCAGGTGCCGGGCGGCGTCCACTTCAGCGGCGGCTGGGCCGCCGGCATGGCCGCGAACCTTCATTCGCGGATCGCGAGCCGGGTCCTGCTGAAGATCGCGCACCGCGCCTACCGCACCGAGCAGGACGTCTACGCACTCGCGCTCGAGCAGCCGTGGGAGCGCTGGTTCGCGGCGACGCAGACGCTGCGCGTCGACATCACCGCGATCAAGTCGCCGCTGAAGAGCCTCGAATTCGCGACGTTGCGCGTGAAGGACGCGATCTGCGACCGGATGCGCGACAAGACCGGCGCGCGCCCGAGCATCGATACCGGTGCGCCGGACGTACGCGTGTTCGCCTTCCTGACGGCCAACGAGTGCACGCTTTACCTCGACACGTCGGGCGAGCCGCTGTTCAAGCGCGGCTGGCGTCTCGACAAGGGCGCGGCACCGCTGCGCGAGAACCTCGCGGCCGGCATCCTGCGCCTGACGGGCTGGACGCCCGGCACGGCGCTGTACGACCCGATGTGCGGCAGCGGCACGTTTCTCGCGGAAGCCGCGCAGATCGCGCTCGGCGTGGCACCCGGCGTCGAGCGCCGGTTCGGCTTCGAGAAACTCAAGCAATACGACATCACCGCATGGCAGGGGCTGAAGGTCCCGGCGCTGGACGCGAAGCGCGCGGCGCGCGGCAAACGCGGCGAAGCGCTCGGCGTATACGGCAGCGACATCTCCGGCGACATGCTCGAGAAGGCGCGCGCGAACCTCGAGCGCGCGGGCGTGCCGTCGGTATGGCTCAAGCAGGTCGACGCGCGCGGGATGACGCCGCCGTGCGACGGCCCGGGCATCATCCTCGCGAACCCGCCGTACGGCGAGCGGATCGAGGTGCGTGGCCGCAGCGCGCGCGGCGAGGTGCGCGAGACGGGCCGCAACCGCGGCAACGACGACGCCTTCCGCCGCACCCACACCGACGCACCGGACAGCGAGTTCTTCAACGCGCTCGGCGATGCGCTGAAGCAGCGCTTCACGGGCTGGCAAGCGTTCCTGCTGACGTCCGACCGTTCGCTGCCGGGCCAGCTGCGGCTGCGCGAATCGGCGAAGACGCCGCTGTTCAACGGCGCGCTCGAATGCCGGCTGTTCCGCTTCGACCTGATCGCCGGCAGCGTGAAGGCGCGCCCGGCCACGCCGGAAGGCGACGCGTAATTCGCATCATGGTCGCGCTGGGGCCGCCGATACGGCCCCAGCGCGGCAACCGGAACGCCGCCGTTACCGCACCCGCGGCAACGGCGGCGTTTCGTTTCAGTGCTTCGAGCACTCCCAGCGCCCCATCGTGAACGGCAGCGCCTGCCCCGTCTCGAGCAGCGTCTTGAGGCTCGACAGCACGACCGGCCACCCGCCGCGAATCCCGCGATCCATCTCCGAGCCCGGCACCAGCCCGTCGTGGGTGACCGTCAGCTTCACGACGCCCTCGTGCGGCTCGACGACGTAGGTCACGCGCGATTCCCCGCTCTCCCCCGACGGCGAGCGCCACGTGACGACCAGGCGGCGCGGCGGATCGTTCTCCACCACTTCGCCGACGATGTCGACCCGCGACGGATCGTCGTAGTCCTGATGTTCCCAGCGCGAGCCCGGCCGCCAGTCGGGCGACGCGTTGCGGTGCCGCACCCAGTAGTCCTTCGTCAGCTCGGCGTTGGTCAGCGCGTCGAACACGCGCTCGGGCGTCGATGCAATGAACGTCACGTACACAAAGGCGGGATTACTCATCGTCGTCTCCAGAATCGCGGGCCGCTTCCAGCCCGCGCTTGAGATCCGCCAGCGCCTGCAGGCGCTGACGCTCGAACTTGCCGATCCAGCGTTCCGCGATGTCGTGGATCGGCACCGGATTCAGGTAATGCAGCTTCTCCCTGCCGCGCCACGTCGTCGCGACGAGATTCGCGGCCTCGAGCAGCGCGAGATGCTTGCTCGCGGCCTGCCGGCTCATCGCGAGCCCGTCGCACAGCTCGGAGAGCGTCTGTCCGCTTTTCGCACGCAGCAGGTCGAGCAACTGACGGCGCGTGGCATCGGCCAGCGCCTTGAAAACGAGATCCATGCCGCTCCCGGGTCAATGGCCTTATTATGCAACCAAATAGTTGCATGTCAAGGATGACAACTCTACTGACAATACGGTGTCAGCAGGCCGCGATCACACTGCAATCCCGGCGCAATGCAAGGCTGGTTTCCGCACCGAACCCGAACAACAACGCAACAAGGAGCTCGTCATGACATCCGCAACTGCCACTGCCACCCTGGAGCGCGCGATCGCGTGGTTCGACATTCCGTCCCTCGATTTCGACCGGGCGATCCGCTTTTACGAAACCGTGCTGCAAACGACGCTGCAGCGCGAAGTCATCGGCGGCGTGCCGATGGCCACGTTCGACCGCGACGCATCGAGCACGGGCGGCAGCATCGTGTTCGATCCTCAGCAGATCAAGCCGAGCGCGAACGGCGTGCTCGTCTACCTGAACGCCGGCGAATCGGTCGTCGCGGCGCTCGAACGCGCGAAGCGCGCGGGCGGCGTCGTGCAGGGCTCGGTCGTCGAGCTGCCGAACAACTACGGCTACGTCGGCTACCTGATCGACACCGAAGGCAACCGCGTCGGCCTGCACGCGCCGAAATGCCACTGAGCGCAGCGGCCATCGGACTCGCGCGGCGCTATCATCGCGAAGTCCCCACTGCCGTTGGAGCCGAGGTGCCGTCATGACGCGCCGTGCCGACCGCCTGTTCCAGATCGCCGAGCTCTTGCGCGGACGTCGTCTCACGACCGCGCAGCAGCTGGCCGACTGGCTGTCGGTGTCGCCGCGCACGGTCTATCGCGACGTGCGCGACCTGCAACTGTCAGGGGTGCCGATCGAAGGCGAAGCCGGCATCGGCTACCGGCTGAACCGCAACGCGAGCCTGCCGCCGCTCACGTTTACGGCCGAGGAGCTCGCGGCGCTCGCCACCGGCGCGCGCATGCTCGAAACCTGGGGCGGTGCGCGCTTCGCGAGCGGTGTGCGCTCGGCGCTCGCGAAGATCGCGTCGGCCATGCCGGCCGACAAGCGCGCCGCGCTCGACCGCCTGCCCGTGTTCGCGCCGTCGTTCCACATCGACGAGACGTTTTGCGCGAAGGTCGATGCGATCCACCAGGCCATCGACACGCGCCACGTCGTCAGCTTCGACTACCGCGACCGGCTCGGCGCGCATTCGCAACGCCGCGTGTGGCCGCTCGGGCTCGTCTACTGGGGCGGTCGCTGGACGATCGGCGCGTGGTGCGAGCTGCGCGGCGATTTCCGTACCTTCGACATCGCGCGGATGGGCGACATCATCGTGCACGAACAGTTTCCGGACATGGAAGGACGGCGGATCGCCGATTACATGCGGATCGCGGAAGCGCCGATGCGCTGACGCGGTACGACGGCACGCGCACCGCGCGCGGCACGCCGTCGACGTCCATGTTCCGGGCGGCCGTGCGGCGCCCGGCCCTGCCTTTCCCTACGCGCCGAACACCACCGTCCGCTTCGGCCGCTCGTCGACGTGCAGCGAGAACACGTCGGGCCGCGCGTAATGCCCGACCACGTCGAAGTCGTAGCGCGCCCGCACGAGTTCGTCGGTATCGATACGCGCGGTCACGAGCCCGGCCGTGCCGATCAGCGGCTCCGTCAGCAGGTCGCCGAGCGGCCCGACGATCACGCTGCCGCCGCGGATCAGCGGCCGCTCCGGATCCCAACCCGGCACGTCGATGCCGAGCGCGCGCGGCGACGGCTGCACCTGGCACGCGCTGACGACGAAGCAGCGCCCCTCGTGCGCGATATGCCGCATCGAACTCTGCCAGACATCGCGCTCGTCGACGGTCGGCGCGCACCAGATCTGTACGCCCTTCGCGTACATCGCGCAGCGCAGCAGCGGCATGTGGTTCTCCCAGCAGATCGCGGCACCCGCGCGGCCCGCGGCCGTGTCGACGACAGGCAGCGTCGAGCCGTCACCCTGGCCCCAGATCAGCCGCTCGGTGCCGGTCGGCATCAGCTTGCGGTGCTTCGCGACGAGCCCGTCGCGCGGATCGAAGAACAGCGCCGTGCAGTACAGCGTGCTGCCGCCGCGCTCGATCACGCCGACCACGAGGCTCGCGCCCGTGCGCTGCGACAGCGCGGCCAGCTCGTCGGTTTCCGGCCCCGGCACGTCGATCGCCTGCGCGGCGTAGCGCGCATACGCGTCGCGCCCTTCGGGCAGCCGGTAGCCGAGCCGCGTGCCGAAGATCTCGCCTTTCGGATAGCCGCCCAGCACGGCCTCGGGCAGCACGACGAGCGACGCGCCGCTGTCGCGGATCGCGGTTTCGTAGCCGAGGATCGTATCGAGCGTGGCGCGCGTGCCGGCGGGCGATGCGCCGATCTGCAGCGCGGCGATGACTGACGTGGACATGAAGGCGTCTCCGGTGAATGGGGTAACGCCATCTTTATCGATATGATGTCATCGATCAAATCGATAGAACGATAAGTGTCATGAATGCAGATGATATCGCCGGCCTCGACCTGAACCTGCTGAAAGTGTTCGAGGCGCTGTACGAGGAAGGCGGCGCGAGCCGGGCGGCGCTGCGGCTCGGCCTCACGCAGTCGGCGGTGAGCGCGGCGCTCGCGCGGCTGCGCGTGATCTATGCCGCTCCGCTGTTCGTGCGCACCGGCCGCGGGCTCGCGCCGACGCCGCGCGCGGACGAACTGAAACCGATCCTGTCCGACGCGCTCGACCGTTGCCGCGAAAGCCTCGCGATCGCGGCCGACGGCGGCGACCGCATCGGCCGCACGATCTCGATCGGGCTGTCGGACGACTTCGAGATCGCGCTCGGCCGCGCGCTGATCGACGCCGTTGCGCGGGAGGCCGCCGGCATCCGGCTGATCTTCCGGCAAACCCACAGCGGCATCGCCGGTGACGCGCTGCTGCGCCACGGCGTCGACCTTGCGATCGCATCGGGCGGCTTCTCGGCGAACGGGCTCAGCCGGCGCGCAATCGCGACGGGCGGCTATGCGTGCCTGATCGACCCGGCCGCACGCCCACGGTCGCCGCGCACGCTCACGCTCGCCGATTTCCTGCGGCGCGACCACCTGCTCGTGTCGTCGGGCGGCGTGATCGGAATCGTCGACGAGGCACTGGCCACGCTCGGCCACAAGCGGCGCGTCGCGGCGTCGACCACGCATTTCGCCGCGTTGCCGTACCTGCTCGCCGGCTCCGACGCGGTGGCGACGATTCCCGCGCACGCGGCGCGCGTGATCGCGCACTCCACCCCGCTGCGCGCGCTCGCCTGCCCGGTCGACTTGCCGCACTACCCGGTCGAAATCGGCTGGCGCACGAGCACGCAGCGCGACCCGGCGATCGTGCGCGTGCGCGACACGATCGCCGCGTGCGTCGCGAACCTCGTCGCACCATGAAAACGGCCCGGCCGGCTTGCGCCGGTCGGGCCTGTCCTTTGAGGTTGCCCGTGAATCGAGGCGCGCAGCCGCGTAGCCGGCGCGTGCGTCAGTCGACCGCCTTCACCATGTCCTCGATGACCTTCTTCGCATCACCGAACACCATCATCGTCTTGTCCATGTAGAAGAGATCGTTGTCGAGGCCCGCGTAGCCGGCCGCCATCGAGCGTTTGTTGACGATCACCGTGCGCGCCTTGTACGCCTCGATGATCGGCATCCCCGCGATCGGCGATGCCGGGTCGTTCTTCGCGGCCGGATTCACGACATCGTTCGCACCGAGCACGAGCACGACGTCGACCTGGCCGAATGCGCCGTTGATGTCGTCCATCTCGAATACGATCTCGTAGGGCACTTCCGCTTCCGCGAGCAGCACGTTCATGTGGCCCGGCATCCGCCCCGCGACCGGATGGATCGCATACTTCACGTCGATGCCCTTTTCGACCAGCTTGTCGGTCAACTCCTTCAGCGCGTGCTGCGCACGGGCGACGGCCAACCCATAACCCGGCACGATCACGACCGTTTCCGCGTTGCCGAGCATGAACGCCGCGTCTTCGGCCGAGCCCGATTTCACCGGCCGCTGCTCCTTCGCACCTGCTGCGCCGCCCGCCGCCGCCTCGCCGCCGAAGCCACCGAGGATCACGTTGAAGAACGAACGGTTCATCGCGTGGCACATGATGTACGACAGGATCGCGCCCGACGAGCCGACCAGCGAGCCCGCGATGATCAGCATCGCGTTGTTCAGCGAGAAGCCGATGCCGGCCGCTGCCCACCCCGAGTACGAGTTCAGCATCGACACGACCACCGGCATGTCCGCGCCGCCGATCGGGATGATGATCAGCACACCGAGCGCGAACGCGATCGCCGTCATGACGATGAACGGCAGCCACGACTGCGTGATGAAGAACAGGATGCCGAAGCCGAGCATCGCGAGCGCGAGCATCAGGTTGAGCAGGTGCTGGCCCGCATACACGACCGGGGCGCCCTGGAACAGCCGGAACGTGTACTTGCCCGACAGCTTGCCGAACGCGATCACCGAACCGGAGAACGTGATCGCACCGACGAACGTGCCGATGAACAGCTCGACGCGGTTGCCGTACGGGATGAAGTTCGCCGCGACGGCATCCTGCGGCACGAGCCCGAACGCTTCCGGCTCCGATACCACAGCGTACGCGATGCACACGGCCGCGAGACCGATCAGCGAGTGCATCGCCGCGACGAGCTCCGGCATCTTCGTCATCTCGACGCGCGCGGCGACGAACGCCCCCACGCCGCCGCCGACAATCAGCGCACCGAGCACCAGCGCGAGGCCGAGCGGCAGGTTCGCGTCGAGCCACGCCGCCTGCTTGACGATCAGCGCGATCGTCGTGAGGATCGCGATGGCCATCCCGGCCATCCCGAACAGGTTGCCGCGCCGCGCGTTCTTCGGGTTCGACAGGCCCTTCAGAGCCTGGATGAAGCACACCGACGCGACGAGGTACAGCAGCGTGACGACGTTCATGCTCATCGCGCGCCCTCCTTCGCCGGCTTCGGCGCCTTCTTGCGAAACATCTCGAGCATGCGCCTCGTCACGAGGAAGCCGCCGAACACGTTGACGGCCGCGAGCGCGACCGCGAGCGTCCCGAACACCTTGCCGGCCGTGCCGACGGTGAGCGCCGCCGCGAGCATCGCGCCGACGATCACGATCGCCGAGATCGCGTTGGTTACGGCCATCAGCGGCGTATGCAGCGCCGGCGTGACGTTCCACACCACGTGGTAGCCGACGTACACCGCCAGCACGAAGATGATCACGTCGATCACCGTGTGATTGATGACTTCCATGGTCGCCTCCTCCCCCGGTTACTTGCGCGCGACTTCGCCGTCGCGGCACAAGAGCGTCGCGGCGACGATGTCGTCGGTCAGGTCGATGTTCAGCGTGCCTTCCTTCGTGACGATCAGCTTCATGAAGTCGAGCAGGTTGCGCGCATACAGCGCCGACGCGTCCGACGCGACCATCGCCGCGAGATTCGTGTAGCCGGCGATCGTCACGCCGTGGTGCACGATCACCTGGTCGGCGACCGTCAGCGGGCAGTTGCCGCTCTTGCGACCGTCGAATTCCGGGCCGCGGCCGGCCGCGAGATCGACCAGCACCGAGCCCGGCTTCATCGACTGCACGGTTTCGACCGAGATCAACGTCGGCGCCGGACGCCCGGGAATCAGCGCGGTGGTGATCACGATGTCGGCCTGCCTCGCGCGCTCGTGCACGAGCGCGGCCTGGCGGCCGAGCCACGACGGTGGCATCGGGCGCGCATAACCGCCGACACCCTGCGCAGCCTCGCGCTCTGCGTCGGTTTCGTACGGGACGTCGAGGAATTTCGCGCCGAGCGACTCGATCTGCTCCTTCACGGCCGGCCGCACGTCGGACGCCTCGATCACCGCGCCCAGCCGCTTCGCGGTCGCGATCGCCTGCAGGCCCGCGACGCCCGCGCCGAGGATCAGCACGCGCGCGGCCTTCACGGTGCCCGCGGCCGTCATCAGCATTGGAAAGAAGCGCGGATACAGCGCCGCGGCAACCAGCACGGCCTTGTAGCCCGCGATGTTCGCCTGCGACGACAACACGTCGAGACTCTGCGCGCGCGTCGTGCGCGGCGCGGCTTCGAGCGCGAAACCGGTCACGCCGGCCGCGGCGAGCTTCGCCGCCTGCTCGCCGTTGAACGGGTCAAGCATGCCGACCAGCACGGCGCCACGCTTGAGCAACGGCAGCTCGGCGTCGGTGGGCGCCTGGACCTTCAGCACGATGTCGACGTCGAAAGCGGCCGACTGGCCGGTCAGTTCGGCACCGGCGGCCGCATAGGCTTCGTCGGGATAACTGGCTGCGATGCCGGCCCCTTTCGCGATACTGACCCGATGCCCGGCCGCCGCGTATTTCTTCACGGTTTCCGGCGTCGCGGCCACACGCGCCTCGTTCGCCCGCGTCTCGGCAGGCACGCCAATATGCATCGCCGGTCCCTCCAGTCATCGCCGGTATGTCGTTTCTTGCGATTTCTGCTGCGCAACGAGCCGGGCAGGCTGACGACCGGCTCACGAGCAACGGCATTCACGTTTCACTTTAGGCGAAAGCGACGGTCGCGCCAGCCTTTGCGCACGATCGTGCGAGATCGAGGCGTCGGCCCGGCCGGCGTTGCCGCACATCGGCGGGACGGACGATTACGAGGGTCGGATTCGTCTGACCGAACGCCCGGCAGCGTTCGGGCGCAACCGGTAAAATGCCGAACCATGAAACCCGAAATCTGGACCCCGCATGTGACGGTCGCGGCGCTCGTCGAGCATGCCGGCCGCTTTCTCGTGATCGAGGAAGAAACCTCGTCGGGCCTGCGCATCAACCAGCCGGCAGGCCATCTCGAAGCCGGCGAAACGCTGGCCGACGCCGTGATTCGAGAGACGCTCGAGGAAACCGCGCACCCGTTCACGCCCGACGCGCTGGTCGGCGTCTATCTGGCGCACTACGACCGTCCCGGCACCGCCGGCGCGACCTACCTGCGCTTCACGTTCTGCGGCACGGCCGGCGAGCCGATCGCGGGCCACGCGCTCGACGACGGCATCGTCCGCACGCTGTGGATGACCGCCGACGAACTGCGCGCGTGCAGCGAGCGCCATCGCTCGCCCGCGGTGATGCGCTGTGTCGACGATTACCTCGCCGGGCGGCGCATTCCGCTCGATTTCGTGCACACGCATTCGGTCGCGCCGCGCCCCGAGGCATTCGAACGTCAGGCGGTCAACAAATGAGCAAGCGCCGTGTAGTGGTGGGCATGTCGGGCGGCGTCGATTCGTCGGTGACCGCGTGGCTGCTGAAGGAACAGGGTTACGACGTGGTCGGCCTGTTCATGAAGAACTGGGAAGACGACGACGACGGCGAATACTGCTCGACGCGCCAGGACTGGATCGACGTCGTGTCGGTGGCCGACCTGATCGGCATTGACGTGGAAGCCGTCAACTTCGCGGCGGAATACAAGGATCGCGTGTTCGCCGAATTCCTGCGCGAATACTCGGCCGGCCGCACGCCGAACCCCGACGTGCTGTGCAACGCCGAAATCAAGTTCAAGGCGTTCCTCGATCACGCGATGTCGCTCGACGCGGAAATGATCGCGACGGGCCACTATGCGCGCGTGCGCGAGCGTGACGGACGTTTCGAGCTGCTGAAGGCCTTCGATCATACGAAAGACCAGTCGTATTTCCTGCACCGGCTGAACCAGGCGCAACTGTCGAAGACGATGTTCCCGCTCGGCGAGATCCCGAAGACCAAGGTGCGCGAGATCGCCGCGCAGATCGGGCTGCCGAACGCGAAGAAGAAGGATTCGACCGGCATCTGCTTCATCGGTGAACGGCCGTTCCGCGATTTCCTGAACCGCTATCTGCCGACCCAACCCGGCCCGATGAAGACGCCGGACGGCAAGGTCGTCGGCGAGCACATCGGCCTCGCGTTCTACACGTTCGGCCAGCGCAAGGGCATCGGCCTCGGCGGCAGCAAGAGCGGTAGCGGCGAACCGTGGTTCGTCGCCGCGAAGGACATCGCGTCGAACACGCTGTACGTCGTGCAGGGCCACGATCATCCGTGGCTGCTGGCGCGCGAGCTCGTCGCCGGCAACGTGAGCTGGGTCGCCGGCGAGCCGCCGGCCGACGGCTTCGCGTGCGGCGCGAAGACGCGCTACCGGCAGGCCGACGCGGCATGCGCATTCGGCGCCGCCGCGCCGGGCCCGGCAGGCGAAGCACGCTTCTCGCTCGCGTTCGACGACGCGCAGTGGGCGGTCACGCCCGGCCAGTCGGCCGTGTTGTACGACGGCGAGATCTGTCTCGGCGGCGGCATCATCGAAAGCGCGGCGACCGGCGACCGACAGGCGCTCGACGTGCCGGCGCTCGCGGCCGCACGCTGACGCGCTGCCGGTGCCGCGCGAGCGGCGCCGGCAGAAAGCGGCCGCGCCCGCGGCCGCCCGCCTTTTCAACGCATCTGCTGCACGGCCGCATCGTAGCGCTCGCGCGCCGCGTCGAGCACGGGGAAATGCCGCTCGGCCCAGCGATCGAGCGCCGCGAGCGTGTCCACCAGCGATTCCGCCACCGGCGTCAGCCGGTACTCGACATGCGCGCGCCGCGCGGCGATCGCAATGCGTTCGATCAGCCCGTTGCGCTCCAGCTCGCGCAGTGTCTGCGTGAGCACCTTCTGCGAAATACCGCCGATGCGCCGCAGCAGCTCGCCGTTGCGCAGCGGCCGCCCGGCCAGCGCCGGCAGGATCAGCAGCGTCCATTTGCCGGCGATCAGCGCGAGCGCGTCGCGCGCCGAACAGTCCGCCGCGTAGACGTCGCCGGGAAAAGCCATGGTTACCTCCGGGTGCGTGATTGCGCGGCCCCGCTGCCGCCGGCCATCATCGTCGCATACTCACGGAGCCCGCCATGCATGCGCTGATCGTCGTCGCCCATCCCGAACCGCAGTCGTTCAACGCGGCTCTCTCCCATGCGGCGGCCGACGCATGGCGGGCGGCCGGCCATACCGCAACCATCGCGGACCTGTACGCCGACGCGTTCGACCCGAGCGAGGCGCCGCGCCATTACGCAGACCGGCTCGACACGACGCGTTTCGACGCGCAACGCGAGCAGCGCCACCACTGGGAACGCGGCACGCTCGCACCGGAGGTCGGGCATCACGTCGGGCTGCTGCAGCGGGCCGACGCGCTGATCCTGCAGTTCCCGCTGTGGTGGTTCGGCGCGCCGGCGATCCTGAAGGGCTGGATGGATCGCGTGTTCGTCTACGGCGGCCTCTACAGCAGCCGCCGGCGCCATGACAGCGGCGTGCTGCACGGGCGCCGCGCGCTGCTGAGCGTGACGACCGGATCGTCGGCTGACGCCTGCGCGCCCAACGGCCGCGAGGGCGACACGCGCCTGCTGCTGTGGCCGCTCATGTATGCGCTGCGCTACGTCGGCTTCGACGTGCTCGAACCGCACCTGATCCACGAGGTCCGTGGCGATCTGGCCGGCGACGCCGCACGGCACCGCGATGCGCGCCTCGCGCAAGCGCTCGCGGACTACCGCGCGCGACTGCGCGCCTGGCACACGTGGCCGCGGGTGCCGTTCAACCGCGACACGGACTTCGAAGCCGGCGTCACGCTGAAGCCCGACGCGCCCGCGTACGGCCCGTTCATCCGCCACGCCGGCACCGGACGCTGAGCGCGAACTCGGCAACGCGAGCTTCACTGGACCCGTAGTAGACTCTCGACCATCGTGGGCGCCGGCGGCGGCCAGGCACGGCTCGGGCACCCCGCCCGCCGGCCCGGCGCGACGTAGCGGGCGCCGACCTGCCGGCCGCCGCGCGACCGCTCGCGAGCGGTGGCCATCCAGATAATTACGACGGAGTCCCCATGTTTTCCCGACGCTATCTCGCGATGTGGTGCGCGGTCGTGCTGTTCGTGGCCGTCGCGGCGCTCGCCGCGCGGCACACGATCGCGTGGCTGTGGATCCTGATTCCCGCCGCCCTCGTCGCACTCGGCCTGTACGACCTGAAGCAGGACCGCCACGCAATCCTGCGCAACTACCCGCTCTGGGGCCACTTCCGCTTCCTGTTCGAATTCATCCGACCTGAAATCCGCCAGTATTTCGTCGAGGACGACACCGACGAGAAGCCGTTCTCGCGCGCACAGCGCAGCCTCGTTTACCAGCGCGCGAAGAACGTCGCGGACAACCGCCCGTACGGCACCGAGCTGAACGTGAAGGCCGTCGCGCACGAATGGATCAGCCACTCGCTCGCGCCGACGAAGCTGCCGAACCACGATTTCCGCGTCCGCGTCGGCGCGAATCGCGCGCAACCGTACGACATTTCGATTTTCAACATCTCGGCGATGAGCTTCGGTTCGCTGTCCGCGAACGCGATCCGCTCGCTGAACCTCGGTGCGAAGAAAGGCGGTTTCGCGCACGACACGGGCGAAGGCTCGCTGTCGAAGTACCACCGCGAGAACGGCGGCGACATCATCTGGGAAATCGCGTCCGGCTACTTCGGCTGCCGCAACGACGACGGTACCTTCAACCCCGACAAGTTCGCGAAGCAGGCCGCCGATCCGCAGGTCAAGATGATCGAGGTCAAGCTGTCGCAGGGGGCGAAGCCCGGCCACGGCGGCGTGCTGCCGGCCGCGAAGATCACGCCGGAAATCGCCGAGACGCGCGGTGTGCCGATGGGCAAGGATTGCATCTCGCCCGCGACGCACTCGGAATTCTCGACGCCGCGCGGGCTGCTCGAATTCGTCGAACGGCTGCGCACGCTGTCGGGCGGCAAGCCGACCGGCTTCAAGCTGTGCGTCGGCCATCCGTGGGAATTCTTCGGGATCGCGAAGGCGATGCTCGAGACCGGCATCGTGCCGGACTTCATCGTCGTCGACGGCGCAGAAGGCGGCACGGGCGCGGCGCCGCTCGAATTCACCGACCACGTCGGCGTGCCGCTGCAGGAAGGGCTGCTGCTCGTGCACAACACGCTCGTGGGAATCGGCGTGCGCGATCGCGTGAAGATCGGCGCGAGCGGCAAGATCATCACCGCGTTCGACGTCGCCCGCACGCTCGCGATCGGCGCGGACTGGGTGAACTCGGCGCGCGGCTTCATGTTCGCGGTCGGCTGCATCCAGGCGCAGACCTGCCACACGGGCCGCTGCCCGACCGGCGTCGCCACGCAGGACCCGGTGCGCCAGCGCGCGCTCGTCGTGCCCGACAAGGCCGACCGCGTGTACAACTTCCACCGCAACACGCTGCACGCGCTGCAGGAGCTCGTGCAGGCGGCCGGCCTCGCGCATCCGTCGGAGCTGCGCGCGCATCACATCGTGCAGCGCATCGCGCCGCACGAGGTCCGGCTGATGTCGCAGTTGCTGAAGTACCTGAAGCCCGGCGCGCTGCTCGACGGCAACACCTGCGGCTTTACGCTGTACGACAAGTGGTGGCCGATTGCACGCAGCGATTCGTTCACGCTGGGCGAGGCCGTGTACGCGTCGATCGAATGAAGCGAGCGCCCCCGCCGCGGGGCGGTCCGGCAAAAAGAAAAGCGCCCCGCGGGGCGCTTTTCTTTTGTCTGCCGAATGCGTAAATGCGTGTATGCGGCGTGGTGCGGCTCAGTTCTGCGGCAGCGTGTCGGCGAACGACGGCCGCTGCAGCAGCTTCACGAAGTGCTTGTCGAGGTTCGGGTGACGATCGCGCCAGTTGAGCTCGGGCATCCGGAAGTCGAGATAGCCGAGCGCGCAGCCGAGTGCGATGTCGGCGAGCGTGTAATGATTACCGACGCACCACGTCTTGCCGCCGAGCCCCTGCGACATCGCGACGAGAGCGTCGTCGATCTTGCGCTGCTGGCGCGCGATCCAGCTCGCGCTGCGCTGCGCTTCGTCACGCAGTGTGTATTCGAGGCGAATCGCCACGGCCGCGTCGAGCACGCCGTCGCCCAGCGCTTCCCAGCAGCGTACTTCGACGCGCTCGCGCCCCGACGGCGGAATCAGTTTGCCGACCGGCGACAGCGTATCGACGTATTCACAGATCACGCGGGAATCGAACACCGCGGCACCATCCTCCATCACGAGGCACGGGACCTTGCCGAGCGGATTCGATGCATGAATATCCGTCTCCGGCGCCCACACGTTCTCGAGCTCCAGCTTGTAGTCGATCTTCTTTTCAGCAAGCACGATCCGCGCCTTGCGGACGTACGGGCTGCCGAGCGAACCGATTAATTTCATCATCTGCCTTTTTTGGGGAACCGCCGAGAGTATACGTTGTCGCCGATCATAACCGGCCAGCGTCGCGTGATAGAAAATCGCCCGGCCGGCCTGTGGATGGTTTGCAACAGCCTCCGCGCGGGCCTCCCGGCGCGGCTTCCCGCCCCTCTCTCACGCGCGGCGCCCCGCGGCGCTACAATCGCACGATGAATGCGCCCCTCGATACCGCCATCGCCGTCGACGTCTACCGCCAGCGCCGTGAACGCGTGCTTGCCGCACTGCGTGCCGCCGGCGGCGGCGTCGCCATCGTTCCCACCGCGCCGGAACTGCTGCGCAACCGCGATACGACGTACCCGTACCGGTTCGACAGCTACTTCCACTACCTGACGGGCTTCACCGAGCCGGATGCCGTGCTCGTGCTGAACGCGGCCGCGCCGCACGGCGCGCCGGAGTCGATCCTGTTCTGCCGCGGCAAGAATGCCGACCGCGAGATCTGGGAAGGCTTCCATTACGGGCCCGAAGCCGCGCGCGACGCGTTCGGCTTCGACGCGGCGTTCGCGGTCGACGTGATCGATACCGAGATGCCGCGCCTGCTCGCCGACTCGGGCACCGTGCACTACCGGTTCGGCGCATCGGCCGACTTCGAGCGCCAGCTCGCGGGCTGGATCGATGCGGTGCGCGCACTGGCACGCACGGGCGTCGCCGCGCCGGACGCGATGCTCGACCTCACGCCGCTCGTCGACGACATGCGGCTCGTGAAGGACGAGCACGAGCTGGCGATCATGATGCGCGCCGCGCACATTTCCGCGCTCGCACACCGCCGCGCGATGCAGGCGTGCCGCCCCGGCATGCGCGAATACGAACTCGAGGCCGAGCTGCTGTATGTGTTCCGCAAGCACGGTGCGCAATCGCCCGCGTACGGCTCGATCGTCGCGGCCGGCGCGAATGCGTGCGTGCTGCACTACCCGGCCGGCAACGCAACCGCGAAGGACGGCGACCTGATCCTGATCGACGCCGCGTGCGAACTCGACGGCTACGCGTCGGACATCACGCGCACGTTCCCGGCCAACGGGCGCTTCTCGCCCGCGCAGCGCACGCTGTACGACATCGTGCTCGCCGCCCAGGAGGCCGCAATCGATGCGACGCGCGCCGGCGTGCCGTTCGAGGCGCCGCACGACGCCGCCGTGCGCGTGCTCGCGCAGGGGCTGCTCGACACCGGCATCATCCCGAAAACGCGCTTCTCGAACGTCGACGACGTGATCGCCGAGCGTGCGTACACGCGCTTCTACATGCACCGTACCGGCCACTGGATCGGCATGGACGTGCACGATTGCGGCGACTACCGCGAACGGCTCGCCGAGCGCGACGGCAACGGCGCGCTGCCGTGGCGCACGCTGAAGGCCGGCATGACGCTGACGGTCGAACCCGGCCTGTACGTGCGCGCAGCCGACGACGTGCCGCCCGAGTACTGGAACATCGGCATCCGTATCGAGGACGACGCGATCGTGCGCGAGCAGGGCTGCGAGCTGATCACGCGCGGCGTGCCCGTCGCGGCCGACGAGATCGAAGCGCTGATGCGCTCGCTCGCATGACCGGCTGCCGCCGACCGTTACCTCCGTTTCACGAATCAAGATGACGACCGCTTCCTCCCCGGCCACGCCGGACTACGACCTCGCCATCGTCGGCGCGGGCCCCGTCGGGCTCGCGATCGCCGGCTGGCTCGCGCGCCGCAGCGCCACGCAACACGCATCGATCGCGCTGATCGATGCGCGTGAACCGGCCGCGAGCGCAAACGATCCGCGCGCAATCGCCGTATCGCACGGCAGCCGCGTGTTGCTCGACACACTCGCGTGGCCCTCCGACGCGACACCGATCGAACATATCCACGTATCGCAGCGCGGCCATTTCGGCCGCACGCTGATCGACCGCGACGAGCACGACGTCGCCGCGCTCGGCTATGTCGTGCGCTACGGCTCGCTCGTGCAGGCGCTCGCGGGCGCCGTGCGCGGCACCCGCGTCGACTGGCTCACGTCGACCACCTCGCGCGCGCCGCAGCAGGATGCCGACGGCGTCACGCTGACGCTCGATGGCCCGCAAGGCGAACGCACGCTGCGCGCACGCATCGTCATCAATGCCGAAGGCGGGCTGTTCCACGAACAGCAGGACGATGCGGCCAAGCATCGCCGCGACTACGGACAGACCGCGCTCGTCGGCACGGTCACGGTATCGGCGCCGCGCCCGAACGTCGCATGGGAACGCTTCACGCACGAAGGCCCGCTCGCACTGCTGCCGCTCGGCGGGCCGCGCCAGGCCGAGTACGCGCTCGTCTGGTGCTGCACGCCCGACGAAGCGGCGCGCCGCGCCGCGCTGCCGGACGACGCGTTCCTGCGCGAGCTCGGCAGCGCATTCGGCGAACGCATGGGCGACTTCGTCGCGATCGCGGGCCGCGCGTCTTTCCCGCTCGGCCTGAATGCCGCGCAGACGCTCGTCAACGGCCGCGTCGCGATCGTCGGCAATGCCGCGCAAACCCTGCACCCCGTCGCGGGCCAGGGGCTCAACCTCGGGCTGCGCGATGCGCACACGCTCGTCGACACGCTGTCCGCGCAAGGCTTCGAAGCGACCGCGCTCGCCACCTTCAACGCGCGCCGCGCACTCGACCGGCGCTTCACGATCGGCGCGACCGACACGCTGGCACGCCTCTTCACGATCGACTCGGGCCCGCTCCCGCTGCTGCGCGGCGCCGCGCTCACCGCGCTCGAGTTCGTTCCACCGCTCAAGAAGGCGATCGCGCGCCAGATGATGTTCGGCCAGCGCAACTGACGCGCGGCGCGCACAGTCGCGCCGCTCAAACCGGGTCAAATCGGCGGGGCATGGGAATACGGTAAAATGCGCGTTTCCGTCTGCCCTTTCCCTGCCCGCGCCCGTCGCGGGCGGTGCCATTGCGATGCCCGTTATCGGCCCTCACGTATTGCGTAACAACCTGTTCGTCGCCCCGATGGCCGGCGTGACGGATCGACCGTTCCGCCAGCTCTGCAAGCGGATGGGGGCCGGTTACGCCGTGTCCGAGATGGTCGCGTCCAACGCGCAGCTGTGGAAAAGCGCGAAGACGATGCGGCGCGCGAACCACGAAGGCGAGGTGGAGCCGATCGCGGTCCAGATCGCGGGCGCCGATCCGGCGATGATGGCCGAAGCGGCCCGCTACAACGTCGACAACGGCGCGCAGATCATCGACATCAACATGGGCTGCCCGGCGAAGAAGGTCTGCAACGTCGCGGCCGGCTCCGCGCTGCTGCAGAACGAGCCGCTCGTGCAGCGCATCGTCGAGGCGGTCGTCGCGGCGGTCGGCACGGGGCCCGATGCGGTGCCCGTCACGCTGAAGATCCGCACGGGCTGGGATCGCGAGCACAAGAACGCGATCACGGTCGCGCGCCTGGCCGAAGCCGCCGGCATTTCGATGCTCACCGTGCACGGCCGCACGCGCGCCGACCTGTACCGCGGCGACGCCGAATACGAAACCATCGCGGCCGTGAAGGCGGCGGTGCGGATTCCGGTGGTCGCGAACGGCGACATCACGTCGCCCGCGAAGGCGAAGGCCGTGCTCGACGCAACCGGCGCCGATGCACTGATGATCGGTCGTGCCGCGCAAGGTCGGCCGTGGCTGTTCCGCGAAATCGATCATTTCCTGCAAACCGGCGAGCTGCTGCCCCCGCCGTTGATCGACGAGATCCAGCACGTGATGAACGAACACCTGGAAGACCACTACGCCTTCTATGGTGAATTCACGGGAGTCCGTACTGCGCGCAAGCACATCGGCTGGTACACTCGCGGCCTTTCCGGTGCCAACGGGTTCCGGCACAGGATGAACACGCTCGATTCCTCCCGCGAGCAGCTCGCCGCCGTCAATGCATTCTTCGAGGCGCAAAAGGCGCTGTCGGACCACCTCGTCTACGTCGATGACGAAGAGGAAAACGGCCAGGGCGAGTCGGACGACCATAACCAGTTAGCAGCATGAGCAAGCACAACATCGAACAATGTGTCCGCGAGAGCCTGGACGTGTATTTCCGGGATCTAGACGGCTCCAATCCGCACGACGTCTATGAAATGGTGATGTCCTGCGTCGAAAAGCCGATGCTCGAGGTCGTGCTCGTACAGGCAGGCGGCAACCAGTCGCTCGCCGCGGAGTACCTCGGCATCAATCGCAATACGCTGCGCAAGAAGCTGCAGCAGCACGGCCTGCTGTAGGCGGCCGTCCCGTCCCCGTTTCCCTGGCTATTGGTGGTTCCATCATGATCAAGCAAGCGCTCATTTCCGTTTCCGACAAGACCGGCATCGTCGACTTCGCGAAGTCGCTGTCCGACCTCGGCGTCAAGCTGCTGTCGACGGGCGGCACCGCGAAACTGCTCGCCGACGCCGGCCTGCCCGTTACCGAAGTGGCCGATTACACGGGCTTCCCGGAAATGCTCGATGGGCGCGTGAAGACGCTCCACCCGAAGGTGCACGGCGGCATCCTGGCCCGCCGCGACCTGCCCGAGCACATGCAGGCGCTGGAACAGCACGGCATCCCGACGATCGACCTGCTCGTCGTGAACCTGTACCCGTTCGTCGCGACGATCGCGAAGGACGACTGCACGCTCGCCGACGCGATCGAGAACATCGACATCGGCGGCCCGACGATGCTGCGCTCGGCCGCGAAGAACCACCGCGACGTGACGGTGGTCGTCGATCCGGCCGACTACGCGGTCGTGCTCGATGAAATGAAGACGAACGGCAATGCGGTGGGTTACGCGACCAACTTCCGCCTCGCGACGAAGGTGTTCGCACACACCGCGCAATACGACGGCGCGATCACGAACTACCTGACGAGCCTGACCGACGAGCTGAAGCACGCATCGCGCAGCGCGTACCCGGCCACGCTGAACATGGCGTTCGACAAGGTGCAGGACCTGCGCTACGGCGAGAACCCGCACCAGAGCGCCGCGTTCTACCGCGACCTCGCGACGCCGGCCGGCGCGCTGGCAAACTACCGCCAGCTGCAGGGCAAGGAACTGTCGTACAACAACATCGCGGATTCCGACGCGGCATGGGAATGCGTGAAGACGTTCGACGCGCCGGCCTGCGTGATCATCAAGCATGCGAACCCGTGCGGCGTCGCGGTCGGCAACGATTCGGCCGACGCGTACGCGAAGGCGTTCCAGACGGATCCGACGTCGGCCTTCGGCGGCATCATCGCGTTCAACCGCGAAGTCGACGAAGCGGCCGCGCAAGCGGTGGCGAAGCAGTTCGTCGAAGTGCTGATCGCACCGTCGTTCTCCGACGCCGCGAAGCAGGTGTTCGCCGCGAAGCAGAACGTGCGCCTGCTCGAGATCGCACTGGGCGACGGCCATAACGCATTCGACCTGAAGCGCGTGGGCGGCGGCCTGCTCGTGCAGTCGCTCGATTCGAAGAACGTGCAACCGAGCGAGCTGCGCGTCGTCACGAAGCGCCAGCCGACCGCGAAGGAAATGGACGACCTGCTGTTCGCGTGGCGCGTCGCGAAGTACGTGAAGTCGAACGCGATCGTGTTCTGCGGCAACGGCATGACGCTCGGCGTCGGCGCAGGCCAGATGAGCCGCGTCGATTCCGCGCGCATCGCGAGCATCAAGGCGCAGAACGCGGGCCTCACGCTGGCCGGTTCGGCCGTCGCGTCGGATGCGTTCTTCCCGTTCCGTGACGGCCTCGACGTCGTCGTGGCAGCCGGCGCGACCTGCGTGATCCATCCGGGCGGCTCGATGCGCGACGACGAAGTGATCGCGGCAGCCGACGAGCACGGCATCGCGATGATCCTGACGGGCGTGCGCCACTTCCGTCACTGATCGCATGCGGCCCGCGCGGCCGCGGCACGACAACCCGGCGGCGTCGCACCCGCCGGGTTTTTTATTGCGCGACGCCCTCGTACGCGAACGTGCGGCCGGCGCACCGCACCATTCGTTGTAGTATCGCTGCATCAGGTTTCTCTCCTCACTCATGCGAATTCTCGGCATCGACCCCGGCCTGCGCGTCACCGGCTTCGGCATCATCGACGTCAGCGGCCACCGGCTCGCCTATGTCGCGAGCGGCGTGATCCGCACGCCGACCGCCGACCTGGCCACCCGGCTCGGCACGATCTTCCAGGGCGTCTCGACCATCGTGCGCGAGCACGCACCCGATCAAGCCGCGATCGAAAAGGTATTCGTCAACGTGAACCCGCAGTCGACGCTGCTGCTCGGCCAGGCGCGCGGCGCCGCGATCTGCGGCCTCGTCGCGGGCGGCCTGCCCGTCGCCGAATACACGGCGCTGCAGCTCAAGCAGGCGGTGGTCGGCTACGGCCGCGCGACCAAGACGCAGATGCAGGAAATGGTCACGCGGCTGCTCAATCTCTCCGGCCAACCGGGCTCCGACGCGGCCGACGCGCTCGGCATGGCGATCTGCCACGCGCACGGCGGCAACACGCTCAGCACGCTCGGCGGCCTCGCGCCCGCGCTCGCGAAGAAAGGGCTGCGCGTGCGGCGCGGGCGGCTGGTCGGCTGACACCGCGCGTGCCGGTGTGCGGTGCACCGCATCGGGCGTGTTGACCGATTCGACCGCACGCGGCACGCCCACCACAGCCATTGCCCCGGCCTGACGGCCGATCCCGTCGGCATTGCGCCGCACGTGCGCTACACTCGCGCTTTATTCCTCGCATCCCGTCCTCCATGATCGGTCGCATCGCCGGCATCCTGCTCGAAAAGAACCCGCCTCATCTGCTCGTCGACTGCAACGGCGTCGGCTACGAAATCGACGTGCCGATGAGCACCTTCTACAACCTGCCGCAAACGAGTGAACGCGTCGTGCTGCTCACGCAGCAGATCGTCCGCGAGGACGCGCACCTGCTGTACGGCTTCCTCACGCCGCAGGAGCGCACGACCTTCCGCGAGCTGCTGAAGATCACCGGCATCGGCGCGCGCATGGCGCTCGCCGTGCTGTCCGGCATGAGCGTGCAGGAACTCGCGCAGGCCGTGACGATGCAGGACGCCGCGCGCCTCACGCGCCTGCCCGGCATCGGCAAGAAGACGGCCGAACGCCTGCTGCTCGAACTGAAGGGCAAACTCGGCGCCGATCTCGGTGCGCTCGCCGGCGCCGCGTCGCCGTCCGACCACGCGACCGACATCCTCAACGCGCTGCTTGCGCTCGGCTATTCCGAAAAGGAAGGCCTTGCCGCGATCAAGAACGTGCCGGCCGGCACCGGTGTATCCGAAGGCATCAAGCTCGCGCTGAAGGCGTTGTCGAAGGTGTAACGCGCGTTCAATCCGGCTGTTGAAACCAGTGTCGCGCGGCGCCGCACCGCGCGCCAGTCGGCCGTTCGGCCAGGTGGGCCGGAACGCGTCGCGCGGTACAATGGCCGCATGATTGAAACCGACAAACTCGCCACCGAGCAGCGGATCATCGCCGCCACGCCCACCTCGTCGCACGAGGAGGTGTTCGAACGTGCGCTGCGGCCGCGCCAGCTCGACGACTACGTCGGCCAGGAAAAGGTGCGCGGCCAGCTCGAGATCTTCATCGAAGCCGCCAAGCGCCGCTCCGAACCGCTCGACCACGTGCTGCTGTTCGGGCCGCCGGGCCTCGGCAAGACGACACTCGCGCACATCATCGCGCGGGAGATGGGCGTGAACCTGCGCCAGACATCGGGCCCCGTGCTCGAACGCGCGGGCGATCTCGCCGCGCTGCTGACGAACCTCGAGGCGAACGACGTGCTGTTCATCGACGAAATTCACCGGCTGTCGCCGGTCGTCGAGGAAATCCTGTATCCGGCACTCGAGGATTACCAGATCGACATCATGATCGGCGAAGGCCCGGCCGCGCGCAGCGTGAAGCTCGACCTGCAGCCGTTCACGCTGGTCGGCGCCACCACCCGCGCCGGGATGCTGACCAACCCGCTGCGCGATCGTTTCGGGATCGTCGCGCGCCTGGAGTTCTACGACGCCGAGCAGTTGTCGCGCATCGTGCGGCGCTCGGCGTCGTTGCTGAACGCGCAGATCGATCCGAACGGTGCGCTGGAAATCGCGAAGCGCGCGCGCGGCACGCCGCGGATTGCAAACCGGCTGCTGCGCCGCGTGCGCGACTTCGCGGAAGTGAAGGCCGATGGCCAGATCACCGCGGCCGTCGCCGATGCCGCGCTCGCGATGCTCGACGTCGATCCGGTCGGCTTCGACCTGATGGACCGCAAGCTGCTCGAGGCGATCCTGTACAAGTTCGACGGCGGCCCGGTCGGTATCGACAACCTCGCGGCGGCGATCGGCGAAGAGCGCGACACGATCGAGGACGTACTCGAACCGTACCTGATCCAGCAGGGCTTCCTGCAGCGCACGCCGCGCGGGCGCGTCGCGACGCTGCTCACGTATCGCCACTTCGGGCTTTCCGTGCCCGACACCGGCCGCACCGAACGCGGCGAGTGGGATACCCCCGACGGGAAGTAACCCGTCGCCCGAGCCGCACCCGCCATGACGACGCCGCCCAGCCGCCACCCCGCCGCACCCGCACCGGGCCCGCGCTGGGCCGAGCCGATCCGCAAGCGGCTCGTGGCCGGCGTCACGCACCTGACGGCGGGCGGCGGCGGCCCGTCGCTCGACCTCTCCTCTCCGCCGGGAGACCCGGGGCTGTTCGGCCCCGACGCCGTCTGCTGGCGCGTGCATGCCGACTTCACGTCGATGATGACGGGCGGCATCGCCGCGCTGCTGCTGCAGGCGCTCCATCCGCTCGCCCTCGCGGGCGTCTGGGATCACTCGTCGTTCCGCACCGACATCCTGGGCCGCTTGCGGCGCACCGCCACGTTCATCACCGGTACGACGTTCGGTAGTCGCGCGGACGCACTCGCGCTGATCGAGCGCGTGAAATCGATCCACGCGCACATATCGGGCACCGCGCCGGACGGCCGGCCGTACCGCGCCGACGATCCGGCGTTGCTGACCTGGGTGCATGTCGCGGAAGTGTCGAGTTTCCTCGCCGCGCATCTGCGCTACGTGAATCCGGCCCTGCCGGGCGAGTTGCAGGACCGCTACTACGCCGAAACCGCATTGATCGCCGAACTGCTCGGCGCACACGAGGTTCCCCGTTCGCGTGCCGAGGTGGCCGCGTATCTCGCGCGCATGCAGCCCGAACTCGAGGCCGGGCCGCGTACCTTCGACGTGATGTCCATCCTGCTGAACGTGCCGGTCGCGAAGCCCGCGCTGCGGCCGGCCGCGTCGCTGGTGATGCATGCCGGGATCGACCTGCTGCCCCCGTGGGCGCAGCGCATGCTCGGTGTGTCGGCGTTCGCGCCGCTGCGACGCGCGGTGGTCCGGCCCGGAATATGGGTCGTCGCACCCGTGCTGCGCTGGGCGCTCGTAAACGGCGCGTCAAAGCGTGCGCGCCGCCGCGCCACGGCAACACCGCCCGACGGCACTCCGCCAGCCTGACGATTCGCTTCCTCCTATCATTTCAATTTACTGTCAAATACCTGTGACAAGCTGACGGGCTTGCACCCGCGCACGGTCGCATGCGCCGTACGTCCCGCCTGCCCGTGACCCGCGCGGTGTCCCGCCAACCCGACCGACACCCGATGCCCGCGATGCCACGCCTGCCGATCCGTTTTGCCCTTGCCGCCAGCCTGTCCGCCGTCTTCGCCCTCAGCGCCTGCGGAGGTGACGATGTCGCCGCCGTCGCGCGTTCGGACGCGCAAACGCCGTCCGGCGGCACCCCGACCACGCCTGCCCCGACGCCGCCCGCCACCGTCACGCCGCAACCGGGCAAGTGGAAGGCCGCCCGTGCGGGCGACCTGATCGACGTGACGCTCGGCGACCTCCATCCGACGCAAGGTGCAATCGGCTATGACCAGATCTACTACAAGCTCGGCCGCTACGAACTGCAGCCCGACAAGAAATTCGACGACTTCTGCGCGGACGAAGGCCTGGGTGGCATCGCTTCGGCTGGCTACACGGCCAAGTCGGTGCTGCGCGAGCCCGCGAGCTACATGTGCACGACGACCGACGCAAACGCCCGCGACCGCTCGGTGCTGAACCCGGTCGTGATCGGCCCGAACGGCGATGCGCTGTACCTGACCGACGGCCACCACGGCCTGTCGACCTACTACGAGACGCCCGACGGCGGCCCGGCGCTGCACGTGCACGTCGTCGTCAAGGACAACCTCAGCAACTACTCGGGCGACGCGTTCTGGCAGCAGATGCAGAACCGCGGCTATCTGCGCCTCAAGAACGGTGAAGGCAAGCCGATCACGAGCGCCCAGCTGCCGACCGGGCTCGGCCTGAAACTCGGGATGACGAACGACCGCTACCGCTCGCTCGTCTATTTCACGCGCGACATCGCCTACAGCAAGCCCGCACAAGCCACCGACTACCTCGAGTTCTACTGGGCCGACTGGCTGCGCGCGCAACCGGGCACGTTCTCGCTCGCCGGCTATGACCTGACGCGCGCCGGCGCAACCGACCCCGATCCGGCGAAGGCCGACACGGGCTATCTGAATGCGGTCTGGAATGCATCGACGCGCATGGTCGCGGCCACGGATCCCGTGATCGACGGCAAGACGGGCGCCGACCTCGGGCGCGCGGACGCGATCAACGGAGGGAAGAAATACAACAAGGGGGAATTCGACAAGCTGCGCCAGCCGATCGCGGCGGACAAGCCCGGCAAGATCGCGTACGCGCTCGACTACAAGACGCGCCACGCGCTACCGCAGTAAGCAGCCAGCACCACACCGGAACGCAGGAAGGGAGCCCGGCCGGCCATGCCGGACGGGGCCCGCTGGCTCAGAGCACCTTTCGGTACCCGTCGTCGTCGCTTGCGGCATCCAGGTGCGATACGTCGGCCCACTGCACGACCTGCGCGCGGCCATCCACGTAGTCGACGACGTTGATGCTCGTGTTGAGCAGTTGATAATTGCGCGGCGCCGAGAGTTCAATGCCGTTCGCAAACCGGTACACGCTGTCGAGCACGCCGCCGTGCGCGACACACGCGATCCGGCCGCCCGGGTGCGCGGCCACGATCGGCTCGAGCGCATGCAGCACACGATGATAGAACTCACGCTGCGACTCGCCGCCTTCCGGCGCGAAGCCCGGATCGCGCGTCTGCCACACCGCGTATGCGTCCGGAAACAGCACCTCGATCTCGGTGCTGTCGTGCCCCTGGAATGCGCCGTACGAGCGTTCGCGCAGCCCTTCCCGCAGCAGCAGCGGCAACCCGAGCGCATCGGCGAAGGGCTGCGCGGTCTGTTGCGCGCGCATCAGGTCGCTCGAATAGACCGCGTCGATCCGCGCACCGTCACGCGCGTCGCGTGCGAGCCGCGCGGCCAGCTTTTGCGCCTGCGCGAGCCCCGTGTCGGCCAGCGGAATGTCGATATGACCCTGGATGCGCTTGATGCGATTCCAGGCCGTCTCGCCATGGCGGATGAAAAGAATCTGCGTGGTGGCCATCGCGGCGCGTCTCCGGGGAAGAATCAGGGCCGCACTTGCAGCCAGAATGTCACGGGGCCGTCGTTGACGAGCGAAACCTGCATGTCGGCGCCGAACTCGCCCGTCTCGACGACCGGATGGCGCGCACGCGCTGCCGCGACAAAATAGTCGAACAGCCGCGCACCTTCGTCGGGCGGCGCGGCCGGCGTGAAGCTCGGACGCAGCCCGCTGTTGGTATCGGCCGCCAGCGTGAACTGCGACACGAGCAGCAGGCCGCCTGCGCGGCCTTCACCGTCGATATTCGACACCGGCAGGTTCATCTTGCCGGCGGCGTCGCTGAACACACGGTAGCCGAGCATTTTCGCGACCAGTTTGTCGGCCGCCGCGTCGGTGTCGCCGCGCTCCGCGCAGACGAGCGCGAGCAGGCCCGCGCCGATCTCGCCCGTCGTGCGGTCGCCGACGCGCACGTCGGCGCGCTTCACGCGCTGGATCAGCGCGATCATGCGGTCAGCGTGACACGCGCGAAGCGGCGCTTGCCGACCTGCACGACGAACTCGCCGGCCTCGACCTTCAGGCCCTTGTCCGACACGGTCGCACCATCGATCTTCACGCCGCCCTGCTCGATGTTGCGCAGCGCTTCGCTCGTCGACGGCACGAGGCCGGCCTGCTTCAGCAGTTGGCCGATCGCGAGCGGCGCGCCCGCGAGCGTGACCGACGGAATGTCGTCCGGCACGCCGCCCTTCGCGCGGTGGTTGAAGTCCTCGAGCGCACGCTCGGCGTCGGCCTGCGAGTGGAACCGCGCGACGATTTCCTGCGCGAGCAGCACCTTGAAGTCGCGCGGGTTGCGGCCGCCTTCGGCCTCGCGCTTGAAGCCGGCGATCTCGTCCATGCTGCGGAACGACAGCAACTCGAAGTAACGCCACATCAGCGTGTCCGAGATGCTCATCAGCTTGCCGAACATGTCGGTCGGCTGCTCGCTGATGCCGACATAGTTGCCCTTCGACTTCGACATCTTCTCGACGCCGTCGAGGCCTTCAAGCAGCGGCATCGTGAGAATGCACTGCTGTTCCTGGCCGTACTGCTTCTGCAGTTCGCGGCCGACCAGCAGGTTGAACTTCTGGTCGGTGCCGCCGAGCTCGAGGTCGGCGTTCAGCGCGACCGAATCGTAGCCCTGCATCAGCGGGTACAGGAATTCGTGGATCGAGATCGGCACGCCGCCCTGGAAGCGCTTCGTGAAATCCTCGCGCTCGAGGATCCGCGCGACCGTGTAGCGCGACGCAAGCTTGATCATCCCGTCCGCGCCGAGCGGCATCGACCATTCGCTGTTGTAGCGGATTTCGGTCTTGTCGCGATCGAGCACGAGCGCGGCTTGTTCGAAGTAGGTCTTCGCGTTCGACTCGATCTGCTCGCGCGTGAGCGGCGGGCGCGTCGCGTTGCGGCCCGACGGATCGCCGATCAGCGACGTGAAGTCGCCGATCAGGAAGATCACCGTGTGGCCGAGGTCCTGAAGCTGACGCATCTTGTTCAGCACGACCGTATGGCCGATGTGGATGTCGGGTGCGGTCGGGTCGAGGCCGAGCTTGATGCGAAGCGGCGTGCCCGTCGCCGCGCTGCGCGCGAGCTTCTGCGCGAACTCTTCCTCGACCAGCAGCTCGTCGACGCCGCGCTTCGTGACGGCGAGCGCATGCCGGACTTCGTCAGTGATCGGGAAAACGGGCTTGGAACTGGGTTCGGTGCTCATCGGTGCCAGGAAGAATGTCGCAAAAACAGGGATTTTCCCATAACTTGCGCGCCCATCGCTTAACGGCGCGTCGCGTTGCGCGGATAATCGGGCGCAAGGCGCGCGGCACCGGCTCGCGCCGCACGATCCAGGAGAACCCAACGTGCCGCAACGACAGCCGCAAAACGCCCATCCGGCCGACGGCATCTACTTCGGGCTGATGTCGGGAACCAGCATGGACGGCGTCGATGGCGTCGCCGTGCGTTTCGAGGCCGGCAAGGCGCCGGTCGTGCTCGCGGAAGCGTTCGTCGGCTTCGCACAATCACTGCGCGACGCATTGTTCGCGCTGCAACAGCCCGGTGACGACGAGATCGACCGCGAATCGCTCGCCGCGAACGCGCTGGTCGCGCGCTACGCGGTGTGCTGCCACGAATTGCAGCGCACGGCCGGGCTGTCGCGCGACGAGATTCGCGCGATCGGCGTGCACGGCCAGACCGTACGCCATCGCCCCGAGCGCGGCTATACGCGGCAGCTCAACAACCCGGCGCTGCTCGCCGAGCTGACCCAGGTCGACGTGATCGCCGATTTTCGCAGCCGCGATGTCGCGGCAGGCGGCCACGGGGCACCGCTCGCGCCGGCCTTCCACGCAACGGTGTTCGGCGCACCGGGCGAGACGCGCGTCGTCTGCAATCTCGGCGGGATCAGCAACATCACAATCCTGCCCGGCGAAGGCGGTGACGTGCGCGGGTTCGACTGCGGCCCCGCGAACGCGCTGCTCGACGAATGGGCGACCCGCCATCTGGGCAAGCCGTACGACGACGGCGGCAAGTTCGCCGCGCGTGGCACCGTCCACGCACCGCTGCTCGACGCGCTGCTCGACGAGCCGTATTTCGCCGCACTGCCGCCGAAAAGCACCGGGCGCGACCTGTTCAATCCCGCCTGGCTCGACGCGAAGCTCGCGACGTTTGCACAAGTCGCGCCGCAGGATGTGCAGGCGACCCTCACCGCGCTCACCGCCGTTTCGGTCGCGCGCGAGATCGCACGGCACGCAGCGGGCTGCAAGGCCGTGTTTGTATGCGGCGGCGGCGCCCGCAATCCGGTGCTGCTCGACGCGCTCCGGCACGCGCTGGCCGAGGCTGGCGTGACGGCCACGGTCGATACGACGGCTGCGCTTGGCGTGCCGCCTCAGCAGGTCGAGGCACTCGCGTTCGCGTGGCTCGCGTACCGTTTCACCGCGCGCCAGCCCGGCAATCTCGCGACGGTCACCGGCGCGGCCGGCAACCGCGTGCTCGGCGCGCTCTATCCGCGCTGACGCGATACCTGCCGCGCGGCGGGCGCCGCATGGCAAACGGGCATAAAAAACGGGGCATGAAGCCCCGTTTTTCTTTCCGGCGAACCGGTGTGGACCTGTCGTGCGCTCAGACCGAGAACGACGAGCCGCACCCGCAGGTGGTGCTCGCGTTCGGGTTCTTGATCACGAACTGGGCGCCGTTGAGGTCGTCCTTGTAGTCGATCTCGGCGCCGACCAGGTACTGGTAGCTCATCGAGTCGATCAGGAGCTGGACACCGTTCTTGTTCATCACGGTGTCGTCCTCGTTGACTTCCTCGTCGAACGTGAAGCCGTACTGGAAGCCGGAGCAGCCGCCGCCCTGCACGAACACGCGCAGCTTCAGGTCGGGATTGCCCTCTTCGTCGATCAGTTGCTTGACCTTGTCGGCCGCGGCGTCGGTGAAGACGAACGGAACCGGCATTTCGGCCGTCGTTGCTGCGGATTCGGTAACAGCGTTCATTGCGAACTCTCCAAAAAGCTTTAGCCGCTATTGTAGGGCCGATCAGAAGATCGTGCTGAAGTCCATGAAATCAATAGGTTCTTGTCGAATTCATCAAGCACGCACGCGCGGGCCGCGGCAGCACGCGCCTGGAAACGGACATAAAAAAACCGCCAGCGCGAAAGCTGGCGGTTTTTCCGGCGGACGCCGCCCGGGAGCGGCGAGGCCATGAAGCGAAATTAACGCTTCGAGAACTGCTTTGCGCGACGTGCCTTGCGCAGACCAACCTTCTTACGCTCGACTTCACGCGCATCGCGCGTGACGAAACCAGCGCTCGACAGCGACGGCTTCAGCGTTGCGTCGTAGTCGATCAGTGCACGGGTGATGCCGTGGCGCACTGCGCCTGCCTGGCCCGTTTCACCGCCGCCATTGACGTTCACCTTGATGTCGAACGTCTGGCCGTGGTTCGTGAGTTCCAGCGGTTGACGCACGATCATCAGCGACGTTTCGCGCGAGAAGTAGTCAGCGATGGGCTTGCCGTTGACGATGATATCGCCCTTGCCAGCCTTGATGAAGACACGTGCGACTGCGCTCTTGCGGCGGCCCGTACCGTAGTTCCAGTTACCGATCATGTGGGTCCCCTTAGATCTCGAGCGCCTTCGGCTGTTGAGCCGAGTGCGGATGCGTCGCTTCTGCGTAGACCTTCAGCTTCTTGATCATCGCGTAGCCGAGCGGGCCCTTCGGCAGCATGCCCTTGACCGCCTTCTCGAGCGCACGGCCCGGGAAGCGTTCTTGCATCTTGCCGAACGTCGTTTCATAGATACCGCCCGGGTAGCCCGAGTGACGGTAGTACTTCTTGTCCAGCGTCTTGTTGCCCGTGACTTTCAACTTGCTCGCGTTGACGATGATGATGAAATCACCGGTGTCGACGTGCGGAGTGAACTCAGGCTTGTGCTTGCCGCGCAGACGGCGTGCCACTTCGCTGGCAACACGGCCGAGAACCTTATCCGTCGCGTCAATCACGTACCATTCGCGCGTCACCTCATGGGCTTTTGCGGAAAACGTCTTCATGATCGATCCAAAAAAAATGCTTTGCCCGAAGTATTCGTCCTGCTTGTCTATGTGCGCTTCGAGGCGCGGTGCAGGCTCTCCCTGTTCTTTTTCCGTGGGCATGAATGCGGAAAAGCCCTGAATTATAAAGGAAATACGGCAAGGCGGTCAAAGGGAATCCACTTCCCCTGCGCACGGCGGCCGAAATGGGCCAAAATCCGGTCGTGCCCCGACAAGCCAGGCGAACCGAGCGCCCGGGGAGGCACCCATCGACGCGCGGCACGTGACCTTGCCGCGCCAGACCGGCCGAATACGGAAAACAACAAACTAGCATGATGAATCAACGACTTACGCCCATCCTTGCGGCCGCATTGCTGGCCGCCGCGGCACCTGCCGTCGCCGCCCGCGCCGACTGCGAAGCCAAGCTCGATGCACTCGATACACGCCTTGCCGAAGCCCGCGCCGCCCATGCCGAGGATCGCGTCGCCCGCCTGCGCGCGGTGCGCGAACGCGTCCGCCACTTCTGCGCACGCGGGCACGGCCATGCGTCGGCCGTCCACGCGCCGGCGCCTGACGCGCGCTCGCGCGGCACACCGCTCGACGCGGCATCGCAGCCGGCCGCCAGGCAGCCCGCGTGACCCTGTCGGGGCGCGCAAACCGCGCGCCGATGTTTGCATGGGACGAAAAAAAGCCCGAACGGCTGGTTCGGGCTTAATCCACCATAGGAGGAGGTGGAGGAGACATTCGGAGGTTGCCGCAGCGCGACAACCAATGAGGCTCATTATACGAACGCGTCGCCGACTTCACAAGAAAATTTGCATTACGAAATCAAACACCATTATGTGAAATTTATGGCGGCACGTTTGAATAGTCGATTTTCTCTTTGAAATCAAGCATCTGATCCCGACAGGCACGATCGGGAACCGCCCTCGGCTAGAGTAAAACCCCTAAGTCCGGAGGGAAATTGGCCGTCCGGCGCGCCGCCCGGGCGGCGCCTGCATTGCGCGTCGTGCACCGCATCAGCCGACCGTTGCGCTGCGGGCTACAATGCCGGATCGAATCCGAATCAGGCAACGCGGGAGTGCAAGCATGGAATGCAAAGTAAGCTGGATGGGTCAGGACGGCATGGCGTTTTCGGCCGAGACCGGCAGCGGCCACCTCGTCACGATGGATGGTGCGCCCGAAGGCGGCGGCCACAACCTCGCGCCGCGCCCGATGGAGATGGTGCTGCTCGGCACCGGCGGCTGCACGGCGTATGACGTCGTGCTGATCCTGAAGAAGAGCCGCCAGGAAGTCAGCGGCTGCTCGGTCACGCTGAAGGCCGAACGCGCGAGCGAAGACCCGAAGGTGTTCACGAAAGTGCACTTCCACTTCACCGTCACCGGCCGCAACCTGAACCCGGCCACCGTCGAGCGCGCGATCAACCTGTCGCACGACAAGTATTGCTCCGCGTCGATCATGATCGCGAAGACAGCCGAACTCACGCATTCGTTCGACATCGTCGCCGGCTGAACGCGCGGCAAGTGCACATGAAAAAAGGGCCGGCGCTCCGTTGGGAGCCGCCGGCCCTTTCGTATTCGTACCGCAAAGCAGGCCGATAAGCCGGATTCTGTGCACACTGCGCGCCGAAGCCCGCAACGCGTGGCAGCCATTCCTCTAGGCGCGCCATTGCTGACGCGCTCAAGCTTCCTACCCGCAGACGAGACGGGGGCCCCGTCCTGCATCCGAAAATGCGCGCCTGCCTACTTGGAATTGCTCCGGGTGGAGGTTACCGTGCCGGCGAACGTCGCCGTCGCCGCGGTGCGCTCTTACCGCACCGTTTCACCCTTACCTGATCCCGGCTTGCGCCGGGCCATCGGCGGTTTGCTTTCTGTTGCCCTGTTCCGCGTGTCGCCACGGATGGCCGTTAGCCATCACCCTGCCCTGTGGAGTCCGGACTTTCCTCGCCCCCGCGCGCCCGAAGGCGGCGAGGCCGCGACTGCCTGGCCTGCTTTGCGACGCGCATTCTAGCACTGCGCGCCGCTGTCGGCAGCACGCGAGCGCCGGCCACTGCGAAACACGTCCGGATCGTCGTAGAACGCGGCCTCGGCATTCGCATCGCACCAGCCCGGCACGCCGAGCACCGGGAGCGGCGCGAAATCGCGGCTCGTCAGCGCGCGCGTCGCGAGTTCCGCGGCCACACGTGCGTCGACATGCGCGGTGCGTTGCACGTCGGGCCATGAAAAATAGTCCGCGCTCACTTCGACGATCCACGTGTGCGCGGTGCAGGACTTGTAGGGCGCGACGAGCTTCTCGAGCAGCGCATGGCCGACGAGCCGCGCCTCGCAGCGCGTGCCCCACGCATCGCGCGCGGCAACCAGCAGCCGCGGCCAGTCGAATCGGCGCAGCGCGGCGGCGAGCGCGCGGTCGGCCGTCACGAACAGCGCGGCGTTCTCGTCGAACAGCGTGAGCGCATCGCGCAACGTGCCGCGTACGGGGCCGACACCGCCCGCCTCGTCGATCGCCGCGGCCTGGCGCGCATTCAGTGCGGCCTTGATGCGCGGATACGCGAACCAGACGAGCGCGTTGAAGAAGTCGTGCAGATTGTGGCGGGTCGGGACGCCGCCCGTCTCCGCGATATGGGTCTCGTACGCCACGCCGGGCGGCAACGCGGCCTGCGGCTCGAATCGCAGCGGCCGGCCGCGGCCGCTGATGCGCGGGCCGTCGGGCCCGGTGTCGCTCAACGCGCCGTTCAGCGCGCCAAGCAGCGCGGCCTCGCCCGCCCTTGCCGCCGCCTGTGCAACGCGGCCGGGCTCCGCGTAGGGCGCGAGCCACGGCACGGACCAGTCGATCCGCGCAAAATCCGCCGCCCCGCTGCCGGCCATATGGCCGGGTTCGCGCGGCGGCGCGAAGGTCACGCCAGTTTCCAGCCGATCATCTCGCCGCCGCGCAGCGGCACGACAGGCGTATCGCCCGCGAAGATCTCGCGCGGCAGCTCCCATGCCTCGCGACGCAGCGTGACCGTCTCGGCGCTGCGCGGCAGCCCGTAGAAATCGGCGCCGAAGAAGCTCGCGAAGCCTTCCAGCTTGTCGAGCGCACCGGCCGTGTCGAACGCTTCCGCGTACAGTTCGAGCGCGTGCAGCGCCGTGTAGCAGCCTGCGCAGCCGCACGCGGTTTCCTTCGCGTCGCGCGCATGCGGCGCGCTGTCGGTGCCGAGGAAGAAGCGCGGATTGCCCGACGTCGCAGCCTCGACCAGCGCCACGCGATGCGTCTCGCGCTTCAGCACGGGCAGGCAGTAGTAATGCGGGCGAATCCCGCCGACGAACAGCGCATTGCGGTTGTACAGCAGGTGATGCGCGGTGATGGTCGCGCCGAGCAGGCCGGGCGCCGCATCGGCTTCGCGCACGTAGTCGGCCGCGTCCTTCGTCGTGATGTGTTCGAACACGACCTTCAGGCCCGGGAAATCGCGGCGCAGCGGCGTCATCACGCGGTCGATGAAAACCTTCTCGCGGTCGAACAGGTCGATCGACGCATCGGTCACTTCGCCGTGCACGAGCAGCGGCATGCCGGTTTCCTGCATCGCCTCGAGCGTCTTCGCGCACTTCGCGAGATCGGTGACGCCGTGGTCGGAATTCGTCGTAGCGCCTGCCGGATACAGCTTCACGCCGTGCACGAAGCCGCTTTCGCGCGCGCGGCGGATCTCGTCGGGCGGCGTGTTGTCGGTCAGGTACAGCGTCATCAGCGGCTCGAACGTCATCCCGGCCGGCAGCGCGGCGAGGATCCGCTCGCGATAGGCCTGCGCCTGCGCGGTGGTCGTCACCGGCGGCTTCAGGTTCGGCATGACGATCGCGCGGCCGAACTGGCGCGCGGTGTGCGGCAGCACGGCGGCCAGCATGTCGCCGTCTCGCAGGTGCAGGTGCCAGTCGTCGGGACGGGCGAGCGAGAGCGTCGCCGGGGAGGAAGCGTTCGAGGCAGTCATAGGAGGCGTCGTGAGGAACGTGCTTGCCGTCGGCGGGGCCGGAACACGCGTGCGCGGGCCGACTGACGGCAAACCGCAACACGGGGCCTTTGGCCAGCGGAATCCGCTTTTTACCGCTCAGGGCTCGGTGATATGCTAGAAGCCGCATTGTACCGGGGTTCGCCCGGTTCGTTACCCCGCCGCTTCAGCCTGCCGCCCCAAGTAAAATGTGCCAACTCTTAGGAATGAACTGCGCCGCGCCGACGGACGTCACATTCTCCTTCACAGGTTTCGCGGCCCGGGGTGGGCTCACCGATCACCATGCCGACGGCTGGGGTATCGCGTTCTTCGAAGACAAGGCCTGCCGCCTGTTCATCGATCACCAGGCATCGGCCACGTCGCCGATCGCCGAAATGGTGAAGCGCTACCCGATCAAGTCCAAGAACACGATCGCGCACATCCGCAAGGCGACGCAAGGCCACATCCTGCTCGAGAACAGCCATCCGTTCATGCGCGAGCTGTGGGGCCGGCACTGGATCTTCGCGCATAACGGCGACCTCCAGGACTACGCGCCGGACATGGACGGCAGCGTCTACCATCCGGTCGGCACGACCGACAGCGAACAGGCGTTCTGCGTGCTGATGCAGGGGCTGCGCGAAGCGTTCCCCGGCGCGCAGCCGCCGTTGCCCGAACTGTTCGAGCGTGTCGGCGAGCTGACGCGCGGCATCACCGATCACGGCGTATTCAACTTCCTGATGTCGAACGGCCAGGCGCTCTTCGCGCATTGCTCGACGCGGCTGCACTATCTCGTGCGGCGCTGGCCGTTCTCGACCGCACATCTCGTCGACGAAGACCTGTCGATCGACTTCGCAAAATATACGACGCCCGAGGATCGCGTCGCGGTGATCGCGACACAGCCGCTCACCGACAACGAAGTCTGGACCGCGTTCGAGCCGGGCGAACTGATCATGTTCCAGTGCGGCGACGTCGCCGCGCGGATGCGGATCCCGGTGCCTGAACGCGTGCTCGAGAAGCTGCGCAATCCGGCGCTCGACGCATCGGCGTCGGCGCCGCGCGACGCACGCGAGGCGCTTGCCGCCGCCGACGTCGATTCAGACGACGCGCTCGACTTCTGAGCCCACGCGCGCCAGCACCTGCTCCTCTCCGCTGCCAGTCACTGTTCGGCAGGCATGCCGCTGGCTCGCCACGCCCGGTCGCGGCGGGCTGTTTCGCGCACACGATACCGTGACGCTTGCCGCCGGGCCATATCGCTCGCCCCGTGCCAACCCAGTTTCATCCGGCCACATTCCGGTATATCGAAGCGACGTCTCTCAATACTCGCCCGACTCAATTCATTTCCAATGGAAAATGATTGAAACAAGAAGCGAATAAATCGCTCAATCAAAATGCAGACATTCCGGAAACCACATTCTAAAGCACCGACCTGACGTAAACCGTGCGCCACCCCACCGATCCGGCGATCACGAGGTCGCACGCAAGAATCGACCAAACCCTTATCCACAAAGGTTTTCAGTTCGATTCATCGCACAATCCGAAAATACCAAATGAAAGCGGCACTATTGCCGCATTTGTAAGCTTCCCGACAATCGATCCCCTTCCCGGTCAGTAGAGTCCGCTCATCCTCGGTGTAACGAATCGCGATTGGCGGAGAAACGGCCACGGCCGCCGCACACCCATTCACGCCATTCCCTCACCGCGGATCGAGATTTCACTGCACCGCGGTGAAAGCCACGTCAAAACAAATGAGAGGGGCTTGTCGTGAATCATTCATTTCGATCGATATGGAGCGAGACCACCGGCTGCTGGGTCGCTGCTGCGGAAACGGCGCGGGCGCGCGGCAAGCGTGCGGGCAGCCCGTCCGGCGCAGGCCGCTGTGCCGCACACGTGGCAGTGTGTGGAGCACCGCTTCGCGTCGCGGCACTCGGCGCTGCGCTGGCCGTGCTGTCGGCCGGCTCCGCGTATGCATCGACGTGCGGCAACGGCGCGGCCGTCGCGAGCGGCGGCACCTGTGCGCTCGGCAGCTTCAGCCCCACCGTCAACGACGACCTCGCCGGCGCCACGACCGTGTCGGGCGGCGACCGGGTCAGCCTGACGGGCGCCTGGACCGGCGCGACCGGCGACATGGGCTACACGCCGATGCCGCTCGGCAACACGTCCATCATTTCGGGCAACCCGAATCAGCCGTTGGTGACGCTCGGCGGCAAGACGCAAAGTGTCGGCACCCCGGACTCGATCACGGGCGGCCGCACGTCGGTCGCCACCTACGATTCGTCCGCGTTCGTCCCGTCGAACGCAGGCTCGACCATCGTGCAGGTCTACCACGACGTGAACGGCAACCAGTACGTGAACACGCGGATCGGTACGGTCGCGAACTCGGGCGGCACGCTCGACGTATCGATCGGCAACCCGGCGAACGCGCCCGCGGCGGCCGGCAATGTGATCACGATCGCGGCCAAGCAGACCGACCTCACCTACGCGGACGGCACCGGCTCGGCACCGAGCGTCATCAACTGGAATTCGCGCAACCAGATCTGGTTCATCACCGGCGACTATCTCGCGAGCGGCGGCCCCGTCGGCAGCGTCGAGCTCGACGTGCCGACCTACGCGGGCACCTTCACCGCGTTCGACGGCAGCAGGTGGACCGTCACCGACGCCGCGTCGCTGGCCGCGTACAACAACTTTCTCGTGCATTCGGTCCAGAACGGCGCACTCGGCTCGCAGGCAGCCTACGACAATGCGTTCGGCCAGGCCGTGACGTTCGCCACGCAAACCTTCGAGTATGCGAACAACGTGTCGCCGGACGACAAGAACGCGCTGCCCAGGAACTACCCGACCGCGATGCACGGCACGGGCGCAAACGCGACGCTGCACATCGGCAAGGACGGCCAGATCGACTTCCGCGGCTCCAACACGATCGACGCGAGCGCTGCCGTCGTCGCGGAGAACGGTGCGCACTTCATCAACGACGGGCGCCTGTCGGGCGACTTTACGCTGGTGCGCCTGCTGAGCGGCGCGAGCGGCGTCAACAACGGCGCGATTTCATCCGGCTATACGTCCGGCGACAACGTCAACACGAGCACCGCGCAGCCCGACAACTTCGGGCTCGACACGGTCGTCGAAGGCAGCGGCGTGTACGCAAACGGCGCAGGCACCACGTTCGTCAACAACGGCGTGATGAACGTCGGCGCGTGGGATCTCATCCGCAACCGGCTCGACCTGCAGAACTACGCGGTGGCCGCGACCGACGGCGCGAGCGCATCGAACGCCGGCACGATCAACGTCGGCGTCAACGCGACGACGCTCGACAGCCAGGTGATCGGCGGCCTCGTCGCCGGCGGCAGCTTCACGAACGAAGCCGGCGGCACGATCTACCTCGGCCGCGCGGCCCAGTACGATGCCGGCGCACCGGAAGCCGCAAACGACGTCGCGCTGTCCGCGCACGCGTACGGCATCCTGCTCGGCGCATCGGGCACCGCGAGCAACCTCGGCACGATCGTGATCGGCTCGCAGACGCAGAACGGCGCCGCGCTGGCGAGCATCGGCTCGTCATCCGGTACGCTGACCAACGCGGGCGCGATCGTCGTCAACGGCGCGGCGTCCGGCACGCCGCTCGCCAACGTCGGCATGCTCGCGGCCAACACGGCCGCGACCGTGACCAACACCGGCACCATCACGCTGAACGGCGTCAACGGCATCGGCATCATGGTCGTCGGGACCGGCACGACCGCGACGGCCGCAACCTCGACCGGCACGATCAACGTGGCCGGCGGCCTCGATCCCGCATCGGGCACGCGCAACTACGGCGTGTGGGCCGAGGGGCCGCTCGCGAAAGCCACGCTCGACGGCGAGCTCAACCTGACGGGCACCGGCGCGATCGGCGTGCACGCGCGCTCGGGCGCGACGATCGACGTCGGCGCCAATGCCGTGCCCGCCTTCATGTCGGGCACCAACCAGATCGGCTTCTACGCATATGGCGCGGGCTCGAAGATCAACGTCGCCGCGCAGCACCTCAGCGTCGACACCGACAATTCGACGCTGTTCCGCGTCGCGGGCGGCGCGACGTACACGGGCGCGTCGGCGGCCGGCACCCTGACGACCGACGTCAACGGCCAGCGCGCGCACGGCGTGCTCGCGACCGACGCCGGCACCGTGCTGTCGACCGGCAATGCGATCTACAACATCAACGGCGCGAACGGCATCGCGATCGCGGTCGAAGGCGGCGCGCAAGGCACGATCGACGCGGGCGCGACGATCAACCTGAACGCGGCCGGCGCGATCGCGGGTGTCGTCGACGGCCAGGCGCACGACCTCACCGGCGCGAATGCCGGCGCACCGGTCGCGACGACGCTCACCAACAACGCCGCCGTCACGTCATCGACTGGCGGCGTGACGGGCTTCGTCGCGCAGAACCTTGGCACACTCGAGAACCGCGACACGGTGCTGCTGACGGGCGCCGGTTCGACAGGGGTCGTGGTCGGCACGCTCGGCACGGTGAACAACGCGTCGACGATCCGCGTATCCGACGGCACCGGCGCGCTCGTGCAGGGCGCTTCGGCGACGCTCGCCAACACGGGTTCGATCGAAGCCGACGACGGCATCGCGGGCGTCCACCTGACGGGCGCCGGCGCATCGGTCGCACTGTCGGGCACCGGCACCGTGATCGCGAACGGCAGCGCCGACGGTGTGCTGATCGACTCGACTGTGACGGGCGGCGGGCTCGCGGCTGGTGCGACTTCTATCGCGGTCGGTGGCTCGGGCAAGGGGATCGACAACCAGGGGACGAACGCGACGATCGCACTGTCCGGCACGCAGATCGGCACGACCGGCAGTGGCGCCGACGGCCTGTCGTCGACGGGCGCCGGTGCGACGATCGGGATGGACGCGGCGACGACCATCCGGACGGCCGGCAGCAACGCGCGCGGTGCGTTCGTCTCCGGCACGGGCTCGACCTTGACGGCCAACGGCACGACCATCGCAACGAGCGGCTCGGGTTCGGCCGCGATCGTGACGAACGGCGGCGCGACCGCGCTGCTGTCGGGCGCGAAAATCACCGCGGCCGGCACGGCGGCCGACGGCCTCGTCGCGCAGAACGGCGGCCGCATCGGCGATACGGGCTCGACGATCGCCAGCGCCGCCGGCAACGGCGCGACCGCCGACAGCGGCAGCGTGCTCGCGTTGACCGGCACGATGCTCAAGGGCGCGACGGCCGGCGTGCTGACCTCCGATACGCTCGCAAACGGCGCGACGAGTTCGGTGCTCGTCGACGGCGGCAGCGTCACGTCCGCCACCGGCCCGGCCTTCGCCGCGCGCGGCGGCACGGCCGACATCGCCGTGCGCAACGGCACGGTCGTGACGGCCGGCAACGGCACGCTGCTCGACCTGTCGAACGGCAGCAACACCACCTTCACCGCATCGGCCGTGAACCTGGCCGGCGACATCGCCTCCGACGCATCGAGCACCGGCAACGTGCTCCTCGCGAACGGCACGACACTGACCGGCAAGATCGACCCGGTCGCACTGACCGTCGACCCCACCAGCACGTGGCGCATGACGGGCAGCTCCGTGCTGAGCAGCCTGAACAACGCGGGCCTGGTCGCATTCGCCGCACCGACCGGTTCGCCGACGCTCGCGGGCAGCTACAAGACGCTCACGACCGGCAGCTACGTCGGCAACGGCGGCACGATCGCGCTCAACACGTTCCTCGGCGCAGACGCATCGCCGACCGATCGGGTGATCGTGAACGGCGGCACCGCGAGCGGCACGACGGGCCTGAAGATCGCCAACACGGCCGGCACCGGCGCGCAGACGAAGGGCGACGGGATTCCGGTGGTCGTCACGACCAACGGCGGCACGACCACCGCATCGGCATTCCAGCTCGCAGGGCCCGTGCAGGCGGGCGCGTACGAATACCGGCTCTATCGCGGCGGGCAAGGCGACGCGAACAGCTGGTACCTGCGCTCGCAACTCGATCCGTCGGACCCCGGCGACCCGATCCACCCGTCCGGTGGCGGCGACGGCGGCGGGAACGGCAACGGCGGGACGCTCGCGTATCGCCCCGGTGTCGCCGGCTATGCGCTCACACCGCTGTTGAACGCCGACTACGGCTTCTCGACGCTCGGCAAGCTGCACGAGCGCGTCGGCGACATCTACAACGTCGAGAAGCAGCAGCCCGGCAATCGCGACGGCTTATGGGGGCGCATCGGCGGCCAGAGCCTCGATGCAAACGCGGGCCGCTTCGCGGCCGACGAGCGTACGTTCTTCGCGCAGTTCGGCAAGGACTGGACACTCGACCAGGCGCCAAACGGCGGCGGCAGCACGCATGCGGGCGTGACGGCCAGCATCGGCGTGTCGAACGCGAGCTTCAGCGACATGGCGCGCGCGGATACGGCCAACCTGTCGACGTCGACAGGCTCGGTCGAGATGCACGCGCAGAGCGTCGGCGGCTACTGGACGAAGTACCTGTCCGACGGCACGTACTTCGACAGCGTCGGGCAGGTCACGCACTACGGCAACCGCTATCGCGACAGCTACGGCAACGAAGCGTCGCAGAACGGCTTCGGCATCGCGCTGTCGCAGGAAGCCGGCAAGCCCTTCGCGATCGGCAGCCTGCCGGTCGCGATCGAGCCGCAGGCGCAGCTGATGTATCAGTACCTGAAGCTGAACGGGTTCAACGACAACGTGTCGGCCGTATCGGGCACGACGACAAACGCGCTGCGCGGCCGCGTCGGCGTGCGCATCTTCCGGCCGAACCTCCAGTCGGATTCGGGCGGCGGCGCTGCCACGCCGTACTTCACGGCCGACGTGCTGCACGACTTCCTGTCGCCGGGCCAGACCGTCGTCGGCGGCACGCCGTTCGCGACGCATCTCGGCCGCACGTGGTACGAGCTCGGCGTCGGCGTGACCGCGGGTTTCGGCAAGTCGGGCGAGCTGTACGCGAACGCGAAGATCGCGCGCAACATCGGCGGCGACTATCGGCGCGGCATCGTCGGGCAGGTCGGCTACCGCTACAGCTGGTAACGTCCGCGGCCAACGGACGAAAAAAAAACCGCCCGGCGCTCGGCCGGGCGGTTTTTGCATCGACGCGCGTGAAGCGCGCGAACGCTCAGTGCAGGATCTTCGCGAGGAAGTCCTTCGCGCGTTCCGATTTCGGATTCGAGAAGAAATCGTCCTTGCGGTCGTCCTCGACGATTGCGCCCTTGTCCATGAAGATCACGCGATGGGCCACCTTCTTCGCGAAGCCCATCTCGTGCGTGACGACCATCATCGTCATCCCTTCCTGCGCGAGTTCGACCATCACGTCGAGCACTTCGTTGATCATCTCGGGATCGAGCGCGGACGTCGGTTCGTCGAACAGCATCGCGATCGGGTCCATCGACAGCGCGCGCGCGATCGCGACACGCTGCTGCTGGCCGCCCGACAACTGGCCCGGAAACTTGTGCGCATGCGCCTTCAGGCCGACGCGGTCGAGCAGCTTCATGCCCTTCTCGTTCGCCTCGTCCTTGCCGCGGCCAAGCACCTTGACCTGCGCGAGCGTCAGGTTCTCGGTGATCGACAGGTGCGGGAACAGCTCGAAATGCTGGAACACCATCCCGACCTTCGAGCGCAGCTTCGACAGGTTCGTCTTCTTGTCGCCGACCGACTGGCCGTTCACGAGGATCTCGCCCTGCTGGAACGGCTCGAGGCCGTTCACGGTCTTGATCAGCGTCGACTTGCCCGAGCCCGACGGGCCGCACACGACGACCACTTCACCTTTCTTGACCTCGGTCGTGCAGTCGGTGAGGACCTGAAACTGGCCGTACCACTTCGAAACGTTCTTGATGGAAATCATCTTGTGACCTTTTTCTGGAGACCCTTGACGAGAGCAGACGCCAACGTGCAAATCACGAAATAGCATGCGCCGGCGAACAGGACCATCTCGACGGTCGTGCCGTCGCGATCGCCGATGTTGGCCGCCGTGCGGAAGAAGTCCGCCAGACTGATCACGTACACGAGCGACGTATCCTGGAACAGGACGATCGCCTGCGTGAGCAGCAGCGGCACCATCGCGCGGAACGCCTGCGGCAGGATCACGAGGCGCATCGCATGCGCGTAGTTCATGCCGAGTGCGAACGCGGCATTCGCCTGCCCGCGCGGCACCGCCTGGATGCCGGCGCGGATGATCTCGGAATAATACGCGGCTTCGAACAGCGAGAACGCGACCATCGCCGACGCGAGACGAATGTCGATCGTCGGCGACAGACCGAGCACGCCCTGCAGCAACTGCGGCACGATCAGGAAGAACCACAGCAGCACCATCACGAGCGGGATCGAGCGGAACACCGTCACGTAGCCCTGCGCGAACCACGCGAGCGGCTTGACGCCCGACAGCCGCATCAGCGCCAGCAGCGTGCCCCAGACGATCCCGACCACGATCGCGATCAGCGTGATCTGGAACGTGACGACCGCCCCCGTCCACAGCGTCGGCAGCGCGCCGGGAATACTACTCCAGTCGAACTGATGCATCACTTGCCTCCGATATAGCCGGGCAGCCGCGTACGGCCTTCGATCCAGCGCATGAACGACATCACGACAAGGTTGATGATCACGTATGCGAGCGTGACCGCGATGAACGATTCATACGTCTGCGCGGTGTAGTCGACGAGCTGGCGCGCTTGCGCGGACAGGTCGAGCAGGCCGATCGTCGACGCGACGGCGGAGTTCTTGAAGATGTTCAGGAATTCCGACGTGAGCGGCGGCACGATGATCCGGTACGCGACGGGCAGCAGCACGTAGCGATACGTCTGCCATTGCGTGAAGCCCATCGCGAGACCGGCGGCGCGCTGACCCTTCGGCAGCGCGTTGATCCCCGAGCGCACCTGTTCGCACACGCGCGCGCCCGTGAACAGGCCGAGACAGATGATCGACGCGGTAAAGAACTGCGTAGTGGGCGGCAACTGCTTGATCCAGGTGCCGATCGATGCGGGCAGCAGCTCGGGTATCACGAGATACCAGACGAAGAACTGCACGATCAGCGGAATGTTCCGGAAGATCGACACGTACAGGGTGCCAATCGCGGACAGCCATTTGTTCGGCACGGTGCGCAGCACGCCGAACAGCGAACCGACGATCAGCGCGATGACCCAGGCGACGAGCGACACTTCGATCGTCACCCAGAAGCCGGACATCAGCCATCCGAAATAAGTCGTCGGCTCGCCGGTCGACACGGGGCTCAGGAAGATGCCCCAGTTCCAGTGGTAAGACATGGGCAAGACTCCAGCAAAAAGAGACGGAAGAAGCGTGGCCTCTTCCGTCTCATTAGCGTCATTTCTGCATCAACGGCCGTGCGGTCAGTCGAGCGCCTTGTCGTTCGGGTTCGCGTACAGCTTCTTCATCGAATCGGACAGCGGGAAGTTCAGGTTCAGCCCCTTCGGCGGGATCGGGTTCTCGAACCACTTCGCATAGATCTTCGCGGCTTCGCCCGACTTCTCGACTTGCGAGACCGCATCGTCGACAACCTTCTTGAAGTCCGCATCGCCCTTGCGCATCATGCAGCCGTACGCTTCTTCCGATTGCGGCGTACCGACGATCACCCAGTCGCCCGGCTTCTTCGCCTTCGCGCGCTCGCCCGCGAGCAGCGCATCATCCATCATGAACGCGACCGCGCGGCCCGATTCCAGCGTATTGAACGAATCGCCGTGATCCTTCGCGCTGATGATGTTCATGCCCATCTGCTTTTCGTTGTTCATCTTGCGCAGCAGGCGCTCGGACGTCGTGCCGGCAGTGGTCACGACCGTCTTGCCCTTCAGGTCGGCGAAATCCTTGATGCCCGAATCGTTCTTCGTCATCAGGCGCGTGCCGATCACGAAGATCGTGTCGGAGAACGCGGCCTGCTGCTGGCGCTCGGCGTTGTTGGTCGTCGAGCCGCACTCGATGTCGACCGTGCCGTTCTGCACCAGCGGAATGCGGTTCTGCGACGTGACCGGGATGTTCTTCACCTGCAGGTTCGGCAGGTTCAGCTTCTTCTTCACCGCGTCGACCACCTTCAGCTGGAATTCGCGCGAATAGCCGACCACCTGCTGCTTTTCGTCATAGTAGGAGAACGGGATCGACGACTCGCGGTGCCCCAGCGCGATCACGCCCGTGTCCTTGATCTTCTTCAGCGTGCCCGTCTCCTGAGCATGCGCGCCGCTTGCGAACGCGCAAAGCGCCGCGAACATCAGGACTGCCTTTTGGTATTTCATTTTGGTCATCTCCTTGGCTAAAACCCGCGCCAGTGTATCAAAGTAATATTTTTGAAAGTAGTGTTGTTTACCGCACGTCGCGGCGCCTTTGGCGAAGCCTTCCTCCCGGCTCCGGGCGCCCCGAATGCGCGCGCGGGCGATGCCGGATCCGGCACCGCCCGCGAGGGTTCATATCCGCAATCGGGTGGATTGCGTCATGAATTGATCATAGTCAACGATCAGGGGTAGAGGCCACGCATTTCACGCGCCATCAGGATGCGCTTGCACGCAACGATGAACGCCGCCGTACGCACCGACACCTTGTGCTCTTCCGCGACCGCCCACACGCCGGAGAATGCTTCGCGCATCACGCGCTCGAGACGGTGGTTGATCTCGTCTTCCGTCCAGAAGAAGCTCGAGAAATCCTGCACCCACTCGAAGTACGACACGGTCACGCCGCCCGCGTTCGCGATCACGTCCGGGATCACGAGCACGCCGTTCGCGCTCAGGATGTCGTCCGCTGCCGTCGTCGTCGGGCCGTTCGCGCCTTCGACGATGATCTTCGTGCGGATCTTCGCTGCGTTCTTCTCGGTGATCTGGTTTTCCAGTGCCGCCGGGATCAGGATGTCGGTTTCGACCGTCCAGAACTCGTCGTTCGGCATCGGCTCCGCGCCTTCGAAGCCCGCGACGCCGCCCGTGCGTGCGACGTGGTCGAGCAGCTTGTTCGAATCGAGGCCGGCCGGCTGGTAGATCGTGCCCGTGTGATCCTGCACCGCGATCACCTTCGAACCCGCTTCCTGGAACAGCTTCGCCGCGATGCCGCCGACGTTGCCGAAGCCCTGCACCGCGATGCGTGCGCCTTCGATCTCGAGGCCCTTCTTCTTCGCCGCTTCGCAGCCGACGACGAACACGCCGCGGCCCGTTGCTTCCTTGCGGCCGAGCGAGCCGCCGAGCGCGATCGGCTTGCCGGTCACGACGCCGGTCGACGTCTGGCCCTGGTTCATCGAGTAGGTGTCCATCATCCACGCCATCACCTGTTCGTTGGTGTTGACGTCCGGCGCCGGAATGTCGGTGTTCGGGCCGATGATGATGCCGATTTCGCTGGTGTAGCGGCGCGTCACGCGCTCGAGCTCACCGCGCGACAGCTTGCGCGGGTCGACGCGGATACCGCCCTTCGCACCGCCGTACGGCACGTTCACGGCCGCGTTCTTCACCGACATCCATGCGGACAGTGCCATCACTTCCGACAGCGTCACGTCCTGGTGGTAGCGCACGCCGCCCTTGCCCGGGCCGCGCGACACGTTGTGCTGCACACGATAGCCTTCGAAGTGCGCGACGGTGCCGTTGTCGAGCTCGATGGGGCAGTCGACGATCAGGATGCGCTTCGGACGCTTCAGCGTCTCGAGCCAGCGCGACAGCGAGCCGAGGTACGGCGCGACGCGATCGACTTGCTGAAGGTAGTTGCCCCACGGGCCGAGATCGTCGGCGTGCAGGTAGGACGGGATGGACTGCAATTGCGAAGACATGGATGCTCCAACGGTCAACAGGTGCGCACATTGTCGAAAAACCCGTTTTTTTTATCCAATGCCGTTTGCTTATTCGATTATGCGTTTCTTGCATGATCGCGATTTTTCGCAAATCTGCGGTCGATTTGCGCAAGAACGCACGCGATCGATCGTGCATCGCGTGCGTGAAAATTCGTGTTTCCCGGGCACGGGCCGGCCGCCGGACAGGCGCCCGACAGGCGTCGCAAGCTTGACGACAGCCGGCCGGGCCGGCTGGCCGACGGTTAACCGCCCACGGTTAACCTGCGGTTTCGCGCAGTTCGTCGCGCACGACGTCCCACAGCCCACGCACGAGTTTCTGTCGCGGATCGTCGCCCTGCAGCGCGAGCTTGTCGCAGTACAGCCGGATTTCCATCGTCAGCGTGAACGGATGCGCGCCGCCACGCACCGACCGGTCGAGCCGGATCAGGCGGCCGCCCGCAACCGCATCCTCGACCGCGCTGTGCGGCAGGAACGCGATGCCGTGGCCCGCGAGTGCCATCGCCTTCAGCCCTTCGGCCATGTCGGTTTCATAGACGCGATCGAGGAACAGCGGCGTCGACGCATTCGCGATGATGACCTCCGTCATCCGGCCGAGATACGCGTTCGGCGTATATGACAGGTACGGCACGCGCGCATCGGCCGTGCCAGGCAGCGTGTAGCGCGGCCGCCCCGCGCGGCCCGGCGCCGAGAACGGGCTGATCGGCTCGCTGCCGAGGATCAGCATGTCGTAACGCGCCGGATCGAGCGCGACGGGATGGCTCGGGTGGTGGTAGCCCATCACGAGATCGCAGCCGCCCTCGACGAGCGACAGCACCGCGTCGTGCACGTTCAGCGCGCGCAGCCGCGTGTGGACCTGGCCCATCTTCGCCTCGATCCGCTGCAGCCAGCGCGGGAAATACGTGAGCGACAGCGTGTGCGGCACCGCGAACTCGATCGTCGGCACCGGCGCGCCGACGTGGCCGCGCAGCAGCGTGCGCGCCTCGTGCGCCTGCGACAGCATCGTCAGCGCCTGCTCGTAGAAGATCTGCCCGGCCTGCGTGAGCCGCGTCGGATAGACCGAACGATCGATCAGTTCCGTCGCGAGCCATGCCTCGAGCGCCTGGATGCGCCGCGAAAATGCCGGTTGCGACACGTGCCGCAGTTCCGCGGACCGGCTAAAGCTGCGCGTTTCCGCGAGCGAGACGAAGTCTTCGAGCCATTTCAGTTCCATGCAGGCGGGCGCGGCGGGCGGCGGTCGGGAAGAAGCCTGCATTCTACCGGCGGGCGGGCCCGGCCGGCGGCGCGGCGAGCGGCCCGGCGCCCCGCCGGGAACGGGCTCCGGCTCGACATCCGCACGCGGTGGTGCCCGCCCGCCGCGCGCGACCGGGATCGTCCCGCGCCGATGGTAAAATACCGGATTCTCCTTCCCCTCGCTCGACCCGGCCCCAAGGCCCGCCCGATCATGTCCGACACTCGTCCCGATACGCTTTTCGCCCTCACCGCGCTTTCGCCCATCGATGGCCGCTACGCCAGCAAGACCGAAGCACTGCGCGACTGGCTCTCCGAAGCCGCCTTCATGCGCCACCGCGTCACCGTCGAGGTGCACTGGCTGATCGCGCTGTCGCGCGCCGGCTTCGCGGAAGTCCCGCGCTTCTCCGATGCGTCCGAACAATTCCTGCTGCAGCTCGCCGAGCGCTTCACCGCGCACGACGCCGCCCGCATCAAGGAAATCGAGCGCGTGACGAACCACGACGTGAAGGCCGTCGAATACTGGCTGAAGGAATCGGTGAAGGGCCAGGAAGAACTCGAAAAGGCCAGCGAATTCATCCACTTCGCGTGCACGTCGGAAGACATCAACAACACGTCGCACGGGATGATGCTCGCCGGCGCGCGCGAACACGTGATCCTGCCGGCGCTTCGCACCGTCTACCAGCGCCTCGTCGCGCTCTCGCACGCGCATGCCGAACAGCCGATGCTGTCGCGCACGCACGGCCAGCCGGCCAGCCCGACGACGCTCGGCAAGGAACTCGCGAACGTCGCCGCGCGTCTCGCCCGTGCGATCACCCGCATCGAGAAGGTCGAGATCCTCGGCAAGATGAACGGCGCGGTCGGCAACTTCAACGCCCACCTGTCCGCGTATCCGGAATTCGACTGGGAAGCGTTCTCGCGCGACGTGATCGAAACCCGCCTGAAGCTCACGTTCAACCCGTACACGATCCAGATCGAGCCGCACGACTACATGGCCGAGCTGTTCGACGCCGTGGCGCGCGCGAACACGATCCTGCTCGACCTCGACCGCGACGTGTGGGGCTACATCTCGGTCGGCTACTTCAAGCAGAAGACGAAAGCCGGTGAAATCGGCTCGTCGACGATGCCGCACAAGGTCAACCCGATCGACTTCGAGAACTCGGAAGGCAACCTCGGCCTCGCGAACGCGACGCTGCGCCACCTCGCCGACAAGCTGCCGGTGTCGCGCTGGCAGCGCGACCTGACCGACTCGACGGTGCTGCGCAACATGGGCGTCGCGCTCGGCTACTCGCTGCTCGCGTACGACTCGCTGATCCGCGGCCTCGACAAGCTCGAAGTGAACCCGCAGCGCCTGAACGAAGACCTCGACAACTGCTGGGAAGTGCTGGCCGAGCCGGTGCAGACGGTGATGCGCCGCTACGGCATCGAGAACCCGTACGAGCAGCTGAAGGAATTGACGCGCGGCAAGGGCATCACGCGCGAAGCGCTGCAGCAGTTCGTCGGCACGCTCGCGATCCCGCAGGACGCGAAGGATCGCCTGCTCGCGATGACGCCTGCGTCGTACATCGGCAAGGCCATCGAACTCGCGAAGCGGATCGCGTAAGCGCCCGTCTCCGACCGTAAAAAAGCCCGATGCGAGCAATCGCATCGGGCTTTTTCATTGCGTGCCGCAGTCCGATCAGAACGAAATCATCCGCCCGGGGTTGAGCGCGCTCATCACGCTCATCGCGGCCTTCGCGGCCGGGATCGCGATCGGCGACAACTGGCGGCCAAGCGGAATCGCGCGATGGTCGATGCCGGTCAGCATCGAGAAATCGTCGTTGCGTCCGACGAAATCGTCGCAGATCGCCTTGCCGATCCGAACCGTCTGCGCGACGCCGTGGCCGCTCCAGCCCTGCACCATGTACATCGGCACGCGGCCGTCGGTCTTGCGGCTGTCGGTCGCGCCGTTCAGCGTGAAGTCGCTGACGCCGCTCCAGCAGTAGTCGAGCGCGAAGCTGCCGTCGACCTGCGGGAACACCGTGTTCAGCCGCGTCAGCAGATACGCGTTGACGTCGGGCTGCGCCCAGCACGTGCCGGTGCCCTGCCCGCCGAACAGCAGACGGTTGCCGCGTACCGGCCGGTAGTAGTCGATCTGGAACTGCGTGTCGTACACGGGCATGCCGGCCGGCATCAGCGTCGCGACGTCGACATCCAGCGGCTGCGTGACGCTCACGTACGTGAAGAACGGCACGGTCGTCGCCGCACCGTCGTCGAGCAGCCGGAACGTCGTGTTGTGCAGCGCAAGTACGACGCCCTTGCGCGCCGTGATCGTGCCGCCCGGCGTCGTCGCGACGACGCCTTCCGGCGTCTCGTCGAGCTCGAGCACCTCGGTACCCTCGAACAGCACGCCGCCGTTCAGCTGGAAGCCGTGCGCGAGGCCGCGCACGAGCGCGAGCGGATGGATCTGCCCGCCAACCGCATCGATCGCCGCGCCGTGATACAGCCCCGAGCGCACGTATTCGTCATGCAGCTGATGACGGCCGACGAGTGTCACGCCGGCGTCGCCGAGATGGCGGCGCGCATCTGCGCCGTCCAGCAGCGCGCTCATGTGGCCGGGGTGGACGGCCGCCGTGATGTGGCCGCGTTTGCGGTCGAGTTCGAGCGCGTAACGTGCGCCGATCGCATCGATCAGGTCCATCGACTCGGCCGACGCGAAGCGCCACAGCCGCTTCGCGTCGTCGTGCGACAGGTGGTCGATCATGTCGGCGGCTTCCCAGCGCGCGAGGCCGGGCGTGAGCTGCCCGCCGTTGCGGCCCGACGCGGCCGAGCCGACGTGATGCTTGTCGACGAGGATCGTATCGACGCCCGCTTCCGCGAGATGCAGCGCGGCCGATGCGCCGAGCAGGCCCGCGCCGATCACGAGCACGTCGCATACGGCATCGTGCGCGAGCGGCGCGCCGTTCGCGTGGCGCGACAGCGACGCCTCGTACCAGTTCGCCGGGCGCTCGCCGTCGTAGCGGGCCGGGTCGCACCAGTTCCAGTTGTCTTTTTCGATGTTCAGTTGCGTCTGTTCGAAACGCGATTCGCCCTGGATCAGGGGTTGGTTGTTGAAAGTCATGATTGCACTTGCATGGTCTTGGGCCGCCTGTCGAAGAGCCTTCTGGCTTCGCGGGTGGGGCAGCCGGTTCCACATGGGTGTCAACGAGAAAAGGGGCGCGATGGCCCGTGTTGACGGCGGGCACGCTCGTGCCGCCTGAATCCCGGACTGTGCGAAAGCACGTATTGAAAGGTGCCGGGACACCCAATTTCTACACCGCAGAAATAATTCTACAGTGTAGAATTTACTTTCGTCAAGTTTACAGCCGGTACCGCACCGGCACGCCAGTCCGTATCGATGAAAGACAAACCCGCCCAGGGCCCGCGCGGCCTCGACAAGGATGCAATCGTCGCAGCCGCGCTCGCGCTGCTCGAAGACGTCGGCGAAGCCGCGTTCAGCGTGCGCAAGCTCGCGCAGTCGGTCGGCTGCGATCCGATGAGCGTGCTGTACCACTTCAAGTCGAAGGAGGGCCTGAGCCGCGCGATCGCGAACGCGCTGTCGCGCTCGCTCGTGCCGGTCGACGCCACACTGCCGTGGCCCGAACGGCTGCGCGACCTCGCGCGCCAGTACCGCGCGCTCGCGCTGCGCTACCCGGCCGCGTTCGCACTCCTGCAGCGGCACATGAGTACCGGGCCCGCCGATCTCGCGCACATCGAAGCCGTGCATCGCGCGCTGGCCGACGCCGGCATCCCGCGCGCGGCGCTGCCATCGGTATGCGTCGGCTGGTATGCGAGCGTGATCGGGCTTGCCGCCGCGGAGGCCGGCGGCCTCACGCGCGCCGCGAACGACGTTGAGCTGGCGGAAATGGAAGCGCTGTCGGACGCCGAGCATCCGCTCGTCAAAGCGGCCGCCCCGCTCTATGCGCAGCTCGATCCGGCAGCCGTGCACGACACGATGCTGGATGTGCTGCTCGACGGCATCGCGCTACGAGCACGCGGCGCCCCTGTCGGTGGCAATAAGTAATCCACGCACGCGTGATGCCGATTGCGCGTGCAGGACCCGTCTTAAGGGAAGATTAGCTATTTCAGAATAGGCATACTTGATAAAGCGCACTGCCAACCTCCTAGATAAGCATTATCTTATCAGGCATGCCACCCAAAAATTAAATAAAAAATACAGACAATCCCAATCTGAATTTTGCATTTCAACAATTTTTAACGCATTAACACTTCACAACAACCCCCTCATCAACAACAGGCATCTCAATAAAAATCATGGCAGTCTATACACAATGATTTCCAGGATATTTCATGAGACGCCATTTCATTCGAATCGATGACAAAACAACAGCCGGCGGAACGGTAATACAGGGAGAAAATTCGTTTAAGCATCACGGCAAAGCCGTTGCCTACAATGGCGCAGAAATTTATTGCAATGCATGCAAATCGGTAGGCCGAATTGCAAATGTTCAACCGTATCGCACCATGCTGCTGATGGGTAAACAGATTGCGCTCGAAAATGACATCTGCATCTGCAAGTGCGCCCCACCTCCAAGGCTGATTGCCTCCCAATCCACGGGTTCCATGTCGTTCGAAGGTCATGAGTTGGCGCAACTTGGTTTTCGTGCAGATCAGAACCTCACATCTCCGATCGGTTCAGCATGCTTCGACGACCGATTCAAGCTTTTTAATACTACTTCGGGCATGCCACTGATAAATACGGAATACGCAATCTTGCGTGCAAACGGCAAGATTGAGCACGGTGTTACAGATGGCGATGGTCATACGCACTTGCTTTCGTCGACAGTCGATTCCGAAGACGTGCACATTTACATTTAAAAAATGGATACGATCATATCAAGGACTGGCAAGCTGCTCATCAAGGCGGCGATGAAGACAACCACGCCCACCACAAACACCGGTGCAAAAGAGGTGTTCGCGCATACGAGCCGCGAAACCGTCGAAATCATCGTCAGCGATTCTCGGCTAATTTCCAGAGGATCACAGTTCGGTCATACGGCAATCATCGTAGATGGCCGAGAATATGGGCGCGCTCCGGCACGATGGGACATCGACACGAAGGAGCATTACTTGCACCGCCAGCAGGTTGACATGCAACGGGACTCATGGGGATATGTACTGAAGGTAACCGCCGCGGAAAAGCAAAAAATTCTTGCCGAGATTCACAAACGAATCGCCGCCAACGAGCCATATTCTTTGCTCGAAAACAGTTGCTCTTCAAATATTGCCGAGATACTTGAATCCGCAGGTATACAGGCATACGATCGTCGCTGGTCATTCGCGGACACCATTTCCCCTGCCGATCTCATGACAGGATTAAAGCACTCACGACGACTCGTTGCCGAGCATGTTTATCCGAAGAAATAGCATCATCCCGTTGCTGGCGACTCTAATGATCGGCTGTACCGCGCACCCTGATGAAACCTGGATTGCGGAAGATCGCATTCCTGTTTATGACAGTATCGACGGAAAGATCGCCTTTTTCCTTCAACCGTCAGATGGCTGTGAGCCCGGCATGGACATGGCTGGCAAAGTCGACATGTACACCAAGGTCAAGTGCCAGGCTGGCGAAGGTTGGGTGACGGGTGGGAAATTCAAAAAACTTCCCCGCAACAAAAACTGATTCTGCAGCGGGTAACGCGACGCGTCCGAGCCGTCACCTGCAGGAACGCACATCACCAAATGAAAAGGGCTGAGGCCCTGTAACACAGGACTCAGCCCTTGGGCTCGCAGTCTCTGAATCCCAATTCAATTGCAGGATCAGTTCATCGACGCCCTTGCTTGTCGGACTCCCGCGACCCGCGCTCAGTGCTGCTGCGCGATGCCGATCTTCAGCATGACCTGATCGACGATCTGTTCGGGCGTCAGCTCGATGCTGACCTCGATCGCTTCGTCCGGGCCCGGCTCCTCGAGCGTATCGAGCTGGCTCTTCAGCAGCGACGGATCGAAGAAATGGCCGGTGCGGCTCTTCAGGCGCTCGTGCAACACCTCGAACGAACCCTTCAGATACACGAACCGCACGTCGGTGTCGGTGCCGCGCAGCACGTCACGGTACGAGCGCTTCAGCGACGAGCACGTGAACACGGCCGTCTCGCCCGCGCGCTGCTTTTCCTCGATGGCCTCGCGGATCGTACGCAGCCACGGCCAGCGGTCGTCGTCGGTCAGCGGAATGCCCTGGTGCATCTTTTCCTTGTTCGCCGCGCTGTGAAACGCGTCGCCGTCGGTATAGGTGCACGACAGGCGTTCCGCCAGCATTTCGCCGATTCGCGACTTGCCCGCGCCCGACACGCCCATTGCGATCAGAATCATTGACTACCCCTTGTTACAGAACCATGCTCAGCAGCAACGTGAAACTGAGACCGAGCACCGAGATGATGGTTTCGAGCAACGACCAGGTCTTGAACGTCTGACCGACCGTCATCCCGAAGTATTCCTTGATCAGCCAGAAGCCGCCGTCGTTCACGTGCGAGAAGATCAGCGAGCCCGAGCCCGTGGCGAGCACCAGCAGCTCCGGGCTGACCGTCGTGCCGGCCGCCGCCGCGATCGGCGCGACGATGCCGCAGGCGGTCGTCATCGCGACCGTCGCCGAACCCGTTGCGAGACGCATCAGCGCCGCGACGAACCAGCCGAGCAGCAACGGCGACAGGTGCGCGTGCTTCGCGGTCTCGACGATCTGCTGCGAGATCCCGCTGTCACGCAGGACGCCGCCGAAGCCGCCGCCCGCACCGACGATCAGCGTGATGCCGGCGATCGGTGCCAGGCACTCGCTGCAGAACTTCTGGATCTGGTCGCGGTTGAAGCCCTGCAGCTTGCCGAACGTGAAGAAGCTCACGAGCACGGCGATCAGCAGCGCGACGTCCGAGTTGCCGGCGAAGCGCAGCAGGTTGTTCGGCAGCGACTTCGGCGTGAACAGCAGGTCGGCCCAGCTGCCGACGAGCATCAGCACGACGGGCAGCAGGATCGTGAACAGCGTGATGCCGAAGCTCGGCAGTTCGCGCTTGCTGCCATCCGTGCGCGAATCGACGAATTGCGCGGCAAGCGGGTTGTTTTCCGGCAGCTTCACGAACTTCGAGATCGTCAGCGCGAACAGCGGGCCCGCGATGATCGCGGTCGGCACGCCGACGAGCAGGCCGAACGCGATCGTCTTGCCGATATCGGCGCCGTATTGCTGAACGGCCAGCAGCGCGGCCGGGTGCGGCGGGATCAGCCCGTGCACGACGGACAGGCCGGCCACCATCGGCAGGCCGACGACGAGCAGCGACTTGCCGGTGCGCTTCGCGACGTTGAACGCGATCGGGATCAGCAGCACGAAGCCGACTTCGAAGAACACCGGCAGGCCGACGATGATCGCGACGAACATCATCGCCCAGTGGATGTTCTTTTCACCGAACCAGTCGATCAGCGTGGTCGCGATCCGTTCGGCGCCGCCCGATTCGGCCATCATCTTGCCGAGCATCGTGCCGAGGCCGACGACGATCGCAATGTGGCCGAGCGTGCCACCGGTGCCCGCCTCGAACGACTTTACGATCTTGTCCATCGGCATGCCGACGACGAGACCGAGGCCGAGCGAAACGATGATCAGCACCAGGAACGGGTAGATCTTGTAGCGCGCGATCATCAGGATCAGCGCGGCAATCGCGATCAGCGTGAATACGAGCAGCATGCTGCCTTGGACAGCCCCCATGTGGCACTCCTCCTAGAATTGTTCGAACCGGGCGAGTTGTTGCGAGTATGCCCGGCTATGCAGGTCTCCGGAACACGGGGGGTACCCACCCCGTCAGGACGCTGAATTTTACTTATCTTTACGGCCCGCGGATAGAACCGGTTCCATCAGCAAAAACCCTCGGTAAAACAAGCACTAAGCGCCTGATTTCCGAGGGTCAAATCGTCATTTCGTACAAGTCTTAACGGGGCAGCTGGCTCGCGGCTTGCGCGAGGCGCGTGACTTCGGCCCAGTCCTGCGCAGCGAGCGCGGCTTTCGGCGTGAGCCACGAGCCGCCGACGCACACGACATTCGGCAGTTTCAGGAAATTCGGCGCGGTGTCGACCGTGATGCCACCGGTCGGGCAGAACTTCAGCGCCGGGAACGGGCCGTGGAACGCCTGCAGCATCGGCACGCCGCCCGCCTGCTGCGCGGGGAAGAACTTCACGATCTCGTAGCCGAATTCGAGCGCCTGGATGATGTCGCTCGGCGTCATCACGCCCGGCAGCAGCGGCAGGCCCGCGTCGAGCGACGCGAGGTGCAGCTCTTTCGTCAGGCCCGGCGACACACCGAACTTCGCGCCCGCGCGCTTCGCCTGCTCGCAATGCTCGGGCTTCGTGATCGTGCCGACGCCGACGACGATGTCGTCCGCGAGTTGGCTCGCGCGCTGGATCGCTTCCAGGCCGGCCGGCGTGCGCAGCGTGATCTCGAGCACCTTCACGCCGCCCGCGTGCAACGCGCGCGACACGTGTTCGCCCTGCTCGACCGAGTCGAATGCGAGCACCGGGATGACCGGGCCCAGCTTCACGATTTCAGCAATCGTCTTCATTGAATTGGCTCCTTGAAATTCATGCGGCGACGTGGGCGGCCGTTTCGCCGACCAGCGTGCCGAAAACCGATGCGCCCTGCTCGGCCGGCGCGGCGGCCGCGCGGAACACGCCGAACAGTTCACGCCCGAAACCCACCTCGTTCTCGGCCTGGTGCAGCGGCTGCGCGACCGGACGCGCCTGCCACTCGGCGGCGTCGACCTCGATGTCGAGCACGCCGGCGTCAGCATCGATCACGAGCGTATCGCCCGTCTTCACCTTGCCGAGCGGGCCGGCCAGCAGCGCCTCCGGCGACACGTGGATCACGGCCGGCACCTTGCCCGACGCACCCGACATGCGGCCGTCGGTGACGAGCGCGACATGGAAGCCCTGATCCTGCAGCACGCCGAGCAGCGGCGTCAAACGGTGCAGCTCGGGCATCCCGTTCGCGCGCGCGCCCTGGAAGCGTACGACCGCGACGAAATCGCGCTTCAGCTCGCCGCGATCGAACGCTGCCTGCACGGCTTCCTGTGAATCGAACACGATCGCGGGTGCCGTCACCTTGCGGTGCTCGGGCGCGACCGCCGAAATCTTGATCACGCCGCGGCCGAGCCGGCCCTGCATCAGCCGCAGGCCGCCGTCCGGCTGGAACGGGTCGCGGATGCCGCGCAGCACCTTCGTGTCGTGGCTCTCGGCCGTGCCGTCGACCCACGTCAGCTTGCCGTCGATCAGCTTCGGTTCCTTCGTGTAGTGCGACAGGCCCTTGCCCGCGACCGTCGTCACGTCCTCGTGCAGCAGCCCGCCTTCGAGCAGGTTGCGCACCAGGAAGGCCACACCGCCCGCCGCGTGGAAGTGGTTCACGTCGGCCTTGCCGTTCGGGTAGATCTTCGCGAGCAGCGGCACGACGGCCGACAGTTCGTCGAAGTCGTTCCAGTCGATCAGGATGCCGGCCGCGCGCGCGATCGCGACGAGGTGCAGCGTGTGGTTGGTCGAGCCGCCCGTCGCGAGCAGCGCGACGATCCCGTTGACGATCGCCTTCTCGTCGATCACATGGCCGATCGGCGTGTAGTGGCCGCGCTCGACGGTCAGGTCGAGCACGCGGCGCGCGGCCTCGGCCGTCAGCGCAGTGCGCAGCGGGGTGTGCGGATGGACGAATGCCGAACCCGGCAGGTGCAGCCCCATCAGCTCCATCAGCATCTGGTTGCTGTTGGCGGTGCCGTAGAACGTGCAGGTGCCGTGGCCGTGATACGCGGCCGATTCGGCTTCGAGCAGCGCGTCGCGGCCGACCTGGCCGGTCGCGAATTGCTGGCGGATCTTCGCCTTGTCGTCGTTCGACAGGCCGCTCGTCATCGGGCCGGCCGGCACGAAGATCGTCGGCAGGTGGCCGAACTGCAGCGCGCCGATCAGGAGGCCCGGCACGATCTTGTCGCAGATGCCGAGGCAAAGCGCGGCGTCGAACATGTTGTGCGTGAGCGCGATTGCCGTGCCCATCGCGATCGCCTCGCGCGAGAACAGCGACAGCTCCATCCCCGGGTTGCCCTGCGTGACGCCGTCGCACATCGCCGGCACGCCGCCCGCGAACTGCGCGACACCGCCGTTCTCGCGCGCGGCCGCCTTGATGATCTCGGGGAAATCTTTGTACGGCGCATGCGCGGACAGCATCTCGTTGTACGAGGAAACAATGCCGATGTTCGGCTCGCGAATCGCCTTGATCGAGAACTTGTCGTTGCCCTCGAGGCCGGCGAAGCCGTGCGCGAGGTTCGCGCACGACAGCGCCCCACGTGCCGGGAACTTGCCCTGCGCGCCGTCGATGCGCTGCAGATAGGCGGAACGGGTCGATTGGCTGCGGGCGATCACGCGTTCGGTGACCTTCGCCAGAGTGGGGTGCAGCGACGTCATGCTGGGCGCTCCTGTATGCCGGCCGACACCGGCGGTTGGAATCGTGGGGACGATCGACTGCGTCGAACGAACGAAGTCAGTCTAGTAGAAAAACTACACGCGTGCAATGTCGAACAGCATGCGCGCAACCCTTATTCCCGCCACCAGTAAGGCTTTACCTAGTGAAAAACCCTAATCGTCGATACCCCGATCACCATGAATCGTCGATAATGAAGCTAGTAATTTCATGTAGATTTTCTACAATTCGATTGCGATACACTCGCTCATCCGAACCCGATTCCTGCCTGCCGTCCCATGCTGCCCCGCATTGAAGCGATCCGCGCCGAGTTGCGCCCGTCCGAGCGCAAGCTCGCCGACTACATCCTCGCCGCGCCGCGCGAGGTGCTCGACCTCGCGATGACCGAGTTGTCGACGCGCGCGGGCGTCAGCCAGCCGACGATTGCGCGCTTCTGCCAGGCGCTCGGCTGCAGCGGCTTTCGCGAGTTCAAGATCCGGCTCGCGCAGAGCGTCGCGCCGGGCGTGTCGTCGGTGTATCGCGACGTCGAGCCCGACGAGCCCGCGCCCGGCATTATCGGCAAGGTATTCGACCGCACGATCGGCGCGCTGATCGAGGTGCGCAACAGCCTGTCGGCCGGCAGCGTCGCCGATGCGATCGCGCTGCTGTCGAACGCATCGCGGATCGAGTTCTACGGCGCCGGCGGCTCCGGCATCGCCGCGCAGGACATCCAGCACAAGTTCTTCCGGCTCGGCGTGCCGAGCGTCGCGTATTCGGATCCGCACACGTTCTCGATGTCGTCCGCGCTGCTTGGGCCCCACGACGTCGTCGTCGCGATCTCGAACACCGGCCGCACGCGCGACATCGTCGACGCCGCGCGCTCCGCGATCGCGTGCGGCGCGAAGGTCGTCGCAATCACGCAGAGCCATTCGCCGCTCGCGAAGCTCGCGACGGTGAGTCTCGCGTCGAACGTTGCGGAGGAAACGGACGTGTTTTCGCCGATGACGTCGCGGATGTCGCATCTCGCGATCGGCGACATCCTAGCGGTCGGCGTCGCGCTGTCGCGCGGCCCCGCGCTGATGGAACGGGTCGGGCGCGCGAAGGAAGCAATCACGCGCCGCCGGATCGACGACGGCGCGAAGGATTGAGCAGGCACCGCGCGAAACGAAACAGCACGTAAACGAACAACGGCGCCCCGCGGGGCGCCGTTTTGCATGATTCGAAGCGGTACGTGCCCGCCGGCCGCGTCGCTCAAAACGGCTTGATCACGACCAGCGCGACCGCCGCGAGCATGCCGAGCACCGGCAGCTCGTTGAATACGCGGTACCACTTGTCGGTGCGCTTGTTCTCGCCGCGCTCGAACACCCGCAGCAGGTGCCCGCAATATGCGTGATAGACGATGAGCAGCAGCACGACCGTCACCTTCGCATGGATCCAGCCCTGCCCCTGCCCGATGCCGATCGAGAGCCAGAGCCACAGCCCGCAGGCCAGCGCCGGCACCGCGATCATCGTCATGAAGCGGAACAGCTTGCGCGCCATCAACAACAGGCGCCGCACGGCAGCCGGATCGGTTTCCATCGCCAGGTTCACGTAGATACGCGGCAGGTAGAAAAGCCCCGCGAACCACGCGGCAATCAGAACGATATGAAACGTCTTGACCCAGAGCATCGCCATCGGTTGTGTGCCTCGCTTTTTACTGGCGGCCTTCGCCGTGTCCGAGCACGACGTACTTCAGCGACGTCAGCCCTTCCAGGCCGACGGGGCCGCGTGCGTGCAGCTTGTCGTTCGAGATGCCGATTTCCGCGCCGAGGCCGAATTCGAAACCGTCTGCAAAACGCGTCGACGCGTTGACCATCACGCTCGCCGAATCGACCTCGCGCAGGAACCGCATCGCACGGTCGTGATCCTCGGTGACGATCGCGTCCGTGTGGTGCGAGCCGTAGTGGTTGATGTGCTCGATCGCGGCGTCGAGGCCGTCGACGACCTTGATCGCGAGCACCGGCGCGAGATACTCGGTGTGCCAGTCTTCCTCGGTTGCATCGACGAGCGGGCCGACGCCCGCGTCGGCGAGCACCGCGCGCGCGGCTGCGTCGACACGCAGTTCGACCTGCTTGTCGCGATACAGCTTGCCGAGCGGCGGCAGCAGTTTCGCCGCGACACCGCTCGCGACGAGCAGCGTCTCCATCGTGTTGCAGGTGCCGTAGCGGTGCGTCTTCGCGTTGTCGCAGACGGTCAGCGCCTTGGCGAGATCAGCGCGATCGTCGACGTACACGTGGCAGATACCGTCGAGGTGCTTGATCATCGGCACGCGCGCCTCGTTGATCAGGCGTTCGATCAGGCTCTTGCCGCCGCGCGGCACGATCACGTCGACGTATTCGGTCATCGTGATCAGCTTGCCGACCGCCGCGCGATCGGCGGTCGCGACGACCTGCACCGCGTCCTGCGGCAGGCCGGCTGCCTCGAGCCCTTCGCCGATCAGCTTCGCGAGCGCCGCGTTCGATTCGAGCGCTTCGGAGCCGCCGCGCAGGATCGTCGCGTTGCCCGACTTCAGGCACAGCGCAGCCGCGTCGATCGTCACGTTCGGGCGCGATTCGTAGATGATGCCGATCACCCCGAGCGGCACACGCATCTGGCCCACCTGGATTCCGCTCGGGCGGTACTTGAGGTTGCTGATCTCGCCGATCGGATCGGCCAGCGACGCGACCTGGCGCAAGCCCTCGACCATCGTCTGCAGCGCCTTGTCCGACAGCGTCAGGCGATCGACGAACGCCGCATCGAGCCCCTTTTCACGGGCACGGGCGACATCGCGGGCATTCGCGTCCTTCAGCGCCTGCGCGTCGCGTTCGATTGCGCGCGCCACGGCGTCGAGCGCCGCGTTCTTCGCGGCCGTGCTGGCGCGCGCCATCGCGCGGGAGGCGTGCCGGGCGCGGCGGCCCAGGTCGGTCATGTACTGATCGATATCCATCGTGTGACTCGAGAAGCGCGCCGCGCTCGGCGGCATGAATTCGTGGGGAAGCGTGGGCGGCGGACGAAGCGCCGCGCCAGCGATCGAAATATTGTAAGCGGGTTGCGCAGCGCGCGCTGAAGGCCCGGACGGGACTTAGCGTCGCACGCGACCCGCGGTCGGCGGTCGCTCGCCACGGGCACCGGCCACCGTCATCGCGAGCTGGAACAGCCCGTCCCACGGATCGGGCGGCGGTTCGTCCTGCGTGCGGCGGCCCGGCACGACGGCCGTGAGCCCCTTGACCTGCCGGTCGAGCTTCGCGGCAAACGCCAGCGCCTTCTCGAGCATGGGTTCCGACACGCGGTTCAGCGCAGGGCCGATCAGCCGCTCGCGCGGCCCCCACACACGGTTCTCGCGCAGCAGCGTCGCCAGCGGCTTGCCGGCCGTCGTGCCGCGCTTGATCCGCAGCAGCGTGCGCAACTCCTCGACGACGGCCCACATCACGAGCACGATCGCCTCGCCCTCGCCCTTCAGCCCGTCGATCATCCGTGCGAGCCGCGCGGCGTCGCCGGCGAGCATCGCTTCGTTCAGCTTGAAGACGTCGTAACGCGCGACGTTCAGCACCGCGTCGTGCACCTGCTCGAACGACAGCGCGCCCTGCGGATACAGCAGCCCGAGCTTCTGGATTTCCTGGTGCGCGGCGAGCAGGTTGCCTTCGACGCGCTCCGCGATGAACTGCAGCGCGCGCCGCCCGTCCTCGCCGGGCGCGGCGCGCTGGCCCTGCATCGCGAGGCGCTGGCCGATCCAGTTCGGCAGCTGCGCGCGGTCGACCGGATCGATCTTCAGCGCGACGCCGCCGTTCTGCAGCGCGGTAAACCACGCGGATTTCTGCGTGGCCGCGTCGAGGCGCGGCAACGTGACGAGCATCAGCGCGTCGGGGTTGGGTGCGGCCGCGAGCGTCTTCAGTGCATCGGCGCCTTCCTTGCCGGGCTTGCCCGACGGAATGCGCAGCTCGATCAGCTGGCGCTCGCCGAACAGCGACATCGCCTGGGTCGCGCCGAGCAGCACACTCCAGTCGAAGCCCCGCTCGACCGTATGCACCGAACGCTCGGTGAAGCCGGCCGCGCGTGCGGCCGCACGAATGCGGTCGCACGCTTCCTGCGCGAGCAGCGGCTCGTCGCCGTAGACGGTATAGAGCCCGGCCAACCCCTTCGCGAGGTGCGGTTCCAGCGCATCAAGTCGCAATTGCATCGGTGCGTGCGCCGTCGATCAGAGCGGCGGCGGCGGCAGCGGCGCGCGCGGCGCAACGCCCGGCACCACGTCTTCCGGCGCCGGCGTCAGCGAGTGGACGATCGCGAGACGCCGCATCAGCTGGTCGACCGCGTCGCTCTGCATGTCGGCGTACAGGAGGTCGGCTTCCTGCGCCTTCGCGTTCGTGTACTGATCGCTATACGTCATCGCGCGGTTCAGCGCGATCACGCTCGGCGGAATCAGCACGGTGCCGTCCTTGCTCGTCAGCGTGTAGTTCAGCGTGTAGAACAGTGCGTATTCCTGCGCCGAGCCATACTTGTTGAGCGTCAGCGTGTTCTGCCCGCGCGACTCCCACATGCGCAGCACGGCGTCGGCGTCGTCCGCCGACTTGACGATCTTCGTGTCGCTGCCGGCCTCGACGAGGCGCACGAACCGCGCCTCGACCGGCGCTGGCGCGCCGACGATCAGCAGGTGCTTGAACGCGTAGTCCTGCTGGCCGCGCAACTGGAAGCCGCATGCCGACAGCGCGACTGCGCTGCCGACGGCGAGCATCAAAAACGATCTGCGGATCACCTTCGCTCCTTCTGGGTACGTCCGACGGCCAGCGGCCGTCAAACGACGATGTTCACGAGGCGGCCCGGCACGACGACGATCTTCTTCGCCGGCTTGCCGTCGCTGAACTTCGCGAACGCGTCGTCGGCCACCGCCGCAGCTTCGATCGCTTCGCGGCTCGCGTCCTTCGCCACCTTCAGCGCGCCGCGCACCTTGCCGTTCACCTGCAGCACCAGTTCGATCTCGGCCTGCTCGAGCGCGGCCTCGTCGACCTTCGGCCACGGCGCGTCGAGCAGCGGGCCGAACTCGTCCGCATAGCCGAGCGCCTTCCACAGCTCGAACGTGACGTGCGGCACGACCGGGTACAGCACGCGCAGCAGCACGCCGTACGTCTCGCGCAGCACGCCGGGCGTCGCGCCCTTCGCGCCGTCGATCGCGTTCAGCATCTTCATCGCGGCCGACACGACCGTGTTGTACTGCAGGCGCTGGTAATCGAAATCGGCCTGCTTCAGCACGCTGTAGATCTCGCGGCGCAGCGCCTTGTCGGCTTCGCCGAGCGCGGCCGCATCGAAGCCCGCGCGCGCGGCGAGCGCTTCGCGGTTGGTCGCACCGAAGCTCCACACGCGGCGCAGGAAGCGGCTCGCGCCCTCGACGCCCGCACCCGACCACTCGAGCTGCTGCTCGGGCGGCGCCGCGAACATCGTGAACAGGCGCGCGGTATCGGCACCGTACTGGTCGATCAGCAGCTGCGGATCGACGCCGTTGTTCTTCGACTTCGACATTTTCTCGATGCCGCCGAGCACGACCGGCTGGCCGTCCGTGTTCAGCGTCGCACCGACCGGGCGGCCCTTATCGTCGTGCGTGACCGTCACGTCGAGCGGGTTGTACCAAGTCTTCTTGCCGGAAGCGTCTTCACGGTAGAACGTCTCGTTCAGCACCATCCCCTGCGTGAGCAGGTTCTTCGCCGGCTCGCCGAACTTCACGAGGCCGAGGTCGCGCATCACCTTGGTCCAGAAGCGCGAATACAGCAGGTGCAGGATCGCGTGCTCGATGCCGCCGATGTATTGATCCATCGGCATCCAGTAATCGGTGCGCGCGTCGACCATCGTGTCGGCGTCCGGCGCCGTGTAGCGCGAGAAGTACCACGACGAATCGACGAAGGTGTCCATCGTGTCGGTTTCGCGCTTCGCGGCCGCGCCGCACTTCGGGCACGCGCAGTTCAGGAACGCTTCCGACTTCGCGAGCGGGTTGCCCGAGCCGTCCGGCACGAGGTCTTCCGGCAGCACGACGGGCAGATCCTGCTCGGGCACCGGCACGTCGCCGCACGACGGGCAGTGGATGATCGGGATCGGCGTGCCCCAGTAGCGCTGGCGCGACACGCCCCAGTCGCGCAGGCGCCACGTGACCTGCTTGTCGCCGAAGCCGCCGGCGTTCAGGTCGGCCGCGACAGCGTCGACGGCTTCCGCATAGCGCAGGCCGTCGTACTTGCCGCTGTTCACGCAGACCGCGGTTTCCTTGTCGCCGTACCACTCCTGCCATGCGTCGAGCGAGTACGCCTGGCCTTCGGCCGAGATCACCTGCTTGATCGGCAGGTCGTATTTCTTCGCGAACGCGAAATCGCGCTCGTCATGGCCCGGCACGCCCATCACCGCGCCTTCGCCATAGCTCATCAGCACGTAGTTGCCGATCCACACCTCGACCGGCTCGCCGGTCAGCGGGTGCGCGACCGAGAAGCCCGTCGCGACGCCCTTCTTCTCCATCGTCGCAACGTCGGCCTCGGCGACACCGCCGCGCTTGCATTCGTCGATGAACGCGAGCAGCTCGGGCTTGTCCTGCGCGAGGCGCGTGGCCAGCGGATGCTCGGCCGCGATCGCGCAGAACGTGACGCCCATGATCGTGTCGGCACGCGTCGTGAACACGCGCAGCAGCTTCTTCTCGCCGTCGAGTTCGTACGGGAAGCCGAAGTTCACGCCGAAGCTCTTGCCGATCCAGTTCTGCTGCATGATCTTCACGCGCTCGGGCCAGCCGAGGCCGTCGAGGTCGTTCAGCAGCTCATCCGCGTACTGCGTGATGCGCAGGTAGTACATCGGGATCTCGCGCTTCTCGACGAGCGCGCCCGAACGCCAGCCGCGGCCGTCGATCACCTGCTCGTTCGCGAGCACGGTCTGGTCGACCGGATCCCAGTTCACGGTGCCCGTCTTCTTGTACGCGATGCCCTTCTCGAGCATCTTCAGGAACAGCCACTGGTTCCATTTGTAGTAGTCGGGCTTGCACGTCGCGATTTCGCGCGACCAATCGATCGCGAGGCCCATCGACTGCATCTGGCGCTTCATGTAGTCGATGTTGTCGTAAGTCCACTTCGCGGGCGGCACGCCGTTTGCCATCGCGGCGTTCTCGGCCGGCATCCCGAACGCGTCCCAGCCCATCGGCATCAGCGTGTTGTAGCCGTTCATCCGCAGATAGCGGTACATCACGTCGTTGATCGTGTAGTTGCGCACGTGACCCATGTGCAGCTTGCCGGACGGGTACGGCAGCATCGACACGCAGTAGAACTTCGGCTTCTGCGAATCTTCCTTCGTCTTGTAGGCATCGGCTGCGCGCCAGTCGCCCTGGGCGGCGGCTTCGACGTCGGCGGGTACGTATCTCTCGTGCATGGTGTGGTTCGGACTAGGCTTTAAGCGGCGCGACGGCGCGCGCGCAGGAGTGGATCGAAAATCGTGCTTGCCCGGCGGACCTGCAGGTTCGCTGTTGCCGGACCTGTTCACGGTTTCCGGGAATTTTCCGGGTAACCCGCAGCATGCCCGGGTAGCCTGGAAAATTCCGGGTTACCTGAAAAAAGCCTGCCAACCGGGAAAAACGTTGATTATACCGCCCGCGCCTGCCCATCCGGCCGGTCTTGCGGCGTGCGGCCCGATCCCGCGGCAGGGACGGGCCCGCCGGATCCGCTCAGCGGTTGGCCGGCACGGCACGCGCCGCCGCGGAACCGCCTGCCTGCGGCGGCACGTCGGTCACGAAGCCGATCCGCGTGAGTCCGGCGGCCTGCGCGGCGCCCATCACCTGCGCAATCACGTCGTAACGGGTGGCGCGCGATGCGCGCAGCCGCAGCTCGGGCGGTGCGCCGCCCGCGGCGGCGGCCCGGAAGCGCGCGGGCAGCGCGTCGAGCGCCACCGGCGCGTCGTCCCAGTACAGCTTGCCCGCGTCGTCGATCGACAAGGTGACGGATTGCGGCGTGTCGCGCGCGACGCTGGCCGCGACCTTCGGCAGGTCGAGCCGGATCGCGTGCGTCATCAGCGGCGCGGTGATGATGAAGATGACGAGCAGCACCAGCATCACGTCGATCAGCGGCGTCATGTTGATCTCCGCCATCGGCGCGGACGTCTTGTGGTGCTCGAGTCCGCCGAATGCCATGGTCGCTCCTCCGGAATGGGCGCGTCAGGCTTCCTGCGCGCACACGAACACGTGCAGATCGCGCGCGAAGCCGTCGAGTTCCTCGGCGAGCTGCCGCACGAGCCGCCCGAGGATGTTGTAGGCCAGCACCGCGGGAATCGCGACCACGAGCCCGAACGCGGTCATGATCAGCGCCTCGCCGACCGGCCCCGCGACGTTCTCGATCTGCGCCTGCCCGCTCGCGGCGATGCTGCCGAGCGCGTGATAGATGCCCCACACGGTGCCGAGCAGCCCGACAAACGGCGCGGTGCTGCCGATCGACGCGAGCAGCACCTGGCCGAATTCGAGACGCCGCTGCGAACGCAGCATCGCGTGCCGCAACGCACGCAGCACGCGTTCGCTGCGCTCGACGCGCGCGGCCAGTGCGGCCGGGTCGTGGTCGTCAGCCGCATCGCGCGCGGCTTCGGCGAGCGGCACGAACACGCGCTCGCGATCGGTGCCGGCGAGCGCGGCAATGCCCGCGTCGAGCGACGGCGCGCGCCAGAACGCGGCGAGCGCGCGCGGCCCCTGCCGCTTCGCGCGGACCAGCAGCCAGGCTTTCATGAGGAGGAAGCACCAGCTGGCGACGGACATCGCCAGCAGTACATAAGCAACGGCATGCGTGATCGCATCGCCGCTTTCGAGGTAGTGGACAACGCCGGTGGGTATCGCCATCGGAGTTTCCCCGTGGTGTCAGCGCAGGCCGAGCACGTCCTGCATGTCGAACAGGCCGGCGCCGCGCGCCGACAGGAAGCGGACCGCGCGCAGCGCGCCCTGCGCATACGACACGCGGCTCGACGACTTGTGCGTGATCTCGATGCGCTCACCGATCCCGGCGAACAGCACGGTGTGATCGCCGACGATGTCGCCGCCGCGCACCGCGGCGAAACCGATCGACGACGGATCGCGTTCGCCCGTCACGCCGTGACGGCCGTACACCGCGCAATCGTCGAGCGAGCGCCCAAGCGCACCGGCGACGGCTTCACCCATCATCAGCGCTGTGCCCGACGGCGCGTCGACCTTGTGGCGGTGATGCGCCTCGATGATCTCGATGTCGTAGCCGTGCGAGAAGTGCTTCGCCGCGAATTCGAGCAGCTTCAGCGTGACGTTCACGCCGACGCTCATGTTCGCCGCGAACACGATGCCGGTCTTGCCCGCCGCAGCCTGCAGCTCCGCCTTCTGCTCGGCGGTGAAGCCGGTCGTGCCGATCACGAGCTTCACGTCGTGGCGCAGCGCGGCCTCGATATGGGCCATCGTGCCTTCCGGGCGCGTGAAGTCGATCAGGTAGTCGGCCTGCGCGAACACGGCGTCGAGATCGGCGGTCAGCTTGACCCCGGTTTCCTTGCCGAGGAACGCGCCGGCGTCCTGGCCGAGGAACGGCGAATCGGCACGGTCGAGCGCGCCGACGAGCTGCGCGTCGGAATCGTTGAGAACGGCTTCGATCAGCATCCGGCCCATACGGCCCGATGCGCCGGCAATCGCAATCTTCATGGCTTTCTACACGACAGGTCTAAAGGCGGGCGGCGCATGCCGCCCTGTTTCCGCGCCCGAGCTTACTGCGCCGGCGCGGTGAGCGGCTGGTTCTGCAGGTTGTCCGAGCCTTGCGGTCCGACCGGCGGCGACGCCTCGTTCGACGCGTTCGGCGGCGGCGGACGATGGAACTGGAACTGCGGCTGGATCGCCGGCGCGGCGCCCGGCGGCTGGCCGCCCGGTACCGGCGCGCCGCCCGAAGCCTGCGCGGACGGCGTGAAACGGCGTGCGGCCGAACCCTGACCCGACACCTGGTTGGTCGCGCGGTTCGCCGCGCGGGCAGCCTGCGCGTTCGCATCCTGGTCGACCACCGCGCCGGACGCCGGCACGGCGGACGGGCTGGCGACAGCCTCCGACGCGCTCGCCGCTTGCGCGGCGGCGGCAGCCTCGGCGGCCTTCTTCGCCGCTGCAGCCGCCTTCGCCTTCTTGCCGCCACGGTCGCCGTCGATGTCGGCCAGCAGGTCGAGTTCCGAAGGCAGGTTGTCCGCCCCCGTCCAGCCCGCCAGGCGATCGCCCGAGAACGTCACGACGAGATCGCGCTGCTGGACGACTGCCGTCGAGCCGCGCTTGAAGTAGAAGAGGTAATCCCAGCGGTCGGCGTGGAACATGTCCGCCAGCAGCGGCGTGCCGAGCAGCGCGCGCACCTGCTCGCGCGACATGCCGATCTGCAGCTGCGCGGCCTTCTCCTGCGACACGAAGTTGCCTTGCACGACGGTAATCCGGTAGGGGGTGATGCTCTGCGCGATGCGCTGCGTCACGCTGTCGTACGACGAACAACCAGCCAGCGCGGCAACGGCGGCGGCAGCGATGATGACACTCCGCATGCGGCTCCTCTGAAAGTGCGAAAGAGATTCTGGAATCATTTCCCTCACCGTGCAGGCCCGCATCGCAGGCCGCGCGTGTTTCTGGAACGGCGAAAAGCCGGTAACATTGAAGCCCTGCATTGTACTCTAGGGATGCCTAGCCATGACCAATCCGACGGATCTCAAGAATATCGGGCTAAAGGCCACCCTACCGCGCCTCAAGATTCTCGAGATCTTCCAGCAAAGCCCGGTGCGCCACCTGACCGCAGAAGACGTCTACCGGAACCTGCTCAACGAGCAGCTCGACATCGGGCTTGCCACCGTCTACCGCGTGCTGACGCAGTTCGAGCAGGCCGGCCTGCTGTCGCGCAGCAACTTCGAATCCGGCAAGGCCGTGTTCGAACTGAACGAAGGCTCGCACCACGATCACCTCGTGTGCCTCGATTGCGGCCGCGTCGAGGAATTCTTCGACGCCGAGATCGAAGGCCGCCAGCAGGCGATCGCGAAGGAGCGCGGCTTCCGGCTCCAGGAGCACTCGCTCGCGATGTACGGTTCCTGCACGACCGAGAACTGCCCGCACCGCAAGCACTGAAATCAATCCGCGCGCGGCGCATGCAAGACGGCCCGGACGGCGATTCGCCTTCCGGGCCGTCTTCTTTTCGAGATACGCAAGAGGCACCCGCCGGGGGAAACCGGCGGCGCACCGCCGCCGCACGGGCCGGCCCGCCCAGGCTTTCGAAAACCCTTCGCGTTGCCTGCCCGGGCAGCCCCGGGTGACCCCGGGTGACATCAGGCAGCCGGGGCGACCAGCCTGCCCGCCTCAGTCATGCCGCGCCCGCGCAGGCCGGCTCGAACTCGAGCGCCCATGCCCGCTCGAGCGGGATCTCGTCGCAGTTCGGCTGCGGGCCACCGCGATCGACGATCACGAAATCGCTGACCGCATCGAGCGCGAGCAGCGGATGGTGCCAGACGCCTTTCGCATAGTTCACGCCCTGCCAGCCTTCCGCGAGGAACGCGCGCATCGCGTCGGGCCGGAAATCGCCGGCCGGCGCGACGACGATCGCGTAACGCGACACCGCCGCGAGCGGGATGAACGCCTGGCTGCCGTGTGGATGGCGCTCCATCAGCGTGACCGCGACCGGCAGCGCACGCGGCTGCGCGCGGAACACGCTGACGAGCGGGCGGCCGCCGTCCGCGCACACGTCGATCGTCGCGAGATCGTGAAAGCGCTCGGTCGTGCCGCCGTTGATCGGGAAATGCCGCGCGCCCTCGAGCGCGATCACGTCGCCGAACGGCGCGAACGCTTCGCGGGTCAGGCGCTCGACGCGCAGGATGTGGGATCCGCTCATGTTGTCGCCCTCCTTCAGGCCGGCTCGCCCCACAGACGCAGGCGCGACACGCCGCCGTCCGGGAAGATGTTGAAACGCACGTGCGTGACGGGGCCGAGCGCGGCAAGCTGGTCGAACGTGTGGACGTGGTCCATCGACAGCGTCTGCTCGCCGAGCAGTTCGGCCCAGAACATCGCCTGCGTGACAAGCGAATCGTCGGTGCCGCCCGCGACCCGCGCAGCCTGCAGCGAGCAGCGGTCGGGGAAATTGCCCTTGAAGAATGCGGTATCGACCTCGACGCGCCGGATGATGCCCGGCCGCGCGAGCGCGACGATCGCCCAGTCGTTGCCGGGCTCGCGGCGGCGCCGCGTTTCCCAGCCGTCGCCCATGTTCACGCCGCGCCCCGGCATCAGCATCTGCGATGCCGGGCCGAAATGCTGGTTGTTCGCGGCCACCAGGTAGCCGCCGTTCTCGATCGCCGCGAGATCGACGAGCTCGCCGGCCGGCACCTGGCGCCAGTCGCGCTGCGGCTGGCCGTACACACGCAGCCGCGCGAGGCCGCCGTCCGGGTACAGGTTCACGCGCAGGTGCGTATAGGGTTGCGAATCGTCGACGCTCACGTAGTGATGCGAATTACCCTGCAGCGTCGTCGCCGGGACGATCGGGCGCCATTCGGCGTTGTCGGGCGGCGTGTCGCCTTCGGCGACGCACGCGTCGATCGACGCGGCCGGCGGGAAGTTGCCGGTGAAATGGCTCGTGTCGAGGTCGACGCCGTGGATCACGCCCGGCCGCGCGAGCCGCACCACGCAGAAGTCGTGGCCGGTCGTGCGCTTGCGGCGCGTTTCCCAGCCGTCCATCCACTTGCCGTGGTCGTCGTACTTGCCGGGGATGAACACGGCCGGTTCGGGATTCAGCATGCGCTCCTTCGGCGCGAAGAACTCGTCGCTGGCGAAGAGCGCTTGCGCCCCGAGGCGCGGGTCGGCGAGGTTCATGTAACGCCGCGTAAACGCCGGCGCGTTCGGATCGAGGATGGGGGCTGCCATGTCGTCTCCTGAGGTTCGATGAAGTGCCGGCGCATCGAGGCGCCGGCCACATGAATTCGGTTGCGCGGGACGACCAGGGGAAGCCGCCCCGCGCGGGGGGGGGGGCGCTCAGAGCGCGTGAGCCTGGTCGCCGGCGACCGGCGCCGTGCGGTCTTCCTCTTCGGCCGGCACGTAGCGAAGCTCGCGGTTCAGCACGCGCTTCGCGCGGGCCCGGTCGATGTCGTTCTCCCATACCGCGACGACCACCGTCGCAACGCAGTTGCCGATCAGGTTGGTCAGCGCGCGGGCGATCCCGACGAACCAGTCGACCGGCAGGATCAGCACGAGGCCGAGCACCGGAATCGCGGGGATCGCCGACAGCGTCGCCGCGAGGATCACGATCGCCGAGCCCGGGATCCCGTGCGCGCCCTTCGACGTGACGAGCGATACGAGCAGCACGACGATCAGGTCATGCGTCGACAGCGGCGTGTTGGTGGCCTGCGCGATGAACAGCACCGCGAGCGTCAGGTAGATCGAGAAGCCGTCGAGGTTGAACGAATAACCGGTCGGGATCACGAGGCCGACCGTCGAGTCCTTGATGCCCATGTATTCGAGCTTGCTCATCACCTGCGGCAGCACCGCGTCCGACGAAGCCGTGCCGAGCACGATCGACAGCTCCTCGCGCAGGTAGCGGATCAGCTTGAACACCGAGAAGCCCGCGAGCCGCATCACCGTGCCGAGCACGACCGTGACGAACACGAAGCAGCTCAGGTAGAACACCGCGACCAGATAGCCGAGCTGCTTGAGCGACGCGACGCCGTACTTGCCGGTCGTGAACGCGATCGCGCCGAGCACGCCGAGCGGTGCGAGCTTGATGATGAAACCGATGATCCGGAAGAACACATGCGACAGTTCCTCGATCAGCGAGTTGACGCGCTGCGCCTTGTCGCCGAGCAGCGACAGCGCAGAACCGAACAGCACCGCGAACACGAGGATCTGCAGGATGTCGCCCTTCGCGAACGCGTCGATCGCGGTCTCCGGGATGATCTTCATCAGGTAGCCGGCCGTGTCCTTCAGGCTTTCGGCGTTCTTCGCGTACGACGCGAGCGACGACGCATCGAGCGAGCGCAGGTCGATGTTCATCCCGACGCCCGGGCGCGTGAGCCACGCGAGCACGAGGCCGATGCCGAGCGCGAGCGTGGTCATGATCTCGAAGTAGACGACGGCCTTCAGGCCGACCCGGCCGACCTTCTTCAGGTCGCCCGCGTTCGCCATCCCGCTGACCACGACGCAGAACACGATCGGCCCGATCACCATCTTGATGAGCTTCAGGAAGCCGTCTCCGAGCGGTCGCAACGACTCGGCGAAATGCGGGAAGAACGCGCCTAGCGCGATCCCCAGGATCAATGCGACGACTACCCGGCCAAACAGCGAATTGAGGAATTTCGACACGGCGCTCTCCCGATCCAACGGTTGCAGTTTCGTCTGTTCATACTGGTAAGACCAGTGATGTTATGGTGGATAGTAGGAAGCCGATATAGTGGCGTCAAGGACGGACGAAATAGGGATTTCCCGCCCCTGCCCGCCCGGTTTCGATGCACCGGACAGGGGCAGATCGTGGCTTTCCCGTAGGCCGGCCATGCACCGCCTGCGTGCGGATTACAATGCCGGTCAGACCGGCCAAAGTTCACATCATGAAAAACGTTCCGCATACCGTGACCGACGCCGCCATCGCGACGATCCGCGAACGGATCGAGGCAGGCGTGTATCCGGTCGGCAGCCTGCTGCCGGCCCAGCGCCAGCTCTCCGAGGAGCTGGAGATCAGCCGCGCGTCGCTGCGCGAGGCGCTGTCGACGCTCGAGGCGCTCGGGATGCTGCGCATCCGCGCCGGCAAGGGCGTGTACGTCGAAAGCGCGCAGGCCACGGCTGCGCACGCCTGGCGGTTCGCCGAGCAGTCGTCACCGCCCGACACGTACCAGATGCGCTATGCGCTCGAAGGGTTCGCCGCGCGGATGGCCGCGCACGTCGTCACCGACGACGACATCGCGTGGTTCGAGGACAACCTCGCCCACCTGCACGTCGCGCTCACCGAAAGCGCGCTCGACGAGGCATCGCAGCTCGATTTCGACTTCCACATGCGGATCATCCATCTCGCCGGCAACGCGGCGATCGAATCGATCCTGCGCAGCAGCGCCGACATCATGAAGGAAAGCCAGCGCATGCCGTTCTACCGGCGCGAGCTGCTGCTGTCTACTTGGCACGAACACCGCGCAATCGTCGATGCGCTGATCGCGCGCAATGCGGCCGCCGCGGGCACTGCGATCGAAACGCACATCGCGAATGCCGCGCAGCGCGCGGGCATCTTCTTCCCGACACCGCACACCTGACGGCCCGGGCGGCTGCCCGCCGCGCGCGCCGCCCGGTCGTACCGGTCAACCTCCCGACGGATCGCGATACGCGAGCGCCCGCTCGATGAACGCGCGCGCCGCGACGCTGCGGTACGCGCCCTTGCGTGTCAGCAGCGCCGCCGTGCGCGCGGGCAGCGGCGGATCGATCTCCAGCGCGCACAGATCGGCACTCTCGCGCGCGACCGCGTCGGGCAGCACCGTCGCGAGCCGGCCGCACCGCACGAGCTCCAGCACCGCGCTGACCGTATTCGTCTCGATCGCGATCAACGGCCGCGCGCCGTGCTCGATGAAATACCGGTCGATGCTCTCGCGCGTCGCGAACGCGCGGCTCAGCAGCACCAGCGGCTCGCCGCCGAGCTCGGCCGGCGTCAGCGCGCGGCGGCGCCGCGCGAGACGGTGCGTGCGGCCCGTCACGAGCGCGAGCGGCTCGTCCCACAGCGGCAGCGCGTCGATGTCCGGCGCGCGCGGCGGCATGAACGCGAAGCCCGCGTCGAGCCGGTCGTCGGCGAGCAGCGCCTCGATGCGCTCCTGCGGCATCGCGTCGATCGTCAGCGCGACGTTCGGATGGTCGGCATGGAACGCGTCGATCAGCGAGCCGCTCAGGTAGGCCGCGAAGGTCGGCATCATCGCGAGCCGCAACGACCCGCTACCGAGGCCGGCGACGTCGTGCAGCGCGCGCTGCCCCGTATCGAGCTCGTGCAGCGCGGCGCGCGCATGGCGCGCATAGACCTCGCCGAACTCGGTGAGCTGCACCGTGCGGCCAGAGCGGTCGAACAACTGCACGCCGAGCGTGTCCTCGAGCTGGCGGATCTGCTGCGACAGCGTCGGCTGCGATACGTGCAGCGCATCGGCCGCACGCGTGAAACTGCGCTGCTCGGCGACGGCCAGGAAATAGCGGATGTGGCGGAGTAGCATGGCGGCCAACGTATTGGTTTTATCAATGAGGACCATAACGATCCAGTCTTGGACGCTATGATTCAATTCCCGCATCATACGCACATCCGTTCCCGTGCATCGCACCTGTTCTCCGCACCGGAACGGCCCGCCCGGGCCCGCCCTGCCTGCGCCCGCCGCACGACGATCCGCCGCCCGCCCGATCCGGGCCCGGCTGCGATCCGCCCGGCGCGCATCGGTTCACCGCCGATCCGTTGACGCCGGCCCCGATTTCCGTCACCCCGCGCAGCCGACAGCCCCGTGCCGCCGGCCGGCGCCGCTGTTTTTCGCGACCATGGAACCGCATCACGACACCCATCCTCCCCTGACCCGCGGCATGACGCTGCTGTTCGCCTGCGCGTGCGGCATCGTCATCGGCAACATCTACTACGCGCAGCCGCTGCTCGCCGCGATCGCACGCAGCTTCGGCCGCGCGCCGACCGAACTCGGCTATCTCGTCACGCTGACGCAGCTCGGTTATGCGGCGAGCCTGCTGCTGATCGTCCCGCTCGGCGACGCGGTCAACCGCCACACGCTGATCGTGCGGCTGCTGATGCTCAACGTCGTCGCGCTGGTCGCGGTCACGTTCAGCACGAACTTCACGATGTTCGTCATCGCGAACATCGCGGTCGGCTTCGTTACCTGTTCGACGCAGCTGCTGGTGCCGTTCGCGGCGTCGCTCGCCGACGCGCGCTCGCGCGGCCGCGCGGTCGGCACCGTGATGAGCGGGCTGCTGCTCGGCATCCTGCTCGCGCGCGTCGCGGCCGGTGCGATCGCCGACGGGTTCGGCTGGCGTGCGGTGTACGGCATCGCCGCGGTGATGGTGGCGGCGCTGACCGTCGTGCTCGCCGTGAAGCTGCCGAAGGATCGCCGCGATGCGCGCCTCGACTATGCGGCGCTGATGAAGTCGCTCGTCGCGCTGGTGCGCGCGCAACCGCTGATCGCGCTGCGCTCCATCTACGGCGCGCTCGTGTTCGCGTGCTTCAGCCTGCTGTGGACGGGCCTCACGTTCCTGCTGAGCCAGCCGCCGTACAGCTATTCCGAGGGGCAGATCGGGCTGTTCGGAATCGTCGGCGCGGTGGGCGCGCTCGCGGCGACGTCGGCCGGCCGGCTGGTCGATCGCGGACACGGCAATGCGGCGACCGGGCTGTTCGCGGCGGCCGTACTCGCGTCGTTTGCGCTGATCGCGACCGGCGCGCACTCGCTCGCGGCGCTGATCGCGGGCATCCTGCTGCTCGACGTCGGCGTGCAGGGCATGCACATCTCGAACCAGAGCGTGATCTATGCGCTGGCCGGCAACGCGCGCAGCCGCGTGACGACGATCTACCTGACCAGCTACTTCATCGGCGGCGCCCTCGGCTCGTTCGCGGCGAGCGTCGCGTACGGCATCGACGGCTGGCGCGGCGTGTGCATCGCGGGTGCGGCGCTCGCGGGCGTGCTGATCGCATTGTGGCTCGCGTCGCAGCGCGTCGGCATGCGGCAGCTCACGCAGTAATGCTGCCAGTCGTTTCCTCGTCACCATGAAAAAGGGCACGCTCCGCGAACCGCGGGCGTGCCCTTTTCCTGATGGCGTCGAGACCGTCGCGCGTCAGCGCGTGATCGTTACGCCGCCTCGTCGGCGAAATCGATCAGCACCTTCATCGCGCGCTGCCGGTCGCCGGCCAGTTCGAACGCGAGGTTCACGTCGCGCATCGGAAACACGCGCGTGACGGCCGGCCGCAGGTCGACGCGCCCCGCATTGATGAGCTGCACCGCGAGCGCGAATTCCGCGTGAAAGCGGAACGATCCGCAGATCGACAACTCCTTCGCGACCACGACGTTCTGCGGCAGGCTGACGTCGCCGCCCAGCCCGAGTTGCACGACGACCCCGCGCGGACGCATCACGTCCAGCCCATCGCGTAGCGCACGTGCATTGCCCGAACACTCGATCATCACGTCGAACGTGCCCTTGTCCGCGCTGTAACGCTCGACCCATCCAGCATCGGCCGCCGCATTGATCGTGCGGTCGGCGCCGAGCGCGCTCGCCACTTCCAGCGGCGCCTCGACGACGTCGGTCGCGACGATCTCCGCCGCGCCGTGCACGCGCGCCGCCGCGACGGCCAGCACGCCGATCGGCCCGCAGCCCGACACGAGCACGCGCTTGCCGATCAGCGGGCCCGCACGCGACACCGCATGCAGCCCGACCGCGAACGGTTCGGCGAGCGCCGCGAGCGACAGCGGCACGTGATCGGCAACCCTCACGCACTGCACCGCGTCGCACACGAGCGCGTTGCGGAACGCGCCCTGCACGTGCGGCATGCGCATCGCGCTGCCGTAGAAGCGCATTTCGAGGCACTGGTTCGGCAGCCCTTCGAGGCAGTAGCGGCACGTACCGCACGGCCGGCTCGGATTGACCGCGACGCGATCGCCGACCTTCACCGACGTCACGTCCGGCGCCACTTCCGCGACCGTGCCGGCGACCTCGTGGCCGAGCACCATCGGCTGCTGCAACCGGATCGCGCCGAAGCCGCCGTGCCGGAAGTAATGGAGATCGGAGCCGCAGATGCCGCCCATCGCGACGTCGACGCGCACCTGGCCCGGGCCGATCTCGCCCGCGTCCTGCTCTTCCACCCGCAGGTCGTTCGGCCCGTGGATCACGACACACATGCAACGCATACGCATGACAGCCTCCTCAGACGACCGGCGTGACCAGCGGCGCGCCGGCGAAGTGCGCGGCAAGGTTGTCGCGCACCAGCCAGCCCATCGCCTGGCGCGTCTCGATCGTGCCGCTCGCATGGTGCGGCTGCAGCAGCACGTTCGGCAACGCGAGAAAACGCGGATCGATATGCGGCTCGTTCCAGAATACGTCGAGTGCCGCGCCGGCGATCGCACCGCGCTCGAGCGCGTCGAGCAGCGCCGGTTCGTCGACGGTCGTGCCGCGCGACACGTTCACCAGATAGCCTTGCGGCCCGAGTGCGTCGAGCACGGCGGCGCCGACGAGGTGGCGCGTCGCCGGCCCGCCCGCGAGCGTGACGATCAGCAGGTCGCACCAGCCGGCCAGCTCGGCAAGGTCGCCGAAGAAGCGGTGCGGGCTGTCCACGCGCGGCGCGACGTCGAAGTAGCCGAGTTCGACGTCGAAGCCGGACAGCCGGCGCGCGAGCGTCGAGCCGATCCGGCCGAAGCCGACCACGCCGACGCGCTTGCCATAGAGTCGCGTGACGAGCGGCATGTCGCCGTCGCGCCAGGCGCCGGAGCGCACGTACGCGTCGCCGGCGCCGATGCGGCGCATCATCGCGAGCGCAAGCCCGACGCCGAGGTCGGCCACGTCGCCGGTCAGCACGTCGGGCGTGTTCGTCACGCGGATGCCGCGCTCGCGCGCGGCAGCGAGATCGATCGCGTCGGTGCCGACGCCGTAGCACGCGATGATCTCGAGCTTCGGCAGCGCGGCGATCAGCGCGGCATTCGCGCCGAGATCGCCGCGCGTCGCGATCGCACGTACGCCGGCGCCGTGTTCGGCGAGGAACGCCGCGCGGTCGGCGGCCTCCCACAGCCGGTGGACGTCATAGCCTGCCGACAGCCATGCGTCGTCCCACGGCTGGTAAGGGCCCGTCATCAGCAGTTCGGGCCGCTGGGTCGATTCGTGCGCCATCTGCGCTTGCTCCTGTCGAGATAAGTGGAATGCGAAAGCATGCCGGGCCGCATCGGCCGCCCGGCTCGTTCATGCGTGCCGCGCGAGCGCATCGGCGTCCGGCGCCGGTGCGGCCTGTGCGGCGTCGAGCGGATCGTCGAGATCGCGGTTCAGCGTTTCGGGCATCCGCGACGTCGTGAACAGCGTGATCAGCGTCAGCAGCACCAGGTACGCGGCGATCGGCACCCACGCGCGCACGCCGGCCGTGTGGTCACCGCCGTGCAGCGCGATCACGGTCGCGATGATCATTGCGCCGACGAGCGGCGCAATCCCGCCCGCGAGCACGGCCGACACTTCGCGCGAGAACGACACGCCCATGTAGCGATGGCGCGCGCCGAACAGTTCGGGCAGCAGCGCGGCCTGCGCGCCGAGCATCCCCCAGTTCGCGAAGCCCTGCGCGACCGAGATCGCGATCACGCTCGCGACCACGTTCCCCTGGCTGAAGATCCACCACACCGGGAACGCGAGCGCGAGTTGCAGCCACGCGAACGTGCGGTACACGCGCACACGGCCGAAACGGTCGCTGAGCCGGCCCGCCAGCGGCACCGTACACGCGCCGACGGTCGCCGCGCACACCAGCGCGAGCGCGCCGATCGGCCCCTTCATCCCGATCACGCCCGCGAGATAGCTGACGGCGAGCGCCTGGTAGATCGACGAGCCGCCGTTCTCGGCCATCCGCAGGCCGATGCCGATCAGCAACGAGCGCTTCGAATGCTGCACGGCGCTCTTCAGCGGATTCGCCAGCACCTGCGCGCGCTTCTCGAGCCGCACGAAGGTCGGCGACTCGTGCAACCGCACGCGCATGTAGATCCCGACCGCGACGATCACCGCGCTGAACAGGAACGGCACGCGCCAGCCCCAGCCGTCCGTTACGCGGTCGAGGTTCGCGAGCAGCAGGAAATAGACGGCGGCCGCGAGCACCGTGCCGAGCTGGATGCCGAGAAACGGCAGCGACGCATAGAAGCCGCGCTTGCCCGGCGGCGCGTATTCGGTCATCAGCACCGCGGCGCCGGCCTGCTCCGCGCCGGCGCCGAGGCCCTGCAGGATGCGCAGCAGGATCAGCAGCGCCGGGGCCCAATAGCCTGCCGTCTCGAAGGTCGGCAGCACGCCGATCAGCGTGCTCGCGACGCCCATCAGCAGCACCGTCGCCGTCAGCACGAACTTGCGGCCGATCCGGTCGCCGAGCACGCCGAACACGACGCCGCCGAGCGGGCGCACCGCGAAGCCGACGAAGTAGGTGCCGAAGCTCGCGATCATCCGCATCTCGGCGGTCTGCGCGGGAAAGAACAGTGGCCCGAAGACCAGCGCCGAAGCGAGCGTGTACAACGCGAAATCGTAGTATTCGAGCGCGCTGCCGAGCGAGCAGGTCCATGCCGCGCGGTTGAGCTGCTTCGTGTCGACGCCGCGGCGCTCGACGGTCTCGCCCGGCGCACCGGACCCTGCATCGTGCCGCGCGGGCGGCGGGGAAATGCGATCCATCGTTGTCTCCTGTCTCCTGCCTTCCGTTCCGGAACCCGGCCGCGACTCGCGCGACCGGGACATCGGCCCGCTCGTGCGGCGGGCTCTTCTGGGAATTCGGATGCCGGCCGCAGCCGGCGCAACGGCGCGCTCGCGCCGCCGCTCAGACGGCGCTGGTCAGGCCGCCGTCGACGAACAGCGTCTGGCCGTTCACGAAATCGGACGCGGCCGACGCGAGGAAGATCGCCGCGCCGCACAGCTCGTCGACGCGCCCCCAGCGGCCGGCCGGCGTGCGCTTGCACAGCCAGTCCGAGAACGCTGCGTCGTCGACCAGCGCGCGGTTGAGTTCGGTTTCGAAATAGCCGGGCGCGAGGCCGTTCGCCTGGATGCCGTGGCGTGCCCAGTCGGCGCACATCCCTTTCGTCAGCATCCGCACCGCGCCCTTGGTCGCCGCATACGGGGCGATCGTCGGCCGCGCGAGCTCGCTCTGCACCGAGCAGATGTTGATGATCTTCCCGCGGCCGCGCGCGATCATGTGCCGCGCGACGGCCTGCGCGACGTTGAACACGCCGTCGAGGTTCACGCGCATCAGCGCCTGCCAGTCGTCCGGTTCGAATGTGTCGAGCGGCGCGCGGCGCTGGATGCCCGCGTTGTTCACGAGGATGTCGATCGCGCCGACGCGCGCCTCGAAATCGTCGATTGCCGCGCGCACCTGCGCGTGCTCGGCGACGTCGAATACCGCGTAGTCGGCTGTGAAACCTTCCTCGCGCAGGTGCCGCACGAGCGTCGCAGCCTTCTCCTCATTGCGATCGTTGATGACGATCGCCGCTCCGGCTTCGGCCAGCCCGCGGGCGAGCGTCAGCCCGATCCCGCGTCCGGAACCGGTAATCAGTGCGCGGCGGCCGTCGAGGCGGAACCGTTCAAGCGCGTTGGTCATGGATGTCTCCTCGTGCCAGTCGAGCCGGCGGCCCATCGCGGCCGGTCTCGCGTTGACGGTATCTTCGGCCGCCGGCCGGGCCCCGCGCCAATGGTCTTTTTTGATCCGGTTATCATGAAACCTGATTACCGCCCACGGGTGCCCGCCGACCATGGAACTCAAGCAATTGCGCGCCTTCGTCACGCTCGCGGAAGAGCTGCATTTCGGGCGCGCCGCCCAGCGCCTGTTCATCGTGCAGCCCGCGCTGAGCATGCAGATCAAGGCACTCGAGGAAGAACTCGGTGCGCGCCTGTTCGAGCGCGACCGGCACAAGGTCGAACTGAGCGATACGGGGCGCGTGTTCCTGCCCGAGGCACGCGCCACGCTGCAGCAGGCCGCGCGCGCGGAGCAGATGGCGCGGCTGTCGAGCCGCGGCGAGATCGGCACGCTGCGGATTGCGTTCGTGTCGTCGGTGCTGCCCGTGCTGCTGCCGGCCGTGCTGCGCACGATGCGCGAGCGCTATCCGCTGATCACGCTGGAGCTGAAGGACATGCCGACGCCCGACCAGATCGCCGCGCTGCGCGACCGGCGGATCGATTTCGGGATGATCCGGCTGCCGGCCGCGTATGCGGGCATCGACACATGTGTGGTGCTCGAGGAAGGCTTCGTCGTCGCGCTGCCGCTCGACCATCCGCTGGCCGCGCACGACGCAATTTCACCGGCCGCGCTGCGCGGCCAGCCGGCGTTCGTGCTCGCGCGCCGCTACGCGCCGGGCTTTCACGACGACATGCTGCTCGCGCTGAGCCGCGCGGGCACGACGCTCGAGATTGCGCAGGAGTTCGGGGAGTTCACGACGATGCTCGCGCTCGTCGCGGCGGGAATGGGGATCGGGCTGATTCCGGCGGAAGCCGCGAGCGCGCTGCCGCCGAACGTGCTCGCGCGGCCACTCGACCTGGCCGGGCACCGCACCGGCATCGGCCTCGCGTGGACCGATCTCGACAGCCCGCTGAAGCGCGCATTCGTCGCCGCGCTCGAGCAGGTGACGGCAGCGTCAATGCAATAACAACAGGCAACAAAAAAGCCCGGCCGAAAAACCCGGCCGGGCTCGTTCGCTGCGCACGCCGCCTTGCGGCGGCCGCGCAACGTGCGGGATTACTTCGCGTTCGCGAATGCGACAGCCGTATCCAGCATGCGGTTCGAGAAACCCCACTCGTTGTCGTACCAGCTCGACACCTTCACGAGGCGGCCCGACACCTTGGTCAGCGTTGCGTCGAACGTCGACGAAGCCGGGTTGTGGTTGAAGTCGATCGACACCAGCGGTGCTTCGTTGTAGCCGAGGATGCCCTTCAGCGCGCCTTCCGATGCTTCCTTCATGATCGCGTTGACTTCCTCGACCGTCGTGTCGCGCTTCGCGATGAACGACAGGTCGACGATCGACACGTTGATCGTCGGGACGCGGATCGCGTAACCGTCGAGCTTGCCGTTCAGTTCCGGCAGCACGAGGCCGACGGCGGAAGCCGCGCCCGTCTTCGTCGGGATCTGGCTGTGCGTGGCCGAACGCGCGCGGCGCAGGTCTTCGTGATAGACGTCCGTCAGCACCTGGTCGTTCGTGTACGCGTGGATCGTCGTCATCAGGCCGGTTTCGAGGCCGATCTTGTCGTTCAGCGGCTTGACGAGCGGCGCGAGGCAGTTCGTCGTGCACGATGCGTTCGAGATGACGGTGTGCTCGGCCTTCAGCACGTTGTGGTTCACGCCGTAGACGATCGTCGCGTCGACGTCCTTGCCGCCCGGCGCCGAGATGATGACCTTCTTCGCGCCGCCCTTCAGGTGCGCACTCGCCTTTTCCTTCGTCGTGAAGAAGCCCGTGCATTCCATCACGACATCGACGCCCAGCTCGCCCCACGGCAGTTCGGCCGGGTTGCGGTTCGCCAGCACGCGGATCTTGTCGCCGTTCACGACGAGGTAATCGCCGTCGACCGACACTTCGCCCGGGAACTTGCCGTGCGCGGTGTCGTACTGGGTCAGGTGCGCGTTGGTCTTCGCATCGCCCAGGTCGTTGATCGCGACGATCTCGAGATCGTGCTTCTTGCCGTTTTCATAAAACGCGCGCAGCGTGTTGCGGCCGATACGGCCGTAGCCGTTGATTGCGACGCGAATCGTCATGGTCTATCTCCTGATGGCTGAAAAAATTCGTTTCGTGCAGCTTCACGGTGCGACGCGCGCGAGGGGTGGCGCGCGTCGCGAATGCTTTTAGGCCAGTACGGCCTTGGCGGTCTCGACGACGTGCTCGACGGTAAAGCCGAAGTACTTGAACAGCACGCCGGCCGGTGCCGATTCGCCGAACGTGTCGATCCCGACGACGCCGCCTTCGAGGCCGACGTACTTGTGCCAGAACGCGGTCACGCCCGCTTCGATCGCGACGCGGCGCACGCCATGCGGCAGCACGCGTTCACGGTATTCGGCGTCCTGGCGGTCGAACACGTTGGTCGACGGCATCGACACGACGCGTGCCGCGATGCCTTGCTGCGCGAGCGGCTCGACGGCCTTCATCGCGAGTTCGACTTCCGAGCCCGTCGCGATCAGGATGATCTTGCGCGCGACGATCTCTTCGTCCCAGTCCTTCAGCACGTAACCGCCCTTCTCGATGTTCGCGATCTGCGAGTCGGTACGCGGGTTGAACGCGAGGTTCTGGCGGCTGAAGATCAGGCTCGACGGACGGTCGGCTGCGATCGCGTGGGTCCAAGCGACGGCCGTCTCGACCGTATCGGCCGGACGCCACACGTCGTGGTTCGGGATCAGGCGCAGGCTCGACACGTGCTCGATCGACTGGTGCGTCGGGCCGTCTTCGCCGAGGCCGATCGAATCGTGCGTGAACACGAAGATCGACGGCACCTTCATCAGCGCGGCCACGCGCAGCGCGTTGCGGCTGTAGTCGGAGAACGTCAGGAACGTACCGCCGAACGGCTTGTGGCCGCCGTGCAGCGCGAGGCCGTTGATCGCGGCGCTCATGCCGAATTCGCGCACGCCGTAGTTGATGTGGTTACCCAGCTGGACGCCCGGGCCTTCCGGATTCGCACGGACGGCCTTCGATGCCTTCCAGTTGGTCAGGTTCGAGCCGGTCAGGTCGGCCGAGCCGCCGAGCAGTTCCGGCAGTGCAGCGGCCAGGCCTTCGATCGCCTGCTGCGACGCCTTGCGGGTCGCCACCGTCTCGCCGCGCTCGTTCGCGCCGGCGATGATCGCCGCCGCCTTCTGCGCCCAGTCGGCCGGCAGCTGGTTAGCCATCCGGCGCTCGAATTCGGCGGCTTCTGCCGGGAACTTCGCGCGATATGCGGCGAACGTCGCGTCCCATTCGGTCTCGGCGCGCTTGCCGGCTTCCTTCGCATCCCATGCCGCGTAGACTTCCTGCGGAATCACGAACGGCGCCCAGGTCCAGCCGAGCGCTTCGCGCGTCTTCGCGATTTCTTCCGCGCCGAGCGCCGCGCCGTGCACGTCGTGGCCGCCGGCCTTGGTCGCCGCGCCCTGGCCAATCACCGTCTTGCAGCAGATCATCGTCGGCTTGTCCGACAGCTTCGCCTTCGCGATGGCCGCGTCGACCGCGTCGACGTCATGGCCGTTCACGTTCGGGATCACGTTCCAGCCGTAGGCTTCGAAACGCTTCGGGGTATCGTCGTGGAACCAGTTCACGACGTCGCCGTCGATCGAGATGCCGTTGTCGTCGTACAGCGCGATCAGCTTGTTCAGCTTCAGCGTGCCGGCGAGCGAGCAGGCTTCGTGCGAGATGCCTTCCATCAGGCAGCCGTCGCCGAGGAACACGTACGTGTGGTGATCGACGATCTTCGCGCCGTCACGGTTGAACTCGTCGGCCATCAGCGCTTCGCCGAGCGCCATGCCGACCGCGTTCGCGAGACCCTGGCCGAGCGGGCCGGTGGTCGTCTCGACGCCCGGCGTGATGCCGTATTCCGGGTGACCCGGCGTCTTCGAGTGCAGCTGGCGGAAGTTCTTCAGCTCTTCGATCGGCAGGTCGTAGCCGGTCAGGTGCAGCAGCGAGTACAGCAGCATCGAGCCATGGCCGTTCGACAGCACGAAGCGGTCGCGGTCCGCCCAGTGCGGATTCGTCGGGTTGTGCTTCAGGTGGCGCGACCAGAGCGCGACGCCGATTTCGGCCATGCCCATCGGCATGCCGGGGTGGCCGGAGTTCGCTTGCTGGACGGCGTCCATTGCGAGCGCACGGATCGCGTTGGCCATCAGGGTGGTGGAGGCGGGAGACGAAGTCGTCATGTCGAGTCCGAAGAACGAGTCGAGGAAACGGGGGCACGGCGGCATCCGGAAGCTCGAGCGTCAATCGTTCCCGGCGCGCGGTGCGGCGCCTGACGGACGCGAAGCGGACGGAGCCTACGGACGGGGCTGCAAAGCTCGTCATTTTAACAGATGGGCTGACATTTCCCTTGTCGGCGAGTAGTGTTCCGGCACGGTTTTCCGTCAAACCGCCCGCCTCCTATAATTCAGACGTCGGAACTCCTTGCCCTGGCGGCCCGCCCGTGAGCACGACCCTTCTCTTTCATCCCACGCCCGACGCCGCGTACGGCTTCCCGAACGCCCGTCGGCTCGCGCACGTCGCGTCGCCGCATCAGCACATCGAAGTCTGGGAAACCCCGCAGCTCGGCCGGCTGTTTACGCTGGACGGCCGGCCGATGACGTCGGTCGGCGACGAGTACGTCTATCACGAGTGCATGACGCACCCGGCCGCGCTCGCGCACCCGTCGCCGAAGAAGGCGCTCGTGCTCGGCGGCGGCGACGGCGGCGCGGCACGCCAGTTGCTCAAGCATGCGTGCATCGAGCGGATCGTGATTGCGGAACTCGACGACGAGGTGGTCGGGATGGCGCGGCGTTATCTCGACGACGTGCACCAGGGCGCGCTCGACGACCCGCGCGTCGAGGTCGTGATTGGCGACGCCGCGCATTTCGTCGAGTCGACCGTCGAGCATTTCGATCTCGTCGTGTTCGACCTCACCCCGCCCGATTCCCCGGCAGCCGGCCTCTATACACGCGCGTTCTACGCGCGGCTCAAGCGGATCCTGACGCCGTGCGGCGCGATCTCGATGCACCTCGGCTCGCCGGTGTTCCACGCGGCGCGCATCGCCGCGCTGCTCGACGACCTGCGCGCGAGCTTCGCGGTCGTCGATCCGTTGTCCGCGCACGTGCCGCTGTACGGCTCGCAGTGGCTGATGGCGATCGCGAGCGACACGCTCGACGCGGCCGCGCTGTTCGCACACGACATCGACGAACGGCTCGAGGCCCGCCGCGTCCACGGCCTGCGCTACTACGATGCGCGGCTGCATGCGTCCCTCTTTGCCCTGCCGTGCGCGCTGCGCGATACACTGGGCGTTCGCCGCTGAGCGTCAGGGCGGCCGCATCGCTCCGTTTTTCCATCGCGTCTTCGCAGGATTCGTGATGCGCAGCACCGGGGCGACACGCCCCGGACGTCGTGCCGCTCCCTGAATCAACGCCGAAGCATGGAATCAGCGCAAGCGCCGAAGCGCCAACACAGGAGATTTTCATGACCGATCCACGTCCGGCCAACGTGCCTTGGTTGACGCCCTACCTGGCCGTACGCAACGCGCGCACGACCATCGATTTCTTCAAGGCCGCATTCGGCTTCGAGCTGCGCGACGTGCACGACGAGGACGGCGCGATCATGCACGTCGAGATGGTCTACCGCGGCCAGCTGATCGTGATGTTCGCGCCCGAGGGCGCGTTCGGCTCGACCGCGCTCACGCCGAAGCGGGCGAACGCCACCGCGCCGCAATCGTTCTACCTGTATGTCGACGACGTCGACGCCACCTGGCAGCGCGCGCTCGACGCGGGCGCGAAATCGCTGAGCCCGCCGCAGGATCAGTTCTGGGGCGACCGGTTCGCGCAGATCGAGGATCTCGACGGCTACCGATGGGCGCTCGGGCGCCGTCTCGACGCATGACCCCAACCGCTACACGCATGAACGAAGCCACCACCACTGCGGCCGTGCCGCGCTTTTTCGTCGACGCGGCACTGCGCGCCGACGCCACCCTCGCGTTGCCGGCCGATGTCGCGCGCCACGTGCAGGTGCTGCGCCTGCAGCCCGGCGACGTGCTCGCGCTGTTCGACGGCACCGGCGGCCAGTATCGCGCGCGGCTCGTCGAGATCGACAAGCGCAGCGCGCTCGCGCAGATCGACACGTTCGAACCGGCCGAGGCCGAGCCGCCCTATCGCGTGACGCTCGCGCAAGGCATCGCCGGCGGCGACAAGATGGACTGGGTGATCGAGAAAGCCGTCGAGCTCGGCGTTGCGGCGGTCGTGCCGCTGTCGACCGCGCGCGGCGTCGTGAAGCTGTCCGGCGAGCGCGCGGACAAGCGCGTCGCGCACTGGCGCGGCGTCGTGCGCGCGTCGTGCGAGCAATGCGGACGCAACCGCGTGCCCGACGTCGCACCGGTAGCCGGCTTCAACGCGTGGCTCGATGCACTGCCGGCCGCCCCGGCCGACGGCGAGCTGCGGCTGCTGCTGTCGCCGCGCGCGAGCATCCCGTTCGCGTCGTTGCCCGACGCGCCGCCGGCGGCCACCATCACGCTGCTGATCGGACCGGAAGGCGGGCTGTCGCCCGACGAGGAAAACGCGGCCCGCGCACGTGGGTTCACCGCGCTGTCGCTCGGGCCCCGCGTGCTGCGCACCGAGACGGCCGGTGCGGCCGTGCTCGCCGCGCTCGCCGCGCGCTGGGGCGGGTGGTGATGGCTATACGCGGCCGGGCACGCGCCGCGGCATGACGTCGGCGCACGGCGACGCGTGTCAGCGCGCCGCGTTCAACGGCTCGATGTCGATGACGGGGGAAGTCTGGAGCGCCGATGCCAGCGCGTCGAGGTTGTCCGCGTCGAGCGAGAGCGCCGGCGCGGAGATCCGCAGCTTCCGGGCCGGCGGCGTCGCCCGGATCGCCTTGATCAGCGGACCGCGATAGCGCAGGTTCATCATCATCTGCACCGCCTGCACGATGCTGATCGGCCGGCCGTCATGCTGAAACGTGGCCGCATCCACCGTGTCGTTCCAGCCCTGGATGAAGCCGCCGGCGTCGATCCGCGTGTTCAGGTCGATCCATCGCTGCTTCTTCGCGTCCGCACCGTCGTCCGACGCCCGCAGCGCGTCGGACGCGCGGCTCACGTCGGCATCGTGCTTCGCGCGCCACGCCATGTAACCGAGCGCGAACACCATGTTGTCCGGCAGGATGTCGTCGTCCTGCACGTCGTCGAACAACCGTCGCGGCGCCTGGTTCGCGACGAACGCCGGCGTCAGGATCCACACGCTCCCGTTGCGCAACGCGCCGGTCGTCCTGCCGAGCGCGGGCTCGCCGCTGTCGACCGCCACGCGCGTCAACAGACCGGCGTCGACCAGCTCGTCCAGTTGCACCGCCAGCGCCGGCGACGTGTGAATCGCGCCGGCCACGGCTGCATACTGGCCTGGCGTCGAGCGCGTGCGCAGATCGGCCAGCAGCCGCTCGACGGCCGCGTGCGCGGCCGGCGAACCCGGCAGCGGAGTCGGTTCGGCGGCGCTCGCCCCCGCCTCGGCCGCTCCGCACACCGAAACAACCACCGCGGCAACCAGCATCCCTCGTGTGAGGATCCTCATCGTTCACTCCCCGTTCGAATGCGCGGCACGCCGGCCAGGTGCAGCGGCCGCGATCGAGTCGCTTACTTGTCGGCTTCGCCGTCCGCCGAGCCGATCGGACCCAGCAGTGCATCAACCAGCGGCGACAGCACGTCACCCGGAGAACCCGTGAGCCAGCCCTTCTCGTTCGTGCCGTAGAGGTCGACCTGCCCCGTCACGGTGCGGCCCATCGGGGCCTCGTCGTAGACGCGCGCCATACCCGAGAGAAATGCGGCGAGGAAGGCCGTGCGGGCCTTGTCGGTCTTGAGGCTCGGGTTGCCCAGCTTCTCCTTCAGCGCCTTCACGCCGGGCTCCACGTCCACGACACGGCACGAAAAATCGACCGTCGCGATGGATTCGCCCTCCACATACTCGTTCGGCTTCTGCGTCGAACCGGTCGCCTTGCATTCGGAACGGGCCAGCACATGCTGATACGACGTGATCGACGCGCTGACCGGTGCGCGCAACGTCGCACGCGACCTGGCCGGCATCTTCGACAGCAGCGCGGCGACCATGTTGTCGCGCATCGTGTCGCCGAGCTTGGGGATGGCCGCCACGTCGAGCGCGTCCTTGCCCTCGTAGCGCGTGCGCATGGCATCGTTGAACTGCACCGCCTTGGCAACATCGCCGTTGACGAAGGTACCGAGATACAGATCGGTGGTCTGCTCGGGCGTCAGCACCGCCGCGTGCGCGGCACCGGCCGCGACGAGCGCGGACAGCACGGCCGCACGCGTGGCGCGGAGCAACGGAAAACGCGCGCGGCGGCGCGCAGGAAGGGAAACGTTCATCGGTCGGGTCATGTCGGTGTCGAATCGATCGGGCCGGCGCGGCGGCCTCATTGCTGGCTGGCGGCGATCGCCGCGACAACCGGGCCGGACAGCGCGTCGACGACGGGCTTCATCAGGCTTTCGGGGCTGTCGGTCGTCCAGCCCTTGCTGTCCGAACCGACCATCTCCACCTGTCCCGTGATGCGCCGGCTGACCGGTGCGTCGTTGAACGCGCGCGCCAGGCCCGTGAACATCGTTTTGGCCGCCGCGAAGCGCTGCGGGTCGGTTTTCGCGGCCGCGCGCGCTTTCATGGCCTCGTCGCCCGGCGGCGTGACGTCGGCCACCTTGCACTCGAAACTGACCGTGGCGCGTTCCCGCCCCTTCCCGCCTGCGCCCGGCGTGCGCTTTACACCGGTGGCGTTGCATTGCGAGCGCCGCAACGCGCCCGTGTACGCGACCAGCATCGAGTCGAGCGACGGCGCCAGCGCCTCGCGCCCGGATTCCGACAGCGACGCCATCACCTGCCCGAGCATCTGTTCACGCATGTCGCCGTACATGTCGGCCGGCAGCATCATGTTCCCGGCATCCTTCGGATCGGCGCTCGCCCGCACCGAGTCGTTGAATTGCTCGACCTTGCCCGCGTCGTTGTTGACGATGGCGCCCAGATAAATGTCGACGGTCTGTTCGGGTGTGAGCGACGCGGCCTGCACGGCCAGCGGGATGCCGAACGACAGGGTGCACGCGGCCAGCGCGTGCACGAGCGGACGGCACGCACGGGCGGGCGCCGCGAATCGGGTAGCGGTCATGGGATTACGGCCCTCTCTCGAATGATTGGTGTTGTGCGCCCGGGGCGGCGGGCTGCGGCCGGGCTGACCGATTGTCGCGGAAAAAGGTGCGCGATGAAAGGCTTATGTCGGGCCGGAGGCTGCGCGCGCATCACGCGCGGACGCAAAAAAGCCCGCTCGAAGCGGGCTTTTGACGGGTGTTCGCCGGATCGGCCGCTGGCCGACGCGCGCTTACGCGAACGAGTAGAACACGCGGAACGCGACCTTGCGCTCGGCCCAGAACTCGGCCGCCTCGCGGAACACGTCGAGCAGCGTCTCGCGCCCTTCCTTGTCGAACTTCTGCGCGATCGGCAGCCCTTCGAGGACGATCACGAAACCGGGCTGCGCACCGGCCTTCGCGACGAGATCGGTCAGGGAGTCGTACAGCGCATCGTAGTTCTTCCCGAAATGCTTCGGGAACAGAAACGACGTCGCGATCGTTTCCATCACTTCCTGCTTCGACTGCGCGGCGCCGCAATAGGCGTACAGAAAATGCTGGCCGAGCCGGCCGGCTTCGTCGGCAAGATCCTGCACGCGGAACGCGCGGATCGACTGCACGAGATTGGGTCGCACGGTCGTGAAAAGGCTCATAGGCTCCTCGTTCGATGAAAGCCCGGGCTCGGCTTCCTGTTGCGCCGGCGCGCCGACAGCCTGCGCCGCCGCGTGAAGCTGGATCACGCGCTGAAACAGATTGCCGTCGCCGGCTGCGAACAGTTCCGCCGCCGCCGTTTCGTGCGCGTAGATGGAGTCGCTCATGCCATTCGTCCCGAAGTCATTCAACAATACGTTTAAAACTGTTGTAGTGGTCGCCCGTGTAATAACAGTTGTCGATCCGGCGCAATGGCCCGCCACAGACGATCCGGCGCGCACCGCGATTGCGGGCACGCGGCGTCGGTACCGTGTACTCATGGTAGTAGCCGCGCTTCGCTTTTGGCAGGATCCGCTCGCGGTTGCCAAACACGACGCCGTCTTTCTCGTACGGGTAGGGGCCGCCGGCGCCGATCAGGCCCAGCGTGGTCACGGCCTCGCGCGGAAGACGGGCGGTCGGAATCGTATCGAGCCCGCTCGCCGCGACGTCGGCCGGAACGGCCTCCCGTGCGTAAGCGGCGGAAACCAGACTGCCCGTCGGCGTGCCGACGATACCCATCGCGAACATCGCGAAGACGGACGCGAGCGCGCCGTTGCGGAGCCACTTGCGTGCCATGAACCAGGGTTCCCGCTGTTAAATCAAGTAGTTGACGACCAACAAAGGCGTTAGCGTAGCGTTATTGGCCGCGCGAATCAATGTCCGTTTGGGAATCGAAAGCGTCGTGATACCCGGAATTGCGCATTTTTTACCTAAATCGCACTACATTTATCTTACATGAGATAAAATACGGGCGGCATCTCTCGAATGGCAAGACCTGCCTCCTTGCCGCGCTCGCTACCAGGAGTGGAGAGATGCTGCTGTTGCCTTGAGGGAAGCGCGTTTGCGCCCTGCCCGCGGCGTGCCCATTGCGGGCACGCCTCTTTTTGCGTTTGTTTACAATTTCGCCCGACGCGCCACGCCGGTTCGACCGGCCTGGCGCGTTCGTTTTGGTTCAGCGCGTGGCGTTCACGTCGGCGACCAGCAGCGCCGCCATGTTGACGATGCGGCGAACGGTCGCCGATTCGGTCAGCACGTGCACCGGCTGCGCAGCGCCCAGCAGGATCGGCCCGATCGCGATGTTGTTGCCCGCGGCCGTCTTCAGCAGGTTGTACGCGATGTTGGCGGCGTCGATGTTCGGCAGGATCAGCAGGTTCGCTTCGCCTTCCAGCGTCGATTCCGGCAGGATTTCCTTGCGCAGCGCCGCGTCGAGCGCGACATCGCCGTGCATCTCGCCGTCGACCTTCAGCTCCGGCGCACGTTCCTGCAGGATCGCGAGCGTATCGCGCATCTTCTTCGCCGAAGGTGCGTTGCTCGTGCCGAAATTCGAGTGCGACAGCAGCGCGACCTTGGGCTCGATGCCGAAGCGGCGCACTTCTTCCGCGGCCATGATCGTGATCTCGGCCAGCTCTTCCGGGGTCGGATCGACGTTCACGTGCGTATCGACGAGGAAAATCTGGCGGCCCGGCAGCACGAGGCCGTTCATCGCCGCGTACACGCTGCAGCCCGGGCGCTTGCCGATCACCTGGTCGATGAAGTGCAGGTGGCGGTGCGTGGTGCTGATCGTGCCGCAGATCATCCCGTCCGCTTCACCCTTCTTCACCAGCATCGCGCCGATCAGCGTGGTGCGGCGGCGCATCTCGACGCGCGCGAGCTGTTCGCTGATGCCCTTGCGCGCCATCAGCTTGTAGTACGTCTGCCAGAAGTCGCGGTAGCGCTCGTCGTGCTCGGTGTTGACGACCGTGAAGTCGACGCCCGGATTCAGGCGCAGGCCGTAGCGCTGGATACGGTGCTCGATCACCGACGGGCGGCCGATCAGGATCGGCGTCGCGAGTTTTTCGTCGACGATGATCTGAACGGCACGCAACACGCGCTCTTCTTCGCCTTCCGCGAATACCACGCGCTTCTTCTCTTCCGGCGCGGCGCGCGCGATCTGGAAGATCGGCTTCATCGTCGTGCCGCTGTGGTACACGAACTGCTGCAGGTGGACGCGGTACGCCTCCATGTCCTCGATCGGGCGCGTCGCGACGCCGCCGTCCATCGCGGCCTGCGCGACGGCCGGCGCGATCTTCACGATCAGGCGCGGATCGAACGGCTTCGGGATCAGGTATTCGGGCCCGAACGACAGGTCCTGGATGCCGTATGCGGTCGCGACGATGTCGCTCTGCTCGTGCTGCGCGAGCTCGGCGATCGCGTTGACGGCCGCGATCTCCATTTCACGCGTGATCGTCGTCGCGCCGACGTCGAGCGCGCCGCGGAAGATGAACGGGAAGCACAGGACGTTGTTGACCTGATTCGGGTAGTCGGTGCGGCCGGTCGCGAGAATCGCGTCGGGGCGCACTTCGAGCGCCGCTTCCGGCAGGATTTCCGGCGTCGGGTTTGCAAGCGCGAGGATCAGCGGGCGCTCCGCCATGCCCTTCACCATCTCCGGCTTCAGCACGCCGGCAGCCGACAGGCCGAGGAAGATGTCCGCGCCGTCGATCACCTCGGCCAGCGTGCGGGCTTCGGTTTCGCGGGCGAAACGCTCCTTGTCCGGATCCATCAGCTCGGTGCGGCCCTTGTAGACCACGCCGGCCAGGTCGGTCACCGTGATGTTCTCGAGCGGCAGGCCGATGTCGACCAGCAGGTCGAGACACGCGAGCGCGGCAGCACCTGCGCCGGACGCCACGAGCTTGACCTTCTTGATGTCCTTGTTGACGACCTTCAGCCCGTTCGTGACGGCCGCGGCCACGACGATCGCGGTGCCGTGCTGGTCGTCGTGGAACACCGGAATCTTCATCCGCTTGCGGCACTCGCGCTCAACGATGAAGCAATCGGGCGCCTTGATGTCTTCCAGGTTGATCCCGCCGAAGGTCGGCTCCAGCGCGGCGATCACGTCGACGAGCTTGTGCGGGTCCGACTCGTTCAGCTCGATGTCGAACACGTCGATGCCAGCGAACTTCTTGAACAGCACGGCCTTGCCTTCCATCACCGGCTTCGACGCGAGCGGGCCGATGTTGCCGAGACCGAGCACCGCCGTGCCGTTCGTGACGACGCCGACCAGGTTGCTGCGCGCGGTGAAGCGCGCCGCGTTGAGCGGATTCTCGACGATCTCCTCGCACGCGTACGCCACACCCGGCGAATACGCGAGCGCGAGGTCGCGCTGGTTGATCATCTGCTTGGTCGGGGCGATCGCGATTTTCCCGGGGGTCGGGAATTCGTGATAGTCGAGCGCGGCTTCGCGGAGCTTGGCTTTGGAGGAGGCTTGAGTAGACATGTGTCTCGTGGCGGGCGGATTAGAATAACTCTTCGACGGCATTGTAGCGCCAATCATCGGCCGCCAGACCGGCGATTCGGGTGCAACAGCCGCGACAAAAATGGTCCGAACGGTGCAGGAACGCAGCCGCTCGCCTCGTACAATGCCGTTCCTTCAATCGTTTCGGATTACCCGCCGTGCCAGCCGCCCTTTCCGAGTTTTCGCTGATCGAACGCTTCTTCACGCGCCGTGCCGCGCAGGGCGCCCGCGCGTCGACACTCGGCATCGGCGACGATTGCGCGCTGATCACGCCTCGAACCGGGAAATTGCTGGCCATTTCGACGGACATGCTGGTGGAGGGCCGCCACTTCTTCCCCGATGTCGCGCCCGACGCGCTCGGCCACAAGACGCTCGCGGTCAACCTGTCCGACCTCGCGGCAATGGGCGCCGAGCCGCGCGCCTTCACGCTCGCGTGCGCGCTGCCGCGCGCCGACGCGGCGTGGCTCGAGGCCTTCAGCAACGGGCTGTTCGCGCTCGCCGAGCGCTACGGTTGCGAGCTGATCGGCGGCGACACGACGAGCGGCCCGCTGAACCTGTGCGTGACCGTATTCGGCGAAGTCGCGCCCGACGCGGCGCTGCGCCGCGACGCCGCGCGCGACGGCGACGACGTGTGGGTGTCCGGCACACTCGGCGATGCGCGCGCGGGCCTCGGCGTCGCGCGCGGCGAATGGGCGGCCGGCGCGGACGAAGCGGCCGCGTTCCGGCGTGCGCTCGAGCGGCCCGAACCGCGCATCGCGCTCGGCCTGGCGCTTGCCGGCGTCGCGCACGCGGCGCTCGACCTTTCCGACGGTCTCGCCGGAGATCTGCAGCACATCCTGACCCGCTCGAACGTGCGCGCCGAAATCGACGCCGACGCGGTGCCGCGCTCGGCCGCGCTCGTGACGCTGCCGCCCGACGTGCAGCGCCGCTGCACACTGGCGGGCGGCGACGACTACGAACTGTGCTTCACCGCGCCGGCCGCGGCCCGCGCGGCGGTCGAAGCGGCCGGCGCGACGGCCGGGGTGCCGGTCACGCGAATCGGTACAATACGCGCGTTGTCCGCGTTGTCCGCGTTGTCCGCGCCGTCCGCGCCGTCCGCGCCGTCCGCGCAACCCGCGATCACGTGGCACGACGCCGCCGGCGCGCCCCTCGCTCTCACGTTGCACGGCTTCGACCACTTCCATGCAGACTGACCCGACGCCCGCGCACGCCGCGGCCGAGACCGGCGCCGCACCCGATGCGCCGCAGCGCGCGACCGCGCGCTTCATGCTGTCGCACCCGGCGCATATCGTGTCGCTCGGCTTCGGCAGCGGGCTCGCGCCGATCATGCCCGGCACGTTCGGCTCACTGTTCGGCTGGCTCAGTTTCGTCTTGCTCAACCGCTACCTGACGGTGCCCGAATGGTGGGCGCTGATCGCGGTCGGCTTCGTGGCGGGCACGTGGATCACCGGTTTCACCGCGAAGAAGATGGGCACGTCCGATCCGGGCGCCGTCGTCTGGGACGAGATCGTCGCGATCTGGCTCGTGATGCTGTTCGTCACGCCCGCGACCTTCATCGGCCAGCTGTGGGCGTTCGTCGCGTTCCGCTGCTTCGACATGCTCAAGCCGCCACCGATCCGCTATGTCGAGCGCCGCCTCAAAGGCGGGCTCGGCATCATGGTCGACGACCTGGTCGCCGCGTTCATGACGCTGCTCGTGATCGCCCTGTGGCGCTCCGTCGTCGGCTGACCGATTTCCCGACTCCCGTTTCCCGACGCGCATGCCAACCGATTCCGTCGTCCATCAGCTTGCGATCCGCGCAGGCAACAAGCTGCGTGACGAGCACCTCACGCTTGCCACCGCCGAATCCTGCACCGGCGGCATGATCGCCGCCGCGATCACCGACATTTCCGGCAGCAGCCAGTGGTTCGAGCGCGGCTTCGTCACGTACTCGAACCAGGCCAAGATCGAGATGATCGGCGTGCCGCCCGACCTGATCGACAAGCACGGCGCCGTCAGCGAGCCCGTCGCGCGCGCGATGGCCGAAGGCGCGCTGCGCAACAGCCGCGCGCAGGTCGCGCTGTCCGTCACGGGCATTGCGGGCCCGGCCGGCGGCAGCGAAAAGAAGCCGGTCGGCACCGTGTCGTTCGGCTGGAGCAACCGGCTGCATACCGACGTCGAGACGCTCGTGTTCAAGGGCGACCGCGACCAGATCCGCACGCAGGCAGCCGCGCATGCGCTGCGCGGGCTGCTAAAGCTGCTCGACGAACGCGAGGGCTGATCGGGCCGGGGCGCGTCACGCGCCCCGCTTGCCCGCTTACTGAATCGCGTCGGGCTTCACGACGATCCAGTTCTTGTCCGCCGTCACCGGCAGGCCGAGCGACTTCTGCTGCGCGGCCGATTCATCCGCCCACGCGCGGATCTGCGCCATCTGCTTGTCCTTCTTGTTCACCCACACACGCACGCCGCCGCGCGCGACGTCGGTCGCGTTCAGCAGCATGTAGCCGTCGGACGTCGGCGTGTCACCCGCGACGAGCACCGGCTTCTTCCACTGGTCGATCCAGCCGACGATCGAGCCGAGCTTGCCTTCGTACCACGTCATCGGATTCATCAGGAACGGCGTGATCACCAGGCTGCGGTTCGCGGCCTCGTCGTACTTGCCGGCCTTGATCTGCAGGCGCGACGTCGTCAGCGCGCCGGTGGCCGGGTTGCGCAGCAGCGTCGTCACGCCGATCACGTTCTGCGGCTTCACGTTGTAGCCGTACTTCGGGTCGGACAGCACGAGCCGCGCGAGCTCCTCGTGCGCGGCCGTCATCACGTAGACCTCGATGCCGTTCTCGCGCAGCGCGTTGTACAGCTCCTGCATCCCGCGGAAGAAGCGCGGCGGGTTCACCGTGCCGTCGACCACCTTGTCGCCCTGCCAGTAGCGGATCGGGATCGGCTTGCCGTCGGCGAGCATCGCGTCGACGTGGCGCTTCAGGTCGGCCAACGACTGCCCGGCGAACGCCTGCGCGATCCACGGGTAGCAGACGAGATCGTCGATCTCGCACAGCCGGTAGTAATAGCTCGTCAGCGATTCCTTGTAGTCGGCGGAATCCTTGAACGGGATCAGCTTCAGCGACGGGTCGAGCGTGTCGCGCGTCAGCACGCCGCGGTTCTCGAGGTACGGCAGCAGCGACTCCTCGAGGTCGTAGCGGTAGGTCGTGTTGTCGGCGTCGAACACCGCGTATTCGCCGCGGTACGCATGCGCGGCGATCATCGCGTTCAGCGCCTTCGCGCTGTCCGCCGGCCAGTGCGAGAGGTCCGCCGCATGGGCGAAGCTCATGCACAGCGATGCGGCAAGCGCGCTCAGAAAACGTCGGGAAAGCTTGGGCATGGCGTCACTCCCTTTCTTGACAGTTTCGTTACAGATCGATGACAAGCGGGAGCATCGCGCGATTGGCGCGCGGGCATGCAGTGCGGAAACGACGGGAAGTTGCCCGTGCGCGTCAGTGCGGCGGGGGAAAAGGAGGGGGTAAAGCGGAGAAAGCGGCACCGGCCCGCGAACGCGGGCCTGCCGGAACCGGCCGCCCGCGCGGGCAGCCGTTACCAACCGCGATCAGCGATGCGCGTTGATCGTGTCGCGGGTCTTCTGCGCGGCGAGCGCCGCGGCTTCGGCGAAATCCTCGCCCTTGCTCGCGTACAGGATCGCGCGCGACGAGTTGATCATCATGCCGGTGCCGTCGGCCGTGCGGCCTGCGTTGACGGTCGCCTGCACGTCGCCGCCCTGCGCGCCGATGCCGGGAATCAGCAGCGGCATGTCGCCGACGATCCCGCGCACGATCTCGATTTCCTTCGGGAACGTCGCGCCGACCACGAGGCCGAGCTGGCCGTTCTTCGCGTTCCACTTGTTCGCCGCGAGGTCGGCCACGACCTGGTACAGCGGCCGGCCGTTCGTATCGAGGAACTGCAGGTCGGAACCGCCCGGGTTCGACGTGCGGCACAGCACGATCACGCCCTTGCCTTCGTGCTCGAAGTACGGCTCGACCGAGTCGTAACCCATGTACGGGTTCACCGTGACGGCGTCCGCGCGATAACGTTCGAACGCTTCGCGCGCGTATTGCTCGGCCGTGCTGCCGATGTCGCCGCGCTTCGCGTCGAGGATCACGGGCAGGCCCGGATGCTGGAGGTGGATGTGCGCGATCAGCCGCTCGAGCTGGTCTTCCGCGCGATGCGCGGCGAAGTAGGCGATCTGCGGCTTGAACGCGCTCGCGTATTGCGCGGTCGCGTCGACGATCTGCCGGCAGAATTCGAAGATCGCGTCGGGCTGGCCGTCGAACTGCACGGGAAAGCGCGACGGCTCGGGATCGAGGCCGACGCACAGCAGCGAATTCGTGCGCTGCCACGCGGCGCGCAGCGATTCGATGAAAGTAAGCGGGGAAGACATGGCGGGTACTCGCGGCAAACCGTTGGTAGACCGCGTATTTTACCCGCGTCGCCGGCGCTCCTCGCGTGTCGCGGTATTGCTGCGCGCATCGGCGCGCTCGACGGTGAACGCGAACCGCCGCGTCAGCCGCTCGCCGGGCGCGAGCAGCGTCATTCCGTGCGCGGTCGCGCCGCCCGGCAGGTTCACCGCATTGATCGGATGATCGACCGGCTCGAAGCAGAAAAAATCCTCGCCGGGCGGTGTATAGAGCACGTACGCGTCGGCGTCGGCCGCCACTGTCAGCGACAGCCCGCGGCGCGGCCAGCTCACCGTCGCGTGCCCGCCCCAGCCGGTGAACGCGTGATTGACGAGCGCAGCCGGCAGCGGATACGCGACGCCGAACTGCCAGGCCGGCGGCACGCTCACGTGCCGCACCGGCAGGAAATCGGTGCCCGACAACCACAGCCCGCCGGCGGCCGCGGCCAGCTCGGTCGCGGCATCGCGCACGAGGAACGGATGTACGCCAAGCCCGAACGGCAGCCGCGCGCGCCCCGCGTTCTCGATCGTCAGCGCGATCGACAGCGTCGCATCGTCGAGTTCGAACGACTGGATCGCGCGGAACGCATACGGCGCGCCGGCGGTGCGATCGAGCGACAGTTGCAGCGACGTGCCGGTCGCATCGTCCACCTGCCATGGCGCGAGCCAGCCGTCGCCGTGGATCGGCAGCGGCTCGTCGCGGCGGTTGCGCGGCACCGCGACCTTGCGTCCGTCGCATTCGAAGCGCGCGCCGCCGATCCGGTTCGAGTAAGGCAGCAGCGGATAACACGCGAGCTCGTTCGGGTCCGTCGCCGTCTCCGGGTGTTCGCAGCGGCGGAACACCGGCATCAATGCCCCGTTGTCGCCGCGCCAGTCGAAGCGCGCGATGCCGCCGCCGAGATGCGGCAGCACGTCGAGCCGCAACGACGCGTTCGACAGCGTGACGGCCGCCGCATGCGCGGCGCCGACGCCCTGCGCGAAGGCGGCCGTCTGCGGGCCGGGGCTGACCGGCTGCGCGGCGGCGGCCAGGCGCGCGCGGCGCGACTGGCTGGTGGACGACGATGCGCGCGAGGACGTGGCGGTCATGGTGAGCTCCTTTCCTTCGTCGAAGAAACGATGCGGGTCGTGCGAACGGTCAGGCCCAGCCGCCGTCGACGATCACGTCCTGCGCGGTGATCATCCGGCTGTCGTCGGCCGCGAGGAACAACGCCATCCGCGCGAGATCGGCGGGCAGCAATTCGGCGTCGAGGCACTGGCCGGCCTTGATCGCCGCGCGGCCCGCGTCGTCGAGCCACAGCCGGCGCTGCTTGTCGGTCATCACCCAGCCCGGCACCAGCGAATTCACGCGGATGCCGAACGGGCCGAGGTCGCGCGCGAGGCCGCGCGTCAGCCCCTGCACAGCCGCCTTCGCCATCACGTAGACGGGATAGCCGCCGTTCTTCAGCATCCAGCTGATCGAGCCGAGATTGACGATCGCGCCGCCACCCTGCTGCTTCATGTCGTCGATCACCGCCTGCGCGGCAAAGAACTGGTGGCGCAGGTTCACCGCGATGCCCGCGTCGAACGATTCCGGCGTCACGTCGCCGATCGCGTGGCGCGTATCGTTCGCCGCGTTGTTCACGAGCACCGCGATCGCGCCGATGCGCGCGCGGATCGCGTCGATCGCATGGCGCAGCGCGTCGATGTCGGTCAGGTCGCACTGGATGAACAGCGGCGCATGGCGCACGTGCGCGAGGCTGTCCGCCAACGCGGCGCCGGCGGCCGCGTCGAGGTCGACGAACGCGACGCGTGCGCCCTGCGCGGCGAAGTGTTCGACGAACGCCGCGCCGATGCCGGTCGCGCCGCCCGTGATCAGCACCGCGCGATCCTCGAGGCTCGGATACCGTGCATAGCGCGCGTGGCTCGTGGTGTGCGCGTCGTGCGCGGAAGTGTCGATGGTCATGCGGTTCGTCTCCGTCAGAGCAGGTCGGGTCAGTCGCGGACGCCGCGGTTCTTCAACTGGTCGAGCAGCACGGCCGCGAGCAGGATCGCGCCGCGCACGAGGTACTGGTAGAACGCGTCGATGTTCAGCAGGTTCATCACGTTCTCGACGGTGCCCATGATCAGCACGCCGATCACGACGCCCGAGATCGTCGCGCGACCGCCCATCAGCGACACGCCGCCGAGCACGCATGCGGAGATCACGTTCAGCTCGAAGCCCTGCGCGGCGTTCGGCTGGCCCGACGTGATGCGCGATGCGAGGATCACGCCCGCGAGCGCCGTCACCGCACCCTGGATCAGGAAGATGTACACGCGCGTGCGTTCGACGTTGATCCCCGCGAGTCGCGATGCCTCGGGATTGCCGCCGATCGCGAGCGTGTTGCGACCGTACACGGTCTGGTTCAGCAGCACGCCGAACGCGATGAAGCACAGCAGCGTGACCCAGATCGGCAGCGACACACCGAACATCGACAACCCGCCGAGCGCGATGAAAGTATCCGACGACACGCCGACCGCCTGCCCCTTCGACACGATGAAGCCGAGCCCGCGCACGATCTCCATCGTCGCGAGCGTCGTGATCAGCGCGTTGATGCGCAGGTACGCGATCACCGCACCGTTCACGAAGCCGATCGCGGCGCCGGCCGCGACCGCCGCGATGATCGCGACGAACGTGTTGTCGGTCGCGTTCAGCACCATCGCGCACAACACGCCGGAGAACGCGACGGTCGAGCCGATCGACAGGTCGAAGTCGCGCGACGCGAGACAGAACATCATCGTGCACGCGACCATGCCGATCTGCGAGATCGACAGCGCGAGGCCGAGCATGTTGTCGATCGAGAAGAAGTGATCGACGGTCAGCGACATCGTGATGAACATCACCGCGAAGATCGCGATCAGGCTGTATTCGGTCAGATGCTGCCACCACTTCTGGCGGTCGCTCTGCTGCGGAACCAGCGCGTCGGCCGTGGGCTTCACGGCGGCGCTGGCAAGGTTTTCGTTGACTTGCATGATGGTGTCTCCTGCTCCTGCATCGCGCGGCCCGCGCCGCGCGTGTCCGATTCGAATGTCGTGTATCGCGTCAGGCCGCCTCGACCGCGCTCGTCTGCGGCAGCGCGAGGCTCAGCACCGCGTGTTCGTTCGCCTGCTCGCGCGGCAGCTCGCCGGCGATCCGGCCTTCACGCATCACGACGATGCGGTCGGACACGCCGAGCACTTCCGGCAGCTCCGACGACACCATCACGATCGCGCAGCCGCGCTCCGCGAGCCGGTAGATCACGTCGTAGATCTCGTGCTTCGCGCCGACGTCGATCCCGCGCGTCGGTTCGTCGAGAATCACGACCTTCAGGTCGGGCTCCGCCAGCCAGCGCGACAGGATCGCCTTCTGCTGGTTGCCGCCCGACAGGAAGCGGATCTTCTGGCGCCGGTTCGGCGTCTTGATCTTCAGCCGCTGGATGAAGCGGTCGGCCGTTTCGCTTTCGGCCTTGCGGTTGATGAACAGCCCCGCGCGCAGCGAATGGCGGCGGCAGCTGATGTTGATGTTCTCCGCGACCGACGCGATCGCGATGATCCCTTCTTCCTTGCGATCCTCCGGGCACAGCACGATGCCGTGGCGGATCGCGTCGCCGGTGCGCTTCACGTCGATGCGCGCGCCGTCGAGCGTCAGTACGCCCGCGCGCCGGCGGTCGGCGCCGTACACGAGCCGCATCAGCTCGCTGCGGCCCGCGCCGACCAGCCCGAAGAAGCCGACGATCTCGCCCGCGCGCACCGAGAAGCTCGCCGGCTCGCGCAGGGCATGGCCGTCGACGCCTTCGGCGGAGAACCGCACGTCGCCGAGCGCACGCGGCGCGTAATGGTAGATGTCCGAAATCTCGCGCCCGACCATCTCGGCGACGAGCCGTTCGCGCGGCACGTCGGCGAGCGATTCGTGCGATGCGATCTTGCGCCCGTCGCGGAAGATCGTGCACGCATTGCAGAGCCGGTAGATCTCGTCCATCCGGTGCGAGATGTAGATCAGCGCGCGGCCTTGCGCGCGCAGGTCGTCGACGAGCTTGAACAGCACCTCGGTCTCGCGATGCGACAGCGAGCTCGTCGGTTCGTCGAGCGCGATCACGCGCGCATTGCGCATCAGCGCCTTGCAGATCTCGACCATCTGCCGCTGCGCGATCGACAGCCGCCCGAGCTTCGCGTCGGGATCGAGGTCGACGCCCATCGCGGCGAGCCGCTCGCGCACGTGGCGCTTCGCCTCGCGTTTCCTCACCCAGCCGAACGCGTTCGGCAGGCGGCCGAGCAGCAGGTTTTCCGCGACCGTCAAGTCGGGCACGTACTGCAGCTCCTGGTGAATCACCGCGATGCCGGCCGCGATCGACGCCGCAGCACTCGCGAACTGCACGGGCCGGCCGTCGACCAGCACGCTGCCCGCATCGGGCTGGTATTCGCCGCCGAGAATCTTCAGCAGCGTCGACTTGCCCGCGCCGTTCTCGCCCATCAGGCCATGCACCTCGCCCGCATGCACGTCGAACGAGATGCCGTCGAGTGCGCGCACGCCGGGAAAGACCTTGCCGATATTGTCAAAACGCAGTGCCGCTGACACGTCGCCTCTCCACTTCCGGAATCGATCGACCGCCGGCCGCCGCATCGCCGCGGCAGCCGGCGGGCCGCTTACTTCGACGCGAGGCCCATCTCGTCGCGCACCTTCGACACGTTGTCGCGCGTCGCGAGCATGCCCGTCGTCAGCGTCAGCGCCGGCGGTGCCTTGCCCTGCGTGATCCACGCGTACATCAGGTCCGAGGTTTCCTCGCCGTGGCGCTTCGGGCTGATGATCACGGTGCCGTAGAAGCCTGTCGGCTGCGGCTTCTTGAACTCGTTGAGCGCCGAATCGGAGCCGCCGATGCCGATGCCGATCATGTTGTCCGCCTTGAAGCCACGCCCTTCGGCCGCGCGCACCGCGCCGAGCACGGCTTCGTCGTTCAGGCCGTAGGCGACCCAGTGCTTGAACTGCGGGTTCTTCGTGAGCGCGATGTTCGCCGCGTTGAATGCGTTTTCCGTGTCGGTCTTCGCCTGCGGCGCCGCGATCACGTTCGCCTTCGGGAAGCCGGCGGCCACCAGCGCGTCGGTCGCGCCGCTCGTGCGGTCATGCGCGGTCGGCAGCTGCTCGTAGGTGATGTCGATCGCGCCGACATCCTTCATGTCCCAGCCGCGCTTCTTGATCTCGGCCGCGATGCCGTCGCCGACCTGCTTGCCGATGTTGTACGCGGAGATCCCCATGTGCGGCACCGACTCGATCGGCTTGCCGGCGCCGTCGACGAGGCGATCGTCGACCGTCATCATCTTCAGGTTGTGCGACTTCGCCTTCGCGACGATGCCCGGCCCGAGTTTCACGTCGGGCGTGCAGATGATGAAGCCCTGCGCCTTCTGCGCGGACAGGTTGTCGATCGCGCTCATCACCTTTTCACCGGACGGGGCGCCGATCTTCACGAGCGTGAAGCCTTTTTCTTTCGCCGCCATCTCGGCGAACTTCCACTCGTCCTGGAACCACGGCTCTTCCGGCTGCTTCACCAGGAAGCCGATCTTGACCGGGTCGGCCGCGTGCACGACCGGGCTCCCGATCACCACCGCGGCCGCGGCCGCCAGCGTTACGAACGTTCTGCGTTTCATCTCCAGTGTCTCCTTGTCTTCATCGAACAGGATGCAGCCGCTTGTTGGTTTCGACGCAGCGTGCGCGCGGCCGTCGCACGTGCGGTCTTTCGAATCGTTGCGTCAGTCGTGGTACAGCGCCGCACGCCCGCCGTCGACGGTGATGCACGCGGCATTGATGAACGGCGCCTCGTCGGACGCCAGGAACACGGCCGTCATCGCGACCTCCTCCGGCCGGCCGATCCGCTTCATCGGCTGCAACGCGAGCGTCTCGGCGCGCGCGGCAGCCGGATCGGGCTGCGCGTCCCACCAGTCGCGCGTGAGCTGCGTCTCGATGTAGCCCGGCGCGATCGCGTTCACGCGCACGTTGCGCGCCGCATATTCGATGCCGAGGGCGCGCGTGAGACCGAGCACGCCGTGCTTCGCGACCGGGTACGGAAAGCAGCCCGGGATGATCCTGAATGCATGCGTCGACGCGATGTTCACGATGCTGCCGCGACCGCGCTCGACCATCCCTTCCAGCGCCGCGCGGCACCCGTGCCACACGCCGTCGAGGTCGACCGCGAAGCAGCGGCGCCAGTCGTCGTCGGTCATCGTCAGCGGATCGGCGAACACGTTGATGCCTGCGTTGTTCACGAGCACGTCGAGCGGGCCGAATGCCGCCTCGGTCCGCGCCAGTGCATCGCGCACCGCATCCTGGCGCGCAACATCCGCCTGCAGCGGCAATACGCGCGCGCCGGTGATCTCGTGCGCAATCCCGGCGGCCGTGCGCTGCGCCTGCGGGAAGTCGAGATCGACGAGCGCGACGGCCGCGCCCTCGCGAACAAATGCGCGGGCGATCGCGGCGCCGATGCCCCGGCCCGCGCCCGTCACCATCGCGACCTTGTCCGCGAGGCGGCCCATCATGCGGCTCCGCCGCGCGCCGCGCGCAAGCCGGCCTGGAACGCGCGGGCGTTCGCCGCGGTCGCATCGGCCGGCTGGCCGGGCCGGTACAGCGCCGAGCCGAGCCCGAAGCCGTTCGCGCCGGCGGTGAGGAACGGCTGCATGTTGTCGGGCGAAATGCCGCCGACCGGAATCAGCGGCACCGCACGGTCGATCACCGCGCGCCACGCCTTTACGACGACCACGCCCAGTTGCTCGGCCGGGAACATCTTCAGCACGTCCGCGCCGTTCGCGAGCGCCGCGAACGCTTCGGTCGGCGTCGCGACGCCCGGTGCGCTCGCGAGGCCGCGCTCGCGTGCGCGCCGGATCACGGCCGCGTCGCTGTGCGGCATCACGATCAGTGAGCCGCCCGCGTCCTGCACGCGATCGACATACTCGGCGCGCAGCACGGTGCCCGCGCCGACGATCGCGTCGTCCGGCAGCGCGCGCCGCAGCGCCGCGATGCTGCCGAACGGATCCGGCGAATTGAGCGGCACCTCGACGATCCGGAAGCCGGCTTCGTAAAGCGCATGGCCGTGGTCGGCCGCTTCGGCGGGTGTGATCCCGCGCATGATCGCGATCAGCGGGCACGCGTCGAACGCGCGCATCAGCGCGGCGTGGGGCACGTATGGCGCGGGCAATGTCAGGTCGGACGGCATCGAAGATTCCTCTGCAAACAGTTCATTGGTCGGCGCAGGCGGGCTCGCCATCCGCGCGCACGAGCCCGGCGCGCGATGCGATCCGCCACAGGCCGCGCTCGGTCGCATGCGCGACGATTCGTGCGTTCGGGTGGCCGAATTCCTGGAGCGCGTCGGCGTAGCGCGCACACAGGCCGTCGTCGCCGATCAGCAGCAGCGGCTGGTCCGCGAGCGCGATGCCGCGCTCCGCGAGCATCGCGTCGAGCGCGTTGAGCTCGTGTCCGATCAGCAGGCCGGACAGGTAGTCGCCCTGCGCATCGGGCGCGAGCCGGTCGGTCAGGCCGAGCGTGCGCGTGCTGAAGATCGTCGCGAGCAGCCCCGTGTGCTGCGCGCCGCGCGCGACCGATACGCCGCGCACGAACGCCGCGCGATCGGGCGACGCGCCGGCGCGCATCGTGCGGCCGAGGATCGTGTGGTCGCGCAGCACCGCGAACAGCTCGCCGGTCATGAAGGTCTGGAAGCGCTCGATCAGCCCGTCCCTCACCCACGCCCATTTCGCATGCGTGCCCGGCAAGCCGATCAGTACCCCTGAACGATCGGTGCCAAGCATGGGATCGCTCGCGAGTGCACCGACTATCTGCGTTTCTTCACCGCGCATCACGTCGGGCAATTCGCCCGTGGCGATGACGCCCGGCACGATCGAGATCGTCGCACCACGCGAGGTCGTCACCGTGATGAGGCCCGCGACGAGCGCGTCGGCGCCGGCCGGCACCGCGACGTACGGCGCCTCGCGCCAGCCCTGCGCGCTGCCGACCATCCCGGCGGCGAGCACCGGCAGGCCGGGCGTGCGGTCGAGCCAGTCGCCGCAGGCTTCCTCGAACACCGCGTCGAACGCACGCGCGCCGCCGCCCGGCACATGCATGACGCCCGCCGGGCGACTGCGCGTGTCGATGAGCGCGCCGTGCGCGTCGTACAGATAGGCGCGCAGCGACGTCGTGCCCCAGTCGAGCGCGATCAGCGACGGGGTGGAGGAGCTGGCATCCGGAACGGGCCGGGTCGAAATCGTCATCGTTTGATCCTGCGGGTACCCTGCGGCGGGCTCCAGCCCAGTTCCGCGGAAATGGCTCGCGCTTCGCGCTGCACGAGCGGAATCAGTTCGTCCATCCGGTCGTGCGGCATGTACGGAATCGTGCTCGCCACCGACACCGCCGCGACGACCGCGCCCGATGCGTCACGGATCGGCGCGGCCACGCAGCGGATCGACGCCTCGTTCTCCTCGAGGTCGAACGTATAGCCGCCGGCCGCGTAATGGGCCATGCGCTGCAGGAACGCGCTCGTCTCGGGCCGGTTGTCGGGCTTGAAATTGACGCCGGCCAGCGCGCGCCGGGCGGCCTCGAACAGCGAGCGCCACAGGTCGGGATCGAGGTCGAGCATCATCGCCTTGCCGATGCCGGTCGACGCGAGCGGCATCCGGTGGCCGACACGCGAGCGCATCTCGAGGCCGCGCGTACCGGGAATCTTGTCGATGTACAGCACGTCGTCGCCGTCGCGCACGCCGAGGTGGATCGTGTCGAGCGTCGCTTCCGCGAGCGCTTCGAGGTGCGGGCGCGCCACCGCGGTGAGCGGCATCTGCTCGAGCGCGATCGTGCCGAGTTCGATCAGTTTCGGGCCGAGCAGGTAGCCGCCCTGCACCTGGCGCAGGTAGCGCGCCTGCACGAGGCTGCTGACGAGGCGGTGCGTCGTGCTGCGCGTCGTGCCGAGCGCGGCGCCGATCGCGCGCATGTCGCGCGCGCCGTTCGCGATCGCCTCGAGGATCGCGAGACCGCGCAGCAGCGTCTGCGTACCGGCCTGCTGGGCCGCGAGATCGAGCGGCGTGCTGGTCGCGCCGATGCTGTCGGTCAGCGACGCATCGTCCGGCGTCGCGCGCCGGACGTCGAGGGCTAGGGATTCGGGCATCTTGGTCATGGGGCGGGCTTCTTCAACGGAACCGGTGAAGCCGTTCGCACGACACCGGAACTGGGTCTGGCATCGCGGCGAGGCGGCGGTCGATGCACCGAATAAAGCGCCCGGCGAACTTCATGGAAGGTGTCTCCGTGTGCGTCGGGCGCCGCGCGATGCGTGGGTCCGAAGCTGTCGATGTGCTTCGGATTGTAGGAGCGCACGCACTCGTCTCCAATATTTGAATGCGTTGCCCAGATAATGAGAATTCAGGCAAAATCGGCCGCCAGCACAACGAAACGGGCGCGCCATGCGCAAGGGGGCGGAACCCGCCGCTCAGCAGGTTCCGCCCCCGTTTGTTCATGCGCGCCGCGCTTACTGCTGACTGGTGCTTCGCGCCTGCATGTAGCGCTGGACGTCGCCGAACGACACGCGCCCGTTGCCGGTCGAGTCGATCTGCCGGAAGTTGTTCGCGACGTAGCCGAGACCGGCCGCGCGTGCCTGCGCTTCGGTGATCGAACCCGTGTTCTGCGTATCGGCCGCGCCGAACTGCCGCGCGAGCTTGCGCACCACCTGCGCGTGCAGCGCGGCGCCTGTGGTCTGCGTGCCGGCGGTCGGCTTGCGTGCGGCCGGCGGCACGTATGGATCGCCGAGCTGCGCCTGGCGCGCGCGCGCCGGTGCGACGGCGGCGTCGCTCGCTTGCGCGTATGCGGATACGGATGCTGCGGCGCCGACGCATGCGAGCGCCGCGGCAACGACGATGAAACGATTCTTCATATCGGGCTCCAGTCTGGAATGAGGTCGTCGACGGCCGGCGAGGCGGCGCCCAGGGCGCGCGTCGCCGGCCTCGCTCATGTCGTCAATGCGCGACCGCGTTGTAGAAGGTCACGAGGTCGGCTTTCTCCTGCGGACGCGACGTATCGTCGAGATAGACCATGTGCCCGCCCTGGTAGTCCTTGATCGTCAGGTTCGGTTGCGTCCCGAGCCGCGCGAGATCGAGCTCCGTCTGGTAGAACGGCGTCGCGATGTCGTGATACCCGTTCAGCGACAGCACCTTCAGCTGCGGATTGAGCGTCAGCGCCGCGGACAGATCGGGGATCGTGTCCGGCATCGCGAGGCCGTCGTGCGTCCAGTCCCACGTGTTGATCGCATTGCTGCTCAGCGAATACGCCGACTGCGCGGTGTACTTCAGCTCGTTCGGCAGGTACTTGCCGATCGTGTCGGTGAACGGCTGCGTGATGTACGTGCTCGACGGGTCGCCGCCGGATGCAAGCGGGCTCGACACCGGCACGTTCACGCGCGCGTCGTAGCGGCCGATCAGCGTGCCCGGGATCAGCGACAGCTGGTAGCTGTTGTCGAAGAAGGTCGGGATCACGTTGAAGTTCGCATTCCACAGCGACTGCTTCACGCCGGTCGAATTCACCATCGTCGTGACGAGGGTCGGCGGCGGCGGCGTGTGGCTCGCGAGGTACGCGTTCACGGCAGGCGCATAGCTGCCGGCCGTCAGCAGGCGCATCTGGTCCGCATACTGTGGCAGGCTCGACGGGTTCGGGTTGTCGAGCTGGTAGTACGCGCCGACGGTACCATAGGACGGCACGAAACCCGCGCAACTCACCGGGCTGGACCCGTTGTTCGAGTTGCCGATGTAGTCGCTCGCCATGTCGCAGTTCGTGTTGTAGTTCAGGATCGACGACTGCAGCACGATGCCGTCGAGCTTCACGCCGGCTGTTTCGAGCAGGTTCGCGAGCACGTCGGTGCGCGGTGTGCCGTACGATTCGCCGAACAGGTATTTCGGCGAAGCACTGCGCTGGTTCACGGCCAGGTAGCGCGTCACGAAATCGCGGAACGCGCCGCCGTCCTGATCGACGCCCCAGAACGTCTGGTTCGTGTTCGGTGCGATCGCTTCGGAGAAGCCTGTGCCGATCGCATCGACGAACACGAGGTCGGTCGTGTCGAGCAGGCTTTCCTGATTGTCGACGAACGGGAACGTCGACGTGTTCGCGTTCGGGTCGCCCGTCTGGATCCGGCGCGGGCCGAACGAGCCGAGATGCAGCCACACCGACGCCGAGCCGGGGCCGCCGTTGTACAGGAACGTGACGGGCCGCTTCGCTGCGGGCTGGTTGTCGGCCGTATAGGCGACATAGAAGAACGATGCTTCGGGCGCGCCGGTCTGCGGATTGCGCGCGACCAGGTGGCCGGCCGTGGCCGTGTAGCGGATCGTCTTGCCGTTCAGCGTGATCTGGTGGTGCGTGACGGCGGCCTTTTCAACCGCGGCGGATGCGTCGAGCGAGGCGTTCGCGCTCGACGAATAACTGTTCGGATCGTTGTACGCCCTGTCCACCTGACTGGCGGGATCGGCTGAGCTGTCGGCGCTGCTGGCAGTGGACGATGTCACGTCGTCGTTGCAGGCCGTCAGAATCAGCGAAGAAAACACCACTCCCAACAACAGCTTCGCTTTGCTCGCTGGCATCGTTGCTTTCCTTCTCTCGGATGTTTTTTGTATCGAGCAGCCGGATAAGCCGCCCCCCGCCTCGATCGCGGCCGATAAGCCGAGGCGCTGGCCAATATACGCGAGCCCGTCAGCTTTGAAAAATTTTGAAATATTTGGCCGACGGCCGGTGCGGCGCACACCTTTCAGGAATGCTTCGATTCGTGAAACGTTGCATTTCACGTGCCTTTCATGATCTTTCGCGTTTACACGGGAATACTAAAAATCCCGGGATTTTCGTGCCATATCAGCTAACAAAATCGCGTGATCGCTAGCATTGCTCAGCAAAGCGAAATAGACGAATTCGTCTAATGGATGTGACCCGAAATGCGCGCGACACGAATGCGCTGCAGCGCACAAACGACTCGCGGGCGGCACACCAGTGGCGATACGGTCAATGCGACGGCGCGCTCGCGCCGGTCACTCCGATTGCGGCAGCGCGGCCGCACCCATCCGGCGGGCAATGACCGCCGCGCGCTGCGCCTGGTAGGCCGAGCCGCGGTGCGCGTCGAACCAGCGCGGCTTCGGCAGCATCACCGCGAGCCGCGCCGACTGCCACGCGCCGAGCCGGCTCGCGGGAATCCTGTAGTAATAGCGTGCGGCCGCCTCGGCACCGTACACGCCGCGTCCCCACTCGACGGAATTCAGGTAGATCTCGAAGATCCGCTCCTTGTCGAGCACGGTTTCGAGCATCCACGTGATGATGAGCTCCTGCCCCTTGCGGATGTAGCTCTTCTCGCGCGACAGGAACAGGTTGCGCGCGAGTTGCTGCGTGATCGTCGAGCCGCCCGCGACGATCTTGCCGCGCGCCTTGTTCTTCTCCCACGCCTGCAGGATCGCGTCGACGTCGTAGCCGTTGTTGGTTGCGAAGGTCGAGTCTTCCGACGCGATCAGTGCGCGCTTCAGGTTGCGCGAGATCTGGTCGTACGGCACCCACTGGTGCTGGATCTGCGCGGGCGGCTTGTCGCGCGACAGCCACCACGCATCCGTGCGCATGAACGCGGTCGAGCCCGGGTTCACGAACGACCACAGCGCGATCTGCGCGAGATAGAACAGTTGCGTCGCGAGCCACGCACCCGCGAACACCGATCCCGCATAGACGATCCAGCGCGTCGGGCTCACCGTCCGCGTGTGCTGCGTGCCGCTCACCGCCGCCACGTGCCGCGCTCCGTTCAGCTCGCCGCGAGCGCCTGGCGCAGCGCGGCCAGCACCGGTGCGCCATCCGGCCGCACGCCGCGCCAGATGAAGAATGATTCGGCCGCCTGCTCGACGAGCATCCCGAGACCGTCGGCGGTGCGCGCGCCGAGCGACGCCGCATGCTGCATGAACACCGTCGGCTGCGCGCCGTACATCATGTCGTACGCGAGCGTGCCCGCGCCGAATGCGGCCGCGTCGCACTCCGGCAACGCCGCATCGAGGCTGCCGGCTGTCGCGTTGATCACTACGTCGTACGGCTCCGCGCGCACGACCTCCGGGCCGCCGCCCGCGAGCGTGCAGCCCGCATCGTGTGCGGCCTGCATGAACTGGCCGACGAGTGCCTCGGCCTTGCTCGCGGTGCGATTCACGATCGTGATCGACAGCGGCGCGCGGTCGAGCAGCGGCAGCACGACACCGCGCGCCGCCCCACCCGCGCCGAGCAGCAGGATGCGCGCGCCCGCGAGCGACACGCCGAGATTCGCTTCGATGTCGCGCACGAGGCCGACACCGTCGGTGTTGTCGCCGTGGATCCGGCCGTCGGCGTCGATGCGCAGCGTATTCACCGCGCCCGCCGCCGCCGCGCGCGGCGACAGCGTGTCGGCGAGCGCATGCGCTTCGAGCTTGAACGGCACCGTCACGTTCGCGCCGCGACCGCCTTCGGCGACGAATGCCCGCACGGCCGCGTCGAAACCGTCGACCGGCGCGAGCCGGTGCGTGTATTCGACCGGCTCGCCGGTCTGCGCGGCGAACTGCGCATGGATGAACGGCGACTTGCTGTGCGCCACCGGGTTGCCGAACACGACATAGCGGTCGGCGCCGCTCGTCGACGCAGCCGTGGTCATGATGTGCGCCCCTCTTCTTCGACGTTGCCGCTCGCGGCTTCGCCGCCTTCACCGGCCGCTGCGCCGTCCGCTTCCGCCAGCGCTTCCGCCTCGGTTTCGGCCGTCGCGTCTTCGGCGTCGATCAGCGTGTCGTCGCCGCCTTCGGCGTCATCCTCTTCCTCGGCCGCGTCGCCGCTCGTCACGGTCGGCGCGTCGAGCACGTTCAGCAGCCGCACCGACGCTTCGATCGTCAGCTCGTCGAGCGCCATCACGTCGAGCAGCACGCGCGTGCCGCGCGCATGCACGCCGAGGCCCGGCACGTGCAGCAGCAGCGGAATTTCCTCGAGGCGCACGAGATCGCCCTTCACGACGCTCGCGACGACGTGCTTCTTCTGCTCCTGCGCGAGCCAGCGCAGGCACCAGAAGTACTCCATCCGGCGCTGGTAGTCGGCATAGGCCGTGTAGGTGTCGTCGAAGCCCTGCACGACCGCGTACAGATCGGCGTCCTTCGGCTTGAACGGTGCGGCGAGCTTCGCGGTGACGCCATGCTGCACGCACGCGAGCAACTGCCACTGGTTCACGAGGTCGACGTAGCGGCGCAGCGGCGATGTGCTCCACGCGTACTGCGCGACGCCGAGGCCTTCGTGCGGCGCGGCCGAAGTCTGCATCCGCGTGCGCTTCGGGCCCGGCGCGCCGAAGCCGCGCTGCGAACGGTAGATGCCCGGCACCGTGTGGTCGTGCAGGAACGCGCCCCAGGTCGAGTTCGCGAGGATCGCGAGCTCCGACACGATCAGGTCGAGCGGCGACCCGCGGCGGCGCGGCGTGATCGACACGTGCTCGCCGTCGACGTAGAAGTTGTAGTCGGTGTTGCGCTGCACCTCGCGCTTCAGGCCGTAGCCCGCGCGCGCGACCTGGCGCTTCTCGAACAGCGCCTGCGCGAGCGGCCACAGCACGCCGATGTCGTCCTTGTGCGGATAGTCGCCGGTGCCGGCCGCGAGCGTCTCTTCGTTGACGAGCTCGTCGAGGTGGTTGTGTCGCAGGTTGCTCTTCACGAACACGAGCTCGGCGCGCGTCTCGTTCGCGACGATCTCCTGCGTTTCGCGGTTGACGATGATGTACAGCGACAGCGCCGGGCGGTAATCGCCCTCTTTCAGCGTGAACACGTCGACGACGTCGTCGGGCAGCATCGTGATCTTGTCGCCCGGCATGTAGACGGTCGACAGGCGCGTACGCGCGATCGCGTCGACCGCGTCGCCGCGCACGATGCCGAGCGCCGGTGCCGCGATGTGCACGCCGATGCGCACACGGCCGTCGGACAGGTGCTCGACCGAGAACGCGTCGTCGATTTCGGTCGTCGTGATGTCGTCGATCGAGAACGCCTCGACGTCCGCGCGCGGCAGGTCGTCCGGCAGCGCGCCGACCGTGACGGCCGGAAAGCCCGTGCCGTGCGGGAAGAACTCCGCGAGAAAGCGCGCCTCGTGCAGCGCACGCGGCGACGCGATGCCGCCGCAGTCAAGCATCAGCCGCGCCGGCGACACGCCGCGCGCACCGGCCGCCGCTTCCATCGCCTTGTATTCGATCGCGTTCTTGTCCGGCCTCGTCAGCAGCCCGAGCACCTTGCCCGCGAACGCTTCCGGCAGCTTGCCCGCCTTCAGCTCCTCTTCATACTGCGCCTGGACGAGCGCCTGCTGGCGCTTGCGCTCGAGCGACGCGAGCGCCATCTTGAGCTGCTCTTCCGGCGCGCGCTGGTACTGGCCGCGCCCCTTGCGGCGGAAGTAGACGGGCGATCCGTGCAGCCGCAACACCAGCGCCGCACGCTCCACCGGGCCGTACGTCGCGCCGAAGTATTCCGCGGCCAGCGCGGTATACGCGAACTCGTCGGCCGGCGCGCATTCCCACAGGAAATCCAGGTCGATCTGCTGCGCGGCCGTGTCGGCTTCCTGCATCAGCTCGCCCGCGGCCGGCTTGTCGAATTCGATCAGTACGTCTTTCGCGCGCACCTTGGCACGCCGCCCGCCGGGCAACTCGACCTGAAATGCGTCGCCCTGGCGCGACAGCACGCTGCCCGCCTTGAAACTGCCCGATTCCTCGAAGAAAACGTTCACTCAGTACTCTCGTTCAGACTGCCGGGCGCCGCATCGGCGGCGCCGCATGATGATGGGAATTCGATCGGCACAGGGCCGGTTTAAGACGTCTTTCCGTCGCAAAAGGCGAGAACGTCGTCGACATAGTCGGCAAATTCGCTGATCCCGTGATCGCTGCCTTCGATCACGCGCGTCTTCGCGCCCGGGTAATGCGCGAGCATCTCGCGGTAATCGAGCACTTCGTCACCGGTCGCCGCGAACAGATAGTAGCGTTCGGCACGCGTGATCGCCGGCACGCGCAGCGCATCGAGCTCATGCAGGTGACGGCGTTCGACGACGATCGTGCCGCCGCCGTGGTACAGCGGCTGTTCGCCCAGATGCTGCTCGAGATCGCGCTGCGGCACGATGGCCGGATTCAGCAGCACGGCCTTCCAGCCGTGCTTCTCGGCCAGCCAGGTGGCGTAATAGCCGCCGAGCGAGCTGCCGATGACGGTCACGTCGCGCGCGCCGGCCACCTCGGCTTCGGCAACCGCGATCGCTTCGAGCGGCGACACCGATAGCGACGGGCACCGCCACTCGTCGGTACGGCCGAGCTCGGCCATGCGCGCCGCGAGCTGGCGCGACTTCTGCGATTCCGGCGACGACCGGAAGCCGTGCAGATACAGGATCACGTGCGGCTCCCGAGCGCGTCGAGCAGCTTCTGGTGCACGCCGCCGAAGCCGCCGTTGCTCATCACGAGCACGTGGTCGCCCGGGCGGGCCGCCGCAACGACGGACTTCACCAGCAGGTGCAGATCGTCGAACGCGTGCGCGGTGTCGCCGAGCGGCGCCAGCGCCTCGGCCAGATTCCAGCCGAGCGCGTCGCGCCCGGTCGGCGCGCCGTAGCCGAACACGAGATCGGCTTCGGCCAGGCTCGCCGGCAATTGCGACTTCATCACGCCGAGCTTCATCGTGTTCGAGCGCGGCTCGAGCACGGCGAGGATACGGGCATTCTGGCGGCCGATGCGCGCACGAAGGCCGGCGATCGTGGTTTCGATCGCGGTCGGATGGTGCGCGAAGTCGTCGTAGACGGTCACGCCGTCCACGCTGCCGCGCACTTCCATGCGGCGCTTGACGTTGCGGAACGACGCGAGGGAGGCGGCGGCCTGCGCGGGCGGCACGCCGACGTGGCGCGCGGCCGCGATCGCCGCGAGCGCATTCATCCGGTTGTGATCGCCCTGCACCTGCCATGCAACTTCGCCGACGCGTTCCGCGTGCGAGTACACCGCGAAGCGCTCGTCGACCGGCACGCCGTCCTCGGCCGGCAGCGCCTGCCAGCCGCCGTCGACGCCGAACCGCTCGACCTCGCTCCAGCAACCGCGCGACAGCACGCGCTCGAGCGCGTCCGAGCGGCCGTTCGTGACGACCCTGCCGACACCGGGCACGGTACGCACGAGATGGTGGAATTGCGTTTCGATCGCGGCGAGATCCGGGAAGATGTCGGCGTGATCGAATTCGAGGTTATTCAGCACCGCGGTACGCGGCCGGTAGTGGACGAACTTCGAGCGCTTGTCGAAGAACGCGGTGTCGTACTCGTCGGCCTCGATCACGAAGAAGCTCGAATCGGTGAGCCGCGCCGACACGCCGAAGTTCAGCGGCACGCCGCCGATCAGGAAGCCCGGGTTCAGCCCCGACTCTTCCAGCAGCCACGCGAGCATCGACGACGTGGTCGTCTTGCCGTGCGTGCCCGCGACCGCGAGCACCCATTTGCCCGCCAGCACGTGCTCGCCGAGCCATTGCGGGCCCGACACGTACGGCAGGCCGCGATCGAGGATCGCCTCCATCAGCGGATTGCCGCGCGTGACGACGTTGCCGATCACGAACAGGTCCGGCTTCAGGTCGATCTGCTCGGCGCCGTAGCCCTCGGTCAGCGTGATGCCCTGCGCCTCGAGCTGCGTGCTCATCGGCGGATAGACGCCCGCGTCGCAACCCGTCACCGTGTGGCCCGCCTCGCGCGCGAGTACGGCGAGACCGCCCATGAAGGTGCCGCAGATGCCAAGAATGTGGATGTGCATAGATGAATGCTTTCGCGCCGCCGGGCGCCGTCGATTCGGAAAGGATGCGTGTGCGGCGCGGCGGACGGGCCGTGCGGCCGGCGCCCGGCCAACGGCTTTTGCCGCGACACAAAGGACACTATTGTAACTGACGGCCTGCCGTGCCCGGCGGCCCGAACGATGTGCGCGAACGCCGCCGGCACGCGGCGCGGCAGGCCACCGCACCCGCGCTCGGGCGCTGCGGCGATCGAGTATGATTGCCGGATCATGTCTCGCAAACCTCTTGTCGACCCGCGGCGCGTCCGCGAGGAAATTGCCCAGTCCGCCGCCCGCCTGATCGCGGAGGACGGCCTGGACTATGCCGGCGCGAAACGCAAGGCCGCGCGCCAGTTGTTGGGCGACTCGCGCGTTGCCGGCGAATGGCTGCCCGATAACGACCAGATCGAGGAAGAACTGCGCGAGTACCTCGCGCTGTTCCAGAGCGACACGCAGCCGGACGAACTGCGCCGCCTGCGTGAAATCGCGCTCGACTGGATGCACCGGCTCGCCGAGTTCCATCCTTATGTGACGGGTGCCGTGCTGAACGGCACCGCGAACGCACATTCGGATATCCATTTGCAGGCATTCACCGACAACCCGAAGGACGTCGCGATCTACCTGCTGAACCAGAACGTCCAGTACGACGTATCAGAGACACGGCACTTCGCGGGCCGCGCCGACGTCGAGACGCTCAGTTTCCTGTGGCGCCCGCGGCGCGACGTGGACGCGATCGGCATCCACCTCGCGCTCTATGCGAGCGACGACCTGCGCGGCGCGGTCAAGGCCGACGCGCGCGGCCGGGTCGCCCGTGCGGATGCCGCCGCGCTACGCGCGCTCGTCGAAGCAGGCAAGGCCCCTTCCGAACCGGAATGATTCAACGATGATGATGAAACGCATGTTGCCGCTCGCGGTCGTCGCGGCCGCCGCCGTTGCCGGCGGGCTCGCCGCCGGCCATTGGTTCCGCGGCACCGCCGATGACGGCGTCGCCGTCGCCGCGCCCGCCGCCCAGGGCAGCCCGGTCGAACAATTGTGGGCGGCATCGCTGACGGGCGTCGACGGCAAGCCGGCCACGTTATCCGCCTTCAAGGGCCAGAAGGTCGTCGTCAATTTCTGGGCGTCATGGTGCGGCCCGTGCGTCGAGGAGATGCCGGAGCTCGTTGCGCTGTCGCACCAATACAAACAGAAGGGCATCCGTTTCGTCGGGATCGGCGTCGATTCCGAACAGAACGTGAAGAACTTCCTGCAGAAGGTGAAGGTCGACTATCCGGTCTTCGTCAGCGGATATGCGGGCGCCGATCTGGCCCGCAATTTCGGGAATACCGCCGGCGCGTTGCCGTTTACGGTCGTCATCGACGAAACCGGCAAGATTCGCGAGACAAAATTGGGACAAATCCAACCGGCCGAGCTGAAAAAGACCCTCGACGCGCTGTAACCTGCCGGAACGGCGGCCCGCACGTTGGCGGCGATTTGCCTGTCGATCGCCGCAATTTCGCGTGAATTCGCCGATACTTTGCATGCACGCCGGTAATTCTTGCAGATCGGGCGCACTCGGCCGTTCGGCAAAACTAGACAAATTTCTCTAAATAGCGCTAAAGTTCGCGCAATTCCGCAGAAATAGAAGCGACCATGACACGATTGCTGGTGCTGCACGGCCCCAACCTGAACCTTCTCGGCACCCGGGAACCGGAGGTGTACGGCCACGTCACGCTGGCGCAGATCGATCAGGCGCTTGCCGCGCGCGCCCGGGAAGCCGGCGCCGAACTGTCGTCGTTCCAGAGCAACCATGAAGGCGCGCTGGTCGACCGCATCCAGGCCGCGCGGGAGGAACAGACCGATTTCATCCTGATCAATCCGGCCGCGTACACGCACACGAGCGTCGCGATCCGGGACGCGATCGCCGGCGTTGGCATCCCGTTCGTCGAGGTTCACTTGTCGAACGTGCATCGCCGCGAAGCGTTCAGGCACCACTCCTACTTTTCCGACCAGGCCGAAGGCGTGATCTGCGGGCTCGGCTGGAAAGGTTATCTGTACGCGCTCGAGTACGCGCTCGACAAGCTGCAAGGCACGTCGCGCGGCTGATTTCGCGATCTAGATTCAGCGCCGGCTCCTAACCGGCGCTTTCACGTATTGAAAGGGGAATTCCCGATGGATCTTCGTAAGCTGAAAACTCTGATCGACCTCGTTTCCGAATCCGGCATCTCCGAGCTGGAAGTGACGGAAGGCGAAGGCAAGGTGCGCATCGTCAAGAACGCACCGCCGGTCTACGTACAGCCGACGGCTGGGTATGCCCCGCAATTCAGCGCGCCCGCTCCGTCGGCCGCGCTGCCGACCGAAGGTGCTGCCGCGCCGGCCGCAGGCGGCGCAGCCGCACCGGCTGTCCCGCAGGGCCACGTCGTGACGTCGCCGATGGTCGGCACGTTCTACCGCGCACCGTCGCCGGGCTCGGATCCGTTCGTCCAGGTGGGCGACACGGTCAAGGAAGGCCAGACGATCTGCATCATCGAAGCGATGAAGCTGCTCAACGAGATCGAGTCGGACAAGGCCGGCGTGATCAAGGAAATCCTCGTCGAGAACGGCCAGGCCGTCGAATACGGCCAGCCGCTTTTCGTGATCGGCTAAGTCCGCCGCGCGGCCTGCGGGCCGCGCGCCGCCGATGCCCGCCAGGCGCCGTTCGCGCGCCCCTCGAAGAGACGAATACTCGCTATGTTTGAAAAAATCCTCATTGCCAACCGCGGTGAAATCGCGCTGCGCATCCAGCGTGCGTGCCGCGAGCTCGGCGTCAAGACGGTGGTCGTCTACTCGGAAGCCGACAAGGAAGCCAAGTACGTGCGCCTCGCGGACGAAGCCGTCTGTATCGGCCCGGCCCCGTCGAACCTGAGCTACCTGAACATGCCGGCGCTGATCAGCGCCGCGGAAGTCACCGACGCCGAGGCGATCCACCCCGGCTACGGCTTCCTGTCGGAGAACGCCGATTTCGCGGAACGCGTCGAGCAGTCGGGCTTCACGTTCATCGGCCCGCGCCCGGAAACGATCCGCATGATGGGTGACAAGGTCACCGCCAAGCAGACGATGATCAAGACCGGCGTGCCGTGCGTGCCGGGCTCGGAAGGCGCGTTGCCGGACGATCCGAAGGAGATCGTCAAGATTGCGCGCACGATCGGCTATCCGGTCATCATCAAGGCAGCCGGCGGCGGTGGCGGGCGCGGAATGCGCGTCGTGCACACCGAGGCCGCGCTCGTCAACGCGGTCAACATGACCCGCGAGGAAGCCGGCCGTGCGTTCGGCAACCCGCAGGTGTACATGGAGAAGTTCCTCGAGAACCCGCGCCACATCGAAATCCAGGTGCTGTCCGACGCGTACAAGAACGCGATCTGGCTCGGCGAGCGCGATTGCTCGATGCAGCGCCGCCACCAGAAGGTGATCGAGGAAGCACCGGCGCCCGGTATTCCGCGTCGCCTGATCGACCGCATCGGCGACCGCTGCGCGGACGCCTGCAAGAAGATGGGCTATCTCGGCGCGGGCACGTTCGAATTCCTGTACGAAAACGGCGAGTTCTACTTCATCGAGATGAACACGCGCGTGCAGGTGGAGCACCCGGTATCGGAGCTGATCACGGGCGTCGACATCGTGCAGGAACAGATCCGCATCGCGGCCGGCGAGAAGCTCGCGCTGCGCCAGCGCGACATCCAGTTCCGCGGACATGCGATCGAATGCCGGATCAACGCCGAAGATCCGTTCAAGTTCACGCCGTCGCCGGGCCGGATCACGTCGTGGCATACGCCGGGCGGCCCTGGCGTGCGCGTCGATTCGCATGCCTACAATGGCTATTTCGTGCCGCCGAACTATGATTCGATGATCGGCAAGCTGATCACCTACGGCGCAACGCGCGAGCAGGCGATCAGCCGGATGCGCATCGCGCTGTCCGAAATGGTGGTCGAAGGCATCCAGACCAACATCCCGCTGCACCGCGAGCTGATGATCGATTCGAAGTTCGTCGAAGGCGGCACCAGCATCCATTACCTCGAAAACCGGCTCGCCCAGAAGCAGCAGGTCGCACCGGAAGAAGCGTAAGCATGAGCTATCGCGAACTCGTCGTCGAACTGGCCCGTGAGCATGCGGAGGCGCTGTCCGACGCGCTGCTCGAACTCGGTGCGCTGTCGGTGTCCGTGGAAGACGCCGACGCCGACACGCCCGACGAACAGCCGCTCTTCGGCGAGCCGGGCCTCGTGCCCGATCGCACTGCGTGGCAGCACTCGCGCGTGGTCGCGCTGCTCGCGGCCGATCACGAGCCGGCCGTGCTGCTCGCGGCGGCCGCGAACGAGATCGGCGTCGCCGAGACGCCGGCCTTCACCGTCCGCGAAGTCGAGGAACAGGACTGGGTGCGGCTCACGCAATCGCAGTTCGAGCCGATCCCGATCGGCGAGCGGATCTGGGTCGTGCCGTCGTGGCACGATGCGCCCGATCCCGATGCGCTCGTCCTCGAACTCGATCCGGGCCTCGCGTTCGGCACCGGCAGCCACCCGACCACGCGCCTGTGCATGGAATGGCTCGAGCAATCGGTGAAGCCCGGCCAATCGGTGCTCGACTACGGCTGCGGCTCGGGCATTCTCGCGATCCTCGCGAAGAAATGCGGGGCGAACCCCGTCATCGGCATCGACATCGATCCGCAGGCAGTTGAATCGGCGCGCCAGAACAGCGAACGCAACCGTGCGGAAGTCACGTACGGGCTGCCCGATGCGTGCCCGGACGGCGAATTCGACATCGTCGTCGCGAACATCCTGTCGAATCCGCTGAAGCTGATGGCGTCGATGCTCGCATCGAAGGTCAAGCCGGGCGGGCGCATCGCGCTGTCGGGCGTGCTCGCGCGCCAGGCGGACGAAGTCGCGGCCGTCTACGCACGCTATGTCGACATCTCGGTCTGGCGCGAACACGAAGGTTGGGTATGCCTCGCCGGAACCCGGCGCGAAAGCCATTAGAATAGCGCTGTCCTTCACTCTGGCCAGCAGGCCGCCCGGCTCGACATGCTTCTTGCGACGCGCTGCCCTCATTGCGAAACCGTCTTCCGGCTGCAGCAGGAACAGCTCTCGCTGCATCAAGGGCTCGTGCGCTGCGGGCACTGCCACGAAGTCTTCAACGCATCCGAGTCGCTCGTCCCCGAGCACGCGCAGCAGCCCGAGCCGGTCCTGACCGAACCGGCTGCCGCGCCGGACGACGGCAACGCGCACCATCAGGCCCCGCTTGCCCGGCTGTTCACTGCCGAAGCGCCGGCCGGGTCACCTTCCGACACCGATTACAAGCCTGAAGGTTGGGACATGTGGGCGCCGTGGCTCGATGCCGGCGTCGACCCGTCGCTGCAACACAGCGTGCAGACCGTGCGCACCGAGCCGCTGATACCGCTCGCACTTCCGTCCACCGAAGCCGGCGTCGTTCACCTGTCGGGTACGCCCGCACCGTTCGCGCCCTCCCCGGCCGAGCTGGACACCTCCGCCGCCGTCGCGCAACCAGCCGAATCGCTGCAGACGCAGACGCCGCAGGATACCGAACCGTCGGCCGCGCCCGTCGAGCACGACCCGCGTGAGCCCCGCTTCGTCGCCCACCTTCCGTCGGACGCAGATACCGCTCGCGATGCCGCCGAACCCATCGGCACCGCGCACTTCGCCGTGCCGGACGATGAACGTGCGCCGCGCGAACCGCGTTTTGCGTTCGCACCGGCGCCGGCCATCGCAGCAGCAACCGCAGCCGGGCACGACACCGACACCGACACGGGCACCACACCGCACGACGAGACGCCAGGCGCGGCCACCAGCACGCCGGCCGCACCGTTCCCCGCTGCGCTGACCGACGACGATCGCCCGCACTTCGCCGTCACGCGCGAGACACGCGCGCCGCAGCGGCGCGGAATGCTTGGCGGTTTTTTCGGCGGCCTCGTCGCTGCCGTGCTGGCCGTGCTCCTCGTCGCGCAACTCGCGTGGTGGCAACGCGAAACGCTGATGATCTACTGGCCCGTCACGCAGGGCTGGTTCCGGCAGGCCTGCGCGCCGCTCGGCTGCAAGGTCGCGCCGCCGCGCGCGATCGACGGCCTGCGGCTCGACGCGACCGACCTGCGCCAGCTCGACGGCCCGCGCGAGCTCGAGTTGAAGGTGCCGCTGACGAACCGCTACCGTGTCGCGCTCGCTTACCCGTCGCTCGAGCTGACGCTGCTCGACGACACCAATCACGTGACCGTGCGCCGCGTGCTCGCGCCGCGTGACTATGTGCGCCCAGGCACGCCGATCGACGCCGGGTTGCCGCCCGGCACGACGCAGACGATGGTCGTCCGCGTCGAAACGAACGGCACGCCTGCCTCGAATTTCCGCGTCCAGATCTTCTATCCGTGACGCGCCGCGGCGCGCGCATGCGCGCCCGTCTCAACCCGCGCGCCCGAGCGGCGCGCTATTTCGGAGCACGAACATGAGCAAAGTTACGCTGGGTGGCAACCCGATCGATCTCGCTGGCACGTTCCCGGCCGTCGGCGCGCAAGGCGCCGATTTCAAGCTGGTCGGCAAGGATCTCGCCGACCTGTCGCTCGCCAGCTTCGCCGGCAAGCGCAAGGTGCTGAACATCGTACCGAGCCTCGACACGCCGACCTGCGCGACGTCGACCCGCAAGTTCAACGAAGCCGCATCGTCGCTCGACAACACGGTGGTCGTTGTCGTGTCCGCCGACCTGCCGTTCGCCGCTACGCGCTTCTGCACGACCGAAGGCCTCGAGAATGTCGTGACGGCTTCGACGTTCCGCACCGGCCGCGCGTTCGCGAACGCGTACGGTGTCGACGTGACGAGCGGCCCGCTGAACGGCCTGACCGCACGTGCGGTTGTCGTGCTCGACGCGCAGGACAAGGTGATCCACGCGGAACTCGTCGGCGAAATCAAGGACGAGCCGAACTACGATGCAGCGCTCGCCTCACTGAAGTAAGCTTTCTTTCGCACTCCCCTGCCGCGCCGCGCCTTTCGCGCGGCGTTGTCGCGCAGGGTCCCTCATTTCTACAGGAACGCACACCTTGGCTACGTTGATTTGCGGCTCGATCGCCTACGACTCCATCATGACTTTCGAAGGGCGGTTCCGCGAGCACATCCTGCCCGACCAGGTGCACCTCATCAACCTGAGCTTCCTCGTGCCGACGATGCGCCGCGAATTCGGCGGCTGCGCGGGCAACATCGCGTACGCGCTGCACCTGCTCGGCGGCGATGCACGCATGATGGGAACGATGGGCGCGCTCGACGCGCAGCCGTATCTCGACCGGCTCGACCAGCTCGGCCTGCGTCGCGACCACGTTCTCGTGCTGCCCGACACGTATACGGCGCAGGCGATGATCACGACCGATCTCGACAACAACCAGATCGCGGCGTTCCACCCGGGCGCGATGATGCAATCGCACCTGAACCATGCGGGCGACGCGCCGGACATCAAGCTCGCGATCGTCGGCCCTGACGGCTTCGACGGGATGGTGCAGCACGTGGAAGAGCTCGCCAGGGCCGGTGTGCCGTTCGTGTTCGATCCGGGCCAGGGCCTGCCGCTGTTCGACGGTGCGACGCTGCGCCGCAGCATTGAACTTGCGACCTATGTGGCGGTCAACGACTACGAGGCCAAGCTGGTGAGCGACAAGACGGGATGGTCCGAAGATGAAATCGCCAGCCGGGTCGACGCCCTCGTCATTACACGTGGCGAGCACGGCGCGACCATCCGCCACAAGCAGGGCACGGAGCAGATTCCTGTCGTACCGGCCGAGCGCATCGCCGATCCGACCGGCTGCGGCGACGCCTTCCGGGGCGGCCTGCTGTATGGCATCGAGCATGGCCTCGACTGGGCAACCACGGGCCGCCTCGCGAGCCTGATGGGCTCGCTCAAGATCGCCCATCAGGGGCCCCAGACTTACGTACTGACGCGCGCCGAGATCGACGCGCGCTTCGAGACTGCATTCGGTTACAGTCTCAAATGAATATTGTGGGAGAGCAAAGATGTTGACGAAAAAGACCCTCACGCTAGCAGCCATGCTGACGGCCTCGCTGACGCTCACCGGTTGCTTCACCGCACCTGGCTCGGCGGATGTCTATAGTGTCGGCCAGGCGCAGCGCGAACAGACGGTCCGCATGGGCACGGTCGAAAGCGTCCGTGCAGTGCGCATCCAGTCCGACGGTGCCGGCAGTGCGATCGGCACGCTCGGCGGCGGCGCACTCGGTGCGGTGGCAGGCAGCGCGATCGGCGGCGGCAAGGGGTCGATCCTGACCGCGATCGCCGGCGGTCTCGTCGGCGCGGTCGCGGGCAATGCGGTCGGCGAAAACCTCAGCACGGCGAACGGTGTCGAAATCACCGTGCGCCTCGACAACGGCGATCTGCGCTCGATCACGCAGGCAGCAAGCGGCGAAGCGTTCCGCGCCGGCGAGCGCGTGCGACTGCTGTCGAGCGGCGGCGTCACGCGCGTCACGCACTAACAGGTACCTCAGCTCGCGGCGCAAGCCGCGGTCGAACGCATGTGCGAAGCTGCACATGCGTTTTTTTTCGTCCGTACTCGCCGCATCCGGGCATCCGGGCATCCGGGCATCCGGCACACCGACAACGACGGACGAAAAAAATCCCGCCACCTGAGCCAGATGGCGGGACTGATTGAGTAGCGCTACTCAACCCACGGACACCACGTGAGTGTCCGGGTGGTGCAGGTCAGCCTCGATTACGGACGGCTGCCGGTCGGGAACGGCCATGCCGCTGCCGGGTTGAGCGCGGTCTTCACGCCCGATGCCGGCGCAACCGATGCGGTCGACGCGGTCGTTGCCGGTGCAGCCTTCTTCACGACGGCCTTCTTCGGAGCAGCAGCCTTCTTCGGAGCCGCAGCCTTCTTGGCCGGAGCGGCAGCCTTCGTCGCAGCAGGCGCGGCGGCCTTCTTCGCAGGGGCAGCCTTCTTCGCAGCAGGCGCAGCCTTCTTCGCGGCAGCCTTCTTGGCAGGCGCAGCCTTCTTAGCAGCAGCCTTCTTCGCCGGCGCAGCCTTCTTGGCAGCAGCCTTCTTCGCCGGTGCGGCCTTCTTGGCAGCAGCCTTCTTCGCCGGTGCGGCCTTCTTCGCAGCAACCTTCTTCACTGCGACTTTCTTGACTGCAACCTTCTTCGCTGCGGCCTTCTTCGCCGGTGCTGCCTTCTTCGCAGCAACCTTCTTCACTGCGACCTTCTTGGCTGCAACCTTCTTCGCTGCGGCCTTCTTCGCCGGCGCTGCCTTCTTCGCGGCAACCTTCTTCACCGCGACCTTCTTGGCAGCAACCTTCTTCACTGCAGCGGCCTTCTTCGCCGGAGCAGCAGCCTTCTTCGCAACGGTCTTCTTGGCAGCAACCTTCTTAGCAGCCGGTTTCTTCTTGGCGGTAGCCATGTTGTTCTCCTTCAGGTTCAGATGAGAGTCAGTTCAAACTACACCCTTCGTCAAAACCCGCTTCCCGCGGACGCTGTTCAGGACGTGCGCTTCGAAGCGGGCTATTCATCGGCGTACGCGGATACCACGCGCTTACGCTAATGAATACGGTATGGCGCGCGTGACCACCCGGCCTCGCGCGCCAAATCAAGTCGGTAGCCGGCGCACCTCGCGCCGCTACCCCTAATCGCTTGATCAAGCGGACCGCCACACGGCCGTCCGCTTTATCCGGAGGGAAGTTTGCCCATCCCACTGAAGGGTTCGCAAAGTGCCTGTCGTATCGTTGGGCCGTTAAGGCACCGGGCATGCTTTGCATCAGGCGTTCTTGCTCCTAAACCTTGGACCGGGGCCGAGAGGCCGCCGGCTGCTCACATCATGTGACGGGTTCGCTGCTGCGGGTTATTCCCAGGACAGCGCGCCCCCCGTCTGATACTCGATCACACGCGTCTCGAAGAAGTTGCGTTCCTTCTTCAGGTCGATCATCTCGCTCATCCACGGGAACGGGTTTTCCTCGTTCGGGTACAGCGGATCGAGGCCGATCTGCTGGCAACGGCGGTTGCTGATGAAGCGCAGATAGCTCTTGAACATCGACGCGTTCAAACCCAGCACGCCGCGCGGCATCGTGTCTTCGGCGTAGCGGTATTCGAGTTCGACAGCCTGCTTGAACAGCTCACGGATCTCGGCACGGAATTCCGCGGTCCAGAGATGCGGATTCTCGAGCTTGATCTGGTTGATCAGGTCGATGCCGAAGTTGCAGTGCATCGACTCGTCGCGCAGGATGTACTGATATTGCTCTGCAGCACCCGTCATCTTGTTCTGGCGGCCGAGCGCGAGGATCTGCGTGAACCCGACATAGAAGAACAGGCCTTCCATGATGCAGGCGAACACGATCAGCGACTTCAGCAGCTTCTGATCCGCTTCGAGCGTGCCGGTCTTGAAGGCCGGATCCGTCAGCGTATGGATGAACGGGATCAGGAATTCGTCCTTCGCGCGGATCGACGAGACCTCGTGGTACGCGTTGAAGATCTCGCCTTCGTCGAGACCGAGCGATTCGACAATGTATTGGTACGCGTGCGTGTGGATCGCTTCCTCGAACGCCTGGCGCAGCAGGAACTGCCGGCACTCGGGCGCCGTGATGTGGCGGTACGTGCCGAGCACGATGTTGTTCGCCGCGAGCGAATCGGCCGTCACGAAGAAGCCGAGGTTGCGCTTCACGATGCGGCGCTCGTCCTCGGTCAGACCGTTCGGGTCCTTCCACAGTGCGATGTCGCGGGACATGTTGATTTCCTGCGGCATCCAGTGGTTCGCGCAACCGGCCAGATACTTTTCCCACGCCCACTTGTACTTGAACGGCACCAGCTGATTCACGTCAGTCTGGCCGTTGATGATGCGCTTGTCGGCGACATTGACCCGCGCTTCCGAACCGCCGGCGGGAACAGCCGATGCTTGCGGCGGCACCGCAAGATCGCCTTCGAAAATGTCACGGACCTGATGGGCGGCAGGCGTTGCAGCCTGCATTCCGACAGCCATCCCGGCGGAGGTGCGCATCGCGTTTTGCTGCGCTCCGCTCGCGGGGGTTACGGCAGTCTTCTCGTCATCCCAGTTGAGCATAAATTCTCACCATCAATTTAGAACGGTTTGTACCATCTTTTCCTGAGCGATAAAAGGGTTCGCTCACGAAAAATCCTTTTTTCGATTCGCGTTGCGACCTCGATACAACACTTTGAGCAACGCATCGTCGTTCATGCAGCGCGCGATGCGAGTCGCGCGTGTATCGCGAGGTGCGCTCGACGCATCGAACGCTGATCGAAACACGACGTCGTCGGGGATGTTTCGATCGCTTGTCACTGCCTGCAACGCAGGTGCTGCGTTACAGATTCCTTATCATTTTTTTTAGTTGAGAGCGGCCCACACTTCAACCTCGATCGGTCGTCGTGTGCGCCGCCCTTGCCTGCTTCTCAGGTCAGGCGCACTGCGTTACTGGCACGCTTCGCACTCGTCGAAGCCAGGATCGCCCGGACGCATCGTGCACACCGGACCATCTGCCTCGACCGGCGCGAGTGCCGGCGCTGCGTCGACTGCGCCCGACGACGATGCTGCGCCGCCTGCCGCACCGAAGCCGCCTGCTGCGCCTTGCGCGCCGCCGCTGCTCGAACCGCCGCCCGTCGGCACTGCGTTCAGTGCACCGTGTGCGACCGTCGATTTCTCGACGTGCGTCGCCGCCATCGTGCGGAGGTAGTAGGTCGTCTTCAGGCCGCGCAGCCATGCGAGCTTGTAGACCTCGTCGAGCTTCTTGCCCGACGCGCCGCCCATGTAGATGTTCAGCGACTGCGCCTGGTCGATCCACTTCTGGCGACGCGATGCCGCTTCGACCAGCCACGTCGGGTCCACTTCGAACGCGGTCGCGTAGATCGCGCGCAGGTCGGCCGGGATGCGGTCGATGCGCGACAGCATGCCGTCGAAGTACTTCAGGTCGGCGACCATCACTTCGTCCCACAGGCCGCGTTCCTTCAGATCGCGCACCAGGTACTCGTTCACCACCGTGAATTCGCCCGACAGGTTCGACTTCACGTACAGGTTCTGGAACGTCGGCTCGATACAGGCCGACACGCCGATGATGTTCGAGATCGTCGCCGTCGGTGCGATCGCGACGCAGTTCGAGTTGCGCATGCCGTGCGTGGCGATCCGCGAACGCAGCGTCGTCCAGTCGAGCGACTCCGACGTGTCGACCTCGACGTAGCCGCCGCGCGCTTCGGCCAGCAGCTTCAGCGTGTCCTGCGGGAGGATGCCGCGATCCCACAGCGAGCCGCGGTAGCTCGAGTAGCGGCCGCGCTCCTCGGCCAGCTCGGTCGACGCGTGGTACGCGTAGTAGCAGACCGCTTCCATCGAACGATCGGCGAACTCGACCGCTTCGGTCGACGCGTACGGCGTGCGCAGCAGGTGCAGGCAGTCCTGGAAGCCCATGATGCCCATGCCGACCGGGCGGTGCTTCAGGTTCGAGTTACGCGCCTTCGGCACCGCGTAGTAGTTGATGTCGATCACGTTGTCGAGCATGCGCATCGCGACGCTGATCGTGCGCTTCAGCTTGTCGTGATCGAGCGCGTAGCTGCCGTCGGCCTGCTTCACCAGGTGGGCGACGAGGTTTACCGAGCCGAGGTTGCACACCGCGATTTCGGTGTCGCTCGTGTTCAGCGTGATTTCCGTGCACAGGTTCGACGAGTGGACGACGCCGACGTGCTGCTGCGGCGAACGCACGTTGCACGGATCCTTGAACGTGATCCACGGGTGGCCCGTCTCGAACAGCATGCCGAGCATCTTGCGCCAGAGCTGCGCCGCCGGGATCTTCTTGAACAGCTTGATCTCGCCGCGCGCGACCTTCTCTTCGTAAGCCGTGTAAGCCTTCTCGAAATCGGCGCCGAACTTGTCGTGCAGGTCCGGGCAGGTCGACGGCGAGAACAGCGTCCAGTCGGCGCCTTCCATCACGCGCTTCATGAACAGGTCGGGAATCCAGTTCGCCGTGTTCATGTCGTGCGTGCGGCGGCGGTCGTCGCCGGTGTTCTTGCGCAGCTCCAGGAACTCCTCGATGTCGAGGTGCCACGATTCGAGGTACGCGCAGACCGCGCCCTTGCGCTTGCCGCCCTGGTTCACCGCGACGGCCGTGTCGTTCACGACCTTCAGGAACGGGACCACGCCTTGCGACTTGCCGTTCGTGCCCTTGATATGCGAGCCGAGTGCGCGCACACGCGTCCAGTCGTTGCCGAGACCGCCGGCGAACTTCGACAGCAGCGCGTTTTCCTTCAGCGCTTCATAGATGCCGTCGAGATCGTCCGCGACCGTCGTCAGGTAGCACGACGACAGCTGCGAGCGGTGCGTGCCCGAGTTGAACAGCGTCGGCGTCGAGCTCATGAAGTCGAAGCTGGACAGCACGTTGTAGAACTCGATCGCGCGCGTTTCGCGATCGATCTCGTTCAGCGACAGGCCCATCGCGACGCGCATGAAGAATGCCTGCGGCATTTCGATGCGGCTGCCTTCGACGTGCAGGAAGTAGCGGTCGTACAGCGTCTGCAGGCCGAGGTAGCCGAACTGCAGGTCGCGGTTCGCGTCGAGCGCTTCGCCGAGACGCTTCAGGTCGAACTGCAGCAGCTTGTCGTCGAGCAGGCCGGCGTCGACGCCACGCTTCAGGAACTGCGGGAAGTATTCCGCGTAGCGGGCCGACATCTCGGACTGCACCACTTCCTCGCCGAGGATCTCGCGACGGATCGTGTGCAGCAGGATGCGGGCCGTGACCTGGCTGTATGCCGGATCCTTCTCGATCATCGTGCGCGCTGCGAGGATCGCCGAGTCGTAGACCTGGCTCATCGGCACGCCGTCGTACAGGTTCTTCACCGTTTCGGCGACGATCGGGTCAGGGTTAACCGCAGCGCCGAGGCCGTCGCACGACGACACGATCAGCGCGCGCAGTGCGTTCAGGTCGAGCGGGCGCGTGACGCCGTTGTCGACGACGTTGATGCCGGTGCTCGACTCGCCGCCCGCTGCCGCTGCTTCCTCGCCCGCATGCTGGCGCTCGAGGTGACGCTTCTCGCGATACAGCACGTACGCACGCGCGACGTTGTGCTCGCCGCCGCGCATCAGCGCAAGTTCGACCTGGTCCTGGATGTCTTCGATATGGAACGTACCGCCGTTCGGGCGGCTGCGCACGAGCGCGCGCACGACGTTGTGCGTCAGTTGCTCGACCTGCTCGCGCACGCGCGCCGATGCCGCGCCCTGCCCGCCGTTGACGGCCAGGAAAGCCTTGGTCACCGCGATCGCGATCTTCGAAGGTTCGAACGACACTACGCTGCCGTTGCGGCGGATCACCTTGTAGTCGGCGAACGTGGCCTGCGGCGCGAGCGCCTTCGCGCCCTGTTCGGTCCCGCCGAGCGGACGGCTCGAGGCGCTCTCGTACTGGGACGTCGCGTTGTCGGTGGTTTGCATGTGCAAAGCTCCTGGTGTTGGATGGTGCGGAGAGAACCGCGGATTAAAACGAACGCTGCGCAACGCGGTGCGCGAGCGGTAAGAGGCGAGCGATGCGCCGGGGAGGCCGGTTCGGTCGATGCGCGACAACCGATCCGGTCGTGTGCTTCGTCATGTGTACCCTGCCCCGCCGAAGTTCGCTGCGCTGATCGCGCCGTCCGGACCGCCCGGCCTGACGCGCCGCCCTGAGAACCCTGTCCGCCGGCGTTGCCCGCCGGCCGGTGCCGCTCGGGTTTCCCCTGCGACACACACTATATCTAGTGCAGAACTACTCAACTGGCACCAAGTATAGTGGACATTCGGACGAGGTCAAAACGGATAATTTGCGCTGAAGGTATTGACATCACCCCCGCCTCCCGGAGGGGCAGACGTGACAAGGCATTGGTCGGAAAAAAAAATTTCGCCGGTTCAAAAACCCTGCGCTCAGTGCTGACGGAAAGGAAAGTATTCGGCGGAAAAGCCGGCATCGCCTGCGAAGCGTTGCCAATCGAAGTGCGGCCCCGGGTCCGTCTTGCGGCCCGGCGCGACGTCCGAGTGCCCCGCGAATGCGTCGACCGGATAGTGCTCGGCGAGCACGCGGGAGAGCGCGGCCAGGACCGCGTATTGCGCATCGTCGAACGGCACGTCGTCCGCGCCTTCGAGCTCGATGCCAATCGAGAAGTCGTTGCAGCGCACCCGGCCGAAGAACTCGGACGAGCCCGCGTGCCACGCGCGCTCGTCGCACGACACGAACTGCACCAGTTCGCCGCCGCGGCGGATCAGGAAGTGCGCGGACACGCGCACGCCGCGCAGGTGGCTCTGGTAATAGGGGTGCGCATCGCAGTCGAGGCGATTCAGGAACAGCGACTCGATCGCATCGCCGCCGAACTCGCCAGGCGGCAGGCTGATGTTGTGGACGATCACGAGCGTCGGCACCGCGCCCGCGGGCCGCGCCTCGAAGTTCGGCGACGGCGCATGGCGCGCTTCGCGCACCCAGCCGTTCGCGTCGACCGACAACAACAGTGCGTCGCTCATCGCGCGTCGTGACCGCTTGCACGCGCGGCGTGGCGCTGCGCGTGCTCGGCACTGCAGAAGTAGTCGCCACCCGCGGCGACCGCGTCGCCCTTCGGCGCATGCACGCCGCATTCGGCGCAGCGCACCATCGGCTCGGGCAGCGACCGCGCGTCGCCGTTCGGGCGCGCAGCGCCGGCACCGGACGCGCCGTCGTAACCCGCGCCGCGGCCGGTGCGGGCCTGCGCTTGCTCCTGGGCCTGGCGCAGCTTGCGCGCAAGCCACGAACCCGCGAAGAAGAGAAGAATCAGGAGAAGAATCTGTCGCATCGGAAACCTGCGGTCAAACCACGGAACGGTGCAGCAGCACCTCGAAAACGAACCGGCTGCCGACATACGCGAGCAGCAGCGCGGCGAACGACACGAGCACCCAGCGCGCAGCACCACGGCCACGCCAGCCCGACGTCTTGCGGGCGACCAGCAGGCCGCCGAACATCAGCCACGACAGGATCGCGAATACGGTCTTGTGGTCGAGCCGCAGCGCGCGCGCGTCGACCTGCTCGCTGAACAGGATGCCCGACGCGAGCGTCAGCGTGAGCAGCACGAAGCCGGCGCCGATCAGGCGGAACAGCAGCTTCTCGAGCGTGAGCAGCGGCGGCAGCGTTTCGAGCCAGCTCGCGATCCAGCCCGTCGAGCCGTCGCGCCCGCCGCTTCTCAGCGACTGCAGTCGCCGCTCGACCATCAGCATCAGGATCGCGTGCAGCGCGGCGATCGCGAACAGCCCGTACGCGATGTTCGCGATCAGGAAATGCAGCTTGAACAGCGGCGCTGCGGCATAAGGAAGCACCCGCACGCCGCCGAACACGAGCGGCAGCAGCGATGCGCCGCACGCGAGCGGGAGCACGAGCAGCCGCAGGCTGTCGAGCGGGAAGAAGAAGCTCTCGATCCAGTAGATGCCGGCGCCGAGCCAGAACATCGCGGACAGCGCGAACGCGAAGCCGAACACCATCGCGTCGTTCGGGAAGATGGTCGTATGGAGCAGCACGCCGTGCGCGACGAGCGCGGCAAACAGCAGCGCGCGGCCGGCCCCGCTCATCCCGGACGCGGCAGACGCGGGAACCGGCACGGCCGGCACGCTCGCGACGAGCGGCGTCGCGCCCTGCCGGTGCGTGCGCCAGCCTGCGACGGCGAGGCCGCCGTACAGGAATGCGGTGAGGGCATACAGTACAATATCCATGTTCGAAGTTTACACTAGGCCCCCTTCCCGCGACGGCTCCCTTTGTTCGGTTCCGCCGCGCCTTCGGGCCCCACTGTCCATCGCTCCCCATGCTCGACAATCTCACTCAACGGATGGCGCGCGTCGTCAAGACGCTGCGCGGCGAGGCCCGGCTTACCGAGGCGAACACCCAGGAGATGCTCCGCGAGGTGCGTCTCGCGCTGCTGGAGGCCGACGTCTCGCTGCCCGTCGTCCGCGAATTCATCGCCAAGGTCAAGGAAAAGGCGCTCGGCGAAGAAGTGATCAGCAGCCTGTCGCCGGGCCAGGCGCTCGTCGGCGTGGTCCAGAAGGAACTGACCGCCGTGATCGGCGGCGACTACGAAGGCAAGGCCGCCGAGCTGAACCTCGCGGTCACGCCGCCCGCGGTGATCCTGATGGCCGGCCTGCAGGGCGCGGGCAAGACCACGACCGTCGGCAAGCTCGCTAAGCTGCTGCGCGAGAAGTACAAGAAGAAAGTGCTGACCGTGTCGTGCGACGTCTATCGCCCGGCCGCAATCATGCAGCTGAAAACGGTGAGCGAACAGGTCGGCGCCGACTTCTTCCCGTCCACGCCGGACCAGAAGCCCGTCGACATCGCGATCGCGGCCGTCGACTGGGCGAAGCGCCACTATCATGACGTGCTGATCGTCGATACGGCCGGCCGCCTCGGCATCGACGAGGCGATGATGCAGGAAATCGCCGCGCTGCACGATACGCTGAAACCGGCCGAAACGCTGTTCGTTGTCGACGCGATGCTCGGTCAGGACGCGGTCAACACCGCGAAGGCGTTCAACGACACGCTGCCGCTCACCGGCGTCGTGCTGACCAAGCTCGACGGCGATTCGCGCGGCGGCGCCGCGCTGTCGGTGCGTCACGTCACGGGCAAGCCCATCAAGTTTGTCGGCGTGGCCGAGAAACTCGACGGTCTCGAGGTGTTCCACCCCGACCGGATGGCGAACCGGATCCTCGGCATGGGCGACATCCTCGCGCTCGTCGAGGAGGCGCAGCGCGGCGTCGACGTGCAGGCCGCGCAGAAGCTCGCCGACAAGGTCAAGAAAGGCGGCGACTTCGACCTGAACGATTTCCGCGCGCAGATCTCGCAGATGAAGAACATGGGCGGCCTGTCGTCGCTGATGGATAAACTCCCCGCGCAGTTCCAGCAGGCGGCCGCAGGCGCCGACATGGGCCAGGCCGAGAAGTCGATCCGCCGGATGGAAGGCATCATCAGCTCGATGACGCCCGCGGAGCGCGCGAAACCCGAGATCATCAAGGCGACGCGCAAGCGCCGCATTGCAGCCGGCGCGGGCGTGCCGGTGCAGGAAGTCAACCGGATGCTGAACCAGTACGACCAGATGCGTACGATGATGAAGAAGCTGAAGGGCGGCAACATGCAGAAGATGATGCGCGGCCTGAAGGGCATGATGCCCGGCATGCGCTGATTCCGCCCGTCGGCCGGCGCGCGGGTTTTTGCTGTAGCGCGCGCCCGCCGTTCTGCTTCATTCTTATTTGTATACCGACTGCCCGCCAGAACACATGAACCGCGAAGAAGCCCTCCACATTTTCAACCACTCCGAAGAGATCGTCTCGGCCGATGCCGTCAATGCGTCGATCTCCAAGATGGCCGACGCGATCCGCGCCGAGATCGGCGACGCGTTCCCGCTCGTTCTCTCGGTGATGGGCGGCGCCGCGGTGTTTACCGGGATGCTGCTGCCGCATCTCGATTTCCCGCTCGAATTCGACTACATCCACCTGACTCGCTACCGCAACACGACGCAGGGCAGCCCGGAAATGCACTGGCGCGTCGCGCCGCGCGAATCGGTGAAGGACCGGATCGTTCTCGTGCTCGACGACATCCTCGACGAAGGCGAGACGATGGCCGCGATCCGCGACCGCATCCTCGACATGGGCGCGCAACGTTTCATGTCAGCCGTGCTGTGCGAGAAGACGCTCGCGAAGGCGAAGCCGCTGCACCCCGACTTCTGCGGCTTTGCGGTGCCGGATCGCTACGTGTTCGGCTGCGGGATGGACGCCAAGGGCTACTGGCGCAACCTGCCGACGATCCGCGCACTGACCACGAACGTCTGAACGCCCCGCTGCGCACTATATAAATGGAAAGCGGCGCTCCGGTCTCCCGGAGCGCCGCTTTTTTGTGGGCGCGCGCCGCTCCGCCCTACAGCTGGTGCACGAACGCGCGGATGCCGCCCAGCATCATCTCGACCGAAATCGCGACGAGCACGAGGCCCATCAGCCGCTCGAACGCCGCGACGGTCCGTTCGCCGATCCATTGCTGGATCCGCTCGGCCAGCACCAGCGTCACCGCGCAGACGATCATCGTGACCGTCAGCGCGCCGACCCACTCGAGCATCTTGCCGGGCCCCTGCGACGTCAGCAGCATCACCGTCGCAAGCGCGGACGGCCCGGCGAGCGCCGGAATTGCGAGCGGCACGATGAACGGCTCGCCGCCCGCGCGCGGATCGCTGCCGAGTGCGCCGTCCGGATGCGGGAAGATCATCCGCAGCGCGATCAGGAACAGCACGATCCCGCCGCCGAGCCGCAGCGACAGGTCGGTGAGGCTCATCATCCGCAGGAAGCGGTCGCCGACCAGCATGAAGAACAGCAGGATCACGAACGCAATCCCTACTTCACGCAGGATCAGCTTCACGCGCCGCTCACGCGGCACATCCCGCATGGCCGAAATGAACAGCGGGATGTTGCCGAGCGGATCGGTGATCAGCACCAGGAGCACGGTGGCCGACAGGAAGGTGTATTCCACCGCGTTCCCCGGTCGGTGCGCTTAGCGCGCGAGCGCGGCGCGGATCTTCTCCGCGACCGTCGCCGCAGCCGCGTCGGCCGGCAGCAGCGTCGCCTCGGCGTCGCGGCGGCCCTGATACTCGATCTTGCCTTCCTTCAGGCCGCGCTCGCCGATCACGAGACGATGCGGCACGCCGATCAGCTCCCAGTCGGCGAACATCACGCCCGGGCGCTCGCCACGGTCGTCGAGGATCACGTCGATGCCGGCCGCGGCGAGTTCCGCGTACAGCTTGTCGGCGGTCTCGCGCACCATGTCGCTGCGGTCATAGCCCATCGGGCACAGCACGACTTCGAACGGCGCGATCGACTCGGGCCAGATGATGCCGCGCTCGTCGAAGTTCTGTTCGATCGCCGCGCCGAGAATGCGCGTGACGCCGACGCCGTAACAGCCCATCAGCATCGGCTGCGGCTTGCCCGACTCGTCGAGGAACGTCGCGCCCATCGCTTCCGAGTACTTGGTGCCGAGCTGGAACACGTGGCCGACTTCGATGCCGCGGCAGATGTCGATCACACCCTTGCCGTCCGGCGACGCGTCGCCCTTCTTCACGTTGCGCACGTCGGCGACGTCCGGTTCCGGCAGGTCGCGGCCCCAGTTCACGCCAGCGATGTGATAGTCGACCTCGTTCGCGCCGACGACGAAATCGCTCATGTTCGCGACCGTGCGGTCCGCGATGACCTTCACCGGCTTCTTCGTGCCGACCGGGCCGAGGTAGCCCGGCGGCGTGCCGAACCACTCGACGATTTCCTGCTCGGTCGCAAAGCGGTGGTTCTTCAGGCCCGGCAGCTTCGACACCTTGATCTCGTTCAGGTCGTGGTCGCCGCGCAGCATCACCAGCCAGATGGTCGGCTCGGCGCCTTCGTTGTCGGTCGCGAGCACGATCGACTTGATCGTGCGCTCGAGCGGGATCGCCAGCAATTCGGCGACCGCTTCGCACTTCGCCTTGCCCGGCGTCGCGACCTTCGCCATCGCCTCGGCCGGCGCCGCGCGTTCGGCGATCAGCGGCAGCGCTTCGGCCGCCTCGATGTTCGCCGCGAACTCGGACGTCGGGCAGTACGCGATCGCGTCCTCACCGGTGTCGGCAATCACGTGGAATTCGTGCGAGAAGTTGCCGCCGATCGAGCCGCTGTCGGCCGCGACCGCCCGGAACTCGAGGCCGAGGCGCGTGAAAATGCGCACGTACGCGTCGTACATCTTGCGATACGACTCGTTCAGGCCGGCCGCATCCTTGTCGAACGAGTACGCGTCCTTCATGATGAATTCGCGGCCGCGCATCACGCCGAAGCGCGGACGGATCTCGTCGCGGAACTTCGTCTGGATCTGGTAGAAGTTCACCGGCATCTGCCGGTAGCTCTTGATCTGGTTGCGCGCGATGTCGGTGATGACTTCCTCGTGCGTCGGCCCGATCACGAAGTCGTTGTCCTTGCGATCCTTGAAGCGCAGCAGCTCGGGGCCGTACTGTTCCCAGCGGCCCGATTCCTGCCACAGTTCGGCTGGTTGCACGGCCGGCATCAGCAGCTCGATGGCGCCCGCCCGGTTCATTTCCTCGCGCACGATCGCCTCGACCTTGCGAATCGAACGCAGGCCGACCGGCAGGTAGTTATAGATGCCGCCGGCGACGCGACGGATCATGCCGGCGCGCACCATCAGCTTGTGGCTGACGATCTCTGCGTCGGCGGGTGCTTCTTTCAGGGTGCCGATAAAGAAACGGGAAGCTTTCATGCGGACGGTTCCAAAAACGGCGCCCCCAGGCGAGGCGCCCGAAAAAGTTTCAAGGTGAAAAAGCTGCGCGCGGCGAACAACAATGGACGACGATGGCGCAGACGACGTAGCAGACTAATCAGGGACAATTCAGCCGGTATACCCCGCGCGGATTCGCTCCGTCACGGTGCGCAGCGCCCGTTATCTGTTTATAATCAAAGCAATTTTAAAGGATTCGAAGGTGGTTGTATGCTGGATCGTGAAGGCTTTCGCCCGAACGTCGGCATCATCCTCTTGAACGCGCGCAACGAGGTGTTTTGGGGCAAGCGGCTCCGCGAGCATTCCTGGCAGTTTCCTCAAGGTGGGATCAAGTACGGCGAGACCCCCATGCAGGCAATGTACCGGGAGCTGCACGAGGAAACGGGCCTGCATCCGGAACACGTCAAGATAATCGGCCGCACTCGCGACTGGTTGCGTTACGAGGTGCCTGACAAGTTCATCAAACGCGAAGTACGCGGTCATTACCGCGGCCAGAAGCAGATCTGGTTCCTGCTGCGGATGGTTGGACGCGATTGCGACATTTGCTTGCGCGCGACCGACCACCCGGAGTTCGATGCGTGGCGCTGGAACGAGTACTGGGTGCCGCTCGATGCGGTGATCGAGTTCAAGCGGGATGTCTATCAGTTGGCGCTGACGGAACTGTCGCGCTTCCTGCGCCGCCCGGCGCAGCGAGCCGAGAAGCCGCGTGAGCCGCGTCTGTCGCGCTATCCGCGCGTCATTGGCGTACAGGCCCAGCAGACGCTGACGATTGTCGACACATCGGTAGTCTGTTCGGAGATCGAAGTGGAAGCGAGCATGCTCGACGAAATGCCGCCCCACGTGATCGTCGGCAAATGACGAATCGAACTGCATGACCGGGCGCGACCTAGGTGTCGCGCCCTTTTTTTACGAGGAATGCATATTGAAAGCGATTGCTCTCGCGCTCGCATCGATTGCCGCGGCGGCCACGCTGGCAGGTTGCGCGAATTCGAAGACGCCGACCAACAAGGATGACAGCGAGTTCGTGTATCTGCTGGACCGCCAGGGCACCTGGAAGGAAAATGCGGTCGACTCGTTGCCGCCGCTGCCGCAGACGGGCGACCTGCTACCGTTCAACGTATCGCAGAACACGCCGCTCAAGTTCTTCGTCGATGCGAAGTCGCTCGCGGTCGGCACCGACGGCGTCGTGCGCTACGCAGTCGTCGTCACGAGCCCGGCCGGCGCGCGCAACGTGAACTATGAAGGCATCCGCTGCGACACCTACGAATGGCGCCAGTATGCCGGCCTGAATTCGGATCACGACGGCTGGGATCGCACGGTCGAGAACGATTGGCAGCGCATCGAGAATGGCGAGCTGAATGCCTACCACTCGGCGCTCTATCAGGACTACTTCTGCGCGAACAAGATGCCGCAGGGCTCGACCAAGCAGATCCTGGAGAACATCCGGTTTCACCGCACCGCGATGAGCCAGTTGCGCTGACGGCGCGCGGCACTTGCCGCCGCCCCGGTCCGCCGCATAAAAAAGCCCGCATCACGCGGGCTTTTTCATTTGATGGCCGGGCCGGCAACGCGAATGGTCACACCAGCACCAGGTTGTCGCGATGGATCAGCTCGGGCTCCAGCATATAGCCGAGCACCGATTCGATCTCGCCGCTCGGCTTGCGGTGAATCAGTTTCGTCTCCGCACTGCTGTAGTTCGTGAGCCCACGCGCTATTTCGCGCCCGTCGGGGCCAACACACGCGATGACTTCGCCACGCGCGAACGCGCCCTGCACGTCGATCACGCCGATCGGCAGCAGGCTCTTGCCGCCGGCCGTCAGTTTCTCGACCGCGCCCGCATCGATCACGACATGGCCGCGCACCTGCAGATGGTCGGCCATCCACTGCTTGCGCGCCGCCATCCGCGCGGTACGGGCGATCAGTTGCGTGCCGATCGCCTCGCCGGCCGCCAGACGCACGAGCACGTCGGACTCCCGGCCGCTCGCGATCACCGTATTCGCGCCGCTGTGCGCCGCGCGCTTCGCCGCGAGGATCTTCGTCAGCATCCCGCCGCGGCCGAGGCTCGAGCCCGCACCGCCCGCCATCGCCTCGAGTTCCGGCGCGCCCGCATTGGCTTCCGCAACGAGCGTCGCGTTCGGGTCCTTGCGCGGATCGGCCGTGAACAGGCCCGACTGGTCGGTCAGGATGATCAGCGCATCGCCTTCGATCAGGTTTGCAACGAGCGCGCCGAGCGTGTCGTTGTCGCCGAACTTGATTTCGTCGGTAACGACCGTGTCGTTCTCGTTGATGATCGGCACGACGCCAAGCCGCAACAGCGTCAGAAGCGTCGATCGCGCATTCAGGTAGCGCTCACGGTCCGCCAGGTCGGCATGCGTCAGCAGGATCTGCGCAGTGCGGATATCGTGCTCGGTGAAGCGGCTCTCGTAGACCTGCGCGAGCCCCATCTGGCCGACAGCGGCAGCGGCCTGCAGCTCGTCGATTTCGCGCGGCCGCTTGCTCCAGCCGAGCCGCTGCATCCCTTCGGCAATCGCGCCCGAGCTGACGAGCACGACTTCCTTGCCCTGGGCGCGCAGCGCGGCGATCTGGGCCGCCCAGCGGCCGATTGCAGCATGATCGAGCCCCTTGCCGTCGTTGGTCACGAGGCTGGAGCCCACCTTCACCACCAATCGCTTCGAATCCGCGATGATCGAACGCATCCTGCCTTGTCTCCTGTATCTGATACGCGATTGAACGCCGACGCCGGGCGGCACGCCCGGCGCGTTCAGGAACCGCTCAGGCGTCGTCGCCCGGCGCCGCCCCGCCGTTCGCAGGCGGCGCGTCGCGGAATCGCACGTCCGCCGCGAGATCTTCCGCCTCCGCCGCACGATGCGCATCCGAATGTTCGGAGAGGTAGTCGTAGATCGCGTAGCACAGCGCTTCACAGCCCTGGCCCGTCAGTGCCGAAATCTCGAACACCGGGCCGTCCCACTCGAAGCGCTCGATGAAATCCGCGACGCGCGCCTTGCGCTCGTCCTCCGGCACCATGTCGAGTTTGTTGAGCACGAGCCAGCGCGGCTTCTCGTAGAGTGCCTCGTCGTACTTGCGCAGCTCGCCGACGATCGCCGTCGCTTCCGCAACCGGATCGACGCTTTCGTCGAACGGCGCGAGATCGACGAGATGCAGCAGCACACCGGTGCGCTGCAGGTGGCGCAGGAACTGATGGCCGAGGCCCGCGCCTTCGGCGGCGCCCTCGATCAGCCCGGGGATGTCGGCGATCACGAAGCTCTTGCTCGGGCCGACGCGCACCACGCCGAGATTCGGCGCAAGCGTCGTGAACGGGTAGTCGGCGATCTTCGGCCTCGCATTCGACACCGACGAAATGAACGTCGACTTGCCCGCGTTCGGCATGCCGAGCAGGCCGACATCCGCAAGCACCTTCAACTCGAGCCTCAGCATGCGACGCTCACCGGGCTTGCCGTCCGTCTTCTGGCGCGGCGCACGGTTCGTGCTCGACTTGAAATGCAGGTTGCCGAGCCCGCCGGAGCCGCCCTGCGCAAGCATCACCTGCTGGTCGTGCTCGGTCAGGTCGGCGATCAACTCGCCGGTATCCATGTCGCTGATGATCGTACCGACCGGCATGCGCAGCGTGACGTCGTCGCCGCCCTTGCCGTAGCAATCCGAGCCGCGCCCGTTTTCGCCGTTGCGCGCCAGATGCTTTTTCGCGTAACGGTAGTCGATCAGCGTGTTGATGTTGCGGTCGGCGATCGCGTACACGCTACCGCCCCGGCCGCCATCGCCGCCGTCCGGCCCGCCGAACGGGACGAATTTCTCGCGGCGCATCGACGCACTGCCATCGCCTCCGTCACCGGCGATAACTTCGATTCGTGCTTCGTCAATGAACTTCATTCGTCACTCCGCCCAGTATTTCCGCTATTGTGCCGCGCGCCGGCGCGCTTGAACAATCTGCCGTTCGGCCGATCGTACGCCGGTCGCGCAACGGTCGCCGGGGCGCACATGCGCCCGGCGACCAAATAAAAAAGGCCCCGCGTAGACTGCGGGGCCTTTCGGCTACGAAGCCCTTGGGTGCCTGAACTTAGGCAGCCGCCGGGACAACGATGACCAGATGCTTCTTGTCCGCGCCCTTCGTCGCGAACTTGACGTGACCGTCGACCAGCGCGAACAGGGTGTGATCCTTGCCCATGCCGACGTTCTCGCCTGCGTGCATGCGCGTACCGCGCTGCCGCACGATGATGCCGCCGGCATTGATTGCCTGACCGCCGTACACTTTCACGCCGAGACGTTTCGACTCGGAGTCGCGGCCGTTCCGGGAAGAGCCGCCTGCCTTTTTGTGTGCCATCTGATTGCTCCTTTACCGAGGCGCTTACGCGTTGATCGCGTCGATGCGCAGCTCAGTGTAGTTCTGGCGGTGGCCGCCGTGCTTTTGGTAGTGCTTCCGGCGACGCATCTTGAAGATGGTGACCTTGGCATGACGACCGTGCGACACAACGGTGGCCTTGACGGAAGCCCCACTGACCAGCGGCGTACCGAACTTAATCGATTCGCCTTCGCCCACTGCGAGAACCTGGTCGAGCGTGATTTCAGCGTCAATGTCAGCCGGTATCTGTTCTACTTTGAGTTTTTCGCCAACGGCAACCTTGTACTGCTTGCCGCCGGTTTTTATGACCGCGTACATTGAGAACCTCACTCTGGATCCAAATTTTCCGCACACCACGCGCGGAAAACACGTGATTATACATGGGGTTAGCACCGAAGTCAAAACCGATCGACGATTGCCGCGCGCGGGCCTCTGCCGAACGGCCAAATTCGCGGCCGCGGCACGTGTGACAGACCGGGATATCTCGGATTCGACTTATAATCCGGCGCATCACCCAATTCCATCATCATGTCGTCGTCCACCGCCTCCCCCACCCTCAGCGCCGCCCACCTGCTCGCTCCGATCACGAGTGACATGGAGCAGGTGAATCGCGTTATCCGGCAAAGCCTCGCGTCCGACGTGCTGTTGATCAACCAGATCGCCGAGTACATCATCGGCGCGGGCGGCAAGCGGCTGCGTCCGGCGTTGCTGCTGCTCGTCGCCGGCGCACTCGGCGAGACGTCGCACCAGCGGCACGTGCTGGCCGCCGTCGTCGAGTTCATCCACACGGCCACGCTGCTGCATGACGACGTCGTCGACGAATCCGAGCTGCGCCGCGGCCGCCAGACCGCCAATGCGCTGTTCGGCAACGCGGCGAGCGTGCTGGTAGGCGATTACCTCTATTCGCGCTCGTTCGAGATGATGGTCGGCGTCGGCAAGATGCGCGTGATGGAGATCCTGTCCGAAGCGACGACGATCATTTCCGAAGGCGAGGTGCTGCAGCTCCTCAACATGCACGACGCGGACGTCGACGAAACGCGCTACATGCAGGTGATCCGCTACAAGACGGCGAAGCTGTTCGAGGCGTCGGCACGCCTGGGCGCAGTGCTCGCGGGCGCCGATGCGCCGACCGAGGCCGCGGCCGCCGAATACGGCCGCCGGATCGGCACCGCATTCCAGATCATGGACGACTGGCTCGACTACGCGGGCACCGTGGAGGCAATGGGCAAGAATGCCGGCGACGACCTCCGCGAAGGCAAGCCAACGCTGCCGCTCATCTATCTGATCGAACGCGGCACGCCCGAACAGGCAGCGCTGGCACGCGAGGCGATCGAACAGGGCGGCACCGATCGCTTCGACACGATTTTCGAAGCGATCACACGCTCGGGCGCACTGGATCACACGCTCGAATGCGCACGCCAGGAAGCGCAAGCGGCAGCGGCGGCAATCGCCGCGTTCCCCGATTCAATCTACAAGGAGAGCCTGCTCGCGTTGTGCTCTTACTCGACGTCGCGGCAGTCCTGATTGCATGTCGTGCGTCGCCGCCACGGCTGCGACGCACGTTCGACACGGGAAAATCACCTGTCTCGAAAAATTTTTTCTCCAAGGGCTTCCCTTCTTGAAGAAACGTCGTTATAGTTACGTTCTTGCTTGACGACGCAGCGGTCTTGAAGAAGACTGCGAAATTGGAAGAGTACAAATCGGGGTGTAGCTTAGCCTGGTAGAGCGCTACGTTCGGGACGTAGAGGCCGGAGGTTCGAATCCTCTCACCCCGACCAGATTTTGAAAAAACCGTGCACCATGTGCACGGTTTTTTTTCGTCCGGCCGCCGCGGGCCCCTCGTGTCGCGCACGACACATCACGGTCGCCGGCCTCTGCTATATTCCCTCCATCCCTGTCCTTCACTGCCCCTTCCAACGCGTGGACCAAATTCCCCTATGGGCGCAAATCGGCGCCGTCTTCCTGCTTCTCCTCTGTTCCAGCTTCTTTTCCATTTCCGAGACCGCGATGATGGCGCTCAACCGCCATCGGCTGAAGCATCTCGCCGGCCAGGGCGCACTCGGCGCGAAAACGACGCAGGGGCTGCTGACGCGCACTGACCTGCTGCTCAGCGTGATCCTGATCGGCAACAACCTGTTCAACACGATCATCCCGGTCCTGACGACTTCGCTCGCGCTGCATACGTTCGGCCGCAACAATCTCGCGCTGTCGATCGCGACCGGCCTTGTCGCGTTCCTGATCATCGTGTTCGCCGAAATCGCGCCGAAGATCGTCGGCGCGACCTTCCCCGAACGCATCGCGCTGCCCGCGAGCCTCGTGATCGCGCCGCTGATGCGCGTGTTCAAGCCGGTCGTCTGGTTCGTCAACGCGCTCGCGAACGGCGTGCTGTGGGTGCTGCGTATCAACACGAAGAAGGGTCGCGACCAGCGAATGTCGGCTGACGAGCTGCGGGCCATCGTGCTCGAGTCCAGCAGTTTCATGCCGACCAAGCACCGCAGCATCCTGCTCAACCTGTTCGACCTCGAGAACATCACGGTCGACGACGTGATGGTGCCGCGCCGCCAGATCGAGTCGCTCAACTTCTACGCACCGCTCGACGACGTCCTGCACCAGCTCGAAACCTGCTATCACAACCGGCTTGTCGTCTACGAGGGCGACATCGACAAGGTGCTCGGCGTGCTGCACGTACGCAAAACGCTGACCGCGCTGCACAACCAGGAATTCGACCGCGAGACGCTGCGCACGCTGCTCGCCGAGCCGTACTACGTGCCGTCGGGCACGCCGGTGGTTCAGCAGCTCCAGTTTTTCCAGGAAACACGGCAGCGGACCGCGCTCGTCGTCAACGAATACGGCGAGCTCGAAGGGCTCGTCACGCCCGAAGACATCATCGAGGAGCTGATCGGCGAGTTCACGACATCGATGCCGCGCAGCGAACGCGCGGGCGGCTGGGACGAGAACGGCGAATGCATCGTCTCGGCGAGCATGCCGCTGCGCGAGCTGAATCGCTGGCTGCACCTGAAGCTGCCGACCGACGGGCCGAAGACGCTGAACGGACTGGTTCTCGAAATCCTCGAGGAAATTCCGGAAGACGACGTGTGCCTGAAAATCGGTGACGTGATGCTCGAGGTGATGCGCAGCGACGATCAGGCCGTGCGCACCGTCAAGCTCTTCAAGCCGCGCGGCTCGCGAGTCGCACGCGCCACCGCGCGCTAGCCGAACGGCCGACTGCCGGCGCCGCCCGCGACGCGCGACCATCTGCTGGTCACGGTCAACAGGCGGCCAGCGTGCCGGCTCACATGCAATTCATTCCTCCCGGGGCGCCGTTGCGCACGCAGCAGCCGCCCGCTCACTCCGATGCGTCGCCCGCCACCGCACCGCGCGCGCTCGACGCGGCCCAGCTCGACGATGCGCCCGCTGTGCGGCTGCTGACGGACACCCTTCACGCAGCACGCGTGCGCGACGCGTCCGACATCCACGTCGAACCGTTCGAAGCCGGCTGGCGCATCCGCCTGCGCATCGACGGCGTGCTGCACGAACATGCGCGGCCGCCCCTTCATCTGCGCGACGCGCTCGTCACACGGATCAAGGTGCTCGCGCGCATGGACATCGCCGAGCGGCGGCTCCCGCAGGATGGCAGGCTGCGCATCGCGATCGACGGCGGCACGCGCGGTGACTACCGGGTCAGTTCGCTGCCGACGTTATTCGGCGAAAAGCTCGTGCTGCGGCGCCTCGAAACCCTGCCGACCGACCTCACGCTCGCCCGCCTCGGCTTCGACGCGCAACAGGCGGCCGCGATGGAGGCCGCGATACGCGCACCGCATGGCCTCGTGCTCGTCACGGGCCCGACCGGCAGCGGCAAGACGCTGTCGCTCTACTGCGCACTGCAGATGCTCGATCGCGACGCGCACAATGTCTGCACGGTGGAGGATCCCGCCGAGATCCAGCTCGACGGCATCAGCCAGGTCGGTGTCGCCGAAAAAGCGGGGCTCACGTTCGCGACTGCACTGCGCGCGCTGCTGCGGCAGGATCCGGACATCATCATGGTCGGCGAGATTCGCGATGCAGAGACGGCCGACGTCGCGATCAAGGCAGCGCAGACCGGCCATCTCGTGCTGTCGACGCTACACACGAACGATGCACCGGCCGCCGTCGCGCGGCTGCTCGACATCGGCGTCGCACCGTACAACCTCGCGGCCGCGCTGCACCTCGTCACCGCGCAGCGCCTCGTCCGGCGGCTGTGCACCGCCTGCCGCATGCACTCGGATGCACCGGTGCCCGTATTGCACGAAGCGGGCTGCGACCCGGCTGCGCTCGCTGCAGGATGGCGGCCGTTCGTCGCGCGCGGATGTTCGGCCTGTCACGGCATCGGCTATCGCGGCCGTGTCGGCCTGCATCAGACGATGCCGGTATCGCCCGGGCTGGCGGAACGCATCGTCACCCGGGCGAGTGTCGGCGAACTCGCGCGGTGCGCGGCGGCCGAAGGCGTGCGCAGTCTGCGCGACGCGGCGTTCGCGCGCGTCCAGGACGGTACGACGAGCATCGCGGAAGCCATCGCTGCGACACCAGCAGCATGAGCATACGCACACCGCCGCGCGAAACCCGCTTCGCGTGGCGCGGCCGCCGTCGCGACGGCATGCCGCGCCGCGGGATCGTCATCGCGTTCGACGCAGCGAGTGCACGCACCGCGCTCGCACGCGACGGCATCGCCGTGCTGTCGCTCGACGTCCGCGGTCCCGCTCGGCCGCCAACGGCCGGCGCGCGGGACATCACGCGCTTCACGCGCCAGCTCGCGAGCCTGCTGCAGGCCGGGTTGCCGCTCGCGCCGTCGCTCGAGATGCTCGCGCGTACGCGGCCACGCGACGGCCCGCCGCGCATCGCCGCGGGTCTCGCCCGCGAGATCGTCGGCGGCCGTCGCTTCGCCGATGCACTCGCACGCTATCCAGCGCAGTTCGGCACGCTGTATCGCCAGCTGATCGAGGTCGGCGAAGCGTCCGGCTCGCTCGGCGTCGTGCTGACACGGGTCGCGGAGCACCGCGAGCGCGCCGACGCGCAGTGGCGCAAGCTGCGGGCCGCGCTCGCCTATCCGGCGGCCGTCATCCTGTTCGGGCTCGCGATCTCGGCCGCGCTGATGGTGTGGGTGGTACCGACGTTCCGCCAGATCTTCGACGGCTTTGGCGCCGCACTGCCGGCCCCGACCCGGGCGCTGCTCGCGCTGTCCTCGGCGCTGTCGGCATGGGGCGGTGTGCTGGTTGCCGGTGCGGCGGCAATCGGGCTGGCCGCACATCACGCGCTGCGGCGGTCGGCACCGCTGCGCCACGCGGTCGCGCGGCGCCTGCTGCACGTCCCGCTCGCGGGGAGCGCGATGAGCCGGTTCGCGGCCGCACGCTGGTGCCGCTCGCTTGCGACGCTGCTCGGCGCCGGCGTGCCGCTCGCCGACGCCTTCGCCACGCTCGAGCGCACGGCCGGCCATCCTGTGTTCGAACGCGCCACCGCGCACATCGCAGCCCACGTGCTGCGCGGCGCGCGCCTCGCCGACGCGATGCAGTCGGCCGGCTGCTTTCCGGACGACGTCGTACAGCCGATCGCCGTCGCCGAGGAGACCGGGGCACTCGACACCATGCTCGCCGACATCGCCGCGCTGTGCGAGCGCCAGCTGGACGCGCGTCTCGAAGCACTCGCCGCGCTCGGCGAACCGCTGATCGTGATCGTACTGGGCGCACTCGTCGGCGGCCTCGTGATCGCGATGTACCTGCCCATCCTTCAGCTCGGCAACGTGGTGTAGCATCGCAACCGATTCTGTCGCCTTTTAGTCCGAACCTAGAGCCTCATGACGCCAGCGCCCCTGTACGCCATTACCGATTCGCCCGAGAGCACGCTGCTCGCACTGGCGATGCTGCCGCCCGCGATGCAGTATGCGTTCGCAGTCGTCATCGGCCTGTGCGTCGGCAGCTTCCTGAACGTGGTCGTGCATCGGCTACCCGTGATGATGCAGCGCGCGTGGCAGGCCGAGATCGATGAAGCGACCGGCAACGCGAGCGCCGCCCCCGACGACGGCTACCCGCCGCGCTACGATCTGTGGCGCCCGCGCAGCGCCTGCCCGCATTGCGGCCACGTGCTGCGCGCATGGGAAAACATCCCGCTCGTCAGCTACCTGATACTGCGCGGGCGCTGCCGGCGCTGCGGCCACGCGATCGGCATCCGTTATCCGCTCGTCGAGCTCGCATGCGCGCTGCTCGCCGCCGGCTCGCTCGCGACATTCGGCCCGACCGTCACCGCACTTGCCGCGTTCGCGCTGTGCGCCGCGCTGCTCGCGATGAGCGCGATCGATATCCGGACCGGCTACCTGCCCGACTCGATGACGCTGCCGCTCCTCTGGGCCGGGCTGGTGCTGAACCTCGGCGGCACGTTCACGTCGCTGCGCTCAGCCGTGATCGGGGCGATGGCCGGCTACCTGTTCCTGTGGTCGATCTACTGGCTGTTCAAATGGCTGCGCGGCATCGAGGGCATCGGTTTCGGCGACCTGAAGCTACTCGCCGCGCTCGGCGCATGGATGGGCTGGGCCGCCCTGCCGCAGGTCGTGCTGTTCGCCGCGGTGACGGGAGCGATCGTCGGGCTCATCGCGACCTGGCGCGGCCGCATGCGCTTCGAGGAGCCGATTCCGTTCGGCCCGTTCCTCGCGGCAGGCGGCGTCGCGACGCTGTTTTTCGGCACCCCTTTCTATGCGGCGCTCGGAGGCTGACATGTTCGCAATTGGACTCACCGGCGGCATCGGCAGCGGCAAGACGACCGTCGCCGACCTGTTCGCCGCCCGAGGCGCGTCGCTGGTCGATACCGACCTGATCGCCCATCGCATCACCGCGCCGGACGGCCTCGCGATGCCCGCGATCGGACAGGCATTCGGCCGCGGTTTCGTTGCCGCCGACGGCTCGCTCGACCGCGCGCAGATGCGTGCACTGATCTTCAGCGACGACGCCGCGCGCCGGCGCCTCGAAGCGATCACGCACCCGCTGATCCGGGCGGAGACCGATCGCGAGGCACGCGAAGCGCAGGGCCCATACGTGATGTTCGTGGTGCCGCTGCTCGTCGAATCCGGCAATTGGAAGGCGCGCAGCGATCGCGTGCTCGTCGTCGACTGCCCGGTCGAAACGCAGATCGCACGCGTGATGCGGCGCAACGGCTTCACGCGCGAGCAGGTCGAAGCGATCATCGCGCGGCAGGCGACGCGCGAGGCCCGCCTAGCGGCGGCCGACGATGTCATCGTCAACGACGCGACGACGGCCGATGCGCTCGCCGCGCAGGTCGATGCACTGCACCAACGCTATCTCGGGTTTGCGGCCGCCGCGCGCTGAGCCGCGCGCGTAATCGTGATGGTGTACGAAATTGGCGCGTTGCTAGGGTAGAGAGTGGGCATTAGAATGTCCTGCATTGTTTCAATCCCTACCCAAGAGGCGAGCGCGCTTGATTCTTTACGAGTATCCGTTCAACGAGCGAATTCGCACGCTGTTGCGCCTCGAAGATCTCTTCGAGCGCTTCGCGTTCTTTTTGGCTCAGGAGGACCCGCGTGAACACCACGTCGCGCTGACGACGCTGTTCGAAATCGCCGAGGTAACGGGCCGCGCGGACCTGAAATCGGATCTGATGAAGGAGCTCGAACGTCAGCGCCAGACGCTCGCCCCCTTTCGCGGCAATCCGGGCATCGAGCAGAACGCGCTCGAAGCCGTGCTCGGCGAAATCGAGCAGACACTCGCGAATCTCGCGCAAATGCAGGGCAAGACGGGACAGCACCTCGTCGACAACGAGTGGCTCGCCAGCATCCGCAGCCGTGCGGTGATTCCCGGCGGCACGTGCAAGTTCGACCTGCCGTCGTACTACGCGTGGCAGCAGTGGCCCGCCGAGCAGCGGCGCCAGGACATCACGAAATGGATCTTGCCGATGCTGCCGCTGCGCGACGCCGTGACGATCGTGCTGCGGCTCGCGCGCGAATCGGGTCAGGCATCGAAGGTCATGGCGATGCAGGGCAGCTACCAGCAGATGCTGTCCGGTCGCACCTACCAGTTGATGCAGGTGCGCGTGCCGCCGGAGCTGCGCGTGATTCCCGAAGCGAGCGCCAACAAATACATGCTGTGGGTACGGTTCACCATGCAGGACGGCGATGTGCGGCCGCGCGCGGTGGACATCGACGTGCCATTCCATCTGACACTGTGCAATCTGTAACGGCCGCGTGCCGGATCGCTTTCGTATGACTACCGTTGTGAAATGCCCGTCGTGCAGCGCTGAAGTGCGCTGGACGCCCGAAAATCAGTTCCGTCCGTTCTGCTCGGCCCGCTGCAAGCAGCTCGACCTCGGCGCCTGGGCCGCCGAAAAGTACCGGATCGGTGGATCCTCCGACGAGGGCCCCTCGTCGGAAGAAGACGGCACGGACGGCCGCCGCGACAGCTGAGCGGCGCACCGCCTGCTAGTGATATGGCCCGCCTTTCCGGCAGGCCATCGTGGCGTCAGTTCGACGCGGCTTCCTTCTCGAGCAGTTCGAGCACCGGCAGCGCTGCCGGCAGCAACGGCGCGACCTCGACCGGCAGTTGCTGCCACACGAATGCCTGCCCTTCCTTGCTGTGCGGCTCGCCGGTCCAGCCCGTCACCTTGCAGAAATAAAGCCGCACATAGGCATGCGGATAATCGTGCTCGAGCGTGTGCCAGCGATGGCTGGCCGTGACTTCGATGCCGAGTTCCTCGTGCAGTTCGCGCGCAAGCGCGTCCTCGACGCTTTCGCCGGCCTCCAGCTTGCCGCCTGGAAATTCCCAGTAGCCTTCATACGGCTTGCCTTGCAGCCGCTGCGCGAGCAGATAGCGGCAGCGGCCGACCGTACCGTCCGGCTGCACCATCACGCCAACCGCGACTTCCGTCACCTTGCGGCCATCGGGCGCGCGTACCGCGCCTTGTGCAACTTCCGCGCTCATGCCTGCTCCTTGCGTCCCGACCAGTCACGCGCAAACTGCCACGCGACGCGCCCCGACCGCGAGCCGCGCTCGAGCGCCCACACGAGCGCGTCGCCGCGTGCGGACTCGATCTCCGCATCCGGGCAGCCGAAATGACGCAGCCAGTGCCCGACGATGTCGAGGTAGTCGTCCTGCTTGAACGGATAGAAGCTGACCCACAGACCAAAGCGCTCCGACAGCGAGATCTTCTCCTCGACGACTTCGCCGGGGTGAATCTCGCCATCCGGGAGATGCTTGTACGTCTCGTTGTCGCTCATGTACTCGGGCAGCAGATGGCGGCGGTTCGACGTCGCGTAGATCAGCACGTTGTCCGACTGCGCGGCGATCGAGCCGTCGAGCGCGACCTTCAGCGCCTTGTAGCCCGACTCGCCTTCCTCGAACGACAGGTCGTCGCAGAACACGATGAAGCGCTCGGGGCGCTGCGAGATCAGGTCGACGATGTCGCCGAGATCGTGCAGGTCGTCCTTGTCGACTTCGATCAGACGCAGCCCGTCCTTCGCATGCGCGTTCAGGCACGCCTTGATCAGCGACGACTTGCCGGTACCGCGCGCGCCGGTCAGCAGCACGTTGTTGGCCGGCTTCTGCTGTACGAACTGCCGCGTGTTCTGTTCGATCAGCCCTTTCTGGCGATCGATGTTGTGCAGGTCGTCGAGCGTGATCGACGACACAGCCGGCACCGGCTGCAGATAGCCGCGCCCCTGGCGCTTGCGCCAGCGGAACGCATGTGCGGCATTCCAGTCGATCGCTGCCGGCGCGGGCGGCAGCATCCCTTCGAGACGGCCGAGCAGCGCTTCCGCGCGCGTCAGAAACTGTTCAAGTTTATCCATGTCGTTCGGCCACTCCCGATCAGGAGCGGTAATCCGCGTTGATGCTCACGTAGTCGTGCGACAGGTCGCACGTCCAGATAGTGGCCTGCGCGTCGCCTCGGCCAAGCAGCACGCGAATCGTGATTTCGCTCTGCTTCATCACGCGCTGGCCGTCCTCTTCCTGGTAAGCCGGGTTGCGGCCGCCCGCCTTCGCGACGAGCACATCGTCGAGATAGAGGTCGATCTTGCCGACGTCGAGATCCGCGACGCCCGCGTAGCCGATCGCCGCGAGAATCCGGCCGAGGTTGGGGTCGGATGCGTAGAAGGCCGTCTTCACGAGCGGTGAATGGCCAATTGCGTAGGCGATCTGGCGGCATTCCGCGACGTTCTTGCCGCCCTCGACCTGCACCGTCATGAATTTCGTCGCGCCTTCGCCGTCGCGCACGATCAGTTGCGACAGCACTTGCGCGACCTCAGTCACCGCATCGCGCAGCGCCACATAGGCCGGCGAATCGGTCGACGTGATCGCCGGCAGCGTGCTCTTGCCCGATGCGATCAGGATGAACGAGTCGTTCGTCGACGTATCGCCGTCGATCGTGATGCAGTTGAACGAGCGATCAGCGACTTCCTTCACGAGCGTGTCGAGCACCGGCTGCGCGACGTTCGCGTCGAACGCGAGGAAACCGAGCATCGTCGCCATGTTCGGCTTGATCATGCCCGCGCCCTTGCTGATGCCCGTCAGCGTGACCGTGTGACCGTCGATCGTCACCTGGCGCGACGTGGCCTTCGGCAGCGTGTCGGTCGTCATGATCGCCTGCGCGGCGTCGAACCAGTTCGCGGCCTTGCGGTTCGCGAGCGCGGCCGGCAGGCCGGCCTTCAGGCGATCGATCGGCAGCGGCTCGAGGATCACGCCGGTCGAGAACGGCAGCACCTGCGCCGGCTCGATACCCGCGAGGCGCGCAAGTTCCGTGCAGGTTTCGCGCGCGTTCACGAGGCCCGGCTCGCCGGTGCCGGCGTTCGCATTGCCCGTATTCACGACGAGCGCGCGAATGCCCGCGCCGCCCGCGCGCACCTTCGCCAGATGCTCGCGGCAAACGGTGACCGGCGCCGCGCAGAAACGGTTTTCAGTGAACACGCCCGCGACCGTCGCGCTTTCGTCGACGGAGATGACCAGCACGTCCTTGCGATTCGGCTTGCGGATGTTCGCTTCCGCCCAGCCGAGCGTGACGCCGGCGACGGGATGCAGTTGGGCGGGATCGATCGACGGAAAATTGACAGCCATGGGGCACACCTGCCGGATGGAAAATGCCGGCATGCGCCGGCATCGATTGGAAGAACCGGCGACCGCTTGCACGGGCCGCCGCAACTCACATCGCTCACTCGAAGCTGCGAACGGAGCGGCACGCCTAACGCGCGCCGCCGCCGATCATGACAGCTTCCCGTGACATTGCTTGTACTTCTTGCCGCTGCCGCACGGGCACGGGTCGTTGCGGCCGACCTTCGGCATTTCGCCGCCGGGGCCGCTGTGCGTCATCGCGCTGCCGACCATGTCGGCCGTCGCCGTGGCCGCCGCGGCAGCCGCGACGTTCGCCACCGGCGCACCTGCTTCCGCGTAATCGGCGTGCTGGTACTCGACGTTCTCGAGATGACCGCCGCGCTCCTCGATCTGCTCGGCGGCTTGCTCGAGCTGCTCCGGCGACTGGATCTGCACGTTCATCACGACGCGCGTGACTTCCTGCTTGATCGCCTCGAGCATCGCGGCAAACAGTTCGAACGCTTCGCGCTTGTATTCCTGCTTCGGATTCTTCTGCGCATAACCGCGCAGGTGGATGCCCTGGCGCAGGTGGTCGAGCGCTGCGAGGTGTTCGCGCCACAGGCGGTCGACCGTTTGCAGCATCACCGAGCGTTCGAACGCGCTGAACGATTCGCGGCCGACCATCGCGACCTTGCTCTCGTACTGCTCGTCGGCGGCCGTCGTCACGGCGTCGAGAATTTCCTCGGCCGTGATCGACGACGACTCGTTCACCATTTCCTGAATCGCGAGGTCGAGCTGCCAGTCGTTGCGCAGCGCTTCCTCGAGCTCGGGCACGTCCCACTGCTCTTCGATGCTGCCTTCCGGCACGAACTGGCGGACGACTTCGGTGACCACGCCGTGACGCATCGCGGAGATCGTCTCGGTGATGTCGTGCGCTTCGAGCAACTCGTTGCGCTGCTGGTAGATGACCTTGCGCTGGTCGTTCGACACGTCGTCGTATTCGAGCAGCTGCTTGCGGATGTCGAAGTTGCGCGCTTCGACCTTGCGCTGCGCGGACTCGATCGAGCGCGTGACGATCCCGGCCTCGATCGCCTCGCCTTCCGGCATCTTCAGGCGATCCATGATCGAACGCACGCGGTCGCCTGCGAAGATGCGCAGCAGCGGATCGTCGAGCGACAGGTAGAAGCGCGACGAACCCGGATCGCCCTGGCGGCCCGCACGGCCGCGCAGCTGGTTGTCGATCCGGCGCGATTCGTGGCGCTCGGTGCCGATGATGTGCAGGCCGCCCGCGGCCTTCACCTGCTCGTGCAGCGTTTCCCACTCGTCGTGCAGCTGCTTGATACGGCGTGCCTTTTCGTCGGCCGGAATCGCTTCGTCGGCCTCGATGAACGCGGCCTGCTTCTCGGCATTGCCGCCGAGCACGATGTCGGTACCGCGGCCGGCCATGTTGGTCGCGATCGTGACGCGCTTCGGACGGCCGGCTTCCGCGACGATCGCGGCTTCACGCTCGTGCTGCTTCGCGTTCAGCACCTCGTGCGGCAGCCCGGCCTGCTTCAGCAGGTGCGACAACAGTTCGGAGTTCTCGATCGACGTCGTGCCGACCAGCACCGGCTGACCGCGCTCGTAGCAGTCGCGGATATCGCGGATCACCGCGTCGTAGCGCTCCTTGGCCGTCTTGTAGATCTGGTCCTGCTTGTCGATCCGCTTCGGCGGGCGGTTGGTCGGGATCACGACCGTCTCGAGGCCGTAGATCTCGTTGAATTCGTACGCTTCGGTGTCCGCGGTACCGGTCATGCCGGCCAGCTTCGCGTACATCCGGAAGTAGTTCTGGAACGTGATCGATGCGAGCGTCTGGTTCTCGCTCTGGATCTTCACATGTTCCTTCGCCTCGACCGCCTGGTGCAGGCCGTCGGACCAGCGGCGGCCTGCCATCAGGCGGCCCGTGAATTCGTCGACGATGACCACTTCACCGTTCTGCACGACGTAGTGCTGATCCTTGTGGAACAGCGTGTGGCCGCGCAGCGCCGCGTACACGTGGTGCATCAGCGTGATGTTCTGCGGCGCGTACAGGCTCTCGCCCTCGCCGATCAGGCCCCATTCGGCGAGCAGGCGCTCGGCCTTTTCGTGGCCCGATTCCGTCAGGAACACCTGGCGGGCCTTCTCGTCGAGCGTGTAGTCGCCCGGCTTCTCGACACCCGTACCGTCGGCCTTCTCTTCGCCGATCTGGCGCTCGAGCAGCGGCGGCAGCGCGTTCATCCGCACGTACAGTTCGGTGTGATCCTCGGCCTGGCCCGAAATGATCAGCGGCGTGCGCGCTTCGTCGATCAGGATCGAGTCCACTTCGTCGACGACCGCGAAGTTCAGTGCCCGCTGCACGCGCGCGTCGGTCTCATAGACCATGTTGTCGCGCAGGTAGTCGAAGCCGAACTCGTTGTTCGTGCCGTACGTGATGTCCGCCGCGTAAGCCTGCTGCTTCTGGTCGTGCTCCATGCCGGACAGGTTGATGCCGACCGACAGACCGAGGAAGTTGTAGAGGCGCGCCATCCATTCGGCGTCGCGCTGCGCGAGGTAATCGTTGACGGTCACCACGTGCACGCCGCGGCCGGCCAGCGCGTTCAGGTACACGGGCAGCGTCGCGACGAGCGTCTTGCCCTCGCCGGTGCGCATTTCCGCGATCTTGCCGTAGTGGAGCACCATGCCGCCGATCATCTGCACGTCGAAGTGCCGCATCTTCAGCACGCGACGGCTGGCCTCGCGACAGACCGCGAACGCCTCGGGCAGCAGCTTGTCGAGCGACTCGCCGGCCGCGACCCGCTGGCGGAATTCGTCCGTCTTGCCGCGCAACTGGTCGTCCGTCAGCTTCTCGATCTGCGTTTCGAGCGCATTGATCGTCGTGACGGTCTTTTGGTATTGCTTGACGAGCCGCTGGTTGCGGCTGCCAAAAATTTTCTGGAGAAAACCGGTTGTCATCGGATCGGATCCTGCGTCGCAGCACCGGCGCCCGGCGCGTGTTGCGCGCCCCGACGCCCGAGCCTCGGCGGCTTAGCGAATTAGTGGACTCAAACGGTGAATTTTAGCACGCGCGAACGCGTGCGCCCGTGTCTCGGCCGGACGGGCACTGCACGCCGACGGCCGGGCCGACGGGGCGAAAGCCGCCCGTGCACGGGCCCGCGCGGGTACAATCGGCGTCAACGTCCGCGCGCGTGCGCGCCCGAAGAATGTCTCGATGAACCGATTTTCCAAGCGTTTCGGCCCGCTCGCCGCATATCGCCCGCAACCCGTGTCCGAAGTGCTCGGCCGCACCGACGCGTTCGCGGCGCTGCGTGCCGGCGTCGAGCAAATCGCGTCGCTGCAGCGCGATCTTGCCGCGCTCCTGCCCGACTACCTGGCGAACCACGTCGAACCCGGCTTCGTGAAGGACGGCACCCTGACCCTCTTTGCAGCACACAATGCGCTGGCCGCGCGGCTGCGACAAGTCGAGCCGCGGCTGCTCGGCGATCTGCAAAAGCGCGGCTGGCCGGTCTCGACGCTACGCGTGCGCGTGCGCCCGAAGGATGCACCGGAGCCGCCACACGTGAAGCAGGCGCGGATGACGTCGGTCGGCGCGGCCGCGTTGCGCGATCTGGCCAACCATCTCGAACCGTCGCCGCTGCAGGTCGCGCTCGCGCGGATGGCGGCCCGGCATGGGGCGAAGCCGCGCTGACGGCATGCGCCGCCGGCATCGCCCCGGCCAATAAAAAAGCAGCCCGAAGGCTGCTTTTTTATTGCTTGCGCCGGACGCAGGTCAGGCGAAGGCCGTCTGCGCGTCGAACGCGAAGCCCTTCGGCGCGGCTTGCGGATCGTCGAACGTGACGATCTCGTACGCATCTTCGTTCGCGAGCAGTTCGCGCAGCAGCGCGTTGTTCAGCCCGTGGCCCGATTTGTACGCCGTGTACGACGCCAGCAGCGGATGGCCGATCACGTACAGGTCGCCGATCGCGTCGAGCATCTTGTGCTTCACGAACTCGTCGTCATAGCGAAGCCCGTCGTTGTTCAGAATGCGGTACTCGTCGAGCACGATCGCATTTTCCATGCTGCCGCCGCGGGCGAGGCCCATCTCGCGCAACATCTCGGCCTCATGCGCGAAGCCGAACGTGCGCGCGCGCGCGATCTCGCGCACATACGACGTATTCGCGAAATCGACCTCGAGCTCCTGGCCGGTCTTGTCGACGGCCGGGTGACGGAAGTCGATCGAGAATTTCAACTTGAAGCCGAAGTACGGATCGAGACGCGCGAACTTGTCGCCATCGCGGATTTCGACCGTCTTCTTCACCTTGACGAAGCGCTTCGGCGCGTTCTGCTCCTCGATCCCGGCGGACTGGATCAGGAACACGAAGGTCGCCGCGCTGCCGTCCATGATCGGGATTTCCTCGGCCGTCACGTCGACATAGAGGTTGTCGATACCGAGGCCCGCACACGCCGACATCAGGTGCTCGACGGTCGACACGCGCACGCCATCCTTCTGCAGCACCGACGCGAGCCGCGTATCGCCGATCGACGTTGCCGCGGCGGGAATGTCGACGGGCGTGGGAAGGTCGACGCGGGAGAACACGATGCCCGTGCCCGGTGCGGCGGGACGGAGCGTCAGCTCGATCTTGCGGCCCGAGTGGACACCGATACCCACGGTCTTCACGATGGATTTGATGGTGCGCTGCTTCAGCATGATGTTCTTCGTCGTGATTGAAGATATCAATCAGGAGTTATATTCGATAGAGGGGATTATAGCGTAATTCCCTATTCAACGCAGTTTGAAACTGCGTATCAATCTGTTTCGACAGTTTACCCGCGCCGATACGGGACGGGCCGATGCCCGGAACGGAGGCGTTTCCGGTCATCAGCCCGTGTTACAACTGCCCTGAGGCCGGTGAGCAGCGTTGCCCGCAGGCAACGGCACACCGCACGATCAGGACGTCAACGTCGCGAGAACACTCGCCGCATCGCTCACTTCGAATTTGCCCGGCGCCTCGACGGCCAGCGTCTTGACCACACCGCCGTCAATCACCATCGCGTAGCGCAGGGAACGAATCCCCATGCCACGCGCGGACAAATCCTGCGTCAGCCCCAGCGCATGAGTGAAAGCCGCGCTGCCGTCCGCCATCATGCGCACCTTGCCCGCGGTGTGCAGATCACGTCCCCATGCGCCCATCACGAATGCGTCGTTGACGGACACGCACCAGATCTCGTCGATACCCGCCGCGCGCAGTTGCTCGGCGTGTTCGACGTAGCCCGGCACATGCTGTGCCGAGCAGGTCGGCGTGAAAGCGCCCGGCAATCCGAAGATCACCACCCGCTTTCCCGCAACCTGGTCGCGCACGCTGCAGGCGTTCGGCCCCAGCGTGCACCCTTCGCGCGCGTCGTCGATGTACTCGAACAATTGCGCGTCGGGCAGCGCGTCGCCCACTTGAATCATGGCTGGTCCCTCATAGCGATACGGTTTTTCAGCGTGTCACGGACGGCACGGCCCATCCCGCCCCGCTTGTGCGGAGAGGGCACGTTTCCCGGCCCGGCGTCGCAGTCGACGCGGCCTGTCGTGGTCCGTAGCATCCGTCACGCCGGCGATACCGCGGCAGTTTCGCCGCGGCTTCGCCTGTGTTTGCGTCAGTCAGCCTGCTTGCGCAGGAAAGCCGGGATGTCGTACGTGTCGACACCCTTCTCCTGCAGCGCCTGCACGTGCGATGCCGCGGTTTCGCGCGAATTGCGCCACACTGCCGGCGTATCCAGCGCGCCGTAGTCTGCCGTGCTGACGTGATGGGCCGGTGCATAGCCGTGCGACACCGCGCTGACCGGCTGGTTGTCCGTACCCGTGCGCAGCAGCGTCATCGGTGCCGATTGCTGCTTCTTCGCCGCACGGCCCAGACCCGTTGCCACGACCGTCACGCGCAGTGCATCGCCCATTGCGTCGTCGTACACCGCACCGAAGATCACCGTCGCATCTTCCGCCGCGTAGCTCTTGATCGTGTTCATCACTTCGCGCGTTTCCGACAGGCGCAGCGAACGGCTCGACGTGATGTTGACCAGCACGCCGCGCGCGCCCGACAGATCGACGCCTTCGAGCAGCGGGCTCGCCACGGCCTGTTCCGCCGCGAGGCGCGCGCGATCGACGCCGGCGACCGTCGCCGTGCCCATCATCGCCTTGCCCTGCTCGCCCATCACCGTCTTCACGTCTTCGAAGTCGACGTTCACGAGGCCATCGACATTGATGATTTCAGCGATGCCTGCGACCGCGTTGTTCAACACGTCGTCCGCGCACTGGAAGCACTTGTCCATCTCGGCGTCGTCGCCCATCACGTCGAACAGCTTGTCGTTCAGCACGACGATCAGCGAGTCGACGTGATCCTCCAGTTGCTGCGAACCTGCTTCGGCGACGCGCATGCGCTTGCCGCCTTCGAACTCGAACGGCTTGCTGACGACACCAACCGTCAGAATGCCCATCTCCTTCGCGATCTGCGCGACCACCGGTGCCGCGCCCGTGCCCGTACCGCCGCCCATGCCGGCCGTAATGAACACCATGTGCGCGCCGCGCAGTGCGTCGGCGATGCGCTCACGCGCTTCTTCCGCTGCCGCACGGCCCATTTCCGGCTTCGCACCGGCGCCGAGGCCCGTGTTGCCGAGCTGGATCACCGACGATGCGCGCGAACGCGACAGCGCCTGTGCATCCGTGTTCATCACGATGAAGTCGACGCCCTGCACGCCGCGGTTGATCATGTGCTGGACGGCATTGCCGCCAGCGCCGCCAACGCCGACCACCTTGATGATGGTGCCGTTGGTCTCGGTTTCCAGCATTTCGAATTCCATGTTGCCTCCGTCAAGAGAATGACTGCTAATCGGCCGTTATTCGGCAGGAGATCGGGCAACCCCCTGTCGCGCGCCAGCCGCCGGCACCAGCGCGAATTTCGATTCAGTTCGTCAAAAGTTGCTCAGGAACCATTCCTTCATCCGCGAGAACACCTGCCCCGCGTTGCCGGACTGCACGGCGACCTTGCGGCCGCGCATGCGCTGAGCGCTGCCTTCGACGAGCAGCCCCATCGCCGTCGAGTAGCGCGGATTGCGCACGACGTCGGACAGGCCGCCTGCATACTCCGGCGCGCCGATGCGCACCGGTTTCAGGAAAATGTCTTCACCGAGCTCGACCATGCCGGGCATCATCGACGCACCGCCGGTAATGACCACGCCGGAGCTCAACAGTTCTTCGTAACCCGATTCGCGCACGACCTGCTGCACGAGCGAGAACAGCTCCTCGACGCGCGGCTCGATCACGGCCGCGAGCGCCTGGCGCGACAGCGTGCGCGGGCCGCGCTCGCCGAGGCCCGGCACCTCCACCATTTCGTCCGGATCAGCGAGCGCCTGCTTCGCGATCCCGTAGCCGACCTTGATGTCTTCCGCATCCGGCGTCGGCGTGCGCAGCGCCATCGCGATGTCGCTCGTGATCTGGTCGCCGGCGATCGGAATCACAGCCGTGTGGCGGATCGCGCCTTCGGCGAAGATCGCGATGTCCGTCGTGCCGCCACCGATGTCGACCAGCACCACACCGAGATCCTTCTCGTCTTCCGTCAGCACGGCCAGCGACGATGCAAGCGGCTGCAGGATCAGGTCGTTCACTTCGAGCCCGCAGCGGCGCACGCACTTGACGATGTTCTGCGCGGCACTCACCGCGCCCGTCACGATGTGCACCTTCACCTCGAGGCGGATGCCGCTCATCCCGATCGGCTCGCGCACGTCTTCCTGGCCGTCGATGATGAATTCCTGCGTGAGGATATGCAGCACCTGCTGGTCGGTCGGGATGTTGATCGCCTTCGCGGTCTCGATCACGCGCGCGACATCCGTCTGCGTGACTTCCTTGTCCTTGATCGCGACCATCCCGCTCGAATTGAAGCTGCGGATGTGGCTGCCGGCGATCCCCGTGAACACGTTGGTGATCTTGCAGTCGGCCATCAGCTCGGCTTCCTCGAGCGCGCGCTGGATCGACTGCACGGTGGCCTCGATGTTGACCACCACACCTTTCTTCAGACCCTTCGACTCGCTCTGGCCGAGGCCGATCACCTCGTAGTGACCTTCGCCCTTCAGCTCGGCGACGATGGCCACCACCTTCGACGTGCCGATGTCGAGGGAAACCAGCAGATCCTTGTAGTCTTTGCTCATAAAGTGCTCTTGCGTGTGATCTCTCGTTACTTCTTGCGCTTGTCGGTATCGGTCAGGAACCGCATGCCTGCCGCGCGAATCGCGAATCCGTTCGGATAGCGCAGGTCCGCGTACTCGATGTCGTTGCCCCAGCGCTCCGTGACCGCCGGCCAGGCGGCAACCAGGCGCTGGCTCCGGTCATGCAGCGATTCGCTGTTGCGCTCCTTGCCCAGCTCGACCTGCATGCCGTTCGACAGCTTCACCGTCCACGCGTACCGCGCCGACAGCGTCACTTCTTCCGGCGCCGCCTTCAGCGGCGCAAACCATTTCCCGAAGTCGCGATACCGCGTGACGACTTCCTTCGCACTGCCCTCCGGGCCGTCGAACGCCGGCAGTTCCTGTTCCAGCTCGCCCTGGTTCGCGGTGAACAGCTCGCCGTCGACGCTCACGAGCTGGTCGCTGCCCCAGGTTCCGAGCGGTTTGTACTCCTCGAGCGTGACAGCCAGCGCATTCGGCCACACCCGGCGCACGCTCGCATGGCGCACCCAGGGCATCTGCTCGAACGCGGCGCGCGCTGCGTCGAGATCGACCGTGAAGAAATTGCCCTTCAGCCGGCCGACCACGCCTGCGCGTACCGTCGGCGAATTGATGTGCTCGGTGTCGCCATCGATCCGGATTTCCCGCAGCGCGAACGTCGGGCGCTGGATCAGCCAGTAGCAACCGGCCGCCGCCAACACGAGCAGCAGCAGCGCGTACAGCGCGCTGGCGGCAAGGTTGAGTTGGCGAACGTTGTTCCACATACGTCGTTCCGTTCCTGCGTCAGTCGTTGAGCGTGAGCGACAGCACCTTCACGACCAGCTCCGAATAGCTGATGCCGACCGCGCGCGCGGCCTTCGGCGGCAGCGAGTGGTCGGTCATGCCCGGCGCGGTGTTCACTTCCAGGAAGTACGCGTTGCCATCGGCGTCGAGCATGAAGTCGGCGCGGCCCCAGTCGGTGCAGCCGAGCACATCGAATGCACGGCGCGCGACGCGCTTGAGCTCCGCTTCCTTGTCGGCGGGCAACCCGCACGGAATCAGGTATTGCGTGTCGTTGGCGATGTACTTCGCGTGATAGTCGTAGAACTCGCCGGCCGGCACGATCTTGATCACCGGCAGGTCGAGATCGCCGGCGATGCATGCGGTGTATTCGCCGCCGCCCTCGATGCTCTTCTCGACGATCACGATCGGGTCATGCTTCGCGGCTTCCTCGAGCGCAGCCGGCAGCGCATCGGCTGTCTTCACCTTCAACACCGCGACGCTCGAGCCCTCGCTCGCCGGCTTCACGAACAGCGGCAGGCCGAGCTTCGCGACGATGTCCGTCGCGCGCGCCGCGAGGTCGTCGCCGCGCAGCACCGTCTCGAACGGCGGCGTCGGCACGCCCGTCTGCTGCCAGACGAGCTTCGTGCGGAACTTGTCGAGGCCGAGCGCCGACCCGAGCACGCCGCTGCCCGTGTAGCGGATCCCGTAGAAATCGAGCGCGCCCTGGATCTGGCCGTTCTCGCCGTAACCGCCGTGCAGCGCGTTGAACGCGCGCACGAACCCTTCATCCTTCAGCGCCGCCAGCGGGCGCTCGGCCGGGTCGAACAGGTGGGCGTCGATGCCCGCGTCGCGCAGGCCCTGCAGCACCAGTTGGCCAGACGTGAGCGATACCTCGCGCTCCGAGGACTCGCCGCCGAACAACACCGCCACCTTGCCGAAACGTTTCGGATCAATCCCGCTCATGTCATGCCTTCTGTTGAGTGTGCTGCGTGACCTTCGTCGGCACGCCGCCGATCGAACCCGCGCCCATCGTGATCACCACGTCGCCGTTCTGCGCGACCTTCGCCAATGCGTCCGGCACGTCGTCGACCGTCGCGACGAACACCGGGTCAACCTTCCCGACCGCGCGCAACGCGCGCGACAGCGCCTCGCCGTTGGCGGTCGAGATCGCAGCCTCGCCGGCCGCGTAGACTTCCGTCAGCACCAGCGCATCGACCGTCGACAGCACGTTGACGAAATCGTCGAAGCAATCGCGCGTACGCGTGTAGCGGTGCGGCTGGAACGCCAGCACGAGGCGACGCCCCGGGAACGCACCGCGCGCGGCCGCGATCGTCGCGGCCATCTCGACCGGGTGATGGCCGTAGTCGTCGATCAGCGTGTACTGGCCGCCGTCTGCGGTCGGCACCTCGCCGTAACGCTGGAAACGCCGGCCGACGCCGTTGAATTCCGCCAGCGCCAGCTGGATCGCGTCATCCGTCACGCCGAGGTCGGTGGCGATCGCGATTGCCGCGAGTGCGTTCTGCACGTTGTGCAGGCCCGGCATGTTCAGTACGACCGCGAGCGGCGCGCGCCCTTCGCGGATCACCGTGAAATGCATGCGGCCATCGCGCGCGTCGATGTTCTCGGCACGCACCTGCGCGTCCGGCGACAGGCCGTAGCGCACGACCGGCTTCGAGATGAACGGGATGATCTGCCGCACGTTCGGATCGTCGACGCACACGACCGCGCTGCCGTAGAACGGCAGACGCTGCGTGAATTCGATGAACGCCTGCTTGAGCCGCGCGAAATCGTGGCCGTAGGTGTCCATGTGGTCGGCGTCGATGTTCGTGATGACTTCGATCACCGGGTACAGGTTCAGGAACGACGCGTCCGACTCGTCGGCCTCGGCGACGATGAAATCGCCCGTGCCGAGCCGCGCGTTCGCGCCGGCGCTGATCAGCCGCCCGCCGATCACGAAGGTCGGGTCCAGCCCGCCCGCCGCGAGCACGCTCGCGACGAGGCTCGTCGTCGTGGTCTTGCCGTGCGTGCCGGCAATCGCGATCCCCTGCTTCAGGCGCATCAGCTCCGCCAGCATCACCGCGCGCTGCACGATCGGCACGCGCTTCGCACGCGCGGCCAGCACTTCCGGGTTGTCCGAGCGCACGGCCGTCGATACGACGACCGCGTTCGCGCCCTCGATGTTCGCCGCGTCGTGGCCGATCGCGATCCGTGCGCCGAGCGCCTCCAGGCGATCGGTCACCGCGTTGCGCGACAGGTCCGAGCCGCTGACTTCGTAGCCGAGGTTGACGAGCACTTCGGCGATGCCGCTCATGCCCGCGCCGCCGATCCCGACGAAATGAATGTGTTTGACGATGTGTTTCATTGCAGTATTTCCAGGTTCGCGCCGGCCGCCTTCGCGCACACACGCGCGACTTCCTCGGTGGCCTCGGGCTTCGCCAATGCACGCGAACGTTCCGCCATGTCGGCGAGCGATGCCCGCGACTGGCCGCGCAGCCAGTCGGCGAGCAGATCCGCCGACAGGTCGCGTTGTTGCACCAGTACGGCCGCGCCCGCATCGGCGAGGAACGCGGCGTTGGTCGTCTGGTGATCGTCGACCGCGTACGGGAACGGCACGAACAGCGCCGCCACGCCCACCGCCGCGATCTCCGACACCGTCATCGCACCCGACCGGCAGATCACGAGATCCGCCGCCGCATACGCGGCCGCCATGTCGTCGATGAACGGCACGAGCCGCACGTCTTCGCCGGCCGAGAAACCGGCCGCTTCGTAATTCGTCTTCAATGCTTCGATGTGCTTCACGCCGGCCTGGTGCACGACGCGCGGGCGTTCGCCCGGCGTCAGCAGCGCCAGCGCGCGCGGCACGACTTCGTTCAGCGCGGTCGCACCAAGGCTGCCGCCGACGACCAGCACGTTCAACGGGCCGCTGCGCGATGCATAGCGTGCTTTGGGCGCTTCCGTGCCGGCAAGTTCCGCACGAATCGGGTTACCCGTCCATTCCGCGTGCGGCAGCGCGCCGGGGAATGCGACGAGCACGCGCTTCGCGAGTTTCGCAAGCACCTTGTTCGTCAGGCCCGCGATCGAATTCTGTTCATGCAGCACGAGCGGACGCCCCGACAGCGCGGTCATCACGCCCGCCGGGAACGTGATGTAGCCGCCCATCCCGAGCACGACGTCCGGCCGCACGCGGCGCAGCGCGCCGAGGCTCTGCCAGCATGCGCGCAGCAGGTTGACCGGCAGCGTCAGCTTGGTCTTCAGGCCCTTGCCGCGCAGCCCGCCGAACCGCACGTACTCCATCGGAATGCCGTGCTTCGGCACGAGCGTCGCTTCCATCCCGGCCGGATTGCCGAGCCATACGACGCGCCAGCCCGCCGCTTCCATCCGGTGCGCGACCGCGAGCCCCGGGAACACGTGGCCCCCGGTGCCGCCTGCCATCACCATCAGCGTGCGTTGCGACGCGGTCATACCTTCCCTCCGCGCATCAGCACCCGGTTTTCATAGTCGACCCGCAGCAGCACCGCGATCGCCACGCAGTTCAGCAGAATGCCGGAGCCGCCGTAGCTCACGAGCGGCAGCGTCAGGCCCTTGGTCGGCAGCAGCCCGAGGTTCACGCCCATGTTGATGAAGGTCTGCGCACCGAACCAGATGCCGATACCCTTGGCCATCAGGCCCGCGAACGTGCGATCGAGCGCGAGCGCCTGGCGGCCGATCTCGAACGCGCGGCGCACGATCCAGTAAAACAACAGGATCACGACCAGCACGCCGACGAAACCGAGTTCCTCGCCAATCACCGCGAGGATGAAGTCGGTATGGGCTTCCGGCAGGTAGTTCAGCTTCTCGACGCTGCCGCCGAGGCCGACCCCGAACCACTCGCCACGTCCGAACGCGATCAGCGAGTGCGTGAGCTGGTACGCCTTGCCCTGCGCGTAGCGCTCGTCCCACGGATCGAGGTACGCGAAGATCCGCTCGCGACGCCACGGCGACAGCCACACCAGCATCGTGAACGTGCCGACCGCCGTCGCGACGAGGCCGCCGAACAGCTTGCCGTTCACGCCGCCGAGGAACAGCACGCCCATCGCGATCGCCGCGACCACCATGAACGCGCCCATGTCAGGCTCGAGCAGCAGCAGCGCACCGACCAGCCCGACCGCGAATGCCATCGGCAGGAAGCCCTTCGCGAAGCTCTGCATGTATTCCTGCTTGCGCACCGTGTAGTTCGCCGCGTAGATCGTCACCGCGAGCTTCATGATTTCCGACGGCTGCATGTTCGTGATGCCGAGCGGAATCCAGCGGCGGGCACCGTTCACGCCCTTGCCGACGTGCGGGATCAGCACGATCACGAGACCGACGAGCGCGATCAGGAAGAGATGCGGCGCGTACTTGTCCCATGTCGACACCGGCACCCGGAACGCGATCACCGCCGCGATGAACGCGACGACGAGCGAGATGCAGTGGCGCATCAGGAACGCGTAATCGTGATACGACGCGTATTTCGGCGAATCGGGCATCGCGATCGACGCCGAGTACACCATCACGACGCCCAGCCCGAGCAGCGCGATCGCGACCCACAGCAGCGAGTAGTCGAAGTCGAGCATCCTCGAACGGCTCGGGCGCACGCCGTTGACGACGCTCGCGAGGCCACCCGTCGCGGCACGCGTGGCCGACGCGACGCGGCCGCCCGCGGCATTGCCGCCGGTGTCGCGCCGATCGTTGAAACGGGAGACGATGCGATCGGACCAGCTCATGGCGTCGCTCCTTTGTCGATGGCGATTTCGTCGACCGCCGCGCGGAACACATCCGCGCGATGGGCATAGTTCCTGAACATGTCGAGGCTCGCGCATGCGGGCGACAGCAGCACCGCATCGCCCGGTTCGGCGAGGTCGGCCGCCGCGTGCACCGCGCCTTCGAGCGTCGCATGATCGGCAAGCGGTACGCCCGTTTCGGCGAGCGTGTCGCGGATCGCCGGCGCGTCACGGCCGATCAGCATCACCGCGCGGCACCAGCGCGCAACCGGCGCGACCAGCGGCGCGAAATCCTGACCCTTGCCGTCTCCGCCCGCGATCAGCACGATCTTCTGGGCGAGCCCGTCGAGCGCGGCAACCGTTGCGCCGACGTTCGTGCCCTTGCTGTCGTCGACGTAGTCCACGTCGTCGATCGTCGCGATCACTTCGACGCGATGCGCTTCGCCGCGGTACTCGCGCAGCGCGTGCAGCAGCGGTGCGGCCGGCAGGTCGATCGCGCGTGCGAGCGCGAACGCGGCCAGCGCGTTCGCCGCGTTGTGCAGCCCGCGAATACGCAGTGCGTCGGCCGGCATCAAGCGCTTCTGCGCGATGTCGGGCGTATGCGCGGCATCGCGCTTGCGCCGGCGGCTCGTCGTCGCCGCTTCGTCGGGTGCATCGCGATCGACGGCTTCCACCAGCCACGCGATGCCGTTGTCGCGCGACAGCCCGTAGTCGCCGTCCTGTACCGGTTCGTTCAGGCCGAACGTGACCGTACGCGGCGAGTCGGCCGCGCCGGCTGCCGGCGCGAACTTCATCACGGCCGCATCGTCGCGGTTCAGCACGCGCGTCGTTGTCGCGCCGAAGATCCGGCCCTTTGCCTGTGCGTACGCGTCGAAGCTGCCGTGCCAGTCGAGGTGGTCCTGCGTGATGTTGAGGATCGCGGCCGCATCGGGCGAGAACGTGCGCGCAGTCTCGAGCTGGAAGCTCGACAGTTCGAGCACCCATACGTCGGGCAGCGCGGTTTCGTCGATCGCACCGGCGAGCCGGTCGAGCATCGCGGGGCTGATGTTGCCCGCGACGGCGACCTTCTTGCCCGAGCGCTGGCACAGCAGGCCCGTGAGGCTCGTCGTCGTGGTCTTGCCGTTGGTGCCCGTGATCGCGAGCACCTTCGGCTGGTAGCCGCTCGTGCCGAGCGCACGCAGCGCCTGCGCGAAGAATTCCAGCTCGCCCCACACCGCGACGCCGCGCTCGTTCGCGGCCGCAACCAACGCCGCGAGTGCCGGTTCGAGCGGCGACAGCCCGGGGCTCAGCCCGACGATCTCGACGCCGCCGTCGAGCAGCGCGGGCGTGAACGCCCCGCCGACGAATTCCGCATCGATGCCTTCAGCCTGCAGCGCGGCAAGGTTCGGCGGCGCCTCGCGGGTATCGGCAATACGCAGCCGGCACCCGTGCCTCGCGCACCATCGCGCGATCGCGAGACCCGATTCCCCGAGCCCCAGTACGAGCACCATCGGCCGTTGCCGATCTCCAAACATCTCGCCAGACATCCTTGTTACCTTTCCTTTACCGCAGCTTGAGGGTGGTCAGACCGAACAGGCACAGCATCAGCGTGATGATCCAGAAACGCACGACCACCTGCGTTTCTTTCCAGCCGGACAACTCGAAATGGTGATGCAGCGGCGCCATCTTCAGCAGGCGCCGCCCTTCGCCGTAACGCTTTTTCGTGTACTTGAACCATGAAACCTGCAGCATCACCGACAGCGTTTCCGCGACGAAGATGCCGCCCATGATGAACAGCACGATTTCCTGGCGCACGATCACCGCGACCGTGCCGAGCGCGCCGCCGAGCGCCAGCGCGCCGACGTCACCCATGAACACCTGCGCGGGGTGCGTGTTGTACCAGAGGAACGCGAGCCCTGCCCCGCCCATCGCGGAACAGAAGATCAGCAGTTCGCCCGCGCCCGGAATGTGCGGAAACAGCAGGTATTTTGAATAGACCGCGCTGCCCATCACGTACGCGAACACACCCAGCGACGCACCGACCAGCACGACCGGCATGATCACGAGGCCGTCGAGGCCGTCGGTCAGGTTCACTGCGTTGCTCGCGCCGACGATCACGAAGTACGTCAGCACGATGAAGCCCCAGACGCCGAGTGGATAGCTGATCGACTTCAGGAACGGCAGCATCAGGTCGGCGCGTGCCGGCAGCCCCATCGACAGGCCGCTCCTCACCCAAGCCATGAACAGGTCGAACACGCGCACGTTGTTCGCCTCGGACACGCTGAACGCGAGGTAGACGGCCGCAAACAGCCCGATCACCGATTGCCAGAAATACTTCTCGCGCGACGACATCCCGCGCGGATCCTTGTGGACGACCTTGCGGTAGTCGTCGACCCAGCCGATCACGCCGAAACCGAACGTGACAAGCATCACGATCCAGATGAAACGGTTCGTCAGGTCGCCCCACAACAGCGTCGCGACCGCGATGCCGATCAGGATCAGCACGCCGCCCATCGTCGGCGTGCCGGACTTGACGAGGTGGGTCTGCGGGCCGTCCTTGCGCACGGCCTGCCCGACCTTCATTTGCGTCAGCTTGCGGATCACCCACGGTCCGCACACGAGCCCGATCCCGAGCGCGGTGATGGTGGCCATCACCGCACGGAATGTGAGGTACGTGAACAAGCGCAAAAAGCTTGCGTCTCCTTGCAGCCATTGCGCCAGCGCCAGCAGCATGCTTCCTTCCTTCTACTCAGTGTGCAGCGGGCGCCGTGCCCGCCGCGGGTTGGTTCGTCAGCGCGTCGACCACGCGCTCCATCTTCATGTACCGCGAGCCCTTCACGAGCAGCGTCGCCTGCGCGCCGTAGCCCGCCGCGAGCAGCGCGTCGACCAGCGCGCCGACGTCGCCGAAATGGCGGGCGGTGTCGCCGTACGCCGCGCAGGCATCGCGCGATGCGTCGCCGAGCGCGAACAGCGCGTCGATCCCGCACTCGCGCGCGTATGCACCGACCTCCCGGTGGAAAGCCGGCCCTTCGTCGCCGACCTCGCCCATGTCACCGATCACCAGCACGCGCGGCGCCGGTTGCGTGGCGAGCACGTCGATCGCGGCACGCATCGAATCGGGATTCGCGTTGTACGTATCGTCGACGACCGTTGCACCCGCGAGGCTGCCTGCGATCGCCTGCTTCACCTGCAGCCGGCCCTTGACCGGCTCGAATGATTCGAGGCCCTGCTTGATCGCCGACAGCGCGACGCCGGCGCCCAGTGCCGCGGCCGTCGCGGCCAGCGCGTTGCGCGCGTTGTGCTCGCCGAGCGCGCGCAGCCGCACCGTGACGGCGCCCGCGGGCGTGTCGATCGCGAGTTCGCCGCCGTGCAGGCGGCCGATGACCTGCGCATCGTTCTGCCGTTCGGCATCGTGCAGCGCGAAATCGAGGATCCGGTTGCCGGTCGCCGCGACGCGCCAGATGCCCGCATACGCATCGTCGGCCGGGAACACCGCAACGCCGTCCGGCGGCAGCGCGTGAATCACGGCCGCGTGTTCGAGCGCGACAGCTTCCACCGTCGCCATGAATTCCTGGTGCTCGCGCTGCGCGTTGTTGACGAGCGCGACCGTCGGCGCCGTGAGGCGCGCGAGGACTTCGGTCTCGCCCGGGTGGTTCATCCCGATCTCGATCACCGCGAGACGATGCTGGGCCGACAGGCGCAGCAGCGTCAGCGGCAGGCCGACATCGTTGTTCAGGTTGCCGGCCGTCGCGAGCCGCGCATTGGCGCCGACCGCCGCCGCGAAGATCGACGCGATCATTTCCTTGACGGTCGTCTTGCCATTGCTGCCTGTCACCGCAACGAGCGGCAACGCGAATCGTTTGCGCCAGCCGTGCGCAAGTGCGCCGAGCGCGGCACGTGTTTCGCCGCCTTCGATTGCCGGCATCGTGACGCCAGCCGGCACGTGCGCGACGAGCGCCGCGGCAGCACCGCGCGCAGCGACATCGCCAAGGAAGTCGTGCGCGTCGAAGCGCTCGCCTTTCAGTGCAACGAACAGGTCGCCGGGGCCGACCGTGCGGCTGTCCGTCGACACGCGGTCGAACGTGACGCCCGCATCGCCGTGGACGGTTGCGTCGGGAATCAGGCGAGCGGCTTCGCCGAGGCTCAGCATCGTCATTCGGCGCCTCCCTTGCCATGCGTCGCGCGCGCTGCCAGCGCGAGCCGCGCGTGATCCTGGTCGGAGAACGTGCGCTTCTTGCCCATGATTTCCTGCGTGGCCTCGTGGCCCTTGCCGGCCAGCACGACGACATCCTCGCGTGCGGCGCCGCGCACCGCCTGCAGGATTGCGCTCGCGCGATCCTCGATACGGCGTGCGCGATCGGGCGCGGTCATGCCCGTGACGATCTGGTCGATGATGCGCTGCGGATCCTCGCTGCGCGGGTTGTCGCTCGTGACGACGGTTTCATCGGCGAGCCGCTCCGCGATCGCGCCCATCAGCGGGCGCTTCGTCGCATCGCGATCACCGCCGCAGCCGAACATGCAGACGAGCCGGCCGCCGCGCGCCGCGGCGATCGGGCGCAGCGCGTCGAGCGTCTTTTCGAGCGCGTCGGGCGTGTGTGCGTAGTCGATCACGACGAGCGGTTCGTCGTTCTGCAGTCGGCCGCCGAGCCGCTGCATCCGGCCGTTGACGGACTCGAGCCGCGCGATCTCGGCGAGTGCGGCGTCGAACGGCACGTCGGCTGCGAGCAGCGAGCCGAGCACCGCGAGCAGGTTGCTGACGTTGAACGTGCCGAGCGTGCCGACCTCGACGTCCGCGTCGCCCCACGACGAGCGCAGGCGGAACGCCGTGCCGGTTGCAGTGGCGCGCACGTCGATCGCGACCAGTTCGCGATCGGCGTCGGGCGCCGGTGCATCGCCGATCCCGTACGCGATCGTGCGCACGCGGCCGGCGAGCTTCTCGAGCAGGCGCCGGCCGGCTGCGTCGTCGCGGTTGACGACCGCCGCGCGCAGGCCTCGCCACGCGAACAGCTTCGCCTTCGCGGCTTCATACGCATCGAACGTGCCGTGATAGTCGAGGTGATCCTGCGTGAGGTTCGTAAATACCGCGATGTCGAAGGCCGTACCGTTCACGCGCCCCTGGTGCAGCGCGTGCGACGACACTTCCATCGCCACGGCCTTCGCGCCCGCGTCGCGCAACTGCGCGAGACTGCGCTGCAGTTGCGGCGCGTCGGGAGTCGTGAACCCCGTCGGCACGAGCTGGCCGGGCATCCCGCTGCCGAGCGTGCCGATCACCGCGCACGGTTGGTGCAGCGCCGTCAGCGCGGCGGCGATCCATTGCGTGCACGAAGTCTTGCCGTTCGTGCCGGTTACGCCCACCGCGAGCAGGCTGTCGCTCGGATCGCCGTACCAGCCGCTGGCGATCTCGCCGGCGAGCTGATCGAGCGCCGGCACGGCCAGTGCAACGGGCACCGCCGGCGCCGCGACCAGCCCTTCCGGCTGATACAGCACGGCGGCCGCACCGCTCGCGACGGCATCGACAATGAAAGCGCGGTTGTCGGCCCCGTCGACCGCATACGCAAGAAACACGTCGCCGGCCTTGAGGCTGCGCGTGTCGGCATGCAGTTGCGCTGCGGGGGCCACATGCTGACGCAGCCACGCAAGCGCGGCTGCGATCTGCTGATGCGCCGGATGGGAACTGCGAGCGGCGCTCATCGAACAACTCCTGGTGAATTACGCGTCGTGCTGGACACGATCATATGCTTCGCACCGCCACCCGCGGCCAGCTTTTGCGGCCCCGTTGCGGAAGGTGCTGCCGGCGAATCGTCAGACACGACAAGCTGCTTGATCGGCATGTTCGGCGGCACGTTCAGTGCACGCATCGTATCCCCGGCGATCGCCGAGAATACGGGGCCGGACACCTGTCCGCCGAAGTGGCTGCCGGCGGTCGGCTCGTCGACCGACACCGCGACGACGATGCGCGGATTCGGCATCGGCGCCATCCCGACGAACGACGCGCGGTACTTGCGCGTGTAGCCGTGACCTTCATGCTTGTACGCGGTACCGCTCTTGCCGCCGACGCGATAGCCCGGCACGGCCGCATCAGGCGACGTGCCGCCCGGCGCCACCACCGTCTCGAGCATCGCGCGCACTTCGCGCGCGGTGGTCGGGTTGAACACCTGCGTGCCCACGACCGGCTGGTTGGGGTCGGTCTTGAAAATGGTCACGGGCATCAGCTCGCCGTCATGCGCGATCGCCGTGTAAGCGCGTGCGAGCTGGAACAGCGACACCGACAGGCCGTAGCCGTACGACATCGTCGCCTGCTCGATGCGACGCCAGCTCTTCCATGGACGCAGGCGGCCGGCCACCGCGCCCGGGAACCCGACCTTCGGCGCCTGGCCGAGGCCGATGCTCGTATACATATTCCACATTTCCTCGGGCCGCATCGTCATCGCGATCTTCGTCGCGCCGATGTTGCTCGACTTCTGGATCACGCCGCCGACCGTCAGCGTGCCGAAACCTGCGTCGTCGGTGATCGGCGCGCCGTCCAGCACGAAATGTCCGTTGCCCGTCTCGACGAGCGTGTTCGGCGTCACGCGGTGCAGGTCGAGCGCGAGCGATACCGTGAACGGCTTCATGATCGAGCCCGGCTCGAACACGTCGGTCATGATCCGGTTGCGCAGCTGCTCGCCCGTCATGCGCGAGCGGTCGTTCGGGTTGTACGTCGGGTAGTTGACGAGCGCGAGCACCTCGCCGGTGCGCACGTCGACGACCATCGCCGCGCCGGCCTTCGCCTTGAACTTCTCGACGGCGGCCTTCAGGTTCGCGTACGCGATGTACTGGATCTTGCTGTCGATCGACAGGTCGACGTCGGTCCCGTTGTGCGGCGGGATCTGCTCGGCGACGTCCTCGACGATGTGTCCCATCCGGTCCTTGATCACGCGACGCACGCCCGACGTGCCGGACAGCATCTTCTGGTCGCCGAGTTCGACGCCTTCCTGCCCTTCGTCCTCGACGTTCGTGAAGCCGATCAGGTGAGCGGTGATCTCGCCTTCCGGATAGAAGCGCTTGTATTCGTTGCGCTGGTAGATGCCGGGAATGTCGAGCGCGGCGACCTTGTCCGCAACGTCGAGCGGCACCTGGCGCTTCACGTAGACGAACCCCTTGTCTTCCGACAGCTTCACGCGCAGTTCCTTCGGCGTCATGCCGAGGAGCTTGCCAAGCTGGTTGACCTTGTCGGCATCGAGATCGTCCGGCACCGCGTCGGGAATCGCCCAGATCGCGCGCACGGGCAGGCTCGTCGCGAGCACGAGCCCGTTACGGTCGAGAATCTTGCCGCGCGTCGCCGGCAGCTCGAGCGTGCGCTGGTAGCGGCTTTCGCCCTGCTTCTGGTAGAACGCGTTGCCGGGCCCCTGGATCCAGAACGCGCGCGCGGCCAGCGCGACGAACGCCATGAACAGCAGGAACACGACGAGCTTCGAGCGCCACATCGGCAGATGCACGCCCAGCACCGGGCTGGACGAGAACTTCACGTTCTGGCGCTTCTGGGACGGCTTCATCGCGCGCCTCCCTTGCCCTTGCCTGCCGTGTCGGCCGAAGCCGGGATCGGCGCGTCGATCGCCTTCGCGGCGCCCGGCGGCAGCGTCAGGTATTGCGTGCGGCCGGTCGAGATCGGCTGCATCTTCAGCGAATCGTTCGCGAGCTGCTCGATGCGCGATGTCTTCGACAGCGCGCTCTGCTGATATTGAAGCTGCGCGTAGTCCTGCTGGAGCTGACGCTCCTGCGACTGCGCGCGCTGCAGCTGGATGAAAATCTGCCGCTGCTGGTTCGTCGAATTGACGACCGACAGCGCGCAACCCATCACGATGATCAGCAGGAAGATATTGAAGCGGCTCATGGCGTGACGCGCTCCGCAATGCGCATCACGGCCGAGCGGGCACGCGGATTCGCAGCAACTTCCGCTTCACTCGGAAACTGGCGGCTGATGATCTTGAGCGGCGGGCTCGGGAGGTCGACGGCACGGATCGGCAGGCGACGATCGACCGCAGGCGCACTCGCGTGCGCCTGCATGAATCGCTTGACGATCCGGTCCTCGAGTGAATGAAAGCTGATGACCACCAGCCGCCCCCCTTGCTCCAGCAACGACAGTGCCGCGTCTAGTACGACTTGCAGGTCCGCAAGCTCTTGATTGACGTGAATCCGTATAGCCTGAAAGGTGCGGGTTGCCGGATCCTTGCCCTTCTCACGGGTTTTGACGACGTGACCCACGATTTGGGCAAGCTCGCCCGTGGTGTCGAGAGGCCCAAGACGGTCGGACTCTGCCCGGCGAGCAACAAGCGCCTTTGCAATCTGAAAAGCAAACCGTTCTTCCCCATAATCTCGTATCACCTCCGTCAATTCCTGCACCGTTGCCCGTGCGAGCCATTCCGCCGCCGACTCGCCGCGCGTCGGATCCATTCGCATGTCCAGCGGACCATCCGCGCGGAAACTGAAGCCGCGCGCCGGATCGTCCACCTGCGGCGAGGACACGCCCAGGTCAAGCAACACACCCGACACCTTCTCGATACCGCGCGCCGCAAGCGCGTCGCGCATCGATGCAAAGCTGTCATGCACGATCGAGAAGCGCGCATCCTCGATGCCCTGCGCCGTCTCGATCGCTCGCGGATCCTTGTCGAACGCGATCAGCCGCCCGGCCGTCGCCAGCCGCGCGAGCACCGCGCGGCTATGGCCGCCGCGCCCGAACGTGCCGTCGACATAAACGCCGTCCGGCCGCGTCACGAGCGACTCGACCGCTTCATCCAACAGCACCGTCCGATGCCGCAATTCGTTTCCCATCGCGGGAGTCTCCGTCACCGCAATCAGAACGTGAAATTCTTCAGCGCGTCGGGCATGCCCTGCGCCATCGCCGCCTGCTCCTTCGCGTTGTAGGTCTGCGAATCCCACAGCTCGAAGTGACTACCCATTCCCAACAACATGACTTCCTTTTCCAGCCCGGCTGCCATGCGCAGCTCGGGCGATACAAGAATCCGGCCTGCGCTGTCGAGATCGACATCCATCGCATTGCCGAGAAAAATGCGCCGCCACCAGTGCGCGTCCATCGGCAGCGCGGCGATCTTGGCGCGGAATACCTCCCATTCGGGGCGCGGAAACAGCAACAGGCAGCCGTCCGGGTGCTTGGTCACAGTCACCCGTCCTTCTGCCTGTCCTTGCAGCGCTTCGCGATAGCGAGCCGGCACCGACATCCGCCCTTTCGCATCGAGCGTCAGCGCCGACGCCCCTTGGAACACTTTCCGCTCTCCCGTTCAGGGCACCGAAGCACCCGCTCAATGCTGAGAATTTAGCCGGAATAGCCCGCTAAATCACACAAAAATACACTTTCTCACACTGTCTCCCACTTTAGAGGAAGGGTGTGACACGGTCAAGGGAGCGGCCCGCTTTTTTGACGAATTTTGTTAGTTAGAACAAGGACTTACGCGCACATGCTCATGCGGCCCCTCATTCCAAAAACCGTTATAAATGAATGAGCTAGTGCAACTTGTGAAGGTGATACGTGAGAAAGACGGGCCAGACGGGTGTGCGGACGGGGCTTTCGGGGGCGGGAAAACGAGGAATAAACGGGCGGTATCAGCGGTGGGGAACCGGGGCGACGTCACGCATCGCCCCGGTGTGAATCTCACAGATAGTACGCAGTGCTCGTCATGACTTTCGACGCGGCGCGCATCAGCATCCGTGCGGGCAGCGGCAGTTCGATCCCACCGGCATCGGCCGCGGCCTTGCCGTGCTTCACTTCGTCGATACGCATCTGGTCGACGATCGCGCGCGATGCGGTATCGGACGCCGGCAACTCCGACATATGGCCTTCGAGATGGCTCTCGACCTGCCGTTCGGTCTCGGCCATGAAGCCGAGGCTGACCTTGTCGCCGAGCGCGCCAGCCGCCACGCCGATCACGAGCGAACCCGCATACCAGAGCGGGTTCAACAGGCTCGGGCGCGAGTCGAGCTCTTTCAGGCGATGCGCGGTCCACGCGAGGTGGTCCTCCTCCTCGCGCGCGGCTTCCTCGAACATCGCCTTCGCGGATGCCGTGCGCGCAGTGAGTTTCTGCGCCTGGTACAGCGCCTGGGCGCAGACCTCGCCGACGTGGTTCACGCGCATCAGCCCCGCGGCATGCGTACGCTCCGCGGGTGTCAGTTCGACGGCCGGCGCCTCGGCCGGTGCGGGCACCGGCCGGCTCATCCGGCTAATGCCCGTCAGTGATCGCAGGCCGCGATCGAATTCGCTGATCAGTTCATCAAACACCATCTGTTCTCCTGGCTGCATGTGCTGCCGCGAGCGGCAAGGGCACGAGTCCGCTGCGTAACCGACTTGATTATTCAGCGGAAATTGCGGTTAACCCGTGATTTTAACCATTGTTGCATAAAGGAAACATGGCGACCTTGAGCTGCGGCATTTCGCTTTGTGGCAAAAAACGGTTTTGCTACATTACGTGCGACTTCTTGCGAAGTTGATGGGGCCCGTCAACAGAACATAACTATCCGCCCCGCCAGAAAAATTCAGTGATTTTTGGAGATCCGTTAATGAAAAAGTCGCTTCTCGCGCTCGTCGCGCTGGGCGCGTTCGCTGGCGCTGCCCATGCGCAAAGCAGCGTGACGCTTTACGGCATCATCGATGAAGGCCTGCTCTTCAACAACAACGCGGGCGGCAAGCACCTGTACAGCATGGCCAGCGGCGTGATGCAAGGCAGCCGCTTCGGCCTGCGCGGCACCGAAGACCTCGGTGGCGGCCTGAAGGCGATCTTCACCCTCGAAAACGGTTTCGACGTGAACAGCGGCAAGCTCGGCCAGGGCGGCCTGATGTTCGGTCGTCAAGCTTACGTCGGCCTGTCGAGCCAGTACGGTACGGTCACGCTGGGTCGTCAATACGACTCCGTCGTCGACTTCGTCGGCCCGCTCGAGGCAGGCGACCAGTGGGGCGGCTACATCGCCGCTCACCCGGGCGACCTCGACAACTTCAACAACGCCTATCGCGTGAACAACGCGGTCAAGTTCACGAGCAACACCTACGGCGGCTTCTCGTTCGGCGGCTTGTACAGCTTCGGCGGTCAGGCAGGCCAGTTCTCGAAGAACCAGGTCTGGTCGCTGGGCGCAGGCTACAACAACGGCCCGTTGGTCTTGGGCGTCGGCTACTTGAACGCACGCACGCCGAACCAGTTCGGCGGCATGTTCAACAACGGCTCCGCGTCCGCATCGGTCTCGTCGCCGGTCTACGGCACGTACGCGAACAATGCGAACACGTACCAGGTCATCGGTGCAGGCGGCGCATACACGTTCGGCGCAGCAACGATCGGCGCGACGTACTCGAACACGAAGTTCAAGGGCTTCTCGGCAGGCCCGTTCGTGAACCAGAGCGCGACGTTCAACAACGGCGAGCTCAACTTCAAGTATCAGTTGACCCCGGCGTTGATTCTCGGCGCAGCGTACGACTACACGCAAGGCAGCAAGATCAACGGCAGTTCGGCAGCCAAGTACCACCAGGGCTCGCTGGGCGTCGACTACTTCCTGTCGAAGCGCACCGACGTCTACGCGATCGGCGTGTACCAGCACGCATCGGGCAACGTGCTCGACGCGAACGGCAACGTCATTCAGGCAACTGCAGCGATCAACGGTCTCGCAGGTTCAAGCACCAGCAACCAGGTTGCAGCACGCGTCGGTATCCGTCACAAGTTCTAATCAGCTTGCCTGACAAGCCGCAGCATATTGAAGGCGCCTTCGGGCGCCTTTTTCTTTTCCGCCGCGGCGGCAGAGCCTGAGCGCAGCGCATTGCACCGGCCGTGACGCGCCTGTCGCTGGGCCTCATGCCGCCTGCTTCCGCTGCATCGAAACGCACGGCCCGCCGCCGCAAGCCCATTCCGGAAGCAGCCCCGTTCGGAAACAGCCTCTTCGGGGGCCCAGCGCAAACAAAAAAAGCCCGGCACGAGCCGGGCTTTTCCATTCGATCGACCGCGCCGTTACGCGCGTCCGTCGCGCAGTTCGCGCCGCAGGATCTTGCCGACGTTCGTTTTCGGCAGCTCCGTACGGAACTCGACCAGCTTCGGCCGCTTGTAGCCGGTGAGCCGCTCCTTGCAGTAGGCGAGGATGTCCTTGTCGGTGAGCGCCGGGTCCTTCTTCACGACGAACAGCTTCACGGCTTCGCCGGAATGCTCGTCGGGCACGCCGACGGCCGCCACCTCGAACACGCCCGGATGCGACGCCACCACGTCCTCGACTTCGTTCGGATACACGTTGAAGCCCGACACGAGAATCATGTCCTTCTTCCGGTCGACGATCTTCACGTAACCTCGCGCATCCATCACGCCGACGTCGCCCGTCTTGAAGAAGCCGTCCGCGAACATGACCTTTGCGGTCTCGTCCGGCCGGTTCCAGTAGCCGGCCATCACCTGCGGCCCGCGGATGCAGATCTCGCCGGGTTCACCGAGCGCGACGTCGTTGCCGGCATCGTCGCGAATCGCCACTTCGGTCGACGGCAGCGGCAGGCCGATCGTGCCGCTGTATTCGGTCGCCGTCACGGGGTTGCAGGTCGCCACCGGCGACGTTTCGGACAGCCCGTATCCTTCGATGATCGCGGTATGGGTCTTTTCATACCAGCGTTTCGCGACGCCTTCCTGGATCGCCATGCCGCCGCCGTTGGCGATCACGAGCTTCGACAGGTCGAGCTGATTGAATTCGGGGTGGTTCAGCAGTGCGTTGTACAGCGTGTTGACCGCCGGGATCGTCGAGATCTGGTAGCCCTTCAGCTCCTTGATCATGCCGGCGATGTCGCGCGGGTTCGGGATCAGGATGCCCATGCCCCCGGTACGCATCGTCAGGAAACCGCAGACAGTCAGCGCGAACACGTGATACAGCGGCAGCGCGACAACCGTCACGAACTGTTTCACCTCCGGGAACTTCTCATGAGCCGGATGGTGCCAGGCGCCTGCCTGCAGCACGTTCGACACGATGTTCCGGTGCAGCAGCGTCGCCCCCTTCGCCACGCCCGTCGTACCGCCCGTGTATTGCAGGAACGCGACGTCATCGGGGCCGATCTTCTGCGCCTTGAATGCCTGCCGCGCGCCCTCGGACAACGCGGCCTTGAAGCGCGTGAACGACGGCAGTTGCCAGGCGGGCACCATCTTCTTTACGTTGCGCACGACGTAGTTGACGAGCCATCCCTTGATGCCCAGCAGATCGCCCATCGATGCGACGACGACGTGCTTGACGCTCGTATTCGCGATGACAGCCTGCAGCGTCGACGCGAAATTCTCGAGGATGACGATCGCCTCCGCGCCGCTGTCTTTCAGCTGATGTTCGAGCTCGCGCGGCGTATAGAGCGGATTGACGTTGACGACGGTGTAGCCCGCGCGCAGTACCGCGGCGATCGCCACGGGATACTGCAGCACGTTCGGCATCATGATCGCAACGCGCGCCCCGCGCGCGAGCCCGCGCGATTGCAGCCAGGCGCCGAACTGGCGCGACAGCTTGTCGAGTTCGCCGTACGTGATTCCCTTGCCCATGCAGACGAACGCCGTGCGGTCGCGGTACTGCCGGAAGCTTTCGTCGAGCAGGTCTGGAACAGAGGGATAAGGAGACGCGTCAATTTCGGCTGGAACGCCGGGTGGGTACGATTTCAGCCAAATTTTGTCCATACTGCGCGTCTCCTCACAGATTTTCGAATGGTCGTGCTAAAACGCATCGTAACGGCTCGCCCGTCCCGAGACAACAGGGTTAGATGTCCACTTCGAACTTCCGTGGAAAATCGTCTGATCATACGGTGATATCCGATCAAATGCGTTCAACTTCCACAAGGCAATCGTAAAACGTCGCCGAATTGCCAAGATCGGTGAGCGCCTGGCTTGTCACCTCGTTTGCGTTTCTGCCGTCCGGTGACAGCTTCTTCCACCAGATCGACAGCCCGACGACGAGCCCTGCACGTGCGCGATCGGTAATTCTCGCGAGCGCCTGCATCGATCCGCGGTCGTTGAAGATGCGAACGAGGTCGCCTTCTGCGATGCCCCGTGCGTCGGCGTCTGACGGGTGAATGTCGAGATGCGGCTCGCCTTCGGTATGACGCAGGCTGTCGACATTCACGAACGTGCTGTTCAGGAAGTGGCGGGCCGGCGGCGAAATCATCGCGAGCGGATAGCGCGCGGCGAGCTCCGGCGCAGCCTCGGCCGATTCGAACGGCGGCAGGTAGTCGGGCACCGGGTCCAAGCCCATCTGCTCGAGCCGCGGGCTATAGAACTCGCACTTGCCGGACGGCGTACGGAAACCGCCGTTCGCGAACGGCGCCTCCGGCAGCTTGAGCTTCAGCCAGCCGGCACGCTTCAGCGTGTCCCAGTCGCTGTCGAGCGCCGGATCGTCCCAGCGGAGCGCCGCGCGCGCGACCTCTTCGTCGCTGTGATAGAGCGCGGGCTCGTCGAGCCCCATGCTGCGCGCGATACCGCGGAAGATCTCCGTATTCGGCCGCGCGGCTCCCACCGGAGGAATCGACGGCAGGTTCGCCATCACGTAGGTGTGGCCGTACGATTTGTGGATGTCCAGATGCTCGAGCTGCGTGGTTGCCGGCAATACAATGTCGGCAAAATCGACGGTATCTGTCTTGAAATGCTCTAGAACGACCGTGAACAGGTCGTCACGCGCGAACCCCGCGGCGACTTTCGAAGAATCCGGCGCAACGGCCACCGGATTCGAGTTGTACACGATTACCGCTTCGACCTTCGGCCCAAAGGTTGCATCGCCCGGGTGCAAGAGCGCGTCGCCGATCGCGTTCATGTTGATGATGCGCGGCAGCTTGTGCGGCCAACCCGGCATCAAGTCCGGGCGCAGCAGCGCCGCCTGGTTGACCGGGGCGGATTCCGACGACGAGAGCAACAGCCCGCCGGCCCGATCCCGCCATGCTCCCGTCAGCGCCGGCAGACTTGCGATCGCGCGTACGGCGTTACCACCGCCACGAACGCGCTGCATGCCGTAGTTGAGGCGAATCGATGCCTTGCGGGTAGCGCCGTAACGACGCGCAAGGTCGATCAGCTCCGACGCGTCGATACCGCAGATCTGCGCGACGCGTTCCGGCGGATAGGATATTGCCCGTTCCTTGAGTGCGTCGAAGCCGAGCGTATGGCTGGCGATGTAGTCGTGATCGAGCAGGTCTTCAGTGATCAGCACGTGCATCATGCCGAGTGCGAACGCGCCATCAGTACCTGGTTTCAACGCGATATGCTGATGGCACTTCTCGGCTGTCAGCGAACGGTACGGATCGATGGCGACAAGACGAGCGCCTCGGCGCTTCGCCTCCTGCGCACGCGTCCAGAAGTGCAGGCTCGACGCGATCGGGTTCGCTCCCCAAATCAGAATCAGCTCGCTTTCCTCGAAATGCTCGAGGTGCATGCCGAGACTGCCACCATAGGTGTACCGCAACCCCGCTGCACCGGCCGCCGCGCAGATCGCGCGCTCGAGCCGCGAGGCGCCGAGCTTGTGGAAGAACCGCTGGGCGATGCCCTCCCCTTGCACGAGCCCCATCGTCCCCGCATAGCTGTACGGCACGATCGCTTCCGGTGCACGCGCCGCGATTTCACCGAGACGACGGCCGATCTCATCGAACGCCTCGTCCCAGCTGATCGATACGAAACGCCCTTCCCCTTTGGCACCGATGCGCTTGAGCGGGACGGTGAGGCGGTCGGGGTGATGAACGCGATCGGCGTATCGGCTGACTTTCGTGCACAACACGCCTTGTGTCGGCGGATGGTCGGGATCGCCCGTGACCTTGATCGCCTTGCCGTTTTCGACAGTCACACGCATTGCGCACGTGTCCGGACAATCATGCGGGCAGACGGCCCGGGCTACCTGAATGGCGGCGTTCATCGTTTCGAGTGCAGAGATGGGGATTCGCAAATTTTACGTGGACACGCCGAATAAAGCGTTCATTTCATACGGATTCTGCGTTATCTGACTGAAAAGCGATTGATGGAAGCGGGGGAGCTTCGATTGTTCGGTACGTCTTCTGCGGAGAGAGACGTGCATGGCCAACCCGACATTCGTTGTCGACGATGGAAAGCAGATCGCACACGACGTCGCCAACCGATACGCGGAGTGGAAGAAATTACAGTTTTGATCGAAGATACGATCAGTAGACCAAGAGATCACGAATGATATCGGCCATTTCGGAAAATCGGGAGTTGTGATTGATTGTACTTGGGAGGGGTGATGTGGAAACTCCAGCCAGGTCACTCATCCCGATCCCCCGCTCATTTCCGTCGCCGAAATGCAAAAACCCCCGCCTTTTCGGGCGGGGGTTTCTGGCTTAGGGAGCCTGACGATTACCTACTTTCACACGGGAATCCGCACTATCATCGGCGTAGAGTCGTTTCACGGTCCTGTTCGGGATGGGAAGGGGTGGGACCGACTCG
>NZ_JAAOXM010000016.1 GCF_011605345.1 Burkholderia sp. D-99
CGGGCTTCACGCCCGCACGCTCCAGCACCGCGCGGATCACCGTCGCGCCCAGCTCCGGCGCCGCAATCTTCGCAAGCGAACCGCCGAATTTGCCGACCGCGGTACGCGCGGCCGATACGATCACTACATCCGTCATGTCCAGTTCCTGCATCGAAATCAGTTCGTCGTTCTGACGCCGGCGCGAGCCGGTCTCGGCTGGCGATCGCGCTCCTCGGGCCATCCGGCGCGATAGCGGTCGCATGCCTGCGTACGGCGGGCAGCACCCGTTCGCACGGGCGGCGCACCAGTACGGCTCGCCGGGTCACCGGCGCCTTGCGGCAAACCGGACGTGCGCCGGACACCGCGCGGCACACGCGGCGTCCGGCGCCATCCGGCGCCGATCAATCGTGTCGCGCCGGTGCGCGACACGTGCTTGCGCGGCTACGCGGGTTACGCAGCCGATTCGCGTGCGGCCGCGGTGTCCTTGCGCGCGGCGGCAGCCGTTTGCTTCGCACCACGCGTTGCCGTTTCGCTGACCGCATCGAAACCGCTCTGTGCGGCTTCGATCGCCTGCCCCGTCGCTGCGCGCACGGAGTCGGCCGCGGCGGTCGCCGCGGACAGCGCCGAGTTCAGCGCGGCCACCACCGGCGCCGAGCCGGCCGGTGCGTGCTTCGACAGTTCGCCCAGCACGTCTTTCAGGCGCTTGTCGTTCTGTTCGTATTGCGCTTGCGCGACCTTCGCCCATTCGGACTGCGTCGACACGGCGATGTCGAACAGATGACGGCCGTACGAGACGGCCTTGCCGGCCGCTTCCTGCGGCGCGGCGACCTGCTGCGCGAAACCCGCGGCCGGGTTGCTGCTGTTGAACGCGTTCTTCAGCTTGTCTTCGTATTCCTCGAGCGCCGTCCGGGCCGCTTGCAGGTTGAGTTCGACGACAGCCTCGAAACCTTGGATCGCCGGACGGGCGATCGCAAACCACGCGGCGATACCGGACTGATAATCGGCGTTGAGTTTTTCGGGGGCAAATACGGACATCGGGCACGCTCCTGTTAGCAATGCGAGAGACGACGTAAGGAAAATTGGAAGCCGGAACGACAGCAGACTTCCTTATTGACAACCCGCTACTTATTTGAGAACGGGAAGATGAAGGAGCCCATTCTAGATCGATTAATTGTCAATTAAATGGCATTAATAGTAGGTGTAAACCCTTATATTGATCCATGACAACCGCTGGAGCCCTTGTTGCGCCGACATCGCAGACGAGGCCGCATGTCGCTCTGTCCCGCAATGTATTTTTACCTTTTTACAGGATAGCGGATGATGACCTCACGCAACATTTACCAATCCATTATTCCGTTTATTAGAAAACCGGGGCACATTGAAAATGGAGCGGTCATCCATGTAATCGTTTTTTCTGGATTTATTATGAAATCGTTTCCGGGATTATTAATGATGGAATCAATGATCGGATGAATTGCGGGTCGAAATAAAAAATGGCCGCATGATGCGGCCGCTTCGTCGGGCAGGCGCGGGATCAACCGGCCAGTTCGCGATGCAGTGCGAGGAACTCCAGCGCGAGCTTGTGCCCGGGTTCCAGATGGATCACCGGCTTGGACTGCTGATGCGACTCGCGGATCTTCACCGATGCCGACAGCCGCGACGCGAGCACCGGCAACCCTTCTTCGACGAGTTCGTCGACCAGCCGCTGCGGCAGGCTCGCTCGCGGCTGGAACTGGTTGATCACGATCCCTTCCACCTCGAGCGCCGCGTTGTGGTCCTGCTGGATTTCCTTCACGTTCTCGAGCAGCGTGTACAGCGCGCGGCGCGAGAAATCGTCGCAGTCGAACGGGATCAGGCAGCGCTCGACCGCGATCAGCGCCGAGCGCGTATAGAAATTCAGCGCGGGCGGCGTGTCGATGTACACGGCGTCGTACGCGTCGAGCTCGTTCAGTGCGTCGCGCAGCTTGTAGATCTTGTAACGCGACTCGAGCTTGCCGTGCAGCGTGTCGAGATCCGGATGCGCGGGCATCACGTCGAGCCCTTCGAACGGGGTCGGATGGATGAACGACGCGACGTCGACCGGACGGAAGTTGAACGTCAGGGCGGTTTCGAAGAAATCGGCGACACCCGGCTGCGCGTCGGCCGCGGCGTCGCCAAGCAGGTAGCGCGTGGAGTTCGCCTGCGCATCGAGGTCGATGACGAGCGTGCGCAGCCCTTCGCTTGCGCTGATCGCCGCCAGGTTGCAGACGATCGTCGATTTGCCCACGCCGCCCTTCTGGTTGAATACGACCCGCCGCATGGTGTCTCCTCGATCGAAAACGTCGAAAGGAGCAGCTTAGCCGGTCAATTGTGGCGGCCGCGTGACGCAGGTCGAATTGTGTGCGACCGGGCACGGCGCATATCAGCGGCGCGACACCGGCCCCGATACATACCGGTTGCCCGGCACGCTCCACCGCCACGGCAGATCCGTAGCGACGCGAATGCCGATGCGCGGCCCGCCCGCCAGACCGGCGGGCGGCGCGACGCCGTCGTCGACGATCGCGAATCCTTCGTGCGCGCCGATCAGGTCGACGCCATCCTGCGCCCCGCCGATCCCCATCGCCTGGGTCAGCCGCGCCGGCCCCCGGCACAGGTCGCGATCGCGCGTCTGCGGCGGTCGTACCGCGCGCATCCGTTCGAGCCCGTGCAGCGGTTCGAGCGCACGGATCAGCACCCCCGTTCCCGTGCCATCCGGGCCACACACGCAGTTGCAGCACCAGTGCATGCCGTAGGTGAAATAGACGTACAGGTGCCCCGGCGGCCCGAACATCGTCGCATTGCGCGGCGTCTTGCCGCGATAGGTATGCGCGGCCGGGTCGATCGCACCGGCATAGGCTTCCACTTCGACGATCCGCCCTGCCCGGCCATCCGCGGTCGCGAGGATCTTGTTGAGCAGTTGCGGCGCGACGTCGGTGGCCAAGCGGTCGAAGAACGCGCGGGGCAGCACGGTGCCGGGCCACGGAGGCGCGGTTTTACTGCGCCGCATCCCGCCTCTCCGGTTGAAGACCGGAAACGGCCTTCGCGTGCAGGCGCAGCTGACGGTACGCGTCGACCAGATCGTCGAGGCCGAACGCGAGATTTCTCCCGCTGGGATTGGGCAGCACCCAGACGCTCGCCCCCTGCATGCGGGCCGGTTGCAACCCCCACCGGACTTCCCGCTGACCGGAAAGCGCCGAGTACGCCGCCTTGCCGAGAAAAGCGACGAAGCGTGGCCCATAACGCGCCACCTTTTGGTCGAACTCCGCGGCCGCGGCAATGAATTCCGCGCGCGAAAGCTGATCGGCACTCGCGGTCGGCCGCTTCACCACCGCCGTCAGGCCGCAGCCATGGCGGAGTATCGCGCGATCGTCCTGCGGGGAAATTTCCGTCGGCGTGAAGCCCGCGAGGTGGATCACGCGCCAGAAGCGGTTGTTTCTCCCGGCGAAGTGGTGCCCGGTCGCCGCCGCGGTCAGGCCGGGGTTGATCCCGCAGAACAGCACGTCGAGATGTTCTGTGATGAGGTCGGGAAGTTCGTCAGCCACGTTTTGCCTGGCGCGCAAGGAACATCGACGTAAACGAAAGAAGGCCCGAAGACCCGGGCCAAGCAACCGGCTTGACTCGGACATTCGGGCCCATCGCGATGCAGGGTACCGATTTGCCGATCAGAACGGGATATCGTCGTCCATCTCGTCGAAGCCGCCGCCTGCCGGTGCGCTCGGACGGCTCTGCGCGCCGCCGCCTGCACCGCCACGCGCCGCGCCGCCGGCACGGCCACCGCCGCCACCGCCGCGTTCCATCTGCTCGCCGCGACCACCGCCGCCACCACCATAGCCGCCGCCGTAACCGCCTTCGTCACCGCCACCACCACCGCCGCCGCCCGCACCGCGACCGCCGAGCATCTGCATCTGGTCGGCGACGATTTCGGTCGAGTAACGATCCTGGCCGTCCTGGCCTTGCCACTTGCGCGTGCGGATGCGGCCTTCGATATAGACCGACGAACCCTTCTTCAGGTATTCGCTGACGATTTCGGCCAGACGGCCGAAGAACGCGACGCGGTGCCACTCGGTCATTTCCTTGAAATCGCCGCTTGCCTTGTCCTTGTAGCGGTCGGTCGTCGCGAGACGAATGTTCGCAACCGCGTCGCCGCTCGGCAGGTAACGGACTTCAGGATCGGCGCCGAGATTGCCGACGAGGATGACCTTGTTGACGGATGCCATGTGTTTCTCCAGTAAATTCGATGCCGGGCCGCCGGCGCATATTGCCGGGACGGCCCGCCGGGCAAGCCGGCGAACGCCGCCGGTGCCTGCCCGAAGTGAGTTCAGGCCTTGCGCGGCGGCGCTTTCATGCTGGCCGCGATTATAAGCCACGCGGCAACGAGCCCCGAGCACGTGTAGAACACCGTGTTGGCGCCCCCGTGCTTCAGCAGCCAGCCGCCCACGATGCCGCCGAGTGCAAGCCCGATCGACTGCGTGGTGTTGTAGACACCCGTGGCCGCGCCCTTGCGCGAACCGGGCGCGAGCTTCGACACGAGCGACGGCTGCGACGCTTCCAGGATGTTGAAACCGAGGAAGTAGACGAAAAGAACCGCCGCCACAATCAGGATGGTATGCGGCGCGCTGCCCAGCAGCAATTGGCCGATCAGGATAGCCAGAATGCCGCCGAGCAGCACCGGCTTCATCTTGCCCCGTTTTTCCGCGACGATGATCGCCGGGACCATCATCACGAACGCGAGCCCCATCACCGGCAGGTAGACCTTCCAGTGCGCGGCGACCGGCAGGCCGCCGTCGACGAGCAGGCGCGGCACGACGAGGAACAGCGCCGTCTGCGTCGCGTGCAGCACCAGCACGCCGAAGTTCAGGCGCAGCAGCTCGACGTTGTGCAGCACCTCGGCGAACGGCGCGGGCACGTGCACAGGCTTCGCCGCGTCGGGCACGATCCACAGCACGACGCCGATCGCGAGGATCGACAGCACGCCGACGATCGCGAACAGCCCGCTCATCCCGACCCAGTGGAACACGATCGGCGCACCGACGATCGCGACCGCGAACGACACGCCGATCGAGCCGCCGACCATCGCCATCGCCTTCGTGCGGTTCTGCTCGGAGGTCAGGTCGGCGATGAACGCCAGCACCGCGGACGACACCGCGCCCATCCCCTGGATCACGCGACCGACGATGATCCACGTGATGTCGTGCGCGGACGCGGCGACGAAGCTGCCGATCGCGAAGATCACGAGGCCCGTGGCAATCACCGGCTTGCGGCCGAACTTGTCGGACGCCCAGCCGTAGAAGATGTAGAACAGCGACTGCGTGACGCCGTAGGCCCCGAGCGCGAGACCGACGAGCAGCACGTTGTCGCCGCCCGGGATGGTTTTCGCGTAGACCGAGAACACCGGCATGATCATGAACAGGCCGAGCATGCGCAGCGCGAAGATCGCCGCGAGCGACGTGGTCGCGCGCAATTCGGGCGCGGTCATGCGGGAAGACGTGGCAGACGGATTGGACATCGGGAATGAATTTCGAATGATCGGAATGTCCGCCCGACACCGGGCGGCGGAAGATCAGGACCAGCGGCCCGGGAGGCTTGGCGGGCGACACGTCGGGGCAGGATTCAGGCAGCCCGCAGGCCACCCGGAACCGCGCGGCGCGGCCGCATTCCCGGCGCAGGCGCCGCCCTGCTGCCACCTGCTGCTAAGGCTGGGGGCCCCAAACGACGGCCTCGAAAAGCCGTTATAGTAGCAGGTTTGGTTCCCTCCATTTTCGCCAGGTTCATGGAACAGATCCGTATCCGTGGGGCACGCACCCACAACCTGAAAAACGTCAATCTCGACCTGCCGCGCCACAAGCTGGTCGTGATTACCGGGTTGTCCGGGTCGGGCAAGTCGTCGCTCGCGTTCGATACCCTTTATGCCGAGGGTCAGCGCCGCTACGTCGAAAGCCTGTCCGCATATGCCCGCCAGTTCCTGCAGTTGATGGAGAAACCCGACGTCGACCTGATTGAGGGTCTGTCGCCCGCGATCTCGATCGAGCAGAAGGCGACGTCCCACAACCCGCGTTCGACCGTCGGCACGGTCACGGAAATCCACGACTACCTGCGACTTTTGTACGCACGTGTCGGCACGCCGTACTGCCCCGACCACGACATCCCGCTGGAAGCACAGAGCGTGTCGCAGATGGTCGACGCGGCGCTCGCGCTGCCCGAGGAAACCAAGCTGATGATCCTCGCGCCCGTCGTCGCGAACCGCAAGGGCGAACACGCCGAGCTGTTCGAGGACATGCAGGCGCAGGGTTTCGTGCGCTTTCGCGTGCGCTCGGGCGGCGGCACCGCGAACGAAGGCGTCGCGAAGATCTACGAGGTCGAGTCGCTGCCGAAGCTGAAGAAGAACGACAAGCACACGATCGACGTCGTCGTCGACCGCCTGAAGGTGCGCCCGGACATGAAGCAGCGCCTCGCCGAATCGTTCGAGACGGCGCTGCGCCTCGCCGACGGCCGCGCGATCGCGCTCGAGATGGATACCGACCACGAGCACCTGTTCAGCTCGAAGTTCGCGTGCCCGATCTGCTCGTACTCGCTGCAGGAACTCGAGCCGCGCCTGTTCTCGTTCAACAACCCGATGGGCGCGTGCCCGGAATGCGACGGCCTCGGCCAGATCACGTTCTTCGACCCGAAGCGGGTCGTCGCGCACCCGTCGCTGTCGCTCGCCGCTGGCGCCGTGAAAGGCTGGGACCGCCGCAACCAGTTCTACTTCCAGATGCTGCAGAGTCTCGCGGCGTTCTACGAATTCGACATCGACGCCGCATTCGAGGACCTGCCGGAAAAGATCCGCAAGGTGCTGCTGTTCGGCTCGGGCAAGCAGACGATCCCGTTCTCGTACATCAACGAGCGCGGCCGCACGACGATCCGCGAGCACGTGTTCGAGGGGATCATCCCGAACCTCGAGCGCCGCTACCGCGAGACCGATTCGGTCGCGGTGCGCGAAGAGCTGTCGAAGTACCAGAACAACCAGCCGTGCCCGTCGTGCGAAGGCACGCGCCTGCGCCGCGAGGCGCGCCACGTGCGCATCGGCACGGGCGATTACGCGCGCGGCATCTATGAAATCAGCGGCTGGCCGCTGCGCGACGCGCTCGGCTATTTCGACGGCCTGTCGCTCGAAGGCGCGAAGCGCGAGATCGCCGACAAGGTGATCAAGGAAATCGTCGCGCGCCTGACCTTCCTGAACAACGTCGGCCTCGACTACCTGTCGCTCGAGCGCAGCGCGGAAACCTTGTCGGGCGGCGAGGCGCAGCGCATCCGGCTCGCGTCGCAGATCGGCTCGGGCCTCACGGGCGTGATGTACGTGCTCGACGAGCCGTCGATCGGCCTGCACCAGCGCGACAACGACCGCCTGATCTCGACGCTCAAGCACCTGCGCGACCTCGGCAATTCGGTGATCGTCGTCGAGCACGACGAGGACATGATCCGCACGGCCGACTACGTCGTCGACATGGGCCCGGGCGCCGGCGAGCACGGCGGCGTGGTGGTGGCCGAAGGCACGCCCAAGCAGGTGCAGTCGAACCCGCAGTCGCTCACCGGCCAGTACCTGCTCGGCAAGCGCACGATCGAGTATCCGGACGAACGGCTCGCGCCCGATCCCGAGCGGATGCTGCGCATCGTCGACGCGTACGGCAACAACCTGAAGCACGTCGATCTCGAACTGCCGGTCGGCCTCCTGACCTGCATCACCGGCGTGTCGGGCTCCGGCAAGTCGACGCTGATCAACGACACGCTGTATCACGCGGTCGCGCGCCACCTGTACGGCTCGTCGGCCGAGCCGGCGCCGCACGAGGCGATCGAGGGCCTCGAGCACTTCGACAAGGTGATCAACGTCGACCAGTCGCCGATCGGTCGCACGCCGCGCTCGAACCCGGCCACCTACACGGGCCTGTTCACGCCGATCCGCGAGCTGTTCTCGGGCGTGCCGACGTCGAAGGAGCGCGGCTACGATCCGGGCCGCTTCTCGTTCAACGTGAAGGGCGGCCGCTGCGAATCGTGCCAGGGCGACGGCGTGCTGAAGGTCGAGATGCACTTCCTGCCGGACGTCTACGTGCCGTGCGACGTGTGCCACGGCAAGCGCTACAACCGCGAAACGCTCGAAGTGCAGTACAAGGGCAAGAACATCAGCGAAGTGCTCGACATGACCGTCGAGCACGCGTACGCGTTCTTCAGCGCGGTGCCGGTCATTGCGCGCAAGCTGAAGACGCTGCTCGACGTCGGCCTCGGCTACATCCGCCTCGGCCAGTCGGCCACGACGCTGTCGGGCGGCGAGGCACAGCGCGTGAAGCTGTCGCTCGAACTCTCCAAGCGCGACACCGGCCGTACGCTGTACATCCTCGACGAGCCGACCACCGGCCTGCACTTCCACGATATCGCGCTGCTGCTGGAAGTGATCCACCGGCTGCGCGACCAGGGCAACACCGTCGTGATCATCGAGCACAACCTCGACGTGATCAAGACGGCCGACTGGGTGATCGACCTCGGCCCCGAAGGCGGCGCCGGCGGCGGCCAGATCATCGCGCAGGGCACGCCCGAGCAGGTCGCGAAGACGAAGGCGAGCTTTACCGGCAAGTACCTCGCGCCGCTGCTCAAGCGCGCGACCCGCAAGGTCGCGGCGGGCTGACGCTTCCGCCGTCCCTCCCCTCCCGCGCGCGGCCGCCCGGCCGCGCGCGTCCCTTTGCACCGCGCAACCGGCCTCTTCTCGTTTTCCCTTCTGCGTTTACACCATGCGCCAAACGGCCCCGTTGCGGACCATAATGGCGGCTATACTTTACGGTCGTAAGGTTCGCCGTACGCACCAATCCGGTGCGGCGTCGGGCGAACACGGCTCTGCCGCGCATTCCGCGGCATGACACACGAACGACAGGAATCCACGATGGAGAAGCAACCAGACTCGTCTCGCGATGCGCAGAATCGCGAACCGCACCTGCGCAGCGTGCGGCTGACGAGCGACTTCAGCCTGCCGAAGCTGTCGGCACTCGAGATCGGCAGCTATGTGTTTGCGATCGTCGCCATGTGGCTCGTGATCGAGCTCAAGCTGCTCGGCGGGCTGCTGGCCGGCCTGCTCGTCTACCAGCTGATCCACACGATCGCCCCCGTGATCGAACGTCACACCACGAGCATGCGCGCGCGCTGGGTCGCCGTCGTGCTGCTGGCCATCGTGATCGTCGGCGCGCTGACGGGCCTGACGATCGGCATCATCGAACACTTCGAGCGCACGGTACCGAACCTGCAAAGCCTGCTCGACCAGCTGATGCAGATCGTCGAGCAGACCCGCGCACGCACGCCGGCCTGGATCGCGAACCTGCTGCCCGTCGACGTCGAGCAGATGAAGACGAAGGCCGCCGTGCTGATGCACTCGCACATGGACCAGCTCCAGCAAAGCGGCAAGAGCGTCGCGCGCGGCTTCGGCCACGTGCTGTTCGGGATGATCATCGGCGCGATGATCGCGATCGGCGTCGAGCACGGCAAGGTGCGCCGGCCGCTGTCGACCGCGCTCGTCACGCGCGTGTCGCGCTTCGCCGACTCATTCCGCCGGATCGTGTTCGCGCAGATCAAGATCTCGGCAATCAACGCGGTGTTCACGGGCATCTACCTGCTCGTCGCACTGCCGATCTTCCACCAGCGGCTGCCGTTGTCGAAAACGCTCGTGCTCGTCACGTTCATCGTCGGCCTGCTGCCCGTGATCGGCAACCTGATTTCGAACACGCTGATCGTCGCCGTGTCGCTGTCGGTCAGCATGGGCACCGCGATCGCGTCGCTTGCGTTCCTCGTGATCATCCACAAGCTCGAATACTTCCTGAACGCGAAGATCATCGGCGGCCAGATCGAGTCGCGCGCGTGGGAACTGCTGCTCGCGATGCTGATCATGGAAGCCGCGTTCGGGCTGCCGGGCGTAATCGCCGCGCCGATCTTCTATGCGTACCTGAAGCGCGAGTTGTACCTGCTGCGGCTGATCTGAAGCAGTCCGCGCGTCGAAAGCGAAAAAAACGCCGCGTCCCGTGAAGGGCGCGGCGTTTTTGTTTGTGGGGGCCGGCGATCCGGCGGCCGGATCGCGGTGCCCCGCGGACGAATCAGCGGAACACGACCGTCTTCGTCCCGTTCAGCACGATCCGGTGCTCGACGTGCCACTTCACCGCACGCGCAAGCGTCACGCATTCGACGTCGCGGCCGATCGCGGTCAGTTGGTCGGGCGTCATGCTGTGATCGACGCGCTCGACTTCCTGCTCGATGATCGGGCCTTCGTCGAGATCGGTCGTCACATAGTGCGCGGTCGCACCGATCAGCTTCACGCCGCGGTCGAACGCCTGGTAGTAGGGCTTCGCGCCCTTGAAGCTCGGCAGGAACGAATGGTGGATGTTGATCGCGCGCCCGGTGAGCTGCTCGCACATGTTCGGCGACAGGATCTGCATGTAGCGCGCGAGCACGACGAGATCGGCCTGGTGCTCGTCGATCACTTCCAGCACGCGCGCTTCCTGCGCGGCCTTCGCGGCATCGGTCGAACCGCCGATCAGCGGGAAGTGATGGAACGGGATGTTGTAGCTCGCGGCGAGCTGGTAGAACTCCTTGTGGTTCGACACGATCGCCGGGATCTCGATCGGCAGCTGGCCGGTGCGATAGCGGAACAGCAGGTCGTTCAGGCAGTGGCCGATCTTCGACACCATGATCACGACGCGCGGCTTCACGGCCGCGTCATGCAGTTCCCAGCGCATCGAAAACTGCTCGGCGAGCGGAGCGAATTCCTTGCGAAGCGTGTCGAGCGCCGTCGCGGCATCCGCACCGCCACCGTCCTGCTCGAAGTGCACGCGCATGAAGAACTCGCTGGTGCGGCTGTCGCCGAACTGCGCCGAATCGAGGATGTTGTTGCTGCGCTCGAACAGGAAGCCCGAGACCGCATGGACGATGCCGTGCCGGTCGGGGCACGACAGTTTCAAGATAAAGCTGTGATCGGTCGGCATGACCGCTACTCCCTTTGTTTCCGTATTCGTCAAATTGCCCGTTCGCGCCGCCGGACTGCATGCGCGGCACGCGTCACGCGGCCGGTGCGAACAGTGCGTCGATGCCGGCCGCGTCGGCCGCCGGGATCCAGCGGTGGCGCAGCAGCGTATCGAGTGTCGCGAGGCTCGCATCCATCGTCGCGCGGCCGGCGCGCAGCCAGCCGATCACCTCGGGCACGCCGGCCAGCAGGTGCTCGGCCACTTCGCCGTCCTGGTTGCGCGGCGCGAAGTCGCGCGGCAGCGGCAGGTCGTACACGAAGATCAGTTCGGACTGCGTGCCTTCCGGCAGCGAGCACAGTACCTGCACCGCGCGGCCCGCGATCGCGCGCGCGGCCAGTTCGGCGGGAATGCCGGCTTCTTCCCAGCATTCCTTCGCGAGCGTCTCGTGAACGCCCAGGCCCCAGCCGATCCCGCCCGCGACGACGTTGTCGAGCATGCCGGGGTCGGTTGCCTTGGTCTCGCTGCGGCGGCCGAGCCACATCTGCGGGGCGGCCGCGGCGGGCGGCTCGCCCGGCGCAACCGCATATTCTACGATGCCGTTCAGATGCACCGCGTAAGTCTGCGTGCCAAAGAAGCGCGACGCGGCGCGCTCGATGTACGCGAGCGGCGGATCGTCGAAGCGGTTGCGGATCGCGTAGATCTCGTCGCGCCAGCCGGGAATCGCGCCTTCGGCCGCGAGCGCGCCGATCGCGCTCGCCAGTGCCATGCTGCGCGCGTCGACCGAGTCGTAGCGCGCCGACAGCACGACGCGCTCATCGGTCAGCTCGAACACGTCGGGCCAGCGGGCGAGCATCGCGACGTCCTGGCGGCGCACCCAGCCGACCGCCTGGCCGGCAATCTCGAAACGCAGGTGCGCGGCCGGATCGAAACGGCGCGCGGCCGCAATGCACGGAAACGTCATCGCCATCAGTCCTTCAGCGCCACGCGGATGCCGATCGCGATGAACGTCACACCGGCGATCCGGTCGAGCCACACGCCGGCCTTCGGGCGGCGCTTGAGCCACGCGCCGATCATGCCCGCGCCGACGCCGAACAGCGAAAAGACCGCGGCCGTCTGCAACATGAACAGCGCGCCGAGTTCGAACATCTGCAGCGTCACGCTCTGGCCGCCGTGCGGATCGACGAACTGCGGCAGGAACACGACGAAGAACAGCGTGACCTTCGGGTTCATCAGGTTGCCGACCACGCTCTGCCGGAAGATCGTGCCGAGCGGCTGCGGCGGACGCTCATGCGCATTCGCGAGGCCCTGGCTGCGCAGCGCCTTGATGCCGATCCACACGAGGTACGCGGCGCCCGCGAGCTTCAGGATCTCGAACGCGACCGGCGACGAACGCAGCACGGCCGCGACGCCGAGCGCCGCGAGCGTCGTGTGGAACAGGATCCCGGCGGTGAAGCCGAGCGCGGCGACGAAACCGGCCGCGCGGCCCTGCGAGATGCCGCGAGCGAGCACCTGCAGGTTGTCGGGACCCGGCGCGAACGTGATCGCGATCGACGTGGCGAGAAACAGCATGAAGTTGGGCATCGTGACCTCGCTGTGTAACGTGGATTCAGGCGGGCCGGCGTTCAGTGGCCGGCGAATTCGGTGACGGTGTAGACCGGCAATCCCGCATTGCGCAGCAGCGCCGAGCCGCCGAGATCGGGCAGGTCGATGATCGCCGCACCTTCGACGACCTCCGCGCCGAGCCGCTGCAGCAGGTTGCGCCCCGCCATCATCGTGCCGCCGGTCGCGATCAGGTCGTCCATGATGATCACGCGGTCGCCGGGGCGGCACGCATCTTCATGGATCTCGACCGTCGCGCTGCCGTATTCGAGGTCGTACGATTCCGAGCGCGTCTTGTACGGCAGCTTGCCCACCTTGCGGATCGGCACGAAGCCGACGCTCAGCTCGTACGCGACGATCGGCGCGATGATGAAGCCGCGCGCGTCGAGGCCCGCGACATAGTCGAGCTTCGCATCGACATAGCGCTCGACGAACAGGTCGACGAGGATGCGCAGCGCCTTCGGGCTCTGCAGCAGCGTCGTAATGTCGCGGAACATCACGCCCGGCTGCGGCCAGTCGGGCACCGTGCGGATCTGGCTGTGGATGAAGGCGACCGGATCGAGCGGTGCGCCCGACGACGAATGCGGCATGAAACTCTCCGAAAAAAACGGTGCGCGAAGATCGGGCACCGTTTCGAATAAATACGGGTCAGGTTATCAATCCAAGCCCGGCTCAGGCAGCCGCGGCAGGCGGATCGCGCCGATGGCGCGACAGCCGCTCCTCCGCGAGCGCGAGCGCCTCAGGCAGCCCGCGCAGCACGACGATGTCGCTCGCGCGCAGCTTGGTCTGCGGATCGGGTTCGACGCCGCGGATGCCGTGCCGGCGGATCGCCGTGACTTCGAGCCCGAGCGCATACAGCCCGAGTTCTTCCAGCGAACGCCCGACCGCGTCCGCGCGCGCATCGACCGGCACCGATTGTAGCCGCACCTGCTCGTGGTCGTCGTCGTCCGTGTCGTCCGCGCCGCGGAAATAGCCGCGCAGCAAGCTGTAGCGCGCGTCGCGCATTTCCTCGACGCGCCGCACGACCTTGCGCATCGGCACGCCCACCAGCACCAGCGTGTGCGACGCAAGCATCAGGCTGCCCTCGACGATCTCCGGGATCACCTCGGTCGCGCCGGCCGCGAGCAGCTTCTCGAGATCGGCATCGTCGACGGTGCGTACGATCGCGGGCAGCGTCGGCTCGAGTTCGTGTACGTGATGCAGCACGCGCAGCGCGGACGGCGTGTTCGCATAGGTGATCGCGACGGCCGCCGCACGGTGGATACCGGCCGCGAGCAGCGACTCGCGGCGCGCCGCGTCGCCGAACACGACCGATTCGCCGGCGGTCGCGGCCGCGCTCACGCGATCGGGGTCGAGGTCGAGCGCGACATACGAAATGCCTTCCTGTTCGAGCATTCGTGCCAGGTTCTGGCCCGCGCGGCCGTAGCCGCAGATGATCACGTGGCCACGCTGCTTGAGGCTCTGCGTCGCGATCCGCGTCATCTGCAGCGACTGCTGCATCCATTCGGTCGAGGACAGCCGCATCACGATCCGGTCGGCGTTCTGGATCAGGAACGGCGCGGCGAGCATCGACAACAGCATCGACGCGAGGATCGCCTGCAGCAGCGTCGAATCGACGAGATGCCGGTCGAGGATCAGGTTCAGCAGCACGAAACCGAATTCGCCGGCCTGCGCAAGGCCGATGCCGGTGCGCATCGCGACGCCCGGCGTCGCGCCGAACAGCCGCGCGAGCCCGGTGATCATCGTGGCCTTGAACAGCACCTGGCCGACGAAGAAGCCGAGCACGAGCAACGGATGCTCCCAGATCACGCGCGGATCGAGCAGCATCCCGGTCGTCACGAAGAACAGGCCGAGCAGCACGTCGCGAAACGGCTTGATGTCCTCCTCCACCTGGTGGCGGAACGGCGTCTCGGAGATCAGCATCCCCGCGATGAACGCGCCGAGCGCGAGCGACAGGCCGAACTTGTCGGTGATGAACGCGGCGCCGAGCGTGACGAGCAGCAGGTTCAGCACGAACAGCTCCTGCGAGCGGCGCCGCGCGACGACGTTGAGCCAGCGCGTCATGAAGCGCTGCCCGATGACCAGCAGCAGCGTGAGCGCGATCACGATCTTCACGGCCGCGAAGCCGAGCGTGATCGCGAGGTCCTTCGACGATTCGGCGCCGAACGCAGCGATCACGATCAAGAGCGGCACCACCGCGAGATCCTGGAACAGCAGTACCCCGAAGATGTTGCGGCCATGCTCGGTCTCGATTTCGAGCCGCTCGGCGAGCATCTTCGACACGATCGCCGTCGACGACATCGCGAGCGCGCCGCCGAGCGCGATACTGCCCTGCCACGTGATGTGCACCCAGTGCTCGAACAGCATGCCGAGCACGAGCGCGAGCACCAGCGTCGCGACGACCTGCAGCAACCCGAGCCCGAACACGAGCCGCTGCATCGACCTCAGCTTCGCAAGGGAGAATTCGAGGCCGATCGAGAACATCAGGAACACGACGCCGAATTCCGCGAGGTGCTCGGCGCGTTCGAGATCCGCCGCGATGCCGAGCGCATGCGGGCCGACCAGGATGCCAACGGTCAGGTAGCCGAGCATCGGCGGGAGGTTCAGCGAACGGAACACGACGACGCCCACCACTGAAGCCAGCAGCAGCATGAGCGTCATTTCGAGCGGGGAAATCACGGGCAAAGCGTCCTCGTTCGTCGGGGCCACCGCAAAGCGGGCACGGTGGCGTAGCGTGGGATAGGCAACTTCGGACGAGTCCGAAGGCCCGGCGCGGCGAACAAACGCCTTTGCTATACTCCGCGCATGATAGCGAAAATCAATGACAACCGCGCGCTCGCGCTCGCCCGCGACGTGCTCGACATCGAGGCCGACGCCGTGCGCGCGCTGCGCGACCAGCTCGACGGCGACTTCGTCCAGGCCGTCGCGCTGCTGCTCGGCTGCCGCGGCCGCGTGGTGGTTTCCGGAATCGGCAAATCGGGGCATATCGCCCGCAAGATCGCAGCAACGCTGGCGAGCACCGGCACGCCGGCCTTCTTCGTCCACCCTGCCGAGGCCAGCCACGGCGACCTCGGGATGGTCACCTCCGACGACGTCTTCATCGGCATCTCCTATTCCGGCGAATCCGAAGAACTCGTCGCGATCCTGCCGCTCGTGAAGCGGATCGGCGCGAAGCTGATCGCGATCACGGGCCGCGCGGAGTCGAGCCTCGGCACGCTCGCCGACGTGAACCTGAACGCTGCGGTCTCGAAAGAGGCCTGCCCGCTGAACCTTGCGCCCACCGCGAGCACGACCGCCGCGCTCGCGCTCGGCGACGCGCTCGCCGTTGCCGTGCTCGATGCACGCGGCTTCGGTTCGGAAGATTTCGCGCGCTCGCACCCGGGCGGCGCACTCGGCCGGCGCCTGCTCACCTACGTGCGCGACGTGATGCGCTCGGGCGACGACGTCCCGTCCGTCGGGCTCGACGCAACGCTGTCGGATGCGCTGTTCCAGATCACCGCGAAGCGCCTCGGCATGACCGCCGTGGTCGACGCCGGCGGCAAGGTCGTCGGTATCTTCACGGACGGCGACCTGCGCCGCGTGCTCGCGCGCGACGACGACTTCCGCACGTTGTCGATCACCGACGTGATGACGCGCGACCCGCGCACGATCGCACCGGATCACCTGGCAGTCGAGGCCGTGGAACTGATGGAGCGCTATCGGATCAACCAGATGCTGGTGGTCGATGCCGACGGCGCGCTGATCGGCGCGCTGAACATGCACGACCTGTTTTCGAAGAAGGTGATCTGATGAGCGCAGCGCTGACTGCGGCCGAACGCGCGAGCCGCGTGAAGCTGATGATTTTCGACGTCGACGGCGTGCTGACCGACGGCGGCCTGCTGTTTACAGCGGCCGGCGACACGATGAAGTCGTTCAATTCGCTCGACGGCCACGGCGTGAAGCTGCTCGGCGAAGCCGGCATCGCAACCGCGATCATCACGGGCCGCCGCTCGGAAATCGTCGCGGCACGCGCGAAGGAAATGAAGATCGCGCACCTGTTCCAGGGCGTCGAGAACAAGCTCACCGTATTCACCGACCTGATCGCATCGCTCGGCCTTACCGCCGACCAGTGCGGCTACATGGGCGACGACTGGCCCGACCTGCCCGTGATGCTGCGCTGCGGCTTCGCGACGGCCCCCGCGAATGCGCACCCCGAGGTGATCGCCCGCGCGCACTGGGTGGCCGAGGCCCGTGGCGGCCAGGGCGCCGTGCGCGAAGTCTGCGACGCGATCCTGCGCGCGCAGCGCCGCTACGACGCGCTGCTCGCGGCCGCCTGCGGAGCCTGACGGATGAACACGCATTTCCGCTGGACCCAGCTGCTGCCGCTCGTCGCGGTCGCCGCGCTCGCGGGCATCACGTGGTGGCTGCTGCAGGCCACGCTGCCGCCGCCCGGCGAAGGCACCGTGCAGCCGAAGCGCCACACGCCCGACTATTTCGCGGACAACTTCTCGGTCACCGAGCTCGACCAGTCCGGCTCGACCCAGTATCGGCTGACGGCCGCGAAGCTGATCCATTACGAAGACACTGAAGACAGCGACCTGACCGATCCGGCCATGCGCGCGTTCCAGCCCGGCAAGCCCGTCGTGACGACCACCGCGAAGCGCGGCACCGTCAACGGCGACGTGTCGATCGTCGATTTGTACGACAATGCGCGCATCCTCCGTGCGGCCGGCGGCGGCGATCCGCAGATGCAGGCCGATTCCCAGCATTTCCGGATCTTCGTCAATGACGATGTGATCCAGACCGAAAAGCCGGTTAAACTTCAGCGCGGCCTGTCGCTCGTCAATGCGACCGACGGCATGAAGTACAACAACGTCACCCGGGTCATCGAGCTTTACGGCAACGTGCGCGGCACGATCGCCGCCGCGGACACGTCCGGCGGCTCGAAAGGTCAACCCAAGTGACGCATCCCTCACGTGACTGCATGAACGAACCGTTCCCTCGACAGATTTCCGGCGGCGCTGCGCGCGCCGTCCGCGCCGCGCTCGCCGCGACGCTCGTGGCGCTCCCGCTGGTCGGGCTGGCGCCGCTCGCCCATGCCGAGAAGGCCGACCAGAGCAAGCCGATCAACGTCGAGGCAGACAACCTGACCTATGACGACCTGAAGCAGGTCACGGTCGCGACCGGCAACGTCGTGATCACGAAGGGCACGATCATCATCAAGGGCGATCGCGTCGAAGTGCGCCAGGATCCGGAAGGCTATCAGTACGCCACTTCGTTCGGCAGCGGCAAGAAGCACGCGACGTTCCGCCAGAAGCGCGAAGGCCTCGACGAATACATCGACGGCGACGCCGAGCGCATCGACTACGACGGCAAGCAGGATCTCACCACCCTGACCACCGCCGCGACCGTGCGCCGCCTGCAGGGCACGTCGACTATCGCCGATACCGTGCACGGCAGCGTGATCACGTACGACGGCCAGCGCGACTTCTACACCGCGAAGGGCGGCAAGGATGTCGCCGCACCGGGCAACCCGAACGGCCGCGTGCGCGCGATGCTGTCGCCGAAGAACGGCGGCCCCGCGCCGCTGAACGGCGCGCCGGCGAAGCTGTCGCCGTCGACCACGATCCAGGGAGCGCCGGGCCAATGAACGCGCTACCGAACCGTCAGCCGGCCGGCACCACGAGCTCGCTCGTGGTCCGCAACCTGAAGAAGCGCTACGGCACGCGCACGGTCGTCAAGGACGTGTCGCTCGACGTGAAGAGCGGCGAAGTCGTCGGCCTGCTCGGCCCGAACGGCGCCGGCAAGACCACGTCGTTCTACATGATCGTCGGCCTCGTGCCGCTCGACGCGGGCGAGATCTCGCTGAACGGCAGCTCGATCAGCCTGCTGCCGATCCACAAGCGCGCGTCGCTCGGCCTGTCGTACCTGCCGCAGGAAGCGTCCGTGTTCCGCAAGCTGACCGTCGAGGAAAACATCCGCGCGGTGCTCGAGCTGCAGCACGGCGAAGACGGCAAGCGGCTGTCGAAGGACGCGATCTCGTCGCGCACCGAAGCGCTGCTCGACGAGTTGCAGATCGGCCACCTGCGCGAGAACCCCGCGCTGTCGCTGTCGGGCGGCGAGCGGCGTCGGGTCGAAATCGCGCGCGCGCTCGCGACCAACCCGAACTTCATCCTGCTCGACGAACCGTTCGCCGGCGTCGACCCGATCGCGGTGCTCGAGATCCAGAAGATCGTCAAGTTCCTGAAGCAGCGCAACATCGGCGTGCTGATTACCGATCACAACGTCCGCGAAACGCTCGGCATCTGCGATCACGCCTACATCATCAGCGACGGCTCGGTGCTCGCCGCCGGTGCGCCGAGCGAAATCATCGAAAACGAAAGCGTGCGCCGCGTGTACCTCGGCGAGCACTTCCGGATGTAACTCCCTCCTCGTGGCTGGCTGCACCCCGCCCGGCGTCGCCGCGCGGGGCCGCGCCCTGCTTCGCGGCCATGCCCGCGGCCGGGCGGCGCGCCGCGCGTAATCGCGGATGGCTCAACGCGCCTGGGTCGTGGCAAACTGCCGGTATGACTCCCTCCTCGCCATGAAAGCCAGCCTTCAACTCCGCCTGTCGCAACATCTGGCGCTGACACCCCAGCTACAGCAGTCGATCCGGCTCCTGCAGTTGTCGACGCTCGAATTGCAGCAGGAAGTCGCGATGGCCGTCGCGCAGAACCCGCTGCTCGAGAACGACGACGAATGGATCGCGAGCCCGCTGCGTGTCGCAGCGGACGGATCGTTGATCGCGCAGACGCCTCCCGCCCAGAACACCGAGCCCACTTCGACAAGCAGCAGTTCGTCGAGCGATCGCGCCGAACGTGACGAGCCGGCCGGCGCGGACGAATACGACGGTTATGCATCCGGCGACGGCAACGACGGCCCGCAGTGGAACCTCGACGAATTCGGCCGCTCGAGCGGCGCGTCCGACGACGACGATCTCCCGCCGCTGCAGGTGCAGGAAGCGGCGACGTCGCTGCGCGACCACCTGTCCGCGCAGTTGCGCGTCACGCAGGCCGGCCCGCGCGATCGCGCGCTCGTGATGTTCCTGATCGAATCGCTCGACGACGACGGCTATCTGACCGCCACGCTCGACGAAGTGCTCGCCGACCTGCCGCCCGAGCTGGAGATCGACTGCGACGAACTGAACGCGGCGCTCGCGCTGCTGCACAGCTTCGACCCGGCCGGGGTCGGCGCCCGCTCCGCATCCGAATGCCTGAAGCTGCAGTTGCTGCGCCTCGATCCGTCCCCGACGCGCACGCTCGCGCTCGAGATCGTGTCGCAGCATCTCGAACTGCTCGCCGCCCGCGACTTCACGCGGTTGCGCAAGCACCTGAAGGCGAGCGACGACGCGCTGCGCGACGCACACACGCTGATCCGCTCGCTGGAGCCGTTCCCCGGCGCCGCATACGGCAGGGCCGAGGCCGACTACGTCGTGCCCGACATCATGGTGAAGAAGGCCGGCCAGGGATGGCTCGCGGAACTCAATCCGGAGGTCGTGCCGCGCCTGCGGATCAACAACCTCTACGCGAACATCCTGCGCAACAGCCGCGGCGATCCGTCGGCCGGTTCGCTCAAGCAGCAGCTCCAGGAAGCACGCTGGCTGATCAAAAACATCCAGCAGCGATTCGACACGATCCTGCGTGTCGCGCAGGCTATTGTCGAGCGTCAAAAGAACTTCTTTGCGCACGGTGAAATTGCCATGCGCCCCTTGGTTTTGCGGGAAATAGCTGATACGCTGGGCCTACACGAGTCGACTGTCAGCCGTGTGACAACCGGGAAGTACATGCTGACCCCGTTCGGGACGCTTGAATTTAAGTACTTCTTCGGATCTCACGTCTCGACCGACACCGGTGGCGCCGCCTCGTCGACCGCCATCCGAGCCCTGATCAAGCAACTGATAGGAGCTGAAGACCCAAAATCGCCACTTTCGGATAGCCGCATTGCCGAGCTGCTGGCAGAACAGGGGTTCGTGGTCGCGCGCCGCACGGTTGCGAAATATCGCGAAGCCCTCAAGATCCCGGCAGTCAATCTGCGAAAGTCTCTTTAGGCCTGCTGCCTGCCCGGCGGCAGGCGTGTTCCGGCCACCGCGCACACGGGGAACAGGCCGGGCGACTTGTCAGCGATACGCCGCCACGTGCGGCACGGGCAAGTCGACCGGAGCGCCGCCTCGATGCGGCCGGGTGGTCACTCGCTTGGAGAAGCACTATGAACCTGAAGATCAGTGGACATCATCTCGAAGTCACGCCTGCAATTCGCGAATACGTGATCACCAAGCTGGACCGGGTGCTACGGCATAGCGATCAGGTGATCGATGGCACTGTGATCCTCTCGGTCGACAATCACAAGGAAAAGGACAAGCAGCAGCGCGCGGAAATCAACCTGCACCTGAAGGGCAAGGACATCTTCGTCGAAAGCGCGAACGGCAACCTGTACGCCGCGATCGATTTGCTGATCGACAAGCTGGATCGCCAGGTCGTCAAGCACATGGAGCGCCTGCAAACGCACGCGCACGACCCGATCAAGCTTCAACCGTCGATCGACCAGATCGAACTGCCGCCGCAGTAACCTTCACCGCAACACACACGTCGCCCGGTTCGCCGGGCGTTTTTTTTGCGACTCCGCGCCCGTGGTGCAACCGGTCCGTCCGCACTGCGCCACGCACGCGGCTGTGCTCTATAATGTTCCGGTTATCGCCGGGGGGGGCGCTGGATGCGGTAGCTGCCTTGCAGGTTGCCGATGCCGAACGCCTTGATATCGCGGAACATGGATAATCAGTCTGCCGCCGCAAGGAGACCCCAGGCCGCCCAATCGCCTGCCAACATGAATCGCCTAGCCAAAATCCTGCCCATAGAGAACGTCGTCATCGACCTCTCAGTAACCAGCAAGAAACGCGTGTTCGAACAAGCCGGGCTGATGTTCGAGAATCAGAACGGCATCGCCCGCAGCACCGTCACGGACAACCTGTTCGCGCGCGAGCGCCTCGGCTCGACCGGGCTCGGCGAAGGTGTCGCGATTCCGCACGGGCGCATCAAGGGTCTCAAGCACCCGCTCGCCGCGTTCGTCCGGCTCGCCGATGCAATCCCGTTCGAAGCCCCCGACGGCCAGCCGGTCGGCCTCCTGATTTTCCTGCTCGTGCCCGAGCAAGCCACCCAGCAGCACCTCGAGATCCTGTCGGAAATCGCGCAACTGCTGTCCGATCGCGACGCGCGCGAGCGTCTGCACAACGAAACGGATATCGCCGAGTTGCATCGCCTGCTCACTCAGTGGCAACCTTGAGTTGATCCGGGCGGATTATTTTCCCTTACGAGGCGGCGCACGCCGCCGTCCAGGGCCGCCCGGCGCCGGCCCGGCATGGCGACGTCCGTCGCCGCGCGCATGCACCGGCCCATTGGAGTGACGGAGTAGTCATGGATACGTCCAGCATCAACGCCCAGAGCATCTTCGACGACAACGCGGCCACGCTGAAACTGAGCTGGCTGACGGGGCATGAAGGCTGGGAACGCGGCTTTTCGGCCGACACCGTCGGCAATGCAACCTCGAGCGCCGACCTCGTCGGCCACCTGAACCTGATCCACCCGAACCGGATCCAGGTGCTCGGCGAAGCCGAAATCGACTACTACCAGCGCCAGACCGACGAAGACCGCTCGCGCCACATGGCCGAGCTGATCGCCCTCGAACCGCCGTTCCTCGTCGTCGCCGGCGGCGCTGCCGCCCCGCCCGAACTCGTGCTGCGCTGCACGCGCTCGTCGACCCCGCTGTTCACGACGCCGATGTCGGCCGCCGCGGTGATCGACAGCCTGCGGCTCTACATGTCGCGGATCCTCGCGCCGCGCGCGACGCTGCACGGCGTGTTCATCGACATCCTCGGGATGGGCGTGCTGCTGACCGGCGATTCGGGCCTCGGCAAGAGCGAACTCGGCCTCGAGCTGATCAGCCGCGGCCACGGCCTCGTCGCCGACGACGCGGTCGATTTCGTCCGACTTGGCCCCGATTTCGTCGAAGGGCGCTGCCCGCCGCTGCTGCAGAACCTGCTCGAAGTGCGCGGACTCGGCCTGCTCGACATCAAGACCATCTTCGGCGAAACCGCCGTGCGGCGAAAAATGAAGCTGAAGCTGATCGTCCAGCTCGTGCGGCGCCCCGACGGCGAATTCCAGCGCCTGCCGCTCGAAAGCCAGACCGTCGACGTGCTCGGTTTGCCGATCAGCAAGGTCACGATCCAGGTTGCGGCCGGCCGCAACCTCGCGGTACTCGTCGAGGCGGCCGTCCGGAACACGATCCTGCAGTTGCGCGGAATCGACACGTTGCGCGATTTCATGGATCGGCAACGACTCGCGATGCAAGACCCCGACAGTCAATTCCCCGGCAAACTCGTGTAACCCGCACGCGCCGGCCACGCAACGCCGACGCGTCGAGCCGGTGCTATGATGAAACGTCAGGATTCTCTGCTTCCCATGCGCATCGTCCTCATCACCGGCATCTCCGGCTCAGGCAAGTCCGTCGCGCTGAACGCGCTCGAAGACGCAGGCTATTACTGCGTCGACAACCTGCCGCCGCACGTGCTCCCCGAACTTGCCCGCTACCTCGCCGAGGATGGCCAGCACCGGCTCGCGGTCGCGATCGACGCGCGCTCGAGCGCCTCGCTCGACGAAATGCCCGGCCTGATCCGCGAGCTGTCGCGCGAGCACGACGTGCGCGTGCTGTTCCTCAACGCGAGCACCCAGTCGCTGATCCAGCGCTTCTCCGAAACGCGCCGCCGCCATCCGCTGTCCGGCTCGCTGTCGCACGATGCGGACGTCGGCCTGCTGTCGTCGCTCGAGGAAGCGATCGAGCGCGAACGCGACCTCGTCGCGCCGCTTGCCGAATTCGGCCACCAGATCGACACGAGCACGCTGCGCGCGAACGCGCTGCGTACGTGGGTCAAGCGCTTCATCGAGCAGAAGAACAACGACCTGATGGTGATGTTCGAATCGTTCGGCTTCAAGCGCGGCGTGCCGCTCGACGCCGACCTGATGTTCGACGTGCGCGCGCTGCCGAATCCGTACTACGACCACGAGTTGCGCCCGCTCACCGGGCTCGACCAACCGGTCATCGCCTTTCTCGACGCACTGCCGATCGTCCACCAGATGATCGACGACATCCATGCGTTCCTGATGAAATGGCTGCCGCACTTCCGCGATGACAACCGCAGCTACCTGACCGTCGCCATCGGCTGCACGGGCGGGCAGCATCGTTCGGTGTTCATCGCGGAAACGCTCGCCGCGCGCCTTGCGCGCGAGGCGAACGTGATCGTGCGGCATCGTGACGCGCCAGTGGATGTCGACGCGTCGTCGCGGCTCGTCTCCGAGGTCGACCGACCCTAGAGACGCACGCCCCAACGCCCGCGCGCCATGTCCTCCCTATCGACCACCCTGATCGACCTGCCGCTGTTTCCGCTGCACACGGTGCTGTTTCCGGGGGGCCTGCTCCCGCTCAAGGTGTTCGAGGCGCGCTATCTCGACATGTCCCGCGCGTGCCTGCGCGACGACGCGCCGTTCGGCGTGTGCCTGCTGAAGAGCGGGCCCGAAGTCGCGCAGGACGGTGCGGTGTCCGTGCCCGAGACCATCGGCTGCATGGCGCGCATCACCGAGTGCGATACCGGCGAATTCGGCATGCTCTATCTGCAGGCAATCGGCACGCAGCGTTTCGAGCTGCTGTCGTATCGCGTCGAAGGCAACGGGCTGCTGGTCGGCATCGCGGAGCCGCTGCCTGACGACATCCCGCTCGAAGGCGAGCAGACGCTCGCTCAATTCGGCTCGTGCGCCGAAGTGCTCGAGCGCATCATCAACGCGCTGAAGAAGTCCGATCCGGAGAAAATGCCGTTCGGCGAACCGTTCCGCCTCGACGATCCAAGCTGGGTGTCGAACCGCCTCGCGGAGCTGCTGCCGCTCGACCTGCGCGCGCGGCAGAAGCTGATGGAGTTTCCGGACGTCGGCGCGCGCATCGATGCCGTGCACCACGTGCTCGACCGGCACGGCTGGCTATAGCGCGCCCCGGACCTGTCGCTTCGCACGAAACTTCGGGGGACGTCCCTCAAGGGACTTCCTTCGGGATGGAAAACCGACGGTGGCCGGCGTTGTCTTGAGCGCCCCCAAGACCGCCACGTCGTGCCAGGCCTCCGAACGGACTTCCTTCGGCGCGGAAAACATCGGGCGGCCCCGCGTTTCCTTGAAAGCGCGCCCCTCCCCCTTCGTTACAGCAGCGGCCCGCTCAGCGCATCGAGCAGCTTGCGCACGGGCGCCGGCACGCCGTACGCGTCGAGCCGGCTCAGCGGAACCCAGGCAGTGTCCGCATCCCGCGCACCCGACGGCAGGCCATCACCATCGGCCATGTCGCTCAGCCGCGGCTCGATCTCGAGCCGGAAATGCGTAAACGTGTGCGTGAGCGGCGCGAGCGGCACCGTGCCGCCGCCGCCGAAGCCCCGCGCGAGTTCCGCGAGCGCGGCGTCGCCGTCCGCTTGCGGCAGGCTCCACAGCCCGCCCCAGATGCCGGTCGGCGGCCGCCGCTCGAGCAGCACGGCGTCACCGTCGCGCAGCACGAGCATCCAGGTCTTGCGCGTCGGCACGGCCTTCTTCGGCCGCGCGGCCGGCAGTTCGCGCTGGCGGCCCGTCGATTGCGCGACGCAGTCGCCCGCGAACGGGCAACGCACACAATCGGGCTTGCCGCGCATGCACAGCGTCGCGCCGAGATCCATCAGCCCCTGCGTATACGCGCTCACGTCGGCCGCATTCGCGGCGTCGGGCAACAGCGATTCGGCGAGCGCCCACATGTCGTTCTCGACCCGCTTCTCGCCCGGAAACCCTTCGACGCCGAACACGCGCGCAAGCACGCGCTTCACGTTGCCGTCGAGGATCGTCGCGCGCGCGCCGTAGGCGAACGACGCGATCGCGGCGGCCGTCGAGCGGCCGATGCCCGGCAGTTCGGCCAATGCGTCGGGCGTTGCAGGAAATGCGCCGCCATGCTCGGCGACGACGACCTGCGCGCAGCGGTGCAGGTTGCGCGCGCGCGAGTAGTAACCGAGCCCCGCCCACAGCGCCATCACGTCGTCGGTCGGCGCGGCCGCGAGTGCGGCGACGTCCGGGTAGCGTTCGAGAAAGCGCGTGTAGTACGGGATGACGGTCGATACCTGCGTCTGCTGCAGCATGATTTCCGACAGCCAGATCCGGTACGGATCGCGAGTGTTCTGCCACGGCAGATCGTGGCGGCCATGCTCGCGCTGCCACGCGACCAGGCGTGTGGCGAACGTGCGGTGCAGCGGCGTGACGGGGAACGGAGCGGGGGCGATGCGGGGCGGCTTCAAGTTATCTGATCTTGGAAAAAGGTTTCAACGCTGGCAGGTCGGGCAGAAATAAGTCGACCGTTGGCCCTGCACGATCTGGCGAATCGGCGTGCCGCATACGCGGCATGGCTGGCCCGCACGGTCGTAGACAAAGCAGTCGAGCTGGAAATAGCCGCTTTCGCCGTTGCTGCCGACAAAATCGCGCAACGTGCTGCCACCACGCTCGATCGCGTCGGCGAGCGTCGCGCGCACCGCATCGGCCAGCCGCTCGTAGCGCGGCAGCGAGACCTTGCCGGCGGCCGTCGTCGGCCGGATGCCGGCGCGAAACAGGCTCTCCGACGCATAGATGTTGCCGACGCCGACGACCATGTCGCCCGCAAGCAGCGCCTGCTTGACCGACACGGTGCGGCCGCGCGTGCGCGCGTGCAGCAGCGCGCCGGTAAACGCCGGCGAGAACGGCTCGACGCCGAGGCTCGCGAGGAGCGGATGCGCATGCACGTCGCCCGCTTCGCGCGGGTGCCACAGCACCGCGCCGAAGCGGCGTGGATCGCGGAACCGCAGCACGAATTCGTCGAAGATCCAGTCGATGTGGTCATGCTTCGCGGCGACCGGTACGCCATCGGCGGGCAGCACGCGCAGCGTGCCCGTCATGCCCAGATGGACGATGAACCAGCCCGCATCGACCTCGAACAGCAGGTACTTGCCGCGACGCTCGACGGCGAGCACCTCGCGCGCGCGCAACTGCTCGGCGAGCCCTGCCGGCACGGGCCAGCGCAACATCGCGGTACGGACGTCGACACGCTCGACACGGCGGCCCGCGACAAAGGGCTCGATGCCCCGGCGCGTGACTTCGACTTCTGGCAACTCTGGCATTGTTTGCGGGTCTGAGACTGGATTCACGATCGTGCGTGTATTGTAGCGAGCGCGTTACAATCGGTTGAAACATCGAACGGATTTCCATGACCCTGCCCTCGAAGCTGCTTCAGAAGCGCCCCGCCGCCGTGCGCGGCGCGCGCGCCTTCCCGGTCCGCCGTGCACTCGGCGCCGCGTTGTTTGCCGCCTGGACCCTCACCGCCTTCCCGGCCCATGCGCAGGATCCGGCATCGGACGACGCGGAGCCGCAGGGCGCGTTCGAGCATGTGATACCGGACGAGCAGAAGAATCTCCCCGGTGTGCCGCTGACGAGCCAGATCGTCTACCAGGTGCTCGCCGCCGAGGTCGCGCTCCAGCGCAACCAACCGGCGCCGGCCTACCAGACCTACCTCGCGCTCGCCCGCGACACGCGCGATCCGCGCATGGCGCAGCGCGCGACCGAGATCGCGCTCGGCGCGCAAAGCCCCGCCGACGCACTGTCCGCCGCGAACCTGTGGCGCCAGTACGCACCCGATTCGAACCGGGCGTCGCAGGTCGACGCCGCGCTGCTGGTGCTCGCCGGCAAGCCGGCTGACGCACAGCCGATGCTCGCGCGCGAGCTGGCCCGGGCAACCGGCGAGACGCGCGGCCCGGCGATCCTCGCGCTGCAGGCACTGCTCGTGCGCGGCCCCGACCGCGTCGGCGGCCTCGCGGTGCTGAAGGACATGCTGAAGAGCGATCTGAACCGGCCCGAGGCACAGCTCGCGATCGCGCGCCAGCAGCTTGCGGTCGACGACAAGGACGGCGCCGCGCAGTCGCTGAAGCAGGCGCTGGCGCTGCGCCCCGACTACCTGCCGGCGGCGCTGATGCTGTCGCAGATGGGGCCTGCGGAACGCGCGGCGGGCATCGCGTCGTTCGAGAAGTATGTTCAGCAGAATCCGAAGTCGCGCGATGCGCGGCTCGCGCTGTCGCAGCTCTATCTCGCCGACGATCGCCTCGACGACGCGCAGAAGCAGTTCGAGACGATGCGCAAGCTCGACTCGAAGGATCCGACGCCGCTGATGGCGCTCGCGCTGATCAAGATCCAGCAGAAGAAGCTCGACGAAGCGACCGCCTACCTGAAGCAGTACGTACAGCTCGGCGACAAGCAGCCGAACCTCGACGTCGGCCAGGGTTACATCTACCTCGCGCAGATCGCGATCGACCAGGACAACGACGCGCAGGCGTCGCAATGGCTCGACAAGGTCGACCAGACGAGCCAGCACTACCTCCCCGCGCAGATCACGCGCGCGCAACTGCTGCAGAAACAGGGCAAGACCGACGAGGCGCGCAAGGTGCTCGACGACCTGCCGATCACGGATCCGCGCGATGCGGCCGTGGTCGCACGCACCGACGCGTCGATCCTGTTCACCGCGAAGCGCTATCCCGAAGCCGAGGCGCGGCTCGGGCAGGCGGTCCAGGACTTCCCGGACGATCCCGACCTGCGCTACGACTACGCGATGGCGGCCGAAAAAACCGGCCACTACACGACGATGGAAAAGCAGTTGCGCGAGTTGATCCGCACGCAACCCGACAATCCGCAGGCGTACAACGCGCTCGGCTATTCGCTCGCCGACCGTAACCAGCGGCTGCCCGAAGCCAGCAAGCTGATCGACAAGGCGATGACGCTCGCGCCGAACGACGCCTACATCATGGACAGCCTCGGCTGGGTGAAGTACCGGATGGGCGATACGGCCGGCGCGGCGACGGTGCTGCGGCGTGCGTACGAACTGCAGCCGAACGCCGAGATCGGCGCGCATCTCGGCGAAGTGCTGTGGAAGAGCGGCGCGCAGGACGACGCACGTTCCGCGTGGCGTGCCGCGCAGAAGCTCGAGCCGGACAACGACACGCTCGTGCAGACGCTGAAACGCCTGCAGGTCAACGGTCTCTGATGCAGATGTTCCCGACGTTTTCCCTGTCCTCCCGCGCGCAGCGCACGCTGGCCGCAGCCGGCGCGGCGCTCGCGCTCGCTGGCTGCGCGAGCACGCCGCCGTCAGCAAGCGCGCCGACGGGTGCGGCACTGCAGACCGCCGCAACGCACGCCTACCACGGCCGCTTCGCAGTCCAGTACGACGATCGTCTCGGCAAGCAGCAGAACGTGTACGGCAACTTCGACTGGCAGGAGCACGGCGACGACGTGTCGCTCGAGCTGCGCAGCCCGCTCGGCCAGACGCTCGCGGTCGTGAAATCGACGCCGCAGGCGGCATCGCTCGAATTGCCGAACCGTCCGACGCAATATGCGCCGGACGTCGGCGACCTGATGCAGAAAACGCTCGGCTTCGAACTGCCTCTCGCGGGCCTGCGCTACTGGCTGCAGCCTACGCCCGCACCCGCGACGCCCGCGGAGACGGTGCGCGATCCGGCCGACGGCACGCGCGTCAAGCAGATCCGCCAGGACGGCTGGACGATCGACTACCTCGCCTACGCGGATGCCCCGGCCACGGGCGTCAAACGCGTCAACCTCGTGCGCGCGACACCGCCGCTCGACATCAAGCTCGTGCTCGATCAGTGAGCACCGGCCCAGCCCAGACATACGCATGACCGATTCGACCCGCTCGCTGCGCAATTGCCTCGCGCCCGCGAAACTCAACCTGTTCCTGCACATCACCGGCCGCCGTCCGAACGGCTATCACGATCTGCAGAGTGTGTTCCAGTTGCTGAACTGGGGTGACACGTTGCACTTCACGCTGCGCGACGACGGTCGCGTTGCGCGCGTCACTGACGTGCCCGGCGTGCCCGAGGAAAGCGACCTCGTCGTGCGTGCGGCCAACCTGCTGAAAGCGCATACGGGCACCGCACACGGCGTCGACATCGAGATCGACAAGTGCCTGCCGATGGGGGCAGGCCTCGGCGGCGGCAGCTCCGACGCGGCGACGACACTGCTCGCGCTGAACCGCCTGTGGCAACTCGGCCTGCCGCGCGCCGAGCTTCAGTCGCTCGCGGTAAAACTCGGCGCAGACGTTCCGTTTTTTATTTTTGGAAAAAATGCGTTCGCAGAGGGTATCGGAGAGGAATTAGCTGAGGTACAATTGCCGACTCGCTGGTTCTTGGTTGTGACGCCACGCGTTCATGTCCCGACCGCTGAAATATTTTCAGATGAGTTGTTGACAAGAGATTCGAAGCGCGTCACAATTACGGACTTTCTTGCACAGCAAAGCAGCGACGCGGGATGGCCAGATAGCTTCGGTCGGAACGATATGCAGCAAGTTGTGACAAGTAAGTACGCGGAAGTTGCGCAGGTGGTCAAATGGTTGTATGATGTGACCCCCGCGAGGATGACCGGCTCCGGAGCAAGCGTGTTTGCAGCGTTTCGCAGCAAACATGAGGCAGAAGCGGCGCAAGCCAAGCTGCCCACCGGTTGGAACGGTGCAGTTGCCGAGAGCCTGAACGAGCATCCGCTCTTCGCTTTCGCGTCATGAAGTTTTACTTTGCCGGATGGCCTACACGAGTCCGGTGAAGTTATCAGTTAAGTGTAGGGGAGTCGCCAAGTTGGTCAAGGCACCGGATTTTGATTCCGGCATGCGAGGGTTCGAGTCCTTCCTCCCCTGCCAAAAATTTTCCCGCATTTCCCGCCTAAGCCCGAAGCAGGTGCACGATGAGCAGCCATGACGGCCTGATGGTTTTTACTGGCAACGCGAATCCCGCGCTCGCCCAGGAAGTCGTCAATATTCTTGGAATCCCCCTCGGCAAAGCAATGGTCAGCCGTTTCTCCGACGGCGAGATCCAGGTCGAGATCCAGGAAAACGTGCGTGGCAAGGACGTCTTCGTCCTGCAATCCACGTGCGCACCGACGAACGACAACCTGATGGAACTGATGATCATGGTCGATGCGCTCAAGCGCGCATCCGCCGGCCGGATCACTGCAGCCATCCCCTACTTCGGCTACGCCCGTCAGGATCGCCGCCCGCGTTCGGCGCGCGTCGCGATCTCGGCGAAGGTCGTCGCGAACATGCTGGAAATCGCCGGCGTCGAGCGGATCATCACGATGGATCTGCACGCCGACCAGATTCAGGGCTTCTTCGACATCCCGGTCGACAACATCTACGCAACGCCGATCCTGCTGGGTGACCTGCGCAAGCAGAACTACTCGGATCTGCTCGTCGTGTCGCCGGACGTCGGCGGCGTGGTGCGTGCCCGGGCACTCGCGAAGCAGCTCAACTGCGATCTCGCGATCATCGACAAGCGTCGCCCGAAGGCGAACGTCTCCGAAGTGATGAACATCATCGGTGAAGTCGAAGGCCGCACCTGCGTGATCATGGACGACATGGTCGATACGGCAGGCACGCTCTGCAAGGCCGCGCAAGTGCTGAAGGAGCGCGGCGCGAAGCAGGTATTCGCATACGCGACGCACCCGGTGCTGTCGGGTGGCGCAGGTGATCGCATCGCCGCGTCGGCACTCGACGAGCTGGTTGTCACCGACACGATCCCGCTGTCCGCCGAATCACTCGGCTGCTCGAAGATCCGTGCGCTGACGAGCGCGAGCCTGCTGGCCGAGACGTTCTCGCGGATCCGCCGCGGCGATTCGGTGATGTCGCTGTTCGCGGAATCCTGATCGCGAATCGACTGAACAAAGCATGCGCAGAAAGCGAAGCGGCAACGCTTCGCTTTTTGCACAATCGGACGGGATAGACGAAACCCCGGCCGTTTCATCAGGGGCCGCCGTTTGACGGCCCCGTTTTACTGCCTGGTCGCGGGCAGCTATTGGAGAATTACATGAAAGTCGTCGCTTTCGAGCGCCAAGAGCAAGGTACGGGTGCGAGCCGCCGCCTGCGCAACGCTGGCAAGACCACGGGTATCGTTTACGGTGGCGAAGCAGCCCCGCAAAAGATCGAACTCGATCACAACGCCCTGTGGCACGCCCTGAAGAAGGAAGCTTTCCACTCGTCGATCCTCGACCTCGAAGTGGCTGGCGCGTCGCAACAGGTTCTGCTGCGCGACGTGCAATACCACCCGTTCAAGCAACTGGTGCTGCACGTGGACTTCCAGCGCGTTGATGCGAAGAAGAAGCTGCACACGAAGGCACCGCTGCACTTCCTGAACGCAGAAGTCAGCCCGGCCGTGAAGCTGTCGAGCGCGATCGTTTCGCACGTCGCGACGGAAATCGAAATCGAGTGCCTGCCGGCTGACCTGCCGGAGTTCCTCGAAGTCGACCTGTCGAAGATCGAAGCCGGTCAATCGCTGCACGCGAAGGACATCACGCTGCCGAAGGGCGTCGCGCTGGTTGCACACGTCGAAGCAGAAAACCCGGTTGTCGCATCGGCGACGATCCCGGCTGGTGCCGTGTCGGACGCAGGCGGCGAAACGCCGGCTGCCTAAGCGGCCGCCTACGCGCCCCATCGATCCGTTTCACGAAACGGTCGACGCAACCCGCCGCGGCTTGCCCGGCGGGTTTTTCTTTTTCTGCGCCCAGGCGGCCGTTGCCGCCTTCGAAACGTCATGATCAAACTGATCGTCGGCCTCGGCAATCCCGGGGCGGAATACACCGCGACGCGCCACAATGCCGGCTTCTGGCTGATCGACCAGCTCGCCCGCGAAGCAGGCACGACGCTGCGCGACGAACGCCGCTTCCATGGCTTCTACGCGAAAGCGCGCCTGCACGGCGAGGAAGTCCACCTGCTCGAGCCGCAAACCTACATGAACCGCTCCGGCCAGTCGGTCGTCGCGCTCGCGCAATTCTTCAAGATCCTGCCCGACCAGATCCTCGTCGCGCACGACGAGCTCGACCTGCCGCCCGGCACCGTCAAGCTGAAGCTCGGCGGCGGCAGCGGCGGCCACAATGGCCTAAAGGACATCTCCGCGCACCTGTCGTCGCAGCAGTACTGGCGGCTGCGGATCGGCATCGGCCATCCACGCGACCTGATTCCGGAAAGCGCCCGCGCCGGCGCGAAGCCCGATGTCGCGAACTTCGTGTTGAAGCCGCCGCGCCGCGAAGAGCAGGATGTGATCGACGCGTCGATCGAACGCGCGCTCGCCGTGATGCCGATGGTCGTCAAGGGCGAACTCGACCGCGCGACGATGCAGCTGCATCGCAACTGACCGCAGCGCACCGCTACGGTGCATCGCGCCGTCCGGCGTCGCCGGGCGCCCCCGCCCGCCCCACCCTGCGCGCACATGCGGTAATCTGGTCGCTTTGCCCGACAGGAGCCAAGCGGTGAGCCGTTACTGGAGCGACGTCGTTCAGCAACTCGTGCCTTACGTGCCGGGCGAGCAGCCCGCGCTCGCACACCCCGTCAAGCTGAACACCAACGAGAATCCCTATCCGCCGTCACCGCGCGTCGTCGCGGCGATCGCGCGCGAACTCGGCGCGACCGGCGACACGCTGCGCCGCTATCCCGACCCGGTTGCCCGCGCGCTGCGCGAGACGGTCGCGGCCCATCACCGTATCAAGCGCGAACAGGTGTTTGTCGGCAACGGCTCCGACGAAGTGCTCGCGCATGCATTCCAGGCGCTGCTCAAGCACGACCGGCCGCTGCGCTTCCCTGACATCACGTACAGCTTCTATCCGACCTATGCGCGCCTGTACGGCGTCGAGACGACGATCGTGCCGCTCGCGGACGACTTCTCGATCCGTGTCGACGACTATCTCGACGATGCCGGCGGCGTGCTGTTTCCGAACCCGAACGCGCCGACCGGGCGCGCACTGCCGCTCGCGGACGTCGAACGGATCGCGGCCGCGAATCCGTCGTCGGTCGTCGTGATCGACGAAGCCTATGTCGACTTCGGCGCGCAGTCCGCGATTGCGCTGATCGACCGCTACCCGAACCTGCTCGTCGTGCACACGACGTCGAAGGCGCGCTCGCTTGCGGGCATGCGCGTCGGCTTCGCATTCGGCGATGCAGCGCTGATCGACGCGCTGAACCGCGTGAAGGACAGCTTCAATTCGTACCCGCTCGACCGGCTCGCGCAGGTCGCCGCGCAGGCAGCCTATGAAGACACCGACTATTTCGACGCGACCTGCCGGCGCGTGATCGACAGCCGGACGCGGCTCACGCATGCGCTCGGCGCGCTCGGCTTCGACATCGTGCCGTCGGCCGCGAATTTCGTGTTCGCACGCCATCCCGCGCACGATGCGGGCACGATCGCGGCGAAACTGAAGGAACGGGAAATTTTCGTGCGGCACTTCGCGCTGCCGCGGATCGACCAGCACCTGCGCATCACCGTCGGCACCGATGCCGAATGCGATGCGCTCGTCGCAGCGTTGCGCGAGCTGCTGGCCTGACACGAATGAACCGGCGCCAGGCGGCGCCGATCCGGATGCGTGACGTGCGCGCCGAAGAACTCAAGCGCGCGCGTCAGCACGGGTCACGACGCGTCGTCGCCCTTCACGGCGATCAACGCGTGATACTTCTCCATCAATTGCGCGTGCGATTCGTCATGTTGCGGATCGCGCGGAATGCATTCGACCGGACACACCTGCTGGCACTGCGGTTCGTCGAAATGGCCGACGCACTCGGTGCACTTGTTCGGATCGATCACGTAGATGTCCGTGCCCATCGAAATCGCGCCGTTCGGGCACTCGGGCTCGCACACGTCGCAATTGATGCACTCGTCGGTAATCATCAAAGCCATACTGATCTCACTTCTTCAGGCCGGCGGCCGGCTTCGCAACGAAACCGGCCGGCGCCGCATCATGCGGCAGGGCCTCCCATCGCCGTCACTTTCTCGGTCAGCCACTTCTCGACGGACGGGAACACGAACTTGCTGACATCGCCGCCCAACTGCGCGATTTCGCGCACGATCGTCCCCGAGATGAACTGGTACTGATCGGACGGCGTCATGAACATCGTCTCGACGTCGGGCAACAGGTAACGGTTCATCCCCGCCATCTGGAACTCATACTCGAAATCGGACACGGCGCGCAGGCCGCGCACGATCACGCGTGCGTTGTTGGTGCGGACGAAGTCCTTCAGGAGGCCGGTGAAACTCATCACCTTCACGTTCGGATAATGGCCGAGCACCTCGTTCGCAATCGTCAGACGTTCTTCCAGCGAGAAAAACGGCTTTTTCGCGCGGCTGTCGGCCACACCGACCACCAGCGTATCAAAAATGCTCGACGCACGCCGCACGAGGTCTTCGTGCCCGCGCGTCAGCGGATCGAACGTACCGGGATACACGGCGACTACCATGTCGCTCCTCCTGTCATCACGCAAACGGGATGGCAGCCGTGCGATGCGCACGCCACTGCCGAGATGGGCATGCGTCGCCTTTGCGGCGCGCCGCCTCGTATCGAACGCGCATTATTCATCATTTTCGCGCCGCAGCAAATGATAGTGAACCGCACCGGCCTTGCCGTGCTTCACGACCTGCCAGCCCGCGAGCGCGTCGTGTGCGGCCGGATCGAGTTCCGCCCCCGTCTCGACGTACAGCGCACCGTTCTCCGCGACGAGCGGCGCCGACAGCGCGATCGCGCGCTCGAGCGCAGCGGAATCGCCGAACGGCGGATCGAGAAACACGACGTCGAACGCACCCGGCGTGAGCCCGCCCGCGAGCCGCAGCGCATCGGCTTCGGCAACCTCGACCGAGCGGGCGCCGAGCTTGTCCTTGATCGCACGCAGCTGCTGCGCCGCGCGCGGATGGCGCTCGACCATCACGACGCTCGCCGCGCCGCGCGACGCGGCCTCGAAACCGAGCGCGCCGGTGCCCGCGAACAGGTCGAGGCAACGCCAGCCTTCGAGATCCTGGCCGAGCCAGTTGAACAGCGTCTCGCGCACACGATCGGGCGTCGGCCGCAGGCCGTCGAGATCGAGCACCGCGAGCGGCGTGCGTTTCCAGTCACCGCCGATGATGCGGATCGTGTGCGGCTTGCCGCGGCCGGAAGGGGCCGCCGGGCGGCCGGGAGAGGAACGGGACATACGGAATATCGACGACGGAGGGACCGGGCGCGCGCAGGGGCGCACCGCTAAACAGGCGCACGTTACCACAGCGGCGGCGCACACTGACGCGAGCGCCTCGCCGCACTGATAAAATGCACGGTTTCGGCCGCCGTGCGCCGCGCCCGCGCGAACGCAGGACGGCCCGTCCGGTGCCCCGCCCCTGGTGGCGGCCCGCCCTCTTCCCGACGTCAGACCATGTTCAGCTTCTTCAAACGATTCAAGAAAACGCAGGAGCCCGATCCGGCGGAATCGCAATCGGCCGACGCGCAGCAAACGGACGAACCGTCCGATGGGCCCGCGGTCGAAGCCCCGCCTGCGGCCGAAGTGCCGCAAGCGCCGGCGCAACCGGCCGCGCCGGCCGTCGTGATGACGGTCACGCCGACCAACGACGGCCGCGACGAAGTCGTCGAGACGGTTGAAATCGTTCCGCCGCCGCTGCAGGACGCCACCGCGAAGAAGTCGTGGCTCGCACGCCTGAAAACGGGGCTCGCCAAGACGGGCACGAGCATCACCGGCGTCTTCGTCAACACGAAGATCGACGAGGATCTGTACGAGGAGCTCGAAACCGCGCTGCTGATGTCCGACGCGGGCGTCGACGCGACCGAGTACCTGCTCGGCGCGCTGCGCGAAAAGGTGCGCGTGGGCCGTCTGACCGACCCGCAGCAAGTGAAGGCCGCGCTGCACGACCTGCTCGTCGAACTGCTGATGCCGCTCGAGAAATCGCTGATGCTCGGCCGCGCGCAACCGCTCGTGATGATGATCACCGGCGTGAACGGCGCGGGCAAGACGACCAGCATCGGCAAGCTCGCGAAGCATCTGCAGAGCTTCGACCAGTCGGTGCTGCTGGCCGCGGGCGACACGTTCCGCGCGGCAGCACGCGAGCAGCTCGTGGTCTGGGGCGAGCGTAACAACGTGACGGTCGTGCAGCAGGAAAGCGGCGATCCGGCCGCGGTGATCTTCGACGCGGTCAGCGCCGCGCGTGCGCGCAAGATCGACGTGATGATGGCCGACACGGCCGGCCGCCTGCCGACGCAGCTCCACCTGATGGAAGAGCTGAAGAAGGTGAAGCGCGTGATCGCGAAGGCGCACGACGGCGCGCCGCATGAAGTACTGCTGGTGATCGACGCGAACACCGGCCAGAACGCGCTTACGCAGGTCAAGGCATTCGACGACGCGCTCGGCCTCACCGGCCTCATCGTCACGAAGCTCGACGGCACCGCGAAGGGCGGGATTCTCGCTGCGATCGCACGGCAGCGCCCGGTGCCGGTCTACTTCATCGGCGTCGGCGAGAAGGTCGAGGACCTGCAGCCGTTCAGCGCGGTCGAATTCGCGGACGCGCTGCTCGGCTGAACACCGCCGGCACGCATCGCACAGGGCGCCTTCGGGCGCCCTTTTTTCATGCGCGCCCGGTCATGCATGCCGGGCACACCGCGCTCATTCGGCGTCGGGCTGCGCGCCGGGCTCGGCGGCCTTGAACGCATCGAGCGTCGCCGCATGGTCGACGATCCGCTGGATCGTCGGATAGCGTGTCGTGTCGATCGAGAAGCGGTTCGCGTTGAACACTTGCGGCACGAGGCACACGTCGGCGAGCGTCGGCGTGTCGCCGAAGCACAGCTTGCCGGTGCGCGGATCGCTCGCGAGACGTGTCTCGAGCGATTCGAAGCCCGCCTCGATCCAGTGCCGGTACCACGCGTTCTTCGCCTCTTCGGGCACCTTCAGCGTGTGCTTCAGGTACTTCAGCACGCGCAGGTTGTTGAGTGGATGGATTTCGCACGCGATCTGCAGCGCGACCGCGCGCACGTACGCGCGATCGACCGGCTGCTTCGGCAGCAGCGGCGGTTCCGGATGGGTTTCCTCGAGATATTCGATGATCGCGAGCGACTGCTGCAGCGTCGCCTCGTCGTCGATCAGCGTCGGCACGACCGCGTCCGGATTCAGCGCGCGGTACGCGTCCTTCAGTTGCTCCCCCCCGTCGCGCAGCATGTGCACGGGAACATAGTCGAACGGCAGCTGCTTCAGGTTCAGGGCGATCCGCACGCGGTACGACGCGGAACTGCGGAAATAGCTGTAGAGCTTCATGGGTTGTCTCTCGTAGTCGTATTCGGCCGGCAACGGCACAGGCGCGGCGCAGCCGGCGCGCGCACCGCCGGGAACCAGAGTGTAGCGCGCCGCGATGCGCGACCTCGCTTGCGCCGCCCGCGCCCGTGCGATACTCGGGGCATTCCTTACCGCTCACAGCGCGGCCCGATGCCGGCCGCCCGCCCCACGCCCCGATGACCGCTTCCCACGATCCCGCCGCCGTTCCGTTCCCGTGCGCCCGCTTCATCAAGGAAATCGGCCGTGGCCCGCACGGCGCGCGCGCGCTGTCCGCCGAGGACACGTTCGAACTCTATCGCGCGATGCTCGACGCGCGCGTGTCGGACGTCGAACTCGGCGCGATCCTGATCGCCTATCGGCTGAAGGGCGAATCCGCCGACGAGCTGGCCGCGATGCTCGCCGCCGCGCAGGCGTCATTCGAACCGGTGCACGTGCAGGACGCGGCGTTCCGCCCCGTATCGATCCCGAGCTACAACGGCGCGCGCAAGCAGCCGAACCTCGTGCCGCTGCTCGCACTGCTGCTCGCACGCGAAGGCGTGCCGGTGCTCGTGCATGGTGTCGCGCAGGATCCGGGCCGCGTGACGAGCGCGGAGATCTTCTCGGCGCTGTCGCTCGCGCCGTCGACGTCCCACGACGCGATCGAGGACACGCTTGCCGAGCGCCGCGTCGCGTTCGCGTCGATCGAGGTGCTGGCGCCGCGCATCGCCCACCTGCTGTCGATGCGCAGCGTGCTCGGCGTACGCAATTCGACGCACACGCTCGTGAAGATCCTGCAGCCGTTCGCGCCGGCCGGCCTGCGGCTCGTCAACTACACGCACCCGCCATACCGCGACAGCCTCGCGCAGCTGTTCCGCGACCATCCGGACGCCGCGCTCGGCGGCGCGCTGCTGGCACGCGGCACCGAGGGCGAAGCCGTGGCCGACACGCGGCGTCAGGTGCAGGTCGACTGGCTGCACGACGGCGTGTGCGACACGCTGATCGAGGCCGAACGTTCGTCGACCGATGCGCCCCCCGTCCCCCTGCCCGAATCGCGCGATGCGGCCACGACGGCCGCGTGGACGGACGCCGTATTGCGCGGCGAGGTGCCGGTGCCCGACACGGTCGCACGGCAGGTCGCGACGATCGTGCAGATCGCCCGCATCGCGCGCTGACGGCACGCTCGCGAACCGCCTCGGCATGCCGTGCATTTGACACGCGAGCGCATCCTGGCATAGAGTTGCTCTCATGCGTTCCTTTCCGAACACCCTCCGAATTACCTCCGGCCGCCTAGCGCGGCCGCTATCGCTACGACTAGCCTAAGGCTGTCGTAGCGCCGTGTGCTGTCCGCACGGTCCCTCCCAGCAGTTCCTCGCAGTACCCCTCTCGTAGTTTTTACAACCGAAGTCGTCAGCATTCGTCCGTCTATCCGTCGGCCGATTCGCGAAGATCATCCGCATCCGCGGCGCAATTGCGCGCGGCGGTGCGAGGCAGCGCCAACCGTCGCCCATGCCGCCCGTCTTCGCTCGCGACTTGAGACCCGAGGTCCAGAAGATGCAGCGCAATCCGCAAGACAAGTACCGTCCGTTCGAGCCCGTCCGCCTCAATGGCCGCAAATGGCCGTCGCGCACCATCGAGCGCGCGCCTGTCTGGATGAGCACCGACCTGCGCGACGGCAACCAGTCGTTGATCGAGCCGATGAGCATCGAGCAGAAGCTCGAGTTCTTCGAGATGCTGGTCGCGATCGGGTTCAAGGAGATCGAAGTCGGTTTTCCGTCGGCGTCGCAAACCGACTTCGATTTCGTCCGCAAGCTGATCGACGACAAGCGGATTCCTGACGACGTGACGATCGAAGTGCTCGTGCAGGCGCGCGAAGACCTGATCGCACGCACGTTCGACGCACTCGAAGGCGTGCCGCGCGCGATCGTGCACCTGTACAACGCGGTCTGCCCGTCGTTCCGCCGCATCGTGTTCGGGATGTCGAAGGCCGACGTGAAGGCGCTCGCGGTCGACGGCACGCGCATCATCAAGGAACACGCCGCCGCGCGCCCCGACACGCAGTGGACCTTCCAATACTCGCCGGAAACCTTCAGCATGACCGAGCTGACGTTCGCGCGCGAGATCTGCGACGCGGTCGCGCAAACCTGGCGCCCGACCCGCGACCACAAGATGATCGTCAACCTGCCGGCCACCGTCGAAGCCGCGAGCCCGAACGTGTTCGCCGACCAGATCGAGTGGATGGACCGCAACCTCGCGTATCGCGACAGCATCGTGCTGTCCGTGCATCCGCACAACGACCGCGGCACCGCGGTCGCGGCGGCCGAGCTTGCGCTGCTCGCGGGCGCCGATCGCATCGAGGGTTGCCTGTTCGGCAACGGCGAGCGTACCGGCAACGTCGATCTCGTCACGCTCGCGCTGAATCTCTACACGCAGGGCATCGATCCGGGCCTCGATTTCTCCGACATCGACGCCGTGCGCCGCGTCGTCGAACGCTGCAACCAGATTCCCGTGCATCCGCGCCATCCGTACGCAGGCGACCTCGTGTTCACCGCGTTCTCGGGCTCGCACCAGGACGCGATCCGCAAGGGCTTCGCGCAGCAGCGCCCCGACGCGGCCTGGGAAGTGCCTTACCTGCCGATCGACCCGGCCGACCTCGGCCGCAGCTACGACGCGGTGATCCGCGTGAACAGCCAGTCCGGCAAGGGCGGCGCGACATTCCTGCTCGAACGCGGGATGGGCTTCACGCCGACGCGCCGCGTGCAGATCGAATTCAGCCATGCGGTACAGACGCTTGCCGACGCGTCCGGCGAGGAAGTGACGGGCGACGCGATCTGCGCGCTGTTCGCGCGCGAATTCTTCGACACCGACGGGCCGGCCACGCGTCACGGCAACGGCGCACGCTGGCAGAACCGCGAGATCGCGGCGGCGCCCACGGCGGACACGGCGCCAGACGATGTCGTGCGACGTTTGGCCGCGGCATTCGCGGCGACCGCCGGCGCCGCGATCGACGTCGCGTCGTGCGAACACGCGCGCACGACGGACGGGCGGATCGCGGTATCGGTGGGCTGCCGGGTCGGCGATGCGCCGCTGCGGCACGGTGTCGGCGTGCACGCCGATGCGGCGGGCGCCGCGCTCGATGCGCTCGTCAGCGCGATCAACCGCTCGGCCTGGCACTGCGCGGATCGGCGTGCGGCGGCCTGACGGCCAGGTTCCGATTCAGGGTTCAAACGTCAGCGAGCGAGGCGTGACCGCCCGTGCGCCGCGCGATCCGCGCTGCACGAGGCGACAAAAAGCGGCCCAGAAGGCCGCTTCGGTCGAGACATGAAAAGGAGCGCCACGCGCGCTCATGTCTCGGTTGCGCACCGCGTCGCCTGCCACGCGAACAGGCTCCAGCGGCCCTGTTGGTGGGTATGGACGGAGGTATACGCAATCGGAAAGACCAGGCCGCCGTTGTTCGTTTCCATCTCGATCAACGCGCGCCCGGTGACGACGCAGGTTTCATCGCCGACGGGCAGCACGTCCTGCGACTGGATTTCGATCTGGCGATAGCGGCGGCGGCCGGCGACGATGGCGTCGATGAACTGCTGCTTGGTTTCGCGTTTGCCGTTGGTGTGCACGAAGAACACCTTGTCCGACAAGAGCGCGTCGAGCGCCTCGCCGTCCCCGTCCACCATCGCCCGGAACCGATCGCGCTCGAGCGCGCGGATCGCATCGACCACCTTCGTCATCGCCTGACTCCTCGGCAACGCGCACGCCGTGCGCGGGCGTGCGGATCAGAAGTTGTACTGCAAGTAGAACTGGTGGAAATTTATACCAGGATTCGGCTCTTTGATACCCGCGTTAGACACATGTTCAAAACGGTAGCCGACCTGATACTGTTGCCGTTGGCCGAACTGCACGCCCACCCCGGCAGTCGGCGCGAACTGGAACGCGGTCCCCATCGAGAACCGATCCGAGATCGTCGGGTGCGTCAGCAGCCGGACGCCGCCGCCGGCCTCGATGAACGGGCGAATCTCCCCGGCGCTCTTGATGAAGCGGAACATCGGCGTCACGCCGAATTCGCCGATGCTGCTGTGAACGTTGCCGCCCGTGTGCCAGTAGCCGGCGTGCCCTTCCACAACGAACGCGAAGTGCCAGCCGCCGATTTCCCACCAGCTCCAGCCCGGATCCCACACCACGCCGAGATCGCCCTTGTCGACCCCGTGGCGATCCGAAAAACCGCCGCCCGCCTGAATCCCCCATCGATCCGCGCATGCCGCACCCGATCCGCCCAGAAGGGACGCCGCCAGCATCGCGTGCAGCGCAAGCCGGCTGCGGGGCCGGCGATTCTTCTTATTGTTCATCTGACACTCCAACTTTGTGGGTTGAATGGAGCCTGCCGCTTCGGCCGGCTCGAGCGAACTGAATGGTATGGTAAAGGACTTTTCGGATCGGCATCACAAAGCGAAATGGCTTCCTTCCAAAACGACAAAAATTAAAATCGTCTACTAATTACCATCAGAAACAACGTCTTACGGAACTTCGCCTTGCCTCCTTTGTCGCAGATTAGACTATCGACTCGACTAACTCGATAGAAAAAGTGGGAACTCCGATGCCCACGCTTGCTCTAAGGAATTAGCACTCGGCTTGCGGGAGTGCTAAGATGGCCCACGGAATTTCATTCGAGACCGGGGGTTTGTCCCTGATTCCAAAGGAGTTTTTTAGTGAGCAACGCCCTGACCCTCCCGAACACCCTGAGCCCGACGCCGGCCAAGGCCGAATCGGCAGGCTCGCTGGCGCTCGCAGCCCAATCGATGTTGCCGGGCCAGCTTGGCAACATCGACGCGTATATCCAGGCCGTGAATCGCATTCCGCTGCTGACGCCCGAAGAGGAACGCCAGTACGCGACCGAATTCCGTGAAGGCAACAATCTCGACTCGGCACGCCGCCTCGTGCTGTCGCACCTGCGGCTCGTCGTGTCGATCGCGCGCAACTATCTCGGCTACGGCCTGCCGCACGGCGACCTGATCCAGGAAGGCAACATCGGCCTGATGAAGGCCGTGAAGCGCTTCGATCCGGCCCAGAACGTGCGTCTCGTGTCGTACGCGATCCACTGGATCAAGGCCGAGATTCACGAGTACATCCTGCGCAACTGGCGCACGGTGAAGGTCGCGACGACGAAGGCGCAGCGCAAGCTGTTCTTCAACCTGCGCAGCCACAAGAAGGGCCTGCAGGCGATGACGCCCGAGGAAATCGACGGCCTCGCGAAGGAACTCAACGTCAAGCGCGAAGACGTGACCGAAATGGAAACGCGCCTGTCGGGCGGCGATATCGCGCTCGAAGGGCAGGTCGAAGACGGCGAGGAGTCGTACGCGCCGATCGCCTACCTGGCCGACTCGCACAACGAACCGACCGCCGTGCTCGCCGCGCGTCAGCGCGACACACTGCAGACGGACGGCATCGCGCAGGCACTCGACGCGCTCGACGCGCGCAGCCGCCGCATCATCGAGGCGCGCTGGCTGCACGTCGACGACGACGGCTCGGGCGGCTCGACGCTGCACGATCTCGCCGCCGAGTTCGGCGTGTCGGCGGAACGCATCCGCCAGATCGAAGCGAGCGCGATGAAAAAGATGCGCACTGCCCTCGCCGAATACGCATAAATCCCGGCGATTTAGAGCGCGTCATCGAAAACCGCTGCCCGACCGGCAGCGGTTTTTTTTCGTCCGTCTTTTCCGCTGATTTTCATTCGCTTCGCCGCTACTTTCCTCACTCGTTTCTGCGCCGATTAATTGACCTGATTCGTCAGGAAATAGGCAGTTTGCGGGCCCCTTCCGCATAACCTTGATCTGCCTCAAGTTTCGGCCCGTGTTTCGCGACGGTCTGCCGCAGCGCAGCACTCGGCATCGGAAAGCCGTCCTTTTAAAATTGGCATGTCAGGCGCAAAAGGATTAAAACAGCTTCACGGCCGTCATAAATCCGACGTAAAGTCGCCCCAAATCCGTTCTAAATCGATTCAGGATAATCGCCTTGATCTCGGTCAATAAAGAGCCTGCGCCGCCTCCCTCGCGGCCGGCCGGTACGATCGGCTGGCGCGCACGCATCGCCGCGTGGGCACGCGGACCAACCCTCGCCCGCGACATCACCCTGGTGCTGATCGTCAAGCTGATCCTCCTGATGTCGCTCAAATACGCATTTTTCAATCATCCGCAGGCCGAGCACATGTCGTTGCCGCCTGCCGCCGTCGCCGAGAAGCTGCTCTCGGTACCGGCGCCTGTACCCACCGAGGGAGACCACCATGATAAGTAGTGAAGTCGTCGATCTGTCGCGTCTGCAGTTCGGCATCACGGCGCTCTACCACTTCCTGTTCGTGCCGCTGACGCTCGGCCTGTCCTGGCTGCTCGTCATCATGGAAGCCGTCTACGTGATGACCGGCAAACAGGTCTACAAGGACATGACGCAGTTCTGGGGCAAGCTGTTCGGGATCAACTTCGCGATGGGCGTGACCACCGGCATCACGCTCGAATTCCAGTTCGGCACGAACTGGTCGTACTACTCGCACTATGTCGGCGACATCTTCGGCGTACCGCTCGCGGTCGAAGGCCTGATGGCGTTCTTCCTCGAATCGACGTTCGTCGGCCTGTTCTTCTTCGGCTGGAACCGCCTGTCGAAGGTCAAGCACCTGATGGTCACGTTCCTCGTCGCGCTGGGCTCGAACCTGTCCGCGCTGTGGATCCTCGTCGCGAACGGCTGGATGAACAACCCGGTCGGCGCCGAGTTCAACTACCAGACGATGCGCATGGAGATGACGAGCCTGTTCGACGTGCTGTTCAACCCGGTCGCGCAGGTGAAGTTCGTGCACACGGTGTCGGCCGGCTACGTGTCGGCGGCGATGTTCGTGCTCGGCGTGTCGTCGTGGTACCTGCTGAAGAAGCGCGACGTCGACTTCGCACTGCGCTCGTTCGCGGTCGCGGCCGGCTTCGGCCTCGCGGCGACGCTCTGCGTGATCGTGCTCGGCGACGAATCGGGCTATACGACCGGCGAAGTGCAGAAGATGAAGCTCGCCGCGATCGAATCCGAATGGGAAACGCAGCCGGCACCCGCATCGTTCACGCTGATCGGCATTCCGAACCAGGAAGAACAGCGCACCGACTACGCGATCAAGATCCCGTATGCGCTCGGCCTGATCGCGACACGCTCGATCGACGAACCGGTGATCGGCCTGCGCGATCTCGCGAAGCACAGCGAGGAGCACATCCAGAGCGGGATGGTCGCGTACGGCGCACTGCAGAAGATCAAGCAGGGCGACACGAGCGACGCAACCCGCGCGCTGTTCGACCAGCACAAGCAGTACCTCGGCTACGGGCTGATGCTCAAGCAGTTCACGCCGAACGTGGTCGATGCGACGCCGGAGCAGATCAAGGCCGCCGCGAAAAAGACGATCCCGCCGGTCGCGCCCGTGTTCTTCTCGTTCCGGATCATGGTGTTCCTCGGCTTCCTGTTCGTTGCCACGTTCATCGCCGCGTTCTGGTTCTGCGCGCGCCGCGAACTGCTGCAGGACAACCGCCGCTGGTTCCTCCGCTATGCGGTGTGGGCGATCCCGCTGCCGTGGATCGCGATCGAATTCGGCTGGATCGTCGCCGAGCTCGGCCGCCAGCCGTGGACGATCGCGGGCGTGCTGCCGACGCACCTGTCCGCGTCGAGCCTGCAGCCGAGCGACCTGTACCTGAGTCTCGCGGGCTTCATCCTGTTCTATACCGCGCTGTTCGTCATCGAGATCAAGCTGATGTTCAAGTACGCGCGCCTCGGCCCGTCGTCGCTGCATACCGGCCGCTATCACCACGAACTCGCGGCCGCCAGCGAGCGCGCCCCGGCCTGAGCACGCACCCGAAACGGAACAAGGAATCGCTATGGACTATGCAACTCTCAAGCTGATCTGGTGGCTGCTCGTCGGCGTGCTGCTGATCGGCTTCGCCGTCACCGACGGCTTCGACATGGGCGCGACCGCGCTGCTGCCGTTCCTCGGCAAGACCGACGAGGAACGCCGCATCATCGTCAACACCGTCGGCGCGACGTGGGAAGGCAACCAGGTATGGCTGATCACGGCGGGCGGCGCGATGTTCGCGGCCTGGCCGCTCGTCTACGCGGCGTCGTTCTCCGGCTTCTACTTCGCGATGCTGCTCGTGCTGTTCGCGTTGTTCTTCCGGCCGGTGGGCTTCGACTACCGCAGCAAGCGCCCTGACCCGCGCTGGCGCGCGGGCTGGGACTGGGGCCTGTTCGTCGGCGGTTTCGTGCCGGCGCTCGTGTTCGGCGTCGCGTTCGGCAACCTGCTGCAAGGTGTGCCGTTCAAGTTCGACAGCGACCTGCGCGTGACCTACTACGGCGGCTTCTGGGCGCTGCTGAACCCGTTCGCGCTGCTCTGCGGGCTCGTCAGCCTCACGATGCTCGTCGCGCACGGTGCGGCCTTCATCAAGATGAAGACGGAAGGCGTGATCGCACGCCGCGCGTCGGTCGCGCTGCGCGTGGCGTCGTTCCTCGCGGTCGTGCTGTTCGTGCTGGCCGGCGTACTGATCGCGTCGACCATCGGCGGCTTCCACATCACGCACGCCGCGCCGACCGATACGGTCGCGAACCCGCTGCTCAAGGACGTCGCCGCGGGCTCGGGCCTGTGGCTCGCGAACTACAGCGAATTCCCGTGGATGATCGCGGCGCCCGTCGTCGGGATCGCGGGCGGCCTGCTCGCGCTGCTGCTCGCCGGTTCGAAGCAGGAAAAGACGGCGTTCTTCTGCACGGGCCTGATGATCGTCGGCGTGATCCTGACCGCCGGCTTCTCGATGTTCCCGTTCATCATGCCGTCGTCGCTCGACCCGAAGAGCAGCCTGACCGTGTGGGATTCGACGTCGAGCCACATGACGCTGCAGGTGATGCTGTTCGCGGTGATCGTGTTCCTGCCGCTCATCCTGCTCTACACGGCCTGGGTGTATCGCGTGATGCGCGGCAAGGTCACGCGCGAGGTGCTCGAAGAGAACAAGCATTCGATGTATTGAACCCGGCCGGGGCGCGCAGGCGCCCCGCCGCCCCGTTTCGCAAGGAGTCGGATCATGTGGTATTTCAGCTGGATTCTCGGTATCGGCGTCGCGCTGTCGTTCGGCATCGTCAATGCGATGTGGCTCGAAGCTCGGCAGAAGACGCAGGAAGCACGCGTGCCCCGCGACTGACACGTACGGCCGAACTAGCGGCCGCCGTCCGGAAGGAACCTCGCCTCGTGCGAGGTTTTTTTTCGCTCAGGCCGGCCGGGCAGGCCCGACACGCCGATGCCAATTTAGCGCCAGATTGATACCACTTGAATACCAATAAAAGGTTTCATAAGATCTTTGGACACGGCCGCTGACAGGCCGAATCCATCTGGGTGGGGGAGACATGCGAATCCCGTATGTGGCGCGCGCGTGCGCGCCATCTCGCCGTCGCCGCACGGCGGCCGGTTGCGCTTCGTCGGCGAGCGGCGCCATCATCGTCCGCGCAGGTCGCGCGTGCGCCTTTGCCGCCGGGCGCATCGCCACCGCATCAACATCAGCGGCAGCCGCCGCCGTGCGCCGCCGATGAAGACATGCACCCGCCCGCGCCGATCCGACCGGCACGCCTGCCCGCCCCCCGTTCCGTAACGCACGCGCCCGCGTGCCGACTGCGCGCGAGGCAGCCGCATTGCCCGCGCACCCTGTTGTCCCCGCAGCTCCGTTGAAAGACCCGCACGCAGCGACGTCATTTCGTGACGCCGCTACGCCCCCCCTTTTTTAAGGAGTCCGCATGAACAGAACCTTGTCTACCCTGTTTGCCGGCCTGCTGATCGCGGCACTGTCGCCGGTCGCGCTCGGCGCGCTGCCAGCGCCAAGCGCTGCGGTCGCGGCGGCCGGTGCCGTACGTCCACCCGTGCCGCCAGCCGATCTCGCGGCGCGGCTGTCGAACGGCCTCGCGCTGCGTGTCGCCGTCGACAACAATCACGCGGCCGCGGCCGGCGTGCCGTGCGCCTCACTCGGCGCCGACGGCGCGGCCTGCGCGACGGGCCGCCTGATCCTGCAGAACCGCGGCCACCAGGCGATCGCCGACGGCGGCTGGAAGCTCTACCTGCACAGCATCCGCCGCCTTCTGCGAATCGATCGTCCCGGCTTCGCGCTGCGGCGGCTCACCGGCGACCTGTACGAACTGACACCGCTACCCGGCTCGGTGCGGCTTGCGCCGGGTGAACGCATCGAACTGCCGTTCGTCGCCGAATACTGGCTGCTGCGCTACAGCGACGTGATCCCGCGCCCGTACGTGGTGGTCGATGGCGCGCCGCCCGCCGTGCTCCGCTACAACGACACCGACGACGAGCTTCGCTACGTCGAATCGCTGCCGGCCGACGCGCAGAACAATTCGACCGGCAATGCGCCGCCCGTGGCCGCACGGCCCGACGCGAGCCGCGCGCTGCCGAGCGTGAAGCGCGAGCAGCCGCTGCCCGGCACGCTCGACCTGCGCGGTGTCGAGCTCGCACTGCCCGATCTGCCGGACGCACAGGTCGCGGCGCTACGCGAACGCGCAACGACACTCGGGCTCGACGGCGCGCGCGTGCCGGTGTGGGGCGCCGTCGCGCCGCGCCGGCTGCCGGCCGACATCGCGACGCCGGGCGGCTACCGGCTCGCGATCGGGCCGCGCGGCGTGCTGATCGAAGGCTACGATCGCGCCGGCCTCTACTACGGCGTGCAGACGCTCTACTCGCTCGCCCCCGTGGGCGGCGGCCCGATCCCGGCGATGCTCGTCGAGGATGCACCGCGCTTCACGCATCGCGGGATGCACGTCGACCTCGCACGCAACTTCAAGCACCCGGCGACGCTGCGCCGCCTGATCGACCAGATGAGCGCGTACAAGCTCAATCGCCTGCACCTGCATCTGTCCGACGACGAGGGCTGGCGCATCGAGATCCCCGGGCTGCCCGAGCTGACCGGGATCGGCTCGCGCCGCTGCCACGACCCGAGCGAGACGCGCTGCCTGCTGCCGCAGCTCGGCTCCGGCCCGGACAACCGCTCCGGCGGCGGCTACCTGACCCGCGACGACTACGTGTCACTGGTGCGCTACGCGGCCGCGCATTTCGTCGAGATCATCCCCGAGATCGACATGCCCGCGCATGCGCGCGCGGCCGTCGTGACGATGGAGGCACGTTACCGGCGGCTGCATGCGGCCGGCCGCGAGCAGGAAGCGAACGCATACCGGCTGCTCGATCCGCAGGACACGTCGAACCTGACGACGGTGCAGTTCTACGACCGGCGCAGCGACCTGAACCCGTGCGTGCCGGGCGCGCTCAATTTCGCATCGAAGGTGATCCGCGAGATCGCGGCAATGCATGCGGATGCACAGGCGCCGCTGCACATCTGGCATTACGGCGGCGACGAGGCGAAGAACATCTTCCTCGGCGCGGGCTTCCAGCCGCTGAACGGCACCGATCCGAACAAGGGGCGCATCGATCTCGCCGCGCAGGACAAGCCGTGGGCGCGTTCGCCCGCGTGCACGGCGCTGCTCCAGCGCGGCGAGATCAAGTCGATCGACGAGCTGCCGACGCGTTTCGCGCAACAGGTGAGCGCGGCGGTCAGCGCGAACGGGATCGACACGATGGCCGCGTGGCAGGACGGCATCAAGCATGCGAACGGGCCGCAGGACTTCAGCACGCGCCACGTGATGGTGTCGCTGTGGGACACGATCTTCTGGGGCGCATCGGACAGCGCACGCGACCTGAGCGGCAAGGGCTACCTGACGGTGCTCGCGCTGCCCGACTACCTGTACTTCGACTTCCCGTACACGCTCAACCCGCGCGAACGCGGTTACTACTGGGGCTCGCACGCGACGGACGAGTACAAGGTGTTCTCGCTCGCGCCCGAGAACCTGCCGCAGAACGCCGAAGTGATGGGCGACCGTGACGGCAACCCGTTCGAGGTCACGGGAACGGGCCCCGCGCCGCGCATCGAAGGCATGCAGGGGCAGGCGTGGGGCGAGGTGATGCGCAACGACACCTTCCTCGAATACATGGCCTATCCGCGGCTGCTCGCGCTCGCCGAGCGCGCGTGGCACCGGGCCGACTGGGAGCTGCCGTATGCGGCCGGCGTGCGCTTCAAGCGCGGCGACACGCATCACGTCGACACGGCCGCGCTGCAGCGCGACTGGGCCGGATTCGCGACGCTGCTCACGCAACGCGAACTGCCGAAGCTCGACCGGGCCGGCATCGGCTACCGGAAGCCGACCTTCACGCTGACGAATCCGTGAACGGCTGAACACCCGGGCGACGCGCGATGCAAACGCATGCATCGCGCCATCGCCCGCACCAAAGAAAAACGGCTTGCGACGCTACACGTCGCAAGCCGTTTTCGTTTTGCCGGCCGGCCCGAACCCGCATCGCAGGTCAGGCCGGCTTCATCGCATCAGGCCGGTTGCGCGGCCGCCCCGCTGCCCGACGGCGGCAGGCGCGCGCCGAGTTGTTCGGCATAGCGTGCCGCCGCGTTGCCGCAGACGATGTGGAACGTGTCGAGCGACACCCACGCGACGTCGAGCGCACCGAGACGATCGCGATCGACCGCCGACGGATCGCGCACGACCACACGCAGGCGCGTGGTCGCGATCGCGTCGAGCGACACGACGTTGGTCGCGCCGCCGAACACCGCGAGCCAGCGCGTCGGCTCCGGATCGAGCGGGCCAGCGGCCGCGCCCGTGACAGGCTGCACCGCGGCAGCCGTCGCCGTCGACGTGGCACCGGTAGCGCCGCTGCCGATCGCGGCACGCATCTCGTCGGCAATGATGTCTGCCTCGGGCCCGATGATCACCTGCACGCTGTTGCCGCCGCGCTTGAGCACACCGCGCGCGCCGATCGACTTCAGTTCCGGCTCCGAGACCTTCTCCGGATCGACGACGGTCAGGCGCAGGCGCGTCGTGCACGCGTCGACGACCGACAGGTTGCCCGCCCCGCCGAGCGCGGCGATGTAGCGCTGCGCGCGCGGTGCGGCGGCCGTCGCGGCGGTACCCGCGGCCGGTGCGACGAAGCCGCCCGATGCGTACGATTCCGCGGCCGCATCGGCCGATGCCGGCTCACGGCCCGGCGTGGCCATGTTGAACTTGCGGATGAAGAAGCGGAACAGCCCGTAGTACGCGGCGCCGTACGCGATGCCGAGCGGGATCGCGATCCAGCCCTTCGTCGACAGCCCGTAGTTCAGCACATAGTCGATCGCGCCGGCCGAGAACGTGAAGCCGAGCTTCACGTCGAGGATCTGGCAGATCGCAAGCGACAGCCCCGTCAGCACCGCGTGGATCACGTACAGCACCGGTGCGAGGAACATGAAGCTGAATTCGATCGGCTCGGTCACGCCGGTCAGGAACGACGTGAGCGCCATCGAGAACAGCAGGCCGCCGACCATCGCGCGGCGCTCCTTCGGTGCCTCGTGCAGCATCGCGAGACACGCGGCCGGCAGGCCGAACATCATGATCGGGAAGAAGCCGGCCATGAAGGTGCCCGCAGTCGGGTCGCCTGCGAAGAAGCGGTGCAGGTCGCCGTGCACGATCTCGCCGCCGGCGGGCGGCGTGAAGTTGCCGAACACGAACCACGCGAGCGAGTTGATGATGTGGTGCAGGCCCGTGACGAGCAGCAGGCGGTTCAGGAAGCCGAACACGAACGCACCGATCGCGCCCGCCGTCGTCAGCCACTGGCCGGCCGCGTCGATCGCATGCTGGACTGGCTGCCACACGTACCCGAACGCGATGCCGAGTATCACGCAGACCAGGCCTGTAATGATCGGCACGAACCGTTTGCCGCCGAAGAACGCGAGGTAGTCCGGCAGCTTGATGTCTTTATAGCGGTTGTACAGCAAGCCCGCGACCACGCCCGCGATGATCCCGGACAGCACGCCCATGTTCAGCTTGGGATCGATGTCCTTCATGATCGCGGTTTCGATCAGGTAACCGATCGCGCCCGCGAGTGCCGCCACGCCGTTATTGTCCTTCGCGAAGCCGACCGCCACGCCGATCGCGAACAGCAGCGGCAGGTTGTCGAAGATCGCGCCGCCGGCGTCGGCGATCATCTTGATGTTGAACACGTCCGGCTGGCCGAGTCGCAGCAGGATGCCGGCGACCGGCAATACCGCGATCGGCAGCATCAGCGCCCGGCCCAGGCCCTGTATTTTCAGAAACGGATTCCCGTTCATTCAGTCCTCCAATCCTTGTCTCGTCGTTAATCGTCGTTGACCTAATTACGCTCTTGTACCGAAACGGGCCACGCGCCCGCCGCCGACGTTCAGTCGAGCGGCCAGACCTCGCGGCTTGCTGCCCTTACCGCCTGTGCCGAATCGAGCGCGAGCAGATCCTGCGCACGCTGACGGCACAACTGGTAATCGAGACGGCGCACACGCGCCTTGATGCCCGGCACCGATACGGGGTCGACCGACAGCTCGGTCACGCCGAGGCCCACCAGGATCGGCACCGCGAGCGGATCGCCGCCGAGCGCGCCGCACACGCCGACCCACTTGCCGTGCTTCGCGGCGCCGCGCACCGCGATGTCGATCAGGCGCAGCACGGCCGGATGCAGGCCGTCGGATTGCGCGGCCAGATCGGCCTGGCAGCGGTCCATCGCGAGCGTGTACTGCGTCAGGTCGTTGGTGCCGATCGACAGGAAATCCGCGTGCTGCGCGAGTTGGTCGGCCAGCAGCGCGGCCGACGGCACCTCGATCATCACGCCGACCTCGATCGGCTCGGTGCGGCCCTGTGCGCGCGCGAATTCGTCGATGCGCTTTTTCAGGCGCACGAGTTCGCCCGCGTCGGTCACCATCGGCAGCAGGATGCGCACCGCGCCGAACGGCTTCACCGCGAGCAGGCCCTGCAGTTGATCGTCGAGCAGATCGGGGCGCACCTGCGCGAGACGGATGCCGCGCAGGCCGAGCGCCGGGTTCGGTTCGGGCGGCAGCGTCAGGTAATCGACTTCCTTGTCGGCGCCGACGTCGAGCGTGCGGATGATCGCCGTGCGACCCTGCAGCGCGTCGACGATCGACTGGTAGCTCTGCTGGTGTTCGACGACCGTCGGCGCGACCTGGCGATGGATGAACATCAGCTCGGTACGCAGCAGGCCGACCGCGTCGGCGCCGTTGTCGACCGCGGTGTTCGCGTCGTCGAGCGTCGCGATGTTCGCGGCGACCTCGATCGCGCGGCCGTCGACCGTCTCGGCGGCAACGCCTGCCAGTTGCCGGTTCGCCTCGCGCACGCCGTCCAGGCGCTGGCGCTCGTGCCGCGCGCGTTCGACGTCGAGCGCGGTCGGTGCATGTTCGAGCCGGCCCGCGCTCGCATCGACAACGACCTGCGTGCCGTCCGGAATCGCGTACAGTGCATCGCCGACCGCCACCAGCGCCGGAATGCCGAGCTGTCGCGCGATGATCGCCGCGTGCGACGTCGCGCCGCCGCGCGCCATCACGAGCGCGGTCACGCGCTGGCGATCGAGCGACGACAGGTCCGACGGCGTGAATTCCTCGGCCGCGAGTACCGCTTCGTCGGGCAGCGCACGCGCGGCACCGTTCGTGTGGCCGAGCGCGCGCAGCACGCGCTTCTCGATGTCGCGCAGGTCGGCCGCACGTTCGGCGAGCAGCGCGTCGTCGAGCTTCGACAGCGTGTCGATCTGCGTGCGGATCGTCGTGCGCCATGCAAAGCCCGCGCTCTTGCCGAGACTGATCAGGTCGCGCGCCGCGTCGATCAGCGTCGGGTCTTCCAGCAGCACGCGATGCACCGCGAAGATGCCCGCTTCGCCAACCGCCCCGCGCGCCGATGCGTTGCGCACCGTTTCGTCGAGTTCGGCGTCGACTGCCTTCAGCGCCTGGTCGAGCTGGCGGCTTTCCGACGCGGGCGTGCCGGTCGCCTGTTCAGGCGGCACGATCTCCGCATCGTCGAGACGCACCAGCGTGCCGACTGCGATGCCGGGCGCCGCGCATACGCCCGCGAGCGTGTTGGGGTCGATCGGCGCACCGACATTGCGCGCGACCGTCGGCGGCGCGGGCGACCTCAGCCGCGCCGGTTTTTCCTCGACTTCGCCGTGCGCTTCGCGCAGCAGCTCGTGCTCGACCGCATCGACGGCCTGCTGCGCGTGCGCACCGCGACCGACCAGTTCGACCGTCGCGCCTTCGCCGGCACCGAGGCCGAGCAGGCCGACGACGCTCGCGATCGACGCCTTGCGGCCGTCGAACAGCACGTCGACGCTCGCGTCGAACCCGCGCACGGCTTCACGCGCACGCGCGGCCGGCCGCGCATGCAGGCCGCCCGGCTGCGCGAGCACGATCTCGCGGCGCACTTCGTTCATTGCCGCCGCGCCGGTTTGTGCCGCCTGCGCAGCCGCTTCGCCCTTGCCGCGCAGCGCGAGCAACGGCGTCTCGCCGGCCGTCGCGAAACCGCTCGCGCGATCGACGACCTCGAACGCGTCGGAGTTTGCGATCGCGATCACCGACACGAGCGAATGCGCGCTGCGCGCCACCGCATCCTGGTCGAACTCGATCAGCAGCGTGCCCGCCTCGACACGTGCGCCGGCCTCGATGTGTGCGATGAAGCCCTGCCCGTTCAGCTCAACGGTGTCGATGCCGATGTGCAGCAGCACTTCCGCGCCTTGCGGCGTCGTGATCGTCACCGCATGGCCCGTGCGCGCGAGATGCGACACGACGCCCGCGCACGGCGCGACGAGCTTGCCCGCGAGCGGGTCGATACCGATGCCGTCGCCGAACATCCCGCCGGAGAACACCGGATCGGGCACGTCGGCCAGCGCGACGATCGGTCCGGTCAAGGGGCTAAGCAGGACGATCTGATCATGGGTGGGGCTCTTCAACTGGGACTCCTCGGCGCGTCTCATCGGCTGTCTCGGCTATCAGTGCGTTTCGGTGACTTTGTTCAGGTGGCGCGGCGTGTCGGGATTGCGGCCGCGCGCGACGGCGAGATCCGCCGCCATCACGTAGAACGAAAGAATGGCGGCGATCGGGTCGAGCGCCGAATGGGCGGACTGCGCGAGCGGCAGCACCGTACCGGTCAGGCCGGGCGTGCCGGCAGGCGCCGCGAGCAGCACGGCGGCACCGCGTGCGCGCATGTCTGCGGCGAGCTGCAACAGGCCGGCCTGCTCGGGCCCCGGCGGGGCGAACACGAGCAGCGGATAGTCGCGATCGATCAGCTCCATCGGGCCGTGACGGACTTCGGCGCTCGAGAACGCCTCGGCCTGGATACCGGACGTTTCCTTCAGCTTCAGCGCGGCTTCCTGTGCGATCGCGAGGCCCAGGCCGCGGCCGATCACGATCATCCGCTCGACACCCGCCAGCGCGGCGACGGCCTGCGACCAGTCGAGCTGGCCGGCCTGCGCGAGCACGTCGGGCAGGCCGCGCAGCGCGGTCATCAGCGCAGCATCGCGCTGCCAGTAGGCGACGATCTGCGCGGACAGCGACAGCATCGCGATATAGCTCTTCGTCGCGGCGACCGACAATTCGGGGCCGGCGAGCAGCGGCAACTGGTGCTCGCATGCATCGGCGAGCGGCGACGGCAGCACGTTCACGGCGGCGACGGTGCGCGCGCCGGCTTCGCGCAGCGCGGCCATCGTGTTGACGAGGTCGGGGCTCTTGCCCGACTGGGAGAAGGCGATCGCGAGCTGGTCCTGCACCTTCAGCGGCGCCTGCTGCAGCGTGGCGACCGACATCGGCAGCGACGCGACCGGCACGCCGAGGCGGCTCATCGTCAGGCTCGCGAAATAGCTCGCGGCGTGATCCGAGCTGCCGCGCGCGACCGTCAGCGCGACGGCCGGCGGGTGATCGAGCAATTGGCCGGCGAGCGCTTCGACGCGCGCGGTGTCGGCGATCTGCGCGGCGACGACCTGGGCGGACTCGCGCGCTTCCTTAAGCATATTCGACAATCGATTCTCCTTCGACGTAGGTCGCGGTGAGGTTCAGGTCGCGGTCGAACACCGCGAGGTCGGCCCATGCGCCGCGCTCGAGGCGGCCGCGATCGGTGACGCCGAGGTAGTCGGCCGCGTAGCGCGACATCCGGTTCGACACGTCGGCGATCGGCAGGCCGAGCGACACGAGGTTGCGCAGCGCCTGGTCCATCGTCAGCGTGCTGCCGGCGAGCGTGCCGTCGGCCAGCCGCACGCCGCCGAGGCACTTCGTCACGTGCTGGCTGCCGAGCCGGTATTCGCCGTCGGGCATGCCCGTTGCGGACGTGCTGTCGGTCACGACGTACAGGCGCGGGATCGCACGCAGCGCAGCACGAATCGCGCCCGGGTGCACGTGCAGCAGATCGGGAATGATTTCCGCGTATTCGGCATGAGCAAGCGCCGCGCCTACCAGGCCGGGGTTGCGGTGATGCAGCGGCGACATCGCGTTGAACAGGTGCGTGAAGCCGCACGCGCCGTGCTTGAGCGCGGCCACTGCGTCGTCATAGGTCGCGAGCGAGTGGCCGAGCTGCACGCGTACGCCGCGTGCGGCCATCTCGCCGATGATCTCGATGTGGCCGGCGATTTCCGGCGCGAGCGTGACGACGCGGATCGGCGCGATCGACAGGTACTTCAGCACTTCGTCGAGCACGGCCGATACGGCCGCGTCGGGCTGCGCGCCGAGCTTGCCGGGGTTGATGTACGGGCCTTCGAGGTGCACGCCGAGCACGCGCGCGCCGCCCGGCGTGCGGGTGCGCGCGACGCTGCCGAGGTTGCCGACGACTTTCATCAGCTCGTCTCGCGGCGCGGTCATCGTCGTCGCGAGCAGGCTCGTCGTGCCGAATTGCGCGTGCGTGCGGGCGATCGTCTCGATCGCGTCGCCGCCTTCCATCACGTCGGCACCGCCACCGCCATGGACATGCAGGTCGATGAAGCCGGGCAGGATGTAAGGCGCGTCGTTCTTCGCGGGATCGACGGGCTTGCCGTCGAGCGTCGTGATGCGGCCGTTCTCGCTATCGAGCGAACCGTGAATCCAGCCGTCGGGGGTAAGGATGTTTCCAGTCAGCATGACGTTCTCTTGATGATCTGGTGACGCGGGCATCCGCGTCGTGATTTGCAAATTCGTGTCGTTGCTTCTCGCCTGTCGCGCGCGGGCAGTCTCGCGCGTCAGCGTTTCAGTTCGGCGACGAAGTCGTAGTAGTCGTCGCGGCAATACGTTTCGCTCACTTCGATCGCGCGCTGGTCGGCGCCGTAGCCGATCCGTCTGATCACCAGCAGCGCCGAGCCCGGCTGAACCGCCATCCATTTCGCGATCGCGTGCGTCGCGTTCGCCGCGCGAAAGTGCTGCAGCGCGCGCACGACGGTCATCCCGCGCGCCTCGAGGTACTCGTACAGCGACGCACCGAGCACCTGCGGATCGGGCACCACCGCGGCCGGCAGCGTCGAGTGCTCGACCGCCATCACGATGCCGTCCGCGCGGCGCAGCCGTTCGAGCCGCGCCACCGTCGCGCCGGGTGCGAGGCCGAGATGCGTGATCTCGTCACGGCTCGCGGCGCGCAGCGTGCGCGACAGCCACACCGAATCGGGCACGAAGCCGCGCTGCTTCATCTTCGCGGTGAAGCCGACGAGACGCGACAGCGGATCGGCGACGCGCGGCGTGATGAAGCTGCCCGCCCCACGCGCCCGCTTGATCAGCCCCTGCTCGACCAGCAGCGCGAGTGCGCGACGGGCCGTGATCCGCGATACGCCGACCGACACCGACAGCAGCCGCTCCGACGGCAGCGCCTCGCCGGCCCGCCACGCGCCGGCGTGGATCGCGCTCGCCAGGTTGCGGGCGAGCTGCAGATAGAGCGGCGTGTCGCTGAGGGGATCGGGCGCCAGTTCGGACCAGCCGGTTTCCATGTGCCTCCGGGTGTCGGACGACGATCTCGGACCGTCGAAAGTGAACGCATTATATAACCACCATAATACCAGTCAACAAACTGGTATTAGCGGCGTGGAAATCGCCGAAAGCCTTGCCAGGCAAGCGTTTTAGTAGCAATAAATCCTTTGTTTACAACGCGATGCGGGATAGGGATTTACCCGGATTGGTATGCAAGGGGACAGTTCCGGCGCTGGATTTACCGGGTTTGGAGAGCTGGAAACGATACCGGAATAGAACCAGTTCAGCCGACTGGTATGCACCTGGCGGCAGCACGCGGGCAGCGTGCCGGCGCGATGCATCAATGGAACTCGCGGCTCGACGTGCGCAGGCCGCCGAGCAGCGGCGTCAGATCCTCGAAATGCTGCACAACGAGGTGCCTCACGTCGCTCGCGACCTGCCACACGCCGGACGCGGCCAGCAGCCGCGAATCGAGGGTTTCGCGGCGCTGCCGCGCGAGCAGCTCGGGCCGGACGATCAGGTTCACGCAGCCCGTTTCGTCTTCGAGCGTCATGAACATCACGCCTTTCGCGGTGCCCGGCATCTGCCGTGCGGTCACGAGCCCGCACGCGCGCGCGAGCCGGCCGTCGGGGCGGTCGTGCAATTCGGCCGCGGACGACAGCCGCCGCGCGCGTAGCTCGGGCCGCAGCAGCGCGACGGGGTGGCGGTTCAGCGTGAGGCCGGTGGTGTGATAGTCGGCGAGGATGTCGTCGGCTTCCGACGGCGCGCCGAGCGCGGGCTTCTCTTCCTCGTCGATCGGCGCGGTCGCCAGCAGGTCGCGCTCCGGCGCCGCCGCGACGGCCTGCCACAACGCGTCGCGGCGATGGCCGGCGAGCGTCGCGAGCGCGTTCGCGGCGGCGAGCGCTTCGAGGTCGCGGCGTTCGAGTTGCGCGCGGCGTGCAAGGGTGTCGACGTTGTCGAAGGGGCCCGACGCGCGTGCGGCTTCGATCCTGCGGACAGCGGCTTCCCCCAGACCGCTCACGAGCGACAGTCCGAGCCGAACGGCCGGCTGGCCGTGCGGCAGCGGCTGGCCGGGCAGCGCTTCGAGCGATGCTTCCCAGTTGCTTTGCGTCACGTCGATCGGCAGCACCTGCACACCGTGGCGCTTCGCGTCCTGCACGAGTTGCGACGGCGGGTAAAAACCCATCGGCTGGCTGTTCAACAATGCCGCGAGGAAGATCGCCGGTTCGTGGCATTTGAGCCAGCTGCTGGCGTAGGCGAGCTTCGCGAAGCTGGCCGCGTGGCTCTCGGGGAAACCGTAATCGCCGAAACCCTTGATCTGCTCGAAAATCTGTTCGGCAAACTCGGGCGGATAGTCGCGCTCGCGCATCCCGTCGACGATCTTGCTGTGATATTGCTCCAGATTGCCCTTGCGCTTCCACGCGGCCATCGCGCGCCGCAACTGGTCGGCCTCACCGGCCGTGAAGCCGGCCGCGATCATCGCGATCTGCATCACCTGCTCCTGGAAGATCGGCACGCCGTACGTCCGTGCGAGCGCAGGCTTCAAGTCCTCCTTTGGATAACTGACCTTTTCGATGCCCTGGCGCCGTTTCAGGTAGGGATGCACTGCCCCGCCCTGGATCGGCCCCGGCCGCACGATCGCAACCTCGATCACCAGATCGTAGTAAGTACGCGGGCGCAGGCGCGGCAGCATCGACATCTGCGCACGCGATTCGATCTGGAACACGCCAACCGTGTCGGCGCGGCAGATCATGTCGTAGGTCGCTTCGTCATCCTGCGGAATGTGCTTCAGCGTAAACGGCTCACCATCCGGCTCCGGCGGCCCGCGCCACGCGGTGCGCATGTCGAATGCGCGATGCAGCGCCGACAGCATGCCGAGCGCGAGCACGTCGACCTTCATCAGCCCGAGTGCTTCGAGATCGTCCTTGTCCCACTGGATCACGCGCCGCCCGTCCATCGCCGCGTTCTCGACCGGCACGAGCCGCGTGAGCTTGCCGCGGCTGATCACGAAGCCGCCGGAGTGCTGCGACAGGTGGCGCGGAAAGTTCAGCAGCCGCGCGGCGAGCCGGGCCCACGCCTGGATGAGCGGCGTCTCGGGATCAAGCCCGGTCGTCGAGAATTGCTGCAGCAGGTCGCGGCTGCCGTCGAACCAGCGGTGCGCTTTCGCGACGCGATCGACCAGCATCGGATCGACGCCGAGCGCCTTGCCGGTCTCGCGCAGCACGCCGCGCGGGCGATAGGTCGAGACCGCGGCCGCAAGTGCTGCGCGGTCGTGCCCGTACTTCTCGTAGATATGCTGAATCACCTCTTCCCGGCGCTGATGCTCGAAATCGACGTCGATGTCGGGCGGCTCGCCGCGCTCCGCGCTGATGAAGCGCTCGAACAGCATCGTGCTTTGCTCGGGATTCACTTCGGTGATGCCGAGGCAGTAACAGACGACCGAGTTCGCGGCCGAGCCTCGGCCCTGGCACAGGATGTTCTGACTGCGCGCGTATTTGACGATGTCGTAGACGGTCAGGAAGAACGGTTCGTAGCTCAGTCGTGCAATCAGGTCGAGTTCATAGCGGATCTGCTTCTCGACTTTCTCCGGAATACCCTGCGGATAGCGTTCCGCCGCCCCTGCCCGGGTTTCCTGTTCCAGATAGCTCGTCGGTGTGAGCCCCTTCGGCACGATCTCGTCGGGATACTCGTAGCGAAGCGAGCTGAGTTTGAAATCGCACGCATCGAGAATCGCGCACGTCTGCGCGATCTCGTCCGCCGAGTACAACTGCCCGATGCGCTGCCGCAAACGCAGGTGCTGTTCCGCATTCGGCGCCAGTGCATAACCGCACTCCGAAACCGGCATCCCGACGCGGATCGCCGTCATCACGTCCTGCAGCTCCTTGCACGAGCGCCGGTGCATCGTCACGTCGCCCAGCGCGACGATGCGCACGCCACGCCGCTCGCCGGCCGCGCGAATCTCCTCGCGCTGCGCGCCATCCAGCGCGCGCTGCAACTGCACGAGCCCGAGCCGCGCACGTTCGCCGAACGTCGCGCGAAACCACGCGACCTGTGCATCGAGCACGTCCGCGCGCACCGGGTACGCGGGCACGAGAATCGCGAAGCAGTCGGGCATGCCGCGCAGGTGTGCGAACTCCGCAGGCGGCGCCGACAGCATCCGCGACGTCAGCTTGTAGGTGCCCTTTGGCGACGCCATCCGCCGCCATGAAATCAGCTCTGAAAGATTGCCGTACCCCTCGCGATTCTGTGCAAGCAACACGAGCCCGAACGCACCGGGGCCCGGATCGTGGCCGGGCGCGACGTCATCCGGCGTGACTTCGAAGTACGAACCGATGACGAGCGGCAGCCCTTTCGCCTTCGCCGCGACATGCATGCGCGGTGCGCCTGCCAACGAGCATTCGTCGGTGATCGCGATCCCGCGATAGCCGAGCTCGAACGCACGCTCGACCAGTTCTTCCGCATGCGACGCGCCATGCAGGAACGAAAAGTTCGAGCGGCAGAACAACTCCGCGTAATCGGGCAGCCAACTGAATTCCGCAATCATGACCGTTCACCCGAACAAGCCGTGCAGGAACCAGTGCGGCTCGGACTCGCTCCCCGCCCGCTCCCTGAACACCCAATAGCACGCACCGGCTTCGTCCTGCGCGACGTGGTAATCACGAGCGGCGAGTTGACCATCGAACCACCCGGCCTCGATCCGCTCCGCTGACGACATCATCCTCAGCGGCGTATGAAATACCGGCCGGTTCTCACGCATCAACAACGGCAGCGGCTCGGCGAGCAGCCACGCGGGCCTCGGCGGCACCGCAGGCGGCCCGCCGGCCGGCTTGCCGGCCTGCGCATCGAGCGGCAGCCAACGGTTCGCGGCCTCGGGCCGGTGATCGGCGACGGGTGCCGCGCGCAGCACGTTCTCCGCGCCGAGCCGTGCGACCAGCAGCTCGAACAGCCGCGCGCGTGTCTCTTTCGTGCCGCCCGGTTCGGGGAAAAGATCGTCGGCCGGCGGCGCGACCGATTCGACGCGCGTGGCCTTCAGACGCACAGCAATCACCGCGGCCGGCAACTCGACGCGCGCGAGCCGCTCGCCGAGCAGCCGCATGAAATGCGCCTCGTCCCTCACGGGTGCGGCGAACGCGAGCTCGAGCGGCGTCGGCGGCACGGCTTGGCGGCCGCGTTCGTGCTCGAGATCGAACGTCATCGCGGCCAGCGACAGTTGCCGCGCGGCCAGCCAGCCGCAGAGCTGCACGACGAGCCGCCGCGCAACGAACAACACGGCTTCCGCGTATTCGACACGCTCCTGCAATTCGAGCCGTACGTCGAACACCGGCGGCACTGCCATCCACGCAAGCGGCTCGACCGCGTCGCCATACGCGCGATCGAGCGCGGCCAGCAACGCGGGGCCGCAGCGGCGCTGCAGCCCCGCGCGCGGCAAGCCGCGCAGATCGGCGAGCGTGCGGCAACCGAGGCCGTCGAACCAGCCCGCATACGGACGCGCATCGGGCAGCAGCACGCACGGCAGCCGGTCGAGCGAACGAACGAGCGACACCTGGCCGGCGATACGGCGCCGGATGCGCGCACGGGCCGACACGCGCGCGAGCAGCCACGCGCCGCCCCCGGTCGGCGCGGCGGACAGGCGCGCCGCATAGCCGAGCGCCGCGAGCGTCGCACGCACCTGGCGGCACAGCGACGGCAACCCGCCGAACAGCCGCAAGCTCGGGCCGACGTCGACGATCAGCGTGGCTTCGTCGTCGAGCGCGACGCACGGCGAGAAGCGCAGCAACGCGAGCGCGACCGCGCGCAGCGCATCGGCTTCGCGCGCGGGATCGCGTTCGACGAGCTGCGTCGCGGGCGCGAGCGTCAGCACGCCGCCGCGCTTCATGCCCGCGCGCACGCCATGCCGGCGCGCGGACGCATCGGCGATCAGCACGACGCCTTGCTCGAGCACCGCGCAGCCTGCGTCGTCGTCCGCCGCGCCGTCAGACGGCGGCGCGACGCACACGTCGAGCGGCAGGCGCGGCAGATGGATGCCGAGCAAGACGCGCATAGCGGCTCTCCACGATGGGCGACGGCAGGTCGAGCACGAGCGGCTCGCTGCGTGCGGGGCCGCGACGCTTGACGATGTCGAGCGACACGCCGCCCGGCACGGGGTACAGCTCGACACGCAGCACGGCCGGCGACGGTTGCCGCGCGGCCGACAGCGGCCGCAGCATCACGAACAGCGTATCGCCCGTGCGCGCGGCCGCGAGATGCAGGCGCCGCAGCGCATCGGGCCGCGCGTCCTGCCACAGCAGCAGCGCGCCGCAACAGCCGGTCTTGAGCGCCTGCTCGGCGGCCCACAGCGCATCCGTGCGGCTGCCGGCACGCAGCCACAGCAGCGCGTCGGCCGGCACGCCGAGACTGGCGAGCGCGGTGGCATGCGGCGACTGCGGCGGCGCGACGAGCGCAAGCGGACGCCGGGCGCTGACGGTGCGTGCAAGCGCGGGCGCGAGCAGCCGCATCTCGCCACAGCCCGGCTGCGCGGCCAGCAGTTCGACGAGCCCGCCGACCGGCCAGCCGCCGCCCGGCAACTCGGCCGACAGCGACGCGAAGCCGGTATCGATCGTGCGCGGGCCGCCGCGCGCGAGCTGGGAACCGCGCCAGAGGGACGGATGAAGGGATTCGGGAGAAATGGAGGATGCGAGCATGACGCCACCCACAACTGTATGGATATACAGTATATGGCAATGCGCTCGCGTCGCACAGCATCGGTGCGAAACCGCTTTTCGTCAGAGGAAAAACGACGGGACAGCCGGCGCGGCCGTCATGTTACGCCGCACCGGAGCGGGCGTGGCCGGATCATGTCGCCCGAACGCGCTCCACCGCCATCCGGGCGGAATCGCCGGTCCGATTTGCCGACCCGATTCGCCTGGCCGACACGCCAACCCGCACGCGAACCGGCACGATGCGGCACCCCGCACCGCACCGGCCCGCCGGCCGCCCGTCAGCCGAGCAGCAATGCGTCGTCGTCGAGTTGCTCGTGACGCACCTTCTCGAACATCTGCAGCAGGTCCGGCACGTCGAGGCCCTTGCGTGCGTCGCCCGACACGTCGAGCACGACCTGCCCCTGGTGCAGCATCACCGTGCGGTCGCCGTAGTCGAGCGCCTGCCGCATGCTGTGCGTGACCATCATCGTCGTCAGCTTGCTCTCGGCGACGATGCGCGCGGTCAGCTCCAGCACGAACGCAGCCGTCTTCGGATCCAGCGCGGCCGTGTGCTCGTCGAGCAGCAGGATCCGCGACGGCCGCAGCGACGCCATCAACAGGCTCACCGCCTGCCGCTGGCCGCCCGACAGCAGCCCGATCCGGTCGGTCAACCGGTTTTCCAGCCCGAGATTCAGGAGCCGCAGCTTGTCGCGGAACAGCTCGCGCGACGGCCGGTCGAGCGCGGCCTTGAAGCCGCGCCGCGCGCCGCGCGCCATCGCGAGCGCCATGTTCTCCTCGATCGTCAGCGCCTCGCAGGTGCCGGCCATCGGATCCTGGAACACGCGCGCGACGAGGTGCGCGCGGTCCCATGCCGCTTTGCGCGTGACCTCCGTGCCGTCGATCGAGATGCGTCCCGCATCGACGGCCTGGTCGCCGCTGATCGCATTGAGGAAAGTCGATTTGCCGGCGCCGTTCGAGCCGATCACCGCGACGAACTGGCCGTCGGGAATCTCGAGCGACAGCCCGCGCAGCGCGCGCGTCTCGATCGGCGTGCCGGGATTGAACGTGAGTTTGAGATCTTGTGCGGACAGCATGTCAGGCCCCTCCGTTCTTGCGCGCGAACAGTTTCTTGCGCGTCGCCGGCAGCACCAGCGCGATCGTGACGAGCGCGGCCGTCACGAGGTTCAGGTCCTGCGCCTTCAGCCCGATGAATTCGCTGTTCAGCGCGAGCGCGATGAAGAAGCGGTAGACGATCGCGCCGAGCACGACGGCGAGCGTCGTCAGCACGAGCCTGCGCGCCGGCAACAGCGTTTCTCCGATGATCACGGCGGCCAGCCCGATCACGATCGTGCCGATCCCCATCGAGATGTCCGCACCGCCCTGCGTCTGCGCGAACAGGGCGCCGGCGAGCGCGACGAGCGCGTTCGACAGCGCCATCCCGGCGAGCGTCGCACGGCCGGTCGCGATGCCTTGAGCGCGCGCCATCCGCGGGTTCGCGCCGGTCGCACGCATCGCGAGGCCGAGCTGCGACGAGAAGAACCAGTCGAGGCCGAGCTTCGCGACCACGACGACGATCGCGAGCAGCGCCGGGCGCAGCACGTAGTCGGGCATCCAGTCGGGCTGCAGCACGGTGAAGATCGTCGGCTCGGTGATGAGCGGCACGTTCGGCCGGCCCATGATCCGCAGGTTCACCGAATAGAGCGCGATCATCATCAGGATACTGGCGAGCAGGTCCATGATCTTCAGGCGCACGTTGAGCCAGCCGGTGATGAAGCCGGCCGCCGCGCCCGCGACGATCGCGATGCAGGTCGAGCTGAACGGGTCGTAGCCGGCGGAGATCAGCGTCGCGGCGACGGCGCCGCCGAGCGGAAAGCTGCCGTCGACGGTGAGGTCGGGGAAGTTGAGGATGCGAAACGAGATCAGCACCCCGAGGGCGACGAGACTGAAGATCAGGCCGATCTCCAGGGCGCCCAGTAACGAGAACAGAGACATGATGGGGAAATCCTGTTGCTTCCCGGCCGGACGTGTACGGCCGGGCGAAGCGAACGGGCGGCCCCGGGTGGGAGCCGCCCGTTCGGCGGTGTCGTTCAGGCCCGGATCGGGCCCGCAAGCGCGGCGGTCGGGCCGCGGCTTACTTGATGACCGTCTTCGCTTCCTTGAGCAGATCCGGCGCGAGCGTCACACCCTGCTTCGCGGCCGCGCCCGTGTTCGCGAACAACTCGAGGTTGCTGCTCGTTTCCGACGCGATCGCACCCGGCTTCTCGCCCTTCAGGATGCGCGCGACGACCTTGCCCGTCTGGCGGCCGAGGTCGCCGTAGTTGATGCCGAGCGCCGCGATGCCGCCACGCTTCACGCTGTCGGTGTCGCCGGCGACGAGCGGGATCTTCGCTTCGTTCGCGACCTTCACGAGCGCTTCGTACGCGGACACGACGTTGTTGTCGGTGTTCGTGTAGATCACGTCGACCTTGCCGATCAGGCTCTTCGCGGCCGGGCCGATGTCGACGGTACGCGGCGCGGCCGCTTCCTTCAGCGTCATGCCCTGCTTCGCGAGGATCTCCTTCAACTCCTTCACGACGACGACCGAATTTGCCTCGCCCGGGTTGTAGACCATGCCGACCGTCTTCGCATTCGGCACGACGCGCTTGATCAGCGCGACTTGGCGATCGAGCGGCAGCTTGTCGGACACGCCCGTCACGTTGGTGCCCGACGGGCCCCAGCCCTTCACGAGCTGCGCGGCGACCGGATCGGTCACGCCCGAATAGACGACCGGCACGCTCTTCGTCGACGCGACCACCGCCTGCGCGGCCGGCGTCGCGATCGCGACGATCACGTCGGGCTGGTCGCCGACGAACTTGCGCGCGATCTGCGCGGCCGTGCCCGTGTTGCCCTGCGCGCTCTGGTATTCCCACTTGAGCTTGTCGTCGCCGTAACCTTCCGCCTTCAGCTCGGCGCGTACGCCGTCGCGGATCGCATCGAGCGCCGGATGGTCGACGATCGACAGCACCTTGACGGTCTGTGCGTGCGCGGCACCGGCCAGCGCGAGTGCGGCCACGCCGGCCGTGATCGAACGGATCGCGAAAGTCTTGAAACGCTTCATGGGTGTGTCTCCCCCGTATTGTGTCGGTTCTGGATGATGGATTCCCGCCGCCGTCAGGCGGGCGCCGCCATGCATACGACGCGTTGGCGAGCGGCCCGCGCACGCCCCGGGAAGGCGTGCAGCGGCGAACGCACGAGGATACCATTTCCGCAGACCACCGCCTGACTCCACGCTTTCGCATCGCGCCCCGGATCGCAGCGCCCACCGACATGCGCGAGCGAGCGTGAAGCCCGGCCGGCGGCGGTTCCAGCCGGCCTCGGCGCAACGCGTCAGCCGCGCTTGCGGCTTTACGTTATGCTGTCGGCCGACTCAATCCACGTCATCGGAGGCCACATGAAACGGGGGATCCGAGCCATCGCATTCGCGGCTGTCGCGCTGGCGCTGCCGGGAGCGGCGTTCGCACTGACCGACGGCAGCGCGCAATACGACGACTGCATGCTCAATGCGCTGCGCGAGAGCCGCAACGGCGCGGCGGCCCAGTTGATCCAGCGCTCGTGCGACGCGCTGTACCGCAACAACGCGATGCTGCTGCCGCGCGAGCGGCGCTTTCACGAGTGCGTGGTGCAGTCGCTGCCGGGCGTGCGCGACAACTATGCGATCCAGCAGATCATGTCGATCTGCTCGCGGCGCGGCGAGATGTGAGCCGGCGCTGAACGCGAGACACCCTGCGGCCCTCGACCGGCCGCGCCAATGAAAAAGGGCCTGCGCGATGCAGGCCCTTTTCGTTCAGCGGTACGACCGGTGTGCGGCGTTCAGAACGACGCGACCATCGAGCCCTTGAACTGCTTCTTGATGAATTCCCGCACTTCCGGCGACTGGTACGCCTTGACCAGCTTCTTCACCCACGGCTGGTCCTTGTCCTTCGCGCGCACGGCGATCAGGTTCGCGTACGGGCTCGTCAGCGATTCGAGCGCGATCGCGTCCTTGGTCGGCTGCAGGTTCGCGGCCAGCGCGTAGTTCGTGTTGACCACGGCTGCGTCGACGTCCGACAGCACGCGCGGCAGTTGCGCGGCGTCGAGTTCGGAAATCTTCAGCTTCTTCGGGTTCTCGGCGATGTCGAGTACCGTCGCATTGTTGCCGCCCGTGCCGGCGCCCGCCTTCAGCTTGATCACGCCCTGCGTCTGCAGCAGCAGCAGCGCGCGGTTCTCGTTCGACGGATCGTTCGGCACCGCGAGCTTCGCGCCTTGCGGCAGGTCCTTCAGCGCCTTGAACTTCTTCGAGTACACACCCATCGGCGAGATGTAGGTCAGGCCCGCGCTGACGATCTTGTAGCCGCGCTGCTTTACCTGGCTGTCGAGGTAGGGCTGGTGCTGGAAGCTGTTCGCGTCGAGATCGCCCGAGTCGAGCGCCGCATTCGGCTGCACGTAGTCGTTGAACTCGATGACCTTCACGTTCAGGCCTTCCTTCTCCTTCGCGACCTTCTGCACGAGCTGCCACACTTCCGAATCCGGGCCGGCGACCGTGCCGACCTTGATCACCTTGTCTTCGGCGTGCGCGCCTGCCGACAGCGTCAGCGCGGCACCGGTGGCCAGCGCGGAAAATACCTTCAGGAGACTGCGACGCTTCATCTGTTTCTCGCTTTCTTGCTTACTGGAAATGGGGCGCGATACGGGTATGCCCCGACTCGCAGGAAGGCGCAAATGGTGTCACAGGATCGGCGGGAAGTGAAATACATCCCGCTCATATGGGTATGCACCGCAGCGGTGCTGGCGGAGGCTGCGCGATTCGGCCGTTAGTTGCGTTTAGATGAATCGCACATCAACCCGTGCGCATCACGCCACCGCCGCCTGGTCGGCCGCCTTCATGTCGAACGCAGGCTCGCCCATCTTCCCGCCGGCCCGGCGCGGCGACAGGCCGTCGGCATCGACGACCCGGAACGCGCCGACCGCGTCGCGCAGCCGCGCGGCCTGTTCCTGCAGCGACGCGGCGGCGGCGGCGGCCTCCTCGACGAGCGCCGCGTTCTGCTGCGTCACCTGATCCATCTGCGTGACCGCGCGCCCGACCTGCGTGATGCCGCTCGCCTGCTCCTCGGATGCGGCCGCGATCTCGCCCATGATGTCGGTCACGCGTGCGACGGCCTGCAGGATCTCGCCCATCGTCGTACCGGCCTGGCCGACCAGCGTCGACCCGTTGCGCACGCGCTCGACCGAGGCGACGATCAGCTCGCGGATCTCCTTCGAGGCCGTCGCGCTGCGCTGGGCGAGCGAGCGCACTTCGCCCGCGACCACCGCGAAGCCGCGGCCCTGCTCGCCCGCACGCGCCGCTTCGACCGCCGCGTTCAGCGCGAGGATGTTGGTCTGGAACGCGATGCCCTCGATCACGCCGATGATGTCGGCGATCTTGCGCGAGCTGTCGTCGATCTCGCCCATCGTGCCGATCACGCGGTTCACGACGTCGCTCCCCGTGCGCGCGATCTCCGATGCGTTGTTCGCCAGCCCGCTCGCCTGCCGCGCGTTGTCGGCGTTCTGCTTCACCGTCGCGGTCAGTTGCTCCATGCTCGCGGCGGTTTCTTCCAGCGACGCCGCCTGCTCCTCGGTGCGCTGCGACAGGTCGTCGTTGCCGGCCGAGATCTGGCGGCTCGCCGACGCGATCGATCCGGCCGACTGGCGAATCCCGCCGATCGTCGCCTGCAGGCGTGCCTGCATGTCGTGCATCGCGGCCATCATGCTCGTGCGGTCGCCCGCGCGCACGGGCACCGGCTGCGTCAGGTCGCCCTGCGCGATGCGCGCCGCAAGCGCGGCCGCTTCGTCGGGCTCGCCGCCGAGGCTGCCGCGCACATTGCGGATGATCACCAGCATCGCCGCGCTGATCACGAAGCCGATTACGAACACGACCGCGAGGTGGCCGAGCAGGGTCCGGTAATAGATGGTGTCGATGTCCTTCAGGAAGACGCCGCTCGAGATGTTCCAGTCCCACGGCGTGAAGCGCGTGACGTAGCTGATCTTCGGCACGGCGGTTTCGCTGTGCGGCAGGCGCCCGCGGTACTCGGCGAAGCCGCTGCCGGTTTCCTTCGCGGCGTTCAGGATCGTGACGAACAACGGCTTGCCGTCCGGGTCGAGATAGTCGCCGACCTCGGTGCCGACCAGCTTCGGCAGCGTCGGATGCATCAGCACGACCGGCTTCGAGTCCATCACGAACACGTAGCCCGAATCGCCGTAGCGCATCGCGGCCAGGCTCGCGAGCGCGTCGCGCTTCGCGTCGGCCTCGGGCAGCGTGCCGCTCTGCGCGAGTGCGTGATACGCCTTCACGATGCCGGCCGCCGAGTCGACGAGATTCGCGATGCCCGCCTTGCGTTCGGCGAGCATCGTCGCGCGCGTCTCGTACGCACTCCATGCGCCGACGCCCAGGAGACCGATCCATACCAGCGCAAGCGCGAGCCACAGCTTGCGGTTCAAACTCATTCTGCTCATCTGCGTGCCTTTGTCGATGTCGATGCGCACGCTGCGCGCGAACGGCCTGCCGCGCGCAAACGCTTGCCCTTTTATTTACGGCACCGAGGCTTACAACTTGAATACGCCCGGGTGCGGCAAACCGCCGATCGGCAGGCCGCCCGCACCGCGACCGCCCGTGCGACAACCCGCATCCGCTGTGCTAAAAAGACCGGCTGGCCGGCGCACCAAGAGCCGGCATCATTCCGGGGGCCATCCATGTACGTCATCGACATCCACTACACCGCATCGCTCGAGCGCATCGACGATGCGCTCGAACGCCATCGCGCATTTCTGCAGCCGCAGTTCGACAAGGGCATCTTCATCGCGGCCGGGCCGAAGGTGCCGCGCGAAGGCGGCGTGATCCTCGCGGCCCGTATCGATCGCGACGAGCTGGACGCGATCCTGAAGACCGATCCGTTCGTCACCGAGGGGCTCGCCACGTATCGCGTGACGGAATTCCGGATCACGCGCGCCGCATCAGGCTTCAACGTGCCCGCGCTGCCGTAACGCGACGCGCGACACATGCGCGATGCGTGCGCAGGCCGGCACGCCGCCCGACGGGCGGCGCATGCAAACAACGAGGGGAGAACAAACGTGACGGCGCGGGGCGGCCGTCACGCGATCACCGGGCCGGGCGCCCGGTGGCTGCCGGTCAGTCGACCAGCAGCTTCAGGTCGTGGACCCACGGGCCGGGGCCCTGGCCGTCGCGCACGAACAGGCGCAGCTTGCCGTCGCGGTCGAACACGTAGCTCGCGGCCGTGTGATCCATCGTGTAGCTGCCGGGCGTCTTGCCGGGCACCTTCGCGTAGTACACGCGGAAATCCTTCGTGACCTTCTTCAGTGCGGCTTCGTCGGCCGGGCGCAGGCCGATGAACGACGGATCGAACGCGGGCACGTACTGGCCGAGCAGCGCCGGCGTGTCACGCTCCGGGTCGACGGTGACGAACAGCACCTGCACGCGTTTCGCGGCATCGGGCCCGAGCTGCTTCAGCGCTTCGGACAGCTCGGCCATCGTCGTCGGGCACACGTCCGGGCAGTGCGTATAGCCGAAGAACATCACGACCGCACGGCCCTTGAAATCGCCGAGCGTGCGCACCTTGCCGGCCGTATCGGGCAGCGAGAAGTCGCTGCCGAACTGCGTGTTGCCGGTGATGTCGAGATTCTGGAATTTCGGCGCGTTGTCGCATCCGCCGAGCAGCAGTGCTGCCGTGAATGCGCATGCGAGCATCCAGCCTTGGCGCGCGCGGCGCCCGAACCGTGAGTGGAGCATTGCGTTCAAACCGTGCGGTTACACGCCGAGCAGCGGGCGTGCATAGTGATCGACGAGCAGCGCGGCAAACAGCAGCGACAGGTAGACGATCGAGTAGCGGAAGGCCTTGCGGGCGAGTTCGTCCGAATAGTCGCGATGGATCTTCCACGCATACGCGAGGAACACCGCGCCGAGCAGCACCGCGCTCGTCAGGTAGACAGCCCCGCTCATCCCGGAGATGAACGGCATCAGCGTGACTGCGAACAGGATCACGGTGTACAGCAGGATGTGCAGCCGCGTGAACTTCTCGCCGTGCGTGACGGGCAGCATCGGCAGCCCCGCGTTCTCGTAATCCTTGCGGCGATACAGCGCGAGCACCCAGAAATGCGGCGGCGTCCACACGAAGATGATCAGCACGAGGATCCACGCGTCGCCCGGCACCGCGCCGGTGACCGCGGCCCACCCGAGCGCCGGCGGCATCGCGCCCGACGCGCCGCCGATCACGATGTTCTGCGGCGTCATCGGCTTGAGCAGCAGCGTGTAGATCACCGCGTAGCCGACGAAGGTGGCGATCGTCAGCCACATCGTCAGCGGGTTCGTGAACGTGTAGAGCGTCCATGCACCGACGCTGCCCAGCACGGCCGAGAACACCAGGATCTGCGGCGTCGTGATCTCGCCGCGCGCGGACGGGCGCCACGCGGTACGGCGCATCATCGCGTCGATCTTCTGTTCGACGAGGCAGTTGATCGCGAACGCCGCACCGGCCAGCAGCCAGATGCCGACCGTGCCGCCGATCAGCACGTGCCACGGCACCATGCCCGGCGTCGCGAGGAACATGCCGATCACCGCGCAGAACACCGCGAGCTGCGTGACACGCGGCTTCGTCAGCGCCATGTACTGCGAAAACCGGCTACCGGGCGATTGGGAAAGGGTGCTTTGCATGGGGGCGGTCACGCCGGGGCGGCGTCGCGCGCAGGCTGCGCGACACGGCCGGGGCGGCTTGAAAGGATGCGAAAGTTTAACATGACGACGAGCAGCAGCAGGATCGCGGCCCCGCCGTTGTGCGCGACGGCGACCGGCAGCGGCCACTGCAGCACGATGTTGGTCAGGCCCGTCACGAACTGCAGCAGGACGACCAGCAGCACGCCGTTCGCGGGCCGCCGCAGCGACTCGAAGCGGCGCATCTTCAGCGCGAACGCGACCAGATACGCGACCACCACGAACGCGAACGTGCGGTGGGTCCAGTGGATCGCGACCAGCGCGTCCTGCGTGATCGCCTCGCCGTCCTTCGTCATCCCGAGCGCACGCCACAGGTGGAAGCCGTGCTGGAAGTCCATCGGCGGAATCCACTGGCCGTTGCAGGTCGGGAAATCGGTGCATGCGAGCACCGCGTAGTTGGTGCTCACCCAGCCGCCGAGCGCGATCTGCACGACCAGCAGCGCGAGCGCCGCGAGCGCGGCCGCGCGATAGCGGCCGGCTTCCGGATCGTACGACGGCAGCGGCGTCTGCCGCGCCGCGAGCCAGCCAAGCGTGCCGAGCAGCGTGAGGCCGAGCAGCAGGTGGATCGTGACGATCACCGGCTGCAGTTTCATCGTGACCGTCCACGCGCCGAACGCACCCTGCACGAGGATCAGCAGCAGCAGGCTCGTCGGCCACCACGGCGACACGTGCAACGGGCGGCGGCGCAGCCTTGCGGACCACGCGATCACGACCTGCGCGATGATCAGCACGCCGATCGCCATCGCAAAATAGCGGTGGATCATCTCGATCCACGCCTTCGACATGCTGACGGGGCCCGTCGGCATCGCCTGGTGCGCGGCCGTGATCGCGGCGTGCGCGATGAACGGCGACGACGTGCCGTAGCAGCCGGGCCAGTCAGGGCAGCCGAGCCCCGAGTCGGTGAGCCGCGTGAAGCCACCGAACATCACGAGGTCGAGCGTCAGGAAGGTGGTGATCCATACCAGCTTGCGAAACTTGTTGTCGTCGGCCTTCACCCACACGTACGACAGCGGCAGCAGCGCGATGCACAAGCCGATCAGGCCGAGTTGCAGTAGATACGACATCGGTTCTTTGCCTCTCGTCTTGCCTTAGCCGATGCTCGACCACTTCAGCAGCTTCGTCACGTCCGACTTGATCTTGCCGGGGTTCGGATCCTTCGGAAAGCGCATCATCAGGTTGCCGTTCGGGTCAACCATGTAGATGTGGTCGCTGTCCTTCGTGCCCGCGTCGGCCGGCAGCCACGCGGCCACCGCGGCCGGGTCGGCGACGAGCCGGCGCGTATCGGGATAGGCATCCAGCACCTTCTGCGGCGTCGCGCCCGCATCGCTGCGCAGCCACACCATCGTGATCCGGTGCCGCTCGCCTGCCTGCGTGACGCGGATCTGGCGCATGAAATAGAGTTTCTGCGCGCATGCATCGTCGCACGCGCTGCGGTCGGTCATCACGAACAGCCACACGCCGCGCAGCGACGACAGCGGTACGGTCTTGCCGGTTTCGTCGGTCACCTGCAGATCCGCGGGGATCGGACGCTGCGGCTCGATCAGCGTGCCGTAGTTGGTCGAGCCGCCCTTCGGCTTGATCACGTAATAGGTGAAGTACGACGCGATCATCGGCGCGGCGCACACGAGACCCAGCAGTACGAGCATCCAGCGACCGCGCTTGCGGGCCGCCGGCGAGATCGGCGCTGCGGCCGGACCCTGACGGGAAGATTGCATGGACAAATCAGACCTCTCGAAACGAACCCGCGGCGCCGGCGCCGCGTCCTGGCATGGCGCTCACGCGCCGGCCGACTTCTTCGCCGCACGCCGCGCGGCGTACAGGCCGAAGCCGAGCGCGGCCGCCGCCATCGCCCACCACTGAAACATGTAACCGTAATTGCGCTCGACGCCGGTCGTCGCCGCCGGCCAGTCGCGCACGAGCTTGTCGCCGTCGTCGCTCGTCTGCTGGATCACGAACGGCTGCAGCGCCAGCCCGGTTTCCTTCGCATACGCGGCGACGTCCAGGTTCTGCCGGATCTTCTGGTGCGCCGCCGACCCGCCTTCGCCGAGCTCGAACGCACGCGACGCGTCGGCGCGCGCAATGCCGACGATCTCGACATCGCCCGCCGGCGTCGCGAACGGCTCGATCGCCGTGCGATCGGAGATATTGCGCGGCAGCCAGCCGCGGTTCACGAGCACGACGCCGCCGCCCGTGAGTTTAAACGGCATCACGACGTAAAAACCCGGCTGGTCGTTATACGGCCGATTGTCGAGGAACACCGCCTGCTCGGGCAGAAATTGGCCCTTGGCCCGCACGCGATGAAACTCGATCGACGCGAGCGGCATCGGCTGCGCGCCGACGTCGACGGGCACCGCCTGCTCGTAGCGTTCGATACTCGCCTGCAGCGCTTCCTTCTGGTGCGCACGGTCGCGCTGCCAGAAACCGAGACGGATCGTGACCGCGACGACGACGAGAATCAGCAGCGCAGGCAGCCAGCGAATCTTCATCATGCGGCCCGCCCGGCACGTGCCGGAAAGCGAAGTGCGATAATTATCCTCTTCCTTTCGAATTGCCGTCGTCCGGTTCGTGTCATGCACATACTCGTTCCCATCGCCTTCGTCCTCATCATTGCCAGCATGGGCTCGGCGCTCTACTTCATGATGCACGACCGCGGCCACACGAAACGCATGGTCTGGTCGCTCGCCACCCGCGTCGGGCTGTCGGTGTCGCTGTTCCTGCTCATCCTGATCGCGAACTGGATGGGCTGGATCCATTCGACCGGCCTGCCGATCGGACGTTGATCCGTTTGCCGCCACGGCCGCTGTGACATTTCGCCGCACGGCCGTGCCACCAAGCAAAAGCGCCGCCTGACTGAGTCGCGGCGGCGCCAGGGTGGTGAAGGCCGGTAGTCACGCTGCCCGGCCGCCCCCAATGAAAACGGCCCGCGCATTGCTGCGCGGGCCGTTGTTCCATTTACAGCCAGTAGACGACGACGTACAGGCCGAGCCAGACGACGTCGACGAAGTGCCAGTACCACGCGGCACCTTCGAATGCGAAGTGGTGATCGGGCTTGAAGTGGCCGCGGATCATCCGCACCAGCACCACCGCGAGCATCGTGCCGCCGAGGAACACGTGGAAGCCGTGGAAGCCGGTCAGCAGGAAGAACGTCGAACCGTACACGCCCGAGTTCAGCGTCAGGTTCAGTTCGTTGTACGCGTGGTAGTACTCGAAGCCCTGCAGGAACAGGAAGCAGATACCGAACGCGAGCGTCGCGGCCAGCCATGCGATCGCCTTCTTGCGATGATCGTCACGCAGTGCGTGGTGCGAGATCGTCAGCGTCACGCCCGACGACAGCAGGAATGCGGTGTTCAGCGTCGGGATCGGCCACGGGCCCATCGTCTTGAAGTGACCGGCGAGCGCGGCGGGGCCTTCGTTCGGCCACACGGCGGAGAAATCCGGCCAGATCAGCTTGTAGTCGAGGCTGCCGAGCTGGTGCAGCGCGATTTCACGTGCATAGAACAGCGCGCCGAAGAACGCACCGAAGAACATCACTTCCGAGAAGATGAACCAGCTCATGCTCCAGCGGTACGACTTGTCGACGTTCTTGCCGTAATGACCGCCTTCCGATTCGGCGATCGCGTCGCCGAACCAGTGATACAGCGTGAAGAGCAACCAAAGCAGGCCGAGCAGCGCCGTAAACGGCGCCCAGTCGTGACCGTTGATCCACAGCGCTGTCGATCCGAGCATGACCAGCAGGCCGATGGCCGCGCTGATCGGATGCTGCGACGGATGCGGCACGAAATAGTACGGGGTCTGGTTTTGACCGCTCATGCTTGATTCTCCACTTCAGTCCAATTTGTGTACCGGAAACCGCTCCGGCTTTATTTCTTGCGCGGCGTGACCACCACCGCTCCTTCCTGCACGCGGCGCCGTGGCACCGCGCACTGCATTCTTCTTTCGTGGCCGCGGGCTTCAGCCCACGACGGCACGCACGATCAGGATCAGCACGCCGATGAACACACCGGCCGCCAACAACGCGACGATCAGCACGTGCAGCGGATTGAGCTGCGTCGCGTCGGCCTCCAGGTCGCGCCGCTTGCGCACCCCGAAGAACGACCACAGCACGGCTTTCAGCGCCTGGCCGAACGACCCGCCCCGCTTGACCTCCGTCATCGCCCCGCCTCCGTTGTCATGCGTCCGGCTTCGCCGCGCCCTGCGCCGCGGTCTTGCCCGGCGCCGGCGCCGGCGTGGCCGGCGTATTCAGCTCGAAGAACGTGTACGACAGCGTGATCGTCTTCACGTCCTTCGGCAGTTTCGGATCGATCACGAACACCACCGGCATCTTGCGCGATTCGTTCGCGGCCAGCGTCTGCTGCGTAAAGCAAAAGCACTCGATCTTCTTGAAGAACTCCGTCGCCTGCTTCGGCGCGTAGCTCGGAATCGCCTGTGCAACGACCGGCCTGCCCTGCCCGTTCGTCACGTCGTACACGATCGTCGTCAGCTCACCCGGATGCACGTCGAGACTGTTGTGCTCCGGCTTGAACCCGAGCGGCCCGCGCGCGTTCGCATCGAACTCGACCGACACCGTGCGGCTGGTGTCGACCTGCGAGTTCTTCACCTCGCGCTCGCTGACGTCGCGCTGCACCAGGTTGTTGATGCCGGTGATCTGGCAGATCGCCCGATACATCGGGATCAGCGCGAAGCCGAAACCGAACATCAGCCCGGCCACGACGAAGAGCTTCACCAGCATCGAACGATTGAATGCGCGATCGACGGCGCCCTCTTCCGGCTTCGACATACGACAACTTCCTCGCTACTGCGTCTGTTGCTGCATCAGTGAGTGGACAGCCACCACTGCTTGATCACGACACCCACAAAAAAAACGGCGGCGATGACGAGCAGGATGAGGCCGAGCCGCTTGTTGCCCGCGCGGATCTGCTCGGGCGTTCGTCTTTCTTGTGGATTCCGGGTCATCTGAAACTTCGCTGAAATTTCAATTCCGCGCCCGCCGCGCCTGCCTGCGCGGCAGGCAGCGGCGGAACGCTGGGTAAAACTTATTCGACGTGCGGCGGTTGCTCGAACGTGTGGAAGGGAGCCGGGCTCGGCACCGTCCACTCGAGGCCCGTCGCGCCATCCCACGGCTTGTCCGACGCCTTTTCCAGCTCGCCGCCGCCACGGTAGGCCGGCAGCGCGACTGCGAACAGGAAGTACACCTGCGCGAGGCCGAAGCCGAATGCGCCGATCGTCGCGACCTGGTTGAAGTCCGTGAACTGCGCCGGGTAGTCCGCATAACGACGCGGCATGCCTGCGAGGCCGACGAAGTGCATCGGGAAGAACGTCAGGTTGAAGAAGATCATCGACGCCCAGAAGTGGATCTTGCCGCGCGTCTCGTTGTACATCCAGCCCGTCCACTTCGGTGCCCAGTAGTACCAGCCCGAGAACAGCGCGAACAATGAGCCGGCCACCAGCACGTAGTGGAAGTGCGCCACCACGAAGTAGGTACCGTGATACTGGATGTCGAGCGGCGCCATCGCGAGCATCAGGCCCGTGAGGCCGCCGAACGTGAACACGAACAGGAAGCCGATCGCGAACAGCATCGGGGTTTCGAACGTCATCGAGCCGCGCCACATCGTCGCGAGCCAGTTGAACACCTTCACGCCCGTCGGCACCGCGATCAGCATCGTCGCGTACATGAAGAACAGCTGGCCGGTGACCGGCATGCCCGTCGCGAACATGTGGTGCGCCCAGACCATGAACGACAGGATTGCGATCGAAGCCGTCGCATACACCATCGAGCTATAGCCGAACAGCGTCTTGCGTGCGAACGCCGGGATCACCTGCGACACGATCCCGAACGCCGGCAGAATCATGATGTACACCTCGGGGTGGCCGAAGAACCAGAAGATGTGCTGGTACATCACCGGGTCGCCGCCGCCTGCCGCGTTGAAGAACGACGTGCCGAAGTGGCGGTCGAACAGCACCATCGTGATCGCGCCTGCCAGAACCGGCATCACCGCGATCAGCAGGTACGCCGTGATCAGCCACGTCCATGCGAACATCGGCATCTTCATCAGCGTCATGCCCGGTGCGCGCATGTTCAGGATCGTCACGACGATGTTGATCCCGCCCATGATCGACGATGCGCCCATGATGTGGACCGCGAAGATCGCGAAGTCCATGCCCGGGCCCATCTGCGTCGACAGCGGCGCGTAGAGCGTCCAGCCGGCAGCCGTCGCGCCACCCGGCGCGAAGAACGAACCGACCAGCAGCACGGCCGCGACCGGCAGCAGCCAGAAGCTGAAGTTGTTCATCCGCGCGAACGCCATGTCGGACGCGCCGATCTGCAGCGGAATCATCCAGTTCGCGAAACCGACGAACGCCGGCATGATCGCGCCGAACACCATGATCAGGCCGTGCATCGTCGTGAGTTCGTTGAAGAACTCCGGACGCATGATCTGCAGGCCCGGCTCGAACAGCTCGGCCCGGATCGCGAGCGCCATGACGCCGCCCGACAGGAACATGATGAACGAGAACAACAGGTACAGCGTACCGATGTCCTTGTGGTTGGTGGCGAACAGCCAGCGCCGCCAGCCGTGCGGCATTTCGTGCGCGTGGTCGTCGTGCGCGTGGTCCGCGGCTACGTCGTGCCCGATGCTAGACATGAGAATCTCCTAATGCGAATACGTCGACTAACTCAGCGACACGTCAAGCCGCCGGCCCGATCTCGACACGCCGGGCTTCCTTCGCGTCAGCCCCGCCCGAGATCGTTTCCGGCTTTTTGAGAATAATGTGGTCTTCCGCCACGCCTGCTGCCTTCAGCGCGTCGCGCACGGCCTGTGCGCGATGCTTCGCCAGTTCGGCGTTCGCGTCGGCCGAGCCCGTCTTGTCGGTAAAGCCCGACAGCGCGAGCTTCGCGTCCGGATGTGCCTTCGCATAGTCGGCCGCGGCGGCGATCGCCGCTTTCGCGTCGGCCGGCAGCTCGCTCTTGCCCGTCTCGAAGTAGATGGTCGACAGTGCGGCCGATGCCGACGCTGCCGCCGGTTGCTCGGCTGCGCCCGACGCGGCTTGCGCCGGTGCCGAGGCCGCTTCGGCCGATGCCGCTGCGCCTGCCGTGTCTTCCGGCATCTTGCCGTTACGCGCGTCGGCCACTTGCTTCGGCTGCAGCAGGTCGTTCTTGTGGTTGCCCCACGAATTGCGTTCGTACGTGATGACCGATGCGATGTCGAGATCCGACAGCGAGGCCCACGACGGCATCGCGCCCTTGCCGTGCAGCACGCGCTCGACGTGGCCGGCGATCGGGCCGTTCACGATCGGGCTGCCGTCCATGGCCGGGAAGGCGCCGAGGCCCTTGCCGCTCACCTGGTGGCAGGCCGCGCAGTTCGCCTTGTAGACTTCCTCGCCGTGCGCGACGAGTTCAGCCATCGTGTAGACCTTGTTCGGATCGACTGCGGCGCTGGCCAGCTTGGCCTTCTGCGCGGTGACCCACTTCGCGTAGTCGTCGTCCGACAGGACTTCGACGACGACCGGCATGTACGCGTGCTCCTTGCCGCACAGCTCGGTACAGAAACCGCGGAACGTACCGACCTTGTCGGCCTTGAACCACGTGTCGCGCACGAAGCCGGGGATCGCATCCTGCTTCACGCCGAACGCGGGCACGTACCACGAGTGGACGACGTCGTTCGCGGTCGTGATGATGCGGATCTTCTTGTTGACCGGCACGACGAGCGGGTTGTCGACTTCCTGCAGATAGGTGTCGGTGATCGGCTTCTTGCCCATCACTTCGTCACGCGGGGTGCTCAGCGTCGACAGGAAGCCGATGCCCTCGCCCGGGCCCTTCACGTAGTCGTAGCCCCACTTCCACTGGTAGCCGGTGACCTTGATCGTGAGATCGGCGTTGGTCGTGTCCTTCATCGCGACGACGGCCTTCGTGGCCGGCAGCGCCATCAGCACGACGATGACGAACGGCACGATCGTCCAGATGATCTCGACGGTCGTGCTTTCATGGAAATTGGCGGCCTTGTGGCCTTTGGATTTGCGGTGCGCGAAGATCGAATAGAACATCACGCCGAACACGCCGACGAAGATCACCGTACACAGGATCAGCATCATCGTGTGGAGATCGTAGAGCTCCTCGGCGATTTTCGTGACCGGCGGCTGAAAGTTGATCTCGTTGACGCGGGGGCCGCCCGGGCTATCACCGACCGCCAGGGCGGCACCGGCAAAGAGCAATCCGCTGCATGCCAGCACGCCCGTGAGGGCTCGCTTGATTGTTTTCATAGCATCCTTACCCAAAATTTCCATTCAAACCCTCCCCCGTCGCAAGTCACCGTCCGCCATGCGGCCGGTGCCCGCGCCTCGTCAGCCGCAGCGCCTGAGCGACACGCGCAGTTCGTCGGCGAACTGCGCACGCTTGTACTGCGCGAGATGCTGACCGATTACGACGGTCTGCCCGCGCGATACCAGCCGAATCGGATCGCGTGGCGTCGCACCCGGCTCGACCCGCACCCAGCGCGGGTTGAATTCGATCTGCGTGAGCCGCTCCGCATCCATCCGCTCGATCACGAGCCGGTGCGGATACAGCCTGATGCGTTCGTAATCGACCGCATGGCGAGCATAGATCGCAAATGCGACACCCACCGCCAGCAACTCGATTCCGGTGAAGGGCATGACGAGCCAGGCCCCCTGCCACATCAGCAATGTCGCGATCACCAGCGAGAAACCCGCGAGCGACGCGTAAAACAGCACGAACTGGCGCGGTGACGCCGAACAGTTGCGTTTCATCAGCCAGTCTTCGAGGACCGGCTCACCGTTCGTCGTCTCCGCCAAAACCCTCGCTGCTTCCATCGCCGCCTCACGCGAATGGCATGCGATGCATGCCTGCATCGGACTCGTCGCCCCGTATTGCGGGGACCCCGGGACGACAAGCTGACGCATTATAGGCGGGTTCAATGGCATCCACAAGCAAGCGACTATCGGCCCGCGAGCCAAGCGCGACAAGCTTTCCGGCCATTTCAGGCGCCAATTCGACCCTGCTTTGCGCTGCTAATTTCAGACATAACAAAACCCCTCTTTACCGCTCTACCGATTCTTCGGACGCCCCTTGCCGATGTCCTCGATGCGCACGATCCCGTGCCCTTCGGCGGTCGTGCGCGGCACGGCCTTCCACGCGTGGCCGTAGATCACTTCGAACGTCAGGGCAATCGTGCCGTCCGCGCGCCGGCGCGCCTCCAGCGCATCGCCGAGCGCTGCGCGAAAGCGCCGTGTCGCGCGCTGCGGCGCCTCGCGCTCGAACGGATAGGCGCCCCAGCGGCGCACGTCGGCCAGCAGGGAGTCGGGGGTTTTGTAGGTGACGGTCAGCACTTCCTGATCCATCACGGGAATCTCGAAGCCGCTCTCGACGAGCATGTCGCCGAGGTCGTGCATGTCGACGAAATCGATCACGCGCGCGGCGGGCGGCGCGATGCCGAGCGCCGCTTCGGCGTCCGCGCAGGCTGCGCGCAGTTCGCGCAGCGTGTCGGGGCCAAGCGTGCTGAACATCAACAGCCCGTTCACGCGCAGCACGCGCTGCCATTCGGGCAGCACCGCGTCCGGGCGCGAATGCCAGTGGAGGGCGAGATTCGACCAGATCAGGTCGAACGCGCCGCCCGGGAACGGCAGCGCGGCGAAATCGGCCTGGGCGACGCGGGGGCCGCGCTGGCCCAGCGCACGACCGAGCGAGGCCGGCAGCCAGCGGCGCCAGCTCGTCTGCTCGACCTCGCGCTGACCGGCCCGCGCGAGCATCGCGCCGGACAGGTCGACACCGAATACGGGTGCCTCCGGAAAGCGTGCGCGCAGCGCCGGCAGGTCGTCCCCCGGGCCGCAGCCCGCGTCCAGCACGGCCGCGGGGCTTACCTTGATGTATTCGAGACGCTCGTTCATGCGCTGCGCGATCTCGCGCGGCAGGAACGCGACCGCGTCGAACGTGGCGGCACGGCGGTCGAAGATCCGCCGCAGGCGCCTTGCGTCATTGGCCGGACGGCCGGTTGAAGTCGAAGCTGGGGACATGTCGGGCACACTGGCGAAGAGCCCGAAGTATACTCGCTCGCCCCGCAGGCTTCATTGAGGCGGGGTGTCAGGAGTGTTGCGATGATCCGCAGTTCCGCCCGACGCACGATGCGCGTCGCTTTGTCGCAGGTTCGCGCGCTGACAGCGCGCGTCGCCGCGCTCGCGCTGCCGAATCGCTGCGCACTGTGCGGCAATTTGTCACACATCATGATTTGCGGCGCCTGCGACGTCGCGTACTGGAACGAAGCGCGGCTGCGCTGCGACGTCTGCGCCATGCCGCTGGGCGTCGGTCAACCGCGTTCGCACCGGCCCCGCGGCGCTCACGCCGGCGCCGGCCGCGCGGCCGCGTACCGTTGCGACGCGTGCCGCACGGCGCCGCCGCCGTTCGATGCGACGCTCGCGCTGGCGGATTACCGCGCGCCGCTCGACGGGCTCGCGCGCGGCCTGAAGTTTCACCGGCAGCTCGCGCTCGGCGCCGAATTCGCGGCGCGGCTCGCGCGGCTGATCGACGATACGCCCGGTGTCAGCGGCTTCGACCTGGTGGCGCCGGTGCCGTTGTCGCACCGGCGGCTCGTCGCGCGCGGCTACAACCAGGCGTGGGCGATCGCGCGCCCGCTCGCGCGGCGGCTCGGCGTGCGCGCGGATGCGGCGCTGCTCGCGCGCGTCGCCGACACCGCGCCGCAGTCGCGGCTCGACCGGCATGCGCGGCGCGACAACGTGATGGCGGCATTCGCGGTGGCCGGTGGCGTCGCCGGCCGCCACGTCGCGCTCGTCGACGACGTGATGACGTCCGGCGCGACACTCGCGGCCGCCGCGCACGCGCTGAAGGCGGCCGGCGCCGCACGCGTGACGAATCTGGTTGCGCTGCGCACCGCCAGGGATTAATTAGATAGAGAGGCCGACCGACCGGACACGGCGGCGGCCGCCCCGAACCGGCCGGCCGGGAACGCGCGTGTAGCGCCGCCCCGGCCGGCCCAGCCAAACCGAAACATGTTCAACGTCGTCCTCGTCGCCCCCGAAATCCCGCCGAACACCGGCAATGTGATCCGCCTGTGTGCCAACACGGGCGCGCACCTGCACCTGATCGAGCCGCTCGGCTTCCCGCTCGACGACGCGCGGATGCGCCGCGCGGGCCTCGACTATCACGAGTACGCGCAGATGCGCGTACACCGCGACTGGGACGCGTTCCTCGCGGCGGAAACACCGGATCCGGCGCGGATGTTCGCGTTCACGACGCGCGGCTCGGGCCGCTTCCACGATCATGCGTTCCTGCCCGGCGACTGGTTCGTGTTCGGCTCGGAAACGCGCGGCCTGCCCGCCGAACTGCTCGAGCGCTTCCCGAACGAACAGCGCGTGCGCCTGCCGATGCGGCCGGACAACCGCAGCCTGAACCTGTCGAACACGGTCGCGGTGGTCGTGTTCGAGGCGTGGCGCCAGGCCGGCTTCGAAGGCGGCGCATGACACTCGCACTGCGCATCCCGCACTGCGGGATGCGTCACGCCCGCGCGAGCCGCGCGCGATACAGGTCGTAGATGTCGGGGGAAAAGCACGCGAACACCACGCGTGCGAGGTTCGGCGCCTGCGGCAGCATTTCGGCGACGGTGCCCACGGCGATGTCGACGGCCTCTTCAGCCGGATAACGATAGATTCCGCAGCTGATCGCCGGGAACGCGATCGACGTCGCCGCGACCTCCTCGGCCAGCTCGATCGCACGCCGGTAACACGACGCGAGCAGGTCGGCCTCGCCGCGCCCGCCGCCGTGCCACACGGGCCCGACCGCATGGATCACGTAGCGCGCCGGCAGCCCATGGCCGCGCGTGAGCTTGGCGTCGCCCGTCTCGCAGCCGCCGAGTGTGCGGCACTCGGCGAGCAGGCCGGGGCCGGCCGCGCGGTGGATCGCGCCGTCGACGCCGCCCCCGCCGAGCAGCGAGCCGTTCGCGGCGTTGACGATCGCATCGACATCGAGCGTCGTGATGTCGACGACCTGCGCATCGAGCGTGGTGGAATGGATCTGCAGCATGACAACCTCCCGGAACGCCGGAGACTGTTCAAGCGTAGTCCGCTTTGGCGCCGCGCGCCCGGCGCAACCGCACCGGGCAGCGCCGGTTCGCGCTACTCGGCGCGTGCGTCGCGCCGCAGCAGGCCGCTGACGGCGTCGCGCGGCGCGATACCGTCGAACAGCACGCCGCACACGGCTTCGGTGATCGGCATTTCGATCGACTGCGCGCGCGCGATGGCCAGCACGGCCTGCGCACAGCGCACGCCTTCGGCCACGTGGCCGAGCGCGCCGAGGATATCGTTCAGCGTGCGGCCGGCCGCCAGTTGCAGGCCGACCGTGCGGTTGCGCGACAGGTCGCCCGTTGCGGTGAGGATCAGGTCGCCGAGGCCCGTCAGGCCCGTGAAGGTTTCCGCACGGCCGCCGAGCGCGACGCCCAGCCGCGACATTTCGGCGAGGCCGCGCGTAATCAGCGCGGCGCGCGCGTTCAGCCCGAGGCCAAGGCCGTCGGCGATGCCGGTCGCGATCGCGAGCACGTTCTTCACCGCGCCGCCGACCTCGACACCGACCACGTCGTCGCCTGTATAGATCCGCATCGCACCGTGATGGAATGCGGCGAGCGTGCGCTCGCGGCATTCGGCGGACGCGCTCGCCACCGTCAGCGCGACGGGCAGCGACTGCCCGACCTCGCGCGCGAAGCTCGGCCCCGACAGCACGCCGTTGCTCTGCTGTTCGGGCAGCTCGGCCGCGATCACCTGATGCGGCAGCAGATGCGTGTCGGCCTCGAAGCCCTTGCAGACCCAGACGACGTGCGCGGGCACACAGCCCGCATCGCGCATCGCATGGCACAGCGTGCGCAGCCCGGCCACCGGCGCGGCGATCACGCACAGTGCGTCGTCCGCGGCGCCATGCGCGAGCGCGGCGCCGAGATCGGCGTCGTAGCGCAATGCGTCAGGCAGCGCGATGCCGTCCAGATAACGGGAATTTTCGTGCCGGGCCTGCAGCCCGGCGATGAGCGCGGCGTCGCGCGCCCACAGAAGCGTATCGTGCCGCGCGGCCAGATGGCCCGCGAGCGCGGTGCCCCAGGCACCGGCGCCGAGAACGGCTACTTTCATACCCAGCACCGGTCCTCCGAGTAAAACGTCAGTTCAGCGTCGTGCCGTTCGGCGCGCCTGCTGCGGCACCGGCCTGCTGCTGAAGCTGCGCGAGACGCTGTTCGTACAGCGCCTGGAAGTTGATTTCCGCCAGGTGGATCGGCGGGAAGCCCGCGCGCGTGATCGCGTCGGCGATGTTCGAACGCAGGTACGGAAACAGGATCGTCGGGCACGCGATGCCGACGAGCGGGTCGAGCTGCTCGTCCGGAATGTTGCGAATGTCGAAAATGCCGGCCTGCTTCGCTTCGATCAGGAACGCGACCTTGTCCTTCACCTTCGCGGTGACGGTGCCCGACACGACGACTTCGAACACGCTTTCCGCGAGGCGGTCGGCCTTGACGTCGACTTCGACTTCAACCGACGGCATGTCCTGCTCGAGGAAGATCGCCGGCGAATTCGGCTGCTCGAGCGACATATCCTTCAGGTAGACGCGCTGGATGTTGAAGAACGGTTGATTTTCGACGTCGGACATGGTGTTTCCCTAAAAGTGGTGACGGAGCGGCCCGGCTTCTCGCCGGCCGCCACGGATGAATCCTGCGCGCTCGAGCCGCAGCGCGGCCGGCGGCCATTCTGCCCTAATCAGGCCGCTTGCAGAAGCGGTACGAGGCCGCCTTCGCGGTCGAGCTTCGACAGATCGTCGTAGCCGCCGACGTGCGTGTCGCCGATATAGATCTGCGGCACCGTGCGGCGCCCCGTGCGCGTCATCATTTCGTCGCGGCGGGCCGGATCGCGGTCGATCAGCACCTTCTCGATCTGCTCGACGCCGCGCAGCTTCAGCAGGCGCTCGGCCTGGATGCAATACGGACACACCTGCGTGCTGTACATCAAAACCTTGTTCACTTCGCCACTCCTTGTTTGACGACCGGCATCCCGGCCTGCTGCCAGGCGGCCACGCCGCCCTCGAGCACGTGCACCTCGGCGTAGCCCGCCGCCTCGACCTCGCGCGCCGCCTTCTGCGACTGCTGGCCGTTCTGGCAGACGAGCAGCACCGGCGTGCTCTTGTTCTTCGCGACCTGCGCGATCTTCGCGCCGATCTCGCCCGCCGCGACCTGACGTGCCGACGGCAGGTGGCCGGCAGCGAAATCGGACGCGGCGCGCACGTCGATCACGACCGCGTTGCGGCGGTTGATGAGTTGCGTCGCCTCTGCGGCCGACAGGCCGCCGCGGCCGCGGCGCAGTACGGGCCAGGCCAGCAGGCCGCCGGATACCACCAGGATCGCGATAAGGGCCAGGTTGGTGTAATCGGTAAAGAACGTCACGGAATTCCGCCGGAAAAAGAGAAATCGGATGAGGACAATCCCGCCATTATAAAATAACCGTCTTGCGCGATGGCGGGCCCGGGTCGGGTCCTGCGCGACGCGCCACAGCTTCCTTCACTACCGACCGCAAGATCCATGTACAAACTCGTTCTCATCCGCCACGGCGAATCGACGTGGAACAAGGAAAACCGCTTCACCGGCTGGGTCGACGTCGACCTGACCGAACAGGGTCGCAACGAGGCCTACCAGGCCGGCGAATTGCTCAAGGAGGCCGGCTACACGTTCGACATCGCGTACACGTCGGTACTCAAGCGCGCGATCCGCACGCTGTGGCACGTGCAGGACCGGATGGACCTCATGTACCTGCCGGTCGTCCACTCGTGGCGCCTGAACGAGCGCCACTACGGCGCGCTGTCGGGCCTGAACAAGGCGGAAACGGCCGCGAAGTTCGGTGACGACCAGGTGCTCGTGTGGCGCCGCAGCTACGACACGCCGCCGCCCGCGCTCGAGCCGACCGACGAACGCGCGCCGTTCAACGACCCGCGCTACGCGAAGGTGCCGCGCGAGCAGCTGCCGCTCACCGAGTGCCTGAAGGACACGGTCGCGCGCGTGCTGCCGCTGTGGAACGAGTCGATCGCCCCGGCGGTCCGCGCCGGCAAGCAGGTGCTGATCGCCGCGCACGGCAACTCGCTGCGCGCGCTGATCAAGTACCTCGACGGCATCTCGGACAGCGACATCGTCGGCCTGAACATCCCGAACGGCGTGCCGCTCGTGTATGAGCTCGACGAGAACCTGAAGCCGATCAAGCACTACTACCTCGGCGACCAGGACGCGATCGCGCAGGCGCAGGCCGCCGTCGCGAAGCAGGGCAAGGCGGGCTGACGCCCGTCGGCCGGGTGAGCCGGGCAGGCTGGGTGAGCCGCGTCCGGCGCGGCATGCCCGGCCCCGGCCCTCGCCCGGCGTACCGCGCGAACCTTCGCGCGCCCGACGCTGTCGAATCCGCTTTCGAACCCGCAGCGCGTCCGGCGGTGCCCCGCCGGGCCTTCCCCGGGGCCCTTTTCGACGCTTTTCGCGCCGTTCCACTGAGTTATCGGACGAACAGTTATACTTGTCCGCTACATCCCCGCTACCGCCACGCGCTTCCCGACCGCACCAGATCTCTATGCGAATGAAATTGAAGAACATCGGCCTGATTGCCGCGGGCCTCGCCACGGGCGTGTTCGCCACGCTGCAGGTTTCCGCATCGGCCGAGCAGACCGCCACGGCGCCGCTTCCCCTCGACCAGCTCCGCCTGTTCGCGGAAGTCTTCGGACAGATCAAGCGCGAGTACGTCGAACCGGTCGACGACAAGAAGCTGCTGACGGCCGCGATCAAGGGCATGGTGTCGAGCCTCGACCCGCATTCGTCGTTCCTCGACAAGACCGACTATGACGAGCTGCAGGAGCAGACGAAGGGCCGCTTCGCGGGTCTCGGCATCGAGATCTCGCAGGAAGACGGCCTCGTCAAGGTGATCTCGCCGATCGAAGATACGCCCGCGTTCCGCGCCGGCATCCGTCCGGGCGACCTGATCACGCGCATCAACGACAAGCCGGTGCGCGGCATGACGCTCGACAAGGCCGTGAAGCAGATGCGCGGCGAGCCGGGCACCAAGGTCACGCTGACGATCTTCCGCAAGAGCGACGACCGCACGTTCCCGGTCACGGTCACGCGCGCGATCATCAAGGTCCAGAGCGTGAAGATGAAGATCCTCGATCCGGGCTATGCGTATGTCCGCATCACGAGCTTCCAGGAGCGCACGACGCCCGATCTCGCGCAGAAGCTGCAGGACATCGCACGCCAGCAGCCGAACCTGAAGGGCCTCGTCCTCGACCTGCGCAACAACGGCGGCGGCCTGCTGCAGAGCGCGGTCGGCGTCGCCGGCGCGTTCCTGCCGCCCGACTCCGTCGTCGTGTCGACCAACGGCCAGATCCCCGATTCGAAGCAGGTCTACCGCGATACGTACGACAACTATCGCCTGCCGTCCTTCGACGGCGATCCGCTGAAGAACCTGCCGCCGGTCTTCAAGACCGTGCCGATGATCGTGCTGACGAACGCCTATTCGGCGTCCGCGTCGGAAATCGTCGCCGGCGCGCTGCAGGATTCGAAGCGCGCGCAGATCATGGGCAAGACGACGTTCGGCAAGGGTTCGGTGCAGACGGTTCGCCCGATGACGGCCGATACCGCGCTGCGCCTGACCACGGCGTACTACTACACGCCGAGCGGCCGTTCGATCCAGAACAAGGGCATCACGCCCGACGTGCCGGTCGATCAGTATGCGGACGGCGATCCGGACGACGTGCTCGTGACGCGCGAGGTCGACTACTCGAACCACCTGGCGAACACGCAGGACCCGAACGAGAAGAAGGAACAGGAAGACCGCGAGCAGCGCCGGATGGATCAGCTGCGCATCCTCGAAGAGCAGAACGACAAGAAGACGCCGGAGCAGCGCCAGAAGGACCGCGATCGCAAGCCGATCGAGTTCGGCAGCGCCGACGACTTCATGATGCAGCAGGCGCTCAACAAGCTCGAAGGCAAACCGGTGCAGGAATCGAAGTCGTTGCTCGCCGAGAGCGCGACGAAGAGCCCGGCCGGCAAGGCCACGTCCGCCGCGAAGGCGTCGGGCGCGAAGGCCGCCGCACCGAAGCCCGCGTCGGCACCGCAGTAAGCGCCGGCCGGCATCCGACGGGCCATCGCGGGAAGACCGCGATGGCCCGTTTTTCATGCGCGCCTAAAATAACGACACGTACGCCGCCTCGCCCACGACTCCCCATGAACGACGATCAACTCCTTCGCTACTCCCGTCACATCCTCGTCGACGAAATCGGCATCGAGGCGCAGCAGCGCTTTCTCGATGCGCACGCGATCGTCGTCGGCGCGGGCGGCCTCGGCTCGCCCGCCGCGATGTACCTCGCGGCATCGGGCGTCGGCACGATCACGCTCGTCGACGCCGATACGGTCGATCTCACGAACCTGCAGCGGCAGATCCTGCACGTGACGGCATCGGTCGGCCGCAGCAAGGTCGAATCGGGGCGCGACACGCTCGCGCAGCTGAACCCCGAGGTGACGGTGCACGCGGTCGCAGCGCGCGTCGACGACGCATGGCTCGACGCGCACGTGCCGCGCGCGACCGTCGTGCTCGACTGCACCGACAACTTCGCGACGCGGCACGCGATCAACCGCGCGTGCGTCGCGCACGGCGTGCCGCTCGTGTCGGGCGCCGCGCTGCGCTTCGACGGCCAGATCAGCACGTTCGATTTCCGCGACCCGGCCGCGCCCTGCTATGCGTGCGTGTTTCCGGAAGACCAGCCGTTCGAGGAAGTCGCATGCGCGACGATGGGCGTGTTCGCGCCGACGGTCGGGATCATCGGCGCGATGCAGGCCGCCGAGGCGCTGCGTGTGATCGGCGACATCGGCAAAACGCTCAACGGGCGGCTGATGATGCTCGATTCGCTGCGGATGGAATGGACGACAATGAAAATCGCGCGCCAGGCCGACTGCCCCGTGTGCGGGGGCCGGCACTGACGCGCGACGGGCATGCGCCAGCCGGCGCATGCGTGTTGACACTTCGCTACCGTTCGAGCGGCGACGCGCTCGCCTACGCGGCCGCGTCCGCGCGCGGCTCGGCGACCGACAGCCGCTGCAGCGCGGCCTGCACTTCCTCCGGCTCGAACGCGGCGAGCACGTCGGCCGTCGGCTTTTCGAGCGCCTTCAGGTGTGCGCGCAGGATCTCCTGCTTCACGACGAGCAACTGGCTCGGGTGCATCGAGAACTCGGTGAGCCCCATCCCGAGCAACAGACGCGTGAGCGCCGGGTCGCCCGCCATCTCCCCGCACACCGACACCGATACACCCGCACGCTTCGCTTCACGCAACGTATAGGCGATCAGGTGCAGCACGGCCGGATGCAGCGGGTCGTACAGGTGCGCGACCGCGTTATCGGCGCGGTCGATCGCGAGCGTGTACTGGATCAGGTCGTTCGTGCCGATCGACAGGAAATCGAACCGCTTCAGGAACAACGGCAGCGCGATCGCCGCGGCCGGAATCTCGATCATCGCGCCGATGCGCACGTTCGGATCGTACGCGAGCCCCGCGTCGTCGAGCTGGCGCTTCGCCTCGCGGATCAGGTCGAGCGACTGGTCGATCTCCTGCGCGTGCGCGAGCATCGGGATCAGGATCTTCACCTGGCCGAACGCGGACGCGCGCAGGATCGCGCGCAGCTGCGTGAGGAACATCTGCGGCTCGGACAGGCTCCAGCGGATCGCGCGCAGGCCGAGCGCGGGGTTCGGCGCCGTCTCGTAGCCTTCGTCGAGCGCCTCGAGCGGCTTGTCCGCGCCGACGTCGATCGTGCGGATCGTCACCGGCATGCCCTTCATCCACTCGACGGCCCGCTTGTACGCGGCGAACTGCTCTTCCTCCTCCGGCATCTCCTTCTGATGCATGAACAGGAATTCGGAACGGAACAGCCCGACGCCGACCGCGCCGGCCTCGACGGCCGCCTTCGCGTCGTCGGGCAGTTCGATGTTCGCATACAGCTCGATCTTGGTGCCGCACAACGTTTGCGTCGGCGAGAACTTCAAACGCTGCAGCTTGCGTTGCTCCAGCAGCTTCTCGGACTGCCGGTACGAATATTCCTCGAGGACGATCGGCGCCGGATCGACGATCACGATGCCCTGGTCGCCGTCGACGATGATCAGGTCGTCCTTGCGGATCAGCGCGCTCGCGTGCTGCACGCCGACCGCGGCCGGAATGCCGAGGCTGCGCGCGACGATCGCCGTGTGCGACGTACGCCCGCCGAGGTCGGTGACGAACGCCTGGAACGACTGCGACTTGAACTGCATCATGTCGGCCGGCGCGATGTCGTGCGCGACGACGATCATATCGTTCGTGCCGTTCTTGGCCGCGCGGTCGAGTGCCTGCGACGCGGACGGTGCGCCGGCGAGCGCCTTCAGCACGCGCTCGACCACCTGCTCGATGTCGGCCTTGCGCTCGCGCAGGTATTCGTCCTCGATGTCGTCGAAGTGACGCGTGAGCAGCTCGAGCTGCTCGGTCAGCGCCCACTCGACGTTGTAGCGGCGCGCGCGGATCAGGTCGATGGTTTCCTGCACGAGCATCTCGTCGCTCAGGATCATCGCGTGAACGTCGATGAATGCGCCGACTTCGCTCGGGGTATCGTCGGTCAGGTCGGCGCGCAGCGCCTCGAGTTCGTGATGCACGACTTCGAGTGCCGTGCGGAAGCGCTCGACCTCGGCATCGATCTGGTTTGCGTCGATCAGGTAATGGGCGACGTCGAGCGCCGCCGGCGCGATCAGGTACGCTCGCCCGATCGCGATACCACGTGAGACGGGAATGCCATGCAGCGTGAAGGACACGCGCACCTCCTCTGTACAAGTAAAGCCGCGGCACACTGCTGCGATGCGCTTATGACCCCGGTTAGCGATTATAAATTCCGCGCGCCCCCGCTGACTGCATGCACCGCAGCATTGCGCATTCCGCATCAATGCTTCCGACGAAAAAAATGCCGCGAAATCCGCGGCATTCTGACTGGAAACGGCAACGATCCCGCGCGTGGATCACTGGCCTTCGCCGAATTTGTCGGCGATCAGTTTCAGCAGCGCGTCCATCGCTTCCCGCTCGTCGGACCCTTCGGTCTCGATCGTCACGGTGCTGCCGATGCCCGCCGCCAGCATCATCACGCCCATGATGCTCTTCGCATTGATCTTGCGCCCGTTGCGCGTCATCCAGACTTCAGACTGGAAGTTGCCGGCCAGTTGCGTAAGCTTGGCCGATGCGCGCGCATGGAGCCCCAATTTATTGACGATGGTGGTTTCTTGTTGAAGCATGATTCTCGGTCGGGTCGGTCGGAGCCGCCGGCGGCGCGCGTCGGCGGTGTTGTCTAAAACGGAAAACGGGAAATCAGTGCGATTCGGTGCGCGGCTGCGGTTCGGGCGGAATCGGTGCGCACTGGCCGCAGCCGGTTTCCGTCGGCGGCGGCGGCGTACCGGACGACACCTCGTGGACGCCCTTCGCGCCGCCGGACAGCGCCTTGTCGACCAGCTTGTCGAGCGGCACGGTGCGGTAGCAGACGGCCCGCACGAGCATCGGCAGGTTCGCGCCCGCGAGCACGCGCACGTTGTCGATCTTGGCAAGCTGGCCCGCGATGTTTGCGGGCGTCGCGCCGTACATGTCGGTCAGCACGACCACGCCGTTCTCTTCCTTGAGCCGAGCGAGCTCCGCGTGCGCGAACGCCATCACCTGGGTCGGATCGCTGTCCGCCGTCACGTCGATACAGCCGATGCGGGCGGGCACGCCGCCGTAGATGTGCGCGATGCAGTCCCGCAGCGCGGTGGCGAGCGGGGCGTGCGCGATGATCAGGATCCCGGCCATGTCAGATCGCTCCCGGCCGCCCCTGGCGGGCCGATACCCCGCGGCGGGGCAATGAGCGTAGCGAGTGTGGGAAACGTTTCATGGTCAGCCTTGCAACAGTTTCGGCCCGACCGCCGGGCCTTCGGTGCGCGATCGCGGCACCGGGCAAGCGGGCATTGTAGCAGGCCGGTCGAGCTGCTCCGGCGACGGGGGACCTGCGCGGCCGCCGCCGGGGTTACGCGGGAGACGGCCTACGCGGCCGCACGCTCCAGCGCGTCGATGAACATCGCGGCGACGTCGAAGCCCGTCTGCTCCATGATCTCGCGGAAGCACGTCGGGCTCGTGACGTTCACCTCGGTCAGCCAGTCGCCGATCGCGTCGAGGCCGACCAGCAACAGCCCGCGCGATGCGAGCACGGGCCCGAGCGTTTCGGCGATCTCGCGATCGCGGGCCGTCAGCGGCTGCGCGACACCCAGCCCGCCAGCAGCCAGATTACCGCGCACCTCGCTGCCCTGCGGAATCCGCGCGAGCGAAAACGGCACCGGCTCGCCGCCGATCAGCAGGATGCGCTTGTCGCCGGCCTTGATCTCCGGGATGAATTTCTGCGCCATCACCGAGCGCGTGCCGTCGTGGCTCAGCATCTCGATGATCGAGCCGAGGTTCATGCCGTCCGGCTTCACGCGGAACACGCCCATCCCGCCCATCCCGTCGAGCGGCTTCAGGATCACGTCGCCGTGCTCGGCGTGGAACGCGCGCAGCCGTTTCGCGTCGCGTGTGACGAGCGTCGGCGCGACGAACTGCGGAAACTCGCCGATCGCGAGCTTCTCCGAATGGTCGCGGATCGACTGCGCCTTGTTGAACACGCGTGCACCGGCGCGCTCGGCCAGCTCGAGCAGCCACGTCGACGTCACGTATTCCATGTCGAACGGCGGATCCTTGCGCATCAGCACCGCCCCGAACGATTCGAGGCGGCGCGCCTCGACGGGCCCGGCCTCGTACCACGTCTCGCGATGCAGGTCGTCCGGTTCGCCGACGAAGGTGATACGCCGCACGTCGGCCTCGACGGCCGACCCCGTCCACGCGAGGTGGTTCGGCTCGCACGCGTACACCGCATGCCCGCGCCGCGCGGCCTCGGCCATCATCGCGTAGGTCGAATCCTTGTAGATCTTGAAGCGCTCGAGCGGGTCGGCGATAAAGAGAATGTCCATGAGGTCCTGTACGTAGCGAAGGTCCGTTACACCTGGATGGCTTCGGGATCGGTCTTTTCCAGTTCGATCGACGACGCGATCAGCGACAGCCGCGCGACGACGCCGTACATGTAGAAACGGTTCGGCGGCGCGGCGCCCGGCTTCGCGCCGGCGTCCGGCAGCGCGGTGTGCTCGAAGCCGAGCGGCACGTAGTGCATGCCGGGCGCGTTCAGGTTCTGGTCGCGCTCGCGGCCGGCGTGCGTGCGGTAGAAGCCGCCGACCACATAGCGGTCGATCATGTACACGACGGGCTCCGCGACTTCGTCGCCGACGCGCTCGAACGTATAGACGCCTTCCTGCACGATCACGTCGCGCACCGCGAGGCCGGCCTTCGACTCGGCCATCTGCGCGCGCTCGGCCTTCGACATGCGGCCGATCTCGGCCGCGTCGTGCACGGTCATCACGCCGCGCCCCGCCGTGCCCGCGTCGGCCTTCACGACGACGTACGGCTTCTCGCTGATCCCGTATTCGCGGTACTTGCGCGCGATCTTCTTCAGCACGCTGTCGATTGACTCGGCGAGCGCCTGCTCGCCTTCATGCGCCTGCCAGTCGACGCCTTCCACGTGCGAGAAATACGGATTCACCATCCACGGATCGACGCCGACCATCTTCGCGAACTTCTTCGCGACGTCGTCGTAGCACGAGAAGTGCGTCGACTTGCGGCGCACGGCCCAGCCCGCGTGCAGCGGCGGCAGCAGGTATTGCTCGTGCAGGTTTTCCAGCACGCCCGGGATGCCGGCCGACAGGTCGTTGTTCAGCAGGATCGAGCACGGGTCGAAATTCTTCAGGCCGAGGCGGCGCTGCGAACGCTCGAGCGGTTCGAGCACGATCTTCTGGCCGTCGGCCAGCGTGATCGGCGTCATGTCGGTGATGCTCGGGTCGAGCGACCCGAAGCGCACGTTCAGGCCGGCCTGGCGCATGATCGTCGCGAGGCGTGCGACGTTTTCGAGATAGAACGCGTTGCGGGTCGGCAGCTCGGGAATCACGAGCAGGTTCTTCGCGTCCGGGCAGATCTTCTCGATCGCGGCCATCGCGGCCTGTACGGCGAGCGGCAGCACTTCGGACGGCAGATTGTTGAACGCGCCGGGAAACAGGTTCGCGTCGACGGGCGCCAGCTTGAAGCCGGCGTTGCGCAGGTCCACCGAACAATAGAACGGCGGGGTATGTTCCTGCCATTCGAGCCTGAACCAGCGTTCGATCGCAGGCGTCGCGTCGAGGATCTTCTGCTCGAGTTCGAGCAGCGGACCGTTCAACGCGGTAACGAGGTGGGGAACCATGAATCACTCGCGAGCGGGAGAATGAAGATTGTAGAGCAATTGCCCCGCCCATTTGGGGATTGTTCCCGGCTTCGCAAGGGTTTGGAGGAAGTTTTCGGCTATTGACCCGATAGCGCGAAGGGTTATGCGCTACGGCAGCAGCCGGCAGGAGAAAAAAAGCCCGCCGGGTGGGCGGGCCGAAGTCGCTGCGCTCATTCATGGCGGGCGCCGTCGTCGCGGCGGCCCGCCGGTCATCCTTATGACTTATTCGACATGCTCGCCGTGCAGGATCACGTCGAGGCCTTCGCGCTCTTCTTCTTCCGACACGCGCAAGCCCATCGTCATGTCGATCACCTTCAGCAGCACGAAGCTCAGCACGCCGCTGTACACCAGCGTGATCAGCACGCCCTTGGCCTGCAGCAGCAGGCTGCCGTCGGCGCCGCCGATGTCCTTGACCGCGAACACGCCCGTCAGCAGCGCGCCGAGAATCCCGCCCACGCCGTGCACACCGAACGCGTCGAGCGAATCGTCGTAGCCGAGCTTCGACTTGAGCCACGTCGCCGACCAGAAGCACACGACGCCGGCCGCGATGCCGATCACGAGTGCGCCCGTCACGCCGACGAAGCCGGCCGCCGGCGTAATCGCAACGAGACCCGCGACCGCACCCGACACGATGCCGAGCACCGACGGCTTGCCCTTCGCGACCCATTCGGCAAACATCCAGCCGAGCGCCGCGCAGGCCGTCGCGACTTGCGTCGTCAGCATCGCGAAGCCGGCACGGCCGTCAGCCGCGACCGCCGAGCCCGCGTTGAAACCGAACCAGCCGAACCACAGCATCGAGCCGCCGATCATCGTCAGCACGAGGTTGTGCGGCGCCATCGATTCGCGGCCGTAGCCGACGCGCTTGCCGAGCACCAGGCACGACATCAGGCCCGCGATACCGGCGTTGATGTGCACCACCGTGCCGCCCGCGAAGTCGAGCACGCCGTCCGACGACAGCCAGCCGGTCGGCTCCCACACCATGTGCGCGATCGGCACATAGACGATCAGCGACCAGAGCGTCATGAACACCAGCATCGCCGAGAACTTCATGCGGTCGGCGAACGCGCCGCAGATCAGGGCCGGCGTGATGATCGCGAACGTCATCTGGTAGACGAAGTAGACCGTCTCCGGAATCGTCGGCGCCAGGTGGCTGACGGTCAGCGTGGTCGCCTTGTCGCCGTGGATGTAGTTCATCCCGTGCAGGAACGCGCGCGACAGGCCGCCGATGAAGCCGTTGCCCGGCGTGAACGCGAGGCTGTAGCCGACCACCGTCCACAGCACCGTGATCAGCGCGGTGATCGCGAAGCTCTGCATCACGGTCGCGAGCACGTTCTTCTTGCGGACCATGCCGGCGTAGAACAGCGCGAGGCCGGGGATCGTCATGAACAGCACGAGCGCGGTGGAGGTCAGCATCCACGCGGTGTCGCCCGAGTTGATCTTCGACGAATCGACGGAGAACGGCGCGGTCGGCGCGGCGGGTGCGGCCGGTGCCGAAGCGGCGGCGGCGGCCGACGCGTCGGTGGCGCCCGAAGCCGGTGCGGCGGCTGCGGCCGTGGCGGAGGCATCGGTTGCGGCCGGCGCCGAAGCGGCCGGAGCGGCGGCAGCCGAGGCGTCGGAAGCCGTGGCGGCGGGCGCGGACGCAGCCGCGGCGGACGCCGCGTCGTCGGCGAGCGCGGAGCCGACGCCGGCCGCGATCAGCGAGCCGGCCATCAGCAGGGACATCAGAAGTTTGCGCATCTTGGGTTTCCTCTTGTCGCTTGTCTTGTGTGTTCTGTTACAGCGCGTCTGCGCCGGTCTCCCCGGTGCGAATCCGGATCACCTGTTCGATCGCCGTGACGAAGATCTTGCCGTCGCCGATCTTGCCGGTGCGCGCGGCCCGCTCGATCGCCTCGACCGCCTGGTCGACGAGATCGTCGGACACGGCTGCCTCGATCTTCATCTTCGGCAGGAAATCGACCACGTATTCGGCGCCGCGGTACAGCTCGGTGTGCCCCTTCTGCCGCCCGAACCCTTTCACCTCCGTGACCGTGATGCCCGAGACGCCAAGCGCCGACAGCGCCTCGCGCGTCTCATCGAGCTTGAACGGCTTGATGATTGCGGTAATGAGTTTCATGAAGTCCTCTCGCTGGGTTGTCCCGTCGAATTGGTTGGAATGTTGTAACGGACTCTCCTCAGCAACTCGCATGCCATGTCGGTTCGAGCACCGTTTCAAAGGGCTTCATCAAGGGGTCGCATCCCGTGATGTAAGGTACGGAAGCCCGGCCGAATGGCCAACGTGGCCCGGTTTGCTGGCGCGGCGAAAGGATCGTTGCTAGAGTGCACGCACGTCCCGGATCGCCGGGGCATTCACCCATGCGGGCGCCATGCCCGGAATTCGCGCTCCGGGCGCACCATTTCCGGTCACGCGTGCATCATGGGCACGTACGCAACTGAAGATGCACATTTTTTGTGCAAGGAAGGGGAATCACATGAAGCAACCCAGCGACGTTTTCAACGATCTGCAGTCGCGCGTCAGCGATCTGCTGAAAAACTCGCCGGCCAAGGACGTCGAGCGCAACGTGAAGGCCATGCTGTCGCAAGGCTTTTCGAAACTCGATCTCGTCACGCGCGAGGAATTCGACACGCAGGCGCAAGTGCTCGCCCGCACCCGCGTGCGCCTCGAGGAACTCGAAAAGCGCGTCGCGGAACTCGAGCAGAAGCTCGCCGCACCGCAAGCCTGACGCCCCACCCGGCCGCAAGGTCCGGGCGCGGGCCGCCTCGTGCGGCCCGCGCCCGCCGCCTCCGAAGCCCTGAAGTCGCCCTGCCGCCCTTCGTCGTCCGTCGTTCTCCGCAGCATCCCCGCTCTTCGCTGTTCATCGCTCTTCGCCGTTCGTCGCTCTTCGTAGCCCCTCGCTTTTCGTAGTCCGTCGCTTTTCGCAGTCCCTCGCTCTTCGTAGTCCGTCGCTCTTCGTAGTCCGTCGCTCTTCGTAGTCCCCCGCTCTTCGTAGTCCCCCGCTCTTCGTAGCCCCTCGCTTTTCGTAGTCCGTCGCTCTTCGCAGTCCCTCGCTCTTCGTAGTCCGTCGCTCTTCGTAGTCCCCCGCTCTTCGTAGTCCCTCGTTCTTCGTAGTCCCTCGTTCTTCGTAGTCCCTCGTTCTTCGTAGTCCCTCGTTCTTCGTAGCCCCTCGCTCTTCGCAGTCCCTCGTTCTTTTCCCGCGCCACGCCGGCAAGCGCGCACCGATTCCTCCGATTTCCGCGGCATACGGTCACGAACGGCCGTCGCCCGTCCGTTTTGTTTACAGGAGCCTCGCCATGTCGCTCGCCGTGGTGCGCAGCCGCGCGCCCGCCTCCGGCCGTGCGCCGGACGTTACCGTCGAAGTCCATCTCGCCAACGGGCTGCCGTCGTTCTCGATCGTCGGCCTGCCCGATCTCGAAGTCCGCGAAAGCCGCGAGCGGGTGCGTGCCGCGCTGCAGAACTGCGGCTTCGAATTCCCCGTGCGCCGCATCACCGTCAACCTCGCGCCGGCCGACCTGCCGAAGGAGTCGGGGCGGTTCGACCTGCCGATCGCGCTCGGCATCCTCGCCGCGAACGGCCAGATCCCGGCCGACGCGCTGGCCGGCCGCGAATTCGCGGGTGAGCTGTCGCTGACGGGCGCGCTGCGGCCGATGCGCGGTGCGTTCGCGATGGCGTGCGGGGTGGCGCGGGACTGGCAGGTTGCAGAAAGCGGCGCGGCTTCCGGTTTGCGCGTCGGCGCGCTTTCCGATTCGAGCAACGGTGGCCCAGGGGCCGGCCCGGAGCCCGGCGCCGCCGCCGCGTCAAACGCCCCCGAGCTGTACCTGCCGCTCGCCAGCGCCGCCGAGGCGGCGCTCGTTCCGGGCGTCACCGTGTTCGGCGCGCCGGACCTGCCCGCGTTGTGTGCTCACCTCGCCGGGGCGCCTGACGGCCGGCTCGCACCGGTCGCGGCGCCGTGCCTCGACGGCCTGCCGATGCCGGCCGCCCCCGATCTCGCCGATGTGGTCGGCCAGCGCGGCGCCCGCCGCGCGCTGGAAGTCGCGGCCGCGGGCGGCCATCACATGCTGATGGTCGGGCCGCCGGGTGCCGGCAAGTCGATGCTGGCCGCACGGCTGCCGGGCCTCCTGCCGCCGCTGACCGACGACGAGGCGCTGACCTCGGCGGCGCTCCTCTCTGCGAGCCGCCTCGGCTTTTCACCCGCACAGTGGCGCCGGCGGCCGTTCCGTGCACCGCATCACTCGTCGAGCGCCGCCGCACTGGTCGGCGGGCGCAACCCGCCGCAACCGGGCGAAATCACGCTCGCACATCTCGGCGTGCTGTTTCTCGACGAACTGCCCGAATTCGACCGGCACGTGCTCGAAATGCTGCGCGAGCCGCTGGAAGCCGGCCGGATCACGATTTCGCGCGCGGCGCAGCAGGTCGATTTCCCGGCCGCATGCCAGTTGATCGCCGCGATGAACCCATGCCCGTGCGGCTGGCACGGCGATCCGTCCGGGCGCTGCCGCTGCACGCCGGATGTCGCCGCGCGCTACCTGCGCAAGCTGTCGGGGCCGCTCGTCGATCGCATCGACATCCAGATCGACCTGCCCGCGCTATCGCCGGCCGAACTCGCGTCGCGCGCGACGGCGCCCGGCGAGCCGAGCGCGGCGGTGGCCGCGCGGGTCGCACACGCGCGTGCGCTGCAGCTCGGCCGGCAGGGCAAGACGAATCACATGCTGAGCGGCCGCGAGACCGACGACCTGTGCCGGCCGACCGACGAAGGCGAACGGCTGCTGCGCGAAGCCGGCGAGCGCTTCGGCTGGTCGGCGCGCGCGTATTACCGCGTGCTGAAGGTCGCGCGGACGATCGCCGACCTGGCCGGCGACCCGCTGCCGACGGCCGCGCAGATCGCCGAAGCGATCCGCTACCGGCGCGCGCTGACGGCGCTGTGAGCGCCCTCGGAGGACAAAATCCGGCTGTCAAGACTTGACTTATGCACAATTTCGCGAATCCGGCCCCGGATCGAGGCTCGGCGGGGCCTTTGCAGCACGGAATCCGTATCTCGTTGTTTTAATTGATTTTTCTCAAAACACGAGCACGCGACCAAACGGGCCGGAAGGCCGTCCCGCGCGGCTTGGCGGGAAATCCGGGCGACTTTTCAACAAAGTTATCCACATGCGCTGTGGATAGTCGAAAAAACCTCGCAAAATCCGATGACTAGCGCCGAAAGCTGCGAATGAACTTTCAGTTGTCACAGAGTGTCCCGGCGCCCTCGCCGCCCGCTGTCAGTCGAGCTTGAACGACCCGAAAAACTGGTCGAGCTGCTCCTGTGCAAGCGGCCCGTCGGCAATCACGACGGCCTGGTACGCGTGCCGGCCGCGTGCAGCGAGCCGGGCGACGATCGTCTTGCGTGTGCGATCGCCGCCGGCAGCCGCGCCCGCGATGCGCAGCTCGAGCCCGTTCACCGCGCCGCCGGACGCGAGCGGCACGGGCACCGAAGCCGTCTGCGGCGCGCCTTCGAGGTTGCGCGACAGCCCGGCACGCAGGAATTCGAGCGCCGCGCGGCGCGTGTCGTCGCGGTCGTCGGGCAGCGTCAGCGTGCCGACCGCGAACACCGCGCCGTCCACGTGCGCGGCCTGCATCCGCATCGGCATCGACGCGCCGCCGATCGCCACCGGCTGCTGCTCGACGGTCGGCTTCGCCGGCAGGTCGATCGTGTAGCCGGCGTCGTTGTGCAGCGTGCGCCAGTCGTACGACGGCGAGCACGCGGCCAGCACGACGCTCACGCACGCGAGCGCGGCGAAGTGTCGCAGCGGACGAAAAAGGGGGCGCAACGAATCGGTGACTTCCTTCGGCATGGCGTGGATCGGGCAGGCAAAACGGGCATTATCCGCCGAACGTGAAATCCGGGATGTGTGGCCGCCGTCGGTGCTCACGCCGCATTCGCGCTAAAATGAGCGCCGAATTTCGATGTCCTTTGCTTTGATCCGCGTCATCGACCGACTCCGAGAGCACCAGATGAACACCACGCCTCCCGCCCGCCGCAGCGCCGGCCCCGTCCGCTACATCGTCGCCGCCGTCGTCGTCGCGGCGATCGCCGTCGCCGGCTTCTTCGCGTTCAACGGCAAGTCCAGCGTGCCGGACGCCACGTTCACGCTGCTGTCGGGCCAGAAGGTCTCGACCGCAGGCGACCTGAAAGGCAAGGTCTATCTCGTGAACTTCTGGGCGACGAGCTGCGCGACCTGCATGCAGGAAATGCCGCAGATGGTCGATACCTATAATCGCTTCAAGGGTCAGGGGCTGGAATTCGTCGCGGTTGCGATGAACTACGATCCGCCGATGTACGTCGCGAACTACGCGCAGACGCGCCAGTTGCCGTTCAAGGTCGCGCTCGACGACGGCAGCGTCGCTAAGCAGTTCGGCAACGTGCAGCTCACGCCGACGACCTTCGTCGTCGACAAGGATGGCAAGATCCTGAAGCGCTACGTCGGCGCACCGCAGTTCGCGGAACTCGACGCACTGCTCAAGAAGGCACTCGGCAGCAACGCGGCCTGAGCGCCGCCAGATCCGGGATCCGGCTCGAAGGGCAGCACGCCGCGCCCTTCACGCACAAACGGACCGTACGACCGGGCAACCCGGTTCTACGGTTCGTTTGCTTTTCAGCGCTCGGTTTCGCCTTTCGCCGACAGCCCGTAGCGCTTCATCTTCTCGTACAGCGTCGCCTTGCCGACATGCAGCCGGTCGGCCGTCGCGGCGACCGCGCCGCCCGTCTGGTTCAGCGCTTCGGCAATCACCGCGCGCTCGAATTGCTCGATGCGCTCCTTCAGCGTCTGCTCGTTGTCGGCCTCGCCGGCGCTCGCGCCCGTCTCCTGCGACATGTCGGCCACACCGAGCACGAAGCGGTCGGCCGCGTTGCGCAGCTCGCGCACGTTGCCGGGCCAGTCGCGCTGCATCAGGCTCGCGCGCTGCCGGTCGGTCAGCACCGGCGCGGGCCGCGCGTAACGCACGGCCGCATCGAGCATGAAGTGCTCGAACAGCGGCACGATGTCCTCGCGGCGCTCGGCGAGCGGCGGCAGCGCGATCGTCACGACGTTGAGCCGGTACAGCAGGTCGCGCCGGAACGTGCCGGCCGCGACGAGCTCGCTCATGTCGCCCTTCGCGGCCGCGACGATGCGGCAGTTCACGCGGATCGGCTGGTTCGAGCCGAGCCGCTCCAGCACGCCGTCCTGCAGCACGCGCAGCAGCTTCACCTGCAGCGCGAGCGGCATGCTTTCGATTTCATCGAGGAACAGCGTGCCGCCGGACGCATATTCGAGCTTGCCGACCCGGCGCTTCGCGGCGCCGGTGAACGCGCCGGGCTCGTAGCCGAACATCTCCGACTCGAACATCGGCTCGGGCAGCGCGCCGCAATTCACCGCGATGAACGGCTTGTCGCGGCGCGGCGACAGCTCGTGCAGGCTGCGCGCGATCAGTTCCTTGCCGGCGCCCGTGTCGCCGTTGATCAGCACCGACGCGTCGGTCGGCGCGACGTTCGCGATCAGCTTGCGCACCTGCTCGATTGCGGGGCTGCGACCGATGATGCGCGGCGCGACGACGTTCTGCCCGGCCAGCTCGCGCCGCAGCGCGAGGTTCTCGAGCACGAGCTCGCGCCGCTCGAGCGCGCGGCGCACCGTCTCGATCAGGCGCTCGGCCGCGAACGGTTTTTCGATGAAGTCGTATGCGCCGTCGCGCATTGCCTGCACGGCCATCGAGATGTCGCCGTGCCCCGTGACGAGGATCACGGGCACGTCGGGCACGCGCTCGCGGCACTGCGCGAGCACGTCGAGCCCGCTCGCGCCGGGCAGCCGGATGTCGCTGACGATCGCGCCGGCGGTATCCGCGACGATCGCCTTCTCGGCCGCTTCGGCCGACTCGAAGCCGACGACGTCGAACCCCGCCAGCTGAAGGCTCTGCACGCTTGCCCGGCGAACGAGCGCATCGTCTTCGATATAGATCACTTGCAGCCGGTTGGCCATCGTACTCACTTGCTCCTGACGGGCCGCGCGGCGGCAGCGCGCGCGGCGTCGTTGATACCGATCGTGCGCCGATCGGGCGTGCGGCGTGGCGCGCCTAGCGCGAGCCCGCCGGCTCGGACACGGAGTCCGGATGATGCGTGCGCGCGCGCCGCAGCGTCAAGACGAACAGCGCGCCGCCCGACGGCGCGTTGCGCGCGGTCAGCGCACCGCCCGCGTCGCTCGCGATCGACGACGAGATCGCGAGACCGAGCCCGAGCCCGCGCCCCATTTCCTTGGTCGTGAAGAACGGCTCGAACAGGCGCGGCAGCAGGTCGGGCGCAATGCCGCATCCGTTGTCGCGCACCTCGAGCGCGAGCGTTGCCGCCGACACCGCGATCGTCACCTCGATCGCTGGCGCCGCCACGCCGGCAACCGCGTCGAGCGCATTGCCGAGCAGGTTGATCAGCACCTGTTCGAGGCGCAGGTCCTCGCAGCGCGCGACGAGCTCGGGATAGTCGCGCGCCAGGTCGAGCGGCGCATCGTGTGCGGGCGACACGGTCGCGTCCTGCAGCGTCAGCGTGAGCGCGACGCCACGCAGGCGCTCGTCGAGCAGCGACAGCACGCTGCGCAGCGCGCGCACGACGAGCGCCTGCTCGTTGCGCGGCTTCGCGCGGCCGACGAACAGCTTCAGCTGGTTCGTGATCTTGCCCATCCGCTCGGTGAGCGCGGCGATCGCCTCGAGGTTCTCGCGCGCGGCCGCCTGCTCACCGCGATCGAGCAGCACGCGCGTGTTGTCCGAGAAGCTGCGCAGTGCCGCGAGCGGCTGGTTCAGTTCATGCGTGATGCCGGCCGCCATCTGGCCGAGCGCGGCGAGCTTGCTCGCCTGGATCAGTTCGTCGTGCGCGGCGCGCAGTTCCTGCTCCGCGCGGATCCGGTCGCCGACCTCCTTCTGCAACTGCTCGTTCGCTTCCGACAGGTCGGCCGTGCGCTCTTCGACGCGCCGGTTCAACTCCGCGTACGCCTGCTGCAGCAGCGCGCGGCCGCGGATCATCTCGCGCACGCGCGCGCGACGCATCCGCCAGTAGAACGCGAGCAGCGCGACCGACACGAAGCCGAAACCCGTGACGATCGTCGCGTTGCGCGCGTCGGCGTCGACGGGCGCGATCGGCGCCAGCGTGACGAGCAGCCAGTCGGGCTCGCCGATCCGGCGCTTGCTCGCGAGGAAGCGCGGCGCACGCAGGCCCGCGCCGAGGCGCACGATCTCCGCATCGGGGCCGAGCACCTGCTCGATGCGCAGCGGCAACGGCGTGACCGGTTGCTGCGCGTACTGGCGCGTCTCGTAGATCGACGCGGCAACGGGCCCCGTCAGCGGCCGCAGCGTGTGGTACTTCCAGGCGGGCACCGACGACAGGAACACGACGCCGTGATCGTCCGCAACGACGAGCGGCTCGGACGCATCGGCGCCCTGGAACCATTCGAGATTGAGCTTCACGACGACGACGCCCGCGATCTTGCCGTCGCGCCACACGGGCTGCGAGATGTAGTAGCCGGGATCGCGCGAGATCGTGCCGATCCCGAAGAAGCGGCCGACCTGGCCGTTCATCGCATCGAGGAAATACGGGCGGAAGCGGTATTCGATCCCGACGAAGCTCTCGGGCGCGCGCCAGTTGCTGGCGGCGACGCACAGGCCGTCCGCGCCGATCACGTAGGTGACGGTCGCGTGCGCGTGTTCGTTGAGGTCTTCGAGATAGCGATTGACGCGCGCGGTGTAGTCGGCGCGTTCAGGCTCGGCGAGCAGGTCCTGCACGTACGGATGGCTGCCGAGCAGGTAGGGCAGCGATTCGTAGCGGTCGAGTGTGCTCTTGAGCGCGTTGGTGGTGCGGTCGACGCGCACCGCGGCGTTGCGCTGCAACTCCGCGACGCCGCGCCGCCAGGTAATCGTCCACGTCAGCGTGCACGCCGCGGCGAGCGCGGCGGCAAGCACGACGAGAATGAGCAGACGGCGCGTCACGGTCGAGGCTTCCTGGCGATGCGGATCGCCTATTGTGTCATAGGCCTCCGCCTGCCCGCCTCGGCCGCCGCGGGCCGTGCGGCCGGCGGGCGGTGCCGCCGCCTGCTCCTTCATGACGTCAGACGCCGGCCGTCTCGGTCGTCGTGACCTCGCCGCCGCCGGTCAGCGCCTGGCGCAGCTTGTTGCGGTCGAGCTCCTTCTCCCAGGCCGACACGACGACCGTCGCGACGCCGTTGCCGACGATGTTGGTCAGCGCACGGCATTCGCTCATGAAACGGTCGATGCCGAGGATCAGCACCATGCCCGACAGCGGGATCGTCGGCACGACGGCGAGCGTCGCGGCGAGCGTGATGAAGCCCGCGCCCGTGACGCCGCTCGCACCCTTCGATGTCAGCATCGCGACGGCCAGCAGCGTGAGCTGCTGCATCCACGTCAGTTCGATGTTGGTCGCCTGCGCGATGAACAGCACGGCCATCGTCATGTAGATGTTGGTGCCGTCGAGGTTGAACGAGTAGCCGGTCGGCACGACGAGGCCGACGACCGAACGCGAGCAGCCGGCCTTCTCGAGCTTTTCCATCAGCTGCGGCAGCGCGGCTTCCGACGAGCTCGTGCCGAGCACGATCAGCAGCTCTTCCTTGATGTAGGACACGAAGCGGATGATCGAGAAGCCCGTGAAGCGCGCGATCGTGCCGAGCACGACGAGCACGAACACGACCGACGTCAGGTAGAACGTGCCGATCAGCTTGAGCAGCGGCACCAGCGAACCGACGCCGTACTTGCCGATCGTGAACGCCATCGCGCCGAACGCGCCGATCGGTGCCAGCTTCGTGACGATGTGCACGATGCCGAACAGCACGCGCGTGAGCCCGTCGATGAAGTCGGTGACGACCTTGCCGCGCTCGCCGAGGTGGGCGAGCACGCTGCCGAACAGCAGTGCGATCAGCAGGATCTGCAGGATTTCGCCCTGCGCGAACGCATCGACCATCGTGTTCGGGATGATGTGCATCAGGAAGTCGACCGTCGACTGCCCGTGCGCCTTCGCCGCGTACGACGCGACGGCCTTGCCGTCGAGCGTCGCCGGATCGATGTTGAAGCCGACGCCCGGACGCAGGATGTGCGTGGCCGCGAGGCCGAGCAGCAGCGCGAAGGTCGACACGATCTCGAAGTACAGCAGCGCCTTGCCGCCGACGCGGCCCACCTTCTTCATGTCCTCCATGCCGGCGATGCCGGTGACGACCGTACAGAAGATGATCGGGCCGATCACCATCTTGATCAGCTTGATGAAGCCGTCGCCGAGCGGCTTCATGTCGGTGGCGAGCGCCGGGTAGTAGTGGCCGAGGATCACGCCGACGATGATGGCGAAGATCACCTGCACATAGAGCACTTTGTAGAAGGGTTTCTTCTTCACGATGGTTCCTGCTGAAGTAGATGAGCCGATGGAAACGGCGTCACGCGCGCAGGCGAATGTCAGGGGAAGAGCCATTCGCCTGCGCGGCTGCCGTGCCGCAACAAGCGATGCCTCAGGACATCCGACAGGGGAGGAAGGCAGTGGTCATCGATTGTCTCCTTGCTTGCTGTAGTAGTTCGGCCGGGGGATGGCCGTGCGCTTTATATCGCAAGGTCGATGCCAGGTTTCCGCAACCCCTCAAACCATTGTTTTCATTGTATTTCTCATAATGCGGCAGGCAAGGAAATCCGGGATTCCGGATTTCCGGAAAATATCCGTCCGGCGATCCGGACGGATGCGGCCATTCATCGGATGAATCAGTGCTGCGCGGCGCGGCCGGCCAGCACCCCCGTCTGCGCATAAAACTCCTGCTGCGCGAACGCGTCGCGCTCGCGCCGTGCGCGCTCGCCGCGATCCGCGAGCGAGCCGACGACGATCCCGACGAACGCGAGCGGCACCGACACAAGCGCCGGGTTGTCGAGGAACACCGGTGCGTGCGCGTGATGCAGCACGTCGACCCACACCGACTTCGACAGCACCGTGAGCGTGACCGCCGACCCGAGGCCGAGGCCGCCGCCGAGCACCGCGCCGCGCGTCGTCATCCCGCGCCAGAAGATCGACATCGCGAGCACCGGGAAATTCGCGCTCGCGGCCACCGCCGCGACGAGGCCGACCATGAACGCGACGTTCACGTGCTCGAACAGGATCGACAGCCCGATCGCGACCGCCGACAGCACGATCGTCGCCGCGCGCGAGATGCGCATCTCGAGGCGCTCGTCGGGCTTGCCGCGCGCCCACATCTGCGCGTAGAGGTCGTGCGAGATCGTCGTCGCGCCGGCGAGCGTGAGGCCCGCGACCACCGCGAGGATCGTCGCGAACGTGACGGCCGCGATGAAGCCGTAGAACCAGTTCCCGCCGACCGCCTGCGCGAGTTTCACCGCGACCATGTTCGAGCCGCCGAGCAGGTCGTGCGTCAGGTTGAACGAGCCGTTGGCGCCCAGCTTGAAGAATTCCGGATGTTGCGCGAGCAGCACGATCGCCGAGAAGCCGATCACGAAAGTCAGCAGGTAGAAGTAGCCGATGAAGCCGGTCGCGTAGAGCACCGACTTGCGTGCCTCCTTCGCGTTCGGCACCGTGAAGAAGCGCATCAGGATGTGCGGGAAGCCGGCCGTGCCGAACATCAGCGCGATGCCGAGCGACAGCGCGTTGGCCGGATCGCGGATCAACTTGCCGGGCCCCATGATCGACAGCGCGCCCGGATGCACGGCCACCGCGCGGCGGAACATCTCGTCGACGCTGAAGCCGAATTCGGAGAGCGCAAGCACGACGAGCAGCGTCGCGCCGCACAGCAGCAGCACGGCCTTGATCACCTGCACCCAGGTGGTCGCGGTCATCCCGCCGAAGAACACGTAGACGACCATCAGCACGCCGACGATCAGCTCGGCCGTGCCGTACGACAGCCCGAACAGCAGCTGGATCAGCTTGCCCGCGCCGACCATCTGCACGACGAGGTACAGCACGACGATGGTCAGCGAATTCGCGGACGTCAGCAGCCGGATCGGCCGCTGTGCGAAGCGGTACGCAACGACGTCGACGAACGTGAACTTGCCGAGGTTGCGCAGCGGTTCGGCGATCAGGAACATCACGAACGGCCAGCCGACCAGAAAACCGATCGAATAGATGAGCCCGTCGAAGCCGAACATGAACACCATCCCGGACAACCCGAGGAACGACGCGGCCGACATGTAGTCGCCCGCGATCGCGAGCCCGTTCTGCAGCCCGGTGATGCCGCCGCCGGCCGTGTAGAAGTCGCGCGTCGAGCGCGTGCGGCGCGCGGCCCAGCGCGTGAGCGCGAGCGTCGCGAACACGAACGCGAAGAACATCCCGATCGCGACCGGGTTCAGTTCGACCTTGTCGGGCATCGGGCCCGCGACGGATACCGCATGGGCGGCGGAGGAAACGAGAACGGCAAGCGCGCCGAGCGCGATCGATGTGCGTCGCATGTCGGCCTCCGTCACGAACTTTGCAGGATCGCGTCGACCCGGCGGTCGAACGCACGATTCGCGCGCAGCACGTAGCACGCGGTCAGGCCGATCGCGACCAGGATGATCGCGACGCCCGCGGCGATCCCGACCGTGGTCGTCGCGCCGCGGTACAGCGGCGCCGCGAGCACGTGCGGCGCGAGCGCGACGAGCAGGATGAAGCCGTAGTACGTGGCGATCATCAGCGCCGTCAGCGTGAAGCTGAAGCGGCGCCGCGCGCGCACGAGTTGCTGGTAGTCGCGGCGCGCCGTGACCGATTCGATGACGGAAAGCTTCATGGTGTCTCCTGTGTCGACCAGAGTTAGCGCTTTAGCGCTTACTCTGGTCCCATGCTTCGCGGTCGACCAGAGTTGGCGCTTTAGCGCTTACTCTGGTCCCATGCTTCGCGGTCGACCAGAGTTGGCGCTTTAGCGCTTACTCTGGTCCCATGCTTCGCGGTCGACCAGAGTTAGCGCTTTAGCGTTTACTCCGGTCCCATGCTTCGCGGTCGACCAGCGTTAGCGCTTTAGCGTTTACTCCGGTCCCATGCTTTGCAGTCGACCGGAATCGGCGCTCGAGCGCTGACTCCAGTCCCCGCACGGCCCCTCGTCGTTTCGCGAGGGTTGTCTTGTAGATGGCCGGCGCGTCACCCGATCCGCCCGCGCCGCGGCGGTAAATTGAATTACACGACCCGATCCGCGCGCAGCCGCGCGACCTCGTCGGCCGATATCCCGAGCCAGCCGCCGAGCACCGCGTCAGTATCGGCACCGAGCACCGGCGGCGCACCGCGCACCGGCAGCCGCTCGCCGTCGAACCGGTACGGCGGCGCCAGCACGTCGACACCGCCCGCGACCGGGTGTGGCTGCCGCGTGACGAGCCCCGCGCGCGTCGCACGTTCCGACTTCAGCGCCTCATGCAGCCCGAGCACTTCGCCGCACGGAATGCCCGCCTCAGCAAGCGCCGCGAGCAGCGCCGCGCGTGACCGGCGCGCGAGTTCGCGACGGATCTCGGGCAGCAGGTCGGCGCGATTCTCCGAGCGGCCGAGGTTGGTCTTGTAGCGCACGTCGGCCGCGAGGTCGGGCCGCTCGATCGCATCGCAAAAGCGCGCGAACTGCGTGTTGTTGCCGACCGTGATCACGAGCGGGCCGTCGGCCGCATCGAACACGCCGTACGGCACGATCGAAGGATGCGCGTTGCCGTAGCGCGGCGGGTCCTCGCCCATCAGCAGCGCGTCGAGCCCGTAGTACGCGGTAATCATCAGCCCGCAGTCGAACAGCGCCATCTCGATGCGGCGGCCACGACCGGTCGCATTGCGCTCGTACAGCGCAGCGAGGATCGCCTGCGCCGAATACATGCCGGTGAACAGGTCGACCGCCGCGACGCCGAACTTCAGCGGCGGCTGGCCGGCTTCGCCGTTCAGCGCCATCAGCCCGGCCTCACCCTGCACGACGAGGTCGTAGCCGGGTCGCGCGGCCTCGGCGCCCGAGCGGTCGTAGCCGGAAATCGCGCAGTGCACGAGGCGCGGATTCAGTTCGGCCAGCGCGTCGTAGCCGAGCCCGAGCTTTTCCGCGCCGCCGAACTTGAAGTTGTGAAGCACCACGTCGGCCTGCGTGGCCAGTTCTCGCGCGAGCCGCCGCCCTTCGTCGGTCTGCAGGTCGAGACAGATCGCGCGCTTGCTGCGGTTCACGCTGTTGAAATACGTGGTTTCGGTATCGCCGATCCGCAGCCCCCAGTCGCGCGTATCGTCGCCGCGCGCCGGATGCTCGACCTTGATCACTTCCGCGCCGAAATCGGCGAGCACCATCGCGCACCACGGGCCCGCGAGCACGCGCGAGAAATCGAGCACCTTCACGCCGGCCAGCGGCAATGCACGCGATTCGTTCGTCATCCTTGTCTCCTCCATTCGCGCTGTGCGCTTTTACTGTTTCGACAGCGCGATGTAGCGTGCGAGATGGTGATCCTCGTCGCCGAGCTGATGATCGATCATCACGAGACGCTTCGCGTAGTGCGACAGCGGCAGCTCCCACGTCATCCCGATGCCGCCGTGCAACTGGATGCTCTCCTCGGCGACGAGCGTGCCGATCCGGCCGATGCTGTATTTCGCCGCCGCCAGCGCGCGTTCGCGCACCACGCGCGGCGCCTCGAGCAGCGCCGCCGCGTTGATCACGGCCGAGCGCGCCTGCTCGACTTCGAGCAGCAGGTCGGCCATCCGGTGCTGCAGCGCCTGGAAGCTGCCGATCGGCAGCCCGAACTGCTTGCGCGTGCGCAGGTACTCGAGCGTGTGCTCCTTCGCGACATCCATCGCGCCGAGCGCTTCAGCCGACAGCGCAAGCAGACCGTAGCCGAGCACGCGTTCGAGCAACTCGGCGCCCGCGTCGCCGTCGTGCGCGCCGAGCGCCGCATCGGCCGGCAACACGACGCGTTCGAAGCGCACTTCGGCCGCGCGGCCGCCGTCGATCTTCCGGTAGTCGCGCAGCGATACGCCCGGTGCGTCGGCCGGCACGACGAACAGGCCGATGCCGGCCGCATCGTAGTCGTTCCCGGCCGTACGCGCGCTGACGACGAAGAACGCCGCCTGCGCGGCCTGGTCGACGACGCCCTTCGCGCCCGTCAGCACCCAGCCGTCGCCCGAGCGTTCGGTGCGCGTGCGTACGGTCGTCAGTTCGTAGTGCGAGCCCGGCTCGTCGTGCGCGAACGCGGCGCTCACGCTGCCGTCGATCAGCGCCGCGAGCCTGTCGCGATGCGCGGCGCCGCCGGCGAGCGACAACGCGCGGCCCGCGAGCAGCGCGCCGAGGAACGGCTCGACGACGAGCCCGCGCCCGAGGCATTCGAACACCACGGCGATGTCGAAGCCCGCGCCGCCGAACCCGCCGTCGGCTTCCGCGAACAGCGCGCCGACCGTGCCGAGTTCGGCAAAGCGCTGCCACATCGCGCGATCGAAGCCTTCGGCCGACTGCGCGATGCGATCGCGCACCGGGAACGCGTACTGTTCGGCGATGAAGCGGTTCAACGTGTCCGCCAGCATCCGGCGGTCTTCTGTGTGCTGGAAATCCATCGTCGCGCTCCTCGTTACAGCCCGAGCATCATCTTCGCGATGATGTTCTTCTGGATCTCGTTCGAGCCGCCGAAGATCGACAGCTTCCGGTTGTTGAAATACTGCTGCGCAGCGCTCGCGGCTTCGTCCGGGCCGACTGGCTCGCCGTCGTAATCGGCATCGAGCGCTTCGTCGACGAACGGTTGCGCGTATGGCCCCATCGCACGCCGCATCAGCGCCGTGATCTCCTGGCGGATCTGCGTGCCGCGGATCTTCAGCATCGAGCTTTCCGCACCCGGTGCGCCGCCGCCCGCGACCGCGGCCAGCACGCGCAGGTTGGTCGTGCGCATGTTCTCGAGTTCGATCTCGACACGCGCGACGCGCGCCGCGAAGAACGGATCGTCCGCGAGCGGGCGGCCGTTCTTCGTGACCTTCGCGGCGACCGCGCGCAGCCGGTCGAGCGCGGCCGTCGAGAAGCCGATCCCGGCGATGTTGGTGCGCTCGTACGTGAGCAGGTATTTCGCGTAGGTCCAGCCGCGGTTCTCTTCGCCGACGAGGTTTTCCGCCGGCACGCGCACGTCGGTGAAGAACACCTCGTTCACTTCGTGCTCGCCGTCGAGCGTGATGATCGGGCGCACCTCGACGCCCGGCGTGTTCATGTCGATCAGCAGGAAGCTGATGCCTTCCTGCTTGCGCACGTCGGTCGCGGTGCGCACGAGGCAGAAGATCATGTTCGCGTAGTGGCCGAGCGTGGTCCACGTCTTCTGGCCGTTGACGATGTAGTGCTCGCCTTGCGCGTCGAGCCCGCGCACCGCGTTCGTTTTCACCGCCGCGAGATCGGAGCCGGCGCCCGGCTCCGAGTAGCCCTGGCACCACCAGTCGGTGCCGTCGAGGATGCGCGGCAGCCAGCGGCGCTGCTGCGCGTCGTTGCCGTACTTGATCAGCACGGGGCCGAGCATGTTCACGCCGAACGGCACGATGCGCGGCGCCCCCGCGAGCGCGCACTCGTTGTCGAACAGGAACTTCTGCGCGACGCTCCAGCCGGGGCCGCCGTATTCGCGCGGCCAGTGGCTGGCGAGCCAGCCGCGCGCGTTGAGTGTCGCGTGCCATTCACGCATGTCGTCGCGCGTGAGATGCAGGCCGCCCTTCACCTTGCGCGCGATGCGCTCGGGCAGTTCGGCTTGCAGGAAGCGCTGCACTTCCGTGCGGAAGGCTTCCTCTTCGGGAGTGAAATTGAGATCCATCTTCGTTCCGTTGCGAATGCGTTTGGCGTTCAGTCGATGCGGTTCAGGCTCGCGAAATCCGCGCCGCGCGCGACGAGATCGACGAGCAGCGGCGACGGCTTCCAGAACAGCGGATCCTCCTTCGCGAACGCGCGGATATCGGCGAGCACGTTCGCGAGGCCGAGCGTGTCCGCGTAGTGCATCGGGCCGCCGCGATAGCGCGGGAAGCCGTAGCCGTAGAGGAACACCGCGTCGACATCGAGCGGACGCAGCGCGATCTTCTCGTGCACGACGTTCGCGCCTTCGTTGATCATCGCGGCAAGGTAGCGGCGCATGATTTCGTCGTCGGTGAACGTGCGCGGCGTGACGCTCTTCTTCGCGCGTTCTTCGGCGACGATCGCATCGACTTCCGGGTCGGGCGTGCCGACGCGCGCCCCCTCCGGATACAGGTAATAGCCGCGTGAAGTCTTCTGTCCGAACCAGCCGCGCTCGCACAGCCGGTCGGAAATCTCCACGTAGCGTGCCCGCGGGTCGCGCGTCGCCGCGCGGCGCTTGCGGGTCGCCCAGCCGATGTCGCCGCCCGCGAGGTCGACGACCTGGAACGGCCCCATCGGGAAGCCGAATTCACGCACCGCGCGATCGATCTGGTACGGCGACGCGCCGTCTTCCATCAGGTAGTCGGCCGCCGTGCGATAGACGGCGAGGATCCGGTTGCCGATGAAGCCGTCGCACACGCCCGCTCGCACCGGCGTCTTCTTCAACTGCTTCGCGAGCGCGAACGCGGTCGCGACGACATCCGCGCTCACGCGCGCCGGCACGACGATCTCGAGCAGCTTCATCACGTTGGCCGGCGAGAAGAAATGCAGGCCGATCACGTCGGCCGGCCGGTCGATGCTCGCGGCCAGTTCGTCGATGTCGAGATACGACGTGTTGGTCGCGAGCACCGCGCCCGGCTTGCACGCGCGCGCGAGTTCGGCGAACACGGCTTTCTTCACGGCCATGTCCTCGAACACGGCCTCGATCACGACGTCGGCCTGCGCGAGCGCGTCGTACAACGTGCTGCCCTTGAAGCGCGCGAGCCGCGCGGCGTGCGCGGCCGGCGTCATCCGCCCTTTCGCGACGAGACCGTCGTACACCTTCTCGACATGCGCACGGCCACGCGCGAGCGACGCTTCGTCGCGTTCGATCATCGTCACCGGCAGCCCGGCATCGAGCGCCGCGACCGCGATGCCCGCGCCCATCGTGCCGCCGCCGACCACGCCGATCCGCTCGACCGGCCGCGCGCTCGCGCGCCGCGCCTCGGGCGCCTTCGCCGCTTCGCGCTCCGCGAAGAATGCGTGCACGAGGCCCGCGCGTTGCGGGCTGTCGATGCACTGCAGGAACAGGCTGCGTTCGAACTTCATTCCCGCGTCGAACGACTGCGTGAGCGCGGCTTCGACCGCGTCGACGATCTTCGCCGGCGAGAAGAGGCCGCGCGACTTCTTCGGCAGTTCCGCGCGCGCCGCGTCGATCGCGGCCTGTGCGGCCGCGCGGTCCGCCAGCCCCTGCGCGTCGCGCGTGCGGCGCACCGGTGCGCCGAGCGACACGAGTTCCTGCGCGTAAGCGAGGCCTTCGGCGAGCGTGTCGTCGCTGTGCGCGACGCGATCGACGAGGCCGAGTGCGAGCGCTTCGTCCGCGCTCACATGGCGGCCCGTCAGCATCAGGTCGAGCGCGGCCTTCGCCCCGATCAGGCGCGGCGCGCGCTGCGTGCCGCCCGCGCCGGGCAACAGGCCGAGCGTGACCTCGGGCAGCCCGAGCTTCGAGCCGGGTACCGCGAGCCGGTAATGCGCGGCGAGCGCGACTTCGAGCCCGCCGCCGAGCGTCGCGCCGTGCAGCGCGACCACGACCGGCTTCGTGCCCGATTCGATCCGCTCGCACACGTCGGGCAGCGACGGCGGTACGGGCGGCTTACCGAATTCGCGGATATCGGCGCCCGCGATGAAGTTGCGGCCGGCGCCGACGATCAGCACCGCACGGATCGCGTCGTCGGCCTGCGCGGCGTCGAGCGCGTCGGCGAGGCCGCGCCGCACGTCAGCGGACAGCGCATTGACGGGCGCGTGGTCGATCGTGACGACGAGCACCTTGTCGCGCCGCTCGCGCGTGACGGTGCCGGCCTGGCTGGTGGGGGAAGCGGGTGAATTCATCGTGTCTCCTTGACGCGGCGGCAGGTGCGTCGACGCCGGCGCGTGGCGCGCGGCCACGCGAGCGGCGCCGGGGCGCCTGCCCCGGTCCCGCACGAAGCGGGACAAGATCCGGCCGTATGCCGGGCATGACCCGATTCTCGATTGATCGAGATTCATTGACAATTCCCTCCTGCTTTTACAAGCTGTCAAGTCTGACTTGACACTGAATGCTTCCGACCGTTAAACGGGACGGATCAGGAGACGCGACGCATGGACCTGAACGCGCTGACGCTGCTCGTCGAGATCCTCGACGCCGGCAATCTCAGCAAGGCCGCGCAGCGGCTCAAGATGAGCCGCGCGAACGTCAGCTACCGGCTGAACCAGCTCGAGCGCTCGATCGGCCAGCAGCTTGTGCGGCGCACGACGCGGCGCATCGAGCCGACCGAAATCGGGCTGAAGCTGTACGAGCATGGCCGGCGCATCCGCAACGAACTGCTCGCCGCGCAGGAATCGGTGACGACGCTCGGCCAGGACCTGCAGGGCCGCGTGCGGCTGTCGGTGCCGAGTGGCTACGGGCAGATGGTGATGTCCGACTGGCTGCTCGCGTTCAAGCGGCTGCATCCGGGCATCGTGCTCGACGTCGTGTTCGAAAACCGCGTGGAAGACCTGATGCGCGACGAGATCGACATCGCGGTGCGCGTGATGCCGGAGCCGCCGCAGAACCTCGTCGCGCGCGACATGGGCGCGGTGCGCTACGTCGCGTGCGCGTCAGCCGCATTCGCGGCCGAACACGGGATGCCGGCGAGCCTCGGCGCGTTGTCGGCCTCCCCCGTCGTCACCGCGACGGTGATGGGCCGGCAGCTCAGGATCGCCGCGTATCTCGGCGACGAGCGCCACGAGGTGCTGCTCGAGCCCACGCTGATTTCGGAGAACTTCCTGTTCCTGCGGCAGGCGATCCTCGGCGGGATCGGCGTCGGCATCGTGCCCGACTACGTGGTGCACGACGACATCCGGCGCGGCACGGTCGTCACGTCGCTCGACGCATACCGGCTCAGCATCTTCGGCACGCACATGTACATGCTCTACATGCCGAACCGGCATCACACGCGCGCGACGTCGACGTTCATAGAGTTCATCCTCGAACAGGCCGGGAAGACCGGCCGGGGCGGGCCCGGCGCGATGCGTCAGGGTTTCCTGTCGGGTGACAACCCGCCGGCCGCGCGGCGACAATAGCGCGCCGGGGCGGGCAGCCGCGTTGCGCCGGCACCGTCGCCTCCTTCGAATTCACTGCTGCCGAGGGTTCAATGTTCGACCGGATTCGTCCGCATTCGCGCTCCTGGACGCTGCTCGCCGCTGTCGCGCTCGTCGCGTTCAACGCCGGCTGCACGTCCCCGTCCACGCCATCGTCGGCCGCCGTGGTGCCCGTCGCCGCCGCATCGGGCGCCGCCGTGCCGCTGCCCGGCGTCCATGCACCCGAGCTGTCGTCCGGCTGGACCGACAAGCCGGGCTGGACCTCGCAGCACTTCATGATCGCGGCCGCGAATCCGCTCGCGACGCAGGCCGGCTACGACATGCTGAAGGCGGGCGGCACCGCGATCGACGCGGCGATCGCCACGCAGATGATGCTCGCGCTCGTCGAGCCGCAATCGTCGGGAATCGGCGGCGGCGCGTTCCTGCTGTACTTCGACGGCCGTGCGACGCAGGCCTACGACGGCCGCGAGACCGCGCCGGCCGCCGCGACCGACCGCCTCTTCTACGGGCCGACCGGCCAGCCGATGAGCTTCTACGAAGGTGTCGTCGGCGGGCGCTCGGTCGGCACGCCGGGCGTGCTGCGCATGCTCGACGCCGCGCACCGCGCGCACGGCAAGCTGCCGTGGCGCCGGTTGTTCCAGCCGGCGATCCGGCTCGCCGAGCACGGCTTCACGATCAGCCCGCGGCTCGCGACGCTGATCGCCAACGACAGGTACCTGAAGAACGACCCGGCCGCGCGTGCGTACTTCTACAACAACGACGGCACGCCGAAGGCGGCCGGCACGGTGCTGAAGAACCCCGCGCTCGCGACCGTGCTGCGGCAAGTCGCCGACCGTGGCGCGAACGCGTTCTACAGCGGCGCGATCGCGCGCGACATCGTCACGAAGGTGCGCAGGCACCCGACCAACCCGGGCCTGCTGTCGCTGCAGGATCTCGCGCGCTACAAGGCAAAGGTGCGCACGCCGCTGTGCGCCGATTACCGGCGCTCGGTCGTCTGCGGGATGCCGCCGCCGTCGTCGGGCGGCCTCGCGATCGCGCAGATGCTCGGCATCCTCGAAGCAATGCCGGACTGGCAGCAGATCGGCGCGCAGAAGCCGGTGCGCAACGACGTCGGCTACGAGCCGACGCCGTTCGCCGCGCACCTGTTCAGCGAAGCCGGGCGGCTCGCGTATGCGGACCGCGCGCGCTATGTCGCCGATCCCGATTTCGTGCCGCTGCCGGGCGGCAGCTGGGCGAGCCTCACCGACAAGACCTATCTCGCGCAGCGCGCGCACCTGATCGGCGACAGCAGCATGGGCGTCGCGCAGGCCGGCACGCCGCAGGGCGCGACGCTCGCGATGGCCGACGACCGCAGCCCCGAGCTGCCGTCGACGTCCGACATCGCGATCGTCGACCGCTACGGCCAGGCGCTGTCGATGACGACGAGCATCGAGGACGCGTTCGGCTCGCGGCTGATGGTGCGCGGCTTCATGCTGAACAACCAGCTCACCGATTTCTCGTTCGTGTCGAACGACAACGGCCGGCCGGTCGCGAACCGCGTGCAGCCCGGCAAGCGGCCGCGCTCGGCGATGTCGCCGGAACTCGTGTTCGACAAGAAGACGAAGCAGGTGACGATGATCGTCGGCTCGGCCGGCGGCCCCGCGATCATCAATCACGTCGCGAAGACGCTGGTCGGCGTGCTCGACTGGGGGATGACGATGCAGCAGGCAATTGCGCTGCCGAACTTCGGGTCGATGAACGGGCCGACGCAACTCGAACGCGGCCGCGTGTCGGACGCGCTCGCCGACGGGCTGAAGGGCCGCGGGCACGACGTGCGGGTCGTCGAGATGAACTCGGGGCTGCAGGGCATCCAGCGGCTGAACGTGCAGGGGCAGACGGTGTGGTTCGGGGGGGCTGATCCACGGCGCGAAGGGATCGCGATGGGGGATTGACGCCGGCGGCCAGCGCCGCGATTTCGCATAAACTGACAAGCCCTGCCCCGGCGAGCCATGACATGAATTCGACGACACTCGTGCTGTATGTCATCACCGTATCCGCCGTCACCATCACACCCGGCCCGACGATGTTGCTGGCGCTGAACAACGGCGCCACGCGCGGCATGCGCATCGCGGCCTACGGCATCGCGGGCGCCGCGCTGTCCGACCTGATCCTGATCGGCGCGGTCGGATGCGGGCTCGGCGCGCTCATGCAGGCGTCGGAGCACCTGTTCGTCATGCTGAAGTGGGCGGGCGCCGCGTACCTGCTGTACCTCGCCTGGGCGCTCTGGCACGCCCCCGCGTCCGTTCCGCCGGCCAGCGCCGTGCAGGCCGACGGCGCGCGCGACGGCCGCTCCGCCTTCAAGCGCTCGCTGCTCGTCGCGCTGTCCAATCCGAAGGGCTTGCTGTTCTTCTCGGCGTTCCTGCCGCAGTTCATCCAGCCGCAATCGAACGTCGCTGCCCAGTACGCGACGCTGGCCATCCTGACGGCCGCGATCGACGTCCTGTTGATGGCGGTCTATGCGGCAGGCGGCCATCATGCGATGAAGGTCATGTCCGGCAGCGCGCTGAAATGGCTCAATCGCGGCTGCGCCGGCATGCTGGCCGGGCTGGCGGTTGCGCTCAGCCTCTACCGGCGCGGCACCGCGACCTGATGCGACGGCGCCGCCCGCCGCAACGAACCTCGCTCACCCTCGCCCCTTCCACGGCACGATCCGCCGCTCGACCCATCGCATCGCGAGGTCGAACAGCCACGCGATCGCGCCGATGATCAGGATGCCCATCACGACGATGTCCGTGCGCAGGAAGCTCGATGCGTTGAGCACCATCTGCCCGAGCCCGGCCGTCGCGGCGACCATCTCGGCCGCGACGAGCGTCGTCCAGCCGAAGCCGATCGCGATCCGCAGCCCGGTGAGGATCTCCGGCAGCGCGGCCGGCAACACCACGTGGCGCACGATCTGCTCGAAGCTGCCGCCGAGCGAATACGCGGCGTTGATCTGCTCGACCGTTGCCGCGCGCACACCGGCGCGGGCGGCCATCGCGATCGGTGCGAAGCATGCGAGAAAGATCACGACGAGCTTCGCCGTTTCGTCGATGCCGAACCAGATCACGACGAGCGGCAGGTACGCGAGCGGCGGCAGCGGCCGATAGAACTCCAGCAGCGGATCGAGCACGCCGCGTGCGATGCGGCTCACGCCCATCAGGATGCCGGCCGGCACGCCGATCGCGGTCGCGAGCAGGAACGCGCCGAACACGCGCGCGGCACTCCACAGCAGGTGCTCGGACAACGGCAGGCCGCCCTGGATGCGGCCGTGCCATGCGTCGACGAATGCCGTCCACACGGCTTCCGGCGCGGGCAGGAACAGCGGCGGCAGCCACTGGCGATAGGTGGCGACCCACCACAGCACGGCCAGCGTCGCGACGGTCGCCGCGCTCAACCCGGCCGTCTTCCCCTGCCCCGGCAAGCGGTAGCGGTGCGACGAAGGCGCACGACGCGCCGCCGCGTGAACCCACGTGCGCTCGCCCTGCTCGAAACCAGCAGCCGTACGATCGGCCGCCCAAGAATCCTGCGTGCTCATGCTGTCCTGCCTGTGCAAAGTGCTGATCCGACCGCGCCCGACCGACGCGCCCTGTCGCGCGAGTTCGTGCATCACGCAGCCACCTCGGCGGCCTCGTCGCGATGCAGGTACTCAATCAGCCGTTCGCGCCACGCGATGAAATCCGGTGACGACTTCACCGCGCGCGCATCGCGCGATTCGACGTAGCGGCGCGCGAACGGCAGTTCGAAGGTTTCCGCGATCCGGCCGGGACCGGGCGTCATCACGACGAGACGCGTCGCGAGAAACAGCGCCTCCTCGACATCGTGCGTAATGAAGAACACCGTCTTGCCGGTGCGCGCCCACACGTCGAGCACGAGCGCCTGCATCGTGCCGCGCGTCATCGCGTCGAGCGCCCCCATCGGCTCGTCCATCAGCAGCACGCGCGGGTCGCTCGCGAGCGCACGTGCGATGCCGACGCGCTGCTGCATCCCGCCCGACAGTTCGTACACGCGCGCATGCGCATGCTTCTCGAGTCCGACCAGCGCGAGCATCTCCCGCGCCCGCGCTTCGCGTTCGGCCTTCGACACGCGTGCGAAGCGCAGCCCGAGCGCGACGTTGTCGAGCACGTCGAGCCACGGCAGCAGCGCATATTTCTGGAACACGACACCGCGATCGGCGCCGGGGCCCGTGACCGGCACACCGTCGACGCGCACGTCGCCCGCCGTCGGCGCGACGAAGCCGGCCATGCAGTTCAGCAGCGTCGTCTTTCCGCAGCCGGACGCGCCGAGCGCGACGACGAATTCACCGGCATCGATGCGCAGGTCGACGCGCGCGAGCGCCTGCGTCGTCGGCCGGCCGCGTTCGCCCGGATAGTCGACCGATACCTGACGGACTTCCAGCGTGCTCATGTTCGATGGCTCCGCGATGGGTCTGGGTCGCCGCGCTCAGCGCGCGGCCTTCTGCACGAACTGCGGATCGACGCCGATCGAGTAGTCGGCGAGTACCGTCTGGATCGTGCCCTGCGATTTGAGGAAGGTGGCCGTGGCCGCGAGCGACTTCGCGGCGCCCGACTGCGCACCGCCGCCGAGCCACGTCGACGACGCCTGCTCGGCCGGCGTCGGGAATGCATAAAGTGCAAGGCTGGCCGGCACGTCCTGCGTGTTCGCGCCCGATACCTTCGCGACCGCCGCGACCTGCGGCGAACCAACCTTCCACGCGGCAGCGTGCGCGCGATAGTCGGCATCGGCCGCCGCGAGTACCTTCACGAAGCGCGTGACGAACTCGGGGTTCTCGCGCGCGAACTTGCGGCTCACGACGAAGCCGTCGAAGGTCGCCTTGCCACTTTCTTTCGCAACCTGGCCCGACGTCGTCAGCACGGTGCCCGACTGCTTGACCTTCGCGAGCACCGGGTCCCAGATGTAGGTCGCATCGATGTCGCCGCGTGCCCAGGCAGCCGCGACTTCGGGCGGACGCAGGTTCACGATCTTCACGTCGTTCGGATTGACGCCCGCGGCCTGCAGCGCGACGAGCGTATGGAAATGCGACGTCGACACGAACGGCACGCCGATCTTCTTGCCCTTCAGCGCGGCGACGTTCGTGACGCCCGAGCCGTTGCGCGCGACGAGCGCCTCGGCGTCGTTGATGTTGTCGAGCACCCAGAACAGCGAGATGTCGAGCCCCTGCGACAGCCCGGCCGCGATCGGGCTCGAGCCGGCTTCGCCGAGCTGCACGGAGCCCGATGCGAGCGCGCGGATCACGTCGGCGCCGCTGTCGAGCTTGCGGAACGTGACCTTGTAGCCGGTCGCCTTCTCGACTTCACCGCTCGCCTGCGCGTAGCGCCACGGCACCACCATGTCCTGGTACGCGATCACGACTTCGCGCGATTCGGCGTGTGCCGCACCGAGCGCGGCAAAGGCGGTCAGCGCGACGACGGCGCGGCGGATGAAGCTGAAACGGGACATGCGGCTCTCCTTCGGAATGCGGGCAATGCTGCGGGAGAGCCGACTATAGGAGCTTTGCGCACGGCGGGAGCGAACTTATCCTGCGAAGCTATCGATGCTGTTTCAGCTTTGCTTTCCATGCTCGACCGGATTGTGTGTCCGGTCGGATGGCGATTGCCGTGCGAACGCGCTGGCGGCGTCCGCACCAACGAAAAAGCCCGCATCGCTGCGGGCTTTTTTCGGGTTCGTCCGAAGACGACGAAGCAAGGGCGTTCAGACCACCCCGGCCCCATGCGCCTGCAGATCGGCGTGATAGCTCGAGCGCACCATCGCGCCGACGGCCGCGTGCGTAAAGCCCATCTTGTACGCCTCTTCCTCGTACATCTTGAACGTATCCGGATGCACGTACGCACGCACCGGCAGGTGGTGCTCGGACGGCTGCAGGTACTGGCCGATCGTCAGCATGTCGACGTCGTGCGCGCGCAGGTCGCGCATCACCTGCAGGATTTCCTCTTCCGTCTCGCCGAGGCCGACCATCAGGCCCGACTTCGTCGCGACGTCCGGATGCAGCGCCTTGAAGTCCTTCAGGAGCTTCAACGAGTGCGCATAGTCCGAACCCGGGCGCGCTTCCTTGTACAGGCGCGGCACCGTTTCGAGGTTGTGGTTCATCACGTCCGGCGGCGCGGCGTTCAGGATCGAGATCGCGCGGTCGAGACGGCCGCGGAAGTCCGGCGTGAGAATCTCGATGCGCGTTTCCGGCGACTGTGCGCGCGTTTCGCGGATGCACTCGACGAAGTGGGCGGCACCGCCGTCGCGCAGGTCGTCGCGGTCGACGCTCGTGATCACCACATACTTGAGCTTCAGCGCGGCGATCGTGCGCGCGAGGTTCTTCGGTTCATCCGCGTCGAGCGGATCGGGACGGCCGTGGCCGACGTCGCAGAACGGGCAGCGGCGTGTGCACTTGTCGCCCATGATCATGAACGTCGCGGTGCCCTTGCCGAAACATTCGCCGATGTTCGGGCAGCTCGCTTCCTCGCACACCGTATGCAGGTTGTGCTCGCGCAGGATCGTCTTGATCTCGTTGAAGCGCGAGCTGCCGGTGGCCGCCTTCACGCGGATCCACTCGGGCTTCTTCAGCTTCTCGATCGGAATGACCTTGATCGGAATGCGCGCCGTCTTCGCCTGCGCCTTCTGCTTGGCGGTCGGATCGTAGGCAGGGGTCGCGGCCGGATCGGCCGGTGCGGGGGAAGCGGTAACGTCAGTCATTCGAATGTTGTTCCAGTGCCTGCGGCTTGTCGGCGGCCGCGGATGCGCCGTCGAGGTTGGCGATCAGACGGCGCACCAGCGTGTGGGCGACGTCGTTCCAGTCGGCGGCAACCTCGAGGCTCGCCATGTCGACAGTTTCCAGTCCGGCATAGCCGCACGGGTTGATCGCAAGAAACGGGCGCAGATCCATCTTCACGTTCAGGCTCAGCCCGTGATAGCTGCAGCCGTTGCGGATCTTCAGGCCGAGGGCCGCGATTTTCGCGCCCTCGTGCACGCCGGACGCCACGTAGATCCCGGGCGCACCCGCCTTGCGGACCGAAGCGAGATTATACGCCGCGAGGGTTTCGATCACGGCCTCCTCGATCTTCGTCACGAGCGTGCGCACCATCAGCTTGCGCCGGCGCAGGTCCAGCAGCAGGTACGCGACGATCTGGCCAGGGCCGTGGTAAGTGATTTGCCCGCCGCGGTCGACCTTCACGAGCGGCACGCCGCTGTCGGCCACCAGCAGGTGAGACGGGTCACCGGCCTGGCCGAGCGTGTAGACGGGCGGATGCTCGACCAGCCAGATCTCGTCGCCGGTGTCGGCCGTGCGCGTGTCGGTGAACGCGCGCATCGCGTCGAAGCTCGCCTCGTAGGTCTCGACGCCCCGCCAGCGCACGGTGACCGGCGGGGCCGGCTGATCCGGGGACCCGGCGGGCGATGCGGAAACGGCAACAGGCGTGGACACGATGGAAACCGGCGAAACGGACATGGGCGGTAGTTTACCGAAAACCCGTGGGTCTCGCCGGCCTTGGAGGGGGACGGATCGCCGGTATCCGTCGGAGGAAATGATGGTCAGACGGTCCGCCATCCGTCGTGGAGCAGCGCGCTCACACGTTCGCGCAGCCGTGCCAGCCCGCCGAGCGCGACTTCCCGGGGCGGCCGCGACACCGAGAACGCCACGCACGCGCCCTCCCGGCCTTCCGCGCTGAGCCACAGCCGCTCGCCGCGGCGCAGCTTCAGTGTCTCGCCATCGACCAGGAAGTAATCGTCGACGTCGTTGCTGCGCGTCGCCCACACCGGCCCGCACTGCACCACCAGCCGCGTGCTGCGTTGTACCTTCATCGGCACGGTTTCGCCCGCCGGGATTTCGAACGTGATGCTTGAGGAAATTTCTTGCATGATCGACTCCGCCAAAAAGTGCTTCGATGGCTACAATCGTAGTCACTTCAAGGCGTCCGACAAAACGACCAATTTTCACGTCGATGTGAGGAAAATTAGCAAATGGACCTCCGCCAGCTGCCTGCGCTGAACGCGATTCGCGCGTTCGAAGCCGCCGCCCGTCACGAGAATTTCTCGCGCGCCGCCGACGAGCTGTACGTCACGCACGGCGCGGTCAGCCACCAGGTACGCGCGCTCGAGGAAGAGCTCGGCGTGCAGCTGTTCACGCGCAACGGCAAGCGGCTGTGCCTGACCGACGCCGGCATGCGCTATGCGCAGCAGATCCGCACCGCGCTGATGGTGATCGCCGACGCGACCCGCGACGTGCGCGCGAGCGACCGCGACCGGCGGCTCGTGGTGTCGATGCTGTCGTCGTTTGCCGCGCGCTTCATCACGCCGCGCATCGGCTCGTTCATCGAGCGGCATCCGGAAATCGACGTCGAACTGCAGTCGACCAACTCGCTCACCGATTTCGCGCGCGACGACGTCGATCTCGCGATCCGCTTCGGGCACGGCAACTATCCGGGGCTGCATGTCGAGCCGCTGTTCGACGAGGTGTTCTTTCCGGCGTGCTCGCCGACACTGAACGGTGGCAAGCTGCCGCAAACGCCCGCCGATCTCGTGCACTACAACCTGCTGCGCTCGGATGACGAGCTGTGGCGGCCGTGGTTCGACGTGGCCGGACTCAAGACGCTGACCGAGCCGAAACGGGGGATTCTGTACCAGGATTCGTCGAACCTGCTGCTGGCCGCGATCGACGGCCAGGGCATCGCACTGGTGCGCCGCTCGCTCGCGGTGCACGACCTGCTGGACGGGCGCATCGTGCGCCTGTTCGACATCGACGGGCCGAGCCCGTGGCACTATTTTTTCGTGTGTCCGCCGCCGCTCCTGAACACGCCGCGCGTGCAGGCGTTCAGGACCTGGCTGCTTCAGGAAGTCGCCGAATACAAACGGCTGTGCGACGAGCTGGACGCGCGGCGCGCGGCGGGGAAGACCCCCGCCGAGTGCGCGCAGGAAGGAGGATGGAAGGCGCTTTCGCTCAGAGTACGACCTTGACCATCGGATGGCCGGTCAGTGCGCGGTAGATGTTGTCGAGCTGTTCCTGGCTCGTCGCCCGCACGGTGATCGTAAGGCCCGTGTAATTGCCGCCGCTCGACGCACGCTCCTCGATCTTCTCGACATCGATCTCGTTGTCGTGAACGGCGACGACCTTGAAGATCGTGTCCTTGAACTCGGGGTGCGCCTTGCCCATGATCTTGATCGGGAAATCGCACGGGAACTCCAGCAGCGACTCCTTCCGGGTATCGATCGCGCCGGTCACCTCGATGGTTTTGGTCGGTTCGCTCATCACTTTCTCCGGGTTAGGTCAAACTGTTCAAACTCGCGCGCCTTCGCGCGCTGGTACGCGTCATACAACGCCGCGAACACGGGGCCCGGCTTGCCGCCCTGCACGGGCAGATCGTCGAGCGACGTGACGGGCAGCACTTCCTTCGTGGCCGACGTGATCATGATCTCGTCGGCTGCGCGCAATTCCACTTCGCTGATCTCGCGCGCGACGAACGGAATCCTGCATTCGTCGGCCAGCTCCTCGATCAGCGCGTAGCGGATCCCCTCGAGGATCTTGTTGCTGCGCGGCGGCGCGAGCAGCTCGCCGTTCTTCACGATCCACACGTTCGACGACGAGCCTTCCGTCAGGTTGCCGTCACGCAACTGCAGCGTCTCGAACGCATCGCGTTCGGCCGCATGCTGCGCCATCAGCACGTTGCCGAGCAGCGAGATCGACTTGATGTCGCAATGCAGCCAGCGGCGATCCTCGGCCGTCACGCAGCGCACGCCCTGCGCGCGTTCGTCGGCGGACGGCAGGCGCAGCGGGCTCGTCATCATGAACACCGTCGGCACCGCGTTCGCGGGGAACGCGTGGCCGCGCTTCGCGACGCCGCGCGTGACCTGCAGGTAGACGAGCGCGTTGCCGTCGCCGAGCCCTTCGGCATTCGCCGCGACGACGCGCTCGATCAGCGCACGCCAGCCCGCGTCGTCGTGCGGGCTGGCGATACCGATCTTCTTCAGGCTGCGCTCGAGCCGCGCCAGATGCTGTTCGATCCGGAACGGCACGTGCGCGCCATCGTGCGCATAAACGGGGACGACTTCATACACGCCGTCGCCGAAGATGAACCCACGGTCGAGCACCGGCACACGGGCTTCCGACAGCGGCACCATTTCTTCCTGCGACGACACGCTGAGGTAGACGATCGGTTCGAATTCGGCTTGGCTCATAGCTATGACAGATGGGGATGAAGTCGTGAAAACAAAGGCCCGTCGTGCTTACTTCTTCTTGCTGAACATCAGCAGGATCGAGTCCCAGATACGCCCGAAGATACCCGCTTCCGGCACGGCCTGCAGTGCGACGACCGGGAATTCCGACAGCGTCTTGCCGTCGGCGACGATCTTCACGGTGCCGACCTGCTGGCCTTCCGCGAGCGGCGCGATCAGCGGCGCGTTGACGTCGACTTCCGTCTTGACCTTGTCGCCGAGGCCGCGCGGCACGGTCGCCCACTGGTCGCCCTTCACGCCGACCTGCACGGTGTTGTCCTTGCCCTTGTAGATGCGCGGCGTCGAGATCGCCTGGCCGCCCTTGAACAGGCGCACCGAATCGAACGCGCTGTAGCCGTAGTTCAGCATCTTCATGCTGTCCTGCGTGCGCTCGCCTTCCTTCTGCTCGCCCATCATCACCGACACCAGGCGGCGCTGGCCGTCCACGCCCGGGATCGCGCGCTTCGCCGACGCGATCAGGCAGTAGCCGGCCGCCTGCGTATGGCCCGTCTTCAGGCCGTCGACCGTCGGGTCGAGCCACAGCAGACGGTTGCGGTTGCCCTGGCGGATGTTGTTGTACTTGAATTCCTTCTCCGAGAAGATGCTGTAGTACTGCGGAAAATCGCGGATCAGGTGGGCGGACAGGTTCGCGAGGTCGCCGGCCGTCGTGTAGTGGTTCGGGTCGGGCATGCCGTTCACGTCGGCGAAGTGCGTGCCCTTCATGCCGAGGCGCTTGACCTCGTCGTTCATCATGTTGACGAACTGCCCTTCGCTGCCGCCGACGAGTTCGGCCAGCGCGATCGCGGCGTCGTTGCCCGACTGGATGATCATCCCGTACACGAGGTCGTGCACCGACACCGGCTTGTTCGCCTCGATGAACATGCGCGACTCGTCGCGGCCGACGCGGCGCACGGCTTCGCTCGGCGTGACGATCTGCTCCATCGAGATCTTCTTCTTGTCGAGCGCCTCGAACACGAGGTACGCCGTCATCAGCTTCGTCAGCGATGCGGGCTCGACACGTTCATCGGCATTGCCCGACGCGAGCACCGTGTTGCTGGTCGCATCGACGAGCACCCACGAGCGCGCATTCACGCCCGGCGGCGGCACCGCGCCCGGCATGTAGGTCGCGGGCGCGCCGGTGAACTGCTCGGCGGCGGCCGGCGCAGCATGCGCGGCCTTGGCCTTGGCGGCCGGCTTCGCCTCGGCGACGACGATCGTCGACGCGAGCGCGACGGGCAGCATCACGCCGAGCGCGACGTTGCGCGCGGCGGTGCCGAAGGCGATGGAGGAAGCGAGGGACTTGAGGCCTTGGGGAGACAGACGCATGATCGATTCAGGCTGATGGCAGAAAGTGCGGTGCGAAACGCGCAGGGTTGAACGGCAAGGCGGCGGGCGTTTCGGGCACTCGCCCGATATCGTCGGGCGACGCGAAACGCGCCGGTTGGACTCGTGCGGACGCGTTCGGTTCGCGGCTGTCGCGAGCGGGCGGACAGATGGCGAAACGAGCGCCGCATGGGCCCAGCCGGGCCGCGGGCGACGCGGAATCCGGCCATTATACGTGGCCGCGCAGGGCGTTTTCGCGAACCTGGCGCCGGACGGCCGACCATCTTCATCGGGCGCAGGGTACCGGCAGGCTGCGCGTCATCGCACGCGAAGGTGTGCGAAAGGCGTGTGCAGGCGAGGTGGAAGTGGGGCCGCGCCGCACGCTGCGGCGCGATGTCGCGCGGGAGGATCGCGCCTCCGGCGCGTGCCGGAGGCCGTGTGCGCAAGACGTCGCGGGCCGCCGGCGCTAGCCGGCACCCGCGCGCCGGCTAGCGCCAGGCGTCGACGATGATGCGTTTCAGCACGTGCAGCTTGCGATGCAGGAAATGCTCGGCGCCGGGGATCACGACGACCGGCAGTTCCTGCGGCCGCGCCCAGTCGTACACCGACGCGATCGGCACCGTGTCGTCGGTTTCGCCGTGGATCACGAGCGTGTTCTCGGGCACGTCGGCCACCTGCCAGCGGCTCGCGGCCGTGCCGACGAACACCATCCGCTCGATCGACTCGCCCGCGTCGCACAGCCGCCTGGCGACGTGCGACAGCACGAAGGTGCCGAACGAGAAGCCCGCGAGCACGAGCGGCAGGTCGGCATATGCGGGCTGCGCGCGCATGTGCGCGAGCACCGCGAGCAGGTCGTCGGCCTCGCCGGTGCCGTTATCGTGCACGCCCTCGGTCGCGCCGACGCCGCGGAAGTTCGACCGGAACACGACGTAGTTCAACTGCACCAGCGTGCGCGCGAGCGTTTGCGCAACCTTGTTGTCCATCGTGCCGCCGAACAGCGGATGCGGATGCGCGACGAGCGCGATGCCGCGCGGCGCGGCACCGCTTTCGCGCACGGCATCGGGGAGATCGACCGCGATCTCGATCTGCCCGACCGGGCCCGCGATCAGCGATTTCTGCGTATGAACGTTCATTCGGCCGACCCGCTCAAATCTTCAGGCGGTCGACGACCTTGCCGTCGCGCAGGTGCGATTCGACGATCTCGTCGATGTCGGCCTGGTCGACGTACGTGTACCACGTGCCCTCCGGATACACGACCATCACCGGCCCCTCCTCGCAGCGGTCGAGGCAGCCGGCCTTGTTGATGCGAACCTTGCCGGGCCCCGCAAGGCCGAGCTCCTTCACGCGCTTTTTCGCGTATTCCTGCATGGTCTGCGCGCCGCATTGCGCGCAGCTCGGGCGTTCGGCGCCCGGTTCGCGCTGGTTCAGGCAGAAGAAGACGTGGTGCTGGTAGTAGGAATCCATGATCGTGACGAGCGGCCCGGCGCAAGGCCGTGCGGAAAGAGGAGCGATTGCCGCTGCGCGGGGCAACGGGTGTGTAGTGTTCGGTGCCAGGCGGCGCTGATGTGCCAGCGGATTCGTGCTCGTGGCAAGGCGCAAACCGCAGCGATGCCTGGTGGCATCGCGAGGATTTGCAACGCGGCCACGGGTGCGAAGGCGCCGCACATGAGTGCCGATTGGTGCCGAACACTGCACTCATGCGGACGATTATAGCGACCGGCGTACGCCGCTGCCCGCGATACCGCCGCGGCCGCGCTGCTGGAAGCGCTGGAAGCGTTGCAACCGCCGCAGCCATCGCAGCTACCGCGTCAGCGGCGCAACACGGCCGGCAGCCAGGCGTGCTCGACGCGCTGGCCGAGCCAGATCAGCGCCGCGTAGGGCCAGATCCACGCGAGCCAGCGCGCGAGGCTGTTGAAGTGCAGGTAGCGGCCCTGCCGCCAGCCCGACAGCGTGAAGTCGAAGAACGGATTGACCGGCAGCAGGTTCACGAGCGCCACGCCGGCCAGCAGCGCGAGCGCCGCAAGCGTCGCGCGCCACGTCGCCGGCACGTGCAGCGCGACGAGCGCGGCCGCGAAACCGAGCTCGATCCCGAGCCGCGCACCGGGCGTCGCCCATACGACGACGAGGCCGGTGGCCGACTGCATGAACGTCGCGGCCGCCTTCAGCACGAGCGTCGCGGCGACGAGCGCGATCAGCAGCCGGATGCGCGGCGCGCGCGGCCGCATTGCGAGCGACGCGATCGTCAGCGCGGCGAACAGCATCAGCCCGCCGAGCGCGGCCTCCCACGCGGAGTCGGACAGCCAGCCGTCGACGCGCTCGGGCCATTCGCCCACGCGCCACGCGGCCGGCAGCCACGCGAGCAGCGCGTCCTGCATCGACGTGTCGGCACGCTCCCACAGCGCGGCCGGCCAGTCGCCGATGCCGAACAGGAACGGCGACGGGAACAGGATCGCGAACGGCCACAGCCCGGCGAGCAGCAGCGGCGTCGCACCGTCGTCCTCGAACCACGCGAAGCGCAGCCGCCGCAGCGCGCCGCGATCGAGCAGCGCACCGGTGGCCGGCGCGACGAGCGCCGCGCCCAGCAACGCGCCGAGCGCATTGGCCGCGAGATCGAGATTCGACGCGACACGCGTCGGCAGGTAGGTTTGCAACGCTTCCATCGAGCCCGACAGCAGTACGCCGAGCCCGGCCGCGATCAGCGTCGCGGCCACGCCGCGCCAGCGCGGATGCAGCGCGAGCACGGCGAGCACGGCGAGCGCGCCGAACGGCAGGTAACCGAGCACGTTCGTGACCACGTCGAATGCGGTCACGTAGCGCTGCATCGGCGCGAACAGGTAGTCGAACGGCCCGATGCCGAGCGACACCCAGCCTTCGAACGGATACAGCGACGCGTAGACGATGAGTGCCGTGTAAGCGGCAAAGGCCTGCCGCGCGAGCGGCGATGCGCGAGGCGTGCCGGTCGCGCTCATCGCGGCTGCACGGCACGCGTCACGGCGTGCCCGCGTACGCCTGCATGCCGACCCACGCGGCGATCTGCGACACGAGCTCGTTGCTCGCCGTCGCGAGCGCGCGGGCGCCGCCCGCCGCGTCGGGCGTGCTCGACGGCGCACGCGCGACGAACGTGCGCTGGCCGAGCACCTTGCCGTCCAGTGTCAGCGTCGCGCGCGCGGTAACGGCGCCGTGGCTCTGCGACTGGCCGTCGAACACCTGCTCGAATTCGTTCAGGTCGACCTTGAGGGTCGGCGCGCGCACGCCGTCGGACCCTTCGAGCACCGTGCCGCGCGACGACAGCGCGCCGCGCAGCCGCTGCGTGAGCAGTTGTGCGGGCGGTGCCGTCCAGCGGCTGTCGCGATAGACGGCCACGTGCTGCGCGTCCACGTACGCGAGGCGGTACGAGAATTTGTCGGAGTCGAGCGCGTCGGGCGCGGCGACGTCGAGCACCTTCAGCGCGGGGCCCGGGCCTGCGGTCACGACCGACGGGGCCGCCCCAGGTGTGGCCGGCCCGAGGTCATAGCGGACATTCGACAGCACCGCGCTGTTGCCCGCGCAGCCGGCCGCGAGCGACAGCGTCAGCGCGGCAAGCGCGGCCGCGGCCGGACGCAGCGCGCGGTCAAGGATTCGTGGCATGGCGTGTTCCTGCATGATGTTTCCGGTTTCGATGGGTGTCACTGCCCGGCCGTCGCACCGGGCCAGACGAAGCCCGCTTCGCCGGGCCCCGGCGCCGCGCCGGGCGCACCGAACAACAGACTGCGCGGGTTGCGGCCAAGTTCACCGGCCACGTCCTTCAATTGCCGCGACGCATCGCCGACGCTGCCGGCCAGCGCGTTGAAACGCGGCAGCGTGTCGTACTGCACGCGCGCGTTGAGCTCGTTCAGCGTGACACCGACCTGCTCGGCGGCCGTGCCGGCCTTGTTCAGGTTCGACACGAGCGGCCCGTTCGGCTGCAGCAGCGTGTTCGCCGACGCCATCGCGCGGTTCACCTCGTGCATCGTCTCCGGCAGCGCGGTGACCGTCGGGCCAAGCTGCTTCGTCAGCGTGGCGGCACCATCGGCCGCGTGCTGCAGGCTTTCGGCGGTCGCGCGCAACTGCTCGCGCATCTCGGGCGACATCAGCGCGTTCGCGCTCTTCGCGGCCAGTTCGAGCTGCCGCAGCAGTACGTCGCCGCGCTCCTGGATCTGGTCGAACAGGCTCGGCCGCATCGGGATCTGCGCGATCGACTTCGTCGACGACGGCAGCGGCGCCAGGTCGCGCCCCGTATCCTCGAGCTGCACGAACGCGATCCCCGTCACGCCCTGGAAGCCGAGGCTGCCGTAGGTCGACTGCGTGATCGGCGCGTCGTGATCGACGAGAATCCGGATCCGGATCTGGCCCGGGTGCGAACGATCGAAGCCGATCGACTGCACCTTGCCGACGTCGAGGCCGCGAAAACGCACGGCCGCGTCCGGGAACAGCCCCGTCACGTTGGTGCGCGCGAGCAGGTCGTACGGCACGCGTACGGTGCGGTCGACGTTGAACCAGAACACGGTGCCCGCGATCGCGAGCGTCAGCGCGATCGTGAACAGGCCGGCCCAGAACGCATGTGATTTGTTTTCCATTCGGGGATTCCTTCGTTCCTACAGCTCGACGCTCGACAGCGCCGGTTCGAGGGCCGCCTTCGGCAGCTTCGCGCGTCGCTCGGGCGGCAGCGCCTGCAATGCGCGGCGCCCGCGCAGCCCCAGGAAATATTCGTGGATGAACGGATGGTCGACGTTCGCGGCCTCCTCGACCGGTGCGGCGACCAGCACCTTGCGGTCGGCCAGCACCGCGACGCGCGTCGACAGCGCGACCATCGTGTCGAGATCGTGCGTCACCATCACGACGGTCAGCCCGAGCGTGCGGTGGAGCGTCGCGATCAGCTCGACGAATTCGTCCGACGCCTGCGGATCGAGGCCGGCCGTCGGTTCGTCGAGGAACAGCAGCTCGGGCTCGAGCGCGATCGCACGCGCGATGCCGACCCGCTTGACCATTCCGCCCGACAGCGCGGCCGGCATCTTCGACGCGTGCTTGCACGGCAGCCCGACCATCTCGAGCTTCAGCATCACGATGTCGTGCAGGAGATCCGGCGGCACGCGGCCAAGCTCGCGCAGCGGCTGCGCGACGTTGTCGAACACCGTCATCGACGAGAACAGCGCGCCCTGCTGGAACAGCATCCCCGAGCGCGTGCGCATCATCCGCGCGCTCGCGTCGTCGATCGTCGCGGTATCTTCGCCGAACACCTTGATCGTGCCCGACGTCGGCCGCTCGAGGCCGAGGATCTGCCGCACGAGCGTGGTCTTGCCGGAGCCCGAGCCGCCGACGATCGCCACGATCTCGCCGCGCCGAACGTCGAAGTCGAGCTTCTGGTGAATGATGTTGCGCCCGTAGCGCTTGGTCAGGTTGCGCACCTCGATCACGAGGTCGCCGGGATCGGCCGCCGCGGCCGGCCGGTCGCCGACCGACCCGGCACCGACGGCCGCCGCATGCGCGGTCGTTTCGTTCGATGCGTTCATCCGAGCCCCACGTTCTGGAACAGGATCGCGAACACAGCGTCGGCGAGGATCACGACCGTGATCGACGACACGACCGACGTGGTCGTGCCTTCACCGAGGCTCTGCGAGTTCGCCTTGATCCGGAAGCCGAAATGGCACGCGACCAGCGCGATCAGCATGCCGAACACGACGCCCTTGCCCACGCCGATGTACAGGTTCGCGATCGGCACGACGCCCGGCAGCGAGCGCACGAAATAGTTGACGTCGATCCCGAGCACGAGCTTCGCGGCAAGCGCACCGCCCGTCAACGCGATGATGTTGGTCCACATCACGAGCAGCGGCATCGCGACGCCGAGCGCGAGCACGCGCGGCAGGATCAGCCGCAGCCCGTGCGGAATGCCCATCACGCGCATCGCGTCGAGCTCCTCGGTCACACGCATCACGCCGATCTGCGCGGTGATCGCCGAGCCCGAGCGGCCCGCGACGAGAATGGCCGACAGCACCGGGCCGAGCTCGCGGATCACCGACAGCCCGAGGATGTTCACGATGTAGCGGTTCGCGCCGAACATCTGCAACTGCTGCGCGGACAGGTAGCTGAGCACGATGCCGATCAGGAACGCGACGAGCGCGGTGATCGGCAGGGCCTGCGCGCCGGCGCTGTAGATGTTCGCCGAGGTCTCCTTCCACGGCATGGTCTGCGGACGGCGCAACACCGACAGCGCATCGAGGATCACGAGGCCGAACAACGCGATGCCGCCCTGCAGGTGTTCGCCGAACCGGAAGATCGCCTGACCGAGCCGCGTGACGGGATCGAAGCGCACGACGCGCTCGGGCGCCTCGCGCCCGCTGTCGAGCCGCTCGATGCGCTCGAAGATCGTGCGCTGCGTGTCGCTCAACGAGACGCCGGCCGGCAGCTTGCGGCCCCACACGCGCCACAGCGCCTGGCCGCCGACGTGGTCGAGCCGCTCGATGCCGGACAGATCCCATTCGCTCACGCGCCCGGACCCGATGCTCGCGATACGACGCGCCACCGCGCCACGATTGCGTGCAAGCGCGAGCGCGGTCCACTGGCCGTACAGGCGCACCGTCTGGCCCTGGCCGCCGGCGTCGACCGACAGGCCGGGAGGAGTCTCGAAGTCCAAGGGCAGGTTGTTTGCAAAAAGGTGACAGCGGTCATTGTAGCGAACCGCCCGGCGACGCGACGTGAGGATTTCCGTGTGGACGCCCAGCCCGGGGCCCGCAGCCGGGCGCGCCTGGCCGGGTGCGCCCAGCCGGAGGCGCCGGGCCGGGTCGCCCGCCCCGGGGTGCGCGTGGAAGCCGCCGCCCCTGCCGGTTGACGGCTTCACCACCTTTCATTCTTCCGTCACGTTTCCTTTCGATACTCTCACGCGCCGCACATCAGGCCGTCGGCGCCCCGCGCCGCCATTCGCTGCGCACCTCGCGTTTCATAAAACAGAACACCGAACAGGACAACCGATGCATCTCCCCCTGCTTTCCCGCCGTCGCATGCCGGCCATCGCCGCGCTCGCCAGCCTCGCCTTCATCCTCGCCGCGTGCGGCGGCGACGACGTCACCTCGCCGCCGGTGACGCCGCCGGCGGCCCAGGCGCCCGTCGGCACGACGGCCACGCTCGCCCTGCTCGAGACGACCGACCTGCACACCAACGTGCTGTCGTATGACTATTTCAAGCTCGCCGCCGACAATTCGCTCGGCTTCGAACGCGTGTCGACGCTGATCGCACAAGCACGCAAGCAATACCCGAACACGCTGCTGCTCGACAACGGCGACACGATCCAGGGCACCGCGCTGTCGGATTACCAAGCGCTCGTGAAGCCGGTCGGCTGCGACCAGACGCTCGCGATCTACAAGGTGATGAACGCCGCGAAATTCGACGGCGGCGGGATCGGCAACCACGAATTCAACTACGGGCTGCCGTACCTGTCGCAGGTGACCGGCAACACGTTCGAGGTCGACGGCCTGCCGGCGCCCGCCCAGCAGAAGAAGTGCGCGGGCCCGAACTTCCCGCAGGTGCTCGCGAACGTGATCAGCGCGAAGACCAACGCGCCGCTGTTCACGCCGTACACGATCCTGACCCGCACCGTGACCGCGACGACGCCGGACGGCAAGACGGTCAGCGCGCCCGTGAAGATCGGCATCATCGGCTTCACGCCGCCCGCGATCATGAACTGGGACAAGCGCTGGCTCGACGGCAAGGTCTACACGACCGGCCTGAAGGAAGCCGCCGAGAAGTACATTCCGGAGATGCGCGCGAAGGGCGCCGATCTCGTCGTCGCGATCTCGCACGGCGGCCTCGACAATTCCGCGTATTCGCCGACGATGGAGAACGGCAGCTGGTGGCTGTCGAAGGTGACCGGCATCGACGCGATGCTGATCGGCCACTCGCACCAGGTGTTCCCGGACGCGAACAGCACCGTGTCGCAGTTCAACCTGCCGGGCGTCGACAAGGTCAAGGGCACCGTCAACGGCGTGCCGACCGTGATGGCCAACTACTGGGGCAAGCACCTCGGCGTGATCAAGCTCGGCCTGAAGTTCGACGGCAAGACGTGGAGCGTCGACAAGTCGCAGACGACCGTCGAGGCGCGCTCGACCCAGAACGCCGACAAGAGCTACGTCGCGGCCGATCCGTCGGTTTCCACCGCGATCGCCGCCGAACACCAGGCGACGATCGACTACGTGAAGACGCCGATCGGCTCGACCGACTACCGGATGAACTCGTACTTCGCGGACGTCGGCGACCCGGGCGCGATCCAGATCGTCAACGAGGCGCAGGCCGACTACGTGAAAACCTACGTGCAGGCGAACCTGCCGCAATACGCGTCGCTGCCGGTGCTGTCGGTCAGCGCGCCGTTCAAGAGCGGCTTCGGCGGCGGCACCGACTACACCGACGTCGCGCCGGGCGCGCTCGCGATCAACAACGCGGCCGACCTGTACCTGTATCCGAACACCGTGTATGCGGTGAAGGTGAGCGGCGCCGACGTGAAGAACTGGCTCGAAACCGCCGCGAAGCGCTTCAACCGCATCGACCCGACCAAGGCGACCGTGCAGCCGCTCGTCAGCACGTTCCCCGGCTACAACTTCGACATGTTCACGTCCGCCGATCTCGCGTATGAAATCGACGTCACGCAGCCGGTCGGCAGCCGGATCAAGAACCTGACGTACAAGGGCGCGCCGATCGACCCGAACGCGCAGTTCATCGTCGCGACCAACAACTACCGCGCGAGCGGCGGCGGCAACTTCCCGGGCCTCGACGGCAGCAAGACGATCTTCGCGTCGCCCGATGCGAACCGCGACGTGCTGATCGCGTTCGTGAAACAGCGCGGCAAGATCACGCGCACGGCCGACGGCGCGCAGCGCAGCTGGCGCTTCACGAAGCTCGCGAGCTCGGTCGCGCACGTGCAGTTCGCGTCCGCACCGAACCGCCTCGGCGACGCGGCGGCGGCCGGCCTGACCGGCATCACGCAGGTCGCGGCCGACGACGGTTCAGGCAAGAACCTCGCCACCTACGAGATCGACCTCACCCAATGAGACACGCGATGCAACCGATCCGGACGATGCGGCCGGCCGAAACCGGCCTTGCCGCTGCCGCGCGGCGCCTGCTGCGCGCGAAACTCCCGCCGGCCGCGCTGCTCGCGACGGCGGCCGTGACCGTCGCGGCCGTGGTAGCTGCGACCGGACTGCGCAGCGCCGGCCCCGCGCCGAGCGCCGCGCAGCTCGACGAGTGGCAGGCGATGGTCACGCAGGCCACCGAGCCGCGCGCGCTCGCGCAGTTGCGCACGCTGGCGCGCCGCGGCTCGGGCGACGCGCAGGCGGCGCTCGGCATCGCGCTCGTCGACGCGCACGAACCGGGGCTGCGCGACGAGGGGCGCGGCTGGCTGGAAACGGCCGCGACGGCAGACAGCAAGGCCGGCGCGCCGGCCGCCCGGCGTGCGCAGCTCGCGCTCGGCAAGGCGTTGCTGCTCGGCAGCAGCGACATGCCGAAGGACTATGCGCGCGCCCGCACGCTGCTCGGTGAAGCGGCCGCGCAGGGCGACCCGGCCGCCGCGTATTACCTCGGGCTGATTTATCGCAGCGGCTACGGCATCGCCGCCGATCCCGTGCAGGCCGCGCACTGGTTCGAGGTCGCATCGCGCGCGGACATCCCGGCCGCCGACTTCATGCTCGCGAACGCGTACCGCGACGGCACCGGCGTGCCGCGCGACGATGCACGCGCGCTGGCGCTGTATCGCCGGGCCGCGGAGCACGAGTTGCCGGAAGCCGTGCAGACGCTCGCGATGGCCTATCGCAACGGCGAGCTCGGGCTCAAGCCCGACGCGGACGAATTCCACGCGCAGTGGATCGAGACCGCGCATGCGCTGAAGCACCCGGTCGTCGCGCCGTGACGGTTCTTCCGCACGCACGAGCGCGAACCCGCATCGCACCGGCTGCCTGACAGGCAAGCCCCGACGCTCCGCGCATCGATCGCCCGGCAACGGAATCGATCGCGGAGCGCGGGCGCACGCGCCTGTTGCATTGCCGCCATCCGGCCGCTCCACATCGATCGGTCGGCGTGCGGCAATGCATTAACATGCAGCCTCACAATAAAACCTGAGAGAACTGCATCCATGTCCCTTCGCCTGTCCGGGCGTTGCGCCGCTGCCGTCGGCGCCACCGCCATTGCCATTGCCGCCGCGCCGCTCACTGCACTCGCCGCGCCGCCCGCCCATCCCGACATCTTCAACGCCGCGATTTGCAATCCGCCGTTCACGTCGGACCTGATGGACTCGATCTACAACACCGTCAAGGCCACCGATCCGAAGCCGGACGAATCGATGCTGGGCGCCGCGGTCTTCCGTCTGCCGGAGCCGATCCACCGAGACGGCTTCACGACGCAGCACGTCGTGTTCACCAGCACGGGCATCGGCGTGCTCGTGGACGGCGAAGTCGCCGGCGAGCTCGCGCAACGCTACAAGCTCGCGCCTGAAAAGGGCCACCTGCTGGGCGCGGCGTCGGCAGGCTATTCGCGCCGGCTGACCGTGCGCGGCCCGGGCGGCGCGCTGATCCTAGTGTCGGCCCGCCAGGGCCCGGCGCTGAAGGGCAAGACGCTGCTCGCGTGCGAAATGACGTCCGAAGAAGACATCAAGGCGCTGGAGCAGATGGAAAAGCATTGAGCCGTGCGGCGGCGCTCCGGCGCCGTTCGCGTGCGGGCGGCCGCGCGCCGCGCTGCCAGTCGCTGCCGGTCGGTCGCTTTCGGTGGGTCGCTGCCGGTGGGTCGCTGCCGGTGGGTCGCTGCCGGTGGGTCGCTGCCGGTGGGTCGCTGCCGGTGGGTCGCTGCCGGTGGGTCGCTGCCGGTGGGTCGCTGCCGGTGGCGCGCGCCGCTCGACGCGCGCCACCGCCCCCTGTCGCTACAATAGCCTCCATGAACGCCCCCACCTCCTCCGACACGCCCGACTCCGGCGACGCGCACATCGCGCGCAACCGGCTCGAGGCGCACCTGGACGCCGCGCCGCGTGCGTGGCCGCTCGACATCGTCGCCGCCACCGGCTCGACCAACGCCGACGTCGCCACCCGGCTCAAGGCGCTGCCGCGCAACGCGCACGCGCTGCCCGCGCCGCTCGTGCGCGTTGCGTTCGAGCAGACGGCCGGCCGCGGCCGGCAGGGCCGCCCGTGGTTCGCGCAGCCCGGCAATGCGCTGCTGTGCTCGGTCGGCTGCATCGTGCCGCGCCCCGTCGACGCGCTCGGCGGCCTCAGCATCGCGATCGGCGTCGCGCTCGCCGAAGGGCTCGCCGCCCTGCCGCTCGACGCCCGCTCGCGCGTCGCGCTCAAATGGCCGAACGACCTGCTGCTGACGGCCACCGACGACGGTACGCCGCGTATCGTCGGCAAGCTCGCCGGGATCCTGATCGAAACCGCCTGGGCCAGCGCCGACGCCACCGCCGTCGTGATCGGCTTCGGCATCAACGTGCGCGGCGCGGAAGCCGTCGCCGCGCAGGTCGACGCGCTGCGCGCGCGCGAAGCGACCCTCGCGAGCGGGCTGCCGCCCGCAGCGCTGTCGATCGCGTGCGCCTCGGCCAACCTCACCGATACGCTCGCCGCGTCGCTGAACGCGCTCACACCCGCGCTCGCGCAGTTCGGCGCCGAAGGGCTCGCGCCGTTCCTGCCGCGCTGGCACGCGTTGCACGCATACGCAGGGCGCGAAGTCGTGCTGCTCGAACAGGGCGTCGAACGCGCGCGCGGCATCGCGACGGGCATCGACGCGACCGGCCAGCTGCTGCTCGACACGCCGGACGGCATCCAGACGATTGCGGCCGGCGACGTGTCGCTGCGCGAAGCGCAATGAACGAACCGCACCTGCTGATCGACGCCGGCAACAGCCGGATCAAGTGGGCGCTCGCCGATGCGCAGCGCACGCTCGTCGAGACGGGCGCATTCGGCCACACGCGCGACGGCGGCACCGATCCCGACTGGTCGAACCTGCCGCATCCGCGCGGCGCGTGGATCTCGAACGTCGCGGGCACCGACGTGGCCGCCCGGCTCGACGCGCTGCTCGACGCGCGCTGGCCGGGCCTGCCGCGCACGACGATACGCTCGCGTCAGGCGCAATGCGGCGTGACGAACGGCTATACGACGCCCGAACAGCTCGGCAGCGACCGCTGGGCCGGCCTGATCGGCGCGCACGCGGCGTTTCCGGGCGAGCACCTGCTGATCGCGACGTTCGGCACCGCGACGACGCTCGAGGCGCTGCGCGCCGACGGCCGCTTCACGGGCGGGCTGATCGCGCCGGGCTGGTCGCTGATGATGCGCGCGCTCGGCACGCACACCGCGCAGTTGCCGACGCTGACCACCGACATCGCGAGCGGGTTGCTCGCGGATGCGCAGGCCGAACCGTTCCAGGTCGATACGCCGCGCTCGCTGTCGGCCGGCTGCCTGTATGCGCAAGCCGGGCTGATCGAACGCGCGTGGCGCGATCTCGCCGCCGCGTGGCAGGCGCCCGTGCGGCTCGTGCTGGCCGGCGGCGCGGCGGACGACGTCGCGCGTGCGCTGACGCTCCCGCATACGCGGCACGACGCACTGATCCTGTCCGGGCTCGCGCTGATTGCCGCGGAAGCGGCAACTGCGGCGGCGGCGCAGGAGTGATGGAAGAGCGCCGGCATCTCGCCGGCGCAAGGCAATGCAGGCCCGGGCGGGCCTGCGTCACGATGACGGTGAAGAGCGCGTGGTGCCACGACGGCCGCGCGCGCACGGTCAACGGAAGGAATGAAGCAGCCGGCGATGCGGCCGGCCCGATTGAATGACGTGAACCACGTCAATGACGACGAGGAGTGTCGACGATGCTGCGCTGGCTGATCGCTGTTCTCTTTCTCGCCAACATGCTTGCGTTCGTGGTGGCACGCGGCGTGTTCGGGCCGCTGCCGGCGGCCGGCCCGCGCGAACCCGGCGTGCTGTCGCGCCAGGTGCGACCCGATGCGCTACGCGTGACGCCGCTCGCGCAGGCAACCGACCAGCCCGTCATCGGCGGCCCGATCGCGCCGCCGGCCGTCACCGCCGAGCCGCTCGCGGCGTCCGCGCCCTGACGGCGCCGGGCCGTACTCAGGGCTGCTGCGCGCGCACCTTCTTCAGCAACGCGGTGGTCGAGCGGTCGTGCTCGAACGGAATCGCCAGCGCCCGACCGCCCCAGCCGCGCACCAGCGCCGATTCCGGCAACGCATCCATGTCGTAGTCGCCGCCCTTCACGAGAATGTCCGGCCGGACGGCCTCGATCAGCGACACAGGCGTCTGTTCCTCGAACTTCACGACCCAGTCGACGCTTTCCAGCGCCGCGAGCAGCGCCGCGCGATCGTCCTCGCGATTGATCGGCCGGTCGTCGCCCTTGCCGAGCATGCGTACCGACGCGTCGCTGTTCACGCCGACGATCAGGCATGCGCCGAGCGCTTTCGCATCGGCGAGATACGTGACGTGGCCGCGGTGCAGGATGTCGAATACGCCGTTGGTGAACACGACGGGCGACGGCAGCGACGCACGCAGGGCGACGAGGGCATCACGGGTGATCAGCTTGCGTTCGAAGGTGGCGGGCATGATGGATGGCGGACTGAATGAACAACGGCGCGCGCGGCGGACCGGACGGCAGGACGCGGCGGCGGCACCAGATAAAAAGCCCGCCGGACCGGCCGGGCGGGCTTCATGCTACGGATGCGAATCGCATGCGAAGCGGACAAGCCGACCACGCGGCCGGCGCAATGCGCACCGGCTGCGGCGCCAGCCGACCGGCCTCAGGCCGGTTGCGCAGCCGACGACGGGCCGCTTTCGGCCTGCAGGCGGCCGGTGACTTCCTTGCGGTAGCGGTTCAGCTCCTGCGCGGTCGCGAACGTGCGTTCGAACAGGATCGACAGGTTGTGCAGGATCCGCTCGACCACCTTCTTTTCCCACTCGCCGTCGAACCGGATCTGCTCGTCGAGCCAGCGCTCGAGCCATTCCGGATCGGGCAGGCGCGACTGCACAGTGTCGCGCGGGAACAGCGCCTGGTTCACGTGCAGGTTGGTCGGGTGCAGCGGCTTCTCGGTGCGGCGCGCCGACGCCATCAGCACGCCGATCTTCGCGAACGCCGCACGCGCGACGTCGCCGCAGTTGTTCAGCGCCTTCTTCATGTAGCGCAGGTACGCGCCGCCATGGCGCGCTTCATCGCGCGAGATCGTTTCGTAGATCTGCTTGATGACCGGCTCGGTGTGCCAGTCGGCCGCGCAGCGGTACCAGTGATTCAGGCGGATCTCGCCGCAGAAGTGCAGCATCAGCGTCTCGAGCGGCGGCGCCGGGTCGAACTGGAAGCGCACCGCGTGCAGTTCCTCTTCGGTCGGCACCATTTCCGGCTTGAAGCGGCGCAGGTATTCCATCAGCACGAGCGAATGCTTCTGCTCCTCGAAGAACCACACGCTCATGAACGCGGAAAAGTCGCTGTCGTGCTGGTTGTCGCGCAGGAACATCTCCGTCGCGGGCAGCGCCGACCACTCGGTGATCGCGTTCATCTTGATCGTCTTCGCCTGCTCGTCGGTGAGCAGCGAAGCGTCGAACTTGTCCCACGGAATGTCCTTCTCCATGTCCCAGCGGACAGCTTCGAGCGACCTGTAAAGTTCCGGATAAAGCATCGTGTTCATGATGGTCCCACCCCTGTTCTGCGCAATGCGACTTCTCTAAACGTGACTGTTGCCGCGCAAGCGCGCCCGAGCGCGCTTTTTGCAGCCAAGACTCTAATTTTACGCGGGAAACCGACCCGCCGGACGCTGATTCCTCGTCCGGCAGCCGGGCGGCCGCGTCGCCGCCGTTTGGCATGCCGCAGCCACGCTCCGTTCGGACGGAGCCGGCCACGCCTGCCTGAGTTGGGGACCGGCGCTGGCCGGCTCGTTGGCGCGCCCATCCCCTGCCCCAGGCGGGTTCCCCGGAGGGTCCCGTGCGGATGCCGGATCGGCGGACTGCTCGATATGGTGTATACGGCGGCGGCCATGATAGCACGCGTGCATGACGGTTCCGAGACGCCTGCCCGGTCGCGCGCCGCCAACCGCGGTGCGGCGATCGGTCGCGGGCAACCGTCGCGAAAACACAACCTTACATTCCCCTGCGCGAGTCAGACCCGTATTTCGCCTGCGGCAAGACCGTCTTCCGGCGGCATGCCGGCGGCCGTCGTGCTGCCGCCGTCCGCCAGCGCAATCCAGCCGGCCAGCGTGTCGCGCTGCGCGCGCCCGTCGCGGTAGCCGAGCTCGATCAGTTCACGCGTGAACGCCTCCTCGAACAGCAGGTAGCTCGCAAACGACGCGCCGGCCGGCTGGCTGCCGCCGATCGCGCCGAGCAGCCCGCGCATCGTCGCCGGCATCTGCTTCAGGTGTTTCGCGGCGATCAGCTCGATGCGCTCGGACGGTGCGATCGCGAGCACGTCGACATGCCGCCAGCCGCTGTCCACCTCGACCTGGTGCGGCAGGTGCTCGATCATCCGGTTGATGTGCTCGATCCGCTCGATGTCCGAGCCGATCGAGTCGAGGAACACGCTCGCGAGCACCTGCTGGCCGATCTGCGCGAGCGTCGGATAGCCGCGTACCAGCCCTGCGCCGTTCGCGGCCGGAATCTCGGGCCGCGGGTCGGCCGCGCCGACCACGACGATCCGGTGCGCGCCGAAGTGGATCGCCGGCGACAGCGGCGCGATCTGCCGGATCGACCCGTCGCCGAAGTATTCGATCTGCCCGTCGAGCACGAGCGGCACGGCCGGGAACACGAACGGAATCGCCGACGACGCGAGCAGGTGCGACGCCGACAGGTCGACGAGCCGCGCAGTGCGCTGCGCGCGCCGCCACGCCTGGATCGGCTCGGCCGCCTGGTAGAACGTGAGGTGCCGCCCGCTCGAATAGCTGAGCGCCGTGATCGACAGCGCGTGCAGCAGGCGCGCCTCGAGCATCTGCTCGATCCGGTGGAAACTCAGCTCGCGGTGCAGCAAGTGTGCGAGCGGCGCGTTGTCGAGCAGCCCGCGCGGCGAGCGGCGGGACGCCCAGCCGAAGGTCATCGCCGCGAGCCAGCGTGCGCCGGCGGCGGCGACGCCGAGCCAGTCGGTGCGATACACGTAGTCGGCCCGCAACGGCTCCCAGAATTCGAGCAGGCGCCGCACGCCGTGAGAGAAATCGTCCGCGTGGCTCGCGATCGACGTCGCGTTGATCGCGCCGGCCGACGAGCCGCACACGACCGCGAACGGCAGCGTGTGCCGCTGCGGATCGGCCTCGCGCGCGATCTCGGCCAGCGCCTTCAGCACGCCGACCTGATAGGCGGCACGTGCGCCGCCTCCCATCAGAACGAGCGCGAGCCGCATGATCGACCTGCTATCCGCGCCGCGTCACGTCGAGCGCTTCGGCGGACGGGTTTCGGGCGACGATGCGGCCGCCGCGCGCGCCGCGGCCGAACCGGCCGCACCGGTCGACTTCGCGCGCTTCGCGGCGGGCTTGCGCGGCGCGGCGGCGGCCGGTGCCGGCTTCACGGCCGGCTCCGGCGCAGCGGCCGCGGCCGGCGGCGCATCGCCCGGCGCGGCGGGCTGCATGCCCGGCTGCGCCATCGCGAGGCTCGCGAGCTGGTTGAACTGCGACTGCAGCAGGTTCCACCAGCCGGCGGGATCGAAGGCCTGCTGCGCAGCGTCACCCGCCGCTGCATCCGCGGCATCCGCCGCCGGCGGTGCATCGCCCGGCGACGCCGACGCGTGTTTCGCCGCATGCGCCGCCGCGACGGCCGCTTCCTCGGCCGCCGACATCGAGCTTTGCGCGAACGCGCCGAACGCACGCAGCGTCGCGAGCGTCGCGCGCTGCACCTCGAGCGCCTGGATCGCGGACTGCAGCATCCCGAGATTGAGCTTCAGCCACTGCTCGACCGCGCGCAGGTCGGTGATCCGCTTGTCGAGCTCCTCGACGCTCGTAAGCGGCGCCATCATGTCGGACATGCTCGACAGCGACGGCGGCAGCCCTTGCGTGCCGCCCGGAAACGGCGTCATCGCGCCGAACGGCGACATCCGCATCATGTCCCACATCCGGTCCATCATGTCGGCGGGCTTGAAGCCGGCAAAGCCGGCGAAAGGGTTGGCGCCGGAGGCATCGGTCGTCATACGGGCATCCTGGTTGACTGGGTGAGAGCGAGGCGGCCGCCATGCGTCGCGCGAGCCGCGCCTGGTTCGATCATAGCGCCGGCGCGTGTCAGAACGGCGCGTCGCCGGGAAACTCGGGTGGGCGCCGCTCGCGCAACGACCGGAGGCCTTCCTGTACGTCGGGCCCGGAAAAACCCATGAATTCGAGCGCGAGCGACGCATCGAAGGTCGGCCCGGCCGAGCGCAGCCAGTTGTTCAGCGCGTACTTGGTCCAGCGGATCGCCGACTGCGAACCGTGCGCGAGCCGCTCGGCCACTTCGTAGGCCTTCGGCAGCAGGTCGGCCGGCTCGACCGCGAGCGAGACCAGCCCGATCCGCTCGGCCTCCTCGCCGCTCACGGGCTCGCACAGCAACAGGTAGTACTTCGCCTTCGCCATCCCGCACAACAGCGGCCACACGATCGCCGCGTGGTCGCCGGCCGCGACGCCGAGCCGCGTGTGGCCGTCGATGATGCGTGCATCCTTCGCGGCGATCGAGATGTCGGCGAGCAGCCCGGCGACGAGCCCCGCGCCGACGGCCGGGCCATGCATCGCCGATACGATCGGCTTGCTGCAGTTGATCACGTTGTAGACGAGGTCGCGCGCCTCGCGCCACACGCGGGCGCGCACGTCGAAGTCGTTCGCCATGTCCTCGACGAGCGCGAGATCGCCGCCCGCCGAGAAGCCCTTGCCTTCACCGCGGATCACCGCGACGCGCGTGTCGGGATCGCGGTCGACGTCGCGCCAGATGTCGGCGAGCTCGCGATGCATGCGCGCGTTCGCGGTCGCGAGCCCGCTGCGGTTCGCGCCCTCGCCGCTCATCACGATGTCGAGCACGCCGTGGTCCCGGCGCGTCACCTTCAGTGCTTCGTAACCGCCATATGCGGCGAGATCGGCCATGTGCCGCTCCTTCGAGTCAAGGCTCTTGAATCGAGTGTAGCCAAGCCCGCGCGGGCAAACATCAGGCGAAACCCGGCGCGCGGGCGGAAGCCGGGTTTCGCGGGTGCGGCGCGCTGCGTGCTCCGCGTGACTTACGCCGCGCCGTCGGGCGGAGCGACCGACTGCTCGATCGCGCCGAAGATCGACTTGCCGGCCGCGTCGAACATCTCGATGCGCACGGTATCGCCGTAGCGCATGAATTCGGTCTGCGGCGCGCCGTGCTCGATCGTCTCGAGGCAGCGCTTCTCGGCGATACAGCAGTAGCCGCGCTTCGCGTCCTTGTTCGACACCGTGCCCGAGCCGACGATCGACCCGGCGCGCAGGTTGCGCGTCTTCGCCGCGTGCGCGACCAGCTGGCCGAAGTGAAACACCATGTCGGTGCCCGCATCGGGCTGGCCGACCTTCTTGCCGTTCCAGTGGACGATCATCGGCCGGTGCACGCGGCCTTCGCGCCATTCGTCACCGAGCTCGTCGGGCGTCACGGCGACCGGCGCAAATGCGGTGGCCGGCTTGCTCTGGAAGAAGCCGAAGCCCTTCGCGAGCTCGGCCGGAATCAGGTTGCGCAGCGACACGTCGTTCACCAGCGTGACGAGCCGGACGGCCTTCAGCGCTTCGTCGGGCGATGCGCTCATCCGCACGTCGCCGGTGATCACCGCGACTTCCGCCTCGAAATCGATGCCCCATTCCTCGGACGGGCACACGACGTCGTCGCGCGCGCCGAGGAAATCGTCGCTGCCGCCCTGGTACATCAGCGGATCGGTCCAGAATTCGGGCGGCATCTCCGCGCCGCGCGCGCGGCGCACGAGCTCGACGTGGTTCACGTACGCGGAGCCGTCGGCCCACTGGAACGCGCGCGGCAGCGGCGCCATGCAGTTGGCCGGATCGAACGCGAACGCATTGCGCGCGCGGCCCTGGTTCAGCGCGTCGTACAGGTCGCGCAGCTGCGGCGCGTAGAACGCCCAGTCGTCGAGGACACGCTGCAGCGTCGGCGCGATCGCGTCGGCGATCGCCGCGGTGTGCAGGTCGCGCGACACGACGATCAGCTGGCCGTCGCGCGTGCCGTCCTTCAGCGAAGCAAGTTTCATAAGGGGGACTCTGCCGTTGTAGTGACGATGGAGGGAATCTATTTTACGATGGTGAATCCCTGCGGCGCGCCACGATCGTGCACGCCGTTTTCGCCCCGATTTTTCGCCCCGATTCCTGCCGCATTTTCGCGCCCCTGCCGCCCATGCCCGCCAGCCCGCTTCCCGACGACGATCTCGCCGACTCCGACACCGACGACGCCGCTTCCGGCGAGCACGGCGAAAACAGCGAGAAGGTCCGTTCCGGCATCCAGTCGATCGAGGTGGGCTTCCGCCTGCTCGACGTGCTGACGAGCGAGCCGCGCGCGATGATGCTGCGCGACCTCGCGCAGCGCGCGGGCATGAGTCCCGCGAAGGCGCACCGCTACCTGGTCAGCTTCTCGCGGCTCGGCGTGGTGTCGCAGGATCCCGTCTCGGGCCGCTACGAGCTCGGCGGCTTCGCGCTGCAGATGGGGCTCGCGCGGCTCGCACGCGTCGACGGCGTGAAGCTGGCACGGATCGCGCTGACCGAATTCCGCGACCGCCTCGACCAGACGGTCGGCATCGCGGTGTGGGGCAACCAGGGGCCGACGATCGTGCACTGGATGGAATCGAGCCACCCGGCGAAGGCGTCGCTGAAGCTCGGCGACGTGATGCCGCTGCTCGGCTCCGCGACGGGGCTGCTGTTCGCCGCGTACCTGCCGCGCGGCAAGACCGCCGCGATGCTCGAGCGCGAACTCGCCGATACGCGCCGCTCGCCGCACCACGGCGGCCCGCGCACGCTCGACGAGGTCGACGCGGTGCTCGCCGACGTGCGCGAGCACGAGGCTGCGCGCGTCGAGGGGATGCTGCTGCCGACGATCCACGCATTCTGCATGCCCGTGTTCGATGCGGTCGGCGAGCTCGCGCTCGCCATCGTCGCGCTCGGCCAGGAAGGCTCGTTCGACATTGCATGGGGCGGCGAGATCGACACGGCGCTGCGCGCATGCGCGCAGAAACTGTCTTACGAACTCGGCTATAGTGCCGACGCGCGCGACGCCTGACACACACGGTACCCGTCACGTCACCTAACGTCACGCAGCGCGAACGCGCGGCGCATTCGACAGTCCGATTCCTGTGGCGCGCGCTGCGCGCCCGACGTCATGCGAGCGCCCCGATCCTGTTCCGATGCCCATGCAGCCTGCCGACATCCGCCCGAGTCATGCCTTGCCCCGCCGCTGGCTGCGCGTGGGCGTTGCGCTCGTCGTCGTGCTGGTGCTGCACGCGCTCGCCGGGTTCTGGCTGATGCGCAACCGCGACGCGTTCACGCCGCCCGTGCCCGCCGAAATCCCCGTGCAGATCGAGCTGCTGAAACCGCAACCGATCGAGCGCCAGCCCGCGCCGCCTGCGGCGAAGCCGGTCGAGCATCCGGCGGCTCCCGCACCGGCTGCCCCCAGGGCCGCCCCTCCGAAACCCGCGGCCACGCCGGAGCCGGTCCTCACGTCGACGCAAACGGCCGAACACGGTGAGCCGCCGGCCGCCGCGTCTGCAGCGAGTGGCGTACCGGGCGCCTCGGGCGCGCATGCCGCGTCGGCCGCTGGCGCCGCCAGTGCCGCCAGTGCCGCCAGTGCCACGACACCGGGCCCCGCGACGAACGGCGTGAAGTTCACCGCACCGCCCTCCGGCGACCTGCAGTACGACACGTTCTACAACGGCATGCAGAACATGATCGGCACGATCCGCTGGCGCACCGACGGGCGCACCTACGACCTGTCGGTGTCGATGCCCGTGCCGTTCGTCGGGCCGTTCACCTATCGCAGCGAAGGCCGCATCGACGCGTTCGGCGTCGCGCCCGAGCGTTACGTCGAGAAGCGCGGCAAGCGTCCGGAAGACATCGCGATCTTCAATCGCGAGATCCGGCAGGTCGTGTTCACGCGCACGCCAAACAACGCACCGTTGCCCGACGGCATACAGGACCGCTTCAGCATGCTGATGCAGCTGTCGGGGCTCGTGCGCGGCAATCCGTCCGCGTACAAGCCGGGCGTCACGCAGCAGTTCTTCGTGATCGACAACAACAGCGGCGAGACCTGGCCGATCACCGTGATCGGCGACGAGCAGGTGCAGACGCAGGCCGGCATCATCAGCGCGCGGCACTTCATGCGCCTGCCGCGGCGCGACGGCGACACGCGCCGCATCGACATGTGGCTCGCCCCGTCGCTTGGCTGGCTGCCCGCGCGGCTCGTGCAGACCGAACCGAACGGCGCGCAGATCGAGCTGTTGTGGCATGGTCCGCTCGCGGCGCCGGGCGCGCCGTCCGACACGGAACCGGCAGGCGGCGCCACGCATGCGCCCGCCGTTGCACCCGCACCCGAACCATCGGCCGCACCGGCCGCGGAACCGGCACAACCCGCGCCGCCGGCCACCGTGCAACCGCCGGCACAACCGGCTACCCAACCGGCTGCACCACCCGCGTCTTCGCCTGTCACATCGCCTGTCACACAGTGAACTCGCGAGCGAATGCACGCGATTCGGCAATTTCGACCGACTACAGATTTCCGTGAAATGGCCGATGACACTCTTTAACAACTATTTCAGTCCACCGGTCGACAATAGGAAACGTTTCATAGACATCGGCTTCTAACCGATACACCCCACGCAAACGGGACCGGGGTGTGCAGCGCAAGCCCCTTGAAACCGGCAAGGCTCGCCCCACCTAGGGGACAACAAGGCCAAATGCCACTGCGAAGAGGAGTGCCGCCATGCAAATGATCTACAACAGCCCCAACTACTGCGTCGTCGAATTCGCGCCGCAGGCCGGCCACCACCTGATGAATGCCGGCGGATACGAGATCGTCGACAAGAACGCGCAGCGCGAAATCTTCATCGACGGCGAACTTGCCGAACGATTCCGCGCGCACGTGAAGCAGTTGATCGAGGACGAACCATCGCTCGACGAAGTCGACGAATTCCTCGGACAATTCGACAGCCTGATGATGATGCCCGTCGTGCTGCACTGACGGCCCGCTGCCCGGCGCCTCGTGCGGCCGGGCGATTCGCCGCGCATCGACGCGGCGCCGCGAGCACTCCGATCATGCCCCCGCCCGGTTCGCCGGGCGGGGGTTTTCATTTGGCGGCCCGGCCGGCGCGGCGCAAGGCCGGGCGGCACCCATGCGCACCGGCTACAATGACGCCTTTCCCGTCTTCGCCGGTCTTTCGCCCATGTCTGCGACTCCTCTCGCCGCTTCCGTCCCGCTCGACGCGCCCTACACGCGCGGCGCCGCTCTGCCTGCGCTGCTGAAATCGCGCATCCTGATCCTCGACGGCGCGATGGGCACGATGATCCAGCGCTACAAGCTCGACGAAGCCGCGTATCGCGGCGAGCGCTTCAAGGATTTCCCGCGCGACATCAAGGGCAACAACGAGCTGCTGTCGATCACGCAGCCGCAGATCATCCGCGAGATCCACGACCAGTACTTCGCGGCCGGCGCCGACATCGTCGAGACCAACACGTTCGGCGCGACGACCGTCGCGCAGGCCGACTACGGGATGGAAGATCTCGTCGTCGAGATGAACGTCGAATCGGCGAAGCTCGCGCGCGAAGCGGCCGCGAAATGCGCGACGCCGGACAAGCCGCGCTTCGTCGCGGGCGCGATCGGGCCGACGCCGAAAACGGCCAGCATCTCGCCGGACGTCAACGATCCGGGTGCACGCAACGTCACGTTCGACGAGCTGCGCGCGTCGTACTACCAGCAGGCGAAGGCGCTGCTCGACGGCGGCGTCGACCTGTTCCTCGTCGAGACGATCTTCGACACGCTGAACGCGAAGGCCGCACTGTTCGCGCTCGACGAGCTGTTCGAGGACACCGGCGTGCGCCTGCCGATCATGATCTCGGGCACCGTCACCGATGCATCGGGCCGGATCCTGTCGGGGCAGACCGTCGAGGCGTTCTGGAATTCGCTGCGCCACGCGAAGCCGCTCACGTTCGGCCTGAACTGCGCGCTCGGCGCGGCGCTGATGCGCCCGTACATCGCCGAGCTCGCGAAGCTGTGCGACACCTACGTATCGTGCTACCCGAACGCGGGCCTGCCGAACCCGATGGCCGAGACGGGCTTCGACGAGACGCCGGACGTCACGTCGGGCCTCCTGAAGGAATTCGCGCAGGCCGGGCTCGTGAACCTCGCGGGCGGCTGCTGCGGCACGACGCCCGAACACATCGCCGAGATCGCGAAGGCGCTCGCCGACGTGAAGCCGCGCCGCTGGCCGAACCAGTACAGCGACAACGCCTGACCCGACCGCCCCACGTCCTTCATTCAAAGAATTCGCACCGCCATGACCGATCACATGATGCGCCTTGCCGGCCTCGAGCCGTTCAACGTCACGTCCGGGACGCTTTTCATCAACGTCGGTGAGCGCACCAACGTCACCGGCTCGAAGGCGTTCGCACGCATGATCCTCAACGGCCAGTTCGACGAGGCGCTCGCCGTCGCGCGCCAGCAGGTCGAGAACGGCGCGCAGGTGATCGACATCAACATGGACGAGGCGATGCTCGATTCGAAGGCGGCGATGGTGCGCTTCCTGAATCTCATCGCGTCGGAACCGGACATCGCGCGCGTGCCGATCATGATCGACTCGTCGAAGTGGGAAGTGATCGAAGCGGGCCTGAAGTGCGTACAGGGCAAGGCGATCGTGAACTCGATCTCGCTGAAGGAAGGCGAGGAAGCGTTCCGCCACCACGCGAACCTGATCCGCCGCTATGGCGCGGCCGCCGTCGTGATGGCGTTCGACGAAACCGGCCAGGCCGACACGTACGAACGCAAGACCGAGATCTGCAAGCGCTCGTACGACTTCCTCGTGAACGAAGTCGGCTTCCCGCCGGAAGACATCATCTTCGACCCGAACATCTTCGCGGTCGCGACGGGCATCGAGGAGCACAACAACTACGCGGTCGACTTCATCGAGGCGACCCGCTGGATCAAGCAGAACCTGCCGTACGCGAAGGTAAGCGGCGGCGTGTCGAACGTGTCGTTCTCGTTCCGCGGCAACGACCCGGTGCGCGAGGCGATCCACACCGTGTTCCTGTATCACGCGATCCAGGCCGGGATGGACATGGGCATCGTCAACGCGGGCCAGCTCGGCGTGTATGCCGATCTCGACGCGGAGCTGCGCGAGCGCGTCGAGGACGTGATCCTGAACCGCCGCGACGATTCGACCGACCGGCTCCTCGAAATCGCCGACAAGTTCAAGGCCGGTGGCGCGAAGAAGGAAGAGAACCTCGAGTGGCGCAACCAGCCGGTCGAGAAGCGGCTCTCGCACGCACTCGTGCACGGCATCACGACCTTCATCGTCGAGGATACCGAAGAGGTGCGCGCGAAGATCGACGCGGCGGGCGGCCGCCCGATCAACGTGATCGAAGGCCCGCTGATGGACGGGATGAACATCGTCGGCGACCTGTTCGGCCAGGGCAAGATGTTCCTGCCGCAGGTCGTGAAATCGGCGCGCGTGATGAAGCAGGCCGTCGCGCACCTGATCCCGTTCATCGAGGAAGAAAAGCGCCTGCTCGCGGAAGCCGGCGGCGACGTGCGCGCGAAGGGCAAGATCGTCATCGCGACCGTGAAGGGCGACGTGCACGACATCGGCAAGAACATCGTGTCGGTCGTGCTCCAGTGCAACAACTTCGAAGTGGTCAACATGGGCGTGATGGTCCCGTGCAACGAGATCCTCGCGAAGGCGAAGGTCGAAGGCGCGGACATCATCGGGCTGTCGGGCCTCATCACGCCGAGCCTCGAGGAAATGGCGTACGTCGCATCCGAAATGCAGCGCGACGACTACTTCCGCGTGAAGAAGATTCCGCTCCTGATCGGCGGCGCCACCACGTCGCGCGTGCACACGGCCGTGAAGATCGCGCCGCACTACGAAGGCCCGGTCGTCTACGTGCCCGACGCGTCGCGCTCGGTGTCGGTCGCCTCGAGCCTGCTGTCCGACGAAGGCGCGGCGAAGTACCTCGACGAGTTGAAGTCCGACTACGAACGCATCCGCGACCAGCACGCGAACCGCAAGGCGCAGCCGATGGTCACGCTCGCCGAAGCGCGCGCGAACAAGACCAAGGTCGACTGGGCGGGCTACCAGCCGGTGAAGCCGAAGTTCATCGGCCGCCGCGTGTTCAAGAACTACGACCTGAACGAGCTCGCGCAATACATCGACTGGGGCCCGTTCTTCCAGACCTGGGATCTCGCGGGCCCGTACCCGGCCATCCTGAACGACGAGATCGTCGGCGAATCGGCGCGCCGCGTGTTCTCCGACGCAAAGTCGATGCTCGCGCGCCTGATCCAGGGCCGCTGGCTGACCGCGAGCGGCGTGATCTCGCTGCTGCCGGCGAATACCGTCAACGGTGACGACATCGAGATCTACAGCGACGAGTCGCGCAGCGAGGTGCTGCTCACGTGGCGCAACCTGCGCCAGCAGAGCGTGCGCCCGGTGGTCGACGGCGTGATGCGCCCGAACCGCTCGCTCGCCGACTTCATCGCGCCGAAGGAATCGGGTGTCGCCGACTACATCGGGATGTTCGCGGTGACGGCCGGCCTCGGCGTCGACGTGAAGGAAAAGCAGTTCGAAGCCGACCACGACGACTACAGCGCGATCATGCTGAAGGCACTCGCCGACCGCTTCGCTGAAGCATTCGCCGAAGCGATGCACTCACGCGTGCGCCGCGAGCTGTGGGGCTACGCGAGCGGCGAGACGCTCGACAATGACGCGCTGATCGCGGAAAAGTACGCTGGCATCCGCCCGGCACCCGGCTACCCGGCCTGCCCCGATCACCTCGTGAAGCGCGACATGTTCGACGTGCTGCACGCGGACGAGATCGGCATGAGCGTGACCGACTCGCTGGCGATGCTGCCGGCCGCGAGCGTGTCGGGTTTCTATCTCGCGCATCCGGACAGCACGTATTTCTCGGTCGGGAAAATCGGTCAGGATCAGCTCGAGGACTACGCGCAGCGCATGGCGCTGTCGCTCGACGACGCGCGCCGCGCGCTTGCGCCGCAGCTCTGATCGATGCGAACGGGCGGCCAGCCGCCCGTTTGGTCAGACAAAAGAAAAAGCCCGCTCGAAAGCGGGCTTTTTCTTGTCTTACTAACCTTTCAACCTGCCAGGCAAGGAAGCTCAGAAACCCCAGTGCACGTCGGCTTCGCCGGCTTTCGCTTCGCGCAGCATCGTGAGGAACGGTGCGACGCGCTGTGCCAGGCTCGGCGGCACTTCGTGGTGCGCGTGGTCGGCTTCGTCCTCGTGGAAATGGCCGGCATGCTCGGCGCGTTCCTGCTTCGCCTGCGCAACGGCGCCTTCCAGCTTGGCGATCGCGTGGTCCAGCTCGTCGTGCGTAATCACACCGCGCTCGCCCAGCTGCTTGCCGACGAGACCCAGCACATACACGGCGAAATCCTTCAGCACGTCGAGATCCTGTGCCGCCTTGCTCTTGAACGTAATCATGACAATTCCCTTTTCATCTTGTTGTGCCTGCGCGGCGCGGTTGGGGAACGCCGGCAGACCGGCGCCCGGCCTCGCGGACGCGGGCCGCCTGAGCGGCATATTAGCACCTGTTAAAATTCTGCGATCCCTGAAACGCGCGCTTAAAAAGCGCGCCGGCGGGCCGGCGTTTCCGGCCGCCACCAACGAAGCCTTCTACCAGCATGCTGCCAGCACACAAACAGACCCTCGAAGCCCTGCTCGCGGATAGCGTCAAGCAGGTCGCACACGCGCTGAAAGGCGCCGACGCCACATTCGTCGCCCCCGCCATCACGCTGGAGCGCCCGAAGGTCGCCGCGCACGGCGACGTCGCGTGCAACGTCGCGATGCAGCTCGCGAAGCCGCTCGGCACGAACCCGCGCCAGCTCGCCGAGCAGATCGTCGCCGCCCTCACCGCCCAGCCGGGCGCGCAAGGCCTCGTCGAAGCCGCCGAGATCGCCGGCCCCGGCTTCATCAACCTGCGCCTGTCGGCCGCCGCGAAGCAGGCGGTGATCGCCGCCGTGTTCGACCAGGGCCGCGCGTTCGGCACGTCGGATCGCGAGAAAGGCAAGCAGGTGCTGCTCGAATTCGTGTCGGCCAACCCGACCGGCCCGCTGCACGTCGGCCACGGCCGCCAGGCCGCGCTCGGCGACGTGCTCGCGAACGTGATCGCGAGCCAGGGCTACGCGGTGCACCGCGAGTTCTACTACAACGACGCGGGCGTGCAGATCGGCAACCTCGCGATCTCGACGCAGGCGCGCGCACGCGGCCTGAAGCCGGGTGACGCGGGCTGGCCGGAAGCCGCATACAACGGCGAATACATCGCCGACATCGCGCGCGACTTCCTGAACGGCGAAACGGTCGCCGCGTCGGACGGCGAGCCGGTCAAGGGCACGGGCGACGTCGAGGATCTCGACGCGATCCGCAAGTTCGCGGTCACGTACCTGCGTCGCGAGCAGGACATGGACCTGCAGGCGTTCGGCGTGAAATTCGACCAGTACTACCTCGAGTCGTCGCTGTACAGCGAAGGCCGCGTCGAGAAGACGGTCGACGCGCTGGTCAAGGCCGGCATGACCTACGAGCAGGACGGCGCGCTGTGGCTGCGCACGACCGACGAAGGCGACGACAAGGATCGCGTGATGCGCAAGTCGGACGGCACCTACACGTACTTCGTGCCGGACGTCGCGTACCACGTGACGAAGTGGGAGCGCGGCTTCACGAAGGTGATCAACATCCAGGGTTCGGACCACCACGGCACGATCGCACGCGTGCGCGCGGGCCTGCAGGGCCTGCACATCGGGATCCCGAAGGGCTACCCCGACTACGTGCTGCACAAGATGGTCACCGTGATGCGCGACGGCCAGGAAGTGAAGATCTCGAAGCGCGCAGGCAGCTACGTGACGGTGCGCGACCTGATCGAATGGTCGGGTGGCGCGGCGGCAGGCCAGGAAGCGGCGCCCGACCTGATCGACGAAGCAACCATCACGCGCGGTCGTGACGCGGTGCGGTTCTTCCTGATCTCGCGCAAGGCCGATACCGAGTTCGTGTTCGACATCGACCTCGCGCTGAAACAGAACGATGAAAATCCGGTCTATTACGTCCAGTACGCGCATGCGCGGATCTGCTCGGTGCTCAATGAGCTGAAGTCGCGCTACAACGTCGACGCCGCGCAGCTGCCGGGCGCCGACCTGACGCAGCTGACGAGCGCGCAGGCGGCGTCGCTGATGCAGAAGCTGGCCGAGTACCCGGACATGCTCACGCACGCAGCGAACGAGCTGGCGCCGCATGCGGTTGCGTTCTACCTGCGCGACCTCGCTGGCGAATTCCACTCGTTCTACAATGCGGAGCGCGTGCTGGTCGACGACGAAGCGCCGCGCAATGCGCGCGCCGCGCTGCTCGCCGCGACCCGGCAGGTGCTCGAGAACGGTCTGGCGGTGCTCGGCGTGTCCGCGCCCGCCAAGATGTAACGACGTAAGCGGCCCGAACCGGGCAGCGAATGGCCGCGGCAGCGCCCGCCGTCGGATACCCGCCGTCGGGTGCCCGTCGCGGCCTTTTCACGATTCTTTTTGCAGGTGACTCAAGCAATGGCACAACCACGCCGAACTTCGAAGCAATCGAAACAAGCCGGAGGAACATTTCTTGGAATCGTGCTGGGCCTGATCGTCGGCCTCGCGATCGCCGTGGTGGTGGCGCTCTACATCACGCGTTCCCCGTCGCCGTTCGTGTCGAAGGTCGCGCCGCCGCCGGCCGACAACGGCGCGAGCCAGCCGCAGCAGTTCGATCCGAACCGTGCGCTGCAGGGCAAGACGCCCGGCCAGCCGGTGCCGCAGGCCGCGCAGCCCGCGCCGCCGAACACCGCGCCCGGCCAGGCCGCGAACCAGACCCAGGGCGGCCTGCTGCCCGAACCGCAGATCGTCGAAGTGCCGCCGTCGGCCAACGGGTCGAGCGGCTCGAACAACACCGGCAGCTCGAACGGCACGACCGCGTCGAACAACAACACGTCGTCGGGCAACGGCGTCGCCGTCGCGCCGAAGCCGGCCGACACCACGCCGCCGCCGAAGAAGACGCAGCAAGCGCAGCAACAGCAGCAAGGCGGTGAGGACGACCTCGCACGCTTCGCCGCACAGAAGCAGGCCCAGCAAGCCGCCGCTCAAAAGCAGCAACAGCAGCAACTGGCCGCGAACACGCCGAAGCCCACCTCGTCGGCCACGGCCGCCGCGGCAGCGAAGCCGCCGACCGCGAACGACGCAAATACCGGCTACTTCCTGCAGGTGGGCGCGTACAAGACCGAAGGCGACGCCGAGCAGCAGCGCGCGCGCCTCGGCTTCCAGGGCTTCGAGTCGAAGGTGTCGAAGCGCGATGTCAGCGGCGTGACGTACTTCCGCGTGCGCGTCGGCCCGTTCTCGAAGTTCGAGGATATGAACTCGGCCCGCCAGCGCCTGTCCGATGCAGGTGTCGACACGGCGGTGATCCGCTTCACGAAGCAGTAAGCAACCAGCCGAGCCCACTCAGAACCCGTTACGTTCCGTAACCCGAGCAACTGATTCGACGTTCACAACATGAAAAAACTGCTTAGCACGCTCCTTCTGTCCCTGGGCCTGGCCGCCGGCCTCGCGCAGGCTTCGCCCGCCGCGCCGGTCGCCGGCAAGGACTTCGAGGTTATGAAGTCGCCGCAGCCGGTGTCCGCGCCGGCCGGCAAGGTCGAGGTGATCGAGTTCTTCTGGTACGGCTGCCCGCACTGCTACGAATTCGAGCCGACGATCGAGGCCTGGGTGAAGAAACAGGGCAACAACATCGACTTCAAACGCGTCCCGGTCGCATTCCGTGACGATTTCGTCCCGCACTCGAAGCTGTTCTACGCGGTGTCCGCGCTCGGCATCTCCGAGAAGGTCACGCCGGCGATCTTCAACGCGATCCACAAGCAGAAGAACTACCTGCTGACGCCGCAGGCGCAGGCCGACTTCCTGGCCACGCAGGGCGTCGACAAGAAGCAGTTCATGGACGCGTACAACTCGTTCAGCGTGCAGGGCGAAGTGAACCAGGCGGCCAAGCTGCTGAAGGACTACGCGATCGACGGCGTGCCGACGGTCGTCGTCCAGGGCAAGTACAAGACGGGCCCCGCTTACGCGAACAGCATCCCGGGCACGGCCCAGGTGCTCGACTTCCTCGTGAAGCAGGTTCAGGACAAGAAGCTCTGATCCCCGCCCGCGCGCCGGCATGACTACTCCGCTGAAGGTCTTCATCACCGGCGCATCGAGCGGCCTCGGCCTCGCGATGGCCGAGGAATACGCCCGCCAGGGCGCCACGCTCGCACTCGTCGCGCGACGCACCGATGCCCTCGATGCGTTCGCGCGACGCTTCCCGAAGCTGTCCATCTCCGTCTACTCCGCCGACGTGCGCGATGCCGAAGCGCTCGCGACGGCCGCCGCATCGTTCATCGCGACGCACGGCTGCCCCGACGTCGTGATCGCGAACGCAGGCATCAGCCAGGGCGCCGTCACGGGCCAGGGCGATCTTGCGACGTTCCGCGACGTGATGGACATCAACTACTACGGGATGGTCGCGACGTTCGAGCCGTTCGTCGGCCCGATGACGGCCACGCGCCACGGCACGCTGGTCGGTGTCGCGAGCGTCGCCGGCGTGCGCGGCCTGCCCGGCTCAGGCGCGTACAGCGCGTCAAAATCGGCCGCGATCAAGTATCTCGAAGCGCTGCGGGTCGAACTGCGGCCGGCCGGCGTCGGCGTCGTGACGATCGCGCCCGGCTACATCCGCACGCCGATGACCGCGCACAACCCGTACCGGATGCCGTTCCTGATGGACGCCGACCGCTTCGCCGCGCGTGCGGCCCGGGCGATCGCACGGCAGCACGCGTTCCGCGTGATTCCGTGGCAGATGGGCGTCGTCGCGAAGGTGCTGCACGTGCTGCCACGCTGGCTCTACGACCGCCTGTTCGAGAAGGCACCGCGCAAGCCGAAGGCCGGCGCGCACTGATCGGCCGACGAGGCAGCCCGCGCGAAGCATCGCGGGCTGCCTGTCCGCCTCTCCGCCTGTCTGCTTCTCCGCCTGTCCGCCTCTCCGCCTCTCCGCCTCTCCGCCTCTCCGCCTCTCCGCCTCTCCGCCTCTCCGCCTCTCCGCCTCTCCGCCTCTCCGCCTCCCCCCCCC
>NZ_JAAOXM010000017.1 GCF_011605345.1 Burkholderia sp. D-99
GTCGAAGGTATCAACAACACCATCAAGGTCATCAAGCGTCGAGCTTACGGGTACCGCGACGAGGAATACTTCTTCCTCAAGATCCGCGCCGCGTTCCCCGGTAATCCTCGATGAACCAAAAAAAAGCGCGAACCTCGGTTCGCGCCAAAGAGAGACCTCGCTGAAGACGTCACAACCCCACACCACCCCGCTCAGAACGAATGGCGCATCCCGATCCGCACGTCGGCCTGCGTCTGCGTCGTCGACGGCGTGAAGCTGTAGCCGATCACCGCATCTACGCCTTGCGACGCGCGCAGGTAATCGCCGGAGAGGTACACGTCGGTGCGCTTCGACAGCATGTAATGCAGGCCCGCCGTGCCCTGGTTCCAGTGATGGCCTTCGAAGCGCGTGTGCTGGTAGCCGGCAATCAGGCTCAACGCCGGCGTGAACTGGTACGAGCCGCCGCCTTCGTAGACCTGCATGTGCGACGACTGGCCGAAGCCCTTGATCGTCGTGTACGAGAAGTTGCCGTCGAGCGTCAGCTTGCCGATCGTGTAGCTCGTGCCGATGCCGAACGTGCCCTGGCTGTCGACATCCATCGGCGTGTTCGCGAACAGGTCGGTGCGTGCGCCGGTCGCCGGATCGACGGTCACCGTCTGCTGGCCGAGGAACGTGTGCGTGCCGATCATCGCGTACGGGTCGAACGCATAGATGCCGTTCGGGTTGTTCAGGCGCGTGTACGCGGCGCCGATCGAGAAGTCGCCCTTCGTGAAGCTTGCGCCCGCGCTCCATGCGCTGTTGCGATGGAAGTTGCCGGCGACGTTGCCGAACGAGTACATCGCGCCGAACTTGAAGCCGCTGAGATCGTTCGACAGGAACTTCACCGAGTTCGGCAGGCGGTCGCCGTTGAAGCGGTCGAAGTCGCCCTGGTGGATCGCATAACCGCTGCCCCACGCGGAGATGTTGTAGATCGACACGAGTTCGTTCGTGATGTCGAGCTGGTTGCCGAACGACAGCGTGCCCCAGTCGTTCTGCAGGCCGACGTACGCCTGGCGGCCGAACTCGGAACCGCCGAAGCCGAGTTGCCCGGTGCCGAGGCGGAAGCCACTCTCGAGCGTGAACACGGCCTTCAGGCCGCCGCCGAGGTCTTCCGTGCCCTTGAGGCCGAAGCGGTTTCCGTACGCGACGCCGTCGTCGAACTTGACGACGTGCGAGCCGCCCGTGTTGTTCACGTACGTGATGCCCGCGTCGAGAATCCCGTACAGCGTCACGCTGCTCTGCGCATGCCCGATGGCGGGAATGCAGGCCGCGCATGCAAGCGCGGCGGCTACGGCAACTTTCGTGTGCTTCATTGTCGACCACCCTCCCTGAACCGTTCGATGGAAAGAATCTCGTCCCGGCGCGTGCCGCGATACGCCGGTGGATTCGAATTCGGTACGCCCGCTGGCTTCGGCATTTCGTTTTCCGCAATAACGCAGCCATTGGCGAAAAATACAAACCCATATTTCGGGTCACCCGTCTGAAGGCGACACCAAATGGTCACGATGCGACCGGTCGGGAAAACACGTAGACGGGCGGCGCGGCAAAACCGGCCGCCCGGAGGGAGGGAATCAGCGACCGTCGAGGGCCGCGCGCACGGCCGGCAGGCCCGGTGCGCCGGCTGTCGTCGTCACGCCGTCCAGCCAGCCGGCAACCAGCGCCGGGTCGGATTTCAGCGCATGCTGAGCCGCGAGCGCGGGCGATGTCTTGTGGTCGAGCATGTCGGCGATCATCCGGTTCTCGACGTCGACGGAAAACGTCATCTGCCGGAACAGCCGCGCCAGGTTCGCGCACTGGCCGGCGAACCCGGCGCGCGTGACCGTATTGACCGTCGCGCCGCCGTAGTTCGGCCCGAAATACGCATCGCCGCCCGACAGGTAGGTCAGGTGGAACTTCGTGTTCATCAGGTGCGGCTCCCAGCCGAGGAACACGATCCAGCGTTTGTCGCGCACCGCACGCTCGACCTGCGTGAGCATGCCCGTCTCGCTCGATTCGACGAGCGACCAGTTCGCGGCCCCAAGCGCATGGTCGGACAGCATCCGCTTGATGTTCTGGTTCGCGGGCGCGCCGGGCTCGATCCCGTAGATCTTGCCGCCGAAGCGGTCCGCGTAGCGCGCGAGATCGGCGAACGTATGCACGCCGGCGGCCGCCACGTAGTCGGGCACCGCGAGCGTGAACTTCGCGCCGCTCAGGTTCGCGTGCAACACGTCGATCGACTTCTCGTCGACGAACGGCTTCACGAGCGGCGCCTGCGCGGGCATCCAGTTGCCGAGGAACACGTCGACCTGCCCCTTCTTGAGCCCCTGGTACGTGATCGGCACCGACAGGTTCGCCACGTCCTGCCGGTAGCCGAGCGCCTTCAGCACGACGCCCGCCATCGCGTTCGTCGCATCGATGTCGGTCCAGCCGGGCGCCGCCATCTTCACGTCGCCGCACGTCTGCGGGTCGGCTGCGTGCGCGGCCTGCGTCGTCATCACGCAGGCGGCCGCGGCGAGTGCCGCGCCGATCCGGATTGCTGCATTGCATTGCCGTTCCATCTTCCGCTTCCTCCGTCGTTCGTCAGTGATCGCGATACGGGACGCTCAGCGTCCGACGCGCGGAAAGCGCGCCATCGCCTCGAGCGTGTCGAGTTCGATGTGATTGCGCATGTAGCGCTGGCTCGCATCGGTGAACGGCTGCCAGTCCCACGCGTGGATGCGACCCTGCGTCGTCGCCGCGTAATGGAAGCGCCGACGCCGCTGGCTCGCGCGCACCTGCCGGTCCAGTTCGGGCAGGTTCCAGCGCTGCGCGGCTTGCGCGCGGAACGCGGCGAGCACGTCGGCGGCTTCCGGCGTGCCGGCGAGGTTCGTGAGTTCGTGCGGATCGTCGGCGAGGTGGTAGAGCTGGTCGGGGTCAAGCGGGCAATGCACGTACTTCCAGTCGCCGCGGCGGATCATCACGACCGGCGCGACCGCGCCTTCCGCGAGGTATTCGCCGAGCGCGACGTCGTGCGCTGGCGTGCCGTGCAGGTGCGGCACGAGGCTTGCGCCATCGACAGGGTCGGGCCAGCCGCCGGCGGGCGCGGCGCCGGCCAGATCGACGAGCGTCGGCAGCAGGTCGAGGTGCGACACCGGCCCGCGCACACGCGCGGCGCCGAAGCGGCCCGGCGCATGCACGATCAGCGGCACGCGGCAGCCGCCTTCGAAGAACGTCATCTTGTACCAGAGCCCGCGTTCACCGAGCATGTCGCCGTGGTCGGACGTGACGATCACGATCGTGTCGTCGGCGAATCCGCATTGTTCGAGCGCGGCGAGCACGCTGCCGAACTGCGTGTCGACGTAGGACGTCGCGCCGTAGTACGCATGGCGCGCGGCGCGGATCTGCGCGTCGGTAGGCGGCGTGCGGTCGTTCTCGCAGACGAAGCGCAGCCGCTGCGAATGCGGGTCGCTCTCCGCCGCATCGAGCCGCACGGCGGGCATGTCGATCTCTTCGTCGCGGTACAGATCCCAGTATTCGCGCGTGATCGCATACGGGTCGTGCGGATGGGTCAGCGACACGACCATGCAGAACGGCCGCGCATCGTGCCCGGCCGCACGCTCGCGCGCGACGTCGTACAGCTTCTGCTTCGCGGCAAACGTGACCTCGTCGTCGAAATCGAGCTGGTTCGTGCGCACGCACGGGCCCGCGTCGAGCACCGAACTCATGTTGTGATACCAGCTCGGCCGCTCGGCCGGGCTGTCCCAGTCGGGCACCCAGCCGAAATCGGCCGGATAGATGTCGGTCGTGAGCCGCTCCTCGAAGCCGTGCAACTGGTCGGGCCCGCAGAAATGCATCTTGCCGGACAGCATCGTCCGGTAGCCGCCCGCGCGCAGGTAGTGCGCGAACGTCAGCGTTTGCGCCGGCAATTCGGCGGCGTTATCGTAGGCGCCGATCCCCGACGGCAGCTTGCCGGTCAGCAGCGAGAAACGCGACGGCGCGCACAGCGGGCTCGCACAGTAAGCGGCGTCGAACACCACGCCTTGCGCGGCGAGACGGTCCAGCGTCGGCGTGCGCGCCACGCGATTGCCGTAGGCCGGCAGCGCGAACGGCGTGAGCTGGTCGGCCATCAGGATCAGGATGTTGGGTGTCGGGTTCGTCATCGGCAGTCGTGGGAAAAACGGTGTTCGAATGGAACGGCGCGCCGCTCGTGCAGCGATACGTCCGGCATGACGGAAGCGGCCCGACGAAAGTGCCGCGCGGGCAGGCCGCGCTGGCTAGAATCGCGGGATGCGTTGCGTGCCACCCGTGGAGCGGGCTGTGAAGCGGGCTGTGAAACGGCCTGTGAAGCACGCACGCCGCACCGTCCGATGCACTATCGCCCGCCCGAATTCGCGCGGGTAGGCGTCCGGCCCTTATGGGGCCATTAGAGGGACTTATGTCGAAATCCGAACCGTTACCGTCGATGCAGGCGCTGCGCGCGTTCGAATCGGCCGCCCGGCTCGCGAGCTTCACGGCCGCTGCGCGCGAGCTCGGCTCCACCCAGCCGGCCGTGAGCCAGCAGGTATTCCAGCTCGAGGCCGAACTGGGTGTGCCGCTGTTCGAGCGCAGCCCGCGCGGCGTCACGCTGACGGCCGACGGCCAGTGCCTGTACGAAGCCGTGCGGGTGAGCCTCGACACGCTGCGCGGCGCCACCGCGACACTGCGGGCGCGCCGCGAGCACGGGGCGCTCACGATCGTCACCGACTTCGGCTTTGCGACCTACTGGCTGATGCCGCGGCTGGCCGGGCTGAAGCGCGTGATGCCGGATGTCGACGTGCGCGTCGTCACGTCACAGGATTACGACGCGCAGCGCGACCACGGCGACATCGCGATCCTGTTCGGCGACGGCCACTGGCCGTCGTGCACGGCCGCGCGGCTCTTTCCGGAATCGGTCACGCCCGTGTGCTCGCCCGCGTTCCGCGACGCGCACCCGCACGTCGCACGCGCCGACCACCTGCTCGCGTTGCCGTTGCTGCACGTGCAGCCGACGCGCCCCGAACGCTGGCTGTCGTGGTCCGGCTGGTTCGACGCGCACGGCCTCGATACGGCAGCCGCCGCGCGCGGCGTGACCTTCAACAGCTACGCGCTCGTGATCCATGCGGCGCTGCTCGGCGAAGGTGTCGCGCTCGGCTGGGCGCCGCTCGTCGACGAACTCGTCGCGTCCGGGCAGCTCGTGAAGCTCGTCGACGCGCCGGTCGTCACGTCGCGCGGCTACTTCCTGGTACGGCCGCCGCAGCGGCCCGAGCCGGACGCGACCCACGTGTTCCGGCGCTGGCTGCTCGACGCGTGCGCGCCGGCCTGAACGGCCGGCCGTCCGGCGGGCGGCTACCCGTCTGACGCCCGCTGGGCCGGCCGCGCCTGCCCCGCCTGACGCCTCCGCAGGGCCGCCTGACGCCCCGCTGCCGCCCGGCCGCGTTGGCGCGCCGATACCAGCCACACGGCGCGTTGGTTCTATCCGCCCCAAAATCGTCCTGATTTACTTGAGCCTCCCGCTACCCGCGTAGCGTGGCGCCCCGTCGCGCCGCCGCGCGGGTTGCGTTCCATGACATCCGAGGAACCTCATGACCGCCGACTCACGCCCCGATCAATTCGTCCTGACGCTGTCGTGCCCGAGCGCGGCCGGCCAGGTCGCCGCCGTCGTCGGCTTTCTCGAGCGCCATCGCTGCTATGTCGATGCGCTGAACGTGTTCGACGACGATCTCAGCAACCACTTCTTCGTGCGCTGCGTGTTTCATCCGACGGATGAAACGCTGCAGATCGACGCGCTGCGCCAGGAATTCGCGCCGATCGCGGCCGCGCTCGGCGGCGGCGAAGGCGACACGCAATGGGCGATTCACGACGTGAACGCACGGCCGAAGGTGCTGATCATGGTGTCGAAGCTCGAGCACTGCCTCGCGGACCTGTTGTTCCGCTGGCGGATGGGCGAGCTGAAGATGGACATCGTCGGCATCGTGTCGAACCATCCCGACTTCGAGCCGCTCGCCGCGCAGCACGGGCTGCCGTTCCGCCACTTCCCGATCACGGCCGATACGAAGGCGCAGCAGGAAGCGCAGTGGCTCGACTTCTTCGAGTCGAGCGGCGCCGAGCTCGTGATCCTCGCGCGCTACATGCAGGTGCTGTCGCAGGAAACGAGCGCGAAGCTCGCGAACCGCGCGATCAACATCCATCATTCGTTCCTGCCCGGCTTCAAGGGCGCGAAGCCGTATCACCAGGCGCATGCGCGCGGCGTGAAGCTGATCGGCGCGACCGCACACTTCGTCACCGACGATCTCGACGAAGGCCCGATCATCGAGCAGGTCGTCGAGCGCGTCGATCATGCGCTGCGCCCCGAGCAGTTGCTCGCGGTGGGGCGTGACGTCGAAAGCATCACGCTCGCGCGTGCCGTGAAGGCGTTCATCGAGCGCAGGGTGTTCCTGAACGGCGACCGGACGGTGGTGTTTTCGTAAGCGGGCGGGCCTTGCCGCCCGTCACGCGGAAGCCGACGGCACGCGCGCATGCGGCATGCCGATTCGTCGTGCCCGGCGTCGCAGATAGAGGTTGTTGAGGATCAGCGCCACGCCCGTCAGCGCGGCGCCCAGGATCTGCGCGCGGTTGGGCACCACGCCCGTGACCGCGGATACGATGAATGCCGTGATGGGCACGATGTCCATGAACAGCACGCCGTTCATCGGTCCCAAGTTCCGGTTGCCCGTCATCCACAGCAGGATCGCGCCGAAGCCGGCCACCGGCCCCATGTACGCGAGATGCGGCAGCACCGCGTGCACGGCGGCCAGCGACGGCGCCGCGATCCGGTGCGTGACGATCAGCACCAGGTTGACCGCGACGATCGTGGTCAATCCGAGCCACGTCGTGAAGGTCGTGTATTTCAGTGCGGACCATTTCGTAAACCGCGCGGCGCCGAACGTATAGACGACCCAGCACAGCGCGCCGACGACGATCAGCGCGTTGGCCGCGTAGTGCTGCGGTTCGTGCAGTGCCGCGATCACGTCGCCGCGCATGATGACGAGCGCGACGCCGGTAAAGGACAGCACGACGAACAGCACCGACACCGGCGCCGGCGCGACGCGCCGCACCAGCGCGTTGAGCAGCAGCCCCATCATCGGCTGCGTCGCCATCATGATCGACGCGGTCAGCGCGCCCTCGTCGCCGGCCAGCTGCTGCCCCAGGAACACGAACGAACCGAATCCGCAGAAGCCTATCGATCCGAGCAGCCAGGCGAGCGCCACGGGCTCACCGGCCGAACGGAACGCACCGGGCCCTTCGACGATCCGCAGCAACGCGAGGAAGCCCATGCCGGCGATCAGATAGCGCAGCGACGTGAACGTGAAGGGATCGATGTACCGCAACGCATCGGTCATCACCGGAAACATCGCGCCCATCAGGATCGTCGCGGTCACACATGCGACGACGCCTTTCCCGTACGCGTTCGCGGCGGGCGTTGCGAGTGTTGCGTCATTCATGACTGATCATTCCCAAATTAATTGAAAAATGATGCCGGTGCGGCTGCGCGCAGCGGCAGTGCCGTATCAACATACCTTATCGTTCTTGCCTGCCCTTCACGGTCTCAATGCGGGCACCCGGCATATCTCACATTTGAAACCGATCATTCTCAAAATAGTCAAAAAAAATCAGGTCAGCGCCCGCATCGCGATATCGACGATCGAGGCCAGCTCCGACTCCGATGCACGCGACTTGCCCAACACCCGCATGCCCTGGATCAGGCAAAGCAGGAACCGGCCCACTTCCTCCGGATCGAGATTCCGGTCGAAATCGCCCGACTGCTGGCCGCGCGCGACGGCCAGGCTGAATTGCGTACCGATGCGCAGCAGGGTCGATTCGATGTACGGGCGCAGCACGTCGTCGCCGGGCAGGAGTTCGACGGCCGAATTCGTGATGAAGCAGCCGCGTCGCTCCGACAGCCGCACTCCGATTTCCGTGTAGTACAGGAGCGCCTCCCGGAGTGCCTGCCGCGGTGGCAGATCCGCTGCGAGACGCTCCTTGAGCCGTGCGATCGCACCTTCCGCATAACGGTCGAACGCGGCGACCAGCAACCCGTGCTTGTCGCCGAAGGTGCGGTACAGGCTGCCGCGAAAAACGCCCGTGGCTTCGCACAATGCGTCGATCGACGTCGCGTGATACCCCTGCTCCCAGAACACGCGTGCTGCCGCATCGATCACCTCGTCGGTGTCGAATTCGCGTGGGCGGCCCCTGTCGCGGGCGCCGGAAGATGTCGAGGTCGGGTTCATGGAGACGGATATTAGAACCGATCGTTCTCAAAATCAAGCTGCCATGCCCGGTTGCATGGCCAGACTCCCGGCGGCAAATGCCGGCCCGATCAGGATGTCGATGGATCGAAGCCGGGAAACTGCTGCCTGGCGTTCGCGGACGAGAGGTAGGACGCGCCGCGCTCCAGCGCACCCGTGCGAATCAGCTGACCGCACGCTCGGCAGCGATAAAGCTCGGACTGCATGGGCTCATTCACCGCCACCTCATCGTAGTTCGAGGTGGGTGACGGGAATTTCAGGCAAGTGGAACACGGCATCACGATTTCCCGGCGGCAGGCACCCTGTCATGTCGGCATGATCGCGTATGACGTGCCGCAGTCGCGCGACGACCCCGTGTGCGGTTTCCGGAGCCATCGCGTGCTGCGTCCGCAAGCATTACTTCGTCACTTCACCCACGCAAAGTAATACGACAGCCAGATCGTCAGCCCCGCGCCAACCAGCGCCGCATAAGGCATCAGGTTCAGCCACATCGCGCGCTTCGGCACTTCGAGCTCCATGTCGCGCTGCATCTGCGCGGGGAACCGGCCGCGATCCTGCCAGTAATGACGGAACAGGAACACCGGCACGATCAGGAGCATCGCGATCAGCCCGTTGCGCAGCGTGCCTTCGCCCTGCAGGTTCGCGCCCGCACCGACATAGACGAGATTCGCGTAGCCGCAGATCGAACCTGCGACGAGCAGCCACGTCGGGCAGCGGAACGGCCGATCCCAGTTGCCGCGATCCATCCGGTGGATCCAGCCCGACTGAAGATTCAGGAATACGAACAGCATGTAGCAGACGTTCGAGATCGACAGCACCGTCATGTAGTCCGACATCATCAGCAACACGAGGTTGAAACCGAGATCGGTCCACATCGCGCGCGTGGGTGAGCCGTGCTCGTTCACGTGCGACAGGTACTTCGGCAGCCAGCCGTCGACCGACGCCTGGTACAGCGTGCGCGACGAGCCCATCATCGACGTCATCACGATCAGCAGGATCGACAGCATCAGCATCACGACGACCGCATTCGCGACCCATGCACCGCCGCCGACGATCTTCGCCATCGCGGCCGCGACGCCGGTGCCGTCGCCGATCGACGGATCGAGCATCGCCTGCGTGCCGAGCGCGCCCTGGAACGCCAACGGCACGAGCGTCATCACGACGAGACACAGTGCGCCCGACCAGAAGATCGCCTTGGCGGTATCGCGACGCGGATCGCGGAATTCACGCGTGTAGCAGACGGCCGTCTCGAAGCCGTACGACGCCCAGCCGGCCATGAACATCGCGCCGAGCGCCATCGTGACGCCCTGCCCGTTCCACGTGCCGAACGTCGCGGCCGTGAGATTGCCGTGCGCGTCGTGACCGAGCGGCAGCAGCGGGAGCAGGTTCGACATCGGTACGTCGCCCGTGACGAACGGCACGATGCCGACGATCAGCAGCGGCGTGAGCGACGCGATGCCGAGAATGCGCTGCGTGCGCGCAGCCTTCGATGCACCGCTGTGTTGAAGCTTGAACGTGATGAGAAGCAGGATCGTCGCGATGATGAACGTCGCATTGATCCGCAGGGACAGACCCGGCTTGATGAACCCGAGATCCGCAATCTTGAGCTGCCATTGCAGCACCGCCGCATTGGCGGGAAAGAGACTCGTGAGCGCATAGCTCGCCGCGAGGCCGCAGCCGAGCGCGAGCATCGGCGACCACGCGAGCCAGTTGCACCACACGGAAACCGGGGCGATCAGCTTGCTGTAACGGACCCAGCCGATCGCGCCATACACGGACGCGCCGCCCGATTTATGGGGAAATAGTCCCGATATTTCCGCATAAGTCGCGCTTTGAATCAGCCCCATCGTGATCGCGGCGATCCAGATCGCCCACGCGGGCTGGCCGATCGTCGCGCATACGCCGCCGATCGTGAACAGCACGCCTGCCGGCACGCCGCTCGTTACCCAAAAAGCGTCTTTCCAAGTCAGGCCACGATGCAGCGTGTGGCCCGTCGAATCATGTGAGATGGTTGCCTCAACATCACTGGTGCTGTTCGCACGCAGTCCTGCCTGACTCATCCAATTCCTCCTCTCGAGCAGAGTTAGCGCTTCAGCGCTTACTCTGGTCCGATGCAAAGCAGATGACTCCGCACAAGGGCCGTAGTGTAACAATTTACGGGGCTTTTTGCAGAATCAAAAAAATAATTCCGGGATACGACCACATCGCAGTACGATTATTTCGTTATCCTGCTGATCAATCCCGGACTGTCTCTTCGTCTTTTTATTGCGGCGAATCGTCGCGGCTTACTGCGTGCCTTCCGTCCACGAATTCACGCGGTCCGCATGCGCCGCAATCCATGCATCGGCAGCCGCTTCCGGCTTCGAGCCGTTCTGGATCGCCAGCATCACGCTGTCGATTTCACCCGGCTTCCACTGGAATTTTTTCAGGAACGCGACGACCGGCTTGGCCTTCGTTTCGAGCCCCGGATTCACGACACTGTCGACGTGCTCCGCGCCGCCGAACACCTTCTTCGGATCCTCGAGGAAGCGCAGCTTCCACTTCGCGAACATCCAGTGCGGCGCCCAGCCGGTCACGATCACCGGCTTGTTCGCATTGACCGAACGCGACAACTCGGCCGTCATCGCGCTACCCGAACTCGGCATCAGCGTATAGCTCAGGCCATAGCTCTTGATCGCGTCGTCAGTCTTGCGCATCACGCCTGCGCCTGCGTCGATACCGACGATCCGGCCACCGAAGCTACCTTTCTCGGCATTCAGATCGTCGATGCTCTTCGCCTTCACGTACGCGGGTACGATCAGGCCGATCTTTGCATCGGGGAAGTTCGCGCCGAGGTCGACAACCTTGGCCTTGTATTCATCCCAGTAAGAGCCGTGCGTGACCGGCAGCCATGCGGACAGCGTCGCGTCGAGATCGCCGCGCGCCACGCCTTGCCACATGATCCCGGCAGCCACCGGCACGAGCTGGACCTGGTAACCGAGCTTCTTCTCGATCACGCGCGCCGCGACGTTCGACGTCGCAACGCTGTCGTCCCAGCCTTCGACGTAACCGATCTTCAGCGTGGGCTTCGTATCGGCGAGCGCCGATGCGCTGAGCGCCACCATTGCCGACAGCGCGCCGGTCCACAACAGTTTTCCGAACAGCTTCATGGTCGATCTCCTTGATGTGCGCCTGCGCGCGTTGTCTCTCTAGGTTCTTCAACCACAAATCCGCGGTATCGTTGTTTTCCGACGGATGCTTGTCCGGGCGCGACGCGCCCGGACAGCCGATGGCGAGTGTCGACTACTTGTCGATCACGAGATCCGACAGCGGCTTGCTGCAGCACAGCAGCACCATCCCCTGGTCGATCTCGCGCTGGCGGATACCGCCGTTGTGCTTCATTTCAACTTGCCCCGACACGAGCTTCACCTTGCAGGTGCCGCACATGCCCTGCGTGCACGAGGCCGGCAGCCGCACGCCGGACTGGCGCGCAGCATCCAGCACGTGCTGCTCCGAACCGCACGAAATCTCGCGATTGCTCTTTGCGAAGCTGACCGTGAACTGTTTCGTCGCCGCGTCGCCGCCTTCAGCCGGCGGTGCGAGATCGGCGAGCAGCTCGTCGCTCGCGGTTTGCGCGAGCGTTTCGAACGAGAAGCTCTCCTCGTGATACTGCTTGCGATCGAAACCGGCTTCGTCGAGCAGGTCGCGCACGGCCTTCATGTACGGCGCGGGGCCGCACGTAAAGATCTCGCGCTCCATGAAATCCGGTGCGATCAGCTTCAGCAGCGGCAGCGTCAGGAAGCCCGTGACGCCCGGCCAGTTGGTGCGTGCGCCCAGGCGTTCGACGACGAACGACGTGCGGAAATTCGTGTGATTCGACGCGATCAGGTCGAGTTCGCGCGCGAAGATGATGTCGTCCGGCGTGCGCGCGCTGTGCACGAACAGGATGTCGCGATCCTCCGCGAGATCATGATGCGCGCGGCTCATCGACATCAGCGGCGTGACGCCCGAGCCCGCCGACAGGAACAGGTACTTGCGCGCCGGATGGCGTGCGCACGTGAACTCGCCGGCCGGGCCGAGCACGCGCACCGGTGCGCCCGGCTGCAGGTTGTCGTGCAGCCAGTTCGACACCTTGCCGCCCGGCACGCGCTTCACCGTGATCGACACCGTGTGGGGCCGCGCGGGCGACGACGAGATCGTGTAGCAGCGATTGATCGTTTCGCCGTCGATGTCGAGCTCGAGCGTGAGGAACTGCCCGGGTTCGAACGAGAACGAGCGGCCGTGCGGCGAACGGAAGAAGAAACTCTTCACGTCGTGCGTTTCCTGCCGCACGTGGCAGCACACCAGCGTTTCCTCGACGTCGCTCGTCCAGCGCTCGGGAAGGGCGTTCCAGAACGCCGGGCGTGTGACCCGGCTGTCCGTCGGCTCGAAGTTGGCCGCATCTCGCATCATGTCAGCCTCCGCCGGGCCGCCCCAAGGAGGCTGACCGCCCCCTTGGGGGGCAGGGAACGCAGTGAGCGTGGGGGTCGTTTCATCAGTTGCTCCGCTTGTCCGCTGCTAAGTGCTACTCGCCGGTTTTTTCAGCGAGCCGGCCGATGTACCAGGCCGAGAATTTTTCGACGAGACCTTCCGTGAACGGCGAATACGGGCCCGGCTCGTACGCGCTGCTGGTCGCGCCGCGCTGCGAGAATTCGACGAGCGCGCGATCCTGGTCGTTGGTCGCGTTCCACACGGCCGTGAGGTTCTTCACGTCGTAGTCGATGCCTTCCTTCGCGTCCTTGTGCACGAGCCACTTCGTGCGCACGAGCGTCTTGCCGGCCGACAGCGGGATCACCGAGAACGTCACGATGTGATCGCTCATGAAGTGGTGCCACGAGTTCGGCTGCGTCCAGAACGACAGCCCGCCGAGGTCCGCCTTGTCGAAGCCGCCGAGCAGCTTCTTCGACGCGACCTTCGCGTCGAGCGTCTGCGATTCGCCGTGACGATCGAGCGGCAGGCGCTGCGTGCGGAAACCCGTCACGTCGAGCAGCTTCTCGATCTCTTCGGACGGCAGGCCCATTTCGGCCCACTCCTTCCCGCGGCGCACACACGTTTCAGCGAACGCATCCATGCCTTCGGCATTCGCGTCGGAACGCTGGTAGCCGAAGCCGTACTCGTACAGCGAAATCGTCAGCTCCGGATGGTTCGCAACGCAGTGATAGCACTCGCGGTTGTTCTCCATCGTGAGCTTCCAGTTGCCTTCCTCGATGATGTCGATCTGCGCGGCGATCTTCGTGTTCGGCAGGTCGTGCGGCAGCAGGTACGGCTCCATCTCGGCGCGCAGTTGCGCGAAATCGACCGGCGGCTCGTCGGCGAGGCAGATGAAAATCAGGCCCGCGAGGTTCTCGACGTGGACCGACTTCAGGCTGTGCTTGCAGCGGTCGAACTTCTCGCCCATGTGCTCGGCGAACATCAGCTGGCCCGTCAGGTTGTAGGTCCAGCTGTGGTACGGGCACACGATGTTGCCGACCGAGCCCTTGTCTTCGTTGCACAGGCGCGCGCCGCGGTGACGGCACACGTTGTGGAACGCGCGGATCGCCATGTCGTCGTCGCGCACGATCAGGATCGAATCGCTCCCCAGTTCCACGGTCACGTAGTCGCCCGGCTCGGGAATGTCCGGCTCGACCGCCACCTGGATCCAGTGCTGGCGGAAAATCGCCTCCATGTCGAGCGCGAAGATGTCCTCGCTCGTGTAGAACGGCGCTTCGAGGCTGTGCCCTTCCTTGCGCCGCTCGATCAATGCACGAATGTCTGCCGATACTTTCATCGTTTGCTCCGGATTCCTTGCATCCCTGGGTTCTTGCCGACAGGCATCAAAATCAGTAGTCGATGAGCTGATGCTCGCGCAAATACGCGAGGATCACTTGTGCTTTTTCGACCGAACTCCCTTCATTTACGACGTTGCCGCCACGGCTCTCGGTCGTCGTCGCGGACAGCATCCGGGCATGCCCGGAGCGCTTCTCGGCGGCGACCAGCTTTACGGGTTTACGCTCGACCGGGCCGACCGTCCACGCGGCCGCATCGGCGTCCGTGCCGGGCGCCGCGAGCGCCGGCCGGATCGCGCCGGCACGCAGCCGCGCATACGCATAGCGCGGCTCGGCATTCGCGAGCGGATGGACGGCGATGACGGCCGGCAGTGCCGCGTCGACGCGGCGCCGCAGCCCTTTCGGCAAAAATTGCCGGACCGCCGCACGGCCGCCTTCGACCGTCACGTCGACCGCCGAGCCGACCAGCGGATAGCCGAGCGTCGCGGCAATGCGGTACGGCAGCATCCCGGTGTCGTACGCGCCCTCGGCGCGTGTGCCGGTCAGCACGAGGTCGTAGTCTTCGACGCGCGCGGCGAGCGCATGCACGGCATCGTCGTCGTCGCGGCAGGCCAGCACCTCGACTTCCCGTGCGCCGAGCGCGAGATATTCGGCAAGCGCCGCATTCGCGGGATCGCCCGCATGGATCACGTCGAGCTTCGCGCGATGCCGCTCCGCGAGCTGGCGGCCGGTTTCGAGCGCGGCCGCGTCGTTGCGGCTATAGCGTGCGACGCCGCTGACCGGATGACGGCCGACGGACACGAGCACCGCGATGCGTTGCAAGGGGCGGGGGGCGTTCATGCGGCGACTCCTTCCGGTTCACGGGTGCCGACCGCGGCCGGCGATTCGCCACGCGCGGCGCGCGCGGCCTGCACCTGTTCGATCAGCGCGGCGATCGTCGCCTGCGCATCGCCCACCACCGTCAGGTTCGCGCGCTTCGCGATCGGCGCGCTGCCGTCGAGGTTCACCGCGATCACGTGGCGGCAGTCCTTGATCCCCTGCAGGTGCTGCACCGCGCCCGAGATGCCGAACGCGATGTACACGCTCGCCTCGACCGTCTTGCCGGTCGCGCCCACCTGCTTGTCGCGCGTGAAGTGACCGTTGTCGACCGCAACGCGGCTCGCGCCGATCGCGGCGCCGAACGTGCCGGCCAGCCGCTCGAACGCGCCGATGTCGGACACGCCGTTGCCGGCCGATACGATGAAGTCGGCTTCCTCGAGCGCGACCTGGGCCGCATCGATTTCGTCGAGACCGAGATCGCGGTACGGCTGCGCGGCGTAATGGGCCGGGCGGATGAAGTCGGCGGCCAGGCGTTCGCCCGCACCGACGAACGGCAGCTTCGCGTCAACCGCGTTCTGCGCGAGCAGGATCACGTCGGGCAGCGCACGGGTGGCAAACGCGCGACCGGCCTGCGCATACGCACCGACGTGCTTCGCGTCGATCTCGACGACGTGGGCCGCGACGCTTGCACCGGCGGCGGCCGCGTACCGCCGGCCGAGATCGCCGTCGCCCGTCGCGTTGTCGGGCACGAACACGTGCTTCGGCGCGAGCGCGGCCACACAGGCCTGCAATGCTTGCAGTTCGCTTTCGGGATCGAACGTGCGGCGATCGAAGCCGGTCAACTCGAGCAGCTTGTCGACGCCGAGTTCGGCCACGTCGTCCTTCAGTTCGCCGAACGCGAGCAGCGCGACTTCGGTCTGCGCGTCGGCGAGCAACGCGGCGGCGGCGATCGCCTGCCGCGAATGATCGTCGAGCGCGCCACGCTCACTGTGCGCAACCACCAGCATCACGTGCTTCGGGTCCTGCACCGCACGGCGCGGCTTCGCGGCCGCGGCACCATGACCGTGCGCCGGCCCGTGCGCGGCATTCGCATCGGCGCTGCCTTCCTCGCCGAGCGTGATGCGCTTCAGGCCCGCAGCCGTGATGATGAACGGCCGGCGCGGATCGATTCGTTTGATCGTGTTCATCGATTCACTCCAGCGAGGCGGCAACGAGTTCGGCCACGTCGAGCACGTCGGGGCGCGGGCCCACGACGCCTTCGAGCATCGCCGTGCAGTTCGGGCAGGCAACCGCGACCACGTCCGCGCCGATCGTGCGTGCGTCGGCGATGCGGATGTCGGGAATGCGCTGCTTGCCGGGGATGTCGGTCAGCGGCGCCCCGCCGCCACCGCCGCAGCAGCGGCCGCGCATGCCGTTGCGCTCCATCTCGACGACCTGGATGCCGATCGTCTTCAGCAGCTTGCGCGGCGCTTCCGTCTCGCCGTTGTAGCGGCCGAGGTAGCACGGATCGTGGTACGTCGTGCGCTTCTCCTGCAACGCTTCGATGGCCTTCGGTGCGATCTTGCCGCTGTCGGCCAATTCGGCGAGGTAGGTCGTGTGATGCTTGACCGTCACACGCAGTCCGAGCGCACGATATTCGTTGCGCAGGCTGTGCATCACGTGCGGGTCGGCCGTCACGATCTGCTTGTACGACAGCGTGCCGAGCGTGCCGATCAGGCGCTTCGCCATCTGCTGGAACGTCGCTTCGTCGCCGAGCCGGCGTGCGACGTCGCCCGTATCGGTTTCGGTCGAGCCGAGCACCGCATAATCGACGCCTGCCTTGTTCAGTACCTTCACGAACGCGCGCAGCGTGCGCTGATAGCGCATGTCGAACGCACCCTCACCCGCGACGAACAGCACGTCGACCGGCTTGCCCGGCTGTGCAACGGGCGCGCTCAGGTCGACCGACCAGTCGTAGCGCGCGGCCGTGTCGTAGCCGCCCATCGTGCCCGTCTCGCGCAGGTTCGCGAGCACTTCCTGACCCTTTCCCGGCACCGTGCCGTGCACGAGCGTGCGGTTGCGGCGCATGTCGACGATCGCGTCGACGTGCTCGATCAGCATCGGGCATTCCTGCACGCAGGCGCGGCAGGTCGTGCACGACCACAGCGTCTGCTCTTCGATCAGGCCCGACACGATCGGGCCGTTCGGCTCGCCGCGATGCTGGCCGACCGCGAGGCCCGGCGACGGGCTGCCCGCGTATGCCGCATCGGTGCCGCCCGCCATGCCGACGACGAGATCCTGGATCAGCTTCTTCGGGTTCAGCGGCTGGCCCGACGCGAACGCGGGGCACGCGGCTTCGCACTTGCCGCACTGCACGCAGGCGTCGAAGCTCAGCAGCTGGTTCCAGCGGAATTCGACCGGCTTCTCGACGCCGTACTCCCGGTGCTCGATGTCCGGCAGCTTCAGCGCGGTCGGCGGCGTGGCCGTGCCGTTGCCCGTGAACGATTCACGGGTGGCCGCGAAACGCTCCTGGCGCGGGTGGAATGCCAGGTGCAGCAGCCCCGCGATCGCATGCTTCATCGGACCGCCCTTCGCGGCGCCGACCGTCATCGTGAATGCACCGACGCCGATCAGCACTGCGCAGAGCACCGCGAACGCACCCGACATCGCACCGGTCGGCACCAGCATGAACAGCACGAGGCCGAGCGCGAACGAGCCGAGCAGCCAGGGCAGTGTATTCCACGGGCCTTTCGACAACCGTGCGGGCACGTCCTTCGCCGCGCGCCGCCGCCACACGAACACCGCGCCGACCAGCATCGCGAGCGCCGCGAGGAAGATCAGCTTGTCGAGCCACGGCGAGTAGATCGCGAGGCCGTAGTTGATGAACACCAGCGCAAGCGCGCCGATCGCGCCGCCGGCCGTCGCGACGTGGGTCTTCGCGATGTACGGATCGCGGGCGACCACGTGGTGCAGGTCGACGAAATAACGCTTCGGGATCGCGAACAGGTTCGCGACGCCGAACGAGCCGGGCGCCGTGGCGCGGCCGAGCCGCCAGTAGGACGAGCGCTTCGCGACCGCGAATGCGAGCCCCGCCACCGACAGCCACAACAGGGCGGTAATGAGGAAGGACGGGTTCATCTTTTAGAAATCCTTCACGAGACGCAGCGAGTCGTAGATCGCACCGTGGACGTTGTGCATCGAGATGCAGTCGCCGACACGGAACAGCAGGAAACGGCCGTTGCCGAGTTCTTCCGACAGGCACGGCTGCGGCTCCGCCGCGAACAGCGTGTGCGGATCGATCTGGCCGCGGTTCACCGATTCCGGCTTGAGCTTCCAGTACAGCTCGTCGTTCGGCGACGAACCGTTTTCGATCACCACCTGGTCGACCGCGCGCTCTTCCAGTTCTTCCGTGTACTCGTTGCGCAGCACGGCAATCATCTTGCCGTCCTCCTGATAGACGCGATCGAGCATCGTGTTCGGCGTCGGGATCACGCCGAACGCATACAGGCGGCGATAGAAGATCGGGAACGTCGTGCCGCCGCAATCGTCGGCGACCTTCACGTCCGGCGTGACGACCTCGACCTTCGAGCCGCGGCTCGCCATGAAGTCGGCCACGCCCGCGCCCGCGTGCGTGCTCACGCCGTCGAACAGCAGCACGTTCTGCTTCGGCTCGACCTTGCCGGTCAGGATGTCCCACGAGCTGACGGCGAGCCCGTCGGCCACGCCCCAGCCCGGCACCTGCCACGTGAAGCTCGACCCGCCTGTGGCGAGCACGACGATGTCCGGCTTCTCGGCCATGATCATCTTCTCGTCGGCGGCCACGCCGAGACGGCGGTCGACGCCCAGGCGCTTCGTTTCCATGTCGAACCAGCGGATGATCCCCGACATCTGTTCGCGCTGCGGCGCCTTCGCGGCGATCATCACCTGCCCGCCCACTTCCGCGTTCTTCTCGAACAGCACGACGTCGTGGCCGCGCAGCTTCGCGACGCGCGCCGCCTCGAGGCCCGCCGGGCCCGCGCCCACCACGACGACCTTGCGCTTCGGGCCGCGCGACTTCTCGATGATGTGCGGCATCGTCGCTTCGCGTGAGGTGGCCGCGTTCTGGATGCACAGCACGTCGAGGCCGTTGTACTGGCGGTCGATGCAGTAGTTCGCGCCGACGCACTGCTTGATTTCGTCTTCGCGGCCGTCGCGGATCTTGATCACCATGTGCGGATCGGCGATCTGCGCGCGCGTCATGCCGACCAGGTCGATCATGCCGGTGGCGAGCAGGCGCTCGGCCTGGCCCGCATCGCGGATGCTCTGCGCGTGCATCACCGGAATCTTCACCACCGACTTGATGCCGGCCGCGAGGTGCACGAACGGCTCCGGCGGCAATGCCATCGGCGGCATGCAGTTGGCGATCGTGTTGTGTGTGTCGCCGCCCGAGCCGACCACGCTCAGGTAGTCGATCAGGCCCGTCTCCGACATCGCCTGTGCGATTTCCTTCAGCGCTTCGTGATCGAGGCCGTCCTCGTGGAATTCGTCGCCGCACATGCGCAGGCCGACGCAGAAATCCTTGCCCACCGCCTCGCGCACGGCCGTCAGCACCTCGATGCCGAAGCGCAGGCGGTTCTCCAGGCTGCCGCCCCACTCGTCGGTGCGGTGGTTCGAACGCTTGCTCCAGAACTGGTCGATCAGGTGCTGGTGAGCGGCCGAGATCTCGATGCCGTCCATGCCCGCTGCCTTCACGCGCTTCGCGGCTGCCGCGAAATCGCCGATGATGCGGCGGATTTCCTCGATCTCGATGATCTTCGCGTTGCCGCGGTGCACGGGTTCGCGCACGCCCGACGGCGACATCAGGTGCGGCCAGTGCTCGCCGTGGAACGACGAGCGACGGCCCATGTGCGTCGCCTGGATCATGATCTTCGCGCCGTGCTTGTGCATCGTGTCGGCGAGGCGCGTGAGCGGATCGATGATCTTGTCGGTCGACAGGTTCACCGATTTCCACCAGCCCTGCGGGCTGTCGATCGACACCGGGCTCGACCCGCCGCAGATCGCGAGGCCCACGCCGCCCTTCGCCTTTTCTTCGTAGTAGCGGATATAGCGGTCGCCCGGCAGGCCGCCCGGCTCGGCATACACCTCCGCATGCGCGGTGCTGACGATCCGGTTGCGCAGCGTCAGCTGGTTCAGCTGCATGGGTTTGAACAGGTGGGGATAACGCATCGCTGGCGACCTCTGGCGTTCGAATGTCTCGTGTTGCGGGTGTTGTTCTGTTGCGGTGAATCAGTGCGTCAGTGCGCGATCGGCGACACTTCGAAGACGCAGTGGTCGTGATGTTCGGCCGCGCACTGCACTTCCTTCGATTGCGAACGCGGTGCGCCCTTGCCTTCCGGCGTCGTGTCGTTGACCCAGTCCATCGCGCCGGCAAACCAGCCCGCGAACATGTAGCAGAGCTTGCCTTCCTTGCCCGGCTGCTGGAGCACGAACGACGAGTGGCGCAGCTCGATCCTGGCGCGCGCGCTGGCCGGATCGGCCTCGATGATCGAGAACAGGCCCCAGCCGCGTTGCGACAGGCGCTTCAGGTAGTGCTCGAACACGGCCATGCCGGTCAGGCCGTGCAGCTTGGCTTCCTTGTCGCACCAGTGGTAAGCGGACTTGTAGCCGGCCTTGTAGAGGATCTCGGCATACGCGTCGACGCCGAGCGCTTCCTCGACCGCAACGTGGTTGTTCGTGAAGAAATGACGCGGCACGTACAGCATCGGCAGCGCGTCGGTGGTCCAGACGCCGGTATCGGGATCGACGTTGATCGGCAGTTGCGGTTGCATCGTGGTGACTCCGTGAGGAAATTGGCCGCGCGGCTCAGTGCGCAGGCGCGACATCGTCCGCGCGCCCACGCGGCTTGCGCGGGCACGTCCCGATTTCTTTTAATGTTGAATCGCTGGCGGTGGTTCGGCGTTCGCGGCGCTTACGCGCCCCACACGTCCTTGAACACGCGCACCCAGTTCTCGCCCATGATCTTGCGGATACGCGACTCCTTCCAGCCGTGGCGTTCCATCGCCGCGGTCAGGTTCGGGAATTCGCCGATCGTGCGGATGCCGTCCGGGTTGATCACCTTGCCGAAGTTCGTCAGCTGGCGATAGCGGCCCTTGTCATGCGTCAGCATGTCGAAGAATTCCTTCGCGTAATCCTGCGTGAAATCCGTGCCGATGCCGACCGCGTCCTCGCCGATCAGGTTCACGACGTAGTCGATCGCCTCGATGTAGTCGTCGATGTTCGCTTCGATCCCGCGCTTCAGGAACGGCGCGAACATCGTCACGCCGACGAAGCCGCCTGCATCGGCGATCTCCTTCAGCTGTTCGTCGCTCTTGTTGCGCGGATGCTCCTTCAGGCCCGACGGCAGGCAGTGCGAGTAGCACACCGGCTTCTTCGAGAACGCGATCGCTTCCGACGACGTGTTGCCGCCCACGTGCGACAGGTCGACCATGATGCCGACACGGTTCATTTCGGTGATCACTTCGCGGCCGAAGTCCGACAGGCCGCCGTCACGCTCGTAGCAACCGGTGCCGACCAGGTTCTGCGTGTTGTAGCAGAGCTGCACGACGCGCACGCCCATGTCGGCGAACGCTTCGATGTAGCCGATGTTGTCCTCGAACGCATGCGCGTTCTGGAAGCCGAGGATCACGCCGGTCTTGTCTTCTTTCTTCGCGCGGAAGATGTCTTCCGTCGTGCGCACCAGCGTCAGCAGCTCGCTGTTGTCGCGGATCTTCTTCTTCATCACGCCGATGTTGTCGACGGTCTTCGTGAAGTTCTCCCAGACCGACACCGTGCAGTTCGCGGCCGTGATGCCGCCACGGCGCATGTCTTCGAACACCGGCTTCTCGAACTTCGAGATGTTCAGCCCGTCGATGATGATGCTGTCTTGATGCAGCGTGCTCATGTGTTGCTCCAGTATTGTCGGGTCGGTCGGATCAGTAGATCGGGAAGCGTTCGCACAACGCGAAGATCTCGCGGCGCACGCGCTGTTCGGTCGCGTGGTCGCCTTCCGGGTTTGCGCGCAGCGCGTCGAACACTTCCAGGATCAGGCGACCCACTTCGCGGAACTCCGCGACGCCGAAGCCGCGCGTCGTGCCGGCCGGCGTGCCGAGGCGGATGCCCGACGTGACGGTCGGCTTCTCGGTGTCGAATGGGATGCCGTTCTTGTTGCAGGTGATGCCGGCGCGTTCCAGCGCCTGCTCGACCGGCGCGCCCTTCAGGCCCTTCGGGCGCAGGTCGACCAGCAGCAGGTGGTTGTCGGTGCCGCCCGTGACGAGATCGACGCCGCCCGCCTTCAGCACTTCGCCGAGCGCCTGCGCGTTCGCGAGCACGTTGTCGATGTAGGTCTTGAAGTCCGCATGCAGCACTTCGCCGAACGCGACGGCCTTGCCGGCGATCACGTGCATCAGCGGGCCACCCTGCAGGCCGGGGAACACGGCCGAGTTGATCTTCTTCGCGATGTCTTCGTCGTTGGTCAGCACGAAGCCGCCGCGTGGGCCGCGCAGCGTCTTGTGGGTGGTCGACGTGACGACGTGCGCATGCTCGACCGGGTTCGCATGGCGGCCCGCGGCGATCACGCCGGCGATGTGCGCCATGTCGACCATCAGCTTTGCGCCGACGCTGTCGGCGATCGCGCGGAAGCGCGCGAAGTCGAGCGCGCGCGGGTACGCCGAGAAGCCGGCGATGATCAGGTTCGGCTTGTGCTCGTGCGCGAGTGCTTCGACCTGGTCGTAGTCGATCCGCATCGTGTCGCGGTTCACGCCGTACTGCACCGCGTTGAACCACTTGCCCGACAGCGCCGGCTTCGCGCCGTGCGTCAGGTGGCCACCGGCGTCCAGCGACATGCCGAGCACCGTGTCGCCCGGCTTGGCCAGCGCGAGCATGACCGAGCCGTTCGCCTGCGCGCCCGAGTGCGGCTGCACGTTTGCATAGCCGGCGTTGAAGATCTGCTTCACACGCTCGATCGCCAGCGCCTCGACTTCGTCCGCGAACTCGCAGCCGCCGTAGTAGCGCTTGCCGGGATAGCCTTCCGCGTACTTGTTGGTCAGCACCGAGCCCTGCGCCTCGAGCACGGCACGCGACACGATGTTTTCCGACGCGATCAGCTCGACCTGCGACTGCTGACGCTCGAGTTCCTTCAGGATGGCGCTGCGCACCGGGGCGTCGCGCTCGGCAAGGGGCTGCGAGAAGAAAGGCTGGGTGTTCGACATAGTGCGTCCGTGACGAGGAATAAGGGGCTGAAACCGAAGCTCAAGGCCCGCCCTGCCTGGGTTTCCCGCTCGTCCCGTACAAGGCTGCCGACGGCTCTATTCTTGTCGTTCGGATTTTCGGCGGATTGATGAATTTAGACGCGTTCTTTGCCTTTTCCGACATCGGCGTCCGTTTTATACAAGTGACCGGTCGTGCTTTTTCGGATGACCAAGCAAAACCGTGCGGACTGTTCACCTATGGATACGCACACGGGCAGTGCGTTTGCCGCCCGTTCGGAGTGCGGCGCCTCCCGGATACGGTGCAGTGCAACATCGGCCTTACACCCAGACAACGTATGGAGCTAGGGTTTAGCCGTATGGCACGCTTGTTGCGCTGGCTCACACAATACCGCAGCCCGATCCGTGCCCCGGGCCTATAGCTATTAGAGATTCCAGGAAGCTCCCCATGTCGCCCGACCGCACAGCGTCGCTGTCCCACTTCGCGTTCATGCCGTTACCGAATTTCACGATGATCGCGTTCACCAATGCGATCGAGGTGCTTCGGATGGCGAACTACCTGAGCGGCCAGCCGCTCTACCGCTGGTCGGTCATCAGCCCGGACGGCGGCCCGGTCACCGCGAGCAACGGCCTGACGGTCGACACGGGCCCGGCCGAATGCGTGGGGCAGCCCGACATCGTGTTCGTGTGCGGCGGCGTCGACGTGCAGCGCGCGACCACGCCGGCCCATCTGTCGACACTGCGCCGCTTCGCGCGCGCGGGCATCCCGCTCGGCAGCCTGTGCACGGGCACCTATGCGCTCGCGAAGTCGGGCCTGCTCGCGGGCTACGCGTGCGCGATCCACTGGGAGAACATGTCGGCGCTGAAGGAAGAGTTTCCGGACACGCGCTTCCTGAAGGAACTGTTCGTGATCGATCGCGACCGCATCACGTGCACGGGCGGCGTCGCGCCGCTCGACATGATGCTGAACCTGATCGCCGCGCGCGTGGGCACCGCGCGCGTCACGCAGATCGCCGAGCAGTTCATCGTCGAACACGTGCGCGACACGAGCGCGCAGCAACGCATGCCGCTCGTCGCGCGCCTCGGCTCGGCGAACAAGTCGCTGTTCGAAGTGATTTCGCTGATGGAGAACAACATCGAGGAGCCGCTGTCGCGCGAAGAGCTCGCACGGCTCGCGAACATGTCGCAGCGGCAACTGCAGCGCCTGTTCCGCGAACACCTCGGCATGACGCCGACGCACTACTACCTGACGCTGCGGCTGCGCCGTGCGCGCGAACTGCTGCTGCAGACCGACATGTCGATCATGCACATCACGATGGCGTGCGGATTCCAGTCGGCTTGCCATTTCAGCAAGAGCTATCGCGACGCGTTCGGCGTCGCGCCGACCCGCGAGCGCCGCAAGCAGGTCGCGCCGCTTGCGCAGGGAGCAGCGAGCGCCAGCCCCGCCTTCCCGGCCCATGTGCTGCACGCGTAGGCGTCATCGCGATTGACGCATGAAAAAAAACGGCCTTGAAGGCCGTTTTTTCTTTGCGCTTACGATCCCCACACCTGCATTTCGTAGAGCGAGTAACCCCACTGCGTCGCGCGCTGCGTGCCGAACATCCGCACGTAACGACCGCTGCCGTTGAGATTCGGCAGCGTGACGTGGGTATATGAAACGCCGTTGCTCGTCGAATAGATCGTCGTCCAGTTGACGTTGTCGTTCGACGTCTGGATCTGATAAACGAGCGCGCCCGCATCCCAGTACAGATCGACGTGATCGATGTGCTTCACCGCGCCGAGATCGACGGAGATCCATTGCGAACCGACACCGGCGCCTTCCGGCGAATCCCAGCGCGTGCCCGTGGTGTTGCCGTCGAACGCCTTGTCGGGCGTGAACGATGCGTTGTAGCTCGCCGACGCGGCAGCCGGACGCCCTTGCGACAGCAGCACCGGCTGCGCGGCGGCCGGGCCGCCGTAATAGCTCGACCCGAGCTTGGCCTTCGTCGTGTCGGCATTCACGCCGAACTGCGACAGGCTCCAGCGCTGGCCGGTCGTCACGTCACCGACGTAGAGCTGATAGCCGCCCGCCGTCGTCGACGAGAAGAACGCGTAGTTCGTGCCGCTCACCGGCGCCGGGTCCGAGTTGTTGCTGATGCAGTCGTTGATCGCCAGCTGATTCGGCGTCGATGCCGGGTCCGCCGTCTTCGTATAGATCTGGTCGAGCTGGCTCGTGTCCTTCCAGCGCGCGTAGAACACCGTGCCGTCCGCGCGCACGATCGGGTAATACGTCTGCAGGCCGGCCGGATCGTCGAACACCGCGGTCGCGCCGGTTGCGAGCGTGCGCTTCATCAGCCCCATGTTCGCGCCGGTGCCCGTCGCGTAGTACACGGCGCTCGAATCGGGCGCGAGGAACGGCATTGAGTACTCGGCACCGGCCGGCGCGTTCGTCAGGCTCACGACCGACGTGAACACCGGGCCCGCGCTCGTGTACGACAGCGTCGCCTGCTTGACGTCGCCGTTCTGCTTGAACACGAGGGTCTTGCCGTCCGCGCTGAATTTCGGATCCTCGTTGCGCGTGGCGCCCGTGCTGTTGGTCAGGTTGACGGGCGGCGTGCCGGCGCCGAGCTGCAGCATGAACACGTTCCATGCGCCGTTGCTGATGCCCATGAACGCGAGCCACTTGCCGTCGGGGCTGAACACGCCGTTCATCGGATCGGTGATGCCCCACGTGCTCTTGCTCAGTTGCGTCAGCGTATGGGCCGAGAAGTCGTAGAGGAACAGCTGGCTCGTGCCGTCGCCGTACTTCACGTAGCTGTGATAGACGAGCTTGCCGGTGAGTGCGGCGGGAAACGTCGCGTTGGGCTGGGCGGCGGGATTGCTGATGCAGGCGGCCGTTGCAATGCCGCTCGACAGGTTGAGGGCGATGCCGGCCACAAGGCCGGCGACGAGAGTCTTCGAATTCACGCTGAATGCTTCCGGGTAAGGTTGGGACGCCGCAGAAAAGGTCCCGCGCAGGGCGCGCAGGCCACGGATCCGCCGTCGGGCAGCGTCGATTCCGTATCGGTCGGACATCGGGAACGAGGATTGCCCGAGAGAATGCCCGCTCGTCAGACGAAAGAAAAGAATCAGAGCCCGGCAAAAACATGCGGATCAGCAATTGGGGGCGCGCTTGCACGCGACGGGTGCCGTGCTACTCTTTTTCGGCAAGGCCCCGATCCACCGGAGGCTGGCATGAAGCGATACGCGGTGCTCGCACGAACGATCGCCGACGCGATCCGGCGCGGCGACCTCGCGGCCGGTACGCGCATCCCCACCGTGCGCGCGGCATGTCGCGCGTATGGCGTGAGCCCGTCCACCGTATTTCGCGCGTACTACGCGCTCGAAGGCGAGGGTCTGATCGTCGCGCGGGCGCGCTCCGGTTATTTCGTTGCGAACCTCGAAGACAAGCACGTGCGCTTCGGCCACGAACCGCCACGCAAGCCGGCCACCGCGCCGACCGGCAACGACGGTGCGCTGTTTCGCCTGCTCGACTCCCTCAAATGCGAGGACATCGTTCCGCTCGGCTCGGCCTTCGCCAGTTATTCGCTGTTCCCGATGAGCAGCCTGTGGCGCGCGATGGCATCGGCGGCCCGCAACATGGATCGCACGGCGCTGCTGTCCGGCTTGCCGCCGGGCCACGAGGCGCTACGCCGCCAGATCGCGCTGCGCTACCTGAAGGCAGGCGCGGCGTTGCCGATGGACGAGATCGTCATCACGACCGGCGCGCTCGAAGCGCTGACGCTCAGCCTGCAGGCACTGACCCGCCCGGGCGATATCGTCGCGATCGAACGACCGGCGTTCCACGCGGTGCTGGAGGCCGTGCAGCGCCTGCACCTGAAGGCCGTCGAGATTCCGGTCGACCCGCGCACCGGCCTCGATCTCGACGCGCTCGAGACAGCGCTCGACACGCATCCGGTGCGGGCGTGCTGGTTCATGACGTCGTTCCACAACCCGACCGGCGCGACGCTGACCGACGAGCGCAAGCGCGCGCTGATCGACCTGCTCGCGGCACGCGGCGTGCCGCTGATCGAAGATGACGTCTATGGCGAACTGCATTTCGGGACGGTACCCACGCGGCCGGCCAAACTGTATGACGACAGCGGGCTCGTCCTGCATTGCGGTTCGTTCTCGAAATGCCTCGCGCCCGGATTCCGGATCGGCTGGGTCGCGGCCGGGCGCTACGTCCGGCAGGTCAGTCAGGCAAAAGGCGCGAGCGCGCCGGCGGCCGACGTGCCCGCGCAGATGGCGATTTCGAACTACCTGCGCGACGGCACGTACGACCGCTTCCTGCGCAAGCTGCGCCGCAACCTCGCCGCGCACCAGGCGCAGATGCTGGCGGCCGTGCGCGCGTATTTTCCGGACGGCACCGAAGTGTTCGCGCCGCGCGGCGGGTATTTCCTGTGGATCGAGCTGCCGCCGCGCGTCGATGCGATGCACCTGTTCGGCGATGCGATGGAAAGCGGCGTCAGCATCGCGCCGGGGCCGATCTTTTCCGCGACCGGCGGATTCCGCCGCTATCTTCGGCTCAATTACGGCCGGCCATGGACGCCGGCCGTCGAGCACGCGATGCAGACTATCGGGACGCTCGCGGCCCGGCAGCGGCAGGACGGCTAGCGCGGAACGTGCGAATCGCGATGGTCTGTTTGCGCCTTGCGTTTCACACGCCGACGACCAAGAATGAAGCGGAAGGTCAGCGCGGACGAACGTGTTCCGCCCACCCGACGTCACGGAGAACCCGATGAGCACCGCATGCGCACGACCGTCGACGACGCACGCTCCGGCGGATTCCGGCATGGGCCGACCGGTTGCCTTGCAGGAAAGCGCCATGTCGACCGGCGAACGTTCGCGTCGTTGACGGCCCCCCGCCCCGTTTCCAGCGATGCGAGTCCTGCCCAACCGGACGATCCGCGCGCGCGATGACTGGCGCGCGCTCCTGAGCGCACGAGCCGACGCGCGGCGCACTGCCGGTTGCCGCTGCAGGGAATGCGGCTTCGTGGCCTTCCGCGCGCTCGAGCACTGCCCCGTTTGCGGCCAGCGGAACTGGCCGTTCGATCCGGTTCGCGTTGCATCGGACGACACGCATGCCACGCACGCGGCGCCATCCTTTCACACGTGGTCGTCACGCATCGCGCGGACGCTTCGCAACGCGGCGTTCCGGCGGCCGCGCGCATCGAGCGCGCCGATCCTGAGCATCCTGACGCTCGTGCTGCTGGTCGGCGGCTACGTGACGGTCGACCGGACGTGCAAGGCCGATCCGGTTTGTCGCGGTTCGGATGTATCGGGCGCGACGGCGAGTGATGCCGGCCCGTACGCGTCGAACGATCCCGTGCTGCCGGTCTTGCCGGCGCCCGCCTATCCGTTTCATTCGACTGACGGAACACAAGTGGCGGCCGCGCGACCGGGCAGCCCGGATGTCGGCGAATCCGCCGGACGGACGGCGGTCGCGCGAGCCGCGCCGGCCATGCGTGCATCCGACCGGTCGCATGCCGCCGCCACGGTTCGTGTGGCGGCGTGGAAAGGCAGTCGCAGTGCCGCCGCGCATCGCGCCAGCGCCTTCCACCGTGTGAGCGCGCACACCGCACACACCGCACATGCGCGACGTACCACCACCGCCGGCAATACGGAAATCGCGCAGCTCTATCGCGGCCATTGAGCGCGCATGCGCAGTCCGTGCATGCGCGTCCGTCGCTTCATTTTTCTAAACCTCATGCTGCCGCAGCGCGCCACTTCGACGAACGTGTGCAACGCGGCGAAGGGAAGTGACTTGGCCATCCGTGGATTCGCCGCCGGGCGGTGGGGTCGGGAACGGGAACGGACGATGAATATCGCAGCAATTCCGTGCGGCCGGGATCGGGGAACGCCGGCGTCCCGGCCCGTGCGGTACGTGCGCGTGACCGGCTCTTCCCCGTGCCCCCACAGCAAAAAACGGGCGGCCCGTTTCCGGCACCGCCCGTTTCGCACGACGCGCTGCGCGCGTCGAACGCTAGCGCATTACGCCGCCAGCAACCCGTGCGGATCGATGACGAATTTGCGCGGCGCGCCGCCGTCGAACTTCTTGTAGCCTTCCGGTGCCTGGTCGAGCGAAATCACTTCGACGTTGACGATCTTCGCGATCGGCAGCCGGTCGAACAGGATCGCCTGCATCAGGTTGCGGTTGTACTTCAGCACCGGGGTCTGCCCCGTGAAGAACGAGTGCGACTTCGCCCAGCCGAGGCCGAAGCGGATGCTCAGGCTGCCGTGCTGCGCGGCCTTGTCCTTCGCGCCCGGATCGTCCGTCACGTACAGGCCCGGGATGCCGATCGCACCGGCCGGCCGCGTGATTTCCATCAGCGAGTTCAGCACCGTCGCGGGCGCCTCTTCCGAGTGGCCCGACGAACCGTGGCCGTGCGCTTCGAAGCCGACGCAGTCGACCGCACAGTCGATCTCGGGCACGCCGAGAATCTGCTCGATCTGCTCGCCGAGCGATGCGTCCTTCGACAGGTCGACCGTCTCGAAGCCCATCGCCTTCGCGTGCGCGAGGCGTTCCGCGTTCATGTCGCCGACGATCGTCACGGCTGCGCCGAGCAAACGCGCCGATGCGGCCGCCGCCATCCCGACCGGGCCCGCGCCCGCGATATAGACCGTCGAGCCCGGCTTCACGCCGGCGCTCACCGCGCCGTGATAGCCGGTCGGCAGGATGTCGGACAGGCAGGTCAGATCGCGGATCTTCGCCATCGCCTGATCGCGGTCGGGGAATTTCAGCAGGTTGAAATCGGCATACGGCACGAGCACATACTCGGCCTGGCCGCCGATCCAGCCGCCCATGTCGACGTAGCCGTACGCGCCGCCGGCACGCGACGGGTTCACGTTCAGGCACACGCCCGTGTGCGTGTCCTTGCACATCGCACAGCGGCCGCAAGCGACGTTGAACGGCACCGACACGAGATCGCCGAGTTTCAGCGTCTCGACGTCGCGGCCGATCTCGACCACCTCGCCCGTGATCTCGTGACCGAGCACGAGGCCGACCGGCGCGGTCGTGCGGCCACGCACCATGTGCTGGTCGGAACCGCAGATGTTCGTGCTGACCACTTTCAGGATCACACCGTGGCCGATCGCGCGGCCGCTTGGATCGACCATCTTCGGATAATCGATTTTCTGGACTTCGACCTGGCCCGGCCCAAGATAGACGACACCTCGATTGCTGCTCATCGTATTGTCTCCATGTCTCGTTGGATGGCGCGGCGGCGCGCCGGCTAATGCGGCGCACGCGCAACGTGCTGTTCGAGAGTAGTCCGGGAGGCAGGGGCGCCGATGTCTCAAACGCGACACGCGTTTGAACGGGGCCGACATCGATGGCGGAAATGCGAAAGTCGGGCGGGTGAGCCGCAGGAAGGCTTCAGGCGGCCGTCATCCCTGCACCGAATAGCCGCCGTCTACCGGAATGACGGCGCCCGTCACGAAATCGCACTCGGGCGCGCACAGCGCGACGGCAATACCGGCCAGATCCCGCGGCTTGCCCCAGCGACGCAACGGCGTGCGTTCCAGCACGCTGCGTTCGAGATCCGGAAACAGCCGCTTGGCTTCGTCGATCAGTTCGGTTTCAATCCAGCCGGGCAGCAGCGTATTGACCTGGATGTTGTCCGGCGCCCATTCGACGGCCCACGCCTTGCCCAGCTGAACGATCCCGCCCTTGCTCGCCGCGTAGGCCGCGCCGTAGGTCGTGCCGAACAGCGACAGCATCGAGCCGATATTGACGATCTTGCCGCCGCCCGCGCGCCGGAATGCAGGGTGAATGGCCTGCGCGCAGAAATGCGCGCCGCTCAGGTTCGTATCGATGATCCGATACCACTCGTCGGCGGTCAGTTCATGCCCTTGCTTGCGGATGTTCATCCCGGCGTTGTTCACGAGAATGTCCAGCCGGCCGAAATGCCGCTCGCCCTGCTCGACGGCGTGCACGCATTCGTCCCGTTGCGTGATGTCCGCCTGGATGAACGTGCCGCGTTCGCTGCCGCCCGGCAGCGACGCGAGCGCCGCGTCGCCCTTGCCGGCATCGCGGCCGACGAGCACGACGCGCGCGCCGGCCTCGGCCATCCCGTGCGCAATGCCGAGCCCGATCCCGCTCGCCCCTCCGGTGATGACGGCCACCTTGCCTGACAGGTCGAACACACGTCCCTCCGATTCGCGTTGCTGTTCCGATTGCGCAACAGCATAGCCCGGTGCAACGCGACGTTGCGCCGGTATCGGGCACGATATTTTCGGGCGCGGCGCATGCCTTTTTCGAATCTTTCGGCCTTGGCCCGGCCGACGCATTCGGCACATCGCGCACCGGCGGGCGGTCAGCCGCCGGCGTTCTCGCGGATGATCGCAGCAGCCGCCGCTTCCGCCTCACTCGCTACCCCGTCGTGCACGCGCGTGCTGACGGCCGGCGTCGGCGGCTCGCTGTCGAGCGCGTGGCCGTTGCGGTCGCGCGTGTCGACCGTTGCACGCATAGACAGCCCGACGCGCAGCGGATGCGCGGCGAGCTCGCGCGGCTCGAGCGCGATCACGACCGGCACACGCTGCACGACCTTGATCCAGTTGCCGGCCGCGTTCTGCGACGGCAGCATCGAGAACGCGCTGCCCGTGCCCGCCGAGAAGCCCTGCACGCGGCCGCGATAGGTCACGCGCGAACCGTAGAGATCCGACACGACCTCGACCGGCTGCCCGATGCGCATGTGGCGGATCTGCCCTTCCTTGAAATTCGCCTCGATCCACAGCTGGTTGAGCTGCACGATCGACATCAACGGCACGCCGGGCCCGACCTGCTGGCCGACCTGTACCGAACGCTGCCCGATCGTGCCGTCGACGGGGGCGACGATCGTCGTGCGCTTCAGGTTGCGGTACGCGAGCTTGAACTGCGCGGCTGCCTGCACGACGGCCGGGCTTTCGTCGACGGGCAGCTTGCTGCCGAGCGCGCGCGCCGCGTCGAGCTGCGCCTGCGCGGCCGCGAGATTCGCCTGCGCACCGGCGACCGCCGCCCGTGCACGTGCGAGTTCCTCGGGTGCGACGATCTCCACCGATGCGCCCGAGCGCGCGGCAAACGCGCGCTGTGCGAGCGACAGGTCGGCGCGCCGCGCGTTCACGGCCTCGACGTACATCGTGTTCGAGATCTTTGCGTTCGCGAACTGCCGCACGGCCTGCGCGAGCTGCGCCTTCGCCTGCGCGAACGCGACGGACGCCTCGGTGTCGTCGAGCTTCACGAGCGTCTGGCCGGCGCGCACGGCCTGCGTATCGGCGACCACGACGTCGGTCACCGACCCCGGGATCTGCGCGGCAACCTGGACGATGCTGCCGGCAACGTACGCGTCGTCGGTGTCTTCGTAATAGCGATCGCTCAGCAGCCAGTATGCGATCCATGCCAGCGCGGCCACCAGCACGACCGCGAAGAACACGATGAAGCGCTTGCGGCGCGTCGCGCGGCGCGCGTCGAGTGCCGGGTCGTTCAGTGCGGCCGGCGGCGCGGCGGTATGAAGGTTGTCGTGGTGCATCAGTCGCTTTGCGTAACGATCAGACGATCGTGCTGGAACAGGGGGATCGGCGGCATGACCGACGCGCCCGGCGCCGGGTTCGCCGCCGCCGTGCGCGCGGCAACGGGGGTGCCGCGAAGCGTCGCGCCAACGGCCGGCGTGCGTGCCATGTCGTCGCGTCGTGCGGCCCCCGCATTCGATGCGGCGACGGCCTGCGGGACGGCTGCGCTTTGCGCACGCGCATCGGTAGAGGCTCCCGCCGCCGATCGGCTCGCGGTCGCGGCGGCGGGCGGTGTGGTCGATGTGGTCGTGACGGTCGCAGCCGCCACGGCGGGCGCTGCGGGTGCAGCGCTCGAAGCGCCTCGCTTCGCCGCCCCGCTACGCGGCCGATGCACGCCCTGCGCCTGTGCGACCGTCGCGCCCGCATCGAACCCGCCGCCCAACGCGCCGATCAGCCCGACCCGCAGCGTGCGCTGCCGGCCGAGCAGCGCGATCATCTGCGCGCGCTCGTCGATCAGCGTGAGATCCGCGACATCCACGTCCTTCTGCATCAGCACGCCGCGCCGGTGACGGTCGGTCGCGATCTGCACGATCTTTTGCGCGGCCGCGACCGCGTCCTGTTGCTGCGCGACGAGCGTCTGCGACGTCTGCAGCGACGTGACGAACTGCGCGACCTGACCGAGCGCGTCGTCGACGGTCTTGTTGTACAGCCCGATCGCGACATCGGCCTGTGCGACATCCGCGCCGAGCTTCGCCTTCAGCCGGCCGCGATCGAAAATCGGCAGCGAGATCGCCGGGCCGACGGAGCCGGCGAGCGCGTCGCGCGAGAACAGCGACGCGGGCGTCAGCGCGAACACGCCGCCGAGCGCGACGAGGTTCACGTCCGGATAGAACTGCGCGCGCGTCGAATCGGCATTCGCGAACGCGGCTTCGACGCGCAACCGTGCGGCGACGACGTCGGGCCGGCGGCCCAGGAGACCGGCCGGCAACCGCGCGGGCAGCGCGCCGCCGGCAAATGCGCCGACGCGCGGCCGCTGCAGCGCGAGCCCGCGCTCCGGGCCGCGACCCGACAGCACGCCGAGCTGCAGTTGCGCGAGCTTGATCTGCTCTTCGTTCAGCGCGATCTGCGCGAGCAGCTTGCTGCGCTTGATCGATGCATCGCTCGCGTCGTACGCGTTGTCGAGCCCGCGCGCGGTACGCTCGCGCAGCACGGTCGTCACGCGCTGGCTGACCTGCAGTTTCTGCTGCAGCAGGTCCTGCGTCGCATACGCCTGGTCGAGCTGGCAGTACACGGTGACGATCGCGACCGCCAGCGTGAGCCGCACCTGCTCGGCCTCGACCCGCGCCGCTTCACGCAGCGACATCAGGCTCTTCGTCGCGGCGCGGTTCTTGCCCCACAGGTCGAGCTGGTAGTTGAGCCCGACGAACACCGACGACGGCGATACGTTCGGATCACCAAAAATCTCGACCGGCACGCGATAGCCGCCGACCGACACGTTCGCGACGTCGTCGCCCGGCTTCGGCATCCGCGAACGGCTGACCGTTGCGCCGGCCGTGCCCGTCAGCCCCGTCAACGAATCGAACTGCTGAAGCTGGGCCTGCGCGATCCGCAGCCGCGCCTGCGCGACCTGCAGGTCGGGGTTGTTCTGCGATGCCTCGGCGACCAGCGCATCGAGCTGCGGATCCTGCAACTGCTTCACCCAGTCGGGCGCGGGCCACGCACCGTTCACGCCGGGGCCGGCCGTATGCACGAGCGCATCGTCGGCCGGCGCGCGCAACGACAGTGACGGCAGGAAGCCCGTCGGCACGCATCCGCCCAACGCCAGCGACATCGCCGCAGCACCGATCAACGCACCGCCCTTCACGCTACGCGCCAGACCCGCTGCTTGTTTCACACGCCCCATCGCGCCCCTCATCCCTGCTGAATGCGCTGCTGAACGCGCTGTGCACGCGCGGCCAGACGCGGCCGCGTGTGTTCGAGCGGGCCGAGCCGGCCGAACAGGCCGTCCGCGATGCCGTACAGGATGCCGGCGAGCTTCGCGCGCTTGTCGCGTTCGACGAGCGCGATCTGCACGACCTGCCACACGGTCAGCAGGTTCGGCACGATCGCCACCGGAAAGCGCAGCCCGTACTGCATCCCGAGCTGCACCGCATTGCGCGCGCTGTAGTAGCGCCGTTGCCACGAGTGATTCATCGACGTCATTTCGAAAGGGCCGAGCGCATGACGCTGCTTCGCGCCGATCCGGTGCGGCAACACCAGCGACGGCACGACATAGAGCGGCACGTTGCGCGCGAGCGCGCGGAAGCTGTACTCGGTGTCGACGTGATCGATGAACAGCGTCTCGTCGAAGCGGCCAAGCACGTCGAAGGCGTCGCGCGACACGACGCAGCCCGACGAGATCAGGAACGCGCAGCGCTGCAGCGGCGCACCCGGCTCGATGCGCAGGCGACGCAGCCCGATCCCGTTGGTCGAGAGTTCCGGCAGGAAACTGCGCGCGTTCTCGTCGAAAATGCGCGGGCCGGCCAGGAACGCGCGCCCCGCGAGCCCTGCGCAGACATCGCGCATCGCGGAAAAAAACGCGGCGGGCACGGACGAATCCTGGTCGAACAGCGCGACGGCATCGATGCGGTCGCGAAACAGCGCCGCGAGGCCTGCGTTGTACGCGCCCGCAATGCCGCCGCGATTGCCGTGATGCAGCAGCGCGATGCCCTCGCGCGCGCACAGCTCGCGGGCTCGCGCATCGGGCTGCGGCGTGTTGTCGACGACGAGCAGCGCGTCGCACGCGTGCCGCCAGGCGCCAAGCGCGTCGAGCTGTGCATCGCTCGGGTGATACAGGATCACGAGTGCGCCGAGTGTCGTCATGTTCCTCTCCTCAATGCCCGAACGACGCCGCCGCGCCACGCTTCGGCCGCGTCAGCCACATCATTGCCGCGAGTGCGAGACACGTCATGCTCGCCATCCAGAACATGTCGTTGGTCGCCATCATGTACGCCTGCTGCATCACGACCTGGTGCAGCGTCGTCAGCTCGCGCACGCCGTCCACGCCCATCGCGTTCAGCGTGTGCACGAAGCGCTGCGTGTTCGCCGACGCGTGCGTGACGGATTGCGACACGACGTCGTAGTGATAGGTCGCGCGGTTGTCCCACAGCGTCACGCTCATCGCGGTGCCAAACGCGGCCGACAGCGTGCGCAGGAAGTTCGACAGGCTCGACGCGGCGGCGAGCCGGTCGTCCGGAATGCGCGACAGCGTCGCGGCCGTCAGCGGAATGAAGAAGCACGGCAGCCCGATCCCCTGGATCAACCCCGGCGCGGCGATCTGCGCAAACGTCATCTTCAGCGTGAAATGCGCATCCCACGCGAGCACGGCCGCGAACACGAGGAAACCGAAGGTCGCGAGCACGCGCGCGTCGAAGCGGTGCGCATGCAGCCCGACGAGGATCGAGAACACCAGCGCGAGCACGCCGAGCGACGCCGTCGCGAGCCCCGCGTGAAACGCGTTGTAGCCCATCACCGCCTGCATCCACAGCGGGAACACGACGCCGACCACCGAGAAGCTCATCATCCCGAGCGAGATGATCAGCACGCAGAACGAGAACGTGCGATCACGAAACAGGCTCAGGTCGACGACGGGATGCGCTTCGCCCGCCTCCCAGATCAGCAGCGACACGATCGCGAGCCCCGCGACCACCGCCAGCGTGACGATCAGCGGCGAACCGAACCAGCCGCGATCGTGGCCGAGATCGAGCATCGCCTGCAGCGAGCCGACGCCGATCACGAGCAGCACGATGCCCGGCACGTCGATCGGGCCGGCCGTGCCGCGTTGCGCGTCGGGGCGCAGCATCGCGGTGCAGACCGCGAACGAGAACAGCCCGATCGGCAGGTTGATCAGGAAAATCCACGGCCACGAGAAGTTGTCGACGATCCAGCCGCCCACCACCGGCCCGAAGATCGGCGCGAGCAGCACCGTCATCGCCCACAACGCGAGCGCGATCGTGCGTTTGTTCGGCGGGAACGTGCGCAGCAGGATGGTCTGCGACAGCGGCACCATCGGCCCCGAACACAGCCCCTGCAGCGCGCGGCAGATCACGAGCACGTGCAGGTCGCGCGCGAGGCCGCACAGCAGCGACGTCAGCGTGAACAGCAGCACTGCGCCGACGAACAGCCGCAATTCGCCGACGCGGCGCGCGAGCCAGCCCGTCAGCGGCACCGCGATCGCGGCCGCGACCGAATACGAGCTGATCACCCACGTGCCCTGGCTGTTCGATACGCCGAGACTGCCGGAGATCGCCGGTACCGCGACGTTCGTCACGGTGGAGTCGAGCACCTCGATGAAGGTCGCGAGCGACAGCGCGAACGTCAGCAGCGCGAGCCGGATGCCGCGCACCGGCTGCGCGGCCGGCGCGGGGGCCGGCACGTCGAACGCGGACGGCGTGACGGGCCCGTCGTGAAGCGGCGACGCGGTGCTCATGCGCCGGCCACCGCGACTTCGGGCCGCGCAGCTGCCCGCCCGCGCGGAGGCGCGAACCGTTCGATGAAATCGGCGGCGGCGTCGCAGCCGTCGCGTTCGGCCGCCAGCCGTGCGCGTGTACGCGCCGCGTGCGCCGCAAACGCGGGTTCGCCGAGCACGCGCGCAAGCGCCGCGCCGAGGCGCGCACCGTCGATCGGGCCGTCGACCCGCACGCCGCAGCCGCTCACGGCGACCCGTTGCGCGTTGTCGAACTGGTCGTGCGCGAACGGTGTAACCACCTGCGCGATCCCGGCTTCGAACGCGAGCGCCGCCGTGCCGATCCCGCCGTGATGCACGAGCGCGCGGCAGCGCGGCAGCAGCGTGCGCATCGGCACGAAGCGGCGCACGAGCAAGCGGTCGCCGTCCGGCGCCGCATCGTGCGGCGTCAGCAGGATCCCGCGCGCGCCGGTCGCGCGCAGCGCGTCCGCCACCGCGCGCGCGTATGCCGCGTGATCGACGCGTGTCGAACCGGCCGTGAACACGACCGGGGGCTCACCGGCCGCGAGAAACGCATCGAGTGCCACATCATCGTCAGGTGTCGCAATATCGTTGAACAGCGGAAAACCGCTTTGCAGATGATTCGACGGCCAGTCAGGCTGCGGCGGCGCGAACCAGCCGGGAAACAGGCACAGCACGCCGTCAGTCGAATGCAGCCAGCGGCCCAGCACGCGCCGCGCCGGCGCGAGCCCGAGATCGCGGCGCACCGCGTTGAGCGCGGGGCCGCATGTGCGATCGAGCACCTGACGCTCGATCAGCGTCATCAGCGCCGCCTTCACGGGCAGCGGCCAACGCGCGGGAATCGTCAGGCGCGGGTGGGTCGGCGGCGCATGCGCGGACAGCAGCGTCGACGGCGACACCTGCACCGACACGTACGGCGTGCCGTGCAACTCCTGCATGAAGCGCGCGGAGAACGCCCACAGCGTGCCGACCAGCACCGTATCGCCGTCGGCCCGCGCGCGCAGCGCGTCGTAATGCGGGCGCAGCGTCGGCGCGATCACCTGCCACAGCGTGCGGAACGACGTGCGCGAATCCCACAGCGCGGGGTTCGCCATCGCGGCCTCGTAGTCGGCCGCGGTGCCGATCGGCACGAATTCGAACCCGCAATGGCGCACGGCCGCCTCGAACGGCGCATGCGTGCAGAACACGACGTCGTGACCGCGCGCCGCGAGCGTGCGCGCGACGCCGAGCAGCGGATGCACGTCGCCCGCCGAGCCGATCGCGGTCACGATCATCTTCGCCATTGCGCGCCTCGCGGGGTTCAGTAGAAGCCGGGAATCAGCGCCGCGACCTCGCGGCGGTACTGCGCGTACGCCGGCCCGAAATACCCGGTCAGCCAGCTTTCCTCGACGCGCACCTTGTACGCGAGCGACGCGAACACAAGCAGCACGCCGATCGCGCCGCGCCATTCGCCGCCAATCAGCGCGGCGCCGACGAGCGCGATCAGGCAGCCCGTATAGATCGGGTGGCGCACGAGCGCGTACGGCCCCGTGCGCACGAGTTCGTGGTCTTCCTTCAGCGTGACCGACACGCTCCAGTTCGTGCCCAGATGCAGCCGCGCCCATACCGAGAACAGCAGGCCGGCGGCCAGCACCGCGAGCCCGCACTGCGCCTGCAGGCCGAAGCGCTGCCAGTCGGGCACGAGCGCTTGCCACGACGGATCGGGCAGGATGATCAGCGCGCCGCCGACGATCAGCGGAATCGACTGCAGCGTGCGCGAGCGCGAAGCCTCCTTGCGCACGGTCGTCTTCACGCCTTGCGAAGTGGCGATCCAGTAGGCGAGCCACGCGGCCCACGGAACGACGATGGCGATGGTCTGTACGATATTCACGGCTGGCCTGCCTCGTTGGGATGGGAATTCGGATGCGCCGGATGTGCCCGATGCGCCGGACGCACGGCGTGCGACGTCACGACGACAACGCGTGCATCGGCGCGGGCATGCACGCCTGCGAGGCGGCGTGCGCGATGCCGGCGGCGAGCGACGACTCGCCGCAGAAAAAGTCGAGCAGCGCCGACCGCGTGTATTCACGCTGCGCGCGGCCTTCGATATCGAGGAAGTGGCCGGCATCCGGCACCGTCGCGAACCGCGCGCGCGGCACGTGCGCGCCGAGCTGGCGCACGTCGGCGGGCGTCGTGTAGTCGTCACGCTCGCCGTTCAGGAACAGCAGCTCGCAGCCGATGTTCGAGAACTCGCTGAAATAGCGCTCCGGCTGCAGCGACAGGATCTGGTCGACGTGGAACGCGACCTGGTCCTGCTCGTCGCGCGGCAGGCGCGTGAGATACCGGTAGTTGTACAGCTTCATGATGCGCGGCAGGTAGCGGCCGACGGTGTCGTTCAGCAGCTGCGCGGCCTTCAGGTTCTCGCCGGCCGCGATATGGTCGCGGGCGCGCGTCACGTAGTCGACCATCGCATCGTTCAGGAACGGCGAGAACGAGCAGATCGCCGCGCGCCGCACGCTCGGGCAGCCGCGTGCGAGTGCGAACAGCGACGCGACGCCGCCCCACGACACCGACACGAGGTAAGCCGGCGCGAAGCGCTCGACCAGGTGCTGCAGGATCGCGGCTTCGTCGTCCTTCGTCAGGATGAAGCAACCCGGGTTGTGTTGGCGCGACTGCCCCGCGTACGGCAGGTCGAAGCAGATCGTGTTCATCCGCTCGCCGAGATACTGGACGGTCTGCCCGAACGACGCGGTCGTCGCGAGCGCGCCGTTGACGAGCATTGCCGTGTCGAACGCCGGGTCGAACACGTTCCGTTCGACGTAGACCTTCAGACCATTCGGCAACGGGACCACGTGTTTTTCGGTCAGCATCGTCGTTCTCCGGTGGATGCGGCGTCTCGACGTCGCGGCATGCTGCAGGTGCGCAATGACTGCGCCGGTTATCGCGCGCAATCCGAATCGCGCTGTTGGCCAATGCACCGCGGCAATACCGGCGGCATCGATTCATTCCTCGTAGTGCGGCGCCATACTAATACGGACAATATTACTGACTCAAGTCATTCCAACGATAGCCTCTACTCTTCCCGGAAATACGGTCGATTCAAATTATTCCCGCATTTTTTATGGTAAGCCGAACTCTTCAGAGCGCGGCCGCAATCGTTTGCCAAGCGACGATCGATCCCCGTTTAATCTTCATATATTCATTTAAAATCAATGCGTTGATTCGTTTCATTCGCTTATTTCAAACGGATTTTCATGAATGAATCGTGACGTCGTTTCTCCGGCCGACTTCCATACTTCACCGAGTATCACACTGCTCAATACTCTTTCATTTCGTAATCGCTTCGATACCCGCAACGATTAACCGGATTGATCGCCCACCTCAGAAAGTGTTTTAAACAAAATCCAGATTTTTTAATCATCTTTCGATTATTTTTCCGCACCTGCACAACGCGCAGTCGCCCCCCCCCTCTCGCCTGCCCGGCACACACCGCCACCGTCAGACCCCGATTTTTTGTTGATTGAACGATCAATAAAAAACCGCTAAGCTCTCGACTTCCAGGGACGGCCCGTCCGGGCGAAGGGAGTCGCGATGCCGAAAGTCGGAATGCGGGAGATTCGCCGCGCACAGTTGATCGACGCCACGCTGCGTTCGATCGACGAAGCGGGCCTGCCCGGCACGACGCTTGCATCGGTCGCACAGCGCGCGAACATCTCGACGGGCATCGTCAGCCACTACTTCGGCGACAAGGACGGCCTGCTCGAAGCGACGATGCGGCACGTGCTGCGCGACCTGTGGTCGGCCACCACGCGCCGCCGCGTGGCGGCGCGCAAGGATCCGCGTGCCCGGCTGCGCGCGATCGTCGCCGCGAACTTCGACGACACGCAGGTCAGCGCGCCCGTGATGAAGACGTGGCTCGCGTTCTGGTCGCAGAGCATGCACGACCCGATGCTCAAGCGCCTGCAGCACGTCAACACGCGGCGCCTCCATTCGAACCTGTGCGCCGAATTCGCGAAGGCGTTGCCGCTCGCGAAGGCGCGCGAAGCCGCCAGCGGCCTCGCCGCGCTGATCGACGGCCTGTGGCTGCGCGGCGCACTCGCCGGCGGCCCGATCGACACCCGGGCTGCATTGAAGCTCGCCCACGATTACATCGACCTGCTGCTCGCGTCCGACTGACGCGCAACGCAGTCGCCCTCAAGGAGATCCTCATGTCCGTATTCGGTTTGCAGCGCCTCTACATCGGCGGCGGTTACGTCGACGCCACGAGCGGCAAGACTTTCGACACCTTCGATCCCGCCACCGGCGAACTGCTCGCACAGGTGCAGCAGGCCAGCGCGGCCGACGTCGACCGTGCCGTTGCGTCCGCGCAGGAAGGTCAGCGCGAATGGGCCGCGATGACCGCGATGCAGCGCTCGCGCATCCTGCGCCGCGCGGTCGACCTGCTGCGCGAGCGCAACGACGAGCTCGCAGCACTCGAAACGCGCGACACGGGCAAGCCGATCGGCGAGACGCTCGCGGTCGACATCGTCACCGGCGCGGACGTGATCGAGTACTACGCGGGCCTCGCGACCGCGATCGAAGGGCTGCAGGTGCCGCTGCGCGCGGAATCGTTCGTCTACACGCGCCGCGAGCCGCTCGGCGTGTGCGCGGGCATCGGCGCGTGGAACTACCCGATCCAGATCGCCTGCTGGAAGACGGCGCCCGCGCTCGCGGCCGGCAACGCGATGGTGTTCAAGCCGAGCGAAGTCACGCCGCTGACCGCGCTGAAGCTCGCGGAAATCTATACGGAGGCCGGCGTGCCGGCCGGCGTGTTCAACGTCGTGCAGGGCGACGGCTCCGTCGGCGCGCTGCTCACGGGCCATCCGGACATCGCGAAGGTGTCGTTCACGGGCGGCGTCGAGACAGGCAAGAAGGTGATGTCGCTGGCCGGCGCGTCGTCGCTGAAGGAAGTGACGATGGAGCTCGGCGGCAAGTCGCCGCTGATCGTGTTCGACGATGCGGATCTCGACCGTGCGGCCGACATCGCAGTGACCGCCAACTTCTTCAGCTCGGGCCAGGTCTGCACGAACGGCACGCGCGTGTTCGTGCACCGCTCGATCAAGGACGCGTTCACGCAAAAGGTGCTCGAACGCGTGAAGCGCATCCGCGTCGGCAAGCCGACCGATGCCGATACCAACTTCGGCCCGCTTGTGTCGGCAGCGCAACTCGACAAGGTGCTCGGCTTCATCGAAAGCGGCAAGGCCGAGGGCGCGAAGCTGCTCGCGGGCGGCACGCGCCTGACCGACGGCCACTTCGCCAGCGGCCAGTACGTCGCGCCGACCGTGTTCGGCGATTGCCGCGACGACATGAAGATCGTCCGCGAGGAAATCTTCGGGCCGGTGATGAGCATCGTCGATTTCGAATCGGAGGACGAAGTGATCGCCCGCGCGAACGACACGCACTACGGCCTGGCAGCCGGTGTCGTGACCGAGAACCTGTCGCGCGCGCACCGCACGATCCATCGCCTCGAAGCCGGCATCTGCTGGATCAACACGTGGGGCGAATCGCCGGCCGAGATGCCGGTTGGCGGATACAAGCAATCCGGTGTCGGACGCGAGAACGGCATCACGACGCTCGAGCACTACACTCGAATCAAGTCGGTGCAGGTCGAACTCGGCCGCTACAACCCGGTGTTTTGAGAATCACGAAAGGAGACTGACCGTCATGACGACACGCGAATACGACTACATCATCTGCGGCGCAGGTTCCGCGGGCAACGTGCTCGCAACGCGCCTGACGGAAGATCCGGACGTCACGGTGCTGCTGCTCGAAGCGGGCGGCCCCGACTACCGCTTCGACTTCCGCACGCAGATGCCGGCGGCGCTGGCCTATCCGCTGCAGGGCCGCCGCTACAACTGGGCATACGAAACCGACCCCGAGCCGCACATGGACAACCGCCGGATGGAATGCGGGCGCGGCAAGGGGCTCGGCGGCTCGTCGCTGATCAACGGGATGTGCTACATCCGCGGCAACGCGCTCGACTACGACAACTGGTCGACGCACAAGGGCCTCGAGAACTGGACGTATCTCGACTGCCTGCCGTACTTCAAGAAAGCCGAGACGCGCGACGTCGGCCCGAACGACTATCACGGCGGCAACGGCCCCGTGTCGGTCACGACCAGCAAGCCGGGCGTGAACCCGCTGTTCGAGGCGATGGTCGACGCGGGCGTGCAGGCCGGTTATCCGCGCACCGACGACCTGAACGGCTATCAGCAGGAAGGCTTCGGCCCGATGGACCGCACCGTCACGCCGAAGGGCCGCCGCGCGAGCACCGCACGCGGTTATCTCGACCAGGCACGTGCACGGCCAAACCTCGAGATCGTCACGCACGCGCTCGCCGATCGCATCCTGTTCGACGGCAAGCGCGCATCGGGCGTCACGTACCTGCGCGGCAGCGAGCGCGCGAGCGCGCATGCGCGCCGCGAAGTGCTCGTGTGCAGCGGTGCGATCGCGTCGCCGCAACTGCTGCAGCGCTCAGGCGTCGGCCCCGGCGCGTGGCTGAAGGAACTCGACATCCCCGTCGTGCTCGACCTGCCCGGCGTCGGACAGAACCTGCAGGATCACCTGGAGATGTACATCCAGTATGAGTGCAAGGAGCCGGTATCGCTGTATCCGGCGCTCAAGTGGTGGAACCAGCCGAAGATCGGCCTCGAATGGATGTTGAACGGCACGGGCCTCGGCGCGAGCAACCACTTCGAGGCGGGCGGTTTCATCCGCACGCGCGACGACGATCTGTGGCCGAACATCCAGTATCACTTCCTGCCGGTGGCGATCAACTACAACGGCTCGAACGCGATCGAGATGCACGGCTTCCAGGCGCACGTGGGCTCGATGCGCTCGCCGAGCCGCGGCCGCGTGAAGCTGCGCTCGCGCGATCCGAACGACCATCCGAGCATCCTGTTCAACTACATGGCCGAAGCGCTCGACTGGCGCGAGTTCCGCGATGCGATCCGCGCGACACGCGAAATCATGCGACAGCCCGCGCTCGACCGCTATCGCGGCCGCGAGCTGAACCCGGGCGCCGACTGCAAGAGCGACAAGGAACTCGACGCGTTCGTGCGGGCCCGCGCGGAGACGGCGTTCCATCCGTCGTGCTCGTGCAAGATGGGTTACGACGACATGGCGGTGGTCGATGAAGAAGGCCGCGTGCACGGGCTGGAGGGGCTGCGTGTGGTCGATGCGTCGATCATGCCGATCATCACGACCGGCAACCTCAATGCGCCGACTATCATGATCGCCGAGAAGATCGCCGACAAGATTCGTGGCAAGCAGCCGCTCGCGCGCGTCGACGTGCCTTATTTCGTCGCGAATGGAGCGCTGGCGCGCAATGTCGCGAAGGCGGTGCGGCAGCCGGAGACGGTCTGACGACGGCGGGCGCGCTGCCCGCTCTTCGGTGTACTGACAAAACGCCGCCGACAGTGATTGTCAGCGGCGTTTTTTACGGTGACTTGCGCGGAAGCGCGCTCCCGACTTGCCGCCATGTGATCGTATCGGCCGGATGCGTTCGCGGGCGCACGCGTTTTGAAATGAGGCTACCGGGATACGCGCTACCGGGCGAACGGCCGGAGGACTTCTGAACCGTTCGCATGCCGATCCATCCTCACCGGCGAGAGCGGCCGGTGTGTCCTTGGCGTAGCAGCGCTACGTTCTGGTCGATGCGACCCTGGATCATGCGCAAGGTGTCTCGAGTAATGACCGACGCGTACATGCTGTCGGCAATGTCTGCAAACTGGCTGGCCACCTCGCAAATGCCGTCAATCGTCATGCCGGCAACGGCCTGGGGCACCTCAGCCTCCTCGGCAAGCCGAAGCATGTGCGTGCGGGAAATCTCCAGTGCCTCACCCATCACGTCCATCTGGTGATATCCACCAGGCCCCTCGCAGAAGGTCACGTCGTAAGCCGGCGCCAGACTCCACTGACCATCCGGCGCCATGAGGTAGGCGAAGTTCTTCGGATGGTCGTCGCGGTTGTTGAACGCGACGTTGAAGACTGCACGCTCGAAGGCCACCGCCATTTGCCGTACATCGTTCGTGCACATCTGCGTCGCCCGCAAGAAGTTGACGTAGTCCAACGCCCCCGGCGTCCGGTAATCCGCACCCGTAAAAGCGGCGAGGCTCTGCATGGGGACCCGCAATCCTTCGTGGCGATCAAAGCGCTTGCTGGCAAATGCCGCCAGCCCATTCGGCAAGCTGAAGTGCTGCGTGTCCGGGGTGTCGATTCCGCACCTGCGCAGACATTCGGCGTAGACCATCTCGATGGCGCACACCTCGGAATGTTCTTCATTGGCCGGGAACTTGACCAGCCAGGCGTCGAAGCCCGGCGTGATGGCCGTGGTCAACCCGCCGGTTTGGGGATCGCGATAGACCAGGGCCTTGGGCCTTGCACCTTGGGGCGAGCCGCCCACCAGCAGCAATGTCTGCAGGAACGCACCACCTTCTCCATGGAACACCTTCTGCACGTCAACGGCGAGCTGTTCCAGCGGGATGTGGACATCCGGTGCCGCTCCTTCAGGCGCCACGGGCTCGAACGTCATGGCCCCCATCGCATTGCCACCGATGTAGGCCAACCGCGCCAGGGGACCGATGCGCGCCGTGGTGAGTCCACGGCTCCTGAACATGCGGTCCATCAGCAGCATGCCCCACCCGTCCGGCAAGGCGTCATAGACGGGCCCCGGCAGTTGCAATTGGAAGTCCGGGAAATCTCGCCGCAAGTTGGGACCATCCAGCGGCAGCGTGTACGAGGACAGTTCCAAGCCCCTTTGCCTGGCTTCATTGCTGTACTCGAATGCGATCATCGGGCGACTGCTCAGGGCGGTCGTAGAGACCAGCGTGCCCCAATGCCATCGCTCCCCCCAGCCCTCGTAGAAGACGTTCACTTGTTCAGGCATTGCCGGACTTCCTCCTTGTGCGGAGGCGCTTGGCTGTTTTCTCGTAGCGCAGAATGTCCTCGATGCTGTCCAGCTTTGGCTGGAACAGGCCTTCGAGCTCCTTGATTCGGCCAAGCGCCATCGCCACCCGGACCACGGCCTCGAAGCCCACATTGCGCCCGGCTTCCAGGTTGGACACGGTGTTGGTTGCAATGCCGGCACGCCCGGCCAGATCGGCTTGCGTCATGCCCAGAGCCAAACGCTCGGTGCGCAAGCGCTCGCAGAGTCGCTTGACGACCTCACTCGGCTTGCTGAAGCTTAAATCCAGCATAGTGTGTCCCGTTTCCATTCTGTGCCGGTTAACACCCAAAATTATAGAATTAACGGCACTTCCGCTCAAGGAACTTAATTCCTTTATTTTGCGTCTTATCGGAAAAATTCACTGAGCAGCCACAACATATTGGAGTTAATCAGCTCCGTACCAGAGGGGCGCGGATCAGACCGCCCCGGGTTGCGCTGACATTCCGGGGCAATCCGGAGACGGTCTGACGACGGCGGGCGTGCTGCCCGGTCGCCCAAAAAGAAACGCCGCCGACGGTTCCCGTCGGCGGCGTTTTTCCTTTCCGGCTCAGCCGTTGTTGACCTCTTGCCGCAACCGCTCGACGTCCACGCGCTTCAGGTAGTTCGTGATGTTCTGCCAGATCGGATGGAACCCGTAGCCGCCGTGCTGCAGCTCGTCGAGCGCCTGCTCGCGCGTCCAGCCCTGGTACACCATCCGGTACAACGCCGACACGAGGCCGGTACGATCGGCGCCGTGCTGGCAGTGGATCAGCACCGGGCCGTCCTGGTCGGCCGTACGCAGCGCCTTCAGCGCCGCGACCATGTCTTCGTCGCGGATGTCCCATGTGTTGATCCGGATGCGCTGCATCTTGATCTGCGTGCCGGCCAGAATCGTGTCGTCCGCGTGAAACGAACGGAAGCTGATGACCTTGCGAATGCCGAGCTTCTGCAACTCCGGCACATCCGCGCGCGACAGCTGGGCGCTGCGGTACAGCGTCGGCGTGATGCGGTGCAGGTTGTTCACATGCGCATCGGTCACGCCCTGCGCCCATTTGATCGGCCGGGCGGACACCTCGGAGGCCGGGTCCGCCTGGGCCGGCTGCACGAGCCCGGCAAGCGTGACGGCGATCGCGGCAATGAAGGCGATTTTCATGTCGGTTCAATAGAATGCGCGCTTGCGCTCACGGGACAGGATGAACAGCACGATCGCGGCCGCGCTCATGGTCCAGTAGTCGGTCGGCGCCACGCCGAGCCAGTGGATATGCCACGGCACGTTGGCCGGATTGAAGCGGGCCAACCCGTACGCCGGATTCAGCACGAACCACAGGAAATCCTCGGTCAGCCAGAACACCATGATGCACGCGATGATCCGCGCTTCGATGCGCCACGACCACCGCGCGTTGAAGATGGGCGGCAGGTGGAAGAATAGCGCGACGAACGGAAACACCCACGCGTGGTAGCCGGTCATCGGCCGCCCGCCCCAGAAGATGTCGAGCAGCCAGTGATGCTCGATGCGCCACGTCGGCAGGTTGGCCGCCCAGCCAGCGCTGCCTTCGATCTGGATCTCCACGTTCGCGAAGAAATACGCGAGCAGCACGACCCACGCGACGACGAACAACGTATGGCGCGTCGGCACAAAACGCGCGACGCTCATGCGGCGGGCTCCAGGCCCAGCACGCGATCGAGCACGAAGCGGCCGGCGAGCGGCCGGCCGAGCGGCGCGAGACGGCGGCGCATGTCGGCGAGACGCTCCGGCGTCTGCAGCAACGCGCGGATCCGGTAGACGAGCGCGTCGTCGTCGATCGCCTTCAGCGCGACACCCTGTTCGAGCAGGAAATCCGCATTGCGCTCTTCCTGGCCCGGAATCGGTGAGTTGACGATCATCGGCAACTGCATCGCGAGGCATTCGGACGTCGTCAGGCCGCCCGGCTTCGTGATGACGAGGTCGGCGCAGGCCATCAGGCGCTCGACCTGCTGCGTGAAGCCCTGCGGAAACAACCGGCCCGGATGCTGCACGGCCAATTTCTGCAACGACGCGAGCATCGCCTTGTTCTTGCCGGCCAGCGCAATCAGCTGGAAGTCGGCATCCATCTCGAGCAGCCGCGTCGCCAGCACGTCGAGCCCGCCGAGGCCCGCGCCGCCGGACATCATCAGGAACGTTGGCCGCGCGGGATCGAGGCCGAACTCGGCCGCGCAGGCCGCGCGATCGAGCGGCTGGCCGAACGCCGGCATGATCGGGATGCCGCTGACGTGCACCGTTTCAGGCGCCATGCCGCGGGCATGCATGCGCCACGCGATCTCGTCGTTGGCCGCGAAGTAGCCGCGCATGTTCGGCACGACCCACATGCTGTGCAGGTCGAAATCGGTGACCTGCACCCACACCGGCGTGTCGACGCGTGCCTTGCGGATCTCGCGCGACAGCAGTTCGGCCGGCAGGAAGTGCGTGCAGATGATCGCATCCGGGCGCTGCCGTTCGATCTCGGCGAGCAGCTTCCGGCAATTGAGCCGCTCGATCGCGCGCCGGATCTTCTGCGACGGCGCGGCGGGATCGACTTCGTCCGTCTTCTGGTACAGGTAGCCCCACAGCGCCGGCTGGCTGCTGACGAGTTTGATGTAGAGATCGGTGTACAGCTTGCGGAAGCCGGTGGACACGAAATCCATCACGTCCAGGTGGGTGGCTTCGATGCCGGCGGGATGGTGATCGGCGAACGCGCGGATCGCTTCGGCCGCTCGGGTATGGCCGGCGCCGGCGCTGACGCTCAGGAGGAGGATCTTCTTGCTTTGCTTTGACATCTGACTGACCGTTTCGATGAAGAGGGTCCGGATGCAGGTTCGCGGCCGCGCTCTCACACGGCGGCTGTTTGTATCCGGCTTACAACAAGCTTGGCAGATCTATGGTGATGCGGGCGGGCGGTGACATCGAAGCGATCGCCGGCATCGTCTGCGGCATCATACTGCGTTCGGGCGATGGCACCGGAATCGTGGGGCACGGGCAGGCTGGGTGGTTTGGCGTTTGGCGTTTGGCGTTTGGCGTTTGGCGTTTGGCGTTTGGCGTTTGGCGTTTGGCGTTTGGCGTTTGGCGTGCGGCCAGTGTAGACGCTGACGGCATGACGGCTCGGCGCGCCGCCTCCTGATGCCCGTTCGCGCGTGCGAACGGGGTCCGGCATGTGAACGCGAACAGGATACGCAGGATGCGCGTGCGCGAGTCATTTGGAATCCTCTCTGATCGATTCGGGAGAGGATTCGGCAAAGCCGGGCGTCAACCGGCCTTGTCCCAGTGTTCGCCGAATCAGGGTACTACGACGTCCCGCTTCCGCATCCGCTTCCCGCGGACGATCGGGTTCCATCGCGACGTCAGGCTCATTGCGCCACGCAGGTGATCGAATGCGACGTCCTCCTTCGGCCCGAAGCGGCTGACCGCCGGCCACGCGAGCACATGATCGAGCCACGCCTGCCACTCGTCACCATGAAAACGGCGACCGATTTCTCGCACGGCGTCGTCCGGTGCTGCGATCACGATGCCCGCCAGCAGGTAGTAAGCCCAAAAGCTGCCCGCGCCGACGAGTTGATCCAGCCTGCACACAGATAACGCCGCGAGCAGCCCGTCCACCGACGCGAGATCGGCACGATGCGTGCGGATCGCCTGCGCAACGAGATTGTGCTGACCTCCATACGCGGCGATGGAGGCCCCATTGCCGGCGGCGAGCACGGCCGAGAACATCACGAGCGCGGCCATCTCGTCGATGCGCGATGCATCGTCGCGCGGCCCGCACACGCGCAGCACAATCGCGTCGATGACGGCGCCAGGCATGGCCGACGTTTCTCCACTCGCCGCCGCGACGACGGCGAGCCTCTCTCTCAGGTTGTTCGCAGGCGGCGGGTCGTCCGGCGCGCCCCTTTCATGTGCGGTGCATGCGCCGGCATCGCCCTCGCTGCATTCGACACCACGGGCAATCCGCTCGAGCGCGGCCCAGCCGACATCGGGGTCGTCGAATGCACATGCATCGATCACACCGTGCGCGGTGTCGAACACCACGCGCGAACCGGGGCAACTGCGTTCGGCTTCGGCGAGTTGCTGCATCGAAGGCACATGCGAGCATGCACCGCGCGGGTCGGTCAGGTCGCATGCACAGGCGCCGCCGTCCGATGCGATCCACGGTGCGAGCCCGTGAAGAACGGCCGCTGCGTCATGAGACAGATTCACGCCTGTCCGCATCCGTATCGCATGCGACACGGCGACGGTCGTGTCGCCGGCATCGGCCGCCATCGTTGCGCAAGCGGCAGCGTCGAGATGATCGATCAGGTACTGCAACCACGCGGCCGTGCGCAGCCGGTCAGGCGTCGCGCCGCGGGCATCACCATACTTTGCTGGATCGGTAAGCATGGGTCTTCCGGGATAGTTCTGGCCAATTGGAATTGTGTTGTTTCAATCGAATCGGACAGCGCGGCGCGCCGCGCCAGTCCTGCCTGTCCGCCCGGATCGGATCGCGACACGGGCGGTCAGCCGGCCGTCGCACCGATACGCGCGACGACACGAGTGCAACGAAGAGCGGGGCGCGTGCCTCACTTGACGCGCACGGCCCCGCGCGTGGAGATCACTCCGCTTCGCGACGCCTACTGAACGTGGAATTTCGGTGACGTCGTGAGCATCCCGGCAAACACGCAGTCTCGCGGCAGCAGAGCCTCATTGAATATCAGCGACGAGTCAGAATCCCTCCATGTCGCCGCTATACGGCCCGGCCCACAAGATCCGAGCACCGAGACGGTCATTTGCGCGTTATTGATCGACAGTTGCGTCGTGCTATCCACCTGCCCCGCCCATGGTGACGCGCTACTCGCGGTGCTGACGAAATACGAGCATAACGGGGCCCCGGTGAACTGCGTTGACGTAATGTTGACGATGCCAGTCGACGACATCGTGCCGTTAAACGTCGCGGTGCAGGCTGCCCAGATCGACCCTTTGCCAACGCGCATCACACCCGACGCGGAGAACGGTTCGCCGTTCGGATTCATCGATTGCCCATCCGCGCGCGAAACGGTCGCCGCAAACGCGGGCGCGGCGGAAATTGCCATGAATACCACTGCACCAACAAGCGATGCGATCTGTCGAATTTTCATCTGTACGGCCCTCTCTCTTGATGTATGGCGGCCTTCCACGAGAAACGTGACCGCTCTGCCGAATGAATCAGGCCGCCGCGCCGATACGCACGACGGCACGAAACCGTCGAATCTGCAAATACCCGCCGCACCTACCGCACGGCCCTCGCGCGCGGCGAGCATCCCGCGTCGCTCCGCGACACTTACTGCACGTGGAGCTTCGGCGACGCCGTGAACGTGCCAAGCAGCCTGCAATCCGGCGCCCAGTCGTTATCGTTGAACGTCAATGACGAATTCGAATCGTTCCATGTCGCCACGAGCTTGCTCGGCCCGCAGGGGCCAAGCACCGCGAAGGTCGCCTGTGCATTGTTGATCGAGAGCTGTGTCGCGCTATCCATCTGCCCTGTCCACGGCGAAACGCCGCTCGCTGAACTGCTGATCAGTTGGCACCAGCCGCCTCCGTTGAGCTGGGCCGACGTGATATTGACGATACCCGCCGGCGTAATCGTCCCATTGAATATCACGGTGCAATTTGCGTTGATCGACTTTTTACCGAGCGCCGTGATCCCCGTCGCGGAAAACGGCTCGCCGTTCGGATTCATCGGCTGGCCGTCCACGCGCGAAACGGTCACTGCCAATGCAGGCGCGGCCGAAACCGCGGTCAATACCACCGCAGCAACAAGCGATGCGATCTGACGAATGTTCATCTGTACGACCCTCTCTCTTGATATTTGGCGGCCTTCCACGAGAAACGCGACCGCTCTGCCGAACGAATCCGGCCGCCGCGCCGATACGCACGACGGCACGAACCCATCGAAACTGCAAATACCCGCCGCACCTACCGCACGGCCCTCGTGCACGGCGGGTACCCGCTTCGATCCGCGGCGCTTACTGCACGTGGAACTTCGGCGACGTCGCGACCGTGCCGCCCACCGTGCAGTCCGGCGTCAGCGTGGAGTTGTTGAACGTCAGCGACGAGTTCGGATCGCTCCACGTCGTGACGACCTTGCTCGGCCCACAGGTGCCGAGCAGCGTGACGTTCACCTTCACGTTGTTGATCGACAGTTGCGTCGTGCTGTCGGCCTGCCCCGTCCACGGCGACGCGCTGCTCGCGCTGCCGCTGATCAGGCCGCACGTCGCGCCGCCCGAGAACGTCGTCGACGTGATGTTGACGATGCCCGTCGACGTGATCGTGCCGTTGAACGTCGCGTTGCAATTCGCGCTGATCGCCCCCTTGGAAAGGGCCGTCAGCCCCGTCGCCGAGAACGGCTCGCCGTTCGGGTTCATCGGCTGACCATCGGCCCGCGAAACGGTCACTGCGAAAGCAGGCGCGGCCGAAACCGCGGTGAAAGCCACTGCAGCAACAAGCGATACGATTTTGCGAATGCTCATTTGAACTGCCCCCTCTCTTCACAAATGGCGGCATGCCGCCAGGAACGCGACCGCCCGGCCGGAATGGTCCGGCCAGCCGGTCGCAGGAAGCCGCCGGCGCGCGTCATGCGCGCCGGACGGCTCAGAACTTGTAGGAAATCCCGACGAACGTGATCAGCGGATCGGCCTTCAGCCGTGTGCGCGTGGTGGCGAGCGTCGAACCGTCGGCCGCCTTGATCACGAGCGACGAGTAGGTCTTCAGCGGCATGTAGGTCAGCGTCGCCGTCACCCCCCAGTGCTTGTCGATTGCATAGCTCGCGCCGACGTTGTAGACCGGCGTGAACGACGACGACGCCTTGCCCTCGACCGAAGTCGGCCCCGGCTTGCCGGCGCCGGCCGCGAGCACACTGCCGAGGTTCTGGTTGATGTCTCTCGCGAAGTTGCCGTTCAATTCGATGTTGCTGAACCAGCTGTAGGCCACGCCGATCCCGACGAACGGCCGGAACCGCGCCGTCGACGAGTTGAAGTAGTACTGCAGAATGATCGTGGGGCTCCACTGCCGTGCGTTCTTTACGGCCGGCTGGTTCGCCGGATCATCCATGTTGACGCTGCCGAGCGCACCGGCCGGGCCGGGCGGCTTGATCGTGCCGTGCCCGGTCAGCGTGAACTCGGGCGGCACACCAAGCACCGACGTCACCGCGATGTGGTCGGTGAAGAAGTGCGTGAGCGTCAGGCCGACCGTATCGGCGTTGTTGACGGTCAGGCTCGTGCCCGGTGACGTGAACGACCCGGGCAGGCGCAGCGGCCCGTTGATCGGCATGCTGGCGAGATTCGTCGTGAGCCCGTTGGTCGAATCCTGCGGCATGATGTGCAGCCAGCCCAGCGTCGCGACGTTGTCGCCCGCCTGCTGGGCCGATGCGAGCGTCGATACGCCTGCGACGACACCCGCGACAATCAGCTTCTTCATGAAGTCTCCTTCTCATTCTGTCCGGGCGCCGCGCACCTTCGCGCGGCGCCGCCGTGTCTCCATCCAGGCGTGCGTTACTGCACGAATGCGCCGACCGTGAAGTACGGATTGCTCGTATCGTTCATGTCGAGGAACCCGAACACGCCGCCGGTGAACACGAACTTGCCGGTCGCGGGCCCCGACGCCGCATCCGCATGCACGGTCGTGACGACGCCCGGCACCTTCTGCGTGAAATCGAGGTTCAGCGCGCGGGTGAGCGCGGCCTGCGACGCATTGAACGGATCGAGCAGCGTGGCCTGCGCACCGATGAGTGCGGTCGCGCGGTAGTTGAACGCGCTGTCGACGCCCGTGTACTCGCCGTTCTGCGAGCCTTGCGCGATCGCCGTTTGCGGGCTCAGGATCGAGATGCCCGATTCGTCGTCCGCACTCGGCGAGCCCTGCGTCAGGTCCGCATTCGCCGCACCGGTGCGGATGAAGATCGGCACGAGCTGGTTGCGCAGCTTGCCGACGATCAGGATCCCCTTGCCGGCCTTCGCCGGATCGACCGCCGCGAGCGTCGCCGGAATCTGCGGCAGGTAGTTGAGCGACTGGAACGCCGGTGCGTCCGGACGCAGCGTGAACGGCTGGTTCACGGTTGCGCTCGACGCAAGCGGCTGCCCGCCGTTCTTCTTGCCGAAGTTGTCGGTCTCGACGTAGCTGCCGTCCGCGTTGATCGTCACCTGCTGGTCGAGCGCCACCGGCTGGAAGCTTTGTGACGGCACCTGGTGATAACCGAGCTGGCTGTACTTGCCGGCGATCCTCTTCAGGTCGGTTTCCACCGACGAGAAGCTGATGAACGGGTAGTACGGGAACGTCGTCTGCGGAATCTTGCCCACGCCGATCACGCCGTTGAACTGGATCGTCGCGCCGGGAATCGCGCCGCCCAGCACGCCTTCGCCGAGGAACAGCCGCGCGGGCCGGCTTGGGTCGAGGCTCGCGTTCTGCATCCGGAACGTGCACTGGTTCAGCTTCACGGTCGGCAGGCCCGTTTCGTCGGCCAGCGTGCCGTCGACCACATTCGCGGGTGCCGTGTCGCGGGTCGGCTGCACGGTGCCGGTGGTGCTCGGTACCGGCGAAGCGAGATAGGTCATCCGGTACGTCATCTTGGTCGTGTCGAGCTGCACCTTCACGAGTTCGCCCGACCCCGAGCCGCCGATGAACACCGTGTTGTAGTCGATCGTCTGCGGGCACAGCCGGACCACCGGCGCGGGCGGCGGGTCGCCGTCTCCGCCACACGCGGCCAGCACGGGCGCGAGCGACGCCGCGGCCATCCATTGCTTCAAATTCATAGGAATCCTCTTGAAATTCGATTCGCCGGCGGCGACGCATGCGCCGCCGGTGTTACGTGTTCAATGCAGGGTTACTGGACAAACGCGCCGACCGTGAAGAACGGGTTGACCTGGCTGTTGTTGACGACCATCGCGTAGACGTTGCCGGCCGTCACGAGCCAGCCCGTATCGCCCTTCTTGAAGATCGCCACGTTGCCGCTCGGGCCCTTCGCGTTGAAGTCCTGCGTGGCCGTGACCTTGATCTTGCCGGGCGTCGCCTGCGTATAGTCGAGCCCGAACTGCGAGGTCACCCCCGAGGTCTGCGGATCGATGAACGCCGCGGTACTGCCCTGGAACAGCGTCGACGTGTAGTTGGCGGCCATCGTCGAGACAGCAGTACCGTCGTTGCAACTGCCCGCTATCGAATTGAAGGTGTTATTGATGAACTCACCAGGCAGGTCCGGGTGCGGTACGTGTGGATTGAAGCTCGGGCCCGCCGGCGTCGCGCTGAAGGGCGTCACGCCGGGAGACGTCACGATGCCGCATGCGGATGCGCTGGTCGCGCCGATGTAACCGCCCTTCAGGGAATTCGCGCCAATCGCGGTGGCCGACGACAGCATCGAGATCCCGACTTCAGCGTCGGCGACCGACATGAGCGGATTGGCCGCATCGACATTCGTATAGCCGACACGAATCACGACCGGTATCCGTACGCCGTTCAGCTTGCCAACGATCATGATGCCTTTGGCCTGACTCGACGCGAGGAGGATGAGCGACGTCGCCTGCCCCGCCATCGGATACGAGAGGACGCCAAACGCGTTCGGCAACCCGTTGCTCACGAACACGTTGTCGGCCGACCCGTCCGCATTCTTGCGCAGCGTCCAGGGGGCTCCAGTCGTCTGGCACGAGTAGTCGCTGCCTTGCGTGATCGTACACGTGCCGTCCGCGTTGAACGTCTGGTTCCAGTTGACGACATCCGGTTCCCAGCCGACCGGTCCGGCCGGGCTCTGCCCCGCTCCGCCAAGCGGTGACAGATGGATGCCGACCTCGTTGTAATTGCCCGCCACCTTCGAAAAGTCGGTTTCCGTTGCGATGAAGCCGATGAACGGATAGAAATCAAACGTGCGCGACGGCACATAGCCGATCGCCATGCCCCCGAGGTTGAGGCCCGCGAACCCGATCGTCGCCCCCGGAATCCCGCCCCCCACCACCCCATTGCCGATGAACAGCATCGGCGGATCCGCACGGTTGATCGTCACCGCATACGCACCGTCGCTCGTCACGCCGCTGTCGAGCACGGCCGCGCAGCGGTTCTGCTCGGCGGTCGGGAGATTGGTCGGATGATGGAACGCGCCGCTGATCGTCATGCCTGCGCGCGTGTTGTTGACCTGCCCGGCCGATGTCGGCACCGACGATTCGATGAACTGCATCTGGTAGGTCATCTTCGTCGAGTCGAACTTCACCTTCACATACTCGCCGCTGCCTGCGCCGCCCGTATAGGTCGTCGTGTAATCGAGCGCGTCCGGGCACAGCTTCGTGACGACGGGCGGCGTCGTGATGGAGCCGCTCGGCCCGCACGCGCTCCCCGAGCACTGCGGCACGTTGATCGGCCCCGGATCGTCGCCGCCGCCGCAACCGGCGACGAACGGCAAAGCGATTACCGCGCACGACAGGATCGCTTTCCGCCATTCAGGAATGCAAATCATCAACCCCTCCTATTCAGGTACGACAAGTCTCGTCCGGACAGGCTGCATGGCCCGCCGGTTGGTATCGCGCCGCCGCACGAACGCGCGGCGCATGACGGTGCGCGCATGGCCGCCGCGATGCCGGTCAGGCAAATGCGGCACGCGCCGCGGCGGCAGACAAGCGCTCTCCCGCGGCGCCGTCATGCGGCACAGCGCCGTGAGAACAATCGAAACGGGAAGTGGTTCGCCGCTACACGGCGATATGACAACGCAGGCACGCGACCTGCATCGCGCCTGCATTCAGCGAAAAAACGGGAAACGGCAGTCCGACTGGCCCCGCGGATAGGCGTCTCATCAATTGGTCTCCATCCGTACGCTTGATTCGTTATCGTGATGCGTCGTTTGTCGAGACTATGATCGGACGATACCTACAAGTAAATGGATGCAGAGTTCCAAACGGCAGAAACCGCGCAATCCTAGTGTGTGCAGGGGATTTGACAGATTTTCAAACAGCCTTCAATTTATTTGCTCAGACAAATACATGGCCCGTATAACACGCGTTTGAATAACCACGGCCAATCCGCGCTCTGCCTTGCCTGCCGGCCCTCGACGATCCGCCTGCATGCTGCGGCGCAACCTTACACGTCGATGATCGCGAGCGTGCCGTGGCTGCCCGGCAGCACCGCGTGAAGCGTGCCGGCAAGCGCCAGGTACATCTGCCCGGCCTCGACGACGATCGTCTCGCCCCCGACCTCGAGCATCATCCGGCCGTCGAGCACCAGCAGCCCCTCGTTGTAGTCGTGCACTTCCGCTTCGTAAGCCTGCGCGTCCATGCGCAGCACCTTGATCCTGGCCGGCCCGACCTCGCCGACGATCGTGGATTTCCACGCGACGGCCTGTGCCGCCGCCACGGATTTGAAATCGATCAAAGACATGCGCTCCGCTCCGTGAACGATGAAAGGAACGCATTATCGCGAGCGCGGCGCATGCCGTCCCGGTACGGCGCGAAGGCCTTCGGGCGGCACAGTCGGCCGGCCGGCCGCGCCGCCGCCGGGCGGAAAGGCGATCGCGGCCCGGGTCGCCGAAGACGGCGCTCATTGTTCGCGCAGCGCAAATAAAGCCCGACGTTATTGAGCGATGCGCCGTCAATTCGCGCCAATCCGACACCGGCAACGCACGCCCTTTCCACAAGAATGCATTTCCATCTATCGATTGCTAATATGGCGATCCCGCGATCCCGCACCACAACGCCGTTCGACATGACGCCCGTTCGCCATGCCGTCCCCGGTCCCGGCCGCTTCGCAGCGGCGGCGACGCCGGGCACGCGCGGCGCACGCCTTCGCGCCGGCCGGCCGTGCCATCCGTGAGCATGCAACCGATCCTTTCCGTCTCCGACCTCTCCAAGACTTACGCGTCCGGCTTCCAGGCGCTGAAGCACGTGACCCTCGACATCCGCCCAGGCGAGATCTTCGCGTTGCTCGGGCCGAACGGCGCCGGCAAGACGACGCTGATCGGCTCGATCTGCGGCATCGTCACGCCGACCTCAGGCCGCGTGACGGTCGGCGGCCACGACATCCGCGATCACTACCGCGCAGCCCGCGAAATGATCGGCCTCGTGCCGCAGGAACTGACGACCGACGCGTTCGAAACCGTCTGGGCGACCGTGTCGTTCAGCCGCGGCCTGTTCGGCAAGGCGCCCGATCCCGCGCATATCGAGAAGACGCTGAAGGCGCTGTCGCTGTGGGACAAGCGCGACAACAAGCTGATGACGCTGTCGGGCGGCATGAAGCGCCGCGTGATGATCGCGAAGGCGCTGTCGCACGAGCCGCGCATCCTGTTCCTCGACGAACCGACCGCCGGCGTCGACGTCGAGCTGCGCCGCGACATGTGGAAGCTCGTCGATTCGCTGCGCGAAAGCGGCGTGACGATCCTGCTGACCACGCACTACATCGAGGAAGCCGAGGAAATGGCCGACCGGATCGGCATCATCCTCGGCGGCGAGCTCGTGCTCGTCGAGGAGAAGCACGAGCTGATGCGCAAGCTCGGCAAGAAGCAGCTCACCGTGCAGCTCGAGCACCCGCTCGCGGACGTGCCGCCCGCGCTCGCGCCGTTCGGCCTCGAACGCGCGGACGACGGCGCCGCGCTCGTCTACACGTACGACTCGCAGCGCGACGACGCCAGCATCGCGACGCTGATCAACGCGCTCGGCTCGGCCGGCATCGGCTTCCGCGACCTGCACACGACGCAGAGCTCGCTCGAGGACATTTTCGTCAGCCTGATCGACAACCGCCGCAACGGCGTGCAGCAAGGAGCCTGACGCATGAACCTGCATGGAATCCGCGCGATCTACCGCGCCGAAATGGCCCGCACGCGCCGCACGCTGATGCAGAGCATCATCGCGCCGGTGATCTCGACGTCGCTGTATTTCGTCGTGTTCGGCTCCGCGATCGGCTCGCGCATCAGCGACGTGAACGGCATCGGCTACGGCTCGTTCATCGTGCCGGGGCTCGTGATGCTGTCGCTGCTGTCGCAGAGCATCTCGAACGCGTCGTTCGGCATCTACTTCCCGCGCTTCACGGGCACGATCTACGAGATCCTCTCCGCGCCCGTGTCGTACTGGGAGATCGTGATCGCGTACGTGGGCGCGGCCGCGTCGAAGTCGATCCTGCTCGGCGTGATCATCCTCGCCACGGCCGGCCTGTTCGTGCCGCTGCACATCCTGCATCCGTTCTGGATGGTGCTGTTCCTCGTGCTGACGGCGGTCACGTTCAGCCTGTTCGGCTTCGTGATCGGCATCTGGGCCGACAGCTTCGAGAAACTGCAGCTCGTGCCGCTGCTGATCATCACGCCGCTCACGTTCCTCGGCGGCAGCTTCTACTCGGTCGACATGCTGCCGCCCGCGTGGCGCGTCATCACGCTGTTCAACCCGATCGTCTACCTGGTCAGCGGCTTCCGCTGGTCGTTCTACGGGATCGCCGACGTGCACGTGTGGATCAGCCTCGCCGCGACCGGGCTGTTCCTCGTGATCCTGCTGGCGATCGTCGCGTGGATGTTCCGCACCGGCTACAAGCTGAAGAATTGACGCATCGCGCGCCGCCTGCCGATGACGTATTTGGGCAAGCAGGCGGCGCTTTTCCTCTGATGCGGCATTTTGTGGTCGCGTCTACTGAAGACGAAGCATCGGGGCCGCGAAGCACGCGCTTCACGGCCCCTTTTCATTTCAGAGGACGCCATGCCCGCCGCCACCGCTCCCGCCTCCGCCGCCGCCCGGCTCGAACGCCTGCCGTTCTCCGGCTATCACAAGCGGATCTTCTTCATCATCGCGATCGCGTTCTTCTTCGACTCGGTCGACCTCGGCACGATGACGTTCGTGCTCGGCTCGATCCGCAAGGAGTTCGGCTTGTCGACCGCGGCCGCCGGCCTCGTCGCGAGCGCGAGCTTCTTCGGGATGGTGCTCGGTGCGGCCGTCGCCGGCCTGCTCGCCGACCGCTTCGGCCGCCGGCCCGTGTTCCAGTGGAGCATGGTGCTGTGGGGCGCGGCCTCCTACCTGTGCTCGACCGCGCAGAGCGTCGACGCGCTGATCGTCTACCGCGTGCTGCTCGGGATCGGGATGGGGATGGAATTCCCGGTCGCGCAGACGCTGCTGTCCGAATTCGTGCCGACCGAGAAGCGCGGCCGCCTGATCGCGCTGATGGACGGCTTCTGGCCGCTCGGCTTCATCACGGCCGGCATCGTCGCGTATTTCGTGCTGCCGCAGTTCGGCTGGCGCACGGTGTTCGCGCTGCTCGCGATTCCCGCCGTGTTCGTGCTCGTCGTGCGCCGCATCGTGCCGGAATCGCCGCGCTGGCTCGAGCATGCGGGGCGGCACACGGAAGCCGACACGGTGATGCACACGATCGAGGCGAAGGTGATGCGCTCGGCCGGTGTCACGACGCTGCCGCCGCCGTCGCGGCTCGCCGAGCCGGTCGCCGCACGCGGGCGCGGCGCGCTGCGCGAGATCTGGAGCGGCGCGTACCGCCGCCGCACGGTGATGGTGTGGCTGCTGTGGTTCTTCGCGCTGCTCGGCTTCTACGGCCTCACGTCGTGGCTCGGCGCGCTGCTGCAGCAGGCCGGCTTCGAGGTCACGAAATCGGTGTTCTACACGGTGCTGATCTCGCTCGGCGGTGTGCCGGGCTTCCTGTGCGCCGCGTGGCTCGTCGAACGCTGGGGACGCAAGCCGACCTGTATCGCGTCGCTGATCGGTGGCGGCGCGATGGCGTACGCATACGGCCAGAGCGCGCTGTACGGCGGCAGCATGGCGCTGCTGATCGGCACCGGCCTCGCGATGCAGTTCTTCCTGTTCGGGATGTGGGCCGCGCTGTACACGTACACGCCCGAGCTGTACGGCACCGGCGCGCGCGCGACGGGCTCGGGCTTCGCGTCGGCGATCGGGCGCGTCGGGTCGCTGATCGGGCCTTACGTGGTCGGTGTCGTGCTGCCCGTGTTCGGCCAGGGCGGCGTGTTCACGCTCGGCGCGCTGTCGTTCATCGCGGCCGCGATCGCCGTGTGGACGCTCGGGATCGAGACGAAGGGCCTCGCGCTGGAGCAGCTCGCGGCGGGCGACGAAGCAGGCGGCGGTGGCCGGTATGCAGCGGCGGCGGACAAGGTGTCCTGAGCGCCGAATCGGCGACCCGGGCGTGCTTTCCGGCCGGCATGACGTTCAGCGCCGTGCCGGCTGCTGCGTGAATTGACAGGATTCGCGCCTGGACCGGCGCTGCTAGACTGCATCGATGCACCGTGTCGCGCGCCCCCGGGTGCATCGCGGCGATCGCGCGACTGTGGTGCCCGCCCCCACTGCCCGCGCAAGGATCGCATCGATGGACAACGCCCGTATCGAAGAAATCCGCAGCGGCCTGTTTCGCGCAACGACTTATATCGACAAGCTGAAGCTCGGCTTCAGCCAGTTCTTCGTCCGGTCGCCCGGCGGCGACGTCGTCTGCATCGAAACGGGCACGCGTTCCAATTTTCCGCAACTGAGCGCGAGCCTCGCGACCGTCGGCATCACGCCGTCGATGGTGAGCAGCGTGATCGTCCCGCATTTCGAAGTCGACGAGATGGGCGCACTGCCCGACTTCCTCGCGGCCAATCCGGCACTCGTCGCGTATGCGCATCCGATCTGCACGCACGGCCTGGCCGATATCTTCGGCGTGCGCGCGAAGCCGCTGAAGGACGGCGAGCCGACGACGATCTCCGGTGTCGACGTCGTGCCGATCTTCACGAAGCATGTCCATCAATGGGATGCGCTCGTGGTGTATTTGCCGGCGTACAAGGCGCTGCTGTCGTCGGACATCCTGATGCGCTTCGGCGACGAAGCCGCCGACGACCCGCTGCCGGCCATCCTCGATTCGATCCGGCGCTCGGACTACCTGCCGTCGCTCACGCACATGGCGAGCGCGCTGCGCCGGATCCAGGCGCTCGACCTCGACGTCATCCTGCCGATGCACGGCCCGGCCATCACGCACGACATCCCGCGCGTGCTCGCCGGCGCGATCGCGCATTGCGAGGCCGCCGCCGCGTGAGCCGCGGAGGCGGCAGGCCGACGGCGGTGCAGCAGGTTCCTGTCAGGCGACGACGAACTCTTCGGCCGCCTTGCGTTGAACCGCGGCCATCACCGCCAGTTCGCGCTTGCTGCGCGCGTCGCCGGACACGACACCCGTCGCGTTCTTCGCCTTCGCGCCCAGCGGGAAAAAGACAAACGACGCGCCGGCCGGGGCCGCCGGCTCCGCGCGCAGGCGTTTGTTCAGGATTTTCAGGTACTTCTTCTTCGAGACTTCTTTAGCAGCCATGGCACCCTCCGCGTGAACGTGGTGAGGATCAGCATACCAGTTTTGGCGACGGGCTCCGCCGCATGGCCCGCCAGTGCGCGCGTCATCGAAACTTCGCCGGGCTCGATGTCGATTCGCGTCGCGGTCGCGCGTCGTGTTGTCGTAACCGATCGTTTTGCCGTCGGCGCGGCCGGCGGCGCCCCTTCATTCCCTTTCAAGGAGATACGACCATGCGCGTCCTGGTAATCGTCAAGGCCACCGCCGATTCCGAATCCGGCCGGATGCCCGACCCTGAAATGATCGCCGCGATGGGCCGGTTCAACGAAGAACTGGCGGAAGCCGGCATCCTGCTCGCCGCCGACGGGCTGCATCCGAGCATGCGCGGCAAGCGCGTGCACTTTGCCGGCAAGAACCGCACCGTCATCGACGGCCCGTTCGCGGAAACCAAGGAACTCGTCGCCGGCTTCTGGCTGTGGCAGGTGAAATCGATGGAAGAAGCGGTCGAATGGGTGAAGCGCTGCCCGAACCCGATGCCCGGCGACTCCGACATCGAGATCCGCCCGCTGTTCGAGGCTGAAGACTTCAGCCCGGCATTCACCGACGAGTTGCAGGCGCTGAAAGCGCGGATGAGCGCGCAAGCCGAGGCCGGGAAGCGCGCGTAAGCCGGGCGGCGTCAGGCGGTTTCACATGACCGCCGGGCGCCGCCCCAGCCCGCTCGCGCGTGCGCGGCTCACGCGCGTTTGCGCGGCACCGCGAGCCGCTCGACCGCCCCGCCGGTCACGTCCCTGAACATCCCCGCATTGCCGTACGCCCGGGCGGCAAGCATCGCACCATAGACCAGCGACACGAACGTCGCGGCCTCGGTCTGCACCGACACGCCCGGCTGCACGACGCCGTCCTTCACCCCTGCCTCGAGCACACGCACCAGCCACGCGGCAAGGTCGTCGAAATGCGCCTTCACCGCCCGCGCGACTTCGTCGGGCAATGCCGGCAACTCCGCGCCGAGCATGCCGGCCACGCAGAACGGCGCGCTGTCGTCCACGATGCAGCGTTCCCAGTAGCCGATGTATGCGCGCATCTGCACCAGCGCGTCGGCGCCGCTCGCGTCGAGCAACGCCATGTCGGCATCGAATTTCGCCTGCGACTGCTGCAGCACGGCGACCGCCAGATCCGCCTTCGTCGGGAAGTGGTGGTGAATACTCGCCTTCCGGATGTCGATCGCGTCGGCGATGTCGGCATAACTGAACCCGCTATAGCCGCGCCGCATGATCAGTTGCCGCCCGGCTTCGAGAATGCGGCCCGCCGTACTGTCCCCCGTTACCGTCATATTTGCCTACCATCTAGTCGGATGAAAAACAGCGATAGTTTACCGCCCGGAGATACTCTTTTCCAGCCGTGATTTCTCCTTGTCGATAATCCTACCTACTAGTAGGATGAACGCATCGACAGAACAAGACGCCTGTCGATATCCGACGGTTTCCTACCCTGTCTTCCTTCTGGAGAATGAAAATGAAGCGCTTTTCCCAAGTCCGCCAGATCGCCGCGGCACTCGCGTTGTCTGCTGCCGCACTCGGTTCGCACGCGGCCGTCGCCGCCCCCGTCAAGAACGTCGTGCTGGTTCACGGCTACTTCGCCGACGGCTCGGGCTGGCAAGCCGTCTCGAACATCCTCACGCGTGACGGCTACAAGGTTTCCGTCGTTCAGCAGCCGGAAACGTCGTTCGACGACGACGTGAAGGCAACCCGGCGTGTCGTCGACGCGCAGGACGGCCCGAGCATCCTCGTCGGCCACAGCTATGGCGGCGCGGTGATCACCGAAGCCGGCAACGACGACAAGGTCGCGGGCCTCGTCTACGTGGCCGCGTTCCAGCCCGACACCGGAGAAAGCCCGCTCGACCTGACCAAGAAGACCCCGCCCGCGACGAAGGCGATCAAGGCCACCGAGGACGGTCACCTGTATTTCGACGAAGCGTCGTTCCACGCCGATTTCGCGGCCGACGTGCCGGCCGCCGAAGCGAAGTTCATGGCGATCTCGCAAGTGACGCCGGCCGCGCAGTCGTTCGGCGTGCCGATCACGCATGCCGCATGGCGGACGAAACCGAGCTGGGCGGTGGTCGCCACCGCGGACCGCGCGATCAACCCCGAGCTCGAACGCTTCATGACGCAACGCGCCGGCAGCAAGACGATCGAACTCAAGTCGAGCCACGTCGCCTACATCTCGCATCCGGCCGAAGTCGCGAAGCTGATCGAGCAGGCAGCCAGGGGCGCCGGCAAGGAGTGATGCAGCGCATCGCCCGAATCCCGCCGTTGACGCTATCCGCCGAGTAACGTATCGTTTTGATACGTTACTCGGCAAGCTCTTTCCGTCATGCATTCCCGTTTCGACCGTTTCCGCACCACCGCGCTCGGCGCCCAGCTCGAAGCATTGATCGCGCAACCCGCGCGCTACGTCGAATTCGCGGCACTGTCACGCGTGGGCGTCGCCGCGATCGGCGCGATCCAGCACGAAATCGCACTGAAATTCCCCGAAATCGAAACCGACACGACAGCCCGCCAGTTCTGCGGCGCGATGGTCGCGGAAGTCATGCGCCGCCACGGCCACGATGTCGTGCAGGCGCGCGGGCGGCTGAGCGGCACGCTGTTCAGTTACGGCACGGTGTTCAGCGCGTATCCGCAGCTGCTGCCGTTCGCCGATGTCGTCGCCGCGCTGGCGCAACTGCCCGATCGGCTCGCCGCGTATGCCGCGCACGTGCCGGCCGCGCTGCGGACGCGCCGCCCCGACGGCACGGGCTTCTCGTTCGTCGAGCATGCGTGCCACCTGCGCGACCTCGACGTGGTGTTCGCCGAACGCATCGACGCCGTGCGCACGCTCGAACTGCCGGTGATCGCCTCCGTCGACGGCACCGCGCTGGCCGCGCAACGCGACTATCTTGCTCAGCCGCTCGCCCCTGCGGTCGCCGCATTCCGCACGGGCCGCGCCGCGCTGTGCACGACCGCCGCCGCACTCGATCCGACGCAGCTCGCACGCTGCGGGCTGCGCGACGGCATCCGCCGCATGTCGCTCGACGAACTCGTGCGCGAGCTGCTCGACCACGACCGCACACACGTGCTCGAACTCGACGAACTGCTCGCCGAACTCGAATTGCCGCCCCTCCCATCCGCGCCCGCCCCATGATCCAGCCCACGCCCGTCGTCTTCATTCACGGTTTCATCGGCACGCTCGACGTGCGCGGATGGAACGGCCCGCATCTCGCGCCCGACCTGCTCGGCTACGGCGCGCATCGCGCGGTACCGTTCGACGCGATCACGCTCGCCGCGCAGGTCGAGCACGTCCGCCACACCGTCGATACGCACTTCGGCGCGCAGCCGGTCGATGTCGTCGGCCACTCGGTCGGCGGCGCGATCGCGATGCTGTTCGCGCATGCGCATCCGGAATGCGTGCGGCGGATCGTCAACGTCGAGGGCAACTTCACGCTCGACGATGCGTTCTGGTCGGCGTCGGTCGGCCGCATGACGCCCGGTGAGGCCGACGCGATGCTCGACGGGCTGCGCGCCGATCCGCCCGGCTGGCTGCGCGGCGCGATCGACGCGCCATCGGCGGGCCTCATCAACGACGCCCGCCGCTGGCTCGCGCATCAGCCCGCATCGACGCTGCGCGCGATGGGCCGCTCGGTGGTCGCGACGACAGGCGAACCCGGCTACCTGCAGGCGCTCGCGCAAGTCTTCGAGCGTCACCCCGTCTGGCTCGTCGCAGGCGAACGCTCGCGCGCAGGCTGGCACGTGCCCGACTGGGCGCTCGCGCGCTGCGCCGGCTTCGACACAATTGCGCGCTGCGGGCACCTGATCCCGGCCGAGCGGCCTGATGCGTTTCGCGCCGCCATCGAGCGCATCGTCGGCGCGCCGCCCGCCTGACAACCCGTAGGATTCGCCGAAATATGGTTGAAAGGCACGGTTGCTAGAGTCGTCCGAACAGGGATTTCCCGGCGCTCGACGCCGGACGGGGTCGACACATGCGAGGATCGAGGAATCTGGCGCGCGCCTTCTGGCTGCTTCTGCTGCTCGCCATTTCAGGCCCTGCTCTCGCATTTCACGCGCGGGTCGTCGTGATTCCCAGCGCCGCGATGAACGAGACGCTCAAGGCAACCGTCGTGCTGCCCGACGCTTATGCGCGCGGCGCCCGCGACGGCGACCGCTATCCGGTCGTCTATCTGCTGCACGGCTCCGGCGGCGACCACACCGACTGGACGTCGAACACGCACATCGCAGCGCTCGCCGACCGCTACCACGTGATCCTCGTGATGCCCGACGGCGGGCACGAGAGCTGGTACATCGACAGCCCGTTCGACTCGGGCAGCCGCTACGAAACCTTCATCGGCGACGAAGTCGTGTCCTTCGTCGATTCGCACTTCCGCACGATCGCGACGCAGCACGCCCGCGCGATCACCGGGCTCAGCATGGGCGGCTTCGGCGCGCTGCGCATCGCGCTCGACCGGCCCGACACGTTCGGCGCGGTCGGCAGCATCAGCGGCGCGGTCGATCCGCGCTGCTGCGAGGACGAGCCGGGCATCGACCACGTGTTCGGCGACCCCGGCCGCCATCCGTCGTTCTGGAACCGCAACGTGATCGTCGCCAGCGCCAGCGCGTTCGTGCGCGCGCATCTCGACCTGACGATCGATTGCGGTCGCGACGACGCGTTCGTCGGCTCGAACCGCACGCTGCACGAACGGCTCGTCGCGCTCGGCGTGCCGCACGACTATGCGGAGCGGCCGGGCGGCCACACGTGGGATTACTGGGCGAACGCGATCCGCTACCAGATGCAGTTCTTCGCGACGTCGTTCCAGCATGGCGGCTATGCGTACCATCCCGCGCCCCATGCACCGGGCATGACACGCGCGGGCTGACGCGCGCCGCATCCCTCGTCGCCTTGCCGCGCGGCCCGGTGAACCCGGTGGTACGATGCGCGGGCATCGACCACCCGACACCTTCCATGCCGCGCGACAACTTTGCGGACCTCCTCGCTTTCATCGCCGTCGCGCGCGAGCGCAGTTTCACGCGGGCGGCCGCCCAGCTCGGCGTATCGCAATCCGCGCTCAGCCATACGATCCGCTCGCTCGAAACGCGCCTCGGCGTGCGGCTGCTCACGCGCACGACACGCAGCGTGGCACCGACCGAAGCCGGCGAACGCCTGCTGCTGAATCTCGCGCCGCGCTTCGACGAAATCGAGGCCGAACTGACGGCGCTCGCGGAACTGCGCGACCAGCCCGCGGGCACCGTGCGCATCAACGCGACCGACTTCGTGATCCGCACGCTGCTGTGGCCGAAGCTCGCGCCGGTCCTGCGCGACTATCGCGACCTGAAGGTCGAGTTCGTGAACGACTACGGGCTGTCCGACATCGTCGCAGAGCGCTTCGACGTCGGCGTGCGGCTCGGCGACCAGGTTGCGAAGGACATGATCGCCGTACGCATCTCGGCCGACATGAAAATGGCGATCGTCGGCGCGCCCGCGTATTTCGCGGAACGTGCGCGCCCCGCGTCGCCGCAGGATCTGGTCGCGCACGACTGCATCAACCTGCGCCTGCCGACGCACGGCGCGCTGTACGCGTGGGAACTCGCGCGCGGCGACGACACGCTGCAGGTGCGCGTCGACGGGCAGGTCACCTTCAACGGCACCTACGAAACGCTCGACGCGGCGCTCGCGGGCTACGGGCTGGCCTACGTGCCCGCCGAACTCGCGGCGCCGCATGTCGCCGCCGGCCGCCTCGTCAGCGTGCTCGACGACTGGTGCCCGACGTTCCCCGGTCATCACCTGTACTACGCGAGCCGGCGGCAATCGTCGCGCGCGCTCGCGGTGATCGTCGATGCGCTGCGCTATCGCGCATGAGCCGGCGGGGCATCGCCCATGCATCACGATTCATGAATCGCGTCGATAAGTGCATGCGAATTGCCGGGGATTATCGATAAGCGCATCGGTGGCTACCATCGTCGATGTTCCCCAACTTCCCCGGAGCCCTCGATGTCCGAGCCGACTTCCGCCGCGCGCAAGGCGTTCGGCGCCATCGCACCCGCCCTCGCCGACTACACCGACAACGTGCTGTTCGGCGACGTCTGGCAACGCCCCGGCCTGTCGCCGCGCGATCGCAGCCTCGTGACGGTCGCGAGCCTCGTGTCGCTGTATCGTGTCAACGAACTGCCGTTCCACCTGAAGAAAGCACTCGACAACGGCCTCACGCGCGACGAGCTGGTCGAAACGATCACGCATCTCGCGTTCTACTCGGGCTGGCCGACCGCAAGTTCCGCATTGACGATCGCCCAGCGCGTGTTCGACGAAGCCGGCGTGTAAGCGCGGCTTCTTTCATTCAACCGGCGGGCACGTGCCCGCATGGAGCTTCCATGGATTACCGCTATCTCGGGCGCAGCGCGCTCAAGGTGTCGCCGCTGTGTCTCGGCGCAATGATGTTCGGCGGCGAGACCGACGAAGCGACGTCGGCGCGCATCATCGACAAGGCGTTCGACCAGGGCGTCAATTTCATCGACACGGCCGACGTCTATCACGCCGGCCGCTCGGAAGAAGTCGTCGGCCGCGCGATTGCGCCGCGTCGCGACAGCTGGGTCGTCGCGACGAAGTTCGGCTATCCGGCCGGACCGGACGCAGGGCCGAACCGGCAGGGCCAGTCACGCAAATGGATCGTCGAATCGGTCGACGCGAGCCTGAAGCGCCTCGGCACCGACTACATCGACATCCTCTATTTCCATCGCGCGCTGACCGATGCGCCGCTTGACGAAGCCATGCGCGCGATCGCCGACCTGATCCGGCAAGGCAAGGTGCGCTACTTCGGGCTGTCGAACTTCAAGGGCTGGCGCATCGCCGAGATCGTGCGACTCGCGGATCAACTCGGCATCGATCGCCCGGTTGCGAGCGAACCGCTGTACAACCTCGTCGATCGCACGGCCGAGGTCGAACAGCTTCCGGCCGCTGCGCATTACGGGATCGGCGTCGTACCGTACAGCCCGCTCGCACGCGGCGTGCTGACCGGCAAATACGCGGCGGATGCGCAGCCGCCCGCCGATTCGCGCGCGGGCCGCGGCGACCGGCGCATCCAGCAAACGGAATGGCGCCCCGAATCGTTGCATATCGCGCAGCAGGTGGCCGCACATGCGGCCGCGCGCGGCACGACATCGGTGGCGTTTGCGCTCGCGTGGGTGATGAAGAACCGCATCGTCAGCTCGACGATCGCGGGGCCGCGCACCGAAGCGCACTGGGACAGCTACATCGATGCGCTCACGCTCGAACTCGGCCCGGACGATGAACGGTTCGTCGATTCGCTCGTGCCGCCCGGGCACGCATCGACGCACGGCTATACCGATCCCGGTTATCCGGTCGAAGGCCGCAAGGTCTGAAGCAGGAACGGGATAAGTGAACGCATGCCGGGCGCGATGCCCGGCATGAAGATGAACGCGCGTCGCCTGACGCGCGAACACGCGGGGCCGGCGGGATCAGTTGTCGTGTGCGGTTGTGTCGGCGCTGACTACGCGATCGAAGCATTCCTGCGCAAGCGCCAGCTCGTCGAGCGCGCGATCGAGGCGCGACATCGCGCGTGCATATTCGGCCGACGAGATGTCGTCGTCGCTTTCGCCTCGCACGGCGCGAAAGGCCTGATCGACGTTGCGCGTGGCTTCGACGAAGCGCTGTGCGGCCCGGGCTTCCCGCGAACAGATGTGGGTCGACATCGACACTTCTCCCTCAGGGTTGCAGTGTGAAGCACGCCGACGCTCAGTGTGCGTGGTGCGCATGTCGGCGGCGTGAACCACGACCCATCGAGTATCGACGCATCGGCCGCCGCGCAGCGCGCTTCGTGCCGATTGTCTCTCTGCCCTCGCCGCTCCGCTATGGCGAGATTGCAACAGATTCTTGCGCGACCCGCTGCGCGCAATGCGTCATGCGCGCCCGATGCGCGGATGCGCAAGGCCCGCGAACGCGGCCGCCTCGCCCGGTGACAAGTCGAACAGGTCGCCCGTGAGATCGCGCGCATGCTCGGCCGCCGGCCGGTTGCGCAAGCGCGCCACGTGCGTGGGCGCAACATACGCGGCCGCCGTTTCGATCGGCGGCACGTCGAACAGATCGCGCGTGACGCCACGCTCGGCGTCCGTCGGCGAACGGCCGCGCAAGCGCGCGACGAGCTCGACAAAGCGATCGAAATCACCGGCGCGCGTCGCCTTGTTCACTTCCGCGAGATCGCGCGCCTTCAGCACGCACGGCTGCGCGAGCCGCACGAAATACGGTGCCTCCAGCTCGACCGACAGCGCGAGCGGATAGCTCTTGCCCGTCTGCTCCTTCGCACGCCCGACGCAATCGACCACAGCCGCGCCCTGTGCGGCACCGAGCGACTTGCCGGTACTCACGCTGCGCAGGTGATCGGGAAACACGCGCAATTGCGTGCCGACCGTCAACGCGGTGGACGACGCGCACACGAGCGCGTAGTGCTGCTCGCGGCGCCGGCCCGACGGCAAGGTCGAGCGGCTCGCGATGAACGTGTGCGGCGGCAACGGCCGCACCTGCCCGCTCGCGTCGACCCATGCATTCCACAACAACGCGTCCTTGCGCTCGCCTGCGCGCGGGCGCGACGCGACCGGCGAAAACAGCGCGAGCAGCGAGCCCGTGCGATGCGCGGCGACTTGCGCGCTGCTGCCGAGCGGCTGGTTGATGCCCCACAGAAAACGCCCGCCCCCGAGCCGGCGCTCCCATTCCTTGCGGAGCACGACGGTCGGCAGTTCCTCGCCGGACTCGGTACCGATCTTGGTCCAGCAGAACGTGGGTGGGAGGTGTTTCAGTGTCATCAACTTTCTCGGGATACAGCCTCGCTGGTGACAGCAAGCCCATTCAACAGCCGTAACTGTATAGGTATAATGCATCGCATGGAAGCCCCGGACCAAGATTTTCCCGTTCAAGACCTGTTGCGCCGCCTGACGGCAGATACACGCTCGTCCAGCGAAATAGCGCGACTCTCCGGGGTCAGCCAGCCGACCGTATCGCGCCTGAGGCTGTCGAACGGGCATCGGCTGCGCCGCAGCGCGCCATTCAATAAGTTATGCAGTTTCTATGGTGTCGATACCGGGCCGTCGCGCCGCCGGTACAACGACCTGCTGCGCGACGCGATCGTCGACGCGTGGGACGGATCGGACGAGCACGGCCGCGCGCTGCTGGTCGTAATTCAGGGGTTGAAGGGGCTACAGGCGAAGGCGGACGACGGGTGATCGCCGGGCAGTGGTGCAGGGCACATGGCGCGCGACCTGCGCGCTGCCGCTGCGGGAATCGCGAAAGCCGGCAAGAAGGAAAAGAAGATGCCGCGCAACACGATGCGTGTTCCACGCAAGTCCGAACGATTCGCCCGGTTTCAATCGAAGCGCATCGCGCGTTGCGTCGAACGCGCGCTCACTTGCTACGCGCAGACAACGAAACCGCGAGGGCCGGTTTCGGAACGTCGCATCGAAATGGCAGCGGCGGCATCGGTTTTTCGCAACGCCAGCGCCTGGCTCGCACTGCGTCACGCGTCACTCGTCAAGGATGACGAATGACTTACATAATCGCTTCCCGTTCATAAAAAACATCCTTTGAAGCGATTATCTAAACTTTTTAAACGCAATCAAAAAAAGTTTGACTCTGCGTTTTCTTTCTTGCTATCTTTCCCCGCAAGAAATACCGCCGTGAAATCGAATCCGCATCAGGAAATCAACGGCCCGACAATTAACTTCCGTTTTTATTACGTTGCACGAGAACAGTAGCTGATTCGTAAGCCGCGACATCTACTCGCAACACCCAGCTCCCGCGTCACCGGTCATCCCGTTCCGCTTCAGGCGGAAGACGACGACATCGACCTCTCTCCCGGCTGACCGGGGCATTCGATCTCGCCCGCAGCACCTCACACGAAACACACGCACCACGCCGTCGAACGACAATGCATCGCCCGCTTATACGGATTTTATATATTGGATTCCTAATTAAGTGATAACGCGTTGAAGCAGCCGTCGCAGCAGATTGAACGGAACGAGAGAAGGTCGGACCACGCCGCCGCCGATGCGACGCAGGCCGACACGATAGAGGGCCGTGCGCGGGATCGACGTTCGCGACGTGCGAATCCGATACCCGGACCGGCCTCCGATCTTGATGGTGGGAGGGGGAGGAAAACTTATGTCGCCTTGAATCACGCTGGTTGGTCCGGTCTTGCGTCAGGTTGCATGCGCCGCCCTGCCGCTACCCGCGATCCGGGTCGCGCGCTGCACCGGTTCTACGTCGAAATCTCGGAGCTCACAATGCAGAGAACTCAGCACGTCAATCGCACACTCTCGCAACGCTTTGCCCTCGCCGCACTGCCGCTCGCGGTCGCCGCCACGCTGGCGCCGCTGCCCGCCCAGGCTGCCACCAACTGGGTCGCGACCCGCACCAGCGCCTTCCTGCTGTCGAATGCGCCCGCCGCGGCTGCGTCGGCCGCATCGCAGGCTCAGCCTGCGTACTCGCTGAACAGCGTCGGCACGCCGGCGCTCACCGACACGCATGTGACGCCGCTCGAACTGAGCCAGCCGCTGCATGTGACCGTGGTGCTGAAGAATCGCAACACCGACCAGCTCGACGCGTTCCTGCGCGACGTCAACCAGCCGGGCAGCGCGAACTACCGCAAGTACCTGACGCCGGCCCAGTTCAAGGCGCGCTTCGCGCCGACCGACAGCCAGGTCGCGGCCGTCGTAGCCCACCTGAAGGCGAACGGCTTCAGCAACGTCACGGTGTCGGAGAACAACACGCTGGTCTCCGCCGACGGCAACGCGACCAACGCGCAGAACGGCTTCCACGCGAGCATCAAGCGCTTCAACTATCGCGGCAAGCCGGTCTTCGCGAACGATTCGGCCGCGCTGATCCCGGCGTCGCTCGGCTCGGTCGTCGACTCGGTGCTCGGCCTGCAGAACGCCGCGGTGCCGCACCGCCTGCTCCACCGCTTCGCGCCGGCCGCCGTCATCGAACCGAACAGGATCGCGAAGAACGCGGCCGCCGCGTCGCAGCAAGTCGGCCACCAGCCGACCGATTTCGCGGCGATCTACGACGCGAGCGGCCTGCCTGCCGCGACCAACACCACGGTAGGCATCATCACCTGGGGCGACATGACCCAGACCATCGCCGACCTGAACACCTTCACGCAGAATGCCGGCCTGGCGACCGTCAACACGGCGGTGGTCGCGGGCGGATCGGGCACGCTGGCTGACGACGGCGATCCGGGCGAATGGGATCTCGACAGCCAGGACATCATCGGCACCTCCGGCGGCGTGAAGCAGTTGATCTTCTACTCGGCGGTGAACGGCGACAGCAACGACAGCGGCCTCACCGACGCGACGCTGACCGCGGCATACAACAAGGCCGTGACCGACAACAAGGCGACCGTCATCAACGTGTCGCTCGGCCTCGACGAAACCGCCGCGAACTCCGACGGCTCGCTCGCCGCCGACGACGCCGTGTTCAAGCAGGCCGTCGCGCAGGGCCAGGTCTTCTCGGTCTCGGCCGGCGACGCGGGCGTCTATCAATGGTCGACGTCGCCGCAAGGCGCGCCCGGCTACATCGGCACGTACAACGGCACGTCGGTCAGGACGACGATCAACCTGTCCAAGTACAGCGTGTCGTCGCCCGCGAGTTCGCCGTATGTCGTCGCGGTCGGCGGCACGACGCTGTCGACCACCGGCACCACGACGTGGGCCGGCGAAACCGTGTGGAACGAAGGCGTCGCGTACGCGGATCTCGACAGCAACGGCAACCCGGTCGACAACGCAGTGCGGATCTGGGCGACGGGCGGCGGTGTGAGCGCGTTCGAAACCGCGCCGAGCTGGCAGACCGCCGCGCTCGGCAGCACGGTGACGAAACGCGTGCTGCCCGACGTGGCGTTCGACGCCGCGCAATCGACGGGCGCGTATATCGTCATCAACGGGCAGACCAACCAGCTCGTCGGCGGCACGAGCCTCGCTTCGCCGATCTTCGTCGGCGGCTGGGCGCGGGTCGAATCGGCGAACAACAACAGCCTCGGCCTGCCGACGTCGGCGTTCTACCAGAACTTCCCGACCAATACGTCGCTGCTCCACGACGTGACCTCGGGCAACAACGGTTACAGCAGCCACGGCTATACCGCGAAGGCCGGCTGGGACGACGATACGGGCTTCGGCAGCCTGGACTTCGCGAAGGTCAGCGCGAGCTCCGCGAAGTAAGCAAGACCGCTGCGCGATGCGGTGCGGCGAAGCTGCCGCGTCGTGTCGCCCGCGGTACGAGGGGAGGGTTTCGCTACCCTGCCCCTCGTGTATGGCGCCGGCTTCGACTATCGCGTCACGCCGGCCCTGGCCCCGAGGCGTAGCCAGTCCGCTGTTCGATATAGCCAGACGTTCTTCGACTTTCATGCCCACCATCCATCCCCCAAGCGATTCGCCCAGTTTCGGATTGCAGCCGACGGTGAATACAGGCGCGTGGCGCAAGATCGATCGCAACGATTCGCACAGTCATTCGTTGCCCGTCGCGGTCGACGTCAGTTGCAGCCTGTCGAAGCGAACCGTCCTCCATGCGCAAGCTGGCGTCGTCAACCACCACGGAACGATGGATGCCGACCCCGGCATCACTCGCGGTGCGTTGTCCGGATTGCCCGGCACACCGGTCGGCCCCAACGTCGGCATCCATCACGTATTCTGACTCGGCGCATTCGGACGGATGATCGGTGCCCGCCCGTCCGGCGCCCGGCCGCCGGAAGACAGCCGCACAAAAACGGGAAACGCGCGGTGCTAGCCCAACCATCCGGATCGCCGATCTAGACGTTTACCCGACCTCAAGTCGGCGGCTCCGCCGCCGTCAAGTCAGGGGCACACTCCAAAAACTCGCCAAAGACCGGCCAAGCGTGTCCACCAGGAGACCCAGCAACGTGAACTTCTTCGGAATCGGCCGCAGCCGCCGTTCATCGCGCGCACTCGTCGGCGACATCGCCGAGCAGGCCGGCAGGCTCGGCATCGAGATCTGCGACGTGTCGGGTCACGTCGAGGAAGTCGCGACCCGCGTCGCCCGGCAGGCGGAGGTCTGCCACACGCTGCGCGAATCGGCCGCCGTCACGTTGCGCGGCAACCACCGGATTGCCGAGGCCGCGCAGCAGGTGCGCGCCGTGAGCGCGAATGCGTCGAACGCGGTTCGCCAGTCGCAACAGACGATCGAGGCGTCGCTCGCCGACATCCACGGCCTCGTCGAGGGCGTCACGTCGATCGGCAACCAGATGGGCGCGCTGCGCGACGCGCTCGATCACGTCCGGGCCGTGTCCGAGGAGATCTCCGTGATCGCGCGACAGACCCACCTGCTCGCGCTGAACGCCGCGATCGAGGCCGCACGCGCCGGCGATTCGGGGCGCAGCTTCGCCGTCGTCGCGGCCGAGGTCAAGAACCTGTCCGCCAAGACCGGACAGGCGACGGCCCAGATCGAGACGACCCTCGCGCGCCTTGCCGAGCAGACCGAACACCTGATCGCGGAAGGCACCGACAACGCCGCACGCGCGCATCGCGTGCGCGAGGGCACGCGTACGATCGGCGAGGTCGTGCACGCGACCGGGCACGCAATCACCGAGCTCGCCGGCGAGGCCGAACAGATCGCGTCGCTGACGGACGAGATCGAGACGCAATGCCACCGCCTCGACGAACAGGTCGGCGAGATGGCATCGGGTGTCGAGGATTCGAGCGACAACTTCTCGCAGGCCAAGGACCGGCTCGGCAACCTGCTCTCCGTCTCCGAGACGCTCATCGAACTCACGGCCGCGACCGGCATCGAATCGCCCGACACGCGCCTGATCGACACCGCGCGGAATACGGCCGCCGCGATCAGCAAGCTCTTCGAGGAAGCGGTCGGGCGCGGCGATATCGCACTCGACGCGCTCTTCGACGCGAACTACGTGCCGATTCCCGGCACCGACCCGCAGCAGTTCATGACGCGCTTCACGGCGTTCACCGACCGCGTGCTGCCGGCCATCCAGGAGCCGATCCTCGAGATCGACGCACGCATCGTCTATTGCGCGAGCTTCGACAGGCAGTGCTACCTGCCGACCCACAACCGCAAGTTCTCGCTGCCCCAGCGCGCGGACGCCGCGTGGAACGCCGCGAACTGCCGGAATCGCCGGATCTACACGGACCGCACGGCGCGCACCTCCGTGTCGCATAACAAGCCGTTCCTGCTGCAGACCTATCGGCGCGACATGGGCAACGGCAACTTCGCGCTGATGAAGGACGTTTCCGCACCCATCGTCGTCGGCGGAAGGCAATGGGGTGTGCTGCGGATCGGCTACAGCGTCTGAATCCGGGCCTGCACCGGCAGGCCGTCGTCCTCTACTGCTCCAACTTCACCGCCAGCGGCCGCTGATCACTGCAGCCGTGATCGTCGTCATGAAAAGTTGGCGCCGCTCGTACGTGCTGAACAAGGCTGTCTCCGGCACGGTCTCCATCCGGTCGTCGGTCAGGGAAATGGATTTTTCTTGATCGAACGCTGGGTATCAAACGAAGCATTAGCGGCACACGACGCAACGCGACACATGATTGTGGCCGATGCGGATAGCCCGAGCCTCAGGACGATACCGCGCAGGTTTTACGACTTGCCCCCGACAGCCTCGCATAGTCGATCTTCCAGCACAGCACGCGATCAGGGCCGGCCCGGATGACGAAGTGACGGGGGGCCCGTCACCGAACGGACTTCTGCCAAACGTTTGTCGCCGGAAGCACACAGGCCGCTTGCACGCGAAGCGTGCCGTCTCGAGTGACGAACGGTCGCATCGGTTTGGCGCCCATTCGGGATATCGCTTTCGCGAAAGCGCTTTCACCATGCCTGATAGCATAGTGGCCTCCTTCCTCCAGCCGACATCAGCATGACAAGCCCTGTTCGACGATTTTCGATGATCCGTGAATTTCATCTGGCCGACTGGTTCACGCTCGGTAACGCGGTGTGCGGCACCGGCGCACTTTTTTCAATCATTTCGTACATCGCGAGTGGCGATAAGCTGCACATCTATTACGCGGCCGGCCTGATTGTCGGCGCCCTGGTATTCGACATCCTGGACGGCAGAATTGCGCGCTGGCGGCAAAAATCGTCGGCGTTGGGCCGCGAACTCGACTCGCTTGCCGACGTGATTTCGTTCGGCGTCGCCCCCGCCATCATCGGTTACGGATGCGGCATGACAGGGTTGTACGATCGGTTGATACTGGTCTATTTCGTGGCCTGCGGCGTGTCGCGGCTGGCCCGTTACAACGTGACGGCGGAAGAGCTGTCGCAGGAAACGGGAAAGGTTTCGTACTTCGAGGGCACACCGATTCCGACATCGATCGTCCTCGTGCTGTTGCTGGCGGTCGCCGCGAGGTTCGACGCAATCGGCCCGAACCTGTGGCTCGGCGACCTGCAGATCTGGGGCGCCACGCTGCATCCGATGACGCTGCCTTTCGGTCTGTCGGGGTCGCTGATGATCAGCCGTATCCGGGTGCCCAAACCCTGACTGTGCGACGGGAACAAGCCCCGGATGTCGGGCCGGCAATTCGGCACCGCGATTGCACGAACGGCCGCGCCAGACCGATCGTCGCCCGACGCATTCGACTGAAGCCGCCCCTGTCCGGACGGCCCCACGTTCCGACAACCGTCAACAAAGCGAACCAATCGGACATGGATCGCCGGCAATCGGTACTACGTCGGGGGCATCGTGCCGTACTGTTTGCCCCCCCTCCAAAGGGCCCGCAATTCCGCCTCCCCGGGCGCCCCTACCGTCTGTGTGCGAACCGCAGGACGGCAATCCCGCTCGAGAGTTACGGAAAATGACCGATACCGGCACTTCGCCTGCTGCCCGCATGTGATCCGGAACGCCTACTGCTCCAACCCCACCGCCAGCGGCCGCTGATCGCTGCGGCCGTGATCATCGACCACCCGCACCGTAAAACTGCCGGCCGTCCGCGGCTGCCAGAACAGCGCATCGCCCGGCACACTGCGCCCGACGAACGCATCGTTGACGAACCAGTACAGCGCGTGCGCACTCGCATCGGCCGTCGCGTTGAACGCGATGCGCATCTCCTCCGTACTCTTCACGCGCATCGCATACGTACTGCCGCGCAGCGGCGACGTGATGCGCGGCGGATCGCCTTCGACCTGCCCGGCATCGCGACAGTCCGCATTCTGCGGCGGCCGCCGGCGCGGAATGCCGGCCTGCGCGAACACCTGCTGCAGATCCGACGGCCAGAACTCGAAGGTCTCCGTATGCGTGCGCTTGCCGTCGTACGGCGGGCACGCGGCCTTCCCCGTCGCGTCGTCGATCACGACCGGCCGGTGCACGGTACTCACGCGGATCGGCGACGTGCCCGGAATGAACCATGTCCAGCCCTGCTGCGGGCACCACTCGTTCGGCAGGTCACCGCTCGCGAGGCAGATCCGCACGCGCTTCAGCCGCGGCGGCACCGCGCGCGGCGGCTCGGCGAGCGTGCGCTCGGCATTCAGCGCGTCGACCACCTGGAAGAACAGCGGCGCGGCCGCGTCGACACCGACGAATGCCGTATTCGTCGAGTTGTCGAAATTGCCGACCCACACGACCAGCACATACGGGCCGAACACGCCGGCCGTCCACGCATCGCGGAACGACCATGACGTGCCGGTCTTCCAGTAGACGGGCACGCTCGACGGTTGCGCGCCGCTCGTCTCGTCGGGGCGCAGATGCTGGCGCAGCATGTCCATCGTCATGTAGCTCGCCTCCGCGCTCAACAAGCGCCGGCCGGGCAGCGCCGGTTCGTCCGCGCGCAGCCGCAGCGGCCGGAATTCGCCGCGATTCGCGAGCATCGCATAGAGCCCCGCGAGATCCTGCATCGTCACTTCGCCGCCGCCGAGCACGAGCGCGAGCCCGTAGTGCTGCGCGCTCGCGAGCCGGCGCACGCCGGCTTCCTGCAGGAACCGGTACAGGTCGGGCGACTTGAGCTGCGACGCGACCCACACGGCCGGCACGTTGCGGCTGCGGTTCAGCGCATCGGTCGCGGTGATCGGCCCGAGGAAATGCCCGTCGAAATTCTCCGGCGCATACGGGCCAAACGCGGTCGGCACGTCGCGCAGCACGGTCTGCGGATGCAGCACGCCCTGGTCGAAACCGAGCGCATAGATGAACGGCTTGAGCGTCGAGCCCGGCGAGCGCCGCGCGAGCGTGCCGTTCACCTGCCCGTCGATGGTGCGGTCGAAAAAGTTCGCGGAGCCGACCAGCGCCTTCACGCCCATGTCGCGCGTATCGACCAGGATGGCCGCCGCGTTGCGCACGCCGCGCGTGTCGTTGCGCGCGACATAGCGTGCGATCTGCCGTTCGAGCGTGCGTTGCAGGTCGAGATCGAGCGTCGTCACGAGCCGCGCGCCGCCGTCGCTGTCGTCCGCCGCGCCGCCCGAGGTCGTGCGCCACGCGCTGCGTGCGGCGAGCGCCTGGTCGACCGCATGCGGCGCATCGAAAGGCAGTGCCGACAATGGCCGCATCGCAAGCGGCAACGCGAACAGCGGCTTGAGCGATGCATCGCCCGGATGCTTCGTCAGCCAGCGCGCATACAGCCGGTTGCGCGACGCGGCCAGCGCGCGGTTGATCTCGTCCTGCCCGCCGCGCACGCGCCGTGCCGGGTCCTGCGGAATCACCGCGAGCGCGAGCGCCTCGGGCAGCGTCAGCGCATCGGGCATCCGGTCGAAATAGACGACGCTCGCGGTGCCCGCGCCTTCGACGTTGCGGCCGTACGGCGCATCGTTCAGATACGCTTCGAGGATCTGCCGTTTCGAATAGAAAAGTTCGAGTTGCATCGCTCGCGCGACTTGCGCGAGCTTGCCGGCCGGCGTACGCGTGTTCAGCTTCCACAGCGAGCGCGCGAGCTGCATCGTCAGCGTCGAGCCGCCCTGCGGATTGCCGCCGCGCACGTACGTGATCCATGCGCCGCGCGCGAGGCCGTACGGGTTGAAGCCGGGATGCCAGCGGAACCAGCGGTCCTCGTGCAGCATCACGGCTTCGACGAGCTGCGGCGACATCCGGTCGAGCGGCACCCACAGCCGATAGCGGTCGTCCTTCGCGAGCGTCAGGCGCAGCAACCGGCCCTGCGCGTCCGTCACTGCAACCGACGACGGTTTCCAGTCACGCAGCGGCGGATGCGGCCACAACCGGCACGCGGCCAGCGCACCGAACACGAGCAGCGCGCCGGCGATCCAGTTCTGCCAGCGATACAGCCAGCGGCCGGCGCCGTGCAGCGCGCGCCGCAGTACCGAAGCGTCAGTCACGCGCGGGCGCTCCTCGCACCCGGCGCCGCTGGCACGACTGGCGCAGCTGCCGCAGCTGCATCGTCATCGCACGCGCTCCACGGTCAACGTCGTGCCGCCGGGCGCCTGAGCCTGCACGCGGCGGTCGTACATCGACTCGCCGTACGCAGGCGGCGCGACGAAGCGGCCCGCGTTGCTCGCCTTGATCCGGTAGACGAACTCGCGCACGTCGGTCGTCGCGGTGCCGTAGATCACCACGCGGTCCTCGCGCACGTCCGCGAACTGCGGCTGCCACGTGGAACCCTTTACGCCGATCGGCGAGCGCCACGGTGCATCGGCCACCGGCGCCGACGCGCCGCCATCGCCGTTGCTGTCGCCGTCCTGCGTGTCGGTGACGGGCGGCGGCGCGATCACCGGATCGAAGCCGCCGGGCAGCAGGTCGACGATCGCGATGTTGCCGACGCTCGCCGAGCCCGTCGCACGGATCTTCAGGTGCACGTCGATCTCCTGGCCGAGCGTGATCTTGTCGAGCGGCTTGCCGTCCGTATCGGTGTAGTCGCGCACGATCTCCAGCCCGTCCTTGATCGCCTTCGTCGACGTGCCGCGGTCGTAACCCGACTGGCTCGTGATCCACCACGCGGGCAGCGAGCTGCCGTTCACGAAATCGACGCGCGACGCACCGCCCGACCACGTGCCGGAGCGCACGAGGTTCGCCTGGATCGACGATACGTCCTTCGGCGCGGCGCCCGCGCGCACCTCGTCGATCGCGAGCTGGTCGAGCTGGCCTGCGCTCGATGCCGCATACGCATCGAGCGCGAGGATCGTCATCGCCGACGACAGCGTGTTGTAGCGATTGTCGACGAGCGGCGCGGCGAGGTTGTCCATCGCGCGCGGCGACAGCTTGCGCACGCGGTCCGGGAAGTGCTTCGCGATCAGGTACAGCACGCTCGCGTCGCGCGTCAGCGGATCGAGGTAGTAGCCCGTCACGTAGCCGCCGTCGGACGCACGCTTGCGCTCGAGCAGCGCCTGCGGGCCCGCGATCAGCGCCGCGGCCTCCTTGTCCTGCTTCAGCAACTGGTACGACGCGGCGAGCCATGCGGCCGCGAGGTCGTTCTTCCAGTCGTTCGGATACGCATCCTGCAGCCGCTTCTGCACGGCCGCGAGGCTGTTGGTCGTCACGTTGCCCTGGCGTGTCAGCAGATACACCGCGTATGCGCGCTGCCGCAGCAGGTCGAGCGAGCCGAGCGAATCGTTCGCCGCGAGCTTCTGCAGATACTGGTTGCCCGCGTCGAGCATGTCCTTCGGCACGGCGATGCCGCGCTCGCGCGCGTCGAGCAGCACGTGCATCGCGTACGCGGACACGAACGGATCGGCGTCGGGCGTCGCGCTCCACAGACCGAACCCGCCCTGCGCGTTCTGCCGGCTGCGCAGCACGCCGAGGAACTGCGCGATCGCCGCCGCGTTCGCCGTGTCGGCGCCGGCGTCGGTCGCATGCATCGCACTCGTCAGCGCGCGCACCGACAGCCACTTCGCCGCGAACACGCGCGGCACCGCCGCGCTCACCATCTGCTCGCTGCAGTAGTGCTCGAAGTTGACGAGATACGACGACAGCCCTTCGGACAGTACGAGCGGCGCGGTCGAGATGCTCGCATCGCGCGACGCATACGCGTCGTACATCGACCGCAGGTTCGGCACGCTCGCCTTCTTGCCCGGGTCGAGCCGCGCGATGTCGAGCTGCGTGCGGAACGCGGCGGCCGGCCGCACCGATACGTCGACGCGCTGCTGCGCGCCCTTCGCGCCATAGCGCGCGCCGAACGACAGCGAACCCGAGCCGAGCGTGTCGGTCGCCTTCACGCGGAACATCGCGACGCCCTCGTGCTGCGGCGCGAGCGCGACGTTCTGCGTGGCCGGCCCGATCACCTGCAACTGCGGGCCCGTCTTCAGCGTGACCGCGATCGGCACCGGCTGGTTGCCGGCGCCCGTCAGGTTGTTCGAAACACCGACGCTGACGTCGGCCTCGTCACCCGGCGCGAGCGTCGTCGGCACGTTCGGCGACAGCACGAAATCGCCGCGCACCGTCGTCGCGCCTTCGAACGTGCCGACCAGGTCCGGCGACACCGACACGGCCATCACGCGCAGCTTGCCGTTGAAGTAGTCGGGCACGGTGTAGCTCAGGCGCGTGTCGCCGTTCACGTCGACGATCCCCGACCAGTAAACGACCGGCTTGTCGCGCTTGCGCTTGAACGGGTTCAGCTGACGGCCGATCGCATCGTCGGCGTCGCCGCCGGGCGCGGCCATCGCCATCAGCTTCTCGAAGTCCGGCAGGATCAGGTCGAGGATCTGCGACGTGCCGACTTCGAGCATCCGCTTGCGGAAGAAGAACTTCAGCGGATCGCCGAGCTTGTAGCGCGCGACCTGCAGGATGCCCTCGTCGACCGCGAACACGACGACCTTCGCGGGCTTCGCCGAATGCACGGTGAAATTCACCGTGTCGCCGGGCTTCACGAGCGCCGGCGCATCGACCGACACCGCGTTGCGGCGCGCGTCGAGGTTCACCGAGAACGGCACGACGCCGTAGCTCAACGGGCTCATGAAGATTTCGTCGGACGACGGATCGCGGATGTACTGCACGTTGATGTAACCGTTGCCCTCGAAGCCGGCCGGTACCGTGATGTGCTGGATCGAACTGGTCGTGTCCGCATGGAACCAGGCGTGCGCATACACCTTGTCGCGCTCGATCGTGATCAGGCCGCTGCCCGCGTAGGGCGCGCGGATCGCGATCTCGACCTGCTCGCCCGGTTTGTAGTCATGCTTCGCGAGGGTCACCTGCAACTCCGCGTTGCGGTCGAGCGAACGCGTGACGTTCGCGTCGCCCGTGACCGAATACTCGATCCGGTTCACCGCGGCGCCGTCCGCGTTGCGGATCACGAGCGCATAGCTGCCCGGCTTGTCGGTGCGCAGCGTGAAGTCGAGCCCGGCCGCCGGAATCGTCAGCGGCTGCTCGTCGACGGGCACTTCCTTCAGCCGCGAATCGTATTTGTATGCGCCGGAATCCTGTTTGGTCAGCACCGACACGTAGCGTTCCTCGACGAGCTGCGCGCGCAGGTCCTTCACGCCGATCGCCTTCGCGTTCGGATCGATCGCGACGAGCCGCACCGTGCGCGGGCTGCCGCGCTTCACGTAGCCGAGATCGTCGACCGACTTGTAGCCGACGAGCCAGTCGTTGTTCGACACGAGCGTCTGCGCGTTCGCGGCGACGTTGCGCCCGCCTTCCGCTTCGTACGCCTTCGCCTGGAAGTAGAGCTGGTAGGTCGAGTCCGCGTACTTGTCGAGATCGAGGTCGAACTCGGCATGGCCGTGGTCGTCGGTCGTGCCGTCCTGCAGCGTCGTCGTGTAGCCCTCCTTCGCGCGGCGTGCATCGAAGAAGTGATAGCCCTGCCAGCTGCGGAACGACGGCCACACCGGGCGCAGCGTCAGCGTCGCCGCGACGCGACGCTTCTCCGCCGGCGTGCCGAACAGGTTCTGCGCATCGACGACGCCCTTCAGCCCCTTCGGTTTCACCCACCCCTCGACGACCTGCTGCGACAGCTTCGCGTCGACCTTCATCCGGTCGGGCAGGAATTCCTTCACCTGCACCGTCGTGCTGCCGATCGGCTCCGCGCCGGGCTGGCCGTCCTTGACGATGTACAGGTTCACCGTCCACGTGCCGGTCGGTGCCGTCTCGGCGGTCGTATAGCCGAGCTCGGTGAAGCCCGTCGCATCGACCGTCACCGGCTTGCGCTCGACCGTGATCCCGCGCGGGTCGACGATCTCCGCCTGCAGCGGCACGCCGGCCGGGCTGCGCGCCCAGCTCGCCGCGCGCACGATCAGGCCGATGTGGAACGGATCGCCGGGGCGATACAGGCCGCGATCCGAGAACAGGTAGGCGGACAGCTGCCCCTGGCCCGTCGCGTTGCGCTCGCCGTCGACGTCGAAACGCGAGAAATCGAGCTGGCGATCGCGGCCGGCCACCGGCAGGAACGACAGGTCGGTGTCTTTCTTCACGACATACAGTTGCGGCCGCTTCTCGCGGTCGAGCCCCTTGAACGCGGGGAAGTGCACGATCCCGTCGGCGCCGGTGGTCTGCGTGAACAGCGCCTGGCCGTTCACCGCGAGTACCGATACCGTTGCGCCCGCAACCGGACGGCCGTTGCGGATCGACTGGATGAATACGTCCTGGCTGCCATCCAGCGCCTTCTTGACCAGCATCCCGAGATCGGTCACGACGATCAGGCGCGTGTCGCCGAGCGCGCTGTCGCTGTCGTCGCCGTTGCCGTTGCCGTTGCTGTCGCCCGAATCGGCGTTGTCGGACTGATCCTGGCTGCTGTCGCCGGACGAAGCATCGCCATCCTTCGCATCGTCGGCCTTCTTCTCGGCGGCCGGATCGTACTTCGTCAGGTGCAGCAGGAACACGCCGCGCTTGCCGCCCTTCAGGTACTGGCCGAGATCGATGCCTTCGTAATGCGCCTTGCCGGGGTCGCCGGCCGGGAATGCGCGCGTCTGCACGAAGCGCTCGACGATGTGATCCTCGCTGAACGAATACGACAGCTCGGGCCGCGCGTACGTGCCGTTGTTGAAGCTCACGAGATGCTGGAGCTGGTCGGGCAGCACGCGACCGATCTCGACCTTCATCCCCGGCAGGTTGCGCGACACGACCGACAAGCGCTTGCTGCCGCTCATCGACAGCAGCGAGCCGTCGGCCATGAAGCGCAGCAGCTTCGGATAGTCGGGCACCGTGAACGCGGTCGTCACCGGCTCGGCGAGCAGGTAGCCGCCCGCCGATTTCAAGTCGCCCGCGAATCGCACGACGATACGATCGCCCGGCGTCGCGTGATACTTGAAGCTTTGCAGCGTCGCGTAATCGTTCTCGGTGGGCACCGCTTCGAGCGGCAGCGGCTTCGACTGCTTCAACACAGCGTCGCTGATGTCGGCCACGTTCCATTCGTACGGCGGATCGTCGTCCGATTGATCGACGCCCGGCTTGCGCTTGGGCAGCACCCACGCCTTCGCACGCGCCGCGAGATCGGCGCTGCGCACGCCGTCCGACGCTTCGGCGACGAGCACCTGCTCGGGCTCGTAGCGCTCGTTGTCGACGAGCGTCGGCGCGATGTTGTCGATCGACAGGCTGTAGAGCCCCGGCACGTCGACCGATGCGTGCAGCACGTCCGGCGTGCCGTTGCCGCCGCGCGAACTCTTCACGCCCTTGTCGACGTCGAGCCGTGCCACCAGCGGATCGCGCGGAATCTCGAGCGGCTGCGAGTAGACCCACGCGCTCGTCTTCATCTTGTCGTAGTTGACCGTGTAGCGCAGCGGCGACGCATTCTTGCCGTCGCGGCCGACCAGCACGAGGCCGATGCGCTTCTCGAATTCGGCCGGATCGACCGGGTAGTTGAAGCGCAACTGCAGCAGCGCCTGCTTCTCCGCCGGATTGTCGGGATTCTGGTAGAACTCATTGTTGCCGAACGTCGCGGCGAATGCGGGCAAGTCGAATGCGAAACGGTCGTCGTGCATCGTCACCTGCGGCGCGAACACCCGGTGCACCGCGAAACGCACCTCGACGTGCGCGCCGACCGGCCAGTCAGCTGCCGGCGTAAAGCGCAGCGTCTTGTCGTCGGCCCACTCCCATGCGCCCTTCAGCGCGGGCGTCATCTCGATGCCGTCTCCGGCCGGCTTGCCGACCTGTTCGATCGGCGCGGCCGATTGTGCGAACACGACTTCGAGCGGATGCACGGTGATCTTCGGCTTGTCGCTGTCGTCCACCTCATAGGTGGTGATCGCCGGCGCCTTCACGGTAAAACTGACGGTCTCGGGCTCGGGCGGCTTCGGGCGGTGCTTGAACCAGTAGCCGCCGTAGCCCAGCGCGGCCGCGAGCAGCACGAGGCCGCCGGCATGCCACGGGCGGCGGCGCACGGCCGCGACGGTGATGCCCATCCACGCGGGCGCTGTCCACGACACGTCGCCGACCAGCGGCCGCAGCGCGGAGCCGAGCAGCCACCAGACGAAGCCCGCGACGCGAATCGGCAGGAGCAGCAGGAAGCGCAGCAAATCCATTGTTATTTCCTTGTCGAGGACATGCTGCCTGTTGCGGCAACCTCCCCCGAATTGTTATGGGTCTGTGACGGCGCGGCCCGGTTGCGCCGTACATGCTTGGTATGTTCGACCGGATGCTGGGCGCCATTATCGATCAGACCCGAAACGATGGAAATATCGGTGTGCCGGCTTGCAACGCCGGCCATCGACCGGCCGGTCGGGCGGGTTTTCGGCTCGCCGCCCATCCGCCGCGCGCGGTCGCGCCGCGTTCGCTAGAATGCGCGGCTCGGCACGAATCGAATCGAAATGAAAGGAAACCGCTTGAAACTCCCGTTCGAATGGCAGATCGGGCTGCGCTATGCGCGCGGCGGCCGGCGCTCGGCCGGCGACGGCTTCGTGTCGTTCATCGCCGGTGCCGCGATGGCCGGTATCGCGCTCGGCGTCGCGGCGCTGATCGTCGTGCTGTCGGTGATGAACGGTTTTCGGACGGAAGTGCGCGACCGGATGCTGTCGGTGCTCGCGCACGTGGAAATCTTCTCGCCGACCGGCGCGATGCCCGACTGGCGGCTCACCGCGCACGAATCGCTGCAGAACCCGGCCGTGCGCGCCGTCGCACCGTACGTCGATGCGCAGGCGCTGCTGACGAACGCGGGCAGCGTGACGGGCGTCGCGCTGCGCGGCATCGATCCCGTGCTCGAGCCGCGCGTGTCCGAGATCGCGCGCAAGCTGAAAACCGGGCGCCTCGACGCGCTCGTGCCGGGCGGGATGGGCATCGTGCTCGGCTCGGCACTGGCCGACGCGCTGCACGTGAAGATCGGCGACCGCATCACGTTCTTCGCGCCCGGCAACACCGCGCGCATCGGCGACGCACTGCCGCAGTTCCGCCAGTTCAACGTGGTCGGCACGTTCGAATCGGGCCACTACCAGTACGACAGCGCGCTCGCGTACATTCATCTCCGCGACGCGCAGACGCTGTTCAATGCGCGCGCGCCGACCGGCATCCGGCTGCGCCTCGACGATCTGCAGCGCGCGCCGGACATCGCCCTGGCGCTGTCGCGCACGCTGTCGGGCGACCTCTATATCCGCGACTGGACGCGGCAGAACCGCACGTGGTTCGAAGCCGAGCGGCTGCAAAAGCGCATGCTGTCGCTGATCCTGATGCTGATCGTCGCGGTCGCCGCGTTCAACCTCGTGTCGTCGCTCGTGATGACCGTCACGCAGAAACAGGGCGACATCGCGATCCTGCGCACGCTCGGCGCGCCGCCCGGGTCGATCATGAGGATCTTCGCGATCCAGGGGATGACGATCGGCCTCGCCGGCACGCTGGCGGGCGTCGCACTCGGCTGTGCGATCGCGGTGAGCATTCCGTGGGTGCTGCCGGCGATCGAGCAGTTGCTCGGCATCCGCTTCCTGACGCCGTCCGTGTACTTCCTCAGCTCACTGCCGTCGAAACTCGCGGCGACCGACGTGATCGAGATCGCCGCGGCCGCGTTCCTGATGTCGTGCGTCGCGACGCTCTACCCGAGCTGGCGCGCCGCGCGGGTACGGCCGGCCGAAGCGCTGCGCGACGAATAGGCGCGTGGCGCTTCGGCGCGGCGAGGCGCGCCGTCAGGCCGTCTCGTGAAAACCGACGCTGTGGGTGCCGTTCAGGATGTCCTCGAACGCGTACCCGAAGCCGACGTCGATCAGGCCCGCGCGCCTGCCGTACGTCTTCTGGCCGGACACGTCGTTGACGAAGATCGCCGCGCCCGACGACAGCTGACGATCGGTCTCCAGCAGTGCGAGCGTGCCGCGCGCGCTGCCGGCCGACGGGTCGAACTTCAGCCGCGTGCCGTCCTGCGTGGTGAAATGCCCGCCGATCTCTTCGAATTTCTGGTTGCGCGCGACGGACGCGTTGATCTCCTTCATGAAGAGGAAGTCCGCGTCGGCGCGCTGGCTGGCCACCTTGCGATCGTCGTCCGTGAACGTGTCGCCCACCGCGACGGCGCCCTGCTCGGCGAAGTCGACGGCCTGCTGGTGAAACTCGCGCGTCGCGAGCACGAGGCCCGCGTTCGCGTTCAGCGTCGACTCCACCCACGCGCGATCGCTTTCCGTCATCGTCTTCGACACGACCTTGATCCGGCCGTTGTCGGTCATGAAGTCGAACTGCGCGTCGGCCAGGTCCGGGCGTTTCGCGATGATCTCCTTCATGCTCGTCGCGAGCTGGCTGGTGACGCCGCGCAGCTGCGTCGACAGGTTGCCGAGGATCGTCATCTGCTTCATGCGCGCCGCGTGCATCGCGTCCTGGTCCAGCACCCGGATGGTAAGCGGCGGGTCCTGCGGTTTCCCGGCCGCCGCGTCAGGCGGTTGGCGCCCGTCGAGCGCCGCTTCCTGCACCATCTGCGCGAGCGAAAGGCCGCTCGCTGCCGTGACGGATATCGTCATGCCCTCTCTCTCCTTTCGATCTGCTTTTTACCGTTTACGGACAGATATCGCGGAAATTTAGACCGATCGCACATGGATTTCGGGGCATGCGCCAATACATTGTTTGATCGAAACTAAAAAAGTTTGACACCGAGATTTCACTGCGATAAGTTTGCGCAAGCTTCCGGAAAGCAATCCGGCCCGCCTCGCCGACTCGCGTCGCGCTTTCCTGCCGTTGCAGCACCGCCGTTCGCACCATCCCCGCCTCATCGCATCGTGCCGTTCCGTTTCATCCGAAACCTGAAGGAAGATCGGGCATGCCCACATTTGATTCGTACTCCTCCATTTATTTCGTACCGCCGGCCTCGCGTCGACCGTACGGCATGAATCGGCCGCCGTGCTGACGCTTTCCGGTCGGGGCAACGCAATCGCCCCGCCCCCCGCCGGGTTGCGCGTTGCGTGACGCGCGTCGACGCCGGCCGTGACACCCGGGCATGACTCCCGGCGCTTTCGAAGATGCAGTTCCGCTTTATCCGATGCAGCACCCGGCCGGCCCGCAGGGGGCATATCGCGGGTCGGCCGGTTCCAGACAATCAAAACAAGAGGTCGACAATGGACATTCATCGAACCGGATTGCGTCGTGCGTGGCTTCCCGCGCTCATTGCAGCCACGACGCTCGCCGCGTGCGGCGGCGACGACGGCGGCAGCGTGGCGGGCGTCTCCGCGCTTGCGCAGGGTCAACAGGAGGGGGCCGCCGCATCGGCGGCCGACAAGCAGTCGCTCGCATCACGCATTTCGCCGTCCGGCGTCCCGTACGCCAACCCGGCCAGCGGCGGCCGCTACCGCCCCGTGATCACGAACGGCCAGGTGCAGCCGTCGCTGTCGGGCGGCACGATCGAGGAGAACGCGTGGGTCGACACGCCGGTCGATTCCGACGGCGACGGCACGCGCGACCGCATCCACGTACGCATCGTGCGCCCGACCGAAACCGCAAATGGCGCGCGCACCCCCGTCATCGTGCTCGCGAGCCCGTACTACGCGGGCCTCGCCGACAGCCCCGACCACAACGTCGACGTCGAACTCGACGGCACGCCGCATCCGGCCGCCACTGCGGCCACGGCGGCGACCGGCGCCTCCGCGCGCATCATGGCCGCCGCGCCCCAGGTGCGGATGCTGCAGCAGGTCGAAGCGGCCGCCGCCGGGCGCTCGTGGATCGAGAGCTACTTCATTCCGCGCGGCTTCACGATCGTCTACGCGGATTCGCTCGGCACCGCCGGCTCGGACGGGTGCCCGACGATCCTCACGCGTGACGAATCGGTCGCGATGGCATCGGTGATCCGCTGGCTCGGCCGCGACGCGACCGCGAAGGATGCGACCGGCAAGACGGTCGTCGCGAACTGGTCGACGGGCCACGTCGGCATGTACGGCGTGTCGTACGACGGCACGCTGCCGAAGATGGTCGCGAGCCTGCGCACGCGCGGGCTCGACGCGATCGTGCCGGTCGCCGGGCTGACGAACATGTACGGCTACTACCGCTCGGGCGGGCTCGTACGCGCGCCGGAAGGCTATCAGGGCGAAGACGTCGACGTGTACATCAAGGCGCTGCTGACGAACGCGCATCCGGAGCGTTGCACGCACCTGATCGACGAAGCGTTGCAGAAGGAAGACCGCACGACCGGCGACTATTCGCCGTTCTGGGCCGCACGCGACATCCCGTCTGCGTTCGCGGTCGCGCCGGCGCTCGTCGCACAAGGGCTGACCGACGACAACGTGCGGGTCGACCAGTCGACCTCGTGGTATCTCGCGATGCGGCGCCAGGGCGTGCCGACGCAGCTGTGGCTGCACCGCCTGAAGCACACCGACCCGACCCGCGTGCCGGCGATGGCCGATGCGTGGACCGCGGAGGTGAACCGCTGGTTTACGCGTTATCTGATCGGCTTCGACAACGGCGTCGAACGCGATCCGCGCGCGGTGATCGAGCAGGCCGACGGCACGCTGCTGAAGGAAGCGGACTGGGCCGCACGCCACGCCACGCCGGTCACGTATTTTGCGGGCGGCGACGGTGCGGGCACCGGCACGCTGCTGCGCCTGCCGACCGGCGGCCCGCTCGCACGCTTCACGGACGATGCGCGCATCACCGCGCTCACGCTGGCGAACGCACCGACCGGCGAGAATCGCAGCCGCTTCGAAACCGCGCCGCTCACGGCCGCGACACGCCTGTCCGGTGCCGCGACCGCACGCGTCAGGCTGACCTTCACGGCGGTGGCCAACGTGACGGCCCTGCTGGTCGATCGCGCGCCGGACGGGTCGGCCACGATCGTCACGCGCGCCTGGACCGACCCGCGCAACCGGTGGTCCGAATGGCGCTCGGAGCCCGTGCTGCCCGGGATGCCGTACGACCTGAAGCTGACGTTCATGCCGCGTGACTACAAGCTGGAAGCCGGCCACCGGCTGGGGCTCGTCGTGCTGTCCAGCGACAACGAGGCAACGCTGCGGCCGACGCCGGGCACGGGCCTGACGCTCGATCCGGCCGGGACGTCGGTGACGGTGCCGCTGGCGGCAGCGTCGACGGGCGCGTAGCCGCACGCCAACTGCCGGCATGACGGCACCCCATCCCCCGCCTGTTCGCCCATCGGCGCAGGCGGGGGAATCGCTGCAAAAAGGGAACACCTGCGATAGGCTGCGGAAGTCGAACGCCAACGGTGAACCCACATGATCCCCCTCAGCGCGAAAGCCATCGTCCGTGACGGACGCTCGGTCCTGTTCCTGCGCAATCCACGCGACGAATGGGAACTGCCGGGCGGCTGGCCCGAAGCGGGCGAATCGCTCGAAGAAACCGTCACGCGCGAAGTGCGGGAAGAATGCGGGATCGTCGCCTCGGCGCTCCGCTACGTGGCGAGCCGCTCGTGCGAGGTCGTGCCGGGCAAGCGCGTGCTCATCGTGTGCTTCGAGTGCCAGGTCGATCGTCATGAAATCGTCCTGAGCGACGAGCACAACCAGTTCGGCTGGATCGATCTCGATGCCGACAAGCCCGCAAACCTGCCGGATTTCTATTGGGAATTCTGCAGGCAGGCGGGCTGATTCGCGCCCGCCCCGCCGCTCACACCGGCGTCAACACCGGCTCACCCGCGAAATGCCGCGCCGCGTTGTCGAGAAACTGCTGCACCGAGCGATCGAGCGCCTCCGGCGACCAGCCACCCATGTGCGGCGTCAGCACGACATTGTCGAGATCCGTCAGCGCGCGCGGCGGTTCCGGTTCCCCTTCGTACACATCGAGCCCCGCGCCCGCGATGCGCCGTTCGCGCAGCGCGTCTGCCAAAGCAGCGGTATCGACAACACTGCCGCGCGACACGTTGACGAGAAAGCCGCCTGGCCCGAGCGCATCGAGCACCGCACGGTCGATCAGGTGCCGCGTGCCCGCGCCGCCCGGCGTCGCGACGATCAGGAAATCAGCCCACTGCGCGAGCGCGTCGACGCGGTCGAAATAGCGGTAAGGAGCATTCTTCGGCGACCGGTTGTGATAACCGATCTCGATGTCGAAGCCGGCTGCGCGTCGCGCGCACTTCTCGCCGATCTTGCCGAGCCCGACGATGCCGAGCTTCTTGCCCGACACGTTCGGCGGCATCGCGAGTCCGTCGCGCCACACGCCCGCGCGGGTTTTCGCGTCGAGTTGCACGACGTTGCGCACCGCCGCGAGCAGCAGCGCGAACGCGTGATCGGCCACGCAATCGTCGTTGGTGCCGGCGCCCGTGACCACGGTCACGCCGCGCGCCTTTGCGTGCGCAACGTCGATGTGCTCGTAGCCGGCCCCGAGCGCGCTGACGAACGTGAGTTGCGGAAGGCGGTCGATCTCGGCGCCGGTGAGCCCCGTGCTGCCGTTGGTCAGCACCGCGCGTATCGTGCCGCCGTGCTCGGCGATCGCGCGTTCGCGTGCTTCGGGGGTCGGGGCGTGGCGCACGTCGAACGACGCGGCGATCTCGCGATGCGCGTCGCCGCGCAATGCGATGAGAACCAGCAACTCGGGCTTCATGGCAGGAAGTGTCGGCAGGAGCGGGAACGGATTTCAGTGTAACAAGCCCGGATGACGGATGCGGGTTATCCCCACGCGGGCTGTGGACACGCCGCCGCACGCGGTTTGCCAAAGCCGGCTCAGTCAAGTAACTTTCGGCCTACGCCCCCGTCCTGGAGATTGGCTCATGAAGCTCGCCCTGCCCGCCCGGATCCTGGGCCTCGCGGTCGCCGCCGCCCTCGTCGCGCCCGGCGCACACGCCGACACGCCCGTCGTGGTGTCGTCGAAGATCGACACCGAAGGCAACCTGCTCGGCAACCTCATCGCGCAGGTGCTGAAGGCGCACGGCATCCCCGTCACCGAAAAGATCGCGCTCGGCACCACGCCGATCGTGCGCAAGGCGCTCACGAGTGGCGAGATCGACATCTACCCCGAATATACGGGCAACGCCGCGTTCTTCTTCAACAAGGCCGACGATCCTCTGTGGAAGAACGCGAGCCAGGGCTACGACGCCGCGAAGAAACTCGACTATGCGGCGAACCATCTCGTGTGGCTCGCCCCGGCGCCCGCGAACAACACATGGGGCGTCGCACTGCTCGCACCCGTCGCGCAATCGCAGCACCTGAAGACCTTCTCCGATTTCGGCAAGTGGGTGGCCGGCGGCGGCAAGGTGAAACTCGCGGCATCGGCCGAATTCGTGAACAGCGCGTCCGCGCTGCCGTCGTTCGAGAAGGCGTACGGCTTCAAGCTGAAGCCCGAGCAGCTCGTCGTGCTGTCGGGCGGCGATACGGCCGCGACGATCAAGGCCGCCGCGAACCAGACCGACGGCGTGAATGCGGCGATGGTGTACGGCACCGACGGCGGCATCGCGTCGAGCGGCCTCGCGGTGCTCGACGACGACAAGCACGTGCAGCCCGTCTACGCGCCCGCGCCCGTGATCCGGGAAGCCGTGCTGAAAGCGCACCCGCAGATCGCCGACTACCTGAAACCCGTGTTCGCGAGCCTCGACCTGAAGACGCTGCAGTCGCTGAACGCGCGCATCCAGATCAACGGCGAGCCGGCCGCCGGCGTCGCGAAAAGCTACCTGAAAGCGAAGGGCTTCGTGAAATGACCGAACGCGCGGCGGCGTCCGCGCGGCGCGTGAACCCCGACAAGGTCGGCATCCTGATCGGAGTCCTGACGATCGTTGCGGTGCTCGGCCTGCCGTTCGTCGTGCTGCGGCCGAACCGGATCGCGGCCGGCACGGGGTTGTCGGTGTTCGCCGCGCTGCCTGCGATGCAGGGCGCCGTGCTGGCCGCGCTGTGGATCGTCGGCGCGCTGTGGGCGATGACGGCGAGCCGCCCCGCGTGGCGGCTCGCAGCCGGCTGCGCATGGCTCGCGACGCTCGCGTATGCGCTCGGCGCGGCCGCGACGCATGTCGTCGCCCCAGACGACATGCTCGCGCGCGTGTCACCCGACGCGGGTGTCTGGCTTCTCTTGTTCGCGTGGGCCGTGCTTGTCGCGGACGCGCTCGCACGCCTCGCATTCGGCCCGTGGCGGCGCCTCGCCGCGCTCGTCGTCGCGATAGCCGCGATCTCGGTGCCGCTCGCGAGCGGCTGGTGGGACGGCCTCTCCGTGATGCGCGAATACGCGGTGCGCAGCGACGATTTCTGGCGCGAAGCGATCCGTCACGTGTCGCTCGCCGGTGGCTCGGTGGCCGCCGCGCTCGTCGCGGGCGTGCCGCTCGGCATCGCCTGTGCACGCATCGCGGTAGTGCGTACCGTCGCGATGCCCGTGCTCAATGTCGTGCAGACGATCCCCAGCATCGCGATGTACGGGCTGATGATGGCCCCGCTCGGCCTGCTCGCCGCACACGTGCCGCTCGCGGCCGCGCTCGGCATCCGCGGCATCGGCGTCGCGCCGGCCGTGCTCGCGCTGTTCCTGTATTCGTTGTTGCCGATCGCATCGAGCGTCGTTGTCGGGCTCGGGCAAGTGCCGCCGCACGTGACCGAAGCGGCACGCGCGATGGGGATGACGCGCGCCCAGCGGTTGTTGCGCGTCGATCTCGTGCTCGCGCTGCCGGTGATCCTGAGCGGCGTGCGCATCGTGCTCGTGCAGAACATCGGGCTGACCGCGGTCGCCGCACTGATCGGCGGCGGCGGCTTCGGCACCTTCATCTTCCAGGGGATCGGGCAGTCGGCCGCCGATCTCGTGCTGCTCGGCGCGATCCCGACGATCGCGCTCGCGCTGGTGGCGGCCGTCATATTCGAAGCCGCGACCACGCTCGCGAAAGGGCGTGCAGGATGATCGAGATCGAACGTGCGGGCAAACGCTTCGGCGATATCGTCGCCGTCGACGACGTCTCGCTGACGATGCAGCGCGGCACGATCACCGCGCTCGTCGGTGCGTCGGGCAGCGGCAAGTCGACGCTGCTGCGCATGATCAACCGGCTGATCGCCCCTACCAGCGGCACGATCCGCATCGACGGCGTCGATACCGCCACCGTCGCGCCCGAACAGCTTCGACGCGGCATCGGCTACGCGATCCAGGGGCACGGGCTGTTTCCGCACTGGAGCGTCGCGCGCAACATCGCGACCGTGCCGCGCCTGCTCGGCTGGCCGGCCGCGCGCATCGACGCGCGCGTAAACGAATTGCTCGACCTGTTCCATCTCGCGCCGGCCGAGTTCGCGGACAAGCTGCCGCACGAACTGTCGGGCGGCCAGCAGCAGCGTGTCGGCGTCGCGCGCGCGCTCGCGGCCGAGCCCGCGATGCTGCTGATGGACGAACCGTTCGGCGCGCTCGATCCGATCATTCGCGGCAAGGCACAGGACGACCTGTTCGCGCTGCAGCGCCGCCTCGGCATCACGGTCGTGATCGTCACGCACGATATCGAGGAAGCGCTGAAGCTCGGCGACACGATCGCGGTGATGGACGGCGGCCGGCTGCTGCAGGTTGCACCGCCGGCCGAGATTCTCGGCAAGCCGGCGGCCGGCGTCGTCGAGCAGCTCGTCGCGGGCGTCGACCGGCCGCTGCGCCTGCTCGCGCTGACGCCGATCGACGCAGTGGCCGAACCCGGTCATGCCGACGGCGAGCCGATCGCCGCGACCCGCACGCTGCGCGATGCGGTGTCCGAACTGCTGTGGCGCGGGGTCGATGCGCTGCCCGTCGACGACGGCGATGCACGCGACGCGCGCGGCGCTCGCCGCATCACGCTCGATGCAATCCGCGCACATGCGAGGAAGCCCGCATGACGACACCGGATGCGACGCAACGCGCACGGCCTTTGCGTCAGCCCCTGCCCCGCCACTTTGCCGCGTTCACGGCGCGCGCCGCCGCGCTCGCGCTGCTGCTCGTGCTGCTGATTCGGCCGATGTGGCTGCAGGGCCTGTTCGCACCGTTCGCGGACAACGGCGCGCCCGTCATCTACGATCGCGCGAGCCTGCTCGACCTGACGCTCGCGCATCTCGGCACGGTCGCGCTGTCGAGCCTGATCGGCACGATCGTCGCGGTCGCGGCCGGGATCTTCGTCACGCGGCCGGCCGGCGCGGATTTCCTGCCGGTCGCGCGCAGCGTCGTCGACATCGGCCAGACCTTCCCGCCCGTCGCGGTGCTCGCGCTCGCGGTGCCAGCCGTCGGCTTCGGGCTGAAGCCCGTGCTCATCGCGCTCGTGCTGTATGGCCTCCTGCCGGTGTTCGAAAGCACGATCGCGGGGCTCGAAGACGTGCCGCGCGATGTCGTCGATGCCGCGCGCGGCATGGGAATGAGCGGCTGGCAGCAACTGGTGTCGGTCGAGCTGCCGCTCGCGTTCCCGGTGATCGTCAACGGCATCCGGCTCGCGGTCGTGATCAATCTCGGCACCGCGACGATCGGCTCGACGGTCGCCGCGCGCGGCCTCGGCGACGTGATCATTGCGGGCCTGCAGACGTCGAATACCGCGTTCGTGCTGCAGGGCGGCGTGATCGTCGGGCTGCTCGCAGTGCTCGTCAGCGATGCGATCGGTGCACTGGCGCGGGTGGCGACCGCGCGACGCGCGTAAGGTTTGCGGTGCAGCACACCTTACTCGTCTGTTAAAAAACGTCAGCGCGAGATTGCTCGGCGTTTATCTGGACTACGATGCGTGTCCGCGCAACGATCGCCCCATCGCATCGTTACGCGCCGAAACAAGCCTACATGCTGCTTTCATTCGAGCCGACGTTCGACAACCCGTGTTGATTGGCCGATATACTATGCGCCTCCCATTTCCCCGCACTTCACCATGCGACGGTTTCTCTCGCTAATCGTGCTTTCGTTCGGCATCGCGCAACAGGCATCGGCGCAGCAAGCGCCCGCGCTGCCTGCATCCGCGCCCGAAGCGATTGCATCGGCACCGGCCGTCGCCTCCGCGCCGCTCGCCAACGCCAACGATCAGCCGAACGAAGCAAACCGCCGCATCACGTCCTACCTGACGAAGAAATTCGGCGTTGCGAAAGAAAAAGCCACGAAGCTCGCCGATATCGTGAGCGTGACTGCGACGAAATATTCGCTGCCGCCGGCACTCGTTTACGCCATCATCTCGATCGAATCGCGCTTCCAGGAAAAGGCGCGCGGCCAGCACGGCGCGACGGGGCTGATGCAGGTCGTGCCGGCCGCGCACCGCGGCCTGCTGCGCAACGTGAAGGACCTGACCGAGCCGAACGCGAACGTCGAAGCCGGCTCCGCGATCCTGTCGGGCTACGTGAGGGCGGCCGGCGGCAACGTGCAGGCCGGGCTGAAAAGCTATGGCGGTTCGAATGCGTATGCGGCGAAGGTGATGCAGCGGGTCGATTCGTTCCGGTTCGTGCTCGAACCGGACGACGGCGCGAAAGCCGCGAACGAGACGAAGGCGCGGATGGTGCCGGTCAGCGAATCGACGTCGACATCGACGTCGGCTCGCAACACGCAGTAAGCGCGACTACGCACGCCCCTCTTTGCGACTCGTCCTGCACATGCGCGACACGATCCGACACGCCACCCGCCTTCTCGCCGTCGCCGCGCTCGCAAGCGGCGCAGCTTCCGCGTTCGCCGCGGTCGATTGCGAACAGCACGGGCCGACGATGGATGCGGTACGCCGATGCATCGTCGACAACAACAATCAGGCAGTGGAACACGCGTACCGGTCCCTCGAACGCAAGACCCGGCAACGCAACCCCGATGCGGCGAAACAACTCGCGCAATCGCAGGCAAGCTGGCTCAACTTCGCGCGCGACACCTGCGACTACGTGAAAGCCGCCAATCCGCAGCAGATGATTCCGGACGATGCGTGGCTGAACTGCTGGGTCGACTTCAGCCAGGCACGCGTGCGCATCCTGAAGAAATGGGAAGCGCAGGGGGACGCGCCGCAACCGGCGCAGCAGTGAACGGCGGACGATCGTCCGCGCAGCCTCCCGTCACGCCTGCGCGAAATGCGCGCGCAGAAACTCGATGAAAATCTGTGTCTTCGCCGGCAGCAAGCGCGTTTCCGTCATCGCGTAGACCGGCACGGCCGCGCCCTCCCATTCGGGCAGCACCCGGCGCAGCCGCCCCGCGGCCACATCGTCGGCCACCACTTCGTCCGGCACCTGGATGATCCCCGCATCATGCACGGCCAGTTGCCGGTTCATGCCCACGCTGTTCACGACGAACCGCCCGCCCACCGGCACGTCGACCGCCTGCTCGCCGCGACGCAGCGTCCACGCGGTGAGGCGCTGCACGCTCATGCACTGGTGCTGCGCCAGGTCGCCCGGTTCGAGCGGCTCGCCCGCGCGTTCGAGATAACGCGGCGACGCATACAGGTAGTTGCGGAACGTCGCGAGCCGCCGCGCGACGAGCTGCGAATCCGCCGATTCGCCGATCCGGATCGCGACGTCGAACGGCTCGCTCACGAGGTCGACGCGCCGTGACGTCAGCTCGAAATCGAACGTCAGCTTCGGGTAGCGGTTCGCGAATTCGACGATCAGCGGCGTCAGGTAGATCACCGCGAAATCGACCGGGAACGACGCGCGCAGCACGCCCGCCGGTTCGGCCAGCAGCCCACCGAGCTGCTCGTGCGCGAGCCGCGCCTCGTCGACGATGCGCTTGCAGCGCTCGAAATACAGCTGCCCGGCTTCCGTGAGCTCGATGCGGCGCGTCGTGCGGTGCAGCAGCCGCAAGCCGATCGCCTTTTCCAGCGCGCCGATGCGCCGCGACAGCGTCGAATTCGGCATCCCCAGCGCCTGCGCGGCACTACGAAAGCCGCGCGCCTTCACGACTTCCACGAACAGCGCCATGTCGTTCAGCAGTTCCATATCCGTTGCCCCATCAATGGATCAATGTTCTCCATTGCACCCACTTTATCTCGAAAAAGGAGCAATGGATGATGCAGGTATGGCGTCACGGCCGGCGCGACCTGCGCGACCCTCGCCCGATGCGGCACCGCCCCGGTGCCGTCACCCGAACTTCGATGAGGAAATACGCGATGAAACAGCTTTTCGTTCCCGCTCAAGCCGGCCAGGAAGCGCCGCGACTGTTCGCCCCGGTCCGCGTCGGCCGCTACGATCTGCAGAACCGCCTGGTCATGGCACCGATGACACGCAGCCGCGCCGCGTTCGACGGCACGCCCGGCGCACTGGCCGCCGAATACTATGCGCAGCGCGCGGACCTCGGCCTGATCGTCAGCGAAGGCACGCAGCCGTCGGACGACGGCCAGGGCTACCTGACGACGCCCGGCATCTACACCGACGCGCACGTCGCCGGCTGGAAGGCGGTCAGCGAACGCGTGCACGCACGCGGCAGCCGCCTGTTCATCCAGCTGATGCATGTGGGGCGCATGTCGCACCCCGACAATACGCCGCATCATCGCCAGGGCGTCGCGCCTTCCGCGATCGCGCCGGGCGTGCCGATGTTCACGATGAAAGGGATGCAGGAGATTCCGGCACCGCGCGCGCTGACGACGGACGAAGTGCGCGAGACCGTGAACGACTTCCGTATTGCCGCGCGCCGCGCGATCGAGGCCGGCGCCGACGGTGTCGAGATCCACGGCGCGAACGGGTATCTGGTCCAGCAGTTCTTCGCGCCGAACGCCAACACGCGCACCGACGCGTACGGCGGCTCGATCGAGAACCGCGCGCGCTTCGCGCTCGAGGTGGCCGAAGCGATCGCCGCCGAGATCGGTGCGGACCGCACCGCGATCCGCCTGTCGCCAGGCACCACGCTATGGGGCATCGACGAAGGCCCGGAAAGCGGCGAACTGTACCGTCATCTGGCATCGCAGCTCGACCGCCTCGGCCTCGCATACCTGCACGTGATGCACGGGGGCGACGAGCCGCTGCTCGCGGACCTGCGCGCACACTGGAACGGCACGCTGATCGTGAACCGGCCGGGCCGCGTGCGTGACGCGATCGGCACGGATGTCGCGTCGGGGCTCGCCGATCTCGAAGCGTACGGCCAGATGGTGCTCGCGAATCCGGATTTCGTCACGCGGCTGAAGACGGGCGCACCGATGAACGACGCGCAGCACGACACGTTCTTCGGCGGCGATGCGCGCGGGTATGTCGACTATCCGGCGCTGGATGGGGCGGCTGCGGCTTGACGCGATCGCACGGGGCGATAGCTGCGACACGCCTGAACCGTTTCGCAGCTATCGCCGGTGAACCGCGCGATATCCGTCAAAGACCGAACGTCTCATTGTTCGCCACCTGTCACGTTGAACTGAGCGGAAGCAGCCGATCAATCGGCATTTCGCATGGCGTCCGGAATACGGTAGGTGCCATCGCGATAGTCGAGCGTAACGTTACGGCGTTGTGCGGGTGACGTGTGATCCGAGCATGTATCGGCTTCGAGCCGGCTCTCGCGCTCGACGTACTTTTCGGCGACCCGCAAAACGGCGTAGCCTTGCGTGCCTGCCGGGCCGAGTGCGAGTGTGCGTGATGTTTCAGACGTACTTGTACAAGGACCATCACGGTCGCCGGTCCAATCGCTCACAATCAGGCGATCCAGCACCGGGCGCAAATGCTGCCCATCGATCAAATAGAGACTCAGCGTAGCGATGCCGGACATATCCGCGGGCGGGCCGCCAGACGACTTCAGGCGCACGCCGAAGGCACGTTGAGTGGAGGTCAGCTGATAACGCGCCGTGTCGAGCTCGACGCCGTCAAAATAGTGATCCTCTCCGTAGTGAATCGCCGATCGCTGAAACCGGTGCGCGACAATCGCGCCCGTAGCCGTATCGGCAACCAGTACCTCGATGTCGACGACGATCGGCCCCTCGCTGCTGCTTTTCTGCTCCAGAGGTAACACCCCGATCGTCAGCGCCTCATTCGCGGGCCAGACCTTGCAAACCGCGTGAGCAGCATCCAGCGCCTGGCCGGGATGAAGTTGTGCGAACCCGTTCTGAAGGTTCTCACTGCACCCTGCATGTGCGATGAGCGGCGCCAAAGCGGCAACAACGCAAGTCACAGCGCGTTTCATCATCGCCTTCCCGATGGTCTTCGTGAATTTTTCCCGATAGCGAATAGTACGTGGGAAACATCGAAAACCGGACGGAAGAAGCTCGACGGGAATTGAAACAGGCCATGTCAGGGCTACGCGGAACGCTCCTGAAGAGACTGCCGCACGCTTGGCTCGTAGAGGGCGGCATCGCGAGCATTGACCGGGAAGGCCAGCGCAAGCTGCTGGTGCGGGTCCGCAGTGGGTTGCCCAAGAGCGCTCGCGTGACAAGTGACGGGGGGGTAAACGTCTCATTGTTCCGATATTCCAGGAACAATGAGCCATCGCGTGGGCGGATCGCCTCCCCGCCCCGCCCGCTCAAAACTGCCCCGCCGCCCCCGTCCACCGCAAATAATCCCCGCGCGCCCAGTCGAGCGTCACGCCCACACGCTTCGTGCCGGGCCGGATCTTCGGCTTGTACACCGACAGCGTCAGCGACTCCAGCGCTGGCCATTCACGGAACGACAGCACCGCGATATCGGCGACGAGCGTCTCCAGCAGCCGCGTATGCGGCTTGTGCGACAGGAACGCGGCCAGGCGCGCGCAATAGCCGTCGTAATCGATCCACTCGCCCTGCTCGCTCGGCTCGCACCGATAGCCGAGGCGCGCATCGATCACGATCGGCTGCGGCGCTTCATGCTCGTGCGCATGAATGCCGATCCGCGCGGGCACCTTCAGTTCGTCGACGAACACGCTCCAGCCGCGCCCGCGCAGGCGCGGCGCGTCGATCGCCACGAACGGTTCGTCGAACGGCTTCATGATGCAAGCGGCGCGGCCGCGTCGAGCATGATGCGCACGAAATAGTCGGCGAAGCTGCGGCGCAGGACGATCTCGAACGCATCGTCACCGGTCGGGATCAGCACGATCGACGTCTTGAAGTAATGCGACTGCGCGCACTGGCCCGGCTTGAACGCACGCGGATGCAGATCGAGCGGGCAGCCGCGTGCGAGCACGTCGCGCACGCGTTCACCACTGATCTCGACAACCGTATAGCCGCTGCCGACGTCGACGGCGGCCGCATACGAACCCTGCACGGCTTCCGCGAGCTGAGCCTCCAGCACGCCGGCCTGCACGGGCCCGTTCGAGCGCACGAGCCACTCGTCGGGGCCGAGCCACAGCACGTCGTACTCGGCGCCGCGTGCAACCGTGTTCGGCGCGGCCGGCGGCCGGCAGCCGACCACGCGCTCGAACGCGGCGACGAATGCCGGATCGCTCAACTCGCCGCGCACGTTGACGAGATCGAGGAACGGCCGCTCGCGCAGCGTGAACTTCTTCGATGCGCGCGCCTGGTGCGGCTTCAGCACGTCGGCCGCCCCGACGAACGGCGATTCAAGCGTCACGCCGCCCGCACCTGCCACCTGCGTCTGGTTTCTGGTTTCATTCCACATGCTGGCGCACCCCTTCGGTATCGTAGAAAACCGGGCTCGAGATCTTCGCGGTGATGCGCTTGCCGTTGGCCAGCGGAATCACGACGCTCTCGCCCATCTTGTTCAGGCCGCCCTTCACCACTGCGAGCGCGATCGAGCGCTTCAGGATCGGGCTGTAGTAGCTCGACGTCACGTGGCCGATCATCGGCGTCGGATCGACCGCCGACACCTGCGTGTCCTTCGCGACGATCTGCGCGCCTTCCGGCAGCACGAACTGTTCGTCCTCGGTCAGCAGGCCGACGAACTGCTTGCGGCCTTCCTTCGCGGTGTCCGAGCGCGCGAGCGAGCGCTTGCCGAGGAAGTCCTTCGACTTCGCGACGACCCCGCCCATCCCGAGGTCGTACGGCGTGATCGAGCCGTCGGTATCCTGGCCAACGATGATGTAGCCCTTCTCCGCACGCAGCACGTGCATCGTCTCGGTGCCGTACGGCGTGATGTCGAACTCGGCGCCGGCCGCCATCAGCGCTTCCCACACCGCGCGGCCCGCGTTCGCCGGCACGTTCACTTCATAGGCCAGCTCGCCCGAGAAGCTGATCCGCATCACGCGCGCCTTCGCGCCGGCAACGGTGCCGTTCCGGTAGCTCATGAACGGGAATGCCTCGTTGCCGAAGTCGATGTCCTGGCACACCTTCTGCACGACCTTGCGGCTCTTCGGGCCGACCACCGCGAACGTCGCCCAGTGATCGGTGACGGACGACAGCCGCACCTTCATGTCGGGCCATTCGGTCTGCAGCCAGCGTTCGAGCCACGTCAGCACGCGCGCCGCGCCGCCCGTCGTGGTCGTCATCATGAAATGCTGGTCGGCGAGGCGCACCGTCACGCCGTCGTCGAACACCATCCCGTTCTCGTCGAGCATCAGCCCGTAGCGGCACTTGCCCACTTCGAGCTTGTTCCACGGGTTCGTGTACATCCAGTTCAGCAGCTTCACCGCATCCGGGCCCTGGATATCGATCTTGCCGAGCGTCGATGCGTCGAGGATGCCGACGCTGTTGCGCACCGCCAGGCATTCGCGCTTCACGGCCGCATGGAGATCCTCGCCGTTCTTCGGGAAATACCACGGCCGCTTCCAGTTGCCGACGTCCTCGAACAGCGCGCCGTGCTCGACGTGCCACTCGTGCACGCAGGTCTTGCGGATCGGGTCGAGGAAATCGCCGAGTTCGCGGCCCGCGAACGTGCCGAACGACACCGGCGTGTAGTTCGGGCGGAACGTGGTCGTGCCCGTTTCCGGAATCGTCTTGCCGAGCGCCCCCGCGAGGATCGCCATCCCGTTGATGTTGCCGAGCTTGCCCTGGTCGGTGCCGAAGCCCATCGCCGTATAGCGCTTCACGTGCTCGACCGATTCGAAGCCTTCGCGTGCGGCGAGCAGGATGTCCGCAGCCGACACGTCGTTCTGGAAGTCGACGAACTGCTTCGGCCCGCGCGCCGCGGCTTCGCGGCTGCCGACGAGCCACAGCGGCTGCAGTGCGCCTTCGACAGCTTCGGCAACCTGCGGCGCGACCGGGCGCTGCTCGGCCGTGAAGCCCGCGGCCTTCGCCGCTTCCACGCCCGCGTCGACCGCGAGCCGCAGCGCGCGCGCCAGCCCGAATTCGCCGGCCGCCGCACCGATGCTCGCCTCCGCCTGCACGGGCTTGCCCGGCAGGAAGCACGCCTTCTCGTCGTTCCAGCACGCCTTGCCGCCCGATTGCGCGAACAGGTGCAGCACGGGGCTGAAGCCGCCCGACATCGCGACGAGATCGCACGGCAGCGTCTGCAGCTTGCCGCCCACCTGGCCGTTCGCGCTGGACGCGACGTCGACCGACGACACGCGCCACTTGCCCGCTGCGGCCGTCACGACCGCGCCGCTCATCACCGTCACGCCCTGTCGCTTCGCCGCGGCCGGCAGTGCGCCGTTCGACGATGCGCGCGAATCGACGACCGTCACCTTCGCGCCGCACGCCTTCAGGTCGAGCGCGGTCTGGTAGGCGCGATCGTTGTTCGTGAACACGACCGCGTTGCGGCCCGGCAGCACGCCGAAGCGATGCACGTAGGTGGACACCGCGCCGGCGAGCATCACGCCCGGCAGGTCGTTGTTGCCGAACACGATCGGACGCTCGTGCGCGCCGGTCGCGAGAATCACGCGCTTCGCGCGGACCTTCCACAGCAGCTCGCGCGTGCCCTTGCGCATCGATACCGGCAGGTGATCGGTCAGGCGCTGCGTGACCGTCACGAGGTTGTGGTCCTGGTAGCCGAACGCGGTGCTGCGCGACAGGATCGTCACGTCAGGCAGCTTGCGCAACTCGGCCTCGATCTTCTCGACCCACTGCAGCGCGGGCTTCGCATCGATCTCGGCGCGGCACGACAGCAGGCTGCCGCCGAGTTCGCGCTGGTCGTCGACGAGGATCACGCGCGCGCCGGACGTGGCCGCCGCATGCGCGGCCGCGAGCCCCGACGGGCCGCCGCCCACGACGAGCACGTCGCAGTGCGCATAGCACTTGTCGTAGCGATCGGCGTCGAGCGCTTCCGGCGCCTTGCCGAGGCCGGCGGCTTCACGGATCTTCTCTTCGTACTTCGGCCACATCTTGCGCGGCCACATGAACGTCTTGTAGTAGAAGCCTGCCGGCAGGAAGCGCGACAGCTTCTGGTTGACCGCGTACTTGTCGTTCTCGAGCGTCGGCTCGGCGTTCACGCTCGACGCGACGAGCCCCTGGTACAGCTCGATCTCGGTCGCGCGCGCGTTCGGCACCGTGTACGGGCCCGATTCGAGCTGCACGACGGCATTCGGTTCCGCGACGTCCGCCGTCACGATCCCGCGCGGGCGGTGGTACTTGAAGCTGCGCGCGACGAAGTGCACGCCGTTCGCGAGCAGCGCGGACGCGAGCGTGTCGCCCTGGAAGCCCTGATACGTGCGGCCGTTGAACGTGAAGGTCAGCGGAATCGCGCGATTGATGCGGCCACCGGTGCCGAGGCGGTCTTTCTGGCTCATTTGCTCGTGCCCTCTTCGTGTGCGTTGCCGGCAGCGGTGCCGCTGATGGCAGCCCCACCGAACGTTTCGTAGCCCTTGATATCGTAGGTCACCGTGTCGCGCGTGGCCTTGAACCAGCGGCGGCAACCCTGCGCGTGCAGCCATTGCTCCTTGTGCAGCCCGCGCTTGTTCTCGCGCATGAACACGTATTCGCCCCATTCGCGGTCGGTCATGTTCTCGTTGTTCACGGGGCGCACGATGTCGGCTTCACCGCCGCACGAGAACTCGGATTCGGCGCGCGGCCCGCACCACGGACATTCGATCAGCAGCATGTTTCTTTCTCCAATGGTCGGTTCAGTGCGCGACGGCGGCAGCGCCGTGCTCGTCGATCAGGTGGCCCGTGTAGAAACGGTCGAGCGCGAACGGCGCGTTCAGCGGATGCGGTTCGTCGCGGGCGATCGTGTGCGCGAACACCCAGCCCGAGCCGGGCGTCGCCTTGAAGCCGCCGGTGCCCCAGCCGCAGTTGAAATAGAGGCCCTTCACGTCGGTCTTGGTGATGATCGGGCACGCGTCCGGCGACACGTCGACGATGCCGCCCCACTGGCGGTTCATCCGCACGCGCGAGAACACCGGGAACATCTCGACGATCGCCTGCAGCGTGCTTTCGATGATGTGGAAGCTGCCGCGCTGGCCGAAGCCCGTGTACTGGTCGATGCCCGCGCCGATCACGAGGTCGCCCTTGTCGGACTGGCTGATGTACGCGTGCACCGCGTTCGACATGATCACCGAGTTGACGACCGGCTTGATCGGCTCGGACACCAGCGCCTGCAGCGGATGGCTTTCGATCGGCAGGCGCACGCCGGCCATGTCGGCGAGCGTCGTCGTGTTGCCGGCCGCGACCACCGCGACCTTCTTCGCCTTGATGAAACCCTTCACCGTATCGACGCCGACCACCGCGCCGCCTTCGCGGCGAATGCCCGTCACCTGGCAGTTCTGGATGATGTCGACACCCGCGCGATCCGCACCGCGCGCGAAGCCCCACGCCACCGCGTCGTGACGCGCCACGCCCGCGCGGCGCTGGATCGATGCGCCGAGCACCGGGTAGCGGCTGTTCAGGTTGATGGTCGGCTCGATTTCCTTGATCTGCGCGGGCGTCAGGAATTCCGCGTCGACGCCGTTCAGGCGGTTCGCGTTCACGCGGCGCTCGGTGTCACGCACGTCCTGCAGCGTGTGGGCCAGGTTCATCACGCCGCGCTGGCTGAACATCACGTTGTAGTTCAGGTCCTGCGACAGCCCTTCCCACAGCTTCATCGCCTTCTCGTACAGCGCGGCCGATTCGTCCCACAGATAGTTCGAGCGCACGATCGTCGTGTTGCGCGCGGTGTTGCCGCCGCCGATCCAGCCCTTCTCGAGGATCGCGACGTTCGTGATGCCATGCTCTTTCGCGAGGTAGTACGCGGTCGCGAGGCCGTGGCCGCCGCCGCCGACGATCACGACGTCGTATTCCTTCTTCGGTTCCGGGCTCTTCCACTGCTTTTCCCAGTTCTCGTGGTACGAGAGGCCGTTGCGGAACAGGCTGAATATCGAGTAGCGGCTCATGTTAGTGATCCTTCGTTAGCATTCGATGACGTTCACGGCCAGACCGCCGCGCGACGTTTCCTTGTATTTCGTCTTCATGTCGGCGCCCGTCTCGCGCATCGTCTTGATGACCGAATCGAGCGACACGTAGTGCTGGCCATTGCCCTTGAGCGCCATGCGCGACGCGTTCAGCGCCTTGATCGCGCCCATCGCGTTGCGCTCGATGCACGGGATCTGCACGAGCCCGCCGACGGGGTCGCAGGTCATCCCGAGGTTGTGCTCCATGCCGATCTCGGCCGCGTTCTCGACCTGGTCGGGTGTGCCGCCCATCACGGCGGCGAGCGCAGCGGCCGCCATCGAGCACGCGACGCCCACTTCGCCCTGGCAGCCGACTTCCGCGCCGGAGATCGATGCGGTTTCCTTGTAGATGATCCCGATCGCCGCGGCCGTCATCAGGAATTCGACGATGCCGGCCTCGTTCGAGCCCGGCACGAACTTCACGTAGTAGTGCAGCACCGCGGGAATCACACCGGCCGCGCCGTTGGTCGGCGCGGTGACGACACGGCCGCCCGCCGCGTTCTCCTCGTTGACGGCCATCGCATACAGGTTGACCCAGTCGAGCATCGACAGCGGGTCGCGCAGCGACTCTTCCGAACGCTCACGCAGGCGGGCGTTCAGCTCGGCCGCACGGCGCTTCACGCGCATCGGGCCCGGCAGGTCGCCCTCGACCTTGCAGCCGCGCTCGACGCAGGCGGCCATCGTGCGCCAGATCGCGAGCAGCCCGGCGCGCACTTCGTCGGCGGGGCGCAGCGCGCCTTCGTTGTGCATCATCAGCTCGGCGATCGACAGCCCGTGTTCACGGCACTGGCGCATCAGGTCGTCGCCGGTACGGAACGGATACGGCACCTCGACCGCCGCGCGCACGCCGTTCACGCGATCGCCGTCGCGGTTCACGACGAAGCCGCCGCCGACCGAGTAATACTCTTTCTCGACGAGCAGCTGGCCGTGCTCGTCGAAGGCCTGGAAGCGCATCCCGTTCGGGTGCACGATGCTCGTGCCGCTCATCAGCTTGCGATAGAAGCCGATGTGCTCCTTTTCCTCGAAGCGGACGGTCTGCTTGCCGAGCAGCGACAGCGATTTCTCCGCGCGAATCGCGGCAAGCCGCGGCTCGATCAGGTCCGGATCGATCGTATCGGGCAGGTGGCCCTCGAGGCCGAGCAGCACGGCCTTGTCGGTGCCGTGGCCCTTGCCGGTCGCGCCGAGCGAGCCGTATAGTTCGACCCGCACGCGGCGCACGAAACCGAGCAGGTTCGCGTCCTCCACGTGCGACGCGAAGCGGCACGCGGCGATCATCGGGCCGACCGTATGCGAACTGGACGGGCCGATGCCGATCTTGAACAGGTCGAACGCGCTGACGTTCATCTGGCTTCCTCTGGATGGGGACATACATCAAGTGACGTTGGGCACCAGTACATCAAAGCGTAAAATCGGCCGATAGAACAAAAACGGCATCGGCGTGGGACATCGCCGCCAAGCGCCACGCCGGCAGGCCGGAAAGTGCGTTTTGGCGATGGTTCGCGACGGAAAACCACAAGTCGGGCCGGAGCCGATCGGCGACGCTGGCTTCATCCGCGCCGCCCCGGCCGCGCCCGACCGCCGTACCCGCATCACCCGTATCAACAGACTGAGTGAGACCGCCCGCCCGGCGTGAAGAGATTGGCCGCGATGACACCTGACGTACCCGCTTCTCCCCTCGCAGAACCCGCGCCGCGCCGCATCCGCTTCGGCATCGTGCTGCTGCCGAACTTCACGCTGACGGCCTTCTCGGGCTTCGTCGACATGCTGCGGCTCTCGGCGGACGACGGCGACTACAGCAAGCCCGTGCGCTGCGCGTGGAGCGTGATCGGCGAGACGCTCGCGCCGGTGCGCGCGAGCTGCGGGATCCAGATCACGCCGTGGGAAACGTTCGACGCGGCCGAGCCGTTCGACTACGTGGTGGTGGTCGGCGGGCTGCTGCATTCGGGGCCGCAGGCGGGCCCCGAGACGCTCGACTTCATTCGCCGCGCGGCAGCCGGCGGCGCAACCGTCGTCGGCATCTGCACCGGCGTGTTCACGCTGATGCGCGCCGGCGTGCTCGACGGCTACCGCACCTGCGTGAGCTGGTTCCATTACTGGGATTTCATCGAGCGCTTTCCGGCCGCCGATCCCGACCTCCTGATCGCCGACCGGCTGTTCGTGATCGACCGGCGCCGCATCACCTGTTCGGGCGGCCGCGCGTCGATCGACGTTGCCGCCGCGATCCTGCTGCGCCATTTCGATCACGCCACGGTGCAGAAGGCGCTGCGCATCCTGCTGGTCGGCGAGATGCAGAAAGGCAATGCGCCGCAACCGCATCCGCCAGGCCTCGAGCCGGCGACGCACCCGAAGGTCAAGCGCGCGATTCTCCTGATGGAACAGCATGTCGGGCGGGCGCTGTCGCTCGACGAGCTCGCGAACAAGCTCGATTTGTCGACGCGGCAGCTCGAGCGGCTGTTCAAGGCCGAAACGGGCAAGAGCCCGCAGGCGTTCGCGAAGCAGGTGCGGCTGCGCACGGCCGCGTGGCTGCTGACGAGTTCCGACCGCACGGTGGCCGATATCGCGTCGAGCTGCGGGTTCGCCGATGCGTCGCACCTCGGGCGCGAGTTCCGCAAGCAGTTCGGTGTGCCGCCGGCGGCTTATCGGGAGCGCGGCGGGGAAGAAGTGGCGGCTGGCGGCGTGGATATCGTCGCGGAAGAAGACGCTTGAGCGTAGGTGGGCGAGCGCTCACTGCCCTGCGATAGTGCCCCGTTACCGCTTGCCTGCCGGCCGCACGGCGAGACTTTCCTTTGCGATGTCGACGAATCGCGCCACCGGCAACAGGTCGAGTTCGGCCGGATAGACCAGATTGAGCGGCACGTGGAAGGTCGAAGCGTCATCCAGCGGACGGAATACGACGCTCCCCCGATGCAGCGATTGCGCGGAACGCGGCAGGATCGAAATGCCGAGTCCGGCCGCCACCATCGTGACCGCCGACAGCAAGCGGGGCACTTCTTCGACCGCGCGCGGGACGAACCCGGCTCGCCGGCAGGCCGCGAGCAGATCGTCCCAGATCCCCGGCCCTTCTGCCCGGCGATACATGATGAAGGGTTCGTCGGCAAGCGCGCCCAGTGCGATCGGCCGGGTTTCGCGCGCCAGCGGATGATGGGTCGGCAACGCGACCGACATTGCCTCTTCGGTCAACGTCAGTGCGCACAGCCCCGGATATCGAGACGGCCACGACCGAACGAATGCGACATCGACCGCGCGAGCGGCAACGGCATCGAGCAGGTCGCGCGTCGTATTCTCGTGCACCTCGAGCCGCACCTGCGGATAACAGGACCGGAACTGCTGGATGACGCGCGGTACGTCTTCATGCAACGACGCCGAACTGGTGTAACCGACTGAAATCCTGCCGAGTTCGCCACGATCGGCCTGCTGCGCGCGCAACACGGCAGCATTGGCCAGCGCCAGCAACGCACGCGCATCCTCCAGAAAAATCCTGCCGGCCGGATTGAGCCGGATGCTGCGGGCCGTGCGCTCGAACAACGACACATTCAGTTCCCGCTCCAGATCACGAATCTGCTGGCTGAGGGGCGGCTGCTGGATGCCGAGCCGCTCCGCCGCGCGCGTGATGTGCTCCTCCTCGGCCACCGCCACGAAATAACGCAGATGACGCAATTCCATTCCGCCTCCCGAGCATACAAAATTTATATGCATATAAAACCAAGCGGATATTTTACATTGCAAGTCGTCAAATATAAGATGACCGTGAATGTTCAGATGTAAACAAGCCAGATTTTCGTTATGCCGTTTCACAAATCGAGGTTCAACACGTGGCTACGCGAATAATCCCGGCGGTCAAGCGCAGGTTGACTGGAGTCGAATACCAGTCGGGGGGACGGGTGCGTGGCAACCGGACTCAAGCGGAATCCCCATCGCATCATCGCCATACACAGGTCGATCCCGACTCCCCGGCAATCGACCTTTGCGCGGTCGTCCTGATATTTATGCTGATGGTTGGGATCTACGCGTGGTTCAGAACCGGATGGGCATTGACCGGAATAATGATCATGTTCTGATCGGAAATGCATGCATATCGTCGTTTTTAAAAACGTCCATAAAGCTGCATTTCAGAATCGGGGTATTTCATGAAGATCATGCCCGGCACCGGAAACCTCGGTGCACGAGTCGACGCTGTCGATCTAAGCCGGCCACTCGATGAACCAGAGATTGCCGCGATCAGGACAAATCTGGGCCGGTACGGGGTACTGTGCTTTCCCGGACAACATCTCGACGCACTTCAACTCAAACGCTTTTCCGCCCGCTTCGGGACCCTCGTCCTGAGCCACCCCGGGCAGGTCGCGTGGCAAATCTGCGACCATAAGATCCGACCTCTCCTCAACGACGCCTGACCGTGCGTGGTCCGGCGCGCCCATGCACCGGCCCCCAATCCGCTCGTTTCCAACCGAACGCAATATCAACCGGATCACGTGAAATTAACCTTAATTGGAACCGGTTTCAATCAATTTTACCGACGTTCACTCCCGTTATCCGAGGGTTATCCCGGATGCCTCGTTGCACTCAAATTTGTATGATGACCACATAACCTGACAAACCAGAGCACCATGTTCGAGAAAATTCCCGCCCGTGCGATGAGCGATCACGTCGCGCAGCAGTTGCTCAAGCAGATCGAAGTCGGCAGTTTCTCCGCCACCGGCAAGCTGCCGACCGAAGCCGTGCTCGCGCAGGAATTCGGCGTGAGCCGCACCGTGATCCGCGAGGCGATCTCGCGGCTGAAGAACGAAGGCGTGGTCGAGCCGCGCCAGGGCAGCGGCGTATTCGTGAACCAGCACGGCGCGATCCGGCCGCTGCGGATCGACTACGCGGAAGCGGTCGAGGCCACCTCGCTGCCGCACCTGCTCGCGGTGCGCCGCGCGATCGAGGCCGAGGTCGCGGCCGAAGCGGCCCTGCATCACACCGATGAAGACATGGCCGACATCGACGATGCGCTGCGCAAAATCGACGACGCAGTGGCCGAAGGGCGCGACGGCGTCGCGGAAGATGTCGCGTTCCACCGCACGATCGCGGCCGTCACCGGCAACCCGTATTTCCTGAAGACGCTGCAGTTCCTGAACCAGTACCTCGAAGCCGGTGTGAAAGTCACGCGGCGCAACGAGGCGACACGCGAGGACTTTTCGCGCCAGGTGCGCGAGGAACACGCGGCGATCGCCGACGCGATCCGCGCGCGCGACCCGATGGCCGCACGCAACGCGGCGCGCACGCACATGTACAACGCCGCTCGCCGTCTCGCGGAAGCCGGCATCTGCTGAAGCCCGCTGCCGCGGCCAATGCCGGCGCCGCCGCTGTCACGAACCTCTCCCGAATCGATCAAGGTTGACCATGTCACGAAATGTTGGAGTCATCGGCCTCGGCGCGATGGGCCTCGGCGTCGCACGCTCGCTGCTGCGCGCCGGCCTGCGCGTGCACGCCTGCGACGTGCGCGACACCGTGCTGCAGGCGTTCGCCGCCGAAGGCGGCATCGCCTGCGCGACGCCCGCCGAACTCGGCGCGCAGTGCGACGTCGTCGTCACGCTCGTCGTCAATGCCGCGCAGACCGAAACGGTGCTGTTCGGCGAGCACGGCGCGGTCGCGGCGATGAAGCCGGGCGGCGTCGTGATCGCGAGTGCGACGGTTGCGCCCGAGTTCGCGGTGGCGCTCGGCGCACGCATCGAGGCCGCCGGCCTGCAGATGCTCGATGCGCCCGTGTCCGGCGGCGCAGCGCGTGCGGCCTCCGGCGAAATGACGATGATGACGTCGGGCCCGGCCGCCGCATACGCGGGCTGCGAGGACGTGCTCGCCGCGATCGCCGGCAAGGTCTATCGCCTGGGCGACGCGCACGGCATCGGCTCGAAGGTGAAGATCATCAATCAGTTGCTGGCCGGCGTGCACATCGCCGCAGCGGCCGAGGCGATGGCGCTGGGCCTGCGCGAAGGCGTGGACGCCGACGCGCTGTACGACGTGATCACGCACAGCGCCGGCAATTCGTGGATGTTCGAGAACCGCGTACCGCACATCCTGAACGGCGACTACACGCCGCTGTCGGCCGTCGACATCTTCGTGAAGGATCTCGGCCTCGTGCTCGATACCGCGCGCCGCAGCAAGTTCCCGCTGCCGCTGTCGGCCACCGCGCACCAGATGTTCATGAGCGCGTCGAGCGCCGGCCACGGCGGCGAGGATGATTCCGCCGTGATCAAGACTTTCCCCGGCATCACGCTGCCGCCTGCCCGCTGATTCGAACGACGTTCCTGCCATGACCGCTTCCGCTTCCCGTCCCCTGCTCGGCTGCATCGCCGACGATTTCACCGGCGCGACCGATCTCGCGAACATGCTCGTCAAGAGCGGCATGCGCACCGTGCAGACGATCGGCGTGCCCGCCGACGGCGCCGCAGCCGGCAACACGCTCGACGCGGACGCGATCGTCGTCGCGCTGAAGTCGCGCACGATCCCCGCCGCCGACGCCGTCGCGCAATCGCTCGCCGCGTACGAATGGCTGCGCGCGCAAGGCTGCCGGCAATTTTTCTTCAAGTACTGCTCGACGTTCGACTCGACCGACGCAGGCAACATCGGGCCCGTCGCCGATGCGCTGCTCGATGCGGCCGGCGGCGGCTTCACGATCGCGTGCCCGGCGTTCCCCGAGAACGGCCGCACGATCTATCGCGGCCACCTGTTCGTCGGCGACGTGCTGCTGAACGAATCGGGGATGGAGAACCATCCGCTCACGCCGATGAAGGACGCGAACCTCGTGCGCGTACTGCAGCGGCAAACGAAGTCGCCCGTCGGCCTGATCCGCTACGACACGATCGCGCTGGGCGCGGCCGCCGTGCGCACGCGGATCGACCAGCTGCGCGCGGAAGGCGCGCGCTTCGCAATCGCCGACGCGCTGTCGGACCGTGACCTCTACGTGCTCGGCGAAGCCTGCGCGGGCCTGCCGCTCGTCACCGGCGGCTCGGGCATCGCGCTCGGCCTGCCCGCGAATTTCCGCCGCGCGGAGCAACTGCCCGAACGCGACAACGCGGCGTCGCTGCCGCGCATCGACGGCCTGTCGGCTGTGCTCGCCGGCAGCGCGTCGAAGGCCACCAACGCGCAGGTCGCCGCATGGCGCGCGACGCGGCCGAGCTTCCGCATCGATCCGCTTGCGGCGTCGCGTGGCGAACCCGTCGTCGACCAGGCGCTCGCCTTTGCGCGCTCGCACCTGCCGCAACCCGTGCTGATCTATGCGACCGCGACGCCCGACGAAGTGAAGGCCGTGCAGCAAACGCTCGGCGTCGAAGCGGCCGGCCATCTCGTCGAAACCACGCTCGCGGCGATCGCGCGCGGCCTGCGCGAACTAGGCGTGCACAAGTTCGTCGTCGCAGGCGGCGAAACGTCCGGCGCAGTCGTGCAGGCGCTCGACGTGAAGTCGCTGCAGATCGGCGCGCAGATCGATCCGGGCGTGCCGGCGACGGCCACCATCGACGCGCAGCCGCTCGGCCTCGCGCTGAAGTCCGGCAACTTCGGCACGACGGACTTTTTCGACAAGGCGCTGCGCGCGCTGGACGGAGCCGCACGATGAGCGACGAAGCGAAACTGCGCGAAGAGATCTGCGTCGTCGGCGCGAGCCTGTACGCGCGCGGCCACGCAGTCGGGAGCGCCGGCAACATCAGCGCGCGGCTGCCCGACGGCTGGCTGATCACGCCGACCGACGCGTGCCTCGGCCGGCTCGACCCGAACGACATCGCGAAGGTCGGCACGGACGGCCAGCCCGTATCGGGCGGCAAGCCGTCGAAGACGCTCGCCCTGCATCGCGGCATCTACGCACGCAATGCCGAAGCGAACGGCGTCGTCCACACGCATTCGACGCATCTCGTCGCACTGACGCTTGCGGGCGTGTGGCGCGACACCGACGTGCTGCCGCCGATCACGCCGTACTACGTGATGAAGGTCGGCCACATTCCGCTGATCCGCTACCGCCGCCCCGGCGATCCGGGCGTCGCGGCCGAAGTGGCGGCGCTCGCCGACCAGGTGCGCGGCGTGCTGCTCGACCGCCTCGGCCCGGTGATGTGGGGAGCGTCGGTGTCGCACGCGTCGTATGCGCTCGAAGAACTCGAGGAAACGGCGCGGCTGTGGCTGATGACGAACCCGAAACCCGAACCGCTCGACGACGCCGCGATCGACGAATTGCGCGTGAGCTTCGGCGCGCGCTGGTAACGACGCGCCACGCAACGATTTCCATGCCCGCCGTGTGCGCGGGCCCTTCCGTCAGCACACACATGATCCGGCGGCGGTCGCGCCGCCGGCAGACAACACCCTGGAGACGACGATGACTGCTCTCGACGCGGCCGCTGGCCGCTCGCCCGCTGCGCCCGCCCACGCCGCGGAACTCGACCGCACCTACAAGAAAGTGTTCTGGCGCATCGTGCCGTTCCTGATGCTCTGCTACGTGGTCGCGTATCTCGACCGCGTGAACGTCGGCTTCGCGAAGCTGCAGATGTCGCAGGATCTCGCGTTCAGCGAAACCGTGTTCGGGCTCGGCGCCGGCATCTTCTTTCTTGGCTATTTTTTATTCGAACTGCCAAGCAACATGCTGATGCACCGGATCGGCGCACGCATCTGGATTGCGCGGATCATGATCACGTGGGGCCTGCTGTCCGCGCTGTTCGCGTTCGTGCAGACACCGACGCAGTTCTACGTGCTGCGCTTCCTGCTCGGCCTCGCGGAAGCCGGCTTCTATCCCGGCGTGATCCTGTACCTCACGTACTGGTTCCCGTCACATCGCCGCGCGAAGATCATCGCGGTGTTCATGTCCGCGATTCCCGTGTCGGGCATCTTCGGCAACCCGTTGTCGGGCTGGATCATGGAGCGCTTTCACGGCGGCTCGGGTTTCCACGGCTGGCAATGGATGTTCATGATCGAAGCCGTGCCGGCCGTGCTCGTCGGCATCGCGACGATCCTGTATCTCGACAACAGCATCCGCAGCGCGAACTGGCTCGACGAGCGCGAGAAGCAACTGCTGGAGGACGAGATCGCCGCGCAGCCGCAGGAGCAGCAGAAGCACGGCCATTCGCTGAAGGCCGTGTTCGCGGACCCGCGCATGTGGTGGATGTCGCTGATCTACTTCGCGTTCGTCACGGGCCAGTACGGCCTCACGTTCTGGATGCCGACGCTCGTGAAATCGACCGGCATCACCGATACGCTGCAGATCGGCCTGCTGTCCGCGATCCCGTTCCTCGTCGCGATCGTCGTGATGAACCTGTTCGGCCACAGCGCGGACAAGCGCCGCGAACGCCGCTGGCACCTGATCGTGCCGGCGCTGATGGGCGCGCTCGGGTTTGCGGTCGCTGCGTCGTACTCGCACAATACAGCGGTGTCGATCGTGTTCCTGTCGCTCGCGGCGGGCGGCGTGCTGACCTGCGCACCGCTGTTCTGGTCGCTGCCGACCGCTTTCCTCGCGGGCTCCGCGGCCGCGGCCGGGATCGCGATCATCAACTCGGTCGGCAACCTCGCCGGATTCGCGAGCCCGTACGTGATCGGCTACCTGAAGGACGTCACGCACAGCACGGCGTCCGGCATGTACGTGCTGGCGGCGATGCTCGTGATCGGCGCGATCGCCGTGTGGCTCACGCCCGCGAAACTCGTGAACCGCTGAACCTCTGAGTCGCCATTCGACGCGGGGCCCCGTACGCCCCGCCCCACTCATTCACAGGACCCGCTGCCATGCCACGCTTCGCCGCCAACCTCTCGATGATGTACACCGAGCACGCGTTCCTCGAACGCTTCGCCGCTGCCGCCTACGACGGCTTCAAGGCCGTCGAGTACCTGTTCCCGTACGACTTCGCCGCCGAGGACATCCGCGCGCGCCTCGACGCGCACAATCTCGAACAGGCGCTGTTCAACGCGCCGCCCGGCGACTGGGCCGCGGGCGAACGCGGCACCGCGTCGCTGCCGGGCCGCGAGGACGAGTTCCGGCGCGGCATCGACCAGGCGCTCGACTATGCACGCGTGCTCGGCAACAAGAAGCTGCACGTGATGGCCGGCATGGTGCCGCCGGGTGCCGACCGTGCACGCCATCGCGACACCTACCTGTCGAACCTGCGGCATGCGGCGCAGGCCGCCGCCGCGCACGGCATCACGATCCTGATCGAGCCGATCAACCAGCGCGACATGCCCGGCTATTTCCTGAGCCGCCAGGATGACGCACAGGCGATCCGCGCGGAAGTCGGCGCGCCGAACCTGAAAGTGCAGTTCGACTGCTACCACTGCCAGATCGTCGAAGGCGATCTCGCGATGAAGCTCAAGCGCGATTTCGCGGGCATCGGCCATATCCAGATCGCGGGCGTGCCCGAACGCCACGAGCCGGATCTCGGCGAACTCAACTACCCGTACCTGTTCGAGCTGATCGACACGCTCGGCTACGACGGCTGGATCGGCTGCGAGTACCGCCCGAAGGCCGGCACGTCGGAAGGGCTCGGCTGGATCAAGCCGTACCTGTAATTCCCGTATTCCATTGAGGGTAAAGAACATGAAAGTACTGATCACCGGCGGCGCCGGCTTTCTGGGCCAGCGTCTTGCGCGCAAGCTGCTCGAGCGCGGCGAACTGACCGGCCCCGACGGCCGCAGCGCGAAGATCGACGAGCTGGTGCTGCTCGACGTCGTCGAAGGCAGCGATTTCGGCGACACTCGCGTGACGTCGATCGTCGGCGACATCGCCGAGCGCGCGGTGCTCGAACGCGCGATCGACACGCAAACGGGTGCGATCTTCCACCTCGCGGCGATCGTCAGCGGGCAGGCCGAGGCCGATTTCGATCTCGGCATGCGGATCAACCTCGACGCGTCGCGTGCGCTGCTCGAAGTGTGCCGCGCGCGCGGCCACCAGCCGCGCGTCGTGTTCACGAGCTCGGTCGCGGTCTATGGCGGCACGCTGCCCGACGTCGTGCAGGACGACACCGCGCTGAACCCGCAATCGTCGTACGGCGCCGAGAAGGCGATCGCCGAGCTGCTGCTGTGCGACTACGCGCGGCGCGGCTTCGTCGACGGCCGCGTGCTGCGACTGCCGACGATCAGCGTGCGGCCGGGCCGCCCGAATGCGGCCGCGTCGTCGTTCGCGAGCGGCATCATCCGCGAGCCGCTGAACGGCGAGGAAAGCGTGTGCCCGGTGCCGGGTTCGACGCGGCTATGGCTGTTGTCGCCGCGCGGCGCGATCGAAGCGCTCGTCGCGGGCTGCGAGATCGACAGCGCGAAGCTCGGCAACAAACGGGTGATCAACCTGCCCGGCCTGTCGGTATCGGTCGACGAAATGATCGCGGCGCTGCGCGAAGTCGCAGGCGACGAAGTCGTGAAGCTGATCCGCCATGTGCCCGACGAGCGCGTCGAGAAGATCGTCGGTAGTTGGCCGGGCCGCTGGGATACGTCGCGCGCCGAAGCGCTCGGGCTGAAGGGCGACACGTCGTTCGCGGACGTGATCCGCAGCCATCTCGCCGACGAACGGCGCTGACTCCCGCGCCGCGCGCCGCCCACCGAGCGGGCACGGGCTACGGGGCCGCATCAATGCGGCCGCGCGGATTCCCCGATGGGCAACGACGCGCGGTTCGCGCCGCCCGGCCGGTTCGCCGAACCGGCCGCCCACTGCCATGCGAGCAGGCCCGGCAGATAGAACAGCAGGTCGCGCACGCGGCGCGCGCCGGCCAGTGCGAGACACGTCGGCGGATCGAACCCGAGCAGCCCGCCGATCAGCACGAACCCGCCCTCCTGCACGCCGAGTCCGCCCGGCATCAGGAACGCGATGCTGCTCACGAGCTGGATCAGCGCCTCGATCGCGAGCGCCTGCGCGAAGGTCGGCTCCGCGCCGAGGAAATACAGCGCGAGCCAGATTTCCAGCGCGTACCCCACGAACTGCAGGGTCTGCCAGATCGCGAGGTAGCGCACGACGATGCCGGTCTTTCTCCAGATCATCCGGATCGACTGATCGGTACGCGCCGATTCGCCGACGAGCGCCACCACCTTCCCGCTCGTGATGCGGTTGACCACGCGCATCGCGCGCTCGAACGGCCGCGCATGCTGCACCAGCGCGAACAGCAGCAGCACCGGCACCAGCGCGGCCATGCCGATCGCGAGGTTCCCGGCCACCCGCGCGGCATCGGACGAGACGTGCTCGAGTACGTAGCCGATCGCGACCAGCGCGAACACCAGCTGGCTGATCAGCGTCAGCTGCATGTCGGCGACGAGGCTGGCCACGGCCGTCGCCGGCCGCACGCCCGCCTGCCGCAGCAGGCCGAACGACACGATCTCGCCGCCGATCCGCGCGACCGGCAGCAAGCCGTTGATCGATTCGCGAATCCACACGAGTTTCAGCATCGCCGCGAACGACGGCCGGCGCGGGCCGCGGATCAGCATCCGCCAGTCCCACGCATTCGCGAGCATCGGCAGGAGGTGGGCCAGCGCCGCGAGCAGCAACCCCGCGCCGGCGATCTGCAGGCGATGCAGGATTTCCAGCGGATGCTCACGCCAGATCAGCCACACGGCGAGCGCCAGCCCGCCCAGCGCCGCCGCCTGCCCCGCGTGCCGAAGCCGCGCGTCGCTGCGCGCGGCGTTCCGGGCCGCGTCGGCGCCGGGGTTCGCCTGCGTCGTCATGATTCGCTCACCGGCGACAACAGCCCTTCCCGGTCGACGTGAAAGCGCGTGCCGCGCCACACGACATGCGACGAGAAGAAGCTCGACACGAACACGAAGAACTGCAGGAGATCGACGAACGGCAGCCAGATCGCGCCGCGCAGGCCCGCGCCGGTCGCACGGCTCGTTTTCAGCATCAGCACCACCCGCGCGGCGAGCGCCGCGACCGCCAGCCCGCACGCGGCGGCCGTGCCGCCCGAGAACAGCAGCGCCAGCAGCGCGAGCGGCATCGGGTGCATCAGCACCGAGCCGGCATGACCGAGCCGGTCCGCCGCGCGAATCGTGCAGCTCCAGCGCAACTCGTGGGCGTACAGCTTCGCGAACGTCTCCTCGACACAGGCATGCCCGACGACGAACGGCGGAATGACGACCTGCGCGCCCACCTGCCGCACCGCTTCGCCCAGCGCGTGATCCTCGGCCAGGTGATGCGCGAATCGCACGAGGCCGCCGATGCGCTCGAGCGTCGCGCGCGTGATCGCAATCGTCTGGCCGAAGCATGGCCGCGCGCGCCCGATGAAAAGCCCGGTGATCACGCCCGGCAGGAAATGGTAGTTCGTCATCGCGACGGCGACACCGGGCCAGAAACCCGGCGATGCGACGCCGCGATACACGCTCGTCACGATGCCGACATCCGGCTGCTGTAACGCGCCGACGACCGCGCGCAAATAATCGCGCTCGACCAGCACGTCGCTGTCGGCGAAACAGAGCACCGAATACTCCGCGTGTTCGAGCATGTTCACGAGATTGCCGATCTTGCGGTTCGGCCCGTACAGCCGCGCATCGGCGACGACCTTGATGTTCGCGTCGGGATAGCGCGCACGCAGCGTCTCGACGGCCGCGAGTGCCGCGTCGCCGGCATCGTGCACACCGAACAGGTGCTGGACCGGGCCAGGGTAATCCTGCACGAAGAAGCTTTCGAGATGCTGTACGAGTTGCCACTCGTCGCCGTGAAGCGGCTTCGCGACGGTCACGCCCGGATACTCGCTCGGCTGGGCCGCCGCCCGGGAAAAGAACCGGCCGACCAGCACGCTGGCCGTGATCGTATAGGCAATACCCAGCAATACGCCCAATCCGCAGACGATCGACATCACGCCGGCCAGCGCGTGCAGCACATGCAGCAATACCATGCGACTCCTCAGTGGTGGCCCGGCCGGACCACGGCGCCTCTCGGGGCCGGCACGCGCGAAGGCGGGCTCACCCGTGTGCGTAGCGGAACCGATTCCCGTTGAGCCGGATATGAAGGATGACCAAGCGACGGTACGCGCAATCGGATGAAACTGCTACCGTGTGGCGGTCGATTCCGGTCACATGCGCGAATCCGCATGCCAGCGCGGCCCTGAACGCCGTCTCGGCAAGCTTGCGAACCGAAAGGATCGCAGTGACGATCGCGACGACGATCCAGATGCGAAACGTCATCGTCGTGAAAAATGCCTGGGGTACGCGCAGCGCAAGCAATGAAACCAGCACGAAGCACTGAACGACCATGCCGGCCAGCGCGGCGATCAGCAGGTAGGCGCGCCATCGCTCGATCGTTGAGGGTGCCATGAGGAAAGACTCTCCCGTACGGGCGACTCGCGTCGACCGGATATCGATCGGCAAGGTCGCGGATTGACGGGCCAGCCGGACAGGCCTGACCCGGTTCGGGATCAGGGGAAGCGGAGAATCCCCCTGGAAATGTTGTGGCCGATGGTAGCGGGATTGCCGCCGCCGAACATTAAGCGTTCTTCAGAATCGGGGGAAGTTTGATCCCGCACAATTACAATCCGTTGCACGGCGTGCGCGGCCGCGCTCGTACAATCGCAGGCATCCGCCCCCGAATCGACCATGCGACTCCTCCTTGTTGAAGACGACGACCTGATCGGCAGCGGCCTCGAGATCAGCCTGACTCAGGCCGGCTATCACGTCGACTGGCTGCGCGACGGTCACGCAGCCGCCGTCGCCCTCGCGACGACGCGCTTCGCGCTCGTCGTGCTCGATCTCGGCCTGCCCGGGAAATCGGGCACCGAACTGCTGCGTGCGTTGCGCGATGCGGGTGATACCGTCCCCGTGCTGGTACTGACCGCGCGCGGCACCGTGGCCGACCGCGTCCGCGGCCTCGACGACGGCGCGGACGACTATCTCGCGAAACCGTTCGAACTGACCGAAGTGCTCGCCCGCTGCCGTGCGCTCGTGCGCCGCTCGCAGGGCCGCGCCGGCGACGAGATCGTGTGGCGCGACATCACGATCGACCTGACCGCCCACACCGTGACGCGCGATGCATCGCGCATTGCGCTCACGTCGCGCGAGTGGGCCATCCTGGTCCAGCTCGTCGGCCACCCGGGAACGCCGCAGTCGCGCTCGCGCCTCGAGGACGCCCTGTACGGCTGGCAGGAAGGTATCGAAAGCAATGCGATCGAGGTGCATGTTTCGAACCTGCGCAAGAAGCTCGGCGCGGAACTGATCCGCACCGTTCGCGGTATCGGCTACGTCGTCGACCTCGGATGATCTCCCGCTCGATACGGCGCCGCGTTTCGTCGATGGCGCTCGGCTGCGTGACCGTCGTGTGGCTCGTCGCCGTATTCGGCAGCTTTCGGTATGCGACGCGCGAGATCGGCGAATGGGAAGACGCCCGCCTCGTCGAATATGCGTCGCTGCTGGTCAATCTCTCGCCTGCCGACCTCGACCGCCTCGCCCGTGTTCCGCCGGACGCGCGCGTCGAACTGGATCGCCACGGGTCGAAACCCGGCCCCGAAACCGACGGCGATCGCCTGCCGCGCGACGTGCTGTTCGAGGTGCGCGACGCACGGGGCCAGGTCGTCGCGTCGAGCCTGCCGGCCGACGCCGCCGGCCTGCCCGATGCGCGCGACCCGCATGGCGACCCTGAAACGATCGTCATCCGCGACGCGACATGGCGCACGCACACGCTGCGCGACGGCGCGTCGGGGCGCTGGATCCGCGTGATGGAAACCGCGAACACGCGCAGCGACCTGGCGACCGGCATCGCGCGCGGCATCGTCCTGCCGCTGATCGTCGCGCTCCCGGTGCTGGCGCTCCTCCTCTGGTACCTGATCGGACGCGGTCTCGCACCGCTGAAGACGCTGTCGATGATGATCGGCGCGCGCGACGCGCGCTCGCTCGAACCGCTCGACATCGCCACCGTGCCGGACGAAGTGCGCACGCTGGTCGACGCGATCGACCGCCTGCTGGCCCGGTTGCGTCAATCGATCGTGCGCGAGCGCGCGTTCACGTCCGACGCCGCGCACGAGCTCAAGACGCCGCTTGCCGCGATCAAGGTCCAGGCCCAGGTGGCCATCGCGACCGACAATCCGGCGCAACAGCAGCTGGCGATGCAGCGGGTCGTTCAAGGCGTCGACCGCAGCGCGCGGCTCGCCGACCAGTTGCTGCTGCTCGCGCGCCTCGACGAATACGAACGCATTCCGACGCGCGCCGTCGCCGTTCGCGAACTCGTCGAAGCCGCCCTCGACCGCCATCTCGCGAAGGCGGCGGACAAGGCCATCGACCTCGTGGCCGGCCCCGTCTCCGGACGAACGATCGACGCCGATCCGATCCTGATCGGCATCCTGCTCGACAACCTCGTCGACAACGCGGTGAAGTACGGCCGCCCGGGCGGCCGCATCGAGCTCGGCGTGCACGACGACGGCGCGCTGCAACGCATCGTCGTGCGCGACGACGGGCCCGGTGTCGCACCCGGCGAGCACGAGCGGCTCGGCGACCGCTTCTATCGCGGCAGCGGCGCGCAGTCGCCCGGCAGCGGGCTCGGGTTGTCGATCGTCACGCGCATCGCGCAATACTTCGGCGGCACCGTGCAGTTCGGGCCCGGCATCGGCGGCCAGGGCCTCGGTGTCGCCATTGCGCTGCCTTCGGCGGGCGCGGGCGCAGCGATGCCGGCAGGCGCAACCGGCAACCGCTCGTCGCGTGAGATGCCGCGTGCTTAACGTTTCGTTAAGGATACGGCCGTAGAATCCGCCCGATCGTTACCGTCTCCATCGTCCGCCAGGAGTCCCCATGTCCACGCCCGCCCGATATGACGCCGTTGCGCGCTTTCTTCACTGGCTGATCGTCGCGCTGATCGTCGCGCAATATGCGATCGGCTGGACGATGCCCGACGTGCATCGCGATACGCAGCCAGTCGGCCTGATCGCCGCGCACCTGATCGTGGGCACCGCGCTGCTCGCCGCGATGGCCTGCCGCGTGCTGTGGCGCGTGACGCATCGGCCGCCCGCGAGCGACCTGTCTGCCACGATGCGTGCGCTGTCCGGCGTCACGCATTTCGCGCTCTACGCGCTGCTGATCGCGGTGCCGCTGCTCGGCTGGATCAACGCGTCGTCGCGCGCATGGGGCGTGACGCTGCTCGGAATCGTGCCGTTGCCCGCGCTGTCGGCGGCCGGCTCCGGGTTCGGCCACGCGATGGGCGATGTGCACGGCATCCTCGCCTGGGTGCTGTTCGCCGGCATTTGCCTGCATGTGGCAGCGGCGCTGGCGCACCGCTTCGTGCTGCGCGATCAGATCGTGCAGCGCATGATGCCCTGGTGATCCCCCGGCCGGCAGCACGGCATGCCGTTGCGCGCATGAACCGGCCTGTCGCCAGGGCCGATACCGTCTTCGCTCCGGCTCATCGCGCGATCGGCCTGCCTGCCCATCGCGCGCGGCCGGCGAGATGATCGCGGCGCCGCGCGAAGCGGCGCGCGATGACGGGCACGGCGGCTGGTGCCCTTGTGTCGCGTCGAGCGGCACGAAGGGCTGCCGGACGGCTGTGCCGCGAACACGACGGCCTGAAGTCGCACAAGATCATGTCGACACCTAGTTGCTGGTCTGCGCCGGCATACCGGCCGCCGGTGCATGCGCGGCGGCAGCCGCCATCCGCGCCCGGTCCTGCTCGGCGAGCTTCGCTTCCGCCGCCTGGATATCCGCCGGATACTCGCCTTCGTCTCCTTTCGCCGGGTCGTACCCGGCTGCTTCCAGGCGCATCAGTTCGTCGCGAACCTGCGCGCGCGTCAGCGGAGCGGCCGATTGCGCGAAGGCCGACTGACCGACGATCGCTCCGATCATCGTCAGGACTGCGATATATGCTTTCATCATGAACTCCTTCAATGTTCCGTATCGATCAACCTGGGTGAATGCCTGCCCTGCGAACGCAGGCGGCTGCGTCAGCTGCCGAAATAGATCGTGCAGAAGCTCGCCGGGCCGACGCATGCGGCGGAACGCTGGCGCGGCGCCATCGTCGCCGGCTTGCCCGCATCGGACGAGGCGGCCGGCTCGCTGCCGACCGCCGTGCCGGCCTGGCGCTGCGGCATCTGTTCGACCTGCTGCTGGAACAGCGGGCTCACGTCCGGATACGACGTATCGGTCACGAGGCGAAGCCCGTGGTTTTCAGCATCGATCAGTTGCTGCGTGACCTGCGCGCGCGTCAGCGCCTGTGCCGATGCGGGCGCCGCGACGCCCGCGAAAGAAATCGCCGCCACGGCGGCGGCCACCAGCCAATGCTTGTTCATGATCCACTCCTCGAGAAGTCAACGAGACGACGTGCTACACCCGTATGACGACGGAGCGCGTGCGTTTATTCCCGCGTATCCCGATCCGAGTCGCTCGGCTTCCCCGGCCTCGGGAGCGCCCGGAACGGATGTTCATGGAACTGTCATTCTTTCGTCAGCCGGCGTAACCTGACGTAACGCAGCGCCCGACGCGCTTCGGGCAGACTGATGTCACCCTTTTCGGATCGCCCTTCGATCGCCCATGTCCGTCGCTTACGACTATGCAGCCGGCCTGCTGCGCACGCTGTACGACCGCCATATCGACGGCGGCGCGGTGCTCGATACGGCCGCGTTTCCCGACGCTGAACGCTTCGTCCATGCGTGGCCCGCCATCCAGGCAGAGGCATTCGCCGTGGCGCGCGACATGCCGCGCATCCCGCGCTTCCACGAGATCATGCGCGAGCAATACGACATCTCGGCCAACGACGCACGCGACTGGCGGATGTTCATCATGCAGGCGTACGGCCAGCCGTTCCCGCGCAACCTGTCGCGCTGCCCGACCGTCGCGTCGATCATCGCGACTTCGCCGGACGTGCTGTCGGCATCGCTGTCGTTCCTCGCGCCCGGCAAGCACATCCCGCCGCATCGCGGGCCGTTTCGCGGCATCCTGCGCGGCTATCTCGTGCTGTCGATGCCGAAGCGCGCGGACGGCACGCCGGCCGCCGTGCTGAAGATAGACGGCCACGAATACCGGCTCGCGGAAGGACGTTTCCTGCTGTGGGACGACACGTTCATGCACGAGGTGTGGAACGACAGCGACGCAGTGCGAATCGCGCTGCTGCTCGATATCCGCCGGCGCGGGATGCCGCGCTTGCTCACGTGGCTGTCGAATGCGGTGATCGGCATCGTGCGGCTCGGAATCAGGATTCGCGGGCGATCGATTCCGGTTTAGCGCGGGTGGCCGGCACACGCCTGGTGACCGGTCGTTTCGCCCCCTCTGGTGTGTCGAAAGGGAACGCGGCCGGCTCCGAATTCCTGAGAAATAATCAGGATTCCTTTTCTAACCCATCCGCCAGCGCATAGATGCCGCGCCTGGCGACACACGGAAAAGGCGGGTCGATCGCCCGCACATTCGCCAGTTCCCAGCACACGTATCCGGCACACCATGGCTTGCCTTGCGAGCGGGCTTCATCAGGCGTCCAGTCGTGCACCCCCACGACGTCGACCAACGCGAGCGCGATACCGTCGGGATCCTCCTGCCCGTCCTGTCGCAGGAAGATCGTGTTCTGCACCAGCACGAGATCGCGCAACGGAATGGCCGGCGGCGCCCACGACCGGATTTCCACCCGCTTGCGGCCCGCGACGATATCGTCGACGGCGGGCTTGACGATCGACAGCGCGGATCGAGACATGACAAGGTTTTCCTTCATCGGCAAGGGGAGAGCATGCGACCGTCGATCGGCATGGCGGCCGAATCCGGCATGCGATGACGGTCCGGGCAGGATTGTTGCCGATGCGCCCGAACGTGTCGACCGGGAAGGATCGGGCATGCCGGCGCAGCGCGACTACGCGACGTCCCCCTTTTTGCCCCTGACGGATCGCCTAAACTAAAGACCGTCCCCTCCGCGCGGCTCCTGCCAGCCACCGCCATGGCGCACCTCTTTTTCGCCGCGTCGATCCAGCGGCATATCGAAACGCCCGAACGCGAAATCGACGCCCACACGCTCGGCGAAGCATTCGACACCGTTTTCAGCGAGCAGCCGCGACTGCGCGGCTACATCCTCGACGACCAGGGTGCGCTGCGCAAACACCTGTCGGTATTCATCGACGGCCAGCCGATACGCGACCGGCAGCACCTTTCGGATGGGCTCGGCGGCGCCAGCCGGGTCTATGTCGTACAGGCGCTGACGGGCGGATAAGGGGACGTATGCACAAGCGCCGACCGCGTGCCGGAACGCCGGGTCGGGCCATCAGGAGACATCGCACATGAACGATCGACTGCTCGTCGCCACCCGCAAGGGCCTGTTCGTGCTGCAGCCCGACCGCACCGGCGGCTGGACGCTCGGTGAGCCGCACTTCGCCGGCGAGCCGGTCAGCATGGCGCTCGCCGACCCGCGTGACGGCACGCTGTATGCGGCGCTGAACCTCGGCCATTTCGGCGTCAAGCTGCACCGCAGGCGCGCAGGCTCCGCCGACTGGGAAGAATGCGCGGTGCCCGTGTACCCGCCGCAGCCTGCCGACGCCCCGCCCGCCAGCGCACATGCGGGCACGGGCGCCGCGAATGACACGGGCGACGCGCCGCCCGGCCCGCCGCAGCCGCCGTGGACGCTCCAGCAGATCTGGTCGCTCGAAGCCGGCGGCGCGGACGAACCCGGCGTGCTGTGGGCCGGCACGATTCCCGGCGGGCTGTTCCGCTCCGACGACGGCGGCAGTTCCTGGGTGCTCAACCGGGCATTGTGGGATCGCCCGGAGCGCGCCGAATGGGGCGGCGGCGGATACGATGCACCGGGCATCCATTCGGTGATGGTCGATCCGCGCGACAGCCGGCACGTGACGGTCGGCATCTCGTGCGGCGGCATCTGGCAGACCGCCGACGGCGGCGCGACGTGGCGTGTGACCGCCGACGGCATGGAAGCCGACTACATGCCGCCCGAGCGGCGCGGCGAACCCAACGCGCAGGACCCGCACCGCGTCGTGCAGTGCGCGGCCAACCCGGACGTGCTGTGGACGCAGCATCACTGCGCGATCTTCCGCTCGACCGACGGCGCCGAACACTGGCGCCGGATCGAGGCGCAGCCTTCGAGCTTCGGCTTCGCGGTGGCCGTGCATCCGCACGAGCCGGACACCGCGTGGTTCGTGCCGGCCGTGAAGGACGCGTGCCGGATTCCGGTGGACGGCCGGTTCGTCGTCACGCGCACGCGCGACGGCGGGCGCAGTTTCGAGCCATTCACGAACGGGCTGCCGCCCGCACCGGCGTACGACCTCGTGTACCGGCACGGGCTCGCGGTGGACGATTCGGGCACGCACCTCGCGATGGCGTCGACGACCGGCGGGTTATGGACGTCCGGCGACGGCGGGGAAAACTGGCGGCTGGTGTCGGCGCATTTGCCGCCGGTTTATTGCGTCCGGTTCGGGTGACGGTGGGCGGTGGGCGGTGGGCGGTGGGCGGTGGGCAATGGGGGACCCGCTACACGACACCCGCACATCGCGCGAATCGAAGGCCTGCCTCCGCGCACCCGTCGCACCGCCCCTCTTCCGAAGCAACCGGACTTCGAAAGTCATGGCGCCATGCGGACCGAATCCGAATATCCCGGTTGCCGAAACAAAAAGTATTTCGTGATCGAGTGATGGCCGGTTGATTCCCGTCAGACCGCGGGACAGCCGATGAGGAGACGATGACTCGTGTCTCCCAAAAAAACCATCACCTGCAATGAGATCATCGATCCGCAGTCTGTCGCAGTTCTGCCTCAAAGCCGCACTGTCGATCGCCGCGATGCTGCCCGTCATCACGGCAGCGGCGACGCCCCCGGTGCAAGTCGACGCAACCGAGCTGGTCAAGAAAGGCGCGTACGTCGCACGCGCCGGCGACTGTGTCGCGTGCCACACGTCGGCGAACGGCCCGCCTCTCGCGGGTGGCCTTGCGTTGAGCACGCCGTTCGGCGCGGTCTATTCGACCAACATCACGCCCGACGATGCCACCGGCATCGGCCGATACACGTTCGAGCAGTTCGACCGGGCCATGCGCAAAGGCGTTGCGGCGGACGGGCATCACCTGTATCCGGCCATGCCCTACCCGTCCTTCGCGAAACTCGACGAAGACGACATGCGCGCCCTCTTCGCGTATCTGAAGCACGGCGTCGAACCGGTAAAACTCGAGAACAAGCCGCTCGGCATCAAATGGCCGTTCAACATGCGCTGGGGCCTCGCGTTCTGGAATGCCCTGTTCCTCGACGACACCCGCTACGTGCCCAACCCTGACAAGGACGCGACCTGGAATCGCGGCGCGTACCTGACGCAAGGCGCCGGGCATTGCGGCGCCTGCCATACGCCACGCGGGATGTTCTTCCAGGAAAAGGCCATGTCGGAGTCGGGCAGCAGCGGGCCGCTGTACCTGTCCGGCGCGACGGTCGAGTCCTGGCGGGCCGTCAACCTGCGCGCACTCTGGCCCGTCGACGATCTGGTCACGTTGCTCAAGACCGGTCGAAATCGCTACACGGCCGCATCCGGCGGCATGTCGGACGTGGTGCACCACAGTACCCAGTACTTCAGCGACACGGATCTCTCCGCGATCGGCGTGTACCTGAATTCGCTGCCGAACGCGGCCGCGAACGCGCCGGCCACGGTATCGCCCACCTCGGGCAAGCCTGAGCCCGATATCCCCGGGACGCTGTACACGTCGAAGGGCGGGCTCGGCTACGTGCAGTTCTGCAGTTCATGCCATCAGGCCGACGGCCACGGGTTCTCGCCGGTATTTCCGCCGTTGTCCGGCAATCCCGCCGTGCTGTCGAAAAACACCGACTCGTTGATCCATATCGCGCTGACCGGCTGGCAAACGCCGCAGACCGGCGCCCATCCGCGCGTCTACACGATGCCGGCGTTCAACCAGCTGTCCGATCGGGAGCTGGCCGAGATCCTGACGTTCGTCCGCGCGTCATGGGGCGGCCGCAACGACCCCGTACTCGCGATGGATGTCCGCAAGATGCGCAGGTCGCTGGCCGCTGCCGCCGGCGAAGCGAGCACGTTCAGGACGCCGCGCTTCTCCGCGCTGCTGGACCAGCCGAACGCGGCGCAACTGGTGCGCGGCATGCGGCTGAATCTCGAGACGAAAGCACTGCTGCCGCACAACGTCGGCAATTCGCTCAACTGTGCGAGCTGCCACCTGAGCGCCGGCACCGTTGCACTCGCGTCGCCGTATCCCGGCCTGTCGTCCCAGTTCCCGAGCTACGCGCCGCGATCCGGCAAGGTGTTGTCGCTGGCGGACCGCATCAACGGGTGTTTCCGGCGTTCGATGAACGGCAAGCCGCTCCCGGTCGACTCGGACGACATGAAAGCGATGGTCGCGTACTTCGACTGGATGCGAAACGGCGCACAACCGAAGGACCGGATTCCGGGCCGCGGGGTCGGCAAGATCGATACCGCGCTGAAACCCGATCTCGCGCACGGCAAGGCCGTGTATGCCGCGCAGTGCGCATCGTGTCACGGCGCGGACGGCGCCGGGATGCAGCGCGCCGACGGCACCGCGATCTATCCGCCGCTTTGGGGCGACCAGTCGTTCAACATCGGGGCCGGCATGGCACGCCTCTACACGGCCGCCGCGTTCGTGAAGCAGAACATGGCTATCGGTTCGCACAACCGGTTCCCGCTCGGACAAGGCGGATTGAGTGACCAGGACGCGGTCGACGTCGCGGCGTGGTTTACGACCCGGCCGCGCCCGGACTTCCCGGACAAGATCCACGACTGGCCGAACGGCGGCAAGCCACGGGATGCGCGTTACTGACCGCCAGCGCCCCCATCGATCATCGTCGGCCGGATGCGCAGCACCGGCCGCTCCCTCGCAACGCGCGTCCGCATTTTTCGACTGCCAGACACGATGAAACCAGGTTTCACCCGGACAGGATCGCTCGTCGCATCGATGCTCGTCGGCATGGCGACCGCAGACGGTGCGCAAGCGCAAAGCAGCGTCACGCTGTACAGCCTGATCGACACGTCGATCGCGTACGTCGACAACCAGGGCAACAACGGCAAGCCGCTCGGCAGCGGGCCCCACAAGTTCTGAACTCGCCACGTCATCCACGCGAACCTTCTCACGCGTGTCCGTCGTCCCCCATCCGCGCCACCGCCTCCCGCGTCTGCGCGATCTCCGCTTCGAGCCAGTCGAGAAACGACCTGACCTGCGGCTCGCGCTCCCGCCCGGGCCGGCACAGCGCGATGAAGCGCGCGCCGTCGAGCCGCACCGACGGCTCGATCGGCGTCAATGCCCCGTGCGCGACATGCTCGGCCGCCAGCACCGAGCTGAGCAGCGCGATGCCCTGCCCATGCAGCACGGCCTGCAACGCGTAATGCTCGTCGTCGTAGTGGCGAAACACCGCGCGCGCGAGCCACGCTTCGCGGCCGGCCGCGCGGCACCACGACGCCCAGTCGACCGACACCGGCAGCGGCGTATCCCACACGGTCTCGATCAGGTCGAGCGGCTCGTCCGCGCGATGCGCGTCGAACCCGGCGGCCGCATAGGCGCCGAAATACTCGTCGATCAGCGCAATCTCGTGCAGCGCCGGAAACGTGCGCGACGTCGCGCGAATCGCGAGATCGATCCGCGCATCGCGTTCGAGATCGGCGAGCGCGTTACCGGTTTCGATCTTGATGTGCAGTTGCGGATCGATGCGACGAAACCGGCCGAGACGCGGAATCAGCCACATCGCGGCGAATGCGGGCGTGGTGGTCAGCACGAGCGTGCGCTCGCCGGTCGCTTCGGGCCGCACCGCATCGAGCCCGCGGCTCAGCGCCAGCAATGCATCGTGACTCGCGCGAAACAGGCGCTCGCCTTCCTCCGTGAGCCGCACGCCGCTCGCGCCACGCTCGAACAGCAACACGCCGAGCCGGCTTTCGAGCGACTTGATCTGGTGCGACACGGCGGCCGGCGTCACGGACAGTTCGTCCGCGGCAGCCTTGAATGCGCCAAGCCGCGCCGACGCTTCGAATACACGCAATGCGGTCAGGGGAAGTTTCGAGAACACGGGGCCTCACGGGCCGGATCGGGCCGGGTTGAATTCGATTGAATCCGGGTGAGATTAGGTGAATTGAAGCGGGCGTGCAACGCGGATAGCCTTGCTGGACGTCACGGCACGGTGCCGCGGCGAGTGGCGCCGGAGTGGCGTCGAACCGGAGAAACAACGTGCAAGGCCTCACGCGCAGGATCACGCAAGCGGTGCTCTACGAAGCGATCGCGATTTCCTGCATCTCGCCCGTGATCGCGGCGATCTTCAGGCAGGACCTCGTCTATTCGGGCGCGCTATCGGCGACGATGTCGGCGATCGCGTTGCTGTGGAACATGATCTTCAACGCACTGTTCGAGCGCTGGGAAGCGTCGCGCCGGCAGCCGGCACGCACGCTCGGGCGGCGGATCCTGCACGCCACCGGATTCGAAGGCGGGCTGATCTTCATCCTGGTGCCCGTCGTGTCGTGGTGGCTCGGCATCTCGTGGTTCGACGCGTTCGTCGTCGACATCGGGCTGTTTGCGTTCTTCTTCTGTTACGCGTTCGTATTCCAGTGGGCGTTCGACCGGGTGTTCGACGTGCCGGTGGCGACGAAGGGGCAATGAGTCGAGCCGCCCCGGTGATCGGAAATTCGAGATCGATATCAATCGGTGCGTTTATTTCAATTCCAAAACGCACCCCATTTCATTTGTTCGACATTCAAATAATACCGCCGCCAGCATTCACAAAATCAAAACAACCCTAGGGTTTACGTTACATTGTCTCTCCGCAAATCCGAATGCTAATGTTGGTTGACGATTAACATAAAATAATCACCCACATCCATCCCACATAATCAGCGCAACTCCATGCGCCCACTTAATCGCTAAATCCGCCCTCGAATTTTCGAGGGCGATTTGCGATGTTCGCGGTTCAATTCCTAAACAAGGAAATCATCATGAACGAAAATCAGGAAAAGCAGGATCTCCCGCTGATCGAATGGATGCAGGAAGATCAGCATGAAGACTGGGTCGAGATGATGAAAGACAGCGCAGTCATTCCATTCGCCACGGCTCTGTGGGCATAAGCGGGCAGCCCGAATGATGGCGGATCGTAATGACCCGCCATTTTTTTGATCCAGAACCTGGATACCCCGGAGATAATCATGGAAAAAAGCGTCGAGAATTTCTTTTCGTGCGTCCGCGGACATCCAGCCATGATGCAGAAACACTCGCCCGGCGCCAGCATTCTCGTCGGCTCGGACAAAAGCCAGAGAAATACCGCGCAATCGATCATTCAGCATTGCCCTGAAAAACTCGAATACTCGTTCACCTACGTCGAGCTTGACACGGAAGATCACGAACAGGTCATAAAGGAAATCGACCGATGTGACATGTTCATCTTCATGTATGACTCCTCCGTTCGTTCCGACATCAACCCGCACGGGCCGTCATTCATCCCGCCCCTCAAGCCGAAAATGGCCGAGCACTGGAAGAAGTCGGTATTGCTTCGGGAATACGGCGAATTCTTCAAGGAGGCCTTTTCCGAGAACATCGACGACATTGCCGCACGCAACGAACGCATCATTGCGGCGGCACAACGCGCTCGACGCGTGCAATTTCACGATGGCTTCGGCGGTTCGCTGCACGGAACGCTGGATCAGACATGGAAAAGCCTGGATGGCCGCAACCACTACGACCTGATGCCGGGCGAAGTGGCGACCCGGGTACTCGACCTGACCGGAAACGTCGTATTCGGCGGCACGTTCTTGAGCACGGTGCCCTTTGCCATCAAGTACGGCGTCATCGACCCGATCTTGAACATCGGGATCGAACGGGGCCACGTGATCAGCGTCGAATCGGCCAATCGGCAGCTCGAGGATGATTTCAAGCTGTATCTCGATAAATGCGCAGGAAACAGGATCGTCGAGGAGTTCGGGATCGGGACGAACCTGAACGTCAAGCTGCATGGGCGAAATGCAAGTTTCGAGGAACGCCATCCCGGATTGCACCTCGGCCTCGGCGGCGGTGAACGTGGCAGCCATCATCTGGATCTGGTGTTTTCGTCCGGAACAATACGGTTCGACGACACCGTCATCTTCGACGGCTCATTCCGTGTGTAGCCCCTTCGGCGACACGGCCGGCATCGAAGCACCGACAAGGTGCCGGCCTCGTGATGCGCACCTTCGGCATCCTGCTCGCGCTGGTTCCCGTTGCGCCCGTGCTGCACGGTGACCGCGCCCGCCGGAGCCGAATTCATGCCCGATCTCGAACAGCAGCTGCATGCTGCGCAGACGCAATACGCGGACGATTCACATGATCCCGCGCTTCTGCATCGAATCTGCGAACTGTTGACTGCCCTCAGGCGAGACGAGGAAATGCTCCCCTGGGCCGACCTCGCGCTGGCGCTCGATCCGCACGACGCCGTCTCCCTGACACGGCGTGCCGATGCGCTCTACCTGCTGGGCCGGTACGTCGAAGCCGCCGAAACATGGCAACGTGATCCGTCGCGGCACAGCCGGCCCGAACTCTACCGCCTGCGACTGGGCATGAGCCTGATGATGGCCGGCGATCTCGCGCAGGCCATTGCGTTGCTGGACGAAGCCTACCGGATGGCCGCCTCCGGCCATACCGAGATGACCGCGTCGATCGGATTTGCGATGGGAGAGGCGATGCTCAAGGCGGGCGATCCGCGCGGCTTCGCCTATTGGCGAATGCGTGACGACGTTCCGCGCCTGTCCGCCAATTACCGCCCGGTCGACATCCCGGCATGGGATGGTGAATCGGACGTGCGCGGCAAGCGTGTCCTGATCACGCATGAGCACGGCTTCGGTGACAACTTTCTCCTGGCAGCCTGCGTGGCCGACTGGCTGGACGAAGGCGCGCACGTCATGCTCACCTGCCATCCGCAGAGCCACGCGCTCATGCAGGCGTCACTGCCGCGGTGCGAGGTCGTCGCCGCCCCCAATCCGGTGCAGTTTCATGCCCCATTGCCCGGTGCACTGCAATCACTTGCCGACAGGTTCGCGCCGGACCTGCATGCCACGCTGCTCCATTTGCCGATGCTGAAGGCCCGGCGGACACGCCTGTCGGAACAATGGTTCGCGCCCTACATCCAGACGCCGCCGCACAAGCAGCGGATCGCTATCGAATGGGCGGCGCAAGTGCGCGAGCAACATCCGGGCAAGAAGCTGATCGGACTGTTTTGGGATTGCGTTCAACGACATTGGCCTGAAAAGGGCGCCGTCGTCAGGTGCTGGGCCAGCCGCCGCAGCCTGCCGCTCGATGCGATCAACGCGATCGTGGCACACCCCGCCATCGCGGAATGCATGCACTTCGTGAATCTGCATCATCCCGCTGCCCAGGCGCTGGCGGGCACGCCGGCCGGCAATGTCAGCCACTACCAGCCGGTGATTCGGGATTTCGGCGACACGGCGGCATGCATTGCCCAACTGGATGCCGTGGTCGCGGTCGACTCAGGCGTCGCCAATCTGGCGGTCATGATGGGTAGGCGGACTTGCGTACCGACCCACATCTGCGGCGATTGGCGTTGGGGGGTCGAGGGTACCGCGAGCCCCTGGATCAGGGATGCGACCGCTATGCGGCAAACCCGCGAAGGTGACTGGAGCGACGTGATTCGACGCATCACCGCGTGGCTCATGCATGCGGTGGCCTGATGCGTGATACCTGATGCCTGATTCGAACCATCCCGCCTGAATACGCCGGACAGACATGCCGACGCCCCCCGTCCCCGGATCTTCCCGGGACGGGGGGCACCAACCAGTCCGTCAAGCCGCTTGCGGGCCCGGCGAAAGCCCGAACACGTCGTTCAATGCACGCCGAGATAAGCCTTCACTGCCGGCAGGCCCGGCTTGCCGTCGAGCGTCGTCACGCCCGCGAGCCACTTGTCGAGCGCCTGCGGGTTCGCCTTCAGGTACTCGGCCGCAGCCTTGTTCGGGTCTTCCTTGTTCATGATCGGCACCATCACGTGGTTCTCGATCGTCGTCGTGAACTGCAGGTTCGACACGAACTTCGCGACGTTCGGGCAGCGCTGCGCGTAGTCGGGCGGCGTCGCCGTGAGCACCTTCGCTTCGCCGTAGTTCGGGCCGAACACGTCGTCGCCGCCGCTCAGGTAGTCGATCTTCATCTGCACGTTCATCGGATGCGGTTCCCAGCCGAGGAACACGATCCACTGCTTGTCGCGGATCGCGCGATTCACCTCGACCAGCATCCCGGCCTCGCTCGACTCGACCATCTTGAACTTGCCGAGGCCGAACTGGTTGCCGTCGATCATCTTCTTGATCAGCAGGTTGCCGTCGTTGCCCGGCTCGATCCCGTAGATCTTGCCGTTGAGCTTGTCCGCATACTTCTGGATGTCCGCGAACGACTTCAGGCCGCCCTGGTACACGTAGTCGGGCACCGCGAGCGTGTATTTCGCGCCGGTCAGGTTGGGCGTCGCGAGCACCTTGATCGAGCCGGCCTTCGTGAACGGCTGGATGATCGGGTCCATCGTCGGCGACCAGTAGCCGAGGAACACGTCGATCTGCTTGCTCTTGATCCCCGCGAACGTGATCGGCACCGACGCGATCGTCTTCGTCGGGCTGTAGCCGAGCCCCTGCAGCATCGTCGACGCGAGGCCCGTGGTCGCCGCGATGTCGGACCAGCCGACATCCGCGAAGCGCACGTTCTTGCACACGGGCGGATCGGCCGCATAAACGGCCGACATCGGCGCGGTTATCCCGATCCCGCACACCGCTGCGATCAATAGGCGCTTCATCTTGCTTCTCCTCAAAGTGATGTCGTTTGCTTGAATTCGGGATCGTTTATTGAAGCCGCGCGCCGCGATCCCGGCGGCGTCGCGGACCATGGGTTTTGATCAGCGCCCCGGCAACCGGCGCTCGTAGCTCGGCGCGTGGCCGAACTGCGCGCGGTAGGCCTTGCTGAAATGACACGGCGAATGAAACCCGCAGACCGTCGTCACGCGCGCGATCGATGCATCCGTCGTGCGCAGCAGGTCGCGCGCGCGCTTCAGGCGCATCGTCAGGTAATAGTGGGTCGGCGACACGTTCAGGTACACCTTGAACATCCGCTGCAGGTGCCGCTGCGACAGCCGCACGAGCCGTGCGAGTTCCTCGAGCGACAGCGGCTCCTCGATGTTCGCCTCCATCAGCCGCACGACCTCGATCAGCTCCGCGCGCGAGAAGCCGACGCGCGCATCGACCGGAATCGGCTGCGTATCGGTCGAGCTGCGGATGCGCTCCAGGATGAACTGCTCGGATACCTGCGCGGCAAGCTGCTGGCCGAACCGCATGCCGACGAGGTTCAGCATCAGGTCGAGCGGCGCGGTGCCGCCGGTGCAGGTCAGCCGGTCGCGGTCGACCACGAACAGCTCGTCGGCGAAGCCGACCTGCGGAAACTCGGCATGCAGCGCGGACAGGTTTTCCCAGTGCACGGTGCAGCGATAGCCGTCGAGCAACCCGCTCGACATCAGCGCATACGCGCCCGTGCAGATGCCGCCGAGCGGCAGTCCGCGTTCGGCGAGCGCCGCGAGTGTATCGCGCGCGCCCTCGTCGACCACGTCGCGGATGCGGATGCCGCCGCACACGATCATCACATCCGGCAGGTTCGTGTAGTCGAGTGCCTGCGTGGGCCGCACCGCGATGCCGTTGCTGGCATGTGCGGGCGCGCCGTCGAGCGAGTAGATCGACCACTGATAGTGATCGGCACGCCCGACGTAGTTCGCCATCCGAAGCACTTCGACCGCGCTCGAGAACGCGATCATCGAGAAATTCGGCAGCGTCAGGAAGCCGAAATGGGCGAGGGACGAAACCGGTGAAACGCAGGCGGCGGGCGCGACAGCGACGGCGGACGTCACATCGGTCTCCTGGCGAGGAGGTTGCAGGGGGCCAGCCCCGCAGCGCAAGCCGCGGAAGCCGTTATTCATTCAGGGTGAGCGGCCGGTGGTAGTCCGGCCGCCGGAGGTCAGGCCCGTGCGGGCGCAGCCTTCACGCGAAACAACTGCTTGAGACCGGCGAACAGCGGCGCCTTCACGGTGCCCGGCGCACGGCCGAAGCTTTCGGTGATGCGGTCGAGAATGATCGCGAGCAGCACGACCGACAGGCCGCTTTCGAAACCGAGGCCGATGTCGAGGCGCTGGATACTGGCGAGCACGTCGTTGCCGAGGCCGCCCGCGCCGACCATCGACGCGATGATCACCATCGACAGCGCCATCATGATCGTCTGGTTCACGCCCTGCATGATCGACGGCAGCGCATTCGGGAACTGCACCTTGTACAGCAACTGCCACGGCGTGCAGCCGAAGGCCTGGCCGGCTTCGACGATCTCGCGGTTCACGTGGCGGATACCGAGGCTCGTCAGGCGCACCGCCGGCGGCATCGCGAAGATCACCGTCGACAGGATCCCCGGCACGCGGCCGAGACCGAACAGCATCGCGGCCGGAATCAGGTAGACGAACGCCGGCATCGTCTGCATCAGGTCGAGGATCGGGCGCACGGTCGCGGCGACCCACTTGCTCTTCGCGGCCCAGATGCCGAGCGGGATGCCGAGCACGAGGCTGATGATCGTCGACGACAGCGTGAGGCCGAGCGTAATGACCGTCTGGTCCCAGAAGCCCGTCGCGAAGATCAGCAGCAGCGACGCGGTGGTGAACAGCGCGAAGCGCCAGCCCACCCGCCACAGCCCGACGCCGATGAAGATCGCCATCATCATCCACATCGGGATCGCCTGCAGGCTGTGCTCGACGAATGCCGCGAGCCCCTCGATCGCCTGACCGATCGTGTCGAACGTCTTCGCGTCGTGGTCGAGCAGGTAGTGAACGCCCTGGTCGACCCAGGTACCGAGCGGAATCATTTCAGACATGGGAACCTCGCGAACGCGTGATGGCCTTCAGGATGAGCGCACGATCGACCGAGCCGCAGTAGCAGCCGTCGTCGTCGACGACAGGCAGTGCATTCGGGCTCGCGACCACGCGCGCGACGACGTGTTCGAGCGACGCATCGCGCCGGATGCTTTCGATCGGCCGCACGGACGGCGTGGCCTGACCGATCGCATCACGCGTGACGAAGCCGCGAATCTTGCGTTCGGCGTCGAGCACGAACGCGTATTCGGCACTGCCGTTCAGCGTTGCCGCGACGTTCGCGGCGTCGCACTTCGACACGATCGGCACGGCGCCCGTCTGCATCAGGTCGCCGGCCGTGAGGTAGCGGCTGGTGTCGATGCCGTCGAAGAACGCACGCACGTAATCGTCGGCCGGGTTCGCGATGATGTCCTGCGGCGTACCGACCTGCACGAGGCGGCCGCCTTCCATGATCGCGATGCGGTTGCCGATGCGCAGCGCTTCCTCCAGATCGTGCGACACGAACATGATCGTGCGGCGCTGTTCCTTCTGCAGTTGCAGCAGCACATCCTGCATTTCCCGGCGCTTGAGCGGATCGAGCGCGGAGAACGCCTCGTCCATGATCATCAGCGACGGGTTCACGGCCAGCGCACGGGCGAGGCCGACGCGCTGCTGCATGCCCCCGGACAGCTCGGACGGCAGCTTGTTCGAGAACGGTGCAAGGCCGACCTGCTCGAGCACTTCCATCGCGCGGCGCTCGCGTTCCTTCTTGCCGACGCCCGCGACTTCCAGGCCGAACGCGGCATTCGACACCACGGAGCGATGCGGCATCAGCGCGAACGACTGGAACACCATGCTCATGTCCTTGCGGCGCAGCGCGGTCAGCGCCGAGCGGCGCGCCGATGCGACGTCGAGCCCGTCGATCATCACCTTGCCGGCGCTCGGATCGACCAGCCGGTTCACGAGGCGGATCAGCGTGGACTTGCCGGAGCCGGACAGGCCCATCAGCACGAAAATTTCGCCTTCCTGCACATCGAAGGAGACGTTGTGCACGCCGACGACCTGACCGGTGCGCTTGAGCACATCGTCTTTCGTCGCGCCGGCGGCGAGCATGTCGAGCGCCTGCTGCGGGTTGCTTCCAAACACCTTGCACAGACCTTCGACCACGACCTTGGGGGCATCCATCGAAACCTTCTCCTCGTGTAGCGGGGACTCACGCGAGTCATAGCGTGCCTACATAGTTGCCAGAAAAAACCCCGACCTGCCGACGAATTACGACAAACGCTTGCGCAAATACGACACGGCCGCCAGCCCCGCCGGGCGGGCCGCGGCACGCGGCGGCACCCGATTGCGGCGGCGCAATACGCGCACGGCCAGCAACGGCGGGCATCGCGCGCCGGACTTGTGCGCAGCAGCGCGGCGCATATCGCGTCGCGTTATGCGCCAATTCGCATCGGGCACGCGTCGCTTTACGACAATTTCACGTCCGATCACGCGTCGATCTGCTCAGACGAATGCGCGCATGGCATTCACCCGTAAAAAGCATGACCGTGCAAAAAGCCGCGCGACGACACCGGACGGCGCACGCCGCGATACCTCGCCAACCCGGAAAATCCGCGACGGCCGCTGTGATACATTCCCCGCCAACAGGCTGAGTGCGACGCAGGCCGCCACGCGGCCACCGCTGTCAGCAGTGCATGCCGGTTCGCCTGCCGGCCATGCCGACACCGCCTCGATCGGCAACCGTCCGATCGCAGGCCGATAACGATACGAGAGAGGGAGCAGGGCGAGATGAACTGGGCTTTTACCGCAATCGGCTTCATCGTGGGCGGGATTGCCGCATTGATCGGGGATTTCTCCGCCCTCAACGGCGCAGTGCTCGGCGCCGCGATCGGGTTCTGTCTCGATCACACGCTGCAACAGCGCAAGCGCAAGAACAAGGGCGCAGCACCCGATACGTTCGCGATGCCGGTGCAGCCCGCACAGCCGCCGGTTCCGCTTGCCGATCGCGTCGCGCGCCTCGAAGCAACCGTCGAAACGCTGACGCGTGAAGTCGCGTCGCTGCGCGGCCAGCTGGCCGGCGCGAAGGCCGGCTCGGCCGCGACCGACGCAACGGCGCACACGCCCGCCGGCACCGCATCTGCGTCCGCAACGACATCCGCTCCCGTCCCGCCTTCGGCCGCGCTGCCGCCGCGCCCGCCCGCCCCGGCGGCGGCCGCACGCGCGGACGCACCGGCGTTCGCATCGGCACCGGCCCCCGCACCGGTTCGCACCGCCGCGCCGGTACCGACACCGGCCGCGACTCGCGCGAGCGAAACGCCTGCCGCCCCGCCCCCCGCACCGTCGGTTCCCCCCACGCCGCCCAAACCGCGCGAACCCGACATCGTCGAGCGTGCATTTCGCGCCGCGCGCGACTGGCTGCTCGGCGGCAACACGGTCGTGCGCGTCGGGATCATCGTGCTGTTCTTCGGTGTCGCGTTCCTGCTCAAGTACGCGGCCGACAACAACATGCTGCCGATCGAATTCCGCCTCGCCGGCACCGCGCTCGCCGCGGCCGCGCTGCTCGCGATCGGCTGGCGCGTGCGTGCGCGCCGCGCGGCGTACGGGCTCGTGCTGCAGGGGGGCGGCGTCGGCATCCTGTACCTGACGATCTTCGCCGCGACCAAGCTTTATGCGCTGCTGCCCGTCGGCGCCGCGTTTCCGCTGATGGTCGCGGTATGCGCGCTGAGCGCGTTCCTCGCGGTGCGGCAGAACGCGCTGCCGCTCGCGTTCATGGGCACCGCGGGCGGCTTTCTCGCGCCGGTGCTGCTATCGACCGGGCACGGCAACCACGTCGCGCTGTTCAGCTACTACGCGCTGCTGAACGCAGGCATCTTCGCGATCGCGTGGTTCAAGGCCTGGCGTCCGCTGAACCTGCTCGGCTTCGTGTTCACGTTCACGATCGGCTCGGCGTGGGGCGTGACGGCCTACCGCCCCGCGCTGTTCGCGAGCACCGAGCCGTTCCTCGTCCTGTTCTTCCTGATGTACGTCGGCATCGCATTGCTGTATGCGGTGAAGCGCGAGCTCGCGCTGCGGCACTACGTCGACGGCACGCTCGTGTTCGGCACGCCGATCGTCGCGACCGCGCTGCAGGCGTCGCTCGTGAAGGACATGCCGTTCGGGCTCGCATGGAGCGCCGTTGCGTTGTCGGCGTTCTATGTCGTCGTCACCGCATGGCTCGCGCGGCGCCGCGACCGCCTCGCGCTGCTGTTCGAATCCACACTCGCGCTCGCGGTGATCTTCGCGACGCTGGCCGTGCCGCTCGCGTTCTCGGGCCCGACGACCAGCGCCGCGTGGGCGATCGAAGGCGCGGCCGTCGTCTGGCTCGGCGTGCGCGAGAAGCGCATGCTGCGGTTCGGCTTCGGGCTGCTGATGCAGGTCGCCGCGGCCGGCGCGTTCTTCACGAGCCTGCTCGGGCCGGCCGATGCCACCGCGCTGCCCGTGCTCAACAGCCCGTACATCGCGATGCTGCTGATCGCGCTCGCCGGCCTGTTCACCGGCTGGTGGCTGCACGGGCGCGAGGAAGCGCGCGCCTGGCATGCGTGGATGCCCGAGATCGGGGCCGCGGCAGCCGCGTGGGGCCTGCTGTGGTGGGTCAGCGGCGGGCTGCACGAGATCCTCGTCTACGCGAGCCGTCACGTCGACCTGCATGCCGACCGCTTCGTCGTCGATTCGACCGCACTGTTCGCGGCCGGCACCGCGTGGCTCGCGCATGTCGCGCGCCGCCGGCTTGCGTGGCCGCTCGCCGAATGGCCCGCGCTCGCGCTGACGCCGGTGCTGGCGCTGCTCGCGCTGCGTGTGTTCGATGCGCATGAAGCGCCGCTGTCGGGGATGGGCGCGTTCGCGTGGCCGGTCGCTGCTGGCGCAGGCCTTGCGCTGCTGTGGCGCCAGTCGCGCGGCACGGCAAGCGCAGATTCCGCGAAAGGCCCGGCGCCTAGCCTCGTGCCATCCATCGGCGCAGGCATCATCGCGCCGCTGCATACGCTGATGTTCTGGACCCTGTGCGGGCTGCTGTCGCTCGAGGGCTTCTGGCGCCTGCGCGCGTTCGTGCCCGAAGGCGCATGGAGCTGGAGCGCGTGGGCCTACGGCTTCGGTGCGCTGCTCCTGCTGGTGTCGGGCCCCGGCTCGCGCCTGCGCTGGCCCGTCGCGGCGTTCCCGCGCGCGTACCAGGTGTGGGGCGCGGCACCGCTCGCCGCGCTGCTGTGGCTGTGGAGCATCGCCAGTGTGAGCAGCGACGGCAACGCGGCGCCGCTCTTCTGGCTGCCGCTGCTTAACCCGCTCGACATCGCGCAATTCCTCGTGTTCGTCGCGTTCACCGTGTGGCTGCGGTGCCTGCGCACGCTCGGCATCGCATGGCATCCGCGCGTCGTCGACTACGCCGCGATCGTCACCGTGTTCCTGTGGTTCAACGCGCTGATGCTGCGCACGCTGCATCACCGCTTCCACATGGCCTACGACATCGACACCGTGCTGTCGTCGTTCGGCATCCAGCAGGTGTTCATGGTCGGCTGGAGCCTGTTCGCGTTCGCCGGGATGTGGCTGACGCGCCGCGACGGCATCGCCCGCGTGTGCGCGCTCGCGTCGCTGCCGCTGATCGTCGTGATGTGGGTGTGGACCTTCTACGCGAACTTCACGCAGGACGGCGGAAGCTGGGCGCGCGTGCCGCTCTTCAACCCGCTCGACCTCGTGCTCGCGGTCGTCTATGCGCTCGCCGCGTCGTGGTTCCTGCGCGCACGCAAGCTCGGCTGGTCGTTCGGCAACTATCGCGTCGAGCTGCTGAGCGCGGCCGGCGCGACCGCGTTCCTGTGGCTGAACGCGATCCTGCTGCGCACGCTGCATCACTGGGCCGGCGTGCCGTACGAACTCGGCGCGATGGCGGAATCGACGCTCGTGCAGGCGTCGGTGTCCGTGTACTGGACGCTCTGTGCGCTCGCGATCACGATCTGGGCCACGCGCCGCGGGCTGCGTCCGCTGTGGTTCGTCGGCGCCGCACTGCTCGCGCTCACGGTCGTCAAACTGTTCCTGTTCGACCTGTCGCACGTGACCGGCATCGAGCGCATCGTGTCGTTCATCGGCATCGGCGTGCTGCTGCTGTTGATCGGTTATTTCTCGCCGCTGCCGCCGAAGGCCGCCGCGCAACAGGACGACCCGCAATGAAACGACTCGCCGCGCTGCTCGGACTGAGCCTGCTCGCGTCGTTCGCGACCGCCGACGGCGCGCCCGCGCAGCGCTTCTCGCTCGACCTGGACGGCGCTGCCGCGTATTACCAGCTCACCGTGCCGCAGCCCGTCTATGCGGCGAGCCGGCGCGACGATCTCGGCGACGTGCGCATCTTCAACGGCGCGGGCGAGCCGGTGCCGTATTCGCTCGACGCGCCCGCGGCTGCCGCACCCGCCGTACCGTCGGCGCGCACGCCGGTGCATTGGTTCCCGCTGCCGCCCGCTCACGCCGACAACGGCAACGCGCCGCTCGGCGTGACGGTCGGCCCGGACGGCGCGCTGCGCGCGGGCGTCGCCGCACCGGTGCGTGCGAAGCACGGCGCGGATCTCGTCGACCTGTCGCATGCGGACGGCGACATCGACGCACTGCTCGTCCACGTGGGCGACGACAGCTACCAGGGGCGTGTCGCCGTCGAAGCCAGCGACGACCTGCGCAGCTGGCGGCCGCTCGGCAGCACGCAGTTGCTGAAGGTCGGCCACGGCGACGACATGCTGGTGCAGGAACGCATCGCGCTCGAAGGCGCAGCGCCGCGCTACCTGCGGCTCGACTGGCTCGACGGCGCGCCCGCGATCGCGTCGATCGACGTCGAGACGCACCCGCGCGACACGCGCGGGACCGACACCGCGTCCGTGCCGCGCCAATGGCGCGACGCCGTGCGCGTGCGGGCCGGTGGCACGCCCGGCGAGTATCTGTTCGACACCGACGGCGCGTATCCCGTCGACCGCGTGCGCATCGACCTGCCGCAACCGAATACCGTCGCGCGCGCGACGCTGCAGAGCCGCGCCGACGCGCAGGCGCCGTGGCGCGACGTCGCGGGCGCCGTGCTGTTCCGGCTGCAGGGGAAGGCCGGCGAGCAGCGCAACCTGCCGCTCGAGTTCGCGGCGAATACGGATCGCGCGTGGCGCATCGTCGTCGACATGCGCAACGGCGGATTCGGCGGCGGCCAGCCGGCCGTCGCGATCGGCTGGCATCCGGCCGCGCTGACTTTCGTTGCACGCGGCACGCCGCCGTTTACGCTCGGCGTCGGCGACGCGTCGCTCGTGTCGTCGGCCGTCGGCCGCGACGCACTGCTGGTCGGCATGGCGCCCGAAGTGCGGCCCGCGCGCGTCGGCGCGGCATTGCCGGTATCGGCGGTCGTGCCGGTGCCGGCCGCCGATACGGACGCACCGCGCCGCTACGTGCTGTGGGGCGCGCTGGTCGTCGCGGTCGGGGTGCTCGGCACGATCGCATGGCGCCTCGCGAAAGGCGGCGGCGAGTCGAGCAGTCGCGACGAGTGATGCGGCACGGTCATGCTGGTTGCTGGTTGCTGGTTGCTGGTTGCTGGTTGCCGGTCTGCGGTCTGCGGTCTGCGGTCTGCGGTCTGCGGTCTGCGGTCTGCGGTCTGCGGTCGCCCATCTTTACGCGCCGTTTATCGGGCGTGCCGGTTTCTTTCGACGGTCGCAACGCATAACTGCGTACAGTCGTCGCATCGGAACCACGATGCGACGACATGCAGGAAACCTATTCATCGCATGACCTACCGGCGCCGCACGCGCGCCCGGCGCTCCCGCTGAAGCGGCTTCTGCTGCGCCTCCCGATCGCGCTATCGCTGGCGCTTGCGCTACCCGCGCATGCCGACGACACGCCAGCGGCGCCGGTCACCGCCGCCAGCACGCCCGACGTATCGCTTCCCCCCACCGTCGACACGATCGTCACGACCCTGCGCAACCGCTTTCACGTCGCATACGCCGAAGCGCGCACGATCGCGCGCGCCGTGCAGACCGAATCGGATCGCTACGGGCTGGCACCGGCGCTGCTGCTCGCGATCATCGCGGTCGAGTCGGGCTTCGATCGCCACGCGGTCAGTGTGGCCGGCGCGCGCGGGTTGATGCAGGTGCTGCCCACTGCCCATCGTGATCTCGTCGCGCATGTGAAGGACCTGTCCGATCCGGCCACCAACGTGCGGATCGGCGCGGCCATCTTCCGCGGCTATCTCGACGATGCGGACGGCGACGTCGAAACCGCGCTCGTGCGCTACAACGGCGGCACGAAACGCTATGCGCAGCGCGTCGCGCTGCGCGTGCAGCAGTTCGACGCGCAATTGCGCCCGGCGAACGGCACGGCGAACGACGCACTGCGCACGGCCGCCAACCCCTGACCGCGCTACGCTACACGGCGCCGGCGAGCCGATAGCCGACACCCGTCTCCGTCACGATGTGCTCGGGCCGCCGCGGATCGCACTCCAGCTTGCGCCGCAGGTGGCCGACATACACGCGCAGGTAGTGCGCATCCTTGCCGTGCGCCGCGCCCCACACCTCATTCAGCAGGCGGTCGTGCGTGAGCAGCCGGCCCGCGTGATGCGCGAGCACGGCCAGCAACCGGTATTCGATCGGACTCAGATGCACGCGCACCCCACCGCGCAGCACCTGGCGATCGCCGAGATCGACGGTCACGTCGCCGAAGCGCACGCGCACTGCGTCGAGGCGCCCGCCGCCGGCCTGCCGCCGCAGGTGCGCGCGAATCCGCGCAATCAGCTCGGCCGCGCCGAACGGCTTGGTCAGGTAGTCGTCCGCGCCCGCGTCGAGCGCGGCCACCTTGTCGCTTTCCGCACTCAACGCCGACAGCACGATCAGCGGCGCGGCCGAGCACGCACGTAGCGCACGGATCAGGTCGGTGCCGCCGATATCCCGCAGGTTCGTGTCCGCGACGATCAGGTCGGGACGGCGCGCACCGACAGCCGCCACGCCCGCCGCGCCGGTCGCGCCGGTCGCGGCCTCGCACACGTGCATGTGTTCAGCCTTCAGCGCGACACGGACGAAATGCCGGATGAACCTGTCTTCGTCGACGATCACGATGACGACGGTCGGTTCGCTCATGTGGCCGCGCCTTCGTCCGGTGCGTCATGCGCGCCTGCGCGCGCGGCGGGATGCGCGTCCATGCTCAGGCCCATCCGCATGCCACCAGCACCATGTCGATCAGCTTGATGAACGGGAACGGCAGCAGCACGCCGCCGAGGCCGTACAGCAGCAGGTTGCGGCGCAAGAGCGGCGCCGCGCCGAGCGGACGATAGCGCACGCCCTTCAGCGCGAGCGGGATCAACGCGACGATGATCAGTGCATTGAAGATCACCGCCGACAGGATCGCCGACGCCGGCGACGCGAGGTGCATCACGTCGAGCACGCGCAATTGCGGATACGTCGTCGCGAATGCCGCCGGAATGATCGCGAAGTACTTCGCGACGTCGTTCGCGATCGAGAACGTCGTCAGCGAGCCGCGCGTCATCAGCATCTGCTTGCCGATCTCGACGATCTCGATCAGCTTCGTCGGGTTCGAATCGAGGTCGACCATGTTGCCGGCTTCCTTCGCCGCCTGCGTGCCGGTGTTCATCGCGACCGCGACGTCGGCCTGCGCGAGTGCCGGCGCGTCGTTGGTACCGTCGCCCGTCATCGCGACGAGCCGGCCGGCCGCCTGGTGCTCGCGGATCGTCGCGAGCTTGGTTTCCGGCGTCGCTTCCGCGAGGAAATCGTCGACACCCGCTTCCGCCGCGATCGCCGCGGCCGTCAGCCGGTTGTCGCCCGTCACCATCACGGTCTTGATGCCCATCTTGCGCAGCTCCGCGAAGCGCTCCTTGATGCCGCCCTTCACGATGTCCTTCAGCTCGATCACGCCGAGCACGCGGGCGACACCGTCGACACGCTCCGCAACCGCGAGCGGCGTGCTGCCGCGACGCGCGATGTCGGTCACAACTGCTTCGACTTCGCGCGTGACGCGGCCACCGTGGGACTCGACGGAATGCGTGATCGCATCCGCCGCACCCTTGCGGATTTCGCGGGCGGGCGCCCCGGTGGAAGTCCCGTTAGGGGACAGGTCGACGCCGCTCATCCGCGTCTGCGCGCTGAACGACAGGAACACCGGATGCAGTGCCTGCAGGTCACGCTCGCGCAGGTTGAAGCGTTGTTTCGCGAGCACGACAATGCTGCGGCCTTCCGGCGTTTCGTCGGCAAGCGACGACAGCTGCGCGGCATCGGCCAGCGCTTCCTCGGTCACGAACGGCGCGGGCACGAACGCCGACGCCTGGCGGTTGCCGAGCGTGATCGTGCCGGTCTTGTCGAGCAGCAGCACGTCGACGTCGCCGGCCGCTTCCACTGCCCGGCCTGACGTCGCGATCACGTTCGCCTGCATCATCCGGCTCATCCCGGCCACGCCGATCGCGGACAGCAAGCCGCCGATCGTCGTCGGGATCAGGCACACGAGCAGCGCGACGAGCGCGGTGATCGTCACGACGTGGCCGGCCTTCATCGCGTCGACCGCGAAGGTCGAGAACGGCAGCAATGTGGCGGTGGCGAGCAGCATCACGATCGTCAAGGCGACCAGCAGGATCGTCAGTGCGATTTCGTTCGGCGTCTTCTTGCGCTTCGCCCCCTCGACCATGGCGATCATCCGGTCGAGGAACGCCTCGCCCGGATTGACGGCGACCCGCACGACGATCCAGTCGGACAGCACGCGCGTGCCGCCCGTCACCGACGAGAAATCGCCGCCCGATTCGCGGATCACCGGCGCGGATTCACCGGTGATCGCCGATTCGTCGACCGACGCGACGCCTTCGATCACGTCGCCGTCGGCGGGGATCACGTCGCCGGTTTCGATGAGCACGATATCGCCTTTGCGCAGGTCGGTCGATGCCATCACCTCGACGGCGGCCTTCGCATGCGGCGCCGCGAGCTTTTTCGCGACCACGTTGTGTTTCGCACTGCGAAGCGATGCGGCCTGCGCCTTCGAGCGCCCTTCGGCGAGCGCCTCGGCGAAGTTCGCGAACAGCACGGTGAACCACAGCCACAGCGCGATCGCGACGATGAAGCCGGCGGGCGCCTCGGCCTGGCCGAACAGCGCGGCGATCCACAGGATCGTCGTCAGGATGCTGCCGACGTACACGCAGAACATCACCGGGTTGCGGAACTGCGTGCGCGGCGTGAGTTTCCGGAACGAATCGGCGATCGCCGGGCGCACGAGCGCGGGATCGAACATCGAGCGCGCGGCGGTGCGCGCGCGGCCAGGCTGCGCGGGGCGCGGGTCTGTCACGGGTGCGAGAGACATGGCGGTTTTCCTTTTGCCGGCACGCCTTGCGCAGCGGCATCCGGCATCGCATCGGGCGATGCCGGATGCCTTCGCGCGAGTTCGCGTGCGGCTTTCCGTTTCCACGCAACCATCTTATGAAGGTTCGCGTGAAGATCGCGGCAAAGGATCGCGTCGGGGCATAAAAAGCGCGTAAACGTCCGTTTCGCCGCGGCGCGGCGGGGGTGTCTCAAGGGCCGTACACGAGCGGGAGCGCCACACTCCGCTCATTCGACGTTTACGCGGCAAAACGGGAAAAATGAGGGCGGCGTTCAGCTCAACGCGTAGCGCCCGTGCTGGCGCGGGCGCCACGGCGACGAACGGCAGCTCGCGGCGCCGGCCGCGCGTCGCGCCGCCCAGCCGGCGCCCCGGCGCACTTGCCGGTCGCGGCGGGCCACCGCGGCCACGCGCGACGGCAACGCATACGCGGCTCGCCGCACGGCCGCCACGCGCGCAACCATTCGCGACGCCGGCGACACGCGGCGCGCGACATGCAGGACGGGCCGCTTGCAAAGGATCGCGCTGTCGTAGCGCTTGCCGTCGAAGCGCATCACGTCGACGACTTCAAAACCCTGCGCGCCGTAGAACGCGAGCAGATGCGAAGCGGGATGCGGCGTATCGAGCGCGAGCAGCGTATAACCGCGCAGCGCGGCCCACTGCTCGGCGAACGACAGCAGCAGCGCGCCGATCCCGCGGCTCTGGCAATCAGGATCCACCGCTACCTGCCGCACGCTTGCGACGCCTTCGCGCCGGTACAGCGAGCACGCCGACGACGGATCGGTTGCATACAGTGTGGCCGTGCCGATCACGCGTCCGCCGCACACGGCGACGTAGCACTCGCCCGCTTCCGCGCGGCGGCGTGTGACGTCTTCGTCCTGGTCGACACACGTGCAGTTGAGTCCCATCGCACCGAGCCGCGCGAACGCGCGATGCAGCATCGGCGTGAGTTGCGCATAGCTGTCGAAGGCCGGATCGAAACGCCGCACGATCACCCGATCGGCGCACACGGAAGGCGGCGCGGCAGGTGTGTGTTCGGCGATCGCGTTCCAGGGTATCGACATTGCCTTGCTCCGTGGTTGGGATGCCCGAAGTCTATGAGCGCGCCGGCGGCCCTCGCAAGAAAAAATGTCGTAAAAGTTTGGGGAAATGCGGGCGAGAGAGACGGTCGCGACGGTATGTGCCGCGGCGTCGCGTGCGTCGTTGCGAACGCATGGGGGAACGCCGATCGTTGTGCGCGCAAGCAACGCATCCCGCGACGGCATCAATCGCCGGCGCGCGCCGTTGACACATGCTGCCGCGCCATCCACACTCGCCGGATCCTCTTCGCTCCGGGCGCGCTCATGATTACCTGCTTCCTTCGCTACGTCGTCGATCCGTACAAGCTCGACCAGTTCGAAACCTACGGCAAGATGTGGATTCCGCTCGTCGAGCAGTTCGGCGGCACGCATCACGGCTACTTCCTGCCGTCCGAAGGGGCGAGCAACATTGCGCTCGCGATGTTCTCGTTCCCGAGCCTCGCCGAATACGAGCGCTACCGCGAACGCTCGAAGGACGATCCGGCCTGCCAGGCCGCGTTCCGCTACGCCGAGGAAACGCGCTGCATCGTCAGCTACGAGCGCAGCTTCTTCCGGCCCGTGTTCGAGTAACGGGCAACGTCCGCCGGCATCACGCCCCTTTTCCTGACCGGGACAAAAAAAAGCCCCGCCTGCATCCGCGCGGCGGGGCCAACCCATGTCAGTAGAGACATCATGGAGGAGACGGGCCCATCTTATCGACCACGGCCGGCCCTCCCAACCAAGCATTTCTGCTATCGATCCGCGCGGGCGCGCACACGATTGCCCCCGCCGCCCGGCATATCGATAGAACGAAAAGTCGTTTTCAGAGTGGCGACGGGGTCGTTACCATCTGGTTTTAAGCCTGTGCTTAGCCGGGCAAGCCATCCCCAAGGAGCGCCCCTTGACTGCATTCGATCAACACCGCCGCCCGTTCGTCGTCGGCATTGGCGGTACCACCCGGGCAGCGTCGTCGACCGAACGCGCGCTGTCGTTCGCACTGCGCGGCGCGCAGGCGGCCGGCGCACGCACGCGCCTGTTCGACGGCCCGTTCCTGCATACGCTGCCGCACTACGCCCCTGAACACAAAACGCTGACCGACGCGCAGCGCGAACTGATCGACGCCGTGCGCCAGGCCGACGCGATCATCATCGCGACGCCCGGCTATCACGGCGGCGTCTCCGGCCTCGTCAAGAACGCACTCGACACGCTCGAGGAACTGCGTGCGGATGATCGCCCCTATCTCGACGGACGCGCGGTCGGCCTGATCGTCACCGCGTATGGCTGGCAGGCAGCCGGCACCGTGCTGACGTCGCTGCGTTCGATCGTGCATGCGCTACGCGGCTGGCCGACGCCGTTCGGCGCGACCGTGAACACGCTCGAAACGCGCTTCGACAGCGCCGACAGCTGCTCGGATCCGAAGGTTGTGGCCCAGCTCGAGACGGTCGGCGCGCAAGCGGCCGAGTTCGCGCTCGCGTTCGCATCGCATCGCGCGGCCGCGCATGCGGCATCGGTCGATGCGCTCGCGCCCGTGCTGAAGATCGCCAACCAGTAATTTCCCCGCCTTCCACCGCCCGCGCCCGGCCGACCTGGTTCCCCGGCGCGGGCGGTGCGCGTTCGGACGAGCGGCCACGCGCCGTACACGCCGACACCTCTCCCCGGTTGCCCTTTCCCTGCGCGCCGCGCCCCGCGCCGATAACGATTCGGCCCGCCGCGTGATTTGCATTGGCCGAAAGATTGGTTCACGCGGCAGGCGGGTTTTCGTACGCTGAATCTCCGAACTTTCTCCGCGCACGCCATGAACCGTACGATCCGCTACAAGGGCTACGAAGTCGCCCCCGCTGCCGCCCGGTTACCGAACGGGCTGTTCGCCGCCAACCTGACGATCGCGAAGGCGAGCAGCGGCCCGTCGCCGCGCTCGGTTTCATTCGACGCGATCGATTTCTTCTTCGAGGAAGAGCACGCGCTTGCCTACGCGTCCCGCTGGGGCCGCCTCTGGGTCGACACGCACGCGTGACGCACGCCTGGCCGGCGTGCACATGGCCGCTCGAAAATACGCGTTTACGGAAGCTATGCAAAAATCTTTCGGTCCGTAATCGCACAACAATAGCCATGAGTGACACGCTGCAGGAACAGCACGCAGCCGCAGATCACGCAATGCGCAACTGGACCTTCGAGAGGCAAGGTCCGGTCCGGATCGGTTCCGATGCGCACATGCAGATGTTCTGCCGCATGCTGCTCGACACACACAACCCGTACAAGCCGGCCGTGATCGACTGGCCGGCGCTCAAACCCGACGAACTCAAGCGGCTCACGTCGCTGCCGATCTGGGACATCGCGGTGCAGACCGAGGGTCGCGCATCGATCCGCGTGGCAACCTACGCGGAGTCGATCGGCGATCCGCTGCTGCGCCGCGCGCTCGAGATGGACGGCGGCGAGGAAGCGCGCCACAAGGTCGTGCTGTCGAAGCTCGTCGAGGCATACGGCATCCGGCTCGCCCCCGAGCCGCCCTACCCGGCACCGAAGGACCCCGAGTGGTCGTGGATGATGACCGGCTTCAGCGAATGCATCGACAGCTTCTTCGCATTCGGCCTGTTCCGCTCCGCGCAGCGCTCTGGCTATTTCCCGCCCGAACTCGTCGACACCTTCGAGCCCGTGATCCAGGAAGAAGGCCGCCACATCCTGTTCTTTGTGAACTGGTACGCGTGGTACTGGCGCAGCCTGCCGTGGTGGCGCCGGCCCTGGTTCTTCGCGCGGGTCGCGGCCGTATGGGTGCATTTGATCCGGGACCGCATCAGCATCGCGCGCGGCATCGACACCGACGGCGTCGCGCACGACGCGAACTTCCCGGCGACGAACACCGCCGACATCGGCGAAGCGTTGAACCCACGCGAGCTGATCGCACTGTGCCTCGCCGAGAACGATCGGCGGATGGCCGGCTACGACAAGCGCCTGTTGCGTCCGATGTTCGTGCCACGCATGGCGCGGCTCGCGCTGCGGTTTCTCAAGAAGTAAGGCGAGTGCTCCGGGCAATGGCCCGGTTGCCGGGTGGCCGGGTGGCCGGTTGCCGGTGGCCGGTTGCCGGTTGCCGGGTGGCCGGGTGGCCGGGTGGCCGGGTGGCCGGGTGGCCGGGTGGCCGGGTGGCCGGGTGGCCGGTGGCCGGTGGCCGGTGGCCGGTGGCCGGTGGCCGGGTGGCCGGGTGGCCAGTGGCCGGTGGCCGGTGGCCGAGTGACCCGGTCGAGCACCGGGGCAACGCCCCTCGGCGATCGAATCGCCGGCGCCGGCTGAATGCCGACCGAAGCTGGCCGCTCGAAATCGCATCGCCCGCATCCGGGCGCGCAATAGCGCGGTACGCACCGATCGACGCATCCGTTCTGTTCCCGTGACCCGAGTTCCGAGTCCCGTTCGAACCTCGAGGCGCGTTCGTCGCACTCGCATGGCGGGCCCCCCCCCTTGGCCCGCGGCCCACTCGAAGTCGCCACATCGCATGCGGTGTGGAACCTCACTGACAGGCATCCGCCTGCCGGATGTGGCGCACCCGACACACTTACTCCCGCCCTTTTTTCGCGGCGCTTCGGGGCGCGCGGACAAATTGTCACACCCAAGATTTGACGATTCGGGAACGTCGCCGCCGACCCCGGCCAGCGTCTTTAACAACCTGTCGCCAGCACGCGCAAAACTGAAGCGGGTAACGCCTCGCGGACGGGTTCGCCCCATCTTCGAATCCCGCCAGACTGACAACATCACCGAAATAGTCAATAGGACAAATTCGAAAGATGAATGATGACGGCCCCGTCCAATGCCCTGTAGCACTTTTTTACAAATTCGACGAGCCAACCGGCCCGGAACGCCCGTCACGCGGGCCATCTCAGCGAACGAGATGCGCAAATCAGCACAGCCTGATGTTCGATATTTCGAATTAAATTGATTTATAGATAATCGGATAAATCAACATGAAATCCATCTTCAAATTCTGAATTAACAAATTAACAAGATGGAAACCACATTATCCACCAGCACACTCCGAAATATTACAATCAAGAAAGAAACGCTCAAGCCGCAAACGTTTGCTATTTCATTTGTCTTACGTTTAGGCCGTTTTCATGTGTAACCTACCGCACAAAATCATCGTAACATGCTGATTTTTATGCAAATTATTGACATCCGGGCTGGCAACTAAAATCCTACACCATACATTCTTACATCTTTCAAATTCATTCTTCATTGATACATCAAAACGCGATGTATTAACCATCCTTTAACTTTCCAAACCCGCTATTTATCACTTTTTATCAATCTAAAAAAACCTCCTCCAATAAACTCCGCCCATCAATTTTGAGATTCGCGCGAGCGCACGGAGTATTCCTCTAACGAAAGAGACCGGTGTGTGGCGTGCACATTTGGAGGTAGCAGGACATGAACCGCACATACCGCTCGATCTGGAACGAAGCCCTCGGCGCCTGGGTCGCTGCGTCCGAACACGATTCGGCACGGGGCAAGCCGAACAAGTCGGCTGTCGTGAAGGCCGTCGCGGCCGCTGTGCTCGTGGCGGGGGCGGGCGTCGCGCACGCGCAATATGCCGCGGGCAATGGCGGCGGTGGCGTGAGTGCGACTGGCGCACAGGCGATCGCGATCGGCGGTAACAACAGCAGCACGACGACGGCCAGCGGCGCAACGTCGATCGCGATCGGCGCGAACGCGACGGCTGCGGGTAATTATTCCCAGGCTTTCGGCCAGGCCACGACGGCGACCGGCGCCAGCGCGATCGGTATCGGCTCCGGCGCGAAGGCGCTGAACACGGGCGCGACCGCAGTCGGCAACGACACCACGGCATCGGGCCAGAGCGCGATCGCAATCGGCGGCGGCAACAGCTCGGGCACGGGCGGCGCAGTGGCGTCGGGCACCAACTCGATCGCGCTCGGCCGGTTCTCGAATGCGTCCGCCAGTGGCGCGAACGCAATTGGCTCGAACGCGACGGCGACCGGCACCGATTCCATCGCTTTCGGCACCAACGCCACCGCGAACAATACGTCCGTCGCAGTCGGCCGCGGGGCATCGGCCACCGGCACGAACGGCTCGGTCGCGATCGGCAATTCGGCCACGTCGTCGGGCCTGGGTTCGATCGCGATGGGTACGGTCGGCAGCTTCACGGCCACCACGGTAGCGACCGGCACGGACGCACTTGCACTCGGTAACGGCTCGACGGCCAGCGGCAGCTCCGGCGCCGTGGCTGTCGGCTCGGCCGCCGTGGCGTCGAACTCCTATGCGACTGCCTTCGGCTCGAACGCGACCGCGTCGGGTTCGGGTTCCGTTGCATTCGCGCAAAGCGCCACTGCATCGACCACCAACGCCATCGCCATCGGCGTCGGCTCGACCGCGAACGTCGCGAATTCGGTCGCACTCGGCAGCAGCTCCGTGACGAACAGTGCGCTGACGACGACGTCCGGCGGCAGCACTGCCGTCAACAGCACCACGATCGGTGGTCAGTCGTTCGGCACTTATCAGGCCGGGACGCCTACGGGCGGCATCGTCAGCGTCGGCCAACCGAATGCGGAACGCCGCATCCAGAACGTCGCGGCAGGCCTCGTCAGCGCGACCAGCACCGACGCGATCAACGGCAGCCAGCTCTACGCCGTGGCGAGCACGACGACGTCGAACATCACGAGCCTGTCGACGTCGACGTCGACGGGGCTTTCGTCGGCGAATAGCTCGATCGGTTCGCTGTCGACCTCCACGTCGACGGGTCTGTCGTCGGCCAATAGCTCGATCGGTTCGCTGTCCACGTCGACCTCGACTGGTATCAACTCGCTGTCCACTGGTATCAGCTCGGCCAATAGCTCGATCGGCTCGCTGTCTACGTCGACCTCGACCGGCATCAACTCGCTGTCCACCGGTATCAGCTCGGCCAACAGCTCGGTCGGCTCGCTGTCGACTTCCACGTCGACGGGCTTGTCGTCCGCCAACAGCTCGATCAAGTCGTTGTCCACATCGACCTCGACCGGCCTGTCGTCCGCGAACAGCTCCATCACTTCGCTCTCGACGTCCACGTCGACGGGTTTGTCGTCCGCCAACAGCTCGATCGGTTCGCTGTCCACCGGCATCAGCTCGGCCAACAGCTCGGTTACCTCGCTGTCGACTTCCACGTCGACGGGTCTGTCGTCGGCCAACAGCTCGATCACGTCGCTGTCGACTTCCACGTCGACGGGCTTGTCGTCCGCCAACAGCTCGATCGGTTCGCTGTCCACGTCGACCTCGACCGGTATCAACTCGTTGTCCACCGGCATCAGTTCCGCCAACAGCTCGGTCACTTCGCTGTCGACTTCCACGTCGACGGGCTTGTCGTCGGCCAATAGCTCGATCGGTTCGCTGTCCACGTCGACGTCGACCGGTATCAACTCGCTGTCTACCGGCATCAGTTCCGCCAACAGCTCGGTCACTTCGCTGTCGACTTCCACGTCGACGGGCTTGTCGTCGGCCAACAGCTCGATCGGTTCGCTGTCCACGTCGACGTCGACCGGTATCAACTCGCTGTCTACCGGCATCAGCTCGGCCAACAGCTCGGTCACTTCGCTGTCGACTTCCACGTCGACGGGCTTGTCGTCGGCCAACAGCTCGATCGGTTCGCTGTCGACGTCGACGTCGACCGGCATCAACTCGCTGTCCACCGGCATTAGCTCGGCCAACAGCTCGGTCACTTCGCTCTCGACTTCCACGTCGACGGGGCTTTCGTCGGCTAACAGCTCGATCGGTTCGCTGTCCACGTCGACCTCGACCGGTATCAACTCGCTGTCCACCGGCATTAGCTCGGCCAACAGTTCGGTTACCTCACTGTCGACCTCCACGTCGACGGGCCTGTCGTCCGCCAAC
>NZ_JAAOXM010000018.1 GCF_011605345.1 Burkholderia sp. D-99
GGAATATGAATCACTTCATAAACCTGACTTACTTTAGTGTGAGACTCTTGATACTTTCGCTATCTGATCCGAGGATCAGCTCGCTGCCATCAAGCGCCCACACTTATCGGCTGTTAATTTTTAAAGAGCATTCTGCGAGGAACTTCGTGTTTCTCAGCAGCGCTGCGTTTTCAGCAGCAGAGAAGCGAGATTATGAACCGTGTTTCGCAGATCGTCAACAACTTTTTGAACTACTTCGTTGCGACTGCGGGGTTCAACTTCCAGGCCAGTTGCGTGCTCCAGACTGCAGCACACCACCAACCCTGCTTCCCTCTTCCGCGCCGCGTTTCCGTTAGCGCGAAAGAGGCGTGATTCTAAGCACCCGCCCCCATCTACGCAAGCCCCTTTGTGAAAATATTTTGAAAAAGCCCCCGTGCGCTGACGCGCACGGGGGCTTCGGGCTCGACGGGCCAGGCTGTCACACCGACAACCGATACCGACCTGACACTAGCCGCCTACCCAGGGCAGTGCAATCAGCGGTGCTTGAACACCGGCTTCCGCTTTTCGACGAATGCCGCCATCCCCTCCTTCTGGTCTTCGGTCGCGAACAGCGAATGGAACAGCCGACGCTCGAAGTGGACGCCCTCGGCCAGCGTCGTCTCGTACGCACGGTTCACCGACTCCTTGACCATCATGACCGCCGGCAGCGAAAACTCGGCAATCGTCGCCGCGGCGGCAATCGCCTCGTCGAGCAGCGTGTCGGCCGGCAGCACGCGCGACACGAGCCCCGCGCGCTCCGCTTCGGCAGCATCCATGAAGCGGGCCGTCAGGCACATGTCCATCGCCTTCGCCTTCGACACCGCGCGCGGCAGACGCTGCGTGCCGCCCGCACCCGGCATGACGCCCAGCTTGATTTCCGGCTGGCCGAACTTGGCCGTGTCCGCCGCGAAGATGATGTCGCACATCATCGCCAGCTCGCAGCCGCCGCCCAGCGCAAAGCCCGACACCGCTGCAATGATCGGCTTGCGGATTTCGCGAACCGTCTCCCAGTTGCGCGTGATGTAGTCGCCCCGGTAGACATCCATATAGGAATAGGTCGCCATCATGCCGATGTCCGCGCCGGCCGCGAATGCCTTCTCGCTCCCGGTCACGACGATCGCGCCGATGCCATCGTCCGCATCGAACGCCTTCAGTGCGTCACCCAGTTCATCCATCAGCGCATCGTTCAGCGCATTCAGCGCCTTCGGACGGTTCAGCGTAACCAGCCCGACACGCCCCCGGGTCTCCACCAGGATGTTCTCGTAAGCCATCTATTTCTCCTCGATCAATGAAATGAGAAACGCCTCGCACATGCGAATAGTTTGATGCTACCATTCTCCGACCAACCGGTCGGTTAATTAATCGATCCAACCCCTCTCACCGTCCATCAGGCTGCCGCCATGACCCATGCACTGTTCACGAAGCACGAAGACACGCTGAAGCACGCACTCGCCGCCATCGAGAGCCGCGGGTACTGGAGCCCGTTCGTCGAAATGCCGAGCCCCAAAGTGTACGGGGAAAGCGCGAACGCAGATGGCGAGGCCGCGTTCAAGTCGCACCTCGACAAGACGTTCGCGCTCGACCAGCCGGCGTCTGGAGAAACGGTCGGCGCAGAGCGGTCGCCGTATGGCATTGCATTGGGCATCCGGTATCCGAAGTCGACGCCCGACGAACTGATCGCCGCCGCTGCTGCCGCGCAACGCTCATGGCGCGAAGCCGGCCCGAGCGCCTGGATCGGCGTCAGCCTCGAAATCCTCGCGCGCCTGAATCGTGCGAGCTTCGAGATCGCCTACAGCGTGATGCACACCACGGGGCAGGCATTCATGATGGCGTTCCAGGCCGGCGGCCCGCACGCGCAAGATCGCGCGCTCGAGGCAGTTGCCTATGCGTGGGACGAACTGCGCCGCATCCCGGCCGATGCGCACTGGGAAAAGCCGCAAGGCAAGAACCCGCCCCTCGCGATGCACAAGCGCTACACGATCGTCCCCCGCGGCACCGGGCTCGTCCTCGGCTGCTGCACGTTCCCGACCTGGAACGGCTATCCCGGCCTGTTCGCCGATCTGGCAACCGGCAACACCGTGATCGTCAAACCGCATCCGGGCGCGATCCTGCCCCTCGCAATCACCGTCCGGATCGCTCGTGACGTGCTGCGCGATGCCGGTTTCGATCCGAACGTCATCACGCTCCTCGCGACCGAACCCAACGACGGCGCGCTCGTTCAGGATCTCGCGCTGCGCCCCGAGATCAAGCTGATCGACTTCACCGGCAGCACGCAAAACGGCACGTGGCTCGAACGCCATGCCCACCAGGCACAGGTCTATACCGAGAAGGCCGGCGTCAACCAGATCGTGATCGACTCGACCGACGACCTGAAGGCCGCCGCCAAGAACATCGCGTTCTCGCTGGCGCTGTACTCCGGCCAGATGTGCACGGCACCGCAGAACATCTACGTGCCGCGCGACGGCATCCGGACGGCGGACGGCCATGCGAGCTTCGACGAAGTCGCACAGGCTGTCGCCGTTGCCGTACAAAAACTCACCGGCGACCCGGCGCGCTCAGTCGAACTGATCGGCGCAATCCAAAACGAAGGCGTGGCCGCACGCATCGACGACGCTCGCCAGCTCGGGCGTGTGCTCGCAGACAGCCTTACCCTCCAGCACCCCGCGTTCCCCGATGCCCGCGTGCGCACGCCGCTCGTGCTGCAGCTCGACGTGACCGATCGCGAGAAATTCACGCAGGAATGGTTCGGCCCGATCTCGTTCGTGATCGCGACCGACTCGACCGCGCAATCGCTCGATCTCGCCGGTGAAATCGCCGCGGAACATGGTGCGCTGACGCTCTCCGTCTACAGTACCGACGATGCCATCGTCGACGCCGCACACGACGCGGCGGTGCGCGGTGGCGTCGCGCTGTCGATCAACCTGACGGGCGGCGTATTCGTGAACCAGTCGGCAGCGTTCTCGGATTTCCACGGCACGGGCGCGAACCCGGCAGCCAACGCGGCGCTGGCCGACCCGGCATTCGTCGCCAACCGGTTCCGCGTGGTGCAAAGCCGCGTCCATGTTGCGCCGAAAGCGGCACCCACGGAAGCCGGCCAACCTGCATAACCCGAATGGTCGACGTGCAAACGCCGCCACGTTCTCTACCATGAACGAATCCGCCACCCGGCGGGTTCGCTGCTCATCGATACGCCCATGACAGACGCCTATATCTGCGACGCGATTCGCACCCCCATCGGCCGCTACGGCGGCGCCCTGAAAGATGTCCGCGCCGACGACCTCGGTGCGGTACCGCTCAAGGCGCTCATCGAGCGCAACCGCGACGTCGACTGGACGGTGATCGACGACGTGATCTACGGCTGCGCGAACCAGGCCGGCGAGGACAACCGCAACGTCGCGCGCATGTCGGCGCTGCTCGCGGGCCTGCCGACCGACGTGCCCGGCACGACGCTGAACCGCCTGTGCGGCTCCGGGATGGACGCGGTCGGCACTGCTGCGCGCGCAATCAAGGCGGGTGAGGCGCGCCTGATGATCGCAGGCGGCGTCGAGAGCATGACGCGCGCGCCGTTCGTGATGGGCAAGGCCACAAGCGCGTTCGCGCGCCAGGCCGACATCTACGATACGACAATCGGCTGGCGCTTCATCAATCCGCTGATGAAACAGCTGTACGGCGTCGATTCGATGCCCGAGACGGCCGAGAACGTCGCGGTCGACTACGACATCAGCCGCGCCGACCAGGACCTGTTCGCGCTGCGCAGCCAGCAGAAGGCCGCGCGCGCCCAGCAGGACGGCACGCTCGCCGACGAAATCGTCGCCGTCACGATTCCGCAGAAGAAAGGCGATCCGGTGGTCGTATCGCGCGACGAGCATCCGCGCGAAACGTCGCTCGAAGCGCTCTCGAAGCTGAAAGGCGTCGTGCGCCCGGACGGCTCGGTGACCGCCGGCAATGCATCCGGCGTCAACGACGGTGCATGCGCACTGCTGCTCGCCAATGCACAGGCAGCCGACCAGTACGGCCTGCGCCGCCGCGCACGCGTCATCGGCATGGCGACAGCCGGCGTCGCGCCGCGCGTGATGGGCATCGGCCCGGCGCCGGCCACGCAGAAACTGCTGCGCCAGCTCGGCATGACCATCGACCAATTCGACGTGATCGAGCTGAACGAGGCGTTTGCGTCGCAAGGTCTCGCGGTCCTGCGCATGCTCGGTGTCGCCGACGACGATCCGCGCGTGAACCCGAACGGCGGCGCGATCGCACTGGGCCATCCGCTCGGCGCATCGGGCGCCCGGCTCGTGACCACGGCGCTCCACCAACTCGAGCGTACGGGCGGCCGCTTTGCGCTCTGTACGATGTGCATCGGCGTCGGCCAGGGTATCGCGCTCGCGATCGAGCGCGTGTAAGCAACGCACCGCGCGCCTATAACGAAGTCATGAAGGAGACACTGCATGTCCTATCAGGCGATTCAGCTGGATATCGATCACGCGTCGAACGTGGCCACGATTACCCTCAACCGCCCCGACAAGCTGAACAGCTTTACGCGGGCGATGCATCGCGAGCTGCAGTCGGCACTCGATGATGTCGAGGCGGCCGGCGCGCGCGCGCTGATCCTGACAGGTGCGGGGCGCGGCTTCTGCGCGGGGCAGGACCTGGCCGATCTAGACTTCACGCCAGGCGCGTCCACCGACCTCGGCTCCCTGATCGACGAGCACTTCAATCCGCTGATCCGCCGCCTGCAGGGTCTGCCGATTCCGGTCATCGCCGCTGTCAACGGCACAGCCGCCGGCGCCGGCGCGAACCTCGCGCTCGCATGCGATCTCGTGTTCGCCGCCCGCTCGAGCAGTTTCATCCAGGCCTTCGTCAAGATCGGGCTCGTACCCGATTCGGGCGGCACATGGTTTCTGCCGCAACGCGTCGGCATGGCGCGCGCGCTGGGGCTCGCGCTGACCGGCGACAAGCTCGGCGCCGAACAGGCAGAGCAATGGGGCTTGATCTGGCGAGCGGTCGACGACGACACACTCGCTGCGTCAGTCCGTCAGCTCGCCACCCAGCTCGCGCAGCAGCCGACGCTCGCGATCGCATCGATCAAGCAATCGATGCGCGACAGCGTCACGAATACCCTCGACCAGCAACTCGACCAGGAACGCGACCTGCAGCGCAAGCTCGGCCAGTCGCACGACTATGCGGAAGGCGTAAAGGCATTCATCGAGAAGCGCGCACCGCGCTTCGAGGGGCGTTGACATGACCAACGCCACTGCCACGCTCGACCCCGATTCGCTCGCCCGTGCCACCGCGCGGGCCATGTACGACGCCGACGCATGCAGCCGTGCGTTCGGCATGGAAATCGCCGAAGTGCGCGCCGGCTACGCACGCCTGCAAATGCGCGTGCGGCCCGAATTCCTGAACGGGCATCAGACCTGCCATGGCGGGATCATCTTCACGCTGGCCGATTCGACGTTCGCGTTCGCATGCAACTCGTACAACGTGAACGCAGTCGCGGCCGGCTGCTCGATCGAATTCCTGCGCCCCGTGCACGGCGACGACGTGCTGACGGCCGAGGCAATCGAGCAGGCGCGCGCCGGCCGCCAAGGCATCTACGACATCCGTGTCACGAACCAGACCGGCGAAACCGTCGCAATGTTTCGCGGCAAATCCGCCCAGATCAAGGGCACGGTCATCCCGGAAGACCGCTGACGTCGACGGCTCGCACATAACAAACACTGGAGACATGCATGACTACCCCGCTACCGCTCGAGCCGATCGAGACCGCCTCACGCGACGAGCTGACCGCGCTGCAGCTCGAACGCCTCAAGTGGTCGCTCCGGCATGCGCATGATCACTCCCCCGTCTATCGTCGCAAGTTCGACGACGCGGGCGTCCATCCCGACGACCTGAAGACGCTCGCCGACCTGTCGCGCTTCCCGTTCACGACGAAGAGCGACCTGCGCGACAGTTACCCGTTCGGGATGTTCGCGGTGCCGCAGGACCAGATCTCGCGCATTCATGCGTCGTCGGGCACGACCGGCAAGCCGACGGTCGTCGGCTATACGGCCGGCGACATCGACACATGGGCGAATCTCGTCGCGCGCTCGATCCGCGCCGCCGGTGCACGCCGCGGCGACAAGGTGCACGTCAGCTACGGCTACGGCTTGTTCACGGGCGGGCTCGGCGCGCACTACGGTGCCGAGCGCGCGGGGTTGACCGTGATCCCGTTCGGCGGCGGCCAGACCGAAAAGCAGGTGCAGCTGATCCAGGATTTCCGGCCCGACATCATCATGGTGACGCCAAGCTACATGCTGTCGATCGCCGACGAAATCGAGCGCCAGGGTCTCGATCCCGTGCAGAGTTCGCTGCGCATCGGCATCTTCGGCGCAGAACCCTGGACCAACGACATGCGTGTCGCGATCGAGCAGCGGATGGGCATCGACGCGGTCGACATTTACGGCCTGTCCGAAGTGATGGGCCCCGGCGTCGCGTCCGAATGCGTCGAGACGAAGGACGGCCCGACCATCTGGGAAGACCACTTCTATCCGGAAATCATCGATCCTGACACCGGCGAAGTGCTTCCGGATGGCGAACTCGGCGAGCTCGTGTTCACGTCGCTGACGAAGGAGGCACTGCCGATCGTCCGCTACCGGACCCGCGACCTCACGCGGCTGTTGCCTGGCACTGCCCGCACGATGCGCAGGATGGAGAAGATCACGGGGCGTTCGGACGACATGATGATCGTGCGCGGCGTCAACGTGTTCCCGACGCAAATCGAGGAGCAGCTGCTCAAGCAGCGCGCGCTCGCACCGCACTATCAGATCGTACTGACGAAGGAAGGCCCGCTCGACGTGCTGACGCTCAATGTCGAGCCCTGTCCGGAGACTGCGCCCGATACCGCGGTGATCCATGCGGCAAAACAGGCGCTCGCGTACGACATCAAGTCACTGATCGGCGTGACGGCCGTGATCAACGTGCTGCCCGTGAACGGGATCGAGCGTTCGGTCGGCAAGGCGCGACGCGTCGTCGACAAGCGCAAGGGCTGACGGCAATCGCTGCCCGTGCATGATGCGCGGTGAATCCGCAGCTGCAAATGAAACAGCCCGATCGGCCAACGCCGATCGGGCTGTTTCATTCCGGGACGCCGTTGGGGCACCCGTCGACGCGACAGGCGCATTACGAACACCGACACCGCACTGGCGCCCTCGCAATCAGAGCGGCGCACCCCACGCACGCCGTCGCGCCCACGAATACCGCGTCTGATGCATCGGCGGCGATCCGGGCAACCCGTACCGCCTCAAGTCACGAATTCGGGAACAGCAGCCACATCCGTCCGACCTGCTTCATCCGCCCGGCCTGATCGCCTGCGTCGTCGCCGAGCCCCCAGAAATAGTCGGCCCGCACGCCGCCCTTGATCGCGGAACCCGTATCCTGCGCGAACACGAGCCGGTTCATCGGCGTATTCGACAGCGGGCGCGTGGTCTGCAGGAATACGGGGGTGCCGAGCGGGATCGACGACGGGTCGACGGCGATCGAGCGCTCCGGCGTCAGCGGCACACCCAGTGCGCCGATCGGGCCGTCCGCGCCGCCGTGCGGTGCATCTTCCTTGGTCGGCATGTCGCGGAAGAACACGAACCGCGGGTTCGTGTCGAGCAGCGCGTCGACGCGGTTCGGGTTCGCCTTCGCCCACGCCTTGATGCCCTGCATCGTCGCCTGAGCGGGTGTCAGTTCGCCGCGGTCGAGCAGCCACTTGCCGATCGAGCGGTACGGCTGGTTGTTGGTGCCGCCGAAGCCGACCCGCATCACCGAACCATCGTCGAGCAGCACGCGCCCCGAGCCCTGCACCTGCAGAAAGAACGCTTCGATCGGGTCATCGACCCACACGAGTTCGTTGCCGTTCAGGATGCCCGCGCGTTCGAGCTGCGCGCGTACCGGCAGCGCAGCGCCCGCGCGATAACCGGCCGGCCAGCGGTAGAGCGCGTACTGATACGGACCGCGGCGCACGCGCGACCCATGCAGCAGCGGCTCGTAATAGCCGGTCACCAGCCCGTCGAGCGTACCGTCGGTGTTCGCGAGCTGGAACGGCGTGAAATACGTTTCGAAGAACGCACGTGCACTGCTGACGTCAAGCTCGTCGAGCCGGTCGGCAGCCGCACAAGCACGTTGCCAGGCTGGCTGGCGAGCGAGCCGCACGCAGTTCTGCCGCAGCGCGGCCGTCGCGCCGATCAGCGAATCGTCCTGCCAGCCCGGCACCTGCTGCCATGCCACCGGCGTGAGCCGCTTCGCGGCGACCTGCCCCGGCACGATCGCCGCGCCGGTCGGCGGCTTCAGCGACGACGTCCGCGTCGGTGCGCTTCCGCACGCGGCAAGCAGCGCCGCAGCAGCAGCCGCTGCCGCCCACCCGGCCAACCGGGGCCCAAACCACATACAATGTCCGTTCTTGATGGAAACCGCCATGTCAGATTTTCTCGACCAATATCCGATGCTCATCTTCGCGCTCGAAGCCTTCGTAGCGCTTGCCCTGCTGATCTTCATCGTCGTGTGGACGTCGTCGGGCAGAAAAAAGCACGCCCGCGGCAACAACGACCGCCAGCCGCGCTGACGCGCTTCGCACGCTCAATGCAGTGTGCGTGGCATGTGCAGCGCGAACTCGTCGACCGGCGCCTCGAAACGCTCGCCGTCTTCCGCCACGCAGAAGTACGCGCCCCGCATCGTGCCGACCGGCGTCGCGATCACGGCCCAGCTCGTGTATTCGAAGTGCTCGCCCGGCTGCAGCAGCGGCTGGTGCCCGACGACGCCGAGCCCCTTCACTTCCTGCACGTGGTTCTCGCTGTCCGTGATGATCCAGTGACGCGCGATCAGCTGCGCCGCGACCTGTCCCGTGTTGCGGATCGTCAGCGTGTACGCGAATGCGTATTGACGGCGATCGGGGTCGGATTGTTCCGGCAAGTAGCTGGTTTTCACCGAAACGGTGAACTGATACTGACTCATGGTGTTTCCGCTGGAAGATGACTGTCCGTGCCGGCATGGGCAACGGGGCCGCGGGCGCGCCGCATTGGTTCGGCATTCTATGCGCAATCGGGCCTCGGCCGCACGGCCCGCCGCCGCGCACCGGGTCGCCGGACGGTAGAATGGCGGTTTTGCGCCGCAACGTCCCCGCTCCCCTGCCATGACCCAATTCCGTATCGCTCCCAGCATCCTGTCGGCCGATTTCGCGCGGCTCGGCGAAGAAGTCCGCAACGTCGTCGCCGCCGGCGCCGACTGGATCCACTTCGACGTGATGGACAACCATTATGTGCCGAACCTGACGATCGGCCCGCTCGTGTGCGAAGCGATCCGCCCGCACGTGCAGGTGCCGATCGACGTGCACCTGATGGTGCGCCCGGTCGACCGGATCGTGCCCGATTTTGCGAAGGCCGGTGCAAACCTGATCAGCTTCCACCCGGAAGGCTCCGATCACATCGACCGCACGCTGTCGCTGATCCGTGACCACGGCTGCAAGGCCGGCCTCGTGTTCAATCCGGCCACGCCGCTGAACTACCTCGACCACGTGATGGATCGCCTCGACTTCGTGCTGCTGATGTCGGTCAACCCGGGCTTCGGCGGCCAGTCGTTCATTCCGGAAACGCTGAACAAGCTGCGCGAAGCACGCGCACGCATCGACGCGTACACCGAGCGCACCGGCCGGGAGATCCTGCTCGAAGTCGACGGCGGCGTGAAGACCGACAACATCGCGGAAATCGCGGCGGCAGGCGCCGACACGTTTGTCGCAGGCTCGGCGATCTTCGGCAAGCCCGACTACCGCAAGGTGATCGACGAGATGCGCGCCGCGCTCGCCACCGTCGAACGGAGCTGACGCCATGACCGAATCGTCGCTCGCCGGGCACGCACCGGCCGGGGCTGCAACGAACAACGCCCCGATCCGCTTCGCCGCGCCGCGCATCGACGCGGCGCTGATCGATCTCGACGGCACGATGGTCGACACGGCCGACGATTTCACGGCCGGCCTGAACGGGATGCTTGCTCAGCTCGACGCGCCGGCCACGTCGCGCGCCGAGGTGATCGGCTACATCGGCAAGGGCTCCGAACACCTGATCCAGAGCGTGCTGAAGCCGCGCTTCACGGTCGACGAAGCGCATGCACGCTTCGACGATGCGGTGGCGATCTACCAGACCGAATACGCGAAGATCAACGGCCGCAACACGCGCCTCTATCCGGACGTGGCGGCCGGTCTCGACGCGCTGCGCGCGGCCGGCATCCGGCTTGCGTGCGTGACGAACAAGCCGCATCGCTTCGCGGTCGAACTGCTCGAGCAATACGGGTTGGCCGATCGCTTCGGCATCGTGCTCGGCGGCGACAGCGTCGCGCGCAAGAAACCCGATCCGCTGCCGATGCTGACGGCCTGCAACGCGCTCGGCGTCGCACCGGACGCAGCGGTCGCGATCGGCGACTCGGAAAACGATGCGCTGGCAGGCCGCGCGGCCGGGATGGCGACGCTGACAGTGCCGTACGGCTACAACCACGGCAAAGCTATACAAACGATAAATTCGGATGGTATAGTCGATTCGTTGCTGGTCGCAGCTCGCGCAATCACCGCGCACAACACCGGCCGGCCAACCCTCTGATTATTTCTTCCATCTGCATGTTTCTGAATAAAAAACGGAGTCTGAGCAGCATCGACCGGGGAGCCTGGCCCTGGCGTCGCTGGTCGCGCTAACCTCTTCGATGAGGTACGCTGAAGCACGTCTTCAGCGCCGTTTTTTATCTCGCTGCGCATCCGCGCGCCGATCGTCGCACCACCTCGAGTTCCACCGTGTCCGAACGCTTGCGTTCAGGATCGGCCGCAGGCTCGCGACGTTCACGCCCGGAGTGCCGGCCGGCAACAGGCACTTCTCGATCGACCGCCCTTTCGCCGACGGCAACCCGCGCAGCGTCAAGTGATCCCTGGCGCACGCGCCGCTCGTCCCGAACAGGACCGGAACATGACCGAACTCGAATTCCAATCGCTCGCGAACGAAGGCTACAACCGCATCCCGCTGATCGCGGAAGCCCTCGCCGATCTCGAAACGCCGCTGTCCCTCTACCTGAAGCTGGCCCAGCCCGAACGCGCGGGCGCCAACTCGTTCCTGCTCGAATCGGTGGTCGGCGGCGAACGTTTCGGCCGCTATTCGTTCATCGGCCTGCCTGCCCGCACGCTCGTGCGTACCCGCAACGGCGTGTCGGAAGTCGTGCGCGACGGCCAGGTCGTCGAGACGCACGACGGCGACCCGTTCCAGTTCATCGAATCGTTCCAGGCGCGCTTCAAGGTCGCGCAGCGCCCGGGCCTGCCGCGCTTCTGCGGCGGTCTCGCCGGCTACTTCGGCTACGACGCGGTGCGCTACATCGAGAAGAAGCTCGCGAACACCGCGCCGCACGACGATCTCGGCCTGCCCGACATCCAGTTGCTGCTGACCGAGGAAGTCGCGGTCATCGACAACCTCGCCGGCAAGCTGTACCTGATCATCTACGCGGACCCGAGCCAGGCCGAAGCCTACACGAAGGCGAAACAGCGCCTGCGCGAACTGAAGCAGCGCCTGCGCACGACCGTGCAGCCGCCCGTCACGTCGGCGAGCGTGCGTACCGAAACGTTCCGCGAGTTCAAGAAGGACGACTATCTGGCCGCCGTGCGCCAGGCGAAGGAATACATCGCGGCCGGCGAGCTGATGCAGATCCAGGTCGGCCAGCGGCTGACGAAACCGTACCGCGACAATCCGCTGTCGCTGTATCGCGCGCTGCGTTCGCTGAACCCGTCGCCGTACATGTATTACTACAACTTCGGCGATTTCCACGTGGTCGGCGCGTCGCCGGAAATCCTCGTGCGCCAGGAAAAGCGCGGCGAAGACCAGATCGTCACGATCCGTCCGCTCGCCGGCACGCGCCCGCGCGGCAACACGCCCGAGCGCGACGCGGAACTCGCGACCGAGCTGCTCAACGATCCGAAGGAGATCGCCGAGCACGTGATGCTGATCGACCTCGCGCGCAACGACGTGGGCCGCATCGCGGAGATCGGCTCGGTGCAGGTGACCGACAAGATGGTCATCGAGAAATACTCGCACGTGCAGCACATCGTCAGCTCGGTCGAAGGCAAGCTGAAGCCCGGCATGACGAACTACGACGTGCTGCGCGCGACGTTCCCGGCCGGCACGCTGTCCGGCGCGCCGAAGGTACGTGCGATGGAACTGATCGACGAGCTCGAGCCGGTCAAGCGCGGGCTGTACGGCGGCGCCGTCGGCTACCTGTCGTTCTCGGGCGAGATGGATCTCGCGATCGCGATCCGTACCGGCCTGATCCACAACGGCAACCTGTATGTGCAAGCGGCGGCCGGCGTCGTCGCGGATTCGGTGCCCGAATCCGAATGGCAAGAGACCGAGAACAAGGCGCGCGCGGTGCTGCGTGCGGCCGAACAGGTCCAGGACGGCCTCGATAGCGACTTCTGACCGGAGACTGACCATGCTGCTCATGATCGACAACTACGACTCGTTTACCTACAACCTGGTCCAGTACTTCGGTGAACTCGGCGAGGACGTGCGCACCTACCGCAACGACGAAATCACGCTCGACGAGATCGCGCAACTGAATCCCGACGCGATCTGCCTGTCGCCCGGCCCGAGCAACCCGCAGCACGCGGGCATCACGCTCGACGTGCTGCGCGAATTCACGGGCAAGAAGCCGATCCTCGGCGTCTGCCTCGGCCATCAGGCGATCGGCGAGGCATTCGGCGGCCGCGTCGTGCGCGCGAAGACCATCATGCACGGCAAGGTGAGCAAGATCGAAACCGACTGCCGCGGCGTGTTCGCCGACCTGCCGAAGCACTTCGAAGTCACGCGCTATCACTCGCTCGCGATCGAGCGCGAATCGCTGCCCGATTGCCTCGAGGTGTCCGCCTGGACCGACGACGGCGAAATCATGGGCGTGCGCCACAAGACGCTGCCGATCGAAGGCGTGCAGTTCCACCCGGAATCGATCCTGTCCGAGCATGGGCATGCGCTGCTCGAGAATTTCCTGAAACAGGCACGCGCCGCAACCGCGCAAGCCGCCTGACGGGAGCCTCACGATGACGATTACCCCGCAGGAAGCGCTGCAGCGCACGATCGAACACCGCGAGATCTTCCACGACGAGATGCTGCACCTGATGCGGCTCATCATGCGCGGCGACATGTCGCCCGTGATGGCGGCCGCGATCATCACCGGGCTGCGCGTGAAGAAGGAGACGATCGGCGAGATCGCCGCCGCCGCGACCGTGATGCGCGAATTCGCCAACCACGTCGAAGTGCAGGACAACTCGAACTTCGTCGATATCGTCGGCACCGGCGGCGACGGCTCACACACGTTCAACATCTCGACCGCATCGATGTTCGTCACGGCCGCGGCCGGCGCGAAAGTCGCGAAGCATGGCAACCGCGGCGTATCGAGCAAGTCCGGCAGCGCCGACGTGCTCGAGGCGCTCGGCGTGAACATCGACCTGCAGTCCGACCAGGTGGCCGCGTCGATCGCCGAAACGGGCATGGGCTTCATGTTCGCGCCGAACCATCACCCGGCGATGAAGAACATCGCGGCCGTGCGCCGCGAGCTCGGTGTGCGCACGATCTTCAACATCCTCGGCCCGCTGACCAATCCGGCCGGCGCGCCGAACCAGTTGATGGGCGTATTCCACCCCGACCTCGTCGGCATCCAGGTGCGCGTGATGCAGCGTCTCGGCGCGCAGCACGTGCTCGTCGTGTACGGCAAGGACGGGATGGACGAGGTATCGCTCGGCGCGGCGACGCTCGTCGGCGAGTTGCGCGACGGCAAGGTGCACGAATACGAGATACATCCGGAAGATTTCGGCCTGCAGATGGTGTCGAACCGCACGCTGAAGGTGGAAAATGCCGACGAATCGCGCACGATGCTGCTCGGCGCGCTGGACAACCAGCCGGGCGTCGCGCGCGAGATCGTCACGCTGAACGCGGGCACCGCGCTTTACGCGGCGAACGTCGCCGAATCGATCGCGGACGGCATCCAGCTCGCCCGCGAAGCGATCTCGAGCGGCAAGGCCCGCGCGAAAGTCGATGAACTCGTGCGCTTCACGCAGCAGTTCAAGCGCTGACTCCCCTTACGAATCAAGCAGGAATCCACATGAGCGACATTCTCGACCGAATCATCGCCGTCAAGCGCGAAGAAGTCGCGGCGGCCATGCGCAGCGCGCCGCTCGAGGCACTGAAACTGGAAGCATCCGCGCGCGACCTGCGCGACTTCGTCGGCGCACTGCGCGCGAAGCATACGGCCGGCCACGCGGCCGTGATTTCCGAAATCAAGAAGGCGAGCCCGTCGAAGGGCGTGCTGCGCGAGCATTTCGTGCCGGCCGACATCGCGCGTTCGTATGCGGAGCATGGCGCTGCGTGCCTGTCGGTGCTGACCGACGAGCAGTTCTTCCAGGGCAGCGTCCGCTATCTCGAGGAAGCGCGCGCGGCCTGCACGCTGCCGGTGCTGCGCAAGGACTTCATCGTCGACGCGTACCAGATCATCGAAGCGCGCGCGATGGGCGCGGACGCGATCCTGCTGATCGCCGCCGCGCTCGACACTCCGCTGATGCAGGATCTCGAAGCGTATGCACACTCGCTCGGCCTCGCAGTGCTGGTCGAAGTACACGACCGCAACGAGATGGAACAGGCGCTGACACTCAAGACGCCGCTGCTCGGCATCAACAACCGCAACCTGCGCACGTTCGAGACGTCGATCCAGACCACGCTCGACATGCTCGACATGATTCCGCAAGACCGGATCGTCGTGACCGAATCGGGCATCCTGTCGCGTATCGACGTCGACACGATGCGCGCGGCGAACGTGAACACGTTCCTCGTCGGCGAAGCATTCATGCGCGCCGACCAGCCGGGCGAGGAACTCGCACGGATGTTCTTCTGATGGCGATCGAAAAGGAAATCAAGCTCGCGCTGCCGGCCGGCCAGGCCGACGCCGCGCGGCACTTCTTCGAGACGCTGACCGGCGAACCCGGTCACGACATCACGCTCGCGAACGTCTATTACGACACGCCCGATCTCGCGCTCGCCCGCTCGAAGAGCGCGGTGCGCGTGCGCCGCGCGCCGCAGGGCTGGCTGCAGACGTTCAAGACGGTCGGCAGCGCGGAAGGCGGCCTGCATCGCCGCCACGAATGGGAACTGCCGGTCGCCGGCGACGCACTCGAGATCGATGCGCTCGTCGCGGCCTGCGACGTACCGGAAGCCGCTGCCGCGCTGAATGACGCGGCCGGCACACTGTCCGCGCTGTTCCGCACGGATTTTTCGCGTACGCTGTGGCGCATCGCAATCGGCGGCGCAACCGTCGAAGCCGCGGTGGACCTCGGCGAGATCGTCGTCCAGGCGGAACACGAAACGCGCCGCGAACCGATCAGCGAAATCGAACTCGAACTGATCGACGGCCCGGAAGCGGCGCTCGCAACGCTCGCCGCCGAACTGCAGCAAGCGCTGCCGGGCCTCGCTCCCGACAACATCAGCAAGGCGCAGCGCGGCTACCGGCTGCGCGCGCAATAACACGCATCACGCATGGCAACCCGCAAGACTTCCCGCGCGCCGCAACAGGCGTCGCTGTTCGACGATCCCGTGCCGGAAACGGCACCGGCCGATATTCCGGCCGCGGCTTCCGAGCCGCCCGCGGCCGGGCGCAAACCCGCGAAGAAAACCGCTGCACCGGCTCCGGCACCGGCACCGGCACCGGCACCGGCGGCACCGCAGCCTGTCGCCGCCAACGTTCCGCACCTCGCCGCGCAATTCGACGCGCTGCCGACTGTCTGGCGCGACGTGCTGAAACCGTTCACCGACAGCGACGCGTACGCGCCGCTGTGCCGCTTCGTCGACGACGAGCGCGCAGCCGGCAAGGCGGTCTATCCGACCGACGTGTTCCGCGCGCTGCGCCTGACGAGCCCGGACGACGTAAAAGTCGTGATCCTCGGCCAGGATCCGTATCACGGCGACGATCGCGGCACGCCGCAGGCGCACGGGCTCGCATTCTCCGTGCCGCCCGCCGTGCGCACGCCGCCCTCGCTGCGCAACATCTTCAAGGAAATCGCCGCGAACTTCGGTCATGACACGCCGCGCCACGGCTGCCTCGACACCTGGGCGCGTCAGGGCGTTCTGCTGCTCAACACGGTGCTGACGGTCGAGCGCGGTGCGGCCGCGAGCCATGCGAAGCGCGGCTGGGAGCAGTGCACGGACACGCTGATCCGCGAACTCGCCGGCCGCCATCGCGGGCTCGTCTTCATGCTGTGGGGCGCACACGCGCAGGCGAAGCGCGCCCTGTTCGACGCAAGCGCGCATTGCGTGCTCGAGGCACCGCATCCGTCGCCACTGTCCGCGCACCGCGGCTTCCTCGGTTGCCGCCATTTCGCGCTCGCGAACGACTATCTGGTCGATGCAGGCCGCGAACCGATCGACTGGCGCCTGCCGGAAGTGGCAGAAACGCTCGCGTAACCGCGTTCCGCTTCCCGCTTTCGTCCCCACCATGCAAAAACGCCGCGCCCCTTTCGGGGACGCGGCGTTTTTTTCGGGCGATGCAGCAGGTGCGTCGCACCCGCGTCGACCTTCCTTACGCTGCAGCGATCGCTTCGCGTGCGCCGGCCAGCGCGGCGCTCTGCGCATCCGGCCCGAGGTTCAGGCCTTCAGCATGGATGAAGTTCACGTCGGTCAAGCCGATGAAACCGAGGAACGAGCGCAGGTACGGCGTATGGCTGTCGTTCGGCGTACCCAGGTACTTGCCGCCGCGGGCCGTCACCACGTGAACCTTCTTGCCCTTGATCAGGCCTTCCGGACCGTTTTCGGTGTAGCGGAACGTGACGCCTGCGCGGGCGATCCAGTCGAAATACGTCTTCAGTTGCGACGAGACGCCGAAGTTGTACATCGGTGCGCCGATCACGATGATGTCGGCGGCTTGCAGTTCAGCGACCAGTGCATCGCTCTTCGCGACGATCGCATTCTGTTCCGCGGTGCGGTTGTCGGCCGGCGTGAAGAACGCGCCGAGCACCGATTCGTCGAGGTGCGGCAGCGCATCGGCCAGCAGGTCGCGAACCACGACCTTCGCGCCGGGGTTCGATTGTTGCAGCTTTGCCGTCAGTTCGTTGGCCAGCAGCGTGGATTGCGCACCTTGCGAACGCGCCGCGGAATTGATTTGCAGAATGGTCGTCATGTCAGGCTCCAGTAGGGTTGCGCTTCGGTAGCGCGAGTGACGCCATTGTGCGTGGCCGCATGACTGCGAAAAAGCGGGTTCAAAGCGACGGATTGTTGCAACAACAGAACAATCCTCGATCGCGCCCCGATACCCGCCTTCGTACGCTCAACCCTTCAGCCAGGCCTCCCGGGCCTTCGATACGGCAGCCGGCTTCGCGGCCGCCGTCAGCCGGTAGCGCGTGACTTCGGGGCCGTCGAGCTTCAGTTTCGCGGTGCGCAGTTCGTCGCGGCGGAATGCGTGAACCTCGACCTTGTCACCTGGCCGGTAGCGCGCGAGCAGCGCGTCGAGGTTGGTGCCCGTGACGCGCAGCCCGTCGACCGCGATCAGCGTGTCGCCCGCCGACAGCCCCGCGCGATGTGCGGCGCCGCCTTCGTAGACAGCCGCGAACGTACAATCCGCGCCGCCGCGCAGGCGCGCACCGACCGTCGGCTTCGCGGCCGCGCCGCTCGCGACATCCGGCGTGAGCGTCACGCCGAACGGTGCGAGCAACTCGGCGAGCGGCAGGTCACGCGTGCCGTTCACGGCATCGGCGAACAAACGGCCGAGTGCGACGCCCGTCGCCTCTTCGATCAGTGCCTCGACTTCGTTTTCCTCGACGCCCGCCTGCTTGCCGCGGTAGAAGTCGCGACCGTAGCGTTGCCACAGCAGGCGCATCACGTCGTCGAGCGACTTCCTGTTGCGCGTCTGCGCGCGGATCGCAAGATCGAAGGCGAGCGCGACGAGCGAACCCTTCGTGTAGTAGCTGACGATCGCGTTGGTCGCGTTCTCGTCCTGGCGGTAGTACTTGATCCACGCGTCGAACGAGCTTTCCGCGACGCTTTGCTTGAGCCGGCCCGTGCCGCGCAGCACACCGCCGACCGTGCGGCCGAGCGCCGCGAAATATTCGTCCTGCGACATCAACCCGCTGCGCACCAGCATCAGGTCGTCGTAATACGACGTGAAGCCTTCGAACAGCCACAGCAGCGACGTGTAGTTCTCGCGCGTCAGGTCGTACGGCACGAACGCCGCCGGCTTGATGCGCTTCACGTTCCAGGTATGGAAGTACTCGTGGCTGCAGAGACCGAGGTACGTGCGATAGCCTTCCGCCGTTTCGGGCCGCCCCTTCACCGGCAGGTCGGTGCGGTTGCAGATCAGCGCGGTCGACGCGCGATGCTCGAGGCCGCCGTAGCCGTCGCTGACCGCGAGCGTCATGAACACGTAGCGGTCCATCGGCGCTTTCTTCGACTTCGGCTCGAACAGCGCGATCTGCGCTTCGCATACACGCTTCAGGTCGGTACGCAGCCGCTCCATGTCGAGCTGCGTCACGCGCCCCGCGATCACGATGTCGTGCGGCACGCCGTGCGCGTCGAACGTCGCAAGCGCGAATTCGCCGATCGTCACCGGATGGTCGGAGAGCTCGTCGTAGTTCGACGCGCGGTACGCGCCGAACCCGTAGCGCTTCGTACCGCGCGCCTCGGGCAACGCGGTGCCGACGCGCCACGCGCGGAACGCCGCGCCGGTCGGCTTCACGATGTCGACTTCACACGGCGCGTCCTCGCGGCCGGCGACGCTCAGGAACACGGCCGTCGCGTTGAAGAAGCCACCCGAGTCGTCGAGATACGCGGAGCGTACCGACAGGTCCCATGCATACACGTCGTAGCGCAGCGTCAGCGTGCCGTTCACGGGTGCGGCCTGCCACGTGTGCTTGTCCGTCTTCGCGATCCGTACCTTGCGGCCCGCGTCGTTGAACGCACCGAGCGTCACGATGTTGCGCGCGAACTCGCGCACGAGGTAGCTGCCCGGAATCCACACCGGCAGCGAGAAGCGCTGGCCTTCGGGGTCGGGATCGGTGACCGTCACCGACACTTCGAACAGGTGCGCGGCAAGATCTTTCGGGACAATCGAATAGCGGATCGGCTGGGTCATCGTGGCAATCGGTCGGTCGAATACGGCGGCGAAAACGAAGAGAGGCGCCGGCAGATCATGCGGGCGCCCCTCGCTGGCCGGGCCATGTGCCCGGCGTGTGGTCGGTTACTTGCTCGAGGCGAGCGCCTGGTTGAGCTGGTCGGCCGACACTGCGCCCGGCAGGCGACGGCCGTCCGGCAGGAAGATCGTCGGCGTGCCCGTCACGTTCATCCCGCGGCCGAGCGCGAGGTTCTTGTCGAGCGCGGTGGTATCGCAGGTGCCGGCGCCGGACGGTGCGCGATGGTCGAGCATCCAGCCCTCCCACGTTTTCGCGCGATCGGTCGCACACCAGATCGCCTTCGACTTCGCGGTCGAATCCGGCGACAGCACCGGGTACAGGAACGTGTAGACGGTCACGTTGTCGACCGACTGCAGCGTCGTCTCGAGCTTCTTGCAGTACGGGCAGTTCGGATCGGAGAACACCGCGATCTTGCGGGCGCCGTTGCCCTTGACGACCTTGATCGCATTCGCAAACGGCAGGCTCGCGAAGTCGATCTTGTTGATTTCGGACAGGCGTGCGTCGGTCAGGTTCTTGTGCGTCTTGGTGTCGACGAGATCGCCGAGCAGTACGTAGTCGCCCGCCGCATCGCTATAGATGATCTGCGTGCCGAGGTTCACTTCGTAAAGGCCCGCGACCGGCGATTTCGACACGCTCTTGATCGGCGCGTCGTTGCCGAGGCGGGCCTGCAGCGTGGCTTTCAGCTTGTCGGTGGTCTGGTCGGCCTGCGCGGTGCAGCCAAGCGTCGCCATCGTGACGGCCAGCGCCAGCGACGCGATGCGGATCGTTTTTTTCATCGAAATCTTCCTTCAGCTCAATCGGTGTGCACGGCACAGTGTACGCCGTAACGGAACCGTGTCCGACCGGTGAAGCGGCCGAAGGTTCGATCAGCCGAGCGCGGCCGACACGAGCCAGCGCTTCACGAGCGGCTGCGCGCCGACGAAGGCCATGCCCGCGTTGCGCACGGCCTTCGCGAGCGAGCCCGGCACGGCGAACAGCCGCTGCAGCCCGTCGGTCGCGACCATCAGCGCGCGGATGTCCTCGCGGCGCGAACGCTCGTAGCGGCGCAGCAGCACCGTATCGCCGAGGTTGCGGAAGCCTTCCTTGCCTGCGATCGCGTCGGCAAGCGCCGCCACATCGCGCAGCCCGAGGTTCATCCCCTGCCCCGCGAGCGGGTGGATCAGGTGCGCGGCATCGCCGACGAGCGCGACGCGCGGCGCGATCAGCTTGTCGACCGTCTGCAGCGCCAGCGGGAAGCCGGCGGCCGGCGTCACGCAGTCGAGCGTGCCGACCTGGCCATGAGACACGCGCTCGACCTCGGCCGCGAGTTGCGCCGGATCGAGTGCGAGCAATTCGTCCGCATGCGCGGTGTGCGCGGACCAGACGAGCGACACATGGCCGTCCGGCAGCGGCAGCAGCGCGACGATCTCGCCTTCGTGGAACCACTGGTAGGCGGTCTCGCGATGCGGCAGCGATGCCTTGAAGTTCGCGACGACACCGGTTTGCCGGTAGTCGCGCCGTTCGACCTTGGCCCCCATTTGCGAGCGCACCCACGAATGCGCGCCGTCCGCGCCGACGACGAGATCCGCTTCCAGCACCTGCCCCGACGACAGCGTGAGCACGGCCGCGTCGTCGCGCACGTCGAAGCCCTGCGCGCGCGCGTCGAACCACGTGAGGTTCGGCTGGAACCGCAGCGCGGCGTCGAGCGACGCCTCGACCAGCGACGACTCGGCGATCCACGCGAGCTGCGGCACGGATGCCTGGTACGCGGAGAAATGCAGTTCCGCGTGCGCATCGCCGTACACGCGCATGTCGTAGACCGGTGCGAGGCGGCCATGGTCGAGCGCCTGCCAGACCCGCAGCCGCTCGAGCAAGGCCTGCGAACTGGAGGACAGCGCGTACACGCGCGTGTCGAACACGAGATCGGTGGGGCGCGGCGTGGCCGGCTGGGCGAGCAAGGCTGTCTTGTAGCCGGACTGGGTCAGCGCGAGCGCGGCAGTCTTGCCGACGAGCCCGCCGCCGACCACGGCGACGTCGAAGGAGTGGTGGGCAGTCATGCCGGGCATTATAGCCGCGGGGCCAAACCCTTACGCGGCCGGACTTTGCGGGAAATCAGCAGAATCGCAGGCCGATGCGGCGGCGCGGCGGCCCGCCGCATCGGCCGTTCGGCGCCGGCCCGGAATCCAGGGCGTCGGCACGGTACAATAGCGCCTTTGACCGTCGGCCCGCCGCGTCCCAAGCGCCGGCCGCCCTTTTTTTCCCGCGCCGCCGTGCCCTGTCCGGCCGCGCCGCCTTACCCGTCCGAAGGATTCCATGAGTCTCAAATGCGGCATCGTCGGCTTGCCCAACGTCGGCAAGTCCACCCTGTTCAATGCGCTGACCAAGGCCGGCATCGCCGCCGAGAACTACCCGTTCTAACAGCGCGGCTCACTTCTTCCTTCGAATCAATCGGTTAGGCAACCGAGCAAAAAACCAGAGACAAAACTAGTACAAAATCTGGACGCACCTGCCGCCCTCTGAGCGGCCTCCTGATGATAGCGAATTGAGATGCTTTCGGAGTCGGTGCGGGTTGAATTTTTTGGCTTCACGGGGTGGGCGGGAGCATCGAATCCTAAGTGTTCCACTAGAGGATTGTTGCCCTGCTACAAGCGGTTTTCCACTATACCCCAGGGGCTTATGCAAGGCCCCCACTCGTTGCTACCTTGCGCCTCTTACAGTCCATCGAAGAGGCACCGGTGCCGAGCATTCGACAACTCCCAAGCGGGCGATTTCAAGCCCGGGTATGGCTATCAGACGGGAAGTCAAAGACCTTTGATACCCGCGAAGAAGCTGAGCAATGGGCGCAAGACCACCGCCAAGAGACGCGAGCGACGGATGAGCGCTTGGGGCTCGCGTCTACCCCATTCGAAAAGAATAAGAATGATGACCGCGATAAAGCGGCAGTACGAAACTTGATCAGCACCGCCATTGCCTTACTTCGGTTGGCAATTAAGCGATCATCCCATGCAGCTCTGCAAGAACTAGTTCAGGCCAGCGAGGACCCTGCGTACATCAGTGATGTCTTGCGGTTCTACTTGCACTCAAACCCAAACCGCTATAACCGGCGCTTTCGATACCACGCGACGCGATCATTCGATTACCTCATTGCCGTCGTGGGAGATATACCGGTCGACCGCTTAAGACGCAGCGATGCCCGGACCTTCGTTGAACGACTGGCCAAAGCCGGACTTCGGACATCAAGTATCAGGCGTGTGCTGAATCAGATCACAGCGGCAATGTCACTCTACTTCACGGAGCATGAAATGGACCGCTCCAATCCGTTCCGCAAGGTGCGTATCCCAAACGAGGGGGAGGACACGAAGCAGCGCGAGCCCTTCACACCAGCAGAGCTGAGAAAACTGCTGTCACTCTGCCAAGCTGCGGACGATGACATCCGGTGGATTGTCGCATTGCTGGCGGATACGGGAGCGCGGCTTGCTGAGGTCGCGGGGCTGGCTTTGGACGACATCGTGCTCGATGCGGACGTCCCGCATATTGCCATTCGCCATCGGGATTGGCGTTCGGTAAAGGGCGGCGCGAAGGGAAACAGTCCGCGAGATGTCCCGCTCGTGGGATTCGCCCTGTGGGCAGCAAAACGCGTCAAGGAGTCCGCCCAATCGGAACAGCGATTTGCATTCCCCCGATACACATCGGCCCTCAAGTGCAACGCCAATGCAGCATCCGCCGCAATCGGGAAATGGATGCGTGATAGCGGCCTCAATCATTCGGCCCATGAACTCAGGCACACAATGGCCGACCGCCTACGAGAAGCCCGCTGTCCAGACGAGATCATTAAAGCGATTGGGGGCTGGTCGGCGGTCGGACAAGCCGCGAGCTACGGCAGGGGGCACTCGCTCAGCGTAACGCAGGAATGGCTCGACAAGGCCGCGTGCCCTTACGCCCCCTACTAAGGTGGCGGAGGGTGAACTATTGATATATAGACCAAGGGATGGTGACTGATGGTGGTGTCTGGATGCTGGTACATCTCCCCCACCTCACTCCACAATCCACAGCAACACCCCCGCAAGGTGTTCAGTAGCCCCCTAATGCGAACTGAGGTCTGTCTACTGGCTCCCTTACGGCCTGTCCATCATGCAATGCTGACAGCCCCCGCCATGCCCGTATGCTGGTGAAACTCTTCCAGCATGATGGCCTTGGCTGTCTCAACCGCGCCAGCCGCCACGATGGCCGCATCGTGGACCGGCAATGCGACAATGCCCACTGCCTTCATCCGGAGCAACGACGAGACCATGATCTGGCTCTCCCGGAACATGACCGCTAAGCCTTCCTGCCGATGGAAGCGGCCTCCGATTGCAGCGTGATGTTTCAGGATGGCACCGCACACCTCAACCGCTTTCGTCCCTTTGGGGAATAGCCCGTTGGTCTTTTCCGGGAATCGTTCCAATGGCGCACCCGCATTGGTCATGGCCGCAAACAGCTTCTTGATGCCATTCCTACTGCCTTCGAATCCGGGCACCGCATACGCATCACGGTCTGGCTTCACACCAGCCATTCCGTAAAGAATGCGGGGACCAACTTGGTTGAAGTCCAGCTCCACTGCCTGCTCCCCATCAATTAGCAAGTCCGTGCGGTCCGCCTTACTCATGCCCTGCCAGAAACCGCCGAATAGCCTCCCGCCGTGATCAAACCTCCCGGAATTGAAGTAGCGCTTTAGCTGTCGGTTGCCCAGATCAGCATCCAGCCGGGATGAACAATCTAGTTCGATGTCGGCACACCGCAGCCACTCGTTAATTACCTGCAACTGTTCGCGATACTTGGCCGTCTCATCCGTGTCCTCGTATTCGAGCCGCTCCGGACCGCTCCAGTGATCGATGCGCGCGCTTTTGAGGATGATTACTTCCTCCCCCTCTCGCCTATCAAAGTCATCCCATCCAATCCCCAAACGGGATACCTGATCAAGCAGCTTTTCCGATGCTCTAAACGTCGTCTGCTGACCTCTCCCGTGCTTGGAGGGCTCGCCCTTGCGCTGTTCTAGCAGGCCCGCAGCAGGGCTGGAAAGACCGTCTAGAACGCTCCGGATGCTCTCCCGCATGACCGGTGGGCGATAGCGGCTTTTCTGCCCTAGCTTCTCTTTGGCTCGCGGGATGGTCGTCCACTGTTCTTGACTCTCAAACTCACGATAAATCGCTTCGCAGACAAGTGACTCCACCTGCGCCTCGAACATCTGCTGGTCCACTGCCTTTCGCGCGCGCTGACGCTTCGGCATCGTTGTATCAAGTTCGCTCGTGATTGCCTGCACAAGCTCATCCATCGGCTCACTTCCGGAGACCAAGAAACCGCTAAAGTGTCGGTCGCTTGTCTCAGGCTCATCAAACAATACGTCTGACATACGTCTCGTCTCTAGAAAAGCAAAAGCCCCACCGAAGTGAGGGCTAGAATCAAATTAATACCGTTCGTTGCGAATGCAACTTTCAGCGATTTTTGTTCAAATCATGACCAGCCTGCCGGTGCAGCTCCTTCGCCGCCGATGACCGCCACGCGCGAGCGGCAGCCCGCCGCTCAATGCATCCCTCAATGGTCTGGTCGAGTTTGGCTAGGACAGCCGGCCGGCTCACCGCCTGCGCTACCTCCTGTGCTTCCCGCTTCTCCCTCGCCACCTTCCGAGCCTTCTCCCGTTCCCTCTTCTGCCGGGGCGTGAGCGGCTGTTTGGTCAACGCCTTGGTCAGCTTCCCGTCCTTCTTGAGTTGCCTGATAAGTTCCTGACCATCAGGCGTGACGTACACGACATGCCCCCGCCCCACCTTGACGCTACGGAACCACTCCACATCGCCAGTCTTGCGGGAGCGCTGCTGATATCGGCCAGTGCGGTGAACCATCCGGTCAGCGGCTACAAGGTCCTTGAAAATGGCCACGCTGTTGATCCCGCCGAGGGTGCGGACGAATGCGCCGATTTCCGGGAGGTCAGGCTGCGCATGTACGCCGTTCGTTTCCCGTTGGTTACTACTGGCGAACTCGTAAGGCTCCCACTCGCGCCTCACTGCTGTCTCTACCGGCCGGCCACCGTTTGCGATGCATGCGAGCTGAGCGGCAAGCGCCTCAGCCTTCGCATCCTTCAGCTCGTCCTCACCCTCCCAAGGAAGCAGTCCGTCGATACTCACGCTGCCTCCTTCACGAGACCACCGTGTCTAACGAAAGCGACATGCCCAAGGCCCTCAAGCAGTGCCAAAAGTCGCGCCATCTCTTCCCGGGCGAAACCTGCCAGCGCCAAGAATTCATCAGAGATACCGGCAGCCCCAGAAAAGCCCGACATCAATAGAGCATCCCGATGCTTCTGCCAGCCGGGGAATCCCCACCCCCACTGAACCTCCCCCTCGCGCTTCGTGATAGCCACGGGCTGATCGCTGCGAATCTTTAATGCGAGTTCAAATGGGCTTTGCGCCTGGACAGCTTTGCCGTCGTTGTAGAAGGCTACCGCTCCATCAGTGGCCGTAGCCACCACCGCCAGCAGCGGCGCCAGTGCTCCATCGAGAGCCAAGAGGGTTTCGTTACGTTGATTCATAGGGTTCTTGAAATAGAAAAAAGAAAAGCCGCCCTCACCATCACTGGCGGGGCGGCTCGGACAATCTCTTCGAATCGGGCTGCTTCAGCGGACTGATCGGTACGCCTCCAGCAAGCCCTGATTCCAAGCAGAAATGCCATTGATCATTAGGGCTCGGAGGTTGTTTCGGCGGGTGTCCTCCCTACGGTTTCCGTCCTTGTCCAGGTAGGTCACTTTGAGAGCGTCTTGGAAACCCACCATATCCTCCCGTGCGAGTGCACCGAGGGCGCGGTGGAACTGAGCGACGTCGCCCACCTGATAGGCCACATCGGTGAGTGCAGCTCGCTGGGCCTTGTTAATCATCCACCAAAGGCGTGGCTTCACTGACTCCGCGGCTACCCGCGCTCGCTCTTCATATCGGGGGATGCTCAGCTCAAGCAACCTCGCAGCCTGCTCAGGGGTAATCTGAACCTTGCCACTCTTGATGCCTTCGAGCGAGTCAGCAGGAATGCCTGCACGGCGGAAGTCTTCACCGATGGTCGCTGCGTTAGCGTTGAGGTTGTAGCCGTAGCCGATGTTCAGGCCAGCTTTCGGATTCGGATCAGGGGTCGCCTTCAGGACCAGCCCCTCGCCCATTGCAATGAGTGATGCAGTCCAGTTTGCCGAGCCGAGAAACTTCTCCGCTTGGGTGACCTGTAGCTTCGACCCAAGGCCGGTCAGGCGGGAGCCCGAGAGGCCAGCGAAGCTTGGTGTTGATACCGGAAGGTTGAAGACGTTGCTCAGGACACCATTGAACGCGTCCTCGCGGACCTTAGCAATTTGGCCACGAGTGGCATCATTGATTTGCCCAAGATTCATTGCCTTCGCCAACACCTGATCGTTGTTGATAATGTCTTGCGAAGTTGCCGAGCCCTCGTTCAGTTTCCCCTTAAGGGCTGCCAGAGCTGACCGCTCATCCTGAGACAGAATCTTCGTCTCCGCCGTCTCTTTGATGATCTGACCGAACGTCACGTCAGCCAGCTTATGAATCGGAGCGCCGTTGATGAACGCAGAGAGGGAGTACTTGCCATCCCTGCCCCAGATGAGGCCGGGGTTCATATCCTCGCCATGCTTCAGGCGGGCTTTCTCAATGTAATTTCGAATAGCCTCCTGAGTCAGTTCGTTGGCTTGGTTTGGCGGAACCTGCACATCAATCTTGTTCACCTCGTCATAGACGAAGTTGCTCCGCACCTGCTGCTGAATCCACTCTGTGGCTTGGTCCGAACTCGCAGTCGGATTGCGTAAGTAGTAGTCCCTTAGCTGGAGCCGAGCCCACGCGCTGGTTGCCTCTTCGTTTTGAGGTGTGCCACCGAAGAACCTCCCGACAATCCACATCCGCTGAAGCAGCCCCGTGGTCAGCCCAGCTACTTCCTTGGAGACCTTTGCCTTCCATTCCGGATTGCTGGTGAGTTCCTTGGCGAGCTTCTGAGACTCCGGGGAGATGGACCGGTAGGCCGAGTGATACGCCTCACTGTCGTCTACGCCAGCGCCGCGCTGTTGCGTGTAGGAGCCGAATACCGTGGAGGCTGTTTCGTCAAAGTACAGGGCGCGAATCTGGTCAGGAAGGCCAGCATAAAGCGCTGCTGCCAACTTAAACTGACTCGAAGCCTGCCCGTCTTTCGGGGGTACTGCATTCACTGTTCCGTCGATGAGGGCTTTCAGTCGGCTGTTCGCGATGTCGCTACGCCCTGACCGGCCCGTGATGTCCACGATGGACTTGAGCGCCTGTTGCACTTCCGGCATCTGCGAGGCGTCCCCGCTGACCTTGCCGGACGCAACCTGCATGAGGACATCCACATCGCGAGCCTGAGCGACATCGAGCGCTGCCTGAGCGTCCTTCTTGTCGAGTGCCCATGCGGTGCCGTTACCGACTGCCTGAACGGCCAACACGCTCTGCTTCGCGGAGTCGGCCATGTTCTGGAGCCGACGGTACTCGCTCAGCGCTGCGGTGGATGTTTTGAACTGGTTCAGCGGGCCGATGCGGTTCACGAAGTCATTGATGTCCGGCTGCACGCCCTGACTCGCAGCTTCCTCGTCGGCCACGCCGCGCTTGAAGAAGTCGGTCTGCTGTTCCTGCACGATGCGCTGGTTCTGGTCATTGACCGCACGCTCGCGAGCACGCGTGACTTCCGCCTCAATCTTCGGGTTCATCTGCTGGAGCGTCAGGCCCGTGTGCGGGTCCTTGAACTGCGTGAACAGGTCGAACAGCTCCGGCCGGCCGCTGGCCTGCCCGGAGATGGTGTTGAGCTTGTCCAGCAGCATGCTGGCCATCTCCGGCCGCGTCATCATGCCCATCTGCGAGCGCATCGGCTCCAGCGTCTCCTGAATCCCGTCCCACATCTGGTCGAGGTTCTTGTACGGGTCGATGACCCCATCGGCTGCGGCGGAGAAGTTGCCGAACGCGGTTTCCTTGAGGCGCTGGAACTGGACCTGAGCGAAGTCCTTGCGAACTTGGTCAGCCGTAGCGGCCACGCTCTTTGACACCTGCTGGACAATCACGGGGTCCGTGAGGCCAGCGGTGTGCTCCGCAACCTGCTCATGCAGGAAGCGTTCGGAGTCGAAGTCGTCGGTGTTCTTGTTCTGCTGGTACGCGCTCAGGATGTCGTTCTGCACCTGATTGGCAATCTTCAGGCCGACCGAGTTGCGGTAGCCTTCAGCGAACGTCGCGTTGAACGCAGGTTCCACCTTCAGGTCGTTCGGCATAGGCGGGACCTTGATGCCCCCGGTCTGCGCATCGATCAGGCTCGCGTCGGCCAGCTCACCAGCCGTGGTGCCCGCCTTGTGGGCCGTGAAAGCATCCTGCTGGTTCTGGAAGTCCGTGTACTGCTGGAGGGCGGGGTTGAACGCTTGGAGCCCCGTGATGAGGCCCTGAAGCTCAGCGTCGCCGGATTGCGAGGGAGCGTGGTAGGTGTCCACCGGCTGGCCCTGCTGCGGGGTGTAGAAGACCTGACGACCCGTTACGGGGACTTCAGGGCGGCTCGTGATGAGCTGAGGTGAATTGGATGCGGGCATAGTTCATCGTCAATACGGGTAGTGGAAAGGCGCACCCATGCCTACCCGAACGGGCATGGAAGCGAGAGGACAGGAGGTAGGAAAGAGCCCGCACGCAGAACACGCCGAACTCCAAAAAATAGGTGTGCTCACGCACACGCTAATGCGGTCATCGAAGGCAACGCTGGGGAGGGTCTAGATGCTCTGAATCCCCCTCCCGCTTGCTGCACAAGGGTTGCGAAGCGGCGCGTTGAGCGAGAGTGAGGGGATAGACGGCCGTAGCGGCGCTAGAGTCTTGCCCAGCTTGCCATCCAGCCGAATGGAAACAAAAAAGCGCCAGCCGTTTCCGGGAGGCGCTTCTTAGGGGCAGACGGGATTCTCTATCGAATCCGGAGGTGCTCAGGCCGGGGAGCTGGAGACCAGCCAACGACGCAACACCAGCGCCTCCCAGCTACGGGCTTCAGTGTCGCGGAAGGTTTCCAACAGGCGGGGCTTACGGTTGCGCTCAACGTAGTCACGGAGCAGCAGGAATTCACGGGAGCCGATGCGGAGGGACGCGGTGCCCTGGTCGATGCTGAAGGAGAAACGGAGGGTGCTGATGGTGATCTGGAACATTCGCTAACTCGCTAAGTTATCGGCGCGCCCGATGCGCTGCCGTTGTGAAACAATACCCCCAATGGGGTTATTTATCAATCAGCTTCTTGCTTGGATGCTCACCCAATTTCAATAGCAGCAGTTCCCAAGCAGCCAGAGGCATGGTGCGGTGATCCCCGCTGCCCTCGCTGGCGCTCCACTTGTGCCAAGCGTTGATGCTGACGTGGACCATTGCAGCGGCTTCGCTACGGGTGATCCCATGCTTCTGGATGATCTGGCGGATTTGCTCCGGCGTGGGCTGCATGAACTCGCTCATGACGCTTCTTCTTTGGTCGTCGTTACGGAGCCGAAAGTTTACGCGCTGAAGTAAACCACTGTCACGCTTGGCAACGCATCAGGCACCGGCTTCCCCCTTCTCACGCAGTCGCATGATGGTCTGACGGCTGGTCTTAAAGTCTCTCGCAAGTGCAGCCACCGCGTCGCCTTGAGCGAGTCTCCGCGCCACGTCCTCCTGCTGTTCAGCAGTCAGCGCAGACGGCCTGCCGAATTGCTTCCCCTCCGTGCGGGCTCGCTGGATACCGGCATTGGTCCGTTCGATGAGTAGGTCTCTCTCAAACTCTGCCACTGCCGACAACACTTGCATGGTCATCTTCCCCGCTGCGCTGGTCAGGTCGACCCCGCCCAATGCGAGACAATGGACCTTCACCCCCAGCTCAGCCAGCGCCTCCACGGTGGACCGCACGTCCATCGCATTGCGGCCCAGACGGTCCAGCTTGGTCACTACCAGTACATCACCTGACTCCATGCGGTCCATCAAACGAGTAAAGCCGGGGCGCTCAGAGGCCGCCACGGAGCCGCTGATGGATTCCTCCACGATGCGCCGGGCGTCAATGGCGAACCCTGCCCGCTCAATCTCTAAGCGCTGATTCTCAGTGGACTGGTCTGAAGTGGACACACGGCAGTAAGCGAAGACACGGGACATAGCGAACACCTGTACGAAATATATGTCCGAATCTTACGGCATGTCCGAATATCTTACAAGCACACTTTCGGACACCTCTGCCAACCTATGTCCGGAAGGGAACGGTTTTGGACCGCCTTCCACCCCTGCGTGCTGGAAGATGCCCGCCATCTTGACTTTGTATTCATCGGGGTTTGCTGTCGCCCATTCGGGGGCTGCGTACACTACGACGTAACCAACAATAGCGCGCGTAAGGCTCCTAGCCGCTTCCTCGACCTTCCCAGCTAACTCCACTATAGGAGCAAACCCGGCTTCGTCGCCGTCATCTGGCCACCCGTAGGTCTGGATGCATCGATGTATGAGCTTGTGGCGGTTCTCAATGAACGCATCAATCTGAGCTTCCAGTTCCGGCGCGATGCTGCCCCTCTTCGCCAGTTCCTTGAGGATGTTTTTCATGGGTGCCTTAAATGCACCCTCTGGAATGTAGCCGCCAGTCTTGGCGTGATAGTCAGGGTCCGTGTGAATTTTGAATAGCTCGAAAATTGGGACCATTGCAGTCTCAAACGCCTGAGCCATCATCACGGCCCGACCAATCGCGACATACGGGTTCAGCATGCTCACCTACTGCTAAACGGACTGGAAAGATGCGCGCCCACGCGTCAGGAATCGCGCGCGTTATCGGATGCGCATCATGATGGCGTGCTCGCGAGATTCGGGAGGGCCACCGGGGGGAATTCCGTGGCGGGACTTTATCAGATACCCTCTGAGATTTTCCCGGCCAACATTTGGAGACCATAAGCACCGGTCGAAATAACAGGAAGGCCGGTGTAGTATCAGAGCACTGCGCGTGGATTTGCTACGCCCAGGACAACTACTTCCGATACGCTACAGGGGACCACCTTGAAAAAGATCATTCCCGCCGCGCTTCTTGTAGGCGTAGGTGCAGCGCACGTGCATACCCATCACAAAACATTCCAAGCAAAGCTACTCTTAACCATCCTCGGATAACAATCAAAATTGGAGAGATGCGATGTCATTTCTGCATAAACGCGAATATCTAGAAGAAGGTGATGTGGTTGTCGTCAACTGCTCACATCAATGCAACATCCACCTGACAGACGACCAAAACTTTCAAAGCTACCGCAGTGGGCGGCAGTTTCGGTATTTTGGTGGATTCTATAAAATCCTTCCAGCCAGGATAGCCGCACCTCACTCTGGCTACTGGAATATCTCGCTTGACTTGGGAGGAGGCAGTGCAAGCGTCAGGCACTCAATTAGCATCATAAAGAAAAATTAACTTGAATTCCAAATTCCAGGCGAAGCCTCTTCCAAGGGAGGCTTCGAGAACACGATAGCCCATCGACCATCAAGCGGTCAGCGCGCGCCGAAGCATCGGGCTCACATTATAGATATTCGTATTACCACTAAGCGACCGCGTTGCTTTAAGATAACCTTGCCCTTCCAAGAGTCGGATAGCGTGATCTACAAGCGGCACTGGTTGTTGGGACGCTTCTGCAAGCGCGCCATTGTGGGTCAACCCATCATTAACGATGCAAAGTCCGATTTGTTGAACAAGCGGCTCCTCCTCCGCCCCGAGCATCTTAGACACTCCAAAAGTGTCAATCCGTGAATGATACGGGCCCGGCCCCATGTGCTTGACGAGTTCAACGTAGCCCTGATGTGCAAGCACCTCTAGACTCTCCGAAACCATAGAAGAATCCAACTCATGCTCCGCAGCAGCACTCACAATGTCATCTGGTGAGATGTAGCTCCGTCCTTCTGAAAGGAATCGGGAATACAAAGCAGCCAACACAAAACTATCACTAAACGATAACCCACTGATCTGAGACAGTGTAGTATTGGACACGTATGCAGGGGGTTCCCCAATAGGTGGCTTTTCTGTAAAACCAAAGACAGCATCCACGACACGACTCAAACAATGCTGAAAATCACCGACATCCTTAACCGACTCCCAGACCAACGATTTTAGCGCTCCAGGAACAGCGCAACTTTCCAGCACGATGGGGATTAATTTCGTTCCCTTCTCAATCCGCTTCACCACTGCGGCATTCAATTCTTCTCGAACCCACGGCTTAGAAATACTGACAGGGGAGATTACAATTAATACAGCGGCAGCCTCTTTCAATCCCTCCTCGAAAATTTTGTCCACTAGACTATCCCCGGGAAGCATTTCCCACTTATCCACCCAAGCATCCACCCCCTTACCACGTAGCGCCGTCGCAAATGGGATTACAAATCTATCCTTGTCTTCGCTTGCGTGACTGACAAATACCTTAGGTGCCGAGACAGTGCCCATGTTTCCCCTTATCTGAATCACAGTTGATCGGTAAATTTTCAACTGAAGTTATACCGCATTTCTTACACATGAGCCTATGTCTTTGCGGCGAATATCGCCGCCGCCCATTTGCTCTATACCTCATGGAGCGCAATTTAGCGCTACCTGGACGGTCATCAGTGCTCGTATAACGTCACGCTCCGCGAGACTCACATAGTGCCGATGCAATACGTCTCCGCGCTTAGGAGCATGTCCCAAGATTCGTCTGAGCACCGCGTCTCCGATGCCCAATCGAGCCCCGACACTGGCCAACAATTTCCTGAGGTCATGCAATGTGAAAGTGGGCGCTCCCGCCCGCTCTGCCATTTCCGTAACGTGGTCTGCAGACATCCCACCAAACAATCGCACCTCCGCACCCCCGCGTGCGGCGCGCCTCTCCAGTATCTCCCGCATGGGCTCAGTTATCGGTAACGTATGCGGCTTCTTACCTTTGGTATCTGGGACTGTGAGGACAAGTCCCGCCATATCCACATCTGCGCGCTTGATCTCGCTTGCCTCGTTCTTGCGAAGTCCAGTCAGTAGCACCAGCCTGAGATAATCCCGCTGAAGCTCAGGCAGCGCACCGACCGCCCGATGCCATGCCGGTAGGTCTCCCTCCGTCAACGTCCGCGCCCTCGCCTCTGGCCGCCCCGGCAACAACCCAGCGGCCCTCAGTTTCACAAACGGGCTTTCAATGGTCACGCCATAAACCGCTCCAAGGTAGCTGGTGATTGACCCGATAATTGCCCGCCCAAGGTCCACCAGCGCCGCTCCCTTGGTCTGAGCGAACTTATGGCAGTGATCCCCGAAGGCCGACTCACGGAGAGCTGAGACTGGCCTATCAAGCCACTCCGGGAAGTGGGTCTTCAGCAGCGACTCATACCGGGTCAAGCTGGACGGCTTTACCTTCTTCGCCTTCGCGTATTCCGCCAGTGCCTCCCGTAGGGTCGGTAATTGGACCCGTACCGCTGCCACCGAGTATTCCCCCTCACGGCACTTGCGAAGAATCGGGAGGGCCAGCTCACGGGCCTGAGCGACGGAAATCAGCGGCCATCGCCCCAGCGTCACCCTGACTTGCTTTCCGCGAACACTGGTCGCCACGCAGAAGGTCTGCACGCGCCTCCCGATTCGGACGCATAGTCCACACAAAACCTTGTCCCTCAAGATGGTCCCCGGCTCACCCGCCCGCTTGCCTAGAAGCACGTCCGAAAGCGTTACAATTGACATTTTCGTGGACAAAACTCGTACAAAATCGTTGGTCTAACGCCCCGATTTCTGTCCTTTGTCCCGTCCCCGGATTCGTCCAGCGGTTGCTGCGCATGCCCCTATAGGAGCGCTTGAGGCAACTCACGGGACAGCCGTAACCTATTGAATTTCCGAAGGATTCCATGAGTCTCAAATGCGGCATCGTCGGCTTGCCCAACGTCGGCAAGTCCACCCTGTTCAATGCGCTGACCAAGGCCGGCATCGCCGCCGAGAACTACCCGTTCTGCACGATCGAGCCGAACGTCGGCATCGTCGAAGTGCCCGACACGCGCCTGAAGGCACTGACCGAAATCGTGAAGCCCGAGCGCGTCGTGCCGGCCGTCGTCGAATTCGTCGACATCGCGGGCCTCGTCGCGGGCGCGAGCAAGGGTGAAGGCCTCGGCAACCAGTTCCTCGCGAACATTCGCGAAACCGATGCGATCACGCACGTCGTGCGCTGCTTCGAGGACGAGAACGTCATTCACGTCGCCGGCAAGGTCAGCCCGATCGACGACATCGAAGTGATCAATACCGAACTCGCGCTCGCCGACCTCGGCACCGTCGAGAAGGCGCTCACGCGCTATTCGAAGGCTGCGAAGTCGGGTAACGACAAGGAAGCGGCGAAGCTCGTCGCGGTGCTCGAGAAGGTACGCGCGCAGCTCGACCAGGGCAAGGCCGTGCGCGGCCTCGCGCTGTCGGACGACGAAGAGGCGCTGCTCAAACCGTTCTGCCTGATCACTGCGAAGCCGGCAATGTACGTCGCCAACGTGAAGGACGACGGCTTCGAGAACAACCCGCACCTCGACGCGGTGCGCAAATACGCGGAAAGCGAGAATGCGCCGGTCGTTGCCGTGTGCGCGGCGATCGAGGCTGAAATCGCCGATCTCGACGATGCGGACAAGGAAGCGTTCCTCGCCGACATGGGCATGGAAGAGCCGGGCCTCGACCGCGTGATCCGCGCAGGCTTCAAGCTGCTCGGCCTGCAGACCTACTTCACCGCGGGTGTGAAGGAAGTGCGCGCGTGGACGATCCATATCGGCGACACGGCGCCGCAGGCTGCCGGCGTGATCCACACCGACTTCGAGCGCGGCTTCATCCGCGCGCAGACGATCGCGTTCGACGACTTCGTCTCGTACAAGGGCGAGCAAGGCGCGAAGGAAGCCGGCAAGATGCGCGCGGAAGGCAAGGAATATGTCGTGCACGACGGCGACGTGATGAACTTCCTGTTCAACGTCTGAGCATTTCATCGAGATCTCAAGGAAAAAGCCCGCTGCAGCGGGCTTTTTCTTTTCCGGACAAGCCGCCCATCGCGTCATTGCAATGTACGCGACTCGACACATGCGCGAGACGATTACGCGGATGGTATCTCGACCAGACGAACTGACTGAAATAGCTCTCCGCCACTTCCGTCCACGTTCTAAGCCCGTCGTCTTCCTGCATGACGTGCCTGGCATTGACCAGCAACCATGACATCACGGCCTGGCTGTCTCGACACTTCGCGCATTCTCGCGATGTGCAGCAGCGCGCCAGCGAATGCATGTCTGCACGATACGCGTTGAATTTCGGCAACGCGGGCCACCCCGACGCGAAACGTATGGCGTTTTGCGGATGAGCTTCGCTGACACTCGGGCAACTGGTACGGTCGAATGTTCCCCACGCGGTCTCCCCACGCATGAGTGCAGCCAGATAGTAGGGATGGCTCGCCACTGTTTCCGGATATTTCACCTTCAATTCGAGCAACACATCCAGGAGTCGCTCCTCACCACGTCGGCGAAGCGGCCCGGCGACATCGTATGGACTGTAGTAATTGAACAGCAGGCGATTTCCGTTATCTCGGATCTTGCACACCGTTTCTTCGATATAAGCAATTGCGTCGATCGACACGGCGTATACGAAACCTGCCCGCTCGTCGTCGCGATAATTCCGCAGCGCCTTGTCAAACAAGCCGGTGAAACGCTTCCCGTTCGGACCAATCGCTCGCAGTTCGTCATCGAGCGGCCCGCCACCGAATACAGAGACCGCGATGGTGATGTCTTCGAAACCCTCGAAAGGGATTCGTCGAAGGCCGTTTGTCGAAACGGACACCTTCGGCATGTGCTTCCGGAATATGCTTATCCGGTCGAGATACAACGCAGGCTCGCCGCCTATCAGCAATGGCGCATTGATCCCGCGTTCGGCCTCATCCTTCACGCGCGCCTCGAGACACGACGCATCGTTTAACTCATCCGATGCGACGTCGAATTCGTTTTCGAAGAACCAGCACCCCTTGCATCGCAAGTTGCACTGATTCGTGAGATGGTAAAGCGATGCGCGTGTCTCCTTCGCTTCGTTTCTGACTGCTTTGAAGCGCGCCTTCATATCTATTGAATCGTCCATCCTGGTCTCCTGATGCGAGGACGCAAGCACGCCTGAGCGTCAACTCCGCAATCCTCTGATGAGTTCCGGCCACAGCGACGAATGCTGGCGACGGAACATGCCGACGTGACCGATTGCTCGGCCATCGCAGTTTTCCGGACTGATGAAATGGACATTGCTGCTGGCCTGCGGCAACCATCGAAGCCAGTCTTCGATATTGACCGGCGTTGCGAGTGGGTCGTCGATCGCTGCGACTACCGTGATGGGAGCGGAGAATTCGTTGTAGTGGTGCTGAGCAACGCCGACCCCGAACTCGTTCGCCATATATCCGGGGCGGCGGCACCATCGTGCCCACTGAAGCCCCACGTGTGCAGGCAAATCGTCGCCCCAACCGAGCACCCTGGCAGGCACATAGCCGAGCAGGCGTGCGGTAACCGGAACGTAGAGATTCGCCAGCAACAATGCGGCAATTCGCTTCGGCCACCGGATGTTGCCGACGTATCCGGATGACGCGGAAATCGCGCATAGCGAACGGATCGACGCGTGATTCGGCATCAGTCCGACCAGTTGCCCGCCGGCACTGTGACCAATCAGATGCGCTTCGCTCACGCCGGTTTCTCGAAGCAGCCAGTCAAGCGCGGCGGGCATGTCGAGCTGTCCCCAGTCCTGTTTACGTGCGCGCGACTGTCGAACATGACGCACGCCGAGCGACGCCCCCATCCCCCGGTAATCGAATACGAATACTGGATACCCAGTGGCACGCAGCCAATCAGCGAATGGAAAATAAAAGGATTGACGAACGCCTGTCGCGGGACAAATGAGTACGGGGAAGCAAGTGGCGGAAGCCGCAGGAAAGTACGTGCCCTTCAACGGGAATCCGTCGCGGGCGTGAAATGCAACGCTTACACGGGATATCGGCGGCCTGCTCATCACTCGGATCTCGATACGGAGAACACGCAAAGATGCGCCCCGTACCCGGGAACGAACCTATGACCCGATTTCCGAATGTTGCCGTACAACCGAGGATTCCAAATCGATTCGCCCATCGATTCACCCCGCTTATCGAAGTGATCAATGTATTAAGTAGTTGCCGCCGGCGAAATCAGACGAGTTCGATTTTTGATCGAAAATTTCAATGCCGCACGCGGTTGCCGCACAACCTGCCTCGACTCGGAAAAGCGGCATCCGCTTGTCTCGAAAAGCAAATGGCCCGACCGGCATCTGCCGATCAGGCCATTTTTCGTAACGGGAATCCCGCCGCCAGCCAGCGGCGAGCGCTCAGGGCCCGCCACCGCACCATCACTGCCTCACATCGCCGACACCCGCCGCCCCGCGCTCGCCTGCGCATCGCGACCGCGCTTGTTCAGCCACGACGCAAACAGCACGATCAACGCCAGCACGGCCGTCGCACCCACTTCCATCCTGTGATCCTCGCTGACGAACATCACGGTCAGCGTGCCGCAGATGAACACGATCACCGCCCACGTGAGCCACGGGAACAGCCACATCCGCAGCGTCAGGTCCGCGCCGGTCGATTCGAGCGTCTTGCGCATCCGCAGCTGCGAGATCGCGATCACGAGATACACGAGCAGCGCGATCGCCCCCGACGTCGCCAGCAGGAAGCCGAACACCTGCTCCGGCATCAGGTAGTTCGCGATCACGGTCAGGAAGCCGAACGCGGTCGATGCGAGCACAGCCGCGCGCGGCGTGCCGGTCGAATCGGTGCGATGCAGGAATGCCGGTGCGTCCTTGCGCCTGGACAGCGAGAACAGCATCCGTGACGCGGTGTACAACGCCGAATTCAGGCAGCTCGCGACCGACACGAGCACGATCACGTCGATGATCGCCTTCGCGTTCGGGATCCCGATCAGCTCCATCGCGCGCTGATACGAACCATGCTTCGGCAGCAGCGGATCGTTCCACGGCACGATCGCCGCGACGACGAGAATCGAGCCGAGATAGAACAGCGTGATGCGCCAGATCACCGAGTTGGTCGCGCGCACGATCTGGCGTTGCGGGTTGTCCGATTCGGCGGCCGCGATCGTCACAATCTCGGTGCCGAGGAACGAGAACATCGTCGTCAGCATTGCCGCGAGCACCGCACCGGCGCCGTGCGGCATGAAGCCGTCATGCACGAACAGGTTCGATACGCCGGACACGGCGGGGGCAGGAATGATGCCGACGATCGCCGCGCCGCCGATGCACAGGAACACGACGATCGCTACGACCTTGATCAGCGCGAACCAGAATTCGAATTCGCCGTAGTTCTTGACCGAGAAGAGGTTGGTCACCGTCAGCACCAGCGTGATGCCGAGCGCGAAGACCCAGGTTGCAACGCCGGGGAACCATGCATTGAGGATGGTCGCGGCGGCGGTCGCCTCGATCGGGATCACGAGCACCCAGAACCACCAGTACAGCCAGCCGATCGAGAAACCGGCCCAGTGACCGATCGCGCGATCGGCATAGGTGGAGAACGAACCGCTGTCCGGATGCGCGACGGCCATCTCGCCGAGCATGCGCATCACGAGCACGACCAGCACGCCCGCGATCGCATACGCGAGGATCGACGCCGGGCCGGCTTCCGCGATGGCGTGGCCGGAGCCGACAAACAGGCCCGCGCCGATCACGCCGGCAATCGACATCATCGTCACGTGCCGCTGCTTCAGGCCCGTACCGAGGCCTGTGTTGCTTCCACTCATCTGTCTCTCTCCAAAAAACGGTTCCGGTATGGCCGGGTGTCGCGTGAAGGCGGCGCGGGGAGTTGTCGTTCTTGAATCCGGCTGCGACCGCGCGTGCATCGCACGCGGGCATGGGGCCGGAGGGGCCGTTCGGATCGACGCGCCGCGCAGTCTGCGAAGCTGCGGTGCGATGCGGCGCGCAGCGCGCCGACGCATCGCGTGCGCCCTTTCCGTCGGCTTTCGTCAGCCGCCTTCGAAGCGATGGAGTGTAAGCATCAAACGGTTCTTCACTAAGAACCAATTGAAGAATTTCGATGGAACCACTTGTTGCATCGACAGCGATCGATGCAACGCTTGTACCCGTTTGCGGCGGCTCGCGGGCGCGCCGAAAGCGCCCGGCGAGGCCAGGCAGCGAGCCACAACCGGCGCGTCAGCGCGGGCCGCGGGCCATCTCGTCGCGCCATTTCGCGGGGACGATGGCCTGCCATTCTCGCAGAAGCAGGTTTTTCACGGCGTCCGGACGCGCCGCCGACAGCCGCACCAGCACGATCGGCCAGCCGACGTAGTGATCCGTCACGTAATACACGTCGGGTTCCGATTCGATCAGCCACGCACGCTCGTCGGGGCCGACACCCTTCACGACGAGCGTGTCGCCGTCCTCGCGCAACCGCGCGAGCATCTTGCCCTTCACCTTGAGCGCGGGCGTGCCGTACGACGTACCTTCCTCGACGCCACGCCATGCGAGCGCGATCTGCCGGACTTCGTCGAATGTCATGAGGCCTCCCGACTGCACGTCGTCGGTTCACGATCCGGCCACCCTACCGGAATTCGCGAAGGCGCGCCGTGGGAAGTGCACCTATCCGCGCGCCGCACGTGTGGCCGTCGACGCACGCCCCGTCGTCGCGACGATCGCGAAGGCGATCGCATTCGCGGCGGCGCTGGCCAGGATCGGCACGAGATAGCCGCCGCCCGCGTCGTAGATGAAGCCGGCCGCGGTAGGCCCGATCAGCGTGCCGAATGCGACGCTCGTATAAAGCACGCCGATGATCCCGCTCACGTTGCGGCCACCGAAGTAGTCCATCACGACCGCCGGCAGCACGGCAACCCAGCCGCCGTAGAACACGCCGAACACGAGTGCGAACGCAGCAAGCGTCGCGACGGTGCCGGCACCGGCCCACGCAACGAGCGCGACGGCCATGCCCGCGTACATCGCGAGCAGCGATGTGCGGCGGCCGAAGCGGTCGGCGAGGCCGCCGAGGAAGAAGCGGCCGGCCGTGCTGCCGACGCCGATCGCCCCAAGCAGCAGCACGGCCGTCGAAGACGCGACGCCATGGTCGAGCGCGTACGGCACGAGGTGAACGAACGGGACGAACACGCCGAACGAGCAGAAGAGGCATGCCGCGTAGAGGCTCGCGAACGGACGCGACGTGACGGCTTCGCGCACCGTCGCGCCGGCAGGCGCCGACGCAGCGACCGGCTGGCGACCCGCGGCCGCGCCGGGCGCCGAAGCCCCCGCATCGTGCCCGGTGACTTTCGCCCCGCCGCCGGGCTCATGCGCGGCCTCCCCGTCCGGCAGCAGCCCCCGCCCGCGCGGATCGTTCTCGATCAGCAGCGACATCCCCGCGCCGATCACGACCGCGGTCACGGCCAGCGTGAAATACGCACCGCGCCAGCCGACGTGCGCAATCAGCGCGGACGCGAGCGGCGGCATCACCAGCGTGCCGACACCGATCCCCGCGACCGCGAGCCCCGATGCGAAGCCGCGCCGCCGCACGAACCAGCGCTGCACGGCGCCGACGGCCGGCACGTACGCGCAGCCGACGCCGAGACCGACGCCAAGCCCGTACGCGATATAGACCTGCAGCAGCGTGTGCGCGGCGCCGGCGGCCGCCAGCCCGGCGCCCGTCAGCAGCATGCCGACGACCGCGAGCCGCCGGGAGCCGAAGCGATCGGCCAACGGCCCGCTGACGATCCCGAAGCCGAAATACAGGAAGCCGGCGAGCGAGAACACGAGCGATATCTGCCCGCGCGAGGCGGCGAAGTCCCGCTGCAGCGACTCGACGAACGCACTGAACGTATAGGCGCTGCCGAACCCGACGAACGTGACGGCGAACGCGGCCGCGACCACGTACCAGCCATAGAAAAGACGCGACGCGCCCGGGCGGTTCATGACGATGCTCCTCTCAGGTCCCGCCGGACGCCGCACGGTGTCCGGTTTGCCTCGTGGATATAGTTGATCTATGTTGATCGCATTGGCCGCTGCAACGCAGCCGCGAAGCATGCGATCGAATGCGACAACGGTACTCGCGCCCATGTGCCGCCTCAAACGATATTTCATCGGTCATTCGCTTTAGAAAAACTAATGAATCGTTCCCGCCTGCCGCCACTCAACGCGCTGCGCGCATTCGAAGCAGCCGCCCGCCACCTGTCGGTGAAGTCGGCGGCCGAGGAGCTGTCGGTCACGCCCGGCGCGGTGAGCCAGATGATCCGCACGCTCGAGACGCATCTCGGCGTGCAACTGTTCGAGCGCGTCAACCGCGGCATCCTGCTGACGGCCGCCGGCCGCGACTACCTGCCGCCTGTGCGCAACGCGTTCCGGCAGATTGCCGATGCGTCGCAGCGCGTGTCGGGCGCCGCCGACAGCGGCGTGCTGACGGTGAGCGTCACGCCGTTCTTCGCGTCCGCGTGGCTCGTACCGCGCCTCGCCCAGTTCCGGGCGGCTTGCCCGGACGTCGACCTGCAGGTCGTCACGAGCCACGCACTCGCGGATTTTTCGCGCGACGGCGTCGACGTAGCGATCCGTCATGGCCTCGGGCGCTACATCGGGCTGTGCAGCGAGCGCCTGCTGACGGTGGAGATCGTCGCGCTCGCGTCGCCCGAACTCGTCGCACGGCTCGGCATGCCGGCGACGCCCGCCGACCTCGTCGGCTGGCCGCAGTTGCACGACGCCGAGCGCAAGGGCTGGCACATCTGGTTCGGCGCGCAGCGGATCGACGATTTCGGCCCGCCGCGCGGCCCCGCGTTCGACGACTCGGGCCTGTTGCTGCAGGCGATCGTCGCCGGTCAGGGCGCCGGGCTGCTGCCGGCCGCAATGGTGCGCGGCGAGCTGGCAAGCGGCCGCCTCGTGCAGCTCGCCGACGTGGCGTGGCTCGACGATTTCGCGTACTACCTCGTCTATCCGCCCCATCACGCGGAACGGCCGAAGGTCGCCGCCTTTCGCCGGTGGATCCTCGACGCCGCGCAGGCCGACGGCGCCGCGTCGATGTCGGGCGCGGCGTAGCGTCGCTCCCCTGCGCGGCGCCGGCCCACTGCCGATCGGCTAACATGCGGCCCGGCACCGATAACAACAGACCGAGAGAGACCATGCCTGACCTGCTCCGCCGCGCAACGCGCATCGCGACGCTGTCCGCCGCGTTCTTCGTCGCGTGCGCCGCGCTGCCCCATCCGGCGCACGCGTACCGCGCACCGCCCGGCTACGGCAACGAAGCCGATCTCAACCGTCACGACACGTATCGCAACCGCGACGGTGAAACCGTGCACGCACCCGCGCATTCGAAATCGGGCCGCGTACCCGACGGCGCGAGTGCACGCTGCCGCGACGGCACGTACAGCTTCAGCCGTCACCGGCGCGGCACGTGCTCGGGGCACGGCGGCGTCGCCGCGTGGCTGTGAGCACGGCCCTGGCCAAAAGGCATGCGTCGCGCCAGCGGCAGCCGGCGGCGAAGTACAATAGCCGCTCGCGCCGCGGACTCGCGGCGACGCCGCCGCGCCATGCGCGGCACGCTCCGTACCGAATCACCCGACGCCGCCACGCCCGCGCGCCGCGCGGCAGTCTCAACCACTTCTGACTTTCACACCCAAATGGCCCAATACGTTTTCACGATGAACCGGGTCGGCAAGATCGTGCCGCCCAAGCGCCAGATCCTGAAGGACATCTCGCTGTCGTTCTTTCCCGGCGCGAAGATCGGCGTGCTCGGCCTGAACGGCTCGGGCAAGTCGACGCTGATCCGCATCATGGCGGGCGTCGACAAGGACATCGAAGGCGAGGCAACGCCGATGCCGAACCTGAACATCGGCTACCTGCCGCAGGAACCGCAGCTCGACCCGACGAAGACGGTGCGCGAAGCCGTCGAGGACGGTCTCGGCGACCTGTTCCAGGCCAACAAGAAGCTCGAGGAAATCTACGCGGCGTACGCGGAGCCGGATGCCGACTTCGACGCGCTCGCGGCCGAGCAGGCGAAGTACGAGGCGATCCTCGCGTCGAGCGACGGCGGCAGCCCCGAGCAGCAGCTCGAAGTGGCGGCCGACGCACTGCGCCTGCCGCCGTGGGACGCAAAGATCGAACACCTGTCGGGCGGTGAAAAGCGCCGCGTCGCACTGTGCAAGCTGCTGCTCGAAAAACCCGACATGCTGCTGCTCGACGAACCGACCAACCACCTCGACGCGGAATCGGTCGACTGGCTCGAGCAGTTCCTGGTGCGCTTCCCGGGCACCGTCGTCGCGGTCACCCACGATCGCTACTTCCTCGACAACGCAGCCGAGTGGATTCTCGAACTCGACCGCGGCCATGGCATTCCGTGGAAGGGCAACTACAGCAGCTGGCTCGACCAGAAGGAAGAGCGCCTGAAGCAGGAAGAAGCGTCGGAGTCGGCACGCCAGAAGGCGATCAAGAAGGAACTGGAGTGGGTGCGCCAGAACCCGAAGGGCCGCCAGGCGAAGTCGAAGGCACGTATCGCGCGCTTCGAGGAGCTGAACAGCCAGGAATACCAGAAGCGCAACGAGACGCAGGAAATCTTCATCCCGGTCGGCGACCGCCTCGGCAATGAAGTGATCGAGTTCAAGAACGTCAGCAAGGCGTTCGGCGATCGCCTGCTGATCGACAACCTGAACCTGAAGATCCCGGCCGGTGCGATCGTCGGCATCATCGGCCCGAACGGCGCCGGCAAGTCGACGCTGTTCCGGATGCTGACGGGCAAGGAACAGCCGGATTCGGGCGAAGTCGTGATGGGGCCGACGGTGAAGCTCGCATACGTCGACCAGAGCCGCGACGCGCTCGACGGCACGAAGACGGTGTTCGAGGAAATCTCGGGCGGCGCCGACGTGCTGACGGTGGGCAAGTACGAAACGCCGTCGCGCGCGTACATCGGCCGCTTCAACTTCAAGGGCGGCGATCAGCAGAAGATCGTCGGCAACCTGTCCGGCGGTGAACGCGGCCGCCTGCACCTCGCGAAGACGCTGATCTCGGGCGGCAACGTGCTGCTGCTCGACGAACCGTCGAACGACCTCGACGTCGAAACGCTGCGCGCGCTGGAAGACGCGCTGCTCGAATTCGCAGGCTCGGTGATGGTGATCTCGCACGATCGCTGGTTCCTCGACCGGATCGCGACGCACATCCTCGCGTTCGAAGGCGATTCGCAGGTCACGTTCTTCGACGGCAACTACCAGGAGTACGAAGCCGACAAGCGTGCGCGTCTCGGCGAGGAAGCCGCAAAGCCGAAGCGTCTGCGCTACAAGCCGATCAGCCGCTGACCGGCACGACCCGGGTGCCCGGCCGCGGCAACGCGGGCCGGACACCGAGGGTGGCCGCTTCAGGCGCAGCACAACAAAAAGCGGGCCACTAGCCCGCTTTTTTTATCTGACGGTTGGCTGCTTGCTCGCCGCTTACGCAAGCGCGCCCAGTTCGCGCAGCCGTGCCTCGGTCGCCGCCGCACTCGTGTGATGAATGCCGTGCCAGCCGAGCGCCGTCGCGGCCGCGGCGTTCTTCGCGTTGTCGTCGATGAACACGAGTTCGTGCGGCGCGATGCCCGGCAAGTGCGGCTCGATCCGCGCATGCATCTCGCGGTAGATCGCCGGATCGGGTTTCACGAGCTTCACACGGCCTGACACGACGATGTCCTTGAAACGCCGCAGGACCGGGAAGTTGTCCCACGCATACGGGAACGTCTCCGCTGACCAGTTCGTCAGCCCGAACAGCGGCATCCCCTGCGCGTCGAGCCGGTCGACGAGCGCGGCACCTTCGTCGAGCACGCCGCCGATCATCTCGTGCCAGCGTGTGTAGAAGGCACGGATCAGCGCCTCGTGCTCCGGAAATTTCGCGACGAGTTCGTCCGTGCCCTCCTCGATCGTCTGCCCGCCGTCCTGGCGGACCACCCAGTCCATCGCGCACACATGCGTGAAGAACCAGCGGCGCTCCGCGTCGTCGGGAATCAGTTCCCTGTAGAGGTACTCGGGGCTCCAGTCGATCAGCACGCCGCCGAAATCGAACACCACGGCCTTGATCGTCATGCGAGCTCCGTTGTCAGCACGTCGGCGAGCGGACGCGGCGTGACCGCGTTGCCCGACAGCGAATTGTTTGACCAGATGAATTGGTGATGCGCGACGATCTGCGCGGCCAACAGGTGCGCGCGCTCGTTCGTCGTGTGCAGGTCGGACACGACGGTCGTCCGGTAGCCGAGCAGCGCCGCGCGGCGCGCGGCCGAATCGACGCAGAACTCGGTCGCATAACCGCAGATCAGCACCGAACGGATGCCATGGCGGTCGAGCTGCGCCGCGAGCGGCGTGTCGTGGAACGAATCGCTCATCTGCTTGCGTACGCGCCAGTCGTCGCTGCCGACGACCAGCCCCGCATGCAGCTCCCAGCCCGGCGTGCCGGGCACGATGTCGTCGTCTGCATCGCCGTCATGCTGCACGAAGCACACGGGCGCGTTCGCCGCACGCGCCGCCGCCGTCAACCGGTTGATGCCCGACACGACGTCGTCGAGCCGATAAGCGGGCTGCGCCCGCTCGACCAGCCCGCGCTGCATGTCAATCACGATCACTGCTGTGTCCGCCATTGCTTGCCCTCGGTATTGTCGTTCGGCCGTTGTCCGGCCGTTATCGCATGTTGTTGCGTCAGATCGGCTGCGTGCGTGCGTCGAGCCATGCCTTCGCATCGCCGCTCAGGTGCCGGCCGACGCGCTCGCGCACCGTCGCGTGATACGTGTTCAGCCACACACGCTCTTCGTCATGCAGCATCTCGATCAGCACGCAGCGCGTGTCGATCGGGCACAGCGTCAGCGTCTCGAACGCAAGGAAATCGCCGAATTCCGTCTTCCCGGCTGCGCGGTTCACGACCAGGTTCTCGATCCGGATGCCCCACTGGCCGGGACGGTATACGCCCGGCTCGATCGACGTGATCATGCCCTCTTCCATCGCCGTGTGCGGCTCGGCCGGCGCGTAGTGCGAGATCACCTGCGGGCCTTCGTGCACGTTCAGGAAGTAGCCGACGCCATGCCCCGTGCCGTGGCCGTAATCGAGCCCGGCCGCCCACATCGGCGCGCGCGCGATCGCGTCGAGCATCGGCGAGCGGATGCCGCGCGGGAAACGAGCGCGCGACAGCGCCATCATCGATTTCAGCACGATCGTGAAATCGCGCCGCTGCAGGTCGCTGACCGTGCCGACCGGCACGACGCGTGTGATGTCGGTCGTGCCCGTCACGTACTGGCCGCCCGAATCGATCAGCAGCAGCCCGTCGCCGGCGATCGTCGCGTGCGACTCCGGCGTCGCGCGGTAATGCGGCATCGCGCCGTTCGCGTTGAAGCCCGCGATCGTCGCGAAGCTCCGCGACACATAGCCGGGGCGCCGCGCGCGCGCGGCGGTGAGTTTCTCGTCGATCGTCAGCTCGGTGATCGTCTCACGGCTCAAGGCCTGTTCGAGCCAGGTGAAGAATTCCGCGAGCGCGGCGCCGTCGTGCTCCATCGTCACGCGCACGTGCTCGATTTCGGTGGACGTCTTGCGCGACTTCGCGAACGTCGACGGATTCACGGCCTCGACGAGCTTCACGCCGGCCGGCACGGCCTCGAGCGTACCGAACGTCACGCGGCGCGGGTCGATCAGCAGCGTCGCGCCGTCGGGCAGCGCCGCGAGCGCGGCGCGCGCGGCGTCGTAGGCACGGACGTCGACGCCGTCCTGTGCGAGCGACGCGGCCAATGCCGGCGAAACCTTGCCGTCGGCGACGAACAGCGTCGCGCGATCGGCGCCGATCATTGCGTGCGCAACGAATACGGGATTGAAGTTGACGTCGGCACCGCGCAGGTTGAACAGCCATGCGAGGTCGTCGAGCGTCGAGACGAAATGCCACTGCGCGCCCAGCGCACGCATCGAGCGGCGCACTTCGGCCAGCTTGCTCGCGCGCGTCGTGTCGGCCTGCGGCGCCGCGTGCTCGAACACCGCGTCGCCGGGCAGCCCCGGCCGCTCGGGCCAGATCGCGTCGAGCAGGTCGAGGTCGGTGCGCAGCGCGATGCCGCGCGCGTTCAGTGCGCCCGTCAGCCCGCGTGCGGCCGCGACGCCGAGCACGGCGCCGTCGACGCCGACCGTCGCACCCGCCGCCACGTTCTGCGCGAGCCAGTCGACGTGCGGCGCGCTCTGCTGCCCGCCCGTCATCTTCATCAGTTGTACGCCCGTGCCGGCCAGTTCGGCGTCTGCCTGCACCCAGTAGCGGCTGTCGACCCACAACCCCGCGAAATCCGCGGTCACGACCAGCGTACCGACCGAGCCCGTGAAGCCGGACAGCCAGCGGCGGGCCTGCCAGCGCTCCGGCAGATACTCGGACAGATGGGGATCGGCGGACGGCACGAGATAGGCGGCCAGGTTCTCGCGGGCCATGGCACCACGCAGCAGCGCAAGGCGGGCCGGCACCGGCGAGACTTCGGGAAGACGGGCATTCATGATTTCACCTGAGAGCATTCAGCGACGGGCCGACAGCGCAACCGTCACGGCTACGGCGAGGAACGCGACGCCGGTGCAGACCGGCCATTCGAGCGTCTCGCCATCGTAAAACAGTCCTGAAAGATTGCCGGCCATGCGGGCCGCGGACGCGCCGACGATGCCGGCAAGCACCGCGATCCACCATGCCGGCCGGCCCGTGCGCCGCATCGGATGCAGCCATCGGCCGAACAGCCCGACGGCCGCTCCCAGGACAAGGATTCCAAACCAGTTCATCCAACGCCTTCCATAAATTCGGATTCGTCCCATAGGCGTGAACGTTGCCAGCGGCTAGCATCGATTCATCCATCGAACCCGAGACCAGCCGGGTGCCGCGAACATTCGAGTGTAGGGGCCGACTCAACGTTATGGCAAGCGCACACCGGTTGCCGTATTGAAGAAATTCTCATGCGAATCGCTCTGATCGATCCGGACGCGCGCCATGCCGCGCTCCTGAACCGCCTGCTCTTTGCAGGCGGCCACGTGTGCCACGCGTTTCCGTCCAGTACGGCGTTCTTCGCGTGGCTCGCTACCGACACCTGCGACATGCTGATCACCGGCCACTGGGCCGGCGACCAGCCGGCCGAGGAAATCATTCCGCGTGCGCAGACGGTCCTGCCCGGGCTGCCGGCCATCGTCGTGATGCAATTGCCGCGCGAGAGCGAAATCGTATCGTGCCTGCACGCGGGCGCCGACGATTGCCTCGTGCGCCCGGTGAGCGGGCCCGAGCTGCTCGCGCGCGTCAACGCGCTGAGCCGGCGCGCCGGCGTGCGCCGGCCACCGACACGCTCGCGCGAAAAGTATGGCGAATACGCGTTCGACGCCACGCACTGCCTCGTTCGCTTCGGCGGCGCAATCGTTTCACTCACGCCGAAGGAGTTCCGTTTCGCGCAGTTGCTGTTCGCGAACCTGTCGCGGCCCGTGTCGCGCGCCCATATCCTCGAAACGGTGTGGGCACGCCGCCGCGACATGAAGTCGCGCACGCTCGATACCCACGCGTCCCGGCTGCGCAGCAAGCTGCAGCTGCTTCCGGAGCGCGGCTACCGGCTGCTGCCGCTCTACGGCTACGGCTATCAGCTCGACCGCGTGCCGATCGAGCCCCCAAATTCGCGGCCCCGCCACGCTGATGCCCGGTATGCGGCGAGTGAGGAAATCGCTGAAACGCTATAATATGGGGCTAAACGATAGCCCTCGATATGCAACTCCTCACGATCGGAATCAATCACCACACTGCGCCTGTCGCCCTGCGCGAACGCGTGGCGTTTCCGCTCGAGCAGATCAAGCCGGCTCTCGTCACGTTCAAGAACGTGCTTCTCGGGCCCCAGGCGCCCAACACACCCGAAGCAGCGATCCTCTCCACCTGCAACCGCACCGAACTGTATTGCGCGACAGATGATCGCGCAGCACGTGAAGGCGCGGTCCGCTGGCTGTCGGAGTATCACCGGATTCCGGTCGACGAACTCGCACCGCACGTCTATGCGCTGCCGCAGTCGGAAGCGGTTCGGCACGCGTTCCGCGTCGCATCCGGCCTCGATTCGATGGTGCTTGGCGAAACCCAGATTCTGGGCCAGATGAAGGATGCCGTCCGCACCGCGACGGAAGCCGGCGCGCTCGGCACCTATCTGAACCAGCTGTTCCAGCGCACGTTCGCGGTGGCGAAGGAAGTGCGCGGCACGACCGAGATCGGCACGCAGTCGGTGTCGATGGCCGCCGCCGCGGTTCGCCTCGCGCAACGGATCTTCGAAAAAGTGTCCGATCAGCGCGTGCTGTTCATCGGCGCCGGCGAGATGATCGAACTGTGCGCGACGCACTTCGCCGCACAAGGCCCGCGCGAACTCGTCGTTGCGAACCGCACGGCCGAACGCGGCCAGCGGCTCGCCGAACGCTTCAGCGGCCGCGCGATGCCGCTCGCGGATCTGCCGACCCGCATGCACGAATTCGACATCATCGTGTCGTGCACGGCGTCGACGCTGCCGATCATCGGCCTCGGCGCAGTCGAACGCGCGGTGAAGGCACGCCGTCACCGGCCGATCTTCATGGTCGACCTCGCGGTGCCGCGCGACATCGAGCCCGAAGTCGGCAAGCTGAAGGACGTGTTCCTCTACACCGTCGACGATCTCGGCGCGATCGTGCGCGAAGGCAATGCGTCGCGCCAAGCGGCAGTCGCGCAGGCCGAAGCGATCATCGAGACGCGCGTGCAGAATTTCATGCAATGGCTCGACACGCGCAGCGTCGTGCCGGTGATCCGTCACATGCATACGCAGGCCGACGCGCTGCGCCGTGCCGAAGTCGACAAGGCGCAGAAGCTGCTCGCGCGCGGCGACGATCCGGCCGCCGTGCTCGAAGCGCTGTCGCAAGCGCTGACCAACAAGCTGATCCACGGCCCGACGAGCGCGCTCAACCGCGTGAACGGCGCCGATCGCGATTCGCTGATCGACCTGATGCGCGGCTTCTACCAGCACGCACCGCGCTCGAACGACCAGTCCGGCCACTAGCGCCGGCCGATCGCCCTGCCACCGGCCGCACGCCGGCCTATCCTTTCCGAATACCCCTTTGCCCGGGAGCGCCGCTCCACACCATGAAGACGAGCATGCAACGCAAGCTCGACCAGCTGTCCACACGGCTGGCCGAACTGAACGACCTGCTGAGCCGCGAAAACGTCACGGCCGACCTCGACCAGTACCGCAAGCTGACGCGTGAACATGCGGAACTCGGCCCGGTGGTCGAACAGTACGCACTGTGGCGCCAGTCGCGCAGCGACGAAACGGCCGCGCAGGAGCTGCTCGGCGATCTGTCGATGCGCGACTTCGCGGAAGACGAAATCCGCAGCGCACGCGAGAGCATGACCCGCCTCGAGACCGAGCTGCAGAAGATGCTGCTGCCGAAGGATCCGAACGACGACCGCAACATCTTCCTCGAAATCCGTGCGGGCGCGGGCGGCGACGAGTCGGCGCTGTTTGCAGGCGACCTGCTGCGCATGTACCTGCGCTTCGCCGAGCGCCAGCGCTGGCAGGTCGAAATGATGTCGGAAAGCGCGTCGGATCTCGGCGGCTACAAGGAAGTGATCGTGCGGATCGCGGGCCAGGGCGCGTATTCGCGCCTGAAGTTCGAATCGGGCGGCCATCGCGTGCAGCGCGTGCCGGCAACCGAGACGCAGGGGCGCATCCACACTTCCGCGTGCACGGTCGCGGTGATGCCGGAAGCCGACGAAATCGGCGAGGTCGAAATCAATCCGGCCGACCTGCGGATCGACACGTTCCGTGCATCCGGCGCGGGCGGCCAGCACATCAACAAGACCGATTCGGCGGTGCGCGTCACGCACATCCCGAGCGGGATCGTCGTCGAGTGCCAGGACGACCGTTCGCAGCACAAGAACAAGGATCGCGCGCTGAAGGTGCTCGCCGCGCGCATCAAGGACAAGCAGTATCACGAGCAGCACGCGAAGGAAGCAGCGACGCGCAAGAGCCTGATCGGCTCCGGCGACCGCTCGGAACGAATCCGCACGTACAACTTCCCGCAGGGCCGAATGACCGACCACCGGATCAACCTGACGCTGTACCGGCTCGAGGCGATCATGGACGGCGACCTCGACGAACTGATCGGCGTGCTGGCCAGCGAGCACCAGGCCGAACTGCTCGCGTCGCTCGGCGACACCGACTGAGGTCGCGATGCCCGACACTACCGCCGACGAACTGCTGCGCGCGTCTACGCTCGACGCGGTCGATGCGCGCGTGCTGCTCGCGCACGCACTCGGCTGGACCCGCACGCAACTGATTACGCGCGGCGACGCGCCGCTCGACGCGGCCGCGGTCGAACGCTACCGCACGCTCGAGGCGCGCCGCATGGCCGGCGAGCCGGTCGCGCAGCTCGTCGGGATGCGCGAATTCTTCGGCCGGCCGTTCGACGTGACGCCGGACGTGCTGATCCCGCGCCCTGAAACCGAACTGCTCGTCGAAGCCGCACTCGATGCGATCGACGGGCTGCCGCATGCGGCCGTGCTCGATCTCGGCACCGGCAGCGGCGCGATTGCCGTGTCGATCGCTGCCGAGCGGCCCGATGCACGCGTGTGGGCGCTCGACCGTTCGCCGGCCGCACTCGCGGTTGCGCAGCGCAATGCAGGCAAGCTGCTCGACGCGCACCGCCCCGGCGGCCCGCTGCACTGGTTGCAGAGCGACTGGTACGCGGCGCTCGACCCGGCGCTCGCATTCGACACGATCGTCAGCAATCCGCCGTACATCGCGCAGCACGATCCGCACCTCACGCAGGGCGACCTGCGTTTCGAGCCGCGCGGCGCACTCACCGACGATGCCGACGGCCTCAGCGCGATCCGCACGATCGTCGCGGGCGCCGGCACCTACCTGAAACCGGGCGGCACGCTCTGGATCGAGCACGGCTACGACCAGGCCGAGGCCGTGCGCGCGGTGCTCGCATCGCACGGCTTCGTCGCGGTCGAATCGCTCGCCGATCTGGCCGCGATCGAACGCACGACAGGCGGCCGCCTGCCGGGCTGATGCCCGGCCCGCCCGGTCGAAATCCGCTATCATTTCGATCTAACGCCCCAGCAAACGCAAGGTCAGTCATGGACACCCAACAACGTATCAAGCAAATCGTCGACGAAAACCAGGTCGTGCTCTTCATGAAGGGCAACGCGCAATTCCCGATGTGCGGCTTTTCGGGCCGCGCCATCCAGGTGCTGAAGGCCTGCGGCGTCGACCAGATCAAGACGGTCAACGTGCTCGAAGACGACGAGATCCGCCAGGGGATCAAGGAATTCTCGAACTGGCCGACCATCCCGCAGCTCTACGTGAAGGGCGAATTCATCGGCGGCTCGGACATCATGATGGAGATGTACCAGTCGGGCGAACTGCAACAACTGTTCGCCGCCGCGTAATACGCCCCGCCCCCCTTTCGATGGCATCTCCCAGCGCGCCGCCACGCCGGCTGATCGTCGCGATCACCGGCGCCACCGGCGCGATCTACGGCGTACGGCTGCTCGACCTGCTGCGCGCCGCCGGCGGCGTCGAAACGCACCTGCTGATTTCGAACGCCGGCTGGCTCAACATCCAGCACGAACTGAAGCTGTCGAAAGCCGATGTCGAAAGCCGTGCGGACGTCGTGCATTCGGTGCGCGACGTCGGCGCGACGATCGCGTCGGGGTCGTTCGCGACCGACGGGATGGTGATCGCGCCATGTTCGATGAAGACGCTCGCGAGCGTCGCACACGGGTTGTCCGACAACCTGATCACGCGCGCAGCCGACGTCACGTTGAAGGAGCGCCGCCGCCTCGTGCTGATGGTGCGCGAAACGCCGTTCAACCTCGCGCATCTGCGCAACATGACGGCCGTCACCGAAATGGGCGGCATCGTCTTTCCGCCGCTGCCCGCGTTCTACGCGATGCCGAAGACGATCGAGGAACTCGTCGACCAGACCGTCACGCGCGTGCTCGACCTGTTCGCGCTCAGCGCACCGCAGACGACGCCCTGGGCCGGCATCCGGCACGCTCAGTAAGCGCACCTCTGCAGATTCGTTCTGCGCGCATCTTCGCCAATTTCGGCGGAAATTCGTTCGATATCACGAATACCGTGCCAACCTGCCGCGGAACGCGCGCCGCCGCCCCGATTAACAACAAAATAGCGTCAATCAAATTCCAAAACGCGGATTTATCAATAGTCGGTGCACGCCTATAGTCACAGGCAAATCCCTTTGCAGGCCACCGCCATGAACCGCTTGCCTTCGCTCTACCTGTCCCACGGCGCCCCGACGCTGCCGATCGACCCGACGCTGCCGTCCGGCGCGTTCACCCACCTTGGCGCCGAATTGCCGCGCCCGCGCGCGGTGCTGATGCTGTCCGCGCACTGGGGCACGCAGCGGCCCGTCGCCAGCATCGCCGCGCATCCGGAAACGATCCACGACTTCTACGGCTTTCCACAGGCGCTGTACGACATCCGCTACCCGGCGCCCGGCGCGCCCGACGTCGCCGAGCGCGCGGCCGGGCTGCTGAATGCGGCCGGCATCGCGACCGCGACGACCGAGCACGGCCTCGACCACGGCGCATGGGTGCCGATGCTGCTGATGTTCCCGGAAGCCGACGTGCCGGTGGCGCAGTTGTCGATCCAGCCGCGTGCGGACGCAGCGCACCACTTCGCACTCGGCCGCGCGCTGCGGCCGCTGCGCGACGAAGGCGTGATGGTGATCGGCTCCGGCCAGATCACGCACAACCTGCGCGCCGCCGATTTCGGAGCGGCGCCGGAGGATGCGGACCCGCGCGTCGCGGAATTCACCGACTGGTTCGAGTCGAAGCTGGCCGCACGCGACGTCGACGCGCTGCTCGACTACCGCCGGCAGGCGCCGCATGCCGCGCTGATGCACCCGACCGACGAGCATCTGCTGCCGGTATTCACGGCGCTCGGCGCGGCGGACGACGACTACCAACTCGGCATCCAGTCGCTCGGCACGTACCAGCGCGTGCTCGCGATGACAAACTACGTGTTCGCGAGCACGGCCGCCTGAGCGTCACGCGACAACCGGCCAACAAAAAGCCCGCCCGAGCATCGCTCGGGCGGGCTTTTTCCGCTGCTTGCTGCCGCCGCCGAATCCGGCGACAGGTCACGCGTCAGGCACCGATCCCTTCGAGGATCTCGTCGTGCGATTCACGCTCGTCGAGATACTTGGTCCGGTAGCCGGTATTCACGCCCCAGAAGTAGAACACCAGCGCGATTGCCGCGACGACCAGCATGTCCCAGCCGTACGGCAGCACGCCGTGGCCGCCGAATTCCTTGCTGCCGATCAGCGACAGCACGGCCATCGTCGGCAGGTACGCGACCAGCCACCATGCGGCCTTCAGGTCGTCACCCCAGCCGGTCCAGCCCGACTTCGCCTGAAAGAAGAAATACACCGGCAGCGCGACGATCATCAGCAGGATGATCTCGCCCGTCAGCGGCCACTTCGCCCAGTACAGGATCAGCGACGCGCAGACGAACGCGAACGGGGCGATCAGCTTCATCAGCGGAATCGACAGTGGACGCTCGATGTCGGTCGCCGCGCGGCGCAGCGCCATCAGGCTGATCGGGCCGGTCAGGTACGAAATCACCGTCGCGACCGAGATCACCGCCGCGAGCGAGCTCCAGCCGCGGAAGAAGAACAGGAAGATGAACGAAACCAGCAGGTTGAACCACATCGCCTGACGCGGCACGCCGTAGAGCGGGTGCACGTTGCCGAACATCTTCGGCATCGTGTTGTTGCGCTCCATCGCGTAGATCATGCGGGTGGTGGTCGCCATGTACGTCGTGCCGGTGCCGCTCGGGCTGATGAACGCATCGACATACAGCAGGATCGCCAGCCAGTTCAGGTTCAGCGCGATTGCCAGTTCGGCGAACGGCGACTTGAAGTTGAAGTGCGACCAGCCCTGCGCGACGTCAGCCGGATTCACCGAACCGATATACGCCATCTGCAGCAGCACGTAGATCACGAGCGCGATCAGGATCGACGTGATCACCGCGAACGGCACGCTGCGCGAGGGGTTACGCGCTTCGCCCGCGAGGTTCACCGGGCTCTGGAAGCCGTTGAACGCGAACACGATGCCGCTCGTCGCGACCGCGGTCAGCACCGCCGACCAGCCGTACGGCGCAAAGCTTGCATTGGATGCGGTGCCGAGGTTTTCCGGATGGTAGCTCGTCAGCATCAGGCCGAGGATCGTGAGGCCGGGGATCAGGAACTTGAAGATCGTGATCGTGGTGTTCGCACGGGCAAACGCCTTCACGCCCCAGTAGTTCAGCATGAAGTAGATGACGACCAGCACGGCCGACAGCAGCAGGCCGGGTACCGTCAGCTCGCCGTTCACGAACAGCGCATGCGCCCACGGATACGGCCACGTGCTCATGTACTGAATCGACGCTTCAGCCTCGATCGGGATCACGGATACGATCGCGATCCAGTTCGCCCACGCGCTGATGAAGCCGACCAGCGAGCCATGCGAGTAGCGCGCGTAGCGCACCATGCCGCCCGACTCGGGGAACATCGCACCCAGTTCCGCGTACGTCAGGGCAATCGCGAGAATCACGACCGCGCCGATGATCCATGCGCAGATCGCCGCCGGACCAGCGATCTTCGCGGCCTTCCAGGCACCGAACAGCCAGCCCGAGCCGATAATCGAACCCAGCCCCGTCAGCATCAATGCAAACGGGCCGATGTTCCGTTGAATAGAACTCTTCACATCCTCTCCTGTGTCTCAAAAAGCATGGTCGGCCTGCGGTCCGGGATCGGCTCGGACTGCACCGCGCACGCATTCTTGGGGGGACGCGCCACCCGATCAGGGCAACCCGTCCACGCGGCGCGTAGTTTAACGGTTGCACCTGAACCGTGGCGCCAAAATCGTTCGGCCCCTACAAAAAATTCGCATCGTTTGCAAGCTTTGTAAACCTGATCTACGCAATAACCCTGAGTCCATGGAAATACGGTTGACCACTCGGTTGATTAGCCGTATAAAGGACTTCGCAGGATTTCAAGTGGCGAGTGAATTGGTTCTTTCGTAGTTCGCCCATCAACGGTACTCCGGTTGGTCCTATTACCCCTTCCTTGATTTTCCGCACCCCATGGGCCTCGGCCCCGTTTTATCTTTTTAGGAACAAGTAACATGGCAACCGGTACCGTCAAGTGGTTCAATGACGCAAAGGGCTTCGGCTTCATCACCCCGGAAGGCGGCGGCGACGATCTGTTCGCGCACTTCTCCGAAATCCGCGTCGAAGGCTTCAAGACGCTGCAAGAAAACCAGAAGGTTGAATTCGAAGTGAAGACGGGCCCGAAGGGTCTGCAAGCTGCGAACATCCGTCCGGTCTAAGCTTGGCGCGATAATTCGTGAAAAAAAGCCCCGCTTCGGCGGGGCTTTTTGTTATTCGGCGCCGGTCGTCCGGCATGGCGGCCTCTAAGCCGCCCGCATTCAACCGAACAATCGCTGCGCGTGAATGCCGAGACCCGTCGCGACACTCGCGAGGCGGTCGCCGAACACCGGTTGCGCATCCGGGAACGCACCCGCGAGCGCGCCCGACAGGAACGCGAGCCCCGTCGAGCCGCCGGTGAAATACAGCGCGCCGACATCGCGCGGCGCAACACCCGCGAGCCGCACCGTCTCGCGCGCGGCGTCGACGATGCGCGCGGTGTCGTCGTGGCTCGCATCGACGAGGCGCTCGGCATCGAATGCGATCTGCAGATCCTCTTCCACGTCGTTCAGGTCGATCATCGTCTCCCCGCCCGCCGCGACGCCGATCTTCGCCTCCTCCGCGCGCGCCATCAGCCCATGCCCGAGCCGCTGCTCGACCACGCTCGTGAGCCGGTCGTACTGCTGCACGTCGCGGTACAGGTGCTTCATCAGCTTCAGTTCGCCGAGCCGCTTCGGCGTATAGACCGTGTTGATCAGGTGCCAGGTCGCGAGATCGAAGTAGACCTTGTTCGGCAGCTCGCGCCCTTCGGGGTCGAGCGAACGGTAGCCGAATGCAGGCAGGATCGCTGCCAGCTCGACACGCCGGTCGTAGTCGGTGCCCGCGACGTGCACGCCGTGGTGGGCCAGCACGTCGTCCTTGCGCTCGAGCCGCGCCATCCGGTCAGGCCCCACACGTACCAGCGAGAAGTCGGACGTACCGCCGCCGATGTCGGCGACGAGCACGAGGCGCTCCACCTGCTGGCGCGATTCGTAGTCGAACGCGGCCGCGATCGGTTCGTACTGGAATTGAACGTCCGCGAAGCCGACCGACCGCGCGGCAGCCTCGAGCTGGTCCTGTGCGAGGCGGTCGGCGCGCGGATCGTCGTCGACGAAGAACACGGGCCGGCCGAGCACTGCACGACCGATCGGTGCACCCGCGCGGGCTTCGGCCTTGCGCTTCAGGTGCGTCAGGAAGCGCGCGATGATTTCGGTGTACGCGATCGCGCTGCCATCGCCGAGATCGGTCGTCGTTTCCGCGAGCGGCGAGCCGAGGATGCTCTTCATCGAGCGCATCAGCCGGCCGTCGAAACCGTCGATATAGGAAGCCAGCGCCGCACGGCCGTATTCGACCGTCTCTTCGTCGTTGTTGAAGAAGATCGCGGTGGGCAGCGTCAGGTGGTCGCCCTCGACGGGCGCGAGGCGCATGCCGTCGCCGTCGGGCAGCGCCACGGCGGAATTGGACGTGCCGAAATCGATCGCGCAGTAAGTCATGGGAAGTTGCCGCAGCAGGGCCGGCGCGAAAACGGAAAGGACGGGCTTTTTAACATGAAGCCCGCGGGATCACAACCGGGGCCGGCCACCAGTGCCGCGCAACGGGCCCCGGTGGCGACGGCGCGCAGGCTGGCGCGCCGGGGAAACAGGTGGGCGGGTGCGCGACGCAGCCCGCCCGCCAGGCAGGTCAGGCGGCCGCGTCGAAGCCCTTCTTCCACGCGCCCGCATAGACGACCTCGCCGATCGCATGACGCGTGCGCGGCGCCTTCTCGCGATCGCGCAACACGGGATCGAGCTTGTCGACGTTGCCGTAGTGACCGAGCGAGATGATCGCCGGAATCGCGACGTCGGCCGGAATCGCAAACGCGTCGCGGAACGCCTTCGCGTCGAAGCCGCTCATCTGGTGGGCGGCCAGGCCCAGCGCGTGCGCCTCCAGCACCAGCGACATCGCGGCGGCGCCCGCGTCGTACAGCGCGGTCGGCGCCGGTTCCCCCTTCGACGTGAGCGTGTGCGCGGTCACCGCGATCAGCACGGGCGCCGGCGCATTCCAGCCCTGGTTGAACGGCACCAGCGTCGCGAACGCGCGCTTGAATGCGTCTTCGTCCTGCGTGCGGTCGAATACGATGAAGCGCCACGGCTGCGCGTTGTAGGCAGACGGCGCCCAGCGGGCAGCTTCGAACACCGCATGCAGATCGCCGGCGCTGACGGGTTCATCCGAATACGCGCGCGGGCTCCAGCGGCCCGCGATCAGATCGTGAATCGAAACAGTGGTGGGAGCAGGTTTGACGGACATGCGGATCCTCGCTGACATCGATGAAGGGGCGCGAACGCGTGGCGAACCGCAAGCATACTCGCTTGAGCCGATGCGCGCCCGATCCTCCCGCGCTATGCAAATCTCCGTGGGTGCATTGGCTGGCCGCCGGCCGCGCGGCCGAACGGACTGCCGCGCTCAGGCCGCCTGCGCAGCCGCGCGCGACGGGCCGCGGTTGATCCGCAGCACGATCAGCGCGCCGACGATGCACAGCCCGCCCGAGATCATCGACGCGATCGTGTAGGTGCCGAGGCTCGCACGCAGCAGCCCCGCGCCGAGCGCCGCGAACGCCGCGCCAAGCTGGTGGCCGGCGACGATCCAGCCGAATACGACCGGCGCCGCGGCCTTGCCGAACACGTCGGTCGCGAGGCGCACGGTCGGCGGCACGGTCGCGATCCAGTCGAGCCCGTAGAACATCGCGAACAGCGGCAGCCCGAAGAAATCGATCCCGAACGCGTGCGGCAGGTAGATCAGCGACAGCCCGCGTAGCCCGTAGTACCAGAACAGCAGCACGCGATTGTCGTAGCGGTCGGACAGCCAGCCCGACAGCGTCGTGCCGAACAGGTCGAACACGCCCATCGCCGCGAGCAGCGATGCGCCCTGCACTTCCGTCATCCCGTAGTCACTGCACATCGCGATCAGGTGCGTGCCGACGTAACCGTTGGTGCTCGCGCCGCAAATGAAGAAGCTGAAGAACAGCAGCCAGAAATCGCGCGAACGGCTGGCCGTCAGCAGCGTGCGGAACGCGACCGCGAGCGGGTTCTCCTTCGTCGTGTCGGGCGCGGGCGGCGCATCCGCCGGCTCGCCGTACGGGCGCAGCTTCACGTCGGCCGGCCGTTCGGGCAACAGGAACGCGACCAGCGGAATCACGATCGCGGCCGCTATCGCGACGACCAGCACGACCGGCCGCCAGCCATGGTGCTGCGCGATCGCCGCAAGCATCGGCAGGAACACGAGCTGACCCGTGGCGGTGCTCGCGGTCAGGATACCCATGATCAGGCCGCGCCGCGCATGGAACCAGCGCGTGACGAAGGTCGCGGACAGCGTCAGCGCGACGACGCCCGACGAGCAGCCGACCATCAGGCCCCAGATCAGCACCATCTGCCAGCTATGCGTCATCATCGACGACAGCGCGACGCCCGCGCTCATCGTCACGAGCGCGGTGAGAATGGTCGGGCGCAGCCCGAAGCGCTGCATCGCGGCGGCCGCGAACGGGCCCGTCAGGCCGTACAACGCGATGTTCACCGAGATCGCCAGCGAAATCGTCGCGCGGCTCCAGCCGAGTTCGCGCTCGAGCGGCACCATCAGCACGCTCGGCGTCGCACGCGTGCCGGCTGCCGCCAGCAGGATCAGGAATACCACCGCCGCCGCGAGCCATCCGTAATGGAAGCGCCCGCCGATTCGTGTCACCGCCCAGTTCATCTTCGCGTTCTCCAGTTGGCGGCTCCGGCACCTCCGCGCCCGCTCCGCCCCACCCAGCCAGGCCACCTCCGCCGCACGCTGCATCGGCTGACCCGGGCCGACGCTTGGCATTTGTCTGTTGATCCGATCGGCATTGTTACCGACCGGTCACAAGTGTGTTGCGATCGTAGTGACCAATCGGTAACATGTCAAGCAATCCAATATGCAGTCGAGGGTCATCATGTCGGGCATCGAGATCGCCAAACCGCCTGCGCGGCGCACGCGTCGGCCGATCGACGGCGCCACCGCGCAGGAGCACCTGCTGCGCGCGGCCGAGGAGCTGTTTTACAAGGAAGGCGTTCGTACGGTGGGCGTCGAGGCGGTCGTGGAGCGTGCGGGCGTCAACAAGATGAGCCTGTATCGGCAGTTCTCGTCGAAGGACGAGCTGATCCTCGCGTATCTGGAGCGGATGGATGCGTGTTTCTTCGAGCGTCTCGATACGAGCGCCGCGAAGCATCCGGGCCAGCCGAAGGCCCAACTGATCCAGTATTTCGTCGATCTCGCCGAGCGCGCGACGCAGAAGGATTACCGCGGCTGCCCGTTCGTCAACGTCGCGGCGGAGTTTCCGGATGCGTCGCACCCGGCGCGCGAGCGCGTCGCGCAGAACAAGGAACAGCTGATGAAGCGGCTCGTCGCGCTATGCGAAGGTGCCGGCGCACGGCAACCGAAGGCGCTCGCCGATGCGCTCGCGCTGGTGGTCGAAGGTATCTACGCGGCCAGCCAGACCTATCGGCACGGCGAAACGCCGATCGGCACCGCGCCCGCGCTCGTCACGCAATTGATCGAAGCCGCGTGCGCGTGACGGGCCGCGCGCGTCCGCGCCCTGCGGGCCCGCTACAATGCGGCCCTCGCCGCCCTTCCGCCCGACTGGTATCACGATGACCGACACCCGCCCCGAATCGCACGACGACATCCTCGCCGCCACGCGGCACTGGCTCGCGCGCGCGGTGATCGGGCTCAATCTGTGCCCGTTCGCAAAAAGCGTGTACGTGAAGGAACAGGTGCGCTATGCGATCAGCGAAGCGACGACGCTCGAAGACGCGCTCGCCGAACTCGAAGCGGAGCTGCGCGCGCTCGACGCGGCCGATCCGCAGCAGGTCGACACGACGCTCCTGATCTTCCCGCATGCGTTCGCCGATTTCATCGACTACAACGATGCGCTGTTCTTTGCCGACCGCCTGGTGCGGCAACTGCGGCTCGACGGTGTGCTGCAGATCGCGAGCTTCCATCCGCACTACCGGTTCGAAGGCAGCGAGCCCGACGACATCGAGAACTACACGAACCGCGCGCCGTATCCGATCCTGCACCTGCTGCGCGAGGACAGCATCGCGCGCGCGGTCGACGCGTTCCCGGACGCGTCCGCGATCTACGAAAGGAATCAGGAAACGCTGCGCCGCCTCGGCCACGACGGCTGGCGCGAATGGATGCGCCGGTCGGGCGACGACGTCTGACGCGGCGTACAACGTGCGGCGCGCGGCGCGCCGTCCGCCCGCGCATCAGCCTTCGGTCGGCTCCGCGACCTCGCCGCCCGCCGCCGCGGCTTCCGGCACGAAGAACCGCGCGTTCAGTTCGGCAAGCCCGAACATCCCCAGGATCTCGTTCAACCGCTCGCCGGGCCGCCGGCGCGGCAGGTTCTTGTATTGCGCGATGATCAGCTCGTTCTTCATCGAATGCTCCCAGCCGACCAGCTCGGTCACGCTGACCTGGTAGCCGTGCGCTTCGAGCTGCAGGCAGCGCAGCACGTTGGTGATCTGGCTGCCGAATTCGCGCGTATGCAGCGGATGCCGCCACACTTCCGTCAGCGCGCTCGCGAGCGACTTGCCCTTGTTCTTGCGCAGCACGCCCGCGACTTCCGCCTGGCAGCACGGCACGAGCACGATGTGCTGCGCGCGCTTCGCGAGCGCGAAGCGGATCGCGTCGTCGGTCGCCGTGTCGCACGCGTGCAGCGCGGTGACGACGTCGACCGTTTCAGGCAATTTCGGCGACGTGATCGAATCGGCGACCGACAGGTTCAGGAACGACATGCCGCCGAACCCGAGCCGCGCGGCGAGCTCGGCCGAACGCGTGACCAGCTCCTCGCGGGTCTCGATCCCGTACACGTGCGACGCAAATGCCGGCGTGCCGTGCCCAGGCTGCTGCTTGAAGAACAGGTCGTACAGGATGAAGCCGAGGTACGACTTGCCGGCGCCGTGATCGACGAGCGTCACGTTGCTTTTGTCGGCCTGCACGCCGGCGAGCAGCGGCTCGATGAACTGGAACAGGTGATAGACCTGCTTCAGCTTGCGGCGGCTGTCCTGGTTCAACTTCCCGTCGCGGGTGAGGATGTGCAGTTCCTTCAGCAGCTCGACGGACTGCTCCGGGCGGATTTCGTGGGTCTTGTTCGACATCGTGATGCGGCGCCGGCCACGGTCGGTCGACCACGGCCCGGCGGCGGGAATTCGTGAGGAATGGCGACAGTTTACCGAAAATGCGCGATCAGGCTCGTGCGCCGAGCCGCCAGAGCGACGTGACCTCGGCACTGCGTGCCGCGTGCAGCGGATCGTCCGCGTCCGTCGACTTCGGGTGCGCGGGGCGGATGTCGTCGCGGCCGAGCACGACGAGGCCCGCCTCGTCGATCCATTGCAGCAGCGTGTCGCGCGGCCGCAGGCCAAGATGCTCGGCGAAATCGGACAGGATCAGCCAGCCTTCGCCGCCCGGCTCGAGGTGCGCGGCGAGCCCCGCGAGGAAGCCGCGCAGCATGCGGCTGTCGGGATCGTAGACCGCGTATTCGATCGGTGCGCTCGGCCGGGCCGGCACCCACGGCGGGTTGCAGACGACGAGCGGCGCACGGCCGGCCGGAAACAGGTCGGCTTCGACGACGTCGACCTGGCTCGCATGACCGAGCCGCGCGATGTTTTCGCGCGCACAGGCCAGTGCACGCGGATCCTGGTCGGTCGCGACGACGCGCGCGACGCCGCGCGACGCAAGCACGGCCGCCAGCACGCCGGTGCCGGTGCCGATGTCGAATGCGAGCGACGTCGCCGGCAGCGGCGCGCGCGCGACGAGTTCGACGTATTCGCCGCGCACCGGCGAGAACACGCCGTAGTGCGGGTGAATCGGCGCGCCGCCGAGTGCCGGGATCGGCACGCCCTTCTTGCGCCACTCATGCGCGCCGACGAGGCCGAGCAGTTCACGTAGCGACACGACCGACGGCGCACCGCCGGGGCCGTACGCCTCCTCGCATGCGGCTCGCACGTCGGGCGCGCGGCGCAGCGGGATCGTGTAGTCGGCATCGAGCGGGATCAGCAGCATCCCGAGCGTACGGGCGCGCTGCGACTGTGCGAGACGATGCAGGTTGAACGCGTCGACGCCGGCCGCGGCTTTCGCCTTCTTCGGCTTGCGCTCGACACGGCGCGCCATCGCCTGCACGAGCTGGCGCGCATTCTGGAAGTCGCCCTGCCAGACGAGCGCGGTGCCCTCGCAGGCGAGGCGGTAGGCCGCGTCGGCGGTGAGACGGTCGTCGGCGGGCACCGCGCGCTTCGGCGGTTGCACGCCGGCTTCGGAGCGCCAGCACACGGCATGGTCGGCGCCATCGGCGTCGGTCCAGTGGAAAACAGGGAAATCGGTCACGCGAACTCGGTTACGGTTGGCTTCAACGGGCGGCGCGACTGTAATGCGGGCGCCGCGCGGCTCACACCATACCGCGCTTTGCCCGCGCGGCAAAGCGCGGGGGGCGGCCCGCGCCGCGCATTGCCATGGGCGCCGGGTTCAACCGCCCCACCCCGGCATCGCGGGCAGGCGCAGCGCGCCGGCGTCGTTGAAGTGCACGGTGCCGAGCACGCCGCCCGCGAGCCGGCCGCGCAGCGCATACGGCAGCTCGCCGTTCGCGGCCGCGCCGGGCAGGTTCCACGCCTGCCGCGCGGCGGCGAAGGCCGACACGGAAACCGGCACGTCGAGCACGGCCTCGCCGAAGCGCGGCACGGTGCCCGAGCGATCGCTGACGCCGCTCGCGAACGGCGTGCCGTTCAGATCGAGCGACACCGAGATGCCGTCGTATTCGATCGGCGCGTCGTTCGGGTTCTGCACGCGCAGCTTCAGGTTGAAACGCATCTCGAGACCCTGCCCGACCAGCGGATCGAGCCCGGCGACCGACACGCGCACGGAATCGCGCGTCAGCCCCGCGCAACCGCCGAGCAGGAATACGGCGGCGAACAGCAGCAGCAAGGTGCGCAGCGGCGCGATACGGAACAGGGCTCGTGGCATGGGAGGGCCTCCTCGCGGCAATCGGTGGGCAGAGCGTCGCTGCATTGTACCGAGCGCGCCCCGTACGCCGGGTTTCGTAGTTTTCGCAGCCACGCCAGATCGTTAATAGATTAAAACTACGAAAATAGCAGTCAAACGGAAAGCGCATTAATGCTTTCCAGCATTCAATGAAGCACCGTGAATTCAATAGATGCAATTTCTAAATTTTTCGTTTCCTTTACCCAAAACCATCAAGTATATTTACGCATCCTTCGAGCAAGCCGACAAACCTTGAAGCCGCATGACGGTGATTTTACGGAATGGCGACACGCCTTCCTGCCATCCTGCGGCCCGGCCCGGCCAGCCCCGTAGGTCGTCGGTTCAAGGGGATTGCGCGCCCGCGCAGGGCGTGCGGCTCCGTGTCGTGCGCGCGAAATCAATTCAGTACAACACGCACCCGGCCATTTTGAACCGGCAAGTTAACCGACATCCGGAAATCCAGAGGGGGCAGTAAACCATGATTACCTTCACGTAGTCGGCCACCGTCTTTTCGAATAATCCGTCATTGGCATTTTCATCGCTGTTGATTAACGGCGAGGGGATTGTTTTTGCCGGCGTTTTCGCAGCACTGAACGATTCTTTCAACAATCGAGGTTTCAGTCATGTCGATCGATATTCGCAAGATGCGTTATCTGCCGCTCGTCGCCGCGCTCGCACTCGCCGGGTGCGGCGGTGACGACGGCGGTGCAGGCTCCGCTTCCGCGCTCAGCTCCGCCGGCGCGCCGCACTCGGGCTCGTCGCCCACCGTCGCCGCGCCGCCGAGCGCATCCAACGTCGACAAGAGCGTATCGCCTGTCGAGTTGCCGGACACCGTGGTACCCGTGAACTACCGGCTGTGGTTCCGCCCGAACGAAGCGCTGAACGCGTTCGACGGCCGCGCCGATGTCGAGATCAAGGTGCTGAAGCCGGTCAACAACATCGTGATCGCCGGCCACCGGATCAAGTTCACGAACGGCCGCATCACGCTGCAGCCGGGCAACATCCAGCTGATCGCGACGCCGCAGGACAAGGGCGACTACTACCAGCTGCGCCCCGTGAGCGGCTCGATCTCGCCGGGCAACTATTCGCTGCACATGGAATGGTCGGGCATCATCAACTTCAAGTCGTATGACGATCCGGTCGCGAAGACCGGCGGCAGCTGCGGCGACGATCCGTATCCGGGCTGCTCGGCCGCGGAAGGCATCTTCCGCGTCGACCTGAAGGGCACCGATGGCAAGACGAGCGGCGCGATCCTCACGCAAGGCGAAACCAACCTGTCGCGCCAGTGGTTCCCCGGCTGGGACGAGCCGGCGTTCCGCCCGACCTATGAAGTGACGGCCGAAGTGCCGCAGAGCTGGCGTGTCGTGTCGAACGCGGCCGAGAAGCCGTCGACCAACGTCGGCGGCGGCTACAAGCTCGTGCAGTTCGACAAGACTCCGCCGATGCCGTCGTACCTGCTGTTCTTCGGCGGCGGCCTGTTCGACACCTACGAGGACGACTTCACGAGCCCGCTGCCGGGCGGCAAGGGCGGCCTGCACCTGCGCGTGTTCACGCCGCCGGGCATGAGCGACTGGGCGAAGCCGGCGATGGACCGCACCAAGCAGGCGCTCGACTTCTACTACCGCTACACCGGCATTGCCCTGCCGCTCACGAAGTTCGACACGGTGGCCGCGAACGACGCGTTCAAGGCGCAGAAGGACCTGAACTTCGGCGGGATGGAGAACTGGGGGTCGATCCTCGAGTTCGCCGACGACATCCTGCCGCAGCCGGGCCAGCCGATGTCGCACTACGGCAACGAAGTGCTGACGCACGAAGTCGCGCACCAGTGGTTCGGCGATCTCGTCACGACCGACTGGTGGGACAACGTGTGGCTCAACGAGTCGTTCGCGACGTTCTTCGAGACGAAGACGACGATCCAGTTCTTCCCCAACGAGTTCAGCTGGCTCGACCAGGTGAAGAACAAGTACCGCGTGATCAATCGTGACATTGGCCCGAACGCCTTCCCGGTCGCGCCGAACTTCAACGGCTGGGCCTCGAACGACTTCGTGCTGAGCGCCAGCGCGTTCACGTACGACAAGGGCGGCCACGTGCTGAAGACGCTCGAGAACTATCTCGGCGAACAGACGCTGCGCAAGGGTCTGCAGCAATACCTGGTCGACTACTCGTTCGGCAACGGCACGCCGAAGCGCCTGTGGGATGCATTGTCGAAGGAAAGCGGCCAGGCGATCGGCGCGATCGGCGACAGCTACGTCCGCCAGACCGGCGTGCCGCTGATCTCGCTCGACACGCAGTGCGACCTGACCAAGAACCAGACGGTCATCACGCTGAAACAGCAGCCGTTCCCGAACAAGAACGCGTATCCGGGCCTGCAGTGGACGGTGCCGATCACGCTCGCGTACGGCCAGGGTCTCGCGAAACGCACGACGCTCGCGCTGAAGGATACGCAGACGCAAACGCGGATCGACGGCTGCACGGGCGTGGTGGCCGACCCGAGCGGGCTCGACTACTACGTCGTGAACTACAGCGACGCGGCCTGGAGCGGGCTGCTCACGCAGGTCAACGGCTCGACCGATCCGGTGCTGCTGGCGAACCTGAAGAGCGAGGCCGCGCTGCTCGTCGCGAACAACCTCGCGCCGGCGTCGCGCTCGACGTCGATCGGCTCGGTTGCCTCGCCGGCTGCAATGAAGCTGCGCCAGACGCCGACCTTCGGCGGCATCGAGCCGGTGACGAAGGAACGCCCGGCACTGCAATACCAGGGCATCTTCAAGCCGCGCAAGGTAGTGACGCAGTAACGGTGCGCGCCCGGCCGGTGCCGCGCAGCCTGCGGCGGCCGGCCGGCGTACCGGCTTCTCCGACCTTTGACGGGCCTCGCGAGCGAGGCCCTTTTTTCATGCCCGGCGCTCGGCCGGCCCCGCCGCGCGGCGCCCGCCGCCGCCCGCCGCCCGCCGCCGCCCGCCCGCCCGCCGCCCGCCGCCCGCCCACCATCGTCATCACGCCCACGCGGCATCCCACGCCGGCTGCGCGAACCAGGTCGCGAGGAACGCGACGAGCCGCGACGCGCGTGCGGTGCCGCGCGCCTGCTGGCGCAATACGTGGATCGTCGCCGGCTCGGGCGCGGCCGCGAACTGCGGCAGCACTGCGCGCAAGCGTCCGTCGCGCAGCGCGCCCCCCGCGAGCCAGGTCGGCAGGTGCGCGAGCCCGAGCCCGTCGATCGCGGCTTCGAGCAACGCTTCCGAATGATTGCTGCGAAACCGCGGCTGCGCCGGCACGTGGCGGCGCTCACCGAAGCGCCACGCGCCCGGCGGCGGCGCACCGTGCCAGGCGAGGCAGTCGTGTCCGGCGAGCGCGTCGGGCGACTCGGGCTCGCCGCGCCGCGCGAGATACGCCGCGCTCGCGCACAGCACGCGCCGCTGCGGCGCCAGCACGGTCGCGACGAAGCGTGTGTCCTCGAGCGGGCCGATGCGCACCGCGAGATCGACGTCGGCGCCGAGCCGCGTGCCCTGCAGATCGACCATGCTGTCGGTCAGCACCAGATCGACCTGCAGCGCCGGATGACGCTGCATGAACGCGGCCAGTGCGGCCATCAGGTGCCGCCGGCCGAACGGCGCCGGACAGTCGACGCGCAGCAGCCCGCTCGGCTCGTCGTGCTGGCTGTGCAGGTCTTCCTGCAGGCCGCGCAGCTCGGCCAGCATCCGTGTCGCGCGTCCATACAGCAACTGCCCGGCTTCGGTCGGCCGCAGCGCATGCGTGGTGCGATGCAGGAGGCGGATGCCGAGCTGCGTCTCGAGCCGGTCGATGCGCCGCGTGACCGACGAAGCGGCGACGCCCAGCCGGCGTGCGGCCGCCGAAAAGCTCTGCTGGTCGACCACGTCGACGAACAGCGCCAGGTGCGGGGAAAGGAAGTCGTCCATTTGGGGCCTTCGGGTTTGGCTATGCGTTTATCGCAAAACAATCATCCACCTTTGCGCATTTCCGCGTCAAACCGGGCCGACTAGACTGCGTTCATCCTTTTCACCCGCTGCACGCACCGCCCCACCGGGCCGTGGGGCAGCCAACCGCCACGGAGATCATCATGCGCAGCATCCGCTTCGACGCCCCCGCCGCCGACATCGAGTCACTCGACGCACAGGTCAGGGAAATCGACACGCCCGTACCGGCCGACGGCCAGATGCTGATCGAGGTGCGCGCGGCCGGCGTGAACCCGAGCGACGTGAAGGCCGCGCTCGGCCGTATGCCGCACGCGGTGTGGCCGCGTACGCCCGGGCGCGACTGGGCCGGCATCGTGCGCAGCGGCCCGGAAGGCTGGGTCGGCGCGCCGGTGTGGGGCTCGGGTGGTGATCTCGGCGTCGGGCGTAACGGCTCGCACGCGCAATGGCTCGTACTCGACGCGGCGCAGGTGCGCCGCAAGCCCGCCGTGCTGACGCTCGACGAAGCGGCCGGCGTCGGGGTGCCGTTCGTCACCGCATACGAGGGCTTGCGCCGCGCCGGCATGCCGACGGCCGGTGACGTCGTGCTCGTGTTCGGTGCGAACGGCAAGGTCGGGCAGGCCGCGATCCAGCTCGCGACCGCGCACGGCGCAACCGTGATCGGCGTCGAGCGCAGCGCCGGCGGCTATCGCGGTCACGCATCGGGCGACGTGCACATGATCGACGCGTCGCAAGAATCGGTGGCCGACGCGGTGCGCGCGGCGACCGGCGGCCACGGCGCGGACATCGTCTACAACACGGTCGGCAGCCCGTACTTCGAAGCGGCGAACGCGTCGATGGCGATCGGTGCGCGGCAGATCTTCATCTCGACGATCGAGCGCAGCGTACCGTTCGACATCTTCGCGTTCTATCGCGGCCAGCACACGTTCGTGGGCGTCGATTCACTGCAGCTCGGTGGTACCGCGGTCGCGCAGATCCTCGACACGCTCGCGCCCGGCTTCGGCAACGGCACGCTGCGCCCGTTCCCGATCGGCGACGACTACGTGTACCCGCTCGAGCGCGCCCACGACGCGTATCGCGCGGTGCTGGCCGGTGCGCGCGAGCGCGTCATCCTCAAACCCTGACGCCGGATCGAACGGGAGACCGCCATGACGGATTACGTGACTTCGCTCGCGGTGGGCCTCGGCGTCGGCGTGTTGTATGCGCTGCTGCACGTGCGCTCGCCGGCCCCGCCGCTCGTCGCGCTGGTCGGGCTGCTCGGGATGGTGATCGGTGAACGCGCGATCGCGCTGCTGCGCTGACGAGCCGATGCGGCGCAGGTGGTGCCAGGGCCGGTTCCCGCTAATCACGGGCTTGCGCTGGCCCCCACGAATGAATTTTCCCAAACAGGGGAACGTGCCCTAGCGGTCGCCCCGCCGGCGAAATGCCCACCAGGCGGCGAGCGCCGTGAAGCCCGCCACGAGCAGCACCATCATCCAGAAGCCGTGCTTGTTCTCCGAGAACGGTACGCCGCCGACGTTCATCCCGAAGAAGCCGGCGACGATGTTGATCGGCAACGCGATCACGGTCACGAGCGTCAGCGTGAACAGCGTCCGGTTGTTCTGCTCGTCAAGACGCGAACCGATCTCTTCCTGAAGCAGCTTGATCCGCTCGCTGAGCCCGGCCAGATCGGCGAGCACCAGCGAGAACTCTTCGGTCGACTCGCGCAGTTCCTGCACGTCTTCCACGTGCAGCCAGGCGGGCGGTTTCGCGAGCAGCCGGAAGATCGACCCGGGCTCGGGCGCGAGCATGCGCTGCAGGCGCGTCAGCGTGCGGCGCATCGCGCCGAGCTCGATGCGGCTCGACGTGAGCCGCTGCGACAGGAAGCGATCCTCGATGCGATCGACGTCGACGCTCGTGCGCCGCATGATCTGGATCAGCAGGTCGGCCTGGTCGCGCAGCAGGTGCACGAGCAGCTCCGCCGGCGACCTGAACTGCTCGCCGTCGCGCACGCACGCGCGCAGCGTGTCGACCGAGCGCAGCGGCTTGAGCCGCGCGGTGACCATAATGCGCCGCTCGACGTGGACGAACAGCGTCGCGATCTCCGACGGTGTCAGTTCGAGGTTGAACATCACGTCGTTGACGATCGCGCGCAACGCACCGTCTTCCTGTTCGATGCGCGTCGAGCGCGACCCTTCGTGGAGGAATTCGAAGAAGCTGTCGGGCAATCCGAGGTGCGTGCGCATCCAGCGCTCGCTCGCGCCGTGTGCGAGATTGAAGTGCAGCCAGACGAAATCGTCCGACGCGGCATCGTGCTCGCGGCACGTGCGCAGCCACGCGCCGGCCGCGTCCGCATCGAGCATCGTGCCGGATCCGCCCGGAACGAAGCGGAATCCACACACCATGCCGGACGTATCGGCGCCGTAAGTCTGTACGATCAGGTCCATCGTGTCGAAGGTCGTGCGGCGCGCGGCGCGCCACGCATAGCGGGTCGCGCGCCCGCGCCGGAAAAGGAAAGGAGACGTATGCCCGACGGGCGTGACGCGCCGGTGACAGCGTCACGCCGCATCATACCGGCCGTTTCCGCGCCCCAAAAACAACGCGCCGCCCAGTGGGCGGCGCAGGTGCGGCAGGCCGGCATGCGCAAGACGCGTTATTGCCGCGTCTCCGACTGCGCGGCACTCGGGCACGCGGGATCCTTGCCCCAGTGACCCTCGCAGACACGCCAGCGGCACAATTGATCCTCGAAGAAACCGCGCTCCGAACACTCCTTCACACGCGACGCCAGCGAGCCGGTCGTCGCGGCCGTCTTGGTCGGCACGGCCTGCGCCTTCTGCGCGGCGAGTTTCTTGTCGGCCGGCTTCGTGCGCGCGACGAGCGCTGCGAGCAGATCCGCATCCGGATCGTCCTTCCCGCCCGCCTTCGCGGTACGGGTCGACGTCGCATCGCGGCGCTTCTTCGCCTGCGCGAGCTCCGCCTCTTGTTCCTTGCGATGCTTGCGGGCCTCGGCCTTGGTGTCGGCCTTGCCATGCGCCGCGACCTTCGTGCTCTTCGCTGCGTCGGCCTTCGCGGTCTTGGTCGTCGCGGCGGCGGCCGTGGCTGCTGCGGCTGCACCCGATGCATCGTCGGCGCCATTGGCGAGCGCACGCGACAGGCGGCTGTTGTCCGCGGCGGACGCGGCCGATGCGGATGCAACGGTCTGGGAAGTCGAAGTGTCGTTGACGATCGTGGCCGGCTGGACGGCGGACGCGGCGGATGCACCATTCTGCGCGACGGCGGCATTGCTGGCCGGTGCGGCCTTGGCCGGCGCGGCTGCCGCGGGCTCGGCGGCGGCCGTTACAGCGGCGACCTGCTCGCCCGAGTGCTGCTGCATGCGCCATGCGCCCCAGCCACCGACGGCAACCACCAGGGCCACGACGGCGGCGATCGGCGCCTTCAGCGAGCGGCGCGGCGGTTCGGCCGGCGGCGTGACACGTCCTTCCAGATTCGCGAGAATGCGCGACTGCTGAGCTCTTCCGTCGCCTGCCGGTTGGGTGTCGGACAGCAGGCTGGGCGGAGATTTCGAATTTGAATTTTCCGGCGCACTCATTCAGCGTCTCATTGAATCCTGGTTTAATTCACCGCGATAATATAGCCCGGCCTCTCGAAGCAGCCTGATTCTAAGAGCAAGCATTGCAAAACACAATCAATTCCAATTTCCGGGGATTTCTTTGATTGCCGTCGCACTCGTCGCCTATTTCGCCCTTGCCGTAGCAGTTGCGGCACTGTTGCTTTTACCGGGTATCCGCGCGACCGTTTTCGAATCCGTCGCCCAGTTTCACGGCCGTCTTACGCGCCGTGCGAACGATCGCGCCGCGCGTACGCGGAGTCAGATTGTTAAATCGGCAAGCGTTACGCGCGGTGCTTTAAACGACGTGCAAAATTTACTGATTCGGCGGCGCTTGATGATTATGGTATCGGCAGGTATTCTTGCGACGCCGCCATTGGTCGCCATTGCGTTACGCGGCCGGCAATTGTTCCAGTACGACGACACGGCGCGCGTGCCCGACGAGAAGATCGCCGCGCTGCTGCAGGGCGAACAACTCGTGCCGCCCCCGCCGCTGCCGCCGGAAGTCTTCGCCACCAAGGAAGTCGAACAGGTACGCCCGGCGCTGAAGGATGCGAGCCGCGACTGGAACCTGCTGGATCCGGATTTCCGTACGCGTTTGCTGCTGGTCTACAAGATCATGCACGAACAATATGGTTATGAAATGGCGTTGCTGGAAGGTTATCGGAGCCCGGAACGGCAGAACCGGCTGGCGGCGATGGGCGGCAACGTGACCAACGCGGCGGCCTTCCAGAGTTATCACCAATTCGGGCTGGCGGCCGACAACGCATTCCTGCGCGACGGCAAGCTGGTCATTTCCGAGAAAGATCCGTGGGCGATGCGCGGCTACCAGTTGTATGGCCAGGTCGCCGAACAGGTCGGCCTGACCTGGGGGGGCCGCTGGAAAATGATGGATCTTGGGCACGTGGAATACCATAAACCCGGTTTTAAACTGGGACGCGGCAGCTAGCCAGGGCTGCCGGACAGGAAATAATGAGGGCGGCATGGGGCTTTTTAATATCCCGGCAGGAAACGATACGGGCGATACAGGCGGCGCAAAAAATCATGCATTCCGGTGCGCGATTTTTTCCGGCCGCCGCTTCCGTTTTAAATCTCACAGCGTCCTTTCATTAATGCGCGCGCCTTCTCCGATGCCGCGGGCGCATTGATGCCAGCCCCCTTCATCCCGTTTGACAGCATGGCGACACATCGCGGCGCCACCCTTGCCGCTCGGCGCGCCTGCGTCGCCTCACCGAATCGCACCGGAACCTGAACGTCCTATGCAACGCATCCTCAACGTGCTGACTCATCCGCGTACGCTCTCGATCGTCGGGATCGTCGCGCTAGCGGCCATCCTCTTCATCGTCGCCGACATGCTGCAGCTGCCGCTCCTGTGGGCGGCGATCGCGTTCGCGGCGATCCTCGCGCTGTGGCTCGTCGTCGCGCTGTGGCGCCGCTGGCGCGTGAAGCGCGCGAACCAGGCGCTCGGCCAGGTGCTGGAAGAGCAGGCGGAAACCGGCAAGATCGCCGCGCCCGCCGCCGCCGCGCTCGCCCCCGACTCGAAGACGGCCGACCTCGACGTGCTGCGCACGCGCCTGTCGGACGCGGTGAAGACGATCAAGACGTCGAAGATCGGCCAGGTGTCAGGCGGCTCCGCGCTGTACGAACTGCCGTGGTACATCGTCATCGGCAACCCGGCCGCGGGCAAGAGCAGCGCCGTGCTCAATTCCGGCCTGCAGTTCCCGTTCGCGGACAAGAACAGCGCCGTGATCCATGGCATCGGCGGTACGCGTAACTGCGACTGGTTCTTCACCACCGAAGGGATCCTGCTCGACACGGCCGGGCGCTATTCGGTGCACGAGGAAGACCGCAGCGAATGGCTCGGCTTCCTCGGCCTGCTCAAGCGCTATCGCCCGAAGGCGCCGATCAACGGCATCATCGTCACCGCGAGCATCGCCGAACTCACCGGCAACCGCCCCGAATTTGCGATCAACCTCGCGAAAAACCTCCGTCAGCGCGTTCAGGAGCTGACGGAGAAGCTCGAAGTGTTCGCACCGGTTTACGTGATGTTCACGAAGGCCGACCTGATCACCGGCTTCACCGAATTCTTCAGCAGCAACGACAAGCACGAGTACGACCGCGTGTGGGGCGCCACCCTGCCCTACGAGCCCGACGACAAGCGCGACGTGGTCGCGCAGTTCGACACGCACTTCGAGCAACTCTACGAAGGGCTGAAGGAGATCAGCGTCGCGCAGCTGTCGCTGTCGCGCGGCAACCAGCTGTCGCCGGGCCAGTTGAGCTTCCCGCTCGAATTCTCGACGATCAAGCCGTCGCTGCGCGCGTTCCTCGCGACGCTGTTCGAGAACAACCCGTTCCAGTACAAGCCGATCTTCCGCGGCTTCTACTTCACCAGCGCGCTGCAGGAAGGCGAAACCAACAGCACGGCCGCGCAGCGCATCGCGCATCGCTTCGGCCTCGACGGCAACGCGCTGCCGAAGCCGCACAGTGCGTTCTCGAAGAACGGCTTCTTCCTGCGCGACCTGTTCTCGAAGGTGATCTTCGCGGACCGCCAGACGGTGCGGCAGTTCGCGAGCCCGACCAAGACTCGGTTGCGCTACGCGACCTTCTTCGGCTTCGTCGCGGCGCTCGCGATCGCGCTGGGCGGCTGGACCTGGTCGACGATCGGCAACCAGCAGCTCGTCTCGAACGTACAGGCCGACCTCGACAACGTCACGCGCCTGCAGCAGGGCCGCAACGACCTGCAGTCGCGCCTGCAGGCGATGGACATCCTCGAAGACCGGATCGAGCAGCTCGAACAGTTCCGCCGCGACAAGCCGCTGTCGGTGTCGCTCGGCCTGTACCAGGGCGACCGTCTCGAGCAGCACCTGCTGACCGAGTACTACAACGGCGTGCGCCAGATCCTGCTGGCCCCCGTGTCGCAGAACCTCGCGTCGTTCATGAAGGACGTGAACGCGCACCCCGAACAGCTCGTTCCGATGACGCGCCCGCCCGAATCGGGCGCCGTGCAGGGTGGCGCGATGCCGGTCTCGACGAACGCGGCAGGCGCCGCGCCGCAGGCCGGTGCCGCACTGGCCGCGTCCGGCACCGCGCCGGCTGCAGCAGCGCAACAGCCCGCCGCACCGCAGGGTGGCCTCTACAGCGACGCGTCGCCGACCAACGTGCAGGACGCGTACAACGCGCTGAAGACGTACCTGATGCTGTCCGACAAGCGGCACGTCGAGCAGGCGCACCTGACCGACCAGCTCGCCCGTTTCTGGCGCGGCTGGCTCGAGACGAATCGCGGCAACATGCCGCGTGACGAGATGATCAAGAGCGCGGAGCGCATGATCTCGTTCTACCTGTCGCGCGTGAACGACGACGACTGGCCGATGATCGACGCGAACCTCGCGCTCGTCGACCAGACCCGCGAGAACCTGCGCCACGTCGTGCGCGGGATGCCGGCCCGCCAGCGCGTGTACGAGGAAATCAAGGCACGCGCGTCGACCCGCTTCGCGCCGATGACCATCGCGCGCATCGTCGGCGACGGCAACCAGGGGCTCGTAGCAGGCAGCTACGCGATTCCGGGCACGTTCACGCGCGAAGCGTGGTTCGACTACGTGCAGCCGGCGATCCGCGACGCGGCGACCAAGGAACTGCAGGCGAAGGACTGGGTGCTGAACACGTCGACGCAGGACGACCTGACGCTCGAGGGCAGCCCCGAGCAGATCCAGAAGACGCTCGTCGGCATGTACAAGACCGAGTACGCACAGCACTGGCAGAAGTTCATGCAGGGCATCGCGGTGCAGGGCTTCAGCAGCTTCGGCCAGGCCGTCGACGGGATGAACCGCCTCGGCGACCCGCAGGATTCGCCGATCCGCAAGATCCTCGAGACCGCGTACGACCAGACGTCGTGGGACAACCCGTCGCTCGCGAACGTGACGATCAAGAAGGCGCAGACCGGCGTCGTGAACTGGGTCAAGCAACTGTTCTCGCGCTCGCAGGCCGGCCAGGTGGCGGCCGCCAACATCGACATCAACGGCAATCCGGCCGAGGTGCCGATGGGTCCGATCGGCCAGGAGTTCATCGGGCTCGCGCGGATCGTCGCGACGCATGACGGCACGTCGATGCTCAAGGGCTACATGGATTCGCTGTCGAAGGTCCGCACGCGCTTCAACGTGATCAAGAACCAGGGCGACCCGGGTCCGGGCGCGCGCCAGCTGATGCAGCAGACGCTCGACGGCAACGGTTCGGAACTCGCCGATTCGCTGAAGCTCGTCGACGAGCAGATGCTGACGGGTCTCACCGATTCGCAACGCAAGTCGCTGCGTCCGCTGCTCGTGCGGCCGCTGATGCAGGCGTTCGCGGTCGTGATCCAGCCGGCCAGCGCCGAAGTCAACAAGGTGTGGAACGCGCAGGTCTACCAGCCGTTCCAGAACTCGCTCGCGACGAAGTACCCGTTCGCGGCGAGCGCGAAGGTCGAGGCCGGCGCCGGTGAAATCGCGCAGGTGTTCGGTCCGGACGGCTCGATCGCGAAGTTCGTCGGCACGACGCTCGGGCCGCTCGCGGTGCGCCGCGGCGACACCCTCGCCGCCCGCACGTGGGGCGACATGGGCATCGGCCTCACGCCGGACTTCACGAACGGCTTCGCGCGCTGGGTCGCGCCGCTCGCGGGCGGTGCGGCAGGCAGCGCAGCCGCGTCGTCCGAGCCGCAGACCGTGTTCCAGATCCTGCCGCAGCCGAGCACGGGCACGACGGAATACACGATCGCGATCGACGGCCAGCAGCTGCGCTACCGCAACACGCCGCCGCAGTGGACCAACTTCGTGTGGCCGAACCCGCAAGGTTCGCCGGGCGCGACGCTGTCCGCGACGACCTTCGACGGCCGCACGGTGCAGCTCGTCAACGAGCCGGGCCGCTACGGTCTCGAGAAGCTGATCAATTCGGCACAACGCAAGCGCCGTCCGGACGGCACCTTCGACCTGACGTGGGCACAGGGCAGCGTGAACGTGTCGGTGACGATGCGCATCATCAGCACGTCGCAACCGTCCGGCGGTGGCGGCAGCGACCAGCCGCAGCAGCAGAGCCTGCGCGGCCTGCAGCTGCCGTCGTCGGTCGCCGACGCGAGCGCGGGCGCCGCGCAGAACGCGACGCAGTCCGGCACGGGCACGCCGGGCGCAGCGCCGGCCGTCGCGGCCGCCAACGCAACGAATGCACAGGGGGCGCAATGACGCAAACCGTACAGGCGCAGATCGCCTACTTCGGCAAGATTCCGTCGCGCGGCGACTTCGTAAAGAGCCAGCACAATCCGCAGTTGCTGCAGACGCTCGACCGCTGGATCGCGCAAGCGCTCGAACTGCTCGCGGAAGATCCGCGCTGGAAGCTCGTCTACGAGGATGCGAAGCCGATGCATTTCGCGTTCCTCGGCTCGCGCAGCAAGCTCGCGATCGCGGGCCACATGGTCGCGAGCCACGACGTGTCGATGCGCCGCTTCCCGTTCCTCGGCGCAACGGCGCTCGAGGTCGACCGGCCGCTCGCGTTCCTCGCGCGCAGCCCGCTCGCGTTCGCGCGGCTGTGGTCACGCGTCGCCACGCAGATCCCGCCGCTGCTCGGCAAGGACGAGCCGCCCGGCGCGCTGCAGGCGCTCGGCGACACGCAGGTGCCGATCGACGTCGGCGGCCCCGGCACGTCGCATGACGGCACCTTCAACGATTTCGTCGAACACCAGTCGCTGTACGGCCTCCAGGAGATGCTGCTCGACAGCGGTCATCCCGTGCGGCTGCGCGGCGCGATGCTCGCGCTCGGCTCGCTGCTGCGGCCGGTGATGCAGAGCGGCTCGTCGCACATCGAGCGCGGCCTCACGCTGCCGCTGCCGGTCGATCCGTTCTACCGCAGCCTCGTCGCCGCGTTCTGGCTCGAACTGATCGCACCGTTCGTCGCGCAGGCCGACTTCGAGCTCGCGATCTTCATCGGCACGATCGCCGAGCGCGAACGGCTCATCATCGGCTTCAACGGCGCGTCGGCCAAGACGCTGCTGAGCGTCGTCGACCCGCAGACCTACGCCGCCCACAACATCGATATCGACGATCCCGAGTGGATCGACGCCCATGCGCAAAACGATCACCAGATCAGCAAGCTCGTCAGCTACCTCGACCAACCGCAACTCTCGCTGCGCGTCGCCATCGACGCGTTCCGCGAAGCGTTCATCGGAGGCTGACGGGATGCATCGCATGAATCACGCTTGGCGCGCGCGCTTTTCGGTCGCCCTCTCGCCGGCCGTCGCCGCCCTCCTCGCTGCCGGCCTCTTCGCCAGCGGCGCGGCGTTCGCGCAGAACACCGGCGCGACCGTCACGCCGGTCGGCAACGGCACGGTCGCGACGACCACGCTGCCCGCGAACACCGGCGCCGCGCCGGGGACAGCGTCCGGCGCCGTCGTGCACGGCACGGCCGGCACCGCGAATACCATCACACCGCCGCCCGCGACCGCGACTCCCGGCCAGGTGGTCGTCGGCGGCAAGGTGCCCGACGAGGCGACCAAGGCCGCCGTGCTGCAGAAGCTGCGCGATACCTACGGCGCGACGAACGTCGTCGACCAGATCGAGGTTGGTGACGTCGCAACGCCGCCGAACTGGAGCGCGAACGTGCAGAAGCTGCTCGGCGCGCAGCTCAAGCAGATCAGCAAGGGGCAGCTGAAGATCAACGGTACGCAGATCGAGATGAAGGGCGAGGTGCACAACGAAGCGCAGCGCCAGCAGCTCGCGAGCGACATGGCGAATACGCTGAACCCGACGTATACGATCAGGAACGGGCTGCGCGTGTCGGCGTCCGAACAGGGCGTGCTCGACCAGACGCTCGCGAACCGGACGATCGAGTTCGAGACGGGCAGCGCGACGCTCACGCCGCAGGGCAAGCTGATCCTCGACCAGATGGCGGCCGCGCTCTCGAAGATGCAGAACCGCACGGTCGACATCATCGGCCACACCGACAACTCGGGGAACCGGACGTCGAACATCGCGCTGAGCCAGGCGCGCGCGGATGCGGTGAAGGGCTACCTGATCACGAAGAGCATCCCGCCGCAGCAGATGACGACGACGGGCGTCGGGCCGGATCAGCCGATCGCGCCGAACGATACGGCGGATGGGCGGGCGAGGAATCGACGGATCGAGTTCCGGGTGGGGCAGTAAGCGGCGCGCGTTGCCGCTGCGCGGGGCGATGCTCGCATCGCTTCGGCGAATGCGGTTCGCGCGGGGCTGTCGGCAGGCAGGCCCTCTATGCGCTCGCTGGCGGTCGTCGAATCGTGGCCGGCTGCCAGTCTCGCTGTATCAATCATCCATCAGCGTGACCGGCTTCCCGCGAATGCGTTCCAGCCGACGGGGCGTGACGATCATCAACAGGATGCCCTTGACGGCAAGTCCTGCAAAAAACAGCGAGCACGGGGTCAGCAACACCGTCGAGAACAACAACAAATCCGCTGACGCCGGCAAAGGTGCCCGTATCCGCACCGCCAGGATCACGGCCGGCGTGGCGAACAGGACGAGCCCCTGACCGATCCGGGCGATCGGGCCGCGATGGTTCGAAGACGTGCTCAACTGCTGAGTTGCCGACAGGCTGTACTGAATCTCGCTGCCCGTATCTCTGAAGGCCTGCGCGATGAACCCGGGTTTCCCGAGAACGGCGGATACCTGGCGGGCCGTCATGACCATCCAGAGAAGGGCCCCCGTCACGGCCACAGCGATGCACATGGCGCGAAGCGTCGACGGCATCTGCACGGATGAAACATAGAGCATCCACGAGATACCCGCGATCCACACATAGACCGACCCGATTGCGAGAACCGCAGCCACGCCGTACAGCCACAGGCGCCCTCGCCCGTCGTCGACTCGCCATGCGGCGGCCTGGCCGATGCTGGTGGCCAGCGCCACGCCAGCGGCGATCTTCCAGAGCAGCGAATCGTCGAGAAACAGCCGCGATCCGATCACATACGCACATCCGATCAGGAATGCGCTAGCGAGCAGATTCACTTTGAAAATTGCGAGATATCGATCGTGGATGGTGCTGGGTTCCATTGTTTTGAGTGGTTTAAGTGGGTTGAATGCCGTCATTTACTGTCACGACGTGCAAGCGACACGGATCTGGCATTGGCCTCACCAACCGCACCATGCATCGAAGTGGTTGAACACATCGGTGGTGAGTTGTTACGCACCAGATCAACCCAATCGCCCCACTGCAATCAATCGTGCAATCACGCAACGAGAAGAACTTTTTTCCCAGTCTTTTTCTCAAGCTTCAGCGGTAAATACACTCTAAAAAAAATCGATCGCACACACGCGTTCCCAACAAGCCAAACGGACATCGGAAACCCAAGAACCGACAAGACAACACACGCCACATGAGGGCCGATGTTTTCCCCAAAAATATGATTCCCACTCATTCCGAATGCCGCAGCAAAAGGCATCAAATACCCAATCCCCGAAAGAAGCGACCCCTTTAACGGATTTCTCGACGTCAATTTATCGATATAGCCGATAAGCGAATTTCTGAAAATCAAATTCGAACCATCGTCATAATAAATTGTATTCACAACCGCATCCTTCCCGGCGGCCCGACGAAAGTCCGACAGAACCATGAAAGAGTGCCATCCGATTATCAAAAAACAAACAATAATCACCGACACCTTCAAATTACCCGACATCGGAATACTGGATATATAAAACAGCCACACAAACGCAATCATCGCCCATGGGGCCAATGCCAAAATAGAAACAACACCTTCAACCCAAAGCCTACGCGACCGCCGATTCATTACATAATGAAAATATATAACAATCGACACAAAAATCTGAGCCAATAATACTGATTTCCACAATGAGGCAGCCATCACACCCATTTTAGAAAGCACATAATACATGACAACCACGATCATGGAGACAGCCAATTCGAGCACGGCCAACTTTCCGTGCATATCTATCGGAGAACCATCACCCACGGAGTCATCGTCAACATTAGATTCCATCATTCTCGACTCTAAATTCCCAACGAAACCAAAAACAAATTCTCACGGAAGAAGCATCCATTGCGACCCAGAATAATAGCCATCGTAATCTTTCGGCAACTTCTCCTCGAGCACCTTTCCTGTCTTCCGCACCATAGCTTCAATTTCATCGACTATAGCCTTGGGATTGTGCAGCAACAATTTTACAAATTTCTTCCCACTTGCATCGAATAAATAGTCCACAACCCAACCAACACTAAAAACAAGAAAAAACCCGCCTATTGCCAGCGCACCAACCGTCACCCCTGTCATCGCCGCCAATGCCACGACAAGAGCATTAACAAGACTTATTGCCGCCCCGACCAGTGCCGCCTTGAATGCATCCACCAATAATATGGCAATCAAATCTCGAAAATCCTGATTTGGATCTGCAAACCAGACAAAAGTATCTATGCCAGCCCCAATAAAGAATGCGACTAGTGCATTTCCAGAAAAGGATCCCTTGGCTGCGTTCCACGCAGCCGCCCCTACAGATGACCATGACCCCGCCCCTCCGGCTATCATCGCAACCTTGGTGCCGGCCTGCACTTCACGCGCATAGCCGGACAGTAGGAGGCCTACGGCCTTCCAGTCTTCCGGTCCCGTGGAGAACATGAGCACCGTCTCACGACCACGCTTGGCAAGATGAAATGATCTATCCCAGAACTTTCGTGCCCACGCCTCTTTTCCCCAAAAAGCCTCTTTGCCATACATAAACTCATTACCCACCTGCATCAAGAGCCAATTTCTCGAAAGTATATCGCCCGGATTGGGAATAAACTTGAAAGGCTTATCACCTTCCTTAAAAAATTGAAGCACCCAATTTGGCTCTTCCAGCCCGGGATGCCGCTTTACACTGAACATGTGGACGGCGTGACTTATCTCTTTTCCATCTTTAGAAAAATTTAACGCTTCATTCGTATAAATATCGGGCGCCGCCACTGGCATTTTTCTGGATTGAAACGGACTAGCGCTCAACTGGCCGGACGAGCCGTTAGATTGCGCTTGACGCGCACGATCCAGAGCCGACATTAGAATTGGCGACGGAGGCATATCGTCTAGCACTCCGGCATCCGAAATCCGGACTAAATCCTTCGCCCATTCCTTGTCGTTGTGGAGTGTCACCAGAACGGGCGCCGGCTTGTCCTTCGGATCGTCCGAACAACCCTTCGTACAATCCATCTTGCTGATCGGGTAACGCCCCAGCACCTTTTGGCCCTGCTTGAGAATCAGGCTCCCCTCGAAATTGCGGCCGATCCAGATGTGACACGACTCCCCATCCTTGAACGTCGTCTCACCGGTATTCACCTTCCGCTTCGTGTCATAAAAGCGCCCGTTGGGTTGATCAGGATGCGTCGTCGTGACGGTATACGTCGCGCCGGCATGAAGCTTGATGTCGAACACCACGTCCCGATGCTTGCGCAACAGCACCGTCAGTTCCGTCTCGGCCCGGCAGCTAACTGCCTCCCCCGGCAAATCAATACAAACATTATGCTGAACAAGCGGCCTGCCCATTTCACTCTCCCGTCCGTTTGACCTGGCTGGCCACGAACTCGTCAAAATCGATGTTCTTCAATTCCGCCTTGCCTTCCGCGTCGAGCGCAACGCTATGCTCGGTTCCGTCCTCGGTCGCGAACTTGATCGGCTCCCCGTGCGGCACGTTCCCGTCGGCGTCGACATAGCGAATCCGCATGTCCGCCTTGCGGCCTTCCGTCTTGAACGTCTTGTGCATGCTCGTCGGCCCGCTGAACGCGTGCTGCCCGCCCTTCACGTCGATCTGGCCCGGTGCGTGGATCTCGATGTTGCCGTCCTTGATCCGGACATACGCGCCGCCCGACGTCAGCAGGATCTCCTGCTTCGCGACACCCTCGATCGAGGCCGTCGCCGACAACATCTTGATCGCCTTCTGCGCAATCATCTCGACGCTGTCGTTGTGCGCCTGTATCTCGACCGGCCCCTTGCCGGCAAAGAGCTTCATGCCCGCGTTCTGCACGAACAGGCTGAGCTTGTCCTTGACGCTCGCCACCAGCGACTTCCCGCTCGCGAGATGCGTGCTCTGACCGCTGACGAGGTTCACATGCCGGTCTGCTGCCACGTGCGCGCTTTGCTGCGACGACACCCCGATCCCCGCCGGGCTAGCAAACAGCATCACCGGCTCCTTGAACACATTCGCATCGCCTGTCCCGCCACCCGACGTCCTGCCGCCCGACGACGCACCGGCCACGCTGTTCTTCGTCGCATCGGCGAACTGCTTCAGCGCGTCGTGACCGGCGCCGAGACTTTCGGCCTGATGCATTTCACTGGCCTGCGACATCGATTCGAGCAGCCCGTCGGCATCCGTGAGCTGCTGCCGCGCTTCGCTCGCATCGAGCGGCTGGCTGTTCGCCTCTTTCGGATGCGTCGTCACGTACAGCCCCTGCCCGGCACGCACGGCGCCATACGCATCCGTGCGCAGGTCGAAGCCCGAGCCGAGATAGGCGCCGCGCGTGTTGCCGTTCTGTTCGATCAGGTAGCCGAGATGCAGCAGCGAATTCGCGCTGCTGCTGAACAGGCGCGCACGGTTCTGCCCAGTCGCGTCGTCGAGCACCATCTCGTTGTGACCCGATCCTGCATACTCCTTCGACCGGAAGCCCGACAGAATCCCGTCGCTATGCCATTGGGGCTTGGTGGCCCCGTTGTAGACGCGATGCATCACGATCGGCCGGTCGCAGTCGCCGCCGATGTAGCCAATCAGCACTTCCTCGCCGATCCGCGGAATATGCACGCCGCCGTAACCGCCGCCGGTATCCGACTGCATGACGCGCACCCAGCACGACGCGGTTTCGCGTCCGTCGCTCTGCCGGTCCCAGACGAACATGACCTTGATCCGGTTCAGTGCGTCCGTATAGACCTCCTCGCCCTTCGGCCCGACGACGACGGCCGTTTCGAGCTGCATCGCGGGCTTCCGGTGCTCGAACGGGCTGCGATACGGCACCGCCGCGCGTTGCGCTTCGACTTCGACGAGATAGAACCCGGCCGAACCGTCGTCATGCCCGACTTCGAACGCAGCCGCCGTACCGTGACCGGCTTTCGCCTGCGCCAGCTGTGCCTGCAGGCTATGCGGGAAGTTCGCTTCGTGGTCCGAGATCGGCAGGTTGTTCTCGATGTACCGCGACACCTTCAACGCCGCGAATTCCCGCTCTGGCGCCGAATCACGGTCGTGCTCGGGATGATCCGCCAGCGTGAAGCGCCGCCCTGCGTCGATCCCGCGCACACCGCCCACGCCGAAGAAGCGTTTCGCGCGCGACTCCCATTGCTCCAGGCGAATCTTCGACAGATGTTCGCCGCGATCCTGCCCCGCGTACGTGTATGCGCCGGTGTATTCGTAGATTTCCGTCTGGCCCGGCAGATCGCCCTGGCCGCCCTTCGTGGGCAACGTCGTGCCGTTCGGATTGCCGGCCGTCGACGGCGACTTGTAATCGAACGTGCGTGTGGTGTGCAGCGAACTCTGCAAGGTCCGCGACGCGGCCCATTGCGTGAAACCGGCGGTTTCGCCTCCCGTTCCCGAGCGGTCGAACCGCACGGTTTTCGGCGACAGTTCGTCGACCGCGTGCAGGTCGTCGGTGATGACGAGCGTATGCGCGCTGCCGTCCTCCGCATGCCGCCAGAAGCCGAACAGCCCTTCGTCCTCCATCAGGCGATGCACGAAGTTCCAGTCGGTTTCGCTCTGGCGACAGTAGGACCGCGACGGCAGCGGCTTCGACAGCGCGAACTGATAGCGCCCCTTTGCCTGCGGATGCGTATCGAACACGTCGGCCAGGATCGCGTCGACCGGCTTGTCCTGCCAGTACCGCATGTCGCTGCGGAACTGGAGGAAGTGCATCCACGACGCGAAGGTCAGCTGGTAGCCCGACAGGCTGCCGTCCGTGCCGAGCCTGCGCGCCGTATGGACATGGCCGTTGATCGGGAGATACGACTGGTCCGCCTGCTGGATCCACAACGTCATCGGCTTCGCGATCAGCGTCTTGAGCTCGATGTCGCTGGCGGTCGACACGATGTCGAGCACCACGCTGAAGTCGCGACCCAGCTCGGAACAGATCACGGCCCGGCGCGGCACCAGCGCGTTGTTCGGCAGCGACGGGATGTCCGTCTTCAGCAGGCGATCCTGCTGAATCAGGCCACCGCGAATCGCCTGTGCCAGTTCGGTCAGGTTCATGCGTCAATCCACGTTCTTGTCTGCCGCGGGCCCGCCGGGCCCGCGCTCTCAGGAAAAAGCCCTGCTCTCAGGTCGCGACGGCGTCCCGGACCCGCATCGGATGTGCCGCGCCGGCACCGCCGTCACGACTGCTCGTCGGGCCTCACGCCCAGCAGCTCGCGAATGTGCGACAGCGAGCCGTCGTCCTTCACGACGCTCTCGAGCCACTTGTGCAGCGGCATGTCGGCCCATTCGGCGGCCTTGTCGGCGAGATACGCAACCGGGCTGTGCGGCTCGGTCTGGCGGAAATAGCGGGCGACCGCGCGCAACTGGTCGACGGCCTGCGCACGGTTCTGGATGCCGGCGATCATCTGCGTCACCGGGGCGCGCGGAACGGGCTGTGGCTGCACGTGGGTCTCCTCGGTCTGGATCGGATTGCCGAACACCGGCTCGATGCGCTCGGGTTGCGCCTGCGGTGCCGACTGTGTGTGCGGCGCGCTGCCGGTATAACCCTGCTCGCGCGCAAAGCGCTCGGCGAGCCGGTACACGGTCTCGAACGCGTCGCGCGCCTGGCGAAAGCTCGGCGCCGAATCGCCCGCACGCTCGACGAGCCGCTCCTCGAACGCATCGAGCGCGAATTCGAACGCCTTCAGGTTCGCGAGCAGCGCCGTGTAGAACGCGATCGACGTCACGCGCCGCGACGAATCGATCTGCTCGATCGACGGCTTGCCGCGTGCGATGTCGTCGGCGTGTTCGGGGTCGCGCTTGATGGCCTGCGCGACGTGCTGCGCCACTTCCCAGTCGAGTGTGCTGAACGCGTTCGACGCGCCGTCCGTCATCGGTACCGCACGCAGCAGCTCGGCCGTGCGGCCGGACAGCCACGCGACGTTGCCGAGCCGGTGCTCGGTGTCGTCGTCTTCGGGCAGCGGGTGCACGGTGTCCCAGAACTCGCGGCACAGGCCCTCGAGCAGCGCATAACCTTCGGTGAGGCCGGTGATGCCGTCCTCGAGCGCGAGCGCCTCGGTCAGCCACACGGCGAGCCGCAGGTCCTTCGTACGCGTGCGCAGCAGCTCGCCCGCGTGGTCGACGACGAAGCCCCAGTCGGCCTCCTTGATCTCGGTCACCCATTCGCCCTGGTCGAGCGTCGGATCGTCGTAGCGCCGCGCGTCCTGGATCGCGTCGAATTCGTTCGAAAACAGCAGGTCGTCGCCGCTGGGCGACGCATCGCTGATCGGCGTCAGCAGCTCGGGGAGATTGATCGGCATGGTTCGGTCAGTTCATCAATGCGGGGTGTTGCGCGGCCGCGCTCATTCGACGGTGTACGTGAATTCGCCGGCCTCGTCCGCGCGCACCGCGATGCGCGCGATGGCCTCGCCGTCGGCGATCCGGCCAAGCACGTGGCCCGCGATCTCCGGCAGCAGCGTGCCGTTCAGGATATGGTCGACGTTGCGGGCGCCCGAATCGACTTCTGTGCAGCGCGCGAGCACCGCGTCGACGAGCGACTCGTCCCATTCGAACGCCGCCTTGTGGTTCGCCTCGATCCGGCGGCGGATGCGCTCGAGCTTCAGCTCGATGATCTCGGCCAGCACGTCGTCGGAAATCGGGTAGTACGGCACGACCTTCATGCGCCCGAGGAACGCGGGCTTGAACGTCTTGTACAGCTGCGGGCGCAGCGTCTCGGCGAGCGCGTCCGGATCGGGCAGTTCCTCGGCCGGCTTGTTCAGGCACGCCTGCATCACCGCGGTCGACCCGACGTTCGACGTCAGGATGATCAGCGTGTTGCGGAAGTCGATCTCGCGCCCTTCCGCATCGTCCATCGCGCCCTTGTCGAACACCTGGAAGAACATCTCGAGCACGTCGGGATGCGCCTTCTCGACCTCGTCGAGCAGCACGACGGAATACGGGTTGCGGCGCACGGCCTCGGTCAGCACGCCGCCTTCACCATAGCCGACGTAGCCCGGCGGCGAGCCCTTCAGGCCCGACACGCTGTGCGCTTCCTGGTACTCGCTCATGTTGATCGTGACCATCTTGCGCTCGCCGCCGTACAGGATGTCGGCCAGCGCGAGCGCCGTCTCGGTCTTGCCGACGCCCGACGGCCCGACGAACATGAACACGCCGCGCGGCTTGTTCGGATCCTCGAGGTTCGCGGTCGCGGTGCGCACGCGCTGCGCGATCGCGTCGAGCGCGTGGTCCTGGCCGATCACGCGCGCGGCGAGCAGCGGCTGCAGGTTCAGCACGGTGTCGATCTCGTCCTTCACCATCCGGCCGAGCGGAATGCCCGTCCACGCGGCGACGATCTCGGCAACCACGTGACCGTCGACCTGCAGCGGCACCATCGGCTCGCCGCCCTGCAGCGCATGCAGCGCAGCGACGCGTTCGGCGAGCTTGTCGCGGGTGGCCTGCACGTCGACCGGCTGGCCGTCTTCCGACGGGCCGCGTGCCTTGTCGAGCGTTTCTCGCAGTTCGGTGATCTCGGCGACGATCACGCGCTCGGCTTCGTAACGTGCTTCGTCCTTCGCGAGTTGTTCCAGCGCCGCGTCGCGCGCACCGCGCAGCTCGCCGAGCCGCTCGTCGTGCGCCGCGCCGCCGGCCGCCTCGCGCTCCAGCGACGCGATTTCCGCGTCGATCCGCTCGATGCGCTTCTTCGTATCGTCGATCGCCGCGGGCGTCGCGCTGTGCGCGAGCGCGACCTTCGCGCACGCGGTGTCGAGCACGCTGATCGCCTTGTCCGGCAGCTGGCGGCCGCTGATGTAGCGGTGCGACAGGCGCACGGCCTCGGTGATCGCATCGTCGAGGATCCGCACGTTGAAGTGCTTTTCCATCAGGCCGGACATGCCGCGCAGCATCGCGGCCGCGAGCGGCTCGCTCGGCTCCTCGACCTTCACGACCTGGAAACGCCGCGCAAGCGCCGCGTCCTTCTCGAAGTACTTCTTGTATTCGCTCCACGTCGTCGCGGCGATCGTGCGCAGCTCGCCGCGCGCGAGCGCCGGCTTCAACAGGTTCGCCGCGTCGTTCTGGCCGGCCTGGCCGCCCGCGCCGATGATCGTGTGCGCCTCGTCGATGAACAGGATGATCGGATGCGCGCTCTTCTTCACCTCGTCGATCACGCTCTTCAGGCGATTCTCGAACTCGCCCTTCACGCTCGCGCCTGCCTGCAGCAGCCCCATGTCGAGCACGTGCAGCGCGACGCCGCGCAACGGCGGCGGCACGTCGTCGGCCGCGATGCGCAGCGCGAGGCCCTCGACAACGGCCGTTTTACCGACACCGGCCTCGCCGGTCATGATCGGGTTGTTCTGGCGGCGGCGCATCAGGATGTCGATCGCCTGGCGGATCTCGGCTTCGCGGCCGATCACCGGGTCGATCTTGCCGTCGCGTGCGCGTTGCGTGAGGTTGGTCGTGTACGTGTCGAGTGCGGGCGTCTTCGACGGGCCGGCCGCGGGTGCTGCGCCGTCGGCTGCCGGCGCCAGGCCGCCGTCGTCCGTATCGGCCTGGCGCGGCTCGGCCTCGCTCGACCCGGCCGTGATTTCGTCGAACTTGTGCTTCAGGTCAGTCACGTTCATTTCCGCGAACTGCGACGACATCCGCTGCGCGAACTGCGCGAGATCCGGCGCGGTCAGCAGCGCGAGCAGCAGGTGCCCGGAACGGATGCGGCCGAGCTGCGAATCGAGCGACGCGATCAGCCACGCCTGTTCGAACAGCGCGATCAGGTGCACGGAAAACACCGGCGTGCGCGTGTTGCCGGTCTTCAGGCGTGTCAGCTCGCGCTCCAGATCGGCGCGCAGCGCATGCGGATCGACACGGCTCGCGCGCAGCGCGAGCGGCAGGTCACCCGCCGGCTCCTCGAGCAACGCGAGGAACAGGTGCTCCAGATCGACCTCGTAATGGCCGCGCGCCAGGCACGCGCTCGCCGCACGCTCGGTCGCGTGGCGGCACAGCGGGTTCAGTTTCGTGATCAGGGTCTTCAGAGGCGTGCTCATGGCGTCGATCTCAGGTTCGATTGCGTGTTGTTGTCGTTCGTAATCAATGAATCACGTGCAGTTCGTAGCGTGCGTCGGAGCGGTCCTCGATCGCGTCGCGCGTGCACAGGAACGCGTCCCAGCCGAGCCGCGAGCCGGCGCCGAGCACGCTCGCACCGACCTCGGTGCGCTTGAGCACAAGCTTCACCTCGTATTCGAGCGTGACGCCGGCGAGCAACGTCAGCATCCGCTCCAGCGCGACGGCCTGCGCGCCGCCGGGCAGGAAGGCCTCGTAGTCGCGCTTGGACAGCGGACCGACGATGATCCGCGCACGCATGTCACGCTGCCATACCCGTTCGCCGACGAGCGCCGTCGCGCCGAGCACCGCGTTGACCTCGCCGAGCACGCTCAGCTGGTCGGGCGGCACGTCGTACCACTTGCCGACGAACTGATCGATCTTCACCGGCACGCGGAAATAGTCGGACAGCGTGCGCTGCAGGTATGCGGCCGACATCGGCCGGTGCCGCGCGGCCAGCGCATAGCCGGCAACGGCCTCGTCGAGCACGCCACCCACGCCGGCCGCGAGGCTGTCGCGCACTTCGTCGCTCGGCACGCCCGCGATCGCGAGCAGCAGCGGTAGATAGCGCTCGTCGCGATCGAGCTCGTAATGGAACGGCAGCCGGTATTTCTTCCACGCGGCATAGAACAGCGCGGTCGCGCGGTTCGAGAACACGTCGAAGAATGCACGCGCCGCGTGGTCGCGCTTCAGGTGCTCGCGCGCGACGATCTGCTCGGTGTAATGCAGCGGCAGCGCGCCCTGCCCGCCGAGCAGCCCGAAGAACGCAGGCGTCAGCTCGACGTGGCCGAGCTCGCCGGCCGCGAGTGCGGCGCCGCGCTGCTCGCCCGTCTTCAGTTGCGTGCCGTCTTCGTCGAACGAGCGCGCGCCTTCGATCTCGCTCGGCGGAAAGCCGAGCGACAGCGTGTTGCGGAATTCGATGCGCTGCGCGACCACGTCGCCCTGCCGCCATGCGCCAGGCGCATCCGACGCCTGCCGCGCGAACAGCCCTTCGAGCACGCGCACGGCCTGGAAGAACTCGAAGCGGTGCGGTTCGTCGAGCAGCGCGTCGACTACGCCAGGATCGATTCGCCGGTCCGGGGCTTGCATCGGATGATCTCCTCGCCGGTGCGCTTCGACACGACGACTAGTTGAACGAAACTGTTGAGGTGGACATACAGCCCGAAGAAGCTGTCGAGCACGCGCACGAACGAGGCAAGGCTCGCGCCGACGAAGTGCTCCTCGTCGATCGTCAGCCGGATCTCGATGCCGCGCACGAAGGTCGCGAACGGCTTGCCGGGCAGCCACTGCACGGCGCCGCGCTGCTCGACGCCGACGAGGCCGTCGATCTGGCGCATCGACACGGCGGTGCGCCGCAGGTCGTACAGCGTCAGCATTTCCTTCAGCGGCGCGAGGCCGTGCGCGACCAGCGACACGTGATTGAGCGCGAGGTGCGACACGAGCCGCCAGTGCGCGGCGCGGCCGCGCTCGAAGCGCACGCTCTGCGTCGGGCGGCGCAGCAGCGAAATGCCGCTGGTTTGCGCGCCGCCTTCCTGGAACAGGTCGCCGCCTTCGAGCCCGAACGCGAGCATGGCCGGCAGGTCTCGGTTCGTGCACGTGAGGTCGAGGCTCAGCGTGTCGGTCTGCGGCGACGTCGGCTCGAAGTCGATGTCGACGATCGAGATTTCGGTTTCATAGCCGGGGCTCTTCTGCGCGACCCAGTCGTTGCGGCGCGCGAACCAGTAATGGCCGATCCGCGCGGATTCGCCGTGATGCAGCGAATAGAACGGCCGGAACTCGATCACCGATTCCTCGTGCGCCTGCTGCCTGACGAGCTTCACCGAATCGATCGAATACACCTCGTACGCGAACGCGCGCCGCGCCTCGGCGATCACCGGGTAGGACACCGCGCGGTGCGTGATGCGGATCGGCTCGCCGTGCTGGCGGAACAGGTTGACGATCGGCGTGCAGAACAGCCGGAAGTGGCTTGCCGTCAGCAGTTCGAGCAGCCGCGCGACGTGCGAATCGCTGCGCACGTCCTGCAGCACGAGATGCAGCGTCGCGCGCTGGCAGCGGCCCGTCGCGCGCGCGATCGCCGCGATGTCGAAGTCGACGAAATCGAACTTGTCGGGGAACGCGAAGTATTCGGTGAGCAGGCGATACGCGGGATGCGATTTCGCCGGGTAGTCGATCAGCGCGTCGTCCTCGTCGAAGCCGGCGTGCGCGATCGGCAGCTTGCGCAGTGCAGTCCAGCGGCCGTTGCGTTCGGGCTCGACATACGCGCCGAGCACGTTGACGAACAGGCAGTCGGTCAGCGCGGCGACGAACGACTGCTCGCCGTGCAGGTGCGCGCGCAGCGTCGACAGCTTCAGCGCGCCGAGATCGAGCTGCGCGGCGAGCGATTCGAACGTGATCGAGATCACGCCCGTCGCGTTCGACGGCAGCACCGTCGCGCTCGGCGCGAGCGCGACCGGCGTGTAGCGTGCTTCCGAGATGCGGATCGGCGCGAGCGTCACGTCATAGGCGGTGCGGAACCGGCACTGCACGCCGCGGATCGGGCGGCTCTTCAGCTCGGTACCGCGACCGATCACGACCGGCTCGGTCTGCTGGCCGGGCGACGCCGGCGTGAACTGCGCGATCGAGCACGACGGGAACGGCCGCAGGTAGTGCGGATACAGCACTTCCAGCAGCGCTTCGGTGAATTCGGGGTAATCGTCGTCGAGCTTCTTGTTGATACGCGCGCCGAGCAGCGCGAACGACTCGATCATCCGCTCGACGTGCGGATCCTCGCAATGCTCGCCGGACAACGCGAGCCGCGCCGCGATCTTCGGATAACGTTCGGCGAAATCTCGCGAATAGCGCCGCAAAAACGATAATTCGCGCTCGTAATACGGCAGCAATTCTTCCATCGACGACCCCGAACCTCAATATTTCCTGCCGGACCCTGAACCATCACCGGGCGGTCCGGCCCGCTCGGCGGCTTGATTTACTGCATTCTTGCGGCGCGTGCGCGCGTGACCGAATACTGCAGCGTCGACGGTTGCAGCATCGCGTCGAAACTCACCGGCTCCTCGGCCGGGTGCACGACGAGCAGCGCCTGGATCGCGAAGTACAGCGCGTTGGTGGCCTGCTCGTTCAGCTCGAACGTCACCTGGACCTGCTGCAGGCGCGGCTCATGGCGCGCGATGGCCTGCTGGATCGACTTGCAGATGAACGCGCGATCGTAGTGGCTCGCGAGGCTCAGCCCCGCGAAATCGTTCAGCCCGTAGGTCAGCACCGACTTCTGGCACTCCGGCAGCGCGGCCAGCTCGTTCTCGGTGTGCGCGATACGGGTGTTGAGGATCGCCTCGACGTCGCGGGCGACCGTGTTCTTGAGCTCGTCCAGCGACAATTGCCGCATCGCTGCCGAGGCCGGCAGGTGCGGTTCGTCGTCGAACAGCTTGTCGAGAAAACTGGGTTCGAATCGCTTCATAAGGGCCTGTTTCCGCTAATAACGGGCTTGCGAACGTGTGTTGCCGGTCGTAGTGCAAGGAGTGAGGAGCGCCGTTTGGCCGAGCCAAACGCCCCGAAGGAAGTCCCCTTGGGGGACGAGCGACGAACGACGCCGCAATACGGCCGGCAACGCACGTTCCCCTGTTTGGAAAAAATCATTCGTGGGGCTGGCCCCCAGAAGGGCCGATCGCCGCGTCACGCTCCTCGCGAATACGTCGAGTATTCGCTTCGTCGCAATCCTTGCGCTCGGCCCTTCTGGGGGCCAGCGCAAGCCCGTTATTAGCGGAAACAGGCCCTGATGCACAGCGAAAACGGCAACGGGACGCCGCGCGCCCCGTTGCCGCAACCGACCTTAGACCGCGTAGGTCTTGTCGTTCTTCGTCAGACTCCAGGCGCCTTGCGTGTTGCCGCCCTGGTTGCCGCCGATCTTCTGCTGGGTTTGCTTCCACTGCACAGCTGCGTACTTCAGCGAGAACGTCTCGAGCGGCAGACCTTCTTCGCGAACGCTCGGGGCGATGCTCGAGATGATCACGTACTTGAGCTTGACTTCCAGATACTGCACGCGCTTGCCTTCACCGTCAGCGCGCGAGAAATGGACCGTCACCTCGTCGAACGTGGTACCGCCCGAAGCGTGTTGGTACAGCAGCGGGCTCGACGAATCGATTTCCTTCGTGAAAATCATGTCGCCGTGCTCGCAACGCGTCATCGTGTGACCGCCAGCGGTCGATGCGGTTGCCGAACGCGGCTGAACGATCGAGTGATCCCATGATTTCAGTTCGATCCAGCCCTGGTGGTCCTTGTCCGCGGACTCGCCCTTCACCGCGGGACTACCAAACTGCAAGTGCATATGTAACATGGCCCTTCGACTCCCCAAAGAGGTGGTTTTAACGTCCTACCCAGGCGGCCCGCCCGGGCGATCTACTCGCTTATGAATTTGCCGGTTTGGGCAGATCAGCGACAAGTCGCAGAGAAATCGAGAGTTCGTCGAGCTGGAAGTGCGGGCGCAGGAACGCGACCGAACGATACGAGCCCGGCTTGCCCGGAATCTCCGACACTTGTATGGATGCCTCGCGCAGCGGGAATTGCGCCTTCTGTTCCTGCGACGCGTTGTCGTCGAGCAGGACGTACTGCGAAATCCACCGGTTGAGGAAAGTCTCCACGTTCTGCGCCGATGCAAAGCTGCCGATCTTGTCCCGCATCATCGCCTTCAGGTAGTGCGCGACGCGCGATACCGAGAAGATGTACTGAAGCTGGGCGGACAGGACGGCGTTCGCATTCGCGCTATCGGTGCTGTATTTTTTCGGTTTCTGCACCGATTGCGCGGCGAAAAACGCAGCGTAATCCGAGTTCTTGCAATGAACGAGCGGGATGAAGCCGAGGTCGCTCAGCTCCTTCTCGCGGCGATCGGTGATCGCGATTTCGGTCGGGCACTTCAGCGCGACTTCACCGTCGTCGGTCTTGAACGTGTGGGTCGGCAGGTCCTCGACCAGGCCGCCGCCTTCGACGCCGCGGATCGCCGCGCACCAGCCGAAGTCATCGAATGCGGCCGTCAGGCGCGCAGCGAACGCCCACGCGGCGTTGCACCACAGGTACTTGTCGTGGTCGGTGCCGTCGACGTCTTCGACGAAGTTGAAGTTCTCCGCGGTCTGGCCGTCCTTCGGATTGAACGGCAGGCGACCGAGGAAGCGCGGCAGCGTCAGGCCGACGTAGCGCGAATCTTCGGCGTCGCGGAACGACTTCCACTTCGCATATTCGACCGTATCGAACACCTTGCCGAGGTCACGCGGCTTGCCGAGGTCGGAGAACGACTCGAGGCCGAGCAGCTCGGGCGACGCCGACGCGATGAACGGCGCATGCGCGGCCGCCGCGACGTGCGACATCTGCTCGATGAAGTACATGTCTTCGGGCTGGCGCGAGATCTCGTAATCGCCGATCAGCGCACCGAACGGCGAGCCGCCGAACGTGCCGAATTCCTCTTCGTAGACCTTCTTGAACAGCGCGCTCTGGTCGAACTCGCTCGCGCCCTTGAAATCGCGCACGAGGTCGCGTTTCGGTGCGTGCAGCGCCTTGATCTTGATCGTCTGGCCGGTGTTGCTTTCCTTGACCAGGTAATCCATCCCGCGCCACGTGCTTTCGAGGCGCTGGAATTCCGGCGCGTGCATCACTGCGGAAAGCTGCGTGGAGATCAGGCGGTCGAGTTCCGCGACGCGCGCGTCGATCGTGGCCGACAGGTTGTCCGACACGATCACCGTGCCGTCGAGCACCTGGTGCACGAGTTCGCCGATCAGGTCCTTCGCACGCGCATGCTCGGAATCGGATTTCGCGACCTTGCTCTTCTCGACGATGTCGTCGAGCAGCGAGGTTCCCGCGGCGTATTCCGCGCCGCTCGCTTGGGCCGCAGCCGTTTGCTGGTTCATCTCAACACTCCGTCGTCATTCGCCGTCTTTGTCGCCGCCGGTGCCCTTTGCGAGCTCCTGCAGCTGCTGCGTGTTCTTCAGCACCTCGGACAGCAGATCCTCGAGCTTGTCGTTGCCGGCAAGCTTGTTGCGCAGGTCGGCGAGCTTCGAGCGCGCCTCGAGCAGGCGGCGCAGCGGCTCGACCTGTTCGACGACTTCGTCCGGGCTGAAATCCGACAGCGAGCGGAACTTCAGGTCGACCGCGAACTTGCCGCCGCCCTCGCTCAGGCGGTTTTCCACCTGGAACGCGGCACGCGGCTCGATCGCCTTCATCACGTCGTCGAAATTGTCGCGGTCGATGTTGACGAACTTGCGGTCGCGCAGCTTCGGCTGTTCGATTTCGGACTGGCCCGCCAGATCGCCGACGACCCCGACGACGAACGGCAGTTCCTTCACCTCGATCGCATCGCCCTTCTCGACCTCGTAGGTCAGTTGGACGCGCGGCGGCCGTATTTTCTGCAAGCTTTTCTGAATGCTTTCTTTCTTGGCCATCTCGACGGCTCCCAGGTTAGTTGTGGTTATCGCGTCAGTTGCGCTCAGTTGCGGTCAGTTGCGCAGTGCGCCGAACGGATCGCCGCCCTTCGGCGCGCCGCCCGACGACGTGTTCGTCGGCGGCACCGTGGCGGTGGTTTCAGCGGTCGGCGTCGTGACCTTCTTGTGCACGACCGTGCGGGTCTTCTTGATCCGGCCACCGGTGCGGGTAGTCGTCTCCGGCGGGAACAGCGCCGATTCGCCCAGCGTGTCGCGCAGTTGCTTCGCGAGCGCCTGTGCATCGGACTTCGCGTCGCCCGCGAGCGACGAATCCTGGCGCAGCTCGCCGAGCGACTGCGTCGCGATCCGCAGGCCGGCCACGGCCAGCACGCTCTTCGCCTGACGGTCGGTCGCGTCGCGCTGCAGTGCTTCCTGCGCGGCAACGATTGCCTGACCGTAGTGGTTCTGTGCGAACTGGATTTGCGCGATGCGCGACCACGGTTCCTCGCGCGTCGGATCCGACTTCGCGAGCTGCTGATACAGGCCGAGGGCCTTGTCCTGGTCCCCCGCCTTCGCAACTGCGTCCGCGTCAGCCAGCGACTTGTTGAATACCTCTGCAGTCGGCGGCGCGGGAGGCTGGCTCGCACAACCGGCGATCACGCCGCAAGCCACTACTACCCCAGACAGTTTTGCGAAGAGACGGTCTTTCATCGTTATATCCACCGGCGCGTGAGTTTTAAATCGTTGAGAATCTGGTTCTTTTGCTTTGCAAGAAGCGCGCGGGTATAGTACCGATCAATTTTTCATAATTCAATCGTCGTGTGAAGAGTAATTCCTTTTAAAACCGGGCGCTACCCCCTCCAATGGCCGCTCGCTGCAGGCTCGCAGCGATTTTTCTTTCGGCCGGAATGGGCAAGTTTTACTGGTTGCACGACGCACCGCCCGGATGGCGGAAAAATTTTCCGGACGCTTGCCACGACGCGGGCGTGCTTAATAGTTGAACAGTGCAATGCCGGGGATACGCAGCGAACGCGGAAATACCCGGCAGATTTGACAGGGATAAAGGCGGCACGCCGGAAATACGATGAGATCGTTGATGATTCGCTACGCGCTGCCACTGGTTGCCTGCGCCCTTCTGGCCGGATGCGCGGCCGCCCCGCTGCTCGGCTCGGCCGCGAGCGCCGTGATGTCCGCGGCCGGCATCGGCAAGCCCGAGTTGCCCGACGCGCAGAAGCCGCCGCGCAACCTCGGCATCACGCTCGCCGCGGCGCCGAACCTGAATGCCGCGACCGACAACAAGCCGCTCGCGCTCGTCGTGCGGCTCTATACGCTGAAGGACCCGACGTCGTTCCAGCAGGCGCCGTTCGACGCGTTTACGGATCCGACCAAGGAAAAGGCCGCGCTGGGCGCGGACCTGCTGAACGTGCGTGAAATCACGCTGATTCCGGGCCAGCGCTATACGGCGACCGAGAAGGTTTCGCGCGAAGCGCAAGCGTTCGGCATCGTCGCGCTGTTCCGCGATCCCGCACTACAACGATGGAAACTGACGTTCGATCCGGTGAAGTCGGAGAAATCCGGCATAATCATCGGCCTGCATAATTGCGCGATGACGGTCACCGATGGCACGGTCATTGCACCGCAACAGGGTGCGCCTTCGCAACCGCTGAATTTGCTTTCTTCGGTCTCCTGCGGTTAAGCATGACGCACGAATGTCAATTAACAAGAGTTAACAATTGGCGATTTAATTCGGGCACGAACAAATCGATTACATCGCAACGCGACATTAACCGGATTTGACATGAGTTATTCGGCCAAGGTGCTGTGGGGGGAAGGGCTGTTCCTCCGGCCTCAACACTTTCAGCGACAGGACGCGTACCACGAAGCGCGCCTGTTCGAATCGATCCAGGCGATCCAGCCGTACAACTGGGGCGTGCGCTCGGTGCGCATCGACCGCGATGCACTCGGCAGCAACGTGCTGCGGGTGGCCGAGCTCGCGCTCGTGTTCCCGGACGGCGCGCTGTATGCCGCGCCGCAGGCCGACGACCTGCCGCCGCCGATCGCGCTGGACACGCTGCCTGACGGCATCAACGAATTCGTGTTCTATCTCGCGCTGCACCCGCAACGCGAGAACGGCACCAACTACAGCGACGATCCGGCCGCCGGCTTCATGACGCGTTTCGTCAGCGAGCAGACGAGCGTCGCCGACAACTTCACCGATGCGGCCGAAGCCGACATCACGTTCCTGAAGACGCAGGTCAAGCTGATCGCGCATAGCGAACCGCGCGACCAGCTGCTGTCGGTGCCGCTCGTGCGCGTGCGCCGCACCGCGACCTCGGGTTTCGAGCTTGACGACAGCTTCGTGCCGCCATGCCTCGCGATCGACGCATCGCCGATCCTGCACCAGCGGCTGCGCCAGCTCGTCGATGCGCTGCAGGCGAAGGTGAACGCGCTGTATGGCTTTCACCGCGAGCCGTCGAAGAACATCATCGAATTCCGCTCGGGCGACATCGCATCGTTCTGGCTGCTGCACACCGCGAACGCCGCGTTCGCGACGCTCGCGCACCTGCACCAGCATTCGGCGCTGCATCCCGAGCGGCTGTTCCAGGAGCTGCTGCGCCTCGCGGGCCAGCTGATGACGTTCTCGAAGGGCTATACGCTCGCCGACCTGCCGGTGTACCGCCACGACGATCCGGGCCCGAGCTTTGCGCGTCTCGACCTGATGCTGCGCGAGCTGCTCGACACCGTGATCTCGACGCGCTACTTCGCGATCACGCTCGACGAAGTGCGCCCGTCGTTCCACCTCGGCCGCCTCGATTCCGGCAAGATCGACGACAAGACCGAGTTCTACCTCGCGGTGTCCGCGGACATGCCGAGCGTCGAGCTCGTCGATGCGGTGCCGGCCCGCTTCAAGGTCGGCGCGCCCGACGACGTCGACAAGCTCGTGCTGTCGGCCATGCCCGGCGTGCGGCTGTCGTACACGCCGCAGGTGCCGCCCGCGATTCCGGTGCGCCCCGGCGCCTGCTACTTCGCACTCGATTCGCGCGGTGCGCTGTACGAGCGCATGCTGCAGGCCCAGTCCGCGATGATCTACGCGCCGACTGGCATCAATGACCTGAAGTTCGAACTGATCGCGGTCACATCATGAGCTACGCGCCTTCCCTGTTCGGCGACAACGCGCCGGCCCCCCTGCATACCCCGTCGTCGACGGACGCCTCGTTCCAGGCCCGTTCGCTGCTCGACCTGCTGTACGACGGGTTCTTCATGCTGTTCCTGCTCAAGAACGGGCGGGAGCCGGATAGCGCGAGCGAGTTCAGCACGCGGATCCAGGAATTTCTGTCGGACTTCGAGCGTGGCGCGAAGAAGCTGAATATCGCCGCTGAAGATGTGTACAGCGCGAAGTTCGCGTTCTGCGCGGCCATCGACGAAATGGTGCTGTCGTCGCAGTTCAAGATCCGCACGGACTGGGAACGCCGGCCGTTGCAGCTCGTGCTGTTCGGCGAGCAGTTGGCGGGCGAGAAGTTCTTCCAGTATCTCGAGGAGTGCCGCGCGCAGGGTGCGGCGCGGCTGCAATCGCTCGAGGTGTTTCATATGTGCCTGCTGCTCGGGTTCCAGGGCAAGTATCTGCTCGAAGGGCCGGAGAAGCTCGCTTACCTCACTGCGCGGCTGGGGGACGAGATCGCGCATATGAAGGGCAAGCGCGCGCCGTTCGCACCGCATTGGCCGCTGCCGGATCAGATCGCGCACCGGTTGAAGCGTGAAGTGCCGGTGTGGGCGATCGGGGCGGTGTTTGCGCTGGTGGCGCTGCTCGGGTATATCGGGCTCAACACGTATCTGAAGGACAAGACGCTGCAGGCGCTGGCGCCTTATTCGCAGGTCATCAAGGTCGGGCCGGAGTCGGCCAATTTGACGATTTCGTTGCCTTGAGGGGCAGAGGTTTCTCGGCCTCGCTTCACGATGAAAAAGGACCGCCCTGGCGGTCCTTTTTTGTTGCGACGTACTATTCGTCGTGCTCGCGGCTACTCGCCGTTCGAATCCAGATCGAGGAAGTCGTCGTGGCGATCGAAGTGGTTGAGGCAGCGGACGACGTCCTCGATCGATGCATCGGGTTTCTGACGATACGCCAGATCGACGACGTCCTGGAAGTGCTCGCACGAATAGCGGAATACGTAACCGAGCTCGGTGACCCGTTCGGGGTAGCTCTCGCGATCCTCGTCGTCGACCTGTACCTTGTCGCCGATATAGATCGTCTGCCGCGGACACCAGTCTGCATCGCCGTCATTTCCGTACACATCGTATCGCCACGCCGGATCGTAGCCCTCCGGCCGTTCGGCCTTCGCTCGCACAACTGCGATGAAGTCGGCAAGCCCGAACGTCCTGTTCTTGAAATCTTCCGGGCCGCGAATCTGCAATCCGATGCGCTCGCATTCGATACGCGCCAGCAATTGTTCGGCCCTGTCACGCTCGAACGCCAGCAGGCCGGCATCGGTGTCTCGTGCCGCCGCAAGCGCCCGCTCCAGGAACGGACGCGCCGATCCACTGCGTGACGTCTCACACATCAGATCGCCCAGCGCGACGAGCGACTGGGCGAGTGCAACGCGATCGCCCTCCTGCTCGGCCTCGGTCAGCGCAAGATGCAGCACGGCTTCGCCTCGATCCGTCATGCCATGATCGAGCAGCATCAGCGCCTTGCGCAAGGTCTGCCGCGCACTCACCGCGACACCTCGTTGCCGGGCAGATCCATCCAGACGTCTTCGTAGCCGGCGTCGTCGATGATGAAACGCGCGCCGGGCGGCAGCATCAGATAGGGCAAGACCAGTGGCAGGCAGGTGGGCAGATGTGTGGCGTGCAGCGGCTGGTAGAAATCGAGCGCGTCCGAATACTCGCCGCAGTGGAAAAACCAGCCGACGTCATCGCCTTCCGACAGCGCGATGCGCGTGCCATAGACAGGCATCCGCCCGAGCGTCGATATCGCGACCGCAACCTTGTGCTCGGGTTCGGCAGCTCGCAGAGCGTATCGCGCACACACGGCCTCCTGGCGTGCACGCAACTCGGCCGGATCATCCGTCAGGTTCATTTCCCGCCCCCCTCCCTGCAGCCCCGCATCGACAGAAAAGCCATGAAACTGTCGGCTACCGGCGTCGTCTCGCCCGTCTCGTGCGACCAAAGCACGACGGCCGGCTCGCACGATGCCCCTGTCCGGTCGTAGTCAAAGCAGTAGTAGTCACCTGTCCCGAACTCGGCAAACGGCAACAAGTTCGAGAAATCGGCATCCGTATCGTCGAAATTGTCTCGCCACGCGCGCCAGCCTTCGCTGTAATGCCGAACGATCGAATTCCAGGTCTTGCGCGGATTACGCGCATCGAAGACGGGGAACACGGACAATCCGCCAAGCGACCTGCCGTTGTTGAGCAGCAGCCATGTCGCGAACGAATGCGGCAACGCGCGGCCGAGTAATGCTTCGGCTGCTTCGATTTCGGTTACGGTCGTGCCGATGGTCGGTGTGCGGGTCATCGGTTGATCTTCCTGTCGGTATCTCCGACATACACGTGTTCGATTTTGCGCGTCACGGCTCGATCCACCAGTCGAGCAGCGTTTCGTCGTCCGGATCCTCGAAGTTCCGGTAGATGTTCGCGTAGTACCAGGCAAGGCCGGTTCTTGCCGTGAAGTCGTCGAAGACAGTACGGATTCGTTCGCCTCCAGCGCCGGACGGCACCGATAGCGCGAGCGAGCCGCCGTAACGGCCGTCGAGCGTACCGTTCAGTTCGGATTCGACCTCATCCGCAAGCCGGTCGATGTCGCGATCCGGAATCGCGTCGCCATAGATCTGGATGCAGTAGTTTCCGCCGCGCTTCAGCACCGTGGCCGGACGATCGGGGTCGTCTATGCGGACAAGATCGCCTTTCGCGAGATTCAGCGCGAGGCCAGGCGATGCCAGCAGTTCATAGATGCCCGGCTCGACCGGACGCGCGGGAAGTTCTTCGTGAACCGGTGCGTCACCGGAGCTACCGGCGTAGACGTAGATCAGCTCGTAATCTTGGTCGGGGTCATGCATTTCGTTCTCGCCGCACCTAAGACCGTGTTCCAGTCAATAACTTGTGTCACCCGGGCTGCCGGCGCATTGGCCTCCACATTACTTGAGACCGCGCGCCTGCTCTCACCCACCAACCATCTCCATGAACACCGCCGCTTCCGGATCCGGCAGCGCATCGCCTATCCGCGACCGGACTTCAGCCAGGAATGCCGGCCGGATTTCATATGTATCGTCGAAGATATCGCGTGCGTACTTTCCAACGTACAGATCGCACCAGATACGCAGCGCGTGGGCGAAGTGCGTAGGGGATGACGCAACGCGCAATGGTGCCCAGGAGCCCGCGCCGTGACGGTCGAACAGCACATCGCCTGCCGGCACGACGATAACCGGATCGCCGCCCATCTGACCCAGCACGATCCAGTCGTCGTGCCATCCGGACAGACGCCGGCCCGATGCGTCGACGCGATAGCCGGTCTGGCCGATCGCGAGACTCGAGTGGTTGCCGTACAGCAGGAGGTCGTCAGCGATCCAGGGAATCGACAGATCGACATCGTCGAGCGCGTTGAACCATGCGGCAATTTCAGCGCTCACGGAGAGCGATCCCGAGTGTGTTGCATGATCGGGCACAGGTGCGCCGATGCTTGCGTGCGCGTCCACCATGTCGCGAATTGCGACGATGAACGGCTTCAGATCCCGATTGTGCATCGTGCCTCCCGGCGACATGGCGCCTTGTCGAATCGCTTGCGAACGATACCGGATCTTGCGCCTCTCTGTCAGCCGCATGCCGACACTTGAGTGAATCCTGAGTCTCGGAGATCGTGGATGCTGTCAGTCGAATTTCATGTGTCCGTCAAGCCACTTCTCGACCTCGCCCCGGCCGAGATCAGACGCGCATTTCTTCAAATGAAGAGCCTCATCACGGCTCACTTCAATCCCTCTGAGTAACAACAAATTCAGCCCCGATATCGCAGCGTCCTCCCCGTCAAGACAATATGTCGCCTGCAGGATCGGCGTGAGACCGTTCGTCGCCACCGTCGACATATCGGCGCCGGCGTCGATCAGTTTCTCAGCTCGCTCCATCAATCCAAATTTCAACGCTGCCGATAGTGCCGTGATACCACTGTGGCCTGACTCGTCGAGCAGGTTCCGTGTCGCATACCACGCAACCACTTTCTCGAAGAGCGCCGAATCACGATCCAAAGTCGCACAATGCAGAAACGTATCTCCGGTGCGCTCGTCCCTCTGCAGGAAGTTCACATCGCGGCTGTCCAGAAAATCGAAGATCGCTCGACTTCTCGCGACATGGAAGAGAATGGGGACTCCCTCAAGCACTTTTTGTCTTTCGATTGTCGGCAGCAGCCGTTGAATCGGCGCCAGGTCGCCGTCCGAGAACGCGTCGGCCGCCTCGAAAATATCAACAATGATTTCTGCGTTCATGCTCGGTCACCCATGGCCCTCGCCCCGCGTGACATCGTATTCCAGTCGACGGTTGGTGTAGGTGGGGGCTCAGGCGCACTACATCGCATGACTGAATACCTGCCCTCAACCGCAGACCATCCCTATGACAACCGCGCCCTTCTAAATGGAGGGCCGCCGAGTGATTCCTTGTTGCTACCGATTGCGTTCGGGCTGCAGACATCCCCCGCTCCGGCTAGGCATTCGAGAAGACGACCAACCTACCCTCGGGACGCCGGCCATCCCAGCCACAAGGGAAACCACCGTCGAGATAAGCATGCAGAATGCTGTTCCAGATCGGCGGGAAGCAATCATTGGCGTAACACTGAAACAGGATGCCGATATCCCTGATCATCAACTCGATCAGCGGACACGACACCGCATTCGTCCACTTGAGATCTGCCCCGTTGAAGTGCTTGCCTTCGATTCCCCAATACCGACTCTTCCTCAACTGGTATTCAACCTCGCGGCTCCATTCGAAACCAGTGGGAAACACACCGTCACCGTCACTTACCGACTCCCATTCGTCGAAGTCGTCGAAGGAGTCATCGGTCGCGAAACGACGTGCGACCGCCGCATCCCGGACAACGTGATGCGCCGCGGGATCGCCGAGATAGGCGGTGCCGAAAAATGCATCCTGCTCGAGAAACCGGACGAGCGGATTGGCTGCAACCAGGATGTCATGCCAGGATTTCATGCCGACTTGTGACAGGCCACGTCGTCAGAACAGGATGAATTCATCGTTCTCGACGTAAAAGACGAACGCATCGAGCAATTGCGCAACGCTCGGTTCGTCGACTTGGTCGTGGGCGTTGATCACGATGTCCTCGATCGTCGCACTGTTCAGGGTGACGATCCAGCCCGGTTGCGGTGCGATCGAGGGCGATGCATCGTCTTCGGCATGTTGCGCATCTTCCGCAAACGCACCCTCTGTATCGCGCGTCCACGGCATCGGCGGCAAATAGAGCCAACCAGAGAAGTCACCGGGCGTTTCGAGGATCTGCTTCAGGCTGACTACGGTCGTCAGGTCGGTTGTTGCGAGCATCGGTTGTAGGAGTGGGAGTGACGTTTGGCGGTGCGGATGGCACGGTGCCGTGACATGCATGTGCGACACCGTCGGTGGATTCACGTGGGCCTGCAAAGCGCGTACGTTGTTCGTCGGCACGGAATCGGACATCAGCGCTCGCGCACGATACCGCAAAAGGTCGTGATTATGCCAATGAAGCGAAAGGTGAAACCTGCCATCGTGTTTGTGGGCGGGACGATCGAACAACGTGTTGGCTACCCGCTGCGGCTGGCCACTCAGATCGGCTGACCGAAATAAACGATCTCGAACAGGTCGACCCATCGGTGGAATGGCTCCGGTAGCGCATTCAGCAAATCGCTTTTCCCGGCAATTTTTGCATCGCACGCGAACACGACTTCATTGACTTTGGGATCGCCGTAGATGGTCAGCACGACGAGGCACCCACCGCTCCCCGCGAACGCCGCTCGCCGACAATGCCCCGGGTCTTCGACGTCGTCGAAGAATTCGACACCCGATGCAGTCAAGTCTGTCTCCCGACATTCGAAGTATCCCCAGTCTGCGATCCGGACCGGACGATCCCGAAAAGCCGCTTCGAGGGATGGGTAGTGAGTCGTCATATATCCCAATGAAGTTCGCTCTCAATGTCGGATCGCGTCCGTCAGGTACAGGCGAGGCGTGTATAAGCCGGTGGTCTGCAGCAACCTGTTCGCTCGCTTGTCGCGCTATCCCATCCCAAAGAGCGAATCAATGACGTTCTTGATCCACGTCTTGACATCACCTCTGGCGATTTTCTTTTCCCTTGCAATTTTTCTCATAAAAATTATCGACCACGCGACGGCAAGACCCGCGGCGATACATATGTTTAAAAATGAAAATTCACTCATTGGAATGAAAGAGTTCCAAGTTCTTCGCTGCGTACGCGTGTGACATGAGTGTGCGCGAGATCCGGGGGTGTCTGGCCGAGTACTATGGCACCGATGTATCACCGGACTTCATCGACTCGGTTACCGGCGAGGGGATGGCCGAAGCGCAGAGTTGGTAGAACCGTCCAAATGATTACCCATCTTTCCAAACCAATCTTGGATCGGACTGACCGAACTGGCAAAAGTACAATGCCGCCTGTATCACCGTCGCTTTGTCAACACATTGACGTAGCGAGTAGCTGCCGCGCTGCCCACCAACCATCAGGTCAGCATACTCGTCCTCAGGCTTATCTGAAGCTACCAGCGCAAAAAGAGCTTCGTCCGTCCCGATCGCCAAAAATGCGACGTATCGATCGCCTTCGCCACCTCCAACCGAAAATGCCGCCTCATCGTTCATCAAAAACATGACAGATGAAGGGTCCTTATCATTCATTCTCTCAATCGCTGATATGACTTGCGCAGCTTCAACATAGTCCTGCTCAACCACTTCCGAGCGATTGCCAACGTATTTTTCTTCAATGATCTTAACTACTTGCATGTGACGCTCACTTGGTCGGTGTGTACACTTGCGATAGCTCCGGATACCCGTCTTGCGTGCCGCCTCGCTGATGACCTCCTTCGCTTCGCCCCAAGCCTTGTAACGCGATGACCACGCGACTTCGCCAGCCTCGTCGGTCACCTCCTCCGGCGCACCCATTCCGTGCAACTTTATTAATTTACTTGCAACCTAGCCAAGCTGAAGAAAGAAATGACCCAGTTCTGCACGTCTTTCATCAAGTGCAGAATTATCGATGAACAAATACCCCATACCATCTGAAAGTATTCCTTTATAATTCGGCAGCGCAAAATCAAGATCCCCGCCGTATATTGACAATCTTCTTTGCATGCCTGGCATAGAAATTGGTCGCTGCAACCACGCGTGCACCCCATCAATTTTTGAGGCTAGATTTTCGGAGTCGTCAGAGTCACTACTCTGGGAAATCACACCTTTTCCGACATCTTTGATCTCGTCTGAACTTTCATTCCTAAGGAATTCACCCGCCAGATGCCCAACAACAACCGCCGCAGACTGACCGTCTCTTTCGCGAAGTCGTCGATAATGGTCAACCTCGCCCCTCACATAAGGAACAAATATTGAAATCCAGAAATCGTCGCCTTTAAGACTAGCGCTGAGCCACCACCCCGGAAGACTCAACAAATGAACCAACGGTTCGCCATTGTCAGATGTGGGCCAGCGAACATCGGCCGGAAGATAGACACCCCCACCAACGTACGCATCACCTTTGGCCGACCTCAAGGGGGAAAAAATTAACTCTTGATGCATTTTCGCCTCCTCAAATCATTCATCACAACAGCAACTCAAACTCGAACCCATTTGCTCCGAACCGCAGATGCATCCTCGCAAGAGCGTTCTCATTGGAGTGAATTGCATCGTGACGAACGCTGCGGCACGATCCCCGTCGCCTTCGATACTACATCGCCTTCCTCATTCGTCAGCAATTACGGCGTGCCGATCTGGTCGCAGTGGTAATAGAACAGCTTCGCGTCCGCCCTGCGCCCCGGCACCTTCTGCAGTGGATCTTCCTCCGGCACGTACCGATCGACGCTCTTCCACACCGGCGTCGCGATTCCCTCCACCGGCTCCGTCAGATATTGCGCCAGGGGTACGAACGTCCACGGCTCGTAGATATAGTGCGTACCGCGCTCGCCATCGCTCTCGTATGCAAGCGTATCGCCACCCCAGCCGAACGCTGTCCGCGCACCGTTCACTGTTTTTGGTACACCAAAGCAATGGGCCGCATACGCGGCCCATCAAATATCATCACCTAACAAATGCTGGCAAAAAAACTATGCAACAACATTCATTCATGGAAAAGGAAAAATATTCACTGCGTTTCCAGCAATCTAAAAGCAAGAGACATTTCGCCTTGCTCAATTGACAAATCAGCAACCAGCGTTAACTCCGCCCTTTCGCCATCAGACCATAATTGACACGCAACTCGTCGCGAGCTTGGATTGGCATCCATTTCGAATATATCGAATGGAATTCGACCAGTCCCATCCGGAACAAATGCCAGATCAGGCGGCGGCAAAGTCAGCTTTTCGACGTCCTCTCTGGATCGTTGCAGCTCTTCTTCAATTTCCTCAAAAATATCATGAGTCACCCCAAATTTCGCCAAATCCCCCATTACCCCGCCACGAATTCCTTTTAAAAGATCACCCATGAGCCGATAGGCTTCATCTCTATCAAATACTTGCATATTTCATTTCCTCCGCTTAGGAATGGTCGTTGCCGACGCACCAGACGCGCCGATGCCAGAAAAATACCCATCCGCCTTCATAAGAGCGCATCTAGCTTGGTCAGACGTTAGGCCTGCCCTTCTAATTGCTTTATAACCAATACGTCGCTCGGCAGCCAATGTGCCTCCACCCGCCTGGTCTTGAACACGGTTTGCTTTATAGTGAGGAGTTCCGCGCGTTTTACCATCGTCATTTCGCCCTTGAAGCACGATCGCTGGCGCATCGAAGTAACCGTACTTCGGCAATGAACTCACCGCGGCGTCCTGATAGATGTGATGCGAATCATACAATCCCCCCCCTGCCTTTTGCATGTCGCGATGGCTCCCCACCTGAATGCCGGCCTCGTCAAGAATCTTCTCGCAGTCCTTGGGGCAGGGGCGGCATTTCGCCAGTCCGAGCGGATCAACCCAATCGACTGGATTGGGCGCGTATTGATATACGTTGATGCCGCCAGTCAGCCCGATCGGATCCTTTGAGACAAACCGCCCGCTACTCGGATCGTAGTACCTGTGCCGGTTATAGTGCAGCCCCGTCTCATCATCAACCTGCTGCCCCTGGAACCGCAGCGAACTCCGCGGCACGATCCCCGCCGCCTTCGATACCCGCGCAATCACCTCCCGCGCTTCGCCCCACGCCCGGTACGTCGCCTCCCACACCACATCGCCGTCCTCATCCGTCAGCAATTGCGGTGTTCCGATCTGGTCACAGTGGTAATAGAACGCATGCGCATCACCAACCCGTTCCGGCAACCGTTGCAACGGATCGTCTTCCGGTACATAGCGATCGGCCGCACTGCGTGACGGCGTTTCGAACCCTTCTACCGGTGCACTCACGTACTGCACCATCGGCACGAACGAACCCGCTTCGTAAACGTAATGCGTGCTGCCCCGCTCCGCACTCTCATACGCCAGCGTATCGCCGTCCCACCCGAACACCGTGCGCTCGCCGTTCACCTCTTTCGCAATGCGACGCCCCAGCGCATCGTAGTAGTACCGCGACTCGCTCCGGCGAGCGACCCCGTCAACCGTCGCAGCACTCAGCCGATTGAACGCGTTCCACACGTAACGTTGCTCACCCGCCGGTGATCTGCGATGAACAAGATTGCCCCGCGCGTCGTACGTGAAATGCTCCCCGGCATATTGCTTCAACAAATTGCCCAACACCTTGGGCACTTCCGCAGGCAACGTACTCTCCGCGCGTACCGGACTCGGCCGGCTCTCCGTGCGAGGCGGTTCAACACGTGCCGGATCGATGATATTGCTCGCCGGATCGAACGCGAACCGCTCCTTGCCCGCCGGACCAATCGATTCGAGCAACCGACCGACCGGATCGTAACGATAGTCGGTCAATCCTCTACGATTGTCTTCAATCTGCACGAGCCGGCCGGCCGCGTCGTAGCGATACCGGCGCTCTGCCAGCGGCGCAGGTGCATTCGCACGCTGTACCGTGCGCTGCGCCAACCTCCCGGCACGATCGTATGCGGTGCGTTGATCGATCTTGCTCGGCAGGGTACGCAATGTCTCCCGATGCAGATCGTCACGCTCGATCTGAACGAGTTCCTTGCCGTCCAGCATCATCCCGTGGATGTGCCCGGAGCCGTACGTGAGCCAGTCGACAGCATGGCCGTCGGGCCGGACCGTTCTGACGCGGTTGCCGATTTCGTCGTACTGGTGATGCCACACGACACTCCGGCTCGCGCCGAACAGATCGTAAGCGTGATGCTCGCGCACCAGATTACCGACCGGGTCGAAGAACCGTTGAACGCGGCTATATCGATTGCTGGCCTCGATCAATCGTCCCAACGGATCGTAGCTGAAACGCTCCGCCTCTTCGCCGACCGAACGGCCATCAAGCCGTCCACCGCGATCGTGGGACATCGTCATGACCTGCCCCGCCTCGTCGACCGACTCGAGACGGCTGCTCGCCTCGTCAAACGAATAACGCGTGGCCTTCCCGTCGAAATCGATCTCCTCGATCAATCGACCTGTTGCGTCATAGCGGAACGCGTAATTCGCGTGATTCTGGTCGGTCAGCCCGACGATCCGCCCGAGCCGGTCATAGCGATACGACAGCGATTGCCCCAATGCATCGGTACGGATATTGATACGCCCGCTCGCGTCGTAGCCATAACGCGTGTTGCGGTTCAGCGGATCAATATGGGTCAGCAGACGCCCTTCCGCGTCATAGCTCAGTTGCTCGCGCCCCGCTGGCGACACGACTTCGGCTAACTGGCCATTCGCACCGTAACGGTAGGCGGTTACCCCGCCCGCAGCATCCTTCGCCTCCGCGAGGCGCCCCTGGGCGTCATACGCCCACTGCGACGTCTTGCCCGAGCAATCGGTATAGCTGGTCAACTGGCCGACGTCGTCGTACTTCAGGGCTTTCACGCCCCCCTTCGCATCCTTGATCCGGGTAAGCAGCCCTCGCCCGTCGTATGCGTACTCCGTCTTGTGGCCGAGCGGGTCGACCTCCGCAACTGTATTGCCTGCATCGTCATATTCGCGCAGCCACGGGTGCCCAAGCGGATCGGTAACACGAACGACCTGGTCCTTCTGGTCATACGCCATCTCGACCACGCTACCGTCAGTACGTTGATGGCGTACGAAATTGCCACGCACGTCGTATTCCATGTGCTCGACGGTGCCGTCACGATGGATGTACTGAACGAGTTTGTCGTTCGCGTCCCGATACATCCACTCTTCGCTACCGTCAGGATGAATCACACGGAACGAATAGCCCTTGCTGTCGTAATAGTGGTGCGTGACATTGCCAAGCGCGTCGGTCACGCCGACCATTCGGAAGTCCGGATGCCACGCGAGACGGACCTCATCGCTGCCGTCATCGGCGTATTCGCGGAAGCATTTAGCCTTCGGTCCGTCACCGTTCCACTCGAGGTTCACACCTCGGCCGGTGCGATCCGTATATCGCGTCACGAGGTGGTGTCGATAACGGTATTCGCGACGATTGCCGTAGCGGTCCGTCGCCCCGATCAGATCGTTCTGGTCGTCGTACTCGTAGTTCGCCAGCGTGCCGACGTATTCGCCTTGTGCATCGTGATGCGTGACGCCAACGATGCGCCCCCGCGAATCGTGTCGGAACGCAACCTGCACGTGCGATGCAATCAGGCGATACAACCGCCCTTCTGCATCGTAGTCGAGCGTCAACTGGTTGCCGGCGCGGTCCTTGACGAATGCGAGACGAAACACGTTGCCGTGCCGCTCGTACGCTTCGAGCAGCGCATGTCCGCGCGTCACCGTCAGCCACTGCTCGTCCAGCCGCAATAACGTCTGCCCCTCGGAAAGATCGTCGTGCGCACTTCCGACGCCGAGCAACGGGTATTCGACACTTCGCCCGGCGGCATCGTGATAGACAAGTTTTTCCGCTGCAATATCAAAACGGGTCGTATACGGCGTGATCCAGCGTGCGCCCAATTCGCCATGCGCATCGTTCGCGTCGAAGAACGATCGATAGGTACGCTGCCAGACAACGGGCAACGGCCCGTCGATCGTGAAATCTTCGTGATTGATTTGCTCGTCGCCGAGCGCGAATCCGATTGAATGCTCGGTGGCGGCTGGTGGTGTCTTGACCGGGGAATGCGTAAGACAGCAATTCGGCCCCGGATGATGCGCTTCAGTGGTTTTTTGAAGCTCTTCAGCTCGCTGGTCCGCACGCTTCTCGGCAACCTTCGTCGTCCCGTGCTCTTGCACCCCGGTCGCATGCGGCTTCGGATTGCGCTTCCGCCAGCTCCGCATGCCGTCTTCACCAATCGTGATGATCCACCCGATCTTGCCCGCATCGTTCCCGTCGAGCTCGCGAATGCACTTCTGGACCGTCGGAATCCGCTTGTAGATATCGTCAGCGAAAAGCTGCAGCTTCTTCGTCGAATTCGGGTTGATCAGATCAGCGGCCGAGGTCGCCGTGTTGACGGCGAACTTCGCCTCGACCTTGCGAACGTCCGAGAAGAATCCACCAATATTGTCGAGGACCTTCCTGCCGTCATACGCAACGATAGCCGCCCCGACACCCTTCAGATGGGTCCCGGCCGACTTCACGTTGTGCCCGACTTCGTACTTCTTCCCCGCCGCGTGCGCGAACACATCGGCGATCGCCTTCATCAGATCGCCGATGAACTTGGCGCAGTGCTCGAGCAGCTCCTTCAGCCCGTCGCGCAGCACCTTCAGGAATTTCTCGATCTCGCCCGCGTAACGCTCCTGCACGTTCGCGACGATCGCCGAAATGAGCGAGTCGCGCAGCACCTGCATCGCAGCTGCTCCCGCTGCCTTGCCGCTCTCGACGATCTTCTGTCGAATCAGCTTCAACACCGGGCGCGCGCCGAGCCTAAGCTCGGCCGTGGCCGGCGGCAACGGCACGACGCCGATCAGATCGAGACCGAGGTTGACCCAGTCGAACATGTCGATCGGTTTGTCGCCGTGCTCGATCATCGCCTTGATATCCAGCACCGCATCGACTGCCGCGAAGATATTGGCCAGGATCGGCACGTTCTCCGCGACCGTCTTCAGCCGACCGACGTTGACGACGCCGCCGCTGACATTGATCAGCCACTTGTCGAATGAATCGATGCCGGCTTGCACGTCGGCCTCCGTGATCTTCATGATCGGAGACACGAACACATCGGTAGGTTTGGGTTGAAGGACGCCCGCAGCGGTCATGATTTTTCTGTTCTCGGATATTTGAAAGGGGCGACGCTCAGCTCATTTTCAGCGCGGCTGCGGCGCTACGCGCCGTCTGCGCGAGACCGCCGACCTGCCGGGCGGCGGCACTCAGCTGCCCCGCTTGCGACAGCGCCGCCTGCGCCCCCGCCGGCAGCATATTGGCCGCAGCCTGCTGCGCGATACCAAGGCCCTGGCCTGCCACTGCCTTCGCCAGCGCGGCTCCGCCCTGCGATGCCGAACTCGCCAACCCCGCGACCGTTTTCGCCGCGCCCAATGCATTCGACGCACCGGCCGGCAGCATGCCGGCCAGCGCCTGCCGGGCCATGCCCATACCTTGGCCAGCGGCGGCCTTCGCCAGTGCCGCGCCACCTTGCGTCGCCGCACCGGCCAGGCCCGTCAGTGCGCCGGCGGCACCGCCCGCTGCCGGCAGAAACGAACCGAGCTGCGCCTGCGCGGTTTCCGCGGCCCCTGCCGCCGGCGCCGGATTGGCCGGCCACGGCGCCACATCGAAGCGGCTCGACACCTGGTCCTGCGAACGCGGATCCTCCCCGAACTTCACCTGCACTGCACCGGGCGGCAACCCGCTCACGATCATGTGTCCGTCGTTGTCGAGCGCGCCTTTCTTCAGCAATCCACCATTCGCATCGAACACCGAAAACAAGCCGCCCTTCACCGGCTGGCCGTTCCCGTACGTATGCAACAACTCCAGCTGCCCCGGCTGATCCGGCCGCGGGCTTGGCAGCGGATACCCCATGCTCGCCGGCCCGTTAAACGTATGCGACGCACCCTTCACGTCCACCGCACCCGGCGTATGAATCTCGATGTTCCCGCCTTGAATGCGGACATACCCGCCGCCGCTCGTCAGCAGGATCCCCTGGTCGGCCGCGATCTCGATCTGCCCCGTCGCCGACACCACCTTCACCGCCTTCTGCGCGGTCACCTCGACGTTGTCCGACTGCGCCTGGATCTCGACCTTGCCCTTGCCCGCGAACAGCTTCATCCCCGCGTTCTGCGCGAACAGGCTCAGCTTCTGCCCGATGCTCCCGATCAGCGACTTGCCCGCGACAACATGCACGCTCTGCCCGCTCGCCACGTTCACGTGATCGTTCGCGACCATGTGCACCGACTGCTGCGTCGACATCCCGATCCCCGACGGGCTGCCGAACAGCATCACCGGTTCCTTGAACGCGTTCGCGTTACCCGTGCCACCGCCGGCCGTACGCCCACCGGACGCGCTGCCCGGTGCACTGTCCTGCGTCGCATCGGTAAACGCGCGCATCGTGTCCTGCGCGTCGTTCAGGCTTTCCGCCTGATGCTGTTCGCTCGCACTCGACATCGCCTCGACGAGGCTCTCTCCCGACACGAGTTGCTGCTGCGCTTCCTTCACGTCGAGCGGCTGGCTGTTCGCCGCCTTCGGGTGCGTCGTCACGTACAGGCCCTGGCTGGCTCGCACCGCGCCATACGCATCGGAGCGCAGGTCGAAGCCGCTGCCGAGATACGCCCCGCGTGAATTGGCGTTGTGATCGATGATGTAGCCGAGATGCAGCAGGCTGTTCGCGCTGCTGCTCATCAGCTGCACGCGGTTCTGCCCGGTTGCGTCGTCCATCACGAGCTGGTTGTAGCCGCTACCCGAATACTCTTTCGACCGATAGCCCGACAGGATCCCGTCGGTATGCCACTGCGGCTGGTTCGCGCCGTTGTACACGCGCCCGACCGCGAGCGGCCGGTCGCAGTCGCCACCAACATAGTCGATCAGCACTTCCTCGCCGATGCGCGGCACATGCACGCCGCCGTAACCGCCACCGCTATCCGACTGCACGACGCGCACCCAGCAAGACGCGTTCTCGTTGCCCGAATTGATCCGGTCCCACACGAACTGCACGCGAATCCGGTTCAGCGCGTCGGTATAGACCTCTTCGCCTTGCGGCCCGACGACGATCGCCGTCTCGAGGTGTATTTCCGGCTTGTGATGCTTGAACGGGCTGCGATACGGCACGTTCACGCGCTGCGTCTCGACTTCGACGAGATAGAAACCGACCGAACCATCCTCGTGTGGCACGCGAAACGCGGGATCGGCGCCGTAGCCGTCCTGTGCCTGCGTCAACGCTTCGCGCAGACTGTATGGAAAGTCCGCGCTGTCGGCCGCGACGGGCAGGTTGTTCTCGATCCACCACGCGACCTCGATCGCGGCGAACTCGCGCTGTTCGGCGGGATCGCGATTGTGTTCGGGATGATCGGCCAGCGTGAAGCGCCGGCCCGCATCGATCGCGCGCACGCCGCCCGCAGCATGGAACCGCTTCGCCCGCGACTCCCACTCCTCCATCGTGACCTTCGTCAGATGGTCGCCGCGCGTCTGGTCGAGATACGTGTAGGCGCCCGTGTACTCGTAGACTTCGAGCTGATCCGGCAACTCGCCCTGGCCGTCCATCGTCGGCAGCGATGTGCCTTTCGGGTTCTCCGGCTGCGAAGGATTCTTGTAGTCGAACGTGCGCGTCGTGCGCGTGACACTCTGCAGCGTGCGCGTGCCCGACCATTGCGTGAACGCGTCGGCTTCGCTGGCCGCGCCGCCGCGATAAAAGCGCACGGTTTCCGGTGACAGCGGCGCGAATGCCTGCAGGTTGTCGGTGATGACGAGCGTATGCGACTTGCCGTCGTCGGCCTGCTGCCAGGCGCAGTAAAGCCCTTCGCTCTCCATCAACCGATGCACGAAATGCCAGTCGGTGTCGTGCTGGCGTGTGTACGAGCGGTTCGGCAGCGGCTTCGTCAGCGCAAAGCGGAAATGGCCCTGCGCCTGCGGATGCTGGTTCAGCACGTCGCTGATGATCTGGTCGACCGTCGTGTCGTTCCAGAACCGCTGATCGCGACGGAACTTCAGGAAGTGGGTGAAATCGGCGAACGCGAGCTGATAGGACGTAAGCCCGCCGTCGGCGCCCAGCCGGCGCGCGGTATGGACGTATCCGTTGATCGGCCGGTAGCCGAGATCGCCCTGCTGGATCCACAACGTCACGGGCTGCGCGATCAGCTTTTTAAGCTCCAGATCGCTCTCGGTCGACAGCACGTCGAGCGTGAACGCGTACGCGCGCCCGATACGCGAGCGGCCGACTGCCCGCTGGACAGTCAGGACGTTGGCCCCCAATGGCGTATCGAGCTTCAGCAACCGGTCCTGCTGAAGCAATCCGCCGCGCAATGCGGCAATTGTGTTCTGCATGTTCATGAACGGCCTTTTCTTCTTTTGGCGCGCCCTCGGATGGCGCGAGCGATCAACTTCGCCCGCGGGATTTTACAGACAAAATTTCGCGCGCTCCTGAACCTGACCTGATTTAAAAGAGCGTGATCCGATTGGTCCGCGAGCCGTGCATGGAAACGCCAATCACGCCGGCCGGCCGCCTCCCGCCCCGATGAAATCGATTGCAATCAGGGCCAATTCGACTTCCGGCACGGCGCGGTTGCGAGTAGTGTCTACGAGCCCGTATTGCGGTCCGCCGCGCCCGGCGCTCACCACACACGACACTGAACACTGGAGATCTGCGATGAAACGTTCGAAGTTCCTGCTGTCGGGCCTGCTGCTCGCGTCGGCCCTCGGCTTCACGGCGGTCGCCGCGCACGCGGACGACCTGCTCGACTCGGTCAAGAAGGCCGGCGTGTTGCGCGTCGGCCTCGAAGGTACCTACCCGCCGTTCAACTCGCGCGGCACGTCCGGCCAGCTCGAGGGTTTCGACGTCGACGTCGCGAACGCGGTCGCCGGCAAGCTCGGCGTGAAGACGCAATTCGTGCCGACCGAATGGAGCGGCATCATCGCCGGCCTGCAGGCCGGCAAGTTCGACGTGATCGTCAACCAGGTCACGGTCACGCCGCAGCGCAAGGAAGCGCTCGACTTCAGCGAGCCGTACACGTACTCGGCCGCGCAGCTGATCCAGCGCAAGGACGACACGCGCAACTTCAAGTCGCTCGACGATTTCAAGGGCAAGAAGCTCGGCGTGACGCTCGGCACCAACTACGACCAGATGGCGCGCACCGTGCCCGGCATCGAGGTGCAGACGTATCCCGGCGCGCCGGAGAAACTGCGCGACCTCGCCGCGGGCCGGATCGAAGCGACGCTCGACGATCGCCTGATGCTGCCGTACATGATCAAGACGTCGAACCTGCCGCTGCGCGCGGGCGCGATCGTGAACGGCGGCAAGCAGGAAATGGCGATCCCGTTCCGCAAGGGCAACCCGAAATTCGAGAAGGCGATCAACGACGCGCTCGATTCGCTGCACAAGGACGGCACGCTGAAGAAGATCTCGATGCACTGGTTCGGCAGCGACGTAACGGTGCCGGTCGCGCAATAAGCGGCACGGTGTTCAACGCGTCACGCGCTTCGTGTCGACGAACGCGTGACGCTTTCTCTCAAGCCGCTTCGTCGAAGCGCGCCAGCAGCAGCTGGCCGATCGGTGTCAGCGCCGGGCGCGCGGCCACGGCGTTGATGCGCATCTGCGTATCGTCGACCAGCCGCTTCTCCACCAGCACGGCGAAGGCCGGATTCGACGGATCGACGCTGTCCGGCGCACGTGCAACGCGCAACAGCATCGAGAATTCATGCGGACTCAGCATGGTCCCTGTCTCCTGATCGTCCGCGATCCGGTTCGAACCGGCGTCGATCGTATTTTCGAATGAAATGGCGCGATGGATGACCGCCGCGCCGCCGGGAGCGAGATCCCGGCAGGCCTGCCTGCGACGCGGGCACGTCGTCGCGAGCGGGTTGCGCACGTCCCGGATCCGGCGATGCCGCCGCGACGGGAACGTGCAACGTTATGGGCGCACCATGACGTGACCGTGACAGGAAAACGGGGCGCAAAACCGTGCTCGTTACATGGCGTTTCGATTCGATGCCGATCCAGTTGACGACGACGGACCGCGTCACATGCGTGGCCGTCGGTTACCTGCTCGCCGGCTGTCTCGCGCCCTTCATCGCGGATCGACAGAATACGGGAACCCGCCGCGCGCCGATCCGTTCGCATGGCGCATGCAGCGCACGACCACGTTCACCGCGCGCCCGAGCGTCATCCCGATGAGCACGCCCCATACCGCGAACGACAGCATCACGAAGCCGCTCGTCGCCGCCCACGGCGCGTGCACGGCGACCGCGTAATGGATGCCGGTTTCGGCGACGAACGTCAGCATCAGCGTGACGAGCAGGCTCGCGTCGCCGGGCAGGCGCACACGCAGGCCCGACGCGGCCAGACGGTACTCGAGCCGCCACCGGCTCGCGTGCAGCCAGCCCAGCGCCACACCACCCAGGACAGCCGCCAGCGCAATCGCGTTCGAGTCGATGCCGGCACGCGGAAAGAGGCCGTTCAGGCTGACGATGCCGAGCATCCCGAACGCGATAGGCGAGATCAGCGGTCGTGCCGCCGGCACCTCGCGTGGGAAACAGCGCTTGACGCCGATATAGAGCAGCACGCAGAACATTACGTACACGTAAGGCTTCAGGTGAAGGAGCGTGGACATGGTCGGAGTCGCCTGATCGGAGTGGACACGGCAACACCGTACTGCTCGATCCTGTCAGGCGGCGCGGCTTGCGACGGGAGGCGGGAATTCGCGGACGAGTTGCGCGTCGCGGCGATGATCGTCTGGCGAATCGGGACGACTGACGCGCCATCGAATCCGGCGGCCGGCGACATCAGAACCAGTCCGTGCTTCGTGCTCGACGCGCAACCGGCAACGCCCCGTGTCCTTCCGCAGCGCCTTCCACTACACTCGTGACGGAAACCGGCCAACCGTCGGCAGCCGAAGCGCTTCGTCGAAGCCGCGCGCCGTTCGTCGCAACTCGCGCTCAATCGGCCCCTCCGGCAGTAAGGTCTAGCCATCAGCGCAACGCGCGCCCACCTTCACCCGACACCATGCGAGCCACATCCGACCCGTCGCCGATTCCGCAGCCACCCGCCGACGCCCCGCCGCGGCCGCTGCGCGATCCGGCCGCGCTGCTCGCGTTCGCGTGCTTCAACTCGGTCGTCGGCCTCGGTTTCTGGGCCCTTCATTTCAACGAACCGCTGCTGCCCTACCTCGTCGTCGCCAACGTGATCGGGTTCTGCGCGCTCCTGTTCAGCCATGCCGCCGACCGGCTGCTGCCGCGCAAGCCGGGGCTCGCGCTGAAGACCGTCGTGATCGCGCCGGCCAGCGTGCTCATCGGTTTCGAGATCTCGGCGACGATCGTCCGCGGAAACGTGCCGCACGTGTTCGGGCGCGCCCGCCTCGGAACGTGGGACAACTACGGGCCGTCGTTTCTCATTTCGGCGATCCTGTTCGTGTGCGTTTCGCTGTTCCTGCAATCCATGCGCATGCGTGCGACGCTCGAGACCGAACGACGCGAAGCCGCCGAAGCGCGCCAGGCCGAGACGGCCGCGCGCCTCGCGCTGTTGCAGGCGCAGATCGAGCCGCACTTCCTGTTCAATACGCTCGCGAACGTGCAGAGCCTGATCGAGCGCGATCCGGCTCGCGCATCGACGATGCTCGACAGCCTGAACCGCTACCTGCGCGCGAGCCTGCGGCGCACGCGCGATGCGACGTCGACGCTCGGCGAGGAGCTCGAGCTCGTCGAGGCGTTGCTGAAGATCGCGTCGATCCGGCTCGCCGAGCGGCTTTCCTATACGATCGACGTGCCGGCGGATCTGCACGCGCTGCCATTCTCGCCGCTGCTGCTGCAACCGCTCGTCGAGAATGCGCTGCTGCACGGGATCGAGCCGTCGATCGACGGCGGCGTGATCGTGATTCGCGGCAGGATGCGTGGCGATGCGCTGGTGTTGAACGTGATCGACACGGGCGTCGGCCTCGGCAAGGGCGGCTCGAGCCTGCACGGCGGCGTCGGGCTCGCCAACGTCGCCGCGCGCATCCGGACGCTGCACGGCGAGCGCGGGCGCGTCTCCGTCGAGACGAACACCGCCGCCGCGCATGGCGTTACCGCTACGCTGCTGATTCCGATCGACTGACATGCCGACCGCCCTCATCGCTGACGACGAACCGAACCTGTCCGCCTCGCTTGCGCAGCGGCTGGGGCAGCTCTGGCCCGAACTGGAAATCGTTTCGATGCCGCGCAACGGTATCGAAACGCTGGCTGCGCTGAACGCGTCGCCGCGCCCGGACATCGCGTTTCTCGACATCCGGATGCCCGGCATCGACGGGTTGAAGCTCGCCGCGCTGGCTCCGGACGTGCATGTCGTGTTCGTCACGGCCTACGACGAATATGCGGTCGACGCGTTCGATCGCGCGGCAGTCGACTACCTGCTGAAACCGGTGACGGACGAGCGGCTGCTGCGCTGTATCGCGAAGCTTCAGCGCGGCGGGCTGGCTGTCGCGCATGCCGAAGCGTTTGCTCAGGCGGCGCAATCGCGGGATGCCGCACCGATCCGCTGGCTGACCGTGGGCGTGAAGGATGCGACGCGACTCGTATCGGTCGACGACGTGCTGTATTTCCAGGCGTCGGAGAAATACACGGAAGTCGTCACGGCCGGCGAACGGCTCGTGATTCGCACGCCGCTGAAGGAACTGATGCAACGGCTCGATCCGGAGCGGTTCGCGCAGGTGCATCGCGGCGTGATCGTTGCGTACGCAGCGATCGATCGTGTCGAGCGCGATCTGCTGGGGGGATTGCGGATTCGCGTGCACGGGCAGCGGGAAATGCTGCCGGTCAGTCGGGCGTATGCGGGGTTGTTCAGGCAGATGTGATAGGTGTCTGCTTGCGGCACGTGTAACAAGGTTACGTTCCGACAAAGCGTGAACGACACGTTGGCAAACAGCGCCCCATCCAACACAATCGCGCGATCACGTTGCGCTCGACTGTATCGCCTCGAGTCGACACGACGTCCTCCCCACCGGCCTGCCCTGAAAACAATGAAAACACTCCGTGGATTGACGACATGCGTGGTTGCAGCGCTCGTAAGCGGCTGCGTCGCCACACCCAACCTTATCGGCGAGAACACCGCGGGCATCGCGCCGACAGAAGCGACCGCGATCCTGGTCGTCGTGGACGGCAAGGCATTCGACGGGCCCGAGTTCGGCAGCGAAGGGCGCGCGTATCTCTCAGGACTGGGTGAAGGCATCCAGACTGCACTGGCCGGTGTGCCGACGAAAGTCGTCGAGCTGGACGAGATGAAGTTCGTGAATCCGGTACCTGCGGCACTGCGGGCCATGAAGCCGAGTCATACGATCCGCCTGTTCACGGAGTCCGGGACGGCGCGTTACGGCACGCCCATCAGCGCGACGTGGCAAATGGAGGTATCGAATGTGACGACGACCTTCGTCCCGGCGACCGGTGACAAGCCGGGCGGTACCCGCTACACGATCAAGCCGGTCTACAAGGCGCGCGCCGATGGGGAGACGTGTCTCGATTCGGACAGTCTCGCGAAGAAGTGCGGTGCGGCGATGGGAAAGATGTTTGGCGATACGCTGCGCGCCGCGCATGTGGTGCAGATGAGTGCAGGGACGCCCGCTCAGCCGGCCAACTGAAGCGTGGCGTGGAAATGACGAAGGGCTGCGCCATGCATCGCGCAGCCCTTCGCCGGACAGCGTGGCGGGTAACTGGGCCGAACCCTCTGTCACCTCGATGCGGCTGTCCGGGCGGTTCTAATCACGAGCGTCCCGAAGTCGGCAACGATGAAATCAGAACGGCGCCACATGAGGTCTTGTGACCTTCGAACACCGCCTGTGCCCCCTCGATATCGAACTGCCCGTCGCCCTCGACGACGACGCACGGCCCATGTAACGGGCACGTGCAGCGGTCACCGACACGTATCGATGCCGAAGCGATTGGCCAGGCTACATGTCGCTGAACGGAACAAACGACAACCCGCGGGCCGGGAAAGTGGACGCTGAAACGAAGAAGGGCCGGGAGAATCAATCTCCCGGCCCTTCGTTCAATTTGGTGCCGGCTGCAGGACTCGAACCCGCCACCTGATGATTACAAAGCACTTGAAATCATCAAGCATAACAATAGCTTATGGAATTTTCGCGTTTCCAATACCGCGAATTACAGGAGCTTCACCGCCTTGTCCGGTGGGGCCTTCCGTTGTATTGGAAACGCGGCCAAGGACCGCCAACGCTTGCGCCACGAGTTCGTCCGATGGATGATTATGCACCACTATATGGGGAACCAGTGCATGCGGGCGACCGAAGTTTTCACCCCCGGGCAGACGCCCACCGTTACCTTTGTTCGTGATCACCTCGAGCGCCGAGAGCAGACTCTCAAGGATGCGCGCGAGCAGCGTCTGCTCATCACGATCTCCGGGCCGTCGAAGTCTGGCAAGACAGTTTTCGTCCGCAACGTCGTCGGTGCCGACAACCTAGTGTCCATAACGGGTGCGAGCGTGCAATCGCCAGATCAACTCTGGCTGAAAGTGTTCCACCAGATCGGTACGACCGTCCCAACCACATCGTCGGCCGAATCGAACAGTTCGACGTCAGGGAGCGGTGGCGGCAAAGGTCAACTTAAGCTTTTTGGCACCGGCGTCGAGCTGAGCGGTAACGTCACGCACGCATCAGGATCAAAGGCCGTAGAAACTGTCACGGCGGTTGGCTTTGATCACCTACAGTTGCTGATTAAGGAACTCGCCGGGACGGGTCTCGTAGTTTTCATCGACGACTTTCACTACATCCCACGGGACGTGCAGAAGCAAGTCGCAGAACATATCAAAGAGGCGATCGACAAAGGCGTCGAGATAGTCTGCGCGTCGGTTCCGTACCATTCCGAGGACATACTGCGCGCGAATCCCGACCTGCAGGGACGGTTTGTAGCCATCGACTTCGACTATTGGGATACACCGACGTTGACGCAGATCGCCGAACGTGGATTTGCCGAGCTCGGCCTAACGGTCGAACCCGAACTTATGAAGGCTTTTGCCGGCGAGGCTGCCGGGTCGCCACAGCTTATGCAATCGATATGTCTGAATGCTTGCTTCCAACTTGACACGCGAGAAACGAGGCAGGCAGCGCTCGACGTGCCTCACGACAAACAATTCATCAAAGACGTGTGTAGCCGCACGTCCAGCACTGACTTTTCCAGCACCATCGAAAAACTGCGCGAAGGCCCGAAAACACGCGGAACAGAACGGTTGAACTACAGACTAGCCGACGGAGATAACGGCGATGTATACACGATCGTGTTGCGCGCGCTTGCGGCAGATCCGCCGCAGCTCCGGTTCACGTACTCGCAACTGCTGGCGCGAATCGGGAACGTGTGCGAGTCCATGACGCCGTCAGGCTCAAGCACCTCCGGAGCCTGTTTCCACATTTCGCAACTCGCGAATGACGGTCAGTCGAAGGTGCTGATCGAATGGGATAGCGACAACGAGATTCTGAACATTCGCGAGCCATACATGCTGTTTTACATGCGCTGGTCAGACACCATTATCAGATTGAGCTGATCGGGCGTCGGCAGCATAGAACGAAGATGCCGCGGACCGGTAGACCTACTCGCCGACTTGTTGCGCGGGCTGCGCTGCGGCCTGTTGGATCGGTCTGCGCTGTTGTTGCGGGCAGGTCGAGCGTAGCCCGTCGATATGTTCGTTGAGATTCGGCGGAATGCGCTGCCACATCGGATCGAGGATGAAATCGATGCCCTCGCGGCGCGCCTGTTTTGCAGCGGGGACGAAATCGGCGTCGCCTGCGATCAAAACAATCTGATCCACCTGCTTCTTGAAGGCCAAGGACGACACGTCCACGCCGATCCGCATGTCTACGCCCTTCTGACGCACGTCGACTGTCACATCCTCAGGCGTGATGTCCTTCATTTCGATCCGCCCGGCGAGGAGATCGGCCACTTTGTTGGGCTTGATGGCCCACTGAGCAAACGCCGATAGATGCCCCAAACGCAGTGCAACCTTCCGCATGCCGCGAAGGTGCTCGTGCAGTTCGAGACGGAAAGCCGCTTCGGGCGATTTGCCGAAATCCACCGCCTTCTTGCTGATGGGGTTGTGCATCTTCATCTCGAGCGGTGGGCAATCGTAGAAGAAGATGCGATACAACTCTCGTCGTTGCTGGCGATTACGCTGACGATCTAAAGCGGGAGGGTCGCCAGCGTTACGTCGCCCTGGCCTGGGTGTTGGGGGTGTCAGGTGAGCACACGCCCATCGGTGCGCGCATTCCGCGGCTCGCCGCGCATTGTGGGCGTTCTGCGGTTCGATTGCGCGAAAGCGCTTGATGAAAAATGCCCCGTCAATAAGGATCGCTGTTGGCATCGTTGTCCCCGCCTGTTCTCTTTTTTCTGACCCCAGAACGCAAAAAAGCCCAGGGGTTCGGCGCGGCGCTGGATGTGGTGCGTCGGCGTACTGCCAAGGGCTTGATGCAGCGAACTCTAGCAAACGTTAATAACACATGCAACTATTTTCACGTCCTCGTCGTGGGTATCTGTCGAAACGGTAACGCTTTTTTCGGCACTGCATAACCAAGGCGCATAAAAAGGTGCATAGAAGAATCCGCCACCGATCGCCGCGCGGCCTGCGCATGCGTGCATAAAAACCGCTCGTTTTTGCGGGCAGGTGGGGCGGGGTCACAACTGCGCGCGCCGGGTCTGAATCGTCATCCCAGGGGCAGGGTCCGGCCCTTGGAACTGCGCATCCGGCGCGTCAGGCGGCCCGCCACGGCCCCGCGGCGGGCTCGCCCGCCCCTTGTGTGGGTGTGTCTAGGCGGCGGCCGCTCTGAGGCGCCCTAATCCGCCGAGGCCGCGCACAGGCGACGGACGTAAAAAAACCGCCGGCACCGAAGTGCCTGGCGGCTTTTTACTGCCGGCCGACCGCTCGTCAGACGTCGAGCTGCGCGTCCGTGATGCCGAGCGCGGCGGCGATCTTCCCGCGCGTCGACTTGCGCAGCTTCTCGCTGCTCTCCTGTTGAGCGTAGGCCGACTGGCTGATGTCGAGCCGCGTCGCAACTTCGGCCTGCGTCAGCCCGAGATATTCGCGCCACGCGCGCAGGGGCGTTGCCCCATCCACCGTTGCGCTTACGACTGCATGTGGAATCAGGTCGCGCTCTTCGTCACGCTGCGCCATGTATTCCGCATCGGGGATCACCACAAAGGCCGGCGCTTCGTTCGGCCCGTTGATGATTTGGATGTTAGTACGTGCGTTCATCGCGTTTCTTTACCTCCTCGATTTCGACCACCTTGATCTCGCCGTCCCAGTTGAACAGAATTCGGTAGTTGCCAACGCAACAGATGATCGACGAAGGATTAGAGACAAAGCGACGCTTGGCGAGACACGGCGGACTGGCATAACGGCACGCTACGCGTGCTGCTGGTAAGCCATCTCACTGACGTTGATTGAAAACACAGAGGGAGCATTGGAAACGCGAAGGGGCTACGCAAACATCGCGTAACCCCTTGCTGGATATGGTGCCGGCTGCAGGACTCGAACCCGCCACCTGATGATTACAAATCAACTGCTCTACCAGATGAGCTAAGCCGGCGTAGCGCGAGATTCTACCTCATTTCACGATCTTGAGGCGAGGCCTGTTGCCACCTTTCGAACCATCGCCATCGCCGTCGGTTTTCGGCGGTTCGTCGGCGCCTTCGGAGGGTTCCTCGTTCGCGCCGCTGTCGGCAACCGGCGTCAACGCAGCAGGCGCTTCGTTGCGCGGCACATCATCCGCCTGCGCGGCTTCTTCGTCGAACGCGCCCGAATCCTCGCCTTCACCCGCGACCGCATCGACCTGGAACGCCATCCCCTGCCCGTTCTCGCGCGCGTAGATCGCGAGCACGTTGGCAACCGGAATCTCGATCTTGTGCGCCTTCCCGGAGAACCGGGCCGTGAACTCGATCCACTCGTTACCCATCTGCAACTGGCTCGTCGCCTCGAAGCTGATGTTGAGCACGATCTCGCCGTCACGCACGAACTGACGCGGCACGCGCGTCGAGTTGTCGACCCTCACCGCGATATGCGGCGTGTAACCGTTATCGGTGCACCACTCGTACAGCGCGCGCAGCAAATAAGGCTTCGTTGAAATCTCTTGCATCACAATCCTCGAACCCGGAGCGGGCGCGCGGCACGCCGCGCCGCCCTCCCCGTCTTGCCTTCATTGCATCATCAACGACGCATGACCTTTTCGGACGGCGTCAGTGCTTCGATGTAGGCCGGGCGGCTGAAGATCCGCTCGGCGTACTTCATCAGCGGCGCGGCGTTCTTCGACAGTTCGATGCCGTAGTGATCCAGACGCCACAGCAGCGGCGCGATCGCGACGTCGAGCATCGAGAATTCCTCGCCGAGCATGTACTTGTTCTTCACGAAGATCGGCGCGAGCTGCGTCAGGCGATCGCGGATCGCGAGGCGTGCCTTCTCGTGATTCTTCTCCGCTGCCTTGCCCTTCTCGTTCTCGAGCGTGCTGACGTGGACGAACAGTTCCTTCTCGAAGTTGAGCAGGAACAGGCGTGCACGTGCGCGCTGCACGGGGTCGGCCGGCATCAGTTGCGGATGCGGGAAGCGCTCGTCGATGTACTCGTTGATGATGTTCGATTCGTACAGGATCAGGTCGCGCTCGACCAGGATCGGCACCTGACCGTACGGGTTCATCACCGAAATGTCTTCCGGCTTGTTGAACAGGTCGACGTCACGGATTTCGAAGTCCATGCCCTTCTCGAACAGCACCAGCCGGCAACGCTGGGAGAACGGGCAAGTTGTGCCGGAATACAGAACCATCATGTTTGCGTTTCCTCAAAAAAGCCGAGGGCCGGCACGCGGCGAACCCCCTCCAGGATTCCACCTTGCGCCGGCCCCACGCCGGTCAGGCGTGATTACTTGATATCTTTCCAGTACGCGGCATTGAGCCGCCAGGCCAGGAAAGTCAGGACACCGAGAAAGATCAGCACCCATACGCCGAGGCGTTTGCGGGTCTGCTGAGCCGGCTCGGACATCCAGGTCATGTACGCCACCAGGTCGGCAACCGCAGCATCATAATCCACCGCGGACAGTGTCCCCGGCGTGACCTGCTGGAAGCCGACGAGCGTATGGGCCTTCTCGCCCGTCTCCTCGTCCGTCTTGTCTTCGAATTTGGCGGTGCGCTGCCCCTGCAGTTGCCACAATACATGGGGCATGCCGACGTTCTCGAACACCGCGTTGTTCCATCCGGTCGGCCGCGTATCGTCGCGGTAGAAGCTGCGCAGATACGTATACAGCCAGTCGCGGCTGCGCGCGCGCTCCTCGACCGACAGGTCGGGCGGCGAGGTGCCGAGCCAGTTCTTCGCGTCTTCAGGCCGCATCGCGACGGACATCGTGTTGCCGACCTTGTCGGTCGTGAACAGGAGATTCGCTTCGATCTCCTTCTGGGATATGCCCAGATCCGTCAGACGGTTGTAGCGCATCAGGTTCGCGCTGTGGCAGTTCAGGCAATAGTTTACAAACAATTGCGCGCCGTGCTGAAGCGAAACGAGATTTTCCGTGTTATCGGGCGCCCGGTCGAGCGGAAAATTACCTTCCGCCCGAACCGCCGGCGCCACCAGCAGCGCACACGCAGTCGCCCCGATCAGCGCGAGTGTCGAAAGCAGTTTCTTCATGTCGTTCTCTCCTCGCTCACGTTAATGGGGCTTGAAGCGCACCCGCTCCGGCGGCTGCTTGAACGTGCCAAGCGGCGTCCAGACGGGCATGCCGAGGAAGAACGCGAAGTAGATCAGCGCGCAACACTGCGCGATCAGCGTGGCCGCCGGCGATGGTGGCCGCGTGCCGAGGAACGCGAGGGTCAGGAACGCCACCACGAAGATCCCGAGGAACACCTTGTGGAACAGCGGCCGGTAGCGGATCGACTTCACCGGGCTGCGGTCGAGCCACGGCAGGAAGAACAGCGTGATCACCGCCGAACCCATCACGACGACGCCCCAGAACTTCGACTCCGTCAGGTACATGAACACGACGATCGCCGCGGCCAGCACCGGCAAGCCGGCCTTCCACTTGCCGCGCGCGCGGATCAGCGCAAGCACGCCGAGCAGCGCGATCACGATCATCAGGACGATCTTGAACGGGTCGGTGGTCGCGCGCAGCATCGCGTAGAACGCGGTGAAGTACCAGACCGGCGCGATCTCGGGCGGCGTCTGCAGCGGGTTCGCCGGGACGAAGTTGTTCGCCTCGAGGAAGTAGCTGCCCATCTCCGGCGAGAAGAACACGATCAGCGCGAAGATCATCAGGAACACGCACACGCCGAGGAAATCGTGCACCGAGTAGTACGGGTGGAACGGGATGCCGTCGAGCGGAATGCCGTTCTCGTCCTTCTTCGCCTTGATCTCGATGCCGTCCGGGTTGTTCGACCCCACTTCATGAAGCGCGACGAGGTGCGCGATCACGAGGCCGACCAGCACGAGCGGAATCGCGATCACGTGGAATGCGAAGAAGCGGTTCAGCGTGACGTCCGACACGACGTAGTCGCCGCGAATCCACAGCGACAGGTCAGGGCCGACGAACGGGATCGCCGAGAACAGGTTCACGATCACCTGCGCGCCCCAGAACGACATCTGGCCCCACGGCAGCAGGTAACCGAAGAACGCCTCGGCCATCAGGCACAGGAAGATCGCGCAACCGAAGATCCATACGAGTTCGCGCGGCTTGCGGTACGACCCGTAGAGCAGCCCGCGGAACATGTGCAGGTAGACGACCACGAAGAACATCGACGCGCCCGTGGAATGCATGTAGCGGATCAGCCAGCCCCACGGCACCTCGCGCATGATGTACTCGACCGACGCGAATGCGAGCGTCGAGTCGGGCTTGTAGTTCATCGTCAGGAAGATGCCCGTGACGATCTGGTTGACGAGCACCAGCAGCGCGAGGGAGCCGAAGAAGTACCAGAAGTTGAAGTTCTTCGGCGCGTAGTACTCGGAAACGTGCTTCTTCCAGGTGGACGTGAGCGGGAAGCGCTGATCGATCCAGCCGGTGAGACCTGTCGTGGAGACTTCCTTGTTGTCGGCCATCACGCTTCTCCTTTCTCGTCCTTGCCGATCACGAGGGTCGTTGCCGACGTGAACATGTAGGGCGGGATGTCGAGATTCTGAGGCGCCGGCTTGTTCTTGAACACACGGCCAGCGAGGTCGTAGGTCGAACCATGGCACGGGCAGAGGAAGCCGCCCGGCCAGTCGTCCGGCAGGTTCGGCTGCGGACCCGGCGTGAAGCGTTGGCTTGGCGTGCAGCCGAGGTGCGTACACACGGCCATCACGACGAGAATGTTCTTGCGATCGGCCCGCGAGCGATATTCGTTCGCGCAATACGCGGGCAGCGGCATCGTATAGGGCTTTTCGGTGGTCGGATCGGCCACTTCCTTGTCGGCCTTGACCACGTCGGCCAGCATCGAATCGGTGCGGTTCAGGATCCACACCGGCTTGCCGCGCCATGGCACGGTGACCATTTCGCCGGGCTTCAGCCCGCTGATGTCGACCTCGACCGGTGCACCGGCCGCTTTCGCTTTCGCGGACGGCGCAAGCGACGCCGCGAAAGGTATGACGGTGGCTACGCCTCCTACGCCACCTGCTACGGATGTCGCAATCAGCCAGGTACGGCGGCCGCTGTCGACGCGTTTCTCTTCCTTGTCTCGCATCACACGCCCCACTTCTGAGTTGGATTTTCCGTCACGACTTTCCATTCCGCCGCTAGTTTGCTCGAATGGAGTCGCCATTTACAAGGCCCGGAGATGAAATTCCCTTCGAAGTGATTGATAGTTAAGGGTTTTCCCCCACTATCGGAGCGATTAAATCATTTCGCTTTTAAGCATCCGCTACATTGAGAAATTTCGATGCGCTGCCGCAAATCCGGCATTCAGACCGGGTTATGGATATCGATAAAAAGGTGTTCGATATCGAATTCTTCGGACAAGTGGGCACCAAGTGCCTGGATTCCGTAACGTTCGGTCGCATGGTGCCCTGCCGCAACGAACGCGACGCCGCTCTCGGCGGCCGTGTGCGTCACGTATTCGGACACCTCGCCGGTCAGGAACACGTCCGCGCCGGCATCGATCGCCGCGTCGAAATAGCTTTGCGCGGCGCCCGTGCACCACGCAATGCGGCGCAGCTGCATGTCCAGATCGCCGAGCACGAGCGGCGTGCGGCCGAGCGTGCGCTCGACCTTCGCGACAAAGTGCTCGAGCGTGACGGGCATCGGCAGCGTTGCCATCCAGCCGAGGTCGCCTTCACCGAAACGCTGCTCGCCGATCAGCCCGAGCCGCTCGCCGAGCTGCGCGTTGTTGCCGAATTCGGGGTGTGCGTCGAGCGGCAGATGGAATGCGAACAGGTTCAGGTCGTTCGCGAGCAGCAGCTTCAGGCGCTGGTACTTGCGGCCCGTGATCTGCTGCGGCTCGTTGCGCCAGAAATAGCCGTGATGGACGAGCACGGCATCTGCCCCCCATTCGAGCGCGGCTTCGAGAAACGCGACCGACGCCGTCACGCCGGTGGCGATCTTCTCGATCTTGCGGCGCCCCTCGACCTGCAGGCCATTCGGGCAATAGTCCTTGAAGCGCGCGGTTTCAAGGGTATTGTTCAAGTACAATTCAAGTTCGATCCGATCCATATAAACCTCTAATCCATTCAGATGCTTAGACGCTTCTGGCTGTTCTTCGCGCAGGCGGTTACCGTGCTGCTCGCGCTGATGTTCATCGTCGTGACGCTCAAGCCGCAATGGCTGCAACGGCAAGGACAGCTCGGCAAGCAGCTCGCCACGCCGATCGTTGCGCTGCGGGAAGTCGCGCCGGGCATCGGCGGCGCACCGGCGACCACGTCGTACGCCGAAGCCGCGCAGAAGGCGATGCCGGCCGTCGTCAACGTGTTCTCCAGCAAGGACGGCTCGCTGCCGCCCGACCCGCGCGCGAAAGATCCGCTGTTCCGCTACTTCTTCGGCGACCGCAACGCCCGCAAGCAGCAGGACGAACCGGCCGCCAACCTTGGCTCGGGCGTTATCGTGAGCCCTGAAGGTTACATTCTAACGAACCAGCACGTCGTGGACGGCGCCGACCAGATCGAAGTCGCGCTCGCCGACGGCCGCACGGCCACCGCCAAGGTGATCGGCAGCGATCCCGAAACCGATCTCGCCGTGCTGAAGATCAACATGACGAACCTGCCGACGATCACGCTCGGCCGCTCCGACCAGTCTCGGGTCGGCGACGTCGTGCTCGCGATCGGCAACCCGTTCGGCGTCGGCCAGACGGTCACGATGGGGATCATCAGCGCACTGGGCCGCAACCACCTCGGCATCAACACGTTCGAGAACTTCATCCAGACCGACGCGCCGATCAACCCCGGCAACTCGGGCGGCGCGCTGGTCGACGTGAACGGCAACCTGCTCGGCATCAACACCGCGATCTACTCGCGCTCGGGCGGCTCGCTCGGCATCGGTTTCGCGATTCCGGTGTCGACCGCGCGCACGGTGCTCGAAAGCATCATCACGTCAGGCTCGGTCACGCGCGGCTGGATCGGCGTCGAACCGCAGGACGTCACGCCTGAAATCGCCGAGTCGTTCGGGCTCTCGCAGAAATCGGGCGCGATCGTCGCCGGCGTGCTGCAGGGCGGCCCGGCCGACAAGGCCGGCATCAAGCCGGGCGATATCCTGGTCACGGTCAACGGCGAGGAAATCACCGATACGACCAAGCTGCTGAACACGGTCGCGCAGATCAAGCCGGGCACGCCGACCAAGGTGCACGTCGTGCGCAAGGGCAAGGAATTCGACGTGAGCGTCGTGATCGGCAAGCGCCCGCCGCCGCCGAAGCAGACGCTCGACGAGCAGGACAGCGATACCGAATGACGTCAGGCGAGCGGCGCGCAGCCGCGTGCCGAACCCCGCCGGGAACGAAAAAGGGCAGCCGCTTGGCTGCCCTTTTGCTTTGTATCGAAAGACCCTCGTTGCCGGAACGGTGCCCTCTTCTCCACACGCTTTCCGACCGACCACGCTGCCGGGCGCTCAGGTCTGGCCGGAAGCCCGGCTGCCGCGCGCCGCCCGGCGCCCCATCATCAACTGGCGGCTTCGCCGTTCTCCGCCTCGCCTTCCTCGGCCGGCTTCTTCGGCACGAAGAACCGCGCAGCCAGCAGCCCGATCTCGAACAGTACGACCAGCGGCAACGCGAGCATCAGTTGCGAGAACACGTCCGGCGGCGTGACGACCGCCGCGACAACGAACGCGCCGACGATCACGTACGGCCGCATCTCCTTCAGCTTCTTCAGCGACAGCACGCCCATCCGGACGAGCAGCACGACGACGATCGGCACCTCGAACGTGACCCCGAACGCGATGAACATCCCGAGCACGAAGCTCAGGTAGTTGTCGATGTCGGTGGTCATTTCCGCCCCGAGCGGCGCGTTGTAGTGCGCCATCACGCGGAAGATCGTCGGGAACACGAGGAAGTACGCGAACGCCATCCCGCACAGGAACAGGACGTAGCTGCTGCCGACGAGCGGCACGACGAGCTTTTTCTCGTGCTGGTACAGCCCCGGCGCGACGAACGCCCAGATCTGGTACAGCACGATCGGCAGCGCGATCACGAGTGCGACGAGCATCGTGACCTTCATCGGCACGAAGAACGAGCCGGTGACGTCGGTGACGATCATCTTGCCGTCCTTCGGCAGGTTCTGCATCAGCGGCCGCGCGAGCAGCCGGAAGATGTCGGGTGCCCAGTAGACGAGCCCGAGGAACACGACGATCACGGCCGCGCCCGCGCGAATGATGCGGTCGCGAAGCTCGACGAGATGGGAAATGAAGGTTTCTTCCGGGGCGTCGCCCGGGTTCTGCTGGGGGTCGCTCACGCCGGCCCTCGGTAGGATTGACGAGCGAGCATGCGCTCGGCTCAGAAGAAGCGCGTCGGCCGGCGCAAGCTGGCCGGCTGGTGGCGCGCGACACGCGCGGCGCCCGACTGCACGTGCGTGCGGCGAGTGGTCGCGCGCTTGTACCAGGCAGGCGCAGCCGCCTGCTTGACGCGCCAGTTGCGGCGCTTCGGCGCGAGCGCGGCCGTGCTGCCGCGCCACGACGGCGCCGCGGGTGTGCCGGAACCGTAAGAACCGGCGTCGCCCGCCGCCTCGTTAAGACCACCGACCGCGGAATGCCACGTGTCGTTCAGGTCCTTTTCGTGCTCGCGCAGGTTGTCGTGAATCGTCGTCTCGACATTGCGCGCGGCCGCCTCGAAATCGGTCTTCATCGTCCGCAGCGCGTCGAGTTCGATTTCGCGCGAGACCTCGGCCTTCACGTCGTTGATGTACCGCTGCGCACGGCCGAACAGCGCGCCTGCCGTACGCGCGACGCGCGGCAGGCGCTCGGGGCCGAGCACCACGAGCGCGACGACGCCGATCAGCGCCATCTTCGAAAGACCAAGATCCAGCATCGCGAATGCCTGTCAGCGTACCGGCGTTACGCCTTGTTCGAGTCGGAACGCGTCGTTTCCTTCGCGTTGACGTCGACCGAGCCCGAGCGCGGCAGTTGCTGCGCGTCAGCCGGTGCTTCGCCTTCCTTCATGCCGTCCTTGAAACCCTTGACGGCGCTGCCGAGGTCGTTGCCGATGTTGCGCAGCTTCTTCGTACCGAAAACCAGCGCGACGATCAGCAGCACGATCAGCCAGTGCCAAATGCTCAATCCACCCATGATGAAACCTCTCCTCAACCACGCCGCTACGCGGCGCAAACCGCCGGCAACGCGCCGGCTTCGACTATCGATGCGGGGAAACGCCCCGCGCCGTCAACCCATCCGCTGCCAGGGGCGCGGGCCGGCCAGGATATGCGCGTGCAGGTGGTAGACCTCCTGCCCGCCGCCCGGGCCCGTGTTGATCACCGTACGGAAACCGGTTTCGCCACCCGTGTACGCGACGCCGAGCTGGCCGGCGAGACGCGAGACGAGCAGCATCAGCCGGCCGAGCATCGGCGCATCGGCCTCGCTCGCCGCCGACAGCGTCGGCAGATGCTGGCGCGGAATCACGAGCACGTGCGTCTCGGCCGCCGGGCGGATATCGCGGAACGCGACGAATTCGTCGTCCTCGTGCACCTTCGTGCTCGGGATCTCGCCTGCCGCGATCTTGCAGAACAGGCAATTCGGATCGTGACTCATGTTGCTCCTGCAGACGCCCGCGCGCGGCCGGTCAGAACCAGGCCTGCGGATCGAGCGGCTTGTTGTCGTTCAGGTACAGCCAACCCTTGATGATACGGTACAGCGTCCAGATCCATGTGACAAACATCACTGCGAATCCGATCACCACGAACATCAGCGCGAACCCGATCACGTACGCGATCAGCGCGCGCCAGAACGTGCGGATCTGCCACTCGAAGTGGGCGGCATACGGCGTGCCGGCCACGTCGTCGCGCTTCACGTAGTTGATGATGATCGCGATGATGCCCGTGACGCCGCCCGTGAGCCAATGAAACGCGTAGAGGCCGTAGAGCACGTGAGTCAACGTGCGCAGCCCGTTCAGGCGTTCGGCGTCCGCGGCCCCCGGCACCGACGGCGGCGGAAACTGGCTTGGCGTATCGGTCATGATGCTACCCCCGTTAGATGACAATTCTTACAGCTTACCGCACTGTGGCCATCCCGCGACAAGGGTCCGTCAACCGCCGTTTTCCTCGCGCTCGCGGCGCTTGCGCAGGGCCTTCTCCTCGATACCCGACAGCCCTTCGCGGCGTTCGAGCTCGGCGATCACGTCGGCCGGGCTCAGGTCGAAATGCGACAGCATCACGAGGCAGTGGAACCACAGGTCGGCCACTTCGCCGACGAGCGCGGTCGGCGCGCCGCCCTGGCGCACGTCCTTCGCGGCCAGCACGACTTCCGTCGCCTCTTCGCCGATCTTCTTCAGCACCGCGTCGTCGCCCTTGTGGAACAGGCGCGATACGTACGATTGATCGGGGTCGCCGCCCTTGCGGCTATCGATCACGGCCGCGAGGCGCAGCAGCGTGTCTTCGGTCGATTGCGTCATTTGTAAATGTGTTCGGGATCTTTCAGCACCGGCTCGACCGCGACCCAATCGCCGCTGTCGACGGTGCCTTCGAATTTCTGGAAGAAGCACGAATGCCGGCCGGTGTGGCATGCGATGCCCGACACCTGCTCGACCTTCAGCAGCACGACGTCCTCGTCGCAATCGAGCCGCACCTCGTGCACGTGCTGCACGTGGCCCGACTCCTCGCCCTTGAACCACAGGCGCTTGCGCGAGCGCGAATAATAGACCGCGCGCTGCGTCTCGATCGTCTTCGCCAGCGCCTCGCGGTTCATCCACGCGAACATCAGCACGTCGTTCGTCGACGCTTCCTGCGCGATCACCGGCACGAGGCCGTTGTCGTCCCAGCGGACCTTGTCGAGCCACGCGGGCAATGCATTCGTTTCCGTATTCATCACAGCCTCACCGGGATGCCCTGGTCGGCCATGAAGCGCTTCGCCTCGCCGACCGTGTGCTCGCCATAGTGGAAGATGCTCGCGGCCAGCACCGCATCGGCGCGGCCGTCCTTGATGCCGTCAGCCAGATGCTGCAGCGAGCCGACACCGCCCGACGCGATCACCGGCACAGGCACCGCGTCCGACACGCCGCGCGTGAGCGCGAGGTCGAAGCCCGACTTCGTGCCGTCGCGGTCCATGCTCGTGAGCAGGATCTCGCCCGCGCCGAGCTCGGCCATCTTGCGCGCCCATTCGATCGCGTCGAGGCCCGTGTTCTTGCGGCCGCCGTGCGTGAAGACTTCCCAGCGCGGCGTCTCGCCGTCGGCCGACACGCGCTTCGCGTCGATCGCGACGACGATGCACTGCGAGCCGTACTTGTCGGCCGCGTCGCGCACGAGCTGCGGGTTCGCGACCGCCGACGAATTCATGCTGACCTTGTCCGCGCCCGCGTTCAGCAGGCGCCGCACGTCCTCGACGGCGCGCACGCCGCCGCCGACGGTCAGCGGAATGAAGACCTGCGACGCGACCGCTTCGATGATCGGCAGGATCAGGTCGCGCTGGTCGGACGTCGCGGTGATGTCGAGGAACGTCAGTTCGTCGGCACCCTGGTCGTCGTAGCGGCGGGCGATTTCGACGGGGTCGCCCGCGTCGCGCAACTCGACGAAGTTGACGCCCTTGACGACACGCCCGGCGGTCACGTCCAGGCAGGGGATGATGCGTTTAGCTAGAGCCATGATGGTGCGCCAGAGGCCGCGATGGGACGGCCGGTTGCGGAAGCCTCGCGCGAGGCTTCCGGTCGGGGCCGCCCGCAGGCAGCCCCGGCGAAGGGGACAACCGCGATCAGGCGTTGTCGAGTTCGCCGTTCAGTTCGTCCGCGCGCTTTTGCGCGGCCGCGAAGTCGAGATCGCCGGAGTAGATCGCACGGCCGCAGATCACGCCTTCGACGCCTTGCTCTTCCACTTCGCACAAGCTCTCGATGTCCGTGAGGTTCGACAGGCCGCCGCTGGCAATCACCGGGATGCCGACCGCCTGCGCAAGCTTCACGGTCGCCTCGATGTTGATGCCCTGCAGCATCCCGTCGCGCCCGATGTCCGTGTAAACGATCGATTCGACGCCGTAGTCCTCGAACTTCTTCGCGAGATCGATCACTTCGTGGCCCGTCAGCTTGCTCCAGCCGTCGGTCGCGACCTTGCCGTCCTTCGCGTCCAGCCCGACGATGATGCTGCCGGCGAACGCGGTGCACGCGTCCTGCAGGAAGCCCGGATCCTTCACGGCCGCGGTGCCGATGATCACGTAGGACAGGCCCGCATCGAGATACTTCTCGATCGTCTCGAGGCTGCGGATGCCGCCGCCGAGCTGCACGGGGATTTCATCGCCGACTTCGTCGAGGATCGCCTCGATCGCCTCGAGATTCCTCGGCTTGCCGGCGAAGGCGCCGTTCAGGTCGACCAGATGGAGCCGCCGGGCGCCGAGATCGACCCACTTGCGGGCCATCGCCGCCGGGTCCTCGGAGAAAATCGTAGCCTGGTCCATATCGCCCTGTTTGAGGCGTACACACTGACCGTCTTTTAGATCGATGGCCGGAATCAGCAACATAGCAATCGGGTGTCGTCGTGGAAAAAGAAAAGAATCCGGCGCGCACCGGCCAAACCGGTGCCGCGCCGTCTCGCTAGTTTAGTACAACTCTTTCGGCGTCTTGGCGGGCAAGCCCCGTGCGACAGGCCTTTCCGGCCCGCCGACTGTGGCACGCACGCGACGTTCACGGTTTCCAGTGTACGAAGTTGCGATACAGACGCAACCCGACCTCCGCGCTTTTCTCGGGGTGGAATTGGGTCGCGAAGAGGTTGTCCCGCGCGACCGCGGACGTAAACGGCGCACCGTAGGCCGTTTCGCCAACCGTATGCGCCGGGTTGTCCGGGCTCACGTAATAGCTGTGCACGAAGTAGAAATACGCGTCGTCGGGCACGCCATCCCACAGCGGGTGCGGCTGCGACTGGCGCACGCGGTTCCAGCCCATCTGCGGCACCTTGAAGCGCGAGCCGTCGTCCTGCAGGCGGCCGTCGAGCTCGAAACGCACGACCTTGCCGGGCAACAGGCCGAGGCCCTTCGTGTCGCCTTCCGCGCTCCAGTCGAACAGCATCTGCTCGCCGACGCACACGCCGAGCAGCGGCTTCGTGCGCGACGCCTCGATCACGGCCTCCTGCAGGCCCGATTCGCCCAGGCAGCGCATGCAGTCGGGCATCGCGCCCTGGCCGGGCAGCACGACACGGTCGGCCGCACGGATCGCGGCCGGCGTGTCGACGATCGCCACGTCGGCGGCCGGTTCGGCCTTCTTGAGCGCCTGCGCGACCGAGCGCAGGTTGCCCATCCCATAATCCACAATCGCAATCGAAGTTTTCATCTCAGTGCAGGCAGTAGCGCCCTCAGTCCATTGACGATGAATTCCACCGCCAGCGCCGACAGCATCAGACCCATCAGCCGCGTGGCGATGTTGATGCCCGTGCGGCCGATCCAGTTCGCGATCGGCTCGGCGAGCCGCATCGCGACGAAACACAGAAAAGCCAGGACCGCGCCGATCGCGACCAGCCCGGCCCGCTCATACCAGTGATGCGAGTTCGCCGCATAGATGATCACCGTGCTGATCGAGCCGGGGCCCGTGAGCAGCGGAATCGCCAGCGGCACGACCGCGATGTTGTCCTTCAGCTCGGCCTCGTGGCGCTCCTCCGGCGTCGATCGCGTGTTGCCGATCTGCGCGTTCAGCATGTTGATCGCCATCAGCAGCATGATGATCCCGCCGCCCACCTCGAGCGACCCGACCGAAATGCCGAAGAAGTCGATGATCTGCTGCCCGAGCAGCGCCGTCACCGTCATCACGCAGAACACCGACACCGACGCGATCCGGATCGTACGCCGCCGCTCGATGTCCGTCTGCTGCGCCGTCAGGCTCAGGAAGAACGGCACCGCGCCGATCGGGTTGATCAGCGCCAGCAGCGAAATGAACGATTTGAGCAGATCCATCGCAAGCCGGCGCTGCGCGCCGAAGCCGTGAGGTTGTCCTTGACGCTCCGTCCGGTCAGTTCAGGTTAGAGGCTGCCCTTCGTCGACGGGATCTGCCCCGCCGCACGCTCGTCCAGCTCCACCGCCGCGCGCAGCGCACGGCCGAAGGCCTTGAACACGGTCTCGAGCTGATGGTGCGCGTTGATCCCGCGCAGGTTGTCGATGTGCAGCGTGACGCCCGCGTGGTTCACGAAACCGCGGAAGAACTCGATCGACAGGTCGACGTCGAACGTGCCGATACGCGCACGCGTGAACGGCACGTGGAATTCGAGGCCCGGCCGGCCCGAGAAGTCGATCACGACGCGCGACAGCGCCTCGTCGAGCGGCACGTACGAATGGCCATAGCGGCGGATGCCCTTGCGGTCGCCGATCGCCTTCGCGACGGCCTGCCCGAGCGTGATGCCGACATCCTCGACCGTGTGGTGGTCGTCGATATGCGTATCGCCATGCGCTTCAACCTCGAGATCGACCAGACCGTGTCGAGCGATCTGGTCGAGCATATGGTCGAGGAACGGCACGCCGGTAGCCAGCTTCTGCTGGCCCGTGCCGTCGAGATTGAGCTTCACACGGATCTGCGTTTCGCTGGTATTGCGAACGACTTCCGCCACACGCATGGCAATTCCTTGACTGAGTCGATGTAAATGGGGATTGATCGTTTCGCGCTGCGGCGCCCGCAGGCTCACCCTGGCAGCGCGAGTTTCAAAGCGGCCAGCAGGCGTGCGTTTTCGTCGGGAGAGCCGACGGTCAGCCGCACGCATTCAGCCAGCAACGGATGCATTTTACTCACGTTTTTGACCAAAACCCGCTCGGTGAGCAGCGCGTCGAACACGGCGGCCGCGTCCGGCACGCGCACCAGCAGGAAATTGCCGGCACTCGGGAACACCGTCGCGCCCGGCAGCGCGGCCACGGCCTGCGCGAGGCGCGTGCGTTCCGCACGCAGATCGGCCGCCTGCGCGTCGAGCACGCCGAGGTGGTCGAGCAGGAAATCGGCGGTCGCCTGGGTCAGCACGTTGATGTTGTACGGCGGGCGCACCTTGTCGAATTCGGTCAGCCACGCGGGCGAACCAACGAGATAACCGAGGCGGATGCCCGCGAGGCCGAGCTTCGACACCGTGCGCATCACGACAACGTTGTCGAATTCGGCGGCGCGCGGCAGCCACGAGCGCCCGGCGAACGGCTGGTACGCCTCGTCGATCACGATCAGGCTGTGCCGCGCGGCCGCGACGATCCGTTCGATGTCGGCATCGTCGTACAGCGTGCCGGTCGGGTTGTTCGGGTAAGCGAGATAGACGAGCGCCGGACGATGCTCGGCAATTGCCGCGAGCATCGCGTCGACGTCGAGCGTCAGGTCGGCCTTCAGCGGCACGCCGACGAATTCGAGCTGCGCGAGCTTCGCGGACAGTTCGTACATCACGAAGCCCGGCACCGGCGCGAGCACTTTCGCGCCCGGCTTCGCGCAGGCGACCGACATCATGCTGATGATTTCGTCCGAGCCGTTGCCGAGCAGCACGTCGCAGGCGGCCGGCACGCCCATCGCGTGGCGCAGCTTGTCGATCAGCGCGGCGGGGCGCGGCGCCGGGTAGCGGTTCAGCGCGACCTGCGCGAGACGCTCGCCGAGCGCCGCGGCGAGCGGTTCGGGCAGCGGGTACGGGTTCTCCATCGCGTCGAGCTTCACGAATCCGCTCGCGTCCGGCACCGGGTAGCTCGTCATCGCGAGCACGTCGCGGCGGATGATGTCTTGTGGCGTCGTCATGGTCTCAAGCCGGCGTGCGTCGCGCCGGCGTCAAATGATCGGCAAGGCGGCGGCCGCCGCCCTGCACAGGTGTCTCCGGCCCCGGCCTTCGGGGTGCAGGCCGGGCGGCCCATCAGCGCGTGCCCCGGCCCCGTGCTGCGTGCGCTCAGCTCTTCATCCGGAACTCGGCGCTCTTCGCGTGCGCCTGCAGCCCCTCGCCGTACGCGAGTTCGGATGCGATTTCGCCGAGTGTCTGCGCGCCTTCGGCGCTGACCTCGATCAGGCTCGAGCGCTTGATGAAGTCGTACACGCCGAGCGGCGACGAGAAACGCGCGGTGCGCGACGTCGGCAGCACGTGGTTCGGGCCCGCGCAGTAGTCGCCGAGGCTCTCGCTCGTGTAGCGACCAAGGAAGATCGCGCCCGCGTGGCGGATCTGCTTGCCCCATTGCTGCGGCTCCAGCGCCGAGATTTCGAGGTGCTCGGGCGCGATGTCGTTCGCGATCCGGCATGCCTCGGCCATGTCGCGCACCTTGATCAGCGCGCCGCGGCCCTCGAGCGACGCACGGATCACATCCTGGCGCGGCATAGACGGCAGCAGCTCGTTGATCGCCTTCTCGACGCGCTCGAGGAACGCACCGTCCGGGCACAGCAGGATCGACTGCGCGAGCTCGTCGTGCTCGGCCTGCGAGAAGAGATCCATCGCAACCCAGTTCGGATCGGTCGTGCCGTCGCACAGCACGAGGATTTCCGACGGCCCGGCGATCATGTCGATGCCGACCGTGCCGAACACGCGGCGCTTCGCCGACGCGACATACGCATTGCCGGGGCCGCAGATCTTGTCGACGGCCGGCACCGTCGCCGTGCCGTACGCGAGCGCGCCGACTGCCTGCGCGCCGCCGATCGTGAACACGCGATCGACGCCGCCGAGCAGCGCCGCGGCGAGCACCAGGTCGTTCTTCACGCCGTCCGGCGTCGGCACGACCATCACGATCTCGCCGACGCCCGCGACGCGCGCGGGAATCGCGTTCATCAGCACCGACGACGGGTACGCGGCCTTGCCGCCCGGCACGTACAGGCCGACGCGATCGAGCGGCGTGACCTTCTGGCCGAGCACCGTGCCGTCGCTTTCCGTGTATTGCCAGCTATGCGTCCCGCACTCGATCTTCTGCTTCTCGTGGTACGCGCGCACCCGCGCAGCCGCCGCTTCCAGCGCCGCGCGCGCCTTCGGCGCGAGGCTGTCGAGCGCCGTCTGCAGCGCGTCCTGCGGCAGCTCCAGCGCGGCGACGCTGTTCGCGCTCAGCCGGTCGAAGCGGTTCGTGTACTCGAGCACCGCGGCGTCGCCGCGCGACTTCACGTCGGCGAGGATCTGCGTGACCGATTGCTCGATCGCCGCGTCTTCGCTCGCCTCGAATGCGAGCAGCGTGCGCAGCGCGGCGCCGAAGCCTTCGCTCGTCGAATCGAGCTTGCGGATGGTGATGGCCATGGGAGTTCCGTTACGGTGATGCGCTCAACCGCCATTCTGCGACGCGCGTTCGAACGCGTCGAGGATCGGCTTGAGTGCCGTGCGCTTCAACTTCAGCGCAGCCTGGTTCACGACGAGGCGCGACGAGATCGCCATGATCTCCTCGACCTCGACCAGATTGTTCGCCTTCAGCGTGCCGCCCGAGCTGACGAGGTCGACGATCGCGTCGGCCAGCCCGACCAGCGGCGCGAGTTCCATCGAGCCGTACAGCTTGATCAGGTCGACGTGCACGCCTTTCGCGGCAAAGTGTTCGCGCGCCGTTTCGACGTACTTCGTCGCGACGCGCAACCGCGCGCCCTGGCGCACGGCGCTCGCGTAGTCGAAGCCGGCCGACACGGCCACCGACATCCGGCAGCGTGCAATGTTCAGATCGATCGGCTGGTACAGGCCCGAGCCGCCGTGCTCGACCAGCACGTCCTTGCCGGCCACGCCGAAGTCGGCCGCGCCGTATTCGACATAGGTCGGCACGTCGCTCGCGCGCACGATGATCACGCGCAGGTCCGGGTTCGTCGTCGGCAGGATCAGCTTGCGCGACGTTTCCGGATCCTCGGTCACCTGCACGCCGGCCGCGGCCAGCAGCGGCAGGGTTTCCTCGAAAATCCGGCCCTTCGACAGGGCGAGGGTCAGCGGCGCGGTCATGCTTGGCTCCCGGAAAGGCGGCGCACGTTCGCGCCGACGGCGGTCAGTTTGGCTTCCATGCGGTCGTAGCCGCGGTCCAGGTGATAGATGCGGTCGACGAGCGTTTCGCCATCGGCACGCAACCCGGCGATCACGAGGCTCGCCGACGCACGCAGGTCGGTCGCCATCACGTTCGCGCCAGACAGCTTCTCGACGCCCGTCACGAGCGCGGTGTTGCCGTCGATCGTGATGTTCGCGCCGAGCCGGTTCAGCTCCTGCACGTGCATGAAACGGTTCTCGAAAATGGTTTCGACGACTTGCGCGGTGCCCGTCGCGACCGTATTGAGGGCCATGAACTGCGCCTGCATGTCGGTCGGGAACGCCGGGTATTCCGACGTGCGGATCGTGACCGCCGACGGCCGGCGATCCATCTTCACGCGCAGCCAGCTGTCGCCTTCCTCGATCGACACGCCGGCTTCGCGCAGCTTGTCGATCACCGCGTCGAGGATGGACGGGCGCACGCCCGTCAGCCTCACGTCGCCGCCCGCCGCCGCGACCGCGCACAGGAACGTGCCGGCCTCGATACGGTCGGGGATCACCGAATGACGCGCGCCGTGCAGCCGCTCGACGCCCTGGATCACGAGGCGATCGGTGCCGATGCCGTCGATTTTCGCGCCCATCGCGACCAGCAAGTGTGCGAGATCGCTCACTTCCGGCTCGCGCGCGGCGTTTTCGATCACCGTCTCGCCGTCGGCGAGCGTCGCGGCCATCAGCAGGTTCTCCGTGCCCGTCACCGTGATCATGTCGGTCACGATGCGTGCGCCCTTCAGGCGCTTCGCGCGGGCTTCGATGAAGCCGTGCTCGATGCTGATCTCGGCCCCCATCGCCTGCAGGCCCTTGATGTGCTGGTCGACCGGACGCGCGCCGATCGCGCAGCCGCCCGGCAGCGACACCTTCGCCTCGCCGAAACGCGCGAGCAGCGGCCCGAGCACGAGGATCGATGCGCGCATCGTCTTCACGAGTTCGTACGGCGCCACGAGGTTGTCGACGCGCGACGCGTCGAGCTGCACGCGGCAGCCGTCGGTCTCGCTCTTCACGCCCATCTGGTTCAGCACCTTCAGCGTGGTGCGCACGTCCTTGAGATTCGGCACGTTGTCGAGATCGACCGGATCGGCGGTGAGCAGCCCCGCGCACAGGATCGGCAGCGCGGCATTCTTCGCACCCGACACGACGATCTCGCCCGACAGGCGATGGCCGCCTTCGATCACGAGCTTGTCCATCCCATGGCCATGCGATTCCCCGTTGGCGGCCGGGTGTGCCGTGGCGACGCTCTGGACGGCGTCGCGCTCGTTGACGGTGACTTGCACTCAGTGAGTTCCGGTTATGCGTTCTGCCATTCGGCGGGCGTCAGCGTCTTCATGCTGAGCGCGTGAATTTCCTGCTTCATGCGATCGCCGAGCGCCGCGTAGACGAGCTGGTGCCGCTGGATCGGGCGCTTGCCTTCGAAGGCCGCCGACACGATCGTCGCGAAGAAATGCTGGCCGTCGCCTTCGACTTCCAGATGCGTGCAGGCGAGACCGCCGGCGATGTATTGCTTGACCTGTTCGGGAGTCGGCAACATGGTGTAAGGCTCCTGTCGGCGCGCGCCGCCCGGATGGCGGCCGCTGCCTGTCGATATCAATGACGCAGTTTGTAGCCGGTCGCGAGCAGCCGCATCGCGATCAGCGCGAGCAGCACGAAGAAACCGGTGACGATCGCGAGGCTCGCGAACGGGTTGATGTCGGACGCGCCGAAGAACCCGAAACGGAAGCCGTCGATCATGTAGAAAAACGGATTGAGACGCGAGATCTCGCGCCACACGGGCGGCAGCGAGTGCGTCGAATAGAACACGCCGGACAGGAACGTCAGCGGCATGATCAGGAAGTTCTGGAACGCCGCGAGCTGGTCGAACTTCTCGGCCCAGATCCCGGCGATCAGGCCGAGCGTGCCGAGGATCGCCGAGCCGAGCAGCGCGAACGCAATGATGAACAGCGGCGCCGCGAAATGCATCGGGATAAACCAGATCGTCACGACGAACACGCCCGTGCCGACCGCGAGGCCGCGCACCACGGACGCGAGCACGTATGCGCCGAAGATGTCGCGGTACGACAGCGGCGGCAGCAGCATGAACACGAGGTTGCCGGTGATCTTCGACTGGATCAGCGACGACGAGCTGTTCGCGAACGCGTTCTGCAACACGCTCATCATCACGAGGCCCGGTACGAGAAAGCTCACGTACTCGACGCCCGGATAGACCTCGACGCGGCCCGACAGCGCGTGGCCGAAGATCGTCAGGTACAGCAGCGCCGTGACGATCGGTGCGCACACCGTCTGGAACGACACCTTCCAGAAACGCAGCAGTTCCTTGTAGAACAGTGTTTGAAAACCGCTTCCCGGCACTCGCCGGGCCGCCCCAAGAGTGCCGGGCGCCCCCTCGGGGGGCAGCGAACGAAGTTCGCGTGGGGGTTGTTGATTCATGCCAATCCCTCGATGACGTCTGCCCCGTTCATCACCTGGACGAACACATCTTCGAGGTCGGCCTTGCGGACCTCGATCTCGTCGAACGTGCAACCCGCCGCGCGGCATTGCGCGAGGATCCGCTCGACATCGTCGTAGCTCGTCAGGCGCAGCAGGTGCTCGCCCGGCGCGCGGGCGGCCGGATCGGACTCCAGCCCGCGCAGCTCGGACGGCAGCGCGCCGGTCGCGAGCCGCAGGTACAGCTGCAGCCCCGCGAAGCGGCGCAACAGCGCGTCGGTGCGGTCGAGCGCGACCACTTCGCCACGGCGCAGCATCGCGATGCGGTCGCACAGCGACTCGGCTTCCTCGAGGTAGTGGGTGGTCAGCACGATCGTGTGGCCTTCGCGGTTCAGGCGCGAGATGAATTTCCACAGCGTCTGGCGCAATTCGACGTCGACGCCGGCGGTCGGTTCGTCGAGCACGATCACGGGCGGCCGGTGCACGAGCGCCTGCGCGACCAGCACGCGGCGCTTCATCCCGCCCGACAGCGCACGCATGTTCGCGTCGGCCTTCTCGGTGAGGTCGAGATTGGCCATCACTTCGTCGATCCAGTCGTCGTTGCGGCGCAGCCCGAAATAGCCGGACTGGATCCGCAGCGTCTCGCGGACGGTGAAGAACGGATCGAACACGAGTTCCTGCGGCACGACGCCGAGCGCGCGGCGCGCACCACGGAAGTCCTTGACGACATCGTGGCCGCGCACCGAGATACTGCCTTCGTCGGCCCGGGCGAGCCCGGCGAGGATACTGATGAGCGTGGTCTTGCCTGCGCCGTTGGGGCCGAGCAGACCGAAAAACTCGCCTTCCTCGACCGACAGGCTGACGCCCTTGAGCGCCTGAAGCGATTTGTAGCGCTTCTTGACGTGACGGATTTCTATGGCTGACATGACTGTGCGCGACGCAAGGGCCGCGACGCCTATTCTGTGCTTGCTGCGAATGAAAATGGGGGCCGGACGCCGATTGGCTGCCCCGCAAAACGCTTGATTATAGGGCAAACCGGCTGGTGGAGCCGGTGCCGGAGGCACGCGGCCTGAAGCGTGCGCGCGCCGGCTGGCGCGGCAGGCTCCGGTCGGACAGGGTCAATGTCGCCCGGTGCCTTCGATGAGCGCGTCGACGCCGTAGGCGCGCGCGAGGCTGGCGAGCTTCGGGGGGAGATTGAGGATGTCGAGGGTCGCGCCGCGCGTTTTGGCGGCACGTTGCCATGCGAGCAGCACGGCGAGCGCGGACGAGTCGAACTGCGTCAGCGCCGCGCAATCGACGGCGGTCGCGCCCGCGCCGATGCGCGCAAGACCGTCCGCGAGCGCGGACTTTGCGCTCGCGACGGTCAGCGAGGAGCCGGCTTCGAAGCCGCTCACGACGCTTGCTTGCCGGCGGCAAGTTGCTGGTTGCGCTGCGTGAGGAACTGGATCAGGCCGTCCACGCCGCTTTGCTGGATCTTCTCGTTGAACTGCTGCTGGTACGTCTGGATCAGCCATGCGCCGAGCACGTTCAGGTCATACACCTTCCAGCCGCTTGCCGACTTGTACAGGCGGTAATCGATCTGGACCGGCTGGCCGTTGTTCATCGCGACCGTCTTGACCACGACATCGGTATCGGCCGGATCGGCACGGAACGGCGGGTACTGGATCTGCTGGTCCGGCTTCAGCTGCGCCAGCGCGCCCGAATACGTGCGGATCAGCAGCAGCTTGAACTGCTCCTGAACCTGCTGCTGCTGCTCGGCCGTTGCCGCGCGCCAGTTGCGGCCCATCGCGAGCTGCGTGGTGCGGCGGAAATCGGTGTACGGCAGGATGTCCTTGTTGACGATCGTGATGATGCGGTTGGTATCACCCTGCTTGATCGTCTGTGCCTTGACTTCGTCGAGCACCTGCTGCGTCGCCGTCTTGATCAGCGCCTGCGGGTTCGACTGGTCGACTTGCGCGTGGGCTGCGCTGCCGAACGAGAACAGCGCCGCGAAAACGGGGATCAGGAACAGTTTTTTCATCATAGTGACCTGCATGAATGAGTCGATGCGGAGGTTGGAGCAGGTAGCTTACGCGCAAGTTCGCGCACGCTACCCACTGAATCGTTTCCGGCTGTAACGAATGTAAATCCGTCAGTGCAGACGAATGCTCGGGAAGCGGAACCCGCCCGGCGACGGCGGTGCCACCTGCATCGGCGGCACGGTCGTTTCGCTGGCCGGGTTCGGCGATCCGGCCGTGCCCGAAGCCGGTGCGGCCACCGCCGCGCCCGATGCGCCTGCCGGCGCCGTCGCACCGCCCACCGCTGCCGCGCCCGCCGTACCGGCTGCCGCCGGTGCCGCGCCGTCATCCGGCAGGTCGTACTTCGGCAGCGCGTCGTTGCTCGACGTCGCGGCCGCCTCGCCGCGCGCATTGCTGATCAGCATCTGGCGACGCTGCAGGTACGCGTTACGCACGAACGAATACTTGTCGAGTGCGGCGGCATCCAGCACGTCGCCCGCGCCGAGCAGGTTCGAACGCGTGTTGACGAGGTTGACGCCGAACAGGCCCCAGCTCACGCCATCCGGCTTCACGTAGGTGAGCGGGTTGCCGACGTAGTCGACGCCCAGGCCGGCCGTGTCGCGCAGCGTGCTCGGGCCGAGCAGCGGCAGCACGAGATACGGGCCCGACGGCATGCCGTAGCGGCCCATCGTGATCCCGAAGTCGGCCGTGTGCTTCGGCAGCTTCGCGATCGTCGCGACGTCGAACAGGCCGCCGACGCCGAACACCGTGTTGATCACGACGCGCATGATGTCGCCGACGCCGTCCGCGATCCGCAGCTGCACGATGTTGTTCGCCGCGATGTAGACGTCGCCGATGTTCGAGAAGAAGTTCGTCACGCTGTCGCGCACCGGCTGCGGCACCACGTACTGGTAGCCCTTCGCGACCGGCTTCAGCGCGTACGTGTCGACCGTGTCGTTGAACTTGTACATCGTCCGGTTGAAGCCTTCGAGCGGATCGCCCTTCGTCGGCGTCTGCACGGTCGCGCAGCCGCTCAACGCGGCGACTGCCGCTACCGCCAGCGCGGCGTGCCTGATGCGGATCGTCTGCATGGTCATTACCCTCTTCTTTTCTCTCGTCTGGTTATTGGGCCGCCGAACCGGATGCGGCGGACACCGCCGATGCCGGAACCGCCACCGGTGCCGGCGCGGCCGGTGCACCGGCTGCCGGCTTCGCACCGCCCGCATCGGCGGCCTTGCTGTACAGGAACTGGCCGATCAGGTTCTCGAGCACGATCGCCGATTGCGTCATCGTGATCGTATCGCCCGTCTTCAGCATTTCGGTGTCACCGCCCGGATCGACGCCGATATATTGCTCGCCGAGCAGGCCCGACGTCAGGATCTTCGCCGACGAATCCTTCGGGAACTGATACTGGCCGTCGATATCGATCGTGACAAGTGCCTGGTACGTGTTCGTGTCGAAACCGATCGTCTTTACGCGGCCAACCACGACGCCCGCACTCTTCACGGCCGCGCGCGGCTTCAGCCCGCCGATATTGTCGAATTTCATCTTCACCGAATAGGTCGGCTGAAACGACAGCGAGCTCATGTTGCCGACCTTCAGCGCCAGGAACAGCACCGCAAGGAAGCCCACCACCACGAACAGGCCGACCCAGAAGTCGAGAGCAGTCTTTTTCATCGTCATTCCAAAATTTGGCTTGGCTGAGGCTTAGCTGAACATCAGCGCGGTCAGCAGGAAATCGAGGCCGAGTACGGCGAGCGACGCGAACACGACCGTCTTGGTGGTCGCGCGCGACACGCCTTCGGGCGTGGGCTTCGCTTCATACCCCTGATACAGCGCAATGAAGGTCACGGCGAACCCGAACACGATGCTCTTGATCACGCCGTTGCCGACGTCGGCCCAGACCTGGACCCCGCCCTGCATCTGCGACCAGAACGCACCCGGGTCGACGCCGATCAGCACGACGCCGACGAAGTAACCGCCGAGCACGCCGACCGCGTTGAAGATTGCTGCCAGGAGCGGCATCGCGATGATGCCCGCCCACATGCGCGGCGCGATCACGTTCTTGATCGGGTCCACCGCCATCATTTCGAGCGCGGTGAGCTGCTCGCCGGCTTTCATCAGACCGATCTCGGCCGTGAGCGACGTGCCCGCGCGGCCCGCGAACAGCAGCGCGGTGACGACCGGCCCCAGCTCGCGCACGAGCGACAGCGCGACCAGCAGGCCGAGCGCCTGCTCGGAACCGTAGCGGTTCAGCGTGTAATACCCCTGCAGGCCGAGCACGAAGCCGACGAACAGCCCCGACACGGCGATGATCACGAACGAATAGTTGCCGAGGAAGTGGATCTGCTTCGTGACCAGCCGCGGCCGGCGCAGCAGCGGGAAGAATTCCAGCACGAGGCGCACGAACAGCCGCGTGCCGTAGCCCGCGCGCTCGAGGCCGCCGATGACGTAACGTCCGATCGCGCTGATCATGCGCGCCCTCCGCCGAGCCCGAAATCCGCTGCGAGCGGCGGGCTCGTGTAATGAAATTTGAACGGGCCGTCCGGTGCGCCGTCGATGAACTGCCGCACGCTCGGATCGGTCGACGCACGCAGCTCGTCGGGCGTACCCTGCGCGAGCACGCCGCCGTTGGCCAGGAAATACACGTAGTCGGCGATCGCGAACGATTCGGGCACGTCGTGCGTGACGAGGATAGACGTCGCGCCCAGCGCCTGGTTCAGCGTGCGGATCAGGTTCGCGGTGATGCCGAGCGAGATCGGGTCGAGGCCCGCGAACGGCTCGTCGTACATGATGAGCTGCGGATCGAGCGCGATCGCACGCGCCAGCGCGATGCGGCGCGCCATCCCGCCCGACACCTCGGACGGCATCAGGTCGCGTGCGCCGCGCAGCCCGACCGCGTTGAGCTTCATCAGCACGAGGTCGCGGATCAGGTCTTCGGGCAGGTCGGTATGCTCGCGCAGCGCGAACGCGACGTTCTCGAACACCGACATGTCGGTGAACAACGCACCGAACTGGAACAGCATGCCCATCTTGCGGCGCAGCGCGTACAGGCCGTCGCGCGTTTGCGCGCCGACATCGGCGCCGTCGAACAGCACCTGGCCGCGGCGCGCGCGCACGAGGCCGCCGATCAGGCGCAGCACGGTCGTCTTGCCGCAACCCGACCCGCCCATGACCGCAACAACCTGCCCACGCCCGAAGCGCAAGTTCAGGTTGGACAGGACGAGGCGGTCGCCGTAGCCAAAGTCGACGTCGCGAAGTTCCAGCAGTGTCTCGGTAGGAGTGGGGCTCACGGAGCTGACAGTCCTTATACGCAGAACGCCGAATTATAGGGCCTGCATTGGAATGATGTCGTGACGCCGTTCCGGGCCCTGCGGTCAATGATTGTCAAATTGTCCGCGAAAACATTGCTGCAATGCAACAACGGCGGCCCGGTAGTCAGGTGCACCCGTCACCGCACTGACCACCGCGACACTGCCGACGCCCGTCGCCAGCACGGCCGGCAGCGCGTCGAGCCCCACCCCGCCGATCGCGACGAGCGGCGCCCGCGCGCCCGCGAAGCGCGCATAACGGGCAATCCGCGCAAGGCCCTGCGGCGGCGCGGCAACGGCCTTGGTCGCGGTCGCGTACACGGGGCCGAGCGCGAGGTAGCTCGGGCGCTCGTGCAGCGCCCGCAACATTTCGTAATAACCATGGCTCGAAAGTCCGAGCCGCAGGCCCGCGCGTGCGATCGCGGCCAGATCGGCCGTTTCGAGGTCTTCCTGGCCCAGATGCACGCCGTACGCCCCCTCTTCTGCAGCGATCTGCCAGTGATCGTTGATGAACACGCGCGCATCGGGATGCCGGCGCCCGGCCGCAACCGCGCGCGCGATTTCCCGCCGCAACGTGTCCGGCGTCGCGCCTTTCACGCGCAGCTGCACGGTCCGCACACCGCAATCGAGCACGCGCTCGACCCATTCGGCGTCCGGCACGACCGGATAGAGGCCGAGTTGCGCGGGGCACGGCGCGAACGCAGGTTCGGGCGCGGCCGGCAGCCCGGCGACACGCGGGAACCGCGCGGCGTCGACCGGCCACGCATCGGCTGCGCGCGTTTCGTCGCCGTCCCGCCAGGCCAGCGCCAGCACCAGCGCGTCGACCGGTGCAAAGCCGCAATCGAGGAACGCGGCGAGCGCGACAATCCAGTCGTCCGCGAGCGGATGCGCGGCGTCGAGCGCGTAGCGCGCGCCTGCCGCGTGCAGCACCGCGCCCTGCTCGTCGAATTCGATCGCGACCGCGCCCGGCGCCGCCGGCCGCGACGCGGCCGACGCGCGCGCCTGCGCGGCGCGGTCGCCGGCCGATACGATCAGCACGTCGCCGTCAGCCGGCGCGTCGGGTACCGCGACACAAAGCCGCCACGGCGCCGCGCCGCCCGGCCAGTCGCCCAGGCGAGCGCGAATCCGTTCGGCCGCTTCGGCCAGCTCGTCGGCCGGCGGCCAGAATGCATCGGCGAAACGCGCGCTCATGCGCCGCCCCCGTCCTGGTGCCAGAACGGCATCCCGACGACCGGCGTGCTCGCGTGCGCGGTCTCGCGCGCGTCCATCGGCCCGGCGAGATACGCGGCGCGGCCGGCCTCGACGCCCTGCGCAAACGCGCGCGCCATGATCTCGGGGTGCGTGGCCTGCGACACGGCGGTGTTCAGCAATACGCCGTCGAAGCCCCACTCCATCACCTGGCACGCGTGCGACGGCACGCCGAGCCCCGCGTCGACGATCAGCGGCACGTCGGGCAGCCGCTCGCGCAGCACGCGCAGGCCGTACGGGTTCACGACCCCCTTGCCCGTACCGATCGGCGCGCCCCACGGCATCAGCGCCTCGCAGCCGACGTCGAGCAGGCGCCGGCCGATCACCAGATCCTCGGTGCAGTACGGCAGCACCTTGAAACCGTCCTTGACCAGTTGCGCGGCCGCTTCGATCAGGCCGACCGGGTCGGGCTGCAGCGTGTAGTCGTCGCCGATCAGTTCGAGCTTGATCCAGTCGGTGCCGAACACCTCTCGCGCCATGTGCGCGGTCGTCACGGCTTCGGCAACGGTCTGGCAGCCGGCCGTGTTCGGCAGCAGCGGCACCGCGTGGCGCTTGAGCAGGTCGAAGAAGCCGGCTTCGGCCGTGCCGCCCGTCATCTGGCGGCGCAGCGCGACCGTCACCATCCCCGGGCGCGACGCGGCGATCGAATCGGACAGCGACTGCAGCGACGGATAGCGCGACGTGCCGATCAGCACGCGGCTTGCGAAAGTTTCGCCGTACAGCGTCAACGCGTCGGCGGAGGTGAGGGACGTCATGTCGTTTTCCTGAAAGAGCGGGGACGAACCGGCGGCGCTCAGCCGCCCGCGACGGGGTGCACGACGTCGAGCTTGTCGCCCGCCGCGAGTGCGCGCGCCGCGTGCTGCGTGCGCGCGACGAAGTTGCCGTTCAGCGCGACCGCGTACGGCGGACGTGCGCCGTACGCGGCGAGCGCGTCGGCCACCGTTGCGCCGTCAGGCAACGTCAGGTTCTGTTGGTTGATCTGGATATCCATGAGGCTTCGTCGAATTCGGTCGGCGGTGCGCGTCAGGCCGGCTGGCGCACGTCGTTGCGGTGATGAAGGAGCGTCGGCCAGCGCGCGGCGTCGCGCCACGCGGCGAACGCGTCGACATCGCCGAACGCGCCGTCGAGCGCGGCTTCGGCGAGCGCGACCGCCGCGTGCGCGACTTCCGGCGCGATCATGAAGCCGTGCCGGTACAGGCCGTTGACGGCGAGCGTCGACGCGCCGTCCCAGATCACCGCCGGGCGATGATCGGGCAGCGTCGGCCGGCACTGCGCATTGAGCTCGAGGATGCGCGCCTCGCCGAACGCCGGATGCACGGAAAACGCCGCGCTCAGCAGTTCGAGCGCGGAGCGCACGCTGACGGGCGACATGTCCTCCCCTTCCACCTCGGTCGCGCCGATCACATAGAGATCGTCCTGCTTCGGCGCGATGTACAACGGATAGCGCGGATGCAGCAGCCGCACGGGCCGGGTGAGCCCGATGCCGGGCGCGCGCACGCGCGCGACTTCGCCACGGATGCCGCGCAACGCGGGCAGCGCGGATTTCGCGCCAAGCCCGCGGCAATCGATCGTGAAATGCGCGGCGGGCAGGTTCGCATCGTCGATCGTGACGTGCCAGTGCAGGTCGACGCCGCGCTCGGCGAGGCCGGTCGCGAGCGCGCGCAGCGCCTGGCGATTGTCGAGCTGGCCTTCGTTCGGCAGCAGCAGGCCGCGCGCGAAGCGGCCCGCGAGCACCGGCTCGGCCGCGTCGACCTGCGCGCCGGCGAGCGTCACGAAACCGCTGTCGAACAGGTCGGCCGGCACGTTCGCGCGCACGCGCCGCTCGAACAACGGCGCCTCCGCGCGATCCGCGTGATGCCAGACGACGAGCGTGCCGTGATGCTGGAAGAAGACGGGTTCGGGCAGTTCCGCGAGCCACTGCGGCCAGCGCGCGAGCGACGCGGCACCGAGCTCTGTGATCAGCAGCTCGGCGCTCGCCGCTTCCGCGAGCGGCGCGAGCATCGCGGCCGCGATCCATGCGGCCGACTGCTCGCCGTCCGGGCCGCCGCGCTCGTAAAGCGCGACGCGATGCCCGTCGCCCGCGAGCCGCCATGCGATCAGGCGGCCGACGAGGCCGCCGCCGAGCACTGCGAAATCGGGTCGAGTATCCCGGGCGTTCATCGCGCACCCTCCGTGCGGGCACGCTCGACGAGCGTCGACGCAAACGCGCCGCCGCGTGCGAACGCACGCGACGTCGGGCCGGGAACCATGCAAAAGACTGAAGATTGTGCGGTCATCATTCCTTCCGTAACGCGCAAAAGCGCGTACCCAAAAGGACGAAACCGGCAGCAAAGGCCGGCCGGGCGGGACTCGGGCGCTGACCATGTGGGATGGCAGCCAGCGCGACCCGGCGGGATCAGAAACTTCCCTCGCCGGTATTACCCGGATCGGGTGCGAAGGGTCTTTCTCAGCCTCATCGCGCTGCCCGGAACATCTGCCGGCCGCGCCACGAAGCACCCCTGTTTCGTCGTCGGCCATTAGACCATAAAAGCGGAAAGCGCCGCAAACTGTCCCCCTTGCGGCAAATTCGCCGTCGTGCCGCGCCGCTCTGGCACAATGCCCGCAGGCCGGCCGCGCGAGCGGCCGGTTGCCGCGTCACCGCCGGCCTTAAGTGCCGTTTAAGACGCGCGGGCGACCATCCGGACGCCCGCCGTCAGTCGGCGCCGCGTCCCGGCATGCCGTATCGCGGCGCGCGCCCGGCTTCGCCCGGCCCGCGCGCCGGCTACTCATCAGGAAGCACATGACCCAATCGATCGATCCCGTCCGCTCCGCCTCCGACGCGCCGCAGGACGAGCGCCCGGTATCCGCATGGAGCCTCATCAAGCCCTACTGGGTATCGTCCGAATGGAAATTCGCGTGGGGTCTGCTGGTCGCGATCATCGCGATCAACCTCTGTGTGGTCTGGATCAACGTCCGGCTGAACAAGTGGAACGCCGAGTTCTACAACGCGCTGCAGTCGAAGGACGTCCACGACTTCCCGAACCTGCTGATGCAGTTCTCCGCGCTCGCGTTCGCATTCATCATCCTCGCCGTGTACGGCCGCTACTTGCGGCAGATGCTCGGTTTCCGCTGGCGCCAGTGGCTCACCGACCGCTTTCTCGGCCAGTGGCTCGGCGATCGCGCGTTCTACCGGATCGAGCGTGACCGTCTCGCCGACAACCCCGACCAGCGGATCACCGACGATCTTCAGTCGTTCGCGACCACGACGCTCGCGCTGTCGCTCGACCTGCTGTCGACGGTCGTCACGCTCGTGTCGTTCATCACGATCCTGTGGTCGCTCGCCGGCGCGCTGACGTTCACGCTCGGCGCGACGCCGGTCTCGATTCCCGGCTACATGGTGTGGGCGGCCGCGCTGTACGCGGTGGTCGGCTCGCTGATCATCCAGAAGGTCGGCCATCCGCTCGTGTCGATCAACTACCAGCAGCAGCGCGTCGAGGCCGACTTCCGCTTCGGACTGATCCGGGTGCGCGAGAACGCCGAGCAGATCGCGTTCTACGAAGGCGAGAAGACCGAGACCGGCAACGCGCAAACCCTCTTCATGCGCATCCGCGACAACTGGTGGCGCGTGATGAAGTACACGAAGCGGCTCACGTTCGTGCTGAGCTTCTACGGGCAGATCGCGATCATCTTCCCGCTCGTCGTCGCCGCGCCGCGCTATTTCGCGGGCGCGTTCTCGTTCGGCGTGCTGATGCAGATCTCGTCCGCGTTCGGCACCGTCAGCGATTCGTTCTCGTGGTTCATCAACAGTTACTCGACCCTCGTCGAATGGCGCGCCACCGTCAACCGTCTGCGCGAATTCAAGCGCGTGATGGGCACGTCGCACCTGAAGGAAAGCCTGTCGCCCGCGACCGAGCATGGCGGCATCAACCTGCACTATGTCGATGCGGCGAAGCTGTCGACGTCGTCGCTCAAGCTCGCGCTGCCGAACGGCAACGCGCTCGCGAACATCGGCAGCATCACGATCGAGCCCGGCTCGCGCTGGCTCGTGATCGGCAAGTCGGGTTCCGGCAAGAGCACGTTCATGCGTGCGCTTGCGGGCCTGTGGCCGTTCGGGGACGGCGCGATCGACGCGCCCGTCGGCGCGCGGATGATGTTCGTGCCGCAAACGAGCTATCTGCCGATCGGCACGCTGAAGGCCGCGCTCACCTATCCGGCGACACCCGACGCGTTCAGCGACGATGCGTGTCGCGACGCGTTGCGCGCGTGCCGCCTCGAGGATTACGTCGAGCGCCTCGACGAGAACGCGCACTGGACCCGCGTGCTGTCGCCGGGCGAACAGCAGCGCCTGGCCGGCGCGCGCGTGCTGCTGCACAAGCCCGACTTCCTGTTCCTCGACGAAGCGACGAGCGCGCTCGACGCCGACAACGAGGCACGCCTGTACCACCTGTTCGCCGAACGGTTGCCGAAGGCCGCGATCGTCAGCATCGCGCACCGCGAATCGCTGGCCGCGTTCCACGTCGGCACGATCAACGTCGAGCGCGTGAACGCCGGCGACAAGGTCGCGGCGTGAACAAACGCGCCGCGCACATCGCGCGGGTCGCGCTGATCACCGGCGCCGGTTCGGGGATCGGTGCGGCACTCGCGCGGCGGCTCGCGGCGCCCGGCATCGCATTGGCGCTACACGCGCGCGGCGCGGACGAAGCGGCACGCGCCCGGCTCGCCGAAGTTGCCCATGCGTGCACGGCGGCCGGCGCGGAGTGCGTCACGCTCACCGGCGATCTCGGCGAGCCCGGCGTCGCCGCCTCGCTCGTCGATGCGGCCGCCACGCGCTTCGGCGGGCTCGATCATCTCGTCGCCAACGCCGGCTTCGCCGCACGGCAATCCTTTTCCGGTCTTTCCGCGGACGCGCTCGCGTCCGCCTTCGCGGCGATGCCCGGCGCATTCTCGGCGCTCGCGGGCCGCGCGCGGCCGCTGCTCGAGGCGTCGGCCGCGCCGCGGATCGTCGCGGTCAGTTCGTTCGTCGCGCACCGCTACCGCGCCGACGCGCCGTTCGCGGCCACCGCTGCGGCGAAGGCCGCGCTCGAATCGCTCGTGCGCACCGCCGCCGCCGAATTCGCCGCGCGCGGCATCACCGTCAACGCGGTCGCGCCGGGCTTCACGCGCAAGGACCATGGGCCGAGCGCGGGCAACGCCGCCGCGTGGGCGCAGGCCGAACAGGCGACACCGCTCGGCCGGATCGCCGAACCCGACGACGTCGCCGCGCTGATCGCGTTCCTGCTGTCGGACGCCGCGCGACAGATTACCGGCCAGGTCGTTCATGTCGACGGCGGCCTGACGCTCTGAATCGAGCGCCTACGCGCCGTGCAGGCGCGCGTGACGTCGTTGCCGCCGAAGTTTGCGTGGCACTCGAGCGCGATCGACGATCACGTGTTCCCGGAACACCCGTCGTTCCACGCCCCCTCATCACCCCCATCACCCTCGTCACCCCCATCACCCTCGTCACCC
>NZ_JAAOXM010000019.1 GCF_011605345.1 Burkholderia sp. D-99
CGGGCTTCACGCCCGCACGCTCCAGCACCGCGCGGATCACCGTCGCGCCCAGCTCCGGCGCCGCAATCTTCGCAAGCGAACCGCCGAATTTGCCGACCGCGGTACGCGCGGCCGATACGATCACTACGTCCGTCATTTCCCTTTCCTCCAGGCCCGCACGACACGGCGCATCGCTACCGGCCCTGTTAAAAAACTGCGGTGCTCCGGACAGCGTGCGCCGCTGTCCGGTTTTCGTCAATCGCGCTGCAACACGTAACGCCCCGGCGCCGGCTCGATCACCGGGAACTGCGCGGTACCGGGCTGGGCGGGCGGCGCCACCTTGCGGCCACCGTACTCGCCGAGCCATTCGACCCAGGTCGTCCACCAGCTTCCCGGCTGCTCGGCCGCACCGGCGAACCAGTCGTCCGCCGATTCGGGCAGGGCGCTGTCGTTGACCCAATAGCTGCGCTTCTTCTTCGCCGGCGGATTGATCACGCCCGCGATGTGCCCCGACGCGCCGAGCACGAACTTCAGCGGGCCCGACAGGATCGACGTCGATGCATAAGCCGTCTGCCACGGCACGATGTGATCCTCGCGCGAGCCGTAGATGAAGGTCGGCACGTCGATCAGCGTCAGGTCGACCGATTCGCCGCACACGGTCAACGCGCCCGGCTCGCGCAACTTGTTCTCGAGATAGGTATTGCGCAGGTACCACGCGTACATCGGGCCCGGCAGGCTCGTCGAATCGCTGTTCCAGTACAGCAGGTCGAACGGCGCCGGCGTGCGGCCCTTCAGGTAGTTGTCGACGACGTAGTTCCACACGAGATCGTTCGGACGCAGGAACGAGAACGTGTTCGCGAACTCGACGCCGTGCATCAGCCCCGGCTGCGTGCCGTTCTTGCCGCCGATGGTCTGCTCGCGCATCTGCACGTGTGCCTCGTCGACGAACACGTCGAGAATGCCGGTGTCGCTGAAGTCGAGCATCGCGGTGAGCAGCGTCATCGACGCGGCCGGATGTTCGCCACGCGCGGCGAGCACCGCGAGCGCGGTCGCGAGCATCGTGCCGCCGACGCAGAAACCGAGCGTGTTGATCTGCTCGCGGCCGCTCACCTGCTGCACGGCGTCGATCGCCGCGAGCAGCCCTTCGTTCATGTAGTCGTCCCACGTCTTGTGCGCGACCGATGCATCCGCGTTGCGCCACGACACGAGGAACACCTGATGACCGTTCGACAGCGCGTGCGCGACGAGCGAATTCTCGGGCTGCAGGTCGAGGATGTAGAACTTGTTGATGCAAGGCGGGACGATCAGCAGCGGCCGCTCGAACACCTTGTCCGTCTTCGGCGTGTACTGGATCAGCTGGATCAGGTCGTTCTCGTAGACGACCGCGCCTTCAGTACACCCGAGGTTCTTGCCGACCACGAACTGCGATTCGTCGGTCTGCGAAATCTTGCCGCGCTGCAGGTCGCCGAGCAGGTTCATCATCCCTTGCCGCAGGCTTTCGCCCTGCGTCTCGAGGATCGATTTCTGTGCGTCGGGATTGAGTGCGAGGAAGTTGCTCGGCGCGGCCGCGGCCGTCCACTGCTGGACCGTGAAACGAATCCGCTCGCGCGTCTTCGGATCGGTCTGAAGCGCGTCGGCCAGTTCCTGCAGATAGCGCGCGTTGAGCAGATACCAGGCCGCCGCGAACGCATGCGCCGGCGACGCCTTCCACGCATCGCCGCTGAAGCGGCGGTCCTTCAGTTCGGGCGACTCGAGCTTCGCGGCGGCTGCCTGCTGCATCAGCGCCATGCAATCGCGCGCATAGTCGGCCTGCAACGCCTGCAGCCGCTCGGGCGGAATCGCGGCGGCCGGCAGCTTCAGCCCGGCGAACGGCGACGCCATCGCGCCGAAATCGGGCATCGACGGCACCTGGAACGGGAATGATGTCGGGAACTGGAATGTCGCGAACGGATTCACGGTGGCCGACGCAGTCGCGGCACGTGCCGGATCTGCAAAACCGCGCCACGCGTTCAACCACGACTCGAACATCTGCTGCATCGGCTGGGCGGCCGGATCGAAACCAATGCTGCCCGTGGAAGTGCCCGCCTGAGCGGACGTCGACGATTTTTTCGATGCTGTCATTACCTGCCTTACCGGTGATTCGTGAGCGTCTATCGTGAAATCCTGCTCGCGCGCGGCATGCCGGCTGCGAGCCGGGCCGTCATGCTCTGGAGAGGCGTCTCCAGATTCTGCCGCAGTGCGGTATTTTTATCATTATCGTTTTCCCCATGTGAAGCGCCATGTCAAACCGCTGAACATTTCCGCACGGAGATAATCCTCGCGCAACAGGCGGGACAAGGGTTCCGGCGAAACATAAAACATTTTGATTGACTTGACTTCGCGATTTTTCATTCAGTCGCGCATGCGGCGCGGCATAGCCGCCGAAATACCGAGATAACCCGATTTTGCGGCGCAGCAAATGCCTCGCGCATGCGCATCCCGTCAATCGGCCAGCCAGATCGCCGCCGCCATGCGGCCCGTCACGCGATCGCGCCGGTACGAATAGAAGCGCGCCTGTTCGGTGACCGTGCAGGCCGTCCCGCCGCTCACGTGCGCAACACCCGCACGCGCAAGACGCAAGCGCGCGAGCGCATAGAGATCGGCCAGGAACTTGCCGGGCGCGCCATCGATCGCGACGAACGCAAGCCGGGTTTCATCATGCTCCGACTGCGGGGCCGTGTCGAGAAACGCGTCACGCACGTCGGCGCCGACCTCGAACGCCCGCGGGCCGATCGCCGGCCCGAGGTAAGCATGAAGCGCGTCCGTCGCGCCGCCCGCGAGTGCCGCGACACGCGCCGCGGTCTGCTCGACGATGCCGGCCGCCAGCCCGCGCCAGCCCGCATGCGCGGCGCCGACGGCGCGGCCTTGCGTGTCGCACAGCAGCACGGGCAGGCAATCCGCGACCATCACGACGCAGACAGCCCCTGCACGGTCAGTGACACTCGCGTCGGCCTGCACCGGCGCCGCAGCCGCGGGTGCCGCCGCGATCACCTCGTCCGCGTGCACGATCTGCGCGCCGTGAACCTGCTCGAGCCAGGCGGCGCTCGACTGGCCCGCCAGCGCGAGCAAGCGCGCGCGATTCCCGGCGACATGAGCCGGGTCGTCACCGGTATGCAGGCCGAGATTCATCCCGCCCGGCAACGCTTCTGCGCCCTGCCAGCGCCCGTACGGGCCTTCGCTCACCCCGCCGTCGCGCGTCGTGATCAGCGCGCGCACGCGCGGCGACACCTGCCAGTCGGGCTGGACGCAGTCCTGCCACGTCAACGGCGCCAGGTTCGTCATCGGCACTCACTCCTCCTCATCGTCCAGGTACGGCTCATCGTCGTGATACTCGCCGCCGAAATCGTCATCGTCGTAGACACCGTCATCGTCGTCGAATTCCTCGTCACCCTGCCCGAAGCCGAGCGCCGCGATGAGTGCGTTCATGTCGTCCGGCAGCGGGCAGCGCCATTGCATCGACTTGCCCGTGACCGGATGCACGAGACCGAGCCGCCATGCATGCAGCGCCTGTCGCGCGAAACCGTCCGGCAACGGCGCGACCGAGCGCTTGCCGCGCGCCCGCCCGTACACGGGGTCGCCGAGCAGCGGGTGCCCGGCATGCGCGCAATGCACGCGGATCTGGTGCGTGCGACCGGTCTCGAGATCGCACTGGATCGCCGAAACCGGCTGACGTTGCCACAGGCATGTGTCAACCGTGCGGAAATGCGTGCGCGCGGGCTTGCCCGATGCGCCGGTGACGACGGCCATGCGTGTGCGTTCGCGCGGATCGCGGCCGATCGGCGCGTCGATCGTGCCTTCCTCGGGCATCGTGCCCCACACGAGCGCGAAATAGCGGCGCTTCACCGTGCGGGCCTGCAACTGGCGCACGAGGTCGGTCTGCGCGGCCAGCGTACGGGCCACCACCATCAGGCCGGACGTTTCCTTGTCGAGCCGGTGGACGATGCCCGCGCGCGGCAGGCCGGCCGCCGCGTCGCCGTAGCGATGCAGCAGCCCGTTGAGGATCGTGCCACTCCAGTTGCCGGCAGCCGGATGCACGACGAGGCCGGCCGGCTTGTTGATCACGACGAGCGCGTCGTCCTCGTAGATCACGTCGAGCGGCACGGGCTCCGGCGTAAAGGCGAGCTGCTCGGGGAGCAGGTCGGGCACGAGCTCGACCTTCGCGCCGAGCGGCACCGGTTGGCGGATCTTCGCCGGTGCGCCGTCGACGAGCACGCGCTGCGCCTCGATCCAGCTCTGCAGGCGGCTGCGCGAGAATTCGGGGAACAGTTGGGCGAGCGCCTTGTCGAGGCGTTCACCCGCGAGCGACAGCGGCACTTCGACGACGCGCGGCGCGTCGTCGACCGCCGCGGACGGCACGACGGGCGGCTGCATTGCGTCGCCAGCCAGATCGTCATCGAGGGAATCCCCCGACGCAGCGTCGGCGGGCCGATCGCTTGGGCTATAATCTTCGCGATTTGGTGTGCCCGGCTGGGCATTCTGCGAACTTGAACGGGTCATTTAGACTGGGTCACCGAGACTTGAAGCTAGGACATGCGAGCATGATGAATTCGACCAAACGTACGGCCAGAACCGTCGCCGCCCGGGCTGCGGCGGTAGCGGCCGCGGCCCTCATCGCCGGCTGCCACGGCTTGCCGCAGAAGCAGGACGAGACGGCTACCTGGTCGAATAACAAATTATACTCAGAGGCCCAGGACGCACTGTCCGGCGGCGACTGGGGCAAGTGCGCGAAATATTTCGAGTCGCTGCAAGGCCGCGATCCGTTCGGTCATTTCGCGCAGCAGGCACAGATCAACGTTGCATACTGCAACTGGAAGGACAACGAAGCGGCAGCCGCTGACCAGGCCGTCGACCGCTTCATCCAGCTCCACCCCGATCATCCGGATATCCCGTACGCGTACTACCTGAAGGGGATGATCCACTTCAACGACGATCTCGGCCTGTTCGGCCGGTTCTCCGGTCAGGACATGAGCGAGCGCGATCCGCAGGCACTGCGCGAATCGTACGATGCGTTCAAGGTCGTCGTCGACCGCTTCCCGAAGAGCAAGTACGCGCCCGACGCCGCCGCGCGGATGCGCTACATCGTCAACGCGCTCGCGTCGCACGAAGTGCACGCGGCCGACTACTACTACCGGCGCGGCGCCTACGTCGCGGCCATCAACCGCGCGCAGCTCGCGATCAAGGACTACAAGGGTGCCCCGGCGATCGAGGACGCGCTGCACATCATGATCCTGTCGTACGGCAAGCTGAACCAGCCGGAACTCGCCGAGGACACGAAGCGCGTGCTCGCAGGCACGTTCCCCGACAGCCCGTACGTCACGGGCCACTCGCGCCCCGGCGCGAAGAAGTCGTGGTGGCAGTTCTGACGAAAGCACCGTGCAGCGCCCGCTGCACGCGCAAAAAACCCGGCCATCGAGCCGGGTTTTTTATTGGCGCCGCGTTCAGGCGGCGCCGGTGCGATCGCGCGGCGATCGCCGCGCGCGCCGTCACGTGCGCTTTGCCGAACGGTGCTCGTCGAAGAAGTCCTGGACGACCGCGATCTCGCGGGTCCGCTTGAACGGCGGCAGGCTCTGCCAGATCCGGCGCCCGTAGGGCTTGTCGACGAGCCGCGTGTCGCAGATCATCAGCACGCCGCGATCCGTCTCCGCGCGAATCAGCCGGCCCGCGCCCTGCTTCAGCGTGATCACGGCCTGCGGCAACTGGTGCACGGCGAACGGGCTCAGCCCCTTCTTCGTCAGCGCATCGAGCCGCGCGGCCAGCACCGGATCGTCCGGCGGCGCGAACGGCAGCTTGTCGATCACGACGAGCGACAGCGCATCGCCACGCACGTCGACGCCTTCCCAGAAACTCTGGCTGCCGACCAGGATCGCGTTGCCGTACGCACGGAAACGGTCGAGCAGTTCGGTGCGGCTCGCATCGCCCTGCACGAGCAGCGGCGTGTTCCAGCCGCGCGATTCGATCACGTCGCGCAGCTTCGACGCGATCCGGTCGACCGCGCGCAGCGTCGTGCACAGCATGAACACGCCGCCACCGGACGCCTCGATCGCCGGCAGCGCGGCGTCGAAGACGGCATCGGTAAACGCCGGAGAAGACGGTTGCGGCAGGTTGCGCGGCACGTACAGCAGCCCTTGCGACTGGTAGTCGAACGGGCTCGCGAGCGTCATCGAGCGACGCGAGCTGAGGCCCATCTGTGCCGCGTAGTGCGTGAAATCGCCGCGCACCGACAGCGTGGCCGACGTGAACACCCACGCACGCGGCACGCCCGCGCGCTGCTTGGCAAAGATCGGCGCGACCGACAGCGGCGTTTCGTGCAACTGGACCGTATGCGCGAACACTTCGACCCAGCGCACCTTCTCGTTCGGATCGCCGTCGGATGCCGCCTTGTCGCCGGCCGCCGCCGCGTCGGCCTTCGCGGCCGCTTCCGTCGCGCCGGGCGCGACCCAGCCGGCCAGCAGGTCCTGCAGCTCACGTGCACGCCGCAGGCACGCACCGAGCGATTCCGCCCGTTCGGCCTGGCTTGCAAGCGCCGACGCAAGCGCGTCGAGCGCAGCCTCGAGCGCGTCGAGCGCGCCGAACATCGGGTGATCGTCGCCGAGTTGGGCGAGCGACATGCGCACGATCTGGTCGTTCGCGAACGCAAGGCGCAAGTCGCGCGCCGCGCGCTCGAGATCGCCGCCGAGCTTCACCCATTCGACCGCGTCGCGTGCATGGCTCAGGCCTTCTGCCACCGTGTCGCGTGCGAGCTCGAGAATCTGCGTCGTCGACAGCGTCTCGCCGAAAAACAGCGTCGCCGTTTCCGGCAACTGGTGCGCTTCGTCGAAGATGACCGTGTTCGCGTTCGGCAGCAGCTCGGCCATCCCTGTATCGCGCAGCATGATGTCCGCAAAGAACAGGTGGTGGTTGACGACGACGACGTCGGCCTGCTGCGCCTCGCGCCGCGCCTGCATCACGAAGCATTCCTTGTAATGCGGGCATTCCTGGCCAAGGCAGTTGTCGCGCGTCGACGTGACCATCGACCACACGGGCGCCGTTTCCGGCACGCTCGCGAGCTCGGCCTTGTCGCCGCTCTTCGTGATCTTCGCGAAACGGACGATTTCCTGCAGATAGGCCGTATCCTGCCGCGACGGCAGGCGGCCGTTGTCGGCCGTGCGTTGCAGGTAGTAATGGCACAGGTAGTTCGACCGCCCCTTTAGCATCGCCACCGACACCGGCACCGCGAGCGCGTTGCGCACGGTCGGGATGTCGCGCTGGAACAGCTGGTCCTGCAGGTGTTTCGTACCGGTCGACACGATCACCTTACCGCCCCACAGCATCGCGGGCACAAGGTACGCATAGGTCTTGCCGGTACCCGTACCGGCCTCGACGATCAGCGTGTTGTCGGCCGCGTCGTTATCGGTTTCGGCTGGCGTGGCGGCGTCCACGCCCGGTTCGGCCGCCTTGTCACCGTCGCCGAGGCGACGCGCCGGCCGCTTGCGGGTTTCGAAGATCTCGGGTTCGGGCATCCGGCGCGCGGACGCTTCCATCGCGGACGCGACGGCGCGCGCCATCTCGATCTGCGACGTACGCGGCCGATAGCCGTCGAGCGCACGCGCCAGCAATCCGCCTTCGCCGAAGATCGTATCGAGTTCGTCGACGCGCTTGCGGCTCAGTTCAAAGGTGCCTTCGGGCGCACGTGCGCGCCCGGCGGACGACACGTCGCGCCGGGCATCGGGGGTGGCTTCAAGCGGAGAATTCAAGGCAAGCGTTCCTGTGTCCAGCGCCCGGGCGGCGCCGGCGCTTGCCAGGCCGCGCTCAGGCGCGCTTATCCGGTTCCAGCTGCGATTGCAGCAAAATGATTTTGTCCTTGGCCGCCAGCTTTTCCTTCTTCAGCCGGTGCAGCGTGATGTCGTCGATGTCGGAGTGTCCTTCCTTCAGCTCGATCTCCCGAGCGAGCTGCTGGTGCTGCTCCTGCAATGCAGCCAAACGGTTGTGCAATTCCTGCTGCTGTTCCGTGAGACGGTTTTGCATGTTTGCCTCCTCATCGAAGCAGCGCGCCGGCTGGCGTGCCAGCGCGCACGAGACTGATTCCGGATCAATCCAACACGTTACTGCCCCTGCTGTTGCTTCTGCTGCGCCTTTTCGGTCGCTTCCTTCTGACGCTGCTCGACATCGGCCTTGTGCTGCGCAGCTTCCTTCTGCTTCTGCTCGTAGCGCGTGGCGTTGTCCGCCCGCTCCTGCGCCTTCTGCGCGGCCTGCTGGTGCGCCTGGTCGAGCTTGTGCTGGAAGTCGCCCTGCTTTTGGTCGTATGCCTGCTTGCTCGCCGCGCGCTGCGGCCCTTCCGCGCCACGCTGCGCCTGCTTCAGCGCATTCTGCTCCTGCTTGTCGCGGAACGCAGCGGCGTTTGCCGCGTCGTTCGCCGCGCGCTGCGGCGCTTGTGCCGCATTCTGCGCCGCCTTCAGCGCCTGCTGCTGGTCACGCTGCTGTGCGCGCACCGCCCGCTGCTCGTCGTTGAGCGCGAGCTGCTCCTGGCGGATGCTCGCCCGCTCGTCGCGCATCTGTTCACGCGCCTTGCCGAGACAGTGATTGACGAAGAACTTGCTGTAGCAATCATGCTCGGACACCGCATAACGATAATCGTTTTCCGCGGAGCGTTGATTGAGCACTTTTTGACGGGCGTCGAAGTCCGGTGCGGCCGTGGCCGTCACCGGTGCGGCCGCGGCGGCGGCCGGCGCAGTGGCGCCCGAAGCTTGCGCGAACGCGCCGGAAGGCCCGGCAGACAAAGCCGCGGCGAGCGCTGCGCCGAGCGCGACGAGAGAAATTCGGGAAGTTGGCAACGTCGTAGGAAAGCTGCGGGACATGTGTCAAATTCTATCACCCCCGGCTGGACGCTCCGCCATTTATGGCAAAATGCCCCGCTTCACTCACCCGCGGCATCTGGCCCGTCGGGCCCGCCATGCAGCCCGCCGCTTCGGGCCTGCCGGCCCGCGCCGCGATTTCAGCAGGCAGATCATCCACGACATGACGGAAACCGTAGCACTCAAGATCGTACAGCGCATCGCCACCGAACTGTCCGTCCAGCCGCGCCAGGTCGCGGCGGCCGTGCAACTCCTCGACGAAGGCTCGACCGTTCCGTTCATTGCCCGGTACCGCAAGGAAGTGACCGGCAACCTGGACGACACGCAGCTGCGCAACCTCGAGGAGCGTCTCCTGTATCTGCGCGAGCTCGAGGATCGCCGCGCGACGATCCTGTCGAGCATCGACGAACAGGGCAAGCTGACGGACGAGCTGCGCGCCGCGATCGATACGGCCGACAGCAAGCAGGTGCTCGAAGACCTTTACCTGCCGTACAAGCCGAAGCGCCGCACGCGTGCGCAGATCGCCCGCGAGGCCGGCCTCGAGCCGCTCGCGCAGGCGCTGCTCGCGAATCCGCTGCTCGACCCGCAGGTCGAGGCGGCCGCCTATGTCGACGCCGACAAGGGCGTCGCCGACGTGAAGGCCGCGCTCGACGGTGCGCGCGACATCCTGTCCGAACAGTTCGGTGAAACGGCCGAGCTGCTCGGCAAGCTGCGCGACTACCTGCACAACCAGGGCGTCGTGTCGTCGGCCGTCGTCGAGGGCAAGGAAAACGAGGAAGGCGAGAAATTCCGCGACTATTACGACTACGCGGAAACGATCAGGACCGTGCCGTCGCATCGCGCACTCGCGCTGTTCCGCGCCCGTAATGCAGGCGTGCTGACGGTCAAGCTCGGCCTCGGCGAAGAGCTCGACGCGCAGGTGCCGCATCCCGGCGAGGCGATGATCGCGCGCCATTTCGGCATCGCGAACCAGAACCGCCCGACCGACAAATGGCTGTCGGATGTCTGCCGCTGGTGCTGGCGCGTGAAGGTGCAACCGCATATCGAGAACGAGCTGCTCACGCAATTGCGCGAAACGGCCGAAACGGAAGCGATCCGCGTGTTCGCGCGCAACCTGAACGACCTGCTGCTGGCCGCGCCGGCCGGCCCGAAGGCCGTGATCGGTCTCGACCCCGGCCTGCGCACGGGCGTGAAGGTCGCGGTCGTCGACCGCACCGGCAAGGTGCTCGCGACCGACACGATCTACCCGCACGAGCCGCGCCGCGACTGGGACGGCTCGATCGCGAAACTCGCGCGCATCGCCGCGCAGACGCAGGCCGAGCTGATCAGCATCGGCAACGGCACCGCGTCGCGCGAAACCGACAAGCTCGCGAGCGAACTGATCGCGAAGCACCCGGAACTGCGCCTGCAGAAAATCGTCGTGTCGGAAGCCGGCGCATCGGTCTACTCGGCGTCCGAACTCGCGGCGAAGGAATTCCCCGAAATGGACGTGTCGCTGCGCGGCGCCGTATCGATCGCGCGCCGCCTGCAGGATCCGCTCGCCGAACTCGTGAAGATCGAGCCGAAGGCGATCGGCGTCGGCCAGTACCAGCACGACGTGAACCAGCGCGAACTCGCCCGCTCGCTCGACGCGGTTGTCGAAGACTGCGTGAACGCGGTCGGCGTCGACGCGAACACGGCATCGGCCCCGCTGCTCGCGCGCGTGTCGGGCCTGAACGCGACACTCGCACGCAACATCGTCGACTACCGCGATGCGAACGGCCCGTTCCCGTCGCGCGAGCACCTGCGCAAGGTCCCGCGCCTCGGCGACAAGACTTTCGAACAGGCCGCCGGCTTCCTGCGCATCAACGGCGGCGAGAATCCGCTCGACCGCTCGTCGGTGCACCCGGAAGCGTATCCGGTCGTCGAGCGGATGCTCGCGAAGATCAGCAAGCGCATCGACGACGTGCTCGGCAGCCGCGAAGCGCTGTCGGGCCTGTCCCCGACGGAATTTGTCGACGAACGTTTCGGCCTGCCGACCGTGCGCGACATCCTGTCCGAACTGGAGAAGCCGGGCCGCGATCCGCGCCCCGAATTCAAGACCGCGACGTTCCGCGAAGGCGTCGAAAAAGTGTCGGATCTCGTGCCGGGCATGACGCTCGAAGGCGTCGTGACGAACGTCGCCGCATTCGGCGCGTTCGTGGACATCGGTGTCCACCAGGACGGCCTCGTCCACGTGTCCGCGATGTCGACGAAGTTCATCAAGGATCCGCACGAAGTCGTGAAGGCGGGCCAGGTCGTCAAGGTGAAGGTGCTCGACGTCGATGTGAAACGCCAGCGCATTGCGCTGACGATGCGCCTCGACGACGACGCGGCAGCGCCCGGCATGCCGTCGCGCGGTGGCCAGGATCGCGGCAACGCGGGGCGCGGCGCCGCCCGCCCGCAGCGTTCGCGCGAGCCGGAACCGGCCGGCGCAATGGCCGCGGCGTTCGCGAAGCTGAAGCGCTGAGCACGCGAAGAGCGTCGACGCACGAAAAAACCCGCCTTACGGCGGGTTTTTTTATTGAATCGTCGCGTACATTTCAATATCCGCGATGAAAACCGAATATGCGCGTTTTCATCACCATTCCCCCACGTTTAATCGGCGAATTAAACAATCCGCGTTGAGACATGCGTTTTCTTGACGCTTCACGATCGGTACATAAAATAAATTTTCGAACGGCCGTATTTTGATGCTTCCGTAACAAGCAGCGATCTTTCAGCTCAGCGGCAGGATTTTCCACGGCGCTCGGATGCGCCGTGAATATCCGGCCTCGCGTGTTTCAGTCTCGCTTTTTGCAGTCGATTCGCGACGCATTGCATCCGGTATTCGCCCGGCCGGCGAACCGGGACGGATTCGCGAAAAATGGATCGGGGAACCATGGAAGACGACCATCTGAAAACCGAACTGGCCGCATTACGCATTCCCGTTTTCGACGTCCCTTGGGCCGGTGCCTGTTCACCGCACGTCGAACGAATCGAATCGCGCATGCTCGAATGGGCCGACGCATACGGCATGTTCATCAGCGACGCCTACCGGGAACGCGTCGCGCGCACCCGATACGGCTGGCTCGCCGCGCGCTGTTACCCGAACGCCGATCCTTCGCTGCTGCAAGCGCTCGCCGATTATTTCGTGTGGTTCTTTCTCGTCGACGACCTGTTCGTCGACCGCGTCGAGCCGGTAGGCCCTGATACGTTGCGCAATCTGACCGCGATGATCGATGTGCTCGACTACGAATGTACATCCCCCCAGCCTGTATATGGCGAGCGAGCGTGGTTCGATCTGTGTCAGCGCCTGCGCGCGCGCCTGTCGGCCGAACATTTCGCGCGCTTCGCACAAGGCATGCGCCTGTGGGCCACCACGGCCGGGCTGCAGATTATCGGCCACCTGCGGGCCGAGCCGATCGCAGTGCAGCAATACGAAACGATCCGGCGTCACACGAGCGGGATGAATCCGTGCCTCGCGCTGGCGGACGCGGCCAATTCCGGCGCCGTCCCGCCCGATACGTTTCATCGGCCGGAAATCCAGACACTGTGCCGGCACGCGAACCATATCGTCTGCTGGAGCAACGACATCCAGAGCATCGGCGTCGAAGCGCGCCAGCCCGGGCAGTTCCGGAACATGGTGATGATCCACGCTTCCCGCGGCCATACGCTGCAGGCAAGCGTCGACTACACGGCCGAACGTGTGCGCGCGGAAATCAGCGCGTTCGTCCTGTGCGCCGATGCACTCGCACAGCATGCCGACACGCGCGTGCACGGCCTCGTCGACGGCTGCCGATACTGGATACGCGGCTATCTGGATTGGGTCGCGCGGGATACGCAGCGCTATGCGGCTGCGTTCGCGGCCGGCGATGCGGACGATCGCGGCCTGATTGCCTGTTCGGCAGACTCGGCGGCGCGCGGCTGAACGGCCCGCGCGCCGCGCCCGGTCAGATCTCGATCTTCGTCCCGAGTTCGACCACGCGGTTCGCCGGAATCGAGAAGAAGTCGGTCGGCTTCGCGGCATTCTGGTGCATCCACGCGAACACGCGCTCGCGCCAGATCGACATCCCGGGCAGATGCGTCGGTACGACCGTTTCGCGCGCGAGGAAGAACGACGTGTCCATCAGCTCGAACGTCATGTCGTGCATGCGACCGAATTCCTCGAGCACGGCCTTCACGTCCGGCGTCTCGTTGAAGCCGTACTCGGCCCTGACGATGTACAGCCCGCCGCCCGCATCACGCGAGGTCTGGCGCTTGTCGTCGCGCACGTAGGGAATGTCGCGCGTCACGAACGTGAGGAAAATGGTCCGCTCGTGCAGCACCTTGTTGTGCTTCAGATTGTGCAGCAGGCTGACGGGCACGAGCTTGTCGTTGCCGGTCAGGTAGATCGCGGTGCCCGACACGCGATGCGGTGGGTGCGCGAGCAGCCCCTGCAGGAACGGCTCGAGCGGAATACCGTCGGCAGCCGTCCGCTCCTTGACGATGTGACGCCCCTTGTACCAGGTCATCAGCAGGAAGAACAGCAGCGCGCCGATGCCGAGCGGCAGCCAGCCGCCCTGCGCAACCTTCAGCAGGTTCGCGCCGAAAAAGCCGAGGTCGACCGCGAGGAACACGGCGATGATCGCGCCGACCAGCAGCCGGTTCCAGTTCCACACCTTCACCATCACGACCGCGGCGAGCACGGTCGTGATCACCATCGTCGCCGTCACCGCGATGCCGTACGCGGCCGCGAGGTTGTCGGAGCTCTTGAAGCCGATGACGATGCAGAGGATCACGAACAGCAGCAGCCAGTTCACGACCGGCACGTAGATCTGGCCGATCGCCAGTTCCGACGTATGCAGCACTTTCATGCGCGGCACGTAGCCGAGCTGGATGGCCTGCGACGTCAGCGAATACGCGCCCGAGATCACCGCCTGCGACGCGATCACGGTCGCGACCGTCGACAGCACGACGAGCGGCAGCAGCCCCCATTCGGGTGCCAGCAGGAAGAACGGGTTCTCGATCGCCTTCGGGTTCTGGATCAGCAGCGCGCCCTGGCCGAAGTAGTTCAGCACGAGCGACGGCATCACGAGCCCGTAGGCGGCGATGCGGATCGGCTTCGCGCCGAAGTGGCCCATGTCCGCGTAGAGCGCTTCCGCGCCGGTCAGCACCAGCACGACCGAGCCGAGCACCACGTACGCCTGCAGCAGGTGATCGGCCATGAACGACGCCGCGTAATACGGGTTGATGGCCGCCATGATGCCCGGCACGCGCACGATGTGGTACACGCCGAGCGCCGCGATCACGATGAACCACAGCACCATGATCGGGCCGAACAGCTTGCCGACCAGCGTGGTGCCATGACGCTGGATCCAGAACAGCGCGATCAGGATCACGATCGTGATCGGCAGCACGAGATGGGACAGGTGCGGTGTCGCGATTTCGAGACCTTCGACCGCCGACATCACCGAGATCGCCGGCGTGATCACCGCGTCCCCGTAGAACATGCACGCGCCGAAGATCCCGAGCGCCATCAGCGCGCCCGCAACGCGGGTCTTCGAGTCGAGCGGCCGCAACGACAGCGCCATCAGCGCAAGCACGCCGCCTTCGCCGTTGTTGTCGGCCCGCATCACGAACAGCAGGTACTTGATGCCGACCACCAGGATGATTGCCCAGAACAGCAGCGAGATCACGCCGAGAATCGATCCTTCGGTGAGCGGAATGCCGTGTGCGGGGCTGAACGCCTCCTTGAGCGAATACAAGGGGCTGGTGCCGATGTCGCCGAACACGACGCCGATGGCTGCTATCGCTAGCGCCCGCATCGAGTGTTGTTGCGTCGAATGCGGCGCTTGTGCGGCGTCGGTCGCGTGGATCGTGTCGTTCATATGAAGCGTAATAATCGGGTCCGGGTCGGACAAAACGAGCGCTATTCTACTCGCGCCCCCGTGAAACGCCGCCCTGCTCTGTTGCCGTGGAACCACGAGATCCACGCTACGCATGCAATCCGGCGCAAGCTGTGGCAGGGCTGCCAATCATAGCCGGGGCAGCGCCGTCTGCCTACCGGATCCGCGGCGCGCGCGGCGGCGCCGCACATGGCGTCCCAATGAAAAACGGCGCCGCAAGCGGCGCCGTACAAGGCTTTCCTTCGATTGGCCGGCCGCTTACGCGCCCGAACCGTCGCGCTGTGCGCGACCGCGCTTGATCCACGCCTCGAGGTTGTGCGGGCGAACCGTGTCCCACTCCTCGAACGGCTGATGAATCCACGGATTCGTCGGCAGATACTGCGTGTGATAGTCGGGCTTGACCTTCGAGCACCCCTTGTACCAGAGCACGGCCGAACGCACGGCCGTCACGGACGGATAGCGCTCCTTCAGATGCTCCTGCACGCGCGCAAGCGTGACGCCCGAATCGACGAGATCGTCGACCAGCAGCACGTTGCCCGCCAGGTTGCCGCGCGTCATCGTGATGTACTGCGCGATGTCGAGGTCGCCCTGCTCGGTGCCGGCCGCTTCCCGGTACGAACTCGTCGCGAGGATCGCGAGCGGCACGTCGTAGATGCGCGACAGTTGATCGCCGACGCGCAGGCCGCCGCGCGCGAGGCACAGGATCTGGTCGAACTTCCAGCCCGATGCATGCACCTGGAGCGCGAGCAGCTCGATGAGACGGTGATACTCGTCCCAGCCTACCCACAGGTTCTTGTCGTCGTTGCGCGGATCAGTCATCAAGTCTGCCGCCGTCATCGTGATTTGCTGCGTCATCTGAAAATTACACCTTGAACGGATGGCGGAGCAGGATCGTTTCGTCGCGGTCCGGGCCCGTCGACACCATGTCAACCGGCACGCCAGCCACTTCCTGGACGCGGGTCAGGTAAGCCTGCGCGTTCGCCGGCAGCGCTTCCCACGTCTTGATGCCGACCGTGCTTTCCTTCCAGCCGGGGAACGTTTCGTACACGGGTTCGCAACGCGCCACGTCGGCTGCACCGCGCGGCAGGATGTCCGCATCCTTGCCGTCGATCTTGTAGCCGACGCACAGCTTGACTTCGTCGAGACCATCGAGCACGTCGAGCTTCGTCATGCACAGGCCCGACACGCCGTTGATCTGGATCGAGCGGCGCAGCGCGGCCGCATCGAGCCAGCCCGTGCGGCGCGGACGGCCGGTGACCGAACCGAATTCCTTGCCGACGTTGGCGAGCGTGACGCCGACCTGGTCCTGACGCTGCGGATTGTCCGCGTCGTACAGTTCGCTCGGGAACGGGCCCGAGCCGACGCGCGTGCAATATGCCTTCGTGATGCCGAGGATGTAGTTGAGCTTCTGCGGGCCCACGCCCGCGCCGGCCGACGCCGCACCTGCGACGCAGTTGCTCGACGTGACGAACGGATAGGTGCCGTGATCAATGTCGAGCAGCGTGCCTTGTGCGCCTTCGAACAGCAGGTTCTGGCCCGCATTGTTCGCGTCGTACAGGCGGCGCGACACGTCGGCCACCATCGGCTTCAGGCGGTCGGCATAACCGAGCATCGTGTCGAGCGTAGCCTGGAAATCGACGGCCGCGCCACCCAGGTACTGGGTCAGCACGAAGTTGTGGAAATCGAGGTTTTCGCGCAGGCGGTCGGCGAAGGTCTTCGCGTCGAACAGGTCCTGCACGCGCAGCGCGCGGCGGCCGACCTTGTCTTCGTACGCGGGGCCGATGCCACGGCCCGTCGTGCCGATCTTGCCCGCGCCCTTGCGCGCTTCGCGCGCCTGGTCGATCGCGATGTGGTACGGCAGGATCAGCGTCGTGGCTTCGGAAATGAACAGGCGGTCGCGCACGTTCACGCCGGCCTCTTCCAGCTCGCCAATTTCCTTGAACAGTGCTTCGGGGGACAGGACGACGCCGTTGCCGATGTAGCAGGCGACGCCTTCACGCATGATGCCCGACGGAATGAGGCGCAAGATCGTTTTCTTGCCGCCGATGATGAGGGTGTGGCCGGCGTTGTGACCGCCCTGGAAACGCACGACGCCTTGAGCGTGGTCCGTCAGCCAGTCGACGATCTTGCCCTTGCCTTCATCACCCCATTGCGTTCCCACGACGACGACATTGCGCCCGGGAGTCACGTTCACTGCGCTGGCAGACATGTTGATTCGTTAGCTGGTTAAAAACGTATTCTACCTATGTTCGCGGGCGATTCCGAATTTTTCCGTTTAGCTTCAACGATATGCAAGCCGAAGCACGTCCCGCGAACGCCTGTTTACCGGGGTTCGACCACCCATGCGCCGTCGCGCTCGACGAGCGACCGGTCGCAGGCGAACTCGTCGAGCACATGATCGTGGCCCGGCAGCGCCTGGATCACGACCTCGCCCGCATCGCGCAGCGCCGCAACGGCTGCGCTCAGCGCGTCGTCCTGCGCCCACGGCGCGAGAATCGCGGTACCGCGTGCCTCGACCGGGGAAATCCGTGCGAGCTCGCGCAGGTCGAGCGAGAAGCCCGTGGCCGGACGGGCACGGCCATACGCCTGGCCGACGTGGTCGTAGCGGCCACCCCGTGCGATCGCGTTCGGCACGCCGTCGATGTAGGCGCTGAACATCGCGCCGCTGTGATACGCATAGCCACGCAGATCGCCGAGATCGATCGCCACTTCGGCACCCTTCGCCTGGGCCGCGAGCTGCGCCAGATCGTCGAGCGCCCGCGTGATTTCCGGCAGCACCGGCAAGCGTGTCCGCGCCTCGGCGAGCACGCTCGCGTCGCCATAGAGGTGCGGCAGCGCGCGCAGCGCGGCGCGCGTATCGGCGCCGAGATCGTCGGTGAGTTCGTTCAGCAGTGGCACATCCTTGCCCGACAGCGCGTCATACAGCGACTCGCCGCGCTCGGCAGCCTGCGCGTCGCGCGCCAGCAGCGCCGCGAGCACGCCCGCGTGGCCGAGGTCGAGACGGATGCGCGACAGGCCCGCGAGATGCAGCGCATCGAGCATCAGTTGCTGGATCTCGAGGTCGGCTTCCAGCCCGGCATGCCCGTAGATTTCCGCGCCGATCTGGATCTGCTCGCGCGTCGCGTGCAGGCCGCGCGGACGCGTATGCATCACGTGACCCGCATAGCAGAGGCGCGTCACGCCCTGGCGGTTCAACAGGTGCGCGTCGATCCGCGCGACCTGCGGCGTGATGTCGGCACGCAGGCCGAGCGTACGGCCCGACAACTGGTCGACCAGCTTGAAGGTGCGCAGGCGCAGGTCGGCGCCGCCGCTCGTCAGCAGCGACTCGAGATACTCGAGCAGCGGCGGCATCACCATTTCGTAGCCATACGAACGGAAGCGGTCGAGCAGCCTGCGGCGCAGCTCCTCGATCTTGCGCGCTTCCGACGGCAGTACGTCGGCGATATTCTCGGGAAGTAACCAGGTCGACATCGGTACGGTCCTACGACAGGAAACAGCGCGCGACACGCGCGCCGCGATGTGAATCGGAAATTCTGAATTCGGGCGGGACGAACGGCGGATGCGCCGTCCGGATCAGGTCCCCGGTCAGGTAGCGAGCAGCAGCAGTATGAGCCCGAGCACCATCACGATCAGCCCGCCGATCCGGATATGATGCGGCGGCCGCTCAGCTATTCTACGAAACGTGTCGCGCCAGGCGACGGGAAACACGAAGGGGAACGCCCCCTCGATGATCAGCATCAGCGCTACTGCGAGCAACAACGAGCCAGCCAGGTCCATGCGAGCGACGGCGCCGCTCGACGCGGCGCCCCAAAGTCAGTGTTTGCGGGGAGCAGGCGCCGCCGGTGCGGCACCGCCCGTCGGACTGCGCATGAAGCGGAAGAACTCGCTGTCGGGATCGACGACGATGATGTCGTTGCGCTTGAACGTGTTCCGGTAAGCCTGCAGGCTCGCGTAGAACTGATAGAACTGCGGATCGCGGCCGAACGCGTCGGCGGCAATCGTCGCGGCCTTCGCGTCGCCCTCGCCCTTGATCGTCTGCGCAGACTTGTACGCGTTCGCGAGCACGGCCTGCTGCTCGCGTTCGGCGTCGGCCTTGATCTGCTCGACGTCGGCCGTGCCTTGCGCACGCACCTGTGCCGCCTGATCGCGCAGTGCGCCGATCATCCGCTGATAGACGGCATCGGTCTGCGCGGCCGGCAAGTCGACGCGCGTCAGCTGGACATCGACCACGTCGACGCCAAAAGCGGACGCCTTTGCCTTCACTTCGTCGCGGGCCGCATCAGCGATCGCGCGCTGGCCGCCGAGCGCATCGTCGAGCGCATGCTTGCCGAACGCGTCGCCGAGTGCGCTCTTCAGTGCGCCGCCCAGACGTTCGCCCGCTGCCGCCGGGTCGCCCCCCGTCGCCGTGAAATACTTCATCGGATCGCTGATCCGGTACTTCACCGCATAGGCGACGAGCAGGTCGTGCTTGTCTTCCGTTGCCAGTTGCAGCGGATCCGACGACTCGAGCGATTGCAGGCGCGTGTCGATCAGCGTGGCCGTCTGCAGCGGCGGCGGCAATTTGAAATGGATGCCGGGCCCCGCCAGCTCGGGCTGCGCGCCGTCGCGCCCCGACAGCACGGCTGCATGGCGCGGATCGACGGTAAGGACTGTCGAGGATGCCGCGAAGGCAACGATCACGATTGCGACGACGAGCGCAATGATTCGGTTCATGTTCTGCGCTCCCCGTTACTTCGTATCGTCTTCGCGCGACCGGCTGCGAAACGCTTCGCGCGATCGCAGCACGTCGTTGCCCGACGCCGCCGCAGCCGACGCCGCACTCGCGGGTGCCGCTGCAGCCGGCGCGACGGCGGTCGGTGCCGACGCCGCATCGGGTGCGGACGCGGACGCGCCGTTGGACGCCGCGGCGTTTTGTCGCCCCTGCTCGACGAGCTTGTCGAGCGGCAGATACACGACGCTGTTGCCGCCCTTGTTGCCGACGAACACCTTCGTCGAGTTCGAATAGATTTCCTGCATCGTCTCGAGATACATCCGCTCACGGATCACCGCAGGCGCCTTCGAATACTGCGCATAGACCTGCTTGAAGCGGTCGGCATCGCCTTCGGCTTCCGTGACCACGCGATCGGCATACACCCTTGCTTCGTCGACGAGCTTCGCGGCATCGCCCTGCGCCTTCGGCAGCAGGTCGTTCGCATACGCCTGCGCGGCGCGCTTCGCGGCCTCGCGCTCGTCACGCGCCTTGGCGACTTCGCCATACGCGGCCTGTGTCTGCTCGGGCGCCGCAACGCTCTGCATCGTGACGGCCGTCACCTCGAGCCCCGACTGGTAGCGATCGAGATCGCGCTGGATCGCGGCGGAGAGCTGCTCGCGCAGCGCGTCGCGGTCCTGGTTCAGCACGTCGGCCGCGCTGCGCGTACCGACGATCGCGCGTACCGCAGCCTGGGCGGCCTGCGAGACGCTGCGCTCGGGATCGACGCTGCGGAACAGGTAATCGGTCGCGGAACGGATCCGGTACTGGACGATGAAGCGCACGTCGACGATATCGGCATCGCGCGTCAGCATCGCTGCTTCCTTCACGTTCGCGAGACGCACGACGTTGTTGCGGCCGATCTCGATCGAGCGAACCTGCGTCGTATCGACGATCTCGTGCGACGCAAACGGATACGGCGCGCGCCAGTGCACGCCCTGGCCGACCGTGCCGGACAGCTTGCCGAGCTGCAGCACGACGCCCGTCTGGCCTTCCTGCACGACGAACAGCCCGCTGCCCGCGTAGACCGCGACCAGTACGCCGATCACGATGCCTACGCCGACTCGCGCGGCTCGCCCGTTGTCAGGACGGAAACCGTTGCCGCCCTTGCCGCCGAACAGGCCATTCAGGCGCCGGTTGAAGTTGCGCCACATCTCGTCGAGGTCGGGCGGACCATCGCCGTCGCCGCCTTGCGGACGCTTCGATTCGTTCGGACGGGGACGGGATCCGTCTTTGCCATTGCCTTCGCCGCGTCCCCAGCGGGGATCGTTGATCGACAGCAAGGCGCGCATCCGCCGCCAGGTACTCCGCTCGTTGTATTCGTTCACCAGAGTTTGTTCACCAGATAAGACGCCGGCGAACCGGCCGGGACCGGTTAGCGCCCGTGTTCGGAAATCGTGTGGTCTTCGTGTGGTTCAGCGGAGGCGCCGTCGAGCGCGCCGCTGGGTAACGTCGCGCTGGAGAGGTGTTCCGCGGAGGCGATTTCGGCGATGGCGGCACGCAACGTATCAAGACCCTGACCGGTGCGCGCGCTCAAAAAGACGCGCGAAATATTACCATATTCGTCCCGCTCGACCGCGTCGCCGCGGGCCGCCAGCTCGGGTACGGCGTCGATCTTGTTGAACACCAGCACCTGACGGATCGTGTCCGCGCCGATTTCGTGCAGCACGCCGTTGACCTGCTCGATCTGCTCGAGCCTGACCGCGCTCGATGCATCGACCACATGCAGCAGCAGATCCGCGTGAATCGTTTCCTCGAGGGTCGCACGGAATGCAGCGACCAGCTGGTGAGGCAACTCGCGGATGAACCCGACCGTATCCGACACAACGATCTGGCCGACCTCGTCGCCGAGGTACACGCGCCGCGACGTCGTGTCGAGCGTGGCGAACAGCTGGTCGGCCGCATACGCCTGCGCTTTGGTCAGCGCATTGAACAGCGTCGACTTGCCCGCGTTCGTATAGCCGACGAGCGACACCGACATCGTGCCGCTGCGCGCGCGCTGACGGCGTTGCGTGCTGTGTTGCCGGCGCAGCCGGTCGAGCCGCGACTTCAGCATCTTGATGCGCTCGCCGATCAGCCGACGGTCGGTTTCGAGCTGGGTTTCGCCAGGGCCGCGCAGGCCGATACCACCCTTCTGCCGTTCGAGGTGGGTCCACGCGCGAATGAGTCGCGTCGACAGGTACTGAAGCTGCGCGAGTTCGACCTGCAGCTTGCCTTCGTGGCTACGGGCGCGCTGCGCAAAGATGTCGAGGATGAGACTGGTGCGATCGACCACACGCCTGTTAAGTGCCTGCTCCAGATTACGTTGCTGGGCGGGCGCCAGTGCGTGGTTGAAGATGACGATTTCGACGTTGTGCGCGTCGCAGGCGAGCCGGAGTTCTTCGGCTTTGCCGCTGCCGATGAACATCTTGGCATCGGGACTGGCGCGACGACCCGTGAGGGTGACGGCGGGACGGGCCCCCGCGCTGGAGGCGAGAAGACTGAGTTCTTCGAGACTGGCTTCGAAATCGGTCTTGCCGAAATCGATGCCGACGAGCGCTGCGTTGATCAAATTATCGGGTGTCAAGATAAGGCGGCTGGCATCGGTCGCTCGCGGCGACCGGATGCCGGCCGCTGCGATAGGTTAGGACGAGGCTTCCGCGTCCGGGTGGAAATTCACCGGGCGCGCCGGCACGACCGTCGAGATGGCGTGCTTGTACACCATCTGGGTCACCGTATTACGGAGCAACACGACGTACTGGTCGAACGATTCAATGTTCCCTTGAAGCTTGATGCCATTGACGAGGTAGATCGAAACGGGAACGTGCTCTTTGCGCAGTGCGTTCAAAAACGGGTCTTGTAACAATTGCCCTTTGTTGCTCATGGCGTACTCCATCTTTTTTTGCAGGTTGATCTGGATTGGCGGCGAAGAAAAAGAGATCCGGCGCCAATCGCTACACTATAGCCGATTTTGCCTGGCCAGCCCGGGGCATAGGCCTTGCGGCCAACCCCTTGCATAACGGGTGTAACAGGCGTGCTTCAGCTCTTGTCCGCGTACGGATTGTTCGACGAACGGAACTCTATGCGCAATGGAGTCCCCGTCAGTGAGAAAGTTTCGCGGAACCGGTTTTCCAGGTAACGCTTGTACGTTTCCGTCACGGCGTCGAGTGCATTGCCGTGGATGACGATGATCGGCGGATTCTGGCCGCCCTGGTGCGCGTAGCGCAGCTTCGGACGCACCGGGCCGCGACGGCGCGGCTGCTGGAACTCGACCGCCTCGATCAGCGCGCGCGTGAGCTTCGGCGTCGGCAGCTTCGCCATTGCCGCCGCGTACGCGTCGTCGACCGAGCGCATCAGCGTGCCGATGCCCGTCTTCTTCGTGGCCGAAATGAAGTGCGATTTCGCGAAGTCGAGGAATTTCAGCTTGCGGGTCAAATCCGCTTTCGCCCGATCGCGCGCATGCTCGTCGAGCCCGTCCCACTTGTTGACGCCGATCACGAGCGCGCGGCCCTGCTCGACGACGAAGCCGGCGATGTGCGCGTCCTGGTCGGAAATGTCCTGCTGCGCATCGAGCAGAAGAATGACGACGTTCGCGTCGGAGATCGACTGCAGCGTCTTCACGACCGAGAACTTCTCGATCGCCTCGAACACCTTGCCGCGGCGCCGCAAGCCGGCCGTGTCGATCAGCGTGTATTTCTTGCCGTTACGCTCGAAGTCGACATAGATCGAATCGCGCGTCGTGCCCGGCATGTCGAACGCGATCACGCGATCCTCGCCGATCAGCGCGTTGACGAGCGTCGACTTGCCGACGTTCGGGCGACCGACGATCGCAATCTTGATGCCGCGCGACGGGTCGTTCTCGTCCTCTTCCGCCGGACGGTCGGCGTACGCGACCTCCAGCGCTTCGTTGATCATGTCGGTCACGCCGTCACCGTGCGCGGCCGAGATCGCGCGCGGGTCGCCGAGCCCGAGCTCATAGAAGTCGGTCGCGACCGCCGTGTACTTCATCCCCTCGGCCTTGTTGACGACGAGGAAGATCGGCCGGCCGGTCTTGCGCAGGTAGTCGGCGATCGACTTGTCCTGCGGCGCGAGCCCGTTGCGGCCGTCGACGATGAACACGACGACGTCGGCTTCCTCGACGGCCTGGCGCGTCTGGCGCGCCATCTCGTGCAGGATGCCGTCCTTCGCGACGGGCTCGAAGCCGCCGGTATCGACGACCAGGTACGGCCGCTCGCCCGTCCGCCCTTCGCCGTAATGGCGATCGCGCGTCAGGCCCGGCAAGTCGGCGACCAGCGCATCACGCGAACGCGTGAGCCGGTTGAACAGCGTGGATTTCCCCACATTGGGGCGCCCAACAAGGGCAATGACCGGTTTCATCTGTGTTTTCTACGGTGAAGCGCAGCAGCGGGAGGCCCGCTGCTGCGGGCGGCTGCGCTGAATGAAAATATCACGAATTCGCGCAGCGCCGGATGCGCGCGCCGGGCGCGCGTTACGCGCCGTCGTCTTTCGTCTCGAACTGCCTTTCAAATACCGAGCGGCCGGGAGCACCGGCCGCCTTCAAGTCGCGCGAGCGCGGCGCGCGGGACAAGCCCGTCGCGCCGCGCTCGCGCATGTTTCCTGCGCGTCAGCGCGGACGGAATCCGTACAGGCCGCCGTCCTTCGTCTGCACGACGAGCGTATTGCCTGCGAGGACCGGCGCCGCCGTAATCGCGCTGCCGTCGGTCTTCATCCGTGCGATGAAGGTGCCGTCTTCGCGCGACAGGAAGTGCACGAAGCCCTTGTAATCGCCCATCACGACCGCGTGCCCGAGCAGATACGGCACGCCGACGTCACGGCTCTTCAGCTTGTCGTTGCGCCAGAGCTGGTTGCCCGAAGCGGCATCGTACGCGGTCACGACCGACCAATCGTCGCCGCCGGCGACGACCGAATCGTCCTGCGCGAGGCCGCTGCGGCTCGAGAACGCCTTTTCCCACAGCGGGCGCCCCGAGTTCGCATCGAAGCAGCCGAGCTGCCCCTGGAACGTCACCGCGCAGGCTTCCGCGCCCACGAGCGTCGGCGGGCCGCTGACGTCGTTGATGCGCTCGACCTCGGTCACGCCCTTCGGGAACGAGACAGGTGTCTGCCAGAACGGCTCGCCCGTCTGCAGGTTGATCGCGACCAGTCCGCCGCCGGGGAAGCCCGCCAGCACCGCCGCGTCACCTGCGAACGTCATGCCGGCCGACACGCGCAGGTTCAGCGGCACCGCGCGGTTGCGGTAGTTCCACTTCTGCTCGCCCGTCTGCGCGTTGAACGCGATCACCTGGCCGTCGATCGTGCGGACGACCACCAGGCCGTTGCCGACGAGCGGCGGCGAGAAGATCTCGCCCTGCACGCTGGTCTTCCACAGTTGCTTGCCGTCCGGACCCAGCACGAACACGCCGCCCTTCAGCGCGCCGACCGCGGTCAGGTTGCCGTCGCTGCCGACACCAGCCGACAGGTCCGAACCGACCTTCGAACGCCAGAGCGTCTGGCCCGTCTTCGCGTCGATCTTCTCGACCGAACCGTTTTCGCCCGCCGCATAGACGGCGTCGCCCACGGCCACCGGCGAGAACAGGTAGCGTCCACCCTTGCCGACGCTCGCCTTCCAGACCTGTTGCACGTCCATCACGGGCTTGAACTCGGTGAGCGGCGTCGGCACGCGGCGCGCGTCCTTCGACGACGAGCAGGCCGCCAATGCGAGGACAGCCGCCGCGCAGGCAGCGGGCACAGCGTAACGTTTCAGCAAATTCATCGGTTAGCGAAGCAGAGTTAAGAGGTTGAGGGGACCGGGGTTCAGCCGCCGAGCGCGTCCAGCTTGAACTGCACGAGCTGGCGCGCAGACTGGTCGTCCTTCGACAGGCCGTCGAGCGCGAGCTTGTAAGCGGCACGCGCGTCGTCGGTCTTGCCTTGCGCGGCAAGCAGATCGCCGCGGCGATCGGCCACGAGGCCCTTGAATGCATCGACCGGCGTACCCGACAGCAGCGCGAGGCCCGCGTCGTACGCCTTCTCGTCGAGCAGCAGCGACGCGAGACGCAGCTTCGCGATCTGCTTGTACTCGTCATCCTTGGCGTGATCGGCAGCCCATTGCAGCTGCGCCTTCGCACCTGCCGCGTCGCCGGCCGCGTAAAGCGTCTTCGCAGCGGAGAGCGCCGTCATCTGTGCATACGGCGTGCTGCCGAACTTGTCTTCCATGTCGGCGGCCGCGCGAGCCATCGTCGCCTTGTCGTTCGCGGCGGCAGCCTTCTGGACCTGTTCGTACAGCCCGGACGCCTCGGCAGCCTGACGGCGCTGCCAGTAGTTCCAGCCATTGAAACCGGCCGCGACGACGAGCGCCGCGAGCACGATCCACGTGGTGAGGTTGCCCCAGCGGGCCCACCACGCCTTGAGACTTTCAATCGATTCTTGTTCGTCGTGATAACTCATCGGCGAGCGATTCCTTCCTGTTCAGGCCTTTCTTGTCGAGCGGATGCCGGCGCGATCAGTCGTCGCCGTCTTCGGCGGATGCAACCATCGCATTGATTAGGAATTCGGTCAAGCCTTCGACCGGTACGGTCTGCTGAACGTTCTTTTCCCCATCTCCGCCCGCACCGCGCAGCGCCTTCACGCCCACCGTACCGTTCGCAACCTCTTCTTCGCCGAAGATCACCGCGAACGCGGCGCCGCTTGCGTCGGCCCGTTTCATTTGCGACTTGAAGCTCGCCGGCGCGCCGTCGGCGCTGCAGTGGAAGATCACGTCGAGACCCGTATCGCGCAGGCGCTCGGCCGCGATGAACGCCTGTTCGCGCGCGGTCTCACCCTGGTGCACGACGTACACGTCGACGCCTTCCTGCTCGGGCGCGAGATCGTCTTCCTTCAGCAGTTCGAGGATCCGCTCGATGCCCATCGCCCAGCCGCACGCCGCGGTCGGCTTGCCACCGAGCTGCTCGATCAGCGGATCGTAGCGCCCGCCCGCCGCAACCGTGCCCTGCGCGCCGAGCTTGTCGGTCACCCACTCGAACACGGTCAGGTTGTAGTAGTCGAGGCCACGCACGAGACGCGGGTTGATCTTGAACGGAATGTTGTTCGCGAGCAGCAGGCGCTGCAGTCCTTCGAAGTGCGCGCGCGATTCGTCGCCGAGGAAGTCGATCAGCTTCGGTGCGTTCTGCGCGATTTCCTGCAGCGCGGGATTCTTCGTGTCGAGCACGCGCAGCGGGTTCGTATACAGACGGCGCTTCGCATCCTCGTCGAGCACGTCGGCGAACTGCTCGAGGTACTTGATCAGTTCGACGCGGTGTGCGGCACGCTCTTCCGCGAGGCCGAGCGAGTTGATCTCGAGCTTGATGCCGGTCAGGCCGAGGTCATCCCACAGGCGCTGGCACATCATGATGATCTCGGCATCCGCATCGGGGCCCGCGAAGCCGAGCGCCTCGACGCCGACCTGGTGGAACTGGCGATAGCGGCCGCGTTGCGGGCGCTCGTGACGGAACATCGGGCCGATGTACCACAGGCGCTTCGGGCCGTCGTACAGCATGTTGTGCTCGATCGACGCGCGCACCACAGCCGCGGTGTTTTCCGGGCGCATCGTCAGGTTCTCGCCGTTCAGCGCGTCGGTGAAGCTGTACATCTCCTTCTCGACGATGTCGGTGACTTCGCCGATGCCGCGCGTGAAGAGCTGCGTGTGTTCGACGATCGGCGTGCGGATGTTCTGGTAGCCGTACGCGCGCAGCAGCGATTTCACGGTAGCTTCGAAGAATTCCCACAGGCCGGCATCCTGCGGAAGGATGTCGTTCATGCCTTTGACGCCGGTGAGCTTCTCGATCTTGCGTTTCTGTTCAGTCATCGTTCGTGTGTGTGGACGAATTAGTTCAGGGCCTCGGTGCGGCCGTAATTGCGTGCGACGTAGTCGCTGACGATCTGCTGGAATTCCTCGGCGATCCGCTCGCCGCGCAGCGTCTTGACCTTCTCGCCGTCGATGAAGACGGGTGCGGCCGGGTTCTCGCCCGAACCCGGCAGGCTGATGCCGATGTTCGCGTGCTTCGACTCACCCGGGCCGTTGACGATGCAGCCCATCACCGCGACGTTCATCTTCTCGACGCCCGGGTACTCCTTGCGCCAGACCGGCATCTGCTCACGCAAGTAGGTCTGGATCTGCATCGCGAGCTCCTGGAACAGCGTGCTCGTCGTGCGGCCGCAGCCCGGGCACGCGATCACCATCGGTGCGAACGAGCGCAGGCCCATCGTCTGCAGGATTTCCTGGCCGACGATCACTTCGCCCGTGCGCGGCGCGCCCGGTTCCGGCGTCAGCGAGATGCGGATCGTGTCGCCGATCCCTTCCTGCAGCAGCACGCCGAGTGCGGCCGTCGACGCGACGATGCCCTTCGAGCCCATGCCGGCTTCGGTCAGCCCGAGGTGCAGCGCGAAGCCGCAGCGGCGGCCGAGCTCGCGGTACACGGCGATCAGGTCCTGCACGCCGCTGACCTTGCACGACAGCACGATGCGGTCACGGCCGAGGCCGAGTTCGACCGCACGCTCGGCCGACCCGATCGCCGACTGGATCAGCGCCTCGTACATCACGCTTTGCGCGCCCCACGGCTGCGAGCGTGCACCGTTCTCGTCCATCATGCGCGCGAGCAGGTCCTGGTCGAGGCTGCCCCAGTTCACGCCGATTCGCACGACCTTGTCGTACTTGGCCGCGGCCTCGATCATCAGTGCGAACTGCGTATCGCGTTTTGCGCCCTGGCCGACGTTGCCGGGGTTGATCCGGTACTTCGACAGCGCCTCCGCGCAGCCCGGGTAATCGCGCAGCAGCAGGTGGCCGTTGTAGTGGAAATCGCCGACGAGCGGCACGGTCACGCCCATGCGGTCGAGCTGCTCGCGGATCGCCGGCACGGCGGCCGCGGCCTCGGGCGTGTTGACCGTGATGCGCACCAGTTCGGAGCCTGCGTTCGCGAGTTCCTTGATCTGGATCGCCGTGCCGATCGCGTCGGCCGTGTCGGTATTCGTCATCGACTGCACGCGCACCGGCGCGTCGCCGCCGATCGTCACGAGCTGCCCGCCCCAGCGGACATCCACCGCATGCGATACGCGGCGCGGCTGATGCCCGCCGAACACCGGCTCGGTTGAACAAATCTGACTGCTGCGTGGGGATTGAGCTTCGGATTGCATCGATAGATCCATTTACGCGGAATGCGCCGCGACGCGGCGCATGAATTGAAAAAGCGCCGTGCCCTCACGGCCTGCCGATATCGACGACAGGCCTTCGCCACGGCGCTTGACGTCAGGGCAACGTGAACCGCGCCACGTTACCCCGCGCTGCCGAATATTTTGCCGGATCGACGGGTTTCCCGTCGAACGCAACTGCGTCGAGGCCTGCCTTGTTGCCGATCGTGACCTTGAACGGGCCGTCGCCCGCGACCTGCTTCGCCTCGCCGCCCCGCACCAGCCCGGAGAACAGCTCCTTGCCGTTCTTGTCGCGCACGCTGAACCAGCTGTCCTGCTTGACCTTCAGTTCCACCATCGACTGGCCAGCCGCAACCGCGACGCTCGCCGGCTGAGCCGGCGCGGCGGCGCTTGTCGCCGTCGTTGCCACGACGGGCTGCGACGCGGCCGCCGTCACGACCGGCGCCACCGGCGCGGGCGCCGGAACAGCCGATGCAATTGCCGGCGCCGGGGCTGCGGATGCAGCAGCCGGGGCCGGAACCTCATTCGCGATCACGGCAGACGCGCCGCTCGAGGCCGCCTCTTCGACGGATGACGAGGATGCCGCCGCCGGCACGCTCGCGGCCGACGCATGCTCCGCGTCGCCGCTCTTGAAGCGCGCGAGCAGGCTCGACGAATCGCCGCCAGTGTGCCACATCAGTACGGCAACCACCGCGACCACGACAATCGCCGTGCCCCACAGCCACGGGTGATGCCGCGACGACCCGCCCAGCGGAATCGACACGCGGCCGCGCGGCAGATCCGTCCCCGACGACGCGGGCATCGACAAGTCGACTTCCGGCACCCCGCGCTCACGACGCAACGCCTGCGCGAACGGTTCCGGATCGACGCCTAGCATCTTCGCGTAGCTGCGCACGACGCCGAGCGCAAACGTGACGCCGGGCAAATGGCTGATGTCACCCGCCTCGAGCGCCCGGAGCTTCTGCGGTGCGACCTTGAGTCGCGCCGACACGTCGTCGACGGTCCACCCTCTTGTCTCCCGAAGCTGCGCCAGTCGGCTTCCGACCGCCGCAAGCGATTCCAACCCTGCCGGTGCCGGCTTCGCGCCATTCGTCTCTGCGCCGTTAGACGGCTGCGGCTCACTCATCCTTGTCCTCGCGTCGATTCTTCTTCACTGGCGGCCGCCACCGGTTCCCGCCGGCCGGCACCCGCAACTGTCCATACCATGCGCGACGCCGAGGCGCCGCGACCGATCGCTATTCGCGTGTTGTACCGCCAACAGGCCCTGGCATCCCCGGCCAGGCATCCCTGTCAAACTGCCCGAACTTCGATGATTTTTCCTGCAGTACCCGTTCGTTCCGCGAGGCGCGTGCGATCCTTCACCGCGCCGGCCAGCTGGCCGCACGCGGCATCGATGTCGTCGCCGCGCGTCTTGCGCACGGTCGTGACGACACCCGCGTCGATGAGGACCTGTGCAAAGCGCTTGATCTGCTCCGGCTTCGAGCGGATGAGGCCCGATTCCGGAAACGGATTGAACGGGATCAGATTGAACTTGCACGGCACGTCGCGCGTGACGGCCAGCAATTCGCGTGCATGCGCTTCGGTGTCGTTGACGCCGTCCAGCATGCAGTATTCGAAAGTAATGAAGTCGCGCGGCGCGACTTTCAGATAACGCTGGCAAGCCGCCATCAGCTCGCGCAGCGGGTACTTCTTGTTGAGCGGCACCAGCTCGTCGCGCAGCGCATCGTTCGGCGCGTGCAGCGAAACGGCCAGCGCAACCGGCAGCTCGGCACCGAGGCGGTCCATCATCGGCACCACGCCGGACGTCGACAGCGTAACGCGGCGGCGCGACAGGCCGTACGCATTGTCGTCGAGCATCAGCCGCATCGCCGGCACGACTGCGCTGTAATTCAGCAGCGGCTCGCCCATGCCCATCATCACCACGTTGGTGACGACCCGTTCGGCCTTGCCGTTCGGGCCGGGCGCGCGGCCCAGCGACGCTCGCAATGCAAATTCGGCCATGCGGAGCTGGCCAATGATTTCGGCTGTCGACAGGTTGCGGGAAAAGCCCTGCTTGCCCGTCGAACAGAAGCGGCAGTTGACCGCACACCCGGCTTGCGACGACACGCACAGCGTGCCGCGCGTCTCTTCCGGGATGAACACGGTTTCGACCGCATTGCCGTTTCCGACGTCGATCAGCCACTTGCGCGTGCCGTCGGCGGAAACGTGATCGCTGGCGATCTCGGGCATGCCGATCGACGCGCGGCCCTTGAGTTTCTCTCTCAAGGACTTCGCGAGATCGGTCATGCCGTCGAAATCGCCAGCGTTGTACTGATGGATCCAGCGCTGCAACTGCTTGGCGCGGAACGGCTTCTCGCCGAGGCTGCCGCAGTACGCGACAAGACCCTCGGCATCGAAGTCGAGAAGATTGACGGAAGTTTCGCTCGTCATGATGTGCTGCCTTGCCGCGTGCGCTGGATCCTGCCTACTTGCTGTCAGCCAGGGCTTAACGCGAGTAAACGTTCATTTCCGGGAAGAAGAACGCGACTTCGACCGCTGCCGTTTCTGCAGCGTCCGAGCCGTGAACGGCGTTCGCGTCGATGCTGTCGGCGAAATCGGCGCGGATCGTGCCCTTTTCTGCCTTCTTCGGATCCGTTGCGCCCATCAGGTCACGGTTCTTCAGGATCGCGCCTTCACCTTCCAGAACCTGGATCATCACCGGGCCCGAGATCATGAAATCGACGAGGTCCTTGAAGAACGGACGCGCTGCGTGAACCGCGTAGAACTTCTCTGCGTCAGCACGCGACAGGTGTGCCATGCGCGATGCGACGATCTTCAGGCCGGCGCCTTCGAAACGGCTGTAGATCTGGCCGATCACGTTCTTTGCCACCGCATCCGGCTTGATGATCGACAGGGTGCGCTCGATTGCCATAAAAACTCCAAGAAATTAAGAAGTTACAGGTTCAAATGAATCCGCTATTGTAGCACGATCCCGTGTATCATTGCGATTGAACCCTTACACACGTGAAAGGTTCCGAATCTATATGTTTTGTGCCGCACGGCCATTGAAACCTCCCGGCACGGAACGTATCTTAGCCATAGCTGCTCCGGTTTGCTGCGCCGCACACCGCGTGTGCCGAACCGGCCCCGGACGCCCACGCGTTCAATGTTAGGAGAAACCATGAACGACTATCCGTACAATTTCGGCCGCGGCGGTTCCGTCAGCACCGCCGAGGTTCGCAACCGCGTGCTGCGGAACACGTACTGGCTGCTCGCGCTGTCGATGGTGCCGACCGTGCTGGGCGCCTGGGTCGGCGTCGCGACAGGCTTCTCGCTGTTCGCGGCCACGAGCCCGATGATGAGCCTGCTCGCGTTCTTCGCGATTGCGTTCGGCTTCATGTTCGCGATCGAGCGGACGAAAAACAGCGCGGCCGGCGTGTTCGTGCTGCTCGGCTTCACGTTCTTCATGGGCCTGATGCTGTCGCGGCTGCTGAGCTTCATCCTCGGCTTCTCGAACGGCCCGTCGCTGATCATGCTCGCGTTCGGGGGCACCGGCATCATCTTCGCCACGATGGCGACGATCGCCACCGTCAGCAAGCGTGATTTCTCGGGTCTCGGCAAGTGGCTGTTCATGGGCGTGATCGTGATCCTGCTCGCGTCGGTCGCGAACATCTTCCTGCAGCTGCCGGCGCTGATGCTTACCGTGTCGGTGCTCGCGATCGCGATCTTCTCCGCCTACATGCTGTTCGACGTCCAGCGCGTCGTGAATGGTGGCGAGACGAACTACATTTCGGCGACGCTCGCGATCTACCTCGACCTGTACAACGTGTTCACGAACCTGCTCGCGCTGCTCGGCATCTTCGGCGGCAACCGCAACTGACGTTCGCCATGCATCATGAAAAACCGGCCCGCGGGCCGGTTTTTTTACGTCCGCCGCCCGGGGATCAGTCGCGCTCGAACAGCGCGATCGATTCGACGTGCGACGTATTCGGGAACATGTTCACGACACCGGCGCCCTTCAGGCGGTAGCCGGCCTCGTGCACGAGCAGGCCCGCGTCGCGCGCCAGCGTCGACGGGTTGCACGACACGTAGACGATGCGCTTCGGCAGCGGGCCTTCACCGCTTTGCGCGATCTCGGCCAGCGCCTTCGACACCGCGAGCGCGCCTTCGCGCGGCGGGTCGATCAGGAACTTGTCGAATGCGCCGAGCGCACGGAGGTCGTCACCCGTCACCTCGAACAGGTTCCGGCACGCGAACGTCGTGTGGCCGTCGACACCGTTCTCGCGCGCGTTCGCCAGTGCACGCGTCGTCAGCGTGTCGCTGCCCTCGATGCCCATCACCTCGCGCGACAGCCGCGCGAGCGGCAACGTGAAGTTGCCGATTCCGCAGAACAGGTCGAGCACGCGGTCGTCGCGCGACGGCGCGAGCAGACGCAGCGCGCGGCCCACCAGCACGCGGTTGATCTGATGGTTGACCTGCGTGAAGTCGGTCGGCTTGAACGGCATGCGGATACCGAATTCCGGCAGCGTGTAGTCGAGCGACACGTCGAGCGGATAGAACGGCGTCACGGTATCAGGGCCCTTCGGCTGCAGCCAGAACTGCACCTTGTGCTCGTCCGCGAACGCGCGCAGCAACGCTTCGTCGTCGGTGTTGATCGGCTCCAGCACACGCAGCACGAGGGCGGTGACTTCCGAGCCGACCGCGAGCTCGATCTGCGGCATCCGATCACGAATCGACAGCCCCTCGACGAGCCGGCGCAGCGGCACCAGCATCGCCGACACGTGCGGAGGCAGCACTTCGCAGCTCGTCATGTCGGCAACGTAGCTGCTCTTCTTCTCATGGAACCCGACCAGCACGCCGCCCTTCTTTGCGACGTTGCGCACGGTCAGGCGTGCACGGTAGCGATAGCCCCACGACGGGCCGTGGATCGGCGCGAACATCGTTTCAGCGCGCAGCTTCGCCAGGTGCCACAGATTGTCTTCGAGCACGCGCTGCTTGACCGCCACCTGTGCGCGCATATCGAGATGCTGCATCGAGCAGCCACCGCAGGTGCCGAAGAACGCGCATTTCGGCTTCGTGCGCATCACGCTCGGGCGCAGAATATCGACAACCGTCGCCTGCTCGTAGCTCGGCTTGCGGCGGTAGCTCGAATAGGTCACGCGCTCGCCCGGCAGTGCCCCCTCGACGAAGATGACCTTGCCCGGCTCGCCGTCCTCGGTGATCGTGCGGCCGACACCGCGCGCTTCCATGTCGAGCGATTCGATCTCGAGAACCGGGGCGATTCCGGGCGCGACGGGCGCATTTCTTGATTTGCGCGCAGAAGTGGGGACGGCTTCGGACACCAGCTTTTCCTGACAAACGTTGAAGAAGGCGAGATTGTAGACGACGAAGGCTCGCATCGCCCGCTTTGCATGAGGCAAGCGTCGATACTTAAGCATAGACGGCCCGGCATTGCGCCGGAACGGCCCGGCAGCCCACGGCCGGCGCAGAGGCAGTGGAGCCGATCGGGAGCCGCCCCCGACCCGGAATCCGCCCGGCAGGAGATTCGACCATGCGACTGATCGACTGGAACATCCAATGGGGTCGGGACGCGAACGGCGTCGTCGATCTTTCGCGCACCGTCGCTGCGATCCGCAGGCTCGGCGACTTCGACGTGCTGTGCCTGCAGGAAGTCACGCGCGGCTTCGGCGCATTGCCCGGCCGACCCGGCGCCGACCAGTTCGCCGAACTCGCGGCGCTGCTGCCCTGCCATACGATCGTCGAAGCGATCGGCGCCGACCTGCCGTCCATCGAAGCCGGCGCACCGCGCCGCCAGTTCGGCAATGCGATCGCGACCCGGCTGCCGGTCGGGCGCGTGCTCCGCCAGTTACTGCCGTGGCCGGCAGACGCCGGCGCGCCGTCGATGCCGCGCGTCGCACTCGACGTCGAGTTGCAGACACCCTTCGGGCCACTGCGCGTGGTCACCACGCATCTGGAATACTATTCGGCGCGCCAGCGGCTCGCTCAGGTCGACGCGCTGCGTGACCGGCACCGCGAGGCCTGCGCGCACGCGGCACGACCGGCACCTGCCGAAACCGTTGAGGGGCCGTTCAGCGCGACTGGCCAGCCGTGCGATGCGATCGTCTGCGGCGATTTCAACAGCGCGTTCGGCAGCGATGCCTATTGTCGATTCCTGGAGCCGATCGCAGACGCGCCGCGCTTCGTCGACGCGTGGGTCGAACGGCACCCCGGCCGCTCACCACCGCCAACGGCGGGCGTCTACGATACGGTGCAATGGTCGGAGGGGCCGCTCGCGTGCGACTTCGTATTCGTGACCGATACGCTGCTGCCGCGCGTCATGCACTGCGACATCGACGGCGACGTCCGCGCGTCGGATCACCAGCCGGTACTGCTCGAACTCGATTGATCGTGCCGGCCGCGGCGCAACCCGCACGCGCTACGCGTCGAAGCCAGCCAGGTATTCGGCCCAGTGCGACGCAGGCTCCTGTGCAAGCGAGTTCTTCACAAGCAGGATCTCGTCCGCATACTCGCTCGGCGTCAGGCCGCCACGCATCAACTGGAACCGGCAGTACAACAGGTAGGTGTTGACGACGTCGGTTTCGCAGTAGTTGCGGATTTCCTCGATCCGCCCGTCCTGGAACGCCGGCCACACCTGGCTGCCGTCCATCCCGAGCTTGCCCGGAAAGCCGCACATCTTCGCGAGCGCGTCGAGCGGCGCGTTCGCGCGCGCCTGATACATCGCGAGCACATCCATCAGGTCGGTATGCCGCGAGTGATAGCGCGAGATGTAGTTGTTCCACTTGAAATCGCGGTCGTCCTCGCCCAGATCCCAGTAGCGGGTCGCGGGAATGCCATGCACGAGCGCGCGGTAATGGAGCACCGGCAGATCGAAGCCGCCGCCGTTCCACGACACGAGCTGCGGCGTGTATTTCTCGATCACGCGGTAGAACGACTGGATCAGCGTCGCTTCGTTGTCCTGCGCCGTGCCGAGCGAGCGTACGCGAAAACCGTTGTTGTCACGGAACACGCACGAGATCGCCGCGATGCGCTGCAGGTGGTGCGGCAGGAAATCGCCGCCGGTCTTCTCGCGGCGGGCGGCGAACGCATGTTCAGCCACCGCGGCATCGTCGAGCGTCGCGGGCAGGTCTTCCAGACGGCGAATGCCGTCGACATCGGGAATCGTCTCGATGTCAAAAACAAGAATCGGAGTCATCTGTTACAGAACGGCGTCCTTGCGCACGCCGTTGGAGGCAAAAAACCGCTTGAGGCGCACCAGCGCTTCCTGCTGGATCTGGCGCACGCGCTCGCGCGTGAGCCCCATCTCGTCGGCAAGCTCCTCGAGCGTCGCCGGTTCGATGTGGTTCAGGCCGAAGCGGCGCTCGATCACGTGCCGATGCTTGTCGGACAGCCGCGACAGCCACGCGCGGGTCAGCGTCTCGAGCTCGCGGTGCTGCACTTCGGCGTCGGGCGACTGGCTCTGGTCGTCGGGCAGCAGGTCGAGCAGGCTGCTCGCGGGATCGAGGTCGAGCGGCGCGTCGAGGGACGCCGTGTGCTCGTTGAGCGCGAGGATGTCGGTGACTTCCTCGGCGGTCTTGCCGGTGAGATAGGCGATGTCGTCGATGCTGGCTTCGCGGCGCTCGGCCGCTTCGCCCGTCGACATCGAATTCTTTTCGAGGTGGCGCTTCGCGCGCAGCACCTGGTTCAGTTCGCGGATCACGTGCACGGGCAGGCGCACCGTGCGGGCCTGGTTCATGATCGCCCGCTCGATGCTCTGCCGGATCCACCACGTCGCGTAGGTCGAAAAACGGAAGCCGCGCGTCGGGTCGAATTTTTCGATCGCGTGCATCAGGCCGAGGTTGCCCTCCTCGATCAGGTCGAGCAGCGGTACCCCACGGTTCAGATACCCCTTCGCAATGCTGACGACGAGGCGCAGGTTGCGCTCGATCATCACCTGCCGCGCCTCGAATTCACCGGCCTTGGCCAGACGCGAATAGCGCTGCTCCTCCTCGACGGTGAGCAGCGGCTTCACACTGATACGGTTCAGGTAATGCTGGATCGTGTCGGCCGTGAGTTCGGCCTGTAGCATCGTGCGGAAATCGTCGACATCCGGCGCCGCCTCGGCGCGGCCTTCGCGCTCGTCGTCGCCGCCGTCCGCCTCGGCGTCGCGCGCCTCGAGATCGCGTTCGTTATCCGCGCTGTCGTCATCGTCGTCCGTCGAAGCACCCGCTCGCCCCACCGATGCTTGCGTGGCACGACTGATCTTCTCAGACTCGGCTTGCGGCTCGTGGCGCTTCGATTTCGGCATGGTCGTCTCGGTTATTGAGGCGGCAAATACTTCAGCGGATCGACAGGTTTACCCTGCCGGCGAACCTCGAAATGCAGCATCACGCGGTCGGAGTCGCTGTTACCCATCTCGGCGATCTTCTGCCCCTTCGTTACCGCGTCCCCCTCTTTTACCATCAAAGCGCGATTGTGTGCATACGCCGTGAGGTAAGTTGCATCGTGTTTGATGATAATGAGGTTGCCGTAGCCACGCAGGCCATTGCCGGAATAGACGACGCGGCCGTCGGCTGCCGCCTTCACGGCCTCGCCGGCCGTACCGCCGATATTGACGCCCTTGTTCTTCGCGTCGTCGAACCCGTTCAGCACGGGGCCGCGCGCGGGCCACGCGAACGTCACGGGGCCACTCGGCGCAGCTGCCGTGTCGCTCGATGCGCCTGCCGCGGCAGGCGGTGTCGCAACCGAGGACGACATACCGGCGGCCGGCGTTGCCGGGCCGCTGCTGAGCGGCGCGGTAGCAACGGCGGCGCCCGCGATCGGCGCGGCGACCTGCGTGCCCGCCACGGCGGCACCGGCCTGCGGCGAAACGCGCAGCAGCTGGTCGACTTCAATCTGATTCGGGTTCGCCAGGTTGTTCCACGCGGCGATGTCGCGATAGTTCTGCCCGTTTTCGAGTGCGATCCGGTACAGCGTGTCGCCCGGCTTCACCCGGTAGTAACCCGGCGGCGCCGGCGGAAGCGGCACCGCGGGCTGCGCGGCGGCAGTCGTGCCGAGCGAACCGGAGCGATCGACGACGGGCGCGTTGTCGAGCCGCGTCGCACAGGCGGCCAGTAGCGTGGAGAACGCAGCTACGCAGATCGCGCGCTGGGCGAGCGTGAGCGGTTCCCTGGATCGGTTGTTTTGCATCGCGCGCAACATACTCATCGGTTTCAAATTACTCCGGATTTTAAAGGGACAAAGAAAACGCGATCAAGCCGTGACTCTCGCCATTGCGCGTGCGCGACGCGCTCGACGAGCGTGAGCACCTGGTGCTGCCCGCTCTGCGCGCCGACCGGCGCGACGAGCCGCCCGCCGATCGCGAGCTGCTCGAGCAGCGCCTGCGGCACGTCAAGCCCTGCCGCCGCGATCACGATCGCGTCGAACGGGGCCGCGGACGGCAGGCCGACACGCCCGTCGCCGTAGTGCAGACGGATGTTCGGCACGCGCAGCGGCCGCAGGTTCAGCTTCGCGCGCTCGTAGAGCGGCTTGATGCGTTCAATCGAATACACGTCGCGTGCCACGTGGCTCAGCACGGCGGCCTGATAGCCGCAGCCCGTGCCGATCTCGAGCACGCGCTCGAGTGTGCGGCCGGCCATCGCGAGCTCGATCATGCGCGCGACAACCGACGGCTTGGAAATGGTTTGCTGGTGGCCGATCGGCAACGCCGAATCCTCGTAGGCCTGCGTCGCGAGCCCCGGATCCACGAACAGGTGGCGCGGCACCGCGGCCATCGCGTCCAGCACGCGCGCGTCGGTCACGCCGTTCGCGCGCAATCGTTCGACCATCCGCTCGCGCACGCGTTCCGACGTGAGCGCGAACGCGCCGGCCGGCGCGACGCTCGGCGCAGCCGGTTTCGGCATCGCGGGCTTCAGCGCGGTCGGCTTCGGTGCGGTCGCGGGCTTCGCGGCGGCGGAACCGGGCAATGCTGTTCGCGCCGCAGCAGGTTTCACCGCAACCGGTTTCAGCACGGCCGCGGGCTTGTCGGCGGCCTTCGATACCGCGACCGCCGCATGGCGTTCGCCGGCCCGAACTTCCGACTTGCGTGGCGCTCGCTTGAGATCCTCGAGCGCGAGCGGGAACCGCTTCGCGCGCTCGCCGCTCATGAAGCCCGCCCTCCGGCGCTCGCCCAATCGCGCGTCGCGGGCAGCATCTGCGTGTGCGTAAGGTCCAGCTGCAGCGGCGTGATCGACACGAAACCGTTTGCCACCGCGTGAAAATCGGTGCCTTCGCTGGCGTCCAGCGCTTCGCCCGCCGCGCCGATCCAGTAGATCGGTTCACCGCGCGGGTCGGTCTGGCGAATCACCGGCTGCGACGGGTGACGCTTGCCGAGACGCGTGACCTTCCAGCCTTTCAGTTCGTCGTAAGGCAGGTTCGGAATGTTGACGTTCAACAGCGGTTGTCCCGGCAGCGGATGCGCGAGGTAGTGCCCGACGATTTCCCCGGCGACGCGCGCCGCGTCCGCCAGATAGGCCCAGCCCTTGTCGGCCAGCGAAAACGCGATGGCCGGCACGCCGAACATGATGCCTTCGGTGGCGGCTGCAACTGTCCCCGAATAGAGCGTGTCTTCGCCCATGTTCTGGCCGTTGTTGATCCCGGAAACGACGAGGTCCGGCCTGGCGTCGACCATCCCGGTCAACGCGACGTGCACCGAATCGGTCGGCGTGCCGTTCACGTAGAAGAAACCCGTACTCGCCGCACGCTGCACCGACAGCGGCCGCGACAACGTGAGGGAATTCGACGCGCCGCTGCAGTTCTGCTCGGGCGCGATCACCGTGAGCTCGGCCAGCGGCTGCAGCGCGTCGCTGAGCGCGGCGAGACCGGGGGCGAGATAGCCGTCGTCGTTGCTGAGTAGGATTCGCATCCGGCGATTGTAACCGAGGAAAGATGGCGCGAGAGCGACAGTCCGGCGACTGCGGATGGACCGTTGCGGGCACCCGTACACGCTGCGCCGCCGCGTTGCGCGGCGGCGTTCCGCGCGCTCAGGAAAACGCCGGGCCGCCCCGGGTTTTCCGCCGCCGAAGGAGCCCCCTTGGGGAAGGCTCCCTTCGGGGAGCCTGGCACGCGGCGACAGGCCCGGGAGCGCTCAAATCGCGCCCGCGTCGCGCAGTGCCGCGATCGCCTGCACATCGTAGCCGAGGCCGCGCAGCACCTCGTCCGTGTGCTCGCCGAGTTCGGGCCCGAGCCAACGCGTTTCGCCGGGCGTATCCGACAGCTTCGGCGTGATGTTCGGCAGCGGAATGTCGGTGCCGTCGGCCAGCTTGAAGCGCTGGATCATCTGCCGCGCGACGAACTGCGGATCGGTGAACATGTCGGCGGCGCTGTAGATGCGACCGGCCGGCACATCGGCCGCGTTGAGCACGACAAGCGCTTCATCGATCGTGCGCGGTGCGAGCCACGCGGCAATCGCGTCGTCGATCTCCTGCGTGCGCGGCACGCGCCCGTCGTTTTGCGCGAGCGCGGGATCGTCGGCGAGGTCGTCGCGCTCGATCGCCTTCATCAGCCGCTTGAAGATCGGGTCGCTGTTGCCGCCGATCACGATGCTGCCGTCGCGGCATGCATACGTGTTCGACGGCACGATACCCGGCAGCGACGCGCCGGTGCGCTCGCGCACCATCCCGTACACGCCGTATTCGGGCACCACGCTTTCCATCATGTTGAAGACGGCTTCATACAATGCAACGTCGACCACCTGCCCCGCACCGCCGTTGACCTTGCGGTGATGCAATGCCATCAGCGCGCCGATCACGCCGTGCAGCGCGGCGATCGAATCGCCGATGGAAATGCCGATGCGCGGCGGCGGCAGGTCGGGATATCCGGTGATGTGACGCAGCCCGCCCATCGATTCGGCGATCGCGCCGAAGCCGGGCCGGTCGCGGTACGGGCCCGTCTGCCCGTAGCCGGACAGGCGCACCATCACGAGGCCCGGGTTCTCGGCCGACAGCACGTCGTAGCCGAGCCCGAGCTTTTCCAGCAGACCCGGGCGGAAATTCTCGATCACGATGTCGGCCTCACGCGCGAGTTGCCGCGCGATCGCCTTGCCGGCGTCTGCCTTCAGGTTGAGCGTGACCGATTTCTTGTTGCGCGCCTGGACGGACCACCACAGCGACGTGCCGCCCTGCTCCGGGTGGAGCTTGCGCCACTTGCGCAACGGGTCGCCACCGTTCGGATCCTCGATCTTGATCACTTCCGCGCCGAATTCGGCGAACAGCCGCGACGCGAACGGCCCCGCGATCAGCGTTCCGAATTCGAGCACTTTGACGCCCGCGAGCGGGCCCTGGCTGGTGCTCATGTGTCTCCCTGGCATGAGGAACGGCGCCGCCGACCGGCGGCGCCCGACTTACATCGTGCGGCGATCGAGCATCGCGCGGGCGATGGTACCCGCATCGACATATTCGAGCTCGCCGCCCACCGGCACGCCGCGCGCGAGGCGCGTGACCGCAAGCCCGCGCGCCTTCAGCGTCTGGCCGAGGTAGTGCGCGGTGGCTTCGCCCTCGTTCGTGAAGTTGGTCGCGAGCACGACTTCCTTGACTACCCCATCGGACGCGCGCCGCACGAGGCGGTCGAAATGGATTTCCTTCGGGCCGATCCCGTCGAGCGGGCTCAGCCGCCCCATCAGCACGAAATACAGCCCGCGGTAAGTCATCGTCTGCTCGAGCATGATCTGGTCGGCGGGCGTCTCGACGACGCACAGCAGCGTCGGATCACGCTCTTCGTCGCTGCAGACCTCGCAGATCTGCGCTTCGGTGAACGTGTTGCACTTCTCGCAGTGCTGCAGGTGCTCGGTCGCGAACAGCAGCGACCGGCCGAGCCGCTCCGCGCCTTCGCGATCGTGCTGCATCAGGTGGACCGCCATGCGCTGGGCGGATTTCGGCCCGACGCCGGGCAGCACGCGCAACGCTTCGACGAGAGCGGACAGGGCGGACGGCTGTTTCATACGGCGGCAAAAAGTGGCACGGACGCCGCGCTCAGAACGGCAGCTTGAAGCCCGGGGGCAGCGGCAGGCCCGACGTCATGCCGCTCATCTTTTCCTGCGACGTCGCTTCGGCCTTGCGCACGGCGTCGTTGAACGCAGCTGCGACGAGGTCCTCGAGCATGTCCTTGTCGTCCGCGAGCAGGCTCGGGTCGATCGACACGCGACGCACTTCGTTGCGGCACGTCATCGTCACCTTGACGAGACCGGCGCCCGACTGCCCTTCGACTTCGATCAGCGCAAGCTGCTCCTGCATCTTCTTCATGTTTTCCTGCATTTGCTGCGCTTGCTTCATCAGTCCGGCGAGGTTGCCTTTCAACATGGGAATACTCCTTCTTGATCGTGTGAAAACCGGCACGCGGCGCGTGCCGGTCAATGTGTGGGCGTGATTGTGCCTGTCGCGGGGCGGTCAGTTCAATGCAGCGTCGGCGGCGGGCCGTCCGGCGCCGCGTCGGCGAGCGGGCGCACCGAACCCTCGACGATGCGCGCACCGAAGTCACGCACGAGCTGCTGGACGAACGGATCGCCGTGAATCTCCTGCTCGGCCTCACGCTGGCGTGCCGCGCGCGCGGCCGCATCGAGTGCCGCCGCCGTACGCCGTGCGGGCCCGACTTCGACCGCCACCTCGACCGGCTTGCCGAGCGCATCGGCCAGCGCGGCCTTCAGCTTCGCCACCTGCGCAGCGTCCGCATATTGCGGCACCGGCACGGAAAGTTTCAACGTCGTCGCATCGACCGCCGTCAGCTCGCTGTTGAACGCGAGCTGGTACGCGACACCCTTGAGCGGCAGCCGCGCGGCGAGCGCCGGCCAATCGCCGTCGAAGCCGACTGGATCGAGCGCGATCGCGGGCGGCAGCGGACGCGTGTCGACCGGTGCGGACGGACGCATTTCCGCCGGCTTCGGCGTCACGCGCACGTCGTCGGGGCCGCTGTCGAATACCGGCACGAAGCCATCGTCCGGCGGGCCGCCAAACATCTCGTCGGCGCTGAGTGGCACGTAGTCGTCGGGCGGGATGTCCTCCCACGGCGGCGAGGCCTGGCGCGAATCGGCCGCTTGCGGCGCACGGGCCGCAGCGCGCGGCGTCGGCACCTGTACGGCGGCGGGACGAGGTGCGGCCGGCTTCTCGGCGGCCGGCTGGGCCGCCGGTTTCGCGGCAGCGCCTGCGCGCCCGCGGTCGGACGACACACGCATCCCCGCGTTGCGCAGCACGTCGAGCGCGGCGGCGGCGCCTCCGGAACGCGCTGCCGGACGCGCGGCGGGCTCGGGCGGCGCAGCGCGCGGCACCGGTTCGGCCGGCGCAGCCGGTTCGTCGCTACGCTGCGCAACGGCAGTGGGCGGCTCGGGTTCATTGCGGACGGGTGTCGGCTTTTCGCCGGCCGGCTCTGCTTGCGACTCCGCTTGCAGCGCTGCGGCCGGATGCGGCTGCGGCGTTTCGACGACTGGCGCGCCAACCGGGGCCGGTGCGGTTACCTGGACGGCAGCCGGCTTCGCGGCCGGCCGGGCCATTTCGTCGCCCGACTGCACCGGCGCCGCGGGCGCAGCCGTTGCGGCAGCCTGCGGCCGCGCTGCCTCGGCAGGTGCGGCCGATACCGGCTTCGCCGCAGCAGCCGTTGCCGCCGCAATGCGCGGACCCGGCACCGCACGCGGCACGGAAGGCTGGCCGCCCGGCGCACTGCCGGCTGCAACAGCCGGCTCGAACGCGAGCATCCGCAGCAGCGTCATCGTGAAGCCGGCGTACTCGTCCGGCGCCAGGCCGAGTTCCGCGCGACCGACCGTCGCGATCTGATAGAACAGCTGGACCTGCTCGGGGCTCAGCGTCTCCGCGAAGCGGCGCAGGTCGCCCGCTTCGGGCCACTCGTCGAGCACCGAGCCTGGCGCGAACTGCGCCCACGCGATCCGGTGCAGCAGGCTCGCGAGATCCTGAAGCGCAGTCGAGAACGACAGGCTGCGCAGCGACATCTCGTCGGCAATCGCAAGGATTTCCGGGCCGCTGCCCGCTGCAAGCGCGTCGAGCAGACGCACCATGTAAGTCTGGTCGAGCGCACCGAGCATGCCCGACACGGCCGACTCGGTCACCTCGTTTGCCGAGTAGGCGATCGCCTGATCGGTGAGGGACAGCGCGTCGCGCATGCTGCCCTGCGCCGCACGCGCGAGCAGGCGCAGCGCCTGCGACTCGAACGTAATGTGCTCTTCGCCGAGAATCCGTTCGAGATGCGACACAATGTGCCCGGCCGGCATCTGCTTCAGGTTGAACTGCAGGCAGCGCGACAGCACGGTGACGGGGATTTTCTGCGGATCGGTCGTCGCAAGGATGAACTTGACGTGCGGCGGCGGCTCTTCGAGCGTCTTCAGCATCGCGTTGAACGCGTGATTCGTCAGCATGTGCACTTCGTCGATCATGTAGACCTTGAAGCGCGCATCGACGGGCGCGTACACGGCACGCTCGAGCAGCGCGGCCATTTCATCGACGCCGCGGTTGCTCGCGGCATCCATCTCGACGTAATCGACGAAACGCCCTTCGTCGATCTCTCGACAGGCGCGACACACGCCGCACGGCTGCGACGTGACGCCGGTTTCACAGTTGAGCGCCTTGGCGAAAATCCGCGACAGTGTCGTCTTGCCGACACCGCGGGTTCCGGTAAACAGATAGGCGTGATGGAGACGCCCGCCGTCGAGCGCGTGCGTGAGCGCCCTGACGACGTGCTCCTGGCCGACGAGCGAAGCGAAATCCTTCGGACGCCACTTGCGTGCGAGAACTTGATAGGTCATCGGGAAATTGTATCAGTAACGCTGCGTCGCGCCGACACGCGAAACGGTGCGGAAGACAGGCAACGCGCAGGCAAAACGGAGTGTGGTGCAGAAATAAAAAACGCCCGGCGAACGGGGCGAGAAGGAAGGTGACGAGCCCAACCCTCGGCACTGGCGGAAAACGATTGTGGCTGCTTCGTTCCCGACCTGACCAGGTTCACCGCCCCACCATGCGAGGAGGCCCGTCACGGCATATTCTATCACCGCTTCCGGATGAATGCGACCGTTTGTTCGCACCAATGCGAATATGACCAGGCAAACCGCCGCGCATCGGGCCGCACGACGATCACGCGCATCGAATTGCATGCGCGCCCACCCCTTGTAATTCGCGGGCCGGCCTCCACCTGCTGGACACAACGGTCGAACGGCGCGCCGTACCCCTACTCGCGTAGCGGCTACTATCGCCGCCCGCAGCAGATAGCAATTTAGGCTAATATGACGCCCGAACGACCCGCGAGCCGCGGCATGCAGCGCTTACACCCCTCCTTTCCGGAGAGCGGAGTGACCTGCCGCAGCGGCCGGCTGCCAACGGCGGCCGGTACGCCGCAACGCGCAAGCAGGCAGTCCCCGAACCGTAAGAGGTATTGACCCAATGAGCGAACAGATCAAACACATCAGCGACGCATCGTTCGAACAGGACGTCGTCAAGTCCGACAAGCCTGTGCTCGTCGATTTCTGGGCCGAATGGTGCGGCCCGTGCAAGATGATCGCCCCGATCCTCGACGAAGTCGCGAAGGACTACGGCGACAAGCTGCAGATCGCGAAGATCAACGTCGACGACAACCAGGCGACGCCCGCCAAGTTCGGCGTGCGCGGCATCCCGACGCTGATCCTGTTCAAGAATGGCGCGGCCGCCGCGCAGAAGGTCGGCGCGCTGTCGAAGTCGCAGCTCACCGCATTCCTGGACAGCCACCTGTAATACAGGCAGTTCCGCGGACGTGTTGTCAACCGGCAACACGTCCGTCGTCAAGCCGCCGATCGCTCGCTCAAGCGCGAATCGGCCTATGCTAGAATTAAAAAACGTCTACAAGACGCATTTAAGTCTCTGAGCGCTTCCGCTCGCCCTCCTCCCTTTATTTCTTTCGTCGTCTCCTCCCTGGCGGGTTCTCCGTATGCATTTATCCGAGCTCAAGTCTCTGCACGTCTCCGAACTGATCGAAATGGCCAACGGCCTGGAGATCGAAAACGCGAACCGCCTGCGCAAGCAGGAGTTGATGTTTGCCATTCTTAAAAAGCGCGCCAAGACGGGAGAGACGATCTTCGGCGACGGTACGCTCGAAGTGCTGCCGGACGGCTTCGGCTTCCTGCGCTCGCCGGAAATGTCGTACCTCGCGAGCACCGACGACATCTACATCAGCCCGTCGCAGATCCGCCGCTTCAACCTGCACACCGGCGACACCATCGAAGGTGAAGTCCGCACGCCGAAGGACGGCGAGCGCTACTTCGCGCTGGTGAAGGTCGACAAAGTCAACGGGCAGCCGCCCGAGGCCTCGAAACACAAGATCATGTTCGAGAACCTCACGCCGCTGCACCCGAACAAGCCGCTGTCGCTCGAACGCGAAATGCGCGGCGAGGAAAACGTCACGGGCCGCATCATCGACATGATCGCGCCGATCGGCAAGGGCCAGCGCGGCCTGCTCGTCGCGTCGCCGAAGTCGGGCAAGACCGTGATGCTCCAGCACATCGCGCACGCGATCAAGCAGAACCACCCGGACGTGATCCTGTTCGTGCTGCTGATCGACGAGCGCCCTGAAGAAGTGACCGAAATGCAGCGCTCGGTTGCGGGCGAAGTGATCGCATCGACGTTCGACGAACCGGCCACGCGCCACGTCCAGGTCGCCGAAATGGTGATCGAGAAGGCCAAGCGCCTCGTCGAAATGAAGCACGACGTCGTGATTCTGCTCGACTCGATCACGCGTCTCGCACGCGCATACAACACCGTGATCCCGGCATCGGGCAAGGTGCTGACGGGCGGTGTCGACGCGAACGCACTGCAGCGTCCGAAGCGCTTCTTCGGCGCGGCGCGCAACATCGAGGAAGGCGGCTCGCTGACGATCATCGGCACCGCGCTGATCGAAACCGGCAGCCGCATGGACGACGTGATCTACGAAGAGTTCAAGGGCACCGGCAACATGGAAGTGCACCTCGAGCGCCGCCTCGCTGAAAAGCGCGTGTATCCGTCGATCAACCTGAACAAGTCGGGCACGCGTCGCGAAGAAATGCTGATCAAGCCCGAGATCCTTCAAAAGATCTGGGTGCTGCGCAAGTTCATCCACGACATGGATGAAGTCGAGGCAATGGAATTCCTGCTCGACAAGATCCGCCAGACGAAGAGCAACTCCGAGTTCTTCGACCTGATGCGCCGCGGCGGCTGATCGCCCTCGCCCCGCATTCGAACGGCCGCCCGCGCATCGTGCCCGGCGGCCGTTTTTCGATCCAAACATGAACGTGAACGTACAGGTTGACCTATAATCGCGTCATTGCCCTGACCGAATTCCCCGCCCCACCCCGATGCCGAACGACGCCCCCAACCCGCTGCTGACCGTGAGCGACGCCGCGTCGCGGCTCGGCGTCACGCCGCGCACGCTGAAATATTACGAAGAGCGCGGGCTCGTCACACCGTCGCGCAGCGAAGGCCGCTACCGCCTCTACGACGAAGCCGACCTCGAGCGCTTCGCGCGCATCCTGCGGCTGCGGGCGATCGGCTTCTCGCTGCATGGCATCACCGAGATGCTGAAGCGCCCGCTGGAAGAAACGGGCGACGGTCGGCGCCGCTATTCGGATGCGTCGCTGCGCGACATCCGTAACGGTCTCGCCGAGCAGATCGATACGCTCGACCGGCGGATCGCGGCGGTCCAGCGCGAACTGAAGGAAGCCGTCGCGCTGCGCAAGGAACTGCAGCACGACATCGACTACGTCGAACGGCGTCTTGCCGGCGAAAACGCCGACGCGCTGATCGCGCAGCGGCAGGCCGAAGCCGGCACGCGGCGCGCGCGCAAGGCTCGCGAATGAACGCGATGCCCGGTCGCCCGCCGCTGTGGAGCCGCGCGAACCTGCGCGCGGACCTGTTCCCGTGGGCGCTCGCGCTTGTCACCGGCATCGACTATTTCGACAACGCGGTCTTCTCGTTCTTCGCGAGCTACATCGCGGGCGGCATCAACGCATCGCCCGACGAACTCGTGTGGTCGTCGAGCGCCTACGCGGTCACGGCCGTGCTCGGCATCCTGCAGCAGCAATGGTGGGTCGACCGGCTCGGCCACCGCCGCTACGTCGCCGGCTGCATGCTGATGTTCTCGTTCGGCGCGATCGCGGCCGCGCTTGCCGACACGTCGCTCGAACTCGCGTTCGCGCGCGGCTTCCAGGGCTATTTCATCGGCCCGATGATGGGCGCGTGCCGGATCCTGATCCAGATCAGTTTCAAGCCGCAGGAACGGCCGCCCGCAACGCGCGCGTTCCTGATCATGATCCTGCTCGGCAGCGCGCTCGCGCCGATTGCGGGCGGCCTGCTCGTCGCGCATTCGACGTGGCGCGCCCTGTTCGCGTGCACGGCGCCGACCGGAATCGCGTTCGCGATCCTCGCACTGCTCACGCTGCCCGATTCGGGCCGGACACCCGACGACGAACGCGGCTCCGGACACTTCTGGCCGTATGTCGTGTTCGCGCTCGCGCAAGGCGCGCTGCAGATCGTGCTGCAGCAGGTGCATTACCAGCTCTACAGCGGCTCGCCGATGCTGATCCTGCTGACGATCGCTGGGATCGGCGCGCTTGCGTGGTTCGCGTATCACCAGTGGAACCATCCGACTCCGCTCGTGCGCCTTCACGCGTTCCGCGAACGGACGTTCCAGGTCGGGCTGCTGCTCTACATGTTCTATTACTACGAGTCGACGGGCTTCAGTTACCTGACGTCGCGGTTTCTCGAAGGCGGGCTCGGCTATCCGGTCGAGAACGCCGGGCGCCTGGTGGGCACGATGTCGCTGATTTCGGCCACCGCGCTGTTCGCCTACCTGCGGTACGCGAAATTCGTCACGCACAAGAAGTGGTTCGTCGTGCCGGGGTTCGCGATCGCCATCACGGCCGCGCTATGGATGACACGCATGACGCCGCAGGTCGGCGAAGCCGCGCTGATCGTCCCGCTGCTGCTGCGCGGGCTGCTGCTGCTCTTCATCGTGCTGCCGGTGGCCAACCTGACGTTCCGGATCTTCGCGATCGACGAATATACGCATGGCTACCGGCTGAAGAACATCGTGCGGCAACTGACGATCTCGTTCGCGACGTCGTCGGTGATCATCGTCGAACAGCACCGCGTGGCCGTGCACCAGACGCGGCTCGTCGAGCGCGCGAACGTGTTCGACCCGCTGTTCCAGCAGACCGTCGATACCCTTACGCGCAGCTACGCAGCGGCGGGCCACGCGCTGAACGAGGCGCACGCCCTCGCGATCGCCTCGATCGCGCGGATGGTCGCGCAACAGGCGTCGTTCCTCGCGTCGCTCGACGGCTTTTACTTCCTGGCGGGCGTCGCGCTCGTCGGCGGCGTCTTCGCAGCATGGCAAAAAGAGATCGATTGAGTTAAAAGACAGGCTTTGGATTATCGTCAGCCATCTCCATGCTCTCGAAACTCACCCGCTGGTTCGACGACCGCCGCCGCGACCGTGCGCTGCGCAGCCACCCGATCTCCGACGCGCTGTGGCAAGACACCGTCGAGCGCCTGCCGTTCCTCGCGGCGCTGGCGCCTGAGGCGCTCGGCCGGCTGCGCGAGCTGACCAGCCTGTTCGTCGCGAAGAAATCGTTCTCGACCGCGCACGGACTGGAACTGACCGACGAGATGATCGTCGCGATCGCCGCGCAAGCCTGCCTGCCCGTGCTGAATCTCGACCTGTCGCTGTACGACGGCTGGGTGGGCGTCGTCGTGTATCCGGGCGAATTCGTGATCCGCAAGACCGTGCAGGACGAGGACGGCGTCGTCCATGAAGTCGAGCAGGATGCGAGCGGCGAGGCCTGGGAAGGCGGCCCCGTGATCCTGTCCTGGGAAGACGCGCAGATGACGGACGGCCGCGACGCGTATAACGTCGTGATTCACGAGTTCGCGCACAAGATCGACATGGTGAACGGCGCGGCCGACGGCTATCCGCCCCTTTTTCGCCGCTGGCACGCGCCGCACCTCGACGCGCAGGCGTGGGCCGATGTGTTCGAACACGCGTACGACCAGTTCTGCGCGCGTGTCGACGCGGTGCCGGACCGCGCGTGGGCGCGCTTCGAGCGGGAATCGCTGATCGATCCCTATGCCGCCGACCACCCGTCGGAATTCTTCGCGGTGTGCAGCGAAGCGCTGTTCGTGCGGCCGAAAGCGTTCGAGTCCGAATTTCCGGAGTTGTACCGGCTGCTCGCGCGCTACTACCGGCAGGATCCGGCAGGCACCGGCGCACTCGACGCACCGTGAAAATTATTCGTCAACCATCTGATTTTCTGGCATAATCGCCGTTTTTCGACCTTAGGCAAGTGGCTCGCGCCGAGCTTGGCGTCGGCTGGTACGCGTCATTCACGCGATCCGGCACGGCAAGCGGCGGGTTGGCTACCGCTCTCACCAAGGAAAGACCATGAAAGAAGGCATCCACCCGAATTACCGCGAAGTCGTCTTCCAAGACATGTCGAACGGCTTCAAGTTCATCACGCGCTCGACGATCCAGACGCGCGAAAACATCGAACTCGACGGCAAGACCTACCCGCTCGCCAAGATCGAAGTGTCGTCGGAATCGCACTCGTTCTACACGGGTCAGCAAAAGATCATGGACACGGCAGGCCGTGTCGAGAAGTTCAAGAACAAATTCGGCGTTCGCGCCAGCGGCAAGGCGAAGTAAGCTTCGCACCGCATCCGGTGGTTGCGACGCACCGGTATCGCACAAAAGGGCAGCCCAGGCTGCCCTTTTTTGTCTCTGCTCGCCCGGAAAGCGCCGGCCGGCGTCCGGGCAATGACCTGACGCGCAAAAGCCGGCGCGTCTACAATGCCGGATGCTCGAAACCGGCTCGTCCGCGCGCGACCGCGCCGGACGCCCGCCCATAACAAAACGCTCATCTGCATGAAGCCTGTCGTCCGTCTCACCGCCTCCGCCACGCGTGCGCTGCCGCGCTGGCTGCTGCTCACGCTTTGCTTCGTCTATGCGGCGTTCGGCCTGTTCGGCCGCGACCCGTGGAAAAACGAGGACGCGGCGGGCTTCGGCGTGATGTGGACGATGGCCAAGGGCGGTTGGCACGACTGGCTGCTGCCGAACCTCGTCGGCAAGTACATCACGACCGACGGGCCGCTCGGCTACTGGCTCGGCGCGCTGTCGATCCGCGGCCTCGGCCCCTGGGTCGATGCGAGCAACGCGTCGCGAGTCGATACCGGCGTGCTGTTCTGCGTCGCGTGCGCATTCGTCTGGTATGCCGCCTACCTGCTCGGCCGGCGTGCCGAGGTCCAGCCGTTCAAATATGCGTTCGGCGGCGAGCCCGAGCCGCGCGACTACGGCCGCACGCTCGCCGACGGCGCGCTGCTGGTTCTCGTCGCCTGCTTCGGCCTCGCGGAGCGCGGGCACGAAACGACGCCGCAGCTCGCGCAGTTCGCGTGGATCGCGATGCTCGTCTACGGACTCGTGCGCGGCATCGACAAGCCGATGCAGGGCGCGCTGTGGTGGGGCCTCGCGATCGGCCTCGTCGCACTGTCCGGCAACCCGGTGCTGGTCGTCGCCCTGCTCGCCGGCACGGCCGTGCTGTGGCTCGTCACGCCCGAGATGCGCAACCTGCACCTGCCGCTGGTCGGCGTGCCGCTCGCGGCCGCGATCTTCGCGCTGTGGCCGCTTGCCGCGTTCGTCGCGGCGCCCGACGATGCCGCATGGTTCTTCAACCAGTGGATCCACGGCAGCCTGATGCGCTTTTCGGGCCCGCCGACCGCGGTGCTCGGCTATGCGGCAAAGAACCTGCCGCTGTTCACCTGGCCCGCGTGGCCGCTCGCGATCTGGGCATGGTGGAGCTGGGCCGGCATGCGCCGCCGCGCGCACGTCGCGATTCCGCTGTCGGTCGCCGTGCCGCTCGTCGCGCTCGTGATCCTGCAGAGTCAGCAGTCGAACCGCATGTACATGCTGCTGCTGCCGCCGCTCGCGGTGCTCGCGACGTTCGCGCTGCCGACCCTCAAGCGCGGCGCGATCAACGCGATCGACTGGTTCGCGGTACTGAGCTTCACGATCCTCGGCACCTTCGTGTGGCTCGTGTGGCTCGCATCGCTCACGGGCTTCCCGCATCCGCTCGCACGCAACCTCGCGCGCCTCGTGCCCGGCTACGAGCCGCATTTCAAGATCCTGTCGTTCATCTGCGCGGTGATCGCCACGGTGTGCTGGTGCTTCCTCGTGCGCTGGCGCATCTCGCGACAGCCGAAGGTCCTGTGGCGCAGCGTCGTGCTGTCGGGTGCAGGCACCACGCTGATGTGGGTGCTGCTGATGACGCTGTGGCTGCCGATCGTCAACTACGGCCGGACCTATCGCGATGTCGCGCAGCAGATCGCCGTGCACCTGCCGTCCGACTACGAGTGCATCTCGCCCGTGCGGCTCGGTGACGCACAGATCGCGACCTTCGCGTATTTCGGCAACATGCGCTTCGATTTCTCCGGCGACTGCGACGTGATCCTGCGCCAGGACCACGCGGACTTCGGCGAGCCGAGCTCGATGTCGCAATACGTGTGGCGCCTCGTGTGGGAAGGCCGCCGCGTCGCCGATCGCGACGAGCGCTTCCGCCTGTACGAGCGCATCGAACGGCCGAAGGCGCCCGTCAAGCGGCGACCGCCGCGCCGTCAGCCGGCCGATTGACGATGTTCGGCGACATCCGCCGGATCGTCGGTCTCGCGTGGCCGGTGCTCGTCGGCCAGCTCGCGATCATCGCGTTCGGCGTGATCGACACCGCGATGGTCGGGCGTTACTCGGCCGTCGATCTGGCCGCGCTCGGGCTCGGCTCGTCGATCTACATATCGATCTATATCGGCCTGACGGGCATCCTGTCCGCGCTGCAGCCGATCACCGGGCAACTGTACGGTGCGCGGCGCTATGCCGAAATCGGCGAGGAAGTGCGCCAGGCGCTGTGGCTCGCGCTGCTGCTCGCGGTGCCCGGCTTTCTGCTGCTGCATTTTCCCGAACCGCTGCTGCATGTCGCGCACACGCCCGCCGCGCTGCACGACCGCACCGTCGACTACCTGCGCATCCTGTCGTACGGGCTGCCCGCCAGCCTCGTCTTCCGCATCTACAACGCGCTGACCAATGCAGCCGGCAAGCCGCGCCTCGCGATGATCCTGCAGATCGGCGCGCTGCTGCTCAAGTTTCCGCTCAACGTGTGGTTCATCTTCGGCGGGTTCGGCGTACCGGCCCTCGGCGGCCCGGGCTGCGGGCTCGCGAGCACGCTGATCAACTGGGCGCTTGCACTGATCGGCTACACGCTGCTCGCGAAGCTCGACGTGTTCGCGCCGCTCGCGATCTTCTCGCGCTTCTGCTGGCCGGTCTGGGAACGCCAGAAAGCGATCCTGAAGCTCGGCGTGCCGATGGGCCTGTCGTACCTGATCGAGGTCACGTCGTACACGTGCATGGCGCTGTTCATCGCGCAATTCGGCACGACGACGCTCGCCGGCCACCAGATCGCCGGCAACATCGGCGCGGTGCTGTACATGACGCCGCTGTCGATCGGCGTGGCGGCGTCGACGCTGGTCGCGCGTGCGCTCGGTGCCGGACGCCCGGAAGAAGCGCGGCTGCTCGGCCGGCACAGCGTGATCTTCGCCTGCGGCATTGCCGCGACATACGGCCTGCTCGTGTTCGTGCTGCGACCGCTGATCATCGGCGGCTACACGCCGAACCCGGCCGTCGCCGCGGCCGCGATGCCGCTCGTCGCGATCGTTGCGTGCTACCACGTCTTCGATGCGCTGCAGGTCACGTCGGCGTTCGTGCTGCGTGCGTACAAGGTCGCGGTCGTGCCGACAGTAATCTATGCGGTCGCGCTATGGGGCGTCGGGCTCAGCGGCGGCTACGCGCTCGGCTTCGACGTGGGCGGGATCGCGCCCGTGTGGCTGACGGGCGCGCGCGGCTTCTGGTTCGCGAACACGATCAGCCTGATGCTCGCGGGCGCCGGGCTCGTGCTGTACCTGCGGCGCGTGAGTCGTGCGCACGCCTCTGCCGCCTCCGCCGCCTGACACAAGGCCCGCTACGCGTCCTCCAGCACGTCGGCCGCATGATATGACGACCGCACGAGCGGGCCGGCGACGACTTCCCTGAAACCGAGTTCGAGCGCCTCGTCGCGCCACGCAGCGAACGCCTCCGGGCTCACGTAGCGCCGCACCGGCAGATGGTGTTCCGACGGCGCGAGATACTGGCCGAGCGTCACCACATCGACGTCGTGCGCGCGCAGGTCACGCAGCGTGTCGCGCACTTCGTCGTCGCACTCGCCCAGCCCGAGCATCAATCCCGATTTCGTCACCAGCCCCGGTCGCGCCCGCTTCGCCTGCGCGAGCAATTCGAGCGAGCCGCGATAGTCGGCGCCGGGTCGCGCCGCGCGATACAGCGACGGCACCGTCTCGATGTTGTGGTTGAACACGTCCGGCCAGGCCGTCGACAGCGCATCGAGCGCACGGGCCACGCGGCCGCGGAAGTCCGGCGTCAGCACTTCGACGCCGATGCCCGGCACGCTCGCGCGCACCGCCGCGATACACGCGGCGAAATGCGCGGCGCCGCCATCGCGCAGGTCGTCGCGGTCGACCGACGTGATCACGACGTAGCGCAGCCCGAGCGCCGCGACCGCGTCGGCCAGCCGCGCCGGCTCGTCGGGATCGAGCGGCTCGGGGCGGCCGTGCGCGACATCACAGAACGGGCAGCGCCGCGTGCACAGCCCGCCCATGATCATGAAGGTCGCGGTGCGTTGCGCGAAGCACTCACCGATATTCGGGCACATCGCCTCCTCGCAGACGGAATGCAGCCGATGGTCACGCAGCACGTCGGCCATGTCGGCCACCGCCGCGCTCATCATCGGCCGCGCGCGCAGCCACGGCGGCTTCGGCAGCGCCGCGCCTGCCGCGGGCTCGACGCGCACCGGGATGCGCGCGAGCTTGTCGCGGCTTCTCGCGCCCGGCTGGCCGAGCGCCGTGAGGCTGGGTCGTTCGAGCGCGGCGGCCATCGTCAGTCTCCGAGAAACGCGACGATCAGGCGGTTCACGTCGGCGGCCGCCTCCATCTGCACCATGTGCCCGCGGCCGGCGATCACCTCGGCACGCACGCCTTCAGGCAAACCCTGCGCGTGCTGCGCCGGGATCACCTGGTCGCGCTCGCCCCAGATCACGAGCGTGCGCGGCGCAAGCGTCGTGAGCCGGTCGCGGAACACACGCCGCTGGGCGGCGCCGTCGAACGCGGCATTCGCGATCTTCTCGAGCGCGGCCTGCACGCCTTCGAGCCGCTTGTACTTGACGAGATCCTCGACGAGTTGCCGCGTGACCAGCGCGTTGTCCGCGAACAGCGCGCCGAGGTGCGGCTTCAGCGTGTTGCGGCTGTTGCCGGCGACGAAACCGTCGATGTAAGCGCGGTTGATGTCGGTGCCGAGCCCCGCGCTCGCAATCAGCGTCAGCGACGCGACGCGTTGCGGCGCGCGCTCGGCTGCCGCCATCGCCACCGCGCCGCCCATCGAATGGCCAATCAGGTGGGCGTGGTCGATGCCCTTCGCATCGAGGAACGCGAGCACCGTGTCGGCCAGTTCGTCGAGGCTGCCCGTCTCGACCGCCTTGCCCGATTCGCCATGACCGGGCAGGTCGAGTGCCCACACGGGCCGGTGCGCGGCGAGATCCGCGTGATTGAACAGCCAGTTGTTCAGGTCGCCGCCGAAGCCGTGGATCAGCACGGCGGGCGTGCCGGTGCCTTCGCCGAGCTTCAGGAAGCGCACCGTCCGGCCGCCGATCTGCGCCTTTTCGGGCTGCGGGCCCGCGGCTTCGTCGGAGGCCGCGCTCGGCACGAAATCGCGCTGGAAATCGGCGATCGCCGCATCGATGTCCGCATCGCTCGCATCGGTGGCCGCGACGACGCCGAGCAGCGCGCCGACCGGCAGCGTCTCGCCTTCCTGCGCGACCTGCCGGCGCAGCGTGCCGTCGAACGCGCATTCGACGCCCGACGAGATCTTGTCGGTCTCGACGTCGAGCACTTCGTCGCCCTTGGTCACGCGTTCGCCGAGCGCCTTCAGCCAGCCGTTGACCTGCCCCTGCTCCATCGACAGCCCCCACTTGGGCATCGTGATCATGTGAATCGACATCGTGTCAGCTCCTCGTCTTCAGGACCGCCTGCGCAATCGCATCGGCGGACGGGATATACAGGTCTTCCAGCACGCTCGCGAACGGCGCGGGCGTATGCGGTGCGGTCACGAGCTCGATCGGCGCCTTCAGCGCATGGAACCCGCGCTGCGCGACGAGTGCGGCGATGTCGGTCGCGATCGAGCAGCGCGGGTTCGCTTCGTCGACGACCACCACGCGCCCGGTGCGCTCCGCGCTTTCGAGGATCGTTTCCTCGTCAAGCGGCGACGTCGTGCGCAGATCGATCACGTCGACCTGGATGCCGTCCTTCGCGAGCCTCGCGGCCGCGTCCATCGCGAGATGCACCATCCGGCCGTACGTGACGATCGTCGCATCGTCGCCGTCGCGCATCACGTTCGCTTCGCCGAACGGAATTGCATAGGACTCCTCCGGTACATCGCCTTCTCGTGTATAGAGCAGCTTGTGTTCGAGGAAGATCACGGGATCGTTGTCGCGGATCGCCTGGATCAGCAGCCCCTTCGCGTCGTACGGCGTCGACGGGCACACGACTTTCAGCCCCGGGATGTGCGTGAACAGCGACGTGAGCATCTGCGAGTGCTGCGCGGCCGCGCGCAGCCCGGCGCCGTACATCGCGCGGATCACGACCGGCGTCACGGCCTTGCCGCCGAACATGTAGCGGAACTTGGCGGCCTGGTTGAAGATCTGGTCAAAGCACACACCCATGAAATCGATGAACATCAGCTCCGCGACGGGCCGCATCCCGCATGCGGCCGCCCCGACCGCCGCGCCGATGTAGCCGCCCTCGGACAGCGGCGTATCGAGCACGCGGCCCGGAAACTTGTGGAACAGCCCCTTCGTCACGCCGAGCACGCCGCCCCACGCGTCGTCCTCGCCCGGCGCGCCCGCGCCGCCTGCATTGTCCTCGCCCATCACGATCACGCTGTCGTCGCGCGCCATTTCCTGCGCGAGCGCCTCGTTGATCGCCTGCGAATAAGTGATCTTCCTTGCCATGTCTGTCTCCTGGAATGTTCGGTTCGCCGTGCCTGCCGCGGTTTCAGGCCGCGCTCACGGGTATGACACGTAGACGTCGGTCAGCAGGTCGGCGGCATCCGGCACCGGCGCGGCCTTGGCCTGCGCGACCGCGTCATCGATCAGCGCCTTCACCTGCGCGTCGACCGCGCGCAGGTCGGCGCTCGTCAGCGCTTCGGCACGCACGACACGCGTCTCGAAATGCTTCAGGCAATCCTTCTCGTCGCGCAGCTTCTGCACTTCGCCGGGCGCGCGGTAGGTCTGCGCATCGCCTTCGAAGTGGCCGAAATAGCGCGTGAACTTCACCTCGACGAGCGTCGGGCCGCCGCCGTTGCGCGCGCGCTCGACCGCCTCGCCGAGCGCTTCGTGCACCGCGAAGAAGTCGAAGCCGTCGACGATCACGCCCGGCATCCCGAACCCGTTCGCGCGATCGGCGATGTTGTCGGTCGCGACCGACCAGCTCGACGACGTCGCTTCCGCGTAGCCGTTGTTCTCGGCCACGAAGATCGCAGGCAGCCGCCACACCGACGCGAGGTTCATCGATTCGAAGATCACGCCCTGGTTCGACGCGCCGTCACCGAAGAAGCACACGCCGACGCCGCCCGTCTTCTTGTGCTTCGCCGCGAGCGCCGCGCCGCACACGAGCGGGCCGCCCGCGCCGACGATCCCGTTCGCGCCGAGCATCCCCATCGACAGGTCGGCGATATGCATCGAGCCGCCCTTGCCGTGGCAGACGCCGGTTTTCTTGCCGTAGATCTCGGCCATCATCCCGTGCACGTCCACGCCCTTCGCAATGCAATGGCCGTGGCCGCGGTGCGTGGTCGCGACGTAGTCGTCGAGGCCGAGATGCAGGATCGTGCCGACCGCGGACGCCTCCTCGCCCGCGTACAGGTGAACGAAACCCGGAATCTCGCCGGTCGCGAACTCGACGTGCAGGCGCTCCTCGAATTCGCGGATCGTGCGCATCAGCCGGTAGGCGTCCAGCAGTTTTTCCCTGCTGAGCTGGGTCGAAACGGTCATGTGTGTCTCCTGGGTAGGTCTGACTGCGAATGCCGCCGCGGCCGGGCCGCGGCGACGGATTGCACGGCCTGCGGCCGTCAGTGGAACGTGAAGCCGCCGTCGACGTTCACGGCCTGGCCCGTCACGTTGTCCATCGTTGCGAAGAACAGCGCGAGCCGGCCCATGTCTTCCGGCGTCTGCGCGCGGCCCTGCGGAATCAGCGTCAACTGGTGCCGCTGCCACGATTCCTCGACCGTTTCGCCACCGGTCTTCCATGCGTCGGACAGCCGGTCCCACATGTCGGTACGGACGATGCCGGGGCAGATCGCATTGACGGTCACGCCGTCGCGCGCGAGCTCCTTTGCGAGCGCGTTCGTGAAGCCGACGACCGCGAATTTCGATGCGCTGTAGTGCGCGAGATTCGGAAAGCCTTCCTTGCCCGCGATCGACGCGACGTTGATGATCCGGCCGCGCCCCTGCGCCTTCAGATGCGCGAGCGCCGCGCGGCAGCCGAGGAACGTGCCTTTCGCGTTCACGTCCATCACGAAATCCCAGTCGCGTTCGGTCAGCTCGCCGACCGGATGAATGCTGATCACGCCCGCGCAATTCACGAGGATGTCGAGCCGGCCGAATTCGGCGAGCGCCTGCGCGACCATCGCGTCGACCTGCGCGGCCTGCGTGACGTCGACCTTCGCGACCGCCGCGCGGCGGCCGAACGCGCGTACCTCGCGCGCGGTGGCGTCGAGCGCGTCGTCGAGCAGGTCGGCCAGCAGGATGTCGGCGCCCGCGCCGGCAAGCGTCAGCGCAATGCCGCGGCCGATGCCGCGCGCGCCGCCCGTGACGATGGCGACCTGTCCTTCGAGTGGGGCTGTCATGGCAATGTCTCCTTGATGATCGTTATGGATGTCGAAATGTCGTTCAGGAACCCGGGTACTCAGTCGTGCCATGCGCCGGCATCGCGCAGCAATTGCCGCGACGACGCGTAGCGCAGCGTGCGGCCGACGTCGACCGTCAGCGGCCCGCGCCAGTCGAGCGAAATCTCGTAGCGATCGCCGCGCGCGACCTCGATCTCGCGCTCACCGTCAAACGCGAGCGTGCCGCGCTCGAACGGGATCGCCTGCCATGCACCCGGTTCGAGCCGCTCGCAGCTGCGCATCACCACGCGGTCGACGCGGCCCGGTGCGATCGGCGCGACGAGCGGCGTGCCGGCCGTCTTGCCGTCGGCCGCGAAACGCATCGCGAGCCCGTGCGGCGCGCTGCGTTCGAGCGGCGCCCACGCGCCGCCGAGCGCGGACAGGCCGATCCCGTCCGGTTCCGCAAACGTCAGGTAGAGCGAATCGATATCGTCGGATCCCGAGATCGCGCGGGCGCCGATGAAACGCTGTCGCGCGGCGCACACGTCGACGAGCGCGATCTCCTCGCGCCCCGGCTGCGCGCCTGCGACGCAGCGCACGACGAGCCGCTTGTTGCGCGTGAACGCGACTTCGGCCGGCACCGCGCCGGTCGCGGCGAGTCCTGCCGCGACGCCGGCGACGGTTGCTTCGCGATGTTCGGGAAACGCGTTGTTGGTGCCGGTGGACAGCGCGACGAGCGGCGTCGCGCCGCAGTGCGCGGCCACGGCGCGATGCGTACCGTCGCCGCCGAGCACGACGATCGACGCGACTTCCATCCGGTGCAGGTACGCGGCGCCGGCCTGCGTGTCAGCAACGGTGTCGGTGATCGGCAGGTCGACGAACTCGACCTCGGGCCAGCGCTCGTGCGGCGCGACCGCACGATGCGTGTCGAGCGCGCGCAGCAGCAGCGTCGCGATGCCCGTCCGGTCGCGCAGCGTCAGCACGCGCTCGACGCCCATCGCGCCGAGGCCGGCCAGCAGGCGCACGATCATGTTCGCCTTCTCCGCCGTCGGAAACACGGAGGCATGCGTCGTGAGGCGGCGGATGTCGCGCCCCGATGCGGGGTTTGCGATCACGCCGACGGTAACGGGCGTCGTCACGGGTTCGTCTCCATCCAGTTGGCCGGCCCCGGCGCATTGGCGTACGCCGCGGCCCTGCCTGTCTCGTCCGCTGCCATCGCCGGGCGGCGGATCCTCATCGCCGACGCGACCGCGCCGACCTGTCCGTGATCTCTGCAAGCGGCGTGCCATCGTGCATGCGATGACCGTGAAACCCGTGTGCACGCTGGCGCGGCGCTCGTGGCGGCGCCCCCGATTCGCTGCCGGAAGCACGGTGCACGCGGCAATCCGGCCCGTTCGTCTCACCGCGTCAATGCGACGAAACGGCCATCGCGACGCCGGTGCGAGCGCGCCGCGGTGCCCGCAAACCCCGCGGTATCGCGGCGCCGCGCGAGCCGCGTCATGCCGGCCGACCTCCGCGTGTCGCACACGAACGCGTCTCAGCGACGCGAGACGGCCCGCGATACCGGTGAGACGAACGTCTCACGCCCGTCGCGTGCTGCGATGCAATGTGATCCGTCGAACGGGATGTGCTACAAGAACATCGCATTCCCCGCCGTACGGAACCGGAGCCGACCATGCCCTACGCCGTCCCCCAGGCCCAGCACGCCGACCGTGTGCTCGGCGCGCTCGCCGGACGCCTGCCCGCGCCGGCCGAATCCACGCGCCTCGTGTCCTCGTGGCAACGGTCGCTGGAGCGCTACCGTCTCGACCCCGCTTCGTCGATCGGCCCGCGCGTGCTGACCGCGGCCGAGCTGCGCGAAGTGCGCGACAAGGAGGAGGCCTTCCTGCGCGCGTCGGGCCAGTGCCTGACGCGCCTGCACGACATGATCCGCGTCGCCGACTACTGCGTGATGCTGACCGACGCGCACGGCGTGACGATCGACTACCGGATCGACCGCGAGCGCCGCAACGACTTCCGCCATGCGGGGCTGCACATCGGCTCGTGCTGGTCGGAAAGCGAGGAAGGCACATGCGGTGTCGCGAACGTGCTGACCGATCTCGCGCCGATCACCGTGCACAAGACCGATCACTTTCGCGCGGCATTCACGACGCTCACCTGCAGCGCAGCGCCGATCTTCTCGCCGGGCGGCGAGCTGATCGGTGTGCTCGACGCGTCGGCCGTTCATTCACCCGACGGCCGCGACAGCCAGCGTCTCGTCTATCAGCTCGTGCTGCAGAGCGCGGCGCTGATCGAGGACGGCTACTTCGTGCACAGCACCGCGCAGCACTGGATCCTGTTCGGGCATCCGAATCGTCACTACGTCGAAGCGCAACCCGAGTGGCTGATCGCGTTCGACGAATGCGGCAATATCGTCGCCGCGAACCGGCAGGCGCGCGACGCGCTGCCGGCGCTGCGCGAACCGCGCCATATCGACGAGATCTTCGATGCGACCGAGATGCCGCTGCGCGATGCCGCGCGGCTCGATGCGATCGTTGCGCTGCGGCTGCGCGCGACCGGCGCGCCGCTCTATGCGCGGCTGCGTGCGCCGCTACGGCGCACCGGCCGCGAACCCGGCACGGCGTCGCGCCGCCCGGGCGCCGCGCAACGTCACGTCGGCGCGCTGACGCCGTTCCTGCACAGCAATGACGTGCAGATCGCGCAACAGGCCGAACTCGCGCTGCGTGTCGCGAGCAAGCGCCTGCCGATTCTCGTGCTCGGCGAAACCGGTGCGGGGAAGGAAGTGTTCGCGCGCGCGATCCACGACGCCGGCGCGCGGCGCACGCGGTCGTTCGTCGCCGTCAATTGCGGCGCGCTGCCGGAAGCACTGATCGAGAGCGAATTGTTCGGCTATGCGGCCGGCGCGTTTACCGGCGCACGCAAGCACGGCGCGCGCGGCAAGATCGCGCTCGCCGACGGCGGCACGCTGTTCCTCGACGAAATCGGCGACATGCCGCTCGCGCTGCAGACGCGCCTGTTGCGCGTGCTCGCCGATGGCGAGGTCGTGCCGCTCGGCAGCGATACGCCGGTACGCGTCGATCTCGACGTAATCTGCGCGACGCACCGCGATCTCGCGCGCATGGTGGCCGACGGCACGTTCCGCGAGGATCTGTACTACCGGTTGAGCGGCGCGACGTTCGAACTGCCGCCGCTGCGCGAACGCGCGGACGTGCGCGACGTGATTGCCACCGTGTTCGCCGAGGAGGCACAGGCAACCGGCCACGTGCTGACGCTCGATGCAACGCTCTCCGAACAGCTCGCCGCGTACCCGTGGCCCGGCAACGTGCGCCAGTTGCGCAACGTGCTGCGCTATGCGTGCGCGGTATGCGACGCCGCGCGCGTGACGCGGCATGACCTGCCGGCCGATATCGCCGCGCAGCTTGGCGGCGCATCGACCGGCACCCTGCCTGACGACGAACGCGGCCGCGTCGTCGCAGCGCTTACCGCGCACCGCTGGCGGCCCGACGCGGCTGCGCAGGCACTCGGCATCTCGCGCGCGACGTTGTACCGGCGCATCGCGAAGCACCGGATCGTCGCGCCCCACCGCGCGTGACGCACCGGAGCGTCTGCTCTCATGCGGCCTGCGCGGCCGCTTCGTCGCGCCGCATGAACACCTCGTGTGCGGCGAACAGCGCGTTGAGCGCGGCCGGAAACCCCGCATAGACGGCCATCTGCATGAACACCTCGACGATCTCGTCGCGCGTGCAGCCCACGTTCAGCGCGGCCTCGATATGCACCTTCAGTTGCGGCTGCGCGTTGCCGAGCGCGGCCAGCGCCGCGATCGTCGCGATCTCGCGCGCCTTCAGGTCGAGCTGCGGCCGGCTGTAGATATCGCCGAAACCGAACTCGACCAGGAGCCGCCCGAAGTCCGGCGCGATCGGCGCGAGGGCCGCGATCACGCGCTCACCGACTTCGCCGTCGATTTCCTTCAGTTTGTTCCAGCCGCGCGTGTAGCGGTCTTCAACGAGTCGTTCCATTGTGTCCGTCCTGTTCCGATGGAGAGTGAGTTGGTTTTGCCCGTCGTGCCGTATCGCGCTCCTGTGCCTCGTAGTACGCGATCTTGTCGCTGATCACGTCGAGGCTCGCCTGCAGCTCCGCGAGATGCGCGCGCACCGCATCGCGATGCGCGACCAGCAGGCTGCGCCGCGCACCGAAGGTCGGCTCGCCCTGCGCGCGCAGCGCCGCGAATGCCTGCATCTGCGCGATCGGCATGCCGGTCGCCTTCAGGCGCATCACGAAGGCCAGCCAGTCAAGGTCGGCCGGCGCATAGAGCCGGTGCCCGGCCGCCGTGCGCGAAATCGCGCGCAGCAGGCCGGCCTGCTCGTAGTACCGCAGCGTATGCGTCGACAGGCCGGTCAGCTCGGCGACTTGCCCGATCGTCAGCGGACCGGTGGCGGAAGGTTGGGATACGGTTTTGGACATGGCAGGAACAAGGTTAGGAGTTAGAGCCAACTCTAAGTCAAGCGCTTTCGAACGGCCAGCGCGACGACAACCCGCGACACCGTAAAGAATGGTCAAAATCGCCGCCCGGCACGGGTTTCGGTCTTTACAGCGCCGCAAGCCTTCAGCAAGATTCGGTCAGCCTGTCTTAAAAAGGGCACGCATTTGTCCTATGCTTAACGGCGACGCCCGGCCGGGTCTCGCCCCACCGTCCGTTGCAACAGCCATTCATCCGTCAGAACCAGGGAGCCTTTGCCATGCTGAAAAAGCTGCTGATGCTGTTCGTCGCGCTATCGCTGTCGCTCGCCGCAGGCCTTGCCGCGGCCGTCGAAGTCAACTCGGCTGACCAGGCCGCGCTCGAATCCGTGAAGGGTCTCGGGCCCGTGAAGTCGAAGGCGATCATCGACGAACGCACCAAGAACGGCCCGTTCAAGGATGCGGACGATCTCGCGAACCGCGTCAAGGGCCTCGGCACGAAATCGGTCGGGCATCTCGAAGAGAACGGCCTGACGATCGGCGGCTCGTCGACCCCGCCGAAGGGCGTGAAGCTGTCGAAGCCGGCCGCGACGACATCGGCTACCACGTCGGCAACGACGTCGGCAGGCACTGCATCGACGTCCACGACCGCGACGGCCGGCACGACGGCTGCGACGCCGGCCCCGGCGGCAAGCGCACCGGATGCGGCGGCGAAACCGGCCAAGGCGAAGCGCGCGTCGAAGAAGGAAAAAGCAGCGGCCGCAGCGGCGGCATCCGCCGATGCAGGTGCAAGCGCACCGGCCGCAGCGTCGTCGGCAAAAGCGACGAAGGGTTCGAAGAAGAAAAACAAGAAGGACAAGGCAGCCTCCGCCGCCGCGGCGTCGGGCGCCTGATGTGCGCCGCGCGCGCGACGGCGTGCGCGCGGCATTCGTTCAACGGGCGCCCACAGCGTGGCGCCCTTATCGGTAAAGGTGAAGAACCATGGGTCTCCTCGACATCGTTGGCGGTCTGCTCGGCGGCCAGGCCGGCGGCAACTCGCAAAGCGCGCTGATCACGACCGCGCTCGAATTCATCAACAACCAACCGGGCGGCCTGAATGGCCTGATCGAGAAGTTCAAGGCCGGCGGCGCCGGCGACGTCATCGGCTCGTGGGTCGGCACCGGCCAGAACCAGCCGATCTCGCCGGACGCGCTGCAAAACGTGCTGGGCTCGGACGCGATCGGTGCGCTCGCGAGCAAGTTCGGCGTCGACCCGTCGATGGCCTCGACCGTCCTCGCGCAGGTGCTGCCGCACGTCGTCAACCACGCGACGCCGGACGGCGCAGTACCGGCTGACGGCCAGGCCCAGGTCGACCCGTCGAACGTGCTCGGCTCGCTGTCGCAGATCGCCGGCATGTTCGGCGGCAACAAGCAGGGCTGAAGCCCTGCGTCGTTGCAACGCTCCATAAGCAAACACCCCGCCGAGGCGGGGTGTTTGTTTTTGCGCGCCCGGCGCGAACCGGGTGGGCGGCCAAGGCAGACGATCAGTGCACGACGCGGTCGAACACGAACTTGCCGTCGTGGATGTCGACCGGAATCACGTCCTTCGGACCGAAGCGGCCCGCGAGGATGAGCTTCGCGACCGGGTTCTCGATCTCCTGCTGGATCGCGCGCTTCAGCGGCCGCGCACCGAACAGCGGATCGTAACCGACCTTCCCGATCTGTTCGAGCGCCGCTTCCGACACCTCGAGCGCCATGTCGAGCTTCGCGAGCCGATCGTGCAGGCGCGCCAGCTGGATCTTCGCGATCGACTCGATGTTGCTGCGGTCGAGCGCATGGAACACGACGACGTCGTCGATCCGGTTCAGGAACTCGGGGCGGAAATGCTGCTTCACCTCGAGCCACACCGCGTCCTTGATCTCTTCCTGCGGCGCACCCGTCATCGCCTGGATTACCTGCGAGCCGAGGTTCGACGTCATCACGATCACCGTGTTCTTGAAGTCGACCGTGCGCCCCTGCCCGTCCGTCATGCGGCCGTCGTCGAGCACCTGCAGCAGCACGTTGAACACGTCCGGGTGTGCCTTCTCGATCTCGTCGAGCAGGATCACGCTGTACGGCTTGCGGCGCACGGCTTCCGTCAGGTAGCCGCCTTCCTCGTAACCGACATAGCCCGGCGGCGCGCCGATCAGCCGCGCGACGCTGTGCTTCTCCATGAACTCGCTCATGTCGATGCGGATCAGGTGCTCTTCCGAATCGAACAGGAACGACGCGAGCGCCTTGCACAGCTCGGTCTTGCCGACCCCCGTCGGGCCGAGAAACAGGAACGAGCCGTACGGACGGTTCGGATCGGCGAGACCCGCACGCGAACGGCGGATCGCGTCGGCCACCGCACTGATCGCCTCATGCTGGCCGACCACGCGCTCGTGCAGCTTTTCCTCGATGTGCAGCAGCTTCTCGCGTTCGCCCTGCATCATCCGCGACACCGGAATCCCGGTCGAACGCGACACGACTTCTGCGATTTCCTCGGCGCCGACCTGCGTGCGCAGCAGGCGCGGACGCGTCGGGTTGTGCTGCTCCTGCTCTTCAGCCTGCGTGACCTGCTTCAGTTGCGCCTCGAGTTGCGGCAGCTTGCCGTACTGCAGTTCGGCGACCTTCTCCAGCTTGCCGTCACGCTGCAGACGCGCGATGTCCGCACGCACCTTCTCGATCTCTTCCTTGAGCTGTGCGCTGCCCTGCACCGCGGCCTTCTCGGCGATCCAGATCTCTTCCAGGTCCGCATATTCGCGGCCGAGGCGGTCGATCTCTTCCTCGATCAGCTGCAGGCGCTTCTGCGACGCTTCGTCCTGCTCCTTCTTCACGGCTTCGCGCTCGATCTTCAGCTGGATCAGCCGGCGGTCGAGCTTGTCCATCTCTTCGGGCTTCGAATCGATTTCCATCTTGATCTTCGAAGCGGCTTCGTCGATCAGGTCGATAGCCTTGTCGGGCAGGAAACGATCGGTGATGTAGCGGTGCGACAGCTCGGCCGCGGCGACGATCGCCGGATCGGTGATGTCGACACCGTGGTGCAGTTCGTACTTCTCCTGCAGCCCGCGCAGGATCGCGATCGTCGCCTCGACGCTCGGCTCGTCGACGAGCACCTTCTGGAAGCGGCGCTCGAGCGCGGCATCCTTCTCGATGTACTTGCGGTATTCGTCGAGCGTGGTCGCGCCGATGCAGTGCAGTTCGCCGCGCGACAGCGCCGGCTTCAGCATGTTGCCTGCATCCATCGCGCCCTCGGCCTTGCCCGCGCCGACCATCGTGTGGATTTCGTCGATGAAGACGATCGTCTGGCCTTCGTCCTTCGCGATGTCGCTGAGCACGGCCTTCAGGCGCTCCTCGAATTCACCGCGATACTTCGCGCCGGCGAGCAGCGCGGCCATGTCGAGCGACAGCACGCGCTTGCCCTTCAGCGTCTCGGGCACTTCGCCGTTGACGATCCGCTGCGCGAGCCCTTCGACGATCGCCGTCTTGCCGACGCCCGGCTCGCCGATCAGCACCGGGTTGTTCTTGGTGCGGCGCTGCAGGATCTGGATCGAACGGCGGATTTCGTCGTCACGGCCGATCACCGGATCGAGCTTGCCCGCACGGGCGCGCTCGGTCAGGTCGACCGTGTACTTCTTCAGTGCCTCGCGCTGGCTTTCCGCGTCCTGGCTGTGCACCTGCGAGCCGCCGCGCACCGCGGCGATCGCGGCTTCGAGCGACTTGCGCGTGAGGCCGTGCTGGCGCGCGAGCTTGCCGGCTTCGCCCTTGTCGTCGGACACGGCGAGCAGGAACATCTCGCTCGCGATGAACGTATCGTTGAGCTTCTGCGCTTCCTTGTCGGCCTGGTTCAGCAGCCCGGCCAGTTCGCGGCCGATCTGGATGTCGCCGCCGGTACCCGTCACTTGCGGCAGGCGCGAGATCGCTTCGTTCAGCGCGCCTTGCAGCGCCTGGATGTGAACACCCGCGCGCGACATCAGCGAGCGGGCGGAACCGTCCTGCTGCGCAACCAGCGCGGCCAGCACGTGAACGGGTTCGATGTATTGATTGTCGCGGCCAGCCGCGAGGCTTTGCGCGTCAGAGAGTGCTTCCTGGAACTTGGTGGTGAGCTTGTCGATTCTCATTTAGTCGAGACCTCCAATTTTCGATTAACACCAAGATGAGGATGGTTATGCGGCTTTCAAGCGAAATTCGGGTTGATTCAGCGCAAAAATCGATGGATATCCTCGAAGCGGCCCCGGGACGGGCCACCGCCGGATCGCGGCACGCGGCGATCGCGTATCAGCCGGCCGCCGACGGCGGCTCGACGGATGCAGGCGCGTCTTCCGGCGACGGCGCGACATGCACACGCACGACCGGGCGAATGCCGAGCAACGCCGCGAGCGGCGAAGCGGGTTCGACCAGTTCGCCGAGCGTGTGACGGTCGAGTTCGGCGAAGAACGCATCGCGCGCAGCCGCCAGCACGCCCTTCAGGCGGCATTGCGGCTCGATCACGCAGCCGCGCGACTCGCCCTCGGCCGAAAAGCAGCCGACCAGCGCGAAATCGCTCTCGGTCGCGCGCACGACCTGGCCGACGGTCAGTTGCAGCGATTCGGGGAACAGGCGCAGCCCGCCGTTGCGGCCGCGAACGGTGTCGACCCACCCCAGCTCGCCGAGCTGCTGCACGACTTTCATCAGATGGTTCTTCGAGATGCCGTAGGCATCCGAAATCTCCTGGATCGTCGCGAGTCCCTCGCCGCGCACGGCAAGGTACAGCATCACGCGCAGCGAATAGTCGGTGTAGTCGGTGAGTCTCATGGGTGAATACGGAAAAGATCGGTCGTGTCCCAATTACGTGAGCCGGGCCGATCGGGATGCGCACGGGGCCGGTTGACAGCCCTGTTCCGCGGCCCCGGGTTGCCGGGATGGCGCGTGCGCAATAAGATGCGTGACATCTACACGTTTGTCAGGGGTTGTTGGACGCTATTTTGCGTCAAAATCCGGCCGGCGTCCTGCACGATGCCCGCGCCGCCGCCCCGTTGCCGCCCCTCTCTCCCGGCCCTTTTTGCCATGACCGTCCTGCCTGCCTCGCCCGATACCGCACCGGCCCGCCCTCGCGACACCGAGCCGACCGAAGAGAACATCCGCGATCTCGTCTACGCGTTCTACGACCGCGTGCGCGCCGATCCGCTGCTCGGGCCCGTGTTCGACGCGAAGCTGGCCGGCCGTTGGGACGACCACCTGCCGAAGATGGTCACCTTCTGGTCGAGCCTCGTGCTCGGCACCAAGGGCTATCGCGGCAACGTACAGCAGGCGCACCAGCCGCTCGACGGGATCGAGCCGGCTCATTTCAGCCGCTGGCTGTCGCTGTTCCTGAAGACCGTCGAGGCGCGCTACGCGCCGAGCGCGGCGATCCGCTTCATGGAGCCGGCGCTGCGGATTGCGCAGAGCCTGCAGTTGAGCCGGTTCGGCTGGGATTACCAGATTCCGCCCGAGCAGCAGGCGCTGCTCGACGCGATCGCGCCGCGCCGGCGCAGCGGGGACGACGGGGGCGACGATCCGCACGCGTTGCCGTCGCGTGCCCGCGGCGAGCCGTTTCCGACGAAGATCATCGGGCGCAGCGTCGATCCGGACGCGTAACGGGCAGCCGTCACGCTCGGCGCTTGCGCGCATGCGGCACCTTGTCGCACGATCCTGACGGCGCGCTCAGCGCCGCGTATTGCCCGATTCGATTCCCCAGCGGGCAAGCGCGGCATCGTCGGTGCTGCGCGCATCGACCCAGCGCTCGCCCTCCGGTGTGGTTTCCTTCTTCCAGAACGGCGCTTCGGTCTTCAGGTAGTCCATCACGAACTCGCACGACGCGAACGCATCGCCGCGGTGCGACGCAACCGTTGCGACCATCACGATCTGGTCGAGCGGCAGCAGCTTGCCGACGCGATGCACGATCGCGACGTCGATGCCCGGCCAACGCCGGCCGGCCTCGGCGGCGATCTTCTCGAGCGCCTTCTCGGTCATTCCCGGATAGTGCTCGAGCTCCATCGCGGCAACCGCATCGCCTTCGTTCAAATCGCGCACGGTGCCGACGAAGCACGCAACCGCGCCGATCTTCGGATTGCGCGCGCGCAATGCCGCGACCTCGGCGTTCAGATCGAAGTCGTCGGTCTGGATTCGTACCGTTGCCATCGCCAGTGCCTCAACCGCCCGTCACCGGCGGAAAGAATGCGACTTCGCAGCCTTCGGTCAGCCGCGTGTCGGGATCGGTCATCTCGTGGTTGCACGCCATGCGCAGTGCGCGCCCTTCCGCGAGCGTCTCGGCCCACGCCCCGCCGCGCACGCGCAGCCATGCGCGCACGTCGCCCACGGTCGTGACGCTGTCCGGCACGTCGGCCTGCTCGTCGGCGACACCCAGTGCCTCGCGTACGCTTGCAAAAAATTTCAGCTGAATCTTCATGGTTCGGGAAGCCGTCGCGTTACGACAGCAGTTCGGAAAACGGAATGAAACGCACGGTCTCGCCGGCGCTGATCGCGTGCTGCGGCGGGTTGTCGATCAGGCCGTCGCCCCACACCGTCGACGTCAGCACCGCCGAGCTCTGGTTCGGGAACAGGTCGAGCCCGCCGGCCGCGTTCACGCGCGCACGCAGGAATTCGTTGCGCCGGTCGCCCTTGCCTTGCGAGAAATCGGCACGCAGCGACAGCGCGCGCGGCGCGACGTCACGCACACCGGACAGGCGCAGCAGGAACGGCCGCACGAACAGCAGGAACGTGACGAAACTCGACACCGGGTTGCCGGGCAGCCCGATGAAGTGCGCATCGGGGCGATCGTCGCCGCGGCGCACCGCGCCATAGGCAAGCGGCTTGCCGGGCTTCATCGCGATCTGCCACAGCGCGAGCCGCCCTTCGGCCTCGACGGCCGGCTTCACGTGATCCTCTTCGCCAACCGACACGCCGCCGCTCGTCAGGATCACGTCGTGGTCGCGCGCGGCCGCACGCAGCGTATCGCGCGTGGCGGCGAGCGAATCGGGCACGATCCCGTAGTCGGTCACGTGGCAGCCGAGCCGCTCCAGCAGCCCACGCAACGTGAAGCGGTTCGAGTTGTAAATCGCGCCGGGCTTCAACGGCTCGCCCGGCATCGTCAGTTCGTCACCGGTGAAGAACACCGCGACGCGAATCCGCCGCGCGACCGGCAACTGCGCGCAGCCGACCGATGCGGCGAGACCGAGCGCCTGCGGCGTGAGCCGCGTGCCGGCCGGCAGGATCACCGCGCCCTGCCGGATATCCGCGCCCTGTGCGGTGATCCATTCGCCGGCCTTCGGCGTGTGCAGGATCTCCACCGCGTCGCCGTCGGCCGACGCCTGCTCCTGCATCACGACGGCGTCGGCGCCGGGCGGCACGGTCGCACCGGTGAAGATCCGCGCGGCCGTGCCGGCCGCGAGCGGTTCGGCCGGATGACCGGCCGGAATGCGCTGCGACACCGGCAACCGCCGATCGCCATGCAGCAGGTCGGCGACGCGCACCGCATAGCCGTCCATCGCGCTCGTATGCATCGGCGGCACGTCGAGCGGCGAACTTACGTCGGCCGCCAGCACGCGGCCGAGCGCATCGAGCGTGGCGACGGTCTCGACGCCGGGCAGCGGCTTCGCGGCATCGAGCAGCGCGGCAAGTGCCTCGGCGGTCGACAGCATCGGCGCGCGCGGCGCCGCGGGATTCGGGTTCGACATCGATGGAATCGGGGATCGTTGGATTCAATACGTCATTGTAGCGACGCCGTCGCGCGGGCGCGCGATATGGCGGACATGCGGAAACTGTGATTCGCGCGAACGCGCGGGTCTGGCACTTGTTTCGCACGCGATGCGGCGGCAGCCGCGCGGCGCGCTGCGAACACCTGCGCCGCGCGGCACCGCCAAACGAAACGGCCGGAACCCCGATCCGTTCGACGAATCGGCATTCCGGCCGTCCTGCGCAGCCGGGCCTGCGGCCCGGCCGTGCGTCACGCGCCCGTATGGGCGGCGATGAAGTCCTTCACCTGCTGCGCGTCGGCGTTCACGACCTCGAAACGCTGCGGCAGCGCCTCGAGCCCGTCGAATGCGGCCGGACGCTCGGCTTCGCGATCGAGTGCTTCGCGGATCGTCTCGCCGAACTTGATCGGCTGCGCCGTCTCGAGCACGACCATCGGTACGCCCGCGTCGAGATGCTCGCGCGCGACCTTCACGCCGTCGGCCGTGTGCGTATCGATCATCGTGTCGTAACGCGAGAACACGTCGCGAATCGTCGCGATGCGGTCCGTGTGGCCGCTGCGGCCCGACACGAAGCCGAACTCGGCGACGCGCGCGAAATCGCCGCTCGCCGCGAGATCGAAGCCGCCCTTCTCCTCGACGTCGCGGAACAGCTGCATCACGCGCGCCGGATCGCGGCCGAGCAGGTCGAACACGAAACGCTCGAAGTTCGACGCCTTCGAGATGTCCATGCTCGGGCTGCTCGTGTGATAGGTGTTCTCGGCGCTGCGCACGCGATACGCGCCCGTGCGGAAGAACTCGTCGAGCACGTCGTTCTCGTTGGTCGCAACCACCAGCTTCGCGATCGGCAGCCCCATCATCCGCGCGATGTGGCCCGCACACACGTTGCCGAAGTTGCCCGACGGCACCGTGAACGACACGCGCTCGTCGTTGGACTGCGTCGCCGCGAAATAGCCCTTGAAGTAGTACACGACCTGCGCGACGACGCGTGCCCAGTTGATCGAGTTGACCGTGCCGATCTTCTGCTGCGCCTTGAACGCGTGATCGTTCGAGACCGCCTTCACGATGTCCTGGCAGTCGTCGAACACGCCTTCGACCGCGAGATTGAAGATGTTCGGATCCTGCAGGCTGAACATCTGGGCCGTCTGGAACGCGCTCATCTTCTTGTGCGGCGACAGCATGAACACGCGCACGCCGGCCTTGCCGCGCATCGCGTATTCGGCCGCGCTGCCCGTGTCGCCGGACGTCGCGCCGAGAATGTTCAGCGTCTGCCCGTGCTTCGCGAGCGTGTACTCGAACAGGTTGCCGAGCAGCTGCATCGCCATGTCCTTGAACGCGAGCGTCGGGCCGTTCGACAGTTCGAGCAGCGACAGCGCCGCACCGTTCTCGGTGCCGAGCGTCTTCAGCGGCGTGATGTCGGACGCGTTCTCGCCATGGCGCGTGTTGCGGTACACGTCGGCCGTGTACGTGCGGCGCGTGATCGCGCGCAGGTCGTCGGCCGGCACGTCGTCGCAGAACTTCGCCAGGATCTCGAACGCGAGATCCGCATACGACAGCGTGCGCCAGCGCGCGAGCTCGTCGGCGGACACCTTCGGATATTCGGACGGCAGGTAGAGCCCGCCGTCCTTCGCAAGACCGCCGAGCAGGATGTCGGAGAACGTGTGGCGCTCGCCGATACCGGCGCCGCGCGTGGAGATGTAGTTCATGTCGTCCTCAGCTCAGTTCAGCGCTTCCATGCGCAGCTTCGTCACCTTCGATACCACCGTCGAGAGGCTCTCGATTTGCGCGATCGCTGCATTCACGTTCTTCTCGATCGTCTCGTGCGTGATCAGGATGATGTCGGTCTCGCCGTTCGTGCCGTCGACCTGCTCCGATTCCTTCTGCAGCAGCGCGTCGATCGAGATGCCCGATGCGGCGAGGATGCGCGTGATGTCGGCCAGCACGCCGGTCTGGTCGGCGACGCGCAGGCGCAGGTAGTAGCCGCTCGTCACTTCTTCGATCGGCAGGATCGGCGTGTTCGACAGGCTGTCGGGCTGGAACGCGAGATGCGGCACGCGATGCTCGGGATCCGCCGTGTGCAGGCGCGTGACGTCGACGAGATCCGCGACCACGGCCGATGCGGTCGGCTCCGCGCCCGCGCCCTTGCCGTAGTACAGCGTCGTGCCGACCGCGTCGCCATGCACGACGACCGCGTTCATCGCGCCCTCGACGTTCGCGAGCAGGCGCTTCTCCGGGATCAGCGTCGGGTGCACGCGCAGCTCGATGCCGTTTTCGGCGCGGCGCGTGATGCCGAGCAGCTTGATCCGGTAGCCGAGCTCTTCCGCGTAGCGGATATCGGTCGCGTCGAGCTTGCTGATGCCCTCGACGTACGCGCGGTCGAACTGCACCGGCACGCCGAACGCGATCGCGCTCATGATCGTCGCCTTGTGCGCGGCGTCGACGCCTTCGATGTCGAAGGTCGGATCGGCTTCCGCGTAGCCGAGCTCCTGCGCGGCCTTCAGCGCGGTCGCGAAGTCGAGCCCGCGATCGCGCATTTCCGACAGGATGTAGTTGGTCGTGCCGTTGATGATGCCCGCGATGTACTGGATGCGGTTCGCGGTCAGGCCTTCGCGCAGCGCCTTGATGATCGGGATGCCGCCGGCGACGGCCGCCTCGAATGCGACCATCACGCCCTTCGCGCGCGCGGCCTCGAAGATCTCGGTGCCGTGCACCGCGAGCAGCGCCTTGTTCGCGGTCACGACATGCTTGCCGTTCGCGATCGCGCGCAGCACGAGGTCGCGCGCGACGTCCGTGCCGCCGATCATCTCGGCGATGATCGCGATCGACGGATCGTCGACGACCGCGTTGAAGTCGTCGGTGATCTGCGCGGCGCCGGCATCGCCGCCGAGCGCAGCCAGCGCCTTGGCCGGGTTGCGCACCGCAATGCGCGTCACCTCGATACCGCGCCCCGCGCGTCGCTTGATTTCTTCCTGGTTGCGGCCCAGCACCGTGAAGGTGCCGCTGCCCACCGTGCCGAAGCCCAACAGGCCAACTTTGATCGGTTCCATGCTGCGTGTGATCGATGAGTAAGAAGTAGTGAGTGCCGTGTGGTCTTGCCGCTCAGGCCGAATGGCGCTTGCGGTAGCCGTCGAGGAAGCGTGCAATCCGGTTGATCGAATCGGTCAGGTCATCGAGGTTCGGCAGGAAGACCACGCGGAAGTGATCCGGCGTCGTCCAGTTGAAGCCCGTGCCCTGCACGAGCAGTACGCGCTCCTCGAGCAACAGGTCGAGAATGAACTGCTGGTCGTTCTGGATCGGATAAAGCTTCGGGTCGATGCGCGGGAACATGTACAGCGCGGCCTGCGGCTTCACGCAGGTCACGCCCGGGATCGACGTGAGCATGTCGTACGCGAGCTCGCGCTGCTTGTACAGGCGCCCGCTCGGCACGATCAGCTCGTTGATGCTCTGGTAGCCGCCGAGCGCCGTCTGGATCGCGAACTGCCCGGGCACGTTCGCGCACAGGCGCATCGACGACAGGATGCCGAGCCCCTCGAGGTAGTCGTTCGCGCGCCGGCGGTTGTCGCCGCCCAGGCCCGACACGGCCATCCAGCCCGCCCGGTAGCCGCACGAGCGATAGCTCTTCGACAGGCTGTTGAACGTGACGGTAATCACGTCCTCCGACAGCGAACCCAGCGCCGTGTGCTCGAGGCCGTCGTAGACGATCTTGTCGTACACCTCGTCGGCGAACACGATCAGCCCGTGCTGGCGCGCGATCTCGAGCAGTTCGAGCAGCAATTCGTCTGAATAAAGCGCGCCCGTCGGGTTGTTCGGGTTGATCACGACGATCGCCTTCGTGTTCGGCGTGATCTTGCGGCGGATGTCGTCGAGATCGGGCATCCAGGCGTTCTGCTCGTCGCAGATGTAATGCACCGGCGTGCCGCCCGACAGGCTGACCGCCGCCGTCCACAGCGGGTAGTCGGGCGCCGGCAGCAGCACTTCGTCGCCGTCGTTCAAGAGCGCCTGGGTCGCCATCACGATCAGCTCGGACGCGCCGTTGCCGATGTAGATGTCGTCGAGGCCGACGCCCACGACGCCCTTTTCCTGCGTGTAGTGCATCACGGCCTTGCGCGCCGAGAACACGCCCTTCGAATCCGAATAGCCGGACGACGTCGGCAGGTTGCGGATCATGTCCTGGATGATCTCGTCCGGCGCGTCGAAACCGAACGGCGCGAGGTTGCCGATGTTCAGCTTGATGATGCGGTGGCCTTCTTCCTCGAGGCGCTTCGCGTGCTCGAGCACCGGGCCACGGATGTCGTAGCAGACGTTGAGCAGCTTGTTCGACTTCTGAATCGGTTTCACGACGACACGGTTCCTGGGTTGGCCTTGCGGCCGGGGGGACGGGATCAAAACTGGAAAGCGGCCGGTCTGTGCGCGCTGTCTAGACTGGGAAAAAGCGGGCGGTCGGGCGCGGCTTGTGGCGACGCGCGACGCAAGTGGCGCCCGGGGGCGACCAAAAAGTTATAATTTAGCGGATTTTGGCTGACTTTCGCAATGCACCATAGCCGCGCCGGGCCCACGCCGTCAGGCGTCCCGCGTGCGCAGGCAAGCGAAACCGGCCATCCGGGCCCGTGTGGCCCTGCGACACATTCCCCCTACGGAACCGCGGAATACCGATTTGAAACTGCACCAGGACGCGAGCGGCGCGCTCAACACCGTCACCGGCTACGGCCCCGATTATGTCGACGTCAATCTCGAACGCCATGAAACGAGCGTCATCGTGCTGCCCGGCGTGCCGGTCCAGCCGTGGCCCGTGTCGTCGTTCGACGCGCTCGCGCCCGAGCATTTCGCGATGCTGCTCGACCCGACGCCCGAACTCGTGATCTTCGGCAGCGGCGCGCGGCTGCGCTTCCCGCACCCGCGGCTCGTCGCGGCGCTCACGGCCAAGCGGATCGGCGTCGAGACGATGGATTTCCAGGCCGCCTGCCGCACCTACAACATCCTGATGGCCGAGGGTCGCAAGGTCGCCGCCGCGCTCTTAATTGAACGTTAATCCCCGATGCGGTAAAACTCGGGCCGGCGCAGCGGGTCGATCCCCCCGATCGGCCCGGCCAGGCCGCCCGCCCCCGGCGCAACCCGCCGGCGGCCCGTCACAACAACCAACAGGCTGAAAATCCATGAACGATACGCCGTCGAGGCTACCGCTCAATCGCATCACGCTCGTCCTCCTCGTCGTCGCGCTCGCGATCGTCTGGTTCGCGCCGCTCGGGCTGCGCCACCTGATCCCGAGCGACGAAGGCCGCTACGCGGAAATGGCGCGCGAGATGTTCGTCACCGGCGACTGGATCACGCCGCGCTACAACGGCTACAAATACTTCGAGAAGCCGCCGCTGCAGACCTGGCTGAATGCGCTCACGTTCGCGTGGTTCGGCATCGGCGAATGGCAGGCGCGCCTCTACACGGCCGTTGCGAGCTTCGCCGGCGTGCTGCTCGTCGGCTACACCGGCGCGCGCCTGTTCAACCCGCTGTCGGGCTTCCTCGCAGCCGTCGTGCTCGCGTGTTCGCCGTACTGGAACCTGATGGGCCACTTCAACGCGCTCGACATGGGGCTCGCGTTCTGGATGGCGCTGTCGCTCTGCTCGCTGCTGCTCGCGCAACGGCCCGGGCTGCGTCCGGCCGCGGTGCGCGGCTGGATGTGGGCGTGCTGGGCCGCGATGGCGTTCGCGGTGCTGTCCAAAGGCCTCGTCGGCCTGATCCTGCCCGGCGCCGTGCTCGTACTCTATACGCTGATCGCGCGCGACTGGGCGCTGTGGAAGCGCCTGTACCTGGTGAGCGGCCTCGTGATCTTCTTCGCGATCGTCACGCCGTGGTTCGTGCTCGTCCAGCAGCGCAACCCCGAATTCTTCAACTTCTTCTTCATCGTCCAGCAGTTCCGCCGGTACCTGACCCCGGAACAGAACCGCCCGGGCCCGCTCTACTACTTCGTGCCCGTGCTGCTGGTCGGCTTCCTGCCGTGGCTGTCGATCGCGTGGCAGAGCATCCGCCATGCGCTGCGGATGCCGCGCCAGCCGAACGGCTTCTCGCCGATGCTCGTGCTGCTGATCTGGAGCGCATTCATCTTCCTGTTCTTCAGCGCGTCGCATTCGAAGCTGATCTCGTACGTGCTGCCGGTCGCGCCGGCGCTCGCGCTGATCATCGGCGCGTACCTGCCGCTGATGACCGCCGACAGGTTCCGTCGCCACCTGCTCGGCTACCTCGTGTTCTTCGTCGTCGCGGCGTTCGGGCTCATCTCCCTCGCGTACCTGGGCGACGCACGCACGCCGAACGCGCTGTACCGCGCGTTCCAGATGTGGCTGTACGCGGGCCTCGCGGTCTCGGCCGCGCTGACGCTCGCGGCCGCATGGCTGAATCGCCGCATGGGCGTCGCGGCCGCGATCGCGGCGTTCGGCGCCGCGTGGCTCGCCTTCGGCACGATCGGCGGCACCGGGCACGACGAATTCGGCCGCTACAGCTCGGGCGCGCTGCTCGCGCCGGCGGTGCGCGCCGAACTGGCGAAACTGCCGCCCGACACGCCGTTCTACTCGGTCGAGATGCTCGATCACACGTTCCCGTTCTATATGGGTCACACGACGATCATGGTCCAGCGCCAGGACGAGCTCGGGTTCGGGATCTCGATGGAGCCGAACAAGTGGATTCCGACCGTCGACGAATGGATCACGCGCTGGAAGCAGGAAACCCATGCGCTCGCGATCATGTCGCCCGGCCAGTACGACACCCTGGTCAAGCAAGACGTGCCGATGCGCGTGATTGCGCGCGACAACCGCCGCGTGATCGTCGAGAAACCGCAATCGTAAGGACGCCTGCCGCATGAATCCCGTTTCACTCGTCTGCATCATCACCGGCGTGATGCTCAACGCCGTTGCGCAACTTCTGCTGAAAGCCGGCGTCAACGCCGTCGGGCACTTCGAATTCAGCCGTGCGAACATCATTCCGGTCGGCCTGAAGATCGCGACCCAGTTGCCGATCATCGGCGGCCTCGGCTGCTACGTGCTGAGCGTCGTGGTCTGGATTCTCGGGCTGTCGCGGGTCGACGTGTCGATCGCGTACCCGATGCTGTCGCTCGGCTACGTCGTCAACGCGTTCGCGGCCTGGTACCTGTTCGGCGAGGTGCTGTCGGTCCAGCGGCTCATCGGCATCGGCATCATCCTGATCGGGGTGCTGGTGCTCGCGCGAAGCTGAGCACGCCTCGCCGCGTTAAGCGGCTGCCTACAAAAAATCACGGTGCGAATCCGCCAACCGGTGTTTAATGCCGGTTTCGGGCGGGATCGCCCGACCCTTTTATTACACGCCATTACAGGCCAACGCGTTCATGAGCCAGACTACCGCTCCGTTTCTGCCGTTCACCCGCCCTGAGATCGATGAGGAAACCATCCAGGGCGTCGTCGAAGTGCTGCGCTCGGGCTGGATCACCACCGGCCCGCAGAGCCAGAAATTCGAAGCGGCGCTGTCCGAGTACTGCGGCGGCCGTCCGGTCCGCGCGTTCAATTCGGGCACCTGCACGCTCGAGATCGGCCTGCGCATCGCGGGTGTCGGTGCCGGCGACGAGGTCATCACGACGCCGGCGTCGTGGGTCTCGACCAGCAACGTGATCATCGAAACGGGCGCGACGCCCGTGTTCGCCGACATCGATCCCGTCACGCGCAACATCGACCTCGACAAGCTCGAGCAGGCGATCACGCCGCGCACGAAGGCGATCATCCCCGTGTTCCTGTCCGGCCTGCCGGTCGACATGGACCGCCTGTACGCGATCGCGCGCGCACACAAGCTGCGCGTGATCGAAGACGCCGCGCAGGCGTTCGGTTCGACGTGGAACGGCAAGCGCATCGGCGCGATCGGCGACATCGTGTCGTTCAGCTTCCACGCGAACAAGAACCTGACGACGATCGAAGGCGGCGCACTCGTGCTGAACAACGAGGACGAAGCGACGCTCGCGCAGAAGTACCGGCTGCAGGGCATCACGCGCACCGGCTTCGACGGGATGGACTGCGACGTGCTCGGCGGCAAGTACAACCTGACCGACGTCGCCGCCCGCGTCGGCCTCGGCCAGCTGCCGCACCTCGACCGCTTCACCGCGCAGCGCCGCACGCTCGCCCGTGCGTATTTCGACGCGTTCGACGGCAGCGCGGCCGTGAAGCTCGGCGTCGGCCTGCCGGTTGCCGACTTCGAGAACAGCAACTGGCACATGTTCCTGATCACGCTGCCGCTCGAGCGGCTCACGATCACGCGCGCCGAGTTCATGGCGCAACTGAAGGAACACGGCATCGGCACGGGCATCCACTACCCGGCGATCCATCTTTTCACGCTGTACCGTGCACGCGGCTTCAAGGAGGGCATGTTCCCCCACGCCGAACGGTACGGCGCGTCGACCGTCACGCTGCCGCTCTTCACGCAGATGACGGAAGGCGACGTGCGTCGCGTGGTCGACGCCATCAACCAGATTTGCGAACAATACGGAAAATAAGCGTACATGAGTCACCTTGAAGCACGCGCCGGGCATCCGGGCGCCGGGCACCTGGACGCCGGCCGGCCCGAAGTATCGATCATCATCCCCGTGTACAACGAGGAAGACGGCCTCGCCGCGCTGTTCGCGCGGCTGTATCCGGCGCTCGACGCACTCGACACGTCATACGAAGTGATCCTGATCAACGACGGCAGCCGCGACCGCTCGGCCGCGATGCTCGCCGATCAGTTCCACGTACGGCCCGACACGACGCGCGTCGTGCTGCTCAACGGCAACTACGGCCAGCACATGGCCATCCTCGCGGGCTTCGCGCAGTCGCGCGGCGAGATCGTCATCACGCTCGACGCCGACCTGCAGAACCCGCCCGAGGAAATCGGCAAGCTGATCGCGAAGATGCGCGAGGGCTACGACTACGTCGGCTCGATCCGCAAGCAGCGCCAGGACAGCCTGTGGCGGCGCAAGGCGTCGCAGATGATGAACCGGCTGCGCGAGCGCATCACGCGCATCAAGATGACCGACCAGGGCTGCATGCTGCGCGCGTACAGCCGCCGCATCATCGACACGATCAACGTGTGCGGCGAAGTCAACACGTTCATCCCCGCGCTCGCGTACACGTTCGCGCAGAAGCCGACCGAAATCGAGGTCGCGCACGAAGAGCGCTTCGCCGGCGAATCAAAGTATTCGCTGTACAGCCTGATCCGGCTGAACTTCGACCTCGTGACCGGCTTCTCGGTCGTGCCGCTGCAATGGCTGTCGTTCATCGGCGTGATCCTGTCGCTCGGCTCCGCCGCGCTGTTCGTGCTGCTGCTCGTGCGACGCTTCATCGTCGGCGCTGAAGTGCAAGGCGTGTTCACGCTGTTCGCGATCACGTTCTTCCTGCTCGGCGTGATCATCTTCGCGCTCGGGCTGCTCGGCGAGTACGTCGGCCGCATCTACCAGCAGGTGCGCGCACGGCCGCGCTACCTGATCCAGGCCGTGCTCGAGCAGCACGACGGCGTGCCGCCGGTGCCGACCGGCGCGAACCGCGCGGGAGCCGGGCAATGAAGCCGCGCGCGGTCGTTTTCGCCTATCACAACGTCGGCGTGCGATGCCTGCAGGTACTGCTCGCGCGCGGCGTCGACGTCGCGCTCGTCGTCACGCACGAGGACAACCCGAACGAGAACATCTGGTTCGGCAGCGTCGCGTCGGTTGCGGCCGAGCACGGCATTCCGGTCGTCACACCGGCCGACCCCGCCGATCCGGCGCTGCGCCGCGCGGTATCCGACGCGCAGCCGGACTTCATCTTCTCGTTCTACTACCGGCACATGCTGCCGGTGGACCTGCTCGCGATCGCGCCGCGCGGCGCGTTCAACATGCATGGTTCGCTGCTGCCGAAATACCGGGGTCGGGTACCGACCAACTGGGCCGTGCTGAACGGCGAAACCGAAACCGGCGCGACGCTGCACGAGATGGCCGCGAAGCCCGACGCGGGCGCGATCATCGGCCAGACCGCGGTGCCGATCCTGCCGGACGACACGGCCACGCAGGTGTTCGACAAGGTCACGGTGGCCGCCGAGCAGACGCTCTGGCGCGTCCTGCCCGCGCTGCTCGCGGGCGAAGCGCCGCACCTGCCGAACGATCTCGCGACCGGCAGCTACTACGGCGGGCGCAAGCCCGAAGACGGCCGGGTCGACTGGTCGAAGCCGGCCGCGCAGGTCTACAACCTGGTTCGCGCGGTCGCGCCCCCGTATCCGGGCGCATTCACGGACGTCGACGGCACGCGTTTCGTGATCGCGCGCGCGCGCCTCGCGGCGCCCGGCAGCGCGGCGGCGGCGGCCGCGGCAGATTTGCCGCCCGGCCTGCACGTAAGCGATAATGCGCTATTCGGCGTCTGCGGCGACAGCCGCGCCCTATCCATTCTCGAGCTGTGGCAGCAGCGCGACGGCAGCGAAACCGTCGTGACGCCCGCGGAATTCGCGCAGTTCATTCATTCTTCCCGTCATTCATGAAAGCAAAAAAAGTCCTGATCCTGGGTGTGAACGGCTTCATCGGCCATCACCTGTCGAAGCGCATTCTTGAAACCACCGATTGGGAAGTGTTCGGCATGGACATGCAGACCGACCGGCTTGGCGATCTCGTCAACCACGAGCGGATGCATTTCTTCGAAGGCGACATCACGATCAACAAGGAGTGGGTTGAGTATCACGTGAAGAAGTGCGACGTGATCCTGCCGCTCGTCGCGATCGCGACGCCCGCCACCTACGTCCAGCAGCCGCTGCGCGTATTCGAACTCGACTTCGAGGCGAACTTGCCGATCGTGCGTTCGGCCGTCAAGTACGGCAAGCACCTCGTGTTCCCGTCGACCTCCGAGGTCTACGGCATGTGCTCGGACGAGCAGTTCGACCCGGATGCGTCGGCGCTCACCTACGGCCCGATCAACAAGCCGCGCTGGATCTACGCGTGCTCGAAGCAGCTGATGGACCGCGTGATCTGGGGCTACGGGATGGAAGGCCTGAACTTCACGCTGTTCCGCCCGTTCAACTGGATCGGCCCGGGCCTCGACTCGATCTACACGCCGAAGGAAGGCAGCTCGCGCGTGGTCACGCAGTTCCTCGGCCACATCGTGCGCGGCGAGAACATCAGCCTCGTCGACGGCGGCTCGCAGAAGCGCGCGTTCACCGACATCGGCGACGGCATCAGCGCGCTGATGAAGATCATCGACAACGCGAACGGCGTCGCGTCGGGCAAGATCTACAACATCGGGAATCCGAAGAACAACTTCTCGGTTCGCGAGCTCGCGCACAAGATGCTCGAACTGGCGGCGGAATTCCCCGAGTACGCCGATTCGGCCAAGCAGGTGAAGCTCGTCGAGACGACCTCCGGCGCGTACTACGGCAACGGCTACCAGGACGTGCAGAACCGCGTGCCGAAGATCGACAACACGATGCAGGAGCTCGGCTGGGCGCCGCAGGCAACGTTCGACGACGCGCTGCGCAACATCTTCGAAGCGTATCGCGGCCACGTCGCCGACGCGCGCGCGCTCGTCGAACAGCAAGGCTGACCGGGACGTTCGCTTGGCTCGCATCGTTCTCAAGATCGACGTCGACACGCTGCGCGGCACGCGCGAAGGCGTGCCGAACCTCGCGCGCATCTTCGACCGCTTCAGTGCGCGCGCGACCTTCCTCTTCAGCCTCGGGCCCGATCACACGGGCTGGGCGCTGCGGCGCGTGTTTCGCCCGGGCTTCCTGAAGAAGGTGTCGCGCACGTCGGTGGTCGAGCACTACGGCGTGAAGCAGCTGATGTACGGCGTGCTGCTGCCGGGCCCCGACATCGGCCGCCGTGCGGTCAGCGACATGCGCGCGATCCACGAGGCCGGCTTCGAATGCGGGATCCACACGTGGGATCACGTGTACTGGCAAGACAACGTCCGCGCGCGCGATCGCGACTGGACCGCGCGTGAAATGCAGAAAAGCCACGCGCGCTTCATCGAGATCTTCGGCGCGCCGCCCGTCACGCACGGCGCGGCCGGCTGGCAGATGAACGATTCCGCGTTCGAGCAGATCGATGCATGGGGGATGCGCTACGCATCCGACGGGCGCGGCCATTCGCCGTACCTGCCCGTCGTCGATGGCCGCACGCTGTCGCACGTGCAGATGCCGACCACACTGCCGACGCTCGACGAAGTGCTCGGCATCGACGGCGTCGACACGCACAACGTCGCCGCGCACATCCTCAAGTTCACCGAAACCAATCCGCACGACCAGGTGTTCACGCTGCATGCGGAACTGGAAGGCCAGAAGCTCGCGCCCGTGTTCGAGCAACTGCTCGCCGGCTGGCGCGCGCAAGGCCACACGTTTGCGACGATGGGCGACTACCACGCGACGCTGGACCGCGACTCGCTGCCATCGTACCCTGTCACGTGGGGCGAAATCCCCGGCCGCTCCGGCGAACTGATCGTCCAGCCCGACTGAGTTCGCGCGCGAGCCGGCGTCGCCCGCAGCGCCGTTGCCACGCGCTGCCGCGACGCCCCGCCGCACCGCGCCGCCGCAGCGGCGCCTTTCCATAACAACAGGAGAAACACGTGTCTGTCGAAGTTGACCGTCAAGTTCCCGATTTCACCGCACCGGCCACGGGCGGCGACATTTCGCTGTCCGACCTGAAAGGCAAGAAGCTCGTGCTGTACTTCTATCCGAAGGACAACACGCCGGGCTGCACGACCGAAGGGCTGCAGTTCCGCGATCTCTATCCGAAGTTCAAGAAAGCCGGTGCGGAAGTCATCGGCGTGTCGCGCGACAGCCTGCGCTCGCATGACAATTTCAAGGCAAAGCTCGAACTACCGTTCCCGCTGATCTCCGATGCCGACGAAGCGCTGTGCGCGCTGTTCGATGTCATCAAGATGAAGAAAATGTATGGCAAGGAAGTACGCGGAATCGAGCGCTCGACGTTCCTGATCGACGCCGACGGCGTGCTCCGTCAGGCATGGCGCGGCATCAAGGTACCGGGGCATGTCGACGACGTGCTAAGTGCTGTACAAGCGCTTTGAGGCGCGTTATATTGGGCCGCAATGAATGCCAGTTCGCCCCATATTTCTCGTAGCTGCGCCGGTGCTCGATGCGATGCTTTCCGGCACTTGACGCGCATCACGACCGTATCAGCCGAGCCGCATGTCCCTGTCGACGGGGCAGCGGCTTTTTTTATGGATTGCGCGCCGGCCCTCGGTCCGGCCCTCACCCCGTCAAGGAGCTGATCGACACTTAGGCGAACCGGCTAGACGAAATTCCTGTGCGCCACCGCGCGCAAACTGCATGCGTCTACGTCACGCAGGATGCGATCAGCGGCGCACGCCATGCGACACGATTCCTCCCGAGGGACACCATGCCTTTGCCTACTCCCCCCAGCAAGCTCGGCAGCCTGCTGCCGCCCGACGAATACAAGGCGAAAGCGCGGCCCGCGAAAGCCGCGAAGAAATCCGCCGAAGGGGACGCATCCACAGCCGGTGACTACGGTCCGGCGAGCGTGGCCCAACCGATGATCGAAGCCGCGAACACGGCCGCGCCGCTGCGCGCCGTCGCGTCTTCGGCGCAGGAAACCGCGAGCGCACCCGCACGCGGTCGCAAGACCAAACAGACGGCCGCACTGTTGCAGCCGATGCCGGCGCCCGCCGAACCCGCGACGCCGGTCGTCGCGCGCAACGACAAGCCGGCCGCCGACAAACCGGCCGCGGCTCCCGCGCGCGACACAGGCGCCGCGACGAAGTCGCGCAACCGCAAGCCCGCCGAAGCCGAACAGCAGAAACTGTTCGTGCTCGACACCAACGTGCTGATGCACGACCCGAGCAGCCTCTTCCGCTTCGAGGAACACGACGTCTATCTGCCGATGATGACGCTCGAGGAACTCGACAACCACAAGAAGGGGATGTCCGAAGTCGCGCGCAACGCACGCCAGGTCAGCCGCACGCTCGACGCGCTGGTCGCCGATGCAGGCCCGATCACGGCCGGCATTCCGCTGTCGCGCCTCGGCAGCCGCGAGGCGGTCGGCCGCCTGTACTTCCAGACGAAGCTCACCGACATCGCGCCCGTCGAAGGCTTGCCCCAAGGCAAGGCCGACAACCAGATCCTCGGCGTCGTGCGCGCGCTGCAGCGCGACCGGCCGGACCGCCAGGTCGTGCTGGTGTCGAAAGACATCAACATGCGGATCAAGGCGCATGCGCTCGGCCTGCCCGCTGAAGACTACTTCAACGACCAGGTGCTCGAGGATTCGGATCTCCTGTACAACGGCGTGCGCGAACTGCCGCAGGATTTCTGGACCAAGCATGCGAAGGGCATGGAGAGCTGGCAGGACACGAAGACGGGCACCACGTACTACCGCGTGACGGGCCCGCTCGTCGCGTCGATGCTCGTCAACGAGTTCGTCTATCTCGAGCCGCAGAACGGCGAGCCGACGTTCCATGCGATCGTCCGCGAACTGAACGGCAAGACGGCGCTGCTGCAGACGCTGCGCGACTACAGCCACCACAAGAACAACGTGTGGGGCATCACCGCGCGCAACCGCGAGCAGAATTTCGCGCTGAACCTGCTGATGAACCCCGAGATCGACTTCGTCACGCTGCTCGGCCAGGCCGGTACCGGCAAGACGCTCGTCGCGCTCGCGGCCGGCCTCGCGCAGGTGCTCGACGACAAGCGCTACAACGAGATCATCGTGACGCGCGCGACCGTGCCCGTCGGCGAGGACATCGGCTTCCTGCCCGGTACCGAGGAAGAGAAGATGCAGCCGTGGATGGGTGCATTCGACGACAACCTCGAAGTGCTGCAGAAGACCGACGACGCTGCCGGCGAATGGGGGCGTGCCGCGACGCAGGAGCTGATCCGTTCGCGCCTGAAGGTGAAGAGCATGAACTTCATGCGCGGGCGCACGTTCGTCGACAAGTACCTGATCATCGACGAAGCGCAGAACCTGACGCCGAAGCAGATGAAGACGCTCGTCACGCGTGCGGGCCCGGGCACGAAGATCGTGTGCCTCGGCAACATCGCGCAGATCGATACGCCTTACCTGACCGAAGGCAGCTCGGGTCTCACGTACGTCGTCGACCGCTTCAAGGGCTGGGGCCACAGCGGCCACGTGACGCTCGCGCGCGGCGAACGCTCGCGGCTTGCCGACTACGCGTCGGACATCCTGTAACACCGCAAGCCGGCCGAGCGGCCGGCTGTCGACGCCACACGGCGCTCCGTTTCCGGAGCGCCGTTTTTATTTGGGGTCGAAAACACAAGTAACACATCGTCACGCAACAACCCGGTTTACGCGCGAAACTTCAAGTAAATTCTCAAGAACGGTTGATTAAGCCCCGCCGGAGCGTCTACCATCGGGTCTGTCTGTTGTCATACGATTCGCGAGCGTACCGCGCTCGCCCGCCTCGCCATGCTTCGAATCTGGGTTCCCGTTGCTGTCGTTTCACTGCTTGCGGCCTGCTCCAGCGTGCCGCCGCAGTCGGCATCGCGCCCCGCCTCGGGCATGAAGATCACGACACCGCGTGCGTTCCCCGCCCCCGCCAATTTCCCGAAGTTCGTCGATCACAGCGTCGGCCAGGAAGAAATTTCGATCCAGGCGATGAGCCTCGTCGGGGTCCCGTATCGCTGGGGCGGCAACACGCCGACGAGCGGCTTCGACTGCAGCGGGCTCGTGCGCTACGTGATCGGTCGTGCGGCCGACGTGAACCTGCCGCGCACGACCGCCGACATGAGCGGCCGCGGCGTGTCGATCGAGCCCGACCAGGTTGCGCCGGGCGACCTGATCTTCTTCAACACGACCGGGCGGCCGCATTCGCACGTCGGCATCTATGTCGGCAAGCTGCGCTTCGTCAACGCACCGTCGACGGGCGGCACCGTGCGGCTCGACTACCTGACGAACCCGTACTGGGCCAAGCGTTTCGACGGCATTCGCCGTGTCGCGCCGCCGCGCGGGGCGCCAACGCCGTTCGATGCGCCGACCTACGAGGCGAAGCGCGACGAGCCGCGCAGCGCGCCGGTCGTTGCGCCCGCCCCTGTCGTCGTGACGGCCTCCGCGCCGCGGCAGCCGGCCTATGCGTCGTCGCAAGCTGCCGCGACCCAGGCAACTGCACCGGTCATGCCGGCCGCGCAGGCCGTATCGACCGCAGCAGTTGCCCCCGCGGCCGCGTCGGCCGACCCGTATGAACCGCCGCCGCGCATGCAGGCGCCTGAGCAGCAGGCAACGTCCGTGAATGACGGCACGAGCACCGCCGCCATGACGGCAAATGCAGCGCCAGCCGGCCCGGCCGAGGTCGGCACACGGATTCCGACCACGGCGCTGACGGCTGCCCAGGCTGCCGCATTCGATGCGGAGCCGCCGCCCGCCGTCGCGGCGACGTCACCGCGCAGCGCCGAGCCAGCCCCCGTGCAGGTATTGCGCGCATCGACGCAATCCGCGCCCGTCAGCCCGCGCACCGCCACCACAGACGATCCGATTGCCCGGTTCGCGAACGGAAGTTACTAGCCCGTTCCGCCCTCGCCTGCGGCCACCCGCGACTGCACCTGCCGTTCGCCGCACATTCCCGCGCCCCAAAAGAAAATGCGCCGCAGCCTTTCGGCTTGCGGCGCATTTCATGTCCGTTCGACAGTGCTGGCGATCAGAAGATCTGATGCCCGAGCCACCATCCACCGGCCGCGAACAGCGCGGAGGCCGGCAGCGTGAGCACCCACGCCCACACGATGTTGCCGGCCACGCCCCAGCGCACGGCCGACAGCTTCTGCGTCGCGCCGACGCCGACGATCGCGCCGGTGATCGTGTGCGTGGTCGACACCGGAATGCCGAGGAACGACGCGAGGAACAGCGTCATCGCGCCGCCGGTTTCCGCACAGAAACCACCGACCGGCTTGAGCTTGGTGATCTTCTGGCCCATCGTGCGCACGATGCGCCAGCCGCCGAACAGCGTGCCGAGGCCCATCGACAGGTAGCACGCGCCGATCACCCACGCCGGCGGCGCATCGGCGGTCGCCGACGCATAACCCGACGCGATCAGCAGCATCCAGATGATGCCGATCGTCTTCTGCGCGTCGTTGCCGCCGTGGCCGAGGCTGTACAGCCCGGCCGACAGCAGCTGCAGCCGGCGGAAGCGCCGGTCGACCTTGCTGGGCGCGGTGCGGAAATACAGCCACGACACGCCGAGCATGAACAGCGAACCGAGGATGAAGCCGAGCAGCGGCGAAATGAAGATGAACGCGACGGTCTTCAGCAGCCCGTCGATGTTCAGCGAACTCCAGCCCGACTTGGCGAGCGCTGCGCCGACGAGGCCGCCGATCAGCGCATGCGACGAGCTCGACGGAATCCCGTAGTACCACGTGATCACGTTCCAGCCGATCGCACCGATCAGCGCACCGAACACGACGTAGTGGTCGACGATCTCGGGATCGATCGTGCCTTTACCGACGGTCTGCGCGACTTTCAGGTGGAAGATGAAATACGCGATGACGTTGAACGCCGCCGCGAACACCACGGCTTGCTGGGGCTTCAGCACCCCGGTGGACACGACGGTGGCGATCGAGTTCGCCGCGTCGTGAAAGCCGTTCATGAAATCGAATACGAGCGCGACGAGTACCAGCGTCGCGACCATCCAGAGGGCGAGTTGTATCGAATGCATCGTGGTCCGCTCAGGCGTTTTCCAGCACGATGCCTTCGATGATGTTCGCGACGTCCTCGCACTTGTCGGTGATCTCTTCGAGCAGCTCGTAGATCGCCTTCAGCTTGATGAGCGTCTTCACGTCGTCTTCTTCGCGGAACAGCTTCGACATCGCCGCGCGCAGTACGCGATCGGCCTCCGACTCCCAGCGGTCGATCTCCTCGCATTGCTTGAGGATCTGCGCCGACTGCTTCATGTCGGACAGCATCCCGACTGCCTGCTGCACGTGCTGGGCCGACTGCGTGACGATATGCGCGAGTTGGCTCGCCTCGGACGTGACCGACTGCACGTCGTACAGCGACACGGCGGTCGCGACGTCCTCCATCAGGTCGAGGATGTCGTCCATCGTCGTGATCAGCTTGTGGATCTCGTCGCGATCGAGCGGCGTGATGAAAGTCTTGTGCAGCAGATCGATCGCTTCGTGCGTGAGCTTGTCGGCGGCCTTCTCGGCGGTCTGCACGTTTTGCTTGTGAATCTCGGCGTCGGCGAGATTGTCGATCAGCAGTTCGAGCTCGCGGCCACCGGAAACGATGTACTTCGCGTGCGCATTGAAGAGTTCAAAGAACTTGCCCTCGGTGGGCATGAATCGACCGAACATGGGATTCCTGGGAGATTGTCAAACTACTGTCACGAAAACGGGCGACATTGTACCGTTTCCGATCGCGACACGGCGCGCGCATATGCGCGCGCCGGGATTGAATACAACGCTTGGCGAAATAAGGGTTTACTTCCGGCGCTACTCGCCGTGGAAGTTCTGCGCCCCGGCAAAATTATCGAACTTCGTGTATTGCCCCAGGAACGTGAGCCGAACAGGGCCGATCGGACCGTTACGCTGCTTGCCGATGATGATTTCGGCGGTTCCCTTGTCGGGGCTGTCCGGATTGTAGACTTCGTCGCGGTAAATGAACAGGATCACGTCCGCATCCTGCTCGATTGCGCCCGATTCACGCAAATCGGACATCACCGGCCGCTTGTTCGGTCGCTGCTCGAGGCCACGGTTCAGCTGCGACAGCGCGATCACCGGCACGTCGAGCTCCTTTGCGAGGCTCTTCAGCGAACGTGAAATTTCCGAAATTTCGGTTGCGCGGTTCTCGCCTTGCGACGAACCCGACATCAGCTGCAGGTAGTCGACGATGATCAGACCGAGCTTGCCGCATTGCCGCGCGAGACGCCGCGCGCGCGAGCGCAATTCCATCGGGTTCAGGCCGCCCGTCTCGTCGATGAAGAGTTGCGCCTCGCTCATCTTCTGCACCGCATGGGTCAGCTTCGGCCAGTCCTCGTCGGTCAGGCGACCCGTGCGCATCCGGTGCTGGTCGAGCCGGCCGATCGAGCCGAGCATACGCATCACGAGCTGGGTACCCGGCATTTCCATCGAGAACACCGCGACGGGCAGCCCGTACTCGACCGCGACGTACTCGCCGATGTTCATCGACAGCGCGGTCTTGCCCATCGACGGACGCCCGGCGACGATGATCAGCTCACCGCCGTGCATCCCGGACGTCATCCGGTCGAGGTCGACGAAGCCCGTCGGCGTGCCCGTGACGTCGCTCGGGTTCGCGGTGTGGTACAGCGTATCGATGCGCTCGACGACCTGCGTGAGCAGCGGGCCGACCTCGAGGAAACCCTGGTTGCCGCGCGCGCCCTCTTCGGCGATCGAGAACACCTTCGATTCGGCCTCGTCGAGCAGCTGGCGGACTTCCTTGCCCTGCGGGTTGAACGCATCGGCCGAGATTTCGTCTGCGACCGACACGAGCCGGCGCAGCACCGCACGGTCGCGCACGATTTCCGCATAGCGGCGGATGTTCGCCGCGCTCGGCGTGTTCTGCGCGAGGGCGTTCAGGTACGCGAGCCCGCCGACGTCGTCGGCCTTGCCCGACGTGACCATCGCTTCGTACACGGTCACGACGTCGGCCGGGCGCGTCGACGCGATCAGGCGGCCGATGTGCTCGTAGATGATCCGGTGGTCGTAGCGATAGAAATCGCCCTGCGACAGGAAGTCGGCAATCCGGTCCCATGCCGCGTTGTCGAGCAACAGGCCGCCGAGCACCGACTGTTCGGCTTCGACCGAATGCGGCGGGACTTTCAGCGATTCGATTTGGGGATCTTGCGGCGCGTTCATGGGTTGGGATTATCGCGAATTACACAGGACGGCGCCATACCGGCCGCCAGCGATGCGGCAATAAAAAAGGCAGGCCCCGGTTGCCCGGGCGCCTGCCCTTGTCCGGACGACGGAAGCCGCCCGGAAAGCTTGCGTACGCTTACGCGTGGTCGCCGATCACGTTGATCGTGACGTCGACGACGACGTCCGTGTGCAGCGCGACCTGGACGCTGTGCTCGCCGATCATCTTCAGCGGGCCTTCCGGCATGCGAACTTGCAGCTTCTCGACTTCGAAACCTGCCTTCTTCAGCAGTTCCGCGACGTCGCCGTTCGTGACCGAGCCGAACAGACGGCCGTCAACGCCCGACTTCTGCGTGATTTCGAACGACTGGCCGTTCAGCTTTTCGCCGACTGCCTGCGATGCCACCAGCTTTTCAGCGGCGATCTTTTCGAGTTCAGCGCGGCGCACTTCGAATTCAGCGATCGCTTCCTTCGTTGCACGGCGAGCCTTGCGGTTCGGGATCAGGAAGTTGCGAGCGTAACCGTCCTTGACCTTGACGATGTCGCCGAGGTTGCCCAGATTGGCGACTTTTTCCAACAGAATGATTTGCATTCGAATTCTCCTTATGGCGTCGCCGAGTTACGCCTTGTGCTGATCGGTGTACGGCAGCAGCGCGAGGAAACGCGCACGCTTGATTGCCGTGTCGAGCTGACGCTGATAGTGCGCCTTCGTACCCGTCAGACGCGCCGGCGTGATCTTGCCGTTTTCGCCGATGAAGTCCTTCAGCGTTTCCGTGTCCTTGTAGTCGATCTGCTCGACGCCTGCAGCCGTGAAACGGCAGAACTTCTTGCGCTTGAAGAGCGGGTTTTGTTGCTGACGACGCTTGTCGAATTTCTTACCAGTCGGGCGGGGCATGATTTCAGTCCTTTCCAATGTCCTGCAATGCTGTGATGTGAAACACCAAGGTTCTCGCGTTGCGGCTTTTCTTTGCCAGGAAGCCCGTGAACAGCGTTTCGACGCCCATTTCACGACTTTCCAGCCTGCCGCTCGCCTCACCGGCCGCCACCGCCTCGATCGTCATTTCGACCTGACGGGGAATGCCTGCTTCGACGACTTCCGTGCGGTGATGCAACGTGGCGCTTGCGATCGGAACACCCGCCGGCGTATATCGCACCGGTGCGCGTTCGACGACGCTTGCCGTCAATTGCAACCTGTTCACGTGAGTGGCGCGCTCCTTGATGGCTTAATGAATGACGAACTTAAGCCTGCGCTTCGGTCGGCTGAGCTGCAGCCGCCTTCTTGGCTTCTTCGCGCTGAACTTCCTTCATCATCGGCGACGGGCCGGTTTCGGCCTTCTTCATCTTGACGATGAGGTGACGCAGCACGGCGTCGTTGAACTTGAACGCGTGTTCGAGTTCGTCGAGCGTCGTCTGGTCGCACTCGATGTTCATGCAGACGTAGTGAGCCTTCGCGAGTTTCTCGATCATGTAGGCCAGTTGGCGACGGCCCCAGTCTTCGACACGGTGGATCTGACCGCCGTGCGACGTGATCGTGGTCTTGTAACGCTCGATCATCGCGGGCACTTGCTCGCTCTGATCGGGGTGCACGATGAATACGATTTCGTAATGACGCATTACACACTCCTTGTGGATTAAAGCCACCCGGGCGTCTGAACCGGTGTGGCAAGTGAGAAGCCGAAGATTCTAACCCGGATACGGGGCGCATGCAAGGCCATTCGACGATTCCCGCACGGATTCGGCCATGTTTTCAAAGACTTGAAGGGGCAGGCCCGGGCAAGCGGGCCGCCCTCCGGCCTTTTTCCGGTCAGGGTCGGAACGGAAGCGTGCGGCGGGCCCTCAGCCCGCCGTCGCGACGTCACTCGCTGCGCGTGCCGCCAAGCCGCGCGTCGAGCGCGGTCCTGAACGCCGCAAGTGCCGACGGCTCGGCGTCGGTCACGGCCCACCACGTCATCCCGGCCGCGTCCCAGCGGTCGAGTGCATAGCCCTGCGACACGGTCGCGTACGACGCCCCCGGCCCTTCCCCGGCCGGCCGCACATAGACGTCGATCACGTGCTGCCGGTAACGGTAGACGAGCACCGCGACACGACGACGCCCGACGTAGTCGAGCCGGCCGCCGACCAGCGCGAAACCGTTCGCCGCGAGGTCCTCGACCGGCGGCGCATAGTCGAGCCGGCCGTTGAACCACGGCTTGACCGTGTGCCGGTCGGTCGAGATCACGTCGATGTCGCGCGCCGACAGGTCGGCACGCACGTGGCTCGACACGAGCTCGTCGACCGTGCGGTCGGTGTCGGCGTGGCGCGCCGACAACGCCATCCCGCCCGCCGCGGCAAGCGCCACCAGCAGCGCGACGCCCCAACCGAGGCCGGGCAGCGCGGCGACGCGCGGCCCCGTACCGGCAGACGCCGGACGTGCCGACCCGCCTTGATCCGTCAGCCACGAGAACCAGCGGCGGCCACGCGGGCGCGGCTGCGGCTGCGGCTGCCGCTGCGGCTGTGATCCTGGCCCGGACTGCGGCTCCACCCGCGCCTGCTCGCGCACCGGCGCGTCGGCCGCTGCCGGCAGGCTCGCGAGAATGCTGGCCCGCAACGCATCCGGCGCACGGTGATAGTCGGCCTGACGCACCGCCTGCACCAGCGTGACGATCCGCGCGCGCTCATGGCGGCACGCTTCGCACCCTTCGACATGCTGCTGGACCCGCAACGCGTCGGGCGCCGACAGCTCGCGGTCGACGTCCGCGTCCAGCAACGCTCGCACTTCGTTACAGTCCATCGATAGCCTCCGATGCGGTTCCGCCTGCCGGCGTACGGCCCGGCCTGCCTTCGGCCGCCGGTGCCGGCGGGCCGCCCAGCAGCGCGGCGAGCTTGCGCCGGCCACGTGCGAGCCGCGACATCACCGTGCCGACCGGCACGTCCGCGATCGCCGCGATCTCGCGGTAGCTCAGGTCCTCCATCTCGCGCAGCACGAGCACCTCGCGGTATTCGGGCGGCAGCTTCGCGAGCGCCGCGTTCACGAGCCGCACGTTCTCGCCGCGCAGCAAGTGCGCGAGCGGATCCTCGCTGGCGGGCTGCCAGTCGTCGGGCACGTCGGTGTCGTCCAGCGTGTCGGGCAGCGCGACCTCGTGCGCATGCGTGCGGCGCCGCCACTCCGTGTACCAGGTGTGGCGCACGATCGTCAGCAGCCACGGCCGCGCGTTGTCGCCGCGGCACGAATCGACGAAGCGCAGCGCGCGCATGCACGCATCCTGGACGACGTCGTCCGCGTCGCCGGGGTTACCGCTCAGCCAGCGTGCGAGGTTGTACGCGGCGTCGAGATGCGGCAGCACGAGCACGCGAAACCGCTCGCCGCGCGCGACCGCGTCGTCTGCCACCCGTTCATCGACCGCCTGTCCGGCTTGCGCCACATGACCTCCCTGGTCCCGGCGGCCGATGCCGCGCCCGTTCCGCGCACGATGCCCGGACAGACCGGCAACGTGCACGCTTGATGACCTTACCGTCGTTGCGTCGAGTTTATTCCCGCGCCACGCGCCTGAAGCGTAAAAAAATCTCCGGGTGGCCCTGTGGCCCGGCAGCCTCGACCGGACGGCCCACGCCGGTTACGGCGTGGTGCTCCAGTAGCCGGGGCTGGCGTAAGCGGCGCGCAGGTAGTCGATGAAGTAGCGCACGCGCGCCGGTACGTAGCGCTGTTGCGGGTAGACCGCGAGGATGTCGTAGTCGGGCAGCGCATACTCGTCGAGCACGGTCTCGAGCTCGCCCGTCTCGAGCTGCGCGGCGATTTCCCAAGTGGAGCGCCAGCCGAGCCCGAGGCCTTCGGCCACCCAGCGGTGCAGCAGTTCGCCGTCGTTGCAGTCGAGGTTGCCGGCCACGCGCATCGTCGCGATCTTGCCGTGGCGCTGGAAATACCAGCCGCGGTTCTGCCCGCCCTGCAGGTTGAACGCAAGGCAGTTGTGCTTGAGCAGATCGTCGAGCGACTTCGGCCGGCCGTGCTTGCGGAAATACGCGGGCGTACCGCACACGACGCGCCGGTTCGACGCGAGCTTCACCGCGACGAAGTTCGGATCGACGGCACCGCCGATCCGGATCGACAGGTCGTAACCTTCGCGCACGAGATCGACGACGCGGTCGGTCAGGTTGAACGACAGCTGCATCTCGGGCTTGTCGGCCAGAAAGCCCGGCGCGTGCGGCGCGACGTGCTTGCGCCCGAACGCAGCCGGCGCCGACACGATCAGGTGCCCGCTGACCGCGCGCCGCCCGGCGGCCAGCTCGTTCTCGGCCTGGTCCCATTCGGACAGCAGCCCGCGGCAGCGCTCGAGGAACGCGGCGCCCTCCTCGCTGACGACCAGCCGCCGCGTCGAGCGGTACATCAGCTTCACGCCGAGGCGCTTTTCCAGCGCGTCGATGCGCCGCCCGAGCACCACCGGCGACACGCCCTCCTCGAGCGCCGCCGCCGCGAGGCTGCCGGCATCGGCCACCCGCACGAACGTCTCGATCTGCTTGAAGCGGTCCATCTCCTGTCTCCGTCTCTGTTCCGACACCGGCGGAAAGCCCCGTCCGGCCGTCATTCCATACTTTTAGTTTCGAAAAAAGCGACTTCGGCTGATCTTATCAAACCTTTCACGCATCCCTAAAGTGTTCCCAACAGACCCATTCGCAAGAATCCGCCACATTCAAGGAGACATTCATGGCCAAGATGAGAGCCGTCGACGCAGCTGTGCTCGTGCTCGAGAAGGAAGGCATCCAGACCGCGTTCGGCGTACCGGGCGCAGCAATCAACCCGTTCTACTCCGCGATGCGCAAGTCGGGCGGCATCAGCCACGTGCTGGCCCGCCACGTCGAAGGCGCATCGCACATGGCCGAAGGCTTCACGCGTGCGGCCCCGGGCAACATCGGCGTGTGCATCGGCACGTCGGGTCCCGCCGGTACCGACATGATCACCGGTCTCTACTCCGCCTCGGCCGACTCGATTCCGATCCTCGCGATCACGGGCCAGGCACCGCGTGCCCGCCTGTACAAGGAAGACTTCCAGGCCGTCGACATCGAATCGATCGCGAAGCCCGTCACGAAGTGGGCCGTCACCGTGCGCGAACCGGCGCTGGTGCCGCGCGTGTTCCAGCAGGCATTCCACCTGATGCGCTCGGGCCGCCCGGGCCCGGTGCTGGTCGACCTGCCGATCGACGTGCAGCTCGCCGAAATCGAATTCGATATCGACACGTATGAACCGCTGCCGATCTACAAGCCCGCGGCGAGCCGCGCGCAGATCGAGAAGGCGCTCACGATGCTCAACGACGCGGACAAGCCGCTGATCGTGTCGGGCGGCGGCGTGCTCAACGCAGCGGCCGAAGACCTGCTCGTCCAGTTCGCCGAAACGATCGGCGTGCCGGTGATCCCGACGCTGATGTCGTGGGGCGCGATTCCGGACGACCATCCGCTGATGGCCGGCATGGTCGGCCTGCAGACGTCGCACCGCTACGGCAACGCGACGATGCTCGCATCGGACTTCGTGCTCGGCATCGGCAACCGCTGGGCGAACCGCCACACCGGCAGCGTCGAGGTCTACACGAAGGGCCGCAAGTTCGTGCACGTCGACATCGAGCCGACGCAGATCGGCCGCGTGTTCGGCCCGGATCTCGGCATCGTGTCGGACGCCAAGGCCGCGCTGGAACTGTTCGTCGCGGTTGCGCAGGAATGGAAGGCCGCCGGCAAGCTGAAGGATCGCAGCGCATGGGTCGCCGACTGCCAGGCACGCAAGCGCACGCTGCAGCGCAAGACGCACTTCGACAACGTGCCGGTCAAGCCGCAGCGCGTGTACGAAGAGATGAACAAGGTGTTCGGCCGCGATACGTGCTACGTCAGCACGATCGGCCTGTCGCAGATCGCCGCCGCGCAGTTCCTGCACGTGTTCAAGGCACGCAACTGGATCAACTGCGGCCAGGCGGGCCCGCTCGGCTGGACGATCCCCGCCGCGCTCGGCGTGCGTGCAGCGGATCCGAGCCGCCCGATCGTCGCGCTGTCCGGCGACTACGACTTCCAGTTCATGATTGAAGAGCTGGCAGCCGGCGCGCAATTCAAGCTGCCGTACGTGCACGTCGTCGTGAACAACTCGTACCTCGGGCTGATCCGCCAGGCACAGCGTGCGTTCGACATGGACTACTGCGTGCAGCTCGCGTTCGACAACGTGAATGCGCCGGAACTGAACGGCTATGGCGTCGACCACGTGGCCGTCGCGGAAGGCCTCGGCTGCAAGGCGCTGCGCGTGTTCAAGCCGGAAGAGATCGAGCCGGCGCTGCGCCAGGCGCAAACGCTCGCGGAAGAGTTCAGCGTGCCGGTGGTCGTCGAAGTGATCCTCGAGCGTGTGACGAACATCTCGATGGGCACCGAAATCGACGCGATCAACGAATTCGAGGATCTCGCCGAAAAGGCCGAGCACGCGCCGACCGCGATCTCGATGCTCGACTGAACCGCACGACATTTTTGACTGACCGACCGAAGAGGCTTAGCTCATGCCGAAGTTTGCTGCAAACCTGACCATGCTGTTCAACGAAGTGCCGTTCCTCGACCGCTTCAAGGCGGCCGCCGATGCGGGCTTCGACGCCGTCGAGTTCCTGTTCCCGTACCCGTACGCGAAAGAGGAACTCGCCGAGCGGCTCGAAACGCATCGCCTGCGCCTCGTGCTGCACAACCTGCCCGCCGGCAACTGGGATCAGGGCGAACGCGGCATCGCGTGCCTGCCCGATCGCGTCGGCGAATTCCAGGAAGGTGTCGGCCGTGCGATCGAGTACGCGAAGGCGCTGAAGGTGCCGCAGCTGAACTGCCTCGTCGGGATTCCGTCGGCGAGCACGGCGCGCGACAAGACGTTCGTCACGATCGTCGACAACCTGCGCTTTGCCGCCGATGCGCTGAAGCGCGAAGGCATCCGCCTGCTCGTCGAGCCGTGCAACAGCTTCGACATCCCGGGCTTCGCGCTGAACCGCTCGTCGGAAGGGCTCGACGTGATCCGCGCGGTCGGCTCGGACAACCTGTTCCTGCAGTACGACATCTATCACATGCAGCGCATGGAAGGCGAACTGGCCGCGACGATCGAACGCAACCTCGCGTCGATCGGGCACGTCCAGCTCGCGGACAACCCGGGCCGCAACGAGCCGGGCACCGGCGAGATCAACTACGCGTTCCTGTTCGCGCTGCTCGACCGGCTCGGCTATGCCGGCTACGTCGGCTGCGAGTACAAGCCCCGCACCACCACGACGGAAGGCCTCGGCTGGCTGCAAAGCGTCGCCGGCTGCGCACCGGGTTCGGCGCGTCGCGCCGCCTGAGATCCGCCCTTTCCGCATACGCCCCTATAGGAGACTTTCACATGGCAACCATCGGTTTCATCGGCCTCGGCATCATGGGCGCGCACATGGCGCGCAACCTGCTCAAGGGCGACCACCAGCTCGTCGTGAACGGCGCGTTCCCGATTCCGGACGACCTGCGCGCAAGCGCCAAGGTCGTCGCGAACTCGACCGAAGTCGCACAGAATGCGGACGTCATCGTCGTGATGGTGCCGGATACGCCCGACGTGCGTAACGTGCTGTTCGCCGACGACGGTGTCGCGAAGGGCCTGACGGCCGGCAAGCTCGTGATCGACATGAGCTCGATCTCGCCGCTCGACACGCAGGAATTCGCGAAGCAGATCAACGCACTCGGTTGCGACTACCTCGACGCGCCGGTGTCCGGCGGCGAAGTCGGCGCACGCGAAGCGACGCTGACGATCATGGTCGGCGGCCCGGAGGCGGCATTTGAGCGCGCGAAGCCGCTGTTCGAGAAGATGGGCAAGAACATCACGCTCGTCGGTGACAACGGCGCGGGCCAGACCTGCAAGGTCGCGAACCAGATCATCGTCGCGCTGAACATTGAAGCCGTCGGCGAAGCGCTGTTGTTCGCCGCACGTTCGGGCGCGGATCCGGAGCGTGTGCGCCAGGCGCTGATGGGCGGTTTCGCCGCGTCGCGCATCCTCGAAGTGCACGGCGCGCGGATGACGAAGCGCACGTTCGATCCGGGCTTCCGCATCGAGCTGCACCAGAAGGACCTGAACCTCGCGCTCGACGGCGCACGCAAGCTCGGCCTCGCGCTGCCGCACACCGCGAGCGCGCAGCAGTTGTTCAGCGTGTGTGCCGCGCACGGCGGCAAGGCCTGGGATCACTCGGCACTCGTGCGCGCGCTCGAGATCATGTCGAACTTCGAGATCGAGAAGACGGCAGGCTGAACGCATGCCGCCGCGAGCGGCTGCCTTGGGTAGATGCAGTAACGCGTGTTCCGTCGCGATGACGGACACGCGAACGACACACGTGACCGGCACGGCCGGTCGCTTCGATGCGCGAGACACGCGCGCATCACGGTGGGGCGCCCCGCCCTGCACTGCCGACGGCATGCGGGACGGGGCGAAAAACGCCGCTCTGGGCTGAGAGCGGCGTGGTGGGGTCCGCAGCGGCACCCGGCGACGCCGGGGAAGCCTTGGTCGGTCAGACGTCGTCGTCGGGTGTCCGCCTGTCGGATTTCGCGTATTACATTTCTTTACGTTCAAGCGTGCGATTTTTCATGCAATCGTCGTCATGAACGCCTACACTTTCGCCACGCCTTTCGAGAAAACCGCCGCGCTTGCGCTCACCTCCGGTGACCGCGCCCAGCGCGGTGTTTTTTTCGCCACTTCACGGCGCGTTTTCTTTTCAACCACCTAAGGAGTGCAACGATGGGTCTTCTTTCGTTTATCAAAGAGGCGGGTGAAAAACTGCTGGGTCATGCCGACGCGCAAGCGGCGGAAGATCCGAATGCCGCGAACCAGACCGCGGCCGATGCCATCAAGAACTACATCAGCACGCAGGGTCTCGATACGTCGAACCTGACCGTGGCGTTCGACGGCGCATCGCGCACCGTGACGCTGTCGGGCAGCGTCGCCGACCTCGACACGAAGGCGAAGGTCAAGGTTGCGGCCGGCAACGTGCAGGGCGTCGCGGGCGTCAACGACGACGATCTGCAACCGGACGATCCGGAAGTGCAATACCACGACGTGAAGCCGGGCGACACGCTGTCGGCGATCGCCAAGGAAGTCTATGGCGACGCGAACAAGTACCCGGCGATCTTCGAGGCGAACAAGCCGATGCTGTCGAGCCCGGACCGGATCTACCCGGGCCAGAAGCTCGTGATTCCGCCGCAGTCCTGAGCATTCGTGCCGGACTGACCGACGCAAAAAAGGCAGGCCGATGGCCTGCCTTTTTTCATGGTGACGCGCTCGGCCCGAACCGCGCGTATCGGTCAGCCGTTCACAGCGTATCGAACCTGCGTTGCAGTTCGTCGCGGCCATGAATGCCGTTCGCGAGCGCGAGCATCAGCAGCACCCGCGCCTTGTACGGGCCCAGCGACCCCGCGCTCACGAAGCCAAGCGCATCGTCGTTCGCGGCACCGTTGCGCATCACGTGCCCCGACCCGACGCGCGACGCGCGCACCACCGCAACGCCTGCGTTCACCGCATCGGCCAGCGCCGCCTGCAGCGTCGCATGGATCGAGCCGTTGCCCGTGCCAGCGACGACGAGGCCGCGCACGCCGGCTGCGACGAGCGCGTCGACGGCCGTACGCGTCACGCCCGCATAGCTGGCGACGACTTCGACGGGCGGCCACGCTGCGGCGATCGCCAGTTGCGTGTCGCGCGAACGCGTGACGCGGCGTGCAAATTCGACCCGGCCGTCCTGCACCCAGCCGAGTGCGCCGAGTTCCGGCGACTGGAACGCGTCGACCGCATAGGTGCTCGTCTTCACGACGTCGCGCGCGCCGTGGATCCGGTTGTTGAACGCGACCAGCACGCCCTGCCCGCGCGCGGACGGATGCGCGGCTACTGTCACCGCATTCAACAGGTTCAGCGGGCCGTCGGACGACAGCGCGGTCGCCGGCCGCATCGCGGCCGTCAGCACGACCGGCTTGTCGCCCTTGACGACCAGGTGCAGCGCATACGCGGTTTCCTCGAGCGTGTCGGTGCCGTGGGTGATCACGATGCCGTCGATTGCCGGGTCGGCCATCAGCGCGTCGATCCGCGCGGCGAGCGTGTTCCACAGCGGCAGCGCGAGATCCTTGCTGTCGATGCTGGCGATCTGCTCGGCGTCGATGCGCGCGACGGACGTGAGCGCCGGCACCGCGTCGACCAGGAAATTGACGCCGAGCGCGCCGGCCTGGTAGCCGGCCGTGCTGGCCGCGTCGGGCGCGGCACCGGCAATCGTGCCGCCGGTGGCGAGCACGGCGATGCGCGGCAGGGCCACCGCGGACGAAGGAGATGCGGAATTCGGAGTATTCATGGCCGCGATTGTAAAGGCTTGCGGGCGGGATCCGGCTGGTTCCGGCTCGGCGGCCGAGGCCGGCTGCCGCACCTCATGGTTTGTCCCGATCGCCCGGCCGGGTGTGCCGTCAACGGTCGTGGTATCCGCAACGTTATAGGAAGTGCCGTTTTGGTGTTTTCACATTGATTTGCCATAATCGGAGCGCGTCGTGCGATGCGGCCCTATCCTCATCGCGCGGTGCTTCGTGACGGCGTCGATAAAACGCAATTCACCCCATGGGAGTGTCGAAATGAAAATCCAATCGCTCGTAGCCGCAGTGCTTCTCGGCGGCATGCTGGCTTCCCCCGCGTTCGCGGCGAACAGCCAGCAGGACAAGATGAAGGCCTGTAACACCCAGGCAGCCGGCAAGACGGGCGACGAACGCAAGGCGTTCATGAAGGACTGCCTGTCGGCGAAGCCCGCGAAGGCGATGTCGCAGCAGGACAAGATGAAGGCGTGCAACACGCAGGCCACCGGCAAGAAGGGCGACGACCGCAAGGCGTTCATGAAGAGCTGCCTGAGCAGCCAGCCGGCCGCCTGAGTTCCGGCGCTCCCGTATCGAATGCCGCGCACCGCTTCGGCGGGCGCGGCATTTTTGTTTTCGTTGCACGTGCATCGACGCGCCCCGACCTCTCCCGCCCCGCTTTCCCGGCCCACCGTACCGGCCGCCGCCACATGGTGCGGCAATTCGCCGCGTTTTCTTCTATGATGGCTGCAACGCGGCCCATCCAAGTACAAGAAGCGCCATCGGGCCGCCCTCGAGACGGACGCGCACGCGCGTCAAACGGAGGCATGGATGGCATGGAGACAACACCGCTGGTTCCGCCGCTGGCTGATCGTGATCGTGTTCTGGGCCGTGCCCGTCGCGATCGTCGCCGTCCGCGAGATCCGCGAGGAAATGGCCTACAACAAGGCGGACCTGCAACTCGCGCTGACCACCTGGCAGCTCACCGACGCGCAGCAGGCAGCCGGCGCCGCCGCGAAGTGCCACGGGGATCCTGACGAGGCACGCGCGGCCGGCTGCCCGGCCGACGTGCTCGCCGCCAATGCGTCGCGCCAGCAGGCGGCCAGAGACGAATACGTGCTGCGCCGCAATACGCTCGCGGGCTACCTGTGGCATGCGTTCGTCGGCTACTGGGTCGTGCCGGCCGCGTTCCTGTTCGCCTTCGGCGTCGTGATCGCGCTGATCCGCCGCGCGCTGCGCCGCCCACCGATCAAGCCGCCTGTTCCGCCCGTCACGCACTGATGCGCGCTGCAGGCGCGGCCATCCGATCGACCGCCGGTTTCCCGCATGCCGACCCGGCCTCGGCATGCGGGCGCCGGTTCGTCCGTTGGCACGCCGCGACATCCCCGAGCGATTTGACGCTTTTTCACGCCGCGACGAAAAGAGGCTGTAATCCGCTGTGATATAACTGCCGACGTGATCCGCTCCCTGAGCGAGACTCACTCCGAACGTCATCCGATGGAGAAGAACGATGCAAAAACGGAATCTTGTGCTGAAAGCCGCCGCGGCGCTCATCGTCGGTAGCCTCGCGCTCACCGGTTGCACCACCACCCCGGACAAGCCGGACAACGCCGCAACCAACGCGTCGAAGCGCCAGGCAATCGACTCGAGCGTCGACGCCACGCTGTCGCGCATGTACTCCACGGTCAAGGGTTCGCGTGAACTCGTCGCGAAATCGCGCGGCGTGCTCGTCTTCCCGGACGTGATCCAGGCCGGCTTCATCGTCGGCGGCCAGTCCGGCAACGGCGCACTGCGCGTCGGCGGCAGCACGGTCGGCTACTACAACACGTCGTCGCTGTCGGTCGGCCTGCAGGCCGGTGCCCAGTCGAAGGCGATCGTGTTCCTGTTCATGACGCAGGAAGCGCTCGACGAATTCCGCGGCTCGGACGGCTGGGCCGCCGGCGCCGGCGCGTCGGTCGCGCTCGTGAAGATGGGCGCGAACGGCGCGGTCGACACGACCACGGCCACCGCACCGGTCCAGGTCGTCGTGCTGACGAACGCGGGCCTGATGGGCGACGTGTCGATCAACGGCACGAAGGTCTCGAAGCTGAAGATCTGACGCTGACGCGCGGCCCGTGCGGATTGCGCGCGGGCCATGCACAAACGGCGATGTCCTTGCGGACATCGCCTTTTTTTTATCCGCACGCGACGCGCGTCAGGTCGTCGAGTCGATCACCTTGAAGCGCGAGCGTTTCTGCGCGCGGATCACCGACTGGTAGACGTCGACATACTGCTGCGCCATGCGGCGCGACGTAAAGCGTGCCTCGAAACGCTGCCGCACGCGCGCGCGCGGCAGCAGGTGCAGCCGGTTCACGGCCGCCACCGCACTGATTTCATCCTCGACGATGAATCCCGACACGCCCTCGTCCACCACTTCGGGCACCGCGCCGCGATTGAACGCGATCACCGGCGTGCCGCACGACATCGCCTCGATCATCACGAGGCCGAACGGCTCCGGCCAGTCGATCGGAAACAGCAGCGCATGCGCACCTGACAGGAATTCGGCCTTCTGGTGATCGGCGATCTCGCCGACGTATTCGACGTGCGGCAACGCGAAGAGCGGCTTGATCTCGCGCTCGAAGTATTCCTGGTCGGCCGCGTCGATCTTCGCGGCGATCTTGATCGGCAGCCCGCACTGGCGGGCGATGCGGATCGCCGTGTCGACGCGCTTCTCCGGCGAGATCCGGCCGAGGAATGCGAGGTAGCGCGGTTCGACGGGCTGCGGCATGTACAGCGTATCGGGCAGCCCGTGGTAGACGGTCGTCAGCCATTTTGCCTGCGGCAACGGCTGGCGCTGCGAGTTCGAAATCGAGATCACCGGCGCCGTGTTGAACGTGTCGAACACCGGCTGCTGCTCGGGCAGGTCGAGCCGGCCGTGCAGCGTCGTCACGTAAGGCGTTTCCTGCCGGTTGAAGACCGAGAACGAGTAGTAGTCCATGTGGAAATGGAGCACGTCGAAGTCCTTCGCACGGCGCGCAACCGTCTCCATCAGCAGCATGTGCGGCGCGACCCGGTCACGGATCGACGAGTCGAGCCGCAGCGCTCGCGGCCAGACCGGCTCGAGCTTCGCCCGCGTCGTCGAATCGCCGCTGGCGAACAGCGTCACATCATGGCCGAGATCGACGAGCGCCTCGGTGATGTAGGACACGACGCGCTCCGTGCCGCCGTACAGCTTCGGCGGTACCGATTCGGTCAGCGGCGCGATCTGGGCAATTCTCATGGTCCACGTCTCCTGTGTCCTGTCCGTTGCGGCACGGCCGGCGGGCCCTTGCGCTTTCGCGCCCTGCTTGCCCCCATGCAGCGCCAGCCGGATATCTCTTCATTATTCGCGATCCCGTTGCCCGGAACCGCCCGTCTTGCATTTTATGGGTGTTGTTACAGGCTGGATACATTCCGCCCGCCGGGCCGATACGGCCCCCGACACGACGATCGTGCCCGAACGCATGCCGCTCCGCCTGTCAGCGCGACGGCCACTTCCATGCCGGCAGGTCGCGCGTGTCCGCATCGACGAGCCCCGTCGCGCCGAGCTGCTTGTCGAGCACCAGCGATTCGCAGCCGGCCTCGCGCTCGAGCGTCGCGATGAGCCGCGCCGCGTGCGACACGACGAGCACCTGCGAACGCTTCGCCGCCTGCGCGATCAGGCGTCCCAGCGCCGGCAGCAGATCGGGGTGCAGGCTCGTCTCCGGTTCGTTCAGCACCATCAGCGCCGGCGGCCGCGGTGTCAGCAGCGCGGCCGCGAGCAGCAGGTAGCGCAGCGTGCCGTCCGACAACTCGGCCGCCGCGAGCGGCCGCAGCAGCCCCGGCTGGCGCATCAGCACGTCGAAGCGGCCACGGCCGCCCGGATTGTCGATCTCGACCGATGCGCCGGGAAATGCGTCGTCGATCGCCGCGTCGAGTGCCGCGCCATCGCCGATTTCGCGGATCGTCTGCAGCGCGGCGGCCAGGTCGGCGCCGTCGTCCGCGAGCACCGGCGTATGGGTGCCGATGTGCGACTGCCGCGCCGGCGCCTGCGCATCGGTCCGGAAATGGTCGTAGAAGCGCCACGAGCGGATCCGTTCGCGCATCGCAATCATTTCCGGCGCACCGGTCGGATCGGCGAACTCGGTCATCATGCTGTCGAAGCTGGCAACCGGTTGCGGAATCGTCCGCCAGTCGCCCGACGCGGTGCGCGCGCGGATCTGCGCGCCCTGCCGGTCGACCAGCAGCGTCGACGGGCGCGGCAGCGCGCCGCCCCAGATGCATTCGCGCTTGACGACCGGATCGAGCCGGAACATCGACGCGTCGTTCTTCACCGGCAAGCCGAGATCGATCGCGTAACCGAAATCGTCGCACGCGAAGCCGAGCTTCAGGCTCACGGGCCCCTTGCGCACCGTGCCGGTCACCGGCACATCGCCAGCCAGCATCGCGCGCGAGAAACGCTCGGGGCCCGCCCACAGCGTCGACGGCAACCCGCCTTCGCGGGCGAGCGACGGAATCACGCGGCCCTGCGCGGTGTCGGCGAGCAGCCGCAGCGCGCGGTACACGCTCGACTTGCCGCTGCCGTTCGGCCCCGTGACGACGTTGAGCGCCGCGAGCGGCACGATCAGCTCGCGCAGCGAGCGGTAATTGGCGATGGCGAGCGTTTTCAGCGCGGTCATGACGGTGGCGGGCAGAGATGCGGGCCGCTTTCAGCGGCCTTCGTTGGCCTGCGGATCGGCTGCGGTGTTGGCCGCCGTACTGGCGGCAGGCGGCCGCGCATGCGGCCGTTCGGGATTCGGTGCGTCCGGTGCGGCATCATGCGGATACAGTTCCGTCCGGCTGCGCGGCAGGCATTGCGGATAGCGGTCCTGCAGGTAGGCGATCAACCCTTCGCGCACGCGACAGCGCAGGTCCCAGCACGACGACGAATCGGCCGCGCTGACGAGCGCGCGCAACTGCATCGTGCGCTCCGTCGCGTCGGTCACCTGCAGCACCTGCACGCGGCCGTCCCACTCGGGCGCCGCATGGACGAGCCGCGCGAGCTCCTCGCGCAGCGGCGCGAGCGGCGTGCGGTAATCGACCGACAGGTAGACCGTGCCGATGATCTCCGAGCTGCTGCGCGTCCAGTTCGTGAACGGATTCTCGATGATCCATTGCAGCGGCACGACGAGGCGCCGCTGGTCCCACAGCCGCACCGAAACGAACGAACCGGTGATTTCCTCGATGCGTCCCCACTCGCCCTGGATCACGACCACGTCGTCGAGCCGGATCGGCTGCGTGAGCGCGATCTGCAGCCCGGCAATCAGGTTGCCGAGCACCGGCCGCGCGGCGATACCGGCAACCAGGCCCGCGACGCCGGCCGACGCCAGCAGGCTCGCGCCGACCTGGCGCACGTTCGGGAACGTCATCAGCGCGGCACCGGTGCCGATGATCACGATCAGCACCATCACGGTCCGCACGAGCACCCTGGCCTGCGTATGGATGCGCCGGGCCTGAAGGTTGTCGGCCGTGTCGATCGGATGCGCCTGGATGATGGCATCGCCGACGCCCACCGCGAGCCGCACCAGCAGCCACGTGAGCGACACGATGGAGCCGACCGCCGCCGCCGTGCGCATGCCGCGCACGGACGACATGCCGTCGTCGGCCTGGACCCACAGGAATTCGAGCGCCAGCAGCGCGAGCACGACGAGCGACGGCCTGTCGATGTAGCGCAGGATCGCGCTCATCAACGGATACGGCTGCGCGATGCGCTTGACGATGCGTGCGCCGAGACGATGCACGATCGCGACGACGAGTACGACGATGACCGACACGGCCAGCGTGCCGAGCCACGAATGTAACGGCGCATCGGTGATGCGCTGCAGTTCCTCGATTGAAATCATCGGCGCCCGTGGGTGATGAGGCGCGCAGCCCTCGTCCTGGATGCGTCGGCGACGTCCGGGCCACGCGTGCCCGGACACGGCGTCAGATCAGCTGCCGCTCCTGCAGGGAAACGCCTTGCCAAGACCGAGCGACACCGCGGTGCTCGCGTTGTAGTCGGCCAGCTTCGGATTCTCCGCGATGTACTTGCGCACCGCGTCGGTCATCTGCTGCGCCCGGATGTCGGGCGGCAGGCAGAAATACTGGCCGACCCGCGGCCCCGTCGTGCCGCCGATCGCATCGATGGTGTTGTAGACGCCGTCGGCGGCACCTTCGATGTAGGCCGCGCACGACGCCCGCGACTTGACGTCCGTCTTCGCGCACAGCCGGTCGAGATCCGCGCCCGTGAAAGCCGCCGCCGACAACGGCACGGCAAACGCCGCGGCACAAAACATTGCGCGCAACATGGTGTTCCTTATGTCAATGCGGCCCGAGACCGCCTGCTGCCTTGGCCGGCGCGGCACCGGGACACCCTGCTCCGGCCGGAATCCGGCCAGGCGGGCACCGTCTGCCGCACCGAAAACCGTCATTTTGCACTCTTTTGCGCATCGCCCGGCGTCGACGCCCCGATGCGCGTCGTCCGCTTGCTCAGGATCTCGATCGCGTCCGGCGCGTTGTAGTGCTTCGCGAATTCGAGCGCGGTGATGCCGAGCTGGTTCTTCACCTGCGGATCGGCGCCCTGGTCGAGCAGCAGCGTCACCGTCGACGCATGGTTGCCGCGTGCGGCCATCATCAGCGGCGTCGTGCCGTTCGGCGATGCGGTATCGATATACGCGTCGTGGTCGAGCAGCAGCTTCACGACCGCGTCCTGGCCGTTGGTGGCCGCGTAGTGCAGCGGCGCCCAGCCCTTCTTGCTGACTTCCGCGCCCTTGTCGATCAACACCTTGGCGAGGCCGAGGTCGCCGTTCAGCGACGCAAGCATCAGCGCGGTTTCGCCGGCCTTGTCTTCCTTCTCGAGGTCGACGTTCGGCGTCGCGGCGAGTGCCGCCGCGACCTTGTCGGACTTCTCGCGCGCGGCGATCACGATCAGCGGGTCGCCATTCGGCGCGATCGTGTTCGGGTCGAGCTTGCCGCTCTTGAGCTGCTTGCCGATGTCGGCGATGTCGTCGAACTTGACGGCCTTGACGATCGCATCGAGCGATTCGGCATGCGCGCCGGCTGCCGCGAACAGGCCGCTCGCGACGAGCGCGGCGGCAACGAGTGCACGTTTCGGCAGATGGTTGGTCGGCTTCGTCATTGTTGTGGGCTCCTTCCCTGGGTTGTCGGCTGCGCGCACGTCGTTAGCGGGCGATCTTGAACAGCCGGAAAAAGTTCTGCGTCGTCGCGTCGGCCAGTGCCTCCACGGCGATCCCGCGCTCGGACGCGATAAAGCGTCCGACATGGCTGACGTACGCAGGTTCATTCGGCTTGCCGCGATACGGCACCGGCGCAAGGTACGGCGAGTCGGTCTCGATCAGCAGCCGGTCGAGCGGCACGCGTCGCGCGACGTCCTGCACGTCGGTCGCGTTCTTGAACGTGACGATGCCCGACAGCGAAATATGGAAGTTCTGCGCGAGCGCCTGCTCGGCCACCGGCCACGGCTCGGTGAAGCAGTGCATCACGCCGCCCGGCACGTCCGCGCGCTCCTCGGCCATGATCCGCAGCGTGTCCTCCGACGACGAGCGCGTGTGGATGATCAGCGGCTTCATCGTCGCGGTCGCCGCGCGGATGTGCGTGCGAAAGCGTTCGCGCTGCCATTCCATGTCGGCGATCGAGCGGCCCTCGAGACGGTAGTAGTCGAGGCCCGTTTCGCCGATCGCGACGACTTTCGGGTGCGCGGCCAGCTCGACGAGCTCCGCGAGGGTCGGCTCGCGCGCGTCCTCGTGATCGGGATGCACGCCGACCGACGCATAGACGTTGTCGTGCGCGTCCGCGATCGCAATGACCTCCGGCAGCGTCTCGAAATCGACGGACACACACAGCGCGTGCGTGACGTCGTGCTCGCGCATGTTCTCGAGAACGGCCGGCAGGCGGTCGGCCAGGCCCTTGAAATTGATGTGGCAGTGAGAGTCGACGAACATCGTGTTTCCTGAATACGTAAGGCGTGCGCTCATGCGCACGCCGGCATGCGCCAACGGGCGGCGTTCGCGGGCCGGCCGGCCACAGTCGCGTCGCGGCGCGAGCCGGTCATCGTTTCACAACCCACGAGAAACAATGCCGGATCACGCGAATATTTCCCGGTAGCCGAGAAACAATTCCTCGAATACGAGCCGCGCGTTGAGCGGATGGTTCTCGACCGTCCGCTGCCGCGTCACGGCCTTCATGAAGCGCGCGAACGCGTTCGCATCGACCGCTTCCGCGCAACGCGCGAGCGCCGCCGCGTGCATCGGGAAGTAGCGCGGCGCGCCCGCCATCCGCTGCGCAAGCAGGTCGTACAGCCAGCGCTGCAGCCAGCCGAGCACCAGCGGCACCGGCAGCTTCTGCAGCGTCTCGCCGCACGCGAACGGGTCGCATGCCGCACCGGCCGCGAGCTGCCCGAGCGTGTAGTCGCGCAGCGGGCGGTTCTCGTCGCTCGCGAGCGCCAGCGCGGCGAGCGGCGCGCCGCCGACCTCGGCGAGCAGCGCGCTCGCATGCTCGACGCCCTGCGCCGCGAGCCAGGCCTCCGCGACGTCGGGTGCCGGCACCGTCATCGGCCACTGCCGGCAACGGCTGATGATCGTCGGCAACAGGCGGTCGATGCGCGCCGACACGAGCAGGAACACGACGCCGGACGGCGGTTCCTCGAGCGTTTTCAGCAGCGCGTTCGACGCGGCGACGTTGAGCGCCTCGGCCGGATACAGCACGACGACGCGCGCGCCGCCGCGGTGCGAACCGACCCCGCAGAAGTCGAGCAGCGCGCGCACCTGCTCGATCTTGATTTCCTTGCTCGGCGCACGCGTCTTCTTGCCGCCTTCGTCCGCGTCGGCCGCTTTCGCGTCGTCCGCGGCACCCGGCGCCTCGCCCGCCAGCGCCTCGGGCAGCACGATCCGGTAATCCGGATGGTTGCCCTGCGAGAACCACGTGCAGGCCGCGCAGGTGCCGCACGGCTCGCCGTTCGGCTGCGGCGATTCGCACAGGAAGCCCTGCGCGAGATGCTGCGCGAACTGCAGCTTGCCGATCCCGGCCTGGCCATGCAGCAGCAGCGCGTGCGGCCATTGCGCACGCAGTTGCTGCAAGCGGTTCCAGTCGTCGGTCTGCCACGGATAGATCATGGGGTGCGTTCCTTGCGAATTACAGCGCGGCGAGCACGCGCTCGAGCTGCTGGCGGATCTCGGGAATCGACCGCGTCGCGTCGACGATCGCGAAGCGGTGCGGCGCTTCTTCCGCACGCCGCAGGTATTCGCCGCGCGTGCGCGCAAAGAACGCGTCAGACTCGCTTTCGAACTTGTCGGGCATGCGCGCGGCGCCGCGCCGCTCGCTCGCGACCTGCGGCGCGACGTCGAACAGCACGGTCAGGTCGGGCTGGAAGCCGCCCTGCACCCAGCGCTCGAGCGTCTCGAGCTTGTCACGCGGCAGCCCGCGGCCGCCGCCCTGGTACGCGAACGTCGCATCGGTGAAGCGATCGGACACGACCCAGTCGCCGCGCGCGAGTGCCGGCTCGATCACGAGCGCGAGATGCTCGCGACGCGCGGCGAACATCAGCAGCGCTTCCGTCTCGAGATCCATCGGCTGGTTCAGCAGGATCTCGCGCAGTGTCTCGCCGAGCTGCGTGCCGCCCGGTTCGCGGGTGACGACGACCTGCCGGCCGGCCGCGGCCAGCTTGCCCTGGAGGCGTTCGCAGAACCATTGCAGGTGGGTGGTCTTCCCCGCCCCGTCGATGCCTTCGAACGTGATGAATTTACCGCTCGCCATTATTGACCTCGTATGTACTTGTCCACGGCCTTGTTGTGGTCGCCGAGCGTGTCCGAGAACACGCTCGTGCCATCGCCTTTCGCGACGAAATAGAGCGCGCTCGTCGGTGCCGGATTGATCGCCGCCTGCAGCGCGGCAACGCCCGGCAACGCGATCGGCGTCGGCGGCAGCCCGCGTCGGGTGTAGGTATTGTAAGGAGTGTCGGCCTGCAGGTCGCGCTTGCGCAGGCGGCCGTCATACGCATCGCCGAGCCCGTAGATCACCGACGGATCGGTCTGCAGCGGCATGCCGATGCGCAACCGGTTCGCGAACACGGCCGCGACGAACGCGCGATCGGCCGCATGGCCCGTTTCCTTTTCGACGATCGACGCGATCGTCAGCGCTTCGTAAGGCGTCTTGTACGGCAGGCCCGGCACGCGTGCGGCCCAGGCCTCGTCGAGACGCGTCTGCATCAGATGGTACGCGCGCCGGTAGATGTTCAGGTCGCTCGTGCCCTTGTCGAACAGGTAGGTATCGGGGAAGAACAGCCCTTCGCCGCTGCCGCGCTGCACCGCGTTGTCCGACGCGCCGATCGCGCGCAGCAGCTCGACGTCGCTCATGCCGGTCGTCGAGTGCGCAAGATCGGGGTTCGCATCGAGTTCCGCGCGCATCCGCTTGAAGGTCCAGCCTTCGATGACCGTCGCGACATACTCGTTCACGTCGCCGCGCGCGATCTTCTGCAGGACCTCGTAAGGCGTGATGCCGGTCTTGAATTCGTAGTTGCCGGACTTGAGCCGGCTCGACAGCCCGAGCACGCGCGTCATCACAACGAAGCCGAACGGCTCGACCGGCACGCCGCCGCGCTTGAGCTGCAGCGCGACGCTCTTCACGGTGCTGCGCGGCTTGATCGTGACGTCGAGCGATGCGGAACCCAGCAACAGCGGCCGGGTTGCCCAGTAATACCCGCCGCCCGCGCCGGCAGCGGCCACAACGACGGCCAGCGCCACGATCGTCGCGGCGCATTTCTTCAGTAGGGACATGGAAACGTGACTCAGGTAAGACCCATATAATACTTGCTCGCCTTCGTCAAAGTCAGGGTTGACTGTTCCCTCATTCCATGAGCACACCGTTCGCTTCACCGGCTGCCCAGGCCGCATCTGCCTCGCTCCCCGTTTTCCCCCGCCCGTTGGCCGCTGATTTCGACGCGCCGGGCGCCTGCATGCCGCTGCCGCAGTTCGGCGTGATCGACGTGGCCGGCGACGACGCCGCGACGTTCCTGCACAGCCAGCTCACCAACGACATCGAGCATCTCGACGCCGCGAGCGCACGGCTGTCCGGCTATTGCTCGCCGAAGGGTCGCCTCCTCGGGTCGTTCCTCACGTGGCGCGCCGGCCACGGCGTGCGCCTGCTGATATCGAAGGACGTGCAGCCCGCCGTGCAGAAGCGGCTGTCGATGTTCGTGCTGCGTGCGAAGGCGAAACTGACGGATGCGAGCGACGCGCTCGCGGTGGTCGGCTTCGCGGGCGACGTGCGCGACGCGCTGTCGGGCATCTTCGACGCGCTGCCGGACGGCGTGCACGTGAAGGTCGACGGCCCGGCCGGGACGCTGATCCGCGTGCCCGATGCAGCCGGCCGCAAGCGCTATCTGTGGATCGGCCCGCGTGCGGAAGTCGACGCGCGCCTCGCCGCGCTCGGCGCTACGCTGCCGGTCGTGTCGCCTGCCGTATGGGACTGGCTCGACATCCGCGCGGGCGAACCGCGCATCACGCAGCCTGCCGTCGAACAGTTCGTGCCGCAGATGGTCAACTTCGACGTGATCGGCGGCGTTAACTTTCGCAAGGGGTGCTACCCGGGCCAGGAAATCGTCGCACGCAGCCAGTACCGCGGCACGATCAAGCGCCGCACCGCGCTCGCGCACGTCGCCGGCGAGACCGATACCGTGCATGCCGGCGTCGAGCTGTTCCACAGCGACGATCCCGGTCAGCCGTGCGGGATGATCGTCAACGCGGCGGCCGCGCCCGCGGGCGGCGTCGACGCGCTCGTCGAAATCAAGCTCGCCGCGCTCGACAACGGCACGGTGCACCTCGGTTCGGCCGACGGCCCGGTGCTCGCATTCGATACGCTGCCGTACGCCTGGCCGACGGAAGCGTGACGCACTGACAACCCGTTCGCGTGCCGGCTCGCGAGTCGCAGCCGGCGCCCGATGTTTCCTGCGAGAGATTCGCCCGATGTGTCTGATTGCCTTCGACTGGCAGCCCGATGCCGCCGCCGGTCCCGTCTTTACCCTCACCGCCAACCGCGACGAGTTCTTTCGCCGCACGAGCGCGCCGCTTTCGTGGTGGGAAGATGTCCCGGGCGTACTGGCCGGCCGCGATCTCGAAGCGGGCGGCACGTGGCTCGGCGTATCGCGCGACGGCCGTTTCGCCGCGTTGACGAACTACCGCGCGCCGTTCGACATCCGAGCCGGCGCGCCGACCCGCGGCAAGCTCGTGTCCGATTTCCTCGGCGGCCCGTCCGTTGCGCCGCTCGACTATCTCGGGCAGTTGGCCGAGCATGCGGCCGTCTACAACGGCTTCAACCTGCTCGTCGGCGACTGGAGGCGGCGCGAACTCGCGTGGTTCTGCAATCGCGCGCCCGAGGGCGAAAGCAGTGTCGCCGCGCCCGTCGCGATCGCGCCCGGCGTGCATGCGCTGTCGAATGCGCGGCTCGATACGCCCTGGCCGAAAGTGGTGCGCAAGCGCGCGGAGCTCGGCACGCTGCTCACCGACAATCCGACCCCGTCGCTCGACGAACTGATCGCGCTGATGCGCGATCCGCATGTCGCGGACGACGATGCGCTGCCGCACACGGGCATTCCGATCGAGCGCGAGCGTGCGCTGTCGGCCGCGTTCATCGAGACACCCGAATACGGCACGCGCGGCACGACCGCGCTGCGCGTCACGATGAAGGAAGGCGTGCGGCTCACGGTCGAGATCAAGGAACGCTGCGACGACGACGGCTCGCACCGCACCGTCCGCCCGGGCACGTTCGAGCGCGCATTCACGTTCGACCTCGACGCTACGCCGCCGCGCTGAGCGGGCGAGCGTGCGCCGTGCTACGGCGCGCGCACCATCTCGACGTGCGGCACGCCGGCTTCGACGAACGGTTCACCGACCGCCGCGAAGCCGTGCCGCAAGTAGAACGACACGGCCGAATCCTGCGCGTAGAGCCGCACGACGATTTCGCCGCGGCGCCGCGCCGCATCCAGAAGCGCGTTCAGCACGGCTGACCCGACGCCCTGCCCGCGTGCGTCGGCCAGCACCGCGACGCGGCCGATCGTGCCGGACGGCAGCAGCCGCCCCGTCGCGACCGCGCGGCGCACGCCGGTCGCGGCATCGACCCGGTACGCCACCGCATGGAGCGACAGCGGATCGTCGTCGTCGAGCTCCCATTCCGGCGGAATCTGCTGCTCACGCACGAACACCGCGTCGCGGATCCGCGCGGCGTCGCCGCCCAATACCGTCCAGTCGCCCGTTTCCACCACGCCGTCCGTCATCGCAGCCCTCCACGCGGCGCGTACGCCGTCAAACGTCATCGAATGCGGCCTTCAGCGCCGCGACGGCGTCAGCATGCGCGGCCCGCACCTCGGGCACGTAGCCGCCCATCTTGAAGAATTCGTGGATCATCCCCGGATAGCAGACCAGCGTGACCGCGTTGCCCGCCGCGCGCAACTTCTCCGCATACGCGGCGCCCTCGTCGCTCAGCGGATCGTATTCGGCCGTCGCGATCCACGCCGGCGCGACGCCCGCGAACGACGGCGCGTCGCGCGTGCCGTCGAGCGGTGCGAAACGCCAGTCGTCGCGATCCGCCCGATCGCGCACGTATTGCGTGAAGAACCACTGGATCGTGTCCTGCGTCAGCAAATAGCCGTTCGCGAGCCGTACGTGCGATTCGGTGCCCTGGTAGCCCGTCACGCCCGGGTATATCAGCATCTGCAGCGTCAGGCGAATGCCCGCATCGCGTGCGAGCACCGCGCAGACGGTCGCAAGCGTGCCGCCCGCGCTGTCGCCGCCGACGGCCAGCCGTGCGGCGTCGATGCCGAACGTGGCGGCCTCGCGATGTAGCCATTGCAACGCGTCATCGGCGTCGTTCACCGCGGTCGGAAACCGGTGTTCCGGCGCGAGCCGGTAGCCGACCGACAGCACCGCGCACTGCGCATCGTGCGCGAACATCCGGCACAGCGCGTCGTGCGTATCAACGCTGCCGACCGTGAAACCGCCACCGTGGTAGTACACGAGCGCGGGCAGCGGCTCCGCGAGGCTCGGCGCGACCGGCAGGTACAGCCGCGCGCCGATCGTGCTGCCATCGCGCGTCGGGACGACACATTCCTCGACCGAATGCATCGGCGCCGGTGCGACGTCGAGGATCGGCGCGCTCTTCTCGTACGCGGCGCGCGCCTGCTGCGGCGTCTGGTGGTGGTAGGACGGACGTTTCGCGCGCTCGATCATGTCGAGCACCTGGGCGATCTTCGGATTCAGCGGCATCGGCTAGGACGGCGCCGGTGCGGCGCCGTGAACGGACAAGCGTCACATGATGCCATGCCCTCGTCGCGCAGGCGTGGCGCGCTTCGCGCGTCGAAATCCCGGCCCCCTTCGGCCTGCCGTGAACGCGTTCGGCGTGGCGTACACAAGCGCCCCGCAAAACAAAACGGCCCTGCCAATAACGAGGCAGGGCCGTGCGTTCCGGCGCTTACGCGTCGCTCGGGCCGGGCTGGGCGTCCGGCGCCGTGCGCGAGCGTTGCCGCTTGATGTCGCGGCCCACCGCGAGCCGCCGCATGTACTTGAACGTGCCGAGCGCCTTCGCGACGAAATTGCCGTCGCTGTCGCGCACTTCGCCTTCGCAGTAGGCCATCGTCGTCGAGCGATGCATCACGCGCCCGTAAGCGCGCAACTCGCCGCGCCCCGGCTGCATGAAGTTCACCTTCATCTCGACCGTCACCACGCCGACGCCGTCGTCGGTCAGGCTGCGCGCGGCCATCGCGAGTGCGATGTCCGCGAGCGTCATCGTCACGCCGCCGTGCGCGATGCTCCACGTGTTCATGTGCCGCTCTTCGAGCGGCAGCACGAGCTCGCTCGCACCGTCCTTCGCGGACACGAGCTGCACGCCGAGCAGGTCGACGAACGGGCTTTCGATCGACGGGCCGTCCGTCGGGGTTGCCGCGTCGCTCATCGTGCGCTGTCGACGATGTAGTCGACGCATTCGCGCGATTCGGCCACCGCGACGACGAATTTCTTCACTTCCTGGTGAACCGGGTGCACCTGGTAGGCATCGAGCGCGGCCTTGTCCGCGAAATCGGACACGAGCACGATGTCGGCGGTCGCGTCGAGGCCGGGCGTTGCCACGCCGACGTCGATCTGCAGGGTGCCCGGCACGAGGTCGCGGCAGCCTTCGAGCTTTTCCTTCAGCTTCAGCGCGTTCTGCGCGCGCGTCGCGCCTTCGGCCGATTCTTTCAACTTCCACATCACAATATGTCTGATCACTTCGTTCGCTCCAGTTCGTCTTGGTGCCGCTATTTTCCTAGAATCCTTGCCAGCCGGGCATCCCGTGCCCTGCCACCGTTCGCTTACGTTCGTCGGATGTCATGTCCAGCCGAGAAAACAGCAGGTATTGAAGCGGGCATCATTTCAATCCGCCAAAGACGATGCCCGCCCTTTCACCGTGCCACTTGCCGACGTCAAGATCCGACAAGCAAAGGCAGGCGACAAGCCTACCAAACTTACCGACGCCAATGGACCGTATCTTTGAGGTCCGGCTGTCAGGCCCCAGGCTCTGGCGACAGGGTTCTTTCCGCTTACGTCACAGACAACGATGCGTGCCTGATGGCCCGTTGGACGATCCTCGGACTCACTCACCAACGCAGTAGCAATTTTCGTCGAGTCGATCACGCTCCCGAGACCGAGTAGCGCGATCGGCTGCAGATCCGGAATCTGCCGCAGCACAATCCCGGCCACCGTCGACATCGACGATCCGAGCGTTGCCCGGCCGGCGACGAGCGGAATCGTCAGTTGCCCCTGCGCGCCAGTTCCTTCGCGACACCGGTCAGCCCCCCCCATGATGGTCAGCTCCAGAATGGTCTTTTCGTGGTCTTGCATCCGCCCCCATAAACAAATCGCCCGAGCCACCTCGGACGGTATCCGGAATATTTAACAGAAGTCACATTATCTTCAATTTATTGATCAATCAAAATACAAAACAATCCCCCAAAAAGAAAACTAAATTAAGACATTCACGCAATTAAATCCCCCTTAACCAGCGGTTTACTTTCATACAATCAAGACCTACCATCGAAACTCCAATACGATCCAAATGCAATTCTTTCGCACTCCCAATGCATTGATCGCCTTGGCCCAAGCCATCCCAATATGGCATGTTACCTACATTGACCACACCGGAGGAAATAATGGCTCGTATCGTTTGGGGCACCATCGACAAAAACGGCTCCATTCTCAACGGCAGCGGGGATTTCACCGTCGAGAACGTCAGCTCCGGAAAATATTCGATCTCTTTCAGCCCCGGATTCTCTGCACTCCCTGGAATTGTCGGGTCGCAAAACAACTTCAACGAAACAGGACAGGCCAATTCCGACGGCGTAGCCTTCCCGTTCGTCAACAAGAATTCCTGTCAAGTCAACACCGGCAATAATTCAGGCAGCCTTCAGAACAGAAGCTTTGCGTTCGTCGCGGTTGGTAATTAGCCATTTATAAATCATGTCGCACCGGCCCTTATCGAGGATTCGCTACGAACCGGCTAGCGAATGTGTCGCGAAAAATCGAGTAAGGGCCGGAGCATATGAGCAAAAACCTTGAACGCGCCGTCGATGATGCTCGGAACGGTTCCCTAGAGAAATTTCTAGCGGAGAGGACACAAATCATTTACTGAGTGCCAATCCGGCCTCGGAACGATGAGATCCATCCTGTTGTCCTGCTTCTTCCGGTGTCCGACCGTCACCGTCCCGTTCGCCCCTCCGGTGAACGTAACGACCGTGATCCATCCACGCGACACGAGCGTGGTTCGACCGGCTCGATCGGATACTCATCCTCTACACCGATCCTGCCCCCCCCTTCAGCGCGATCGTCTTTTCGATCGACAGATCGGCTTGGCCGCACATCGTGAAGCGGCTCGACGACATATGCCGATTGAGCGTCTCCAATCGCGACTTTGCCCCCGCTTTTGCGGCTTCCGGACTGGCGAACGCGTGGCGTTCGATATGCACTGCGGACGCACTTTGCGGGGGCATCCGGATTCGGGATCGTGAGATCGGTCTTCTTCCCTGACTTGCGGTCGTGCGCCTTCGTGCGAACGGCCGCGAAGCGCGCGCGGTCCGGAAAACTGATGTCGTAGGCGATCAGCGGGACAGGCGTGAGCGTCACCGCAGGCACCGGCTTGCCGCTTGCGCTGTTGCCGCCGCCGCGCGGCAGCAGGATCAGCTTGCCAGTCTTGACCGCTGTCGTCGCACCGTATTTCCGCGCAACACGCGTAACTGACGGCTCCGATGAAACAATCCCGCGGCTTAGGCCCGACGCAGCACCGATCACGCAAACGTCGACCACGGAGCCAGTAATCCGGATCGCACTTCCAGCCCGGCGCGACGCTCGGCTTCGGTTGAATCACAGGAACACGGCTTGCCCGACAACAACCGGCACAAACGCGACGATTCATTTCCTGTCCGGCATCAATTTCCGGAATGAGACATCATTGCAATCATTTCGTCGCCGAACACCCGAATTCCATTGTCGACTTCCATTAAATCGCACACTTTACCGATTCAACAGGCAATAATTGCCACTTAATTTAAATCGAATATCATAAAACCTATAAAAGATTATTGACTTCGACTTTCCCGTAAATTTAAAATCCCCTACGACGGCTTACGTTTCATTTTCTCCCGCCGTACACGAGCCACCGTTCGCCCGCTTGAAGGCCGTCCGCATTGACTTTCCCCGTGCCTCACCACGGGCGACACCCTCTGTCATTTCGGTTTGCGTCATTTATCAGCAATTCCCTCATTTTCCGTTCAATTCGATTGCTGCAGAAGCAACACTGCCCGATTTACGCCAGGCATTCATCCGAATGCCCGCAGCACAGAACGAAACGGACAAGAGATCCGTTCACTCAACCATTCCGATAAAAATCGCCAGTCATCAGGAGGGACATCAACATGCATCGCCTTGCGAAGTCGCTGTGTCTCGGATTCATCTGTGCCGGCCTGCTCACAGCCTGCAACGACGACGATGTCAAATCGAGCAGCCCGTCGTCGAACAGCGCCGCGCTGTCGTTCCGCATGGACACCGGCGGCCAGATCAACGCGTTCTACCGGCAGGACAAGGTCGCCGCGCACCTGCTGGTGCGCTCGTCGACGAAGCCGCGCCTGCTTGTGGTTTTCCCCGCCGGCAACAGCGGCACGGGGCTGTGGTTCGACGACACCGCCCAGCCGGTGAACTGGAGCCTCGACACGCCGCCGTCCGCGCTGTCGGCACCCGACACGCACGGCCGCCCGCTGTACGGCATCGGCGCCGACGTGTCGGTGGACACCAGCACGCTGACGATCCGCCAGGGCGTGCTCAGCAACGTGCGCTTCCTGCGTGACTTCAACGGCGGTGCAACGATTCCGCAGCAGATCCTCACCGCGCCGACGATCCAGGGCAGCGCCGCGCAATGGCAACGCGACCGGATCGACGGCGCACCCGGCTATTCGCTGCGCATCACGCTGCGCGACGGCGGCAGCATCGCGCCGGCAGCGGGCGGCAAGCTCGTCCTGAGTGCACCGGCGGGCTCGCACACGCTGCGGCTGCATGTCGATGCGCTGTCGGGCGAGACGCCGTTGTCGCCGATCACGCGTGCCGACCTGCTCGCGCCCTCGGTGAACCCCGACCCCGTGAGCCAGAACGTGCTCGAATTCCTGAGCTTCAACGACAAGCTGCTGGCTGGCTCGTGGCAGTACGACACCTACTTCGGCCGCGACACGCTGATCTCGGTTCGCATGCTGATGCCCGTGCTCGAACCCGCGGCGATCGAGGCCGGCCTGTCGTCGGTGCTGAGCCGCCTGTCGGTCGACGGCAAGGTCGCGCACGAGGAAGGCATCGGCGAATTCGCGCTGGTCGACAACCAGAAGAACGGGAAACCGAACGATCCGACGCCGACCTACGACTACAAGATGATCGACAGCGACTACCTGCTCGCGCCGATCGCGGCAGCGTGGCTGATCGACGATACGCGCGGCCAGGCGCGTGCGGCTGCTTATCTCGCGCAGCGCGGCAGCGACGGGCAGACCAACGGCAGCCGCCTGGTCGTCAACCTGCTGCATGTCGCGACAACCGCGCAGGCGTTCACGCAGCAACCGTCGGTCGCGAACCTGATCCATCTGCGGCCAGGCGAGATCGTCGGCAACTGGCGCGACAGTACCGACGGGCTCGGCGGCGGGGTCTACCCGTACGATGTGAACGCGGTGCTCGTGCCGGCCGCGCTACGCGCGGCGAACGCGTTCCTCGCGCATGGCCTGCTCGATCCGTACCTCGATGCCGGGCAGCGCGCGACGCTCGCCAACACGGCAAACGAAGCGACCACGTGGGAAACGCAGGCGCCGCCACTGTTCCAGGTCAGCGTGCCGGCCGCGCAGGCGACCACCGACGTGTCGGCCTATGCGCCGACCGCCGGCGTGCCTGCCGGTGCCGCGCCAAGCGCACCGCTGGCCTTCTACGCGCTGTCGCTCGATCAGCAGGGCAATCCGATTCCGGTGATGAATTCGGACGGCGGCTTCGCGTTGCTGTTCGGCACGCCACCGGACGACCAGCTCCAGCGGATCGTCACCGACGTCACGCGGCCGTTCCCGACCGGGCTCGTGACCGATGCCGGCATGCTGATCGCGAACCCGGCATATGCGAACCAGGCGCTATGGCCGAAATTCACGAGCTCCGCGTATCACGGCACGGTGATCTGGTCGTGGCAGCAGGCGATGTGGGTGGCCGGGCTGGATCGCCAGCTCGCGCGCCAGGACCTCTCGGCCGCGACACGCACGCTGCTCACGCAGGCGCGGCAGACGATCTGGCAGGTGATCTCGAACGGACGCGACATGCGGACGTCGGAGATGTGGACGTGGTCCTACGTGAACGGCAAGTACCAGACCGATGCATTCGGCACGCGCAGCGCGGACGCCACCGAGGCGAACGCGGCGCAGCTCTGGAGCACGACGTATCTCGCGATCCGCGATCCGCAGCAGCGCACGGGCAAGTATTGGTGGCAGGCGTCGCAGCGGATGCAGGACACGCAGCCGAAGAACGCGACGGCCCTGGCATCGCGCTAGTGCATCGCCCGTCGCATGCCGAAGTCCCGGGCGTATTACCCCGCCCGGGGCTTCAGCAGAAATTGAAACGCTCGACATTGCTTCCGCACGACCGCGTTGCCGAATGCCCCGCGTGCCACGCCAACCCGCGTCACCGCGACACCACCCTGTTCCGCCCTTCCCGCTTCGCCTGGTACAGCCGCTCGTCGACCACCCTCAGCAACGCATCGACCGTACTTCCATCGACGCCGTATTGCGCGACACCGACGCTGACCGTTACCTGCACGCGCTTGAAATCGAGTCCGAACGGCGAACTCGCGATCGACGAGCGCACGCGCTCGGCCGTCATCCGCGCGCCTTCGAGCGGCATGTCCGGCAACAGCGCCATGAACTCCTCGCCGCCGACGCGCGCGAGCCCGCCGGCCGGCCGGATCGCGTCGAGGCACTGACGCACGACGCCGCGCAGCACCTCGTCGCCGATCTGGTGCCCGTACGCATCGTTGATGTTCTTGAAATTGTCGAGATCGAGCGCGAGCAGGCAGAACGGCGTGCCGTCGCGCTCGGCCCTCACCATCTCGCGCTCGACCTGCGCGATGAACTGCCGGCGGTTCGACGCACCCGTCATCGGATCGGTCGCGGCCATGTATTCGAGCTTCTGGTTCGTGCGCCGCAGCTCTTGCAGCGCGCTCTCGGTGCGCGCCATCGACTCCGACAGCCGGCTCATCAGGTCTTCCTGGCTGTAGATCGCCGAGAACGAGCGCGTCGTCTGCAGCGCCTGCACGACGCCGTAGCTGAGCAGGAAGAAGCCGCCCGCGAAAATCGCGTGCGCGAGCCACCACATGTGATTCCACGGCTTGCCGAGAATGAACGCGAGCGACGACAGCGCGAACGCCATGATCGACACGCCGTAGATCACCATCAGCGGCGAGCGGATCCGCCGCGCGAGCAGCACGGCGACGTTCAGCAGCGAGAACACGAGCGCGCCGCCTTCCATCGACAGCCGCGTGCCCAGCGCGCCCGCGACCGGCGAATACGCGATGTACGCCACCACGACGTTGACGATCACGAAGAACACGATCCACGGCAGCCATGTGCGCACGCTCGTGCGCTTGTCGAGGCGATCCGGCGGACGGGAATAGGACAGCAGGCCCGTGAGCAGCAGGATCGACATCACGAGCCGCGACGCGGGCCCGTACAGCAGGAATAGCCAGATATTGTGATGCGCCATCCCGGTGAAGGCACCGTGCAGCGCATAGATCATCGCGAAGCCGAGAAAGCCAAGTGTCAGCCAGCGCAGCAGCGGTTCGCCGGACGACCGGTAGCACACCCACGTCACGTAGGTGACGAACGCGCCCTCGAGGGTCGCGGCCGCGATCGCGATTTCATGGAACACGTGGCTCTCGTACACGACGTGCGGGTCGCTGAAGAACCACAGATAGGCGATCAGATAGGCGGGCAGCAACGCGAATCCGACCAGCAGGCATTTCGCATAGAGCCTCGCGGCCGCGCTGACGACGCGCGGCGGTTCCCCTGCTGCATAGGTCGTACTCATTCGGTCCCCGGTCGGTCTGCTGCGTTGGTTCGAACCTTCGCGGCACGGATCGCGCAACGCACGATCCGGCCCATCGTGCCGAAAGGCAAATGTCAGAGCAAGTATAGGTGGGGCAATTCGTTTGACAAGTAAGGGGAAACGGCATTGCCCGGCGCACGCCTTTTGCTTCCCGATTGTTTCGAATGGCGGCTCAGTCGCGCCGATTCGCATCGCGGCCGCCTGCCTCGCCGAAGCGAAACCGCGGCCGCTGCCTGCCAAAGATCAGAGGATTTCGAACAGGCCGGCCGCACCCTGCCCGCCGCCGATGCACATCGTGACGACCACGTACTTCACACCGCGCCGCTTGCCTTCGATCAGCGCATGGCCCGTCAGGCGCGCGCCCGACACGCCGTACGGATGGCCGACCGCGATCGCGCCGCCGTTCACGTTCAGGCGATCTTCAGGAATCCCGAGCGTGTCGCGGCAATACAGCACCTGCACCGCGAACGCTTCGTTCAGTTCCCACAGGCCGATATCGTCGACCTTCAGCCCTGCCTGCTTCAGCAGCTTGGGCACCGCGAACACGGGGCCGATGCCCATCTCGTCCGGCTCGCAGCCGGCCACCGCGAAACCGCGGAATACGCCGAGCGGCTGCAGCCCCTCGCGCTGCGCGGCGTCGGCGCTCATCACGACGCACGCCGACGCGCCGTCCGAGAACTGGCTCGCGTTGCCGGCAGTGATCACGCCGCCCGGCACGGCCGACCGGATCTTCGACACGCCTTCGAGCGTCGTGTCGGGGCGGATCCCTTCGTCGGCCGATACCGTCACTTCCTTCGTGAACAGGCGGCCCGTGGCCTTGTCGGCGATGCCCGCGAGCACGGTGATCGGCACGATCTCGTCGCGGAAAAGACCGGCTTCCTGCGCGGCCGCGGCACGCAGCTGCGACTGCACGCCGTATTCGTCCTGCCGCTCCTTCGAGATTCCGTAGCGCTTCGCGACGTTCTCGGCCGTCTGGAGCATGTTCCAGTAGATCTCGGGCTTGTGCTGGACAAGCCAGCCTTCCTGGATCATGTGGTGGTTCATCTCGTTCTGCACGCACGAGATCGATTCGACACCGCCTGCGACATACACCTCGCCTTCGCCCGCGATGATCCGCTGCGCGGCCAGCGCGATGGTCTGCAGCCCCGACGAGCAGAAACGGTTCACCGTCATCCCCGGCACGCTCACGGGCAGCCCTGCGCGCAACGCGATCTGCCGCGCGATGTTCGCGCCGGTCGCGCCTTCGGGGTTCGCGCAACCCATGATCACGTCCTCGACGCGCGCGGGGTCGAGCTTCGCGCGCTCGAGCGCGGCCGCGACCACGTGGCCGCCGAGCGTCGCGCCGTGCGTCATGTTGAAAGCACCGCGCCAGGATTTCGCCAGCGGCGTGCGGGCGGTCGATACGATTACGGCTTCGGTCATGCGAGTCTCCTTCGGTCCTGCTTCATGTCCTGAATCGGATGGGGGAATGCGCTACGCCGCCGGGCGCGCGCCCGCGGACGTCACATGGGCGACGCCCGCTGCCTGCATCTGCTGCCATGCGTGGGCGAGCGACCCGTTCAGGTCGATCGCGCGGCACGCATCGTTGATCACCGCGGCTTCGAAACCGGCCGCGCGCGCATCGAGCGCCGACCACGCGACGCAATAGTCGGTCGCGAGCCCGCAGCACCACACGCGCTTCGCGCCGAGCTCGCGCAGATAACCCGCGAGCCCCGTACGCGTCGTGCGGTCGGCTTCGACGAACGCGGAATAGCTGTCGACCTGCGCGTCGCCGCCCTTGCGGATGACGAGCCGCGCATGCGGGATGTCGAGGTCGCGATGCAGCGCCGCGCCCTCGGTGTCCTGCACGCAGTGCACGGGCCACAGCACCTGCTCGCCGTACGGCAGCGCGAGCGTGGAGAACGGTTCGCGGCCCGGATGGTTCGCCGCGAACGACACGTGCTCGCGCGGGTGCCAGTCCTGCGTCAGCACGACCTGGTCGAAGCGTTGCGCCAGCGCGTTGATCACCGGCACGACTGCGTCGCCGTCGGGCACCGCGAGCGCGCCGCCCGGCATGAAGTCGTATTGCACGTCGATCACGAGCAGGACGTCGTCGGTGCGTTTCATTGCGTTTCTCCGGGTATTCGTCGCGCCGCGATCCGGCGCGTCAGCCGTTGAACCCGCGGCCAGCCTTCGCGAGCTCCTCGATCGACGGCGCGAGCTGCCATGCGTCGCCGTTCGGCGCGGCCGCGTAGCGGCGAATCGCACGCTCGACGTTGTAGAGGCCGACCACGTCCGCGTACAGCATCGGGCCGCCGCGCCACAGCGGGAAGCCGTAGCCGGTCAGGTAGACCATGTCGATGTCGGACGCCTTCGACGCGATTTTCTCCTCGAGGATCTTCGCGCCTTCGTTGACGAGCGCGAACACGAGCCGCTCGACGATCTCGTCGTCGCCGATCTTGCGCCGCTCGACGCCGCGCTCCTTCGAATACGCGACGACCATCTCGTCGACGAGCGACGACGGCTTTGCCTTGCGATCGCCCGGCACGTAGTCGTACCAGCCGGCGCCCGTCTTCTGGCCGAAGCGGCCCTGTTCGCACAGGCGGTCGGCGATCTTCGAGTACTGCAGATCGGGTTTCTCAACATAGCGGCGCTTGCGGATCGCCCAGCCGATGTCGTTGCCGGCGAGGTCACTCATCCGGAACGGCCCCATCGCGAAACCGAACTTCTCGATCGCGCGATCGACCTGCGCGGGCAGCGCGCCTTCCTCGAGCATGAACAGCGCCTGGCGGATGTACTGCTCGATCATCCGGTTGCCGATGAAGCCGTCGCACACGCCCGACACGACCGCCGTCTTGCGGATCTTCTTCGCCACCGCCATCACGGTGGCGAGCACGTCTTTCGCGGTCTGCGCGCCGCGCACGACCTCGAGCAGCTTCATCACGTTCGCCGGGCTGAAGAAGTGCATGCCGACGACGTCCTGCGGGCGCTTCGTGAACGCCGCGATCTTGTCGACGTCGAGCGTCGACGTGTTCGACGCGAGGATCGCGCCCGGCTTCGCGACTTCGTCGAGCTTCCTGAACACCTGCTCCTTCACGCCAAGTTCCTCGAACACGGCTTCGACGATCAGGTCGGCATCCTTCAGGCCGTCATAGGACAGCGTCGGCGCGATCAGCGCCATGCGCGCGTCGAGCTTCTCCTGCGTGAGCTTGCCCTTCTTCACCTGCGCGTCGTAGTTCTTGCGGATCGTCGCGATGCCGCGCTCGAGCGCGTCCTGTTTCGTCTCGAGCAGCGTGACGGGCAGGCCTGCGTTGACGAAGTTCATCGCAATCCCGCCGCCCATCGTGCCCGCGCCGATCACGCCGACGCGGCGAATCTCGCGCAACGGCGTATCGGCCGGCACGTCGGGAATCTTGCTCGCCGCACGCTCACCGAAGAACGCGTGCCGCAGCGCGCGGCTTTCCGGCGTCATCATCAGCGCGACGAAACCCTCGCGCTCGGCAATGCTGCCCTTGTCGAAACCGTGCAGCACGCCGGCCTCGATCGCGTCGATGCACTTGTGCGGCGCGGGGAAATTCGGCGCGGCGGCCTGCGCGGAATTGCGCGCGAACTGGATGAAGCCCGCGGCGTTCGCGTGGACGATCTTGCGATCGCGCACGCGCGGATGCGGTCCCTTCTGCGCCCCCACCTTGCGTGCGAACGCGACAGCCGCGTCGAGCAGGTCGCCGTCTGCCATCTCGTCGAACAGCCCGCTCTTCGCGAGTTGCTCCGACGGCACGGGCGCGCCCGACACGATCATGTTCAGCGCGGTTTCGAGCCCCACCGCGCGCGGCAGGCGCTGCGTGCCGCCCGCGCCCGGCAGCAGGCCGAGCTTCACTTCCGGCAGCGCGACCTGCGCACCGGGTGCCGCGACACGGTAGTGCGCGCCGAGCGCAAGCTCGAGGCCGCCGCCCATCACGACGCTGTGCAGCGCCGCGACGACGGGCTTCGCGCTCGCCTCCACCGCGCGGATCACGGTGTGCAGCGTCGGCTCCTGCAGCGCCTTCGGCGTATTGAATTCGGTGATGTCGGCGCCGCCCGAGAATGCGCGTCCCGCGCCGGTCAGCACGATGGCCGTGACCGACGGGTCCTGCGCGGCGCGATCGAGCGCGTCCATGACGCCCTGACGGGTCGACAGGCCGAGCCCGTTGACGGGCGGATTGTTGAGCGTAAGGACGGCCACGCCGTCGCGAGTCGAGTAATCCACTGCCATCTGCCTGCCTCCATGCATCGCGCGCCGGGGTGGCTGCGCTTCATTGTGCGCGGTCGAACAGCCGCATGTCCGGATGAACTGAGGCAGCATACAACGAAAAAGCACGGTCGTTCAATTTGAATTTTGTTCCCGATCCGGGGACGGATCGGGCGACCGCTTCGCGAGCCGCTTCCGGCTCGGGCGCCGACGTTACGGCTCGCCGACCGCCGTCGGCAACACGTAATCGCGGAACGTCTCGCGCAGCTTCAGCTTCTGCAGCTTGCCGGTCGCGGTGTGCGGCAGCGAATCGACGAACACGACATCGTCGGGAATCCACCATTTCGCGACCTTGCCTTCGTAGAACGCGAGCAGCGCGTCGCGATTCAGGTTCGCCCCTTCGCGCCGCACCACGACTAGCAGCGGGCGCTCGGTCCATTTCGGATGCGCGCAGGCGATGCAGGCGGCCTCGGCCACGCCCGGGTGCGCGATCGCCACGTTTTCGATATCGATCGAACTGATCCACTCGCCGCCCGACTTGATCACGTCCTTGCTGCGGTCGGTGATCTGCAGGAAGCCGTCGGGGTCGATCGTCGCGACGTCGCCGGTCGGGAACCAGCCGTCCGACAGCGGCGACGTATCGCCGCGAAAGTAGTGGTCGATCACCCACGGGCCGCGCACCTGCAGTTCGCCGAACGCGACGCCGTCCCACGGCAGCTCGTGGCCGTCCTCGCCGACGATGCGCATGTCGACGCCGCAGATCACGCGCCCCTGCTTCTCGAGCAGCTTGCGCTGCGCGTCGAGCGGCCGCTGCGACTGCGCCCAGTTGAGCTTCGCGAGCGTGCCGAGCGGCGACAGTTCGGTCATCCCCCACGCATGGATCACGCGCACGCCGTATTCGTCCTCGAAGGTGCGCAGCATCGCGGGCGGGCACGCGGAACCGCCGATCACCGTGCGGTTCAGCGTCGAGAAGCGCACGCCGGCCTCGCGCATGTAGTTCAGCAGGCCGAGCCACACGGTCGGCACGCCCGCGGAGAACGTCACGCGCTCGGCTTCCATCAGCTCGTACAGCGATTTCCCGTCGAGATCCTTGCCGGGCAGCACGAGCTTGCCGCCCGTGAGCGGCACTGCGTACGGCAGCCCCCAAGCGTTGACGTGGAACATCGGCACGACGGGCAGCACGGCGTCCATCGCGGACAGGTTCATCGCGTCCGGCAGCGCAGCGCCGTACGCGTGCAGCACGGTCGAGCGGTGCGAATAGAGCACGCCCTTCGGGTTGCCGGTCGTGCCCGACGTGTAGCAGAGACCCGACGCCTGCTGCTCGTCGAGGCGCGGCCAGTCGTAGCGGCCGTCCTCCGCTTCGACGAGCGTTTCGTAGCAGAGATACGGCGTCGTGCCCGACGGCAGGTGCGCGGCATCGGTCATCGCGACCCAGCCCTTCACGTTCGGGCACTGCGGCGCGATGGCGTCGACGAGCGGCGCGAAATTGATGTCGAAGAAGACGTAGCGGTCTTCCGCGTGATTGACGATATATGCGATCTGCTCGGGGAACAGGCGCGGGTTGATCGTGTGGCATACGGCGCCCATCCCGCCGATGCCGTAGTACGCCTCCAGATGCCGGTAGCCGTTCCACGCCAGCGTGCCGACGCGATCGCCGGTTTCGACGCCGAGCCGCGCGAGCGCCTGCGCCAGCTGCTTCGCGCGGCGTTCGCAGTCGCGGTACGTGTAGCGATGCAGATCGCCTTCCACGCGCCTCGACACGATCTCCGTGTCGCCGGCGTGCCGCGCGGCATGAGAAATCAGCGAGGACACCAGCAATGGCATGTCCATCATCTGGCCCAGCAACGGCTTACCCATCGTCTTGTTCTCCGTGAGGATGCGAATCGGCGACCAGCCTCTGCGGCGCGCCCGTCAGCGGCCCCGGACGGGCGTGGCGCATGGCGCGCGGGCCACCATGCGGGCGGCGCGGCGCCGCCTTACAATATCGGCTTACCCAGAGGCGCTCAACATGTCGTTTTCCCGAAGCGCAGCCGATACGGCTGACACCCTCCCCGACCTCGCCGCCACGCTCGGCGCGCCCGCCGTTGGCGCGTTCGTCACGCTCGGCGACGCGTTTCATACGCGGCTGCCGGCCGCGCCGCTGGCCGCGCCGTACGTCGTCGGCTTTTCCGGCGAAGTCGCGCAACTGCTCGACCTGCCGCCGTCGATCGCCGCGCAGCCCGGCTTCGCCGAGCTGTTCGCCGGTAACCCGACGCGCGACTGGCCCGCGAACGCGATGCCGTACGCATCGGTGTATTCCGGCCACCAGTTCGGCGTGTGGGCGGGCCAGCTCGGCGACGGCCGCGCGCTGACGATCGGCGAGCGCACCGGCTCGGACGGCCGCCGCTACGAGTTGCAGTTGAAAGGCAGCGGCCGCACGCCGTATTCGCGAATGGGAGACGGCCGCGCGGTGTTGCGCTCGTCGATCCGCGAATTCCTGTGCTCGGAAGCGATGCATCACCTCGGCATCCCGACCACGCGCGCACTGACGGTGATCGGTTCCGACCAGCCGGTGGTGCGGGAGGAAATCGAGACGTCGGCCGTCGTCACGCGCGTGTCGGAGAGCTTCGTGCGCTTCGGCCACTTCGAGCACTTCTTCTCGAACGATCGCCCCGACCTGCTGCGCCAGCTCGCCGATCACGTGATCGACCGCTTCTATCCGGATTGCCGCCGCGCCGACGATCCCTACCTCGCGCTGCTCGAAGTCGTGACGCTGCGCACGGCCGACCTCGTCGCGCAGTGGCAGGCCGTCGGCTTCTGCCACGGCGTGATGAACACCGACAACATGTCGATCCTCGGCGTGACGATCGACTACGGCCCGTTCGGCTTCGTCGATGCGTTCGACGCGAACCACATCTGCAACCACTCGGACAACAGCGGCCGCTATGCGTACCGAATGCAGCCGCGCATCGCGCACTGGAACTGCTACTGCCTCGCCCAGGCGCTGCTGCCGCTGATCGGGCTGCAGCACGGCATCGCCGACGACGATGCGCGCGCCGAGCGTGCGGTGGACGATGCGCAGGCCGTGCTCGCGAAGTTCCCGGAACGTTTCGGCCCCGCACTCGAACGCGCGATGCGCGCGAAGCTCGGCCTCGAGCTTGAACGCGAGAACGACGCCGAACTCGCGAACAAGCTGCTCGAGACGATGCACGCGAGCCACGCGGATTTCACGCTGACGTTCCGCCGCCTCGCACAGATCTCGAAGCACGACGCAAGCCGCGACGCACCCGTGCGCGACCTGTTCATCGACCGCGACGCATTCGATGCGTGGGCGAACCTCTACCGCGCGCGGCTGTCCGAGGAAACGCGCGACGACGCGGCACGCGCGGCCGCGATGAATCGCGCGAACCCGAAATACGTCTTGCGCAACCATCTGGCCGAAGTCGCGATCCGGCGCGCGAAGGAAAAGGATTTTTCGGAAGTCGAGCGGCTCGCGCAGATCCTGCGCCGCCCGTTCGACGAACAACCCGAGCATGAAGCGTACGCGGCGTTGCCGCCCGACTGGGCCGGATCGCTCGAAGTGAGCTGCTCGTCCTGAGCCCGCAACCCGCGCGTATCGACCGACCGATCAGGAGAACCCCCCATGTCCCACGATTCCGACGACAAGACCTTCCCGTACCAGAAGGACGACGCCGACCTGCGCCGGCGGCTCACGCCGATGCAGTACGAAGTCACGCAGCACGCGGCAACCGAGCGCGCGTTCACCGGTGAATACACCGACACCGAAGATGCCGGCATCTACAAATGCGTCGTCTGCAGCACGCCGCTGTTCGAATCCGGTTCCAAATTCCACTCGGGCTGCGGCTGGCCCAGCTACTTCAAGCCGCTCAACGGCGAAGTGATCGACGAAAAGGTCGACTACTCGCACGGGATGGTGCGCGTCGAGGTCCGTTGCAACCACTGCGGCGCGCATCTCGGCCACGTCTTCGAGGACGGCCCGCGCGACCAGACCGGTTTGCGCTACTGCATCAATTCGGCTGCGTTAAACTTCGAGTCCCGACCCGAAAACGAATGAGCGGCGCCGGGCGGACCGGCGGGGCACCCGTCGCCGCCGCCCCGATCCGCTCCGGCGGTGCCTGGCGGGTCCCTACAACGGTGAAAGGCCGCGCGAGCGGCCTTTCACGCAGCTGCGAGCGCCATGAAATTCCTGTTCGATCTGTTTCCGATCATCCTGTTTTTTGCCGCCTTCAAGGTCTGGGGCATCTTTACCGCCACCGCCGTCGCGATCGTCGCGACGCTGGCCCAGGTTGCCTGGGTCGCCTTCCGGCACCGGAAGGTCGACACGATGCTGTGGGTCAGCCTCGGCGTGATCGTCGTGTTCGGTGGCGCCACCCTCGTCCTGCATGACGAGAAATTCATTCAATGGAAACCGACTGTGCTGTACTGGTTGTTTGCGATCGGGTTGCTCGCCGCGCGTTATGCGTTCAGCAAGAACCTGATCGAGAAGATGATGGGCAAGCAGCTCACGCTGCCGACTCCCGTGTGGGACAAGCTGAACGTCGCCTGGGCGCTGTTCTTCGCGGTGCTCGGCGTCGCGAACCTGTACGTGGTGCACAACTTCACCGAATCGCAATGGGTGAACTTCAAGCTGTTCGGCACGACCGGCGCGATGGTCGTGTTCATCATCCTGCAAAGCCTGTGGCTCACGAAATACCTGAAGGACGAGTGACATGACGGACGCCTTTCTCCACGCGTCGCCCGACGAACGCATCGCGCTGATCGAAGCACGCCTCACCGCATCGCTCGCACCGCTGTCGCTCACCGTGCGCGACGACAGCGCGCAGCACGCGGGCCACGCCGGCGCGGCCTCCGGCGGCCACTTCACGGTCACGATCGTGTCGGCCGCCTTCGCGGGCAAGCCGCGCGTCGCGCGGCACCGGCTGGTGTATGATGCGCTCGCTGATGCGATGCAGCGCGGCATTCACGCGCTCGCGATCGTGGCTTACACGCCCGAAGAATTCAACGAATCTTCAATCTAGTCTCATTAGGAATTCCCGATGATCCTCAAATCCCCCCGCCTGTGGGTCGCGGCGGCTGCTTTCGCAGCGGCACCGGCATTTGCCCAGAATATCGCCGTCGTCAACGGCACGCCGATTCCGAAGTCGCGCGCCGATGCGATGGTTGCTCAGCTCGTCCAGCAAGGCCAGACCGACAGCCCGCAACTGCAGCAGGCCGTGCGCCAGGAACTCGTGAACCGCGAAATCCTGATGCAGGAAGCGATCCGTGAAGGCATCCCGAACCGTCCGGACGTGAAGGCACAGGTCGCCGTCGCGCAGCAGACCGTCGTGCTGCGCTCGATGATCGAGAGCTTCCTGAAGAAGAACCAGCCGACCGACGCCGAAGTGAAGGCGCGCTACGACGACCTCGTCAAGGGCGCCGGCGGCAACCGCGAATACCACCTGCACCACATCCTCGTCAGCGACGAGCAGCAGGCGAAGGACCTGATCGCGAAGATCAAGGCCGGCGCGAAGTTCGAGGATCTCGCGAAGCAGTACTCGAAGGATCCGGGTTCGGGCAAGAACGGCGGCGATCTCGACTGGTCCGACCCGAAGGCGTACGTGCCGGAATTCGCGGCGGCCGCGCAGAAGCTGCAGAAAGGCCAGATGACCGACACGCCGGTGAAGACGCAGTTCGGCTGGCACATCATCCGCGTCGACGACATTCGCGACATCGCTCCGCCGCCGCTCGAGCAGGTGAAGGCGCAGATCGCGCAGCAACTCGTGCAGCAGAAGCTGCAGGCATTCGAGGAAGGCCTGCGTCAACAGGCAACGGTCAAGTAACGCCGGCGCACGCTGCACGCGCATCGAAAGGCCGCTCTCCGGAGCGGCTTTTTTATGGTTCATCGCAGGAAACCGTGGAGCCTTGGAGAGCGATTGCGTAACCTGATGCCTGACTTTATGGAGGTCAGGAGGCAGAATTGCTCGATCGCAAGGCACTTCAGGCACTGGGTTGCTGGACAGGC